>NZ_JAAGWD010000009.1 GCF_010686685.1 Pontibacter burrus | reverse complement strand
ATTAACTTTTCGTTATTCTCTTTAAAAGTATAACCACTCAACATCCGGGTTTGAATTCATCACAATCAAGAATGCGTCTAAAGCCCTTAGCTTTGATTTAGATGGAAACATAGGAATTGGCAATAACGATCCTGAGAATGGATTTGAAATAAAGTTTGAGGAGACTAAGTAGATGGAGAGCAATCAGATACAAAAGGAGAGTACAACGAGCTTAGGCTCAGAAATTAGTAAATTAATTAAGAGCAATGTTGTATCACATAATATTGCTAAGCTTGTACAGTCTGCACAGCCTGTTAATCCAAGCTTCTTGTATTTACCAACTCAGGAAGGCAGTAGAAGCTTAGCGGATACACCCACCATTCCGGAAGAAGTATATAATAAACTGCCAGAAATATTAAGGCGTGGCTCTTACATGTTTGATAACTCAAGAGATAAAGATGTATTCCTAACAGGTGCATTAACCATACTGAGTGGTTGCATGAATTCAGTAGATGGATTGTATGATAGCCAGGAAGTGTATGCTAACTTAAACTGCTTTATAATAGCTCCACCTGCTAGCGGGAAAGGCAAACTTGTATATGCAAAAATGCTTGGGGATTCTTATCACGAGAAGCTACTTAATGAAAGTGAAAGGGCACTAAGGCAATACAGCGCATCTTTAAGAGAATCTGAGACTGCTAATCAGGCAACACAGGGGAATGTGCAGGAGAGACCCCCATTTAATATTTTGTTCATACCTGGAAACTCGAGCTCATCTGCAGTAATTAAGCATCTTAAAGAAGGTGATGCAAAGGGCATCTTCTGTGAAACGGAAGCAGACACCTTAAGCAACAGTTTAAAGCAAGACTGGGGCAACTTTTCTGACCTGTTCAGAAAAGCTTTCCACCATGAGAGTGTAAGCTACAGCAGGAAGACAAATAATGAATTTTATGAGATCAGGAAGCCCCGTCTGTCAGTTGCACTATCAGGTACCCCATCTCAGGTAAGGGCGTTTATACCTTCAGCAGAGGATGGGCTTTTCAGCCGTTTTATATTTTATGCGTTCAATGCAGCTCCTGTATGGAGGAGTGTTGCTCCAGTAGAGGGTAGGCAAGACTTAACCAGTCATTTTGCACAATTGTCTGAAAGGGTGCTTGCTATGGTTGAATACTTAGAAGATAGCCCTTCGGCATTTCACTTAACCAATCAACAGTGGAGTACCCTAAATGATACTTTTACGATGTGGTTAAAGGAAGTTCATGGTTACTTCGAAGGTGATGCTTCAAGTATCGTGAAGAGGCTCGGGTTAATTTTGTTCAGAATAGCTATGATAATGACCTGTTTGAGAAAGTATGAGCAGAACAGCAAAGATCTTAACATAACCTGTACGGATGAAGACTTTAATTTAGCATTCGAGTTAGTGAAGGTTTACAAGGAACATGCTTTAACGATGTATGCGAAATTGCCTAAAGCTGTAAACATTCAGGATAAGACGATTGCTGATTTGTACAATGAGCTTCCAGCCAGGTTTAAGCGAGAAGAGGCGATAGAGATAGGTAAAAAAGCCCATTTGAGTGTAAGGGTCATTGATAAGTATTTAAGTATGTTGATGACTACAAACCAGTTAACTAAATCTAAGTATGCACAGTATTTGAAAGTTGAAAAGCAATAAAATACAATAGTGCAAACCTTACAAACTATGCAGAGTAGATGGGCTTCTATCTACTCTGTTTAGTTTGCACACTTTGTATAGCCGTTGTTTAATAAAGGATGCCAATTAACGATGCGAAAGATTTGAGCTAAATAAAATGCGCAGATACTTTCACGTGATTGTGCTAGTGACAATCATTTAAACAAATCAAGATAGTGCTAAAAATAAGGACATCTGAATATATATAGCTTTAATAGTAAGGCATTACTTTTGCTATCCATAAAATTTTTATAAATTTTTTAGAATCACTAAGCTCCAAAGTTTCTCCCTGTAACACTCCCCGCCCTATACCTGAAGGTTGGGATACCCCCACCAGTATTTAACCTAAAACTTTTAAAACAACATGGTAACAGTTACAGACTTTGCAAAAAGAAAATCGGCTGATGGTAAAGAATTTAATGCCTTAGTATTACAGGGAGAAATTGAAATGATTCTTTCTAAACAGTCTGGCAGGTATTATGCTACTGCCAGAACCTGCTCCATCACAAGTACATTAGATGATGTAGTATGTCAGGCCTTAGTAGGTAAACAACTGCCTGGTACTATTGAAAAGATGGAAAGCGAGCCTTATGATTATAAGGTACCTAACAGCGATGAGGTCATTACCTTAAACTACGTCTACTATTACAATCCTAACCCGAGGACAATAGAACAGGAAGTATTTGAGATAAAGGCAGCAGCATAGATAAGGTTAGTAAAGGGTGATTCATACGGTCACCCTTTTATTATAAATTCATTTTTAAACAGATAAATGATAACCAATCTACTTCTAAAACCTGAACCTAATAGTTTCTCTAATAGCTGCCTATTTATTTCCAAGTATCACCTCCAACGAGTTTTCTGTCCCTTTAAAGTAATATGCACCCTAGATATTCGGGGTATTAGGAAAGGAGATGAGTTACAAGTAGACAGGATACTGAGTTGGGATAACGGCACTATACTTTATTCGATTCAGGGTAAACTATACCCCCATCATCATTTTAAATACATTCCACCTTACCAATATGTAATTACCGGCCTTGAATAAAGGCCAAGGAGTTATGCTGAATTTCTTGGCTACGTACTGTGAGACGGTTACTCCTTAAAATCAAACCACTGAAAGAACGTAGCGAATGACTTATAGCTATTAGTCAGAAGGGAGTAAGTTTCTATACTCCCTTTAATACCTGTTAACAGATTAGTCATGAAAGATTTGTTTAATAATCATATTTCACCAAATTAGATCTTATAATAATCAACTCAGGAATGAAAACGGATTTTAATCAAATTTATAAAGAAGTAGCCGACAAGTATTTTAAACTATATGTAGACAGTAGATCTGAAAAAGTTAAAACTGTACTCTTAGATTTACATTCGCAAAGTTTAAGAGGATTAGTAATAATTGGTTCTGCATACATTGAAGAGCTATGTAAAGAATGCTTTCTATTTACTTTATCAAAAGGTGAGAGGAGAAAGAAGTTTGAGAAAGATTTGAGAAGAGAAATGACATTCAGTCTAACAAGTACCTTTTTATGGTCACAAGATTACTTTGCTAATAATGTGTATGAGATCATTTCATGTATTAGGGATGTTAGAAATAAACTTGCCCATAACGCTATAATTGAGCAATCTCATAGTGATTATATAGAAGCAAGGGCTAAGAAAATAATTGATTTAGTTCAAGATAGGTGGATTGCTGCGAACCTCCCTGAAAAAATTAATTTTATACCTTTATTAAAACTTAAATGTTTTGATGATAACAAGCTATATAATGGGAAACTAAAAAATGAAGAAGAGCTAAAGGAAATATTTTTTAAGGCAATATCTGATATAGTTGTCGGTCTGATAATTCTAAGCAAATGGATAATTCCAGAACAAAAATTAATACGATTATCTCTTGAACCAGGGAGTGAACATATAGGGGTTACTTTCTTTGAAGATAGATTTGACCATAATACATTAGGTTATTTTGATGATAAATTTAAACTGAAAGAATAAGCCTCCTTGTAAATTATACATCAAAATATTCAGTATAATGATTAAGCAGTATTAGTTAAGTCATATGGTCTAATACTAGTAAAAGCACTATTGGTATAATTGAAAGTTTACTAGTGCGTTGCAGCCATAACAACGTGGTTTAAGATATAATGCAATCCAAATAGCCTTTAACCAACTTTATAGGTGCTATATCATAACTTTAGCAACAAAAATTATTCTATTAACTTTGTAGATTCGTACAACCACTTTAGCTATTTATTTAGCTTTAAGTAATATAACTTCTTTTTCATTAAAACTTCTTCATTAACAACTCGGTAGTGTGGAAATTTTTAGAGGAGTTAGAAGCCTTCTGAGAAGAACTCTTGCAGCGATACCTGATGTATTTCTAGTACCCTGTATAGGGTCTTTATTGTTGGGTTGGATTTACCAGCTTCTAGTCTCCAGTATTGCATTCTAGCGATACCGTGTTCAAGGGCAAAGTCTTCATAGCTCGAATATCCCTTACTTATTCTGATTTCTTTCAATTTAATACCAATTTGTTCTAGAACTTCTTGCTCTGATTTCATGAGCACAAAGTCTATACAATACCACTTTTATGTTACCACTTATTTGTCTACAACTTATAAGTATATTACTTTTATATTTGTTCTACTCTATAAAATAAAGCATGAAAAATAAAATATTTTATATAACTGTAAGCCTTTTCATTCTATCTTCTTGTGGACTACTAAATAAACCAAAGTTCGAAAATATAGACGATGAACAAACTTTAATGGGGTTTAAGCTAGGAGAATATATCTATCAAGCGAAATATGGGCCATTCAGAGAAGAGAATGATGAGGTTAACAAGTCAGTACCTGGAGAGTTGTGGTATAATGCTGCTTGGCGTGGCGTTTCTTTATCAGTATTGAATGATATACCTTCTGAGCTAAAGGGGTTATCATTAGATAGTAAGGTGTCTGTTTTAGTAGATAGCCAAAAGATTATAGCTATCATGGCAAGTATTCACACAACAGATTTAAACGAGGTTGAGGATGCTTTTAAGGCTTTATATGGAATGCCAACGGATAAGAATGAATACGGATTAGTTTGGAAAGGATTAATAAATACGCTTACAGTTATTAAAAATGATAATGATATTAGTATTAGATTAAAAAATAACTCGAAGGTAGAGGCTGCTAGAGTTTATGATTTAGAACATGATGGCAAGATTGAGGAAATAAGAGGGTTCAGAAACATTATTCTTGGTTCAGATATATCTGAAAATATTAATTTGATCAGGGTTCCGGAAATGGATATTGCTCCCGATTTCACAAATCCTGGTATCTATGAAAGATGTTACATCAAGAGGAATGAAGACCTCCGTATCGGAGATTTACAACTTAAACAAATTTACTATTTCTACTATAAAGACAGATTAAGTAGTATTAAAATAGATTATCACTCAACAGACTTTCACGCCCTCTTAGAACTATTGGAAGCAAAGTATGGTAGAGCTTACTTTGGTCCCAATAAAATGTACACTTGGGAAAATGATCAAGCTTGGCTTAATATAGTAAACCACGCTGAGCTTAACACAAATAATAAAGAAGCAAATATTACATATGTCGGGGAAGATGAAATTCTTTTCCAGTCAAAGGTTGTTGCTCACATTCAGGATAGGGATTCAGACATCTATCTTAAGAAAAGAGATAAAGCTAGATTAAATGATCTATAGAGCTAAACAATGTTTTACTGTCTACCTCGATCACATTTTATATGAATTTCTTTTAGGTTCTTTTTAATGCAACTAGTACCTAGATTTAATTCCGGGGAAAAGATAACAGTTTTGTAAGTTTAAGTCTTATCACTCCAATTTATTAAATAAGTGTTAAGCTAAATTTCAGGGAAATTGGTTTAGACTAGTTCCGGTACAGGAAGTAATTCTAAACTCTGTAAAAGGTCTAGCAGGTGCTTTGCCTTTAATTGATTTGCCAACTTACGATGAGTTGTACTTACCTGATATGTAGAAGTGCGGATGGTATCATAGCCTCTACTCTTAGCTATTCGGTCTACGATTTTAACTGTCTCCCCCCTGGTTCGGGTAGCACAAATTATGATATCGCAATTGTGCTCATCTGCTAGTTCCTTTAGCTTTCTATCTAAGCCTGTACCTGGGTCTCCTTGGCTTACAATTCCCACACGTATACCATCAATCTCAATTACAATCAAGAAGTCAATATCAGAAGGTATATTGATTGTTAATGGTTTCACTGGTATATACCCAGGATAATTAGCAAGTAAGATCCGAGCTAACTCTCGAATAGTTCCTGACTTACCCTTGCCACCGGAATTCCATACAGATAGAATTGTTTTCATCTATTCTTAGTTATCGATATAATCTTCATTTTAGAATTCAAACCCAAATAAGGTTCCTGAAGCATCTTTGTCATTTAGCCTTAGCACAATCTCCTTGTCCGAGAAATGAATCGGCTGTTCTTTATCATCAACTGGAAGATCAGATTTGATAACAGATAAAATATATTGAAGATTGCAACGCTTGGTTAAATCCCGAACCAATTCAAGTAACCTCAGCTTTATACCATTATCCTGTTGTGATAGCACATCATCATGATATACAAACCTAAAATAAGACTCTTGGCTATAAGTGCATAAGATAGCCAGATCAAATGATACACAAAGTATTTTTCTATAAGTATTACCTTCATCCTTAGCTGTATCTTTCCTAATCTTACTAATAGATTGGACCTTTGGCGGTGTAAACTCTATATTATTATTTGAATTAATAGTCCATGATATCCTTACTGCTTCATCCATCACTCTATGATAGAAATTGGTGAAGTTTCTCCTTATATGAGCATATTTTTCATTATTTTCAGTATGTTGAAATACATTCCTGATGTCGTTTATTGTACCTTCTACATCTTTTAAAAGGTTGTCTCTTTCTTTTTCCTTATCTATGATGAGATCAATAGCCTTTAGCTTATTCTTTAAAAGGACAAGATGACTTTCTATTTTAGTTAGCTCCTTCTGATAAGTTTTAAATTTTTTGAATACATCTGTCTCTCTTAGATTTGAAAGCAGATGTTCTTTTTGTTGATTAAAATCTTGAAGGTTAACATTTACAATCTGTAGTTCTTTCTCCTTATTAATTAATGTTTCTAATAATAGTTTATTGCGTTCTATCGTAAGTTGCTCATTAAATCTTTTAAGTGCCTTGTAGTCTTCTGCAAGTTGATTCGGGAAGTATATTTCAGCCTCATTAAATACTTTCTCCACTTTCTTTAGATCAAAAGCGAATTTGTTTGAAATAGATTTTCTTAGTCTATCTATTTCAAAACTTAATGTATAAGCCTGAGTATTTAAATCACTAATATTAGCTTCAACTGTATTTATACCATTCTTAATTAATTCTTTATCTTGTTCGTAAAAATTGAACTGATCAATCTGCTCTTCTACTTCATTATACTTATTCTGGATTAATTGCATCTGAGCTACAATATCATCTCTATTTTCAGGTTCCGCTGAATGTTCTGCTATTAATAAATCAATGTATTTAGTTATTTCTTCTCTTTGCTCATCATTAGCATACTTTCTGTACAACAAATCTCCATCAAAACCGAGAAGATCAAACATAAAGGGTTTCCAATCTATATCTTTCCCAACATATTTTGAGAGCTTATAAACATCTTTATAATCTTCCTGCGACCTAAGACTATAGTTTATCGCTTTCCTGTAGTTATAATTCTTACCATAGAAAAAGTTTAGATCTAATAAATCAGCAAGAATATTTTTTGATTTAGTTAATGCTACATCTTCGTACGTCCAGCTCTGTGGGGGAATATAGCCATCACTACATTTGGAATTCAAAGAGAAAGAAATTTTTGTATGTTTATCTATGCCTCTTCTAATAGTAAGATACTCACCTGAATTCAGTAAAAGTTCTAAATAAAATATATAATCGATGAAGATAGAAATACCTTTTTCATCTTTCTCTTTTAACAAGAAATGCCTTTTTGCATCAATCTGTTTTAGAAGTAAAAAGTCTATAATTTCAGCTAACTTGGTTTTACCGAGGTCATGGGAGTTCTTTCTTTCTTTAGGCTTTGTCTTAACATCAGCATAAATTACATTCAGCCCAGTAAGGTTAAATGTAGTGTTTTTAAATCCTTCTTTATTGCAGTATAGTTTGCTTAATTTCATTGTACTTAAAAGAATCGGTTTCTTGCTGATATGTTATTTTTCCCAATAAGAATAGAAAATTTAAGGCATATGGATAGTTGATTTTTGCTTCATGCCCTAATTTGTTAACAATAGTTTCTAATAAAGCGTCGTATTTAATGATATATTCGGACTTTACTAGTTTAAGAATTAGCGAACTAATGTTAACTACTGAATAATCTAAATTTGTATGTCTATCAGGTCGTATCATTTTTTACCAATTAGGCATTCAAAGTACATGTAGTGCAGAAATGTGGTAACATGCCTCTTTCCCCCTTTAATTTTTGTATCACCATCACAGATAAACTTATAGATGAAAAAGAATACTTCTTCAAAGGCGTCAAAGTTATTTCTTTTTATAGTAATGACTTGACTAAGTTCACTTGCAACATCGAAATACATGTCTTTTATTTCTTCATTATTGGGACTACTCAAGAAGTCTCCAATTGTTTGAAAATCCATTAAAGAACTTGATAGTATTTCATTCTCATAATACTCATTTCCAAGATTATTTTTAATATTTTTTTCCTCTATTTTGATCCTGTCATAGTCGTATTTTACTTGCTTTACCTTCTGTTTAAGTCCTGCACTTAGGCGTGGTAATTGGGTTTTAAAGCTTTCTATTATTTCTTTGATTTCTGTGTCAGAGAAATCAAAAGGTATATAATGTTTATCTAATCCGTACTGTCTAATAATGTCTTTATTGGGGTTAATGAATTGATTATTAATCGTCTCCTTACCTAAAATAGCAGCGTTATTTATTCCTGTCTCACTAATTATCCTTTTGCAAAGTTCTTCACCTTTGATGCCTGTATACTTTCTGTTAGTGAACAGCATATAGTTATCTATATCTCCACTTGCTCTTAATTTCTTTATTTTTTTAATTTCGAGTCCCACTGTGGTCTCAAAATCACTATCAGAACATGAAGCTACAGGACTTAAAGTGTGTTTTGCTTGAACAATAAATTTCCCAGACCAGTTATCTACAGTTGATGGATAATTTTGAGCTTTGCCTGTAAATTTCCCATCTCTCCCGCCATCTTTACCTTCTGCAAATGTTACAACTCCCATTCCGAAAAGCTTTTGGCATATTGTATTTGTAAGTTGCTCAAATGTACCGCTGTCTAGTAACTCTAGCCGATAATCCATGATGATAAATTAGGTTATACTATTGATTGTTTCCTTGATTTAATAGGTAAAGTCCTTTAGTGCCTAAACCACAGTAAAGAGATGCTTAACAGAAACTTTGCTTGCCCTAAAGTCTTTAAGGTTGATAAAGATGAAATTAAATAATCTTTCAAAATGTTCAGTATTAAAGTTAATAAATCTTAATCCTGAAATTTAGTGTAATGATTTTGAGTCCAAAGGAAAGGTGAGTGCAGAAGAAAGAGATAATGTTTTACTTATGTTTTACCTATAAAACAAAAATGCACCTAAGTTATTGATTCCTAGGTGCATTTTAATACTTGTTGTGGTCGCGAAGGGAGTCGAACCCCTAGCCTTCTGATTCGTAGTCATGACAATACCCTTTATTGCTGGTTTTGTATATTAGCAAAAGCTGCGTTTTTAGCAAAATTAGGCAGTTTTTGTATCTCTTTGTTTAGTGATATTACTTGATTTTTTGATGGTTTGTGTGCAAATTGTGTGTACAGAAAATTATTTGCACATATGATACCTGTACTTACTTCCGTCATGCTGGATACCCGAAGGGCTTTGAAAGATGGCTCCTTTCCGGTAAGGTTAAGACTCACGTATCAGAGACAGCGCAAGTACTATAATACCAGCTACTCTCTGAGCGAGGCAGAATTTTCTAAAGTACAAGCAGAAAAACCCAAAGGGAAATACAAAGAGCTTCAAATAGCTTTTCAGGCAATAGAGCAGAAGGCCATCGGTATTATCCGTAATCTGGACGTCTTTACCTTTGAGCTGTTTGAAAAGAAGTATCTAAATGCTGCCGTTAGGAATGACGTCTTTGCAGCCTTTGAGAATCAAGTCAAGAAGCTGGTAGAAGAAGGCAGGGTCGGGACGGCTAGCAGTTATGAGAGCGCCAGTTTCTCCTTATTATCTTTTATTCAAAAGGAGCCATTGACTCGGAACAAAGGCCTGTCTAGAGCTAAAGCAATCGAGAAAAGGGAAATGCTATTGAAAAAGCGGAAGCCCTTGGCCTATGGCGCTATAACTGTTGATTTCCTAATGAGGTACGAGAAATGGATGCTTCAGAACGGAAACTCTATCACCACCATCGGGATCTACCTGCGGGCGCTGCGAGCTATTTACAATAACGCCATAGCGGCTGGGGAAGTGAACACAGAGTTATACCCGTTTGGCAAAAGAAAGTACCAGATACCTTCGGGCCGTAATGTGAAGAAAGCCCTGACACTTGCAGATATTGAGAAGATATTCTCCTATCAGCCTGCTACCGAAAATGAGGGCCGTGCTCGGGACCTGTGGATATTTTCCTACCTATGTAACGGGATAAATGTAAAGGATATAGCCCGCCTGAAGTATAATCAACTGGATCGGGAAAAAATCACCTTTATCAGGGCCAAAACGGAAAGGACAAGCCGCCAGAACATCAAAGCGATCACGGCAATGAGAACCCCAGAAATAGATGAGATAATTAACAAGTGGGGTAATAAGCCAGTCTACAGAGATGCCTACGTGTTTCCTTTGCTTGAGCCAGAGTTGTCAGCAGAAAAGGAACGGGCCAAGATCCAGCATGCTACCAAAACGATAAACAAATACATTAAGCGGGTGGCCGCCGCGGTAGGCATCGAGAAGAACGTGAGCACGTATACGGCTAGGCACTCATTCTCTACGGTGCTCAAGCGCGCAGGAGCGCCGATAGAACTTATATCTGAATCTTTGGGCCACTCTAACCTGAAAACGACCGAAAGCTACCTGGATACCTTTGAGGATAATGTAAAGAAGCAGTACGCAGCTCGGTTAACAGCATTTAATGCGGGTAAAATCTAGCAGACTAGCATCTGAAATTCAAGTACTGTAGAAGGACAAGCTCCAGAACAGCTACTACTCTACTAAAATAGTAATATAAGTATAACTAGGCGTATTACTATCCTTACTGTTTTGGAATAGGTTTCAAAAGAATGGGCAAACCCCTACTATAGCAAATTGAGTGAAATTTCAAACCTTATTACTCTGGATAAGCTGTCCGATGGCGCTACGCAGAGTTTCTGGGCTTCAATGCCGCTTTCGACGCCAAGTTTCAATCCTTATTGTTCTGAGTAAGTTGCTGGAAGCCCAACCTGGCTAGTGCAAGGGCTACCGCTTTAGCTTGTTTCAATCGGAAGAGACTCTTATGAGCTACGCTCACTGATTGACTTTTAGTTTCAATTCTTGTAGTTCTGGATAGTTGTTGGGAGAACTACAACCTGCTGCAGCACTACGAGCAGCTGGAGCGCCTGCTGGAAGTGGCCCATTACTTTACGCTGCTCCTCGATTGCCAGGAGGACATACTGGGAAAGATTACAGAAGAGACGGCTGCAGAGGCTGAGTTAAAAATTGAAGGACATGCAAGCGGCATGGAAGGGGAGTGAGGCACAGGAGGTACCCGGTTCTTCAGCACCGCCAGAGCTTACCGGGGATGTGGCGCAGATCATTTCCTTTCTTGCAGAGACCGTGCAGCCTGAGAAGATCTTCCTGCTCCACCACCCCGCCCTGGACGGTGAAGGAAAGACTGGTTATGTGGACCTGCTGGTGGTGCCATGCAGAAGCCATATCCGCTTCACGAAACACCAGACGATAGTAGAGTTCGCCAACCAGAGGCACCGGCAGGTGACCTGCTCTCTGCACCGCTCGGACGCGGTAAGGGAGGCCCTGGAGCAGGGGCACATCTTTTACTTGCTTGCCTGCAGGTCGGAGAGGCTGGTGTATGACAGCGGCGGCGAGCAGCTCCTGTTTACTCCGAGGGGGCTGTATGAAGAGGTTGTAGCCAAGGCCCGGGAAGTATTCGAGAGCAATCTTCAAAAATCACGGGCCTTCTATACCTGCGCCCTCCAACGCTGAGATAACCGTGATGCCGCTGTTGCGGCTTTCCTGCTGCATCAGGCGGCGGAGTTTGCCTACCGTGCCATCCTGCTCTCCCTAACTAGGAAGGAGGTTCGCACCCATTCCATCAAAGCACTGATTAGGCACAGCCGCCGCTACGCAACTGGACACTGTTTTTCTGCGCAACACGCCTGAAGAAAGGCAGCTGGTGCATCAACTGGAAGAATCATACCTGAAGGTCCGCTATGAGGCAGGTTATTTTATAGAGAATGCCGGACTTGAGCTCCTGTTTGAGCGTGTACTTGTGCTTCAGGATTACGAGTAAACGACTGTTCGAGAGGAAAGTAAGGACATACGCTGAAATAGATTGATCACACGGAAGCAGTAACTACAAATCGCCCGCTACACCTGAGGAATCAGGTACGTCGCATGCGTGCCGCCCTAGGGGTAAAGCAAGCGGCCCTTGCCGGTGAACTGGGCACCACGCAGCAAAACATCTCCCGCATTGAGCAGGAAGAGCACGTGGAAGAACAACTGCTAGAGAAGATCGTCGGTGCCCTCGGGGTGTCAAAAGATGCGATCAAGGGATTTGGTCAAGATAACGCTGCCGTCAAACCTGCAGCATCAATTAACGGGCTGGTAAAAGCTGAAGCTGAATTAGGTGACAATGATTTGGGAGGCCCCTCTGCACTGAACGCGGTTGATCTAATTGGAAAATTAGTGGAGCTTCTCCTCCCTTTTTAGTTGAAAAGGCTGTGGGCACAGTAGAGATCTTCTCACCATCTTTACCTGTTTGCTTCTGACCAACTCCTTCGGAAAGGACATTTTTCCCTTTAACAAGACCCAGGTTATACAAAGCTATCAGTAGCACACGAAACAAACCATAAGAAGCCGTACTTGGCTCCCATTAAGTTACTCACGATATTGATTTAGTTTAAGACAAGCCAGTTAATTGCCTGATTATAAATATTTATTAACAAACATACACGTACAATTATCAATAAAGAGTCGGTAGATCCGCTGTTAGAAACCTCACAGATTGCCGTAGGGAAATGGACTTTGGTTCTGATTTATTGCTGGTGCTGCTGCTATTGGGGAGCAATCTTTTTTCTGCTTATCTGTATATTCTATTTCCTCTAACAGGAAATTTAAGAAGTTCGCACTTTTTTACCCGCAGTTCTCCTTACCACGATCCATCCCCGTACAAAGTGTATTTTATTAGGGTATCAGTTATTTAGTTGACGCTGAGCAATGCCAGTAAGTATAGCATTGAAGTATACCATTGTATGTAACTATGACAAAGTCTGATCCTTTTTACAAGAAAGTAACAACTGTATTGTTTGGGTTGGTCCTTTTCGTATATATCCTATCCACGCTAGCAGATATTTTGATACCGCTGGCTTTTTCAATATTAATTGCCATTCTGCTTAATCCGCTGTGCAATAGGTTTCTGGGTCTAGGGTTGCCAAGGGTGCTATCGATTCTGCTGACGCTTCTGATAACTTTCGTCCTGCTGGGAGGCCTCTTCTATTTCCTATCCTTCCAAATCATTCAATTTGGTGAAATGATGCCTCAATTAAAAGATAGGCTTGTTCAGCTGCTCAGTGATTTACAGCAATATGTGAAGCACACTTTTGGGGTTTCAATCCAAAGGCAGACACAATATTTAAAGGAAGCGGCGACAGGCAATAAAGCTTTGGTTGGCCAAACGATAAGCAGTGCGTTGGGTATATTTGGTCTGCTCTTTTTAATGCCTGTATATGTCTTCCTACTCCTTTTCTATAAAACCTTGATTTTAGATTTTTTCTTTGAGGTATTTGCCAGAAAAGACTCTCAATCAGTAGCTGAAATTATTCAAGAGACGAAGAGTGCTATCCAAAGTTATGTTGTGGGTTTGTTGATAGAGACATCCATTGTAGCCGTTCTAAATGTTACCGCTTTGGTGATTTTGGGTGTTCCCTACGGTATTTTGCTCGGGGTAATCGGTGCTTTTCTGAACATGATCCCATACATTGGCGGAGCAATAGCTGTCTTATTACCGGTGCTGATGGCTATGGTAACCAAAGATGGCTTTACAACGCAACTGGGCATTATAGGTGCTTATGTTTTGATTCAATTCATTGACAACAATATCCTGGTTCCCCGGGTTGTTTCCTCCAAGGTGCAAATCAATGCTTTGGTCTCCATCATAGTAGTCTTGTTAGGGGGAGCGTTATGGGGAGTAGCAGGGATGTTTTTGGCAATTCTCTTTGTTGCATTTTTAAAGATAATCTTTGACCGCATTGATGCGCTAAAACCTTTGGGAAGGCTTTTAGGAGACCAAGCGCCTCTACGTCCTAAACAAGGGATCAAAAAGGTTTTAGGAAAATAAGACGATGAGACAGCCGTGGTTTTTTGGCAGGGGGTTGACAGACAGTTGGCGAGGGCTGCAGGCTTTAGAGGTCACGTATACACAGCAAAATAGCTTCCCGCCAACGGCTCTTAAACGATCTATAAACTTCTTATCCATGAGAAAAGCCTCGGAACCTGAAGCCAAAACCGTCCTTCTACCGAAAGCGCTTCTTGATAAGCTGACAAAGCCATTTGACAATTTCTTGCACACCGGCGCAACAAGTTCCGCTGTTCTTCTTTTGGCCACTATTGTTGCCTTGGTTATATCAAATTCTCCTTGGGCTCATGTTGCTGAACAGTTATGGGAAACCCCGGTAGGCCTTCAGGTAGGCTCATTTAACTTTGCCCGTTCACTACGGGAGTGGATTAACGACAGGTTGATGACGCTGTTTTTCTTCCTTGTGGCATTGGAACTGAAGCGTGAGTTAATCCTCGGGGAAATAAGCAACCCGCGCAAAGCCGCGCTGTCCGTTGCAGCCGCTCTAGGAGGGATGTTGGTGCCTGCCATGCTATACCTGGCACTGCAGTGGGGGCAGCCAGGGGAGCATGGGTGAGGTACGGTCATGGCAACAGACACAGCGTTTGCCATTGGTTGTCTGGCTATCCTCGGTTCGCGTATCCCCAAAAGCCTGCGCATCTTCATGCTATCGCTGGCATTGGCGCCATTCTGGTCGTGGCCATCGGCTATAGTAGTCATACCTCCTGGAGCGCACTGGCCCAGGCAGCCGTTGGGATTGTTCTCTTAAGGGCTATGGCCGCATTAGGCTTCCGTGGTTTTCCGCTCTACATTCTGGTAGGTTGTTTTATCTGGCTTGCTCTGGATTGGTCCGGTATCCATGCCACCATCACAGGCGTTATACTTGGCTTGATGACCCCTGCACGCAGGTGGGTCAGCGATGTGCGCCTGTATGCTATACTTGGTCAGGTTGTCGCGCAGCGGGCGACGAAAAAGGAAGTGGTGCCACCAAACACCGGCAAACCCTGCAGGTAGCCGAGACTGCGGCGCGCGAAGCGTTGTCTCCGGCTGAACGCTTGGTGTATGCCTTACACCCGTGGGTTGGTTTTGTTGTTATGCCGGTCTTCGCCCTTGCCAATGCGGACTTGCATTTGTCATTCAGCGCTATCGACAGCTCTGTTACGATAGCCGTGATAACTGGCTTTATCCTAGGTAAACCAATTGGAATATTGGCATTCAGCTGGTTGGCAGTCCGTTTGCATCTCGCTGTTCGCCCCCCAGACCTCAGCTAGATATTAATGGCCGGTGGCGGAGTGCTAGGCGGAATAGGTTTTACCATGGTACTATTCATTGCAAACCTAGCCTTCAGCGAAAGCTTAGTTGAGGGCGCTAAATCAGGAATTTTTTTGGCCTCCGTATTTGCGGCAGTAGCGGGTCTTGCACTCTTGCGGTGGTGGCCGGCGCAAAAAATACAGCCTTGAGTTTTCCGAAACTGACAAAGCGAATATTGCCTGTGCAGGTAAAGTTCGCTACAGGCTTGAGGAAGCAATAAAATAAGAATATCTGGTTACAGATTTGTAAACCCCGAGACTATCCGGTACACCAGATTCGTCATCAGGCTGTGGGTGATCCCGCTGCGCATGGACTGGCTCAGGTGGTAGGAAACGGAACGCTGGGGATCACGCTTAACCTGAAACGTGCCTTCCCTGAATTTGCCAAGAGTGGACGGGTTGTTGGACTTGATAATAAATGTATTAATCAGCAGACTCTCTGCCTTTAGCAGAAAATCAGGGTTTTCCGGGTGCTGCTTGTTCAGGAGTTGTATTTTCAGGTTGTTGTAAGGAAAACTCACCTGACCGGTAGCCAGGCGATCCGTGGCCTCTACCAGAAAGGAAACCTGGTTTATCCGGCCGCTCGATGCCCGGATAAACAGCATGTTCTCTACCAAAGGGTTAAGGGCTGAAAAATCCATGGGATCCAACGTACCCTCACAAGTGTAGCGGTCTTCCGGGTGATCCATCTGAAACTGAAAGCGGGCATGCAGCGTGCTGACGCCCATAAACTGCGCCGAAGCGTTTATTGTCAGCATGTTATTCAGCCGGATGAACGCTGAATCGTTCGTGACGTTATATAGCTCCATACGAATATCTTCCAGCACAAGTACACCCGGCCTGATAGCGTTTATGGCGATGACAGGGTGTTCCACCAGGCTCTGCTTTTCAACCAGTATAGTATCCAGCCGGATGTAGATCCCGGCCCCGCGTAGGGCTCTTTGCAGCGTCGGAGGCTTTTGTGCCGGGTCAATCCCTAAACGGTTGTCCCGGTATACTTCTACATTTGGGTTTCGGACCAACATTTTAGCTGCTATCAAATCCTGCCGGTCGAACAGCGCCCGCAGGCTGATGCCCTGCATTTCCATCTCAGCTACTGCCAGATCGATGCGGTCCCGGGCGTAAGTAAACAGGGCTGCATATTCTTGTTTACTATACAGCGGCCGCACCCGAAGGCTGTCTACCAGCAGTTTCCTGGCTAACATGGAGGCCCGTATATCATTTACTTCAATAACATACAGGCTGTCTGCAGTATAGTAGGAATACCCTTGCACCAGCAACTCCAAGTCGTCTGCGTCAAATATATCAAGCACCTCTGTCTCCTCCCATGATACCAGCCGTAACTGGTCAATCCCCAGTGCTACATGCTCCAGGGTCTGGCTGATGCGGATGGTATCTTCCAGTATATTAAAGTCAAGTGTGCCATCTGAAACCTGCACGCGCCCTACCCTAAAACCCGTTTGCAGTTCTGTCAGTTGGGCAGCCGCAGTCCGGGCATTTACCGGAATGACGTTATGATCCTGAAGAATTTTTACTTTCGGGCCTGTCAGCAGGAGGCTGTCCATGCGGTACTGTCCGGTTGCATAGGCTTGGATCAGGTTAAAACCGGTTATGCGGGACCTTTTGGCAGAAATATCGATCAGGTTGTGGCTCGCCAGGTCAGGGCTATTCACTTTCAGGCGCTCATTCACTCCCCTGTCGGCACTAACACTGAATGTATGGGCGATGACTTCTTTTGTCCTGCTGGAATAATACAGGCTGTCGAGCCTGATGGTATACAGGCTGTCGGTGGTTTTATAAGTATAGTTTTTGGCCTGCAGGTTCAGCTCCCGCATCGGAAGCGCATCGGCCAGGTTGGCAAAAACAGCGGGAGTAAGTACAAAGCCTGAGACGGTAACGTTGACGTGCTCCAGCCAATGGGTACGCATCACCGGAGCCAGCCTTTCGTTGAATGCAAAGGAGCCGTCTTCCAGTTGAATGCCGTTTGCAGAAATTATATCCACGAGCTCGAAAAGCCCTTTTCTTACCCCATGACGCTCCAACTCTAAGGCAGTCACCTTACGGTCCACAAGAATGGCTACCTTTGGCTGCCGAAGAATCACTTGGTCTATCTCCAGCCGCCTGGTGTACAGCGCCTTTACCAGGTCCACGCCTGTTACCCGCAACTTATTGGCAGACAAATCAAAAAGGGTGCGACTGGCGTTATGAATACGCTTGTGCTGGTCATTGGCACTGTTGCTGGAGAGAACCTCTGCGGTACGTGCGGTAAACTCCAACTGGCGGGTGGAGTAGCGCAGGCCCGTCAGGGCATACGTATAGGTATTGTCGGGCAGCTGAGAGCGATAACTTTGGGCTGTCACAACGACATCCTCCAACGGGAGTTTCTCATCCGGATGGAAGGTATAAGGCAGATCAACATGCAGTCCCGTGGCAGTTAGGTTGGCATGCTCCAATTCCTGCAGGCGCTGCATGCGTCTGGTTTTACTGTGCTTAGTGAGCGAGGCATCTACAATGTCTATCTTTCCTACTTCCAGCCTGTTTACCAACCCTGAAATTTGCCGGTTCACCTCCTGATGATCATCTCTCTCCCCAGTACCAGTCACTTGTTCGTCCTTTCGTACATCAATGATGGGTCTCTCAGCGGTCATGCGATCGATTGCCAGTCGGGATGTGCGCAAAGCTTGCAGCAGGTCCAGGCCCTGAAGGTGCAGGCGTGGCAGGGAGATGTCGTAAAACATACGCAATGCCTTTTTCCGGGCTTTCAGGCGATCGTTCTTGTCCCAGTCTCCGGCCAGGTGCAGGTTATCTACCTGCAGGGTTTTGTCTTGGGAAGAGAGCCGCAAGCTGCCAACCTGTAAGAGGTACGGACTGTTATAAGGTGTGTATGTATAGTTTCTTAGGGCTGCACTTATCTCTGCTGCGAAGGCGTTTGCTTTCGGCGCAAAAAAGGTGGCCGAGTCGAGCTGCAGCGCCTGCAGGTCTATAGTTGCCCTGCCCAGGCGGTGGAGCGTATGCACTATCCTGTTCTTCTGGCGGTAACTGAAGCTGCCGTCGCTAAGGTGCACCTCCTCTGTGCTGATTTCCTTTAAGTATGGGGAGATTTGAGCGTATATACCGGCTAGGGCAGGAGAATCCGAGGAGTCAGCTACGGAGAGGTCCTCCATTACAGTAAGGACGGGGCGCTCTATGAGTAACTTGCTAAGGTGCAAGCGCTTTGTTCGCCAGGCTGCTTCGGCATCCACGCCTGTCAGGTATAGCAAAGGAATCCGGAACTGGTAGAGCAGGTGCAGAGCCCGGTCTTTAGGCATTGCCGCGTTTACTGAGTAATCCGGCTGTACGGCTATCCCTTCTGCTTTCAGAGTCTGCTTTGTGGAGGAGTAGGAAAGCTGCCCGACGTTCATGGCGTACACGCTGTCTGGAGCATAGAAGGCATAGTCCCGGATATTTAGCTCCACTCTGCTTGCACTGAGCATTTCAAAAATACCCTTCTGTTTCTGTAAGTCTAACCGCAGGTCTTGCACCTGTAACGAAAGCCGGGGAGTTTCATGGCGTGGCCTTTTGCGTTGCCCCAGTACCAGGTAACGGTACCTGGCTTGCTGTACGTTCAGCTGCCAGATGCTGATTGCTTTCAGGGAACCGCTCCCCTTACTGCTGTGACTCTCTTCTTTCTCCACCGATTCGTCCAGCAACTGCGTGACCACCGGGCGCTCCGCCACGACGGTGTGCATACCTAAGTGGTTCTTAAAAAGCAGGTCCACCAGGTTAATTCGGGTAACGGTCAGCCCCGGACTTTGGACATCGAGAAGGATTCGGCTGGCCCGCCCCTTCTCCTTTTGCCGTTGGTGCACGGCAGGATCCGGATAGAGATGCAGCCCCCGTAGGGTGATGCTGCGCGTTCGCAGGTGCAGCTGCAAGTCGTGAAAGTTGACCTGGTAAAGCCCTTCGGTGTGCACAGCAACCTGCTTTTTAAGATACCGCTCCACCAGGGGTTCGGCCAAGAGGTATAGCAAGACCAGCACCACCAGTAAAAAACCAGCGAGACTGATTAGCACAATGCCTGCAGTCTTCAGGGCTTTGTGGCCCCACCCGGTTTTAGCTGAATCTGGCATAGCATGTATTGAAAACACTGAAAGGCCAAAAGGAATGTCTGTTTACTGTTTTATTTTACGGACAGTGACAGCTCGGGGTGTTTTGATTGCTGTAGTATTCCGTGACACAAGATCATGTCGCTCTTACTAGTGCTTTGCCATATTAGCTCTTGTCTGGGAAGACAGACAGGCGTGCGCTACTGTAAGTTGGGTGCCCTGCTAAAATAGCCGATGGTCTACACACTACTTCTATGCAGGCTACGTATACTGAACTGCACAAAGTAGCTTATATCACGCAGCAAACCTTTAGAACATGAGAGAGGACAAACTACAAGAACTGGAGCGCAAGGCTTTAGCGGCTGCTCACGAATACTGGGAAGAGTACACGCACCAAAACGGGAGGCAAGACAATATGCTCACATGGGTAAGGAACGACGATACTGAGGAAATGCTCTGCCTCACCAAAGGAGGGTACACCAGCCAGCTTTCAAATTTTATCAACAAACTTGGTTGAGCCATAGCCCCTAAAGGCCTTTTTCAATGACTATCTGGTCAGTTTCCACCAGCACGTACAGTGGGGCCTGACCCGGGAGGGTTGCCTCAATTCGGGTGCCGTAGAGTTGTGCTGGCACGAATACCCTTATTTTTGCTTCCTGGGCGGCGAGCTCTTTTAGCAGTGCCTGTGAATTGGCAGTGTTCTTGTCTGCTTTTTCCTTGTTATCGGCAAAGCGCCTGAGCGAATCGAAATCCACCTGCTCTTCAGCCTCGGCAGATTCTGCTGCCTGAGCTTTCCTGCGAACATCATACGTCTGTTTGATCTTCTCTCTGAGCTCCAGAATCCTGTTCAGGCAATGGTAAAATTGGTCCTGTGTCATCTCATTTAGGTTAAGTAAGGTTATACATCACGGGGTTGTACCTCAGCACCAGGTCTTCGATGGTGATCAGCCGCACGTGCTGCACCAACGCGGTTCTGACCCCACCTACCACAGCCGACTCCACAGAGGCGTCCAGCATCAGGTAATGTTCTTCCACGGTGCCCTGTTCCTCAAACATGACAGTGTAGAACCTGTGCCCTCCTTCCTGGCTGTGCAGCTGAATGGCGCTACCCAAAATCATACCGTCAGCCAATAGCGTCACAGGGGTATCGTTCAGGAAAGTAATCCGGTAGGCGTCGTTTTCAGTTGAGCGCCTGTTTATCTGCAGCAAGTGCTGGTTATCCTCAAAGCCAATCAGTTCGGTTGGGCTGGGCGTTCGCCCCAGTAGCTGGGTAAGGCAGGCTGCATAGTCCCGGTAATTGACAAGGTCATTTTTCATAGTTAAGGTTTTAGCAGCGGGACGAATAAAAGCGGGGCAGCCAATCGGCTGGTCGGTTCTGGCCATCAGGCCGGATAGGGGGTATGAATGTATAACAAGCGCACCAACCGTAATAGTTTGAGTATTAGCAGCTTTAATTTATTTCCAATGGGCTATGCGCCCCTTCTCACCCATGAAAAGAATAAACTAAGCCCTGTAAATGTGCCAAGAGAACGCCTGGAACACCTTTAATGAATATAAGTGCCTTATTGTCAATTAATTCCAGTTGACCTGCTCATCTACCCGTACAACTAAGTAGGATAATAGAATATACCTTTTCCTGACAAATATGACTTATAAGACCATTTTAATTTCGTTGATTACAGGATTCCTAATGCTCGTAACAACACAATCCTTTTCACAGAATACACCTACCAAGGAAAAGCAAAAACAGGATCAGGAAGCAGCAAAGGAGAAAGCCATTGCTGATGAACATCGCTTATCAGATGCTAAAGAGCTAAAGAAAAATACTAAAGCTGATGCCCGGGTGGCAGAAGCGAATGCCAAAGAAGCAAAAAGACTAAACAAAGAAGCGGCCTATGCGGCCAAGCATGCTAAACGCGCCGCCAGAATGGAGGCAAAAGCCCAGCGTACCCGAACGGATGCTGACATGCAGGCAAAGAAGGCAGCAAAAGCAGCCAGAAAATCTAACAACAACTAACCCCTAATTTACCCCACCATGGAAAATAAATATCCAGAGGGATCTATCGTGTACACCAAAGTAAACCCCGGTCTGAAGCTGAAGGTAAGGCGATACGTGAAGCGCATCTACTACTGCACTAACCTGGAGCGTCCTCAAGAAAAAGAACTTGTATACTTTGAGCGTGAGCTTGTGTAAAATGAGGCGTTGGTAGTCGGATGATATGCTGCTACAGAACCGGCCGCATGTAATTCAAAGTGCCGGTAGCCCGCTCCTATAGGTTTACCTTAGACAAGTGGATGTGAAACTGGTCTAAGCGGAAGGCTACGCCGCTCAACATCGGACCTGCCCTCAACACAAACTTACTCTATTTGCGCATCAGCTGAAAAGAATTTATTCACCATTTAAGCACAACCACCATGGCTACACTAAACCGGACCATTGTCTTGAACGCATTGATCAAGCATGAAACTCTCACCATTGACGATTTCGCCAAAGTGGGTAACCTCGGCGCATCCCCGGGCGGCAACCACCTGCAACTTTTGGTAGATGAGCTGGTCCAAAGCGGCCACATTCAGACTCTGGATGGGGTCATCCCCTGTACCTATACCATCACAGATGAAGGAATAAAGGAAGGAGCCCGCCTGGCAAAGGCAGGGCACAGGAACTATCTCTATTAGGAGCGGCTTGGCGTTGGGTAGACCGTCTGCTCTAATACGGCGGCACTGCCTTCCAAGGGGAGCAGCAGCCACCTATAGCATCCTTGAAAACCATTTTACGCTTAATCAAGTAATTAAAAACTAAGCATAAGTAAAGTACAAATGCTAGCTAAAAGTGCGTATGCGCTTGGCCTGCAACCTATGTCCTGATATATGGCAAGATAAAGAATTGGGGTGTGGTTGACCTGGTGAGCAAAGGTCCTGCCGATACCCTGTGGGCCAGGGTCATGCATGCGAACCTGGCGAGCATTATGCCGCAGGTGGTGCCTACTTGGTGTGAGCAGGAAGGCCATGAGGTGGTGCTGGTATGTTACACCGGTCGTGAGGATCTGCGGAAGGAGCTGCCCAAAGGGGTTGACGTGGTCTTTATCTGCTCCTTTACCCAGGCGGCTTTACTGGCCTACGCCCTTAGCCAATACTTTCGCAGCCTGGGCGCGGTGACGGTGTTGGGTGGCCCCCACGCGCGTTGCTATCCGGATGATGCGGTGAAGTACTTTGATTACGTGCTGGGCTTCACCCATAAATCCACCATCGTGGACGTACTCCAGGACTGCAGTCCGCAGCGGCCCGAGGGCAGATACCTTTCGGCAGCCCGCGCACCTGCCAGGGGTAAAGGAGCGGTGGAAGTTTATTGAGCCTACTATAAAGAAGGCACCCTTTCTTCAGGTAGTGCCTATGATCGGGAGCGTCGGCTGCCCCTATACCTGTTCCTTCTGCATAGACGCCACGGTGGACTACCAGCCCATGAACTTTGACGTGGTAAGGGAGGACCTGCGTTTTCTGCTGACAAAGTTCCGCAAGCCCACCGTCGGCTGGCACGACCCTAACTTCGGCGTGCGCTTTGAGGCCAACATGGAGGCCATCGCCTCCGCGGCCCCCCGGGGAGCTTCCGTTTCTTTGCCGAGAGCAGCCTGTCCATCCTGACCGAGGAACACCTGCGGGTAATGCAGCGCAACGGCTTTGATGCCCTGCTGCCCGGCATCGAGTCCTGGTACGAGCTGGGGAACAAGTCCAGAACCTCGCGCAGGGTGGAGGAGGAGAAGGTGGCCCGCATCTCCGAGCACGTGAACATGATGTTCCGCTACGTGCCCTACGTGCAGACTAACTTTGTGCTGGGGCTGGACAGCGACCAGGGCGCCGAGCCCTTCGAGCTGACCAAGCGCTTCGTGGACCTGTCCCCGGCGGCCTTTCCCGGTTACTCCCTGCTGAGCGCCTTTGGGCAGGCGGCCCCGCTTAACCTGGAGTACCAGCGGGCGGGCAGGGTGCTGCCCTTTCACTTTCTCAACAACCACCTAGCCATGAACGTAAGGCCCCGCAACTACGGGTGGGTGGAGTTCTATGACAGGGTGATCGACCTGACGGCCTACACCTTCTCCAGAAAGGCTATTTACAGGCGCTTTATGGCCACACCTAGCTCCTCGGCCAAGTGGATGAACCTGATGCGGGCTGTTTCTTCTGAGGGGTACGGACGCCTGCGGTTTTACCGGCAGGTGCGCAAAAACCTGGTGGAAGACGTGGCATTCAGGAAGTACTTTGAAGGGGAGTCAAAGTTACTGCCTCCCTTTTATAAAAACATCATTCAAAAAGATTTGGGAGAGTGGTGGCAGTGGCTTCCGGAAGGGGCCCTGGAGCATGCCCCTAACGCGTACCTGCAAAAGCATCACCTGCAGCAAACGTAACATACTTTTGAAAACTAGAAGAGCAGTTTAGATGCAAATAAAAAAGCCATCTAGCGATTTTACTCGTAAGTGGCCCATTATCGATCTCCCTCCTGGGCTTGAACCAGCCCCCTGATCAACAGTGAGAGCAAGTGTAATAGTCTCTCAAATACATTGATATACTGGATGAGGGGGAAGATTATTTTGACCCTACCTCGCTAACGATCCTGCTTTGAGAAAGGCATCTCACCCCTGTCAGATACTAATCAGTTACTAACCTGGCATGTTGGTCCCGGGTTAGTCCCTTGTTTGGGAACAATATGATGCACGTTTGGTGCACCAAGGAATGATCTACTTGGTATCAGTAGAAGGTAATAGCGGCACAGTATTATGGCTGATTTGGATTTGCCACTGGTGTGATTGTATCATTAATTGAGGGATTAATGAGATAACTAAAGATACCCTCAGGTCTATTACATTAGAAGTTGAAGGGTTTGGCTGTGGTAATACAGGAGGTGTAATAGTATTCTGTATCATAGAACAAGCTACTGTCATCAGAATCCTGCTAGAAGTTGAAACGCAACTTGATAAACAACCTCTTTAATATAAGGAGCCTTCATGGGGAGAGTAGCAGCTACATTCTTAATCCAGATTTAGATGTGATTTTGTATTCTTTAACTCTTTTTTTAAGCCTAAGATACAGTCAGTGAAAAATTCAAGCCCGTGCTGGCTCTCCTCCTGACTAACAGGCCTGAGGAACTTATAATGGACTACTGAGCGGTTTGCGTTCAGCTCCAATGACAAGTAATTGGCCTCTGCTACCGGCAGCTTCATCGCTTTATTTTGCAATTCGTCTTTGTAAATCATACCTGATTCATTTGTTTAACCGGGTAAATGCCAGCCAACGGTACTTACCTGATTGGTTGGCTTTCATAGTTTGACTGTTATACTGTTTTTCTAGTTTCCTATACTAGTACAAGCAGCTAATGTTTTAGATAGAGATCCAGAAGATAGGATAGAACGATAAAAAAATGACGTACTGGACACAATGCCGGCTCCTTCGTGACCACTTATAGCCGGAAAAGGTGCTCCTCTGCCATTGATGGATTTCGCATCAATATGCCACACCCCTGTCACTATGACCTTAACCAGAACTTCGTCAGCACCGGGTTCCGCTTATCCTACTTCTTCGATTGTTAATAACTCATCTACGTCGTTTAATACAGCTGCCTGGATTTTCATAGTCGCCTACGTGAAATTATTGTTTACTTGCGATTGATTATTTATTAAACACGTTTATTGGTTAAGTGCGTTAATGTAAGGTGTTCAATAGATCCAACTACCAACCTGGAAGATTGGGTTATCCAGAGAAAGCTCCAGGGCCTTGCAAAAGGAAGGAAATTCGCCCTTGTCATTGATCTGCCTTTCTAAACACACGTTAATCGCTGGAGTTTGAAATGAACTTTTTGTGGATATAAAACGCACACGAACAAGCAGGCAGCACTGAAACAGTGAAGCGTATGAATAGAAAGCAAGGCTCCCCTATTATGATGTGACAGGAGGATTTTATTTACCTCAAACCCTGAATCATGAGCCAAAAAGTAATCGTAACTGCAGGCGCCGCAGGTATAGGCCTCGAAATCGTAAAAGCATTTGCAGCAAGCGGCGCAAATGTATTTGTTTGCGATATCGATGAAGCTGCCCTAATGGAGCTCGAGCACAACGTGCCTGGCGTAGTTACCAAAGTATGCGATGTTTCTAAGCGAAGCGACGTGGAAGCGATGGTGGCTTTCGGAGCGCAAGCTTTGGGCGGTTTGGATGTACTTGTCAATAACGCCGGCATTTCTGGTCCTACGTCGCCGGTGGAAGAAATCGACCCCGACGAATGGGAGAAAGTAATGCAGGTGGATATCAATGGAACCTTCTATGTGACCCGGTCGGCCATTCCTTTTCTGAAAAAGTCTTCTGCCGGCGTCATCATCAACATGTCCTCGCTGGCCGGCAGGTTTGGCTATGAAAACCGGAGCCCTTATTCCACCGCCAAGTGGGGTATTGTAGGTTTCACCAAAACTCTCTCCATTGAATTAGGCAGGTATGGCATTCGCGCTAATGCCATTTTACCAGGAGCGGTGGCCGGCTCCCGGATTGAGAGAGTGTTGCAGGGAAGAGCAGATGCCAACGGCACCAGCTTCGAAGAGGAAAAAGACAAGGCCATGGCGATACAGTCTTTGAAAGGATTTATAGACCCCAAAGACATTGCTGCACTGGCCCTGTTTTTAGCCTCCGACAGTGCTAAAATGATATCAGGGCAAATCCTGCCGATTGATGGCGACGCTAAAGCAGCTTCCTGATGTTTATCACTATCTTCTGATTTTAAGGTCAAACGTATGGCAAACACATTAAGAGAGCGGTTGATCGGCGCTTGGATGCTGGTCTCGTATATCGAAAAGCCTGTGGATAGCTCTGACCCGTTCTACCCCATGAGTGAAAAGCCGATGGGCATTATCATGTATACGCCGGATGGGTATATGTCTGCCCAACTGATGCATCCCGACAGAAGGAGCTTCGCTTCGGGAGACTGGTTCGATGGCACGGACGAAGAATACAAGCAGGAAGCCTCCACTTACATTGCCTACTCAGGTCCCTTCCATGTAGATGAGGAAAAGCAGTCGCTGACGCACTCCATGTTCGTTTCATTGTTCCCCAACTGGACGGGGCAAACGCAGCCACGGGTGGTGAAAATAGAGGGCGATTTGTTACACCTCAGCACGGCAACGCCTATTGTTTCTAATGGTAAAGAGGTCAACTCATTTTTGACCTGGAGACGGGGTTAATAATGTAAACTATCAACTTTTTTCAGGACGAGGCAAACTTCATCCCCGTCGGCTGCCGTTTCAGGCTAAACAGAAAGGTGGGACAGCACGTTGGCCCTTTTCTTGGTGAGGGGCTAATCCATGACCACGAATTAGACCTGCAGCTTTACGCGCTCACCCACAACAGGTACGGGCACATATTCAAAGGAAAGAAATCGGGCAAGAGTAAGGAACGGCCGGAGCTAGAGAAAATGATCGCCTAGGCGGCACCTGCCCTGCAGGGACAGCACCCCCTCCTGTGGGTCAGCCGGGCTAGCTGGTTGAGGTTGTTGGCCAGCCCCGAGAGCATACGCAGCGAGGCCGCCTCCTCTGGACGAAGGCGCGCCACGATCCGGCCTTCTTGGCCGCCACCCGAAACCAGGCCGAGAGGCTCAGGCCAGCCTCTCTCGCCTTGTCTGCAATTAGGAGCCGCTCTGTGTCGGTCACCCGCATGACGAGGGTGTGGCTCCGCTTCACCCGCTTGGCGGGGCGGCCGCCCTTTTTTCTCTCATGGCTTTGCTGCCGCTGTGCTGTCTCTGATTCCATGCTCTTGTTGCTTCTCGTTGTGAGAAGAAATCCCTGCTGCGACTACCGGGAGCGCAGGGCCGGCAGAGGTTTTTGTATGACAAAAACACAAACTTGCTCCCCGCTCTTAAAGTTGCTTTCCGGTAGCCCGCTTCCCGTGGACAGGTCCTAGTCGAAGCTGTTTAGCCTTCCCTTGCCTGGCCACCAGCAGCTCGTTCAAGTCCTTGTAGTATTTGTAAAGGGAGGAGTGGTCCCTGCAGTTGAGATTTGATTGGAGCAGCCGCTCGGTCACCTTCCTGCCAGCTGCATCCTGATCCAGGTAGAGGAGTACCCGTCGGTGCCGGCCGAGCAGCTCCAAGCTTCTGTTAACCAGTGCAAGAGAATTGAGGACAAGGAAGCTGGCATTGGTTTTGAGGTGGGGTCGAAGCTCGAGGAGGGAGAGGAAGTCCGTGAATCCCTCCACAAGGCTGACGGTGCCCGAACCGTTGTCCACGAAGGTGATGTCTTTGGGGGGAGGAGGATCCCTTGAACCAGGCGTTACGCAGTTCATAGCCACCCGAGCGGTTTTCAAACCCGTTTGCCTCATAGCGCCTGGTGCCGATGGCAAAGCTTACCTGTCGGCAATAGGGACTTGCTGTGTCGAAGGGGATGCCGCGCTGAAGCAGGTAGCTTGCCAGTGGGCTGTTCTCCTCCAGCGGCTTTGCCGCCAGTACCTGGATACCGGGCGGTGATTCCAGTGTGATCGCTGCGCTTTGCCGGTTGTCCGGCGTCCCAGCTGGCTTGATGGTTAGGGTAGATGTTGCCGCTGAAGAGAGGGAGTGCTCCGTCAGGAGCTGGATGACCTCTCGAATGGAGGCGGAGCGGTGCAGGCGCATGGCCAGGTCGAAGACCTTGCCGCCCTCCCCGCTGCCGTGGTCGTACCAGCAGTTCAGGCGCGTGTTGACCTTGAATGAAGGCGTGCGCTCGGCCATCCGCACCGGGGAGATGTACCACCAGTCACAGCCCCGCTTGTAGGCAGGCTGGATGCCTTGGCTGGCCAGGTAATCGGTGATGGCAATTTCACTGTTGATCTGCTGAATGTTCATCGTTTTTCCCTTCAGAGGCAAGAGTGGAAATGATCGGGGTGGGAAGTGCTTTTTCCTCGTGGCAGGCATTCTTTTTCCTGGTAGGCACTACTTTCTTTTCCTGCCTGCAACAAGCTCGACCGCCTCCTCGCGGATCTCGGAAACAGTCTTCCTGCGGCCCTGGCGGACCCACTCCTCCAGCTCACCTCGGTGAAAGTAGAGGCGCTTGCCCCGCTTGCTGAAGGGCAGCTCCCGGCAGCTGACCTTGGTGTAGAGCGTGGCCACGGAGAGGTGGATGTTGAGGATGGCCTCTTCTGCTTTCTGCTGGGGGCGGTGCTCGAGTAGCAGCCGCTCGATGCGGCCCATCTGCTCGTGCAGCTGGCTGACGGCGCGGGGGAGTTGGTCGAAGGTGAGATGTTCCATGGCAGCATTCTGTTTGGTTTGTGCTGCAATGGTAGGGCATGAGTTAGCAAGGCTGCAAGATGGCCGTCCTGCAGCCTGCCTGTTTCCTAATAGTTAGCTGTAGTTTTTCTGCGTGCGCAGCGCCGGGAAGACGGCATAGGTTCCGTCGGGCTGCCTGCGTACGTCCAGGATGGGGGACTGACAGGGCTTGGCGTTGGAGGAGAATGATGGCGGCCAGGTAGTTCGGGGGGAGGGTCCTCTGCTGCTTGCGGTAGACATAGGCAAAGTGACGGGAGATCCACGCCTCTAGGTCCGATTTGAGGCAGCCCATGATCAGGTTGGCCTCGTAGAGCTGCTTGAAGGCGTTGGCCAGCTGGTTGCCGTTGCCGTGGAAGAGCAGTGGGGAGGCGGGGGATCGGTTCTCCTGCAACAGGGCCAGTAGCTGCTGCTGGTCCTCCGGGGTAAAGTAGCCCTTGAGGATCCCAAAGAGCCTCTCCGTCACCCCGTCCACAAAGCGGGGGAAACCCGTAACGGGCTAGGCAGGGGGGAAGGGCATTCGCTTCCAGCTCCTTTTCTCCCGCAGCTTGACCGACTCGGCCAGGTCATCTATTAGCTCCTCCTGGATCTCTATGCCGACCTCGATGGGTTGCAGGTTGCGCATGACAAACAGTTCGGGCAGGCTGAGCTGGTGGAGGTAGCCGGCAGCTCAGCCTGCCCATAGTCCGGGGCGTGGTTGTGGAAGCTGACCCAAAAGGCCCTGAAGTGGTCCTCTAACTCGGTCATCTGCCCCAAGACCAGCTGCAGTTGCGGGCGGTGGAGGGGAAGAAGATCGAGCGCGGCCAGCTGGGAGAGGAGCCTGAGCTCGCTTTTGAAGACGGCGGCCTCGTCGTAGTGCGTCTCGTGCCGGAGGTCGTAGCTGCGCACTTCCTGGTGGCCGTAAGGACCTGTAACCACTCTCCTTTGAATAGGGTTGAGCTCAAAGGTCTGCAGGCGGGTCAGGAACTTCTTCAAGTGCTTCATGGCCTAAGCTTTTCAGATGGTCAGTCTCCGCATCGTTTAGTCTGTTCTACGACTGTCCCTGTTTTACCAACTGATTCTCGGGAGGCTTGGCCTATCAGGCGAACAGTCGAAGTTCACCCTATAGGTATTAAGAAAGCAAAAGGCTAGCCCCACTGCTTATGAAAGCTAATATAGCCACTTTGAATTAAAGGCGCAAGGTGTTGCCTCCTTGGAATAGGAGTCCGATATTCCTTGGGCCACTGACAGGACCAGTAGATTTGGCTGGCCGATATGGTGTGGTCAAGCTATACTGCTTCATGCGGCCACGTTATGGTGAAGGCCTATTCTTCTTCCTGCCTGTTGCTGATTCCGGCTTACTGTGTTACTTTTACCCTATGCCTCTACACATCAACATAGAAGACCTCCTGCATCAGCGCTCTGTGGAGTCTGACCGGATAGAGTTCAAGGAAGGGTGGAACCCGGACGCCATCTACCGCTCTATCTGCGCCTTTGCCAACGATTTTGAGAACACGGGCGGCGGCTACATTATCGTGGGGATAGTGGAGGAGGAGGGCGTGCCGAAGCGCCCAGTCAAGGGACTTTCAGCGGCGGAGCTTGCGGAGATACAGCGGAAGATGATTGGCTTCAACAACCTTATAAGACCGATCTACATCCCCAAGGTCTTCATCGAAGAGGTGGACGGGCGCCAACTGTTGGTTATCTGGGTTCCCGGCGGCTCTAACCGGCCCTACGAGGTGCCCGAGCAGATAACGGCCAGCCAGAAAAGGTACTTTTACTACGTCCGCCGCTATGCCAACTCTGTCAAGGCAGACCAGGAGACCCAGCAGGAGCTGATCAGCTTGGCTAACCAGGTTCCCTTTGATGACCGCCCCAACACGCAGGCGAGCCTGGAGGACGTGTCTATGGTGCTGGTGCAGGACCACCTGCGAAGGGTGGGGAGCAGGCTGATGGAGTGGATGGAGCAGCACACCAAGACGGAGGTGCTCGAGCAAATGCTGCTCGTGGAGGGCCCCGCAGAGCACCGCTTCCCGCGCAATGTGGCCTTGATGATGTTCAACGAGCATCCCGAAAGATTCTTTCCCGCCACCTGGGTTGACGTGGTGTATTTCCCGGAGGGGGAGGGGCATCCGGAGTTTACAGAATTTCCCAGAATAACCGGTCCCGTGCCCGCCATGATTCGCAAAGCGCTGGATCTGCTTCAGACCAACTTTCTAAGGGAGAAGGTAATCAAGCAGCAGGGCAAGGCGGAGGCAGTTCGCTTATGGAACTACCCTTATGCGGCCTTGGAGGAGGCCGTTGCCAATGCCCTGTATCACCGCGACTATCTGGTTCGGGAACAGGTAGAGATCCGGGTGACACCTGAATCCATCGTGATTCTCAACTATGGAGGGCCGGACCGCTCTATCCGCCAGGAGGATCTTAGGAGTGGGCGGATCAGGCCCCGACGCTACCGGAACCGCCGGCTGGGCGATTTCCTGAAGGAGTTGGACCTGACGGAAGGCAGGGCCACTGGTATTCCTACGATCAAGAGGGTATTGGAAAGCAACGGGTCCCCCGCTCCTATTTTTAGAACAGATGATGACCGAACCTTCTTTGAGGTGGAGATCTTCTGCCACCCTGCATTTTTAGAGGCCAGCTTAGTCGAGAGTGACCAAGCTAACGACCAGGTTAACGACCAGGCTGAAGAGGAACTTGCGAAGAGGCTGGAGCCAGAGCATATGAAGGTCCTTAAATATGCACTGAAGCCAGCTAAACGGAAAGACATTCTAGAGGGCGTATTAGGCTTGGCAAATCATACTGACAACGCACGACGGTATATTGACCCTTTATTAGCCGAGGGTTTATTAGATCGCACTATTAAGGATCGGCCTAGCAGCCCTTTACAGCGTTATGTAATAACAGAGAAGGGACGAAAGTTGCTGAAGCATCAGCAAGAGTAGTAGTTTTGCTTAATATAAAGTAACGTTGGGGTATGCTACCCTTTTTGAACTTTGGACAATGAGCAACAAAAGGGCTATAAAAACCCTTCGTCTGCCATAGAGTAGTAAGTCTCGCTGGTGACGATGATGTAGTCCGAGACGGCGATGTCGAGCGGTTCCTCGCCTAGTTTCAATTTCTTTGCCAGCCGTAGGTCAGCTGTGCTAACCTTACTGTTGCCGGAAGGGTTGTTATAGCAAAGATGATGGAGATGGTGAAGGCATTAAATTTTATAGGGCTTAAGAGGGACGAAGACAAATTAGCTGGAAAGGAAGTGGCTAAGTAAATAAGCTATTGCGGAATAGCTTAATTTTTTTATCTGATGAAACAACGGAAGGCTGGGAGAAATAAACTCAAAAGAGAGGAGTCAGATTAGAAATCTGTGTGCAAAATGTGTGTACATAAAAAAAGCCACTCAACGATTTTACTCGTAAGTGGCTGATTTTCAAGTGGTCGCGAAGGGAGTCGAACCCCTAACCTTCTGATTCGTAGTCAGATGCTCTATCCAGTTGAGCTACGTGACCATTTTTCCGTTTTGGTGATGCAAAGTAACGGCGTTTTTTATTAGGATGCAAGCCCCAAACACACATTTTTTTAATTTTTAGCGCTGGCTTTCTTCAAAGCTTTCTTCAAAGCACGATCAAATACAATGTACAAACCACCTATCGAAATGATTATCAGGCCGATCATGAGCAATTGTCCGATGATGCCGCTGTCAGGGTTCTGTAACAAAGAAATAATATCGCGGGCTTGTGTACCTATCCAGTAAAAGAAAAGTGTACGCGGAAGCATACCAACTATACTAGCTACAAAAAAACGGGTACGGTTCACCTGCAGCAGCGACAATACAAAATTCATTAAGGCGAAAGGTAGCACGGGCGAAATACGCGTCAGAAAAATAAGGCTCCAGCTTTGGTTGCGTAGTTCCTGCATCAGGTTTCGGGCATTCTCGAAACGGTTCAGAAAGCTCATCATTTTGCCATGATCGATAAGGCGGGCCAAACTATAGCCTACCAGCGCTGCAATGCCATATGCTACCACCACTCCCGGAAAAGCAACCCAACCTAAAAAGAACCCACTTACCAGTGCCACAAAAGTTGTAGGAGTAAGGGCCAGCGCCATCGTAAAAGAAATTGCTGCAAAGTATAAAAGCAGTTCCCAAAATGTCAGGTTACTCAGCAGGTCCTGGTACTGGTACAAGTAAACAGCTAAAGTAGAGCTTACCGTCACAGGCACTATCACCAACAACACCATCGACACAAACGTAGAGGCATTTTCACGTACAAGGTTTCGGAGCAGCGGTATCAGCTTCATTAGCTTACGGGTTTAGTAATGTTAATCACAGACGAAAGACAAAGGAGAAAAGATTTTGCCGTACTACAAAGTTTACTTTTGCTAAACAACTATAGCCGGGCGCTGTTTTACCTATCCTACTCAGTTTTTATTAACTTGCGGAGTATCGTTTATAATTAAACTATAGCACATGAAATTCGGAACAAAAGCCATACATGCTGGTGTAGAACCAGACCCAACCACAGGCGCCATCATGACGCCAATTTACCAGACATCAACTTACGTGCAGCGCTCACCAGGCGACCACAAAGGCTATGAGTACTCGCGTACGCACAACCCAACCCGTACTCAATTGCAGAATGCCCTGGCCGCCCTTGAGAATGGCAAACATGGTTTGTGCTTCGCGTCAGGTATGGCCGCAATTGATGCCGTAATAAAGTTACTATCGCCAGGCGATGAAGTAATCTCTACAAACGACCTGTATGGTGGGAGTTACCGCATTTTTACCAAGATTTTCCAGAACTATGGCATCAAGTTTCATTTTACCAACATGGCCGACCTGAGCAAGGTAGAAGCGCTGGTAAACGAGAACACCAAAATGATCTGGGTAGAAACGCCGACTAACCCGCTACTGAACATTATTGATATTAAAGGCTGCGCTGCAATTGCAAAGAAGCATAACCTGATTCTGGTTGCCGATAACACTTTTGCCACGCCTTATCTGCAAACGCCATTAGATTTAGGCGCTGACATCGTAATGCACTCACTGACCAAATACATGGGTGGTCACTCGGATGTGGTAATGGGCGCGCTTATAGTTAAAGACGATGAGCTGCACGAAAGACTGGCGTTTATACAGAATGCTTGCGGGGGAACACCGGGCCCACAGGATTGCTTCCTGCTGCTGCGTGGCTTAAAAACGCTGCACTTGCGCATGGAGCGGCATTGCCAGAACGGCCGCAAAATTGCGGAGTATCTGCGTAATCACCCGAAAGTTGAGAAGGTTTTCTGGCCAGGTTTTGAAGACCACAACAACCACAGCGTAGCCAAAGAACAGATGAACGACTTTGGTGGGATGATTTCGTTTGTGCTGAAAGGTGATAAAGTTGAAGATGCAACAAGAGTGCTGGAGCGATTTAAATTCTTTGCCTTAGCAGAATCTTTAGGCGGTGTTGAATCGCTTTGCGGTCACCCTGCTACCATGACGCACGCCAGCATCCCACGCGAAGAGCGTATGAAAGCTGGCCTGAGCGACTCGCTGATCAGACTAAGTGTAGGTGTTGAAGATGCCGAAGACTTGATTGCTGATTTAGAGCAGGCGATTGGATAAGATTTGAAAGGCGTTTTTTGACGAAGGGCAAAAGACTTGTTTATAGTTTAAGGAGCCGTCAACTAGTATAGTTGACGGCTTTTTGTTTAATCAGTAATTAAAAGCGTTTTCTAATTTTTGGGATTAGGGTTTTGCTATAGTTGGTAGTATAGTTTTATAATTTCGGTTAATCCAACCACCCCTAACCCCTCCTTGTCAAGGGCGAGGAGTTTTACACCCTTTGCTATAGTTCGGGTTATAGTTCTATAGTTACCAATTAACCCACCCCAGCCCCTCCCAAGAGGGGAATTCTGCTTTTACCTTTCAACAGTTATAGTTCTATAGTTACAGTCCACGAACAGGCAGGCGCAGCCTGACACAAGAAACTACTACCACGGAAAAGCGATAAACTATAGCTAACCATTAAACTATAGCTATAGCTATCGAGGGATTTCAGTCTTTGGGTTGAGCGCCTTTGACTTGTTGCGGTGCCGCAGGCAACACGAGCGCAGCGAGGGTAGCAAGAAGGCAGCAGCGCGATGCCCGAAGACGGGGCCTCGCGGCCGTGAGCGCACCAAAGCATCTATAATACTGTAGGCCAGTAAAGCTCCCAGGATCGACAGTAGCTATGAAAGATACTGCTTGTGGCAATCCAGCAACTATAGTCAACTATAAAACTATAGCTACTTATAGAACTATAGCCAAAGCTATTAGTATAGTTATCCTTTCAGGCCAGTTGAGTCAGGAGACGCAACACCATCGCAAGTCACGAGCGAGGACGCTCGTGCCAGCAACAGGTAACTGTGAGACATAAAAGATGTCTCGACTACGCTCGACATGACAAGGAAGAAGAACTATAGAACTATCCTGTACTCTAACAGAATCAAATTATTAAACCGGATAAACATTAGTAACCACTGGAACTATCAGCCGGGAATGCTTACCTTTCTATAACGCACTAATTTAGCTAACTTCTAAACAATGGAAATTATATTCCGGGAAAGGCAACGGTTCAAACAGATATGGCTGTGGGTGGTTATATTTGGCGTATCGGGTATATTCTGGGCGGGCTTTGTATACCAGGTTATATTGGGTGGGCAGTTTGGCAACAGACCAGTGCCAGATGTGATGCTGACTATAATGACAGGATTAGTAGGAGTGGGGCTGCCGCTGTTCTTTTACAGAATGTCGCTGGTTACGGAAGTGGTACCCGGTGAACTGCGTGCACGTTTCTGGCCTTTCCTTATAAAGCCTGTTACTATAGTGCTGCACGAACTGCGTAACTATGAAAAAGTAACCTACAACCCGATTAGGGAATATGGTGGCTGGGGCATCAGGGGCAGCATGAAGGGAAATGCCTATAATGTATATGGTAATGAAGGCGTTAAACTATATTTTTATAACCAGAAACCTCTTCTCATCGGCTCACAGAAAGCAGACGACCTCTTTAATGCCATAACTTTAGCTAAACAGCAGAAAGGTTGATCGCTTTGATCGAGAGAGATAATGCTAAGAGAAAGGAAGCCAAAGTTTTCCATCCGACAATTATAGCAGATGCATAAAACGCTTCGTAACTGCCAAACCTTTGTAATTGTACCACATAAAAAAGGCTGCCAACTATAAAGCTGGCAGCCTTTTTATCTTTGTAGTTTAACTAAATCTAGCTTTTAGCAGCTGATTACTACATTTTAGCCTGAGCATCTACGCCCAATACTTTATATACTTCAGTCAGGTCTGGGATCAGAACGATCTCAGTACGACGGTTTTTAGCTTTAGCTGCAGCAGTACGTCCTGTGTCAGCTGGCTGGTAGTAAGCACGGCCTGCAGGAGTTACTCTGTCTGGAGATAAGCCTTTCTGAGTCAGCATACGAGTAATCTCAGTTGCACGCAGTACGCTCAGATCCCAGTTGTCAGCAATTTTCTTAGTACCTGGCAGAACTTCTACGTCATCAGTGTGGCCTTCAACCATAACACCAACTTCGTTGTTTTGCTTCAGTACGTTAACCAGCTGGTCAAGCGCCTTCTGGCCGCCTGGGTTTACTTTAGTGCTACCAGTGTTAAATAAAAGCTTGTCAGACATAGAAACGTATACTTTACCGTTTCTTACTTCCACGCTTAGGTCACCTTGGTTAAAGCCCTGCAGTGCTGCGTTAACATCATTCTTAAGGTTGTTCAGCGCTTTCTGCTGCTCATTCATTCTGCGCTCTAAATCAGCCAGAGATTGCTCACGCTCCTTAAGAGAAGCAGTAAGTTCATCTACTTTTTGCTTAGATGCAGCCTGCTCAGCCTCAAGGGCTTCTTTGCTAGCTTTCAGGTCTTCGTATTTCTTAGAAGATACACATGACGCCAGCAGGGTAGTGCAAAGCAGAACAGAAAATGACGCTTTTACAAAGGTTAATTTCATGTTTTTAATTTGTTGTTAGTTTTAAATGTGTAATTGTATGTAATGCAATTATAAGCACAAAGATGTAAAAAAAACCAATCTAAAGCTAGGCTAAATTAGCAATTTACTATGTTTCGTGCTCCATAAACGGAAAGCTTTATATAATATTGTAGAAATTGAATATTTTTAGCTAACTGGCTGTTAATGAATTATAAAAGTATGATGTTTTTTACATGGCTCAGTGCTGAACGTAAGCACACAATCCGGTTATAGTTGTAAGGTTCTGCGACCAGATTACTGGTTTACATAAAAAAAGAATAAATTAGCACCTGTTCCTTTCACATCGCAATCATGAAAAAGCAACTCTACTTTCTGTGCCTGTTCCTGCTGATGGCAGTTGTAAGCGTGGCACAAACCAAGCCCGACTATTCTAAAATTACGCTGGTAATACATGGCGGTGCAGGCACTATAACCAAGGCCAACATGACCCCAGAAAAAGAAAAGGCCTATAAAGAAGCGCTGAACCAGGCACTTCAGACAGGCTATGCCATTCTGGAGAAAGGTGGCACCAGCCTCGATGCCGTAGAAGCGGCTGTTCGTGTAATGGAAGATTCGCCGCTTTTTAATGCAGGAAAAGGCGCAGTGTTTACCAACGAAGGCAAAAACGAACTTGACGCTGCCATTATGGATGGCAAAACAGGCAAAGCAGGTGCAGTAGCAAGCTTAACTATAGTTCGTAACCCGATTAGTGCGGCACGGGCTGTAATGGAAAAATCAGAACACGTGATGCTGATAGGACCAGGGGCAGAGAAGTTTGCCAAAGAAAAAGGGCTTGAGATCGTAAACCCATCCTACTTCCATACCGAGACCCGTTTTCAGCAACTACAGAAGTTAAGAGAAAAAGAAGGCGAAAAGACCAGGCTAGACCACGACAGCACCGGCACCAGTAGCAACGAAAACATTTTTGTGGAAGGAGAGAAGTTTGGTACCGTTGGCGCAGTTGCCCTGGATGCTTACGGAAACGTTGCAGCAGCCACATCAACTGGCGGCATGACCAACAAACGCTATGGCCGTGTAGGCGACGTGCCTATTATAGGAGCTGGTACTTACGCCGATAACAATACCTGTGCTGTATCTGCCACAGGCCACGGCGAGTATTTTATCCGTTCGGTGGTTGCCCACGACATAGCTGCCCTTATGGAATACAAAGGCTATAGTTTAAAGAAAGCAGCTCATGAAGTAGTGATGAAGAAACTAGTAAAGCTCGGTGGCGAAGGTGGTGTAATAGCCATAGATAAGAACGGAAATATTGCCATGCCATTTAACTCGGCTGGTATGTACCGTGGTTATATTAAAAAGGGTAAATCCGAAGTTGCCATCTATAAAGACTGATAACTATAGTTTACTTTAACCAGAAAGCGGCTGATACTTATAGGTAGTATCAGCCGCTTTCTGCTTCTATAGTTGATGCGGAATTCAGGCTTCCGGGGATTGTACCCAATCTATGGCTTGCTGCCGCTGCTCCAGTGTAAAATGCTTTACTTTAGCCGTTGTAAAAGGCGAAGCTGCAATGGTAAGCCAGTCCAGCCATTTCTGCTCACCCACTAAAGCTGCTTTTTTAAAATCGGCGGCATGTTTAAAATCAAATTTCAGGTCCTGCCACAAGGCCTTAAAACTGATGTCTTCCAGCTCCTGCAGTTCCGCATAAACACTGATCTTTCCATACTGCCTAATCTTTTCCTCGAGCACCGGCAACATTACCTCATAATCGTTTATATCCACATGGCCCGAGATCCGGAGTGCCACCAGGTCACCTTTCGATTCTTCTAAAAGTTGTAGCATGGGTGTTTAAGTTATCAGGCTTAGGTACGCAGCCCAAACACATTCCGTTTATGGTTGCTGACCAGCACCTGGCCTGCAACTATAGTTTATCAATTACTCAAGGCTTTTAAGCCTTTCGTGCAGCAGCTCGGCTGTTGGTGCCTCCCTGCCATCGGCAAACCTAATCTTATATGTTTCTCCGCTGGCCGACGATTTGGTGGCCAGGTGTTTTATAAATTCTTCTGCAGATTTTATCCTTTTACCGTGCTTCTCCCATTTCGCCTGCAGGTGGTCGGCAGCTTCCTGGCAGGAGTGTTCGCTGCCATTTCTGATAAATGTAGCGCCTTGCATGCTGCGAATTTCCTCTATCAGTTGCGTAATTTTGTCAGTTTCGGAGAGCGTTTTGGTAGTTGTAGCTACAACTGTTGTGGTGCCATTGCCGTGCTGTGCAAACGCAGGTTGTATTGCTGCAAGGCAAATTATAACAAATGCAATTTGTGCTATCGGTTTCATACTATTTTATAGTTTGTTTCTCAGTTTGGAACTGTGAAGCTTAAAAATTTATTAGCAACTTTAAAGCACTATACCACAGGCTGCAGCGTTTTGCTGGCAATGTTATGTGCCGTAAGTTTACAAAGGAGTATACGCAGAACCTTGCAGTCCGACAAGTACTGATACATGAGAAAGATTATACTATTCTTATTTTTTCTGCTGGTTAGCCAGCAAATTTTAGCACAAAAGAACATTGAGACCCGACTCGGCTATAGTTACACCGATGATTTTGTGTTCTCTGACGAATGGCAATACCTGAGTACAGACATCTATCTGTTTAATGGTAATAAGTTTAACCGCGTACTCAACGAGCTGGAGCGTGGCGTAAAAAAGCCTAAGAAGCGTTACAGTAACCAGCTGGAGTACCTGTTTATTACAGCGCAGCTCAAGAACATGAAGCTCTTCGGAAACGACGAGATTGTGTATCCGCTTTATAACTTCTATGTAAATCAGGATAACAAGAGCTATAAAACACAGGTAAGCGATAACCTGGAAGTAGTGCGTATCATCGACAAAATGCCGCTCTCGTCGGCACAGAATAACGTAGACGCAACTATAAATGCCAAAGCTGTAACCAACGACGAAGGCGACCAGGTGTTTAATCTGGTGGCAAACCAGCTGGTAAATCTCTCTAAGCTCACAACGCCTACAAATGCTGTGCTGTCGCTGGTAGGGGAGTTTGGCAACCTGCTCAGCACCCGCACCCGCAAGCGCGAATACCGCTTCAGCTCAACTATAAGGCTATACGAAGGTCAGAATTTTGATACGCGCCTGCACTCTGTAAAAGTGTATGTGTTTGTGCCAAACGATGTAAAAACGGTAACTATAAAATCCGTTCGCCTGGCCGATTATCTCTCTAAAAACCCGAATAAGCTGGAGCGTCGCATGTTGGAGGAGATGACCAACTACAAGGATTATCCTTACATGGTGGTTGTAAACTATAAATCGCTGTACAAAATGGATGTGCTGACCGGCGATGAAGTTACCCTTGACCTGATAGAAAGACGCAAGCAGAAAATACAGACTGCCTATGAACAGAAACTGGTAAACGATGAGACTTACCGTCAGGAAAAGCTGTTTGTAGAGTATTTGCGTGTGTTTGCTGAAATGAAGCAGCACCTGAACATATACAGGCTGAACTACCGCAACAATAGCCCTGAAATAAACGCCAAGAACCTGTTTGCCATTATTCAGGAATACAAACGCCTGAGAACCACGCTGGATGCCCGTGAGAAGGAAATGGTGAGCAACAGTACATACAACAATATTTTTAAACCGGAATACGTAGCCATACTTGCCAACGCTGATCTGTACCTGGATGCCGACCACAACCTGAAAAACGGCAAAATGCTGGTAAATACGCTACGCGAGCTGGAAAACAACCTCTCGGCCTACAACACGCCAGAAAAGCGCGAAGCGGCACTAGCTAAACTATATGCTGTAGAATTGCCACGCCCAGACCTGTTGTCGGCATCGGTAGAGGGCGAGGCTATAGTTAGATTGCGTAACAAGCTGGAAGACATGCAGTATAGTGCGGTGTTTGAGAAAGAAGTGAAGAAACTGGAAGATACACCAGCCTCAGATGAGAGCCTGCTGATGCGCAATGCCCTGCAGGACAAGGCCAATGCCAGCAACTGTATGAGCTGCCGCGACAAAGTACGCGATGCGGTTACAGCCTTTAACAAGCGCTACGAAAGTTACCGACTGCGCGAAGCAGTACACGAAATGACCAGGCTGCGCCAGCAGGCAGAGCAACAGGTGTTTACTTACCTGCGCTGGCAGTTGTGTTTTAACAATAACCTGCAGGCTATAGTTGTAGCTAGTTCTGATTCCGGCATGAATACATATTATGCCCGCATCAGCGAGAAAAGTGAAGCTTTTGATGCCACTGTAAAAGCCTTAGATGCCCATACCAAGCAGGCAACCGAGATTGTGCAGCTACAAAAGGTGCTCGACTATACTAAAAAATTACAGCGCCTGCTACAGGACGCGGAGCAGAACTATAACACGCTCTGCCTTATAGATAAAAAGCTATGTGAGTGCCCCAGTTAAATAACTTTATAGGTGTGCGCTGCGTTGGCAGAAGCACATGGAATTTGATTTTAATTATTTATTTGGGATAGGAGAAGATACCCTGACCTGGTGGCAGATGTCGTTACGGGCCATAGGTGTGTTTATGGCTGCCTTGCTTATCGTCAGGGTGGGCAATCCGCGTGTATTCGGTAAAAACACAGCTTTCGATATTATACTGGGTATAGTTTTTGGTTCTATCCTCAGCAGGGCTATAACCGGTAACTCGCCATTCTGGCCTACGCTGGCAGCGGCACTGGTATTGGTAATACTGCATCGCGGGCTGGCAACTATAGCGTATCATACATCCGGCAGGTTTGGTGATTTTCTTAAGGGCAGGCCCGTGGAACTCATAAAAAACGGAAAGCTCCTGCACGATGCCCTGCAAAAATACAGCGTAACTGAAAACGACTTGCAAGAGGCTGTGCGCATAAAAGGCAGCACTGACATATCAACTATAGAAACAGCTTACCTGGAGCGCAACGGTAACATCAGTATTATCTATAAAAAGTAGATGTAAAAACAAAACCCCCTTTTGCTATAGTTGCAAAAGGGGGTTTTTAGTTTGTATAGTTCGAAGCTTACGCCATTTGCGCATCCAGCTTCTGAGCCAGTACATTTTTAGGCACAGCGCCCACTTGCTTATCTACTACTTCACCGTTTTTGAAAACCAGTAGCGTAGGAATGCTGCGGATACCGAATTTAGCAGATGTCTGTGGGTTTGCATCCACGTCTACTTTACCGATAACGGCTTTGCCTTCGTAATCGCCTGCCAGTTCTTCTACGATCGGGCCTACCATGCGGCATGGTCCGCACCACTCTGCCCAAAAGTCTACCAGCACCGGCTTATCTGAATTGATTATTTCATTAAAGTTCGCGTCTGTGATTTCTATTGCTTTGTTAGCCATAACTTTAGCGTTTATGTTGGTTAAATTCTGTGTTATAAATATAGTAACAAATATAGCTTCGGCAAATATAAGCCCAAACTATAGCTACCTGACAAGGTGGCTGGTTTATCTATAGTAGTACGGTCGAATTGCCCGAAAGTATAAATTGTAAACTATAACAAGTGATGTGGGTGATTTGTTTTTAGGAGAGATTTGCGATGCCTATGTGGCAGCAACTAAAGTTTGAAAACCGTAGCCTGCTGCCTGATGTATAAGGCGGCATGGGTATACGAAACAGAATAGCTGGTGATGGCATGTATTTCCTGACAATGACAGTTGTAGATTGGGTTGATGTTTTTACGCGCCCTATATACAGACACATTATAGTTGATGCACTTAAATTCTGCCAGCAGAAGAAAGGGCTGAAACTATATGCCTGGTGCCTGATGAGCAACCACCTGCACCTGATAGCGGTTGCAGACGAAGGAAAAGCACTATCAGATATACTTCGGGACTTTAAAGGTTTTACCAGCAGGCAACTTGTGGACGCTATACAAAAAGAGCCCGAAAGCCGCAGGCACTGGATGTTACACCGCTTTGAGTTTAGCGCGAAGTTAAACCCTAAAGTGCGGCACTATAAACTATGGCAGGATGGCAACGAAGCAAAAGAATTATACTCTAATGAATTCATCGATCAAAAGCTAAACTATATTCATCAGAACCCTGTGCGCGCGGAAATTGTAGCTGAGCCGGAACATTACCTGTATAGTTCTGCTTCAAATTATGCAGGCTTGGGCGGATTGATTGAGGTGGAGTTATTGGAGTAATTAGCAAGATAATGCTGTTTCGGACATCTGTGTCCGAAACCCATCTGCTGCGGACTTCCACGTCCGCGTTATTCGTGTATAACGGGGACACGGATGTCCCCGGCAGAGTTCATCCGGACACAGATGTCCGGATGAGCAACCTCAGTGTTTAAACAACTATAAACAAAAAAAGTGCGCCACTCAAAGCAACGCACCTTCTATAGTTTGATAGCATAAGCAGATTCATTTTCAAATCTCCTCATCTCCAGATTTTCAAATTACTATATCAACTTGCACTCACCCAATCCCAGTTCTTTTATCGACTCCAGGAACACTTTCGGGTCGATTCGATACTTGCGCGAGTAAGTTGGCAGCGCCAGGCGTTCTTCCGGTACCATTAATGTCAGTTCCAGGCGTTTCTGGCCCGGGCTGGCAACTATAGCTTCTTCTAAGGCATCGGCAATATTGGGTGTAAAGAGCTGCAGGTTGATGTTTACCTGTACGCCTTGCGCCATTTTATCCATCACATCGCCCAGCAACTGAATGTTGATCGGCTTAAGCTCCCACTGGTCTTCAGTTTTATAGCGCAACTGCACTTTACCCCGGATAAATAGGTACAGGCCACCTTTCAGGTAAGGGGAGAACTTTACATAATCTTCCCCAAACAGCGCCATCTGCATGCTGGTGTCGTAATCTTCTATGGTAAACAGGGCAAACGGATTACCGTTACGGCCTGTGCGGATCACTACTTCCGTCACCATACCAGCTACGTTAATATCGCGGGTCTTGTACTCTTCAATCTTATCTAAGCCGCAAGTGCAGTAAGAGTCAATCTCCAGCTTAAACTGGTCGAGCGGGTGGCCTGAGATGTAGAAACCTACCACATCTTTCTCACGACGCAGCATTTCAGCCTGAGACCAGGGAGTTACTTCCGGTATTTTGGGTAACGGCGATGCTACTGCGGCACTTCCCCCGAACAACGACTGCTGTGCTGCCTGTTGCTCGGCCTGGTAGTTGTTACCGTAACGTACGGCTTTTTCCAGTAAGCTGATGTTCTCGCCTTCTGGTACTTCTAAAAGCTGTGCTCTGTGGTACAAGCCAAACGAATCGAAAGCGCCGGCCATGGCCATACTTTCAAAAGTCTTTTTGTTTACCGCACGCAGGTTCACGCGCTTCGAGAAATCGAAGATGTCCTGGTAATGGCCGTTCTGCTCGCGCTCGGTAATAATGGCCTCTACGGCAGCTTCGCCGGTTCCTTTTATGGCACCTAAACCAAAGCGAATGTGGCCCTGCTCGTTCACGTTAAATTTCAGCAACGATTCGTTCACGTCCGGGCCAAGAACCGGAACACCTTGCTTGCGGGCTTCTTCAATAAAGAACGTCACCTTTTTGATGTCGTTCATGTTGTTGGTAAGCACCGCCGCCATGTATTCGGCAGGGTAGTGGGCCTTTAGGTAGCCAGTTTGGTAAGCAACAACAGAGTAAGCAGCTGAGTGGGAGCGGTTAAAGCCGTACTGGGCGAACTTCTCCATTACGTCGAACACTTCCGAAGCCTTTTTAGCAGGAATCTTATGCAACTCACCGGCTCCTTTAATGAACTTCTCGCGCTCCTCGGCCATCTTTTTCATGTCCTTCTTACCCATGGCGCGGCGCAGCAGGTCAGCACCACCCAGCGAGTAACCGGCCAGGATCTGGGCCGTCTGCATGATCTGCTCCTGGTACACCATGATACCGTAAGAGTAGTTCAGGATCGGCTCCAGCAGCTCGTGCGGGTATTCTACTTCTTCGCGGCCATGCTTCCGGTTAATGAAGTTCGGGATGAACTGCATCGGGCCCGGACGGTAAAGGGCGTTCATGGCGATCAAGTCTTCTATGTTGGTCGGCTGCAGGTCTTTTAAGTACATGCGCATGCCTTCCGACTCAAACTGGAACGTGCCTATCGTATCGCCTCGCTGGTAAAGGGCATAGGTTTTCTCGTCATCCAGCGGAATATTATCAATGTCGATCTCCACACCATGGTTTTTCTTGATGAGCTCCATGGCATCTTTGATGATAGTCAGCGTCTTCAGACCCAGAAAGTCCATTTTCAACATACCAGCGCTCTCTACTACCTTGCCATCAAACTGGGTGATCAGCAGGTCGGAGTCTTTGGATGTCGAAACCGGGATATAGTCTGTCAAGTCGTCTGGGGCGATGATGACACCAGCCGCGTGGATACCGGTGTTACGCACCGAGCCTTCCAGCTTTTCAGCCAGTTTCAGTACGGCAGCGCGGGCATCATTACCTTCACGGATGGCGGCCAGTTCCAGGTTCTCGATAAAGGCTTTTGCCAGCGTGGTACCCGGTGCATCCGGTACCATTTTGGCCAGTTCGTTGGCTTCGGCAAGTGGTAAGCTGGTAGAACGCGCTACATCTTTTATAGATGACTTGGCAGCCATCGTACCAAAGGTGATGATCTGGGCTACCTGGTTTTTACCGTATTTATCTACCACATAATCGATCACGCGCTGGCGGTTCACGTCGTCGAAGTCAATATCAATATCGGGCATGGATACACGCTCCGGATTCAGGAATCGCTCGAACAGCAAACTATACTTGATCGGGTCGATGTTGGTGATACCCACGCAATATGCTACCGCAGAACCAGCCGCAGAACCACGGCCCGGCCCCACAAACACACCCATATCGCGGCCACGGTTTATAAAGTCCTGAACGATAAGGAAATAACCGGCAAAACCCATTGTCTGGATAATGCGCAGCTCGTAGTCTAATCGTTCTTCAACTTCCGGCGTGATCTCGGAATAACGTTTGGCGGCCCCTTCATAGGTCAGGTGGCGCAGGTATTCGTCGGCATTGGCAAACTGTGGCGGCAGCGGGAAGTTAGGTAGCAGGATGTCGCGCTTCAGAACTGGCGGCGTTATCTTGTCTACAATCTCGTTGGTATTATCTACAGCTTCCGGCACATCCTTAAACAGCTCGTTCATTTCGGCTTGCGACTTAAAATAGAACTGGTCGTTCGGGAAACCGAAACGGGTTCTTGGGCCGGCTTCTTCAATGCGCTGCAGCATCTGGCGGATACCAGCCTGGTTGCCATACTTATTGCGCACGTTATCCACCGTATCATAGATCACCTTCTGGTCATCCGACAAAAATCTATAGTAACGCGTCTGGAAATCACCAACCGGGGTACCCTGGTCTTCGCCGGTATTTACGCACAGCAGAATGTCGTGTGCATTCCAGTCGTCCTGCTCCACGTAGTGCGAGTCGTTGGTGCAGATAACTTTTACGTTGTACTTTTTGGCCCACTTCAGGAGCACCTGGTTTATGTCTTCCTGGCTTTTGCCGGTGCCGTCGATGTTCTGCAAGCCGTGGCGCTGTATCTCAATGTAGTAGTCTTCGCCAAACAGGTCGAGCCACCACTTAAATATCTCTTCTGCTTCTTCTTCGGTCTTCCATAGTATCGCCTGGGGCACTTCAGCACCAATACAGCAGCTGGTGGCAATAAGGCCTTTGTGGTATTTCACCAACAGCTCCTTGTCAATGCGCGGCCATTTACTGTATACCCCTTCTATGTAAGAAAGCGAGCACAGCTTCGACAGGTTTTTGTAGCCTTCTTGGTCTTTGGCTAGCAGCAACTGGTGGTGGCGCACATCTTTCTGCTCTTTGCTAAACGATTTTTGGTGACGGTCCAGGGTCAGGTAAAACTCACAGCCAACTATAGGCTTTACATTGTACTTGTTGGCTTCGGCCACAAAGTTAAAAGCACCGAACATGTTACCGTGGTCGGTCATGGCTACGGCTGGCATACCATCGGCCTGCGCCTTTTTCATGAGCGCGCCAATGCTGGCCTGGCCATCAAGCAGCGAATACTGGGTGTGGGTATGTAAATGCGAAAAAACAGGCATTCGGAGAGAATTATGAATTACGAATGATGAATTATGAATGAAACCCGCATAACGCAAACTATAGTTTCAGTTCATTCATGGGATGTTAAAATTACAGAAAAACGGGCGCTTACCCAAACTATAAAGCCCCTTTGGCTACAACAAAAAAGAGCTCAAAATAGTCTCGGGTTTTATACTATAGTTTTGATGATTGCTTATAGTTTCTGTCACGCAGCTATAGTTGCCCGAAGCTATAGTTTGCCTTATTTCCGAACCATAGAATAGCCATCAGCTAAACATACCACCGTTTTAAATCTTATAACTATAGTTGCGCTGTTGTGCGTAAGGAGTAAGTCATAGAAGAATCAGGTATAAAGAGAAGAATGGAATCTACAGCAAAACCGGAGAAGATTGGCGGGATGTTCAGGGCCTTGCGTTACCGCAACTACAGGCTGTTTTTTACAGGACAGGGCATCTCGCTGATCGGTACCTGGATGCAACAGATCGCGCTGAGCTGGCTGGTGTACCGCCTTACCGACTCTGTTTTCCTGCTGGGAGCTGTTACGTTCTCGAGCCAGATTCCATCGTTTTTACTCGGGCCATTTGCCGGTGTATTTGCCGACCGGTTTAACAGGCAGAAGATTCTGCTTATAACGCAAGGGCTTTCTATGGTACAGGCATCTACGTTGGCTTTTTTAGTGCTCACCGAAACGATAGAAGTCTGGCATATTCTGTCGTTGAGCGCGCTGCTCGGAACTATAAACGCTTTTGATATGGCTACGCGCCAGTCTTTTGTGGTAGAGATGGTAGACCAGCGTGAGGACCTGAGCAATGCCATTGCCCTGAACTCTTCGATGTTTAACATGGCGCGGTTGGTGGGGCCATCTATAGCCGGTGTTTTGATTGCGGCTGTGGGAGAGGGTATGTGTATCCTGATAAACGCATTGAGCTACATTGCTGTTATCTCGTCGTTGTTGCTGATGCGCCTGAAGCCATTTGTACCGGTAAAGACCGAAAGCAAAGTGTTTCAGTCCTTGAAAGAAGGCTTTGCCTATGCTTTCAGTTTTCCACCTATCCGCACGCTTATTTTAGTGGTTGGGCTTATCAGTTTGTTCGGGATGCCTTTTAGTGTTTTTCTGCCCGTGTTTGCCCGCGATATTCTGCATGGTGGTGCTAATACACTTGGTTTCCTGATGGGGGCATCGGGGGTAGGGGCGCTTAGCGGGGCGCTTTTCCTGGCACAACGTAAATCTGTTCTTGGCTTGGGCAAGGTTATCATTTTCACGATGTCCATCTTTGGCTTAGCCCTGATCGCTTTCTCGTTTTCTAAAATACTGATCTTATCGCTGCTGCTGATGCTCTTTACCGGTTTCGGAATGATCGTGACCATGGCATCGTGCAATACGCTGCTGCAGACGCTGGTGGACGACGACAAGCGCGGCCGGGTAATGAGCATGTATTCCACGGCTTTTATGGGGATGGCGCCTATCGGGAGTATGCTGGCGAGCTCGGTGGCTGAAAGTATTGGGGTAACTTATACCCTGGCAGCGTGTGGCTTTCTATGTGCGATTTGCGTAGTGCCGCTAGCTCTAAGTCTGCCCCGCCTGCGTAAAATGGTGCACCCTATCTATCAACGCTTAGGCATTCTCCCGGAAATAGCGACTGGTTTGCAGGCAGCTTCTAACTTAACTGCCCCACCTCAGAAAAGATAGCTTATAGTTGTAAGCTGATTCAAATAACGATTAACCCACCCCTACCCCCTCCGAGGAGGGGATTTGTTTCTTCTGATTTAAGTGAGACTATGGCGCGAGCGTCCTCGCTCGTGTCGAACTATAGTTGGGCCTCCGGCCCAGTAGGACTACAAATCCGACTTTATTTGTAAGTCACGGATCACAGATCCGCGCCAGAAGAAGATAAAATGAAATAGCTCTGCTCCTTAGAGAGGTATATTAGGGTATTCCCCTCCTCGGAGGGGGTAGGGGTGGGTTAGTAGCCCCAAGCACATTTCAATAGTCGCACCTAGGGCTAGTTTATAGTTGCAGGCATAAATTAAAAGAGCCAGCAGTTATAGCTGGCTCTTCCACCTCTCATGAAATTCTGAGATTATTTAAATCTAAAAATCTTAGTTCTTTTTCTTGATCAGGAGTTTTTCGCCTGGCTTCACGTTAAAGTCATCTTTCTTGTTCCACTCCATGATGTCTTTTATTGTTACACCATACTGGCGCGAGATCTTATACATGCTTTCGCCGGCTACAACCGTGTGGTAAGTGTCTTCGGTTATAGTTTGTACCGGAGCAGATTCTGTGGCCGGAGCAACTTCTGATTTAACTGGCGCACCGGCTGGTGGCGTAACTACCCATAGTTCCTGGCCAATAGAAAGTACACCTTCCGCCAGGTTATTCCACTGCTTCAACTCATCCAGCGTTACATTATACTTCTTAGATATCTGGTAAAGCGTTTCGCCGGCAGCAACCGTGTGCTTACCGCCAACTGGTTTCATTTCCTGTACTTCTTCTACCTCTTCCTCAGCAGGCTCAGTTGGTTGACTTGGTGTAAGGGGCTCAGCAATTATCAGTTCCTGGCCTAGTTTCAATGGACCTTCGCCAAGCTTATTCCAGCTGGTAAGGTCAGCAACTGTTACGTTGTACATCTTAGAGATGCCGTATAATGTCTCGCCCTGCTTGACAACGTGTTTAGCCGTTTTGGTTACAGGTACTACTTCTTTAACAGGTTCTGTAGCCTTTACTGGTTCAGCTGTTTTTGCATGCGTAGTAGTTGTTACTGGTTTCGCTGGTTCTGCTTTTACCGGCTCTTGTTTAGCCGGCATAGCTTTAGCAGGTTCTTGTGTTGGTGTTGTAGTGGTAGCTGGTGTAGTTTTAGCTGGATCCTGTTTCGGCGTAGTCGCTGCTGGCTTTGTGGCAGCAGGTGTTCTGCTGCCAGGGTACATGGCTTCTCGCGTAACAGGCTGCACTGGCTTTTCTTCTACTGGTGGCGCAATCTCTTCTATAGTTACTTTTTCATCTTCTTCTGTAACTATAGTTTCTTCTTTTATAGTTTCCTGTACTGTAGCTGGCTCTGTCTGCTTTTTGTTTTTCTTGAAGCTGTTGAAGAAGCGTGTAATCACGTTCTCTTTTTTGCCGTTGTCCGTTTGTCTGGCAGTTGTTGTCGTTTTTGCTACCGGCTTCACTTCGCTGGCAGCCATTTCCTGCTTGGCAGCTACCTGTTTGTTCAGTTCGCGTACCTCTACCGGTTTATTCAGCGGTCTGCGGTTTTTCAGCCATAACACACGACCAGGCACTGGTACTTCATTGCGCTTCATACGGTTTTTAAACACCAGGTGCTTTAACTGTATACCATAGTGCTGAGAGATCATCTGCATGGTTTCGCCGGGCTGCACCACGTGGAACTCAGCAGCAGTGGCGCTGGTACCTTTTCTCTCGGTATAGTATGCTACGCCGGCCTCAATCTTGTCGAAACTGCGCAGGTCGTTATACTTTAAGAATTTGCGGGTTGAGATTCCGGCTTGTAATGCCAGTTTATCTTTATTGTCGCCCTGGCGTGCTACTAATGCATTCAGGCCGTTACGAGTAACCATGGCCGCTGCTGCGCTGCTGGCCTTTTGCTTGCTGCTGGCAACCGGTAGGTTTGTTGTATTTTCGTTTGATGCCAGAATTACACGCTCTGCACCACGCAAAGGCAGCATTACATAGTAATCCTTGTCTGATGGAATGGTGCTACCCAATAGCCATTTGTTGTATTTTTCTAGTTCTGCAAAATCTGTTTTGTTATCCAGTGCTATCTCGGCAAGGCTTTGGCCAGGTGTGGCACGCAGCGGCTGAAGCGCAATAGCTGGCTTGGCATTTCTGCCAACATGGTTTTCGTAAGCAATTTTATGGGCCAGGAAAGTAAGCAGGTACTCGTGCGTTTTCTCAGTTACGGTCATTTTCTTGACACCGATGTCGGATGTTTTAGTAGCTGCTTTTGCACCACTATAACCCAGGTAGTAAGATAAAATGGAGTTGAACCAGTTGTTATAGTAGTTGTTGCTGCGCTTAAAGTACCTGGCAGCGCCACGGCTGGCTTCCAGAATATGCTTGCGCTCATCTACCACATTATCTACACGCAGGTTAAAATCTGACGCGGCTTCGCGTTTAAACTGCCAGTAACCAACCGCATTAGATGTAGAAACAGCATCGCCTATCAGGCCGCTTTCCTGAAGCGACAGGAATTTAAGGTCAGCAGGCACGCCCTCTTCTTTAAATATCTGATCGATCAGTGGGAAATAAGCATCTGCCAATTCAACCTTCGCCTGGAAATAGGTCGGGTTTTTATGCAGGGCATCCACTTTTTTCTGGATCACTTGCTGGGCACCATCCGAAATGGTAAGGTGTATATCCGCGAAATACACATTCTGGGGAACCACTACGGTCTGCTGCGCCCACGCAAACAAGGGCAGAAACAATAAAATAAAGAGGGTAGAGAGCTGTCTCATAAAAAGGTAATATTATACTTTGGCTTATGGTATTCTGGCTATAGTTGCTGTTGAGGCAACCGGAAGTAATGGGCTAATTTATAGTTTGTTCTATATAGGAAGACCCAATTGCAAAAATAAAGCAAAAAGGTCCGTATTCTAAAACCCTTTGCCAAGTTTTTAATATAAAATAATTGCTGAATATAATTTTGAAGGCAGAGTTGTAGAAACTATAAGTGGTCCGGAAAATTTCCATATTCCAGACCACTTATAGTTTGATGCTATAGTTCTATTCTTACTTCTTCCGGGCAACCAGCAACCCGTCACGCACAGGCAGCATGATGTTTTCAACCCGCTCGTCGTCGTGCACTTTTTTATTAAAGGCCAGCAGGGCTGCTGTGTCTTCGTCTAGTTTCTTTCTGTATTTCTCCAAAACTTTGCCACTCCACAGTACATTGTCGGCAATTATGTAGCCGCCCGGGCGCACTTTATCGATCACAAGGTCGTAGTAGGCAGCGTTGTTAATTTTATCGGCATCTATAAAAACCAGGTCGAAGGTGGCGTTTATAGTTGGGATGATGTCAAGCGCGTTGCCAATATAATATTTTATAGTTTCGGATAAGCCGGCTTCAGCAAAATAACCACGCACGCGGTCTTCCAGCTCTTCATTTATATCAATTGTATGTAGGGTGCCACCTGCCTGCAGGCCTTCGGCAAGGCAAAGGGCCGAATAGCCGGTATAGGTGCCGATTTCCAGAATTTGATTCGGTTGGATCATCTGCGAGAACATAGCCAGTAAGCGCCCCTGCAAATGGCCCGAAAGCATGCGTGGCTTCATCACGCTCAGGTGTGTCTGGCGGTTTACCTTGCGCAGCAGTTCACTTTCCGGCGAAGTATGGTCCTCGGCATATTGCTGCAATTCTTCGTCAATGAATTCCATCTTTTTTAAATTGTTAAATTGTTGATTGCTAAATTGCTATTGTGGTTTTTAACAATTTAATCATTTAGCAATACAGCCATTAATTAGGCACATAGTTCAGGAAGCTGAGTTGATCTTCGCGCAGCACGTCATTGGCAATTTCTATCAGGTGTCCCGAATCTATACTCTTTATCTTATCGAAAATCTCGTTCAGTGGCTCTACTTTGTTCTGATCCAGTATGCTTTTACCCAGCATCATCATCAGGCCCATGTTGCTTTCTTCGGCCATGGCCAACTGACCCATTAGTTGCTCTTTGGCGGTGTGCAGCTGCAGCGAGCCAAGCGGCTTTTCGCGCAGCTTTTTCATCTCTTTTAGTACAAGCGATGTAGTGCGTTTCAGTTGTTTTTTCTCCGTGCCGAAGTAAATTGAGAATAGACCTGTATCAATATAGGTGGCGTAGTTGGCATCGATGGTATACACCAACCCATGCTTTTCGCGCACAGCCAGGTTAAGGCGTGAGTTCATGCCAGGGCCGCCTAAAATGTTTACCAGCATAAAAAACGGGATGCGGCGGTCATCGGCTAGAGCATAGGCCGGGCAGCCAATCACGCAATGTGCCTGCGAAATAGGCTTTTCTATAGTAATAGATTGTGGCTGGTACTCCAGGAATGGCACCCGCTCGCGGCTCCTGGTTATAGTTGGGATATCTGCCAGGTACTTATAAGCCAGTTTCAATACCTTCTCGAAAGGCCAGTTGCTCACAGAGCAGAATGCCATGGTATCGGTACTCAGGTTGCGGTCTATAAAATTCAGGAAGTCCTGTTTTTCAAATCCTGAAACACTTTCTCGGGTGCCCAATATGTTATTCCCCAGCGGATGGTTCCCGAAGACTACGTTGTCGAATTCATCAACTATAGCTTCTTCAGGTGTATCAAGATACATCGCCATCTCCTCCAGAATTACGCCGCGCTCTTTTTCAATTTCTTTTTCCGGGAAAACGGATCGAAAGGTAATATCTGTAAGGAGTTCGAAAGACCGTTCGAAATGTTTGTCCAGCACCGAACTATAGAAACAGATCTTTTCTTTGGTAGTGTAGGCATTCAATTCGCCCCCAACCGACTCCAGGCTGTTTATAATATGGAAGGACTTGCGCTTGGCAGTACCTTTAAAAGCCATGTGCTCCCAGAAGTGCGCCAGGCCCAGTTCGTGGAGAACTTCATCGCGGCTACCAATATCCATAATAAAGCCGCTGTGGGCTATTTTGGTGTGGTTCACCTGCTTATGGATAATGCGGATGCCGTTTGGTAATGTATGTAAATGGTAATCAAGCATTCAGTTCTGAATTAGCCTGCAAAGGTACGGGAAAGAGTGTTAGTTTAAAATTACAATCTGTTATTTCAGCGCCTTATTACTAATCCGGATTTTACTTCTTTATAAGGATTTGGTTTTATGCTCAAGCTATAGTTCTCGTTTGTCATGTCAAGCGTTAGTCGAGACATCTTATATGTTCTATAGTTTACTTTATTGTCATTTCGAACACAGTGAGAAATCTATCTCAAACTATAGTTGAAGCTACACTTCTATAGCTAACTGTAGTTACCACTTGTTACAAGCAGTTTATACTATAGTTACCTTTTATCCTGGGAGCTTTACTCACCTATCGTTTTATAGTTGGCTTTGGTGCGCTCACGGCCGCGGGGCCCCGTCTTGGGTAGGGGCCCTCGATAAGGGCATCGCGCGGTGTACATTTCTTTTGCTCCTATTGTCGCAATGCCTGACGGCACCGGAACCTCTCGAGGCGCTCAACCCAAAGACTGTGATCTTTCGATAGCTAAGCCATAGTTTAGTTGAGCAGCTATAGTGCTGTCGCCTTTGCATGGTAGTAGTTCCTTAGGGCAGGCGCTGCCTGCCTGGTTTTGGTCTGTAGCTATAGCACGATAGTCCAACTATAGAATGAACAGAAATTCCCCTCTTGGGAGGGGTAGGGATGGGTTAATTGCCAACTATAGAACTATAAGGCAAACTATAGCAATAGCTCAAAGTCCCCCTTTGAAGGGGGTAGGGGGATGACAAACAGCAATTATGGAACTATAATTCTAACTATAGCGAAGGCAAAAAGCTTCCCTCCTTGGTTAAGGAGGGGGTTAGGGGTGGTTGGACCTTCGCAAACTATAGAACTACAGCCTCGGCTATTGCCAAAGCTCTAATCCCGGAAATTAGAATCCCAACCACACACTACTACAAAAAAAGCGCCCCGGCAAATGCCAGGGCGCTTTTGAATTGACGCTAATCTATTCTATTTAATCCATATTCAGCTTCATGTCCGGAGTGTTTAGCTCGAAACCAACTCGTCTGTTTTTAGCTCTCGCGCTTTCTGTTCTGCGTTTAGACAGTCGCTCGTTTACTTTAACAAGTGGTTGTGTTTCACCATAGCCACGCGTTACCAGTCTGTCAGGGTTTTGTACACCACGCTCGATCAGGTAATCTTTTACAGCCTGTGCTCTACGCTCAGACAGTGCCTGGTTGTATTCCGCAGAACCAATGTGGTCAGCGTGACCTTTGATCAGCAGTACATGGTCAGGGTATTTCTCAAGCGCTACTACAATGCTATCCAGTAGTTGCTTGTAACCTTCCTGCACACGGGCACGGTCAAACTCGAAGCGTACTTTCTCTTCCATCAGCTTCAGTGTAGCAGCATCCAGTTCAGGGCAACCACCTTTATCAGCCGGACCGGCAGAGTTAGGGCATAGGTCTTCGTTATCCGGAACACCGTCACCGTCAGCGTCTGTTGGGCAACCATCTGGGCCAGTCTGTACGCCAGCCGGAGTGTCAGGGCATTTATCGTCGCGGTCAGCTACACCATCACCATCTGAGTCAGGGCAACCTTGCGTAGCGGCAGTACCAGCTTCATCTGGGCACTGGTCGTCTTTGTCAGCAACGCCATCGCCATCACGGTCAGGGCAACCCTGCAGGTTAGCTACGCCAGCCTCGGTAGGGCACTGATCCTGGTAATCCGGAACACCGTCACCGTCAGTATCAATAGGGCAACCGTTCTTATCTACCTGTACGCCGGTTGGAGTGTCAGGACACTTGTCGCGTCTGTCTGGCACACCGTCGCCGTCAGTGTCTGTGGCTTTGCCAAGGTTAAAACCAAGGCCAAAGTTGTGCTGTAAGAAGCGGTCGTTATCGCCACCTTTCTGTCCATCAAAGCCATCGTTGCCTGTAAACAGGTAACCGGTTTGTACGAAAGCGCTTACCACATCAGAGAAGCGCAGGCGAATACCGGCACCACCCATAAGGGCACTTGTTGTAAAGTTGTCGTCAAAAGCTGTTCCGTTTACAGAACCGTCAGCTGAAGCAAATGCAAGACCACCCGCTACTGTCAGGTATGGTCCGATAAAAGCATCCTCTTTCAGGATTTTACCATACATTTTAAGACGCAGGCCAAGCATAGCAGTACCAATGTTCGCATCCATACTGCTTGCTCCGTTCACGGCATCAGCGCCGCCATAAGTGAGGTGTAAGCCAGCATCAAAAGATGGGCTCAGGTAACGGTTAAGCGAGATTCCCCCGCCCCACTCCATATCTTTCTCAAAGAACTGGTTTCCAAGCTCCCCTTTATATTGAAGAGCACTACCATATATCTGGAGGTTTGTCCGTCTATCAGCATTTTGTGCAAACAAGGCTGTATTCGCTGAAAGCAGAAATACAAGCACAAATGCTATTGCACTAAATTTTGTTAATCGTGTTCGCATAGTTTTATTGAGTATATGTTGATATGTCAATACGTACATATTTCGATCAGGTTTATACGTACGCTAATAATAAATTGTACAACAAGCATAATTGGAGTACTGCCGAAACAGTTTTTGAAAAGTGTAAAATCTTGTCATAAGCAAAGTCTTTAATTCTTCTCCGCCATCTGGGCAGCGGCAACGTGGGGTGTCTTCTGGTTCAGAAAATTGTATCTTATATTTCAACTGATACTACACTACAAGGTTTTACAGGTGCCTATAAATTTATGTTACATACAGTACAGGGTGGTAAGAGCACAAAAAAAGACTGCCGGCACAAAACCGGCAGTCTTATAAAATTGGTCAACTTGCTATAGTTACCTATTTCTTCATCAGGCGCTCTATGTCGTCGGCTTCTAGCGGAATGTCCTTCATCAGGTCTACCGGGCCGTTTTTGGTTACCAGAATATCGTTCTCCAGGCGCACGCCAATGCCCTCGTCCCAGATATAAATACCCGGTTCGCAGGTAAATACCATGCCCTCTTCAAACGGACGATATTTATTGCCCACATCATGCACATCCAGCCCTAAGAAGTGTGAAGTGCCATGCATAAAGTACTTTTTGTAAAGCGGTGCAGCTGGGTCCTGGTTGCGCACATCGTTTTCGTTCAGTAAGCCCAGGCGGATAAGCTCGTTCTCCATCAGGGTGCCTACAAAAGCGTGATACTGATCCAGTGTGTTGCCTGGCACCAGCATTTGTGTTGCTCCTTTCATAACGCGCAGTACAGCTTCATAAACATCGCGCTGGCGCGGGGTGAATTTACCGTTAACCGGCACCGTACGGCTCAGGTCCGATGCATAGTTGGCATACTCTGCACCAAAGTCCATCAGCAGCATATCGCCGTCTTTACATTCCTGGTTATTATCTACATAATGCAAAATGCAGGCATTAGACCCCGACGCTATGATAGAGCCATAAGCCGGCCCGCGCGAACGGTTGCGGATAAACTCGTGCCATAGTTCAGCTTCTATCTCGTATTCCATTACGCCCGGCTTAATAAAGTTCAGCAGTCTGCGGAAACCAAGCTCGGTAATGTGGCAGGCCTTGCGGATTAGGGAGATTTCTAGGTCTGATTTGATAGCGCGCAGGTAGTGCATGATCGGCGTGCTGCGCTCCAGTTTGTGCAGCGGATAGCGCTCTTTCACCCATTTAATGAAGCGTGCATCGCGGGTTTCTACTTCCACTACGGCGCGCAGGTGCTCGTTGCTGTTCAGGTACACATGCTCAGCTTCGGCCATCAGCGTGTTCAGTACCGACTTGAATTCGTGTGTCCAGAGTATGGTTTTAATGCCCGACACTTCCTGTGCCTGCTGCTTTGTTAGTTTATAGCCTTCCCAGGTCAGGATGTGGTCGTTGGTTTCGCGCACAAACAGCACTTCTTTCATGCGCTGGTCCTTTGCATCCGGGAATAAAATCAGAATGCTTTCTTCCTGGTCCACGCCCGACAGGTAAAACAGGTCGTTGTTCTGGCGGAATGCCATAGAGCCATCGGCGTTTGTTGGCATTACATCGTTGGAATGGAAGATAGCGATAGAGGATGGTTTCAGCTCTTTTGTGAAGTTGCGGCGGTTGTGCACAAACAACTCATTGCTGATAGGCAGGTATCTCATGTATTTTCTTTCGGTTAACAGAAGGTTAAATTAAACACTTCTCTTTAAACATAACTTAAAACTACTATTTATCTCTAAATTTAGGAATTGATTTGATCAAATTATCCGGTTACTACCTTGCTGAGGCCTTTTGCTGAACTATAGCAAGTCCTGCCTTTAATGCCTGATCAAAACGAAGAATACACTTTATAATTATTACAAGGCCTCTCATGAAGATAGGATTTGATGCCAAACGTGCTTTTACCAATACTTCCGGCTTGGGCAACTATAGCCGATTCACGATCACTTCGCTTGTAGAGTTGTTTCCGCAGAACGCGTACTTCCTGTACACACCAAAGCGGCACGAACTTTTCCGGGATCTGTATACTCCTTATAATAATGTCAGGGTGGTGGAGCCGCAGGGCATCTGGAGAAAGCTTTCATCTTTATGGCGTGTCTTTCAATTGGCATCAGAAGTAAAGCACCAGCAGCTTGATATTTTTCATGGCCTTAGTAATGAGCTTCCGGCAAACATAAGCAAGCATGTTCCGAGGGCGGTGGTAACTATACACGACCTTATTTATTTAAGGTATCCGGAGCTGTTTAAACCTGCCGACCGCCTGATCTATGACAAAAAGTTCAGGAGTGCCTGCAAGCAGGCGCATCGTATTGTAGCGATCAGTGATCAGACAAAGAACGATTTAGTTGCGTTTTTTGGTACAGACCCGGCCAAAATTGAAGTGATTTACCAGGATTGTGACCCGGTTTTCCACCACCCATGCGATGCTGAAACCCTAAAGAGGATAAAGCATAACTATGGGCTTCCGGACAACTACCTTTTATGTGTAGGCACACTAGAGCCGCGTAAAAATCAGCTGAACCTGTTAAAGGCCTGGCACGAGTCTGGTGCTGATCTGGAATTAGTATTTATAGGGAAGAAAACAAAATATGCTGATGGCCTGAGAGCATATATAGCACACCATAAGCTGGAGGCGAGAGTACACTTTATGCCTTATATACCCTTCCAGGAGTTACCTGCTTTTTACCAGATGGCTACCGTTTTTGCTTACCCTTCTATATTTGAGGGGTTTGGTATTCCGATTGTGGAAGCGTTGAATAGCGGTGTGCCGGTTATTACATCCAAAGGCTCCTGTTTCAGCGAAGCCGGCGGAGACGCGGCCATCTACATCGATCCGGATAATGTGCAGGAACTAGCTGCTGCAATAGCCAGGGTAGGGCAAAGCGAAACGTTGCGGCAGCAAATGATACAGCAGGGATATGCGCATACACTGAAATTCCGGCCTGAGCACACCATCACGCAACTCTACACGTTATACCAGCAACTTTTAAAAAATTAACCGCTCAGGAGGTAGCGCTTCTGCAAATTTACTTCAGCGCTGCTTCGGGGTAACGATTTGAACTATAGTATTTTATTTAATCCAACCTTTTAATTTGAGGCTCCTCAGGTGCCTGCCCGTAAAATGAGTAACCGTATTATTGAGCTTTTTATGCTGAATGCCGGAAAGCGTAGTGCCCTGTATGTAACTATAGTTTTAAGTTTTCCTGTCCTGCTTTCTGGTTGTGTGTCGGCCTACATGCCTAACGTACCCAATGTACCCATGTTTACACAAAAAGGCGAGGTGAGCGCCGGAGGCCACGTTTCGCTGAAGGGAAATATTACTTTTAACACCGCCTATGCCGTGTCAGACCATTTTGCCGTGGTGCTGAACGGCTCTATGCTGAACAGCGAGCGCCGCAAACGCGATTTCAGACATAATTTACTTGAAGCTGGTGGTGGCTACTTTACCACTTTTGGTCCGGATAACAACCGTATCCTTGAAATTTATGCCGGATATGGCGGAGGCTCCAGCGACCGCACCGAGAAAGAGGAACATAAGGAAACCGGCGAAATGACCTATAACCGCCACGAAGCGAAGTTTAGCAAATATTTTACGCAGGTAAATTTCACGTCTAAAAAGAAGCGGTCGCTGAGCCTTTTTAGCCGCGAGTTTCCGCTGAACTATGGTACTGCGCTTCGCGCCAGCTACGTAAACATGCACGACTATAAGCTGAATAGTTTGCCCGCTGCCGAAGAAGATAATATTTTCCTGGAGCCCATTTTCTACACACGCCTCACCCTTAATCCATCGGTACAGTTGCAGTATACTACCGGCACTACCATCGGCCTCAAAAACCGCGAAACCCTTACCGCCGCCTACTCTGTGTTTGCACTTGGGTTTGTAATTAATGTAGGCGGAAGAGATCTGAAGAAGTAATGTGTGTCTGAATCAGAATTTACAGGATTAAAACTTTTGCTATAGTTGGCAGCTATAGTTTTATAATTAGCATTTTTAACCCACCCCTACCCCCTCCCGAGAGGGGACTTTCTGTTTTTGCTTTAGTTCAGACTATCGTGCTATAGTTACAGAGCAGGCAGGCGCAGCCTGCCCCACGAAACTACGACCACGGAAAGGCGATGCAACTATAGTTCATCAAACTATAAACTATAGCCTAAGCTATCGAATGATCTCAGTCTTTGGGTTGAGCGCCTTGTAGATTTCTGGTGCCGCCAGGCATTGCGAGGGACGAGCAAAAGAAAGGTACACCGCGCGATGGACGAAGACGGGGCCCCGCGGCCGTGAGCGCATCAAATCAACTATAAAACAATAGGTCAGTTGAGCTCCCAGGATAAAAGGTCACTATGGTACGAACTGCTTATGGCAAATGGCAGCTATAGTTAGCTAAAGGACATAGAGATGTCTCGGCTTCGCTCGACATGGCTAAATATAAACTATAAACCTCCACAATTTTACACCACTTGCAGCAGGAAACAGAATAATGCTTAATTTTGAAGTTAACTGGCTCAAACGATAGAGCTAAACTATAAAAGATTAAAAATTACGACATGCTGATCTCACTCGACTGGTTAAAACAGCTGATACATATAGATAAGAACGCGGGAGAAGTTGGTGCTTTGCTAACGGGCGCTGGCCTGGAAGTAGAAGGAATTCACAAACTGGAAGCTGTTAAAGGCGGCCTGGAAGGCATTGTGATAGGCGAAGTACTGACCTGCGAACGCCACCCGGATGCAGACAAACTAAGCCTGACTACCGTGGATATCGGTGCCGGAGAGCCGAGCCAGATTGTGTGTGGTGCGCCAAACGTAGCTGCTGGCCAGAAAGTGGTGGTAGCAACCGTAAACAGCACACTTTACCCAACTGGTGGTGAACCGTTCAAGATTAAGAAGTCTAAAATACGTGGCGCTGTTTCGGAGGGAATGATTTGTGCCGAAGATGAGATTGGTATTGGTACGTCGCATGCCGGCATTATGGTGCTGGACACCGACTTGCCAAACGGAACACCTGCTGCGGAATACTTTGGATTGAACCCGGATGAAGTTTTTGAGATTGGTTTAACGCCAAACCGTGCTGATGCAGCATCGCATTTCGGTGTTGCCCGCGACCTGCAGGCACTGCTGAAAACTCCTGCTACATTGCCGGATGTTTCTGCTTTTAAAGTAGAGAATACCAACCGAACTATAGCTGTTGAAGTTGAGAACCTGGAAGCTTGTCCGCGCTATGCTGGTGTAACTATAACCGGCGTAAAAGTTGGCCCGTCGCCGGAGTGGCTGCAGAAAAAACTGCGCGCTATCGACCTGTCGCCGATTAATAATATAGTTGACATTACAAACTATGTGCTGCACGAACTGGGCCAGCCGCTTCATGCTTTTGATGCAAACCAGATTAAAGGCGATAAGATCATCGTTAAAACTATAGCAGAAGGTACTCCTTTTGTAACGCTGGACGATGTAGAACGCAAAATGAAGGCTAACGACCTGATGATCTGCAACACTGAAGAGCCAATGGCAATTGCCGGTGTGTTCGGAGGTAAGAAATCAGGAGTTTCGGAAGAGACCACAACTATATTTATCGAGAGTGCTTACTTCTCGCCGGATTATGTGCGTCGCACAGGTATGGTACATGGTCTGAAAACAGATGCATCTTTCCGTTTCGAACGTGGTACTGATCCAAACATGGTCATCACTGCCCTGAAGCGTGCTGCTCTGCTGATGCAGGAAATTGCTGGTGGCCTTATCTCTTCTGAAATAGTGGATGTTTATCCAAACCCTATCCAGAATACGGAACTGAGCCTGAGCATTGAGCGCACGCACCAGTTAATCGGGCAGTACATCGGTTCGGAGCGTATTAAAACTATACTTACGGATCTGGGCATTGAAGTAAAAGGTGAATCTGAAACGCACCTGGAGCTGTCTGTACCACCATTTAAAGTGGATGTGAAGCGCGAAGCTGATGTAGTTGAAGAAATCCTGCGCATCTATGGCTTTAACAACATCGAGGTGAGCGAGCAAATGGGCACTTCGTACATGGCCAGCTTCTCTAAACCTTACCCGGAAGATGTGACCGATGGCATCATGGATTACATCGCTGACCAGGGCTTCCATGAGATCATCACCAACTCTATAACCAACTCCAACTACTATAAGCCAGCCGGCGATGCTGAAGTGGCAGGCTTGGTGAAGGTTTTAAACTATAACTCCGAAGACTTGGACGTGCTGCGTAAGAGCATGGTGTTTTCGGGGCTGGAAGTGCTGCGCCGCAACATTAACCGCCGCCAGCGCGACCTGAAATTATTTGAACTGGGCAAAACTTACCAGCGACTGGAAGACGGTACCACCAAAGAGAGCCGCCGTTTGGCACTGTACATGGCCGGTAACTTGACTGCCGAAAGCTGGAGACAGCCGGGTGCTAAAATGGCTTTCCATGACCTGGCCGCTGTAGTGCAGAACATACTGCGCAAACTGAACGCTTCGGATTACGAAACACAGCCGCTGCAGCCAAACCCATACATGAAACAAGGTGTGGCTTATGTAAAAAATGGAACTATAGTTGCCGAGATAGGGCCGGTTGATGCGGGTGTAGCGAAGTTTATGGAAGTGAAGGAACAGGTTTGGTACGCTGAACTGAACTGGGATTACCTGCTGAAAAAATACAAAGCTAACCTTGCTGGCGAAGAACTGCCGAAATTCCCGGAAGTGCGCCGCGACCTATCCCTTGTATTGGATAAGAATGTTACCTTTGACCAGGTGAAGCATATTGCCTTCAGAACAGAGCGCAAGCTGCTGCAGGATGTGAACGTGTTTGACGTGTACGAAGGCGATAAGATAGAACAGGGCAAAAAAGCGTATGCCATTAGCTTTACGTTGCTCGATAAACAGCAAACCCTTACCGATAAAGTAATTGACTCCACCATGACACGTTTGATGCAGCAGTTTGAAAAACAGTTAGGAGCCTTTATCCGCAAATAAGCCATGGCAAAGGAAGCGCAATTACAACAGTTAAAGCAAATTGAAGATAAATTACGGAAACTGCTAAGCCGCTATGCCGATGTGCAGCAGCAGCTTAGCAATGCCCGCGACGAAATTAAACTCCTGGAAACACAGCTGGACGAGAAAGATCAGCAAATAAAAAATTTTCAAAATCAGGAGAATATTGTTAAAATTGTAGACACGATAGCAGGAAATCCTGCAAATTCGACTGAGTTAAAGCTGAAGTTAAACGAATATATCAGAGAAATCGATAAGTGCATTGCTTACCTGCGCGACTAGTAACCACATGAGTTACAGTGCAGAAAAGGTGAGCAGGAACTATAAAAACGCAACGGATGAGTGAATTATCGATAAAGATTCGCATCGCAGAACGCGAGTATCCGATGCGGGTAAAGGAAGAAGAAGAAGAAAGACTCCGGATAGTGGGCAAGGTGTTGAATGAGCGCCTGAAGTACTTTAAGGATCAATTCGGAATCCAGGATAAGCAGGACCTTCTGGCAATGGTTGCTTTTGAAACCATGGTGGAAAAAATGAAACTGGAAGAAGACAAAAACAATCATCTTTCTAAGGTAGGCCAGCAGCTGAATGTGCTGGATGACCTGCTTTCGTCGGTAAAATAATCTTACTGACTACCTTTACTTCGTAGCTAAAACAGCTTTAAACCCGTCTTATTGCAGGCACTGCTCATGTGTTTTTAACAAACTTAAAAACATGTTAACATGCCCGATATTCTATCCATTTTAATCACAGCTATTGTAGCGCTCGGTGTGGGCGTTTACATTGGGCGCGTGCTGCTGCAAAAAGTATACAAGCAGCAGGAAAATGCCGCCCGCCAGAAAGCAAAAGCAATTATCCGCGAAGCCGAGATAAACGCTGAAGCTATCAAGAAGGACCGCATGCTGGAGGCTAAGGAGAAATTCCTGAAGCTGAAATCTGAGTTTGAAGAAGAATCAAACAAGAAGAAAAACATTATCATCCAGAACGAGAACAAGGTAAAGCAGCGCGAGCAGCATGTTACCAAGCAGATGGAAGATAACAAGCGCCGCGAGAACGAGCTGAACAAGGAAAAAGAAGCTTTAAACCTGCAGCTGGATCACTTGCACAAGCGCAAAGAAGAAGTAGAAAACCAGCATAAAGAAGTTGTAGCCCAACTCGAGAAAATTGCCGGTTTAACTGCAGCCGAAGCCCGCGAGCAACTGGTAGATGCCCTGAAAAACGAGGCTACTACACAGGCATCATCGCACATCAAGGACATTATTGCGCAGGCGAAACTTACCGCTACCAAAGAGGCTAAGAAGATCGTTATCGAAACCATTCAGCGTACAGCTGCTGAGCATGCCATCGAGAACTGCGTTTCGGTATTCAACATCGAGAGCGACGATATCAAAGGTAAGATTATTGGTCGTGAAGGCCGTAACATACGTGCCCTTGAAGCTGCTACCGGCGTTGAAATTATAGTTGATGATACCCCGGAAGCCATCATTATCTCTGGTTTCGATCCGGTTCGCCGTGAAATTGCGCGTCTGTCGCTGCACCGTTTGGTTGCCGACGGTCGTATTCACCCGGCCCGTATTGAAGAGGTTGTTTCCAAAACACGTAAGAACATTGAAGAGGAAATCGTAGAGATCGGTGAGCGTACTGCCATTGACCTTGGTATCCACGGCCTGCACCCAGAGTTGATCAAGATGGTGGGTCGTATGCGTTTCCGTTCTTCTTATGGCCAGAACCTGCTGCAACACTCGCGTGAGGTTGCCAACCTTTGCGCTACCATGGCTGCCGAGCTTGGCCTGAATGTGAAGCATGCTAAACGTGCCGGTTTATTACACGATATCGGTAAAGTAACGCCAGACGAGCCGGAACTGCCACACGCCATCATCGGTATGGAGCTTGCCAAGAAGTACAAAGAGCATCCGGATGTGTGCAACGCCATTGGTGCCCACCACGACGAAATTGAAATGACTGCGATGATCTCTCCACTGGTGCAGGCTTGCGATGCTATTTCAGGTTCTAGGCCGGGTGCCCGTCGCGAGATCATGGAGTCGTATATCAAGCGTCTGAAAGAACTGGAAGAAGCTGCTATCTCTTTTGAAGGTGTAAACCAGTGCTACGCCATTCAGGCCGGCCGTGAGCTGCGCGTAATGGTAGATGCCGATAATGTAACAGACGAAAAAGCTGCACAGCTTTCATTTGATATCTCGCAGAAGATCGAGAAGGAAATGCAATACCCGGGTCAGATCAAGATCACGGTTATCCGCGAAATGAGAGCGATCAGCTACGCGAAATAATTAGGATATACTTTTAGCCAAAGTAGGCCGCTTGTTGTACTGAGCTACAGCAGGCGGCTTTTTCTTTTTATAGTTTCTATTTAGTTATCGTTCTTGTGAGAGCTATAGTTTCTACTCCTGTCATTTCGAGTATGGTGAGAAATCTATCTGAGCTTATAGTTATTTCTTTGTCTTGTCGAGTAGTTATTTCTTTGTCATCCTGAGCGAAGCCGAAGGATCTTATGTGTTCTGTAGTTAACTATAGTCACTACTTGACACAAGCAACTCATTCTATAGCCACCACATATCCTGGGAGCTCTATTAGCCTATAGTGGTCATATCTAGCTTTGGTGCGCTCACGGCCGCGGGGCCCCGTCTTCGTCCATCGCGCTGCTGCCTTCTTGCTCTCCTCGTTCCTTGGATTGCCTGGCGGCACCGCAACAAGTCAAAGGCGCTCAACCCCAGGACTGTGATCTTTCGATAGCTATAGTTCTTATTGTTTTAATAACTATAGTTTCATCGCCTTTCCGTGGTAGTAGTTCCTTGGGGCAGGCTGCGCCTGCCTGCTCGTGATTTGTAACTATAGCACGATAGCTTAAACTATAGCTATAGCCGTTATTCCCCTCTTGGGAGGGGTAGGGTGGGTTAATTGCCAACTATAGAACTATAGCTCCAAGTTACAACAAAAGCTCTAAGCCAGTTCATACACTCCAAACAGCACAAAACGCCTGCAGAAACTACAGGCGCTTTCATCTATGTTTAAGCTGTATTAATTTAAAAGGGAGCTTTACGGATGAGCCATAACAGGTGCAGTTGCAGCGCTGAGTAACTTGCACCGCTTCTGCCACTATTTCACTCACACTTTAGCCTTATGTATTTATGATGATTAGCTCAGGAAAGCTTTCAACATCCAGAGCGTTTTCTCAATCTCATTGATGTCTTCGCTTAGTAGCGCTATTGTACCCTCATCGCCGGTTTCTGAGGCCAGGCTCAGAATTTCGCGCTCCAGGTTAAGGATAACCGTCAGGTTTTGGTGTGTGGCCTCTACTGTTTCCTTGTCATTGCTCAGGTTAGCAGCTTCTTTAATTGTAGCCACACGGGTGTATTCCGAGAACGTGTGCAACGGCTGTTGTCCAACCGTTAAAATACGCTCGGCTATAGTATCTATCTGTGTTAATGCTTTGTTATAAAGCTCCTCGAACTTAGCGTGCAGCTGAAAGAAGTTCACACCTTTGATGTTCCAATGAAAACCACGCAGGTTCTGGTAGTACAGGTGGTAGTTTGCGAGCAGTTCGTTCAGTCTGTCTGCCATTTGTCTTGAGTCTTCTTTCTGCAGTCCGATGTTGGTTAGCTTATTCATAGTTTTTGGTTTTTGATGATTGTCTCTCTTATTACGCTACAAAGATCCTGAAATATTGATCATCAATCAAATCAATACTTTTTATGCTTTGATAGATAAATTCTATAGTGTAAATTTATAGTTGAGAACAATATCAGAAGTATAGAATGACGCTAATACAACTGGAATATTTGGTGGCTGTAGATACGTACCGCCACTTTGCTACAGCTGCTGAAAACTGCTTCGTAACGCAGCCAACCCTGAGCATGCAGCTACAAAAACTTGAAGAGGAACTAGGTGTGCAGCTTTTCGACAGGAGTCGTGTGCCGGTTAGGCCAACCGAGATAGGGAAGGAGATTATTGCGCAGGCGCGTGTGGTGCTGGCAGAGTCTAAAAAGATACAGGAACTGGTACAGAACCAGAAAAAGGAACTGAGTGGCGAGTTGCGCATAGGGGTTATACCCACGCTGGCGCCTTACCTGATGCCATTATTTATAACAAGCTTCCTTGAGAAATATCCGCAGGTGCGTGTAGTAGTGCAGGAATTGCTGACAAACGAGATTGTGAGTAAGCTTAACCACGAATTGCTGGATGTAGGTTTGCTGGTTACGCCGCTCGAAAATAAAACTATAAAGGAGCTGCCGCTATTTTATGAGGCTTTTATGGTGTATGTAAATCCGCAGCACTCGTTGGCAAAACAGAAAGAAATAGACCCAACCGAGTTGCTTCCTGATGATTTGTGGGTTCTGAACGAAGGACATTGCTTCCGGAGTCAGGTGCTTAACATTTGTAACCGTGGAGGCAGCATGGGTGGTTCTGAAGGAGCTAATTTAGACTATAGAAGCGGTTCCCTGGAAACACTGAAACGAATTGTAGAAACCCAGCATGGCCTTACGTTACTGCCCGAGCTATCGGTGCTCGAGATGCCGGAAGAAAAGAAGCGGTTGATAAGACCATTCAGCGAGCCACAACCACTGCGCGAAGTAAGCCTGGTAGTGCACAAAAGTTTCCTGAAGAAAAAGCTGATTGAAGCGCTGCAAAAAGAAATTGTTGATTCGCTGCCTGCAACTATAAGAAACCGTAAGAAACAGCATGTAGTGGAAGTGGGCGAAGTTTAGAAAGTTAAAAAGTTAGAAAGTTTAGGAGTTAAAGAGTCTATGACTATAAAACTATAGCTACAACTATAGCAGTAGCAGAAAGTCCCCCTTTGAAGGGGGAGGGGGATGACTAACAGCAACTATTGAACTATAGTCAACGCCCTTGATAAACCTGTCCCTTTCGGGTCAGTTGAGTTACAAACCCGCACGAGTATAAAAAATTATAGCAACTATAGAACTATAGCACGATAGCACAACTATAGCCGAAATTCCCCTCCTCGGAGGGGTAGGGGTGGGTTTTACGCCAGCAACTATAGACGTGACCTTTACACTCTCTAATATTATCCTATCCTTTCAGGATGATAAAATAGTAAAAGCAACTATAGGACTATATATCTAAAGCCTTTTCCACCAATCCATCAAATCCCCATTAATCTGTGATTCAGACAAAACAACAAAGGCTGCCCTGTTCAGAGCAGCCTTTGTTTATAACTATAGCGTTGAATCAGACTAGGCAGTGATACCTGCTTGCTGAAGTGCTGCAACCATTGCTTCACCAATTTCAGCAGGAGACTCTACTACATGAATGCCGTTCTCACGCATAATCTTCATTTTAGCAGCAGCTGTATCATCAGCACCGCCAACTATAGCACCTGCGTGGCCCATACGGCGACCTGCCGGAGCAGTCTGGCCAGCAATGAAACCAACTACCGGCTTCTTGTTACCAGTTTCGCTGATATATTTCGCAGCCATTGCTTCGTAGTTACCACCAATCTCACCGATCATCACGATGGCATCTGTTTCAGGGTCTTCCATCAATAACTGAACTGCATCTTTTGTAGGTGTACCGATAATTGGGTCACCACCGATACCGATAGCAGTAGAGATACCTAAGCCAGCTTTCACGATCTGGTCAGCAGCTTCGTAAGTAAGCGTACCTGATTTGGAAACGATACCGATACGACCTGGCTTGAACACGAAACCTGGCATGATACCAACCTTTGCCTCACCTGGCGTAATTACACCCGGGCAGTTAGGTCCGATAAGCGTTACATTTTTAGACTTGATGTAGTTTTTAGCAGCCACCATGTCTTTTACAGGAATACCTTCTGTGATACACACGATCACTTTAATACCAGCATCAGCGGCTTCCATAATGGCATCAGCAGCAAAAGCCGGTGGCACGAAAATGATAGATACATCAGCACCAGTTCTTTTTACAGCTTCTTCCACTGTGTTGAATACAGGCAGGTCTAAATGGTTGTTGCCACCTTTGCCCGGAGTTACACCACCCACAACGTTGGTGCCGTACTCGATCATCTGAGATGCGTGGAAAGAACCTTCAGAGCCAGTAAAGCCCTGTACGATCACTTTCGAATCTTTATTTACTAAAACACTCATGTGTATCTTATTTAGTTATGTATAACCGTCTAATAATAAGGATGTGCAAAAATAGGCTTTTTTATGGCGCGTACAAAAAATAGTTATACCTAATATAGTAGCCTGTTGTTTGCTGTCAGCTATGATTTACACTGCCAGCCACTTTTACTAAAATAACCTGAAACGATAGCTGCCGGAACGCTATGCGCTGTTTTAGCTGTTACATAGGCAGGGCACGCCAAACAGGGGCTGGCCGGCACTACCAAAACTATAATTTAATTTACTTACCTTTGCACCCGAATTCAATAATACCTCACATGAAGTATCTGAACCACATAACCGAGGCAATCGGTAACACGCCGCTGGTGAAGCTTAATAAAGTTACAGGAGATGTAAAAGCTACCATTCTGGCAAAAGTTGAGTACCTGAACCCGGGTAACTCTGTAAAAGACCGCATGGCAATCAGGATGATTGAAGATGCTGAAAAAGCAGGCATTCTGAAACCTGGCGGAACTATAATTGAAGGAACATCCGGTAACACGGGCATGGGCCTTGCACTGGCAGCTATTGCCAAAGGCTATAAATGTATCTTTACCCTGGCCGATAAGCAGAGCAAGGAGAAGATGGATATCCTGAAAGCAGTTGGAGCTGAAGTAGTAGTTTGCCCTACAAATGTGGCTCCTGAGCACCCGGATTCCTATTACTCGGTAGCGAAACGCCTTAACCAGGAAATCCCGAACTCGTTTTACCCGAACCAGTACGATAACCTCTCTAACTGGAAAGCCCACTACGAAAGCACTGGTCCTGAAATCTGGGAGCAGAGCGGCGGCAAGGTAACACACTTTATTACGGGTGTGGGTACCGGCGGTACGGTTTCTGGTATCTCCAAATACTTGAAAGAAAAGAACCCGGCGCTGCAAACTATAGGTATCGATACCTATGGCTCGGTATTTAAGAAGTATAAGGAAACAGGCATTTTCGACGAGAATGAGATCTATTCTTATGCTACAGAAGGCATCGGCGAAGACATTCTGCCAAAGAACGTAGACTTCGACCTGATCGATCAGTTTATAAAAGTAACAGACAAAGATGGCGCTGTTATGACCCGCAGACTTGCAAAAGAAGAAGGCCTTTTTGTTGGTTGGTCGAGCGGTACGGCTGTTTATGGTGCGCTGGAGTATGCCCGCGAAAATAGCCTGACCGAAAACGATGTAGTAGTAGTATTGTTACCAGACCATGGTACACGTTATTTGGGCAAAATCTACAACGATGAGTGGATGCGTGCTCAGGGTTATATCGACTAACTATAACATATAGAAACAATAAGAAAGGCCCGGCAGTAGGTTCGGGCTTTTTTTATCTCTATATTAGAATCCCGGTATAGCTTTTGCACATTACGCTATAGTTTGCATTTATACTTAACCCTGCAGTTGCTTACATTCTGATCAGATTTGTACATTAGTCCGTTGTACTAAAATACTGCCGTAATCTGCCAGAAATGTAGTAAAAAGGACTTGCCTGTATAATTAGTGTAGGTTTAGGGGGAATTTTAATTAACTATTAAATACCTTTGCAGTAAATCTGATTACTATCGTATAGGATTTGAGTGACAAAGTCTTAAGATGAAGAAACTTTCCGGAATATTACTTATTGATGATGATGAGACAACTAATTTTCTGAACCAGCGCCTGCTGGACAGAATGCAGTTGACTGATCATGTGCATACATTTGTAAACGGTAAACAGGCATTTGATTATCTGTACAATGTAAGCAACAATAACTACGACCCCGGTAGCCGCGATTACTTTAAGCCGGAACTTATCTTTCTGGACATAAATATGCCTGTAATGGATGGGTTTGAACTGCTGGATTTGTACGAACGCCTGAACCCTGACTTCCGAAAAGGCATAACCATGGTAGTGCTTACTACATCAACTCACCCCCAGGATACAGATACTGTAACAAAGTACTCCGCCGAATATATCACTAAGCCGCTTACTGCTGATAAATTAAACAAACTGCTTAGCAAGCACCTTTCTGGTAAAGCAGCCGGAGAAATATAAAGTCTTTTTTGAGTAACTATAATTGAGCCTCTGCAAATCCAGGGGCTTTGGTGTTTTAGAAGGAGAAGCTGATATCGTTTGATTTAAGAATCAGGTTGAGTAGTACACCAAAGCCAGCCAGAAATAATCCGATCCCGATCATGGTTTCCATGTTGTTGAGCTTACCGCAGCGTTGCTTATAAATGTTGCCACCCAGTGCGCCCAGTGCAAAAGCTGCCATTAAAGGTAAACTACGGCTCCAGAGCACATTCCCCAGCAAATAGTGACTTATGAAACCTGTAAAGCTGGTAATCACCAGTATAAACAGGGAAGTAGACGTTGCAATCTGGACCGGTATCCGGAAGAGCTTGATCATCATAGGGGTCTGCACAAAGCCGCCACCAATCCCGAAAAGCCCTGCCATTATTCCCGAGCCAAAGCCCAGCGTTGTTACAACACCACCGTTTAGTCTGTAAGCCAGTTGTTTAGCCTTGTTTTTCCGGATGAAAGTGGTAGGCACACGTCGCAGGCGGTACATCATTCCGCCATGTGGGTCGTATTGCTTTTGCTTTTTGGGCCTGATCATAGACACGCCAACTATAATAACAAAAATGGCAAATATGAGCTGCAACTTAAATACCGGCAGAAAAGCTACTAAAAAAGCACCCAGCACCGTGCCGGCAATAGCAGGCAGTTGAATTAAAGTCCCTACAAGGTAATCTATTGTTTTGTCGCGCAGGTTGAAGATAGAAGCGATAAAGGAAGCTGGAACCAGCGCTGCCATAGTTGACCCGATGGCTATTTCGATGTTATACCCGAAGAAGATAATGAGGATAGGCACCATAAAAACGCCACCTCCGAACCCAATGACGGTACCGAAACCACTCACCAGCATCCCAATAAAGAAAATGAGTAACTCCTCCATGTATAACCGGGCCTATAGCCACGGACTTTTGTTATGCTTCTGTTACAGGTACGAACGAAAACGTATCGCCGTTAAATAAACCTTTGTCGCTGAGCTTGAGTGATGGAATAACCAGCAGGGCCATAAAGGAAAGTGTCATGAACGGCGATGCCAGGTTACTGCCCATTTCCTTGCTCATTCTGTCTATGGTTGAGTAGGCTTCCGCCACTTTGTAGCCATCTTCCGCCGACATAATGCCGGCCACTGGCAAGGGCAACAACTGCTCTTTTTCACCATCAACCGCCGAAACGCCGCCTTTTGCACCGATGATCAGGTTCACCGCACGGGTTATACTTTCATCATCCACACCCACCGCTATAATGTTATGCGAATCGTGCCCAACCGACGAAGCAATAGCTCCGGATTTTAGACCGATATTCTTGATAAAAGCCACAGCCGGCGCTGCTTCTTCATACCGGTTTACTACCGTTATCTTCAGCACATCATTGGCTACATCCGAAACTATAACCCCGTTCTCGATCTTAGGTGTAACAATACCTTCTTTAGTGATCAGTTGCCCGTCGAAAGCTTCGATCACACGTATCCTGTGCGCATTTGCAGCCGGCACCTGGAACTGGTCTATAGTTTTAGAGCTGGTGTTGAAGTTGTTTATAGTTTCACTCTCAGTGAAAGCGATATTTGACTTACCATTCTCAGCTACTTTTTCGCCGTTAATGTAAGTGGCCAGTACGTTAAAGTTATCGAGGTCGTCTACAACTATAAAATCGGCAGGGTCATTTTCTCTTAGTAAGCCAACCTTCATGTTGTAGTGCTCCACCGGATTTACACAAGCCGCCTGCAGCACATGAAACAGATCGTTGCCTTTTGCCAGTGCGCGTTTTACCAGCAGGTTGATGTGGCCTTCAACTAAGTTATCCGGATGTTTGTCGTCGGAGCAGAACATGATGTTGTTGTAATGCTCCGGCAAAAGCGGAATAAGCGCTTCAAAGTTCTTGGCGGCGCTGCCTTCGCGTATCAGTATCTTCATGCCTACAGCCAGTTTGTCCAGCGCTTCTTCGGCGGTAAAGCATTCGTGGTCTGTCGTGATGCCGGCAGAGGCGTATAGTTTGGCTTGTTCGCCCATTAAGCCTGGTGCGTGTCCGTCAACTGCTTTGCCATACTTCTTGGCCAGCTCAATCTTCTCCATCACTACTGGGTCGCGGTGCAGTACGCCGGGCCAGTTCATCATTTCGGCTAAGTACACGATCTCGTCACGCTTAAACAATTCTTCTATGTCAGCAGCCGTTATCTCTGCACCGGCCGTCTCAAAAGGAGTGGCAGGCACGCACGACGGTGCTCCGAAGTAGAACTTGAAAGGAGTCTTTTTGCCATTCTCGATCATGTACTCCACACCTTTCACACCAAGCACATTGCCTATCTCGTGCGGGTCTGAAATGGTAGCTATATTTCCGTGCACTACGGCCAGGCGTGCAAATTCACTGGGTACCAGCATCGAGCTTTCTACGTGCACGTGAGCATCTACAAAACCGGGTAAAATATAATTTGTAGCCGTGGTGGCTTCACGAACTATTTTAGAAATGCGGCCGTTTGCAACTTGAACTGTACCTTCAAATATCGCTTTGTTGTGTATGTCTATAATGCGACCGGAAACGGTATAGGCTGCCTGCATGGTATCTGGTATTAGTTTATTAAATTGCCTGTAAATGGGGCTCGAACCCGTAAATTACTTTATATTTGCATTAAAGTCAGTCGTTTTGAGAAAGATAATTTCATACATGGTAATAGCATGCGTTTTGGCTTCCGGCTCGCTGGCCGGGTGCAGCCAGAAGACCGCACAGCAGAAAAAAACGGCTAAATACCAGAAAATGAGCAAGCGCGGCAAAGCACCTTGCCCTTGCGATTCCAATTAAATTTTACGCTCTCCCTTTATGAAAAAAATCGTGATCGCTTTAGATGGCCATTCCTCGTGCGGTAAAAGTACTACGGCCAAACAGGTAGCTGCCGAGCTAGGCTATGCCTACATCGATACCGGCGCTATGTACCGGGCGGTTACGCTGTATTTCCTGGATCACCATGTGTCGCTTACCAACCCGAAGGAGATAAAGGATGCGTTAAACAACATCGACATCACGTTCCATTATAATCCTAAAACGCTGCGCAACGAAACGTATCTGAACGGCCTGAACGTGGAAGATGAGATACGCAAAATGTATATCTCTAACCAGGTAAGCGAAGTAAGTGTGGTAGCTGAAGTACGCCGTGCCATGGTGGCGCAGCAACAGAAAATGGGCAAGCGCCGTGGGGTGGTAATGGACGGCCGTGATATTGGTACCGCCGTGTTCCCGGATGCGGAAGTGAAGATCTTTATGACTGCCGACGTGGATACCAGAGCCAGGCGCCGCCAGCAGGAACTGTTAGCTAAAAAGCAGCTGGTGAACCTGGATGATATAAAGGAAAACCTGCAGAAGCGTGATCATATTGACTCTACACGTGCCGAAAGCCCATTACGCCGTGCCGATGATGCTGATTTGCTGGATACGTCGCATATGACGATAGACGAGCAGGTGGAATTTGTGATGCATAAGGTGGCATCGAAGTTGCTTGAACAAAAGTATGCTGTAGAGCAGCAGAGCTAAAAAAATTATAGGTTATGAACATCACCATAGATAAAAATTCAGGTTACTGCTTCGGCGTAGAGTTTGCCATACAAATGGCAGAAGACGAGATGGAGCATGTAGAAGAACTATACTGCCTCGGTGATATAGTACACAACAGCATGGAAGTGCAGCGCCTTTACAAAAAGGGCCTGCGCGTAATTGACCGTGAAGAACTGCGTAACCTGCGCGATTGCAAAGTGCTGATTCGCGCACACGGTGAGCCACCTGAAACATACCAGATTGCACTGGAGAATAACTTAGAGTTGATTGATGCCAGCTGCCCGGTGGTGCTAAAACTACAGAACCGTGTAAAGCATGCTTTTGATTCTATTAAAGAAGATAACGGCCAGATTGTGATCTATGGTCAGGTAGGACACGCCGAAGTAATTGGCCTGGCGGGGCAAACCCGCGACGAAGCCATTATAGTTACCACGGAAGAAGACCTGGAAAAGATCGACTTTACGCGCCCGGTTACACTTTTCAGTCAGACAACTAAGAGCACCAAAGGCTTTTACCATATTAAAGCCCTGATAGAAGAGCGTATTGCGCAGGCAAACCAAGACAGCACACAACCGGAATTTGACGCCAACGACAGCATTTGTCGCCAGGTATCGAACCGCGAGCCGCAACTCGCCAAGTTCTCTACAGAGCATGATGTGCTGGTGTTTGTAAGCGGTAAAAAAAGCTCGAACGGTAAGGCTTTGTACAGCGTATGTAAGCAGCACAACCCAAACAGCTACTTCATCGAGAACGAGACTGAGCTGGATCCTGAGTGGTTTTCTGATGCTGGTAGCGTGGGTATTTGTGGCGCAACTTCAACGCCAATGTGGCTGATGCAGCAGGTTGCAGACCATATTGCAAAACTGAATCAGCCTGTCGGGCAAGTATAGCAACTATAATATATTAGCTTTTTTGCTACATTTAGGCTTTGCTTCGGCAAGGCCTTTTTTGTGAACTATAAAACATGAAACGTTTACTCGGTTATTTCCTTAACGGACTACTGATCATAGCTCCTTTTACCATCACCGTCTGGATAGTGGTGGCCATTATAGACTGGCTGAACGATATGTTCGACCTGGGCATTCCGGGGTTGGGTATCCTTCTGATGGTGATTCTGCTGACGCTGGTTGGGTTTCTCGGTTCATCTTTTTTGGTAAAGCCGTTTATCATCCTTACTGAGCGTATTTTTCATAAAGTGCCCTTGGTTGGCATTGTGTATTCCAGTATCCGCGACCTGTTTGATGCCTTTGTGGGAGATAACCAGAAGTTTAATAAGCCGGTGATGGTAAAAATGAGCGAAGACTCTGATAACCACAAGCTGGGTTTTGTAACGCAGGATGTGCTGGAAACTATAGGTGTAGACGATAAAGTGGCTGTATACTTTCCGCACTCCTATAACTTTTCGGGAGAGCTTTTCCTGGTGCCCCGCCGCAATGTAACTTACCTGAACGTGCCAAGTTCCGACGTGATGAAATTTGTCGTGTCAGGAGGCGTGTCGCGCTTATAGTTTGTCTGAATCAGGAATTACAGGATTTATGGATGAACAGGATTTTAAAACCGTAACTATAGGTTTTAGTTAATCTCATTAATCCCCGCTCAGACGATCAGAAAATCCCCGCATTAATCTATAGTTCTGACAACTAAATTGTATGCATGACGAATAAACTATAGTTTAGTATTACCATTCAAAATTCTTAATTCATCATTCATAATTAAAACTTGTATCTGATCAGGGATAAATCGAAACTGCATTACCGCAAGATCGGGAGTGGGAGCAAAGTGCTGCTGGCTTTCCATGGGTATGGGCAGAGCAGTTCCTATTATTTGCCGATGGAGCAGGCCCTTGGCCACGACTATACCATTTATGCATTCGACCTGTTCTTTCATGGGGGCAGCCGCCTGCACAAAGACGATATGCCACTTAGCAAAGGATTCCTGAAACAGATAATCGAACACTTTTTAGACAAGTACAAGATTGAGCGCTTTTCGGTGATGGGTTTTAGCATGGGTGGTAAATTTGCCCTGACCTTAGTTGAGCAGATGCCCGAGCGCATAGAAGAACTCTATCTGATTGCCCCGGACGGCATTAAAACAAGTTTTTGGTACAACATTGCCACCTACCCCGGCTGGATGCAGCAACTATTTAAGCGCACCGTTATTAAGCCAAAGGCCTTCTTTAAGTTTCTGCAGGTGCTTAACAAGTACAACCTGGCACACAAAAGCCTTATCCGGTTTGCGCATTATCAGATGGATAGCACGGCCAAACGCCTGCGCGTGTACCGCTCCTGGATCGGTTTCCGTGATCTTAATTTCGACATCCGGCAGATCGTGCGCTTACTAAACGAGCACACAATTCCGGTTACAATGTTCCTGGGTGAGTACGACGAGATTATATCCCCAAAGCGTGTAAAAGTATTTATGGGTGCTTTAGATAAAGGCGAACTGGTAATACTCAAAACCGGCCACTCAAACCTGCTGCACGATGTAGCCGAACTGCTGCATAAGAAACGAACCAGTGATTCAAGGGATTAACCAGCGGGATACTGATTCAATAATTCTGTTTCAATCAGAGTTACTAAACTATAGTTTAGGCTGGCTAACTATAGTTTATAGAAAATCCATCCAGTCTCTTCATCTGCTTTAATCCCGGTTCAGACGAACTGATAAGTCTCCTTAATTATCAGTTCTGCCAACTATACCTGCACTGGAAAGTATACTTATTCAAACTATAGTTTTATACTTGCAACTTCTCTCTAAACTTAAACACTATGAAATACTTCAACACCCTCTATGCTTTCAGCTTTGCTGCATTGCTTTTCTGCACCGCCTGTAACTCTGGTGCCGAAACCAAAGACGAAAATGAACAGGCAGAGTCTACTGCTACTAATGACAACCCAAGCGAGCCTGTAGATGAGAGCCTGGCGAAGATAAAACTACCTGATGGCTTCAAGATCGAGTATTATGCAAAGGATGTAGAAAATGCCCGCTCTATGGCCCTGAGCCCTTCAGGTGTATTGTTTGTAGGCACGCGCAGCAACGACAAGGTGTTTGCTATAGTTGACAAAGACAAAGATGGAAAAGCCGACGAGACAATAACGATAGCTACTGGCTTAAAATCTCCGAATGGCGTTGCACTGAAAGATGGCGACCTGTATGTAGCCGAGATCAGCCGCATCATCAAGTTTCCGGCGATAGAGCAGAACATGCGCAACAACCCGAAGTACGAAGTAGTGTATGATAAATACCCAAGCGACGAGCACCACGGTTGGAAATACATCGCCTTTGGCCCTGATGGTAAATTATACGTTCCGGTTGGTGCGCCTTGCAACGTGTGTAAAGAAGAAAACCCGGTATACGCAACTATAACCCGCCTGAATGCTGATGGCACCGGCATGGAGATTTTTGCAGAAGGCGTACGCAACTCGGTTGGCTTTACCTGGCATCCGAACACAAAAGAGCTATGGTTTACAGACAATGGCCGCGACATGTTGGGTGATAATATGCCACCCGATGAGCTGAATCGTGCTCCTAAAAAAGGACTACACTTCGGCTTTCCGTACTGCCACGCCGGCGAAATTGCTGACCCTGAATTCGGCAAAGACCGCAAATGCGATGAGTTTGTAAAACCGGTGCAAAAGTTGGGACCACACGTGGCCTCGCTTGGGCTTAAATTTTATACCGGCAACATGTTCCCGGAGCAGTATAAGAACCAAATCATTATAGCCGAGCACGGCTCCTGGAACCGTTCAGAACCGCTGGGTTACCGCCTGATGAAAGTTGAACTGGATGGTCGTGGTAATGCCGTGAGCTATGAGCCTTTTGCTGAAGGTTGGCTGCAGGGAAGAGAAGCCTGGGGCCGCCCGGTAGACGTAATCGTGATGCCTGACGGTGCGCTGTTGGTATCAGATGACTATAATAACGCGATCTACCGCATCTCTTATAATAAGTAATTAAGAATTATAAATTATGAATTATGAATGAGAAGAATAAGTACATTATATGAGATTGCACTTCTGTTAATTCATAATTCTGCATTCATAATTCATAATTAAAGATTTAATGAAAGAGGAAAAGAGACTTACTCCCAAGCCAGACAAGAAGGTAATTGGCCGCCGTGAAATGGTGGCTTTGCCGGAGCTGGATATAGAAGAGATAGAAGCTAAAATTGATACCGGTGCTTACACGTCGGCTATCCATTGCTCTGATATACACGAAGAAACCGGAGCTGATGGCAGAAAGCTGATTTGTGTAGATCTGCTGGATCCGTCACATCCGCAGTACAACCACAAAAAGCTACGCTTTGCCGAGTACGACCTGCGTGAAATAAAAAGTTCTTTTGGCGAAGTGCAGGAACGTTACGTTATCCGTACAACCATCAAGCTATTTGATGAAGTAATAGAAGCCGAATTTTCGCTCTCCGACCGCAGCGACATGAAATACCCCGTACTTATCGGGCGCAAGCTTTTAAAAAGCAGGTTTATAGTTGATGTTTCCCGTAAAAACGTCGCGCAGAAGTATAAAATCAAACAACAGCAGAAAAATACCAATTTATGAAAATAGCCATTCTGTCCCGCAATCCGAGGTTGTACTCTACCCGCCGGTTGGTAGAGGCCATTGAGCAGCGTGGGCACGAGGCCTTAGTGCTCGATCACCTACGCTGCGACCTGATCATAGAACAGGGCGATCCGCACATTCTTTACAAAGGAGAGCGACTGACGGGGATCGATGCCATTATACCGCGTATTGGGGCGTCGGTTACCTTTTACGGTACAGCCGTAGTGCGCCAGTTCGAGATGATGAAAGTAAAAAGTGCTATAGATTCCCAGGCTATAGTTCGCTCCAGGGATAAGTTACGCTCGTTGCAGATTCTGGGGCGTGCAGGGCTTGGTTTGCCTAAAACAGCCTTTACAAACTACTCCAAAGAAACTTCAGGCCTTGTAAAAGAGGTTGGTGGTGCGCCGTTGGTAATAAAGCTGCTGGAAGGTACGCAAGGCTTAGGTGTGGTTTTAGCTGAAACCCGCAAAGCAGCCGAATCGGTAATAGAGGCTTTTCATAACCTGAAGGCGCGCATTATAGTGCAGGAATTTATATCAGAAGCCGGCGGTGCCGATATCCGTGCGTTTGTGGTGAACGGTGAAGTAGTAGGTGCTATGAAGCGTCAGGGAAAAGAAGGTGAATTCCGTTCAAACCTGCACCGTGGCGGTAAAGCTACGCTGATTCGCCTATCGCGCCAGGAAAAAGCTGCCGCCCTGTTGGCTGCCAAATCACTGGGCCTGGGCATTGCCGGTGTGGATATGCTGCAATCTAAACGCGGTCCGCTGATCCTGGAAGTAAACTCATCGCCGGGACTGGAAGGAATTGAGCGCGCTACGCAAAAAGATATTGCCGGAAAAATAATAGAGTACGTGGAAGGTCTTGCTAAAAAGAAGCCTAAGAAGAAAGTAAACGAGTAGCATGCCCGAAACTATAGTTATCAACGGTCGCAGCATAGACCGTGGTGAAAAAGTACTGACCAAACTGGTGATCAGCAAACTGCCCAGCGGTACGGTTATCGAAATTCCGGTTTATGTTTTCCGCTCGGTGCACGATGGGCCGGTAGTATTGCTGATGGCCGGCATGCACGGCGACGAAGTGAATGGCACGGAGATCATACGAAGGATGCTTTCCAAAAAGATGCTTTACCCACTTAAAGGTACTATAATAGCTGTGCCTGTACTCAACATCTATGGCTTCCTGAACTTCTCGCGTGAAGTGCCCGATGGCAAGGATGTAAACCGGAGCTTTCCGGGGAACCGCGAAGGCTCCTTGGCCAGTCGTGTGGCATATCGCTTTATGAAGGAAGTAATGCCGTACGTAGACTATGGTCTTGATTTCCATACAGGGGGAAGGAGCCGTTCCAACTACCCGCAAATACGCTGCGTGCTCAGCAACCACAAAAACGAAGAGCTGGCAAAAGCCTTTGGTGCTCCTTTTATCCTGAATGCCCCTTACCGGCAAGGCTCGCTACGAAAAGAGGCAGGCAAACTTGGCAAATCGATATTGGTATACGAAACCGGCGAAAGCCTGCGCTTTGACGAGAAAGGCATAAAGATGGGCATGGAGGGTACCTGCCGCATATTGCACCATCTGGGCATGACCGCCAATTGCCCTGAAGCAGCCGAATCTACCGTCGTTTGTATGAAAGATATCTGGCTGCGTGCAAAAAATGCCGGGTTATGGCGCACTTTCATTCAGGCCGGCGAATATGTTAAAAAGGGACAGTATATTGGCAGCATAACAGACCCATATGGCGAAATGGAAGTGCGTTTAAATGCACCTGCCACAGGCTATGTAATCGGATTAAACAATATGCCAGTTGTGAACCAGGGCGATGCCCTGCTGCATATTGCATTTTGATTTCAGAATCATAAAACTATAGTTTAAATATTGGTTGATTTTTATTTATAGTTGAATTAAACCAATAGCATCAGAACAAGTATAAGTAGTCCTATAGTTGGAGATTGCCGGGATAGGCAAATCCATAAAAGAGCTAACCTATGAGACTACTTAAACACATTCTGTTTTTTTCCTTTATTGTCTCCTTAACAGCTGCCTGTAACCCACTGCAGGGCCGAAAAGCGATTTTGGTTGATGATGATGGCCGCAGCATGCGCTATGAGCGTAACCGTGCCGAGAGCCGGAATAAAAAGTGGGACGCACGTAAGAAGAAGAATTTTAAGCAAAACCGGTATAAGGCGCAAAAATAACCAGGGTGGTGTTGCACGGCATATTAGCTTTATAGTCTAAGCTCTATACTTTGCGGGCTCGCTTGCGTATAAGCGCGTATGATGGAAACGCACAACACACGCTACACCCGCACGCCACAGTCCGAAAAAATGAAATGGGTAAACCATGTTGCAAAGCTCATGGATAACCAGTTTAGAATGCCGGGCACCAACTTTCGTTTTGGGCTGGATCCTATACTTGGTTTTCTGCCCGTAGCCGGCGATCTGGCTTCATTTGGGGTATCGGCTATGCTGGTGATGACGATGGCACGCCATGGTGCAAGCGGCAAAGTGGTGGCGCTTATGCTCGTAAATATTGTGCTGGATACGCTTATTGGGAGTATACCGGTACTGGGCAATATCTTCGACTTTTTCTTTAAAGCCAACCAGCGAAACGTACGTCTGCTTACCCGCCATTACGAGGAGGGCAAATATCAGGGCAGTGGCAAAGGCGTCATTATTGGTGTTCTGGTAGCTATTGTAGTGCTGTTCATACTGCTGATTTGGGTGCTCTGGCAATTGGCAGAGTGGATCTATACACAGCTAGCAGCTATCCTCTAAACTATAAGCGACCTAGTTCTGAAGCAACAGCCACGGCTTTTAGTGCGCTGGCCTCTTTATCTTTAATTTCCAGCATAATATCCATATCCAGGCCTTCGGTTTCTACCAGAAAATCGTGAAAGAGGGACTCGGATATACTTTGCACATGCTTGCCTCTTCTTTCGGCAGGTGCCTGTGCACTATAATCCATCATCAGAATACCATCGCGCTCAGGGTGCCAGGTGCTGGCTGCAATTTCCACTGCTTCGCGCATAGGTTCGCCGTTGTTTACGCACTCGTGGTGCAGGTTATCAAAAATGATGGGCATACCAGTTAATTCGTGCAGGCGCAGGCAGTCCAGCAAACTATAGGTGCGGTCGTCGTTCTCTACGCAAAGGCGGGCTTTTACAGCATCAGGCAGCTGCGTATGGTATACTTCTGCAAACCGGGCTATAGCTGAACCTTTATCTCCGTAAGCGCCTCCACCATGTATCTGTAGTTTGGCCGTAGTATCAAGTTCCATCAGGTCCAGCACGCTGCCCTGGTATGCCAGCTCAGCAATGCTGTTTTTTACTGTTTGCGGGTTAGGCGAGTTAAGCACCACAAACTGGTCGGGGTGCATAGAGATGCGCAGCTGGTGTTGTTTTATATAGTTGCCAAGCTCTCGGAACTGGGGTTTAAAGTGTTGCTGCCAGTTATATTGGTTTATTTCGTGCGAGGCAAAAGGCACCAGGTCGGAGGTAAGCCGGAAGAAAAGCAGCCCATTTGCTACGTTATATTCCAGGATGCGCTGCAAACAGGCCAGGTTCTGGCTAACTGTCTCAATTAAGCGTTGCTCGGAGTAAGATGCCAGCCGGAAGGTACGGGATGAAGAACAGTCCAGTGTCTGGTTAATGCAGGGGTACCCAATTTTCATGATGCTATAGTTTGCTTACACTACGTTACGCACCATAACCAATTTTGGCTGCTAAGGTTTTTCTTCCTCGTACCCGGTATTGTCTTTAAAAAAACGGTTATAGTTCTCCTGGTTCGCTTTGTATTGCTCTAACAGCTGCAAGAACTGTAATTCCTGTAGCTTTCGCAGTTCCTTTCCCTCTCTCGAGAAAAGATCATATAACAAACTGATTGGAGACATTACAGTAGGCGGTGGGGGAGGTGGCGGTGTAAGTTCAGGTACCGGAATGTAGCCGGGTCTTTTTACATAGTTTGGTTCAGCCCGGTTCATGTTGCGCAGGGCACGCTGTATCATTTCCTGAGACGGGCGGTTGGTAACTTCCACTTCCTGTAGCATTACACTGTCTTCCTGCAGCACAATCGTAACGCGTAATTCTGATACCGGAAGGCGCTGGGGCAGGTACAACAGCGGTTTATATCCTACTGCCCGTATCAGCAAAGTATCTTCCTGCGCTACATCTATCAGAAACTTTCCTTCGGCATCAGATACCACCGCTTTGGTGGTGCCATACCGGATAATACCAGCTCCCGGAATAGGTGTTTTTTTATCAGGCTGCAGCACGGTACCACTAATCCGGACGGAACGTTGGGCAGATACCGTTGCATTGCTTAACAGTAGCAGTAGTAGGGTAAAGCCGAGAAGGTAGAGATACCGGTGGTACATGTAACTGATTGGATGCAGTAGCAAATTTAAATGCCTGCAAGTAATACGCCAAAGATGGTTAAAAAGTATGCCAGCTACAAGATTAATAATAACTATACCGCTTAGGTATGCCATGTAAAAACAAAACGACCTGTAAGTAATTGCCCCACAGGTCGTTTTAAAGTGATTATGATATGCGTTTAATTGTCGTTTTCGAGAGTAAGCCGCTCTTTCTTCTTATCAGTCTGGTTTGTTTTGTTCTTAGTAGTGTTATTCTTGTTGGTACCGCTGCCTAACTTATCTTTCTGTGTTACACTGGTACCTTGGCCATCAGCAGTGGTACTGGACGGAACCATGGTGGTGTTATTCTGGTTATTATTACTGTTGTTGCCAAGGGTGGTGCTGGTTCTGTTTTTATTGACCATGCTGGTGTCCTGTGCAAGGCCAGCCAGGCGGGCAGTGGCATTAAAGTGATAATATTCTACCGGGTTATTATCATTATAGTAACTTCTTACCAACTCCTCAGCTGTTAGTGTCTGGTTAGCAGGAACTGCCTGGGCTCCAGAGTTATTCATGTTGCTGCCTGTTAAGGTAGATGCAGTAGAGGTAGCTTCTGTACCTGGTCTGTTATAGTTGCTCAGGTGCATCGGATTTACCTTTTCGTCTGGGTTGGCGTTCACTACTTCTGTGGACGTGCCTCTGTCTTCGCTGCAGGCCGTGAATAAAATGGCAGTTGCCATAGCCAGTGGATATAATATCTTTTTCATAGTTTGATTTCCTGTGTTATGTATAGGCAACTATAGTTTAAGGAAGCTATAGTTGCCTGATTTTTTACGTGCGCTACCCGGTAAGGTTAAAAGCTCAACTATAACACTAAGCGCTAGGTTTGGGACAAAAGAAAAAGCCGGCTCTTATGAACCGGCTTCTAAACTATAGGCTTTAGACTGATGCTTTCTTGAGCTCAAAAACCGTGATTTCAGGCAGGAAGCCTACCCGCCCCGGATAGCCCAGAAAACCAAGCCCAGTATTAACATAAAGATACTGGCGCCCCTTCTGGTACAGGCCTGCCCATTGTTTGTATACATATTGTACCGGACTCCATTTCAGGCCGGGTATATTTACGCCAAACTGCATACCGTGCGTGTGTCCCGATAGGGTTAAGTCGATGTCCGGGTATTGCTGGTTAATTTCGCCATCCCAATGCGACGGGTCGTGCGAGAGGAGTACTTTAAACGGGATATGCTCTGTACCGGCATAGGTCTTTCTGAGGTCGCCGTATTTCGGGAAGTTGGCGCGGTTGCCCCAGTTTTCAACACCCAGTATAGCTATCTGCTGTCCGTTCTTCTCTATAATGCGATGTTCGTTAATCAACAGTTTCCAGCCCATTTTTCCCTGTGCATCAATCAGGTTACTCAGGTTGCTCTTTTTAGCCTCAGGGCTGCTCCAGTTCACATAGTCGCCGTAGTCGTGGTTGCCAAGCACAGAGTATACTCCTGTTTTAGCCTTAATCTGCTTCAGCGTTTCAAGGTGCGGATATAGTTCTGTGGCCACGTTATTTACCAGGTCGCCGGTAAAAAATACAACATCTGCTTCCTGTTTGTTTATCAGGCGAACCGCTTCTTTCAGCGGCTCAGTTGAATGGAAACTGCCGGTGTGCAAATCAGTTATCTGCAACATCTTAAAACCATTAAAAGCCTCTGGTAAATTCGGGAATTTAAGCGTTACGCGCTTCACTCTATAGTCATAAGCGCCCTTCACCATGCCGTAAATAAAGGCAGAAAAAGGGACTGCTGCTACGAGTAAGCCCATTTGGCTCAGGAACTTGCTGCGCGAAGGATTAAACACAACTTTATCATTCACCTGGTTCAAGGCCATTTTTCCGATCCGGATAATGTCATCTATAAACAGGAAAGCAATCACCAGCAGCTTACTGGCATAAAGTATGAAAAAGATGTTAGTGAGGTATATTTTAAGCGGAGACGATGGGTGCCGCGGTGTATTGGCGAAAATGGCAAACACGGCCAGCGCTGCCGCAAATAATACCCAGTAACTGATCATGATGATCCGCTGGGTACCAGGTGCGAGACCTTGAATAACAGTTTTAAGTGCCTGGAAAACATACAGATCGACCAGGAAAAGTATAAAAGCAAGAATTGCAAATGAGAGCATGCGTTGCGTCATATATTGTTGGGCTACCAGCTGATAGAGCTGGTAGAAAGGAATAACAAATTAAAAGTTTTTATAGTGCATCTGAACTAAAATTTAAACTATAAACTTTCAGTTGCACTGCCTTTTTTATTACAAATACTGTACCGACATGAAACACACTGACACGCTGGCTGCTTACAACACTTCGCTAAACATAAAGACTTGGGCGGAAGAGGACAGACCCCGTGAAAAACTGCTCCTGAAGGGCAAGGCCGCGCTTAGCGATGCTGAACTGATTGCCATACTAATTGGCTCCGGCACACCTAAACTAACGGCTGTAGATGTGGCCAAGCTAATACTTTCCGCTGTAGGTAACGACCTGAACGAGCTGGCCCGGCTGTCGGTAAAGGACCTGATGAAGCACAAAGGGATTGGTGAGGCAAAGGCTATAACTATAGTTAGTGCCCTGGAACTGGGCCGCAGGAGAAAAGAAACTGCCGCTGCAGCACGTACGCAGATCACCTGCTCCACCGATATTTACAATTACATAAAGCCGCAACTCCTGGACCTGCCACATGAGGAGTTCTGGGTTATTTTGCTGAACCGGGCAAACGTTGTCATGAAAAAGGAAAGTATCAGTGCAGGCGGTGTTGCCGGCACCGTAGCCGACCCAAAGATCATTTTCAAAAAAGCGCTGGAACAACTGGCAAGTTCGGTTATCTTAGTTCACAACCACCCTAGCGGCAACATCAAGCCCAGCGCCGCCGACATCTCACTCACCAAAAAAATGAAAGAAGCCGGCCAGTTTCTCGATCTCCCTATTCTCGATCATATCATCTTTACTAACAACGACTACTATAGCTTCGCCGATGAAGGGCTGTTGTAAGTTAGAAAGTTTGGAAATTAGAAAGTTAGAAAGGTATGGAAGAGTATAGATTAAGTAATTATGCATTTTCTGAGCAGTTTAAGCTGAGAACAAAGGCTTTTTCAGTTCGGATTATTAAACTGTTTCAGGCGTTGCCTAAAGATGCAGAAGCCTATATTCTAGGTAAGCAACTTCTGCGATCTGCAACATCAGTAGGAGCTAACTACAGAGCAGCTTGTAGGGCAAGATCAAAAGCCGAGTTCGTTGCAAAAGTAGGCGTATCTCTTGAAGAAGCCGACGAAAGCCAGTTTTGGTTGGAATTATTAGTCGAATCTAATATTGTGCGGTCCCACAGGTTGCAGGATATCATGAAGGAAGCTTCCGAAATCATAGCTATACTCACAACTATAAGAAAGAATGCATCAAAGAAGTAGCTCCATTAACTTTCTAACTTCCAAACTCTCTAACTCCCAAACTCAGGAAGTACTTCCTTCACTCTCCCTACTTCGCCGGTTTCGAGTCTTACTTTGATGCCGTGTGGGTGGTTAGGGGAATTGGTGAGGATGTCCTGCACGTAACCTTCGGTGAGGTAGCCGGTGCGCTGGTCTTCCTTCATAACAATGTTTACCCGCATGCCGGGCTTTATGTTTGCGCGTTTTCTTGGGTCCATTGTGTAGCTATAGTTTAGGCAAAGGTACGGTTTATAGTTTAATCGGCAGGTAACTGGCTCATATCTGAGATTTCCAGGCTGCGTAGCATCGATGTTTTCTTGAACTGGTGGTCCTGCATGCGGCGCACAATGTCGTGGAGCATCGTAATGGCATCTATAATATGTGGCCCTTTATTCAGCATAATACAGTCGGCGCGCTGTGCCATGGCGGCATCCGTAATTTCGGCCCGCGACGGTCTGCCTTTTTTTGCCAGTGTTTCAAGCACCTGCGTAGCCCACACAACCGGAATATGCGCGGCTTCGCAGAGCCATAGTATCTCCTCCTGCACTTCGGCCAGTCGTTGCCAGCCACATTCTACAGCCAGGTCGCCGCGTGCAATCATAATGCCTGCCGGGTAGGATTGCATGACAGCGAGCAGCAGGTGTGGCAGGTTCTTGAATCCCTCTTTGGTCTCAATTTTCAGCATAACGGCCAGCTTGTTCGCTTTCAGTTTCCGCATTTCGCTGAACAGGGCATGAACCATAGCCGGGTGATTTGCAAACGACAGGTTTACAATATCTGCATGCTTTGCGATAAACCTCAGGTCTTCTTTGTCCTTCTCTGTCATATCGTGCAGGTGCAGTTTGGTTTCAGGCAGGTTAATGCCTTTATCGGCCCGAAGCAGGCTACCTTTTTCCTTGGCGAAGGTTATTTTTATAAGCAGCTTGTCGTCTTCCACTTCTTCCACAATGCCTTCAATCGCACCATCATTAAACAGGATAGTCTCGCCTTTCTGTACCTGGTCAAATACCTCAGGCAAGGTACAGGAGATGTGTGCCGGTTTCAGAATATGCCCGTTCGGGTCGAATTGTGCAGGCTCACCTGGTACGGGATCACGGTGCAGCACAAGCAAATGGTCCTTTTTAAGCAAGATCGGAATTTCGATTGAAGGCAGGTCGCCGACAGTGGTTTCCTGACTGGTCACAGTCTTGGTTTCTACTGTTAGCTTAGTGCCTGTAGCAATGTAAGAGGTTTTGAGCAGATGCGCTATTACACCTTTTTTTTCCTTTCGAACTACAGAAAGTGAACGCTTGCGTCCGCGTGTGTCGGTAAACTTAATCCGATCACCTTCCTGTAGTTGTGTTACCCAGCTTGTGTCTACAGGTAGGCTGGCATCTACTTTAGTGGGCGGCGGCGTATTGCTGCTTGCAATCCAAACTATAGCCGGAGATGCGACCAATCCCATTTCGTTATTTACCGGGCGGATGGCTAATACTTTAGGTCCGGTTTTAAGTTCGCCGGTTCGTAACTTGGGCCCCATCAGGTCGAACAGCACAGAACAGGGTAGGCCGGTTGCTTTTTCAGCTTTCCGGATGTTATGGATCATAGCCAGCCAGGTTTCAGGGGAATCGTGAGCACAGTTGATGCGGGCGCAATCCATGCCAGCCTTCAGCATACGCTCCACCAGATCATAATCTTTGGCCAGATCTGATGAAAAAGTAACCATGATACGCGTAGTGCGGTGAGGAGGAAGTTCGCCCAATAAGCTTTCGGTATGTTTCGTTAGCAATTTCTGATTTTCGAAATATCGAACAGGCAGGCTTTGTTTGTTTGGTTTGCATTGGGCCAGGTAGCAAAGCTGGTTACGGACAGCCTGCAGGCTTGCCAGAACATGGCCTTCCAGTCTGCCCAACGATGATAGTCCCAATTGTGCGAGCTCACGCTGCAGCTCTCTGATATCATGGTGGCGCAAGGCCAGGTAATGCAGCAGGTTACGCACACTCTTTCTGAAATTAGGGTGTACCTGCTTTATTTCATTCGAGAATCTCTTTTCCAGTGCCAGCGCATCGTTATACAACGCATCCAGCTGTGTTATCAGGGCCTGATAATCTGTTTTTTGTTCCGCCATATCTTCTAATACTGTTTATATGAGGGCAGGTTTTTATAGTTGCTCCTGATTGGAGCGCCACGTTCGGTAGGCTATAGTGACTATATAACTATAAACTAAACGAAATCAAAATCTCCCTTTTGTAGCCAGGTCTGGCCAACCACACCAAAACAAAATCATGGCAAAAATGCATTACGGATGAGTTACGAATGATTTTGGTTATTTTTTTATAGTTTCATTTGCTTTTATATTGGTTTTATTTTTACTTTTAAACGAAATACAAAGAAAAATATAACAATAATTTAATAATGTATTCGAAAGCAGCAGAAGCGGGAGGTAGTATCTTTAACCGGGGTAAGTTTGTAGAGCGCATTCAGCAGGACACAGCCGGCTGGGATGTTATAGTTGTTGGAGGTGGAGCAACCGGTTTAGGTGTGGCGGTAGATGCGGCGGCAAGAGGCTATAAGACGCTGTTGCTGGAGCAGGCTGATTTTGCTAAAGGTACATCAAGCCGCAGTACCAAACTGGTACATGGTGGTGTACGCTACCTTGCACAAGGCGATGTAAGCCTTGTTTATGAAGCATTGCGCGAACGTGGTCTGCTGTTGCAGAATGCTCCGCATCTGGTGCGTGTGCAGCCATTTGTTATCCCAAGCTATAGTTTGTTTAACCAGGGCTTTTATGGCATCGGTTTAAAAGTGTATGACTGGATGGCCGGCAAATACAGGTTTAAAAAGACAGAATTATTAGGCAGAAAAACGATAAATAAGTTGTTGCCAACAGTAGAGCCCAATGGTTTGAAAGGTGGTATCATATACTATGATGGTCAGTTTGATGATGCCCGCCTGGCTATAAACCTGGCACAGACCTGTGCCGAGAAGGGCGGAGTGCTCCTGAACTACTTTAAGGTTAATGGGCTGCTTAAAGGCGAAAATGGTAAGATAAGTGGTGTAAAAGCCAAGGACCTGGAAACAGGCTCTGAGTATGAACTGAGTGCCAAAGTGGTGATAAACGCAACCGGGGTTTTTGTCAACGATCTGCTTCAGATGGATAAACCTGCGCAGGATCCGCTGGTACGACCAAGCCAGGGAGTGCACGTGGTGCTGGATAAGTCTTTCCTGCAGAGCGACGCTGCCCTGATGATACCTAAAACGCCGGACGGGCGTGTGTTATTCGCCGTTCCGTGGCACGACCATGTGCTGGTTGGCACAACCGATACCCCGCTTGAAAGCAGCAGCCTGGAGCCTACTGCACTGGAAGATGAGATTAGTTTTATTTTAAATACCGCTGGGCAGTACCTGGTGCGCAAACCGGTTCGGGAAGATGTATTGAGTGTTTTCGCTGGTTTGCGCCCACTGGCTGCACCAGCCAAAGGCACAAACAGCACCAAAGAAATCTCGCGCAGCCATAAACTGATTGTAGCAGATTCGGGATTGGTAACTATAACAGGTGGTAAGTGGACGACTTACCGCAAAATGGCTGAGGACACGATAGATGAGGCCATTAAAGTTGGACAGCTGCCACTTAAGGCTTGTGCAACCGCCAACCTGCACGTGCATGGTTTTGCTAAGCCGCAGCCGGAGCACTTGAGTGTGTATGGCAGCGATGCGCAGGGTATCCGAAACCTGATGAACCAACGCCCTGAACTGCAGCAGAAACTGCATGCTTTGTTCCCGAATACAGCAGCTGAAGTGGTATGGGCTGTGCAGCACGAAATGGCAAGAACTATAGAAGATGTGCTGGCCCGTAGAATGCGCATTTTGTTCCTGAACGCGAAAGCTGCAATAGATATGGCTCCGGCAGTGGCAAGCATTATGGCGGCTAACCTGGGCTTAAGTGAGGCATGGCAGCAAAACCAGGTAAAAAGCTTCACGGAGCTTGCTAACCAGTACCTGCTAACGCCTTATGCACCAGTTGATAATAAAGATATCAGAGCAAGCAAAGTAGCTTGACTTATAGGATAAATTATATTTTACAAATTGGCTTTAGAAGAAAGCTATAGTTGTGCAGAAGGACAAGGTAAAGTTTTAGGATAGAGAAAAGGAATTAGAACTATAGAACGGTAATATACCTTTTTTACTATACTATAAAACGATTCAGTTGTACTATAATTTTGTGCCAGCTATGGTTGAATTGCATAAAAAAGATGAAATTAGCGTTGTATAACAACAGATATAGCATCTAAATAATTAAATAAATAAATAATTGCACTCACTAAAGAATCCAATTATGGTTTCTGAAATAGAGCTGAGTGTAATCAAACTATAGAATAGTAGCTTAAACTTTTACTAATAACATATGCGTCTTATTTCACCGGCCCCTCATGCTGATCGGTTGCCCTTGGAAAGAATAGATCCGGAATATAAGCGCCTGCGTCTTCAGGTTTTTCTCGGAATATTTATTGGTTACGCCGGGTACTACCTGGTTCGCAAAAACTTTTCGCTGGTAATGCCAGACCTGATCGCTCAGGGCTATTCCAAAGCCGATCTGGGTTTCGCGCTGTCAGGTGTTTCTATTGCTTACGGTTTAAGTAAGTTTTTAATGGGTAACGTTTCCGACAGGAGCAATGCCCGTAACTTCTTAACTATAGGCCTGGTGCTGTCAGCAATCACTATGATCTTTATGGGCCTGTCGCCGTTTGCCACCAGCTCCATCATGATCATGTTTGTGTTGCTGTTCCTGAATGGCTGGTTCCAGGGAATGGGTTGGCCTCCGTGTGGTCGTGTGATGGTGCATTGGTTCTCCACAAAGGAGCGTGGCACTAAAATGTCTATCTGGAACGTGGCGCATAACGTTGGCGGTGGTCTTGTTGGTCCGCTGGCAATTGCGGCTGTCGCTATTTTTGGTACCTGGGAGAGCAAGCTCTACTTCCCGGGTATTATTGCTTTATTATCAGCGCTAATCATCTATATGCTTGTGCGCGATACCCCTCAGTCCTGCGGCCTGCCAACTATAGAAGAGTATAAAAACGACTATCCTAAGAACTATTCCAGCGACCACGAAAAAGAGCTTAGTGCGAAAGAGATCTTCTTTAAATACGTGTTCAACAACCGCCTGCTGTGGTACATCGCTTTTGCCAATGCCTTTGTTTACTTAGTGCGCTATGGCATCCTGGACTGGGCTCCAACCTATCTGGAAGAAGCAAAAGGTTTTTCAGTGAAAGAAACAGGCTGGGCTTACTTTGCTTATGAATATGCCGGTATACCGGGTACCCTACTTTGCGGCTGGATCAGCGACAAGGTCTTTAAAGGACGTCGTGCTCCGGCCACTATTATTTATATGGTACTGGTAATGGTAGCAGTTATAGTTTATTGGAAAAACCCTGCCGGTAATATCTGGGTGGATAACCTTGCATTGGTTGCTATCGGCTTCCTGATCTATGGCCCTGTTATGCTGATTGGTGTGCAGGCGCTGGACCTGGTAGCTAAAAAAGCAGCAGGAACAGCTGCAGGCCTCACCGGATTATTCGGTTACATGGGCGGTGCGCTGTTTGCCAATATTGCCATGGGCTTTGTAGTGGATGCCTGGGGCTGGGATGGTGGTTTTATCGTGATGGTAGCTGCCTGTGTGCTCTCTATATTCTTCACAGCCCTTACCTGGAACAAGGAGAAGGAAAACCTTCAATTATCAAAATCAATCTAATCAATAACACTTTTATAACTCACTCAAGATAAACGCTCAATACCAGTTTTAAACCAAAACAGATGGAAAAACTTTTACTTCCGCCCAAAAAGAGCAGGAAGAGCTTTAAAAAAACGCTCTGGCTTTGCTCGTGCCTGCTGTTAGCAGGAAATGGACTGGCGGCAGATGCGGTCGCGTCTCCCGTGTATGTGCAGACTCCCCAGACACAGAAAGTTACTGTAAAAGGTAAAGTTATTGCCGGCGACGATGGAAGCACGCTGCCAGGTGTAACTATATTAGCGAACCAGCAGCCTGTTGGGGTAACTAATGTAGAAGGTGCTTTTACTGTAAATGTGGAAGTAGGAACAGTGCTTTCTTTCCGCTTTGTAGGCTACCAGCAGCAGAATGTAACTATCACTAAAGCTGAAGAAAACCTGGCGGTAACCCTGTCGTTGGACAGCAAGCAGCTTTCTGAAGTTGTTGTAACAGCACTGGGTATCAAGCGTGAAGAAAAAGCGCTCGGTTACTCGGTTACACAAGTTAAAGGCGAGGAGCTTACCAAAGCCATTTCAAATAACTGGACTGATGCCCTTTCAGGTAAAGTAGCCGGTGTAAACATGGTAAAGTCTGGCGGTGGTCCTGCTGGTTCCAATAAGATCATCCTTCGTGGTGAAAACAGCCTTGGCAGTAGCAGCGAAGCCCTGATTGTGGTGGATGGTGTGATCATGAACAAGCCAGCTGTTAGTACAGGTAGCGGTTCTTACCTATCTAGCGACAACCCGGTTGACTTTGGTAACGGCCTGAACGACATCAACCCGGATGATATTGAGAGTGTATCGGTACTGAAAGGCCCTGGTGCGGCTGCTCTTTACGGTGCACGTGGTGCAAACGGTGCCATCATTATCACTACCAAATCTGGTAAAGCAAACAAAAAAGGAATTGGGGTAACTATAAACTCTAATACCACTGTAAGTACCGTATCACGCTGGCCGGATTATCAGTATGAGTACGGTCAGGGTACAGGCGGTCAGGACCTGTGGTATTCTTACCTGAACACGGAAGATGGGGCAAGTACAAGAAGCACCAGCTCTGCCTGGGGACCGCGCTTTAACGGACAAAGCTACTATCAGTACGACCCTGTAACAGGCACTACCGGCGCAACCCGTACTCCATGGGTACCTTACAAAAACAACCGAAAAGACTACTTTGAGGCGGCATCTACTTTCACAAACAGTGTAAGTATTGAGGGCGGTTCTGATAAGACTTCAACTCGTTTGTCTTACACAAACCTTCAGAACAATTGGATTGTGCCAAATACAGGTTATAGCCGTAACACTGTAGCACTATCAGTGAACCATAAGGTAACCGACAAGCTGGAAATCGCTTCCAAGATTAACTATACAAACAACAAGAGCGACAACCTGCCATCTACCGGTTATAACAACCACACCATCATGTACTTTATCAGGGGGCTTTCCCCTAACCTGGACCTGAATTGGTTTAAACCTTACTGGTTACCAGGACGTGAGGGTGTAGAGCAGAATACACCATTCAGTAGCATTCTGGATAACCCATACCTGCAGGCATATGAAATGCTGAATAAATCCAGCAGAAATGGCCTGGTTGGTAATATTTCAGCTACTTACAACTTTACAAACGACCTTAGCCTGATGGTGAGATCGTCGCTGGATCTTTCGCAGGATTCCCGTTCGCAGCAGCGCCCTTGGGACACGCAGAAGTTCCCGGAAGGTATGTACAGAACACAGAACATCTACGGCCGCGAAGTTACTAATGACTTCCTGGTGCGTTACAACCGCGAGATCAGCAGCAAATTTGAGGCAGGTCTTTCAGTTGGTGGTAGCCGCATGGCAAACATCTACAACAGAGATGAGCTGAGAGCTGACAAACTGACTTACCCAGGTATCTACAGCTTTGCAAACAGCAAGGAAAGCCCGGTTGCTTATCCGCGCCGTATGGAGTATGCGGTAAACAGCTTATACGGTTTAGCACAGCTTAGCTACGACAACGTTTTGTTCTTAGATTTTACGGCCCGTAACGACTGGACCAGTACACTTGCTACACCTGAAACTGCTAAGAACACTTCTTTCTTCTACCCATCTGTTAACGTGAGTGCGGTTATTTCGGACATGTTCCAGATGCCAAACTCAATATCTTTCATCAAGGCGAGAGGTTCATGGTCGCAGGTAGGTAGTGGTGGTACAGACCCTTACCTGACAAGCTACACTTACACCGTGCAGGAAGGATTCCCTTCAGGTTTGGGTAACCCAAGAGCAATTGCCAACTCAGAACTGAAGCCACTTTTAACAACCAGTGTTGAGTTTGGTTTAGATCTGCGCCTGCTTAAAAACAGACTGGGTTTAGACATTGCTGTTTACCAGAACGATACCCGCGACCAGATCCTGAGAGCGCCGGTAGATAAATCTACTGGTTATTCGGAGGTTGTAATTAACGCCGGTAAAGTTCGTAACCAGGGTCTCGAGATACAGGCAAACGCTAAGGTGCTGGAGAACAAGGATGGTCTGAATATTAACCTGTTCGGTACTTACGCTAAAAACAAGAACGAAGTAATCGAGCTTGTTGACAGCCTGAGCACAATGATTCTGGCATCAGGTCCACGCGGAACAATTGAAGCAAGACCAGGTGGTCCGATGGGTGCCCTGTATGGCCTTGGCTATGAGCGTGCTCCTGACGGACAGATCATTTATGATGAAAACGGTTTGCCTCTGCTTGGCAGCGAAATCAAATACATAGGTAATGCTACTCCTGACTGGAGAGGTAGTATTGGTACTAACTTCAGATACAAGAATTTTGGTCTGAATATCCTGTTCGACGGACAGTTTGGTGGCGTAGCTTACTCACTGACACACGCTGTTCTGATGGAAGAAGGTAAACTGACTAAAACGCTGCCTGGTCGTTACAACGGTATCATTGGTGATGGTGTGATTAAAGGTGCAGATGGTACTTTCCGTCCTAACGATGTGCTGGTAACTAACATGCAGACCTACTACAACCGTCACTTCAACCGCGATAACGTGGAAGCGAACACCTTCAGCACAGACTACATTAAACTACGCGAAGTACGTTTTGACTATACAGTTCCTGCTTCAATTCTTGAGAAGCTTAAGTTACAGCGTGCAAGTATAGGTGTGTTTGGCCGTGACCTGTTCATGATCACAGAGTGGCCTGCTTTCGATCCGGAAGTTGGTACGCTGGATGGCACTAGCATAGTAGGTGGCTTTGAAGTAGGCCAGTTCCCGCCAACCAGAACACTTGGTCTGAACCTGACTATAGGCATTTAATTTGAGGATGAATCTATCATGAAAAAGATAAAAATATTCACGCTTACGGCACTGGCAGCATCCTGCCTTGCCACTACATCCTGCACCAAGGATTTTGAGGAGCTAAATACAAACCCTAACGAAACGGCAGCCGCCAGGCCAGCATCTTTGCTGGCACCGGCACTGCACGATGTAGTTACCCGTAACAACAACCGCGCACTACGCCTGAACAATGAGCTGATGCAGGTGCACGTAACCATCCTGGATTCAGATGAGATCCACCGCTATGTGGTAAGACCAGGCGAGTCGGATTACATGTGGAACAACTGGTACCTGCAGCGCACTAACTTTGTAGATATCTATAACAACGCGCTGATAACACAGCAGAAGAGTTTTATGGGTATCGGCCTGATCCTGGATGTGTGGGTAACTTCACAAATCACGGACATGTTTGGCGATGTACCTTATTCACAAGCCAACAAAGGCCGTGAGGGTAACCTGCAGCCTAAGTTTGATTCACAGGAGCTGATCTACAGAGACCTGTTTGCCAAGCTGGAAGAAGCGAATGCTCTTCTGGCTGCAAACGAGGCAATGAAGAATGATGAGAAAGCGCTCGACCCACTTTATGCTGGAGATATTGCCAAGTGGAGAAAGTTTGGTAACTCACTTTACCTACGTTTGCTGATGCGTGTGTCAGGAAAAGCTGAGATGAATGCAGCAGCTAAGATCAAAGAGATTGTAGAGACAAATGCTTCTTTCTACCCGATCTTTGCTAACAACGAGGAGTCAGCGATCCTGAAGTATACAACTACACTTCCGCTGGTATCGGCTTTCACCAACATGCGTGACTATGACTTTAACGGTTCGCATGGCTTGTCTGATTTCTTTGTGAATAACCTGAACAACATGGGTGATCCACGCATTACGCGCTGGGCAACGCTTCATGGTGCCAGTTATCTAGGAATTCCGAGCGGCTATGTACCTGGTAACGTTCCTGAGCGACAGTCTTCTTACCACCTGGATCTGAAAAACGAGCCATTGCTGGGTAACATCATTAACTATGCTGAAGTGCAGTTCATACTTGCTGAAGCAGCATTAAGAGGATACATCTCAGGCACACCATCAACCTACTATAACAGAGGTGTCAACGCAGCCATTACCATGTGGGGACTTGAAGTACCAGCCGGACATTTGGCGAAACCAGAGGTAGCGCTGAATGAAGGGGGCGACTTTGAGGCTCAGCTGGGACAGATCATGCTGCAGAAATATTACACGCTGTTCTTCACCGACTTCCAACAGTGGCATGAATTCAGAAGAACCGGACACCCTGTGCTGCCAATCGGAGCAGGCGTAAGAAACGACGGTAAAATGCCGGCTCGTTTCCGCTACCCAGTTTATGTGCAGTCGCTTAATGGTACAAACTATAGCGCAGCTGTAGCAGCTATGGGCGGCGACGATATCAATACCAAAGTTTGGTGGAATAAATAACGCCGGAGTTTAAAAGAGAAAGATAAAAGACATAGTCATGAAAAATAGATATTTATCATTTCTGGCCATTTGCTTAAGCATTATAGGGTTTACTTCGTGTGTGGAAGAAAACCCGAATCCGGCCGAAGGTACGCCAAACCCGCAGGCTTCTATTTATGTGGTGCGCGAGGCGTATCATGAGAAGGATTTGGATTTAGGACCAGGCCCGCTATTTGGTGCACACCAGATTCAGGGGGTTGTGGTATCGAACACGGGAGGCAACAACTGGCCTGCAGGCCAAGTGGCCATTCAGGATACCTGGAGAGGGATGAAGCGTGGCATTATCCTGGACCTGGGTGAGCAAGCAGCTAACTATGCTGTGGGCGATCAGCTAATGATCGATGTGAGAGGTTCTAAAGTGACCCGTAAAGACGGCGTGTTGCACATTGTAGGCCTTAAGTCACAGAACATTGAGAAGCAGCAAACCGGCTTGCCTGTTGTACCTACAACAGTTGCGATCGGCGAGCTGATAAACAACTTCAGCAAGTACGAGAGCACACTTGTAATGGTAACCGGCGATATGGACCCACTACCAGCTACAGGCGAAACGTATGCAGGCAGCAAGCAAATTGGTGATGGTTCCGGAACTACGGTTACGCTTTTCACTGATGCCAATGCTTCTTTTGCTAGCCGCAGACTACCTGCCAGTGCAAGCTTTATTGGTGTACCAACTATAGTTGATGGAAAACCGGTGCTGAGAATGCGAAATGTTGCTGATGCTGTTAATGCCAGCGGACCTATCTATGCAGGCTTCCCGGAGACTTTTGAACAACCTTACTGGGAAGATAAGAAGAGCTATAACATGGCTGATAACAACCGTAACCTCGCAACAGGTAACTGGACACTGTACCAGTCTATCCTGGAGCAGACCGCCGGTCGTGACGTAATTGTATCAGGCAAGCAGGCAGTGCGATTCCAGCGAAATATCAAAGATTCGGCGCTGCTGCAGATGAACTTCGACTTGCCAAATGGTGCCTCTAAGGTAACAGTATGGTACGGCCGTTACTACACTGACGATCCGAGCAAGTGGGCTCTTGAATATTCACAGGATCAGGGTGCAACCTGGAAACAAATAGGTGATGTGGTAACAGATGCAACCCGTGATCATAAAATGGCTACCTTCCTGATGGATATTTCAGGTCCGGTTCGTTTCAGAATCAATAAGCTTTCTGAAACACAGACTAACGGTCGCCTTGGTATAGATGACTTTGCAGTTTACCAGAACTAAACTATAGAAAGAAAGGCGGCCCTATAACACGGGACGCCTTTCTTTTAAATACCAAAGCAGAGGCTTTAGCTTTTGCTTACCATTGCTCCCAACAGCCATTAAACTATAGTTTATAGTTAAGGCATCTCCAAGTCAATCAGTGCTCTCATACCTCACCTATGATGAACCGCAGAAACATACTAAAATCTATTGGCCTGGGCCTCGGTGCAGCTTTAATAAACACCGAAGCCCTGGCCAAAATTTCTGACAACACCTACGCTTATACATTGCCGGAGAACCCGCTCTATAAACCTATGGAGAAGCCGGTAACTGTTATAACTATAGGCGCTGGGAGCAGAGGCACGGTTTATGGCAATTTTGCCAGTAAGTTTCCGGAGCAGCTAAAGGTAATCGGGGTGGCCGAGCCAAATACATTCCGAAACGAGAAGTACAGCCAACAACACGACATATCCACCGAGAACCGTTTCACAGACTGGAAACAGGTTTTTGAGCGACCAAAGTTTGCGGATGCAGTCATTATTTCCACGCCCGACGACATGCATTACGAACCCTGCATGAAAGCGCTGGCGATGGGCTATGACGTACTGCTCGAAAAACCAATTGCCCCAACCGAGAAAGAGTGTCGTGACATTCTGAAAATGGCCAAAAAAACCGGCCGTATAGTTGCTGTTTGCCATGTACTGCGCTATGCCCCTTACTTCGTGAAAATGAAGGAACTGATAGAGCAGGGCGCGATAGGAGAAGTGATAAGTGTGCAGCATTTTGAGCCGATAGAGCACCTGCACATGGCGCACTCGTACGTGCGTGGCAACTGGCATAATTCCAAACAAACTACACCTATTATTCTGGCCAAGTCCTGCCACGACCTGGACATTATTAAATGGGTGATAAACAAACCAAGTAAACGCATTGCAGCGATGGGCGACCTAAAGTGGTTCCGAAAAGAGAACGCACCCGAAGGTAGTACTACCCGCTGTACCGATGGCTGCAAAGTAGAGCGCGAATGCCCGTACTCTGCCATCAAACATTACCATGATAACCGCAAGCGAACCTTTGTGTTGGACCTGCCTGCCGATAAGAGCAAGCACAGCGAAGTGATCATGGAGCGACTGAAAACGACCAACTATGGCCGTTGTGTGTACCGCATGGAAAACGACCAGCCCGACCACTATGTAACGACCATTCAGTTTGATGACAGCGTTACAGCCAGTTTCTCGATGGAGGCCTTTACATCTTACGCGCGCCGACGCACCCGCATAATGGGCGCTATGGGCGATATGGTAGGCGATATGAACGAGTTGGTGGTAACTGATTTCAGGACCGGAAAAGAGCTGAAGCTGGTGCCAAGAGCCGAAGACGTGGATGGCTACAAAAACAGTGGGCACGGCGGTGGCGACTGGCTGCTGGTACGTGACTTTGTACAGGCTGTGTCGCAACAGAACCCGGCGCTGCTCACCTCAACTATAGACGAATCAATAGAATCGCATATTATGGGCTTTATGGCCGAAGAGAGCCGCAAGCGCAACAAAATGATGGAAATACGAATGTAAGGCACAAGCCCTGCATCTAATTATAAACTATTAAATTTTAAGTCTGATAACACCGGTCAACCGCCGGCTTAAACAGCTGAAGTATTATGCTACACCCAAAGTACCTTTTTATTGCCATCCTGTTTTTGTTTGTAAGCTGCAAAGACGAAAAGACAGAAACACCAAAACCGACACCTGAAGTACCAGAAAAAGAAACTGCTACTCCTGTAAAAGCGACGTTCCCCGATGCCTTGTTTACCGAAGTAAGCAAAGTAAGAACAGGCGCTGTGTCGCTGACTATACTGGACCAGCTGATCGGACTTGTAAACGCAACTCCTGAAGGCGAAACGATCCACCTGAATGTTTTCCTGTTCGACTATAAACCGCTGGTGGAGTCTATCAAAAAGGCCAGCAGCAGAGGTGTAAAGGTACACGTGATGATGGACCTGGGGCGTGAGGAATCTCATGAAATTAACCCACTGATCTACCACGATCTGAAAAGAACGCTTGAAGTTAAAGGCGGAAGTGCCGTGTCTGTGATTAATGATGCCAGCACAACTGCTATCAACCACCACAAATATGTACTTTTCACAAAGGTGGTAACTACAAACGGTACAGTGCCAAACGTGGTGTTCCAGACGTCGCATAACTTCACCGAAGCCGATGCACGCAAATTCCAGGATGCCGTGATGTTCTCGAACGTAGGGTTGTACAATGCCTTTAAAGCCAACTGGGAAGATATGAAAACCAAGGCAACAGCGGGTATGAAGAACTTCTACTACAACGAATACACCGATCAAGCCACTGATATTACCGCATATTTTCTACCAAAGCGCCGCAACGGTTCAGCTTATGGCGATGACAGCATCATTGAATTCCTGAACAGCATTGAAAACCCGGCTACAGCAACTATAAAAATCGGCATGTCTGACTGGACCAACACCCGTCTGAACATTGTGCAGAAGCTGGCAGAGCTACGTGGGCAGGGCGCAACTATAGAAGTTGTAGTTAAAAATAAGATAGACGATAACATTATGACTGGCTTGCGCGAGCTGGAGAAGAACGGTGCCTATCTGAAAGTTTATAACATGTCTGCAGCCAATATCCACTCCAAATTCTTACTGATTGAAGGTAACTGGAAAGGAAGCGGTAACGCCAAAATCCTGATCACAGGCTCGCATAACTTTACGCAGAATGCGCTTCGCAACAATAACGAGGTAATGTTGCTGCTGAAGAACCATGCACTTTTTGCGAAGTACAACACCCATTTTGAGAATCTGAAAACAGTACCGGGCATATAAGCTGGAAAAGTAATATGATGAAGAGAAGATCCTTTTTAGAGCGCATGCTCCTGGTATCGGGGGGGCTTGTTTTAAGTGGAAGTTATGCATCTGTCGTGCTGGCATCACCTGCCGGAACAACTATAAAAGGCACCGTAAAAGCCGGCAAAAAGAAGCTGGCTGGTGTTATAGTTTCCGATGGCTATAGTGTGGTAAAGACCAACCGCAAAGGCAAATACGAGATGCCTGTAAGCGAGAAGTCTAAGTTCGTTTTTGTGTCGGTGCCTGCAGGATATGCCTTCCCGAACGAGAACGGCATTGCCCGCCATTACCAGTTACTGGACAGTAGCAGCAAACAAGACTATAACTTTGAGCTGACTGCCCTGCAAACCGACGATACAAAGCACAACTTCATTATCTGGGCCGACCCGCAGGCACAGACCAGAGAAGATGCCGACCGTATGCTGGCTGAAGCTGTGCCGGATGTTCAGAAATTACTGAAAGGCATGGATAGCAGCATTCCGGTGCATGGTATTACTGTAGGCGATATAGTTTGGGACCGCTTCGAACTATACGAAGACTATAATAAAGGCGTGGCCGCAATGGGTATCCCGTTCTTCCAGGCGCTTGGCAACCACGACATGGACCTGAACAAAGGCGGCGACGATGTGTCTGACGACACATTTGAAGCTACCTATGGCCCGACCTACTACTCTTTTAACAGGGGTAAGGTGCATTATGTGGTGCTGGATGATGTACGCTACTTGGGCAAGGACAAACAATACGACGGCTACATTACAGAAAACCAGCTGGAGTGGCTTGAGAAAGACCTGGCCTTTGTGCCAAAAGACCACCTGGTGATTCTTTGCCTGCACATACCGGTACACCGCCACGTGAAGAACAAAGCTGATCTGTACCCGATCCTGAAAAACCATTCGGTACACATCATGTCGGGGCACACGCACTACAACCGCAATGTAATTGAGGAAGGCATATTTGAGCACAACCACGGTACCGTTTGCGGCGCCCTCTGGACCGGCCCAATTTGCGGCGACGGTACTCCGAATGGCTATGGCGTGTACGAGGTAGATGGTAACCAGCTGAAATGGTACTATAAATCTACCGGCCTTGATGCGGACCACCAGATGAGCGTGTATGTACAGCCACAGGATGGCGAAACGCGCGTGCTGGCCAATGTATGGAACTGGGACCCGGAATGGAAGGTGGAGCTCTACGTAGATGGCAACTATAAAGGCGCATTGCAAAACATCGAATCGCATGACCCGCTGGCTGTGGAGCTATACCAGGGCAGGGAATTACCGCTTGGCCGTGGGTTTGTGAATCCGAAAGAAACCGACCACTTTTTTGAGGCCTATATACCGCGGAGTTCACGTGAGGTACGCATTGTAGCTACCGATCGCTTCGGCACGAAATACGAAAGCAAGAAAACTGTTTCCTAACTATAGTTAAGACTTTAGCATATTAAAATGATCCGTAAAATTGTACCTGTTGCACTGGCCGCTGTTATGTTTATGGCTGGTTGCAAAAGCACAGAAACTATAAGCCAGCAGCAAAGACCAGACTTACCTGCTTTTGATACCGAAGGCCACCGTGGCGCACGCGGCCTGATGCCGGAAAATACCATACTGGCCATGATAACGGCTATAAACCTGGGCGTAACAACTATAGAAATGGACACGCACGTTACCAAAGATGGTAAAGTGGTGGTTACGCATGATCCGCACATAAACCCATTGTATGCACGCACGCCGGATGGGCAGGATATTCCGAAAAAGGATGGGAAAAAATACGCCATCTACCAGATGAACTATGACCAGGTGCGCCAGTTTGATATGGGTACCAGGTATTACGACAAGTATCCGGAGCAGCGCAAAATGGAAGCACATATTCCGTTGCTGGCAGACCTTATCGACTCCGTGCAAACGTACCTGAAAGCAAACAACCTGCCGCAGGTATTCTATAACATCGAAACCAAATCAGTTGCTGATGGCGATAACACCATACACCCGGAGCCAGCTGAGTTTACAATCAAGCTGGTAGAGGTGTTGGAGGCGAAGGGCATTGCACAGTGGACAATTGTACAGTCGTTCGACCCGCGCACACTACAGGTGCTGCACCAGAAATATCCGCACATCCGGGCATCGTTGCTGGTGAGCAACAAGGATAGCTTTGAGCAAAACCTGGAGCGCTTGGGCTTCACGCCGGATGTTTACAGCCCGAGCTATAAGCTGGTAACTCCCGAACTGATTGCAAAGGCACACGCCAAAAACATAAAAGTAATTCCCTGGACGGTTAATGAACTGGAAGATATCGTGCGCCTGAGAGCCATGGGCGTAGACGGCATTATCTCAGATTATCCGAACCTGTTTAAAGAGCTGCAGAATTAAGAGTGGTGTTTTAATTCTAACCTGTCGATCTCTACTCCTTACTTAGGCAAGCTTGTGGTAAGATGTAATTGCCTTTGGAAGGGGTAGGGGGAAGACGCTCTACTAGAAATACTTTTTATAGTTTACAACCTCATGAAACTAAAATTCACCCATTTGATAGCAGCCTCTGCCTGCGCATTGCTGTTCTCGGTAAGTGCAAACGCGCAGGTATCCTCAGAGCCTACCTTTTCGCTGGCTGATACAAAGCCTGAAAAAGTTAAGTACGACAGTACCTACCGCCCGGCAACCTGGCAGGTACAGGTCGATTACTTTAAGAGCCACCCAAATTCTAAAAAAGACATTGTTTTTCTGGGCAACAGCCTTACTGCGCACATGGATTGGGCCGAGCTGCTTGGCAATAAGAACGTGCGCAACCGCGGCATCTCCAGCGATATTACCTTTGGCGTTTTAGAGCGCCTGGATGAAGTAATTGAAGGCAAGCCAGCAAAAGTATTTTTGCTCATCGGTATCAACGATATTTCGCGCAATGTGCCAGAAGATGTGATTCTCGCCAACTATAGCAAGATCGTACGCCGCATTAAAGCCGGATCGCCGAAGACCAAAATTTACGTGCAAACGCTGCTGCCTACCAACAACAGCTTCGATAAGTTTAAAAAGCACTATAACAAAGAGAAGGAAACCGCTACGGTAAACCAGGGCATTAAAGAAATTGCAGCCCGCGAGAAAATCACAGTGATTGACCTAAACCCGCACTTTGCAGATAGCCAGGGTCAGCTAATAACAGCATACACACACGACGGCCTTCACCTGACCATAGAAGGGTATAAAAAGTGGGCTGAAATACTAAAGAAACATTTATAGTTTGAGAAAGGAGAACAAGGGCCCCGCATTTTGCGGGGCTTTTGTTTTATAGTTGGTTTATAGTTTTGTAGGCGTCTTCCTAATCAGAGAGCTTAAACTATAGTTACCTTTATGCCCATTCCTTCCAGGGTTTTTACAGTATATTCTGAAATGCCGCTGTCGGTAATGATCCGGTCGATGTCTTCGAAACCACAGATCTTGCCAAAACCCCGTTTGCCAAACTTGGTAGAGTCGGCCAAAACTATAGTTTTTTGCGATACCTTGATCATCTGGCGGTTCAGGTGGGCTTCCATTACATTGGTTGTAGATAATCCAAAATCCAGGTCGATTCCATCTACACCCAGAAACAGCTTACTGCACGAGAAATCGGCCAGGATGCTTTCGGCGTAAGGCCCAGTTACAGATGATGAACTTTTACGCATTACGCCGCCCAGCTGCATCACTTCAATTTCGGGGTGCCGGTTAAGCTCCAGGGCAACGTTAAGTGAGGGGGTAATAACTGTTAAATTGGTTTTTGCCTGAATGTTACGTGCCAGCGCCAGCACCGTAGTTCCGGAAGCGATAAGAATGGAGTCGTTAGGTTGCAGCAAACTGGCTGCCGCTATGGCAATGCGGTTTTTCTCAGTTGCTTGTATCTTTTCCTTCTCGTTTACTGAGCGGTCTATGGTATAAGGGTTATGTGCCGTTGCGCCCCCATGCGTACGAAACAACAGGCCTTTATCTTCCAGCAGTTTCAAGTCCTTGCGTATCGTTACCGACGACACGCTCAGCTTATCGCAGAGATCCAGCACGTTAACCTGTCCTTCCTGCTTCAGTCTGTTTAAAATATGCTGGTGTCGTTCTGCTAATGTTAACATAGGGGGTTTGGTATAGTATTATACCTGTAAATATAGCGATTTTTATGGATTTAAGGAAGGGGTGGGGTGGTAATAGATTACGGCATACGTACTGGGCTAAACTGTGGGCAAGGGATAACCGAAGCCTAAATTATGCACCTTGTTGAGTTAAGTATTTTAATGGAATGACCTGTAATCGTGTTTAGCAACCGCAATAACCGACATACTTTTTCTCAAGTTTGTCTTTGCCTTTAGTGATTGTAAGCACCCCTTCAACATCCATCGTTTCTTCCATCTCTGTGCTTTCAACCGCTTTAGTATGAACCCTCTTCACTTCTACTGAATCATTAGAATAAGTAGTAATACCATTGCTCTCTCCTTTGTAATCCATTCTATGAATTTTTCCGTTCAGCACTATCATTGCAATATCACCAGCATCTCTGTAGATAAAATTATCTGCTTTCTTATCCTGTTCTGTTAAATATAAACTACAACCACAACCATAATATTCATCTGGAATATTAGTGAATGTTTCCATTCTTATAGCTTGAGAAGTTATAGATCTATCCTTTCCTTTGATACCAACAACTTTCTCTTCTTTAACTACCTTTTTGGCATTCGAAGAAGCAGTTATCGTTGCATCCTGATTGGTATTTTTTTCCATCTCTGAGCATGAGAATAGAGCAAAGACTAAGACAAATAATACCGTATGCTTCATGTATTTTATGACTCTATTTTTTAACACATATTTTACCCAACTATAGTATAAACGCAACTGGATTAACGAATATAACATATATAGTAAATATAATACTATAAGTTGGGTTTTAGAAATATCTAAGTTGCAATCAGAAGCAGTTGCCGCACATCTGCTTCCTTTCCACCCTAAAATTTCCGACCTTTGTGGCGAACTTTAGCTACAGAAATTATGCAACGCCCTGTTAAGCTCCTTCTTTTTGCCGGTATCGCGCTGGTGCTTTTTTATTTTGTAAACGAGACCTTCTTCAGCGACGAGAACTACATCAAACCTCTTTTGAAAGAACGGGAAGATAAAGATCTGTCGTTCAGAAGCCGTGCCAACACTCCGTTTACCGAGGAAGGCCGCCGCAGCTTTACCAACCTGATTTACTATGAGCCTGACTTGAGTTACAGGGTACATGCCAAAATAGAAGAGTTGCCCAAGCAAGACACCTTGCTGATGACACTCACTAATGGCAGTTACGAACCTTACTTGCGCTATGCAGCTGCTACTTTTGAGTTAGAAGGACAGCCACAGCGCCTGACACTTTATAAAAAGCTTTCAGAAAATAAAGAAGAGCTGTTCGTGCCTTTCACTGATAAAACCAACGGTTTCGAAACGTATGGCGGAGGCCGTTACCTGGATGTGCCATTTAAAGAGAATGCCAAAACAATCGTACTGGATTTCAACCGCGCTTATAGTCCATTTTGTGCGTTTAACCCAGAATATGTCTGCCCTGTTCCTCCAAAAGATAACCGCTTGACGGTATCCATACCAGCAGGAGAGAAGACCTATGAGGCACATCATAACCTATAAGTTCGTCTGAACCGCGGATTAAGGGGAATTTGATGGATTGAAGCTATGCGGTATAGTTGCGGCTGCTATAGTTCTGTAGTTGCTGTAATCCAACCACCCCTTTATCCCCTCAAAGCTACGCTCGCTACCTTCGAAATCGCTTCTCGGTAGTCTAAGGCGGGGAGCTTCTTGGCTATTGCTACAGTTGCTGCTATAGTACCATAGTTGGTTTTAACCCACCCCTGCCCCTCCCAAGAGGGGAATTTCTGTTCTTACTATAGTTGCTTATTTAGTTTTATAATTACAACCCACGAACAGGACAGGTTTACCTGGCCCCACGAAACTATAACCACGGAAAGGCGATGTAACTATAGCCATTCAACAAACTATAGTAGTAGCTATCGAAGGGTCACAGTCTTTGGGTTGAGCGCCTTGTAGATTTCTGGTGCCGCCAGGCATGGCGACGCAGGAGCAAAAGAAATGTACACCGCGCGATGCCCGAAGACGGGGCCCCGCGGCCGTGAGCGCACCAAAACCAACTATAAAACGATAGGAAAGTAAAGCTCCCAGGATCAGAAGTAACTATAGCATGAACTGCTTATGGCAACAACGGCAAGCTATAGAAAGATAGCTACAACTATAGTTTGAAATAGATTTCTCACTTTGTTCGAAATGACAAATGAGGCAAGACTACAGTGATTCCAAATTATTACACTTCCAAGCTACAACCAAAGGTCATGAACTATTAAAACAACCCTCTACAGCGTACCATCAACAAATTCATATTTCAGCCGTCAGCAATAAAAAAGTTTAGTTACTTTTGCTATAGAACCCCTTGAGTAAAGAATAAGATCATGGAATTAAAGAAAATAGCCTTAAACGATGTACACGAAGCACTTGGCGCTAAAATGGTGCCTTTTGCCGGTTATAATATGCCTGTTCGTTACTCTTCAGATTTAGAAGAGCATAACACGGTGCGTAATGCTGTTGGTATTTTTGATGTGTCGCACATGGGCGAGTTCCTGGTGCAGGGACCAGGCGCTCTGGACCTGATTCAGCGCATAACTACTAATGACGCCTCTAAACTGACGCCAGGTAAGATTCAGTACTCCTGCTTCCCGAACGAGCAGGGCGGTATTGTGGATGACCTGCTGGTGTACTGCATGGGCGAAGAAGATTACCTGCTGGTAGTTAATGCTTCTAACATCGATAAGGACTGGGAGTGGATCAACAAGTATAACACAGGTGGCGTGAAGCTGACGAATATTTCAGACGAGATGTCGCTGTTTGCAGTTCAGGGTCCTAAAACTGTGGATGCCTTACAGTCGCTTACAAAGCTGGACCTGGGCAGTATGGTATACTATACGTTTGATAAAGGCGAGTTTGCTGGCGTACAGGATGTAATCGTTTCAGCTACAGGTTATACTGGCTCAGGCGGTTTCGAGATCTATGTGAAGAACGAAGATGCGAAACGCGTATTTGATGCCATTATGGAAGCAGGGAAGGAGCATGGCATTAAGCCAATCGGTTTAGGTGCCCGCGACACGCTGCGCCTGGAAATGGGCTTCTGCCTGTACGGTAACGATATAAACGATACTACTTCGCCGTTGGAGGCCGGTCTTGGCTGGATCACGAAGTTCGATAAGGAATTTGTGAACTCTGCTAACCTGAAAGCTCAGAAAGAAGCAGGCGTAGAACGCAAGTTGGTTGGTTTCGAAATGCTGGAAAAAGCAATTCCGAGAGCACATTACGAGATCGTGAACGAAGCTGGTGAGCAGATCGGTGAAGTAACTTCTGGTACAATGTCGCCATCTATGGGTAAAGGCATTGGACTGGGTTATGTTAAGACCGAGCTCAGCAAGCCTGGCACTGAGATCTTTATCCGCGTGCGTAATAAAGATATGAAAGCGCAGATCGTTAAACTGCCTATCCTTAAAAAGTAATTCTTGTGACTTTTTGACAAAGGACTAATTGACAAAAGACAGGGTTTAGCGCCTTCAATATTTTGTCATATAGTCCTTTGTCTTTCAGTCTAAAAATCAAAAATATATGCCAAGTATAGATGTGTGTTTCAGCCCGGAGCTGTTGCACTTGTATGAGCTGAAGGGAAAAGCCGTTGTGGCAGTGGATATACTTCGTGCTACTTCAACTATGGTGGCTGCTTTTGCGCATGGCGCTACGGACATTATTCCGGTAATGAAGTTGGAAGAATGCCAGGCCTATGCGGGCAAGGGCTGCCTGATTGCAGCCGAACGTGACGGTGTAAAGGCAGAAGGTTTTGATCTGGGTAACTCGCCGTTTGCGTACATGAATGGCAATGTGCAGGGCAGAACCATTGCCATTACCACTACCAACGGTACGCGCGCTATCCATTTATCTATGGATGCCGACGAGATTATAGTTGGTTCTTTTCTGAACCTGCAGGCTGTAGCCGATCATCTGAAGGAGCTGCAACTGGATGTGCTGGTAGTTTGCGCTGGCTGGAAAGGCAAGTTTAACCTGGAAGACACACTGTATGCCGGTGCGTTAACCGAGCGACTTCAGGGAGACTTTACTTTTGAAAATGACGCTACCCTTGCTTCGCTGTATCTGTACCAGACTGCAAAAAATGACTTGGCAGGTTTCTTGAGACAGTCATCACATGTGCGCCGCTTGGAAAACCTGGAAATCCATAAAGATGTGGAATTCTGCTTGCTGCACGATCAATATAACGTGTTGCCAGTTTGGAAGAATGACAGGCTGGTAGATCTTGGGGTCGGGCAGTTAAAGAGTTAGAAAGTTTGGAAGTTAGAAAGTTAAAAGGGAAGTGTAGCCGTGGTTGCACTTCCCTTTTTTGTTTGTCTTGAACTATAGCTATAGATTAGAGCTTCTCCCTCGCGCGCGTGAGCTACGAGCAGACTCTGGCCGTGCTTAACTATAGGTTATAGTTTACAGCTATAGTTATTAATAGAGCTATAGTTCAAAACCGGATGATAACGTGGCGGGACGCCATAAGATAGCGCACACTCGCGGGACGCGAGCGAGTGCATTGGATATTATAAACTTTCTAACTTCTAAACTTCTCAACTTTCTAACTTACTTCAGCTTGGGGTTTTGCTTATGGCGCTGGCTATCGCGTTGTGTTTTTTTAGCCAGGTTCTTTTCCATGGCTTCGGTCAGGTTTACGCCGGTTTGGTTAGCCAGGCAGATAAGTACAAACAGCACATCGGCCAGTTCATCGCCTAAGTCTTTGCCGGTATCGCTTTGTTTGAATGATTGCTCGCCGTATTGCCTGGAAATAATCCGGGCTACCTCGCCAACTTCTTCGGTAAGAATTGCCATGTTGGTGAGCTCACTAAAGTAACGCACACCATTTTCTTTTATCCAGTTATCTACTACCTGTTGTGCTTCCTGTATGGTCATGTTCGGAATTTATTTCCCGAATTTAATCACAAAATCAACATAGGGCACACCAATGGTTACACTTTCAGCAATATCGGGGTTGTTCAGAAAAGCCAGGTCTACCGTAATGCGCTCGCCCATAAACCGTATGCCATAGGAATAAATAGCGCCGCTTATGTCTTCGCTGGGTACAAACCAATTCTCCGATACCAGGCCAATTCTGCGGCTAAGCCTGGTCATACCACTCAGGGTAATAATCGGTTTTTCAGAGAAACTGCCATCCACAAATCCATAGCCTAGTCCTACTGTAGCGTTGTTGTCGGTGTTGCCATAGGTTACAATGCCGTAGCCAATTCCCAAACCCGAAAAACCGTCATCGGCAAGGGTAGAAGTAAGGTAGAGTACACCACCTCCAGCGCGCCATTTGTTAGCAATGTGAAACGTGTATTTGGGTGTAAAGAAAAAAGTAGGCTCCCCTGAAAAGGTAGAAATCAGTTCAAAACCGCCGCCTATTGTAAAGTTATCCGTAACGCCATAGTTAAACGAGTTGAGCACCAGGTATGTGTTCTGGTAATAGGCCTCGCCACGACGCAAACTGTAAGCCGAAGGGCTAAACAGGTATCGGCTTGCGTTGGGGTTCTCGTACCAATATTGCCCATTCCTATAGTTGCGCTCATCTAAAATACGGTAACTTTTAACCTTGTTGTGAGGAATAATGATGGTGCCTGCGCTTTCGGTTTGCAGCCTGATACCGTTTTCATCCTGCCCCAGAAAGATACCCTGATAAACAGAGCCATCTTTGGTCTCTACTATCCAGCGTTGTGGTTGTATAGTTTGAGTGATAGTAGTATCTGTTTGCGCTTGGGCTGGGAGGCAAACTATAGCTGACAGCAGGAGACAGCAGATAAGCAGAAAATGGCGGATGAAAAGAGCAGGAGCAGCCATAAAATATTCAGCTAAGAGTATAACTATAGCTAAATATACGGATCGTTTGATATTTTACAATATCATCTCATTATTTTACTCTTTATTCTGCGAGTCTATCGTTATCGTAACAGGGCCGTCGTTCAACAGCGCAACTTTCATGTCGGCACCAAACTCACCGGTCTGCACTTTTTTGCTCAAAGCAGCTTCCAGGTAAGCGATAAATTTCTCGTAGAGCGGGATAGCTATAGTTGGCGGGGCAGCATTGATGTAGGAGGGGCGGTTGCCTTTTTTAGTGCTGGCAAATAAAGTAAACTGGCTGATAACCAGTATGTCCCCGTTCACATCCTGCACACTCAGGTTCATCTTGTCGTCGGTATCGCTGAAGATGCGCAACTGAGCAATTTTACTGGCCGTCCACTTCAGGTCTTCTTCCGTATCGGTCGGGCAGAAGCCAGCCAGCACCAGCAATCCTAGGCCTATTTCACCTTTTACCTGCCCATCTATCGTCACCGAAGCCTGTGTTACCCGTTGTATGACTACTCGCATTTTGATTATTAGTGGTTAATTGATAATTGTTGGCAAAGATAGATGTTAAATTTTCAAAAGGTGTAAGGTTTGTCTGAGTCAGGATTTACAGGGTTAAGGGATTTTGCTATAGCATGAGCTATAGTTTTATAGTTGAGCTCTCACTTCTAGCGCGGGTTTGTAACCTGAGTCTTACAATGGGGTTGAGCTTGCAACCCAACTGGCTTGAAAGGATGTCTGAACCGGGATTAGGCGGATTTAATGGATTTTCATGATTGAGGTGTTTGCTTTAGTTTGACTCTATCGTTCTATAGTTGTTGTTTGTCCAACTACCTTTGTTTTGTTTACCTCACCCCAGCCCTCTCCTTTTATCGAGGGCCCCTACCCCCAAAACAGGAGAGGGAGTTTTTAACCGTTTCTAGTTAGGGCTATAGTTCTATAGTTGGCCATTAACCCACCCCTGCCCCTCCCAAGAGGGGAATTGCGGCTATAGTTATAGTTGAGACTATAGTTTTATAGTTACAAATCATAAACAGGGCAGGTTTACTTGGCCCCACGGAACTACAACCCCGGAAAGGCGATGCAACTATAGCTATTGAAATAACTATAGCTTAACTATCGAGTAATTTCAGTCTTTGGGTTGAGCGCCTCGAGAGGTTCCGGTGCCGATAGGCATGGCGACGAAGGAGCCAAGGAAGCGAAAGCAGCGCGATGCCCGAAGACGAGGCCCCGCGGCCGTGAGCGCACCAAAGCCAACTATAGCACTATAGATCAGTAGAGCTCCTAGGATAAGAGGAAGCTATGAAAGAAACTGCTTGTGTCCAGTGGCAACTATAGTTAGCTATAGGACATATAAGATGTCTCGGCTGCGCTCGACATGACAGTATTAGAAAGGAAATAGAAGATCCCTGGGTTAACACTCAGAATGGCAAGATGGAATATCTGAGCTTGTTAAGCAGAATTCTAAACCTTAATCCACATACCCCTCATAAAAAATACGCGAAACCTTGCCGTTTTTCAGGAAGAAATAGAGCGAGATAGGGGCACCTTCTGAGGTAGACGCTACAATTTTGTCAGGGCTTTGCTGAATGCGGATGTTTTGACCTTTCAGGCGGGCGGTGAGTTCTTCCTGCGGCATGCCTACACGCAGGTTGTTACGCAGTGTTATGGAGCTGTTCCGGATATCAGCTACCTGTAGTAGCAACTTGCCGGATCGGGTAGGGGCGTATAGCTCCAGCATGGAGTTACCAAAACGAATGGTATAGATCGTGTCGGTAACGTCGGGGCGATGGAGGTTTTCTACCGGATCGGCCTCTACCCAAAAATCGTCCTGAATTTTATCAAAGTAAGCGCTGAGCGAATTGCTTTTTGCAGGACTGGCAACAAACGGATTACCCAAGAGCGTTAAAGAGGCAGGAGCTCTACGGTTAGAACGGACAGAAGTGGTATCGCCGGAAGCGCGGTTTAAAGGCGATTCAAATTCTTCCTGCGGCTGTTCTGTAGTACATGCCGAAGCCACATGTTGTACCAGCAACAGCAAAACCAGCAGCCGTATAGTCAGCGCATACCGGGGGGGGAAAGTTTTGCAAAGCAGGCAGAGCATGGTATCAGTGGAAAAGGGTAAAGCTTATACCTCACATACGAGAACCACGCACTTTAATGTTTTGTTTAAAAGTGCCTTCGGCTATAGTTTCTGCGCTGCCCAAAGTATAATTTCGCAGCAAAGATGATACAAAAATGCAAATACAACAAATCGCGCTGATAACCTGCCAGAGCCTGGGCAACTACACCGCAAATGCCGACTCGGAAGATGAACGTTTATACCAGTTTTTGAAGGCAAAAGAGCTGCCTGTAACGTGGCAGGTGTGGGACGATCCGAACGTGAACTGGGAGAATTTTGACGCCATTATTATTAAATCTCCCTGGGACTATTTTGACAAGATAGATGCCTTTTACGCCTGGCTGAACGAACTGGAAAGCAAAAAATGCAAGGTGCTGAACCCTGTAAAAACGCTTCGCTGGAATGCCGATAAGTTATACTTTAAAGACCTGGAAGCACAGGATATTAAAGTAGTGCCAACCGTTTGGCTGGAACAAGGCCAGACTTTCGATGCGACCTGTATTTTTGAAAAGTTAAAAGCAGAGAAAATTATTGTGAAGCCTCGCGTAAGTGGAGGTGCTAAAAATACTTTTGCCTTAACCAAAGAAGAAGCCGTAGCTAAAACCCAAACTATAAACCAGTTGCTGCAGCAGGAACCATTTCTGGCGCAGCCATTCCTGGAAGAGATTAAAACGCAGGGTGAATGGTCGTTTATTTTCTTTAACAGCAACTATAGCCACACCGTGCTTAAAACTGCCAAACCCGGCGATTTTAGGGTGCAGCACTTCTTTGGCGGAACTATACATACCCCTGAGCCGCCGGCAGCTTTACTGCAAACCGCTGAGCAGGTAGTAAATAAATTTGCAGCCGACTGCCTGTATGCCCGTGTGGATGGCGTTGCCCTGCAGAACGAACTAGTGCTGATGGAACTGGAACTGATAGAACCGTTCCTGTTTTTGAGCACAGCAGAGGGTAGCCTGGACCGCTATTATGAGGCCCTTATGAAACTGCTGGAGCAGTAAACTATAGTTCTCAGCTGTTGGCATGTAATATCAGCAGCGGTACCTGCGACTCCAGCACCATGCGTTTGGCAAGGCTGGGGTTCAGCAGCGAGCCCAACAGCGTGCGCGAATGTGTGGTAAGCGCTACCAGGTCTATTGCCTGTTCTGATACAAATTTCTGCAGTGCCTGGGCCACGTCTTCGCCATCCAGTAAGGTATAGGTGATATTAGCTGCTGCATGTTGCTGTAGTTTCTGGCGGAGCTTTTCTAGTTTCTCATGGTCTTCTGTGTCCGGATCATCGGTTACGTGCACACATTCTATAGCGGCTCCGAAAGGTTGTACCAGTTGCTGCAGGGTATTAAGTGCGGTTGTGTCGGCCTTGTCGAAATCCGTGGCGTACAGAATGCGGTTTATAGTTGCGCCCTCGTAAGTGGCAGGCACAGTAAGCACCGGTACCTCTACGTGCTGTATAATGCTGGTTGATACAGTGCCAAAGAAAGTACGCGCAATATTCGATTCTCCTTTGGTAAGCATCACCATCAGGTCAGGTTTAAAGCGTTGCACTTCCTCTTGTATGCAATCTTCCGGCATTCCGTACATAAGCACGCGCTCTACCTGCAGATTCCTGTTTACCTTTCTTACAGTATGGTATAGTTTGTCTAGCTTTTCTTCGGTTTCCTGCTGGTTACGGTGCAGCACATTATCTGTAACCAGTTCAGAAGCAGAGGTCTCATCTGTAAACGCCTTGCCTGATGCTGTTTCGTCCAGGTAGTCCTGGTAGCAGTGCAGCAGTACAAGCTGGGTATTGGCAAAATGCTGGCCAAAGGCAAGAGCAAATTCGCAGGCTTTGTTAGTGCCTTCCGTAAGATCAACAGGAACCAGTATTCTGAACATAGCAGGTATTGTTAAGTTTGGATAAAGTATACGTAGGTGTTCCTGTTTATAGTTGTTGCCCGAAACCGGTACCGAAAGCAGTTAAAAACTGTGGTTCAAAAATTTAATATATTTTTGTGTTCAGATATAGTACTTCATGCTGAAACGCCTATTCTTTTACTTTATCGGATTTGTGGTGCTGGCTTCGCTGGCTTACTATGGTTTTAGCCGGTGGCAAGCCTCTCGCGAGAAGGTAAATCTATGGGCAATTGTGCCGGAGAGTGCAGCTATAGTTGTAGAAACTAATAACCACGAAGCTCTGGCAGTACACCTTTCTAAAACCGGGCTCTGGCAAAGCTTGGAGGCGCTGCCTGTGGTGCAGGATTTTCAGGAAGGTATTTCGCTGCTCGATACGATTGCGCCTGGCAAACAACGTCTTGCACGGTTCCTGGATAAGAAAAACATACTCACATCGGCCCATGTAACGGCAGAGAAGGAGCTTGGCTTTGTGTTTTATGTACCGGTAAATTCGGTTGGCGAGCACCGCTTTTTACGCACGCTAACTGAAAATCTGGTAAAGCATCCCGATTTTGAGCAGACATCCCGGAACTATAATAATGTGCTGGTAACGGATGTAACGTACAAACCGCTCGACCTGCACTACACCTATTTCACGTATCATAACAACATCATCCTGAGTACATCAGCCGGGCTGATAAAAGAAGTGATTGACAAAGCTTCACAGGATAACCCCGTATCTATTGCCGGCGACTATAAAAGCGCGAATTACCTGAACCAGGCAGATGTTTATGCCAATGTGTTTGTAAATAACAGTGAGGTGCCAGCAGTGCTCAACCTTTTTCTGAACGATGATATAATGCCGCAGGTGCGTTACCTGAGCAGCCTGTGCCGCAACGGTATGCTTCAACTCAAGCTACAGGAAGACAAAATATTCCTGAACGGCTTCTCTAACCCAGACCTGGCAAAAACATCTTTACATACTAACCTATCGGCGGTAAAACCTAAAGCGATACGGGTAAAAGATTACCTGCCGGTGCGAACTGCCGTGCTTTTCCATTTTGGCGTGCAGCAGGTAACGCGTATAAAACAGTATCAGTCCTCGGTTAAATTTCCGCCGACACCTTACGATGCCACCATCGACAGCCTGGCGACTACAATCAGGCAGGAGCTGGCACTGGCTTACCTGGAATCGGCCAGCATCCGGACCAGCCCCGAAAAGGTGGTTTACGCCCGCACGGCTAATAAGGCGAGCGCCAGCATGCTGCTTAGTCAGTTAATAGCGCAGGCCAAAGTTTCAAGTAATAGTACGCCATATTCAGGTACGTATGGTGGTTTCACTATTCAGCAATTACCAGTTCCGGAATTGCCGGGGCGCATGTTTGGCGGCTTATTTACCGGTTTTGAAGAAAGCTATGTGGTAATGCTTGATGATTACCTGTTATTTACAGATGAACTGAGCACTGCCCGCTCGCTGATTGATGATATACTGGCCGAGAAGGTTTGGAGCAAATCAGCAACGCAACAGGCCTTTCAGGAGCAAACCCTGCAGGAGGCTAACTTCAGCTTCTTCCTGAATACTGTAAACGCCTGGAACATCCTGAGCCGTTATACTTCAGAAGATGAGCGGGAAAGCCTGCTGCAGTCTTCCTCGTTTATCCGGAGATTTAACCATGTGAGCCTGCAATATGCCCGTGTAGAAGGCCAATACTATACCAGCCTGGTGCTCTGGAAGCCGGAACGGAACAGCAAAACATCACAGCGTAATTTTACTGTGGCGTATTCGGTGCCTTTTGGCAGCAGGCTAATCTCTAAACCCTTTGCTGTGCGCAACATTGTGGATCGTAGCCGTGAAATTATTGTTCAGGATTCGGTATTTGCACTGCATAATATCACGTCTGATGGACGCCGTACCTGGTCTGATACACTGAGCAGCGCTGTGCGCGGCGACATAGTACAGCTCCCGCTTGGCCCCGATAGCAGGCTTCGTTACCTTTTTGCCACAGCCAACCGCATACACGCGCTCGATGGCCAGGGACGCTCTATTGAAAACTTCCCTTTTAACCTGACGGATACCGTAGCATTGCAGCGCCTGACCATAATAGACTACGAACGGAGCGGCAACTATAACCTGCTGGCCGACGACGAACTGGGTAACTTGCATATGTATGATATCCGGGGGAATGGCATACAGGGGTGGGAACCGCGCCGCATGGATTACAAGCTGGCCGCTGCGCCACAATACCTGCATGTAGGTAACCGCGATGTGATTCTGGTATTGCTGGAAAACGGGTACGTGTATGCCCTCAACCGGAATGGAGATGCTTACCAGGGTTTTCCGTTTAGCCTGAAGTCGCCGGTTACGGCCGGGGCAGTGGCAATTAAAGTAGGAGCAGACCTGCGGCGCACCGAGCTAGCTACCGTTACCCGATACGGCGAAGTGGTTACTTTTAATTTGCAGGGCCGGGTACTACGCAGGCAAAAATTACCCCGCCCAAGCAAAAATGCCATGTTTGAGCTGGTACAGGATGAATATAACTCGGCTGGCAGCTACGTGTTTGTAAGGCAGGAATTAGGAAAAGTAGCCATATTTGATCCGGAACGGAAGCTATTGTTCGAGAAGCGATTTGTAACATCGGCTCCTAAGCTGGTACAGTTCTTCAACTTTGGCGGCGGTCAGCTGATCTACGCTATTACTGAAACCGGTCCGCAGGAAACTTACCTTTATGATGCTGGTGGAAAACTTATAGGAGGTGCTCCTTTAGAGAGTAGTCAGCCTGTAACCATTTATCATAACGAGGCAGAGAATACCTACTCGCTTTACAAAGTGTATCGTAAAGAACTGCAGAAAGTAAATTTCAGATTGCAGCGTTAAGTAATACAGCAGATAAACTATAGTTTGCTATAGTTGTTCAGTCAGCTATAGTTGCTTTAACCAGCTCTAACTATAGTTGTTGCTGTCTGATCAAGATTAACACGGTATAAACAAAAGAGCCGGCTGTTAGCAGCCGGCTCTTTTGTTTATAGTTCAGGTTTATTAAGATTTGATGTCTTTCACAATCACATCAACTGCTTCTTCCAGGTAAATATCCTTTCTCAGGCTTTTCAGGAACTCATTGTTGCGGGCAACTTTGGCTGTATCTGTGCCTAAGGCTTTCAGGTCTTCCGGAAGTCTGCTCACGGTAAGTACCGGAACCTCTTTCTGTGCTTCTTCATAGCGTTTAGCTTCTTCCTCTGCACGTTTTTCTTCTTCCAGGTATTTCTCCAGCGACAGAGATCGAACTGTGTTATCAGCCTGCTTTTTCAATCGCTGTGCGCCTTCCTCAATCAGGTTAAAGCTTTTGTTTGAGCTGATACGTGCCTGGCTGTTCGATTTTATTTGGGCCAGGTTCATTTTTGTGTTGTTCCACGGCGTATACTTAGCCGGCTTTATCTCATCAAACGGAAGCGGGAAATCCTGCTCTTTTTCGCCGAACTCCAGGTAGGTGTAAGCATCCGGTAGTATGATATCCGGTGTAACACCACGCAGCTGTGTAGTACCGCCATTTACGCGATAAAACTTCTGCGTCGTAAGCTTAAGCGCTCCAAATGGTTTGTACGCATCAAACTGCGATGGCAGTGCCTCATCCAGCTCAAAGAACTGCTGAACAGTACCTTTGCCATAGGTCGGGCTACCTACAATTACAGCACGCTTATAGTCCTGCATGGCAGCAGCCAGAATTTCTGAAGCAGACGCACTGTTTGCATTAACCAGTATTACCAGCGGACCGGCATATTGTACCTGCGGATCGCGGTCGTCAAGCACAATAGCGCGGCCACCTGCTGTTTTAACCTGTACAATAGGTCCCTGCTCTATAAACAGGCCAGCCATTTTAACGGCATCCCCTAAAGAACCACCACCGTTGTTGCGCAGGTCCAGAACAAGACCCTGCATACCGGCAGCTTTCAGTTTTTCTACCTCACGCTTTACATCATCGGCGCTGTTAGGGCCACCTTTTCCTTCAAAGTCGGCATAGAAGCCAGGCAGTTTAATATAACCTATCTTCTTGTCGCCATCAATCATAGCAGATTGTGCATAGGTCTCTTCAAACACGATCACATCACGTACGATCGGGATTACTTTGATTGATCCGTCCGGCTTTTTAACGGTCAGGCGAACTTCAGTACCCTTTTTACCACGTATCAGCTGAATGGCATCATCCAGGCGCATGCCCTCTACAATAACAGGGTCTTTATCGCCCTGCGCTACTTTTTGGATAGCGTCGCCTGGTTTAAGGTCTCCCTGCAGGTAAGATGGGCTACCCGGTACAATTTCAGCTACTTTTATCTGGCCATCTTTTTCCTGTAACGATGCTCCGATACCTTCCAGGCGGCCTGTAAATTCGATATCAAAATCAGACTTGGCCTTTGGCGGGAAATAACCGGTGTGCGGATCGTATACGTTGGCAACAGCATTGATATAAGTCGAGCGTCTGTCGTCGCGGCTTATGCGCGCCATACGCTTATACAGGTCGTCGTATAGTTCCTTTACTTTGGTGCGGGCTTCTTCTTCCATCTGAGCCAGCGACTTGTTTTCTTTCTTTTCGCCTTTGGCTTCGTTCTGCGCTTTCTGCATGTCCGCCAGGCGAACCAGTGTCTGGTACTTCAGCTGCTTGCGCCATGCTTCTTTCAGCTCGTTCTTGTCTTTGGCAAAGGTCAGTTTATCGCCGTCCAGTTCTATCGTTTCATTTTTAGTGAAGTCGAATGGTTTGGCCAGTATTTCTTTATAGTATGCTTCCGACTCTTTTACACGCTGCTCAATCAAATCTGCTGAAATATCGAAGAAGTCAAAAGTACCGGCACGCAGCTGGTCGTCAATAAGGGTTTCGTACTGGCGCAGCTTTTCTACGTCAGAGGCCAGCAAAAATTTCTTGTTGTAATCGAGCCGCTCCAGATATAGTTTAAACGCTTTTTTAGAGAAGTTATCGTCTACTTTTTCAGGCTGAAAGTGGCCCTGGTTAAGGCCCTGCATCAGCACTTTCAGCAGTATCTCATTTTTACCCTCCGGAGTGGAGTTGGACCGGTAAAAAATAAAAGAAGCTGTTAGCAGTATTACCGCCAGTACCGATAAAATTATTTTAAATCTGGTTGTCAAGGATAGCATTTAGTTTAGTTTGTGGTACGCTAAATATATATACAAAAGTAATGCCGCAAGTACGGGTAAACAGTAGTAGGTGTAATGTAATATAAAAAGTTATCTTTTCACAAAACAGTTCCGGGTAGCCTCTAAAGTTAAATTATTATAATAGATAACATACGTACTTTGTTCTTGTTTCTTATAACTGTTGCTGATTTATTTTCGTTTTGATGTATGAAACAAACTTAATGTATGATGCAAAACATGAATAACAGAACTGCCGAAGTACTGAATGAGCTTACGCAGTTCGTAAACGACAGAATAGAAGGCTATAAAACAGCAGCCCGCGACACCAGGGATCCCGCTCATAAGGCGTATTACAACGAGCTTGTAAACCAGAGTCAGCAATTCTCGAACGAGCTGAACAGCACACTACGCAGCGTTGGTGGCGACTCGCAGCGGAGCACAACTATAAAAGGTAAGATCTTCCGTGGCTGGATGGATGTGAAATCCGGCATTACAGGAAAAGATGAAAAAGCCATTATAGAATCTAACCTGTATGGCGAGGAATGGGCACAGAAAGCTTATAACGATGCCCTGGAAAACCGTACTGAATTACCAAATGAGGTAGTACAGATGGTTGAAAAACAGAAGCAGGCCTCTATCGCCACCTGCGAGCATCTGAAGCAAATGAAGAATACAGTTGATTAACCTGCCTGCAGGCAGGCACTACAGCAAAGGGTTGCCTTAACTGGTAGCCCTTTGTTGTTTTTATAGTAGTAAGCATGAACCCTGGTTTTCTATGAAAAATATACTCTTTTTTGGTGACAGCTTAACAGCAGGCTATGGTTTGTCTCAGTCACAGGCGTATCCGGCGCTGGTACAGAAAATGCTGGAAGAGAATGGCTACACAAACTATAAAGTAGTCAACGCCGGCCTCAGCGGCGATACCACAGCCAGTGGTGTGTACCGCCTCGATAAATGGCTGCACCTGGATGTGAGCATATTTGTGCTGGTCCTTGGCGCAAACGACGGGCTACGCGGCATACCTACCCGCGAAACAACGATAAACCTGCAGGAAATGCTGGACAAGGCCAAACGCACCTGGCCAGATGTGAAAATCATACTCTCCGGCATGGAAATTCCGGACATTGTCCCTGGCCGCTATGCTGCAGAGTTCAGGATGCTTTTCAGGGAGCTGGCAATAAAGAACAACGTGCACTTTGTGCCGTTTTTGCTGGAGGGAGTGGCTGGTATGCGCCACCTGAACCTGCCAGATGGCGTGCACCCTAACGCCGAAGGGCAGAAGCTACTGGCAAAGCATACCTGGGCTGTACTGAAAGATATTCTGTAAACTCCCGAAACTATAGGTTATGTTCTGTTCTTAAGTTCCAGCTGGTGTGCGAGCGCCTGCTCGTAACGTGCACGCAGCTCCTTCTCTGATGTGCGTGCCCAGATACCAAATGCTGTTCCGTCGGCTTCCGTAACGTCTTTCAGCTGCTTTTCATAGGCATTCAGCGCCTTTTTCTGAGCGTCGGTTACGTTTTTCCAGTATTCCTTATCAAATTCAACGCCTTGTTTCTTGCCCAGGTCTTCGGCGTATTTGCGGTAGGTGTCTTCCAGGGTAACGTTCAGGTCTACTTTATAGCCCCGTGCAATTTCCTGCAACTCGTTCAGCTGTTTGGTGTAGTTATCTATCGCTTGCTGGCCGTATTGTTTTACGTTATCGGTGCTGCCTTTGGCTACTGCCAGCTTACCCAGCTCTATCTCCAGTAAGGTGTGCTGTGCTATAGTTTGCATCAGCTCCTTTTTATCCTCAGTAAGGGTCGTGTCTGAGGCTGCTGATGTCGTTTGTTCTTCGGGGTTGGTTGTGGCTGCATCCTGCTGGTTATTGTTGCTGTCTGAGGTGCAGGATGCCAGTGTGGCTGCTGTAATGGCAAAAGCGGCAAGTAATATGCGTTTCATAGTTTATGTGTTAGGTAGTATATCAGGTTTACCTAATCACATACGAAACTATAGTTAATTGTTTACCGGTGGTGTAAAATGATGGGCGAGCAAAGTGTTGAGCGTAGCCATGGATAATGGCTTTGGAATGAATCCAATAACAGAACTATAGTTCTTTATTCGTTCCATGTGATCTGGGTCCTGAGAAGAGCTGAACATGGAAATTAATGTTTGTTGGGTATGGCTGTAGCCCAAATGATGATACTGCTCCAGAAAATCGAAACCATCTAGCTCAGGCATGTTTATATCCAGTAGAATAAGGTCAGGGAAATGAGCATCCGGTGTGCCTGCCAAACTGCGTAACAGCTCAAGGGCTTCTATAGTGCTCTGGCAAACCGAAACGGCCTGACAAGCATTGGCATCTTCCAGGATAATCTGAGAAAACAAACTATTGATCTGGTCATCGTCAATTATAAGAATGTGCTTAAGCTTATACATAAGGTAGGGTAGGGCGCTGACTAAAACTGAACTTATATTGCAATATAAAGTAGAATTCTATAACTGACAAGTTAAGTTTTACATATTCCGGCACAATTGCCTAGCACAAAATGCAGCTGGAATGCTATAGTTTAAATCATAGTTTAAAACAAAATAGCACCCGGCAAACCGGGTGCTATTTTGTAAATGCCTATTTATCAATGTGTTAATAATAAATGTGCTCGCCACGATGTTTCTGGAAGTGCTCTTCAAAATAGCGGGCATCTTCTGGTGAATGTGGTCTGAAACCAAGTACAATATTTCCTTCTTTAATACCTGTTTCATATACTTTGGCGCGTTCCTCAGGAATACCGGCACCTACAAGTGCACCAATAAGGCCACCTGTTAAACCACCTGCACCTGCACCAGCCAAACCAGCAGCCAGCGGACCAGCTACTATCAGGCCAAGACCAGGAATGGCTACGGATGTACCAATGGCAGCGATTGCACCAACTATAGCACCCAGTGTACCACCAATGGCAGAACCTGCTCCGGCGCCCTCCAGCGATTTGTTACCTAGCTCTGTTGTATCGTCGGCATCCTCATTTCTGAAATGGCGCTTTCTGGCCTCATCCGACATCACTACATTTATATCGTCTTTGTCATAACCGCGGGCACGTAGTTCGTTGAACGCGCGCTCTGCGCTGTCTCTGTCACGGAACATGGCTGTCATCATGCCCTTGTTATCTGTTGTTCTGTTCATCATAGCTTTTTTATAGTTGTAAAATAGGTTAATACTATTAAATAAGTGGTTTTAATAACGGGCAACACTGTATTATAGTTGCGAAATGATCCGCAGCAATTAATGGATCTGATATGATTTTAAAACAAAAGCTCCCCGTTTGCAGGGGAGCTTTACTGATTTTAAACTATAGTTACAGCTTATCGGGGGCCTCCACCGTCTACTGCATTTTCAGTAGGTTTGATCACGTTATCAACTACATGAACGACACCGTTTGATGCCTCCACGTTACGTACCACAATATTGGCCCCACCGACTGTAATCTGCGTGCCGGTACCTGTAGTAGTGATCGGGATGTAACTGTTCTCACCTAATCTGATGCGCTGATTGCTGCTCATGGTAGCGGTATTTACCTCTGATGGGAGTACATGCGCCATCAGCACGCTTGAAAGCTTGGCTTTGTTCTCTGGTCTGAGCAGTGATTCCAGTTCTGTTCTGTCCATTTTAGAAAAGGCCTCGTTGGTTGGCGCAAATATGGTATATGTGCCGTCTTCTGTCAGTTGATCAGCAACACCTGAGCTCTCCATTAGTTGTACAAACGTAGACAGGTTCGGGCTTTGTCTTGCTAGCTCCAGCACGGTATAGCTCTTAGTATTGGCAATAGTACCAAACATCTCGCCTACATCTTCGGTGTTCTCCATAGAAAGCGCATCCACAGATAAGGCGGTTGCTGGTGCTTCCATTTCTGTAGTTACATCGGTTCCAGTTGTAACATCAGCAGCTTCTGTTTCATCAGTGGTACCTGTCATAGTTTGCGTTTCGCTCATGGTTACGGTATCGTCCATAGCGGTGGTGCGGTCGTTAGAGCTGGCGCAGCCAAACATGGTAAACGTTGCAACTGCTATTGCTGCCAGAGATTTTAATTCTGTTGTTTTCATAGAGTATTTAATTTAAGTTGAACATAGTTCAGTGTTTGCGCTGCTTTCACTAAATGTTCGGTGCTTCAGGCTAACACTGTAAAAAGTATTATAAGATGGCATTGGTCTCACCCTTCTTTGTTACCAGGTAGTTTAAGTACTGTGCTTATTACGTGTAGCACACCATTCGAGACTTCTACATCAGGTTTTACAATTTGTGCTCCACCAATTGTTACAATCTGGTTCTCATTTACAAGTACAGGCAAATCGGCACCTCCTGAGCTTTTTAAACGTTTTTGATGCTTCAGGTCTGAGGTGTATATTTTATCCGGAACTATATGAGCCTGCAAAATTTTAGTAAGCTCTGCTTTGTTTTCAGGAGCTATTAGCAGGGCAAACTGTTCAGGGGTGAGCGCGTTAAACGCATCGTTTACTGGCAGAAAAACTGTTGTTGGTCCTCCTGATGTAAGTGCTGCGGTCATGTTGGCCTGCTCAAGCAACTGTACAAAAGTTGTAAAATGGTCGTTGGACCTGGCAAGTGCCAGCAGGTCAAATTTACGGGTGTTGTTCAGTTCGGTGAAGAGGGCGTGGTAAGGTGTTTCGGGTATAGTTCCAGCGCTGCCCTGCATGGTTTGTGTCTGGCTCAGAATGATTGGTTCTGTGGAAGTTGTAGTGGGAGCAGAACTGCAAAAGGCAAGCGGAACGGTAAATAAAATATAAGCTGATCTCAAAACTCGTTTCTTCATCACACAACTATAACTTATCTGGCTGGATTTGCCAATACGAGTACTATTTAACTGCTTCTGTGTGAAAATGTTAGTTTTAGCAAAGTAAAAGGCCCATACAACTTGCGCTGCATGGGCCTTTTACTTTGCTATAGTTGCCGCTTACAGTTTAATTGTAGACTTTAACCACGAAAACAAAATCTTTCAGTTTTTTGAGTTGCTGCGGTCTGCTGTTGCCTGCCAGCACGTTATACTTAGGTAATGTAACCGGCGAAAGGGTTGTAGCCTGAGGTAGTTCACTGATGATCTGCAGCAGATAAGCCGACTTAATAGCAAACGCTGCTCCTTCCTGACCGGCCTGTTTTCCACTGATCACACCAATCAGGTTGCCTTTGTCATCCAGCAGCGGGCCACCACTGTTGCCCGGGTTAAGCGGAATAGAGATCTGGTAAGCTGTTGTATCGCCTTCGAAACCCGAGGTTGAGCTAAGTGATCCTTCACCAAATACCACATCCTCGCGCGGGTAGCCTAATGTGTAAACTTTTTCGCCCAGGTCAGATTCCGCAGTTTTAAAGGTATAAGGAAGCTTTCCGAAACCTGCAAAAGCCGGGTCTTCTATTTTAAGTATGGAAAGGTCGTGAGACTGGTCGCGGTAAACTTCGTGTACTTTATATTTTACTCCCGATGTATTCTCAATCATAATTGAATCCGCGCCTTCCACCACGTGTGAGCTGGTTACCAAGTAGCCGCTGGCGCTGAGTGCAAAGCCGGTGCCACTAAAGCGGGCTGGACGCGGAGCTGGCTTGGCCGTGTTGTTTATGTCTTTGATGATGGCAGTCTGCGCGCGCTTCAGCTTATCTACTTCGCGGCGAAGTTCAACGTAACGGGCTGTCTGCTGCTGCACAGGTGCTTTCATCTGCTGCACGCTCCAGAGCGTTCCGAATACTGATAGCAACGATACACTGGCGGCTACAGCTATAGTTTGTGCATGGCGTTTCCAGAATACGCGCCACATTGGGGTAACCTGCTGCCCGGTTTGCTCCGTCTCCATTTGGTTATGGATTTTATTGAGCTTGCTGCGCAGATGCTCGCGCTGTCCGTATTGCTGCATTGCCTGCAGTAGCGTACGATGCTCTTTTACCTGTTCTGCCAACCGGCGGTCAGTTTGTAACAGTGCCTCAAAAGCTGCTTTTTCTTCAGCAACCATTCTACCTGCCAGGTAACGCTCGATCTGTTCGTACATCAGATATTCCATGGTATTCTATCTTTTTGCCCTGTAGAGCTAAATTACTTTTTGAGTTAGGCCGGAGCCTGATATGTTGCAAAAAACAACTTCTTCAGTCGTTGCAGGCATTTATACTTCTGGTTCTTAGCCGTGTCGGTGTTGGTATAGCCAAACCGGTCGGTTATATCCTGCATGTTCTGCATCCGGATGTAATAATCCTCTAGCAGCGTTTTGCAGGGTTCACCCAGTTGGTTCATCGCTTCTTCCATCACGCCAAAGCGCCTTTCATTTTCTTCCTGCTGCGGCACGTCATCTTCCAACATCAGGTAGTTCTCGGCATCGTCTACGTTAACAGCAAACCTGCCTTTTTCAGCCAGTCTTTTCAGCCAAAGCCTGCGGCATACTGAATACAGGTAAGTTTTGATCTGGCAGCTCAATTCCAGGCTTCCGGACTTCACTTTTTCGTAAAAAACAATTACGCCTTCCTGGTAAACATCTTTCGCCTCGTCGTCGGTGCCGCTGTTACTCAAAATAAGATGCGAGATCATCGGGAAGTGAAGCTTGTACAGATAAGCCAATGCCCGGTCATCATCTGACCGGATGCCCTCTATTATTGCCTCGTCCGTCTCATACAAACCTTTCTTCATTCCGCTCAGGTTTTAATACAGTTTTGTGGTTTTAGTAACCCTCTGAAAAAAATATTTTAAATTTTTTCTCTGAAGTGGGTTACCTATTCGTGTTTCTGGTATGAAGTTCAAAATCGAAACCAAAACACTTAATTTACAAACACAAAATGAAAAATCTATTCAAATTCGCCGTTGTAGCTTTCGCACTTGTTTCTTTCACTGCTTGCAACACTGAGCCAGCTGCTACTGAAACTGAAACTACAATCGAAGAAACTACTGTTGAGGAAGCTCCAATCGAAGATACTACAGTAGATACAACTGCTGTTGAAGCAACTGAAACTGACACTACTGCAGTTCTATAATAAAAACCAGAACTCTAGGTTTACATTTATAGTTCTAAAAACACATAAGAAGTCCCCCGCGCTACGGCACGGGGGACTTCTTATTTTTGTAGCAACTATAGTAAAGGCCCGTTTTAGTTCGGGCCTTTATTATTTATTTCTGGGTGCGTTTGCGGCGCTGCATTTCTTTGCTGATAAGCGTAAACTCGCGGCTGCTCTGGCCGGCAATGGCAGTGTTCTCGTTAGCACGGCGCAACAGGTACGGCATCACTTCTCTTACCGGGCCATAAGGCACATACTTCGCTACATTATAGCCTGCGTTAGCCAGATTGTAAGATAGGTTATCACTCATGCCAAACAGCTGGGCAAAATAAACACGCTCGTCGTTGCGGGCAATGTTATGCTGGTCCATCAGTTCCATCAGCAGGTAAGAGCTACGCTCGTTATGCGTGCCAGCGCAGATAGCTATTCTGTCGATGTGCTCGATGCAGAAGCGAAGTGCGTTATCGAACAACTCATCCGATGCTTTTTTGGTCGGGTTTATCGGGCTCTGGTAACCGGCTTCTGCTGCACGCTTGCGCTCCTTTTCCATGTAAGCACCGCGTACCAGTTTGCCGCCCAGATAATAGTTTTTAGCAACCGCATTCTCATAATCGCGCTTCAGCGCATCCAGGCGGTCGTGGCGGTATAGTTGGTAGGTATTGTAAACAATGGCTTTCTCTTTGTTGTAGAGTTCCATCATTTCGTAGGTCAGGTTATCTATAGTTTCCTGTATCCAGCTTTCTTCGGCATCTACAAACACACGCACATCAGCATAGTAGCATCTTTTGCAAATAGTGTTTACACGCTCGCGGCCACGTTCAAAAGCAGTTTTCTCGGCAGTAGTTAGTTGCGTACCAGCCTGAACTTTGGCAAGCAATTTTGTATCCAGCAGCCCCGTAACTTTAAACACTGAAAACGGAATGGCCTTGTTACCACGCGCTTTTTCAACTGTTCTGAGCAACTCATCCATAGTGGCGTCAAAACTTTTCTCGTCGCCTTCGCCTTCTACCGAGTAATCCAGTATAGTTCCGATGTTAAAGGCGCTCAGTTCTTTAATGGCACGTTCAGATTCCTCTATCGTTTCGCCGCCGCAAAAGTGGCTGAAAACAGTAGGCTTAACTATAAACTTAACCGGCAAGTGCAGGTTAAGCGCAGTATTCAGCAGCGAGCCACCAACTTTTACAAAAGTGTTGCTGTTCATGGCTTTGAACAACAGGTACATTTTATAAAGCTCAGCGTCTGATTTGGATGAAAACGCGACTGCGGTGTCGTCGAATGATACGTTTGAAACAGGGTTCATTAGGTTAGATTGTAATGCGATGCAAAGATAGTGTATCAACAACAGTTATCAACCTGTTTTTAGTAAGATTTAAGGGTATAGCGCGCACAGCAGCTGGGTTTTAAACCTGGAGTTATACTTTGCTGTTGTATTTGCACTACCTTTGCTAACGAGTAGTACAACAGATGGAAATTAAAGAACATAACTTTTTTAGTAACCTTGCCGGCGGACATTCCCGCCCGTTTATTATTGCCGGCCCGTGCAGCGCCGAGAGCGAGACACAGGTAATGCAAACAGCCGAAGCCCTGCGTGAGCAGCAGGTTGATATGTTCAGGGCAGGTATCTGGAAGCCCCGTTCACGACCAAATACGTTTGAGGGAATTGGACTGGAAGGTTTACAGTGGCTGGGCCGTGTGAAGCGGGAGCTTGGTTTGCGCGTGAGTACAGAAGTTGCCAATGCACGCCACGTTGAAGAAGCGCTGAAACAGGAAATTGATGTGCTCTGGATTGGCGCCCGCACCACTGTGAACCCGTTTGCAGTGCAGGAAATTGCCAATGCCTTGAACGGTGCCAACGTGCCTGTAATGGTAAAGAACCCGGTAAACCCTGACCTGGCGCTTTGGATCGGAGCCCTGGAGCGGGTATATAATGCCGGCATAACCGATGTGGCTGCCATCCACCGCGGCTTCTCAAGTTACGAGCCCTCAAAATACAGAAATGTGCCGCTGTGGCAGATACCGATCGAGCTTAAATCAAGGTTTAAGAAATTGCCGGTTATAGTTGATCCGAGCCATATTGCCGGTAACCGCGAGCTACTTTTGCCGGTTTCTCAGAAAGCCCTCGATCTTGGGTTTGATGGTCTCATGATCGAAACCCATCCTGATCCGGCCAACGCGTTGAGCGACCCGGAACAGCAAGTAACGCCAGCAGGTTTGCAGGAGATACTCTCGAAGCTACAGGTGCGTAAAACTAACTACGATGATCAGGAGCTGATAAACCGGGCCGAAAAATTGCGCCTTCAGATTGACGAGGCAGACCAGCAGATACTCCGTGCCCTGGCGCGGCGCATGCAATTGGTAGAGCAGATCGGGCACTATAAAAAGCAGAATAACGTACAGGTGCTGCAGATCAGCCGCTGGAAAGAGATTTTCAGAAGCAGGCCGGACTGGGCAAAGGAACTGGGTATGAACCCCGCGTTCGTAGCAGAACTATACCGCCTGATCCACGTGGAATCTATCCGGATGCAGACGGATATAATGAACAAAGAAGAGGAATAGATTTAGAGTTAGAAAGTTAGAAGAGGGTAAGTTAGAAAGTTAATTTTTGCCTTTTAGTATAATCTGCGATGGTTGAGCTTATAGTTTAACTATAAAACTCCCAACCTCTTAAACTCACTAACTCTCAAACTATAAATCACTTTCTAACTTTTTAACTTCCAAACTTTCTAACTTTCTAACTTTCTGGCGTGACTGAAACTATAACGATAGGTGCCGATGCATTGCTGCGGTTAAAAGAATTGCTGCAGAACCGTGCATTCAGCAAAGTAGCAGTGCTGGTTGATGAAAATACTGCTATACATTGCTACCCGCAGGTTAAACCCTACCTGCCTGAGCACCACCTGATACAGATCAAAAGCGGCGAGACGCACAAAACGCTGCAAACCTGCGAGTATATCTGGCAGCGCATGACTGAACTGAACCTGGACCGCTGGTCGGTGCTGGTGAATTTAGGTGGTGGCGTGATAGGGGATATGGGTGGCTTTTGTGCCGCACTTTTTAAGCGTGGGCTTTACTTTGTGCAGGTGCCTACTACTTTGCTTGCCCAGGTAGATGCCAGCGTTGGTGGTAAAACTGGTATCGATTTTCATGGACTTAAGAACCACCTTGGCGTGTACAAAGAACCGGTAGCCGTATTTATTCACCCAGGTTTTCTGCAGACTTTGCCGCAGCGCGAGATAAAATCCGGTTATGCCGAAATAATAAAGCATTGGCTTATTGCCGATGGTGATATGTTTGAGCAGCAGCGAACTATAGGTTTACTTACAGAAGATTGGGAAGAACTGATACGTCATTCCGTGGAAATTAAATCGGCTGTGGTAGAAGCGGATCCGCTGGAGGGCGGTTACAGAAAGGTTCTGAACTTTGGCCACACAGTTGGGCATGCAGTAGAAAGCTATTTAATAGAGAAGCCGGACCGAGCACTATTACATGGCGAAGCAATTGCTATCGGGATGCTCTGCGAAACGTACTTATCTGTAAAGAAAGGGCTGCTGAGCCAGGATGCGCTGGATAAAATTGAAACCTTTCTGGTATCAGTATATGAAAAAGTGCCGCTTACCGAAGACGACATCCAAACTATAAGCCGCCTTTCACTGCAGGACAAAAAGAATACAGGCGCAACTATAAACTGCACGCTGCTCGAAAAGATTGGCCACGCAGTTTATGATCAGCCCATTACCTTACAGGAGATTCAGGAAAGTTTACGCTATTACCAACTACTATGATTAAAACAGTTACACTCTCGCACCCAACAGGTGTACTTTCCGGAACTATAAACCTGCCTGCCTCTAAAAGCGAAGCAAACCGCGCCCTTATTATAGCAGCCCTGGCTGGAGGCAACTCAACTATAGAAAACCTTTCTGAAGCTAACGATACACAGCTACTAAATCGCCTGCTGCAGAGAAACGACCAAACTATAGATGCGGAAGATGCAGGTACCGTGATGCGCTTTCTAACGGCTTACTATGCTGTAACAAATCAGCAAAAAGTACTGACTGGTACCGACCGTATGTGCCAGCGCCCTATAAAGGTGTTGGTGGATGCCCTGCGTGATTTAGGCGCAACTATAGATTACTTACAGGAAGAAGGCTATCCACCACTGCAGATTAAAGGCTTTGCCTATTCCGGTAAAAACCACTTAAAAGTGCGTGGCGATATCAGTAGCCAGTATATTTCTGCTCTTTTAATGATCGCGCCTTTGCTGCCTGATGGTTTGGAACTGGAACTGGAAGGCAAAATAGGAAGCCGGCCTTACATCGAGATGACGTTGGCACTAATGCAGCACTTCGGAGCTACGGCTACTTTTGAAGATACTACTATTGTTGTACCTAATCAGAACTATAAGCCAGCTACTTTCCTGGTAGAGCCAGATTGGTCGGCTGCAAGCTACTGGTATAGTTTGGTAGCGCTTGCCAAAGAGGCGGAGATCACCTTGCCAGGCTTGAGAAAAGAATCTCACCAGGGCGACCGGGCTATAGTTGAGATAATGTATCGGCTGGGGGTATACACCGAATTTACGCCCGAAGGCATCAGGCTAACCAAGAAACACTGCGAAAAAAAAGTGGCTTTTGACTTTACCAACTGCCCGGATCTTGCCCAAACTATAGTTGCCTTATGTGCTGCTTTAGGCGTAACCCTGGAGATGACCGGCGTAGAAAGCCTGCGCATAAAGGAAACAGACCGCATACAGGCCCTTCAGATAGAAGTGCTGGGCATGGAAACTTCCCTTAATGAAATGTCTCCGGGTGTTTTCAGGATGGAACCTGCTATCATCACCAAACGCGAACTGACTTTCAGAACCTACAAAGACCACCGCATGGCCATGGCCTTTGCGCCTGTCGCTTTGCTGGAGCCTGTACAAATTCAGGATCCCGACGTGGTACGTAAATCGTATCCAAGGTTTTGGGAAGATCTGGAGAAGGTGGGGTTTGAGGTAGTGAATAATGAGTAATGAATAATTAATTCTGCTGATTAATCAGGTTTACGATCACCTTTACCATAGTGTCTTTTTCCAGCGGGTTACTTTCGGCAATAAGCAGGGTTAGTGCAACGAGTGCATTATCAGCAATACGTTTATGGCCAAAAGTATCGTAAAGCAGATTATTTTCTTCCATAAACCAGACAAAAAGAAAAGCAGCTATTCGTTTGTTGCCATCTGAAAATGAATGGTTTTTGACTACAAAGTATAGCAGGTTGGCTGCTTTTTCTTCTAAAGAAGGATATAGTTCTTCACCCGCAAATGTTTGGTAGATCGTGTTGAGGGAGCTCTGAAAACTTTCATCTTTTTCTCTTCCAAACAACTCGGAGCTACCAAACTTTTCTTTCAATGTTTGTATGGCGTCCTTGGCACTTTCATAAGTGATTCTGAAAAGCTCCTTTTTGTGCGTTCCTTTTATGGTTAATCTTTGGTGGTCATAGTCATCTAAAATATCCAACGCATAGGTATAGTCGCTGATTACCTGTAACAGGCCAGTGCTTTCATCATTGTTTAGCTCTTTTCGTTGGATTACATTTTGCAATAGCTTAACTGTTTGCTTCAGGTCGTTATACTTTTGAGCCTGCTCTTTTAGCCGCTTCTCATTTATGGTATAACCCTCCACCAAATGCTGACGCAGTACGTTTGTAGCCCAAATTCTGAATTGTGTGCCGCGTTTCGAATTGACCCTATAGCCAACAGAGATTATTACATCGAGATTATAGAATGCTACAGGTTTATCTGAATTTGGAATGTGCATTTTTTGCACATTGCTTTCTTCATCTAATTCTCCGCTTACGAAGATGTTCTTTAAGTGCTTTGTAATTACAGACCTTTCTCTTCCAAATAAATCAGAAAGCTGTTGCTGTGTCAGCCACACTGTTTCCTGCTGTAGCTTTACATCTATAGTTGTCTGACCTGCTTCTGTTTCGTAGATGAAGATTTCCCCGATACCGCTTTCTTCCTGCATAAAACCGATGTGAAAATGAAAATCTAAATTACTGATTTTTCACTTCAAATATAACCCGCTGCAGATACTCAGGAGCCAAAGTTAGCCTGCTGCCGTACCAGCTAAACATTTCGCCATCTACTACTTTTATAGTTGCCTGCGGGCACAGCGCCTGAAACTCAGCCACGTGTTTTTCTTTGAAAGGATAGGGCTCGGATGACAGTAGAATTAACTGTGGATTAGCCTCCTGTAGTTGCTCGGCTGTAATCTCAGGGTAACGCTTCAGGTCAGCGAAAACATTACTAAAACCACAGTGCTGCAACATAGCATCTATAAAGTTAATGCCACCTACGGCCATGTATGGGCCGCGCCAGATAAAATAGGCTGTTGCTATAGTTGGTTGCGCAAGTTGCAGCTTCTCAAATCCTGATTTTATAGTTTGAATTAGCGCTTCAGCTATAGTTTCAGTGCCCGTAATGCTACCGAGCTGTTGCATCATTTCCAGTGAATCTTCCAGGGTAAAGATGTCGCTCATCCAAACCGGGTACTTTGCCTGCAATTGCTCTATGCCTTCCTTATAATTCTCTTCCTTATTCCCGATGATCAGGTCTGGCTGTAGTTGATCAATCACATCAAACTTAAAATTCTTGGTGCCGCCAACTATAGTTTTTTGCTTTACCAGTTCTTTAGGGTGGATGCAGAATTTGGTAACGCCAACTATACGGTCAGCCAGGCCCAAATCGAAAAGCAGCTCGGTTTGGGAAGGCACCAACGAAACGATGCGCTGTGGCAAAGCAGGCAGCGCAACCTGGTGGCCCATCTGGTCTATGAGAATCAAGGATTAATGCGTAATGATGAATGCGTAATTAGTAAACTATAGTTTAAGGCTTTGCAAAATATAGTTTGCGCCACTCGTGGTAACCTATGCCTGGAATCATTGCTTTTATAGTTGATGTCAGGTTCATGCCCAGCTGCCTGCGACGAATGTTGATAGCAGTCAGGTTAAGGACAAGGGTATTAATGGCGAATACCCACGGAAAGGGAGCATCTTTGCGAACCAGAACAGTAATCATAAGGGCCAGCCACGGGAGCCAGATCAGGAACCAGAATTGATAGCGTTTCATGGGCAGAGGATTTTGCTACCCTTAAGGTACAGCATTCTATTAAAAAACAAAACCCCAGCGCGTTATAGTTGCGTTGGGGTTTTGCAATCGCTAAAAGTAGGAATGTTACTTTAGATAACGGAAGTCCTGCTTATCTTCAATCTTTAATATTGTTTCGTAGATCAGTTTGATCACGTTTTCTACGTCGTCTTTGTGCACTGTTTCTACCGTTGTGTGCATGTACTTCAATGGTAGCGAGATCAGCGCAGAAGCTACACCAGCATTAGAGTAAGCAAAAGCATCAGTGTCGGTGCCGGTTGCACGTGAAACAGCCGAGCGCTGGAACGGAATCTCTTTCTCCTGAGCTGTATTGATAATCAGGTCACGCACGTTGTTCTGTACGGCCGGGCCATACGCAATTACAGGTCCTTTACCGCAATGGATGTCTCCGCTCGTCTTCTTCTCATACATAGGCGACTGCGTGTCGTGCGTTACGTCGGTTATGATAGCTACATCCGGGTTAATGCGGTGCGCAATCATTTCGGCGCCACGCAGGCCAATCTCTTCCTGCACAGCATTAACAACGTACAACCCGAACGGTAAATTGTGTTTGCGCTCACGAATCAGGCGGGCAACCTCGGCAATCATAAAGCCACCAATGCGGTTATCCAGTGCTCGACCTACATAAAACTTGTCGTTCATCACCGAGAATTCATCCTCGAACGTAGCCACGCAGCCAACATGGATGCCCATCTTTTCAACTTCCTCGCGCGAGCTGGCACCGCAATCTAAAAACACGGTTTCTATAGTTGGTGCTTTGTCCTGCTCCACCTTGCGCACGTGTATGGCAGGCCACCCGAAAACAGCTTTTACGATACCTTTAGCAGTGTAAATATTCACGCGTTTTGAAGGCGCGATCAAGGCATCGGAGCCGCCGTTGCGTTTCAGGTAAATATAGCCTTCCGGAGTAATGTAGTTCACAAACCAGCTGATTTCGTCGGCGTGTGCTTCAATTACTACTTTATATTCAGCCTCAGGGTTAATAACACCCACTACAGTGCCATAGGTATCTACAAAATAATCGTCGATGTACGGTTTAATGTATTCCAGCCACAGTTTTTGCCCTTCCACTTCAAATCCGGTAGGAGATGAGTTGTTCAGGTATTTCTGCAGGAAGTCGAAAGATTCTTGTCTCATGCTTGGTTAATGGAAATTATGAATTATAAATTATGAGTTATGAACTATGCGAAGTAAGAATAAAGTATACATACGTATTATTCATAATTCTTAATTCAGCATTCATAATTATTACAGTGGAATATTCCCGTGTTTTTTACGTGGCAGCGTTACCGCTTTGTTTTCCAGCATCTTAAATGCCTTTATCAGCTTGGCGCGTGTCTCAGACGGAAGAATAACTTCATCTATAAAGCCACGGTGTGCGGCACGGTAAGGTGTTGCAAACTTCTCTTTGTACTCCTGTACCTTCTCGGCAAGCTTAGCAGCAGGGTCTTCGGCTTCGGCAATCTCGCGTTTAAAGATGATCTCGGCAGCGCCCTGAGCACCCATCACGGCAATCTCGGCAGTTGGCCAGGCATAGTTCATGTCAGCGCCAATGTGCTTAGAGTTCATTACGTCGTAAGCACCACCATACGCCTTACGGGTAATAACCGTGATACGCGGAACAGTGGCCTCGCAGAACGCATAAAGTAACTTAGCTCCGTTGGTGATGATACCACGCCACTCCTGGTCGGTACCTGGCAGGAAGCCCGGAACGTCTTCCAGCACTAAAAGCGGAACGTTAAAGCAATCGCAGAAACGAACGAAGCGGGCTGCTTTGGTGCTGGCGTTAATATCCAATACGCCGGCAAGCACAGCAGGCTGGTTACCAACTATACCAATGCTACGGCCACCAAGTCGGGCAAAACCAACCACGATGTTCTCACCAAAGTTTTTGTGTACTTCAAAGAATGAATCCGTATCAATAATGCCTTCAATTACTTCGCGGATATCATATGGCTGGTTCGGGTTCTCCGGAACGATGGTATCAAGTACAGAACGGGTTTCGTCCTGGCCGTCTTCGTATGGCAGGGCAGGAGGCAGATCTTCGCAGTTCTGTGGAATGTAGCTAAGCAGCTTCTTGATGTGGTTGATACACTCCACTTCGTTAGCACAAGAGAAGTGTGTAACACCGCTCTTCGTGCTGTGCGTGCTGGCGCCACCAAGTTCTTCTGAAGTTACGTTTTCGTGCGTTACTGTTTTTACCACGTTAGGGCCGGTCACGAACATATACGAAGTGTCTTCCACCATCATGATAAAGTCCGTAATAGCAGGGGAATAAACGGCGCCACCCGCGCATGGCCCCATAATAGCAGAAATCTGAGGGATAACGCCAGAGGCCAGTGTATTGCGGTAGAAAATATCGGCATAACCACCAAGCGATACCACACCTTCCTGAATACGGGCACCACCTGAGTCATTCAGGCCGATAACCGGAGCGCCGTTTTTCATAGCCAGCTCCATGATCTTCACGATCTTCTCGGCATGTGTTTCAGAAAGCGAGCCGCCCAGTACGGTAAAATCCTGCGAGAAAACGTACACCAAACGACCCTGCACAGTACCATAACCGGTAACTACACCATCGCCCAGGTAATATTGCTTGTCCAGGCCAAAGTCTTTGGAACGGTGCATTACAAACTTGCCAATCTCTTCAAAAGAGCCTTCGTCCATCAGTAAATGGATACGTTCGCGTGCAGTTAATTTCCCTTTTTTATGTTGCGCATCTATTCTGTCTTGTCCGCCACCCAGCAAAGCTTCGGCATTTTTGCGCTCCAGCGTCGCTAATTGGGCCGCTCTTATTTCTCCAGCCATGTAAATTGTAGTATAACTAATTTATAATGTACAGTCTATATATTTCCCAAATTTAAAAACTATAGTTCGATTTCGGCTATAGTTCTATACTTTTTTGGATATATAGGGTGAGGATATACTATTATCTGAGGTGAAAATTTACAATACGTAATATGAGACTATCCCCTTGAGGGGATTATAGGGGTGTTAACTTTTGGTGAGTTGTTTTGAAGGCTTACAATTTCCTGCTCTAAATACCTCAATACATTTGGCATGCCCTTCTTTACTTCTAAATCGTCGAATCTGATGAAATGAATGCCGTACTTCTCTATTTCCGACTGCCTGAACGTATCATAGTTATAATTGTAATGATGACTGCTGCCATCAATCTCAATTGCCAATTTAAGCTCATGACAATAAAAGTCAACTATAAAATCCAAAATCGGGACTTGCCTGTGAAATTAGAAGCCGAGTAATTTTCTTTCTTTGATTTCCTGCCAAAGCAATATTTCAGAAAGGGTACTATTTTTTCTGAGCTCTCTGGCCTTTGCTTTTAGATCCTCTCTGTAAGGTATGATTCTGTTTTTGTTCACTTTGACTGGTCGCTCAACAATGTAAAACACCCCTGTAGTCTCCTCCAGGGGACAGTTTTTATAGTACGTTTTGTTTGAACTGATCGCTAAAATGAAATTTCTTAAAAACAAAAAGCCACCCGAATCGGGTGGCTTTTTGCTATAGTTTATCGTTGACTATTATTCTTTTGATTTATCTCCGTCAGTAGATTTGGTTGGCTCTTTTTCTTCTTCGCCATCAGACGGAGCAGCCTTCCCTTTTTTACCGTTGCTCTTTTTCGATGAAAAGGTCAGCTTCTCATCGCCTTCCTTATAATCTACCAGCATGGTATCGCCTTGTGCTACTTCAGCTTTCAGAATCTCTTCCGCAATCGGATCTTCAATATACTTCTGAATAGCGCGGTTCAGCGGACGGGCACCGTATTTCGGATCATATCCTTTATCAGCAACATAGTCTTTTGCTTTATCGGTAAGATCGATCTTATAACCAAGAGTTTCGATGCGCTTAAACAGTTTGGCAAGCGAGATATCGATGATCTTGTGCATGTCCTCACGGCTAAGCGAGTTGAACACGATCACGTCATCCAGACGGTTCAGGAACTCAGGCGAGAAGGTTTTCTTCAGGGCACTGGCTATAGTTCCTTTCATAATATCGTCTACGTTCTCGGCACGTGTCTTCGACATAAAACCGATACCGGCACCAAAGTCTTGTAAGTCACGGGCACCAATGTTCGATGTCATGATGATGATCGTGTTACGGAAGTCAACCTTACGGCCTAATCCATCTGTCAGGATACCATCATCCAGCACCTGCAGCAACAGGTTGTATACATCCGGGTGCGCTTTCTCGATCTCATCCAGCAACACTACAGAGTATGGCTTACGACGGATTTTTTCAGTCAGCTGGCCACCTTCTTCGTAACCAACGTAGCCCGGAGGCGCTCCCACTAAGCGAGATACACTGAATTTCTCCATGTACTCACTCATATCTATTCTAACCAGCGCATCTTCTTTATCGAACAGGTACGTAGCCAGCACTTTGGCAAGCTCGGTTTTACCAACACCAGTCGGGCCAAGGAATACGAACGAACCAATTGGCTTTTTCGGATCTTTCAGACCAACGCGGGTACGCTGGATAGCTTTTACCAACTGCTTGATGGCTTTTTCCTGACCAATTACTTTACCGCTCAGCTCATCGGCCATGTTCAACAGCTTCTGACCTTCGTTCTGGGCGATACGCTTTACAGGAATACCTGTCATCATGGCAATAACCTCTGCCACATTTTCCTCTTTTACTGTGTAGCGCTTCTTCTTGGTCTCTTCTTCCCAGTTCTTTTTCGCAGATTCAAGCTGGTCGATGAGTTTTTTCTCTTTATCGCGTAGCTGTGCAGCCTCTTCGTACTTCTGGCTCTTCACCACGCGGTTTTTCTCCACCTTGATGTTCTCGATCTGCTCTTCCAGCTTCAGAATGTCCTCAGGTACAATGATATTGTTGATATGCACACGAGCACCAGCCTCATCCAACACGTCAATTGCCTTATCCGGAAGGAAGCGGTCGCTCATGTAGCGGTCCGATAACTTCACGCAGGCCTCAATTGCCTTATCGGTATAGTTTACGTGGTGGTGATCCTGATACTTGTCCTTGATATTGTTCAATATCTCAATAGTCTCTTCCGGCGTAGTCGGGTCTACCATTACGATCTGGAAACGACGGGCCAACGCGCCATCTTTCTCAATGTACTGGCGATATTCATCCAAGGTAGTAGCACCGATGCATTGGATCTCGCCACGGGCAAGCGCAGGCTTGAACATGTTGGAAGCATCAAGCGAGCCTGAAGCGCCACCGGCACCAACTATGGTATGCAGCTCATCAATGAACAGGATCACATCCGGAGATTTTTCCAGCTCGTTCATTACGGCTTTCATACGTTCTTCAAACTGACCACGGTATTTTGTACCGGCAACCAGAGAAGCCAAGTCCAGGGTAACCACACGCTTGTTGAAAAGCACACGGCTTACCTTTTTCTGGATAATGCGCAATGCAAGACCTTCAGCTATAGCTGTTTTACCAACACCCGGCTCACCAATCAGGATCGGGTTGTTCTTTTTACGGCGGCTCAGTACCTGGGCCACACGCTCGATCTCTTTCTCACGGCCAACTATAGGGTCCAGCTTGTCGTCTTCAGCCAGCTTTGTTAAGTCACGGCCAAAGTTGTCTAGTACCGGTGTGCGCGATTTTTCGCCCGGTTTTTTGCTGGTGCTGCCTGCACGCGAAGAGGATGAGCTGCCAAATAATTTGTCAGAATCATCCGAATCGTCTGTGTCAGACGAGGCCAGCGGATTATTGCTATGATAATCCAGAGAGTCTCTTATTGCTTCGTAGTTCACGTTAAATTTCGCTAAGATTTGTGAAGAAATGTTGTCCTCGTCCCGCAGGATGGACAATAGGAGGTGCTCCGTTCCTATGATATCACTCTTGAAGATCTTGGCCTCCAGGTAAGTGATCTTGAGTACCTTCTCAGTTTGTTTTGTAAGCGGGATGCTGCCCGTAATGTTACTGTTCTGCGAAGCAGTATTTCGTGTAGCCTGTTCTAAGGCATACTTCAGCTCATCTATCGAAACGCCTAGTTTTTTAAGCAGGGCGATGGCAGTTCCTTCTCCTTCCCGGATCATACCCAGCACCAGGTGTTCAGTGCCGATGTAGTCGTGTCCGAGACGGATAGCTTCCTCACGGCTGAGTGAGATAACCTCTTTCACTCGGTTTGAGAATTTAGCTTCCATGTATAATTGTTAATCTTAAAAAAGTCTAAAACAGATAATTGATTTGAGGCCACAAGAAGAGCCCTGATAATAAACAACCACAGCAGGTATTATGTTCAGCGGAGCAACTAAACCTTATCTCAGGTAAGAAAGTGCTGCCGGGCCCTGTGTAAACAACAAGTCAATTATACTTAAGTCTGGTGCAAATTGTTTGCCAAATACTTGTGTATAGGGTTTTACGTGCAAATTGTCAGGAATGATTTTAGGATGTATCCTGTTTCGCAGATCAAGCACATTTTGCGATACTTCTGACTGATACGAATCTGTGTAAAGGAGTGGCGTGTTTGCCTTCAGTAATTTAAAATAAAGTTGTAACAGTTCAACGTTCAAGTCAAATAAATATTTTGGCTGCCGCTCATAAACTGCTTTCAGGTAGTCACTGTAAAATTCAAAATACGGAGCCCGCCCGTAAGCTGCCTGTATGGTGCGCCAATGTACATTGTACCACTTTTGGCTGTAATCTATCTCAATATTAGTGATTAAGGTTTTTTGCAGGCTGTTGCCCCTGAGCACAGGAATGCTGAGCGGCACAACACCTTGCGCCGTAAGCACGTGGCAGCGGTTCCGGTAACTCTGCTTTACATAGTTCTCGTGCTGCTCGATTAAGATGCTATCAGACCGGAGCGCGTGCCAGAAGTACTGCACCGGCGGGTTGTACATAAGTTCGGTAAGTAATATCAAATTATGAATTATGAATTATGAATTATGAATTATGAATTATGAATTATGAATTATGAATTATGAATTATGAATTATGAATTATGAATTATGAATTATGAATTATGAATTATGAATTATGAATTATGAATTATGA
>NZ_JAAGWD010000008.1 GCF_010686685.1 Pontibacter burrus | reverse complement strand
CCTTATGTTCAGAACTACCCGCATTATAGTAAGAGCGATATTTTCACCAGAGAAGAATATTATGATATTTGGAATAGAGCCAGCATCTCTTTGAATTCAGTTGTACCACTCACCAAGTTCATTGTCAGCTCTGAAACAGAGTCATTATAGTATTTGTCGTAGAACAGACTGACTTTGAATTCACTTATCACCTGCAGCTCATTTTCATTCACGTGGTAATAAAGGTGTATATCACCAATCTCTAGGCCCATTTCGCCACTTTCAAAAACAGAAAGGAAATGAACGAACTCCTTCTTTCTAATCATTTAAGGTTAGCTTAAAAGGTTCTTTTCTTTAAGCCAGTCAAAGATTGTCTGGTCAACAGGCGAGACCAAATCCCTGTCCTTGTAACTTAACCAGACAACTTCAGCTATCTCACCTGATGCTATCGGAGTACCTGTATAGGAACCAGTATAACAAGTCATCTTGACCTGCACCCCTTCTGCATGACTATCTGCCTGCGCCTGGAATATTCCGACAAAGTTGATGCTGTCCTCTATCACTTCAACATTCAGCTCTTCCCTGATTTCTCTTGAAAGCGTTTCAAAATCACTCTCACCCTCTTCACGCTTCCCACCTGGAATATAATATCTTGTTATGCCTTTACTTCTGGTGCTAAGAATCCTGCCGTCCAGTATCTCCAACAAAGCCAGTTTGTCTATGATTTCCATGCTGAGGGTGATAGTATCAGTGGTTCTCATCAAAAAACTCTTCTCCATTAATGAAGAACCTAAGCTGCTGTCCCCTTACGGTCATCTTGAATGTAGCACAGGCTATATCATAAGCGCTCCGTATGGAAGTGGCTTCTATCATTAGCTTCTCATATTCAAATGGGAACATCTCATCTGTCAGGGGATTAGGACCTGGCTCTCTGATAATCTCTACCTTGTATTCGTTAATCATTGCTCTCCGTTAAGGTCACTAAATTAGAAATATAATTTCAGAACACACGGTTGTAAAATTGATATGCTGGAATGGGCTTTAAAAAGCAAAAAAGGACTGAAACTGTGAACAGGCTGAAGATAATTGGCGGAATAGTGTATAGGTTAGGAATTGTTCGGACGGATGGATGGAGATAAGATGCTTAGTACAGCCTTGAATGTGAGCAAGTAGAAGTGGAATAGCAAGGACTATGGTTCTAGGTTCTAATCTAAAGGACTTTCTTTACTCTGTTTTCAACTGCTTACAATAATATGCTAAGTTAAGACATTAAAAGGTGTTATGTTTATTTCTGTACATTGTAGCGTAGTCAGCATATGACATTAATGTAATACCAAACAATTCCTTCCCATCTAGCTTCTCATCAAACCGGCACAACATTACAACTGTGTTGCCATCAGTGTAGTTGGAACAAGAGAACCCATTGTCCATAAGGGATTCATCGTACTTGAAATTCTTGCCAGGAAGTGCATTTTTTAATGCAGTATAGGCTGTGTTACTATCAGTGAAATACCTTACACGAATTATATCTAGGAGGTCAGCCTTGAAAATACTGACTTTTACTGCACCCCCGACATTATTTGCATTCTTTTCCCATACCAGTTCTATCCAACCGGCCTCTGTCTTTTTTGATTCTGCTAATGACCAACCTCTATCAGGTAGGTATTCATTTATTCTAATCTCCTTGTTCTTCTGAAGCAATAACAGCGCATCCAAAGTTATTCCTTGTGATAGTGCACTAGATGAGAGTATAGTAATATATAATAGGGCAATTGATATAACCTTGTAAATCATTACTGTAAATGTTTGTTCAAAAAATTGAATAGCTTTTTGCATATCACGCTCACATATGAGCATATAATCAGCAAGTAAGTAAATATTTTATTTATATAATATTTAGAATTGTTTGAACAGCCACATACTTATTGTTGACTAATTTATGCGACACGATGTTAATGGAGGAATCTTCATCATAAATGTATACAGTAAACATATTTCCATGCCTATCTTTCATTATAAGCCCATTCTCAGTATCCTCATCATATCTTAAGAAATCCAGGAATAATTTATTTCGAGTACCTTCTTTCGCATCTGTATACTCAACCACTAAGCTTTCATTTAATGAGTTATAAGTTATCTTTAAGCTTCTCCCCATAAGCACAGGTTCACTGATAGGTTTGTCAGAACCAACATTAAAGAACATCAGGTGCATGGCATCTGCCTTGTAATTCGTGGTTCCTTGTTGTCCAAAAGCAGATAGGGATAGGATTGTCAGAACAAGTAACGAGAAAAATCCCTTCATAAAACTAATTTGCATAACTACATACCTTGTCTTTGGTTCCTGTCATATTTCCAGTGGTATATCATATTATCCTCACCTACATAAAAGCTGTAGTTATGAACAACAGTTATATAACCTCCCATAGTCTGTAAGTAGGCTCGTTTTAATTTTTCAAACTTAATAATCTCACCTCCATTACCATCAGAGGTTGTTACAGCAGGTGTACCCCACTTTAAGAGCAATTGATGCTTAGTTGCTCCTATCCAGGAATCCATTTGTTCCTTAAGCTGTATTTGGTCTTGAGACTGACTAGTATTAACACTTCGCTGTGGAGTGTAGGAGTAACAGCTATTTAATAATAGTGGAACTACAAGTAATAAAGCTTTTAATTTCATAGAGGATAAATAATATTGAATGTAGTAGTGTCTAATTAACAAATATAATGAAATGTGTATACTTATAATAGGTATATATATTTAATGTATAATTTTAGAGTGTAATATTTAAAGCTTATAAATCTCAACTTTCGTCTATGAAGAGCGAAGAAGAGATACTTAAAGCAATAGGGAACAGACTAAAGGCTATTCGAATAGAAAAGGGATACACCAGTTATGAAACATTTGCTATAGACCATGGACTAGGCAGAATGCAGTATTGGAAATTAGAGAAAGGAGAAACTAATCCTACAATGAGAACTTTACTGAAAGTGCTAGCTATTCATGATATGACACTTGAAGAATTCTTTTCTGAAGGTTTTAGTAAATAACTAAACTGCCGATAGGGCATTGTTCTAATGTTTCTGGGTTAGCTATATAGTCAAACTAATTAGTGTCTACTTCAAGATTCTCTATTGCTCTAATAACTACAACTAGAAGAAAGATTAAAAAGCAGAATAGTGGTATACACTACTCTGCCTTGACCAATAGCTATTGAGTCATTGCTACGTTCTTTCAGTGGTTTGATTTTAAGGAGTAACCGTCTCATAGAATGTAGCCAAGAAATTCAGCATAACTCCTTTACTTATTATCTAACTATATGCTGTGACCACGAATCTGGTTGGTGGTCTGAAAATGAAGTTGTGGTGTGGGTAAAGCTTACCTTGAATAAAGAACAGGATAGTGCCTGTGTCCCAACTAAGCACCTTATCCACCCGTTTTTTCTCTCCTTCACAGATGCTGCGAACAGCCCTAGTACAGATAACATAGAAAGGGCAGTACACTCTCTGAAGCTTGAATTTAGATAGGAACAGACAGCTATCTGAAAACTCATTTGGTTCTGGATGCAACAAGTATTTTGTAATCATATTAACTTTTGTACAGGTAAAACAAAAGGGTAGCTGTAAATGGCTACCCTTGATTACTAAGCTTCTGACTTCAATTGGAAGACCTCTTGTTCCATTGTTCTGTCAGTTGGATTATAATAATAAGTATAATTGAGCATAACTGTTTCTCCTGTCCCAGGGATGATATACTCATATTCCTCACACTCCATCTTCTCAATGGTGCCTGGCAAGGTCTTGCCAATCAGCCCCTGACACATAATGTCGTTGAAGGTGCATGAGATGGAACATTGCTTGGCTGTGGCGTAGAACCTGCCTGATACCTTGGATTGAACCATCTCTATCTCACCCTGTAGGATGAGTGCATTAAATTCATTCTCGGAACCACTATTCCGTTTCTCATAGTTGATAACTGTTACCATATTACATTTGGATTGAATGTTATGCAAGGGGGACATCCCCAAGTCAATGGTAAGAGGGGGAGAGCCGGGGGTATCATCCGTCGTAAGTGCTGACTCAAAAAATAAATATTTAAAAATATTAGAGACTAGTCTAAAGGAACAGATGAATAGCAGGGATGCAAAACCGCTATAATATTTGTTATAGACTGAATCTGTTCTGTCTTTCTGGAACAGTGGTTTAAGGGCTATTAGATTAAGCTAACATCTGTGAGAGCTTAAACCTTTGGGCTAAATTACAGATGTCCTAAAAACTTCTTCCTAAATTTGAATCCTTATCATCAACTAACTGATAGCCTCTACTAATAATGAGAGTTTTCTTACCTGCGAACTTAGACCTCACTGCTCATCTGCATAAGTACCCCCCTGTTAACGTCCAAAATTTCAAGCAAGATAGATTGGTATACCTGCTAAGCCTACTGATTTCAGTTCCAGCAGAGAACAAAGCTATGTTAGAGAATTCGAGGGCATGGGTAAGGCTCTACAGTAAGATTCTGGAAAGAAGGGTACACAATTATAGGCAGTATTTTGAATATGCTGCTGGTCTTCATAATCCCAATGATTCGGAGGCTGCTATTATTGAAATCCTAGAATCATATGCAAAAGGCATTTCAAAGAGCTACCGCTTTAAGCATCCTTATAATAGTGTATTGATGCCTGGGGAATGGACAATTACTAACAGAGCATTACTTAGAAGCTTACAAAGGAGACACCAGGCGCAAATGGCTTCAGTTGTAGCACTGTACCCCAATATTGTGAAATGGTTTGATGCAAAAAGACTGAAGATTGATTCTGAAGGAGCTAAGAAATATGCTGAAGTTATAAGAAAGCAGAATCAAGCAGAAGTAGATGCTTATATGTGGGATATTATTAGTACTGGAGGTGCAATTAGCGATGAGATGAGTAAGAAGCCTGACCCAACTCTACAATACGTTTCTACACTTCTCAATATCCACAAGATAGAGGAAGGATGGTTTTTCCTGTCAGTAGACACTAATGTACGTAGACTTCATTCTAACTTAACTAATCTTAAAAGCGAAATACGTCATTTCCTTACTTATGATGGAAAGAAGCTGGTCTCAGTTGATGTTAACAATGCGCAACCCTTACTTAGCAAGGCTCTTTTTAAAATCGACTTTCTTGCTGACCCGTCAACTAACCTGAATGAGATAATACCAACTGATGCTAAAGAACAAGAACAGGAATTAGGTATGGATGATACTAGTGATGGGGAGGAACAACTCGAAAATATAAATGTTGATTATCACTTCGAAACCGCTGATTTGGCAGTTGCAGAAAAGAGTTTAGCAGTAGAGAGGAGGGAGCGTGAATTCTTCCATTTGAGCACTGTGGCACCTGAAATCCATACGATATTATCCATTCCAATTACCAAGAAGTCAAAGTTACATAAAGGCGAAAAACCACAGACCACATATTTAACAGACATTATAAACTCCCTCATTATGTTCGAAGAAAATTCGAATGATTATAATAATGTTGATATTGTTCAATTCTTTGAATTAGCTTCGGCAGGTATCCTTTATGAAGAGTTTGCAAGGTTAATGCAGGAAGCAGGCTATGAGTACAGCAGTAGGAAACATGCTAAGTTAGCTTTGTTGCTAGCCCTTTTTACTAGTAATAGTTTTATCAACTCAGTTGAGGCTGCACCTAAAAGAATGTTTAAAGGTATTTTCCCTTCTGTTTACAGGCATTTTACTCTCTTTAAAAGGCAGGATAAATCCATATTAGCAAGATTGCTACAGTCTATTGAATCATGGCTTATCCTAGAGCAGATAAGTGAAAGATTAAGCAATGAATACCCAGATGTGCCTATTTTCACTGTTCATGATAGCATTCTTACCACTGAAGGTAATGAAGAACTTGTCAAGTTGATAATGGAAGAAGAAATTGAGAAATATTTGGGCTTAAAACCTACTCTTAAGGTTGAATTGTTAACTCCAGAACTTCTATTAGGAACTTAATATTATAATTGCTGAAACTTTGTAAGTTTCTAACTTAAGAAGTTGTAATATAAACGTAGAAATTAAGGAAGTATGAAAATAGTGTGTGATACCAATATATGGTACCATCTTGGAGAGGATGAAGCTTTATTCCAAACAGTTAAGGATTTACCACTTGCGCCTAGTTTTATCAATATTTATGAACTAACCAAAACACCAAACTTCTTAGGTAATGAAGAGAAAGTAAGGTCTGCCATACAAAAAATGTTTTACTTTCAGAAGTATGCCATTTTCGAACCACCATTTATTCATGTTGCTAAAATGCATAACAGTTTTGATTATGATTTAGAAAGGGAAGTTGGGGTTTATTTGAAATTTACTGAATTAGTAGCTAGAGGGGAAACCATTCGACCAGAGAAGTTAGAGGATTTCAAAAAATTTATTGAGCTTAAAAGGTTAGACCTAGAGAAAGCAAGTTCTGATTTTAATGAGATAGCTGTTAAAGTTAAAAGAGAAATAAAAGATAAGAGGGTGCATAGTAATCAGGATACTTCTGGGATTACTGGTGCATTCATTAACTTTTGTGTTGAGTGGGCAACTGGTGGGAAGTATAATTTAGAAGGTTTTAATCTTAATAATATTGAATTACTCATAAGAGTTCTAGACCTGTTCTTTTTAAGAATGGAAGTAAGCTCGATGAAAATTGGTGCAAATGATTGGAATGACTTTGCAATACTCTCATATGTTCAGCCAGGTGATAAATATTGGACAAAAGAGAAAAGATGGCTTCGATTAATAGCTGAAGCAGGAATGGAAAACTATATTCATGCCTAAAGTGTGTTTACATAACTACTAATTTTTATTTTGAGTATGGTCTATTTCTCTAAGTTGCACCAATGATGATGATATTACTTCATCTGTTACTTTCGCATACATTTGAGTAGTGGTAATATTATCATGCCCCAATATCTCTTTTACAACTTCTAATGGAACGCCATTTAGAAGGGCTACAGTGGTTGCAAAGGTATGCCTCCCTATATGCACAGTTAATCTCTTTGTAATGCCACAGATGTCCGCTATTTCCTTCAAATAAGCATTGAACTTTTGGTTGGATGGGATTGGTAATAGCCTCCCTGTACTTAAAACTTTCTGGTTCCCTTTATACTTGTCAATAATCTGTTCAGCTAGGGGTAAGAGGGGTATCCTACAGGGATTTCCTGTTTTCTTTCTCGAAATAAATATCCAAAACTTCCCATCAACCCCTTTCCTAATATGGTTCTTGCTGAGTAAAGCTGCATCCCCAAAGGCTAGGCCCGTGTAACAGGTAAATAGAAAGAGGTCCTTGATGGTGTTAAGCCTTTCATTGTTGAAATCCTTGCCTTCTATCTGTTCCAGTTCCTGTTTGTTTAAGGGTAATACTTTTACCTTCTTCTTCTTGATGCTATACCTGATAAAAGGGTCTTTCTCCAGGTACTCATGATGCAGGGCTATGGTAATGACCTTGCGTAGTTTCTGCATGTGCTTGATGCAGCCATTCTGCGTACAACCACCTTTTGTTTTCAGGTACAGCTCATAATATGTGATGAACTGGTAATTCAGTTCTTTAAGGGCTATGTCTTGGGCATCAGTCAAGGTCTTTACAAACTTGTGAATCTGTCTTTGGGATGCCAGGTAGTTCTTATAGGTACTCTCCGTATAGTCTTTGCCTACAAGAGCCTTGATATTCTCTACCATCTTATCAAATAAGGATAGGAGCATAGGGGAAGAAATCCTTGATCCTGACAAGAGGTTCTTTATTGTCTTAGCGGATACATCCTGTTCCGAAGTTAGCAGTTCATTAAAGAGGTTTCTGCACTTAAGTTCCAGGTTCTTAATGTCCTTGTTAATGGCTTTAGCCTGTGCTGATTTGCCTGAGACCAAGCCCATCCTGTTATCCCAGAGAGAGGGGTAGATATAATGCTTGGTGGAAAGTTCTACAGACTGGCTGTTGACTGTTATCCTGAGATAAATGGGAGCTTCCCCTGCTTTGTTAGCTCTTGCTTTCCTGATTAAAGGATGTACTGAAAATGTGTTCACTGTATGCATAGTTCTGGTTCTTTTTAGAAGCCCATCTTTTAACTAGTTGCATAGCTATTAGTGATTTATAATCAGTGAATTACAAGGATTTCAGTGAACAGTTTTATCTGTGCTGTTTTGTTCACTGGACTGTTCACTCTTCTTTGTTCCCTGACAGAAGGTAAAACAGCATTAAGGACATTAAAAAGCCCTGCAAGAACATACTTACAAGGCTTTCTATTGTACTTGTGCACCCGAGAGGATTCGAACCCCTAACCCTCGGAGCCGAAATCCGATATTCTATCCAGTTGAACTACGGGTGCAGGACGTGTGCAAAAATAGAAACAAAGCTGATAAAAGGAAACAATCAGGCCAAAAATGTAAGAGATATTCGGGCTTATAGTTTCTATAGTTATTTATAACGCTGGCTGGCAAAACATTACAACCTAAAGTAAAGTTTATTATATTTTAATTGAGAACTACAAACCCAAAACAAAAGCTATGGAAAAAGTATATACGGCAGAAGTAACTGCCACAGGAGGTCGTAGAGGCTACGTAAAGTCGTCGGATGGGGTATTGGAGATGCAGCTTTCATTGCCGGAAGGGCTGGGCGGAGAGAAGAATAAAACGAACCCTGAACAGTTGTTTGCTGCCGAATATGCCGCCTGCTTTCAAAGCGCCTTGTTGCTGGTGGCTGGTAAACACCATGAGCGTTTAAACCCGGAATCAACAGTTACGGCGCACGTCGATCTGCTTAAAAATGAGAATGGAGGCTATGGTCTGGGGGTGAAACTTGAAGTAGACCTGAAAGGAATGGATAAAGAAAAAGCCCGCCAAATGGTAGAAGAAGCGCATCAGGTATGCCCATACTCCATTGGTGTGCAAGGAAACATTGAAGTGCAACTGGAAGTTGTTTAAGTTAGAAAGTTAAAAAGTTTGGAAGTTAGAAGGTTGCAGAGCATGTATGATATTGTGTTGTACTTGAGATATGGGAACGTAAATTAGCACAACTTACCGAATGCTGACGAACTATAGATACTTAACTTTTTAACCTTCTAACTTTCCAACTTTCTAACTTCCCCAAACTATAAAAAGAAAAGGGCTGCCAAAACTGGCAGCCCTTTTCTTTTTATAGTTAAGGAGACTAGGCTCCTACTTCTGCTAATACTTGTTTTACTTTTTCAGCAGCTTCTTTCAGGGCTACTGCAGAGTAAACTTTCAGGCCAGACTCGTCGATGATGCGGGCTCCTTCTTCAGCGTTTGTACCTTGCAGACGAACGATGATCGGAACACGGATGTCACCAATGTTTTTGTAAGCCTCAACCACACCATTCGCAACACGGTCGCAACGAACGATACCACCGAAGATGTTGATCAGGATAGCCTTTACGTTCGGATCTTTCAGGATAATGCGGAAACCAGCTTCAACTGTCTGTGCGTTAGCGCCACCCCCTACGTCAAGGAAGTTAGCAGGCTCGCCACCAGAAAGTTTAATGATATCCATAGTTGCCATTGCCAGACCAGCACCGTTCACCATACAGCCAACGTTACCATCAAGCTTCACATAGTTCAGGTTCGAGCGGCTTGCTTCTACTTCCAACGGATCTTCTTCAGATTCATCGCGCAGGGCAGCCAGGTCTTTATGACGGAACAGAGCGTTATCGTCTAAGTCAACTTTAGCATCTACCGCCAGGATCTTGTTATCTGATGTTTTCAGAACAGGGTTGATCTCGAACATAGAAGCATCGGACTCTACGTATGCTTTGTAAAGGCTGGTGATAAACTTCACCATCTCTTTGAAAGCCTCGCCTTGTAAGCCAAATGCAAAAGCTATCTTGTTTGCCTGGAAAGGACGCAGACCAACAGCAGGGTCGATCCACTCTTTAATGATCTTCTCAGGAGATTTTTCGGCCACTTCTTCAATGTCCATACCACCTTCAGTAGATGCCATGATCACATTCTGACCTTTTGCGCGGTCAAGAAGAATACTCAGGTAAAACTCTTTCGGATCAGACTCACCAGGATAGTAAACATCCTGTGCAACAAGTACTTTCTGTACCAGCTTGCCTTCAGGACCTGTCTGGTGCGTTACCAGTGTCATACCTAAAATCTGGTCAGCAATTTCTTTAACCTGGTCAAGGTTTTTAGCCAGCTTTACGCCACCACCTTTACCACGGCCACCCGCATGTATCTGTGCTTTAATAACATGCCAGCCTGTACCGGTTTCTTCGGTAAGCTTCATAGCAGCTTTAACAGCCTGCTCAGGCGTTTCAGCCACGATGCCTTCCTGTATGCGTACGCCGTAGCTCTTTAAAATGTCTTTACCCTGATATTCGTGTATGTTCATGCTTTCAGTTTTAATGGACGCACGAAAGTACGGGTTATTAGCCTTAAATTCAAGTAATGGATTTTTAAAATATTGATGCTTTGTTCCGGTCTGATCAAACTATAGTTATATAACCGAAGTAAATGTTGCAGCCATAGACACAACCACACTTTACAAATACTTTAAATGGTAGCATTATACTGCAAAACTTACCAGGTCAGAACGCTATAGTTAGTCGGCTTTAATGACAATGCTTACATTATAGTTCGTGCTTTTACCTAAGGTTTTAGTGCCAGTAGAATGCTGTCAGGGCTATCATAAAATTTTAATCAGAATTTTGCCATTAAAAAGTAAGGTAGGAGCTGTTTAAGATAACAGCTATAGTTAAAATAAATGAGCCCGGCTTCTCTGGCATGAATATAACTATAGAACTGTGCATTCCTGCGTAAATACCACCCAATACTATGAAAGCTAAATCCGGCAAAAATTTTGTAGCTTTGATGCTGGCATAGTTTCATTTCACAACTATAGTTTTTACAGCGTGCTGCAGGTATCAAACATTCATAAAAAATACGGTTCACTTGAAGTCCTTAAAGGCATTGACCTGACAATCGGTACAGGCGAAGTTGTTTCTATAGTTGGAGCTTCAGGGGCAGGTAAAAGTACGCTTTTGCACATACTGGGTACTTTGGATGGAGCCGACTCCGGGGAAGTGCTTTTTGATGGAAGAAACATCGCCAAAATGAATGCTACCGAGCTGGCAAGATTCCGCAACCGCCATATCGGCTTCATTTTCCAGTTCCATAACCTTTTGCCGGAGTTCACGGCGGTAGAAAATGTTTGTTTACCGGGTTTCCTGGCGGGGCGCAATGAAAAAGAGGTTACGGAGCGCGCCAAAGAGCTGCTTACCATGCTAAACCTGTCGCACAGGCTTAACCACAAACCTTCTGAAATGTCGGGTGGGGAGCAGCAGCGTACTGCGGTGGCACGTGCCCTTATTAACTCACCGCAGGTAATATTTGCCGATGAGCCAAGCGGTAACCTGGATTCTAAAAACGCCCAGGAGCTGCACGACATCTTCTTCAGGCTACGCGATGAGTTTAACCAAACCTTTGTTATCGTTACGCACAACGAGCAGCTTGCCTCTATGGCCGACCGTACGCTGGTAATGAAAGATGGCCTGATCGTACAGGAAGTGCTCTCCAATCAGAGCTGATTTCTGAATTGTTAAATTGCTGATGGTTTAATTGTTAGGTCTGCTATAGTATCAGCTATAGTTAAGACGCAAAGTGTTACATCTCTACATCAGGCCAATCTCAGCTGGCGCCGGTATCCAGCCGGTGCCTCCCAGTGTAGGCGAGTCTCCAGAACTTGCCTGGCTATAGTTGCGAAACAAAGCTGAACTATGGTTAGGCCTATTGCTCCGTAGCGGAGACGCAAAACCTTGTGCCTCTACAATCTTATTTCCCAAACTCCCAACTCTTCAACTCTCAAACTATAAGCCTCTCTTAAACTACAAATCCCATTACCCGTAAATACCTTTTACCCTTTACTCTTTTAGCCAGTGCTTGCACAGCTTTAGTAATGGTACTAAAAATTTTAGAAAAATAATTATAACTACCTGATAATCAGTGTTATAAATTGAGTGATTTTTTGCGTTTTTTGCACCATTTCTATAGCCGTTGTGTTTAGATATTGTACTTAAACAAACAAAGCTAATAGAGATGAACCAGACAAATAAAGAACTAAAAGTACAGAAGCCTAAGGTCGAAAGCTATGACATTTCGAAGTCGGATGAAACATTGCATCTGGCGGTAGACCTGGCGAAATTTATCAAGGAAAACAGACTGTATCAGAATATACAGGGGAAGGAATACGTGAACGTAGAAGGCTGGCAATATGCGGGCTCGCGCTTAGGTATTCTGCCGGTGGTGGAACATGTAGTAAACATCAGTACTGATGATGAAATAAAATACCAGGCAAAAGTAAACCTGCTTGACTTACGCAGCCAGTTGGTGGTAGGAGCAGGTTTTGCGATCTGTTCCAGCAAAGAGCAGGGCAAGAAATACTACCAGGAATTTGCAATCGCTTCGATGGCACAAACCCGTGCGATTGGTAAAGCATACCGAAATATTCTGGCCTGGATCATCAGGGCTGCCGGTTACGAACCAACTCCTGCCGAAGAAATGGACTATAGCGGCAACGAGCCGGCTAAAGCTAAAGATGTGGCAATTCCGACAGAGAAGAAAGCCACTATGCGTACAGCACAAGCTGCAGCCACCGCTGATAAAGAAGCTGAAGAGCAACCAAATGGCAGTGTACGGTATGCATCTGCCAAGCAGAAGGAGGAGATCATCCGTTTACTGAATTACCCGGTTATCACGCGCCAGGAGAAAACAAAGATGTTGCTGAACATCAACCGTTTCGACGAGGAGCGTGCTGCACAAGCCATCGAGAAACTGAAAAAAGTGATCGAAGAGCGTGAAGATGGACAATCAGCAGCTGCCTAAGCACAGAAATTGATTAAAAGTTAAAAGCCTGGTTCATAACCAGGCTTTTTGTTTTCTATACCCATCTGGTCAAACTATAGCACCGAACAATTACATAACAGCTTACCAAAAAATCTATAGTGCTATAGTTTCTGTAGTTTTCCTTCAGGGCTATAGTTCACTTGGCCGGTATCTACCAGCTCGCGTAGCAGGTTTGTTATTGTCTCTCCGTCTTTAGCAGCAAATTGTTGCACCAACTCTTTGGGCAGGTAAGGCTTTTGGTGGAGCAGTTCCAGCAGTTGCCCGCGCAATTTGTCCAGTTCTTCGGTTTCGCGTTGCTTTTTGCGTTGTGCCAGGCAGTAGTCGCATATCCGGCAGCTTGTATCATTGATCTCGTTAAAGTAAGCCAGCAAGAGTTGGGTGCGGCAGCGGTTCGTGTTTTCGACATACCTGCCCATCGCCTTTGCCTGCTCAAGTGCACGGCTGCGTAACTCTTCCAGCTTTTTATGGTTCAACGGCAGGTTTAGTGCATCCTGCCGGGCTTTGGTGAAGATGAGCTGTGGGGCGTCGTTTTGAGCTTCGTAAACTATAACCTGTAGTTTATGCAGGTACTGTAGTTTGCGCTTAATTTCCTGTTCGGGTTTGTTCAGCTGCTCAGCCAGTTTCCGTTCCGATATCTTAACAAAATTAGAAAAGGCTTCGCCTCCGTACAGGCGCAGCACCATCCGCAACAACGCATCGTGCTCCGGGTTCATTACCTGAAACTCGTAAAGCGCAGTATTATTGAGCTGAATGAATAACCGAGACGGACTATAGTAACCTTCTGAAAGCTGCACATAGCCTTCGCCTTCCAGCCGCTTCATGGCATGGTGTGCTTCCAGTGTCTTCAGTTTGTACTGCTTGGCAAAATCAGCCAGGTCGAAGTTGAAGCTGCTCATGGCACCGCTGCCGACTGCCAGCTGGTAATAATTGGCAAGGCACTGGTATACACGCCTGATCAGTTCCAGTGGCGGATGTGCTTCCTCTACTTTCTGGTGTAGGTCCGAAACATCACTGGGGCCGTACAAAATTACCGCGTAACTATATTTTTCGTCGCGACCTGCACGACCGGCCTCCTGGTAATAGGCTTCAAGGCTCTCGGGCAGGTCCAGGTGAACTACCAGGCGCACGTCCGGTTTATCAATACCCATCCCAAAGGCGTTGGTAGCCACTATAACCCGAACTTTATCATCTATCCAGGCTTGCTGTGCCGCACTGCGCTCTTCAAATTTTAAACCTGCATGGTAGGCCGCCGCCGAAATGCGCCTGCTTTGTAGGAATCTAGCCAACTCCACGGTTTGCCTGCGGCTTCGCACATACACTATGCTCTGTCCTTGCATGCGCTGCAGAATTTCCAGCAGTCTGGTAACCTTGTCTTCAGTATAAAGACAGGAGTAAGAGAGGTTAGCGCGGGCAAAACTCTTTACAAATACATTCTGCTTCTTAAAAAGCAGCTTTTCCTGTATATCCTGGCGCACCTGTTCGGTTGCTGTGGCAGTAAGGGCAAGCACTGGCACATTGGGTAAAAGTTCGCGCAAGTCAGCTAACTGCAGGTAAGGCGGCCTGAAGTCGTAGCCCCACTGTGAGATACAGTGTGCTTCGTCTACAGCCAGCAGGTTCACCTTCATGCGTTTCACCCGCTCCTGGAAAATATCGGTTAGCAGGCGTTCCGGCGAAAGGTACAGGAATTTAATGTTGCCATACACACAGTTGTCCAGGGCAATATCAATCTCGCGTCGGTTCATGCCTGAGTAAACTGCAAGAGCAGGAATGCCTCGCTTCTTAAGCTGTTCCACCTGGTCTTTCATCAGGGCAATAAGCGGTGTTATTACCAGGCAGATTCCTTCTTTGGCCATGGCAGGGACCTGAAAACACACAGATTTACCACCACCCGTTGGTAAAAGAGCCAGTGTATCGTTGTCAGCCAGCACAGAGCGAACAATATCTTCCTGCAGCGGTCTGAATTGCTCGTAGCCCCAATAAGTTTTCAGGATGTGGTGAATGTCTTGCACAGGCAGCAAATTTGGCAACGAAGATACTAATTATTCAACCTTAATCTGCAGCTCAAGGCTCAGCCCCTATTAATTTGGGGCCAAAGGCAGGTATAGGAGGATGCATAGATAGTAAATATTCTATTAGAAATTTTCGATATTATTTTGTGATATATTGTTAGTTTATGGTGTTTAATGGTCATTAAAAAGTATGCGCTGGCCCCTCTAAACTATGTTTCTACTAAAATAATTACTAAAGGATGTTTGCCATTTATAGATTGCGTATAACATTTTACAGAATACAATTTAATACTTAGTGATAGTATTAAACGCTTTATTTACTGGCTAATGGTTATGAGAGTGATTTTGGAAGCGCGCATTCGGGAAGAATCGGTGGACGAAGCCAAAGCGTTCTTTCAGAAAGTCATTCCAGGTGCCAGGCATTATGAGGGCTGTCTGTATAGTGATCTTTTTCAGAATGAGAATGAGCCGACTTCGCTGCTGATGGTGGAGGACTGGGAGTCGCAGGACCATCATAAAAAGTACCTGGCATGGTGCACAAAGTCAGGAATGTTGCACGAGCTGGTTGGGTTCCTTTCGGGGCCGCCTAAACTGAGCTACTATCACATCCTGAACTTTTAAATAAAAAAATTACTGTGTACAATGTAACGTATGGGGTCGGAAAAGCATCTTTGATAGGGAAACTATAAGTCCGGGTTTGCACAGAACTCGTCTGAATTTTGAAAAGTGTTAAAAGATAAACTCCTTTTGAGGTAGAGGGCGAAAGGAGCTAACAGGTACAATTACTGGCAACAGTAATTGTACCTTGTTTTTTTATAGCTGTTTATACTTTGGGTTTATCTAAAATAAGCACCAGGTGCTGTGTTGCGGGTGCAAAACCCTGTTGCTGCCAGAAACTAAGTGCAGCCTGATTCTTAACAGATACCTGCAGCTCAATGTGGTCTGCTCCATTATCCTGTAACCAGTTGCTGGCCGCTTCAAAAAGGTCTTTACCAATTCCCCTTCCCCGCTGTGTACTCCGGACTATAGTTTCAGCAATGTATCCTTTCCGGCTTAGCTCAAATCCAACTATAGTTTTCCGTATCTGGCAGATGATCATGCCTAGCCATTCGCCGTTCTGTTCATAGGCAAATACCTGCGTTCCCTTTTCTTTTATCCGACTCAGCAGTTCGGTTTTCAGGGCTTGCTGGTGGTTGGGTTTGCACTTAAAAATCTTGTGGTAATTTTGGTGCTGTTGCATCAGTTCCAGCCAAAGCGGAAACAGCTCATCTATATCATCCGGGGTAGCTTCTACAATCATGTTTTAAAAATACTTTTTCAGATCGGATGGTGCATTCAGGTTTACATCGTAGCGGGGCACATTGCCAAACCCATAGGCGGCATAAACAAACGGCGTTCCTGCTTTGGCGCTTGCTTCGTAGTCTCCGTTTGTATCGCCCACATAAACAGGTCTTTGCAGGTTGTTTCTGCTGATAATATCCTTTAGGTTGTCGCTTTTAGGGTTTCCCGTTCGGCCGGAACATTCATGGTCACGGAACAAATGGCCAAGCCTGGTAAAGTCGTAAAACGCTTCGATGTAGCCATCCTGGCAGTTGCTGACTATAAACAATTTGTATTTGCCATGCAGATACTCCAGCGCATCCTGCATGCCATCAAACAAGGTGCCACCGTACTTTTTCAGGTGCTCCATTTCCTCCCGGCCACTTATTTCCATCAGCTCTTTTTTCTGCTCATCCGTTAGGTCCGGGAACAGTTTGTTATAGATCAGGTCGTGCTGCATACCGGCTACATTCCGGATGTCGTCCTTGGTTATTTCCTGGATGTCGAAATCTATTTGTTTGCGGGCTGCGCGCCAGGCACGGGCCACTGTTTCGGTAGCATCCCAGAGCGTGCCATCGAGGTCAAAAATCAGGCTGTCGGTTTTCTCTAACATAAGCTTACTTACTTCGTTTCTGGATCAGGGTAAATAAAGGTCACTTCGTAAATTTTCCCTTCGCGGATCCGGTAAACGGCAATGGCTTCTATACGTGGTTTGTTTTTGTCGGTCTGTACGCGTTCATGGTCTATCACCACATTGCCCGATACAATTCTGTTTACCAACTCACAATGCAAGTCCGGAGTTTCTGCAAACTTCTGGCCGTAGCGTTTCCGCATTTCTTCTTTCCCCTGGTAGCTGAGCACGCCGGGTTGCCGGTATACTTTTACATCGTCGGTATAAGCTGTCAGGAAAGTTTCGATGTCGCGGTTGTTGTATGCCAGCAGCTGCACGGTGGCAGGTGCTTCAGTGCCAGTAGTTTTAGGCGTTACCTGCCCGATGGAAGTATGCATAGCCATAAAAAGAACTATAGTTAGCAAGTAGGATTTCATGCCCGAACTTAGGTAAATTTCTGTAAATCCTGATGCTGCAGCCCGCGTATACGCCATTTATGTTAGAAGAACTGATCATCCGCACGCTTTGCGACACTCTGCCGGCCACACCCGCCGATGCCCTATTTTTGTTTGGCCAGACCGAAGATAACCAGGAAGCCGCTTTTGCTGCTGCAAAGTTGTTGTTACAGGAGAAGTATACTGCCCGGGTGCTCTTTTTAGGTACCGAAGCGATGAGCGGCTACCCGGGCGGCTCGAGTTGGAAGGCTGCTATGGTGGAGAAAGGCATTCCCGAAGATAGCATGGAAATGATCATGCCCGTACCTGCTAATACCGACATGCTGCACACCGGCATTGAAGCCAACTCGCTGGTAAAGCATGCAAAAGAACGCGACTATCGTTCGGTTATAGTTACTGCAGCCCCTTTTCAGCAGCCCCGTGCTTTTATGGCCGCCGCAACGGCCGCAATGCGCCTTTACCCGGAACTCAGAATCTATAGTTTGCCCGGAAAACCACTGCCGTGGCAGGAAGTAGCCGTGCATTCACAAGGCAAAGCTGAAAGCACCCGCGCCGGTTTAATTGCCGGCGAAATGAAACGAATAGAGAAGTATAGTAAACAAGGGGATTTAGCTACGGTTGCAGAGGTGTTGGGGTATTTGAATAAAAGGGATAGTTAGGGGTAGTATACCGTTCGTCATGTCGAGCGTCTGCCGAGGCATCTTATATGCCTATAGTTAACTTCTATTGTCATTTCGAACAGCGTGAGAAATCTATCTCAGTCTATAGTTCTCTTTTGTCATCCTGAGCGATAGTCGAGACATCTTATATGTCCTTTAGTTGAAGATTCTTCCAACCTGCACCAAGCTATAGTTTCAAACTGACTCTATTCCTGGGAGCTTTACTGACCTATGGTTCTATAGATACTTTGGTGCGCTCATGGCCGCGGGGCCCCGTCTTCGGGCATCGCGCGGTGTACCTTTCTTTTGCTCGTTCCTCGCAATGCCTGGCGGCACCAGAAATCTACAAGGCGCTCAACCCAAAGACTGAGATCATTCGATAGCAAGTGTTCCTATAGTTTGTTGAATGGCTATAGTTGCATCGCCTTTTCGTGGTGGTAGTTTCGTGGGCCAGGCTGCGACCTGTCCGAATCATAGGCTGTAACTATAGAACTATAACTGGTGAAGTAGTAATGGCAGAAAATTCCCCTCCCGGGAGGGGTAGGGGTGGGTTAAATGCTAACAATAGCACTCTAGCTCAGCTCCAATCCTGAAAATCCTAAAATCCTGTAAATCCTTATTCAGACAAGTTTTACCCCTCATTGTCTTCATAAAACTCGATCAGCGAACCGAAGTACACGTTATCCCAGCCTTCAACTATATCATCATAATCCTGGTCGGGGATGTTGGTGTGACGCAGCTCGGCGGAGGTGCCGTATTTGTGCGGGTGTAGTTTTATAGTTACAATCGAGGGCTCTTCCTGCTCGCCGAAGTACCATTGCTGCACCAGCTTTTTACCTTCTTCAAATTCCAGGTTTTTGCCAACTATACTGCCTTCGAATAATGAGAATTCGGAGCCGGGTTCGGTACTCATTTCAGCTTCTTCGCCAGACCAGGCTTGTATGGTGAGCGGGTTGGTGAGAGCGGCGTATACCAGTTCGGGCTCGGCCGGAATAATGTAGTATTTCTTATAGTCTTTCATGCTTATTTTTTGGCAAAGGTTTGGATGTACAGTTCTTCTACTTTCTGGCGGGCCCAGGGCGTTTTACGCAGGAATTTCAGGCTGGAGTTTATGCTGGGGTTATTGTTAAAGCTGTTGATGTTGATCTTATAGCCCAGTTCGTCCCAGCCATAATAATCTACGAGCTGCACCAGTATGCGCTCCAGTGTTTTGCCGTGCAAGGGGTTGTTCTTTTGTTCTTCCATAGTTCTGACTCATGCGCTGCTATCTACGTGTGCAGCTAATGGGAAGGCAAGTTATAAAGAAGTAACAGCCTTTGCTTGATTTTTCTGATGGTACCATACCAAAGCCGATCTGTACAACCTTTTGTCACATCTTAAGTTAAGAAACTATAATAAAGCTAATTTAAACTATAACTATGAAAGCATTTGTAGTAAACGAACCTGGCGCACCGGAAAGCCTTCAGCTGACCGAGCTCGATACGCCTATTATAAAAGACGACGAAGTACTGGTAAAGGTACGTGCCATTAGCATAAACCCAGTAGACACCAAAACCCGCGAGGGCAAATCGCTCTACAATACGCTGAAAGAAACTGAACCTGTTATTCTTGGCTGGGACATTTCGGGAGAAGTGGTGGAAGCGGGGGAGAAGGTAACTTACTTTAAACCCGGCGACGAGGTATTTGGGATGGTGAATTTCCCGGGGCATGGCAGAGCATACGCTGAGTATGTAGCCGCACCCGAAGCACACCTGGCACACAAGCCCGCTAACATACCGCACCACGAAGCCGCCGCCGCAACTCTTGCTGCTCTTACTGCCTGGCAGGTATTGGTAAACGAAGCCGATATACAGCCGGGTCAGCGCGTGCTGGTGCATGCCGCTGCCGGTGGTGTGGGACATTTTGCGGTACAGATCGCCAAATATTTTAAGGCTTTTGTAATTGGCACCGCATCCAAAGAGAACCACGATTTTATAATGAACATGGGAGCAGATGAGCAGATCGATTACAACGAATATAAAGTAGAAGACGTGGTGATGGATGCCGATATTGTACTCGACTCGCTGGGTGAGGAGAATTCGCTGCGCTCGTTAAAATGCCTGAAGGAAGGCGGTAAACTGATCTCTATACTTGGCGGAGCAAAAGAAGCGGTGCAGGAGGAAGCCAAAAAGCGGAATATTGAAGCCAAAAATTACCTGGTGCACTCCAGCGGCGAAGACATGGCAAAGATCGCGGATCTGATGAGCCAGGGAAAACTGACAGCACACGTATCGCATGTGTATGATTTCGAAGACATAGCCAAAGCCCACGAGCAGGTAGAAACACGCAAAACACGTGGCAAAGTTATAGTGCATGTAAGCTAATCCAAACTATAGTTCATACTTAATTCCAACATCATGACACAAACCAAAAACCTGGAAGTATGGCTTCGCGGTCCCGTAGCCGGTGTACCTGCCTTGTTACAACCGGTGGCACACGCACTGTTGCAGGCCCGCGACGAAGTAGAGAATTACATGCACGAGTTTCCGGAAGACCTGATGTGGGAACGGCCAGCCGGGGTAGCATCGGTGGGGTACCACCTGCAGCACTTAACTGGCATCCTGCAGCGCCTGCTTACTTATGCTCGTGGCGAAGCGCTTTCTGAAGAACAACTGGCCTACTTGTACGCCGAAGGAAAACCCACCGAAGCCACAGCCCAGGACCTGGTCCAGGCTTTTCACGAACAGGTAGATAAGGCACTGGAACAGATCCGGCAAACCGATGAAAATACTATGACCGATGTACGCAGGGTAGGCCGGGCGCAGGTAGAATCTACAGTGATAGGCTTGTTGTTTCATGCCGCCGAGCACAGTATGCGTCATGTAGGCCAGTTGCTGGTAACCGCCCGCGTGCTACGCGGACAGGCAAACGGCGCGTGACTATAGTTTATTTCTTATGTAGCAAACTCACCCCTAACCCCTCCGAGGAGGGGAATTTCTTTTAAGTTACGTAAACTTATGGCGCGAGCGTCCTCGCTCGTGACGAACTATAGTTTGGGCCTCTGGCCCAGTCGGATTACAAATCCGACATTATAGAACGGCGCGGATCTATGATCCGCGCCAGCATATCTTTGTTGACAGAAGCAAAATTCCCATCCTCGGAGGGGTTGGGGTGGGTTATCACACCATGAAATCCCAGCCCAACTACTCCAGCCCAAACACCCCTGAAAGGTTCTCCATATACTTCTGACCTGACCCGGTATTCAGCAGCAGGATCTTTTCTTCAGGCGAGATAAGGCCGGACTCCAGTAATTTGCGGGTTGCCATCCAGACTGCTGCACCTTCGGGTGCCACAAACAATCCTTCTGCTGCGCCTAATTCTTTCAGCCCTGTTACCATTTCAGCTTCTGTAATACTAACAGCCGTGCCGCCTGAATCCTGGATGGTTTGCAGCATAAGTGCTTCGCCTAAAGGGCGGGGCACCGCCAGGCCGTTGGCTATAGTTGGTTTTCCTACATAGTTCTGTGCGTTGGGCTGACGGCCCGCTAAGGTTTCGATAAGTGGCTGGCAGTTGGCGGCCTGTACGGCAATCATGCGGGGTAATTTTATAGTTTCATCTAACCAGCCAAGTTGCTGCATTTCCTTAAACGCTTTCCAGATTCCAATTAAACCGGTACCGCCGCCAGCAGGGTATAGGATCACATCGGGCAGGGTCCAGTTTAGTTGCTCGGCAATTTCGTAGCCCATTGTTTTTTTCCCTTCCAGGCGGTACGGTTCCTTTAGCGTCGATACATCCAATAGCTCGCCACTCTGGTTCAATTCTTTTACTTTGGCAGCACAATCGTTTATCAGGCCGTCAATCAACACCACTTCAGCACCATACCAGTAGCATTCTTCCTTAAAGGCTTTTGGCGTGTGGCGGGGCATTACTACGGTTGCACGCATACCGGCTTTGGCGCAGTAAGCAGCCATGGCTACACCAGCATTACCAGCAGTTGGTATAATGCAGCCTTCCACACCATGTTCTTTTGCCTTTGAAATGGCCATACTCAGCCCGCGGGCCTTAAACGAACCGGTAGGGTTTTGGCCTTCATCTTTCAGCAACAACGTGCTTAGCTCGTACTTTTCGGCTAAGTTTTTAAGCGTAAGGATGGGTGTAAAGCCTTCACCCAGACTCACGATGTTTTCCGGATGCAATACGGGCAGCATTTCTTTGTAGCGCCACATGGTACCTTCGCGCTTCTTCAGTTCGGATTTCGGGAAGTGAATGCCTTTTAAATACTGCGCCAGCAGCGGCATGTGGCAGCAAGGCGAAACGGTCTGCTTTTGAAAAGCGGAATAAGGGGTACCACAACGAGAGCAGGTCAGGGTGCTAAGGTGGCTTATCTGGTTATCGAGTGTCGTCTGCATATCTGAATCTGTGTACGGCAAGAAGCAGACAGGATATGACGAAACAAAATGGCAAATTGGAATAGGCTATGCCCGTTTGGAATAATGGCGTTTGGTAAATTGTATGAAACTTTTGTAAGGAAAATTGCTTTCAGTGCCTTTGCGCTGTATAAAATTGAAGCTTCGTACCACCTTCAGGTCTTTTATAGTTACTTCAACCAGTTCGCCGGTCTGTAGTTCCTTCAGCACAGCCTGGCGGGGTAAAAAAGCAAGACAGGTATCAACGCGCACAAAGTTTTTCAGGGCTTCGGTGCCACCCAGTCGGATGCGGATCGGCAGCGCCCGTAGGTCAATGTTCTTTTTCTCCAGCGCAGCTTCCAGCACGGCCAGCGTTCCGGAACCGTGCTCGCGCAGGGCCAGCGGAATATCGTACAGGTCTTTTACTTCTAGCTGTTGTTTTTTAAGCGGGTTGCGTGCCGAGCAAACGGCTATCACATCATCGGTCAGGAAAGGGGTGTAAGTTACGTTGCTTACCTTGCTGATGCCTTCCACAATGCCCAAGTCCAGTTCATGGTCGAGCAGGGCTTTCAGGATGTTTTCGGAGTTGCGGTTGCGGAGTGTAATATTTACGCTAGGGTTTTGTTGCAGGTACGCCGACAGCACCGGTGGCAGAATGTACAGCGAAATGGTGGTGCTGGCACCCAGCAGCATGTTTACCTGCGGCGAAAAGTTCTCGTTCAGTTGCTGAAACTCATGGTAAAGCTCGTGCTGCAGTTGTTTGGCTACCAGAAGTTTATCGTAAAGCAGTTTGCCGGCAGGCGTCAGAATGATGGTATTTCCCAGGCGCTCAAACAAGCCGGTCTTATAGTATTCTTCCAGCGCCTTTACCTGCTTGCTAAGTGCTGACTGGCTGATAAACAGCGTTTGGCTGGCTTTGGTAAAGCTAAGCAGCCGCGCCACTTCCATAAAAATTTCGTGTTTATGCGAGAGCATGTAGCAGCTAAAATAAGTGCGTAACTATAGTTTGTTGTACGTACGGGTGCTGTAACTATAGTTGGTCCGGCTTCATAAAATCAAAAGCGCCTTTGCGCAGGTTAATACCATGCTCCAGGTAGGCTTTCAGGCAGGCCAGGAAGTTGGCCCAGCCGGCTGTGTTGCCTTTTAACCAGTTCAGCCCTTCTTCGTTATTATCCATTTCCTTTTCGGTTATAGTTACCACCGTAGCATTGTCGCCTTTTGGGGTAAGCGTCATCTCTACCAGAAGCTCGGTGCCATCGGTGCCATCCCAGTAGTAGGAGATATACTTATCCTGTTCCACTTTGCCCACCCGCACCGGGAAGGTCTCATCAAACTCGGGGAATTTCCAGGTTACCGTTTTGCCTTCTTCCATCGGTCCGGAGGCTTCCGAAATAAAATAGTTCGACATTTTAGCCGGATCAACTATAGCTTGAAACACTTCGTGCGCCGGTTTCAGGATTTGCAGGGCGGCCTGGATGTGGAGTTTCTGGGTAGTCATGTTAGATTGTTGTTGCGGTTTTAAACCATGCAGTCAGCAGTTCGCGGTCTATGTCATTTATCGTTTTTAGCTTGATATGGCGCATGTCCTTGCCGGTGCCTTCCAGCCGATTATCCGGGTCTTGCAGCTTCTGAAAGTTAAAGAAACCCAGCGTAACATAGGCCTTTGCCGTTTTAAGGTAAGCAAAATCTTTATCAGCTCTGAAAACTGGCCGGCTCCACTTAAATTCTTCGGTTACATTCGGTATGGTATCGAGGATGAGCTGGCGTATCGTTTGCAGGATTTCCTGCTGGTTGCCGGAGTTGGTGATGTAGTCAGTTACTTGTGGGTGCATTGGGATTTACTTTTACAAACTATAAATAGAGATTGGCTGACTATTTTATTAATTCTGTTTCTAAAGTGGTTTCGAGAGCCTTGCCATTTTTAATGCTTATCTGATAAGCCTTATCGTCCTTATTCTGAGAAACTACTCTTTTAAGCTTATTGTTTTCGAAATACAAACCTGCCGTTTCATCGCAGGCATACCCGGGAAGTAATTTACCTTCCTCAATCATTTTAAGGTACATTGGTCTTCTGTTCTTTTCAGAATGATAATGTGGGCAGTTACTTCCTTTTAAAAAGCCTAATCCTTTTACAGTTGTCAGCTGAACCGGACGAGAATCTGAAAGACCTTCCTCAAACCAGCAAATTGCTCCGGCGCTCGGCCCCGTTAAAACAACCCCATTTTCCCATGCCTTTCTTAAAATTTTATCAATGCCATGGGCTTTCCACAACGTCATAGCATTTAGTGTATTTCCGCCTGTAACCAGTATCGCATCCATTTTTAGAAGTGTATCTTCAAAGGGTACGTTCTGCTCTTCCGAAGAAATGAACACCTTTTGAGCATATGGCTGTAACGGTAATGTTTTAGCAATCTCAAACCATTTTTGAATGTAAGCTTCACTGTCTCCCACAGGAGTTGGTAAGAAACACACTTTCGGATTTTCTTTACCTGTGAGTGAAATCAGGTACTTTATGGTTACCGGATCGTAGCCACCACCTGTCAGAAAAATCTTCCTTGTTACATCCGAAGACTTTCTGAACAATTCCTCATGATCTATTACTGTAACTCCGACAGTTGCAAACGTGGTATTTTTTATAAAATCTCTTCTTTTCATATGTGTTTTAACTGTCAGCCAGGTAATGTAAAAGTAAAACCGAAATTCATCAGCACTTCATCCAGGATATGCTTAGTTATGTATGATCAAAATAAGTGGATGAAAATATAGGATAACCCACTTGCAAGTATAGTAATTATAGAATATAAGAAAAAGAACTGATAAAGCAGTGGCAGATGAGTATAAACTATAAACGCCCTGCCACTTTTCAGTAGCAGGGCGTTTTGTAACTATAGCTAACTATAGTTTAGTAATCGTCACGCTCGATGGCGGCTACACCTGGCAGGGTTTTACCTTCCATGTACTCCAGCAGCGCACCGCCACCCGTCGATACATAGGATACCTTGTCGCCATAGCCAAACTTGTTAACCGCTGCAGCCGAATCGCCACCGCCGATCAGTGAGTAAGCACCCATGCGCGTGGCATCTACTACGGCATCGGCCACAGCTTCGGTACCCACCGAGAAGTTCGACATCTCGAACACACCCATCGGGCCATTCCAAAGTATAGTTTTAGAGTTGCGGATAACGTCGGCGTACATTTCGCGGGCTGTTGGTCCAATGTCTAGGCCCATCCAAAGCGGTTTAATGTGGTGGCTCAGGCTGGTGTCAATATTGGCTTCGTTGCTGAATGCATCGGCAATCACAGAATCAACCGGGATCATCAGATTTACACCTTTTTCGCGGGCCATGGCAATCAGGCGCTTCGCCAGGTCAATTTTATCTTCTTCCACCAACGACGAACCGATCTCGCCGCCATCTGCCTTCACAAACGTATAGCTCATACCACCGCCGATCAGCAGGTTGTCCACGCGGTCCATCAGTTTTTCGATGATCAGGATCTTATCTGAAATCTTAGCACCACCCATAATGGCTGTGTAAGGACGCTCTGCATTGCCCAGCACACGACGCGCGTTGTCTAACTCAGCCTGCATTACGTAACCCATTACTTTGTCTTTCGGGAAGTAGCGGGCAATAACGGCCGTAGAAGCGTGCTCGCGGTGAGCCGTTCCGAAGGCATCATTCACATACACATCGCCCAGGGTAGCCAGCTCTTTTGCAAAATCGGCATCGCCTTTTTCTTCGGCTTTATGGAAACGCAGGTTTTCCAGCAACAAAATTTCACCTGGCTTTAATTCCTGCGCCAGTTGTGCCGCCTGTGGGCCAACGCAATCTTCCGCAAAAAGCACATTGGTGTTAAACTCCTGCGACAGACGGCTTACCAAATGCTTTAATGAGTACTTCTCTTCTGGTCCGCTCTTAGGTCTGCCCAAATGCGACATCAAGATAACAGCGCCGCCATCGGCTAAAATTTTCTGAATGGTAGGTACAGCCGCCCGGATACGGGTATCGTCGGTAATGCGGTAATCGGCATCGAGGGGCACGTTAAAGTCTACCCGTACTAGCGCTTTTTTGCCGGCAAAGTTATACTGGTCAATCGTCTTCATGAGGTAAGGTTATAGTTTCATTTCTTGTTTACGTTGTTCGAGTTTCAGCTTATTTTGTTGCTGAAAGTTCTAAAGATGAGCAAATATAGTGAAAGGAAAATGTTTGAGTTAGAAAGTTAAAAAGTTTGGAAGTTAGAAAGTTTGTCTGAATCAGGATTTTCTGGATTAATGGATTTACAGGATTGGGGCTTCTGATGTAGTTGGAGCTATAGTTTCATTGTTACGGTTTGTTATCCCCCGCCCCCTTCTAAGGGGGACTTTCTTCTACTACTATAGTTTCAAACCATGAGCAGGACAGGTTTACCTGTCCCTACGGAACTATAGCCACGAGAAAAATCGATCTGCTTTATCCAAGAGACATATAGCAAACTATAGTTAGAGCAACAACTATCGAATGTATTATCAGTCTTTGGGTTGAGCGCCTTTGACTTGTTGCGGTGGCGCAGCCAACCCGAGCAGAGTGAGGGTAGCAAGAAGGCAGCAGCGCGATGCCCGAAGACGGGGCCCCGCGGCCGTGAGCGCACCAAAGCAACTATAAAAAGATAGGTAAGTAAAGCTCCCAGGATTACAGTCAACTATAAAAGTACGGCTTGGTTCCAGCAGTAAGCAAAGTAAACTATAGCAACAGACGCTAGCAGGAGCTGCGCACACTGCTAGGTCATTACAAACTATAGGCTGAGATAGATTTCTCGCAACACTCGAAATGACAAGAAACGGACACATAAGATGTCTCGACTTCGCTCGACATGACATTTGTTTATACTATTGAACCTATACTTCCAGTTATAAATTCTAAATAAAACCCTTACCTTTTAACCCTATTAATAAACGCTTCCAATTTATTACCTTTGCAGGAATGAGAGTAGGAATAATTTTCGGTGGACCATCACGTGAACGTGAGATCTCGTTTGCAGGTGGCCGTACGGTTTACGATAACTTAGATAAAGCCCTCTTTGAAGCCGTTCCGGTGTTTGTGGACAGCTTGGGCAACTTTATTTTGCTGGATTGGCAGTACATCTACAAAGGTACGATCCGTGATTTTTACCCGCCAGTGGATGCGTTACCCCAGAGCGAGCACAGTTTGCAGGTGTACCTGGAGTCGTTGGGTGAGCTAAGCATTGAGGAGCAGGACGAAATTATAGCCAAAGCAGGTAAGCGTCTGCAGCCAAACGAGTTCCGGAATCATTTCGATTTTGCGTTCCTGGCGCTGCACGGGCCTTACGGCGAAGATGGCAGTATTCAGGGTTTGCTGGAGTGGTATCATATTCCTTACTCTGGTTCAGGTATCCTTCCGTCGGCGATCGGTATTGATAAGGTGGCGCAGAAGGAAATGCTGAAACAGCATGGCTTCCCGACACCGGATTACCGCATCATCAACTATAGCCAGTGGTCTGAGAAGCAGAACCGACCGCAGATTTTTGAGAAACTGGTAGCTGACCTTGGCTTGCCGCTGGTTCTTAAAGCACCGCACCAGGGCTCATCTATTGGCGTTTCTATTATCAAGGAGAATGACTTTGCTGCTTTTGAGCAAGGTGTAGAGCGTAGTTTCTTTACCAAAACCATTTACAAAGCACAGTGGATGGCGATGGGCGAGGAGAAGCAGCTTATGAGCATCAAGCAGCTGGTAGATATTCGTGAAGGGATCGGTATGCCGGTGCAGCTAGAGGATGGAACTATAGTTTACCACCCGGAAGAACTGCTCAACCACATCAACGACACGTTTAATACAACTGCCACTGACAGCATCACGCTTACCAACATTGAGCATGAGCAGCAGGTGTTAGTAGAAGCTTTCATACGTGGTAAAGAGTTCTCGTGTATAGTTGTGCAGGACGAGCAGGGTCAGCCAATTGCCTTGCCACCAACCGAGATCGTGAAGGGCAGCGAAGTGTTCGATTACCGTTCCAAATACCTGCCGGGCCTGAGCCGTAAAATTACGCCAATTAACCTGCCAACTGAGCAGATCCAAACTATAAGACAAGCTACCAGCCGCCTGTTTACAGCCTTCGGGTTCAATGTGTATGCGCGATTGGATGGCTTTATTACCGATAACAACGAGATTTTCCTGAATGACCCGAACACTACCTCAGGTATGTTGCCGTCGTCGTTCTTCTTCCACCAGGCAGCTGAGATCGGGCTGAACCCGTCGCAGTTCCTGACTTACATTATCCGCACCTCAGTTGCTGAACGACTGAAGACCGGCAAAGACACCGTAAAGCTGACCAAACTGCTGGCTGAGCTGGATAAGAGCATCAAAGAAGAGCAGGCACATCGTCATGATAAGATCCGTGTGGGTGTGATCATGGGTGGTTACTCGTCGGAGCGCCATATTTCGGTGGAGAGTGGCCGTAACATCTACGAAAAGCTTTCTTCGTCGGTAAAGTATGAGCCGGTTCCGGTTTTCCTGACGGGCAGCAACGAAGAGCACCGTTTGTACTCCATCCCGATCAACATCATGCTGAAGGATAATGCAGACGACATTAAAGAGAAGGTGCTGTACTTTGAGAATGGTGGCAAGCCGCACCCAGTGTTGGCCCAAATCGCAGAAGAAGCTGAAAGCATTACCCGCAAATACACCGGCAACACTTTACAGGAGCCGCAGCGCATCAGCTATAGCCAGCTAAAGAACCTGGTTGATGCGGTGTTCATTGCGTTACATGGTCGTCCTGGCGAAGATGGTGCTTTGCAGGCGGAACTGGAAAAACTATACATTCCGTATAATGGTTCTGGTATCCGCTCGTCGCAAATAACAATCAACAAGTACGAAACCAACGAAATACTTGGCAAACATGGGGTGCCGGTAGCCAAGCACCGCATGGCCTGGAAAGAAGACTGGCAGAAAGACAAAGAAGCATTCTTCCAAACTATAGAAGCTGAATTTCCTTACCCTTTCATTGCTAAGCCAGCCGATGATGGTTGCAGCTCTGCTGTGAAAAAGATAAAGAACCGCGCCGAACTGGAAGCCTTTACCACCCTGATCTTCCGCGAAATGGAAGAACTGGACACGGATTGTGCGCGTACGCTTTCGCTCGGTTTTAAAGAAGAATTCCCAAACAAGCATGGCTTTTTAGTTGAAACGCTGATCTCCAGAAATGGCGCGAAGCACTTCCTGGAAATAACCGGCGGCTTACTGACTACCCATGCACCGGATGGCAGCGTGAACTACGAAGTGTTTGAAGCATCAGAAGCACTGGCGGAAGGTGAGGTACTATCTCTGGAAGAAAAATTCCTGGCTGGTGAAGGACAGAACATCACACCTGCGCGTTATGCCACTGACCCGGAGCGCCGTCAGAAAATATCAGACCAGGTAAAAGAAGACCTGAAGCGTGTGGCCCAGATTTTGAACATTGAAGGCTATGCCCGTATCGATGCTTTTGTGCGTGTGCTGGAAAACGATGAAGTAGAAACGATCATTATAGAAGTAAACTCGCTGCCAGGCATGACACCGGCAACCTGTATCTTCCACCAGACCGCCATTAACGGCTACAAACCATACGACTTCATCGACCGCATCCTGACCTACGGTGTGGAGCGCACCAAAATGAAAGCGACAGTATAGTTTGGGAGTTTAAGAGTTAGAAAGTTTAGGAGTCCTTGTAGTTAGAAAGTTAGAAAAGTATAAGTTAGAAAGTTGATTTATAGTTGATTATTGTAGAGATGCAATATTTTCGTCTTTGACTATAGTAGACCCAACAATTTAACAATCAACAATACAGCAATTAAAAAATGTTAAAAGCGAATTCGTTTGCCGATGTACTAAAGCATCTGGCTGTTATGGCGGTTATAGTTGGGGTGCTGGTGATCGGCTTCTTCTATGTTTACCTGCCTTCGTCTACCAACCATGGCGAGAGCGTGCCGGTGCCTAAAGTTACAGGTATGCTGCTGCCCGATGCCGAAGCTTTTCTGGAAGAGCAGAACCTGCGATTTTTCATCAACGACTCGAGCTACAACTCAGATCGCAAGCCCTTCGAGATCCTGACCCAGGATCCGGCTCCGGGTGCGCATGTAAAGGAAGGTCGCAAGATCTACATCTCGGTGAACATGAAAAATCCGCCGATGATCAAAATGCCGAAGCTGATTGACGGCTCTGTGAAGAATGCTGAGCTGATCCTGAAAAGCTACGACCTGAAAGTAGGTAAGATCACACCAGTGCCGGACCTGCAGAAAAATGCCGTGCTAAAGCAGTTTGTAAATGGCAAAGAAGTAGCTCCCGGCGAAAGTATAGCGAAAGGCTCTGTAGTAGACCTGCACGTTGGAGATGGTCTGGGTAACACCGAGTTTGAAGTACCGGATGTAGTGGGAATGCCTGTAGATGAAGCCTCGGTGCTGCTGGCAGGGCAGGGGCTGCAGATCGGTAACATTCTATATATGCAGGGTAGTGGCGAGCCAAATGGTACGGTACTAAAGCAGCGTCCGTTTGCCGAAGTTGGTGCCAAAATCCGTGTCGGAGAACTGGTAGACCTGTGGGTGGCTGGTTCAGAGCCCATCGAAACGATAGAATAAAGTAAGAGCACATATAGCAACGCCCGCCAGAAATGACGGGCGTTGCTGTTTTAAGCCGATTTATAGTTACCTGTTTTCTAATTTTGCGTACACCAAGTGCTGTGCAGCAAACCGTCAGCAGCCCATGCCAGATTCAGCAAAACCGCGTATAAATAAACAGGTAAAATTACACTCGTTTGGAAGCCGGAATTCGCCGCTCGTTATTGATGCTGAGACCATCAGCTTTAAAGGCAAACAATTAAGAATAAAGGAGATAAATGGCATTTTGTATTGGGTTAGTCCGGTGGTGTTTTACCATTACATGATCGGAAGGCGCTACCATATCGGTTTCAGAACACCCGACGATCAGCTAGACATTGTTTTCAGGAGCTTTTTTGGCTTTTCGAAAAAGTACTTTAAAAAGCTTTGCAACAAGATACTAGATGCTGTCTGGGAGCCGGTAACCGACAACATTCTGCAACAGGGTATAGATGCATTACGTGCCGGCAAAGCAGCAGATTTTGAACAGTGTCAGGTAAGTGCCGAAGGCGTATACCTCTGCAGAAAGCAACTCCTGATTACTTGGGAGGACCTAGTATACGAGAAAATGTACAACCGCCTGGTGCTCAACAGTAAATCCGATCATGCAGTTTTTACGAACCTCGAGTTAAGCAAATGCTGGAATGTGGATGTACTAATTACGCTACTAGACTGGCTAACCGAGCAGGGCGGCCTGAAAGAAATACAGCAAACAGGTGCTAAACCTGGTACCGCAACGTTGTAAACTTGGCATTTAACCGATAAATTTCTAACTTCTTAGCTTTACACACTGCCCATTCCTATGAAGAAAATTCTGCTGCTCGTTTTTATACTTTGCAACTATAGCTTTGCGGCATTGTCGCAGGCTGTTTTAGTGCCATTAACAACAGAACAGCGGCAGCAGAAAACTATAGTTACGCAGCGCAGCGCAGCCTCTGAAGCAGCAGTTAGCTTACCCTTCTTCGATGATTTTGCAACTGTTACCGGTACTCCCGACCCAGGCCGCTGGATTAATGGTGGCGTATTTGTGAACAACCGTTATGCGGTAGCACCGGTTACTAAAAATGTAGCAACCTTCGACGGGCTGAATGCGGCTGGTCAGCCTTACATGGCTGGCGCAACCACACCCGGCCCTTCTGATACGCTTACTTCACAGCCCATCCGCCTGGGAGCACTGGCACCCTCAGATTCGGTTTACCTGAGTTTTTACTGGCAGGCCGGTGGAGCAGGCGATGTGCCCGATCGAACTGCAGAAAATTCTTTTAACATGGTGCTGGAGTTTAAAGACAACAGCGGTAACTGGCAGCAGGTGTGGCGGCAAAACGCAACTGGCCAGGCCACTGATTTTGCGCAGGTGTTTATAGGAGTTAAAGAGACAAGGTATTTTCACGATGGATTTCAGTTCCGCTTCCGGAATAACGGCTTGCGCAGCGGCCTGCTTGATATCTGGAACCTGGATTATGTAGAGCTGAACAGAAACCGACGCAAAGGCCAGAACACGACCGGAGATATCGGCATAAGCAGAACTGTTTCGCCATTGTTACGCAACTATACCGCCATGCCGGTGCACCAGTTTCTGGAGAACCCGGAAGCTGCCCTGGCCGATACGGTTTCGGCAACGCTGAACAACCTGGGCAATGTACCGGCCGCCATTAGCTGGAGTGGTTTTGTGAAACGCGATGGAACGGCTACAGTAGACACTTTTTTGATCGGGCAGGCTCTTGTTCCGCCTAATGCCAGGCAATACGAAATCGTAGGTACGCCTCGCGTCAGTAACCTGTCACTACCCTCAACCGGTTTTACTTTACTGCACGGCATCCGGCTGAATACCGAAGAACAAAACCCCTTACAGGCAGCCAACGATACCACTTTCCGACGCACTACCTTCGCCGATTATTATGCTTATGACGACGGTACCGCCGAAGCAGGTTTTGCTTTTCTGGCCAATGGAAATGTGACACAGGTAGCCATGCGTTTCGAACTGAATCGTGCCGATCAGGTTCGTGGTTTTAAGATTTACTTCCCAAGAATTCTGCCACTACACGAAGGCAGAACAATTTCTGTGCGTATCTGGGAAGATAATGCAGGGCTGCCAGGGCGCGTGCTGCACCAGCAGACCTTTGAGGTTCAGTATACTGCCAATGAGAATGAATTTTACGAAGTAGCCCTAAACCAGCCGGTACCGGTTGATGGCATCTTTTACCTGGGCTGGAGTCAGCCTGCGAACCAGTTCATTAACTTCGGTTTTGACCGGAACAGTAATGCACCCGGTACCCGCTTTTTGTGGACCAGCCAGACCAACTGGCAAGCCGATACCTATCTGGAAGGCGCAGTTATGATGCGTCCGCTAATGACCGGCCAGGCACTTGGAATAGAAGACGAAGACCCGGCCGCTGCAACTATAATCCTTTACCCGAATCCAGCCAATGGTAGGGTGCAGGTAGATGGTCTATACAAAACTATAACTGTATTTGATGTAACTGGCAGGCAGGTGCATACACAACAGCGAAATGCTCAGCTAAATAGTGTAGATTTGCGTCATCTGCCATCTGGTATGTATACCTTCCGGATCGACACAGGCAAAACTATCATTACCCGAAAAATAATACTAACACTATGATCACCACAGACATCACCGCTGAAGAATTAAAAACACGCCTTAACAATGGCGAAACTCCTATAATTATTGATGTGCGCGAAGACTGGGAATACCAGGAGAGCAATATTGCCGGCGCACAGAACATTCCGCTTGGTACGTTGCCACAGCGCATCGAAGACCTGGAAGACCTGAAAGAGCAGGAAGTAATTGTGCATTGCAAATCTGGTGCACGCTCTACGTCGGCGAAGGCTTTTTTACAGCAGCAGGGCTTTACCAATGTGCGTAACCTGCTGGGCGGTATACAGGGGTACCAGGCTTAAGTTCAGGGGTACCAGGCTTAAGTTAGCGATACCCAAACTATAGAAAGCCGGTGCTACTCTTGGTAAGTAGCACCGGCTTTTGTTTTTTATTCTATAACGAATGGTGTAGGCGTAAAGCAGAGAATGAAGATGATGAATGCGATAATGCCCAACACCTTCCGCAAAGGCGTGAGCGGTCTCTCGTTAGGGCAGGACGGGTGAAAAATCCCCATGATCCTGGAGAGCACCAGTCCAAACAGTAACCAGCCACTATAGCCATCTGCTTCCGGAAACAGGAACGAGATCAGGAACTGAACTATAAGGAGTACAGCGGCCGCATACAACGCAAATCGGAGCTTCGGAACTGCAGGCTGCAACACAAATACCAGGTACAGGGCGTAAGTCGGCCAGATCCAGAAATAGCCGGCCCAGTCGGGTAAAACAGTGGCAAGGGTGTACTGCAGCATCAGCATGAGCAATGCGCCAAACAGGCTTTTTCGTCTGTCAGCAATCAGCTTTCGGAAGGCCCAGTAGGTGAACGGCACAAAGAAAATCATCAGCTCATCGGACCACAGCGGCGTGCTGTGCGGCGATACGACTCCCAGGCCGGCGTATAGTATAAACAGGGCAAAAAATATAGGGGAGAGCCTGTTAAAGCGTTTATAACCCAGCAAACCATACAGTATATGTCCGCCATCCAGCTGCCCGATCGGGAGCAGGTTTAGCGCCGTGAAAAACAGTGCCAGGTAGCCAGCAAACAGCAGCGGGTAATGAATGATCTCGTAAGCATTTGGCACCAGGGCTGGGTCTGTTGCTACGTATTGCTCAAAGAATACGAACAGCAGGTTTTTACCCAGCGAGAAATTGCCCAGGTTCTGATCATACACATACCTGGCATAATCGAGACCGTATTGCTGGAACTCCGGATGGATGGTAAAGATATGCTCGGGGGCAGGCAAATGCGTAAACCCATACCATAAAAGCGGAATCGCAACTATAAACCCAGCTAACGGGCCGGCAATCCCAATATCAAAAAACTCCTGGCGCGAGTAAATGCGGCTCTTGATGCGGATAAATGCCCCCATGGTGCCAATGGCAGCCGTTATGCCAAACCAGAGCGGTATGTAGTAGGGCAGCGTGACACGCGTTTTATAGTACCTGGCCGTAAAATAATGCCCAAACTCATGCACGGTAAGCACACCCAGGAAAGGCACCGAAAAGTAGAGCCCGGCCAGCAGTTCAGCCCAAGTAAGGCTACCGGTCCAGGTAAAGCTCTCCGGCCCCAGGAAAAACAGCTTGCCCGTCATCCATTCTGCGCCGGCTATAGTTGTGGTAATTAAGGTAACTATAAACAGGAGCAAATGCAGGCCATACTGCCGCTGCTGTTTAGTTAACCTCATCCTTGAAGAACTGGTTTATAGTTAGCGGTGGCTGCAGATGCAGTGTATGCAGGCCTACTTTACGCGCGCTTTCAATATGCTGTATGCTGTCGTCAATAAACAAGGTTTCAGCTTTGTTCAGGCCGTTCTGTTCCAGTATCAGCTCAAAAATAGCGGCATCGGGTTTGCGCTTCCCTACCAGATGCGAGTAGTAGCTTTGCTCAAACAGCGAGTCCAGGTTCGGGATGGTGAAGCTTTCTGCTACTATCTCGTTAAACTTTTTGAGGTGAATGGCATTGGTGTTGCTCAGCAGGAAAAGCCGGTACTTTTTGCCCAGTTCCTGCAGCAGCTCAATGCGCTCCTTTGGGATGTCGAGCAGCATGGCGTTCCAGGCGGCATCAATTTCTTCGTCGGTAGCTGTCAGGTTGTATTCCTGGCGCAAGCTGTCGCGGAACTGCTGGCAAGTGCTCTCGCCGGTCTCATACAAATCAAACAGGCGAGACTGTGCTTTCTGGGTAAACTCCATGGCTGTACCGGTCTTGCTATAGTTCAGCAGCTCATGTAAACTCTTTTGGTAATCTATGTTAATGATCACTCCGCCCAGATCGAAGATGATGTTTTTGATATTTTGTAATTCCACAGAAAAATTTTTGGGTTGCATTTGAAAATCTCGATACAAATATGTAGAATTGCACTCCCAAATCAAAGGAAGCGCTTTTAAAGGGTTTCTGATAACAGGGAACGGGCCTATAGCTCATTCGGTTAGAGCAACTGACTCATAATCAGTAGGTGGCTGGTTCGATTCCAGCTGGGCCCACTTAAGATCAAGCACTTACATCGTTTATTCGTAGTAAGTGCTTTTTTATTTGCCTGCAATTTGCATACAAACCGCATAGCAGCAGCCCCATAGGCCTAACCTTAGCTTTGTTCGGTTACGATGTTTTGGGTATTGAATGTGATATAACTCCAGATTTCCCGCATGCTACTTCAGCCGCTCCCTGTACTCAAGATGACGAAGGGGGGATACAGATGCTTTTACTTTACACATTGCTATTTTTCGGTTTATCTTGATAAGCCCGGGCCATAATGCGTTTGCAGCGAGCTGCCAATCTGTTATAGGCGTTCATACCCAATTGCTCGTTCAGCACTTTTAAAACAGTTGTTATTTCGCGCGTGCCTGAGTGCCATAAGCTTTCCAGCGGAAGAAGAAGTTAACTGTCGTTTGGGCAGGGGTAGAGGCATGTCTTGCTTTCATGTTTGGCTATCGTGTTCAGTTGTAGTGTATTAAAATTTAGCGATATTTATACACCCTTTCTAAGGTATGCTCTAACCACAACAGGTTTTGCTTTAGGGAGATATGGCACTTTTGCAGTCTTATTAACTATAGCAATCAAACTATAACCCCTCATGAAAACAAAACTACTCTTGCTGCTTGCCTTGCTGTTCGTGTTTGGCGGCTGTTCTAAAGATGAACCGGCTCCGGAGAGAACCTACCTACTGCGTTACAAAAAATCTCAGACCACCTTACCCGATGGCGGCTACCTGAACATAGATTTAACCTATATATACAATGAAAAGGATCAGATTGTGTCGATTGATGGTGCTACCGTTAGAAAAGGGACAGATGAAATAGGAACTACAACTATAGACTATGACTCGCAGGGTAGGTTAACGTATGCTGCGAATAGCTCAGGCACAACCTGGACCATTACCTACAATGCCAAAGGCCAAATAGATAAAATTGTAAAAAGGAATTTATGGTCAGATACTTCAATTCAGGAGTTTTTTTACGATAATACTGGCCAGTTGATACAACTAAGCACATACCGGCAAAGAGGAAGAATCATATCACAGATAAGCACACATGTGTATACCTTATGCAGCTAATAACACGGTGAAAATAAAGAAGGTAGATTCTTCAGGAACTGAAAACAAGGAGTATTCTATCACTACCGATACTTTTAAAGGAAGCTTGCCTTTTCTGCAACACCAGATCTCAATGGAATTTTACGCATACGAAGTAGTGCCCGAACCTCTCCTGACCCCGCATAATATTCTGAGCAACGAAGTAAAAGATGTTATCCTCAACCAGAAAATGGGTGAAAGCTATACGTCTACCTTTATTTACAATGAAGGTGGGTACCCAATAACAGCAGTCAGAACTTTTGAAGATAGCTCAGTAGAAAATATCCAGTATATCTATACCAGCAGGTAGCAGTTCATTACTTGAAACAAAAAAAGCCGCTCCATTTTAGGTGGAGCGGCTTTTTTAAATGGCTGTTGTCGTTTCAGAACCTGACGCCACTGCTATAGTGCGGTTTTACTTCAGCAACTTATGTGCAGAGACTAACCTGTGTGTAGGAGAGCTTTCAACAGCCTGCTGAATAGTAGCTAAATGCCCAGCCCCATAAATGACCAGAATGCGGTCGTCAGGGCTTTCGGTGATGCGCTGGATGTTGCGGAAAATGCGCAGGTTGCGGCTGAACCAGCTGGCATTGTACCAATCTACACCTGTATAGTCGTATGGTTGCTCTTCATACTGAAAGGCGTCCCGGAAATAGTTCTCGTGCTTGCGACGGATGTTTTCGGGATTGTTGTACTTCAGAAGTACTTCGTAGAGGGTGCCTTTCTGGTTATAAATGGCATCGTCAATTTTGCCACGCTCTTTCGTTTTGGCCTGCATGTAGGTCCAGAACTTTTCTAAGCGCTCTTTCTTATCGTCACGCACATCAAAATTTTTGGCTCCGGGCTTCACAAAGGTATCCAGGTCGCCCCAGGCGTTGATGCAGTACACGCGTTTATGCCCCAGTTGCTTTGCCAGCCGGAACGCCAGTTGATCGATCTCATCTGCCTTCAGCTCGTAGCGGCCCTCCAGGTAAGCCTGGTACAGCGAGTCTACTTTTGCCTGCTCTTCCGGGAAGGTTTCGATAGCAATTTTGGTAGGCTTGAACTTTGCCAGTTTGCCCGTAATTTTCTGTATATCCTGCTGACTTTCGGGTGTCATCACGTCCATCTGATCCTCCTTTTCAGTTTTGATGACATCGAGGTTGCGGTGCGAGAAGTGGAAGGTGCCCAGCAGCATAACCTGTGCCTGTTTTTCTTTCTGAGCTTGTTTTTGAGCTTCGGCAGGTGTAACGTAACTTCCTGCCAGCAGTAAAGCGGCGAGTACTAATTTTTTCATAGTGGTTAGATTCGTTTTGATAATAGATGAAAACAGGTGGACGTTGGTTGCCTCAGTCAGCAAAGCGAACTATAGTTTTTCTGCTGTTGTCCGATTTGCAGCCTGTGCAATGCAGCGCGTGCGTGTTTTATTGCGGTACAAAGTTGTGGCGCTGGTGACTACCGTGAAATAGACAAACCGGCGCTTCTCCTGCACAATTGTGCATGCTGGCCCGAAAGGCTTTTACCGGAGAGAAAATCTGTAAATCTTTGGTAAAACAATGTAAAAGCCTGGCGAGTGGGAAGCGCTACTTTTGCCGTACAAACTAAAACTATGGAGACGACAAAGATCTACATCAAAAACATGGTATGCGACCGCTGCCGGCGTGTGGTAGAAGAAGAACTGTCAAAGCTGGGCTATACGGTGCAGCAGGTGGAGTTAGGCGAAGCAGAAATTACCGGCGAAATCACCGACCTGGAAACTATAAGAAAAGTGCTGGCAGAAAATGGGTTTGAGTTGCTGGACGACCGCAAGGCGCGCCTGATAGAGCAAATAAAACTGGCCGTGATTGAGCTTATACATAAGCAGGGCGAAGCAGGCATGCACCTGAACATGTCGGAGTACCTGGCCCGGAAGTTGGGGGTGGATTACAGCACACTAAGCACCCTGTTTTCGGCTACGGAAGGCGTTACGATAGAGAAGTACGTGATCCTGCAGCGCATTGAGAAGGTAAAAGAACTGCTGGTTTACAACGAGCTAAGCCTTAAAGAGATTGCCTATGAGCTGGGCTATAGTAGTGTGGCGCATTTGTCGAACCAGTTTAAAAAGGTAATAGGTCTTACCGCCAGCCATTTTAAAGAGATAAAAACCAGTAAACGCAAGACCATAGATAAGGTGATATAACACAAAAAGCCAGGCGATTACCTGGCTTTTTTTCATGTATAAACTATAGCTTAAGCCGGCACAGCAGTGGTAGCTTCCGCCTGCTTTGCTTTCTGGTTAATGGCTTTGTTGATGTAATACATAGTGCCCATGGTGATGAGCGTCGAAAGTACGACCAGGTAACCGATCAGGTCGTAGTGTTGCAGGGTGCCATCTGATGTTTGTACCACAATCAGGCCGGCTAACACGGATGCTACCCCTCCTGACACCTGCTGCACCGACGACTGCACACTCATGTAAGCGCCACGGTCGGCTGGCTCTGGAATGGCACTCATCAAAGCAGAAGCAGACACCATGCGCGACGTTGCCCCGATAAAGATAAGCACGTTCATGAGCAGCACCAGCCAAAGCGGCGAAACACCCATAGTGCAGTAAATTCCGGTTACTATCATGGTAATAACAGAGCCCCAGGCAAAGATCTTGTACTTGCCCAACTGGTCGCTGAGTTTACCGGCGAGCGGTCCGGCGATCATAGCGCACACACCGGTCACCATATAGATCATCGGCAGGTCTTCTAACGAGATGCCCAGGTTATACACGGTAAAGGCACTGGCAAACGGCATCAGCATAAAACCACCTGTAGCCAATAACACAATAGCAGCAAACCCTTTTAAATAATGCCTGTCGGATAACACATGCACCAGGTGCCCAAAGGCTTTGCGCTCGGTTTGTAGTTGCAGGTGGGCCGTGATCGGTTTCATGTAAACAACTATAGCTACAGCTGTTACAATACTGATACCTACCAGCGCCAGGAACGGCGCATGCCAGCCCCAGGCATTGGCAATGTATAAGCTCAGCGGAATACCCATTACCTGGCTCACGGCAAATGCCATCTGTACAAAGCCCATCACACGGCCGCGCAGCTGCATCGGGAACAGGTCGGTGATGATGGCAAAAGAGATGGAACCGATAACGCCGCCAAACAAACCGGTCACAATTCGGGCAACCAGCAGCGACACGTAATCGGGAGACAGGCCGCACATAAGCGTGCCGACGATAAAGCCTGCATAAAATATGAGGAGCAGCTTTTTGCGGTCGAACTTATCGGCGAAGCCTGCCGCCAGTAAACCCGATGCACCGGCACTGAAAGCATAGGCCGATACCACCCAGCCAAACTGTTTGGGCGTGATGGAAAGCTCTTTGATAAGTTGTGCCCCCAGCGGCGAGAGCACCATAAAATCTAAAATGATAGTGAACTGCAGGATGGCAAGGATCGCCACAACAAATACCTGGTATTTGGTAAATGCCTGCGGAGTACTGGTAGCCGGATCAGCGGCTTCGGCCGGAGCCTGGTTGGAATCTTTCATAGTTTTTTGAGAAAATGCGTGCTGGCTGGCAACATAAAGCAGCTGCCAACTATAGTTTAAACCTGATTTTTTCAGGGGAAGGTGCAAAAGTACCAATCTTCCGAAAAATTTCCAGTGTTCTGAGAAACTCTGTAACAGATAGCCTGAATTGTATAAGTGAGCCGGCGAGCAGATCAGCTTCCTTTGCAACTATAAACTATAGCACAGATAAAACTATGAAGATCATTTTAGTAGGTGCCACCGGCACCATTGGCCGCCACCTGCAGCAAACACTCGCCCCAAGTCACGAGCTATTAACTGCCAGCAGAAGCAGCTCTGTTAAAGTAGACATCACGCAGCCCGACAGCATCTGGGAAATGTTTGAAACGGTAGGCAAGTTTGATGCACTGGTTTCGGCCACGGGGCATGGGGTTTTTGCCAGCTTACCAGACCTGCGCACCGACGACTTTTACGAAGGCATTCGCAGCAAACTGATGGGGCAGATAAACCTGGTACTAATAGGCCAGCACTACATAAATCCCGGCGGCTCCTTTACCTTAACTTCCGGTATACTAGCCGAGGAACCCATACGTGGCGGCACTTCGCTGAGCATGATCAACAGCGCCCTGCACGGCTTTACTATGGCCGCCGCCACCGAACTGGAAAACGGCGTGCGCCTAAACACCGTCAGCCCCGGCCTGGTAGAAGACTCTGTGGCAACTATAGGTGCCAGTTTCCCGGGGCACAACCCTGTACCCATGCATCGGGTGGTGAATGCTTATGTAAAAAGCTTAGAAAGTGCGCTGACGGGGCAGGTGCTAAAGGTGTATGGGTAAACTATAGTTTTCTTTTCACCACTTAAAAACTAACCAATTGCTACAATCAGACTTGTGACCAATTGTAAGAAGGCAACAGGCGCCCAGATGCGCTCGATCTTACTTGGGGTGATGGTATTCATAACCGTACCCAACACAAAAAAAGCAACAACAACCCAGATACCTATCGTTGCAACTGTTTTTAATTGTGGTAGCAATACATCTGCTTTAGATAAAACGATAGCAGCAATAAAACCCAGAACCAGCATGTTGATCATAGCAACCACCCGCATTTTTGATGGGTACTTTCCGGGATATTTTCCGCCCATAGAAGCCGCTCCCCATGGTGCTCCCGCTGCCAGACACGCCTGAAAAATGATGACAATTCCGGTTAGCACCGCGAAGACTATAGCTGATACAGATTCGATCATAGTTGGAGGGTTGATAGTTGAAGTTTTATAAGTTCACTTTCATTAAAGTAGGCACATTTGAATGTCTCTTCAAAGTTGAGGTTTCTAAAAGTTAAAATTTTAGAAAGTGCGTTGAATGGAAGGTAATCAAGGTATATGGATATGGGCTATAGTTGTTGAAAATGAAACCCGCCACGCAGGGTTTGGACTTCGTGGCGGGTTTGTATAGTTCAAATATGAAATTATTAGAGCAGAGACTGACTCTATCAAGTAGCTATTCGTTATTCTTTACCTTATTACTTAAGGTCTTGATGACTTCAAGTAAACTTTCAGAGAATTTTGGATCATAGGATTGACTCTCTATACCAGAGAAGGATGAAGGCTTATCAATATTCCAATGTTGGAACACCTCCTTGACATCATTATGAGAATCTACTTTGTCTCCGTAAGCCTTAAGATAAAATTCGCCAAAGGATATAGCATGTATTCTGTCTGCATTTCTAAGTGCTTCATGCATAAATGATTTTCCAAGTGTAAAAGTGTATTTAGAACCTGCTATTAATAAACCAATTATTATTGTACTTTTTAAAATTGAAAGAATATATATGCCCCAAACTTGATTAGGGTACTCTTCCAGCAAACTTTGTATGTCAGTAATTGCTTTGAATCCTTGGATCCCGACTTGAATTCCCCATATTAATGTTATAAATCCAATGATGTAACATAAATAAGCTATCCACCGGTTGTGAAGTTCTCGTTTATTCAAGGCGTTCGTTGCATCTTTTATATAATCACCTGCCTTTATTTCAATTTGTTGTCTCTCTTGATTCTCATTTTCCTTTTCTGCTTCTTTCTTTCCTAAGAAGCTCGATATCGAATTATCAATTTTGTCAATAGCTTGGGAAAAGTTGATAGGATCTAATCTAATACAGTATAAGTCTTCAATAAAGCTAGGTATTGGAATAGCTCCGTATATAACAGGTATTATGAATTTCTTATTTGAGCTTTCTGCTACATAAGCTCTTGCCGTTCCAATCTCACTCACTACATATTTAGATTCTAAGCTTTTTTCTGTAATAAGCACCAACACTCCATCTGCTTCTTTCAAAGATTGTAGTAGAGCTTTTCGCCAATCTTGTCCAACTTTTAATACACTATCATCCATAAGAATCTCATGACCTCTTTGCCTCAATTCTTCGGTTATACTTCTAACTATTTGGACGTCTGTATGCTGATAGGATATATAAAGTTTTGCCATCGGTAGCAGTTACAAATAAGTTTTATCTATTTAAATTTAATTAGTTATATGTAAGCAAATATAGGTATATCTATATATATAATATAGGAGAATGAAAATGAATATTATTCTGGTAAATTTTCTGTCGGTTTTGCGGTAAAAATCATCACGCTAAATCCTGCAACTCTCCCCCAAAATTCTGTAACATCCCTGGCCTGCACACCCGCTACCTTTGACATGTTCAACAAAATAAAACTACAAGAACATGAAAGAGCTACAATTCAAAACCAACATCAACTGCGGCGGCTGTGTGTCTAAGGTAACGCCGGTGCTGAATGCCACCGAAGGCGTTTGCGAGTGGAACGTGGACACCGCTAACCCAGGCAAAGTACTCACCATCAAAACCGATTCGCTTTCAGAGCAGGAAGTGATTGCAACTATAGCAAAGGCCGGCTTCAAGGCAGAAGCGCTCGGCGAATAAGTGTCCGGTTAAACTATAGTTACAACCCGCCCCAGCCTGCAGAATTGTGCAGTAAAACAGTCACTTTGTGCATTGAGCCACGGGTCACAACTATAGACCTTTGCACCGCTGAAACAAAGACCGGTCTCTTCGCACAGCGCACCTGGTAGGTCCCGAAACAAAGGGCCACTGCCGTCAAAATAAAGTCAACCAGAACGATAAACCTTAAACTATAGCTGCCCCTGAGAAGGCGGCCAGCTGCCTTATTCCCAATGTTTTACAGACAGAACTATGAGAAAAGTACTACAAACCACCCTTGCAGCAGCAGCTTTTAGCACGCTGCTTCTCCAACAGGCCCATGCCCAGATTGACCTGAGCTTTCCGGCCACGCCAAAACCGGATACCACGCAGGCGGGTAAGCCCTATTTCCGGTCGAGTATAAACGGCATTATCACGGCATCTGGCTTTGTGCAGGATGGCACCTTTGGTATGGGCGATGGCGCTATTACCATGTGGGCCAACCCGAAACAACCTGCCCAGGACGAGCACCAGTTTGGCGGCGATCTGCGCAAGACCTGGCTCATTTTTAAAGGCACAGCCTACAACCTGCCGCACGGCATTACCGCCACTGGTCGCGCCGAAATAGACTTTTTAGGTGGCACCGCAGGCGCAGGTGGTTTTGCCGACGAGAACCTGTTGCCGCGCGTGCGCCTGGCCTACGTGGAAGTTCAGAAAGGGCAGACCAGGTTAAGGTTAGGCCAGAACTGGACCCCGATGGTAGCGCACTTCCCGAACTCGATTACACACTTTGCCATGGGCTACGGCTCGGCAGGTGGCATTGGCTTCCGTAACCCCGGTCTTTTCCTGTACCAGGGCCTGAGCAGTCCAACCTCTGCCACCAAAATACGATTGGACCTGGCCGTGTTCCGTGGCTCCTGGACCGGCCCGAAAGCCGAAGCCGATGGACGCGATGAAGGAGAGATAGGTGTGCCGCAAACCGAGGTGGGCCTGAACATCAGTAACCAGACCCAAATCCTGAAATGGGAAGTAAACCTGGCCACACACTACGACCGCAAACGCCTAGTGCTGGGCGACGAACGCCAGAACTTAGCAGGAAAAGCCGTGCAGGCAGGCACAAAGCTCGTGTACGGCGGCGCAACCTTACAGGGCAATGCGTACTGGGGCCGCGCCATCGGCCAGAGCTGGGGCCAGCTGCTGCAGTTCGGTGACATAGAAGGCTATGGCGCCTGGGGACAGGCAGGGTATAAATTCGGCAAACATTTCAGTGCCTGGCTGATGTATGGACAGGACAACCCGAATAACACTGACGTGTTAGCCGAAGTGCCCGGCAACGCCCGCCTGAAAAATGAGATCATTGTGCCAATGCTTCGCTATGATGTTGGTCCGCTGGGCATTGCCCTGGAGTGGTACCGCGCCAACACCGACTGGCGCCTGCTGGAGAACGGGCAGGAAGTGTACAAAACCACTTCTGCTAACCAACTGGCACTGGGCGCACAGTTTGTATTCTAACCGTGAAAATTTTTATAGTGGATTCAGCTTAAAACTATTCAAAATTCATTCAATCACTCATTCAAAACTAAATCTATAAAACCATGAAAAATTCAACTGTAAACACCTTTGTACTTGTCTCCCGCATCCTGATCGGGATTACATTTCTGATAGCCGGACTGCATAAAGCGCTGTTCTGGGATGGCCCGGCCATGTGGATGGCATCAAAAGGGCTGCCCTTTGTGCCCCTGTTGTTAGGTACAGCTATGGTTACAGAACTAGTAGGTGCCTTGCTGCTGTTTGCCGGCATCAAAGTAAAACAAACCGCTATAGTGCTTATTCTGCTGATCCTGCCTATGACGCTGCTGATGCACACCTTTTGGAACATGGAAGGCATGATGCAGCAAACGGCCATCATGGACTTTATTCAGAACATCGCCATTGTGGGTGGGCTGGTAGCGCTGGCTGCAGTAGCACATCTTTCATCCAAACAATCCATTTAAATAGAACACCTCAAAAGCAAAGGCCGCTACTGTTTGGTAGCGGCCTTTGCTTTTGAATATACCGGAGATTTAGCTTTAGCGTAACTTGTGTGATAGCATGGCACCTTTTTAGCTTTTGTTCTGTGCGAGCAGAAAACTATGGTTTTGCTGAAGTCTATGGCTGGGAAAATCTACAGTTGTGTTTTTAACTATGGCGCGAGCGTCCTCGCTCGTGTCGAACTATAGTTAGGCCTCTGGCCCAGTTGGATCACAGATCCAACTTTATAAGTAAGTCACGGATCAGAGATCCGCGCCAGCTTGGAACTATAGCTTAGGTACTTTTCTATAGTTGTGGCTATAGTTTTCTTTGCTTTTCCAAAGCAAAGCCAGCTACAAAATGGCTGCCATGCAAAACCACAAGTTATGCTATCACTAAACTTGCGGTATTAAAACTTATCCCTCAAAAATTCTCAGGTAGCGCTCCACCGATCTTCTGAATGCCTCTTTTGCCCCAGTCTGTATCAGTTGCCCGTCGAAAGCGCCGTGGATGGTATCGAACGTCAGTGGTTCTATACGGCTGCTAATCTGTTTGATAGCTTTTTGGGGTAGCGGCACCAGGTTGGGGTAACTATACATCATCGATACATGCCGGCGGTCGCGGGCAACGTACAGGGTATCGCCGGTGAGCAGGGTGCCTTCGCCGTGGTGGGGCAGGTACATAACGGTACTTCCATCAAAATGTCCGCCTGTGTGCACCACTTTCATTCCATCCCATAGTTGTAGTTCGTTGCCTTCCCATAGTTGTAGGTGCTTGCTTTTGTCCTGTATCCATTGTTTGTCAAGTTGGTGCAGGTAAAGGGGGCAGTTAAAGGCGGCGGCCCATTCGGCCATTAAACTATAGTAGTGAGGATGCGAAATGGCAATGGCTTTTATGCCACCCAGCGCCTTGATGTAGGTTATAGTTTGCTCATCGAGGTAAGGAATGCAGTCCCACAACACGTTGCCGCTTTTGGATACTACCAGGTGGGCTTTCTGTCCGATGGCAAAATCGGGTGTGATCTTCAGCTCATACAGGTTCTCCTGTAACTTTGCAATTTTTATGCTGTGGCCTTTTGCTAAGTTATTGTAGCTGGTCCAGGTCTGGCCGCCGTCGCCTACATACTGGCGCTCGTCGGTGCAGATAGGGCAGGTGTCGGTAGCTGTTTTGGAAGTGGCGTAGCGGGTGCCGCAGGTGGCACAGATGTTCTTCTGTTGCGGATCTCGGACAGTGAGTTTTACAGGCTTAGCACTACTACCTGAAAAGAAGTGGTGTGCAGGGCCGGGCAGGAGTAAAAGCGAAGAGCCCAGCAGCGAGTTTTTCAGAAATGATTTACGATTCATCATATGCTGTTTTACGAGATAACACATTGTTTAACAGCACAAATGTCTATAGTTAAGCGGCCGCCTTCAATGGACAAAGCCCCGCTTGTTCTGCACAATCAGGAACTTAGCTAACAGGTTCCAGCTCTTTGCTCCGGAAGGCCAGGGGAGAAGCGCCGCTGTTTTTCGTGAAGAAGCGGGTGAAGTAGGCGGCATCTTCAAAACCCAGCTGTGCCGCTATTTCTTTTACCGATAACTGGCCGTGGTGCAGCAGGCGCTTTGCCTCCAGCATCAGTCGTTCCTTTATCAGTTGGCTTACGTTTTTGCCGGCATATTTATGGGTGATCTCGTTCAGGGTGCGGGGTGACAGCGAAAGGGCATCGGCATAGTCCTGTACGGCGTGTTGTTGCTGGTAGCGTTCTTCTAACAGCTGCTTAAAAGTTCGGTAGGTTAGGTAGCGCGGCTCGGGGGCAGGTTGTGCTATCGTTTGCGTGTGTACGTCCTTCAGCTTATACACCTGCAGCAAAAAAATCTTCAGGTAAGAGGCAATGATCACTTCTGACAGGTCGGTTGGCTGTTTGTACTCCTGAAGCATTTTCTTCATCAGGTCGTCGAGCAGGGCTACCGCGGTAGCATCCAGGTGCAGTACGGGTTGCACGTTTATGTTATCGAAAATGCCATACTTCAACAGCAGGTTCTCGGCACCCGCTTCCACGGCAAACACCGACTCATTGAACTTGAGCACAAAGCCTTTAGTAGGACCATCTTTCCGGATCTGGTGAATGTGGCTGGGCTGCAGCAAAAACAGGCAAGGCCCTTTAAATTCATATGGCTGAAAATCGATGGTATGCAAGCCGCTTCCTTCGGTTATCCAGATGATCTCATAATAGGTATGGCGGTGGGGCGCTACACGTCGAAGTCCTGCATCGGGCGCATCCTGGTACGACGCAATGTAAAAATCGCGGAACTTGCTTTTGGTAAAGCTCTCTGCTTCGGTGAAAACAGGAATGGGAATGCTTGCCTTTGCCATAGTTTTATGTGTTGTCGCGGAAGTGATAAAGATAAAGAAGCTATCGTTAAATCTATAGTTTGTTGGCGTTGCTGAGCACAGGCTATAGTTTGGTTTTAACCCTCCAGCACTTCGGAGTTGGCAATGTTTGTGGGTGTGCCGTTGGCAAAAGCCACCACATTCTCAAACGCTTTCCGGAAGTATAGTTCGTAACTGTTCTGCTCCACGTAGCCCAGGTGCGGCGTACAGATCACATTGGGCAGTTGTAGCAGCGGGTAATTTTTGTCGAAGATCGGTTCAGTTTCATACACATCCAGTGCCGCAAAGCCGGGTCTGCCTTGCTTCAGGGCGTGCAGCAGCGCACCTTCTTCAATCAACTCGGCTCGGCTTGTGTTGACCAGCACTGCATCTGGTTTCATTAAACTTAGATCTGCAGCCGTAACTATAGCTTTGGTGCTTTCCGTCAGACGCAGATGCAGGGTTACCATATCCGCCTGCGCAAAAAAGGCTGCTTTGCTTTCAGCTGCCAGATACCCGTCCTGCACGGCCTGTGCTCTGGAGTTTTCGCTGCCCCACACGATAACTTTTGCCCCGAAGGCTTTCGCATAACCAGCTATCAGTTTCCCGATTTTTCCATAGCCCCAGATCCCGATCAGTTTTCCGTTTACTGTACTGCCAATGTTGGTTTGCCATCTGCCTTCTTTCATGGCTGCTATCGCCTGCGGTACTTGCCGGAGTGCGTTCATGATCAGCAGCCAGGTTAGTTCGGCAGGCGCAACCGGCGAGCCAATGCCTTCGGCTACGGCAATGCTATAGTTGGTGCAGGCCTGCAAGTCCAGGTGGTTGGATATTTTACCAGTCTGGCTAACGAGCTTTAGGTTGGGCAGTTGTGAGACCAGTTCTTCAATTATGGCAGTGCGCTCGCGCGTAAGTACCAGCACATCGGCCTCTTTAAAGCGCGAAACCAGGGTTGGTATATCCTTAACGGTATCGTTATAAACTGTAACCTGGTGGCCTTCCAGCAACTGAAAACAGGACAGCGAACGGACAACGTTCTGGTAATCGTCGGGGATAATGATGTGCATGGCGGTTGTGCATTTGTGCAAACAAAAATCAGCTTTATAAGCTTAAAGCACAACGGACAAAACAGTGCTTTACCTGGACAAAACTGCAGATCGTAAGTCAGCGATCAGAGCAAACTATAAACAGTTTAAACCCCTAACGATAGTATAGGAGCGAAACTTCAGCATCGATAACTTCTGAATTCCATTTATAGCTTTTCAGTAGAAAAGCGGGCTGCAGCTATAGTTGGGATGACTAACCTTTTCTATACTTTTTCAGCCATTCCACCGCGGGTTGTTCTTCAGTGAACATGCGGGTAGGGGTTAGCGGCTTGTTTACGTTTATGTAAAAATTAGCCATCATTTTAAGCACTGCCGAATGCACAATAATGGCATTTGCAGTAATTCCTTCACTACCATACACAGCTAAAAAGTCGCGGGCTTCTTTTGTGAGGTGTTTGATCTGCACAACATCAACCAGGCAAGGGTAAGACTGATGGTTGGTGAATTCCTTTCGGTCATTCACACAAATTTCAGCTACTTCCTGGTCAAAGTTTTCAAGCGTTTTATAATAAACATGAAGAATGCCATCTTGGATGAACATCTTCATATAAGGCGTTTCCTTTATGTTCTGATTAGAGTTCAAAACAGTATGATTAATAAATGAATCTGATGCCAGCATTAGGCTGGCATAAACAAGTATACTAAAATTAAATGATTCACATCAAAATCTGCATGTGCCTGAAATGATATTATACGCTCAAGGTGCTATAGTTTGTTAACAATACTCTGATATATAGAGAATTAAGAAAAGCCCCATCCGATTTTTTTAAAATTAAATTATTCAGGGAATTTCCGGGTTTGCCTATTAGTAGCGTTATTTGTATACCGTTCTCAAACCAACACCACGTGGAAGCACTTAATAAAAGATTAGACGACATCATGACCCTGATTGCCGAAATGGCAAACGGGAACTATGATTACACCCTTGACGTGTCGGAAAATGAGAATGAACTGGATGCGCTGATACAGGGGATTACCATGTTGGGGCAGGAGCTTAAAAACTCAACCGTTTCCCGCGACTTTATGCAGAGCATATACCAGGGTGTGGTAGATATGCTGCTTGTACTGAATACTGATTACACCATCCGGAATGTGAATGCGGCGCTTGAAGAAGCCATAGGAATGCCGGAAACCGAACTGGTTGGGCAACACATTTCTGTGCTTTTCAGCGACACTGAGAATCTGAAGCTACTGGAAGTTTTCTTCGAACTCGAAAACCAGGGCAAATGCACTAACCGGGAGTTTATATTACAGGCAACCGACAGGCAGATTCCTGCCTCATGTTCCTTTTCTTATTTAGTCGATAAGCATCATCAGACCGATGGCATCCTGATTATTGCCAAAGACATTACTGAACTGAAATTAAAAGAGCGCGAATTGCAGGAGGCCAAAGAGAAAGCAGAAGCTGCCAGCCAGTCTAAAAGTTTCTTTCTGTCCAGCATGAGCCACGAGATACGCACGCCACTAAATGGCATCGTAGGCTTTGCTGATCTGCTGGCCGATACCCCGCTAAATCAGACCCAACAGCAATACGTTAGCCTGATTCGCACCTCAGGTTCCACCCTTACCCGCCTCCTGAACGACATCCTGAACCTGCACCGTATTGAGCAGGATAAAGTAGAGCTGGAAGCCATTCCGTTCGACATACGTGCCACGACGGCATCGCACCTGGAGCCTTACCGGTACCTGGCCAACGAGAAGGGCCTAACCATGGACTATAGTTTTGCAGCAGATGTGCCGCAGGTAGTAGTCGGAGACCCTACCCGAACAATACAGATACTGGTAAACCTGGTAAGTAACGCCCTTAAGTTTACTGAAACAGGTAGCATACAGGTACGATGCAGTGCTGATAACCAAAATGAAAGTACAAGGCAAGTTACACTGCGGTTTACCGTTACAGATACAGGCATAGGCATACCGCCCGAAAAACAGGCCTATATTTTTGACGCCTTCACACAATCTGATCAGTCTACTACACGCCGTTATGGCGGATTTGGACTGGGGCTTACAATCTGTAAAAGGCTGGTAACCCTGATGCATGGCGAAATGGGCGTAATCAGCATGCAGGAAGGGCAGGAGGGCACTACTTTCTGGTTTACACTGCCCCTAACATTCGTACCGGATGCAGATATACCGGCTCCGGATTCTGCAGAAGATACAACCTTTGAAATGCCTTACAAAGCTGATATACTGGTAGTAGATGATAACCCGATAAATGTGCTGCTGATACAGGACGTGCTGGAACAGATGGGAGCTATAGTTACAACTGCTGTGGGCGGTGAAGAAGCCCTGCAAGTGGCAATAGGTAAACCGTTCGACCTGATATTTATGGATATTCAGATGCCAGGTATGGATGGCCTGGAAGCAACTGTAAAACTACGCCGTTTGGGTTACGAGAAACCTATAGTTGCCTTTTCGGCAAATGCCTATAAAGATGACATTGCTAAAAGCCTGAGTTCCGGCATGAACGATCACCTCTGCAAACCATTTACCCGCAAAGAACTGACCGAAGTACTTCGCAAGTGGCTATAGTCTGGAGGAGCTATAGTTTATAGTTGCTTTTTCAATCAGCAAGCCAAACAAAAATCCCCGCCTGAACCAGGCGGGGATTTTTGTTTTATACCGAGAGTGGTAATGTTCTGTTATTGCATTCCGTTTCCGTCGCCTTGCTTGGCATCGTCGTTACGGATAGACTTTTTACGCTTAGGCGGACGCTGCTGCTCCATTTTACCAAAGCTATAGTTGAAAGCGACACGCACACCGCGGTTATAGTTGTTGATGCGCACATGTTGCTCGTAGCTTGCAGGATTTACAGGTGTCGGCGTTGCAATTACATCATTCTTCATCTTCATGCTTTTGCGGAACGGATTGTCTAATCCAACGCTTATGCCGCCCTTCTTGTCAAAAAGATCCTTCTTGATAGCTAAGCTGTGATAAGAGAAAGCTGCAAATCTGCCCAGTAACTGTATACGCTCAGAGTTAAAACCACCATTAAATTGTGCACTTATGCCTTTACCGAAGGTGTAAGACGAGTTAGCATTGACATTATACATCCAGCCACTATTGCTGTTGTACTTACTATTCAGGTCTACGAAGTAAATATTTGAGCTACCGCCTATCATCCAGTTATTGGTTGGCTTGGTATTACCAAATAAACTAACGCCGTATGTCTTGTTTTTAGCAATGTTCTGGAACGTAAGCAGAGTTGCCGGCTCACCATCTTCATTCTGATAAGGAGATGCAACCGTCTCAATCGCATTATCGGTCTGGCGCATATACGCCGTCACGTTTATAGATGTAGTTTTAAAGTAAGTGCTATAGCCTAATTCAAACAAGTCGGTAAGTTCTGCATCGATCTTCGGGTTACCCTGTACATAAGTATTGGATGTTTGTTTCTGCAGGTACGGGTTCAAGTAGAACATAGACGGACGCTGAATACGCTGAGTAAAGTTAGCCTTCAGGGTATGTGTCTTCTTGAAGGTATAAGACAATGCTACACTTGGGATAAAGTTGTCATAATCTGTAGTATAGTCATTATCAATTCCGGCAAGGTCTGCTGCTACATCTGTAAATTCGTAACGGCCTCCCAGTTTTACATTCAATGCTTTTTTGAGGGTAAAGCCATACGTCAGGTAAGTTGCATAAACATCCTGCTCATAGAAGAAATCGTCGTTTGGTCTTGGCAGAACAGGTGCAGGCGTTTCGTTATATGTTGCCTTACTTTCCACATCACGGAGAATATTCTTAGCCCCAATTTCAAGTACTGTTTTATTAGCAAACGGGTGCGTATAGTCTACCTGTAAGGTAAGCTCTTTATTAAGGTTATTATTGTTGTTGCGAATCAGTTTGTAAGGTGCTTCCCCCTGGTTAAAATAGTCCTGATTCACATCATTTTCAGCATCCGTAATAGAGTACAGCGAAAGAATAGCTAATTCCTGTTGCGGTTTCTTGAAATAATGTGTGAAGTCAAGGTTGTAGTCGGTGCCTATACGTTGATTCTCATTTCGGATTTTGTTGTTAAATTCGTCTTCTTTGATGCTGGTTCTAGAGTAAACAGACTGATCGTTACTCATTTTGAATAAACCGCCATTGGATCGGAAACCACCAGAAATATTGTTACGCTGGTTGATGTCATAATCAAATCCAAGCTGGCCGTTCATGAATGCACCATTTACTTTGGTATTTCCACTCTGGAAACTATAGGACCCTTCATCAAATGGTGTGGTCTTATCATCATAAAAGATCATAGTGTTTGACATGTCCCCTTTGTTGTAGAACATGTTACCACCAAACGTACCATTGATACCCAACTTACCACGGCGCACATTCAGACTTGCGTTTGCATTGCTGCCACGCGTACCCACACCCATGGCCACAGTACCTGTTACACCCTGTAAGCCACCATCTTTCTTTGTGATAATGTTTATGATACCGGCAGTACCTTCGGCATCGTACTTAGCTGATGGCGAAGTGATCACCTCCACAGACTTGATCTGATCGGCCGGAATCTGTTTAAGTGCATCAGCAATATTACCTGCCATAATAGCAGAAGGTTTGTTGTTGATCAGAACACGTACGTTAGAGCTACCACGCAGCTGCACGTTCCCATCATTATCCAGCGATAGTGATGGCACTTTCTGTAACACATCGGCAGCGTTGCCACCAGTGTTTGTGATATCTTTTTCAGCGTTATAAACGGTGCGGTCTATTTTCTCTTCTACCAGCGGTTTCTCTCCGGTAATTACCACTTCGTTCAGGCGGTGCGCATTAGATTCCAGGGTAACTGTACCCAGGTTTATGTCCTCGTTATCAGCTTTAACTGTAAACTCATTCAGGGTTTTCTGCTGATACCCAATAAATGAAACCAGCAATTTATACTTGCCTACGCCAACCTTCTGTATTGTGAAGCGGCCTTTGTCGTCGGCCATCGTTCCATCAATTGGCTTGCCGGTAGCTACATTGATAAGCGCCACAGTAGCATACTCTACCGGGTTTTTAGTTTCGGAATCAACTACCACACCACTAATGCGTGCATTGCCTTTCGCCACTGTAGCACTTGGTACGCCTGCTGACTGTTGCTGCGCCGGACGGGCCTGAGGCGTAGCCTGCTGACCTTGCGCAAATGCGCCCATCGACGTAAGGCCGAGGGCTAATAGAAATACATGTTTCTTCATAGTTCTTTTAAAGAAGACTTCTTTTCATTCCTTCCACACGAGTTACCATAATCTCGCAATACAAAGAAACAACGCAATTTCGGACTGCTAAAACAGAATATACCAATACACCGCATTTCTATATAAATAGGCATAAGAAACCGATAAGATTTTGGTCGATGTTTTTGGTGTCGTTTATAGTTGTCCAGTGCTTGTTGATCGCTATTAAACTGAAGCGACAAAAGATATGGCCATTCCGCTATAAAACTATTGTTAAACAGGACAGCGTATCCTGTTATTTAATACATAAAGTTGAGTTTGCGAACAGCGATTAACGAACAACGGACAACGAATTTTGACCGGAAGGGCAGAGTTTATACTTTCGTGTAAAATTATACTACATGGAAATTAACCTAACTCGCCTGGATCAGGATTATCATTTTGCAGCAACCGGAGCTTCGGGAGTGGCTGTGCACATGGATGCAAACCCTGAAATTGGCGGACACAACATGGGCGCCCGCCCCATGGAGATGCTGCTGATGGGCTTAGGTGGTTGCAGCGCCATCGATGTGATCATGATCCTGAAAAAGCAGCGCCTGGAAGCTACCACCTTTGATATTAAAGTTACAGCCGACCGCGAACCGGTTAACGAACATACAGAGTTCCGTAACATTAACCTGCATTTTGTGCTTGGCGGCAACCTGCCCGAAGACAAAGTACGCCGTGCCATTGAACTGTCGCTGGAAAAATACTGCTCTGTAGCCATGGTGTTGTACAAAACATCCACCATAAACTATACACTGGAGCTGCTATAGTCAAGCGCTCAGTTTTGCTACATATTTTACCAGCGACCGCTTGGCAATAGGCAGTAAACTATGCTCCAGCGGCACCGGTACTTTAGAGACCACTACAAATGTAGCAGGATTGGGCAGCTCTTTATGCTCTTTCAGTAGCTGCACTTTCAGGTTTTCGTGGGTAAGGGCCAGGCCGCGGCGCACGGTTTGCACATGCTGGGTATTAATGCCCCGGTACTTTTCGTAAGTGTTCTGGAAAACCGTGATGCGGTATAGGTACACCTGCGTCTCTTTGCCCGGAAAAGCATCTAAAAACAGGTAGCCTTCGTCGTGGTACATGGGCGTAATGCCTACCGGACTTATCTCGAGATTACTCTCCACAAACTCGTATAGTTCCTTGCCTTCTTCCAGGGTTTGGGTAAACAGCGGCGTGGCATACTGAATGATCTCCTCGATCTGCTGCATGGTTTCATCGTCTTCCACGATTTTCTGGTACACCAGCTCCAGCTTTTCAAAGTCGGCCCGGCTGATGCGCTGCGGAAACTGCTCGTAAACCAGCTGTTTGTGCTCTTTAACCTGCTTCAGGTTGCGGTAATGCATAATCAGGTCGGAGAATACCGGGTAAAGGCGTTGTTGGCCAAACTCGGTTTTTGCTGCCTGCAGGTAAGCCAGTAGCAGGTACTTTTTATATTCAAAGTCGATGAGTCCTTCGGTAAGCCAGTTGATGGGTAGGGTGTTCATAGCCTTCAACTTTAATGGTTAATACTTGCCTATTAAACGAAAGTAGGGGCAAGGAAGGTTGAATATAATAATGTTATGGTTTCAAAAGAATATAGTATATTCGTAATGAGTTATTCGTTGACATGCTAAAACTAACCATTCTCTTTCAGAGATTTAAAGTATAAAAGCCTTTTTCTTGACAAGGGTGCACTGTTCTAGTTGTGATTTGATTTCAGAGATTTAAAGTATAAAAGTCGCTGTTGCAGATATCCTGCAGCGTGGCAGTTGTGACTTGATTTCAGAGATTTAAAGTATAAAAGGCCGGGACAGTGAGAAAAGCTTCTTTTATGTGTTGTGACTTGATTTCAGAGATTTAAAGTATAAAAGGTTTGAGAATCTAAAGGACTCCGGTTCAAGTTGTGACTTGATTTCAGAGATTTAAAGTATAAAAGTGACAGCGTAGGTTCGCCAGATACCCGCCTGTTGTGACTTGATTTCAGAGATTTAAAGTATAAAAGTTATTGCCGCTCAGGATCTCCTTCTCCCAGGTTGTGACTTGATTTCAGAGATTTAAAGTATAAAAGTAGTCAAGTTTAACTAAGGAATTCTGAAAAGTTGTGACTTGATTTCAGAGATTTAAAGTATAAAAGGCAGGTGTGGGTCAGCGCTGTGGCTTCCTAGTTGTGACTTGATTTCAGAGATTTAAAGTATAAAAGAGTTAATGCTTTAAAATGTTGTATGCTAATGCCTTACAAGGTGTTTTGCTTGCTAGAAAAGCTTCTCACGCTTGTTTGCGATTACATGTTTTATGTTTTTTAATACAGAAGCCCCGCCAGAACTGACACTTTGGCGGGGCTTTTTGTTTTAGAACATTTCGAGTTGTTTTGGGGCAGGAGTTACTGCCTTCCGACCATTGCCCCAGAAGTTGATGATACGACTATATTGCTTGTCAGTGAATTGGGCTATAGTTACCAAGCCCTTTGGAGGCAGCATTTGCTTTACACGACTAACATGCACATCGGCACTTTCGCGGCTGGCGCAGTGGCGAGTGTATACAGAGTACTGCATCATGCTAAACCCGTCTTTCTGCAGCCGCTTCCGGAAGGTGGTATATTCCTTTTTATCTTGTTTGGTTTCAGTAGGTAGATCGAAAAATACGAATAGCCACATGCTGCGATAGGCGTTTAGTCTGTTTTGCATAGTTCAGGGTAACTTATTTCGTCTCGCTCCCCGGCAAAGCAGCCTACCAGCGAAGTAGTAGTTTTGTTCAGTGCCACTAATAGCGGACTTACTTCGCCATTCACCCGCACATCATGCGTCAGTACCTGCAGCAATGTCGCTTTCATTGGTTTGGTAAGTATGCTGCAGTCAGCATGGTCACTGATAAGTTGCTTCACGGCGCTATCTACCACTGGGCGGTAAGGCTCCATAATATCATCAGCAAGGCAGTAGGCGTTGTAACGATTATGGTGATGTATGCCTATAGTTGGCAATAGACCAGAACTAACAAGCGCCCGCGCTACCGCAGCCCGAAGTATGGCATAACCATAGTTGAGCAGATTGTTAGGTGCATCGCCGAAGCGGTCGCGACGGAAGGGTAGGGGCGAGAACAGGTACTGCCAGTAGTGCCGGGCTGCCCGTGCTTCCAGATTCGTACTGTCTCCGCTGCGCACATCTTTCCAGAAGCGTAGCAGCGGCTCGTGGGGCAAGTCGTGGTAACGAAGCAGCAATGCCTGGTTTCGTATTTTGGCTTGTACCGTTTGCTGCCAGAGCTGTTTCTGCAAAGGCTTTTTGGCTGACAGCTGCTGCCGGAACCGTTCGTTCTGCACCGAGTGGCCACATAATGGCAGGAGCAATCCGGTAGGGTGGTGTTTCTCGTCGCAGTAAATAACGGCTGTGTTATTATCCAGTAGCTTCTGCATCACGGCTTGTGAGTAGATTAATTCCGGATGATCCAGCACCAATACGCCTACATCTTCAACTGGCACCTTATTCAATTCTCCGGTTTCGCGGTTCACGAGCACCAGCTGCTCCAGTCGGATGTTCATATCCAGCGGAGAGCCTAAGTATATCGTCCGTTTCAGCATAGATTATAGCTTCTTTAGCTGACCGGTTGGTGTGATTTGCACCTTGATGGGATTCTGCTGTTCCCAAGCTTTCATACTACGAATTCTTATTTCCTCAGCCGAATGTTCAATTGTGGATGCTATATGTAATCTAAAAGAATAATCACCAGAAGATAGCTTTTGCACTCGATATAAGTAGGGGTTCAGCAGCCTGTGCAGGTTAGGGCCATGCCAATTGATGTCTTCTTCCGTAAGCCCGAGCAGGAACATGTCATTTATCTGAAGTGTCTGCGCCAATGTATAACCCTCAACAGTGGTAGGTTGTACTACTGGAATGCCCTGTTTTTTTCGTTCAACTGCCTCATAGAAAGTAACAACCCGCTCATGCAGTTTCCCCTGTTCATCCTGGTAAATTGCTACGTGGTGGTTGCTGCCCGGCTCTACCCACTGGTTAATATCCTGTTTTAGCTTCACCATTCCGGAAGAATTCTCCCGAATGCGCACCTTTTTAATTTGGTTTTGCCTGCCGCTTTTGCCTTTAATGTTTGGCATATACAGCGGCTCATTAAAGGCTGTTTTCGGTATTTCAAACTTCTTTGAATCTGGGTCCACTCCGAAGGCACGCAGCCTGTCTTTTACAATCTCGCGTACAACTGGGTCCACTATTTTGCCGATCATGGCAGGCGTAAGTGTTTCCAGACTCTTACGAACTGCATAAAATTCTTTGCCTTGCAGGTCTTGCCGTTTGCCGTACACAGTTTCCTTATGCAACTGCCCCCTTGCTGCTACCTGCCGTTGCGTGGTTGTTTTACCATCTTTGTCCTTCACTTTCCTGTTCCAGGATGTAACAGTCTTGCCGTTCTTTTTCTGCGATACTAATATGTTTTCTATAGCTGTTCTGGCGTCACGGTAAAAGGTATCCCATGGCATTTCGAAGTTATGCATCTGTGGAGAGCGGTCCAGTTTGTTCCAGTTGCTCAATTCGCGGAGTATACCAGGGGTAGTTAGGGCAACTACAAGGGCATCTACAGCATGGTGGCGATGATCGTCGCGGGTTTTCTTGTTTCTCCCTTCGTTCAAGATAGAGTTCAGGCCCCAGAAGTGGCGCAATGGTGCTGTTGCTGTACCGGTAGTCACATCTACACGGTCACAAATACTTTTCAGGTAGGCTCGTGCTTCTTTACTGATGTAGCGTGTGTCGTTTAGCTGCTTCTGCGCAAAATCTTCATCAAGTTTCTCCTGTTTAAACCTAGCAAGTTTGCGCGGCATGTGTTTCTGTACGCGCTCCAGTACCAGCATATAGTTGGCTTGGTCGCCGCTCAAGCACTCGTGCGGCGTCTGGTTTCCTTTTTTGATGTTAAAGCCTTTCTCGCAAAGTGTCTTATTGGCTATGCTGTCATCAAGTGTTCGGCTATAGGGCAGGATGTGTTCAATGTCGAAGCGACCGTGCAAGAACAAGTCGTTAAAGCTGATCGCTTGCCCAGTATAAGGACAGGTCTTCTTGCATTCTTCCCAAAGCAGGTATTTGTCTATATCGTTCTTGCTTGGCCGCTGAACACCCTGCTGCACCAATTCCTGGTAATACCGGTCGTTACGAGCTCTGTTCTTGAACTGTTCTATGCGAATGTCAGCACGTTTGGTAGCCGAAACTTTCAGATCACGGGCCAGCTCAACACGGATAATATCAAATTTGCCGTACTGCTGTATAAGTTGGTTTACAAGTGTTCGCAGCTCATAGAGCGCCTGCTGTACAATCGGGTTGCGCAGGTTTTTGGGTGTTTCCAGCTTTTCCAGGCCAGTTTTATACTCACTAATCTGGCTGTGATGATAGCCTGCCTGTAGCGCGGCTTTATCATATTTAATTCCCTGGCGCAGTAAAGGGAGCATTTTGCGAATAGCATTGAGACTTAGGCTGCCATAGCCTTCTTTCAAGTGCGTTTTCGACAGTTTAGATAGTTGCTCATCTGTAAAGCCCCACTTCTCTGCTGCATATTTTTGCAGCCAGTCCTGGTCCTGGGCAAAGTAAAGCGTATGCCATACATCTAACTTGCTTATACTTTTCTCTTCCGTCTTGGAAGTACGCAGGGTTTTGTCTTCGTCGGGCAGGGCATCCCAGGCAGCTTTTCCGAACAATTTGGAAAGCTTTATACTTGTCTCGTTGCCGGTAAATTGTTCTTTCTCTTCGTAGTTAAAAGTATAATCTTCCGTCAGTTTCAGCTTTTTGCGTATGTCGCTGATCTTGATCTTGTCTCTTGTATAAAACAGCTCTACCAGCTTCGTCTTTTCTTCATCGTCGAGCAGTTCGTTAAACCTGCCCGGTCCGGCTACCTGCAGGTTATTGATGATCTGCCACATCCTGAACTCTTCAAAATCAGGGTGGCATACCGGCACACGCGGTTTCTGGGGCTCCAGGGTACATTTGCCTACCAGGTGCTTCTGCGACTTGAGCGGGCGCTGGTAAAACACGATTCCAAAATCAGGGCAAGCAAGTTGCTTCTTCAGCTCTGGGGTGAGTTTATCCGGATGATACCGTTGTTGTACCTGCCAGATCTCTTCCAACTCCCGCTCATACCAGCTACGCAAAGTATAGCGGTTACGCAGGCGTTGCAGGTGCGGATCCAGTGAAGCCAGGTATTCCCCAAATGTTCTAAAATCACCATTTTGCCAATCGGCCAATGTGTCGTCTATGCCTGTTTTACCGTTTCCACCTTTGTACAGAGCGCCTTCTTCGTTACTACCAGATTTACGATTACTTTTAAAGCCACGGCGCTGATTTAGATGAAAGATAACACGACCTATTTCATGTGCTGTGAGTGGCTCAGATAATGCTTTCTTTCGAAGTTGATATGGACAGCCTTGCCAGTAGGCATCATTCTCTTCAAGGGAAGCGGGCATTAATGAAGCTTGTTTCAGTGCTTTTTGTAGCAGGTTGTTTCTAAACTTCCTGCGAAACAGCTGTCGACGTTTTTGACGGTACTCGCGTCGTTTAGCATTCTTGGGTGTTTCCGCTTTGCTTTTGGCATCAATGTTTACACCTTCCTGAAATATATGGGAGCCAGCGCCGAGTATTACTTTTTGTGAGGCATCCACAACTGACCAGCCAATAGAATTGGTGCCCAGATCAAGTCCTAAAGTTTTCATAGCAAATAATTTGTTATTGTAATATCAATATATATATTTGTATTAACAATGACAAAATAATCTCTGAAATCTTGTCACAATAAGGGTGAAACACACCCGTAGACGAAAGTCTTGGGCGTTGCTTAGGTAGCGCCCATTTTTGTTTATAACACCGGATAATCAAAAAAGCCTTCCTGCTATAGTTGCAGAAAGGCTTTTTCTATAATTGGTAAGGTATTTTACCCGAATATCTCGTTTAGCAAACCTGCCAGACGGATACCACCTTTCAACAGCTGTGTGTTCAAGGTTTCCAGGTTATCGTAGTTGTAGCGGTAGCTAAGTTTTTGCTCCGGTTCTATTTCGCTGTAAATCTTATTGCTGATCAGGTAAGAGTCGTACAGCCACTGGCTTATTGGTTGCTTCATCCACTGTTTGCGCTGGGCTTTGGTAGTGTGGTTCAGGTGTGTGCTGTACTCGGTGTAGCTTAGCGCTTGTGATTCGATCAGGTCGCTGTCCCAGAGGCGGTGCAGGTTGGTTGGCTCTCCGAACCAGAACAGTTTTACACGGTTGCCACCTAAATCCTCCGGCCTGCCCGTGTGCATTGGCTGATGTAGATCGCCTACCATGTGGATCACCAGGCGCAGGTACATCTTCTTTTTCTCCATCGGCAGGTCTTTCTTTTTCAGCTCTGCAACCAGCATATTCAGCTTGGTGTTGATGTTTACTGAAGTGTCCTGGGCAAGGGCAGTCATAAACTCGTCCTTGTTCAGGCCAGACTTAAAGTTGATGTAATGCCAGGTATCCAGGTACTTGTAGCTCGGTTCCGATTTTACAAAGTCGGCCCAGTTGCTGGCCATCGCGATCGACTCCGATCCCAGGATTTTCTTTACCTGTTTTTTTGCTTTGCAGCTCAGGTTACGTTCTGCAATTTCGCCTACTACGCGGTGCCCCAGCATGCCCCAGGCCATCGACTGAAGCGGCATATACAGGAACAAACCTGCCAATATTAATTTTTTAAGCGCCTTAAATGCCATTGATGTAAGAAACTATAGGTTAAATGAATTCGGCTGCAAAGGTCCGAAAATTCTGCAGAAACCCGATGCCTATAGTTGAGATTTGTTTGCAGCATCAGCCAATGTAATAGTTGTGTGACTATAGTTGTTCTGGCTTTCGATGAGCGTAACTATAGCTTCGGCAAGTTTCTGCTTTTGCGCAACAGTAACATTCACCAGCCTGAACTTCGCTTCGCCTTTCAGCATGCGTGTGCGCCAGTCCCATTGGTCTATAGTTTGATGTTGCCCGTTATCCATCCACCAGGCCGTGTAGAGAGTATCTTTCCCTTTTTGCAGTTCGCCCACATACACGTTATAGTTGCTCACCTGTCGCTGCTGCACATGCCGGAACTTATAGCCGCTTCCTTCCCAGCAGATTAACGGGTGATGTTCCGTAGAGTAAAATGCTTGCACCGGTTTCAGGTAAATCAATACTTCTTCATTACTATACTTTGTTACGCCGTTTTCCATAGTTGCTGCTTCGAAACCGGTTAGCTCCGGCGTTGTAAAGTCAGAAACTATAGTTGGTTTCTCACCTCTGATCTTAAAGCCTGTTCCTGTCAGCATCAGCAGTAAAATATAGTTCAGAAGCAAAGCGCCCCTTAAACTGATGCGTGACCTGCGTGATGGTTTTTTTGAACCGACAACCACGAATTGCTGCAGCCACCTGGAGACAAAATAAAAGGGAATGAGGGCGTAAACTAGCAAGCAGAGCAAGCCAATCACATCATGGAGCGGGTTTCCGGGCAGTATCTCAAACCAGACCAGCAACAGGATGCGTAGTAGGTTCGATACCAGGTTAAGCAGCAGCATAAGGCCTAACATCAACCCAATAAACCATAGCGGCAGCATTTTCTGGTTGGTCCGTTGCAGGTGGGCAAGTATAAAAACAGCCAGAATCAGGGCCAGCGACAGCATCGATAACCCGGCACACGCCGGGTCTACGGCGAACTCCTTCCCTTCAACAAGAATAATATTGCCAGCTGCTTCGGCCTGCTTTTCTATCGTATTCAGTATGGTAACAGCCCAGTTGGTAAGCTGCATCCGGAGCGGGAAACTTATAATGTTGGCGATGTACTTAAATATTGGCGAAGCTACTACCAGCAGCAACAGCGGGTAGATGGAGATTTTGCCAACTATAAGCTGCGCACCACACCACAGCGCTACCACAAAAGCGAAGAAGTATAAAGTGCTGTTTTGCAGGGTAGCAGCAAGTATGGCCAGCACTATAGTTGTGATCAGTAAAACAGAAGAGAGCGATTTACGAGGCTGCACCTGTGCAACAAAAGGTACAAGAACTATAGCCAGTAACCATTGGCTGTCCCAAAGCAGGTATTTGCTTAGAAAAAAGGCTCCCAATACCAGGTACAAGCCAAGAACCAGCAAAGGAATCAGCAGTTGCTCGGTAGGGCGCAGTGTGTTTAGCTTCATCTCAGAAAGTAAGGTTTTAAGGTGATAAATCCGATGATCAGCACTGCCAGGATGATAAGTGCCCACTCTTCCGGCTCCGGTACAGCACCTGAACCGTTCATACTGGCATTTCCCAGGCTGTCTTTGCTTTTCTGGATGTCGAACCGCTCGTAATCTGCCTGCGTTTCCAGCACGATCAGGCTGGATACCGGGCTTACAATATTGGCCTGCGTGGCTTCTGCAATCAGTTCGTCTTCTATAAATTCCTTACTGAAATACCGTGCCCCGATCTGCATCAACACATGGTTATAGGTGAATAAACGCAGTACATGATCTGGCGCTGTGCCTCCCGCTATAGTTGCATTTGTCTTAGCTATAGCCAGCCCTGATTCTCCCAGGCGAACGGTGTTATGATCTATAGTTGTGTTAATGAATTGCTTATTCTGCAGTAGTGTAGCCAGTTGTTTGGTGTCGCCGTGCATAGGAGCAATTACCCGTAACTCTTTCAGACTCTTAAAGTAGGGAGATAACTTTTCGCCAAGCGAGAACACGCTTATAGTTGCATGTTGCGGCAGCACTTCCGCCATCTGTTCTGCAAATGGGGTATCTTTCAGGTCGCTGAGGTTAGGAGATACGCCGTTACTTTTACTGATAACCAGTGCCTGTTCCGGGTTTTTGATCTTATGAAGCGGGAACAATGAGTAGCGTTGCTGTTGCAGCAGGCCAAATAGTTCTGCCCTGTTCTGTTCGTTCAGTTGCACCATTTTCCCATCCCATACATACACCGGCTTTTGTTTTGCCGTTTCCCACACCTGCTCAAATTCATTCTCCGACCAACTGGCGTTTATATCGAGGTAAAGTTGCTGTGGCTCAAATGGTACAAACTGTTGCGGCAGTTCAGTTAAACTATAGTTGTTGCCGGCAAAACTGAAACTGCTGTTCGCTAAAACAGGTGTGTTAAACCGCAGGCTCCAGTCCTGGCTATAGTTTCCCTGGCGTTTATATGTATTGCTGCGCGTAAGTTTATAGTTTGCTGGTAACTCGAGGCCGCTTACCTGTTCATCCAAATAAACCATAGATGTCTCGGTAGCGCCTTGTGTGCTTGGACCGGTAAAGTAAATGTTCTGGTAAACAAGCGCTTCGCCCTGCTGCTGAAGGGGAGAGGTAACCCCGATCTTAAACTGGCGGTCTTCTTCCGGCGTGCACGGAAAAACTCTTACCGATACCCTGTTGCCTTCCTGCCAGTGCACTACCGATGGGTCGCGGGCTTCGACGCCAACTATAGTTTTGTAAGCTGTCTGGGCTTTGCTTTTGGTAGTGAGGTAACCTTTCTCTTCGCGACCGTTTATCCAGAGCGAAAGTGATGTAACTACGCTGCCTTCGGGCAGGAAAAAGGTGTAGATTGCTTCCTGTTGATTATTGCTGTGTGCCATGTTGTTGTGCACGCGTAGCACCTTCTCGGTGTAGGCAAGTCTATAGTTCGGGTAAATGCGCACCTGCGACACTACATTGGCTGTTTTCAGGTTATTGCCCGACCAAAGCCGCTCCTCGGCCTGATGCCGTGCGTCGTACATGCTTTCCAGTATCTTGATCTTTTCTTTCCGGTCCAGATTCGGCTCACCCAGCAACAGTACCGATAAGATCACAAGTGGGTCGTGGCGTTTCACTTCCTCAAAATTCTCCCTGGGCATATCCCACATGCTAAACTCCCCGATAGGCACCTGGTAAACAAGGTCGGTCTTTAGTATGCGTTCGGTCAGGTAGTCGGCAGGTAATTGCTGGCTTAATTTTACCCAGCGTGGCAGCGTTTCATCTTCCTGAATTACGTATTCGTTACCGCTGAAGGCAAGCTGCTCATTACGGTCTTGCCATTGCCAGATATAGAAAACGCTAAACAGGATAGGGAATGCGGCTCCGGCTATAAAACTGCGCAGGTACTGCCTGTCCTCAGCCGCGGCTTTATACACCCCAACCCCCAAACAAATTACTACCCAGAGCGGAACATAAGTATGTAGTGACATGCCCAGTGCCAGTATCCCAAAAAGACTGATGATATAAAGTGGCAACAGGTAAATAGCATAGTATAGCCACAGCACAGATCCGGCACCAAGTACAAAGAGCAGCACCTGGTTCAATTTTTTCGGTAACAGCTCCCGGAAACTATAGCCCATCAGGGTTATGCAGAAAAGCGTGATGAAAGCTTCGAGCCAGGGAACAGAATCCTGGAAAATGCTCATCTGGCGGTTAAGCGCGTAGCAACTGATGATAAAAAGTACGAGGTAGAGGTAAAGGTATTCTAAGTGTCGTAAAGGCCGCTTAAAGGAAAATACTCCCTTGGATAGCATTACGACAAAGTAAACGGCAGTCAGACTATAGTTCATCCAGAAGAGACCGAACGAAGCCTCATCAGTTGCCCCGACGCCCCACTCCGGAAGCATAAACAACAGGAAGGAAACTACAATCAGCCCTACACCAGTAAGCTTCAGGTTGAGCTCGGTTTTAACAGGCGTTTTTATCAGTGTTTTCATTTTTTTCAGACATAGTTCCGGCACCCCACCACGTGAGTGCCGGGTAGATTGATACCTTATTTAGGAAGTTGAGATAAGAGGTATTGGGTACCGATGCCTACTTAAACCCGAACAGCACCGGGAACAGGAACACCACGATCACCACCCAGATAAAATAAACCGGCAGGTAAGCGGCAATGGCTCTTCCCAGACTGGCAACATCAGCCTTTTTGGTAATTGCCCTGAAAAGCGAGCCGGTAACCAGGAGCAGGTTGAACAAAATGAGAATGTTGCTGCCTAAAACGGCCAGCCTGTTTGGTGTAATGCCCCATTCGGCTATCCGGAACATTATGGCTGATAAGGCAATGCTGTTTACCACAATGGTAACTATAGCCAGCAGCAACAGGATCCAGGTACTGGTGGCGTCCTGCTCTTTCCGGGAGTTATCAGCGATAGAGAAAAAGATAAGCGCCATTACCCCGACCAGCAGGATGTTAAATAGGATCAGGAAATCGCGGTCGTTGTAAGGGTCTTTGCCGGAAAAGGGGATTGCGATCAGGTAAATGGTAAGCATGATGAGCACCAGCGGGCTGAATATTTTAGCGATAACCGGAGACACCTTGTTTACCAGTTGCGGGTTAGTTTGGGTAAGGTGAGTGGCAACTATAGGAATGGCCGCCGCCCCGAAAATACCAATGTACTCCGCATAAAACTGTTCTATCTGCAGCCCGATAATAGCGAACAAACCGATCGTAATACCTGTCATGATCACGCCGGCAATTACCAGCAGGGCAGTCATCACGAGCAGGTCACCGTTAAAGCGGAGGTACCCGAGCCGCCTGCTATAGTTGTTGAAATTGTTGCCGGTGTAAGCCGCGCCCAGTACAGCCCAGAGCAGCAAAGGCAGGTGCAGGCAGGCCAGTACCAGGGTGTCGGTTGTGGTAGTGCCGGGCAATAGGTTGATGTACACCAGCGAAACAAGCATGATGGCACCGAGCAGCGCGGTTTTATAGGCCTGCAACTTGTTCTTCCAGGCAAAATAGGCTGTTAGCAATGGGAAAACGATGAAGCCAATGTTGCGTGGATAGAAGAACTCTTCCGCTACGGGCAGATAAGCCGGTATTTTAGCAATAAACCCTGCCACCAGCGATGCCAATACTACCAGCAGCAGATCCCGGCTGGTTCCCCACGAAATGTCGTCGCTTTCGTAGCGCAGGCGTTCGTTCCAGAACTCTGCCAACGGGTTACCTTTCAGGTCGGGATAAATGGCTCGGAACTCCTGCGTAAAAGGTGCCCGGTTATGTCGGTATAGCTTTTCGAGCTGGCCCGGGTTGTTGAGGTGCGTTAGTATTTCTTCTTTCATGGCTGCTGTTTTTTTGCCGGATTAAGCTATAGTTGCTACGTCAGAATTACAGCTTGTCAATCATGTCGCCGAGGTCGCTTACACCTAACGTGAACATGATCAGCACCACGCCCAGCACAATCTTGACAAGTAACGGAAAGGAGAAGCCAAATTTCCTCCTGAACCAGGCGTTGGAAGGCGGAAGAAATACCAGCGAAATAAGCAGGTATGCAACACCCGGAACCGGGTGCACCAGGAATAGATTCAGTACCCCGATCAGTATTACCAGAATACCGAATACCCATGCACCTATAGTCCAGATGGTTGGCTTGTTTGGCATTGTTGTTTTGTTTTCCATCACTGATTCGCTTAAGTTTCAATTATCCTCTCTTGCTATAGTTCAGCTGCTTAACTACCGGCAAACGGCGACCCGAAAATGCCAACTGCCAGCTCAGCCCAGATCAGGAAAAGTATCAAAAGTGCTAAAGCAATTAAGCCAATACGATAATCCATATTCCTTACTTTTCTTATCACCAGTTCAATCACTAGCCCCGTGCCAAGGAGCAGCACGCCCATGATCACAAAATCGAACAGCTTCCAGTCTACTTCATTTGTAAACTGCATGGCGATTAAGGGAATAGAAAGGATAAGCGCTACTCCGAGCACAATACCGATAAGTCTTTTGTTTTGCGTTATCATAATATTTAGTTTTTGAGTTAATTGTTTTTATTATGTTATAGTTATAGTTTGCTAAAAGCTTTTTGTCATCATTTCGATCTTGTCGAACAATTCGCCTACGCCCATGGCTGCCCAGATAATGAAGATGCCCAGTATGATCTTTAATAGTCTGAATTGAGGAAGCCGGTAGCCCGTTATTTTATGGAAGATCTCGTTTGCAGGAAGAAAATAGACCAGTGAGAGTAGCACTATAAAAATTCCGAAGCCAGTATCGCCTCCCCAGAACGTGTTCACGATGCCAATTGCAAAGAAGGCCAGCCCGAAAATCCAGCTGATGATGGTGAGGGCCATAGAACCGTCGTTTTTGGCCACTTCGCCCTGGTAGTTGTTTCTTTCAGTCATGTTGCTATAGTTTATAGTTTCAGATTTTATTCTCAATTGGCTGTTCAGGTATCTTAATCCCACATAGTACCGGCCAGGCCTAAAACAGTACCCAGCCACAGCACAACTATGAACACCAGCAGGCTCAGCACATTTGCAAGTCCGGTTCTCCAGCCGCCCTGGCTGCGCAGGTGATCCATATTATAAAAGAACAGCCCCCCCAGTGCACCAGCTGCCGGTACCACCAGCAATGGCCTGATCCACCAGTAAGTGGGCCATTCAGGCGCCTTTGTTGCCCCGATCAGGAAGAAGGAGATAAGCAGCAAACCTATTCCTGCCCCCAGCAGCATCCGTTTCCCTACCGGAGCCGGATGAACAGGCTGATTGTGTATTTCGCTTTGATGTGTCATCGTTTATAGATTTATAGTTTTTTTTGCTTTAAAGTACTTTGAGTTTCAAAGTTGATGAATAAAAAAATTTAAATGCCGTTCCGGTTATTCAAAATTAACTGCTCCAGTGCGTCCAGGTGGCTCTTAAAAGCTTCGCGGCCTGCATCGGTAGCCTGGTAAGTAGTGTTTGGTTTACGGCCTACAAACTGCTTTTCTACGTGCAGGTAGTTCGCCTCTTCGAGTGCACGCAGGTGACTGGCCAGGTTACCGTCTGTTAGCTGCAGCGTCTCTTTCAGGGTGTTAAAATCTGTTTTCTCTTCCACCATCAGTACCGACATAATGCCTAACCGCGCCCTGCTTTCGAAGGCTTTATTTATATTTTCAAGGTAATCTTTCACGTGCCTGCTAGCGTTCGTATTTAAAATACACCAGTGTACCGTACACAATGTGCAGCACTCCAAACCCCAACGTCCAGGCTAATAAACCATACCCCACAAAAAAGCTGGCGACCAGCCCCAGTGCAATCTCAATAATGCCCAGGTACCGGATATCGCTCAGGGTATACTTGCTGGCATTTAGTAAGGCACAGCCATAAAAAATAAGCATGACTGGTGCTACTAAATAAAACAGGCTATGATACATCAGTATAGCGCAAAAGATACCGCCAGCTGCCAACGGTATAAACAGGTTGATCAGCATACGTTCTGTTTTGCTGTCCCAGACACGATGGCTTTTTTTCTTGGCATTGCGTGCCGTAAAATAGGTAGCCGAAGACAGGGCGAGTATAAATACCAATGCTGCAACCGATAGTATAAAGATGATGGCCTCTCTGGTTAGCGTAAGGCCATAAATCTCATTGTAAACGATATTGTTTGATACCAGGTACCATTTTACGACCGCTGCACCTATAAGCGCCGATACGCCTGCCGCCACTCCCGAAAGTCCGCTAAGCGAAATAAACCGGGAAGAACGATCCATGATATTCCGGATCTCGTGCAGGGTAGCTAACTGGTCTTGCTGTTGGTTCATAATAAAGTACTTTGAGTTTCAAAGTTAATAACGGTTTACGTAAAGTCAAGTAGTTAGTCTGAAAAATGAGTAAAATATTTTGAGTAGTGAATATAACCTGCCCGGACAGCACAAAACTATAGCCATATCGCAAGAACCTAAGCCGGGTCTGTACGTTTAATTTTACTCAATTAAAGCCGGTAAAATTGCCGGCATCACCTACGAAAACAGATATATTATGAATTACACAGAGAACTTTGAAGGCATTAAACTAGACATACAGGCAGTTGATATTGAAATTCCCGATACCATTCAGCAGAACATCCGGGAGATAATTACAAAGTTGAAGCGCCATGGTACCAAAATAGATTCAGTGGATGTTTATTTTAAAGAAGAAGCGAAGCAGGCTACGAATCAGAAAAGTGTGCGCATGCGTGTAGGTGTGCCTGGCAACGATGTGTTTGCCCATGATGAAGGCGATAACTGGTACCAGCTGCTGGATAATGTTTCAGAAAAGTTGAAACGCCAATTAGATAAACGATAACTATAGTTTGATCAAATATAAACCCGCTGCCGGACTGTAAACAGCATCTGGCAGCGGGTTTTGTTTTTCCTTTCTATCTTAGTTGAATTATGAATTCGTTTTATTAAGCAGCTGTAGATTTATAACCTGAATTGCCCGACCGCTGTAAACTATAGCTAAACCCACGCCGCTACAAATGGTACAGTCTCCGAATACGCCTACTATCCTCTATATTACAAACCCGATGTGTGCCTGGTGCTACGGCTTTACCTATGTGGTGCGCCGGCTGGCCGCCTTATGGCAGGGGCGCTTACAGGTACAGGTGCAGCTAGGCAACCTGCAGGCTTACAACACTCAACCGCTCAAGCGTCAGGAACGCGAACGACTGGCCACTAACTGGCATTGGGTGCAGCAGCGCACGCATCTGCCTTTCGATTTCAGATATTTCCTGAAAATAGAACAGGTGTTTGCCACAGAGCCTGCCTGCCGTGCCTTGCTGTGTATGCGCCTGCTCCGGCCTGTGCTTACCCTGGAAGTTCTCAGAGCCATGCATTCCGCGTTTTTTGCAGAAGGCCAGGACCTGAATGATACTAAAGTACTGGTAAACATTGCCGCATTATTCGGTGTCTCCGAAAATCTGTTCCTGGCTCTTTTCGAGTCTGAAGAGATTATGCAGCAGCTCGATGATGAGTTTGAGTCTGTTGCTGCACTCGGCGCTACCAATTTCCCAAGTATTTACCTCCGTACCCGGCAAGGCACAGAGCTTATCTCAAAAGGGTTTTGCCAGTTAGTAGAATTGGAAAACAGGTTGTTGGAGCGGTTAAAGTAGTGTTAACTGAAATGTTTCTTTTTGTCTTGCGGATCTTAGCCGAGGGAGCTGAAAATCCATAGTTTACTTTATTGTCATTTCGAACAAGTGAGAAATCTATCACAGCCTAAATCTATCACAGACTATAGTTTCTTTTGTCATGTCGAGCGTTAGTCGAGACATCTTATAAGGCCTATATTTACTACAGACCTCGTAGCGTGCGCAGCTCCTACGAGCGTCTATTGCTATAGTTGAAGCTCATTACAACCTGAACCAAGCTATAGTTTCATAGCCACTTCCAATCCTGGGAGCTTCACCTACCTATCGTTTCAATTCAGCTTTGGTGCGCTCACGGCCGCGAGGCCTCGTCTTCGGGCATCGCGCGGTGTACATTTCTTTTGCTCGTTCCTCACAATGCCTGCGGCACCAGAAATCTACAAGGCGCTCAACCCAAAGACTGAAATCCTTCGATAGCTATAGTTCTTATAGATAGAGATGTTATAGTTGCATCGCCTTTTCGTGGTAGTAATTCCTTAGGGCAGGCTGCGCCTGCCTGCTCATGGTCTGGAACTATAGAACTATAACTGTTGAAATGTAAAAGCAGAATTCCCCTCTTGGGAGGGGTAGGGGTGGTTTGAAAAAAATAACTATAAAACTATAGGTCAAACTATAGCAAAGGCAGAAAGTCCCCCTTCGAAGGGGGTAGGGGGATGACCAACCGTAACTATAGAACTATAGCCAACACCATTGTCATTCCTGTCCTTTCAGGCCAGTTGAGTTACAAACTCAACCCTATAAGTAGATACGGGTTGCAAACCCGCGCCAGCGAATGCCCTACTATGCCAACTATAAAACTATGGCCAACCACAGCTAACAGCATCAATCCATCAAATCCCATTAATACCGGTTCTGCCACAACAATTTAATCTGTTGATTTGGCTTGAGTATTAAATTAAATGTATATTTATCCATCAACATGCCAAAAGCGAACTATACACTATGAGAACTAAAGCTACAACGAACCAGGTAGACGAATACATCGAGAAACTGAGTCCGGAAAAGGTAGCCCTGGCACAGGAAGTAAGACGCATTATCTTGGGCTCCGTGTCGCACCTGGAAGAATGCGTGCGTTGGGATAACCCTTGCTATTTCTTCTACGGGCCAGTGTGTTATTTCGCATCTTCGCGCAGCGGCATTCATTTCGGTTTTTTCAGGGGCAAAGAGCTCACTGATCCTGCCCGCAAACTGGTGAGCCGAAACGGCCAGCCGTACCACATTAAAATCCGTACTACCACTGATATCGACGAGAACTATTTTTCAGAACTGATTCGCGAAGCAGTACTGCTTAACCAGAACTAGGATCGCCGCAATCTACGTGCCCGCAGTCAAAACCAGGTCTTTCCAGTTCAATGGTAATGTGCTGCACGCCTATGTCTGTTAGCAGGTCCCGGATCTGCTGTTTTATCGTTTCCGCTTCATGCATCTGCAGGTTTTCGGCTACAACTGCGTGTAAAGTCAGTACATTGTAAGATCCATCCAGTGTCCAGATGTGCAGGTCGTGAATAGACTCAACTGCCGGCAGGCTTGTAATGCGTTGCTGAATAGCTTCTGTATCCAGTTCGGGCGGGGTACCTTGCAGCAGAATGGTAAGACTCTGGCGCAGATTTTTTACAACATTATAAAGTACGAACAGTGTTATCCCGATTGAAAGTAAGGGGTCTATAATTGGCCAGTCGAAGAAATAGAGGATAATACCGCCCACCAGTACTGCAATCCAGCCTAACACATCTTCCAGCAAATGCAGGCGCACCACCCGTTCATTTATAGAGTTGTCGCTCTTTAAACGGAGCATTGCCGCACCATTTACTACCACGCCCAGTAGCGCAAACCCGATCATACCGGCGGCATTCACCGATTCGGGATTCCATAGCCGGGGCAGTGCTTCCGAAAGAATGATAAAAGAACCTACTAGCAACACCACCGAGTTCGTAACAGCACCAAGCAGCGAAAAGCGTTTATAGCCATAAGAAAACGTGCGGTCGCTTCCTTTTTTAGATAGCTTTTCGAAATACCAGGCCATTCCCAGCGAGAGCGAGTCACCCAGGTCGTGCAATGCGTCTGACATAATAGCCACGCTGTTTATCCAGAAACCCCCGATAAACTCAAGTATGGTAAAACCGAGATTCAGGAAAAAAGCTACCTTTATATTGCTTTCGCTATGATGATGGTGGTGATGGCCGTGGTGATGTGAATGTGACATGAGATTAAACCTGCTGCGCGCAAACTTTTTTAGAGATTGCAATTACCTTTGCAAATACTGCCTAATCCTATAACAGGCATCCGACTGCTAAAGTTGAAGTAAAAGACCATAAGATGCAACGCCCGCATGAAAGTACTGCTGATTGAAGACGACCCTAAAGTAGCTGCCTTTATCAAAAGAGGCCTCGAAGAGCAGACCTATGATGTGGAACAGGCCTACGACGGCACTTTTGGAGTAAAACTGGCATTGCAGCAGGAACACGACCTGATTATACTGGATGTGATTCTGCCGAACAGCAACGGGCTGGATGTGTGCCGCGAAATACGCAGGCATAACCAGCAGGTGCCTATACTGATGCTAACAGCCTTAGGCGCTACCGACGACAAAATTACCGGCCTCGACGCCGGCGCCGACGATTACCTGACCAAACCTTTTGAGTTCAAAGAACTGCTGGCCCGCATACGTGCCCTTACCAGGCGCGGCACTGATAATTCTACAGGAGAAAAGCTGGGCTTAGCCGATCTGGAAATGGACGTAGCCAAAAAAACAGTGGTACGTGCAGGCAAGTCTGTTAATCTTACTGCCCGTGAGTTTGCCTTGCTGCATTACCTGTTGCGCAACAAAGAAAGAGTGATTTCCAGGGTAGATATTCTGGAGCAGGTTTGGGAAACGTCATTTGACACGGGCAGTAATGTAGTGGATGTTTACATCAACTTTCTCCGCAAAAAGATTGATAAGGACCAGCCAAACAAACTGATACATACGCTCGTGGGTATGGGGTATGTGCTAAAGGAGCAGCAGGACGTATGAAGATCCGGACCCGCCTCACGTTAAAGTTTGCCGGTATTTTCGCCCTGATTTTGGCGCTCTTCTCGCTGGTTATCTACTACTTTACATCCATTTACCGTCAGGAAGATTTTTACGCCCGTATTCTGCAGCGGGCGAAAGTGGTAGCTACCTATGCGTTAGAAAATGAGCAGGCTAATCCGCAAACCCGGAAACTGAATGAGCGTCGCTTTTACCAGGTGCTACCACAGGAGATCGTGAGGATATATGATGCCGGCGGAAAGCTGGTATTTGCTCGCGGTAATGGTGATCTGCTGATCACACCCGAAGTACTTACAACCATCCGGAACAAAAAAGAAGAGCATTACGAGCAGGGGGTAAGGCAGGTAGTGGGTATTTTGTACAATACTCCTAAAGGCGAGTTTGTGGTACTGGCTTCGTCTGTAGATGCCTATAGTTTAAAAAAACTACAGCATCTGAAAGTAATTCTGATCGTGGGGTTTCTGGGGTCTTTACTGGTTGTGCTGGTGGCAGGCTGGGCATTTGCCAAAGACGCTTTGCGGCCTATTACCAAAGTAGTGAGCGAGGTAGAGAAAATTACAGCCTCGGACCTGCACATGCGCCTTACAAACGCCGAAGGTACCGATGAGCTTTCGCATCTGGCTCAGACCTTTAATAAGCTGCTGGAGCGCCTGGAGCTTGCTTTCGAAATGCAAAGCACCTTTGTGTCGAGTGCTTCGCATGAATTGCGTACACCTTTAACAACCATGATGGGCGAGCTGGAAGTGGCTCTGATGAAGCCCCGAACACCTGAAGAATACCAGCGTGTACTTAGCTCTACCCTGGACGATGCCCGCCTGCTGACCGAGCTCTCCAACGGTTTACTTCAGATCGCCCAGGCAAGTATCGACCCATCTAAAATAACGAAAGACTTACTGCGCATTGATGAATTGGTCTGGATGGCCCGCGACCAGGTACGGAAGCGCCAACCCGAAGCGCAGATAAACATTGACTTTGCCGACCTGCCTGAAGATGAGAACCGCCTGGTAGTAAAAGGCAACGAAGCCTTGCTGCTGATTGCAATTGTGAATGTGATCGAGAATGCCATTAAATTCTCGCCGTCTGGCAGAAGTGCTTCGGTGCGCATGGTGCTTACCAAAACGGACGTGGAGCTGCAGGTACAGGACCGCGGCTTGGGTATTGCCGAAGATGACCTGAGGCATGTATTTGTGCCTTTTTTCAGGGCAGAAAATGTACGAAGCATAACAGGGCACGGAATCGGACTGCCGCTGACAGAGCGCATTTTAAAGCTGCACCAGGGCGGTATTATAGTTAAATCCCGCATCAACCAGGGCACAGAGGTTATACTTACACTGCCTCAGGCCTACGGTTTCATTCCCTCTTAATCTCAATTTTAATCTCCTTTTAATCTGGTTTTAATATCGCCTTAATCCCGCAAATCTACTTTTGTGGCCATAGGTGAGAAAATCAGTGATTGTTCCCGCCCGCTGATACTGGTTGGTGGTATGCGGGTGGGGCAATTGCTGAACTAAAAGCAGAACAGATTAAAATATGAGTACAGGAGTTAGAAAAAACACAGGGTTTGCCAGCATCACAAAGGATTTACCGGCTGGCCTTGTCGTATTCTTGGTTGCCCTGCCGCTTTGCCTCGGTATTTCGCTGGCATCGGGTGCACCGTTGTTTGCAGGATTAATAACTGGTATAGTTGGCGGATTGGTGGTATCGTGGCTGAGCGGGTCGCAGCTGAGTGTAAGCGGGCCGGCAGCAGGGCTTACGGTTATCGTGCTGAATGGTATCGAAACACTGCAGACTTACGAGGCCTTTTTGCTGGCTGTAGTGCTTGCAGGCGCTTTGCAGTTAGTGCTCGGTTTCCTGAAAGCGGGTGTAATAGGCTTATACTTTCCTTCTTCGGTCATACGCGGTATGCTGGCTGCCATCGGCCTTATCCTTATCCTGAAGCAGATCCCACATTTTTTAGGTGCCGACGATGATTTTTTTGGTAGTCTTTACTTCCTGCAGGCTGATGGGAACAATACGTTCTCAGGCATCACAAAAGCACTTTCAGGCATAAATACCGGAGCCTTTATAGTAGGGCTTGTATCGCTGGCCATACTTCTGCTATGGGATACCAAACCATTTAAAAAAGTAAAGCTGTTTAAGTTTGTGCCGGGTGCTCTTGTAGTGGTACTAGCATCGGTTGGTATAAACGCTATATTCTTAGCGTATTACCCCGAGCTCGCCATTACTTCGAGCCATCTGGTTAACCTGCCCATTATTTCCAGTGCACAGGATCTGGGCAACGAGCTGCGCCTTCCCGACTTTAGCTCATTTACTAACCCGGCCGTGTATGTGGTAGCTTTTACCATAGCTATAGTTGCCAGCCTTGAAACGCTGCTGAGTGTAGAGGCAGTTGATAAACTGGACCCGCACAAACGACGCACGCCCACCAACCGTGAACTAAAGGCACAGGGCGTAGGCAACATGCTGAGCGGTATCCTGGGTGGTTTGCCGATGACGGCAGTTATAGTTCGCAGCTCAGCCAACATTGTAGCGGGCGGCGAAACCAAGCTTTCCAGTTTTATACATGGTGTTTTCCTGCTGCTCTCGGTGCTGTTTATGGCTGGCTTCCTGAACCAGGTCCCACTTTCGGCACTAGCGGCGGTATTGCTGGTAGTAGGCTTTAAGCTTACCAAACCTACACTTTTCAAATCCCAGTTTAAGCTCGGTTCAGAGCAATTCATTCCATTCTTGGTTACCATCCTCGCCATTCTGTTCACCGACCTGCTGGTAGGTATCTGTATCGGCCTGGCTGTAGGTATCTTCTACATCCTCAAAGCCAACTATAAATCCCCTTATTTCTATCATAAAGAAGAGCAGAAAGACAAGGATATCATCCGGATTAAGCTCAGCGAGCACGTGTCTTTCCTGAACAAGGCCAGTATTGTGCTGACGCTGGAGCACCTTCCTGACAATCATCATGTAATTATTGACGGCGAAAACTCTGCCTACATAGATTATGACGTGCTGGAAGCTATTCAGGAATTTAAACAGACAGCGCACGAACGCAACATAACAGTTGAGATACTCGATGTTCCGGAAGTGCAGGCGCTGAACGTGCACTAAAAAGTAATAACAGGAAAATTCAAACCATAAATCAGAACTATAAACATGAAACGGATACTAGATAACAACAGAAAGTGGGTTGCCGATAAGCTGACCGAAGATCCGGAATATTTCAACAAACTGTCGCTGGGGCAGGAGCCGCGCTACCTCTTTATTGGTTGCTCCGACAGCCGCGTGCCTTCTTCAGCCATAACCGGTACAGGCCCGGGCGAAATGTTTGTGCACCGCAACATTGCCAATCTGGTGGTGCACAGCGACATGAACCTGCTTTCGGTGCTCCAATACGCCGTAGAGGTGCTGAAGGTAAAGGTGATTATGGTAGTTGGCCACTATGGCTGCGGGGGCGTGGCTGCGGCTGCCAGCAACAAACAGTTTGGTTTAATTGATAACTGGCTACGCAATATTAAAGATGTGATGCGCCTGCATGAGCGTGAGATGCTCAGCATTTACAACGAAGAAGAGCGTCTGCGTCGCCTGGTAGAGCTAAACGTGATAGAGCAGGTACATAACCTGTCTAAAACATCTATCATACAGAATGCGATGCGCTCAGCAAACCCACCTAAACTATACGGTTTGGTATACGATCTGAAAGAAGGCCTGCTCCGTGATCTGAAAGTGGATGTGAACTCATTTAAGCGTTACGAACATATTTACAGCGTTACCAACGAGATGGTAAAGTCAGCTTAAGTTAGCGTAAAGTATACTATAGAGCATAAAAAAGCCCCGGTTTATGGCCAGGGCTTTTTTGTTTTGCCAACTATAGCATAAAGCTCAGCATTACAAAAAAAGTTGAATTTCGGCGCTGCTGCCCAACAAACGGGCCTTCATCATCAATGTCTTTCAGGCCACCAGTGTAACGCAGCTCCAGGCCTATGTTGCTGGCACCACGGTAACCAATGCCGGCTGCATAACCGAAGTCAATAGGGTAAGGATGATCCGTTACGTCTGTTTTTTTGCTTGTAACAGTATTGCCTGATTCCGGAGTAGTTTCGCGTATCTGATGTGCTTTAACTAAAAAAGAAGCCTGAGGGCCCAGATCGAAAAATAAACCACCAGCTGAAACGTGCAGCATTACCGGAACATCGATGTAGTTATAACGGAACCTGTCTTCGATCGTATTGCTGCCGCTTCGGAACTCGTTTTTAGCACCGCGGGATGTATACAATATCTCTACCTGGGTGCCGATAATGTCGTTGATGTACTTCTGAAAGAAAAGACCGCCAGCATAACCTAAACGGTAATCGTAGTCTTTGGCACCATCGCCAGAAAAGGTACCATAGGTAGCTCCCCCTTTGATACCTACCTGTTGGGCTACAGCAGCAAAAGCCAGCGAGCAAAAGCAAAATAATAGTAGAACTCTCTTCATTTTTTATAAACAGTAAACTTTAATGTGGTTATAGTCAAGTAGTTGTGGTTTGTTGCCAATAGCGTATTGCAGCTGGCTAAAAAGTCAGCAAATGTGCAAATAAAAATGCCCCGCTGCAACCAGCGAGGCATTTTTTGTGGAGTTTCATCCACTGTCCAATGTAGAATCTACTAATGGCAGCCGTTATAAAACAACTACGCTAAAGTAGGTCTACCATTCGTAGTCTCTTCTTGATGACGAACCGTAAGAATATGGAGGTCCGCTGTATGTGCCGCTATAATTAGAAGACGATCTGCTGCTGTAGTTACCGTAGTCGTTGTCACGGTCGCGCATTTCGTCCATTCTTCTGCGGCGCTCTGCTTCTTCGTCGCCAAACCACGATTTTATCTCATCGCCGGCTCTGTCAAAAAAGCCACGGTCTTCATCTCTGTAGCGGTCTCGGTCGTAATCACTGGTATAGCGGTCGCGGTCGTAGCTTCCGGAACTATAGCCTGATGATCCCATGCCGCTGCTGCCATAAGTGCCACGGCCATAGTTTGATGAACCCATACCGCTGCTGCCGTAGTTAGACGAGCCATAGCCAGATCCATAGTTTGATGAGCCGCCATAGTTAGAAGACCCATAGTTTCCGGTTGAGCCGTAGCGGCCACTGTAGCTTGAGGAAGAGCCGTAGGTACCTCTGTTGCGGTTTTCATCGTCGTCTGTCATGCGATCCCAGGCGTTAGACACCCGGTTTTTTGTACGATCCCAGGCGTTTTCTATTCTGTCGCCTGCACGGTCCCAGCTATCGCGGTCGCTGCTGTAGCGGGAGCCAGTGTTTCTGTTATAGTTAGACGAGCCGTAGCCCGAAGTAGAACCGTAACCGGATGAGCCATAACCTGACGATGAGCCATAGTTGCCACCCATGCCTGCTGAACGACCATAGGTTGAACCGCTGCCGTAGCCTGAGCCTGAACTATAATCTCTTCCAGAGCCAAAATCAGAGCTTGATCTGCTACTGCCATAGTTGCTGCCTCTGTTCGAAAAGTTATCGGAGTTATAATTTCTTCCAGAGCCTCTGCTCTCGGTTCTGTAATTGTCATTGTACGGGTTGTAACCCGAGTTTTCATAGCTTCTCATAGGTTTTGGGGTTAACAGTTAATTAATGTTATACTAAATTGATTCACATCGCTTTGCTATACTTCGCGACGTTTTTTTCTACGGTTCAACAGGTATTAAGTTATCTGAAATAGCTCCTCTTATTGTATATAATTGTACTATATATAGTGTTTATATAAATATAGTTCGCCTTTTCGGAGCGTTAATTTAGTGGGTCTCAATTGTATTAATTGTATATATAGTTTGTGATTATGTGGTGGCCTGCTAATAGAACAGTATTTTCTAGTGTATTGCTTCTCAGGGTGTTGTGATGTTTTAAATTTTGCTCATAATTAGCTGTGTTATGCCGTGATTTTATCTCAAAAATTAGTTAACGCACTTGTACTTAATAAAATGCTTTGTACCTTGTGCCGCTTTAATAATTGAGGTTCTGCTAAAAACCAGAAAATTATATTTTTTAGTTGTAACCAGTTTTAGAGCTAACTTTTAGCCATAGTACCATGAAATTGAAAACAACATTGGCGGCATTTCTTGCTGCCCTTACCCTGACAAGCTGCGAAGATATTTTTGAGGATGGAAGTATGCAGCCAGATGGTTCCAAACCAAGCCTGACCATTATTAACCCAACTGCCAACCAGGCGGTGCAGCAAGCAAAAGGGCTGCGTATTTACCTTTCGGCTTTCGACAAGGACGAAGTAAAGAACATGGAGTTTACGGTGCGTGGTTCTGAAACAGATCTCCTCTCTTTTAATAAAGTAATGAACAAAACCGCTTTTGAGTTTGATACAACAGTTGCTGTAAGTGATATCAGGCCTGGAAGCTATCAGCTTATAGTGCGTGCAACTGACGGAAGAACCAATGTAGCGCAGCAGATAGTAAGCTTCACTGTTAAATAAAACGATAACAAATAGCCCTTTACCTTATAAAAGCAGAAGCGCCACTATAATAGTGGCGCTTCTGCTTTTATTAAATGTTATAGTTTAGAACTGGTACACTACCTGCCAGTTTTCATTAATGGCAAGTGCAGCCTCAAAAGCATTTCCGGTTTTAGGAGAGATAAAGCCTTTAATTTTGCCTGTTTTACCTTTTGTTAGCAACGTTGCAATTTGCTTGTCGGTAAGTGTTTTGCCGCCCAGCTCAAAAGGTACTTTAAACTGGCAACCTTCCCGGAAACGGCTGCAACCATAAGCTGTGTTGCCTTTCAGCAGGCGGCCCTGTTTGCAGCGCGGGCAGGTCGCAAACGGATCTGCTTCCGGTTTTTTAGCGGCTACCTCTACCTGTAACTGCTGTCCGTTCAGTTTCAGTATGCCGTCAAAGGTATTGCCATCGGCGCCGGTCAGGCCTTTTATAGTTGGTGTCTTGCCCTTAGTAAGCAGTGTAGTTACCTGTTTCTCGGTCAGCGATTTACCGTATTGCTCTATCGGAATCAGGAACCTGCAACCCTCTTTGTACCGGATGCAGCCGTAAGCAGAAGAACCTTTAACAATGTAGCCTTGCTGGCAGGCAGGGCAGGAGCCAAGGCCTTGCGTTGGGGCAGCAGACTTATCTGCAGCAGCCTTCGCTGGTTTAACTGTTTTGCTGCTCTTTGTAGCAGTAGAACCCTTCTCTATAGTTGGTTCTATCGTTACCGTAGCGGTATCGTATTTCACTTCCTGCACCAGGCTAACCACAAAGTCCTGTAGTTCCTGCAGAAAAGCTTCCGCTTTAAATTCACCGGCTTCTATCTGGCGTAGTTTCTTCTCCCACTGCCCCGTCATCTCCGCCGACTTCAAAGTCTGGTTTTTGATAACGCCTATCAGGTCGATGCCCATTTGCGTCGGCACGATCTTCTTTTTCTCTTTGCGGATGTACTGGCGTTTGTAGAGCGTTTCGATGATGGCAGCACGGGTAGATGGCCGGCCAATGCCGTTTTCCTTCAGTGCATCTTTCAGCTCTTCGTTTTCCACCTGTTTACCGGCTGTTTCCATCGCACGCAGCAGCGTCGCTTCGGTATACTCCTTAGGCGGATTGGTCATTTTGGTTTCCAGCAGCGGCTCGTGCGGGCCATGTTCGCCTTTCTCGAAGTGGGGCAGCACACCAGCGGTTGCTTCTTCTTCCTTGCCCTCGCCATCTTTACCTGAGGTTTCCGGTTTTATGTCTTCAGCACCATACAACACACGCCAGCCGGGCTCCAGTATCTGCTTGCCCCGCACCCTGAAACTATAGCCTGCTGATTCTGCATTAACGGTGGTATTGCTCACGATACAATCCGGATAAAAAGCAGCTATAAAACGGCGCGTGATGATGTCATATACATCAGCTTCGCGGCCATAAATGCTGCCTGCATTGGCACCGGTCGGGATAATGGCGTGGTGATCGGTAACTTTATTGTTGTTGAATACTTTTTTTGTCTTGCGTATTTTCTCTTGCAGCAGCGGCGCTACTTCCTGGCTATAGTTGCTCAGGCCCTGCAAAATGCCCGGTATTTTCGGATAGATATCATCAGGCAGGTACGTGGTATCAACTCTCGGATAGGAAACAACTTTTTTCTCGTAAAGGCTTTGCACGGTCTTCAGTGTCTCATCAGCCGACATGCCCAGTTTGTTGTTGCACTCAATTTGCAGTGAGGTCAGGTCGAACAGGTTGCGCGGCGCTTCAGTTCCCTTTTTGGTCTCAACATCGGTTATCGTCAGCTCAGCCTGCTTAATAGCTTCCAGTATTTTCTGCGCGTCTTCTTCCTTCTGGAAACGGCCGTTGGTGCTGGCAAAAGTTACTTCGCGGTACACGGTTTTCAGTTCCCAGTATGGTTGCGGCACAAAGTTGGCAATCTCGTGGTAGCGGTTCACAATCATGGCCAGCGTTGGTGTCTGCACACGGCCTATAGATAAGGTCTGGCGGCTACCGTTGGCGTATTTTAAGGTAAAAAGTCGGGTAGCGTTCATGCCCAGCAACCAGTCACCGATGGCACGGCTTTTACCGGCCTGGTATAGCGAGTCGAACTCGGCGCCCTCGCGTAGTCTGGCAAAGCCCTGACGTATTGCCTCTTCTGTGAGCGACGAGATCCAGAGGCGTTTGAAAGGTTTTCTATATTTGGCTTCGGTTAATACCCAGCGTTGGATTACTTCCCCTTCCTGGCCTGCATCCCCGCAGTTAATCACTTCCTCAGCCTTATCGAGCAGCTGCTTAATGATCTTGAACTGTTTTTGCACGCCACTGTCCTGCATCAGCTTTATGCCGTACTGCTCGGGGAGCATAGGCAGATCATATAAACTCCAGCGCTTCCATTCAGGGCGATAGTCGTCGGGCTCACGCAGGGTACAAAAGTGCCCGAAGGTCCAGGTTACCTGATAGCCGTTGCCTTCAAAATAACCGTCTTTTTTGGTTTTGGCACCAATTACCATGGCTATTTCGCGGGCTACACTCGGTTTTTCAGCAATACAAACTTTCAAGCTCTTGTAGGGTTTAGTGAATCAACAGAACTCAAATTTAAGGCTTTTGGAGCTTAGTTCGTAGCTTTTCTGTAACTTTGCGCCCCGTTTTAAAACAAGCCTGGGTTCAGGAGGCCTGTGTTATGTATCGTTATAGCTGGTTCAACTATAGCTTTTGGCGCAACATAAAAATTTCGACTCTTTTTAATTGTAACATATGCGGCAGTGGCTGCTCTAACTTATTGACAGCTAACTATAGTTTACAAGTCATAAATATAGCACACGAATTTGAACTTTATGAAGACAGCTTCAGGGTAAACTATAGTTTCGGTTTTGCTGCTTAACCGGATGGTGCAGATAAGCTAAACTATAGTTTTAAATAACTGAATAGCAATGCAGGCGCTGCAAACAAACTATAAACCAGATTGCCTATGGGGAAATAAGGAACACGAATTGTACAATATTGTACTTGCTCTGAGCAGTTATTTGCTCAAAAATATTACTACGCGCTAAACAATTAATTGCACTGTTGGTATACTAATATAGATGTACTTACATATGCAATGCACTACTACAAAATATAACTACTTGAAAAAGATTACGCTTGCAGCACTGGCCTTGTCGGTTTGGGCATTGTCGGCCTGCGATAAATTTGAATACAGCCCTTACGAAATAAGGCTTAAAGACGATGAACGTCAGCTAAACCAGAAAAATATAGAACGCATTCAGCAGCTGAACATACCGCGCAATTCGCAGATTACCTTTGCCCTGATCTCGGATACACAGGGATTTTATAAAGATACCGAAGCGATGGTGGCGCACCTGAATAAACAGAACGATGTACAGTTTGTGCTGCATAACGGCGATATAACTGATTTTGGCCTGTTAAAAGAGTTCAGGCTGATAAACGAGCGATTAGGCAAACTGAAGGTTCCGCAGGTAACGGTTATCGGCAACCACGACGCGGTGAACAACGGCAAACAGCTCTACAAAGAGATGTATGGCCCTTACGACTTCAGTTTCACAGCAGGGCATTCCAAGTTTATCTTCATTAACACGAACGGCTGGGAATTTAAAGGGGAAGCCCCTGACCTGGACTGGCTGGACCGAGAGCTACAGGACCGCGATGAGTACGACCAGGTTTTTGTGCTGTCGCATATTCCGGCTTCGGATGCCTCGTTTGGCAGCCCTGAAAAGCTGCAGCGTTACCACGACCTGATGGAAAAATATAAAGTGAGCATGAGCATACACGGCCACGGACACAGTTTTGATGCTTACCAGTTACGGGAGGGCGGTACCCGCTACCTGAACATTGGTGATGCTGCCGATAAGGAATACGTGATAATGCGCGCCACCAACACTGGTGTGACGTTTGATCGGGTGAAAATAGAAGGAGAGCTGGGGTTTAAATGAGAAATTACATACTGAAAAGTATAGCGCTAACTATAGCTATACTTTTTTCGGAAAATCTGAACGCTCAAACTCAACCGGCTGATACCACTAAGCAAAAACGCTGGTATATACCTGATGCTGCCACGCTGCAGTTTGCCGGTAATATGGGGATGTTTGCCATTGGCCCCGGTTATGATTTTGCCAAAGAACGCCTTTCTGCTGACCTGCTGTATGGTTTTGTGCCGAAGTTTGATTCTGATGAAGCAGAGCACCTGCTTACGTTGAAGGGCACTTACAAACCCTGGAAAATACAGCGCCGCCGCGACATAACAGTAATTCCGTTTCAGGTTGGATTAGGGTTGAGCTATTATTTTGACGACAAGTATCCGCTGAAGTGGGGCGATGAATACCCGAAAAACTATTACTGGTGGTCGCCTAAGGTCAGGGTGCTGGGTTTTGCAGGAGCCTCAGTTACCAAAGGCGTGCAGAGCAGTTTGATAGATAAGATCGGTCTTTACGGAGAATTGGGTACCTACGACCTGGTAGCCACAGCCTGGTTTAATGATGAATCCATCAAATTCGGGGATATTGTAAACATTTCGTTGGGCGCAAGAGTAAGCTTTTAAAGATGCAGCCGATCGGGAAATATATAGTTATAGTTGGGGTGATACTGGTGGTGGTAGGCCTGCTGGTATGGTTTGCCGGAGATAAGCTGAACTGGTTTGGTAACCTGCCCGGCGATGTGCGGGTGGAGAAAAAGAACGTGAAGATCTTCGCGCCTTTCACAACCATGTTGCTGCTCAGTATTCTGTTATCGCTGCTGATGTGGCTGTTCCGGAAGTTCTTCTAAACTATAGCTGTTTTCTGGTTTTGCTATAGTTTCCTATCTTGCCATCAAAACTATAGTTCCGAAGCCACAGCAGGCCTTACTTTTAGCTACGTATGTTTTTTATCCTCTCCAAAACGCTGCACTTGCTGCTGATGCCTTTTTTGTGGGTGCTGCTGTTTATTGCACTAGCGCTCTTTCTTAAAAAAGCGAAGCTTAAAAAATTGTTTCTGTGGCTGGCGTTGGGCATTTTGCTGGTGTTTTCGAACCCTTTTTTAGAGAACGAAGCCTGGCGGGCCTGGGAAATTGCTGCTACTCCGGTAAGCAAAGTAGATGACTATGATGTAGCCATTATTTTAACGGGTGTTACCGGCTACCGCGAAGATATTGACGACCGCATTCATACCAATAAAGGCTCTGACCGCTTTCTGCACCCGCTGCAACTATACCGCATGGGCAAGGTTAAGCAATTCCTGATTTCTGGGGGTAACGGGCGCGTGATCGGGACAGCTGTTCCGGAAGCAGAGCAAATAGAAAAGCTGCTGTTGATGGCAGCCGTAGCCGAAGAAGATATTATAACCGAAAGCAACAGCCGTAACACCCACGAGAATGCTGTGAACTCTGCACAAGTGTTAAAGCAGCATCCGGAATGGAAGAAGAAATTACTGGTGACTTCGGCTTTTCATATGCGGCGCTCATTGGGTTGCTTTGCCAAACAAGGCATTTCCGTAGACCCTTACAGCACAGATTTCTACTCCGGTCCCCGCTACCTGACTCCTGACGAAACCATTATCCCAAGCGCTGCCGCCTTCAACAACTGGCACCTGCTCATCCACGAAATAGCGGGTTACATGATTTATAAGCTGATGGGATACCTTTAAGGTATAAGTTAGAAAGTTTGTAAGTTAAAAAGTGGTTATACAACAAATATAGTACTGATGTAAATTAACATAGAATCAAATAAGATATTTAATTCCCTACCTTCTAAACTTTCTAACTTACAAACTTTCTAACTTCCTAGTCTCCCTGCTTGTTGCTAGGGCTAGGGCCGATCCAGATGCTTTTCTGGTTTACAAATTCGCGGATTCCGATGTAGGAAAGCTCGCGGCCATAGCCCGATTTTTTGATGCCGCCGAAAGGCATTTCCGGGGTGGAAGCTACCATGGCATTTACAAACACTGCGCCGGATTCAACCTGCCGGGCTACTTTTAGGCCACGTTCCTGGTCTTGCGTCCAGACGGAGCCGGCCAGGCCGAAGCGGGAATCGTTGGCGATGCGGATAGCGTCCTGTTCGTCTTTGGCAACTATAAAAGCGGCTACCGGGCCAAACATTTCTTCCTCGTAAGCAGGCATGCCGGGTTTTACATTTTTCAGGATCATCGGCTTAAAATAAGCACTTCCTTTTTTCTCCTGGCCACCATCCAGCACTATTACAGCACCTTTCTCAACTGATTTTTTCACCTGCTCTTCCAGCTCTTCTGCCAGGTCAGGGCGAGCCATCGGGCCGTAGTCGCAGTCGTCTTTCAGTGGGTCTCCGGTTTTTAGGGCTGCCATTTTCTTTTTCATCTTTTCCAGGAAAGCATCGGCTATAGTTGCCACAACTATAAAGCGCTTGGCAGCAATACAGCTTTGGCCTGTATTCACCATCCTCGATTTCATCGCATTCTCAGAAGCCAGCTCCAGGTCGGCATCATCCAGCACTATAAACGGGTCAGAGCCACCCAACTCCAGCACTGTTTTCTTGATCTCTTTGCCAGCTGTGGCTGCTACGTGTGCACCGGCGCCTTCGCTTCCGGTTAAGGTTACGGCTTTCACGGCCGGGTGCTGAATGACTGCATCCACTTCTTTTGAACCGATGAGCAAAGTATAAAACACATCTTCGGGGAAGCCAGCTTTGCGCACAATCTCTTCTATAGCCAGCGCACACTGTGGTACATTAGATGCATGTTTGAGCAAACCGGTATTGCCCGCCATCAGCGCAGGAGCCAGGAACCGGAAAACCTGCCAGAATGGGAAATTCCAGGGCATTACAGCCAGGATGACACCCAGCGGCTGATAAGCAATTAAACTCTTATCCGCTTTAGTTTCTACAAGCTCATCTTTCAAGAAATCCTCAGCATTTTCGGCATAATAGCGGCAGGCAGTAGCACATTTTCTTACCTCAGCTATTCCATCCTTCAATGGTTTTCCCATTTCCAGGCTGATAATGCGGCCATACTTTTCGGCATCGTTGTCCAGAATATCGGCGCATTTCTGCATCAGTTTAGAACGCTCTTCAAACGACGTCTGCCGCCATTTCTGGAAGCCTTTATCAGCGGCTTCTATTTTCTGGTTAACTTCTTCGGTAGTATGCGGTTTAAATGTTTTAACCACCTCGTTGGTGGCCGGATTCATAGTTTGGATGGCCATAGGATCAGGTATTTTATCTTGAATATATGGCGCGCGGCCATACTGCTTTTCGTATTTATAGTTTACATTCCGGGCTTACGGGTGTAGCTTTACTGTTGCTATAACAAAAGGCACCGTTTCAGCATTTACTAATCATACGCAATTATACTCATGGAAAAGACATATTATAACCCCGCCGACCTGAAAAAGTTTGGCAACATAACCGAGCTGCAGCCGGAACTGGGCAACAAGTTTTTCGATTATTACGGCGAAGTGTTTAAGGAAGGCGCCCTGACTGCCCGCGAAAAAGCCCTGATAGCGCTGGCGGTGTCGCACGCGGTGCAGTGCCCGTATTGCATTGATGCCTATACTTCGGATTGCCTGGAGAAAGGGGCTGACGAGAACCAGATGATGGAAGCCGTGCATGTGGCGGCAGCTATAAAAGGGGGCGCAGCGCTGGTACATGGCGTACAAATGATGAACAAAATCAAAGAACTTACCATGTAAGCATGGCGGTAACTTCGCTTAAAAAACAATACCACGAGCTGGCAGACGCCGGTTTTCAGCTGACAGTGCTGCAGCAGGGGGCACAGTTTCCGGCATTTGCTGAGAAACTAGCGCAGCACAACCTATTGCCGCTCAAACCTACCGGTGCAACTATACTGCAGGTAAATGTGGGTAAAATGTGCAACCAGACCTGCCGCCACTGCCATGTTGATGCCGGCCCGGACCGCCGAGAGATTATGACCCGAGAAACCATGCAGCTGTGCCTGGATGCGCTGGCTCGGAACCCTGAGCTAACTATAGTTGACATTACCGGTGGCGCACCAGAAATGAACCCGGATTTCCGATGGTTTGTGGAAGAGCTCTCGAAGCTGGGCAAGCAAACTATAGTTCGCTGCAACCTGACCATTATTTTGGCGAACCCGAAATATCACGATTTGCCGGAGTTCTACAAGCAGCTCAAGGTACAGGTGGTATCGTCGTTGCCTTATTTTGCTGCCAGCCGTACCGATGCGCAGCGTGGCGAAGGTGTGTTTGAGAAATCTGTAAAAGCGCTGCAAATGCTGAATGAAGTAGGTTATGGACGTGAAGGATCAGGTTTAACGCTGGATCTGGTCTATAATCCATCCGGAGCTTTTTTGCCGGCAGCGCAGCAAACTCTGGAAGCCGAATTTAAACGCCGCTTGAAAGCCGGATTTGGGATTGATTTTAATAACCTGTTCTGCATTACCAATCTGCCCATAAGTCGTTACCTGGAATATTTGCTGCAAAGTGGTAACTATGAGAGCTATATGCAGAAGCTGGTGGATGCCTTTAACCCGTCTGCAGCTGCCAACGTGATGTGCCGCAACACCATTTCGGTGGGGTGGGATGGCTTTTTGTACGACTGCGACTTTAACCAGATGCTTGAACTTCGCGTAGCACCAACTGCGCCGCAACACATCCGCGATTTTGACCTACAGGTCCTGAATAACCGCAGTATTGTGCTGAACCAGCATTGCTATGGTTGCACGGCAGGAGCCGGTTCGAGTTGCGGCGGCCAGACAGTGTCTTAACGCGAATTTACCATATGACAAAACGCATACTCATTTTAGTAGCCCTTATAGCTGCTGCCATATTTTTTACTGATACCGGAAAACATTTCACCTATAGTTTGCTCACCGGCATGGTCTCGAACCAGGCAGTGCCAACTATAGCGCCAGAAGAATTGCAAGACCTGGAGCAGCCCTATGTGTTGCTGGATATTCGTACCCCGGAAGAGTACCAGATAAGCCATTTGCAGGGAGCCCAGTTTGTGAACTATAACACCGCCAAAATGGGAGACCTAGCTGATATCCCCAAATATGCAAGGGTGGTGCTTTACTGCGCGGTTGGAGCCAGAAGCGGAAATGTGGGCGTGAAGCTGCAGGAACTAGGCTATACGGATGTACAACACCTGCAGGGCGGTTTGTTTAACTGGATGAACAAGGGCTTACCTGTGTATGATGCCAAAGGCCAGACAGACCACGTACATCCATACTCCAGCTTCTGGGGATTCTGGCTAACGGAAGGAGAGAAAGTGTATGAACCATAAAAACCTGTTGTTGCTGTTTGTGCGAGCGCCGGAGCTGGGCAAAGTTAAAACCCGCCTCGCCGAAGCGGTTGGCCCTGAAGTAGCGCTTGAAATTTACATCCACCTGCTGCAGCATACCCGCCAGATAACCGAAAAGTTAACTGCAGATAAAGCCGTATACTTTGCTGATAACATTGTGGATGACGGTATGTGGCCGAAACAGCTCTACCAACACCACTTGCAATCGGAAGGTGACCTGGGCCAGAAGATGCAGGCTGCTTTTGAGGCTGCTTTTGCCGCTGGCTATAGTTCGGTAGTGATCATCGGCAGCGATTGCAAACAGCTTACCCAGGAAATTATAGAACAGGCTTTTGATGCCCTGCGAACCCACGAAGTAGTGTTAGGCCCGGCGCTGGATGGCGGCTATTACCTGCTGGGCATGAACAAACTTTACCCAGAGCTTTTCCGGGACAAACAGTGGAGCACATCGGAAGTATTACCCGCCACTATTTACGATGTAGAACGCCTTCATCTATCCCACAAACTACTGCCAGAGCTGTCAGACGTGGATCACCTGGAAGACGTGGATTTTGACTGGAAAGCAGATGAAGAGTAACTATAGATTCAGCTTTTCATAACCATATACATCTTCACGGAACTGCACCAGCCCATATTGGTCAACCCAAGCGGTTTGGTAAATAATGTACAAAGGCATGGTCTTTTTTACGAGCAAGTAGTTGTTGGGCTTCCAGGTGCTAAGCAATTCTTTTGCTTTCGCTTCTGAATTTTTATTATGATGCTGCAACAGGTACATGGCCAGTTCATAAGGCTTCTCCAGCCGGATACACCCATGACTGAAATCGCGTGGAAAGTAGTTAAATAGCTCTTTCTTAGGTGTATCGTGCATATACTGGTCGGCCTTGCTGTCGTACAGAAATTTCAGTCCGCCCAGCTCATTTTGCCGGCCGGGTAGCTGGGTTATCTGGTAACTATAGTTGCTGCTGTTCACTTCTTTCCAGTTCACGCGCCAGGGGTTAATCTGCCTGCCATCGAGGTATACACGCATGTTGCGTTTGTACAGGTAATTCGGGTTACGGCGCAGAATGGGTACGATCTCGTTCACAGCTATAGAGCGGGGCAGGTTCCAGGTCGGGTTCACGACTATGGATTGGAGTACTGTCTTATTCTGGTAAGTTGGTGTTTTCCGTTTGCCTGTGATCACTTTCATTTGCAGCAATACTTCGCTGCTATCTGCCACATATAGTTCAAAAGCCGGAATATTGATAACTATAGCTGGTTTTGGCGTACAGGACATCGTAGTTATCCAGCGTTGCAGGTTATCCCGGAGTAACTGCAGGCGTCGGGCAGGTGGTACGTTAAGCTCAGCTATCGTTTTAGGTCCGATTAATCCGCTGGGCTTCAGGCCATGGCGCTGCTGAAACTTCATAGTTGCACTAACTATAAGCGTATCGTAAATGGTGGTAGGTAGCGCGTGATCTGGTTGCAGGTCTTTGGTTAGCAGTAGGTTGTGTTGCAGTTTAGGTACATGTTGGTTGGTGTCGCCGGGGCTTAATTGCAGGTCGGTTGGCAGGGTGTACCACTGATTTACATCGGCAATGCAACTGTATAGTTCAATAGCCTGCTGCATGAGCTGTGCCTGCCGCTCGTTTTGTAGCCAACCCGGCTCGGGCAACTGTGCCAATAGCTTTGCCGGAAGCAACAACAGGAGCACAACCAGCCAACGGTAAATCATGACAAAAGTGTAAAAGTATCCGTATTTTTCTGTACGTAGTAAACCTGCTGTTGTATGGTTTTAACCTAAAAGCTTTAATTTGGTGTAACTATAGCGCATAGCAACTTATTTTACTTTCATAACATGCACCTTCGCAAACTTTATTTTCTATCCCTCCTTTTATGTTTTACAGCCTGTTCTGAATCCGCACAGGAGCAGAGCGCAGCTGAGTCTGAAGGTTATGAAGCCATAAAAGAACATTTTAACCCGGATTGGGCGATGGATAAACTATGGGACGATGGGTTAGCAGAAGTAGCGCTTTACGACGCAGAGCGGGTTGTATATGGTAAAAAGCGTTCGTTTGAGTTTACGATGATCACAGTGAAAGAGGACTTTAACCGCGAATACAACGTTAAAACCGACGACTATAGCCGGGATAATCTTTTTCCGGTGATGAAAGTGAACGAGTTTTGCCGTATCCCTACTGATAATTATCCCTATCATTACCTTACTTCTTTGTTCATGCACCGGGGAAAGCCCTGGCAGTTGCACAAACTCACCACCTCGTCGCAGGAGTGGTGCGGCAATACCTTTAAGTCTGTAACAGATAAGGGCGATAACTATAGCTTGTACTATAATTCGTATTTCGACGGAGAAGGTGAAGGCAAACGCGATCTATCAAAGAATCTGCTTTTTGAAGACCAACTGCCTTATAGTTTGCGGGCGCTGCAGTTCCAGGATGGGCTAATATTTAATGCTGACATAGCCGAAACGCAGCAGACAAACAAAGCAAAGGAACCAACTATATATAAGGCCACTATTCAAGTAAACATTACAACTACTGGGAATATAACAGACGAGGAAGAAAAAGCCTGGCAGGTAAATGTGCAGCTGGCACCCAACAAATTTAATTCCTATTGGTTTTCTACAGCGTATCCGAATAAACTGATTCGCCTGCAAACCTGGGATGGCCGTAAACTCGAACTAAAAAAGATAAGCCGCTACGCCTATTGGCAGGGTGATTAACAATTAAATGATGGCAACAACTATAGATAAGACTACTTTACAATTTCTGAATGAGCTGAGCAAGAATAATAACCGCGAGTGGTTTGCACAGAATAAACCGCGCTACGAAGCTGCCCGCAAAAACTACCTTGCTTTCCTGGACGAAATGCTGGAGCACATGGTCACTTTTGAGCCAGCTGCTATCGGACAGAAGGGTAAGGACCTGGTGTTCCGAATCTACCGCGATGTACGCTTCTCTAACGACAAACGGCCTTACAAAGACCACTTCGGTGCCTACGTAGCCGAAGGCGGACGCAAATCGATACTACCGGGGTATTACCTGCATCTGGCCGGCAATAACAACTCGTTTCTGGCAGGCGGGCTCTGGATGCCGCCTGCAGGTTACCTGAAAGCCGTTCGACAGGAGATTGACTATAGTTTAGATGAATTCAAGCGGATTGTAGAAGCGCCTGATTTTAAAAAGAAATACGGCAACATAGAAGGAGAGCAGCTTAAAACCACACCGAAAGGCTACGACAAGGATAACCCGGCCATAGAGTACCTACGCTTTAAAAGCTGGAATGCTACCATGCCGCTACCAGATAAAATAGTGCTCAGCAATAATTTTATGGATGTGTTACTGCAGGGCTTTAAAGACCTGAAACCGTTTAATGATTTCCTATCTGCACCACTGAAAGAGATCGGGGAGGAGTAGGCTACTTTAAATTGGCATGCTGTCGGCGCCGGCGATATAGGTATAGTTCTACCAGCAGCCACAGCAGCACCAGCGTATATTCCAGTATCAGAAGCGCTGTGTCTTCTGAGTAGGTAGCGGTGCGGTAAGCTGCATAACTGAGAATGGCCATACCAGACCACAGCATAGCAAAGCGGGCATGGCTCATGGCAGTAAGCGCCACCAGCGTTGTGATGTACCAAGGATGCACAGTTGTAGCCAGCAGCAGGTAAATAGAGAGGCACACGGCCATGTAACCGATCAGGCGTTTGACGGAGCCCAGACTTTTAACTAGAGCAAGCCAGCAAACGGCCACAAAGGTTACTGCCGAAAGCATGGGCCCGATCACGGCGATCTGGTTGTAACCTGTCAATTCAATGCCAAGCCAGCGCAGTAAATAGTAGATGCTGGCATTAAACTCAAATTTCCGGAAATACAGGTCCAGGCTACTCCAGAAATGGCTGATCACTTCGGAGTTAATGAGTGGTAATGCACAAATTAGGAGGGTAAGGCCGAGCGCCGCCACAAAGTAAAAGAAACGCATATGGCCCAGCTTTCGCCATACCAGCGGCAGAAACAGCAAAGGCAACAACTTAACCCCAATGGCCATCCCAAAAGCACCGCCCGCCCAGAACCAACGGTGGTAAAACAATTGGTAAAGCCCGAGCAGTATAAACGTAAGCATCAGCGCCTCAAAATGCAGGTTGCCGGTCAGTTCCAGTATCACGAGCGGGTTTAAGGCGTAAAGCAGAACATGGTTATCAGGCAGGCCCATTTTGCGAAGCATGCGTAGCAGCAGAAGTATGTTCACTATTTCGGCCAATAACAGAACAACGCGCATCACCACCACACTGCCAAGCATACTGTCGGACGCAACTATAGCAGCCAGCCAGTAAACTGCCTGCGAAACAGGCGGATACACACTATAGTAATTGGGGGAGTTGAGCTGCAGGTAAAGCGATTCGGTTATGCCTGTAACTATAGTTGCGCCCTGTTGCACAAAATAGCCCGGTAAATGTAGATAAGGGTTAATGCCGGCAGCAAGCAAGCGCCCGTCCCAGATAAACCGGAAATAGTCGTCGGACAATTTGGGAATGGATACCAACAGCAAAAGCCTGAAAACGATTGCCGCGGCAATGCCATGCCACACATTGAACCGGACATTCACGACGTATACATACCCGGCAAAGCAACTGGTAAACAATAAAAGCAATTGCGTAAAATTCTCGCGTGGTGTTGCATACGCCAGGGCTGCGTAAAGCAATCCCGAAACAGCCAGCACTGCGTAACCTGCAGATGTTTTTCTGTTACCGCTCATGCTTTCCGGTTGTGTATGATGGAGTAACAAAATACCAGTCCAAAGCCCAGTGCAAGCATACTATGGAACGGCAGCAACCCGTAATCCTGGAAGTGCCAGCCTAGCCAGATGCCCCACAAAAAGTAAAGTACCAGCAGCCCCTCAACCCAACTGAGTAAACCAATGCCCGGCAGCGTGTAACGGTTTTTGCGCCAGCTGTCCTGCGCCTGCACAATATTATATTTTGGTGTGCGGACGAATGGTGTTTTACGGCCCAGATACCCTTCCAGCACCGCCACACTGGTATGCAGCGCCATCCCCATCGACATGCTCAGGAACAGCAGAAAATCAGGGATAAAATGTTTGATGGATCGTTTGCCGCTTACACCGGAAGCAATCCAGTAGAACCCTGTTAAAGACAGCATGCTGCCAATTAAAAGTACTCCAAGATTATATAGCCAGCTTAATTGAGGAATAGCCTGCTTAATATACAGGATCGGTACGGAAAGCAACGCAGTCAGGAGGACACACACAAATACACCGCTATTCAGCAGATGGAAAGTGGCATGCAGCTTCGGAACTATAGTTTTGGAAGAAGTGAGCACGTTTTTCAGGTGCTTACGGGCGGTTTCGGCGGCACCTTTGGTCCAGCGGTATTGCTGCGACTTTAGGGCACTCATGGCAGCTGGCAACTCTGCTGGTGTCTCTGTGTGCTGCTGGTAAACAAACTGCCAGCCCCTGAGCTGGGCACGGTAACTCAAGTCCAGGTCTTCGGTTAAGGTATCGGCGTGCCAGCCACCTGCATCTACAATACAGGTCTTGCGCCACACGCCTGCCGTGCCGTTAAAGTTGATGAAGTAGTTTCCGTTGTTCCGCCCTTGTTGTTCTATCGTAAAATGGGCATCCAGGCCAAAGGCCTGCAAGCGGGTTAGTAGCGAATAATTTCTGTTCAGATGTCCCCAACGCGTTTGCACCACCCCAATCTCAGGCTGTGTAAAGGCAACTATAGTTTGTTTCAGGAAGTCAGGAAAGGGGGTAAAGTCAGCATCAAAAATGGCGATATACTCTCCGGTGGCTGTCTGCAAACCATGCTGCAGGGCACCAGCCTTAAACCCGGTCCGGTCACTTCTACGAATATGGTCAATATTGATCCCTGTGTAAGCTAACGCTTTAAGCTTCTCAACTATAAGGTTGGACGTATCGTCAGTGGAATCGTCCAGAATCTGGATCTGAAGTTTTTCAGCAGGATATTCGAGTGCTGTTACGGCATCAAGCAGGCGCTCAATTACATAGCGCTCGTTGTAAACCGGTAACTGCACTGTTACGGTAGGCCACTCCTGCAATGCTATAGTTGGTTTGAGGGGCTGTTTGGTTCGGGTTAAGTATAGCCAGGTAAGATGTAGCTGCACCAGGCTGTAGCAGAAAATAAAGGCCAGGCAGAAACTATAGATTACGATTACCAGGGTTGCTACCAGTGTCATGGCGTGTGCGGCTACAAGTATCTAAATATCGTGAAAATAATTTTATAGCCAGCCATTACAGAGCCCTTTATAGTGCCTGATACTTTTGATTTGCCAATGCGTTTACGATAAGATACGGGTACTTCGGCATAAGGAGTTTTCTTTTTGGCTGCTTTGGCCTGCATCTCCACGGTCCAGCCATACGTTCTGTCCTGCATGCCCAGGTTAAGGAGTGTGTCCAGTTTTATTGCCCGGAAAGGTCCCAGGTCGGTATAGTTTACCTTGTAGAGCAGGCGCAGCAATTGTGTAGCCAGCCAGTTGCCAAACAGCTGCTGCGGTAGCAACGATCCGCTTTCGCGTTTGCCCAATACCCTGGAGCCAATCACCATTTCTGCTGTGCCGTCAACTATAGGCTGCACCACCAGCGGCAATTCTTCCGGAAAATCAGAATAGTCCCCATCCAGAAACACGATGATATCCGGGCGGCTCTCAACAGGTTTGGCGGCGGCATGAGCAATGCCTTTTAAGCAGGCATGTCCGTAACCGGGGCGTGGCTCGTGCAAAACAGTGGCGCCAGCAGCAAGGGCTTTTGCAGGAGTTGCGTCGGTAGAATTATTATTTACTACAATCACATCATCCACCAGTTCGGCAGGTATTGCTGCTACTACTTTGCCTATAGAGTGTTCTTCGTTGTAAGCCGGGATAATGACGTTGATGCGTGCCATAGTATACATAAGCTGCAAATATGACCATTATTCCTGTACCTTTACAAAGCAATCCAAAATAAGCGACACTGTAACATTTGACAGTTCAACGTTGTTTACTTTACTCCACTAACATAGAAGCAGATGAGTCAGGAAATAAAAGCAGGAGATAAGGCTCCCGATTTCGAGCTGTTCAGAGCCGATGGCAGCACCTTCAGTCTATACGAGCAGCTAAAACAGACAAATGTAGTGCTGTATTTTTACCCAAAGGACAATACCCCAGGCTGTACCAAGCAGGCCTGTGAGTTCCGCGACCAGTACGAGGTATTTAAAGAGCAGAATGCCGAAGTAGTAGGTATCAGCAGCGACAGCGACGAATCGCATCAGGACTTTGAGCATACCTATCAGTTACCTTTTGTGCTACTAAGCGACAAAGGGAACCAGGTGCGTAAACTATACGGCGTACCCAAAAAGTTTGGGATCATACCGGGTAGGGTAACCTATGTAATAGACCAGAGCGGAACAGTACAGTATGTCTTTAACTCGCTTACCAAGCCGCTGGAGCACATTAAGGTAGCTCTGGACACTCTGAAGAAGCTGAATTCTACAGTAAGGACATAAAAAAAGGCCTGCACTACTGCAGGCCTTTTTTGCTATCGGGTCAGTTCTAAAAATTTGCCGTTGTAAAAACCAACGTACAGAATGCCGTGCGTTGGGTTATAGAGCACACGTTTTACATCGCTTGGCTTAGTGCTGTCCTGTAATACCTCGTACACTTCGTTGTACAGGTACCCGCCCACCTCATGGTTAGCGAAGGTTGGGTTTCCAACATTAATTGGCCAGTCGCCACGGTTTTCAACACCAACACGAACTTCCAGTTGCGTTGGTCTTTTCAGGATATAGGTAACCAGGCCAAGATTTTTCTTGGTAGTATCCTGCAGCATGGCAAATGCCTGAGCATCCAGCTTATCGATACATTCATCGTTTATAGAATAGCCTTCGCCCGGAACGTTCTGGATAGCCCCACCAGAAAACTTATAAAGAACATTCTCTTGCTTTTCATTCACAAACGTAGCCCTGGTTGTGGTGTTGTAAACCAGCCACGCCATATCTTCCTTGGTCACATCCGTTACCTGCGGATCGTCACAATCTTTGCAGGAAAACAGGAATATGCTGCCCGCTAAAAGCGTTAAAACAGTATTAAATGCTCTTCTCATGTTGTAAATAGTATATCAGTTGCAAATTAGCTGTTTATCTGCTAATATAAAATAACATCAGCATGCTGCAAATATATAAGTCAATCTCGATGTTGTAACATTAAACTGCTATAATATTTTTATTTACTTATGAGAGGAGTGGTAGGAAGCAAAAAAACAGCCGGCGACAACAAGATATACAAGTAAAGTTCGCACTTCAAACACTACCCAACTTTGCTTTACTCGTATGTAGTTGCCAACCGGCTGTTTAATAATATTAAAAACTATTTACCTATAGTTTCTGACAAGCTGTGGCCTGAGTTTCGGTCTCAGGACCAGCCACAAAAATGTACCAGCTATAGTACCGGTAAAAAAAGTAAGCACTGTAATCAGCCAACCGTTTATGCCACGTAATTCAGCATCGTGGTATATCCATGTCAGGATAAAGGCCAGCAATGCCATGTATAGTATAAAGGTGCCCAGAACTACTGTTGTTGTGATATAAGGCATCCAGATTTCCATAATAAAGTACTCTAACATAAAACATTACAAGCACCAGAAATAGTACTTGTTACTGTTTTATAAACCCGGATGAAAGCGTAATGTTTTGGATAATTTATAGAATGTACTTGGATTGATGTTAAGATACAACAAGATTCATTGTATTATTCAAAAAAGCGACCAACTATAGAATTGAACTTGTTGCGGGCAGGTTTCTAAATTTAACCGAATTAACGTGCAGGAGCCTGAGGCGCAGCGTGTTTCTGCATCACTTGCCTGAAAATAGCTGTGAGGTAATCGCCGCCCCATTTGCCGTAAAAATTCATGTCGCGGGCTTCGTAAGCATCTAACCCATGATGCCGCGAAGGCAGAAGATAACCCATATAACCGCCGTTAAAACCTGTAACTATAAGCTGCTGATGCTGTTGGGTGGCCTGTTGCTCCAGTTCTTTCATAAACTCACCGGAATAGTCGGCAGGTGCGCCCAGCAGAACAATGTTGTCTACCTGTAGTGAGCTTACAAATGCCGGGTAGTTGCCAAACAAACTATGGAACAGCCATGGAGCCAGGTGGTAGTTGTCACCGATTCTGAACTCTGCATCCGGCAGCTGGAGCGGCAAGCGACTGTAACCCAACCGTGTTGTGTAGCTCATCTGCACAGCATCTAGTTCCGGAACTATCGTTCGGGCCAGTTGTATGCCCAGCGAGTCTACACTCATAAAGGTATCGCCGTGGTGGTACAAGGGCCTGTGGCTGGCAACGGCACCCGCAGAAAAGGCGGCAAAATCAACTTCTTTCTCCAGCGCATCGATCAGCGCACCCGGGTAATCACGCGAGAGAATGGCTTGTTTGGATGGCAGTACCGTAACATGCGCCGAGAAAGTAGCCAGTACGCCCACATCGCCATCTGCTTGCTCAAATTTTATAAAACGAACCGTAGTATCGCGCACACTTTCCTGGCCGTTAAGCCGGTTACCAACCAGGTGGCCTGCAAAAGCTTTCCCATAGCCAACTTTAGCTTTTTCAGCATTGGCCTTTGCCAATTGTATGCTCTCTATAATTTTAGCGGCTGTAAGGTTTACCTGCTCCTGGCTGTATTTGCCGGCCATTACCCAGCCCATCAGGTTTTCGCCCCACCCGCCAAAACTGGTGTGCGTGTGCGTAGCCGACAGGTATAGTTGTTCTGGCTTCAGACCGGCTTTTGCACTTGCATCGTTCAGGGCAGCAGTTAAGGTCATCGGCGTAATCAGCATGTCCAGCGCAATAAAATAGGCGTCCTGTTTGCCGTTACTCAAAGCAAAAGTGCGCACATAGGCTGGGTCGTGTATTTCAGTATAATCCATGCCCAGTCGCTTGCCATAACCTGCAAAAGGGAAAGGAGCGGGTGGTGTTATGTCGATTTTAGCCCAGCCAACCTGTAATGTATCGCCATCGGTTATAAGGGGAGCCTGCTGTTGCAGCGTATTTATCGTTTCTTTGTAGTAAGCAGTTTCGGTGTAGGGCGTATAGTTGTTGCGGCGGATGGTGCAGGCCAGCAACACAAGCAGGGGCAGCAGAACAAACAGGGTTCTGCGCAGCAATCTGTTCTTTTTTATCTTCATGGAGCGCTGCAAGTTACTACATTTCTGGTAGGTAGTTCACAATTTTCCGGCCACAACAGGGTTAGGAATTAACCGAGAAACTATAAATTTGAGATTCTGATGATCCGGTAAGGGATTTGAGCGCACGAAACTGCGGGTATGCTTACCGGAAACTATAAGACAATTTAGTTAATCTTATTTTAGACCTACTGGCACTGTCAGTTTATTACCTCTTATGGATTTTAACATCACACATTTGCTGAAGATCGCTTCGGAGCTGAACATTACGATAAAGCAGATCGAAGCTACAGCAACGTTGCTGGACGAAGGTGCTACGGTTCCTTTTATCTCCCGCTACCGAAAAGAAGTTACCGGCTCGCTCGACGAGGTGCAGATCGCCGCGATACGCGACCGACTGGAGCAGCTGCGTGAGCTAGATAAACGCCGCGAAAGCATTCTGAAGTCGATCAAGGACCAGGAGAAGTTGACACCGGAACTGGAAGAGCAGATCATGGCTGCTGAAACGATGGCCGTGTTGGAAGATATCTATCTGCCTTATAAACCAAAACGCCGAACCAAGGCAACTATAGCCCGCGAGAAAGGCCTGGAGCCACTGGCCGAGCGCATCTTTGCGCAGGAAAATATAGATGTGGAAGCCGAAGCAGCCAACTTTATCTCAGAAGAGAAAGAAGTAAAAGATACTGCCGAAGCCCTTGCCGGTGCCCGCGATATTATGGCGGAGTGGATGAACGAAAATGCCGAAGCACGTGCTACCATGCGCCAGCTGTTCGAGAAACAGGGTGTGTTCAAGAGCCGTGTGATCATGGGTAAGGAAGAAGAAGGGCAGAAGTTTAAAGACTACTTTGAGTGGGAAGAGCCGATTGAAAAAGCGCCATCGCACCGTGTGCTGGCCATGCGCCGCGGCGAAAGCGAGATGGTGTTGATGCTGAGCGCCCAACCCGACGAAGAAGCTGCACTGGCAAAACTGGAAGCCATGTTTGTACAGGGCAATAACGCGGCATCGGAACAAGTGAAACTGGCTGCCAAAGATTGCTACAAGCGCCTGCTGAAAATGAGCATGGAAACCGAAGTGCGCCTGAGCTCTAAGAAACGCGCCGACGAAGAAGCTATTCGTGTTTTTGCCGATAACCTGCGCCAGTTGCTGCTTTCCTCACCGCTTGGCCAGAAAACAGTATTGGCTCTGGACCCGGGTTTCAGAACAGGGGTGAAATCGGTAGTGCTGGATAAGCAAGGCAAGCTGCTGCACAACGAAACCCTTTACGCCCACTCGGGCCAGCGCCAGCAGGAAGAAGCAGCGCAGGCGATACGCTACATGGTTACCCGCTTTGAGGTAGAAGCCATTGCCATAGGTAACGGAACAGCCAGCCGCGAAACCGAAGCTTTTGTAAAGAGCCTGAAACTGCCGTCAACTGTAATGGTGGTAATGGTGAACGAGAGTGGTGCATCTATCTATAGTGCATCAGAGGTAGCACGCGAAGAGTTTCCGGATCAGGATGTAACCGTACGTGGAGCCGTTTCGATTGGCCGCCGTTTGATGGACCCGTTAGCAGAGTTGGTGAAGATCGACCCGAAAAGCATTGGTGTAGGGCAGTACCAGCACGATGTGGACCAGTCAGCGCTGAAACATTCGCTGGATGATGTGGTAATGAGCTGCGTGAACGCCGTAGGTGTGGAAGTGAACACGGCCAGTAAGCAACTCCTGACCTATGTTTCAGGTCTTGGCCCTGCCTTAGCACAGAATATAGTAGATTACCGTAACCAGAATGGCCCGTTCCGTACGCGTACCGAGCTGAAGAAAGTGCCCCGCCTAGGCGACAAAGCGTTTGAGCAGGCAGCAGGTTTCTTAAGAATCCGTGATGCAAAGAACCCGTTGGATGCATCAGCTGTGCACCCGGAAAGCTACCCGATTGTGGAGCAGATGGCAAAAGACCTGGGCGTAACTGTGCAGGATCTGATGAAGAGCGAAGAACTGCGCAAAAAGATAGAGCTGAAGAAATATGTAACCGATACGGTAGGGTTGCCAACCCTGCAGGATATCCTGAGCGAGCTTGCCAAGCCAGGCCGCGACCCGCGTCAGACCTTTGAAGCCTTTAGCTTTACCGAAGGCGTGAACGAGATAAAAGACCTGCGCGAAGGCATGAAACTGCCGGGCATCGTGACCAACGTGGCTGCTTTTGGAGCTTTCGTAGATGTTGGGGTTCACCAGGATGGACTCGTACACGTGAGTCACCTATCGGACCGCTTTATAAACAACCCGCATGATGTGGTGAAAGTAGGGCAGAAAGTAGAAGTAACTGTGTTGGAAGTGGACGTGAACCGCAAACGTATCTCCCTGAGTATGAAAGGCGACCCTGCTGCCCCGAAACCAGTTGGTGGCAACAGAGACCGCAACAACAGCAAAGGCGGCAAACGCGAAGAAGAGCCAATGGACGACTTCCAGACTAAACTTGCCAAGCTGAAAGGCATGTTTAAATAAGCCTATAGTTAGCACAACTATAGCTCATAAAGAAGCCTTCCTGTTTAATTACAGGAAGGCTTCTTTATTGGTAAACTATAAACTATAGTTTAAAAAACGTAACCAACACGGATACCGCCATTCACAAACTGACCGAAGCGAATGCTGTGGAAACCTTCTGTTTTATTATCAAAACCAGGGCTTTCTACTTCAATATCTGCATTTTTAAAATAAGCCAGACCTGTGCCTAATTCCACGCCAGCGTAGAAATTTTTTGCAAAATAGAAATCAACACCGGCTACTGCATTCAGGCCAACACTGAAATAACCTCTGTTAGCGCCATTGGTTGAAGTTGCTCCGGTGATAGTTGAATTTTCAGTTTCTGTTTTTGCGCTTTGCATGCGGATAGGAAGTTCAGCGCCAATATAAGGTGACAGTCTGTTGGTCCCAGCAAAGTGCTTTTCGATACCAGGTGCAAGCGAAATACCGAAAACGCGTGAGTGGGCGTCGTCAGCAATTTTATCATAGTTGTAGTTTACACCCAGGCTTAGTCTGTAAGCAAACTGGTCGCTTGTAAAATAACGTGCACGCAACAAACCATTGTTCAGGCTGATGTTGCCTAAGTCGTTAAATAAAACTTCGGTTGTAACGTTTCCGGCAGTTGGTTTAACATTGGAAGCGGTAACAGTTGTTGTCGTTTCCTGCGCCTGTGCATTAAAGGCAGTTGCAACAAATAAGGCAACAGCAATAAGTTTACTTTTCATAAAAAGGTTAATTAACTATTGAATGATTTGAGATGCAAAGATAGGAAAAATACTATATTTATTCAGAGTGACTTTTTTTGCCTGAACCGTTAGATCAAAAGTTAAGAAATGGGCAAGTCTTATAATACAAGGTGCGTTCATATAGATTTGAGGTTTAAGATCAATAATTCTAAGAAGCAATGTCATAAGTGGTTGTGCTTTTTTATTGCCCGAAAGCCGAAAAAGTAAAATAAACGTAAAGCATTTCGAGTTTATAGAGAAATATATAATAATCAGAATTATGAATATCAGAATTGTTTTTGCTTTACTTTTTATTGTTGGATTGAGCTTTACCGCGTCAGCGCAAACTATAAGCATAGGCCCAAGGGTAGGCGTTAATTTTGCTAACCAGATAGTTAGCGGCGACGACAGCCGTTATGCCGATAACTGGAATGATGAAGTAAAATCTATAGTTGGATTGCAGGTGGGAGCTGTAGCCAATATCAAATTCAGCGAAATGTTCTCTGTGCAGCCTGAACTTATGTTTGTGCAGAAAGGCTATGAATTTACGTTTGACGACAGAAAAGCTACCGGCAAGTACGATTACCTGGAACTGCCTGTACTGGCTAAGATCTCGATCGGCAACGGGCCGCTGCAAGGTTTTGTAACGGCAGGACCAACCTTAGGCTACTGGGCAAGCGGTAAAGACACCTACAAAACTGACCGTTTCGAAATCAGTGAAGATGTTGATTTTGATGATGATGAATTACTGGAAAAACGTTTTGAGTTTGGCGGCAGTATTGGCCTGGGTTTAGCATATAACACTGGCTTGGGCACATTCAACTTCGATGCGCGCTACCATACAGGTTTCACCTCAGCGTATGAGTCTGATAACAATGAAAAACTGAGAAACAGCGGCATCAGCCTGAGTGTTGCATACCTGTTTGGATTATAGAAACTATAGTTTCAAAAGTGAAGGCCCTGCTTTGGCGGGGCCTTTTTTGTTTCGTATAGCTTATAAGCAAACTATAAACTATAGATGGCCTATTGTTTGTTCAGTAAGATAAAATGAGATATCAGATGAAATTCAAGCAACTATATTTTTGGGCTATAGTTGTCAGCTTAATGGCAGGCACTATATCATGTAAACAGGCAGCCGACCTGAAAGCTTTTACTGAGGCAAACTATAAACTACAGGGCATAGAAGACCTGCGCCTGAACGGGGTGGATGTTACAGATAAACGCAGCCCGTTCGACTTCAGAAGCACGCAGGGCGACAGCTTATTAAATGCCTTTACCACTAACAAGCTAAAAGCCACCACCATTTTGTACCTGGATGTGCAGATGCCGGAGCCGGAAGTAACCCGCTCGATGCAGGTAACCAGCCTCACCTGGCAATTGCTGGTAGATGGCCGAGAAACTTTGACCGGAACTGTTACGCAGCCACTTCACTTGACCAATGGGTTAAACAAATTGCCAGTAACTTCCAGCGTCGCACTGGCCGAGGTAGAGGGTTTGCAGAACTATGAAGGATTCTCGCTACTAACCACGCTGATTTCTTCCGGACAGGACGTGCGCGACAGGATGGAATTCCGGATAAAACCAACTATAGAAACACCTGTCGGCCCGATTACCCTACCCGATTACATCACAGTTACGAAGCCGTCGGATACCGCTGCACTATAGTTCAGAGCAGAAAATATCTGGCAGAGGCGCCACGTTTTATGAGTAGTCAAACATAGCCTGAAAGTACCAGGGTAATCAATTTTTGGCAAACATCTTGCTCTGTAACACACTGATTAGATACTGACTATGATAAACTTAAAGAATTGGGTTTGGGCAATTGCGCTGCTGTTTTTACCACTGGCTAAGGTTAATGCAGCGGCTGCGACCGTTGCGCCTGCGCAAACAACTACCACAGCTGGAGCCCGCGATATAGTGAAAGAAATTATTGATGTGATCGGGCTGAAGCCACGTTTTGAGTTAAGGGCTGCTAATATAGAGAACGCTGCTGCTGTAGTTTACAATGGCAATCGCTATATTTTGTACAACGAAGATTTCCTGGATGCCATTAACAACGCCGTACATACCGACTGGGCAGGCGTAAGCATTCTGGCACATGAGATCGGACATCACCTGAACGGGCACACGCTTACCCGGAAAGGCAGCAACCCGGCCGATGAGTTGGAAGCAGATGAGTTCTCCGGCTTTGTACTGCGGAAGATGGGTGCAAGCCTTGCAGAAGCACAGGCTGCTATTAACCTGCTCTCAGACGAGCGAACTTCGTCTACGCATCCGGGTCGCAACTATAGATTAGCTGCAATAAGTAAAGGCTGGCGCAATGCTGATGCTCAGTTGTTTGCCAGTACACAGAGCAAACCGGCTGCAAACGAGATTATGGAAAGGCCAGCTCCTGCCAGACCGCAACAGGCTCAAGTAGTGTCAGCAGATAGCAGGTATATGCTGAGCAGGGTACACTTCGCCGGAGCCCCGGAAGAACAGTTTTACCTGACTAACCGCCTGCAACTGGTGCATGTAACCCGCAGTGGCCCGAAAGTGATTGGCAGGTTGGTGAAAACAAATAATGCCAATTACCCTTATTATTTTGAGAGTCAACATATGGAGCCGTTGTTTATAACCCATAAAGGGGCGGTAGTCAACCAGCGGGGGCAACGGGTCGGTTACCTGACCTAAGCAACTATAGCGGCCACTCCAAAGGTGGCCGCTATAGTTTTATCCTATCCATATAGTAACTATATGCCTTGCCTAAATAACAGGGGCAAGGCTGAATTCAGGCTTTTACGTATCTTTATTGCATGATGAGAACCAATAGATTATTTATACTTAAGATGGCCGTCTGGCTGCTGTTGCCGCTTTTTATAGTTAGCTGCAGCACTAAAAGCGATGTAGATGCTTTTAAAGCAGCTGATTATGACCTGGCCGGAATTGATGAACTGCAACTGAACGGGATCAACCTGTTGAATAAAACCGATATCAGTGACTTTTCCTTTTCAGATGCGACCAGACTATACAGCGCTATCACTCAGAATAAACTTGCCGCTACTTCAACACTTGGGCTGCGGGTATCGCTACCCGAAGGCAGTAAGGACAGAACCATGACCGTGCAACAGCTTAAATGGCAATTGCTGGTAGATGGTAAGCAGGCGGTATCAGGGCTGGTTAGCGAGCCTGTGGAGCTGAAAGACGGGCTGAACACGATCACATTAAGCTCTCCGGTAAAATTAAGTGAAACAAACGGGCAGGTTGATATGAACCAACTGCTTGGGTTTGCCATGTTGCTGAATCAGAAAGGTACAAATAAGCCGGACGTGTCGTTGCAGATAAAGCCAACTATCCAGACCTCCATTGGCCCGTTTGAACTGCCAGCTTTTATCACAGTGACTAAATAATGTAATATTTTTAGATAATATTTTAAATAATTATAACTTTTTAAAAAACTTGCCGTAGCATGGCACAATCCTGGTAATAGTTGTGTTGGGACATTAGAAACGCATTACTAACCAACTAATAGCCAAAGAATGAACACTGATGTAAATGTAAGCCGCGACCAGCTAAACACGAACAGAACTGTTAAAAATACAATGTTAGACGGCTGGGTAAAAATGGGTAACATTATTGCCAAAACAGACAGGGTAACGCTGGCGATCTCTAGCGATCCATTTCTAAAATACAATACGCAGCAAGCTATCCGCGATCAGCGCAGCTGGGTTCGCTGGTAAACCAGGTAAGCAGGCTGTTGTTTTTTGCTACGGCTTGTCGTACTTTGGTACATGCTAAAGAAACTTATAATCGGGGCGCTTCTGGCCCTGCCATTGACCGGACTCGCACAGCAAACCATGCTGGAGTCCGGTCAGTTGCTTAAAGACGTTCGTGTACTTGCCGCCGACTCTATGGCTGGCCGTCGTGTGGGCACTGAAGGCAGCCAGATGGCGCAGCATTACATCATCGGCCGCTTTCAGCAGATAGGGCTTAAAACCTATGGCAATACCTACAAACATCCCTTTACTTTTAAAGGCAGAAGTAGTAACGAGCAGCAACAGGGCGTAAACTTGCTGGGCTACATACCGGGCAAGTCCGATAAGGTGATCGTAATTACAGCGCACTATGACCATGAAGGAATCCGGAGAGGCGAAATCCTTAACGGTGCCGACGACAATGCTTCCGGTGTTGGCGCTCTGCTGGCTATAGCTACCTATTTTAAGCAAAACCCACCAAAGCACACACTGCTTTTTCTTGCCCCGGATGCTGAAGAACAGGGCCTGCAGGGAGCAAACGCTTTTCTCAACAACCCGCCCATACCACTCGACAAGATCATTTTAAACGTGAACATGGATATGCTTGGCGTAAATGATAAAGGCGAGCTATATGCCAGTGGCATTTACCATAATCCGCAGCTCAAAACCCTTGCAGACCAGGTTAAACCGCGCCCGAACGCCCGTCTGCTGTTAGGTCATGATAAACCTCAAGAAGGCCCTAATGACTGGACCAGGCAATCCGACCATTACCAGTTTCATAAACGGGGCATTCCCTTTCTGTATTTCGGAGTAGAAGATCATCCGCATTACCACAAACCAACCGACGATTTTGAGCGCATCAACCAGCAGTTTTACCCGGATGCCGCCGCGCTAGTGCTGGATTTTATATTGCTGGCAGATAAGCATGCAGGTAAACTTCCGTCTCGCGCTTCAAAAAAATAGCAGCATCTATAGTTATTGCCAAGTATTACATTATTTTGATATAATGATGTAATTATTATTTTTTGTTCATCCTTTTAAAAGCTGCCGCGTAGAGGGTAGGAGAGCAGTTACATCTTTAATGCCTGACTGTTTTTACCCTGAGTAGCTTGCATTATTCCGAACTCTTTACTTACACCTTTTCCTGATAACAAACCCTTACCTGTGTATCATATGAACAGGAAAATTACGGTCTTAACCTTTATACTTTGCATCCTGCTTTTCCTGCCGGATGCAGCTGGCCAATCGTTGTGGCGAAAGCGCATGTTGGAGAGTAAAATGCCTGAGCGTGGGTTGGTTGTGCTGGCCGGAGGCGGTATAGCTGCCATACGATCCGATATCTGCGGCACACCGGGCTGTAATGAGTTTCAACCTGTATTTGGCATTGGCGCACTTTATAAATTTGACCCACTCTGGTCGGCGAGCATAAACCTGGATTACGTTAAGCTGGGTGCTACCGAAAAAAGCCCCGCCCGCCCGCTTGACCTTTCATTTCGCACAGAACTATACGAAGTAACCGGCAACATCCATTTTAACCTGCTCGATGCTTACAGTGGCTCTGGTGGATACCGTTCGTCCCGAAAGCGCTTTGTGGTGCCTTACGCCAAGTTTGGCGCAGGTTTTATCTACTATACTGCCACATCATACCCCGGTACGGGCAACCTGGATGAGTCTCAGACAAAGTATGACCCGGAACGGGAATATCCCGCATTTGGTATTGTAATACCTTTTGGCGGCGGTCTGCGATTCCGTTTTTCTGACCAGGTGAGTGTAGCACCAGAACTTATCTATCACCTTACCTCCACTGATTATCTTGATAACGTAGGGCCTCGCCTTGCGCCCGGAACCAGCCGCGACCATTATGGGGTGGCCTCGATCCGGTTGATGTATACCCCATCCATAAAAGAAAATATCTTTAGCCGCAAAGCCCAGCACGGAAAATAGGCTATTGTAACTATAGTTAACAAGTGCTGGTTGTCGCCGTAGTGTTAGTATGTTTTACCAACTATAGGTGCACTTACTCAACACAGGATAACGATGAAGACAGAACAGAAAAACAACAAACTATGGTGGCTGGCAGCAGGTGCCGGATTAGTACTGGCAGCGCGTGCCATTTACCGCAACCTGACTGCTTACGATTTTGAGGGAAAGGTTGTATTGATAACAGGTGGCTCCCGCGGGTTAGGGCTGGTTATGGCCCGCAAACTGGCCAAAGAAGGTGCCCGGTTGGTACTTTGCTCCCGCGATGAAACCGAACTGGAAAACGCACGCATGGAGCTGGCAGGAAACGGTGCCGATGTGCTGGTACTGAAATGCGATGTAACAGTGCAGGACCAGGTAAACAGCATGATCGAGAATGTGCAGAATGAGTTCGGGCCGATTGATGTACTGATCAACAATGCCGGTGTTATCCATGCCGGACCTGTAACTGAAATGACAGTTCAGGATTTTGAAGAAGCCATTAACACGCACTACTGGGGACCTATATATACCACACTTGCAGTTCTGCCTGCCATGAAAGCCCGGAAGCAAGGACGTATTCTGAATATTTCATCTATAGGCGGAAAGATAAGCGTGCCGCACCTGGTGCCCTATAGTGCCAGCAAATTTGCCTTGGTTGGCTTATCAGAGGGGCTGCGTGCTGAACTAGCGCAGTATAACATTGTGGTAACTACAGCCACACCCGGTTTAATGCGAACCGGCAGCCCACGCCATGCCATTCTGAAGGGGCAGCACAAAAAAGAATACACCCTTTTCAAGATAATGGACTCGAGCCCGCTGACCTCGAACAGTGCTGAAGCAACCGCTGCAGAAATTTTAGATGCCCTACGCTATGGCGATGCCGAAGTAACCACTACCTTGCCAGCTATAGTTGCCGAGTACCTGCACAACCTGTCGCCGGGGCTGATGACATCCGTTTTCTCGGTAGTGAACAGCATGCTGCCTGGGGAAGGCGGTATTGGCAAAAACAGGGCAAAAGGCTATGAAAGCGAAACGCCGTTATCCATGTCTGGCTTAACAGAGCGAACGCAAAAGGCTGCCGCACGCAACAACGAACTATAGTTTAACCCAAATCACCCTTAATGCTGCAAAGCAGCCAATACAACATGGAAGTAAAATCCAGAAGAAAAGTATATGACGGTTATTTTAAGATGTATGAATTAACCGTAGAGCAGGATGGACACACCTTAACACGCGAACAGTTTGACAGAGGCACTGCCGTAGCCGCCCTTGTGCACGACACGCAAAAAGACAGCTACATCCTGACCAAACAATTCCGGATAGGTTCTGAATCGGAACTGGTGGAAGTGGTGGCCGGGATAGTGGATGCAGGCGAAGACCCGGAAGTGAGCATAAAACGTGAAATTGAAGAAGAAATAGGTTACCACGTAGATCAGTTGGAGCACCTGTATACTTTTTATTCGTCGCCGGGAGGTACTACAGAGAGGGTACTGCTGTATTTTGCCGAAGTAAGTAAACAACATAGCAACGGGGGTGGCAAAGCCGATGAGCATGAAAAGATTGAGGTAGTTGAACTGAGCGAGGCCGATCTGCTGAAACTGGTAACACCTGATGCCAAAACAATTATAGCCCAGCAATGGCTGCAACTCCGCAAGAAATAGCAACTATAAAACAAAGGCCGGTATTCACACCGGCCTTTGTTTTATAGTTAGTTTCCATCTACGCCTTTCACCAGGCTGCGTGTGTCTGCAGCGCCTTCCAGCGCCAGGTATTCGGCTTGCAGGGTGCGAATCTTTAGTTTATCCGCTGTGCCTAGCTGTGTTTCTACCTGACCCCGTCTGTCATTCAGGGTACTGTAAACATAATCTACATAATCCCAGTCGTTCTGGGTCCAGTTGCGGTGCTTGGTGCGTACGGTTCCCATAAAGGTGAGGTATGCCTCGCGCATATTTGCAGGTTTTATGTTGCTGATGTCTTTGTACTCGCGCAAAAGCTGGTCTTCCCAGGTGCGTAGTTTTGCAGGGTCCAAAGGCTGGTTCTGACGTCGTTCCTGCCGCTCTTCCCATTGCTGGTAGCGTGCTCTCAGCTGCCTGTATTCTTCTTTCGAATCTGCTGAAAGGCTGTCGATATTACGCTCCAGATCAGAGTTGATGCGGCGCAGTTCTTCGCGTGTTTTAGGCCATTCTTTGCGGATGGAGGTATCGGCGCGGTCTGCCTTTTCATTCATCCAGGAGCGGAGTCTTTCCAGTTTCTGCTCGGCAGTTTCGCCAGTACGGGCAACTATAGTTGTGTCTCTATCCCGGTCCCGTGTACTATCCTCCGTTACTGTTACTGTATCAGTTTCCTCTACGTTGCGTGTGCGTTCGCAGGCCGGCAGGGTTGTGCAAACTATAGCAGCTGCCAGCAGGGGTATCATTCTAGATGTTCGTTTCATTGTGTTGTTGCTCGGGGAGCAGTTTTGTTACAGCCTTACCTACGCAAATAAATGCGTGCAAGATATTTTACCGTGTTGCGATCATGGGTTTATCTTTCCGGATACCATCTCCGTAGCCAAAATGCTCGTTTACAGTAACTGGCAGCCGCCCGCGTGGCTGTAACTTACCCAGCACAACGTGAGCTGTAGCAATTTGGGCATGGAATAAAGGTTGATACCCAACCAGTAGTGCCCGACTGTGCTCAATTCCGGGAAACTGGTTCAGGGCATAGGCGTTATCGAACAGTACAGTAACTGTTTTCTTGCTCCGGATAATGTCCTGCACCAGTGCGGTAGAAGCATCGGAGTAACCCAGTTTATTGCTGGGACTCATGCTTGGGCCATAGAGGCTGAGCAATACTACATCATACTTTCGAAGTTGCTTTTTCAGCTTCTCTACGTCCTTTTTATTGGCTTTGCGCGATATCACGTAGGCTGTGGTTTTTGCATGTTTTGCAATCTCCCGCTGAAATGCGGTTGGTCTTACTGCGCCCACAGATACGGTAGCAATACGCTCTTTTCGCTTTGGTTTAAGGGGTAACAGGCGTTTTTTGTTCTGCAGCATTGTTATGGCAGCCTCGGCTAGCACTCTGTTGGTACTATCGGAGATGGGCGGATTCAGGTCTTCATACAGGTTATGCAGGTCGATGGGTTTATAGTTATCAAGCCCCAGCCATTGCTTTGCCGCCAATACCCGCTTGCATTTCAGGTCAATTTCTTCCTGGGTAAGGTAACCCTGCTGTATGGCTGCTTTAATTGCGTCAATTGCTTTTGGCACACTGTTCAACCGTTCCAAAATATCGTTTCCGGCCATCAGGGCGCGTACTTCTGCCTCGCCGGGTTTAAAATATTTGGTCACACCTTTCATTACCATGGCATCGGTAAAAATCAGTCCTTTAAACTGCAGTTTCTCTTTCAGCAAGCCGGTAACTATAGGTCTGGAAAGCGTAGAAGGCAGGTATCTGGACGAGTCGAGTTTCGGGATATGCATGTGCGCTACCATAATACTGCCCACGCCATATTTTATCAGCTCCTTAAAAGGGTAAAGCTCCAGCGAATCCAGACGATGGCGGGAGTAGGGGATGATCGGCAGGTCGTAGTGCGAGTCGATGTCGGTATCGCCGTGGCCCGGGAAGTGTTTTGCCGTAGCTAGTATGCCGTTTTCCTGCATGCCCTGCATGTAAGCCAGGCTCTTGGCTGTCACATCCAGGCGATCTTCGCCAAACGCTCTGTACCCGATAATAGGGTTAGCTGCATTGTTATTTATATCGGCAACCGGCGCAAAGTTTACGTGCATGCCCAGCCGTTTAAATTCATCAGCCACTTCGGCTCCCATTTTGTAAATTAGCCCGTTATCTTCTATCGCGCCCAGCATCTGCTGATAAGGATATTGCACCGTACTGTCGAGACGCATACCTACGCCAGTTTCGGCGTCCATGGCAATCAACAACGGAACATTGGCTGCGGCCTGGTATTTATTGGTAAGTTTAGCCTGGCGTACCGGCCCACCCTGGAAAAAGATGATGCCACCTACCTGGTACTTTTTGATCAGGCGCATTACATCGGCTTCGTATTTGGGGCCTTTGTCGGAAAATGCTTCCACTACCATTAACTGGGCTATGCGCTGCTCCGGTGTCAGGGTATTAAATACGGAATCCACCCATTGCGAAGTCGGGTTTTCCAATGCTTCGATCAGGCTTGATGGGCGCACATATGGCTCATGCTCCTGCGGATGAAAATCATCGTGCGTATTGTGGCGGCGCGTATCGGTACCTTCGCAACCAGAGAGCAAGCAGAGCAGTATGGCTGACAGGCAAACTATAAGCAGCGGGTGATAGTATATGCGACGCATAATTTCGTAGAACACACCTGTACTTACTTTTTATAAGCAATTAAGTTATAAGTGATATGGCGTTTTAATTGAACAAATCTTATAAAGTGGCATCTTTACCACGCATCCTATAGTTTAGGATAGCATTTTTCAGCTACTTTATTACGAATAAACTATAGCAATGAGCACTGGCCAGCAAAACCTATCTCATCTGAACCAATCCGATAGTAATCGGTTTGCCTATAGTTTTTTGCCGGGTTTGCTGTTTATTGCGCTCATTTGGCTTATACACGCGCTCGCCTATTTAACTGGAGCCGACCTGGCATGGCTGGGTATTATGCCTCGCAGCTTTCTGGGTCTGGTTGGCGTTTTTCTAAGCCCGCTGATCCATGCCGACTTAAAGCACTTGCTTTCAAACACGTTTCCGTTGCTGATGCTTTCAGGCCTGATCCTGTTTCTGCACCAATGGAGAGGCGTACGTGTGCTGGTACTGGTATATATCCTGAGTGGCCTGCTTACCTGGTTTATTGGGCGGCACGCTTACCACATCGGAGCAAGCGGCGTGGTGTATGGTATGGCAGGCTTCCTGTTGTTCAGAGGTGTTTTTGACAGAGACCGTGGCTCACTGGCGATAGCTTTTGCCGTGCTGTTTCTGTACAGTGGCTTGTTTTACGGCTTGTTTCCTGAAGAGGAGCGGGTATCGTGGGAAGGGCACCTGGCGGGGCTGGTTGCTGGCTTGGTTGCAGCGCTGATCTATGGCAAAACTGCTAAGCCGGCTTCTGATGGAGTTGATAAAACACTGGTACAGGCATCGGTAACGCAGCGCCACATGAGCAGTACCTTTATTCCTTATTACTTACACTATACAGTAAACTATACCGTTCAGCAGGATAAGCATTCTCCAGGCGAAATTAATTATACCATTACACAGGACAGTTTTCCGGGTTCAGCGCCAACCAAGTCCGGGTATACTGCGTCTTTAAACTCTAAAAAAACACCCCCACAGCCGTATGATAGCAGACGAGCAAAATAAAACACATCAACATACAGATTCAGAAAAGCAAAGCAAATGGCCATTGATCCTGACCGGGATCATTATAGGTGGCCTTATCTTGTCCTATTTCATTTTTCCGGGGTTCAAGCAATTCATGCAGGAGGGCTGGGATGTGCTCCTGAGTGGTGATAAGGACAGAATATCAGAATGGGTGAACCAGTTCGGCTTCTGGGGGCCATTTTTTATAATACTGGCGATGGTTGCCCAGATGTTTTTGCTGGTAATTAATGTGGTATTGCTGATGCTGGTAGCCATTCTCGCCTATGGGCCTGTTTGGGGATCTGTGATTGCGGTGGTAGCAGTGCTGGTTGCCTCAACAGTCGGGTACATGATAGGTAAGTCGGTAGGAGAGGCTGGCGTCAGTAAACTTATCGGCAATAAAACCCAGCGAAAGGTTACTGATTTTATGGACAGGTATGGTTTGTGGGCTATTATCATTGCTCGCATATCGCCCTTCCTGTCGAACGACGCGGTAAGCTTTGTGGCTGGTTTTGCTACCATGCGTTACTGGCCGTTTATATTTGCAACGTTTGCAGGTATAGCGCCGCTTACCGTGCTGCTGGCTTGGTTGGGCGAGAACAACGACCGCCTGAAAAGTGGCCTGATCTGGGTTTCGGTTGTCAGCCTGGCGTTGTTTATCGGCTATGTGGTTTATGATAAATATGTCAGAAAGAAAAGGTAACTATAGTTGATCAACTATAGCTACCAAACTATAGCTCCCAAGCTAAAGCTCTAGCTCACCTTTTCGGAAGCTTATCCGATTGTTTTTAACCGCACAAATAAAGGGCATAAAATGCTGTAAAATCGGCTTATTAATTGTGTTTATACTATATATAGTAGTATAAGTTTAGTGTGTCTATATCTGAAAATTTGCATGTAAAAAATTATATAAAAAATCTTTATTTTTATAGTATTCAAGCTAATATTGTATAACCTAAGCGTAAAACCATCGTTTAAGCGGTTTATTGTTGCCAAATCGATGTTTCACTTAAAGGATTACGCATGATTAGGTACAAAATACTTGCGGCTGTCATCTCTATCTTTGTAGCTGTTGCCGAAGAGTTCTCGTTACTAAACAACGAACCGTCCGTCCCTGAAGCTGAAATCGACTATAGCGAATGGAAACCTCTGTCGCTTGAAGAAGAAGCAGAAGCCGTCTATACAGAAGATCTCACCATCCAGGTTTCAGCATCTGTATACTTTCCCGAGCCCGGGCAAACTGATAACACCCCTTTTATAACTGCCGATGGCTCCAGAATTAACCGTAAAGATCCTGGAAAACACCGCTGGATAGCTGTATCGCGGGACCTACACACCCGTTGGGGAGGCGACCTGGCTTATGGCGACTCTTTATGGATAACCGGTATTTCGGAAGATTTAGATGGCCTTTATATTGTTCGGGATGTCATGAACCGGCGTTTCCGGAAACAGGTAGACATCCTGGTTGGCCGTAAAGACAACATTATGGGCTTCTGGGATAATGTGCAGATAGCGAAACTGGAATAACCAATTTGCTGCTACATCAGGGCCAAAATCCAGTTTGACGGGATGAATAAAAAAGCTAATTTGGTTGAGAAACCAACTATAGCTATGACTAGAGAAGAAGCCCGCCATTTATTACACCAGTTAACCACCAGTGAGAGTTTACTGCGCCACGCCCGTACCGTAGAGCTTGTAATGGAAGCTTACGCCGGCAAGCTTAACCAGGACACAGAAAAATGGGCTATAACAGGCCTGCTGCACGACGCCGACTACCAACTCTACCCCGAACATCACCCTAATATTATAGTTGAAAAATTGCGCGAGCTGGGCGAAGAAGAGATAGCCCATGCTATTTCGGCGCACTACACACATTGGGGAGTACCTTACAACACTATGCTGGACAAAGCCCTGCTTGCATGCGATGAGCTGACCGGATTTATAGTTGCCTGCGCGCAGGTAAGGCCGCAGCGCCTGGAGGGGCTGGAACCAAAATCTGTGACTAAAAAGCTGGGAAATAAAAACTTTGCCGCATCTGTAGACCGTGAACAGGTACGCATTGGCTGCGAACTACTTGGTGTTGACCTGAACGAGCATATTGCGTTTATCATACAGGTGCTGCAGCAACACCAGCATGAACTAAAGCTGCAACCACAGGCCGGGGCGCAGGTGTAAGAATGTAACAGAAGCGGGTAGAACCCGCTTTTTTATTGCATGTAATCGCCTAAAATCTCGAAACCTTCTTTTTCGTCCTGGGCTTCTACCACTTCATTAATTACAAACTGAATTTCCTCTTCGGTCCAGTTCTCCTTTTCGGCGGCTTTTACAAAAACATCCAGGGCTGCATAGCGTGTGCCGCTGTTTGGCAGGGCAGCTTTTACTTTTTTACGAATTCTCATAGCATCTTATTTACAGCTGTAAGGTACATAAATCTACCTTTTTTAGAAAACAGGTGTCTGCAGAACACCTTTTTTTAACTCTGAGGCAGTATTACCGTTTTTATAGAATTAAAGTTTTAACATATGCAGAAGGAGCTTTACACGCTGGATGACCTGGAGCAGCTGCACGACCTTACAATAATGCCCTACCTGGCACCAATTATAGTTGGTCTGGTACTGGCAGAGTGGCTGATTAGTTATTTTAAGAACAAAGCGTATTACGACGGGAAAGATACTATGGCGGCGCTGGCAATAGGCGCCGGAAATGCAGTTATTGGAGTGGCCCTTAAAGTTGCTTTATTCGCTATTGCCATGGTAGTCTATAACCATGTGCCGTGGGCTATTCCGCGTTCGTGGTGGGGGTTTGTGATCTGTTTTGTTGCTGTGGATTTTTGCCGTTATTGGGCACACCGGATTGCACATGAACAGCGATTCTGGTGGGCTACCCACGTTACACATCACTCCTCTGAGAAAATGAATTTCCTGATCTCGCTACGCACCGGCTGGACCAACCCGATCAAATTTGTCTTCTTTATACCAGTTCCTCTTCTCGGCATCGATCCGTTCACGTTTTTTGTCTGTCACCAGGTAGCGGTGTTGTACCAGTTTTTTGTGCACACAGAACTGGTTCGTAAAATGCCCGCCCCAATTGAGTACATTTTTGTTACACCATCGCATCACAGGGTGCACCACGGCTCCAACGCAGCTTACATAGACCGTAACTATGGCTCCACGTTCATTATCTGGGATCGCATGTTAGGCACCTTTCAGGCAGAAACCGAAAAGCCCGTTTATGGGCTTACAACGCCTGTTAAATCCTACAACCCGGTGTACCTCGTTTTTCATGAGTGGGTGGCCATCTGGAAAGACCTACGCCATTGCCGCTCGTTGAAAGAAGCCTGGCTCATGCTATTCAGTGCGCCGGGGGCAGTTGTAATGGCCAATCAGAAAATAGCAGAAGATCTGAATGAGCAATGTAAGCCAACGCTAGAAACTAGTACGCTGCCTAAAACGCCGGTAGAAGTGCTGGAAAGTGGGGTTTAATGAACTGTTATCTGAATCAGGATTTACGGGATTAATAGATTAGCAGGATTTGGGCTTCTGCTATTGTTGGAGCTATCGTTCTATAATTGAGGTGAGTTCACGCCCCTTTATTCCTCAGAGCTACGCTCGCTACTTTCGAAATGGCTTCTCGTTAGTCTAGGGCAGGGAATTTTTACTCACCCCAGCCCTCTCCTAAAAACAGGAGAGGTAGTTTTGCTATTTCTATAGTTAAGCTATCGTTCTTAGTTTAGTAAAAACATCCCCCTTCGCCCCCTTCAAAGGGGGACTTTCTGCCTTTGCTATAGTTTGAGCTATAGTTCTATATTTCCAAGCTACGAGCAGGCAGGCGCAGCCTGACATAAGAAACTATCACCATAAAAAGGCTACAGCACTATAGCTATTGAAATAACTATAGCTTATCTATCGAAAGATCTCAGTCTTTGGGTTGAGCGCCTCGAGAGTTTCCGGTGCCGTCAGGCATGGCGAGGAACGAGCCAAGGAAGCGAAAGCAGCGCGATGCCCGAAGACGAGGCCCCGCGGCCGTGAGCGCACCAAAGCTGGATTGAAACGATAGGTAAGTAGAGCTCCCAGGATATAAACCAACTATAGCACGAACTGCTTGTGTCGAATAGCAACTATAGGTAACTATAAATCGAGGACTCAACTATAGTCTGGGATAGATTCCTCGCTTTGCTCGAAATGACAAAAGAGTAACTATAGGACTTATAAGATTCCTCGGCTAGGGCTCGGAATGACAAAGAAGAGAAACTATAGTCAAACGAATCCTACCAAAACAGGAGATGTCAAAACAAAAAAGACAGGTTGAAGTCCTGTCTTTTTGCTTTATACTCTATTAATTACTGTATTGCTCATTATAACTCGAGCCCTGCTGGCGGGAAGCAGGATTACTCTGCATCTCTTTCGGTACTCCCATTTTCTCTTCGCGGCGCTGCTGATACTGTGAGAACTGGAATGGAGTCAGGATGTCTTTGATCAGCGACAATCTGGTTTCGCTGATAATGTCCATCTGTGCGGCAAGTTTCTTTGGGTTTTTCTTATACTTTACTTTTGCTTCTTCGGCCATCTGCATGCTGCTGAGGTTAACCTGAGCAACTTTCTGAGCCTGATCCGGAGTAAGGCGCAGGTGTTTTACCATGCTGTTGGTAATGGCTGCAGCGCGTTGTTCCAGGTTAGGCGCAGCAGATTGTGCAGGACTTTTTGCCCCTTGTGCAAACGCTGTTGCAGAAGCAAAAATCAAGAGGGCTGCAAATAATATCTTTTTCATATCACTTAAGAATTGGCATTTAGCTGAGCAACTGCAAGAACTGTTCCGGTTCCATGGGTTGCAGCTCAGATAACATGCCCTTTTAAACTATAGTTTCTGGTTCGGGTTACGATTCGTTGTAGAAGTATACTTTATAGTAGTGCATGCCGCGTTCTTCATCATAGCCACGCTCCATGTACTGCTCGCTCTGCTCCGGGTTATAACCGCTGAACTTTATCTCGATCTGCGTGTCCAGTTTAATGAAGTTGCGGAACTTGCGCTTCATATTACGAACGGTGCTCTTGTTTATTGTGAAGCCCTGGATATCTTCCAGGTTCCGCTCTTCGGCAAAGTTCTGGGTATAGTTTTTAAAACGTTCGGCTGCTTCCGGCTCCTCAATTACACTGCTGGTAAATTCTTCCAGGTCAAATGTCTCGTTTTTCGAAAAATAATCAACAGAGCGGCTGATGAACTCTACCTGTGCCTTTTTACTCTCGCTCACTGCAAATACTTCTTCCGAGAAATCCTTGCACATATTCAGCATGGTGCGGGTCGAGAAGTTGGTGTCTTTTAGCTCATCCACGTGCAGAAAATCATCTTTCCAGAACTGGGCATCGGTGCTGTTGGCATCTACCATTTTAACGCGGTATCCGTCTTCAGCCTCAATGTTATAGATCATACAGCCCTTGTCAACTCCTTTCAAGTTTACGCCGGCATGGTAATCAATACTCAGGTCATCGCTGCTATCCTGGAAAGTCAGGAACGTGTCTTTATTCTCAGACTTGAAAATTCCGATGGCGTCTACTTCCTGGTCATTCATAATGCAGCCGGTAAAATAGGCCACATATAATTCACCGCTTTTCACTTTCGGGTGGTCCGACTGCTCATACAGGTGGTTCAGGATGTGGATGGTGTATCCCTGAAACTTAGCTGCATCGTTAAAGATAAGCGTGGCATAGGCAAACATCTCGTTCAGGGCCAGGTCTGATGAGTGCGTGAAACGGAAAAATTCTTCCTGCTTAAAAGGCGTAATAAAGTAGCGCAGCAGTAAGTCATTCAACTGCTCATCGCCCAGGTCCACTTCCTGCTGCGATGCTACCACACCTTCTTCCTTTGCTTTATTACCCACGCGGTGCACGGCCAGTCGCCTTAACTGCACCTGTATCTTCTTTTCACTCATCTGTACTTTGGCTTTCTGAATATGGAGTGCAAAGGTATTATTTATTGCGGATTGTTTGGTTGCCGGATTATAGTTGTTGGTCGGTTCCGGATTTTAAGTTTATCGTTTCGGGGTGGGGGTGAGGTAGTTTATAGTTTGAGCAATAGCTATAGTTGACTGAAGTCTATAGTTATAGTTTACAGACAGTAATATTCTCAGGGCGTGCCAGCAAGCCGTCGGGCTCTCGCGGCTCGCTCTATAGTTGGTGCCCAACTATAGGAGCTCAAACAACCGCTTCATCCCTCACGCATACTATAGTTCTCAAATCAGTTTACAACTATAGTTCACCTATTCACTCTTCTTAAGATGTTGTCCACCAGATTTTTGCAATTAATATTCATTCAGTATTCATCATTAGTTTAGTTTTTGGCATGGTTTTTACATAATGACAAAAAGAGCAGCGCAGCTTAAAAAATCATACTGAAGAACTATAAAAGAGAAGGGGACATGAAAAAGATATTTTTACTTATGGCCGTGGCGTTTGGCTTTGCGGCTACCGAAGCTAGCGCTCAACAATATCAACAACAGCAACCTAAGAGCCCGGTTAAATTCGGGGTTCGTGTAGGTGCAAACTTATCTAACTGGCAGGGCGAAACCGTGAACAGCGCCCAAAACCTGATCGACCTGTCTGACGGGAATGTGAGCCGCAAAATGCGTGAAGGCGTGCATGCCGGACTTTACATGAGCATTCCGGTTGGCCCAGGCTTCGAGATCGAGCCGGGTTTACAATACTCTCAGAAGGGTACACGTTTAACAGGTAAACTGCCTTGGGTAGAAACCGAATTCCTGAATGCGAACCTGACTGTTACCAATAAAGCAGAATACATTGAGCTGCCGGTAATGGCGAAACTATACGTTGGCGAAGGCTTCCATATTTTTGCTGGTCCGCAGGTAGCTTACCTGTTGTCTAATAAAGTACAGGCTCAGGCCAGTGTACTTGGTTTTAATGCCCTTAACCGCGAGTGGGACATGAAAAACGGTTTCCGCGAGGTGGATTTTAGTGTAGTTGGCGGTATCGGTTACCAGTTTACAAACGGACTTAACCTGAGCGCTGGTTACGATCATGGTCTGAATACAATTGATCAGAACGGCAACTTCGAAACCTACAACAGAACATTTAAGGCTTCTGTGGGTTATACATTTTAAGTGTGAGCTAATTGTTTAGTGTTTTGGTGATGTGGAACAGGCTGCCCGTTTGGGCAGCCTGTTCTACTTTAAATAAAAAGAGCAGCTACCTGTAAAAAGTAGCTGCTCTTTCTGCTTACAATTATCTTGTGTTACCCGATGCTGTTCTTAAGACCGCTTGTAAGGGAATTTTTTAGATGAATTTCTCATCAGCGCATTTGTAAGCGACTGTCTGCTGCTGCCTACGCTGCCTGAGGCCTGGTAGTCGTATTTCCACATTAGGTCGCCGGCTTTGCCTTCGTGCAATGTAATAGTAGTGTTTACCGAGTTTGTAGCGCCCCATGCACCAACCAATATGCCAACTGCAATAGCAGCACCATCCGACATTGGCTTAGACATCATCGCCTTACCCGACACAACTGCATCCACACCTAATAACTGGCAGATCTCGTCTTTAGATTTCAGTCTTAGTTCTTCATAGCTGATACCGGCCTCGTTCAGGATTGCGTTGGTTTTGCTTACATCCTGGAAGTTAACAGTGTACTTGTTTTTGCTCATCTCTCTTAAGAAGTAGCCATAAACATCGCTCTGTATTCCAAAACCATAGTCGCGCTGCTGGTCCAGCACCATGTCTGCAGTAACACCTTTCGGCAGTCTTCTCGACTCTATTGTTACTTCGAATGGAAGTACGGCCACAACTTTGTGGGAATCTTTTACCTGGCTGAAAGATGGAGCTTGGTAGATCTGAGGGCCACAGCTGCCCAATGTAAAGCAGATCAGGGCGAAGAGTAATAATTTTCTCATTAGCTAAAAGTGAGTTTTCTATAAATTACCGGATAACGTTTGGTGTGGCAAAAGCTTTAAATAAAGCCTTAGTCTGTTTAGTAAACTATAATGCGACCGTAAATATAATAGTATTACCAATATATTGTATTTGTGTATGGTTTAGAATACAATATATTTTAATGTTACAACTTTAAGCAGTAAACAAAGTACCACTATAGTTTAAACAGGTGGTATTACAGCCTACAACCTTATAGCATGACCCCTTGCTGCACGCACAGCCTGTAACCCTGGCCATGCAGGTTCACGATCTCTACTGTCGCGTCGTCTTTCAGGTATTTGCGCAGTTTGGCTATATAAACGTCCATGCTGCGGGCTGTAAAGTAACTGTCTTCGTGCCAGATGTTTTGCAGGGCCAGTTCGCGTGGCATTACATCATTCAGGTGCTGGCATAGCAGGTGCAGCAACTCAGCTTCTTTGGGCGATAGTTTCTGGATGTTGCCATTTAGCGTAAGCTGGCGCAGCTTGTGCAGGAACCGGTATTTGCCGATGGCATATTCATCAGGCTCCGGTTTTTCTATAGTAGACGGGTGGTGGCGGTTCAGTATTGCTTTTATCTTATAGAGCAGTACTTCCGAATCAAAAGGTTTTGTAATGTAGTCGTCGGCACCAATCTTAAAACCTTCCAGCATGTCTTCTTTCATGGCTTTGGCCGTCAGGAAGATGAGAGGAATATCCGGGTTCAGTTTCTTTATTTCGCGGGCCAGTGTAAAACCATCTTTCTCCGGCATCATCACATCCAGAATGCAGATATCGAAAGTACCTTTTCTGAAAGCCGAAATAGCCAGGCAACCGTTCACGCAAAGGGTAACGTCGTAATCGTGCAGCTCCAGGTAATCGCGGAGCACAATGCCAAAATTCGGATCATCTTCTGCCAGTAATATCTTCATAGTTACTTTAATTGCTGGTTGATTGTTGAATGGTTAAATGGCTGTATGGTTAAATTGTTGGCTCTCCTAAAGTATCAGAGGGATCATTTTACGTCTCTACTAACTTTTACCTTCCCAACTTCCCAACTTCCCAACTTTTTAACTTTCTAACTTTCTTTCCTGAATGGTAAAAAAATCTCGAAGCGGCTTCCTTTGCCGGGTTCGCTCCACAGGTTGATATTGCCATGATGCGCCTGAACGATAGCTTTTACATAGCTCAGGCCAAGCCCGAAGCCTTTTACATTGTGCAGGTTACCGGTAGGCACACGGTAAAACTTCTCGAACACACGCTGCTGCGTATCTTTGCTCATGCCCATGCCTTTGTCATCCACGGCTATCACAATGCCGCCATCTACGTTACGGGTGCTCAGGCTAATTTCAGGGGCGGCAGGGGAGTACTTGTTGGCATTATCGAGCAGGTTGCAGATCACATTGTAAAGGTGTATTTCATCTGATTTCAGTTCGTGTGCAAGGGCGTCCAGCTGTACATTTATGCTACCCAGGCGCTGTTCTACCTGCAGGCGTATGCTTTCGATGGCTTTAACTATAAGCAGGTGCACATCCACCGGCGCCAGGCGCATTTTAAATTCGTTTTTCTCGAGCAGGGCAATTTGCAGCACGTTCTCTACCTGCGTGTTCATGCGTTTGTTTTCCTGCCGGATGATGTTGGTATAGTATTTTATTTTGTCCGGGTTCTCGTAGATCTTAGGATTGGCTATTGAGTCAGTAGCCAGCGAAATGGTAGCGATCGGCGTTTTAAACTCATGCGTCATGTTGTTGATGAAGTCGTTCTTCATCTCCGACAGCTTCTTCTGCTTATAGATTATATGGATGGTGGTGCCGAATGTAGCAATAATGATCAGTGTAAAGAATCCGGATAAAGCCATCATGCCCCACAACGATTGTATAGCATAGATGCTACTGTCAGGGAAATAAACGGCCAGGTAGTCTTTTTTCTGGATGAGGTCGTTAGGGAAAAGGGCGGCTGCATAATAGTGCACATTGTCTTGTTTGGCGGCATGTTTAACAAGCAGCGTATCATTTTGCCCGCTTACTACGTGGTAGCCAAAAGGCAGGTCAATACCCTGTTGTTTCAACTCATCTTTCAGGAGCAGCGGCAGACTTTCCAGGTTCAGGCGTTTTTGTAGGGGTTCGTCTTTGGCCACATACTCTACCACCATTTTCTGCACCACGTTATTGAGCTTTTCTTTTTTATGCTCCAGTTTTTCGATGGTGGTTTTAGTTGGCTGTAAAGGCTGTGTTATAGTTGCTTTGGCTGCTTTATTCGCATTTCTGCTGGCTTGAGCAGCTACCAGCGTTTGCGCTTCCTTTTTTTGGGCTTCTGCTATAGCTCTGCTATGTTTATGCCCTTCAACTATAGCCTGAGCATCCTGCCCGTAAATTCTGAATGCTTCTGGCTGCCTGAAAAGGAAAGGAACAGCCGGAATGTTGGCTCTGCGCTGCTGATTGACGTGAACAGGCCTCTTTTGTCCCTTTCGCGTAATGAAAACGCTATCGTTGCGCACCTGTACCGCTTCCAGGTCTGCCGGATTAATAGTCGTTGCAAAATGCGTAAATTGGTGCAGGCTGTCCAGCATAGATGCCAGCATTTGCAGGGTATCTACCGAAAAGTTAAAAGAACGCCTGTAAGTTTTCGCCAGTTTAAGCACCGAATCGGTTTGTACATTAATACGCTGTACTGTATGCGGCTGCCTGATTTCATCTGTCACATAGGTATAAACCTGCACCTGCATGTCGCTGGCAGGTTTTACTTTGCCATTCAGCTCAACATACTTTACTGGCTTTTTACCTTGAGCTTTGAACTCAGTAAGCGGAATACTGTCTCCGCTGAGAAAACGTACACGGGCACTGCCTTTCGGGTGGTAAACTATAGAACCGGGACCCACTTTCCTGACTTCAGGCCGCTCAGTGTTATCTGCAAGGGTTGGCTTGCTTTTGGCCTTTGGTTTGGGCTCTTTCTGTAGTTCAGGTGCTTTAGAAGGCGCTTGTTTCGGTGTATGTTTTAATGGTTCGGCTTGAATGACCTCTTTTATAAGTGTATCAGGAGCGGGGAGGTGCTGCAGCGTGGCCATTTTGCCGGTAACTACAGCTAGGGCTTCTTCAGTTTCAAGTTTATCAACTGTGCTGGTCAGGGCGCTGTTTACAGCCTGCTCAAACTGGGCCTGCTTTACTTCGATCGCATCATTGATCCAGTATAGTTGCAGTCCCACCACACCAAGCAGTGAAACGCTCATCAGCGCAATAACCCCTATGATTGTGTACTTGTTCACGTATCAAATTTACTCCTTAAACTTCAACGCCGCCTGATTTTAACTTTTATTTAACACATCACACAGTTAAAACTATAGTTACCAGATAGTGGGCAGCACTTGTGTATAAGTTACAATTTTATCTATAGATACACCAATAATACAGTAGTTGCAGAATGATTGGTGCCGTGGAGGCAAACTTTAACTTTTCTTTAACATTCTTTAACGAAGCCTTAACTAAAGCCGGTCGCAAAGGCGCGTACATTTGTATAAACCTTAACGCCAAAACTATGAACCTATCTATTTTACAGCATTTGTTAAAACTGGCCATCAACTTACTGTTAGCATTACTGCCAGTCTACTCGCTTTTAGCGCAGGATGCAAAGAAGCAGGATAAGCCGGAAAAGATGAGAGTAAAAGTCTTAAAGTACGAAAACGGGGACCTGGTCTATAGTTCAGACACGCTTATAAATGCTGAAGACCATGAAAAGCACATGAAAGCCCTGAGAAAGCTCGACTCGATTGATTGGAAAAAACTGGATGGATTTAAAGTTAGGGTAGACTCACTGTACCCTAGTAAGAAGCTGCGTGAGCTTGAAACTATAGGCTACAGAATTGCTGCCGATACAACCCTGATGGGTAAAGTAAAAGAAGTTCGAATGCTGCATGGCAAGGCTATGAGCGAGAAAGAACGCAAAATGCTATTTGAGAGAATTGAAACTATAAAAGGTGATTCTTTTATAGTTAGAGCGCTGAACGGTGCAAAAGTAATGACACTACGCGGAGACAGCCTGAACAAGAATGTGCGGGAGTTAATTGTGAATGGAAAACCTGGCCGTGCATTCAGCATTATTAGTTCGGGAGATGGCTCAGACTCTGCGCATACCATCGTTCGGATTGCGGGGCCGGAGGGAGTTAGAGTTCACGGGAAACATGCTATAGGTTATTCTGGCGATGTAAAAGCCCGCTACAGCACTTCTGATAAGATCAAGATCGAAACAGACGAGACCGGCAAAACCACAGTTTACGAAATAGACGGGAAAGGCAACAAAAAAGAAATTGATGCCTACCACTTCGGCAGATCAGGCGAAAAATCGACTGTGATACTGTTAGACAAGACCAGAATTGAGCGCATTACAGAAGACGATAAGAAAACGCTGAAAGAGGCAGGTGTAAAAGTAGAAAAGTCTGAAAAGAAGGAGCTGAAGATTGATAACCTAAGCTATTACCCAAACCCGAGCAGCGGCAGGGTAAACCTCAGTTTTTCTTTACCAGAAAAGGGGCAGGCAACTATAAAAGTGTTGAACAGCGCTGGCAAACAGGTGTACCAGGAGAAACTGGACAAGAACACACGGCAATATGATAAGCAGCTGGACCTGACAGGGAAGGGGACCGGTATTTTCTACCTGCAAGTAGAGCAGAACGGTAGAACCCTGACCAAAAGGCTGCTGATTAAATAATAAAGTATAGCTTAGTTTGTGAAAAAAGAAAGCCGGCTACTGATGTGGCCGGCTTTTATATTAATGATGGTGGTGATGATCGTGGTCGTCGGGTTTGCTGTTGAAGTTGGCAATAGTGCCCAGCGTAAAAAATACGGCCCAGCACAGGTAAAGCGCCGCAAAATTATTGATCGATTTGCCGATCAGCAGCAGGATAAGGTGCGCCAGTAAAGTCATGACAAGGCCAGTAGCTGCCACAAACTGGTACGAATTCATTTCGCGCGGGTCGTATATCTTCGATAATTTCATGCAATGTTATGTTTCTCTTCTCCTAACGCAACTATAAGGCTATAGGTGCCCGCCGCATCAGAATTCGGCAAAGATACTTATTTATAGTTGCGCTGCTGTTCTAAACTATAGTTTTGTGTGTCTGTAGTTGTTATCTTATGTTAACTATAGTTGGTGGTTTACGAACAAGCCTCCTGGCAGCGCGTATATAATGCTACAACTATTGAAATACAGTTATGGCAATTGAAGAAGAAAACAGACAAAATACACCCTCCCGGGAAAAGAACATAAACAGCGATTATAATAAACGCATGACCATGAATAACAAGCCTGACCCATCTGCCAAGCGCAGCATTGGATTAGGCGGACAGATGGAACGCTCCGGGCAGAAAGATAAACTGGAGAACATGCACATACGCGGAGATGAAACAACCGGCTACGGTGCCAACGATCCTAAAAGTGTAGATTACTTAGCTCAGGGACCAGGGTTCGAGTTTGAAGGCAGCGACACCGCTATGGATGATGATCTGAATGGGATTCGGAGCAAAGAACAGCCTTTAGGCGACAAAAACACAAAGCCTAATGACACTGACCACAGCAGGACCTGACAGAAGGCAATAAACAGCGGGAGAACAATATAGTTCTCCCGCTGTTTTGTTTGTACATATAGCAGAGATATTTAGTAAGTTTACCTCTCTATACTGTATCCCTATGTCAGCACAGGAAACTAACATATCGCCCGCCTATACACTCCACATCCGCAACATGGTGTGCCCGCGTTGCATAAAAGTAGTAACTGAAGCATTGCAACAGCTCGAGTTGCCCGTGCAGGAAGTAAAATTAGGCGAAGCTATCCTGACGCATGAGCCTACAGCGGCCCAGGTGAGCATACTTGAAAAGATACTTTCAACCGAAGGCTTCGACCTGATAAATGACCCCAGGACCGAAATAGCCGAGAAAATTAAGATAGCGATAATTGAGCTGCTGCGGTCGGGTAGGGTAGAGGAGCTGCATGTTAACCTCTCCGATTACCTTGCGGAGCTGCTGGGCAAAGACTATAATACATTGAGCACTGCATTTTCGGCTTCGGAAGGTATTACTATTGCGCGGTTTATGGTGCTGCAGAAAGTAGAGATGGCAAAAGAACTGCTGGACTATAATGAATTAAGTCTTAGCCAGATAGCAGACAGGCTAGGCTATAGTAGTGTGGCGCACCTCTCGGGACAATTTAAGCAGATAACCGGTGTTACGCCGTCGGCTTATAAAAATAATAGCCAGGTTAGCCGCAAGCCCCTCGATCAGGTTTCTTAACTATAAATAACTATACAGGTATCAATCAAAGAGGCCGCCGGTTTTATCCTGCGGCCTCTTTGTTTAGATAGCTATAAACTCGTCTTTTATAAAGCTTAAAATCTCCGGGGAAAGCGGCTTAGAGAAAAAGTCCTTTACTTCGGCCATGCTCTTTGCACATATAATGTCTTTTCGGTCGACTGCCGACGAGAGCATGAACAAACTGCACTGCTTAGTTATTTCTTCAGGAAGTTTACGGTACTCATCTATAAAGCTCCAGCCGTCCATGCCCGGCATGTTAATATCCAGAAATATGAGGTCAGGAAATGCTCCGGGGTTATTTGCGGCTGCACCTTTCAGGTATTCGAGGGCATCTTCTGCCATTTCATAACTTACTACTTCCTCAGCAAAATGCTCGCTTTTGATGATGCTCTCACAAACAAAGTTATTTACCTGATCATCATCAATCAACATTACTTTCTTTAAAACGCTCATGTAAATTTTTACTCCTATCAAAGTATACACGAAAAGTTGTACCAGCCCCTAGTGTGCTCTCAACATCAACTTTACCGCCCAATAGTTCTGCCTGGGTTTTAACCAAATGCAAGCCAAGTCCCCTGCCTGCAATATTCGGGTGGAAACGCTTGTATAGCCCAAAGAGCTTGTCTTTCACTTTGGCTACATCAATTCCCAGGCCATTATCACTGATTTGTAGGCAAATATAATCATCCACAACTAAAGTTTTAACTATAACATTTAATTTTCTGCTGTTATCGCGGTACTTTAATGCGTTAGATAAAAGGTTATGCATAATGCTGTGCAGGTAGCTTTTGATGGTAACCACTTCTGGCGCAGCCAAAAAATCAGTGGAGATGGCGGCTTCTGCACGCCTTATTTCATCGTCGAGGGCTTCTGTTACCTGCTGCATCGTGGTTTCAAAACTGACTTTTTCTAACATCTCTCCCTGCTGATGGCTGCGGAATGCGAGCAGATCATTCAGGTCACGGATGGTACCATCAAGCAGCCTGGCAGACTTTGCCATATTTTCGATGACACGCTGGTTGATAGGGTTTTCAGCGTTGTTGCGGTCGTAGATAGATGCAAGCCCCAAGATGTTGGCAATAGGCGCCCTTAGGTTATGCGATACAATGTAGGCAAACTGCTGCAGGTTCCGGTTTTGGGTAATAAGCTGGGCATTCAGCTCTTCGCGCTTTGCTTCTGTTAGCTTTTGCTGTGTAATGTCAGCAGCAGAACCGTCAATGCGTATAAGCTCTCCATCCCTTTCGATCATAGGCGACATTCTGAGCAGTAACCACCGGAGTTCCTTGTCCCGCCTGGTGACACGTACTTCGTGCTGTATGTTTTCGCCCTGTAAGATGCGCTCCATTATGTGCTGCATTTCCGGTAAATCATCAGGGTATATGTTCTTATGCCAGATGTCCTTGTTGCCAAGTAGCTCTTCCGGCTGATAACCTAAAATATCGTAAGAGTGCGGGCTGACATAAGTTGTATTGAATTCGGCATCGGCAGAGAATATCAGCTCCGGAATGTTGGCCAGTGTTGATTGCAGTAGATTTTTGGTTTTGGTAATTTCCTGTTCAGCCTCTTTACGAGCCGTTATGTCCTGTATAGTCCCAGCCATGCGTACAGGCTGGTTGTGATCGTCATAAAATATTTCCCCAATCTGTACCATATTGCGTACCCGGCCATCAGGAGTTACTGCACGATGCTCTATAGTTACTGTCTCATGATTTTGGAGGGCGTGCTTATACTGCGCCTGTACCATTTCCCGGTCTTCAGGGTGTACTAACTGCTTTACTGTAGCTACCTGTGGTGTAAAGGTCTCTTTTGAAAGGTTGTATAGTTTATAGAGGTTATCAGACCAGACTATAGTCCCCATAATGATGTCGTACTCCCAACTGCCCATGTTGCTGAGTTCCTGCGCGCGCGATAGCTGTTTCTCGCTCTGCTGCAACGATTCTACAATACGTTTCCGCTCGGTTATGTCTTCTATGCTCAGGGCTACAGCCAATACCTGCAGTTCAGGCCCTAATACTGGTCTGAAAGCAATTTCGTGCCAGTAAGTCCCTGTATTTGTTTCATAAACAGTGGTTTCGCCTTGCAGCGCGCGGTTATGACTTTCTCTTGTTCTGTCCTCCTGTGTGGCATCTATATAAGTAAAGACGCTCTGGCCTGTGCGTAGTGTGCGTAGAAATGATACCCTTACCTCTTCCTCGGCTTTGGTATTGAACGCTACAATGCGCAGGTTTTCATCAAGCAGGTAAATTGATTGTGGTGAGCTATTGAGCAGGTAGCGTAGGTTGGCCTCGCTTGTTACCAGTTTTTCCTGGACTTCCTTTTCGTTGGTAATGTCTATCAGTGTGCCATTCCAGATAACCACTCCACTATCTTTCCGGGTAGGCAGGCTGCTTCCTTTAAGCCAGATATACTTGCTGCTGGACTGTTGCCATACTCTGAATTCAAGCTCCCAGGGTGTCAGGTTTTCATAAGAATCAAGAATAGAATTCCATAGTTTTTTGAGATCATCGGGGTGCACATGCTGGAAAAGTATCTGCGAATCAGCTTTCACTTCTTCAGGGGCATAGCCAAACATGCGCAAAACACCTTCGCTTACAAAAGGAAAGGTAACCTGCTTTGCCTCATCTAACTGAAACTGGTAAACTATACCCGGTATGCTGGAGCTGATCTCATGAAATTGTTTTTCACGCCGTTCCAGCTCTTGTAGCGCCCGCACCTGGTCGTCAATGTTGATGGCAACCACAATGTAGGGTTTCATATCGTTCAGGGCAGGCAGCGCGTGTATTTTAAGATCTACATAAAATGCACTGCCATTATTGCGTTTATGCTGCCGGTTTAGGTAGGACTTGAAAGGGGGCTCCTGCTGTTCAATAAGTTTCAGAATCTCTGCTCTCTGGTGTTCGGGTTGCAGATCAAGAATAGTAAGTGCCAGGAACTCTTCGTGACTGTAACCATATTCCAGTAAGGCAGCTCTGTTTACTTCCAGGATCTGAAGCGAATTGGCATCAAACACCCACATAGGCAAGGCTATGTTCTGAAACAGTGAACGGTAAATACTTTTGCTCTTGCTGAGGGCTGTGCGCAGTTGTTCTCCTTCATGTATCTCATAATCCAGGATGCGGTGCTGTTGCTTTAGTTGCTGTATAACTCTGCGTATGAGGAAGGTAGCTATAGCGGTTACCAGCAAAGCAGCCAGTAGGAGCAGGTTATAGTTGCGTACAGTATTATCTATTTCCTTCAGGGACTCGTAGCCGCGTGTGCGGGTAGAAGCACTGATACTGTCGCTTAAGCGGTTCAGGTATTTCTGATGTTCGCGGTAAGCAGGTAACAATGCTATCTGGCTTTGAATAGAGTTAGGTGGGGCCTGCCTGCTCTTATGCAGCAGCTCCTGTAGATAAGCAGTGTAGGTCTGGCGACTCTTTCTATAGTTTTGCAACATCTGCTTACGCCCTTTGCGTATCAGCAGCTCATTCAGGCGATCCATATCTGCTTTTACATCCGCATCTGCTGCTTCAATTTCTTGTTCCAGCCTTTGTAAAGAATCCTTGTCAGATGTTTTCAGGTGCTGTACAATCTTATCATAGATCAGGTCTTCGTTGTTGTGCAGGTTTCCGATCAGCTCCAGCTTTCTGAGCGTATCTTCCACCATGGTGTTATAGTTCTCCTGTACCGTACGAGCTGCTAAAAAAGAGTAAGCACTTACCACCAGTAGCGCCAGTGCCAACACTATAAAGGCAATAGCCAGGTAACGCATGGCCCCAATACCGGGTGTGAATTTGTTTTTATAGGAGGTACTGGTTTTCATGTGGTGTGTAAAGTGTTGTCAAACAGTATGTTAACTTATTTGTAAAGTGGATAATATCTGTTTAAGAACATCTAAGTTAAGACTTTTGACTTCGATACCTAGTTCTGTGTATAGAAAATGAAGCGTATAGTTGCGTTAAGGTGTTGCCCAAAGCCTGTAGCTTAGGGCAGCTAAATGTGTAAATCTTATAGATAAATCTGTAACGCTAACCGGTATGTGTGGTTGTATCTTTGTAGTGTTATAAAAGGAAGGAGTTGAAATGGCAACACTAACACAAACCAACTATAAAAAAGATACCTACCCGGTAGAGGGCATGACCTGTGCCTCCTGCGCATCGAGTATAGAAAGCATGCTGCGTCACCGTGAAGGCGTATCCGAAGCAAACGTGAACTTTGCAGGTAAAAGCGTGCAGGTAACCTATGAACCAACTATAGTTAACCCGGCTCAATTGCGCGAAACTGTGCAGGAAATCGGTTTTGATATACTGATAGAAAAACAGACGCAGGAAGAGTTGGAGGCCCGCGAAGCCAAGGCCCTGCAAACACTGAAGACCAAAACTATAGTTGCCTGTTTGCTGGCATTGCCGGTATTTGTATTGGGCATGTTCTTCCACGGGCACTTTGCGTGGGGCAACTGGGCCATGTTGGTATTTACCACCCCAATTTTACTATGGGCTGGGCAGCGCTTCTTTACCGGAGCCTGGGCACAGGCAAAACATGGGCGCGCCAACATGGATACACTGGTAGCCCTGAGTACAAGTATTGCTTACATTTTTAGTGTGTTCAATACTGTTTACCCTGAGTTTTTTCTGAGTCGGAGCCTGGAACCGCATGTGTATTTCGAGGCTGTAGCGGTAATTATTGCCTTTATACTGATAGGTAAATACCTGGAAGAGGGCGCCAAAAACCGCAGCTCCGAAGCCATCAAAAAACTAATGGGCCTACAACCAAAAACTGTGCGTATTCTGCGTGACGAATCAGAATTAGAAATCAAGATTGAAGAAGTGCGGGTAGGAGACAGGGTATTGCTTTTGCCTGGCGACCGCGTGCCTGTAGATGGTGAAGTAGCAACCGGAACCACTTACCTGGACGAAAGTATGCTGAGCGGCGAACCATTACCCGTTCAAAAGCAACCCGGCGATATGGTGTATGCCGGAACTATAAACCAGAAAGGCAGCGTGCAGCTGATTGCCAAAAAAACCGGTGGCGAAACCATGCTGGCACATATCATTAAAATGGTACAGGAAGCCCAAGGTAGCAAAGCCCCGGTTCAGAAACTGGTGGATAAAATTGCCGGAATATTTGTGCCGATCGTGTTGGGTATTGCGCTGCTCACCTTAGTGTCCTGGATAATACTGGGCGGCGAAGCGTATTTAACAGAAGGCTTCCTGTCGATGATTTCGGTACTTGTAATTGCCTGCCCTTGTGCGCTTGGCCTGGCAACCCCAACCGCTATTATGGTGGGCGTAGGCCGCGGTGCTGAAACCGGTATCCTGATTAAAGATGCCGAAAGCCTGGAGCGCGCCCACGAAGTAAATGCTGTAATTCTGGATAAAACCGGAACAATAACCTTGGGTAAACCAACGGTAACCGACGTAATCTGGGCTAACAACGCGCAGCAGCACGAGCAACTGGAAACGTACTTTTACTCGATGGAGGCTCAGTCGGAGCACCCGATTGCTCAAGCGGTATATGCTTACTATAAAGAAGCAGGTGCACAGGTACAGCAACCCGACTACTTCAGCAGCCTGACTGGTATGGGTATCGAGGCAGACTTTAACGGAAAACGTTACTATGCCGGTAACTATAAATTACTGCAGGAGCACGGCATCACTATACCGGAAGAACTGGCTGAGCAGATCGTGAAACTACAGAACGAGGCCAAAACAGCGATCTATTTTGCAGGTGCCACACAAGCACTTGGCGTATTTGCGGTAGCCGACCCGATTAAGCAAAGCGCTGCGGATGGTATAAAAGCCATGCAAGATGCCGGAATTGAGGTATACATGCTAACCGGCGACAACAGCCAGACAGCAGCAGCGGTATCTCGTCAGGTAGGCATCACTCACTTTAAAGCTGAAATGATGCCGCAGGATAAAGCGGACTTTGTGAAGCAGCTGCAGGCAGATGGCAAGCACGTAGCTATGGTGGGCGATGGTATAAACGATGCGCAGGCACTGGCTACCGCCAACATCAGCATTGCCATGGGGCAGGGCACCGATATTGCGATGGACGTAGCCGGAATTACCCTGATGCGTTCTGACCTGACACAGGTAGCAGCAGCCATTAAATTATCCAGAGCTACTGTAAAAACCATCCGCCAGAACCTGTTCTGGGCCTTTTTCTACAACGTGATCTGTATTCCTGTAGCAGCCGGCTTGTTGTTCCCATTCACAGGTTTCCTGCTGAGTCCGATGCTGGCAGGAGCGGCCATGGCCTTTAGCTCCGTATCAGTGGTAGGGAATAGTTTACGCTTGCGTACTATAAAGTTAAAATAAGTGTTTAGTTAATAAATTATGTTAAATATGAAGACCTATAAATTCAAAACCAATATAAACTGTGGTGGATGTGTAAAAGCTGTAACGCCACACATGAACAAACTGGAAGGCGTAACCTGGCAGGTTGATACCGATAACCCGGACAAAATTCTGGAAGTGCAGACGGATACGCTGAATGCAGATCAAATCAGAAACACTGTGGAAAAGGCCGGGTTTAAAGCCGAGGAAGTTTAAACTATAGTTAGAATCAAAAACAAAGGCTGGTCATTGAAGACCAGCCTTTTGTGTGTTACAAGGATCTTATTGTCAATAATTTGCGAACCGTTGGGTTATAGTTTAAATGGAAGGAACGCAGAGGTAGGCACTTAAAACACAATGAACTCTATTGCACAGCCCGCATAGTTGGTGTTTCATTTCTGATTCGCCCTGGCAGGATAGCATATAAAAACATCACCAACCCAATTAAAAGTAAACCAAGCGACTCTCTTGCTTCTTCGATGTTCTTGATGTCGCCGCCACCAACCTCCAGGCCTTCGTATTTTTCCGGCCAAACTATAAAAGCACCTACTACACACGCAGCACAGGCTACAGCCATCACCACCAAAGGCAGTTTTCCAAAAGCAGCTAATACACAGATAATACCCGCCACCACGTAAATAGCGATCCACAAGGCAGGATCCGGATCATTGTATTGCATGGCTGCAAAGCTGATGAACAGCAGGCAAAGTATAATTCCAATTGTCTTCCGAAGCATAGTACAGCAGTTTTATAACGGTATAACTATACTTGAATCTTTACGAAAAGTTATAGTTTCCTGTAAAGCAAAAAGGACAGCCTGCGCTGTCCTTTTCTACACTTGTAAACCTTTTAATCTATAGTTACCAAGCCCATTCCGGGCAGAGGATACGACGCGTGTTACGCAATTTAAAACCAACTACTACTTCATGGCTTCCGGCATTGGCCTGCCCCAGCGGCGAGGTGCTGGCATCATAAGAATAAGAAACATCGAACAAATGGCTGACGTTGATGCCTGCCATGGCCGCAACCGACTCGTTGTGGCGGTAGGTTACACTAGCCCAGATGCGGTTGGCATACATTACTTTGGCGGTGGCATCTACCGAAACAGGGCTTGGTTGCGCCATTTTCACCATTACAGATGGAATTACTGACAAATAAGGCGAAACATCCACTCTGTAACCTGCTGTGGCAAAATAATGTTGCTGCAGCCGGCCTTCGTTGTCGGTGATCACGGAGTTATCGTTGATGTACTTCCGTTTGCTTGGCACCAGCTGTGAGCCGGCTAAACCTACATAAAAATCATAGGAGTAAAGCCAGATACCCATGTTCAGGTCGAACTTCATTTCGTTTACGCGGCCATCGTAAATAGCCGGATCATTGCCTTGTGCTGTAGTTACCGTTCCCGGGTCCAGGCTGTACTGTATAAAGCCCGGCGCCACACCCGCCGACACGCGCAGCGACTTGGTAAGCGGCTGGTGATAGGCATAGCTGAGGCTCATACTACCACGCTTTAAAGGACCTGTTCTGGTGCTGGCCGCCTGTACACCTAAGCCGTGGTGAGGACGTATCTTTTTATACTTGCTCGGCTTTTTAGTGGTAGCTTCTTTAGCTGCTGAGCCAATGCGACCGCCCCTGTACGACGAAGACATATCCTTGTTGATCGGCATATGAAAGCTGGCGTAATAAGACTGTGGTGCACCTTCCAGTCCGGACCACTGCTGCCTTGTACCCAATTTCAGGTCGCCATAATCTTCTATACCTGTAATAGCAGGGTTAAGCAGATAGTTGTTGGTAGAATACTGTGTGTACTGTGGTCTTTGCTGCGCCATGGTCTGGCCGGCAAGCAATAACACAAAAACTAAGGCTAAAAGTTTGTTCATAGATTACCGTTATTTAACGATTGTTATACTTCCTGATAATGGTTTCTCACCTGGCTCTAACTGGATGATGTAGTAGTAAGTAGCAAGTGGTAATTCCTGGCCGTTGTGGCGGCCATCCCACGGCGTCTGGTACCCGTTCGACTGGAAAACTATGGCTCCCCACTGGTTAAACACCTGCACCTTACAGTTCGGATATTTCTTCAGGTTGGCAATTTCCCAGGTATCGTTTATGCCGTCGCGGTTAGGGGTAAAGGTGTTCGGTATCTCTACAAAAGGAAGCACCGTTACTGTAACTTCATCTGTGAAAGTACAGCCACTTGCCGTAGTTATAGTTACCTTGTAAGTGGTGGTTGATTCTGGTGTTGCCACCGGGTTTGCCACATTCGGGTTGCTCAGGCCAACAGCCGGAGACCAACTATAGCTATCGCCGCCAGATGCTTCCAGTGTAGTGCTTCTGCCTTTGATGATAGTCACATCCGGGCCTGCATCTGCCGATGGCTCCGTAACTGTCACTGTTACCGCTGTGCGTTCGCTGGCACATGATAGTGTTACTTCCTGCACGTAGTAGGTTGTTGTATGCGTTAGCGCAGGCGTAGTAAAGGTATTACCCACACCCAGCAGCGCTCCCGAACTTGCCGAAGCATACCATTCCAGTCTGCCTTCTTTGCCTTTAGCCGATAACGTCACATTGTTGCCAGAGCAAACTATAGCACCTTTCGCCACCGGTGCATCCGGCTGTGCATTAATGTTCACAACGATCGCATTACTCACCAGGCCTTCACACGACTCCGATGTAACCACCCTTCTGAACCAGGTTTTCTGCGTTAACGGCATTGGGTTATAGTTCTGGCCATTGTTGGCGCCTGGTGCTGTTGTAAAGCCTTTGTCCGGACCAGTGGTGCTGTATTCCCATAGGTAGCTATAGTTGCCGCTGCCACCTGTTGGCGTAGTACCCTTTAAAGTAGATGGTGCTGTAGCATAACATATCGTCTGGTTGGTGCTGATCTTGTTGTTGCTCATGGCAGGCTTCACCGTGATCATCACTTCCTGGCTCTCATGCGAGCGCGGGCCTGAGATCACAATTCTGTGGAACCAAGTATCTTGGGTAAGTGCTGGCGGAGCATAATCGATGCTGTTGCTTACACCTTTGGCAGACACCCATACCGCACCAGGCTCCGATGTTTTGTACTGCCACTGGTAGATATAGTCGCCTTCGCCACCTACCGGCATAGAGCCTTTCAGCACCTGTGGTGTATTACCGAAGCAGATCACCTGATCGGCCTGTATGTTGTTGTTAGAGATAGACGGCGTAATCGTAACCTTGACAGCGTTGGAGATGCTTTCGCAACCACCCGAGAACACGCGTCTGCGGTACCATGTATTTTCATCCAGCACGCCCGGGCTATAGTTTCTGCCGTCGTTCAGGCCGGTTGCTGTTTTATAGTTCACACCATCCGTGCTCACTTCCCACAGGTACCTGTAAGTATTGTCGCCGCCGGCTGGCAATGAGCCTGTTAACGGAGCCGGACGCTGACCCGAGTAGATCGTTTGATCAGTTGTGATCGTGTTTCTGGTAATCTGCGGAGATACTGTTACTTTTACCACATTCGAAACATGCGAACACGCACCTGATGTAACTACTCGTCTGAAGTAAGTTGTTACCGACAAAGCACTTGGCTGGTAGTTAACACCTGTACCCACTGTACTGAATGCCGCAGGTGAATTAGTTGTGGCCGACTGCCACTCGTAACTATAGGTACCATTACCACCAATTGGGGTAGAACCTTTCAGTAGGGCAGGGGTACCACCCACACACACCATTTGTTCTTCGGTTATGGTATTGCTCGCGATCACTGGATTCACATCGATCTTAACAGCCGCCGAGTAATCAAAGCATTTGCCTGATGTAACCTTGCGGCGGAACCAGGTCGGCACTGTTAAAGCAGCTGGTTGGTACGACTGGTTGCTGTTCACGCCCGGCGCCGAACTAAAGTTTACACCATCAGTACTCATTTCCCACAGGTAAGTAAAGGCACTTATGCCGCCTGCATGTTTAGAGCCGTTGATGATGCCCGGTTTATCATTCTCGCAAACTATAGTTTCGGTTGGGGTAATGGTGTTGGCAACTATAGCCGGATGCACTACCACCTGCACTACATTGCTCTCTAATCTGGCGCACGGTCCTGAAACTATAGTTCTCTTGAACCAGGTAGTTTTAGTTAATTTGCTCGGCTGATAATCTTTCACGTTGCTGTTCGCGATATCGGTAAAGGATGTACCGTTTTCACTGAAAGACCAATTATAAGTATAGCTGCCATTGCCGCCGGTTGGCGCAGAACCAGTTAATAAAGCTGGCGTTTCGCCTTCGCAGATTGCTGTTGCGGCAGCAAGTGTGTTATTCTCCAGGGCTGGCAATACATCTACTTTCACCGCTTCGCTTACATGTTCAGCACATGGTCCTGAAATTACTACACGGCGGAACCAGGTTGTTTTAGTAAGCGCTGTGGGCTGGTAAGTTGCCGAAGTTGCGCCTGCAATCGTTTTGAAGTCAGCATCTACGCCTTCAGTTTTCTTTTCCCAGCGGTACGTATAGGTGCCATTTCCGCCTTCCGGGCCTGTGCCTGCTCCGCTAATTAATGCTGGCATTTGTCCGGCGCAGATGACTGCAGTTGGCGCTATAAGGCTGTTGTTGCTGATGTTTTTGTTTACCGTAACAGTAACGGCAGTGCGCTCGGAGCTTCCGCAACCATTGGCATTTACCGTTTCTACATAATAAGTTGTAGTGGCGCTCAGTGCAGGCGTTTCGAAGCTACGGCCGCTGAATACAGGTGTCGTGGCATTGGCAGCAGTGTACCAGTTATAGTTACCTGATGCCGAAACAGTGAGTGTCGCTTTGGTGCCTTCGCAGATGGTAATACCCGTCACGGCAGGAGCCACCGGAAGCGGCACTACCGTTACTTCTATCGCCGGCGACACATCCACACACGTACCTGAAAGCACTTCGCGCTTATACCAGGTGGTGGTAGCCACAGCGCCCGGTGTATAGTTTGGCAGGTTGTTAGTACCCGCAGCCGGTGCGTAAGTACCGTTTGCACCAGTTGTGCTCACCATCCAGCGGAAACTATAGTTACCATCTCCGCCGGTTGGCGTTGTACCGGTAAGCACTGCAGCTTCAGTACCGAAACAGATCACCTGGTCTTTGGAGATGATGTTGCTGGCTATGACCGGATTCACATGAATTTTGATGGTGTTACTAATTCTCGCATCGCATGGTCCACCGGTTACTTCGCGCTTAAACCAGGTGGTGCGGGTAAGGGCGCCTACCTTATAGTTGATGCCGTTGTTCTGGCCGGTTGCCAGAGTAAAGTTTTCGCCGTCGGTGCTCATGTACCAGCGGTAGCTATAGTTGCCATCGCCATTTTCCGGCTGGCTGCCTTCCAGCACCTGCGGTATGGCATTGGCGCAAACGGTCTGTTCGCCTACTATCGTATTATTTGTGATCGGTTTATAGATCGTGATCTTTACCGGCTGACTGATGCTCACCTGGCAAGTACCTGATGTTACTTTTCTTCTGAACCAGGTGGTTACATCTACCGTGCCCGGCTTATAGTGCTGTTCTGTGTTGATACCGGTAGCCGCTGTATAGTTTCCGTTCTCGCCGGTAGTGCTCATTTCCCAGGTATAACTATAGTTATTGTTACCGCCAGTCGGCTGACTGCCGTTCAGTTGGGCGATAGTTGCGCCAAGGCAATACGTAGCATCTTCCGATACCGTGTTGCTGCTGATAACAGGTGTTACACTCACTTTTACCGACTCCGATACGTGCGCGCAAACCGATGAAGCTGCAACTCTGCGGAACCAGGTTGGTACTGTAAGCGCACCCGGCTGGTAGTCTTTGCCAGTAGCGCCTTCCACTTTACTAAAGCCTTCCGTGGCAGATTTCGTGCTGATTTCCCAGTAATAGCTATAGTTGCTGTCACCGCCGATAGGAGTGGAGCCCACTAACGGATCTGGTGTTTGTCCCGCACAGATCTCAGCTACAGCCTCAATAATGTTGTTGCTGATCACATCCAGTACGGTTATCGTTGCCGGAGTTCTCGGGCTGATACATCCATCAATAACAGCCTGCACATAATAAGTTTTGCTCTCGTTTACAGATGCAATCCCAAACGAACGACCCTGGAATAGCATGGTACCACCTTCGGCCACATCGAACCATTGGTAAACAGTGGCATTGCCTTGCGCTACCAATGTGGCGCCGCTGCCTGGTCCGCAAAGGGTAACAGGAGCTACCGTTGGCGCCGGAGTTGCCGGACGAACCGTAACTTTAACCGGAGTACGCACGCTGGTACAGCCGCCTTCAATCGTAGTTTCTACGTAGTAAGTGGTGGTTTTGTCAAGTGCCGGAGTTGTAAAAGTAGCGCCTTCGCCTAAAAGTTTACCGCCAGTGGCAGCATCGTACCAGGCCAGCTTACCTACCGGGTTTTGTACCTGCAAAGTAGTGCCGAAGCCAGGGCAAAGAATCTCCGCCGCAGCAACATTGGGGGCTTTAGGTAGTTCATTTACAGTAACTATAACCTGGTCTTTTGTCTCGCAGCTACCTTCCCCGAAAGTATAGGTTAAGGTATAAACACCTGCTTTTGATGGCGTAAATTTACCATTAGCTGTTACTAGTGTTGATCCTGACCATTTTCCGCCGGCTAGTGTTGCCTTTAGGTTAAAGCTGCCACTGTTCAAACATACGGTTATACCCTGACCGGCATCCGCTACCGGAGCTTCATTAACCGTAACCTGCATGGTGCTATAGTTGCTGCAGCCTTTCGGGTCGGTGTAAGTATAAGTTAAGGTAAAAGTGCCGGTTTCGGCTGGAGGCGTAAAGGTACCATCTGCCGATACATGCGCGCCGCTCCAAACACCACCTGCAGGGCTACCTACTAGTTTGGTCGGAACCGGGTTGTTACAAACAGTAATGTCCGGTCCTGCGCTAACAACTGGCAATGGGTTTACTTTTATAGTTACCTGTGCCGTGCTGCTGCAGCCGGTTTCATCATCAAATCCAGTAACCGTATAAGTTGTGGTTTGCGCTGGTGTAGCGGTAACACTGGCCCCGGTAGTAGCTGATAAACCTGTAGCCGGAGACCACTCGTAGCGGTCTGCGCCGGATGCAGTAAGCACTGCCTGTGCCTGGCCTACGCAGATCTCATATACATCAGCAACCAGCTCTACTTTCGGGGGCTCGTTTACAACTATAGTTATAGTAGTGGTGCTGATACAGCCCGTAGCGTTGTTTTTACCGGTAATAGTATAAGTTGTAGTTTTGGTTGGTTTTACAGTTACTGTGCTGCCAGTGGTTACGCTTAAACCATCAGCTGGTGCCCAGGTATAGGTATCGGCACCTGTTACAGCTATAGTTGTACTGCTGCCTTTGCAAAGTACAGGCATTTCGGCAGTGGCTTTCAATTCCGGTAAGGCGTCGATGCGAATCTGCTGCGTTGCCGGTTCTGATTCGCCGCACTCATTTATAGCTACAACACTAACGGTATATAAACCAGCTTCCGGGAAGGCTATAGTTGGGTTAGCTGAAGTGCTGCTGCCTTCTGCAAACGTTGCATTTCCGCCGGTTACTGTCCAGCGGTAGCCAGTTATAGTTCCGGATTGAGCATCGTAAGTTGGTTTATGCGCTGCATTAGCTGACGTAAAACTTATAGTTTGCGGACCGCAATACACGGCATTGGCAGGCAGCGTAACAACAGGCTTATTGCGTATGGTTATTTTCTGCTCTTTTATGCTTGCTGGGGCACACAGGTTGGTTGCAACAAGTTTTATAGTGTAATCTCCTGCCTTCGCGAAATTGAATTCCGGATTTTCAGATGTAGCCGTAGTGCCATTGGCAAAGCTCCAGCCTTCCGCCGGCATTACCTGCCAGGTGTAGGTTACACCATCGCCAGTTGAGGTATTTAGGGCTTTGAATGTGTTTGGGGTACAGTTAATGGATGGGGTAGGATCTAAGGTGAAATCTGCTACCGGAGGAGCAGCAACTATAATTTCGCGCTCTTTGCTGCTCGAACCACACGATAGGTTGGTATCCAGAGATTTAGCAGTTAAGGTAAGCTTGTATTTACCAGGCTCGGTGAATACAATTCTAGGGCTTTTAGAAGTAGCTGAACCTGATACGAAACGCCAGCCGGTTGCCGGTACAATAGACCACTCGCTCTGGTAAGTTTCCGTATTGTTTGTGGCGTCATAGCCACTTTTTGTCAGGTTCTGCAGGTTAACAGGCTGGTTGATACACAACGATGTTCCATTACCAACTGCAAAATCAGCTTCCGGGCCTTTCGAGATTCTAATACCAGAAAAGGTAGCGCGTGACGAGCTACATGGGTTCTTGGCATAACCGGTTAAGGTAAATCCAAATTCTGTGTTTTTTGAGGTCTCTGTAAACGTATGATAAATGTAACGGTCTGCCGGTAGCTCATCATGCTTGTAAGTAATAGCCGGTGTGCCATCATCAAATTGGAACGTGTAAACTGTTTCAGGTGAGTTGCCATCAACACCAGTAATTTTAAAGCGGTAAGTAGCAGGAGCACACTGTGTGTTGTTACCATCGCTAGAGATGCCTAGTCCCGGGTTGCTGCCCACAAACATACGCTTGGAAGTGGTAGTACTACAGCCGTTTTCGCCAATTACGGTCAGTACGATATCATAGCCGCCGCCGGCAGTATAGGTATGTGTTACTCTGTCGAAGTTTTTGCCATACGTGCTGGTTTTGCCATCACCCCAGCTAATGTGGTATTCTTTGTTTGTTTCCTTGGTTTTGGAAGTGTTCTCTATGTTCAGCGTGAACTTAAACCCGGATGAACTGCTGGAGTAGCTGCAATAGGTAAAGTTGAGTTCCGGGTATTCAGGATCTGTGATGCTGGCATCGGGTGCACCGGCTATAGTTATACTTTCTGAGGTGCCTTCGCAGCCCTCGGCAGTTGTGGTTTTAACCCAGTAAGTACCGGGTTTGGTTACTTTTATAGCTGAAGTGGTTTCGCCGGTAGACCAGGCATAAGAGGTGGCTGCAGATGCCTGCAAAAGCACTTCGCCGTTACAGAGCGATATTCCCTGAGGCGTACTGATTTCAGGCGTACAATCCTGTGCGACAGCGCTGTTTGCCCATAGTCCCAGAAATAGGACAAGGACAGGCAGCATTCTGCCTAATTGAAATGGCTGCATGGCTAAAAGCGGTAAATTTTATTACAGAAGCAGTTTATTTAAATTGGATAAAACCCGAACAGAAAGAACAGATCAGTGCTGCTCAATTTGTACATAGTTAAAACAGATACAACCATGCAAAATGCATATATGTGAATCGTTTCAATGTTTTTCTATAGTTCAAATCCCTTTAGTAAGGGTAAAAGACAAAGTGAAGAAAAGTAAAAAAAGCCAATGCTTGTTTTTGGGTTTTGCTTAATTGTAATAAACAAAGTGGTTCTATTCTGCTGCTTTATCTGTCACACCAACCAAAATACAAAAAGATAAGTTTAATTGATGAACTATTTTTTTAAAGTAAACCAGGTTAATTCTGCATAAGTAGATTTTTGACAAACATGCTTGATCATTATCTGCAGCTTTATTTCAAATTTAACAGGGCAGCTATAGTAGTGCTAATAAAATTATGGTGTTGTATTATATAGATAAAGGCGATGCTGTTATTTT
>NZ_JAAGWD010000007.1 GCF_010686685.1 Pontibacter burrus | reverse complement strand
GACAAAAGTTTTGTATTAAATTTGTTATAGTTTGTAATTTTTACTTGGGTTGCTCTTTGGCCCTTTTAATGCTCTACATAGTTTCTGCCAGGTTTGTAATTAATCTTTCCATAAATTCTAAGTCTGTTCACGGAGATTTTGCACGATTGCTTATGTATACTTAACCCTATGTTTATATAGTGCTATTTAAATAGTTCAATTTAACTATTTGATCGTAAAACCTGCTCAATTAATTAGTTATACCCGAAAATTAATACAAAAAGGGTGTGTAAGTAAAATATTCATATATTTTAATATAGTTTGTTTCATGTATTAACGAATTAAAATAATTTAATAAATATTAAAAAAACACTAAACCATAAAGAATAGGGCGCCGTAATTTAAAGCGCCTGACGAGAAGTTGGAGTGAGCTGGCAGAGCCCTTACATGTAGCAGGCACTAATAAGTATTTACTATTAATGTTTTACCGGCTAATACCTAACTGAGCTGCTGAACGGAGCAAGGACCCGGATAAGCGGGTGCCAGCCTAACAAGTAGGATCTGACGGCAAAACGACCAGGAGTATTATGGTTACAATTTTACAGTGTCTTAAACATGAATAAATATCAGCATTACTACAGTTTTAATAGAATAATTCTGTTAATACTGGATGTAGCACTTATCGCCCTCTCTTTTAATCTTTCAAATTATTTCAGATACGGAACTGTTGATTTAGCCCATCAGTATAGTGTCTTTTTCGTGCTTTTTGCACTCGTTTGGTGGGTAGTTTCAGGCTTCTCAAACTTCGTGTTTCGGGTAGATGGCATTATCTCCATCGGAAAGCGCTTCAGCAACCTGATCAATGCGTTCCTGCTGCATGCCTTCATTCTTGCAAGCTGTATCGTTATTTTTAACCTGGAAGAGATCTCACGCCTGTTGCTTTTGTATACTTACCTTTCATCTGCTTTGCTGATCGGTTTTAGCCGCCTGGTTTTTATGCAGCTGAACAAGTATGTTACCAATTCTGATATGGCTTATTCCCGCTATGTAATTGTGGGAAGTGGTCAGGCAGCGCTAAGTCTGTATAATACCTTTAGCAACGAAGAGAACCCAGGTACTAAGTTTATGGGCTTCTTTGACGATGAAGCAGACCCTAACAGCCCGTACTATAGCCAGTTTAAAGGCTCAATTGCCGACCTGCAGGAGTACTGTCTGCAGCACAGCATCGATGAAATCTACTATACCAAACCACTGAATGATAAAGATCAGATAGATGAACTAACCGCATTTTGTGACGATAACTTTGTGTACTTCCGCATAGTGCCGGATTTCAGTGCGATCGTTCAGAAAGATGTAAACCTGTACTTCTACCATAACATTCCGATCATCAGTGTGCGTAAAGAGCCGCTGGAGCAGGTTACAAACCGCGTCATGAAACGTGCTTTCGATATTGTTTTCTCGCTGGCTGTTATCCTGGTTATTTTCCCGATCGTGCTTCCGATTATCGCACTGGCAATCAGATTTGAGTCTAAAGGGCCGATCTTCTTTAAACAGCTGCGTCCGGGCAAAAAGAACCACCTGTTTGTGTGCTATAAGTTCAGAACCATGTTTGTGAACAACCAGACCGAAGTACAGGCTACTAAAAACGATCCGCGTATTACACGGGTAGGGCGCTTTCTGCGCAAAACCAACCTTGACGAGCTGCCACAGTTCTTTAATGTGTTGTTAGGTGATATGTCGGTGGTGGGGCCACGTCCGAACCTGGTATCGCAGCTCGATCACTATTCAAAAGTTATCTCAAAGTACAAAATGCGCCATTTCGTAACACCTGGCATTACCGGTTACGCACAGGTTAGTGGCTACCGCGGCGAGACCAAGGAAGTGCACCTGATGGAGAAGCGCGTGGAATACGACGTGAAATATATGGAGAACTGGAGCTTTATGATGGACATGAAGATTATTTTCCTGACTGTCTGGAACATGATAAAAGGCGAAAAAAATGCTTACTAACGCACTACAACTAACTACTCCTGCTGCTATTGCACCACCCTTGCAACTGAAGCGCCGCTTATTGGCCTCAGATATTACAGCTGGCTCTTTTAAAGATTTTGTAAAGCAGGTGTTCTGGCTTAGTGAACACAAAAAGTCGAGTTACGTGTGTTTTGCCAACGTGCACATGCTGGTAGAAGCGTACCGCGACAAGGATTTTAACCAGATCCTGAACAACGCTGATGTGGCCTGCCCTGATGGTGGGCCCCTTTCCAAGCTTATGAAACTCCTCTACGGAGAGAAGCAAGACCGAGTAGCAGGTATGGACCTGTTGCCGGCGCTTCTGCAAGAGGCTGCGGCCCGTGGGAAGTCGGTATACTTCTATGGCTCGACTGACGATGTGCTGGAAGCTGTAGTTAAAACAGCGAAGCAAAAGCATCCGGATCTGCGCATTGCAGGGCATTATTCACCACCTTTCCGTAAGCTGACGCACATTGAGGACACCGCTATAGTTAATATGATTAATGATGCCAATCCGGATCTGGTGTTTGTAGCACTTGGTTGCCCTAAGCAGGAGCGCTGGATGGCGGAACATAAAGGAAAAATAAATGCCTGTATGCTGGGCGTAGGTCAAGCTTACATGACCTTTGCCGGGCTTGAGAAACGTTTGCCGAAATGGGCACGCGACATGAGCCTGGAATGGGTATACCGCCTATGGCAGGAGCCGGGCAGGCTTTGGAAGCGCTACCTGATCACGAACAGCATGTTTGTGGCACTTACCCTGAAACTGTTAGCAAGCCGTGCAGTCGTTAAAAATCCGGGCAGGCAATCGTTCAGCTAAATTTATACTTACATGTAGCATGAGGTATGGGGCTTACATAGAACATTATTACCGCTACAAAACAGACTATAGCCACTATCGCCATCGGGTATTGCGATACTATACCAAACTGTGTCATTCCCGTCGCAACGTAAGCGCCATACTTTATCCCAAACAAGCCTGTGTGGTTACAGCCATGCAATTTTATACTTCCAGAAAATGCCAGCAGGCAGTCGCTGAACCCATTGTAACAGCAGCCTGAAACTGGACCTCTCAAAAAAAGTGAAATATAACAAATCAAAATATAGCTATAGCCGTATCAAATACCGACCGCAACAAAAGGTGCATGCTTAAGAAATGAGCCTTTGTTGCTGTACAGATTTTAAAGAACCCTTTAACCCTTTATACAAATGAAAGCAGTTATACTTGCTGGTGGCTACGGAACCCGGATCAGCGAAGAAAGCGGCGTAAGACCAAAGCCGATGGTAGAAATAGGTGGTAAGCCAATTCTGTGGCACATCATGAAAATTTACTCCTACTATGGCATTAATGAGTTCGTAATCTGCTGCGGCTACAAAGGCCACATGATCAAGGAATATTTTGCTAACTACTGCCTCTACAACTCCGATGTAACATTTGACATGCGCAAAAACAGCATGGAAGTCCATCGTAACAACACAGAGTCGTGGAAAGTGACGCTGGTTGATACCGGTGAAGGCACCATGACCGGTGGCCGCCTGAAGCGTGTAAAAGAGTATGTGGGCAACGAAACCTTCTGCCTGACCTATGGAGACGGTGTAAGCGATGTAGATGTAGCAGCATCTATCGAGTACCACAGAGCACAGGGAACACTGGCTACACTTACTGCAGTACAGCAGCCGGGCCGTTTCGGTGCATTTAATCTTTCATCAGAAGCAACCAGAATTAACCAGTTCCAGGAGAAGCCGACAGGCGGCGACATGCCATGGATAAACGGTGGTTTCTTTGTGCTGGAGCCTGGCGTGTTCGATTATATCGAGGATGATAACACGATCTGGGAGCGTGGGCCTATGGAGCAACTGGCCAAAGAAGGCGAGCTTTCAGCTTATCGCCACACTGGTTTCTGGCAGCCAATGGACACCCTGCGCGACAAACATGTGCTGGAAGAGTTATGGCAAAAAGGCGAAGCACCTTGGAATGTATGGTGTAAAATGCTGAGCAAAGCTATAAACTAAGAGTTTCCTCCCTCAACTATAGATATAAACTCCCTCACCAATGAAGATATTAATAACCGGAAATATGGGTTATGTAGGCCCTGGCGTAGTAAGCCAGCTGCGTGCTACTTACCCCGAAGCTACCCTTATTGGCTATGATATGGCCTATTTTGCAACCAGCCTGACTAACGCTCCTTTCTTACCTGAGAGCAAACTGGACCAGCAACTGTTTGGCGATGTGCGCACTATGCCGGCCGAAATACTGGAAGGCGTGGATGCTGTAGTGCATTTAGCAGCCATCTCGAACGACCCGATGGGCAACAAATTTGAAGAAGTAACACTGGATGTAAACTATAGATCAACTATAAGAATTGCCGAAATGGCAAAGGCAGCCGGTGTTAAGAACTATGTGTTTGCATCAAGCTGCAGTATGTATGGTGCGGCATCGGAGCAGGCCAAGACCGAGGATTCTGAGCTGAACCCGTTAACAGCGTATGCACGCTCAAAAGTAGCTTCTGAAAAAGAGCTTGCTCCTTTAGCTGGCGATGGCTTTACCGTAACTTGTCTGCGTTTTGCAACGGCCTGCGGCATGAGCGACAGGTTACGTCTGGACCTGGTACTGAACGACTTTGTGGCTGGCGCGATCTCTACCGGCAAGATTACGATCCTGAGTGATGGAACGCCATGGAGACCGTTGATCCATGTGAAAGATATGGCACGTGCTATTGAATGGGCTATTACCAGAACACCAGACAATGGTGGCGAGTTTTTAGCCGTGAATGCGGGAAGCAATGAGTGGAACTACCAGGTAAAAGAACTAGCACAGGCGGTGGCTGAAGTGATTCCGGGCACCGAAGTAAGTGTGAACCTGGAAGCTGCTCCGGATAAACGCTCTTACCGCGTAAACTTCGACCTGTTTAAGGCACTGGCACCTAACCATCAGCCGCAGGTATCCTTAAAGCAGGCTATAGTTGAGCTGCGTGATGGCTTAACACAAATGGGCTTTAAAGATGGCGACTTCCGCAACTCACAACTGATGCGCCTGAAAGTGCTGAACCATCTGCAGGACATCAATGCCATTGACGAACAACTGCAGTGGCAGCGCAGTGCCAAAAAAGTTGCTGAAGAAACCGAATTAGAGATCGCATAACATCACCCGACCATGATATTTACAGAAACCAAGCTGAAAGGCGCCTATATAATTGATGTGAAAAGACTGGAAGATGATCGTGGCTTTTTTGGCCGTTCGTTTTGCCAGAAAGAGTTCGAAGAGTTTGGCCTGACCAATGACATCCGCCAGGCAAACGTATCTTATAACAAGAAAAAAGGTACGCTGCGCGGCATGCACATGCAATTAGCCCCCAACGAAGAAACCAAACTGGTACGCTGCACCCGCGGTGCTATCTACGATGTGATCATCGATATGCGTCCGGACTCTGAAACCTATAAGCAGTGGATAGGCGTGGAACTGACCGCCGACAACTATAGAATGCTGTTTGTACCGGAGGGTTTTGCGCACGGCTTTATTACCTTGGAAGATAACACCGATGTAACCTACCAGGTAACAGAATTCTATACGCCAGGTGCAGAGCGCTGCATCCGCTGGAACGATCCTGCCTTTAACATCGAGTGGCCAATTGAGCCTGTTATTATTTCTGAAAAAGACCAGGCAGCCCCTGACTTTGTAGAAGAAACCCAAAAAACTGAAGGAAAACTGCTGGTGTAATGCCGGCAGTTTTCTGCATTTAACCCTTTAACTATAGTTTAAAATGATATTAATTGATACTGCCTTAGCCAAACGCCAGGCTGAAAATAACCCGATTAAAGTTGCCATGGTTGGTGCCGGCTTTATGGGCCGTGGCATCGCGCTTCAGATCTGCAAATACGTGCAGGGTATGGAGCTGGTAGCCATCGCCAACCGCGACATCTCAAAAGCAAAAAGAGCTTACAACGAAGCCAGCGTAGATGCGGTGGAAGAAGTAGCCTCTCTGGAGAAACTGGAAGAAAACATCCGCGAAGGCAAATACAGTATTACCGACGATGCCATGCTGCTTTGCCGCGCCGAAGGCATTGACGCCATTATTGAAGTAACCGGAGCCGTTGAGTTCGGTACAAACGTAGCCATGCGCGCCATCGAAAACGGCAAGCACATCATCATGATGAATGCCGAAGTGGATGGTACTGTTGGCCCGATCCTGAAAGTATATGCTGATAAAGCTGGTGTGGTATTCACAAATGCAGATGGCGACCAGCCGGGCGTTATCATGAACCTGTACCGTTTCGTAAAAGGACTTGGTGTGAAGCCAGTACTTTGCGGTAACATTAAAGGCCTCCACGACCCTTACCGTAACCCAACTACACAGGAAGGTTTTGCGAAGAAATGGGGACAGCAGCCATCTATGGTTACCTCGTTTGCCGATGGCAGTAAGATCTCGTTTGAGCAGGCTATAGTTGCTAACGGTACCGGTATGCGTGTAGCCAAACGTGGCATGCACGGACCAACTGTAGCGCCAGGTACTCCGCTAAAAGATTGCGTACACAACCTGTATCCGCTGGAAGATTTAACCAATGGCCCGGGCATAGTTGACTACGTAGTAGCTGCCGAGCCAGGACCAGGTGTATTTGTACTGGGCACGCACGACGACCCGATACAGCAGCATTACCTGAACCTGTACAAGCTGGGCGAAGGTCCGTTGTACCTTTTCTACACGCCATACCACCTGTGCCACTTTGAGGTACCAACCACAGTAGCGCGTGCTGTGTTGTTTAACGATGCAGCTTTAGCCCCAGCCGGTGCACCAACTGTAGAAGTAGTAGCAGCAGCTAAAATTGATCTGAAAGCCGGGCAAGTGGTTGATGGAATCGGCCACTACATGACCTATGGCCTGTGCGAGAACGCGGACACAACTATAGCCGAGAACCTTTTACCGATTGGCGTAGCAGAAGGCTGCATTCTGAAGCGCGATATTCCGAAAGACAAGGTACTGACTTACGATGACGTGATTCTGCCGGAAGGCCGTTTCGTAGATAAACTACGCGACATTCAGCGCCGTTACTTTAACGCTACCGATGAAGCTGAAAAAGAGCAGATATTGAAAAGCGTGTATGGTAAAAGCGAATCACTGACAGAAGCATAATACTCCTTAACTATAAACTATAGCATCCCGGCAAGTTTAACTCGTCGGGATGTTTTGTTTAAACTATAGTTGGAGATTAAATCAAGGACGAGTCAACCCATCCCTAAACCCTCCGAGGAGGGGAATTGGGTACTACTGAGAAATCCCCTCTTGGGAGGGGTAGGGGTGGGTAACTACATTATTAGAAAAAGCTAAACGATAACCATGAAGCAAGCTATAATTGGTATCATTCCGGCAGCAGGTTTAGGAAGCAGGTTAGGGCAGATGCCTTTCAGTAAAGAGCTGTATCCGCTTGGCTTTAAAGCAGATGGTGCACCCAAAGTAGTTTCGGAATATCTGCTGGAACTAATGCAGCAGGCAGGAGCAGAGCAGGTTTACTTTATAGTTCGCAATGGTAAATGGGACATTCCGGGCTATTACGGAGACGGCTGTAACTATAGTATAGCTTTCGCTTATATACTGATGAACAGGCCATATGGTACACCTTTCTCAGTAGATCAGGCTTATAGTTTTGTGCGGGATAAAACGATTGTTTTCGGCTTTCCGGACATCATAGTGGAGCCAGCCAATGTGTTTCCGGAACTAGTACAGAAACAACATGAGACAGGGGCAGCTATAGTTCTGGGTTTGTTTACAGTAGCCCACCCGCACAAATGGGATATGGTGGAAGCTGACCTGGATGGCAGCGTGAAAACTATAGTTTCGAAGCCGGAGAAATCAGATTTAACAATGGCCTGGTGTGTAGCGGTTTGGTCGGCGGAGTTCACAGAATTTATGCACGGGTACCTGCAACAACTAGAGCCTAAGTTCATAGCTGGTGAGCTGACCGAAATACCGATGGGAGCGGTGATACAAGCAGCTATAGTTGCAGGCATGCAGGTGCAGTCGGTGCACTTCCCGGAAGGCAGCTGCCTGGATATGGGCACGCCCGAAGACCTGAAACTGGCGATAAAAAACTATAGTTGATGCAAAAGACACTCACAGGAGCTGCGCACACTGTGAAGTCTTTCTTTAGTTTATAGATGCCAGTGCCTGATCTACATTAGCCAGATAGCGGCGCTTCGAAAACCGGTCCAGCAGTTTCGCTCTTGATTCCGCTATTTCTTCTGGCGTCAGGTTAAGCACATCATTCAGGGCCTTTTTAAACGACTCAAACGAGCTGAGACTGAACTCGCCGGCTTTGGTATCTTTTTCCATGATTTCAGCTACCGAAGTACCTTCTACATAAACAACCGGCGTGTTCAGGAAATAAGATTCGATCGCTGGTAAACCAAATCCTTCTGATTCTGAAGGGAAAAGCAGTGCTCTGGCTTTCCGGATCTCATCTACAAACACTTCTTCTGGTAAGTGCGATTTGCGCACCACGCCAGGTATAGCAGTAACGAGTTTTTCACTTTCCGGGCATATCTTTCCAATCAGGTGCAGGTCGGGCAGGTTTTTGTCTGTTTCGGATAGCTGTTTCCAGAACTTAAGCAGGGGCAAGGTGCATTTATGCGGCTGTTCCGAGGCCAGGTGGATCACATAGTTGCCTTTGTCAGTAAAGTTGCTCGGCTCCAGGCTCTCGAAATCAGACGCTTCGTAGGTCACAAAGATCTTTGGCTGTGCAATGTTATACCGTTCGCATACATCGGTCAACTGCTTTTTAGCGCTTTCCGAAACCGTAAGCACATAATCGCACTTGCGTAGGCTTGTTTTCAGGATGTTCAGCCAGTAAGCCAGGTCCAGTCTGGAGCGGAAGTGCGGGTATTTGTCAGCGTAATGCAGCAGCAGCGCATCGTGCATCAGGCCAACTACCACGCCATCCGGTTTGCTTAAAAAAGGTAGGTAGCCCTTCGGATAAAGCCAGATATCGGCTGGTATTTTCTTCAGGAAAAGTGGGTGCAGGTTATCTGTAAGCAGGCGGTTTACTTTGCTATTATCGGTACGCCAGGGTAAAGTGTGTTTCTTTATCCGGTCATCTTCAAACGCAAACGACGACTCCGAAACTACCTGCGACAAACTATAGTTGGGCAGTTGTGCCAGCCCGCCCATCAGGGTTTTGGTAATATTGGTTATACCCAGACTGCGGTCGCGGTGCGGGTTCTGATCGGCAAGGTAAAAAGTTAGGTTTTTGGCCATTGGTATTAAGGGTGCAGTGTCATACTAGGTAGTAAAACAGCTGCCTGTTGGGCAGCTGTTTCCTGTAATTTTGGGTGATTCAAACTATAGTTATGCCGTCTGGTATACGTATTTCAGGGCTTTCATGGCTTTAACGGTCTTCATTACCTGCTCCACATCTACCCTGAAGTGTTGGCTCTGTCCCTGCGACATGTTCTTAACCTTACCGTTGCCTTTGCAGATAACGTAATCATAATCAAGCTCGGCTTTGGTGGCAATGTCGAAAAACGGCTCTACCACAAAGTTCTCGTTAAAGATTTCGATAATGCGCGTGCCAGGGTTACAGAACAGCATGTTAATGAGGCCGGCGCCAGTGGCAGATACAACCACGCGTGCCTGCGAGAACAGGGCGATTTTCTCTGCTATGCTCAGCTTGCTTGATACCACGTTTACAAAGCCCTCCTGCTGCAGGTGTGCAACCAGCTCGTTTTCGTTCAGGATATTACGTACGCTGGAGTCGCTGCGGCTGATGTAAACCAATGGCGTATCCGGAGTTATTTTAACTGTTGATGCAGCCTTTGCCTTTGGTACGAACGAGTTACGGATATAATCGCAGAGCCATTTGGGTACCAGTGTATGGTTGCCACGTGGTGCAGTAGAGGCCACTATACAATCGGCAGTTACATGCGGGTATTTATCCCCTTCAATAATCCGTTCTTTTGGTATATCCAGCAGTTCCAGTGTTTCCAGCTGGTAATCGTATCTCAGGCTTGGCACCAGGAACCAGTCTATTTTATCATACAAACCACTTTCGCGCAGCAGGTGCAGGCGCGGCAGCACGTCCAAAAACCAATGGCTTATGTTGTTGATACCGGCGCCACCAGTCAGCATCGAAAATATGGTACCGTTAAACTTATGAGGTTTAGTAAAGAAGCGCTGCTCAAAAATATTGTTCAGGTTTGGTTCTGTTACCTTCCCGCCTGTCAGACTCAGCGACACATTTTCTACTATGCGGTTATATCGTGTAATTACCGAAACGCTGGACTCGTTGTCTGTATAAACGCGTCCGTTAGGCGCTTCTACCACCAGATAATCAGTGCTAATGCTGCGTTCTGGTTTCCAGTACGGAGAGCAGGCATTGTATAGTTCATCAGGTATATCGAGCGAGGTTACAGCATTTCTGTAGATAGTATGGGCCGTAATTTCGCGCGGAGTCAGTCCAACAGGGTTATCGGAGTTTAGTCTGCACACACTCGCAGGTTTATAGTATGTGTTATACGGTATAATGCGACCAAGTACTTTGGCAGCTTTCTTCGTTCCTTTTTTATAGAGGGTTTTGATTTTCATAGGTTTGCAAATTGTCGCCGATGCGGGTGTTGTTGTCAGGCATCAGCTAGTGAGTATTGTTAACTAGGTATTTTTCGTCTTTTGTATTCTGGTTTGGCTCCTGGAGCTCATCTAAATGCATTAAAACTTTTTCTGATGCTGCCTTTACTGCAATGTGATTCCAGTGGGCATCATCCACCGGAAAGAGTGGCACTTTCTTCTGTTCATATAAATTTTCGAACGTTCGCTGTATATCTACTACTGCTATATTGCGCTTACGCAATTCAGCGATAAGCTTTGGTAAAAAAATCGGCTTTTTCTGATTTGGCAGTAGTTTATAGTAAATGTTTTCTTTATTCGGTATCGGCATGAACATAAAACGGATTCCACGGGCCTCAACAGCCTGTTTATAACCTTCCAGTATGTCCGCTATTTCCTGTATTTCCTGGTCTGTATAATCGCGGTTGGCAACTTCTCCTTCCAGGAAAAACTCGTTGTTATAGGCAATGTACTCCCGCTTGCCAAAGCGACGCTCAATGGCTGCCAGCGTGCGGTTATACAACCCGAGTTTCGAAATACGGTCTGCGGTGATAGCTGCATAGGTAAGCACTGGCGATGCGTTGATGGCATTTCCTGTAAGGTTTCGGATTTTAGAATCAAGGCCGTTGGCTCCTACAGCTGGCAGAGTAGGGATACGGCGCTCAATACTCGAAACAATCACTAGTTCCGGCGGATTTTCCAGGAAGCGGTCGGTGGCCAGGAAGCGGTTTATAGTTGCCGGAGCAAACGAGTAAACTTCTTTGTTTAGCTGTCGCTCCAACACCTCTGCCAGCGTTTCTTCCTGCGTCAGTTTTACGCCGGTTACATTGGAGTCGCCAATCAGCAGCACATCACATCTGGTGTCGCGGTTGCGGTAACCGTATGCATCTGTTATCCATTCTACTTTGCGTTTGGCTGCATAAGGTGTGTGCGGGGCCAACTCGCCTTCCTCTTCCATTACCCAGTGCTGGTTCGGGTAAAATGGTCCCGACATAATGCGCATCTTGTTTACAGAAATCGTTTCCCATATACGAAAAGTGAAGAAGTTCATGGGAAGTACGATCGCTTCAATTAAAGGCCAGAGTGCAAACGGGAGCACCAGCAGGGTCATTTTCTTCAGCAGCTTTTTTACATCATTGTTTTCCATTGCCACCCTCTTTTAAAACTGGAAATAGATAAACTCCTGATGCCCGAACTGCCCAAAGAGCAGCACCGCGATCAGGGCGATATAATACACACTCCAACGTACCACAGCCGGCGGCTGCATCAGTAAAGCTGATACGCTACCACGGCGCTGAATCAGATGCACAAGCTCCATGATCAGGATAGCTATCACCGAAACTATAAATACCTTGGCACCCTGCTCCATAAAGAGTAAGTGCTCCAGGTTAATCCCGGCAAAAACCTGACTAATGTTGCCCAGGCCGGAGAAACTATATTGTATGATATAAAGCGCATCTGCCAGCGAATTGGCGCGGAAAAAGATCCAGGAGAAGCACACCAACGCAAATACGGTGAGTACCTGCACCCACTTGTATAACACCGGGTGGCTGGTAAGGCCTACGGCATTTGCCAGTGCATTGCGCTGCTTTGCAGTAACTATAGCAAAGATCAGGTAGAAGCCATGCAGTGCTCCCCAAACTATAAAAGTCCAGTTAGCGCCGTGCCAGAGCCCGCTCACCAGAAAAGTAATGAACAGGTTATAGTACCAGCGCCATTTTACTACACGGTTGCCGCCCAGCGGTATATACAGGTAGTCGCGGAACCAGCTGGAAAGCGAAATGTGCCAGCGGCTCCAGAACTCAGAAATCGATTTAGAGAAGTATGGCCTGCGGAAGTTTTCCATCAGGTTATAGCCCATCACCTGTGCAGCACCTATGGCAATATCGGAATAGCCAGAAAAGTCGCAGTAAATCTGGAAAGCGAAGAATACGGTTGCCAGTATCAGGGTGATGCCTTCGTAATCGGTTGGGTTATTGTACACCTGGTTCACCATCAGGGCCAGGTTATCGGCGATCACGATCTTTTTAAAGAAGCCCCAGGCCATACGGCGCAAACCGGCTACTACGCGTGCATAGTCAAAGTCGAAGCTGGTACGCAGCTGCCCGATCAGGTTACCAGCACGCTCAATAGGCCCGGCCACCAGTTGCGGGAAGAAAGTAACAAACAATGCAAAAATGCCCAGGTGTTTTTCCGGCTTTATTCTACCCTGGTACACATCTATACTATAACTCATTGTCTGGAAGGTATAGAAGGAGATACCCATCGGCAGAAGTAGCTCAAAAGCCGGGACGGCATAATTCATGTTCAACCCTTCTGCCAGCTGTCTTGCACTGTTGTTAAAAAAATTGTAGTATTTAAAGAGGCCTAATATGCCCAGGTTGGATATCAGCGAGATGTAAAGGATAGGCTTTCTTTTATGTTTCTCCTCATCAGAGTATCGGCCCATCGCACGACCACAAAAGTAGTCTATCAGGGTAGAGATAACCAGAATAATGGTATAGGCTGGCTTCCAGGACATGTAAAAGTAGTAACTGGCCAGCAACAAGATGATCCACCTTCTATTTGCCGGAGTAAGGAAATAGAGTGTAACTACTACCGGGAAAAAGAATAAGAATTCAGTAGAGTTAAATAACATAATATCGGCTTAACAGGTTGTTCAGGTGCCTTTTTCTCACTCTTTACTTATGCACGTGTGTAGGTGCCAACACGTTAAAGCAAAGCCGGACGGCGAAGCCATCTCTCTTTTTATTATATAGCTATCCGATAAAAAGGTTGGGTGTTACGGATTATATTTTTTTACCGGAATATATGTTCTGGTAAATATGGATATATACGAAGTAAAAGAAACTTGGAATAGGAATATAATAGCTTAAACTATGTTTTATTAATGATAATTAGAGTATTTAATTATAAAACTTTATGGATATATCGTCGTTTATAGGATTCATTGAAATTTGGATATAACCAACAGCATTCATGGCTCACCCTTACCTTATCAGATGGCAGTACTTGCTCGTCTTGCTAAGCCTTATATCAGTTGTAACAGCACATGCTAATAAGAGCGCCGGCTCCGGAATCGTATATCCTGGCAGAGTGCTTGATGTGCCCCGGTTAACGGCAAATCCGAGCATGGCAGGAACTATTTACCTGACCTGGACCAATGCAGGCGCAACGCAATACACTGTAGAATATAGCAAACTGCCGGGAGCACCTTTTACCACACTGGCTACATTGTCTGGTAGTGCAACCACTTTCAGGCATAGCAGCCTTGGCTACTCCGAAACACTGCACTACCGCATAAAGGCCACAAATGGTTCAGCAACTGTATATAGCAACACGGTTACAGCAACTACACACCCGGCAAACTATACATACCGCATCATGCCGCTCGGCGATTCCAATACCGATGGTGGCAGTGGCGCTATTCCCCGCAACGACCGCGTAGGTTATCGTAACGAACTATACCGACTACTCCGCTCGGGTAGCTTTTCTGTTGATATGGTTGGGAGTGAAGTGTCTGGTAGTAATTCCGTTACAGCCTTCCGCAGACAAAACGGGTACGACCCGGATCTGAACCATGCGGGTTTCGGCGGAGCCAAGAACTTTGAGATTGTAACCCTATTACAGAGCGGGAAAAATGGTGGCGGCCCTTATCTGGATCAGTATAACCCAGACATCGTGCTGCTGCACATTGGTACCAACAGCCTGGGGTACTCTCAGAATATCACAGAGCTTGAAGGTATCTTAAATGAAATAGATGCCTATGAGCGCCGCTCCGGGAGAGAGGTGACTGTGGTGCTGGCCCGCATCATAAAGCAATGCACAGACTGTGGCGCCAACCAGGGAGATGTGGACTGGGACAATGTTAATACGGCAGACTATAACCGGCGCATGAGCACAATGGCGGCACGCCGGCAGGCTGCCGGCGACAGGCTGGTGCTGGTAGATATGTCGGAAGATGCAGGGATAATCTATAGTATGCATGCGGATATGGAAGATTACCTGCACCCGAATGCCAGCGGTTTTGCTAAAATGGCGCAAATATGGTTTGGTGCAGTCAAAGCTCTGCTCACGCCAACCGACACGCATGCCCCTGAAACACAGATTACAGCCGTTCCTGAAACGTTAACAAACAATCGGAGTGCCACTTTCCGGTTTGCTAGCAACGAATTAGGCGTAACTTACCAGGCCAGCCTGAATGGGGCTGCTTTTACTGATGTAAGCAATCCGGTTACTTTTCAGAATATTTCGGATGGCAGGCATACACTACGTGTACGTGCCGTGGATGCTGCTGGTAATACAGATGCAACGCCCGCTTCTTTTACCTGGACGATAGATGCCACGCCCCCTAAACCCCCTGTTATAGTTGCTGTGTCAGAAGATAGGGGACCGGTGGCAGATGATGGTATAACTTCTGATAACACCCTGCAATTGAAAGGGACTGCAGAAGCGGAAGCCACTATAGCAGTTACGCGCGTTGGTACTGGTGTTATAGGTACAACAAGAGCAAGCGCAACCGGTGCATGGATATTCAGTTATGAGAATACAGCTTTACAGGACGGAAGCTATAGTTTCACAGCCGCTGCCGCCGACTCTTTAGGCAATACCAGCCCGGCCAGTGAGCGATTTGCCGTAACTATAGATCAAAAGGCACCGACTGCCACAATTGCTACTACAGCCACCTCGCCAATAAACAAAGCCTTTCAGATTCAGATCAGCTTCAGCGAGGCTGTGTATGGTTTGCAGGCAAGTGATTTTAAGCTGAGCAATGGCACCCTGAGTAACCTGCAACAGAAAGATCAGGCAAACTATACGGCCACTGTAACCCCAACTACAGACGGTAATATAAGTGTTCAATTGCTGGCTGCTAAGTTAACAGACCTGGCAGGAAACGCAAATCAGATATCTAACACACTACAGTTTATAGTAGATATTACCAGACCAACTGTAACTATAGCCTCTGAGGCAGCGGCTATAGTTAATACAGATTTTGATGTTACGATAACTTTCAGTGAAGCAGCTAACGGCTTTGCCAGGGAAGATATCACAGTTGAGAACGGAAGTATTGCCTCTTTCCGCAAAGTTGATGATGCGAACTATGCCGCAACTGTAAAAGCTACGGGTCAGGGTAAGGTAAGCATAACTATAGTTGCCGATGTAGCTACAGATGCCGCCTCTAATGGGAATGAACCATCTAACACTCTTACGCGCACATTCGACTCTGTTGCACCTGCCGGTTATGCGGTTGCTTTTACTGTGCAGCAGGTAAATGTTACCAACCAAAACCAGGTGGGGCTAACTATAAGCGGTGGCGAATCAGGGGCAACTTATAACTATAGTATCAGCAGCGCAAATGGCGGCAATGCCGTAACCGGCACCGGCAAGCTGACTGGCACAACATTAACTATAACAGGCCTCAACTTAACCGACCTGAAAGATGGCATTCTGACTGCATCTGTAAACTTAACCGATGAAGCCGGGAACAGGGGCGAAGCTGCCACAACGCAGGTAGAGAAAGTTACCAGAGATATTGCTGCCGTTACGCCATCGGGGGAGATAAGCGTGCCGTTTAATACAGCATTTGAGGCGCTGAACCTGCCCCTTAAAGTACAGGTAACCTACACAAGCGGTGAGCAGGAGTACCTGGATGTAACCTGGGAGCCTGGCAACTATAACCGTATCGTAGCCGGAATCTATATGCTATCCGGAAACTTGGCGCTGGCAAATAAGACGACAAACTTCGGGAACCGAAAGGGTACCATACAGGTAACTGTAGAGCCAAACCAGTCGCCAACTGAACTCACAATCAGCAATAGCACTTTTAAACCAGATGCTGAGCCGGTTGATGTACTGGCTACCCTGGCAACGCAGGACCCGGATGACGATCAGTTTACTTATGAACTGGTTGCAGGTGAGGGCGATACGCATAATACTTACTTTGCTCTGGCCGGAAATGAACTATACCTGGTATCCAACAAAGGATTATCTGGTATTACAAACTTCAGTATCCGTGTACGCACTACAGACCAATACCGGAACAGTATAGAGCGCACGTTTATGCTTACCAAACTGCCTTATGATCCTAACAAAATTACGCTGGTAAATGCTTTCTCGCCTGATGGTGACGGAATAAACGATACCTGGGTAGTACCTGAACTGCGCTTTTATGATAAGGTGGAAATAACTGTGCTCGACCGGTCCGGAGTACGCCTGTTTCATACAACCAACCCCGAAAGTGGCTGGGATGGCAGAATCCGTAATGGCGATGTGCAGGCCGGGCCATACTACTACATCATCCAGATTAAAGACATTGACCTGGTAAAGAAAGGTGTGCTCACCGTTTTAAAATAAGACCTTATGAGAGTAACTATACTTGTAGTGCTGTTAACTATAGTTTCTTTTAGTGCGGCGGGTCAGAACCGTAAGGCTATCGGAAACTTTTCGCAGCTAAAACTATACTATAACCCTTCGCTGACGGCTTTTGATGGCAGCCAGATCAATACCTTGTACCGTAACCAGTGGACCGGTTTTGAAGATGCTCCCCGAACTATAGCTTTGGCGGCAGAGTTTAAGCTGGCTGACCTTAAAAGAAAGAATGCCTACCAGTTAAACAGCAATGGCAGTTCACAAACAGCAGGGCAGCACGGAATTGGTTTATTACTGCTCCGCGATTTGTTCGGACCCTTTTCAGAAACGCAGGTAAACTTCAACTATAGTTCTGCTATCAGCCTGAGCCAAAACTTAGAACTGCGCTGGGGTGCCGGCCTTAACTATACCTCGCTGGCGCTGGATGGTAACAAGCTAACCCTGGACAACCAGAGCGACCCCAGGTTTACTGATCTGTTAAACCGCAACAGCCGGTCCGGCAAACTGGACCTGGGCGTAGGGCTTGCGCTAAGCAGCCGCAGCTTTTATGTGAGTTACGCCATGCAGGATATTACGGAAGGGAAAGTCTTTAAAACCGGCGATGATTTTATAAACGAGCTGTATGCCCGCAAACACATAGGTATGGCAGGCCTTCGAACCAATGTGTCAGATAACCTGGCCTTTGTGCTGAATGGGTTATATCAGTACGATGCCGTGTCAGAGTCTACGGTTGAGGCACAGCTAAAAGGGGTTTACCACGACAGTTTCTGGCTTGGGGCTGGTTACCGGAATAAGCTGGCCTTCACGGCAACTGCTGGCCTTAGAGTAAACAACCTGCTGGTTAGCTACCTGTATGAGAACCCCGTAGCCGAAGCAACAACTATAGATAAACCAACAAACGAAATAGTAGTGGCTTACAGGCTAAACCTGCAAAAGGAAGAGGGGCAGGTAAAACGATAGTATGGTAATATTCTTATAATTAATATAAAAGTTGCACAAATTTAAGATGGCGTTTTCGGGGTATTTGTAAATCTGAAGATACCTATTTTTTGTTTTATTTCGTAACTGGCTGATAATTAAATTGTATGTGTGTGAACTTGCTTAAAATTAGTACCAATTTCGTTCACTAAATTGAATAAACCTGTAACGCAAAACCCCGTAATATAAGAAGTTTCCAATAAATAGGAACCTTAATACTTTCAGCTTACGCACCAGATACATTCCTTCTGAAGCCAACTAGATACTGTAGCTTCAGCAAACTATACAAGAAGCAGCCTGTTGTTTCAAAGCATTACTGATTACCCTTATTAAGCAGACATTGTTCAAATGACATATAGTTACAGTTACGCATTTATTGGTAGCTTTTTTTCCGGTCTCAGCCTGAAGGTATCCCACCCAATGGTTGCAGCAAACCGGCGACTTCAGTTTTGTGTCAGTCTTATAATTGCATTTACTTTTTTTCTGGCTAATTCCGTTCAGGCGCAGTGTCCGTCGGGTATTGTACACTATTTTCCTCTGGATGAGGCTGCTGGCCCAACTTATACCGACAATGCTTCCGGCATAAAAGCCGAATGCACTAACTGCCCTTCGCCAGTTGCCAGTATGTTTGCCGGTGGTCAGAAATTCAACGGCACCTCCCAAGGGCTCATCATTAACGAAAAAGAAGGTTTTGAGTGGGGGCACTACGATAGCTTCACGATTGAAATGTGGGTGCAGGTTACAGGCTCTGCTCCAAACAACCGCGTGATTATGGGGCGAACAGCCAAAGACTCCGGCATGAGCTGGTGGGTTGGCCTCGATCCGGAAGGCTATGCCATGTTCGAACTTTACGATATGCAGCGGTCTGGTTTCTGGATCGAAAAATCAGGAAAGAAAATAAATGACGGAAAGTGGCACCATATCGTCATTATGCGCCACGGCACGCACATGCGCAACCGGCTTTATATTGATGGCTACAAAGTGGCCGAATACCGCTACGAATACTCTGATAACTTCTTTAGTTCAGCCCCGGTAACTATAGGCTACCTCGATCTGGGTGACGGCTACCGCTATAACGGCGCTGTTGATGAAATTATAGTTTACAACCGGGCACTCGAAGAGAACGAAGTCAGGGCCAGGTATAACAATGGCGCCAGCGTGTATTGCGGCAATAAGCAGATTGCCCCAACTATAACTTCTGATCCTGTAACGTTTGGCGTGGCTGGCCAGCCTTATATCTACGATGTCCAGGCCATCGGTAATCCGGCTCCCGTGTATTCTTTAAAAGAAACAGCACCGGGCATGGCGATCAATGCCTCTACAGGTAAAATTACCTGGACGCCACCTGCTGCCGGCAAGCATAAGGTAACTGTGCTGGTAAAAAACAGTGCAGGGCAAGCGGAGCAATCGTTTACCATAGACGTCAAGAACAACATTGATGAAAGCACTGGAATGCGACACCACTGGATGCTGCACGAAACCAGCGGCCAGCATTTTAAGGATTACTATACGCCTTATGATGCTACCTGCGAACCAGGTGAGCGTCCAGCTCCGATTCCGGGTGTAATCTCGGGGGGGCAGCGCTTTGATGGTACCAGTTCCGGTCTGGATGTAAAGCAAAGCTACAATTTTAACTGGGAGCCTGACGAAAGTTTCACGATAGAACTATGGGTCAGAACAACGGCTTCACCATCCGAAAACCAGGTCATAATTGGCCGACAGGGCATGGATTCTGACCTGCACTGGTGGATTGGAATGGGAAAAGACGGACGTGCAGCTTTTGACCTGCGCGATATTATGTGGCAGGGAGCCATGGTGCAGAACCGCGGTCCGGTGCTGAACGATGGTAAATGGCACCAGGTAGTAGCCGTGCGTGACGGCGCAGGTGGTATCAACAAACTATACGTAGATGGCGAAAAGGTTGGGGAGAGCAGCGTGCGGTATGCAAATGGGTTTGCATCGCTTAGTCCGGTAAACATGGGTTACCTAAACCTTTCGGATAAATACCGCTACAAAGGCGACCTGGATGAAGTGAAACTTTTTGGCCGCGCATTAAGCGATGCTGAGATTCGCAAGCGCTACGAAACTGTGTTCGACGGCATTGTGGAGCTGATAAAATTTGAAGGCCAGTTTCAGGGGCAGTCCGTATTGCTGAACTGGGAAACACAAACCGAAAATGAACTGTCACATTTTGTTGTGGAACGCTCAGAAAACGGACTCGACTTTACTGAAATAGGGACAGTGGATGCCAATGGCACAAGTTCTACACTGCTCGCCTATAACTATACCGATAAGCAGCCACTGAAAGGCACCAGCTACTACAGGCTTCGCATTGTCAAGAGCAGCGGAGCCCGGACATTCTCAAACATTGTGATCATTGAGTTTGGAGGCACTCTGATGTCGATGTTTTATATGTATCCGAACCCGATACAGAGCGGTGAGCTTAGCGTGGAAGTGACTAACTTGGTGCCCGACGAACAGGCGACGTTTATGTTGTCAGACCTGACAGGCAAAAAACTGATGGTACAGCAAGTTCAGGTAGAGGGCAATGGTACCCTGAACCTGAAAGCTATAGTTCCGGAAGAGTTGAGAGGGGGGATGTACCTGGTAACTATAGTTACAAAAGCAAAAAAACTAAGCAGGAAACTGGTTGTGCTCGATTAACGGGGTAACTGGTATCTGGTTGTAAGTCTTTGCGAACCTTAAAAATTTATAATAATAGTTGATTGGGTGCTTCGACAACAGGCGGAGCAGTAGTACCTTTTTGTGCTTACCAGCAAGGAGCTGTAGTAAGTAGGTGAAGGATATATAGCAAAGTAAATTAAGGTTAATAACTATGAACAAATTTTACCCCTCTTACACCAAACCAGATATACAGTATTATAACTATAGCAACTACACCTCACAACCAGCTTCAGGCGCATTCAAAGCTGCTTTTTTAGCAGTTATTACCTTTGTGCTCACCTGCATTTTTACACCGTTTACTGCATTTGCCCAATCTGGTGCCGGACTGCCCGATGGCTTTATAGAAGAGCAGATTGGTGGGGAATGGAACATGGTGGTAGGCCTGAAATTCTCGAAAGATGGCAAACGCATGTATGTTTGGGAAAAAGCCGGTAAAGTGTGGATTGTAGAGAATGGGGAGCGTAAACCTGAACCACTGATTGACATCAGCGAGGAAGTAGGCGACTGGGGCGACCATGGTTTACTTGGCTTCGAGATAGATCCGAACTTTGAAAGCAACGGCTATATTTACCTGCTGTATGTGGTTGATCGCCATCACCTGTTCCACCATGGCAAGAGCAGCTATAACCCCGTTACAAATGATTACCGCGACGCTACCATTGGCCGCCTTACCCGCTACACTGCTGGCGGTAGCAACAAAACTATAGCTGACCCAGCCAGCCGCAAGATCCTGATTGGCCATAACCACACCAATGGTATTCCTGTTCTGTTTGAGTCGCATGGAGTTGGCTCCCTGGTGTTTGGTGCAGATGGTTCTCTTTTAGTTTCGACTGGGGACGGCGCATCAGGCGGCGGACTGGACTATGGCTATATCGAAAATGATCCGTTTGAACATGCGGTAAAAGATACGTACAGTAAACAAGCCCTTGAAGATGGTATCATCAAGCAGAAAGAAAATATCGGGGCTTACAAATCACAGCAACTGGAATCTTATAATGGTAAAATCCTTCGCATCGACCCGGCTACGGGCAGAGGTGTGCAGAGCAACCCTTTTTATGACGCCAAGAACCCGGATGCGCCGATTTCTAAAGTATGGGCATTAGGTTTCCGGAATCCATTCCGCTTTTCGGTTAAGCCAGGTACGGGAAGTGCTACACAGCCTGGAGTTTTATATATAAGCGATACCGGCTGGACTTCTTATGAGGAGATAAACGTGGCTACGGGGCCTGCTATGAACTTCGGATGGCCTATGTATGAAGGATTAGAGCAGATGGTATATTACATGACCTATGATATGAGCAATACCTCTGCGCCCAATCCGCTGCATGGCAAAAATGGTTGTGAGCAGAAGTTTTTTACCTATCAAGATCTGCTTCAGGCACCAAAGCGTACACAGAAACCTTACTTTGGGAACTTCTGCGACTGGAACCAGGCAATACCGGACAATGTACCAAAGTTTGTGCATGCACGCCCTGTACTGGAATGGGGCAATGGTAGTGGCGGCGCCAGAGTTGGTGTTTTTGAAGGAGAGGATGCTGCAACAGCCATGCTGGGAGATGCTAAATCCGGCGTGCAGGGTCCGCAGTTTTATGGTAGTTCTGCTACAGGTGGGGTATGGTACACCGGTACGGATTTTCCGGCTGAGTACAGAAACTCATACTTCTTCGGAGACTACGGTGCAGGCTGGATTAAACTGGCCACTTTCGATTCTGAGCACCGGCTTAAATCAGTGCGCAAGTTTAAAGACAATGATGCTATAGTTGTAGACTTTGCTGTTAACCCTGCTACAGGTAACCTGTACTATATCAACTATGCCTCTAAAGTGATGCGGGTGTCTTATACAGATGGCAATTACCCGCCTGAGGCAGTTGCAAAGGCAGACAAACTATATGGTACAAGCCCGCTTACAGTTAAATTTACTGGCAGCGAATCAAAAGACAGAGAAGGCGGCACCCTGAAGTATGAATGGAATTTCGGAGATGGGTCAGCTGTTTCAACCCAGGCCAACCCTACACACACTTTTACTTCATCTACGCTAAAGAACTTTAATGTTACCTTAAAAGTAACCGACCCAGAAGGGGCTACTTCTACAGCGCGCCTGACAGTATCTGTAAATAACACGCCGCCCGTAGTTAAAATTATAAGCCCGGCACCAAATACGGTATATACCCTGCAAAAGCAGACCACTTATAACCTGCGGGCAGAAGTTACAGACACAGAACATGCTGCTTCTCAACTTACATATGCCTGGCAGGTAGTGCTGCATCATAACACGCACACGCATCCAGAGCCTTTAGATAACCGAAAAGAACCACAGGTAACAATTTCGCCGGTTGGTTGCGACGGAGAGGAATATTTCTACCGCATAAACCTGAAGGTAACAGATGCAGCCGGGCTCTCAACATCAGATTACGTGGATGTTCGCCCTGATTGCAGCGGCGGCATTGCACGGGCTGTAACTATAGCATCACCATCGGCTAATACTGTTTTTGAGCCGGGAAAACCTGTAAATCTGGCGGTTACCTTTGCAGATGCTAAGCGTAAGTGGAGCAAAGTGGTGTATTATGCTGGTAACACTCCGATAGCAGAGTCCATTACCTCACCGTTTAATGCGGTTTGGCGGAATGCTCCTAATGGTACTCATAACATTACGGCGCAGGTTACTGATGACGGGGTGCACTTTCAGACTTCGGATCCGGTAAATATAACGGTAGGCACAAGCGGAAAAATAGACCTGCCAAACTGCCTGCCTGGTTTAACGCACTATTTTGGTATGGATGAAGCAGAACTTGATGATGGTGTCAAAGATTTTGCTTCAGGTTCCGTCGCGCATTGCGAAACATGCCCTACATCTACCCAAGGTAAGTTCCATGGTGCACTGCAGTTCGAGAACAAAGCTACTGTCGATCTTTCAGATGCATCGAGATTTAACTGGGGTAAGAATACGCCGTTTACTATCAGCTTCTGGATGCGGTCTAATAAAACCGAAAACCGTAACTCTGTAATTTTAGGACGCAATGATAATAACTCCCAGATGCATTGGTGGATCGGAACAGACCCTGACGGTCGAGCAGTATTCATGCTGAAAGATATTAACCACCAGGGTACCCACATTGGCGGGAAAGGCCCTAAACTGAATGATAACAACTGGCACTGGATAACTGTGATTCGCGATGCTGCCAACAACAAGAGCATGCTTTATGTTGATGGAGTGAAGGTGGATGAAACGGAGTATGTTTACGAGAATGGTTTTGAAGGAACGGCTCCGCTTAATATAGCCCACCTGCCTGTCGGGGATGGCTATCATTTTACGGGAGCTATAGATGAACTTAAACTTTACAACCGGGCACTTACTGAAGCAGAAATAACCAATTCTTATAACGGTGGTGAAGGAGCTTATTGCGGTGCTACCCCCCTTGGTGTGAAAGAAGAACATAAACTTAATCGTTTCTTCGAAGCCTATCCAAACCCGACACGTTTGGGCCACATTAACTTGTGGATGACGGAACTGAAGCCTGGCCAGGAAGTTCAAGTGCGCCTAACGAGCATTACCGGAAGAAAGATCGTAGAGAAAAAGATGCAAGCCAGCAAGGAAGGACACCTGCGCGGTGTAGTTGAATCCAGGAAAATCAGCCCGGGGCTTTATAACCTGACGCTGATACTGGAAGACGGTATCATTAACCGAAAAATTGTAGTACTGGAGTAACTATAAACTATAGTTGGTATTATAAACACAAAAGCCGCTACTAAATACAGGTAGCGGCTTTTGTGCTATAGTTTGCTATAAAAAAAGGGTGTGCCTATAGAGGCACACCCTTAATATGTTGTTGTGTTATTCTTTCACAACTTTTAGCGATTTGCTAGTTCCATTTGAATCTGTGTACTTCAGGATGTAAATACCTGAGGTTAGATTTACTCCTGACAGATCCATTTCCAGTTTGTTGTTTACCAGTGTAGGTTGTGTGATTTTGTATCGTACACTTCCAGCCTGAGTCATTAGAACAACTTCCTGTAGTTTAACATTTTCGCTGCCCATATCCAGTGTAAGCACTGTCTTGAACGGGTTCGGGTAAGCAGTTACTTCCGAGAACGAAATGTTAGTATCTTCTTTTGCAGTTGAGGCAAGTGTTAAAGTGCCCATATCTGCAGTCATTGGCGACAGTCTGTTGCCGGCAATTGGTCTTTCCATGGTGCCGTTTGGTAGCTGCCAGCCCACGGCCAGGTTATCCCCGCCTTCTACTTCTACGTGCAGGGCCTCGATGTAGTAGCGCTTGCCTGCTTCCAGCGTGATCTTAGCCGACTGCTGGTTGGCCTGCTTGGTCCACTCACGTGGGTTGGTCCAGCCATTCACTGTGGCAATTCTCACTTTCTTAGCCGGGTCTTCCGACGTGCTCAGGTAAAGCTCGGCGTTGTTGTCACCGGCAATCCAGAAGGTGTATTGTCCTGACACTGGCGCGGTAACATAACCGCGGATACGTTGGCCATAGTTGTCACCGGCATCAGTTGCAGCTTCAAACGAAGTCAGCTCTTTGGTTGAGTTCGGCTTGTTGGCAACCGGGATCTGGCTTGGCGATTCAGTGTTCACGTTGTTCCAGATCTCAGCGATAATCTTGCCTGTTGCTATTTCCGGCGTAGGAGTCGGTGCAGGTGCTGCAGTGCTTCCCATCGTCGACAATCTGTTACCGGCAATTGGTCTTTCCATGGTGCCGTTTGGTAGCTGCCAGCCCACGGCCAGGTTATCACCACCTTCTACTTCTACGTGCAGGGCCTCGATGTAGTAGCGCTTGCCTGCTTCCAGCGTGATCTTAGCCGACTGCTGGTTGGCCTGCTTGGTCCACTCGCGTGGATTGGTCCAGCCGTTCACTGTGGCAATTCTTACTTTCTTAGCCGGATCTTCCGACGTGCTCAGGTAAAGCTCGGCGTTGTTGTCACCGGCAATCCAGAAGGTGTATTGTCCTGACACTGGCGCGGTAACATAGCCACGCACGCGCTGGCCATAGTTGTCACCGGCATCGGTCGCAGCTTCAAACGAAGTCAGCTCTTTGGTTGAGTTCGGCTTGTTGGCAACCGGAATCTGGCTTGGTGCTTCAATGTTCACGTTGTTCCAGATTTCAGATACAATTTTACCTGTGCCACCAGTTGAAGTACCTGGAGCCGGAGTAGTTGGGTTCGTTGTAGTTCCACTTGTTACAGTGATGCTGGCAGCTGCAGATGTTTTAGTTGCACCAGCGTTATCAGTAGCTTTTGCTGTGATAGAGTAAGTGCCTGCAGTTGCATTTGCCCAGCTGTAAGTATAAGGGCTCTTAGTTGATTCACCGATCTTGGTAGTACCATGGAAGAACTCTACTTTGGAGATTGTACCATCCGCATCAGTTGCAGTAGCTGTCAGTGTAATAGCTGTACCTGCTGCAAACGATGTACCTGACTTAGGAGCTGTAAGCGTTACAGCTGGAGCCTGGTTTGGAGACGGAGCAGTAGCTGTAGAACCCATAGTTGATAAACGTGAACCTGGGATTGGTCTTTCCTGCGTACCATTCGGTAACTGCCAGCCTACGGCCAGGTTATCCCCGCCTTCTACTTCCACATGCAGGGCCTCGATGTAATAGCGCTTGCCTGCTTCCAGCGTGATTTTCGCCGACTGCTGGTTGGTCTGCTTGGTCCACTCACGTGGGTTGGTCCAGCCGTTCACAGTGGCAATTCTCACTTTCTTAGCCGGGTCTTCCGACGTGCTCAGGTAAAGCTCGGCGTTGTTGTCACCGGCAATCCAGAAGGTATATTGTCCTGACACTGGTGCTGTTACATAGCCGCGGATACGCTGGCCATAGTTGTCACCGGCATCAGTTGCAGCTTCAAACGAAGTCAGCTCTTTGGTTGAGTTCGGCTTGTTGGCAACCGGAATCTGGCTTGGTGCTTCAATGTTCACGTTGTTCCAGATCTCAGATACAATTTTACCTGAACCTGGAGTAGTAGTACCTACTGATGAACCAGCATCAGGAGTTGGAGTTGGAGTTGGAGTAGGAGCTGGGGCCGGAGCAGGAGCAGTAGTTGATCCCGAACCTGATCCGTTAGGACCTAGCACGATTCCATTTGATTGTAGTTTCTGATTCCAGCGCGTAAACTCGTCGGCTTCAGTCTGACGTGTGATCGGGTTTGGCAGCGCCGTGTTGTTTGAGAAGCTTGCGTATTCCTGTACCGAAATATCGTTACGGTTGTTAGGCCAGTCCCAGGCAACAATACCCATTACGTTGTTGTCAACAGAGTTATTGAAGGTTGTGTTCTTCTTGTAGTAGTCATTGCTCCAGTATCCTGAAGTATACATGTTATACTTAGAACCATCGGCAAAAGTAGCTGCGTTAATTGCACGGTTACGGTGATAGCGCAGGTTGTTACCTCCGGCCATACCCATAGAGTAGTTACCTAAGCCAACAAGGTGGTTCTCATAAGCTTCAACATAAGCTGGCGCAATGCTGATGTCGCCGTCACCGTCTGTAATGATACCTCCACCTGAGTAGTTAGAACCATTTGCCGGGATCGGGTAAGCACCCTGGATGTAGTTGTTGTGAATTTTGATCGGAGAATCAGAAGTACCTTTCGTGTTGTAGATGTTGATGTTATCTTCTACAAGCGAGTTGTTCGGTTCATTAATTACCTGGTTCCAGGCAATTTCTGCATGGCGGATAGCTCCTTTAAAGTTAAGACCTACGAAGTTTGTAAGTGAGTGCTGGCCATTGTGAACGCGGCCATCAATGTTCTTCACTTTGTTATAGCGGATCTTGATCGTTTCGTTGGTAGTACCATTACCGGTATAGTTTGTCGCGATCTCGATACCTGCAGTGTGCTCCATGTAGTTGTGCTCTACAACTACGTTTTTGAAGTTATCTACAGTAAGGAAACGGCGTGATTTAACGTAGTCGCGGTAAGGGCCGGGTGTAATTCCATAACCATTTGAGTGGCGAACCGTAATATTACAGTTATAACCCCAGCTCTTGATCAGGTAACCAGCACCACGGATGTTAGAGTATTCAATGATAACTGGCTCAGAGGTGCGTACTTCAATTGCAGGTACTTCAGTGTCTCTGGATTCCCAGTTTCCTTTATAGGTACCACCTTTGGTAATAACCAGCGGCCCGCTGTAAGTCTGGGCTTGTGCAAAGGTAGGCGTCAATACATACACTAGAACGGAGAGTAAAAGGGCAAACAAAATCCTGTCTGCCCTCCTTTTTTGAGAGGTCAGTGTACTCATTTCTTTTGGCTAAAAGTTGAAAATGTAATTAATCTAATGTGGCGAGCTTTGTAATAAGTGCAGTTTCTCCTTTTTCAATCCGATCTGCCCTATCTGCTCTTACTTACTATTGTGTTTACTCGGAGGCGGTAAATTGTAAATGATTAATAAATAAGATGTTGCAAAGATAAGCTAGAAAACATTTCAAATGCTACACTTTTAAATTCTTTTTCTGAATAAAATTATACTGAATAAATAAATTTACATCGCAAAATAACATCAAAAATAGCCTTGGCGAGTTGTTTGGGCTATTTGTGCTAATTTAAAAGGTTGCAAATAATTTAAAAAACTTTGTAAATTTATATTTGTTTAATATTTTATTTATTATAAGTGTTATTGGTAAAGTGCTAGATATTTTTATATTAAAGAAAGCTAATATTTGTATTTTACGGGAAAGGTAATCCAAAGTAACGATATAGGTAATCAAAAAGTATAGTTCGATTCGATAAATCGAATTGTATATTGTTAAGTTGTAATATTTGAATGTATCTATGTTTAGGGTTGGGTAAGTTGTTAGGCTGTCTATTCATCAATTAAAAATGCCACCTGTGTGAGTGGCATTTTCAATTAAGGTAAGTCTGTAAACTATAGTTTAAATGATCAACCTTCCTTTACAACAGAAAAATCAGCGAGTGCTACCTGTTTCGTAGCAGAGTCTAGCGTGCAGAGCGGGGTTTCGCCATAAAAGGAGGCCCACATGGTAAAAGTGCTTGGCGGACCGATCAGGTAATCGCATTGCGACAAGCAGTACAGGTCAACTATAAAATGACGATCACCGGTCACTATGTTGATGCCTTTATAGTTGTCGGTATTGATTTTTTCGTTAGAACAGATCAGGAACACGCACTTTTTATTCTGCTGGGCGAATATCTCCATCAACTCACGCATTCTTGCCGCATATACGTCGTCTTCGTAGTACCAGCAGCCATTCAGGAAAGTTTTATAGTCGCCCCGTCGGATATGTACACCAATAATTACATCGCCCAGGTCACGGCAATGCGCTATAGTTTGATTCACTTGATCCTGGTAAGCAGGTACAGGCGTAAAGATCTTGCGCAGCACCGGCGCATGTTTCTGGAAGTTCCTGAAGTCGCGGTACAGCCAGCCATCTATAAATGTGAGTCTCTTTTTAGCTGAATCCACAAACTCAGGGTCATTCATGTCATAGCACACATCCTGTTTGTCGTAATCCTGCACATTATGGAAGTGGTAGAGAGGTGTTTTCTTCAGTGGATTTACCAGCACTTTGCCCATCCCGAGCATCGACTTCCGGATAAGTCCATCCAGTTTATCGTCAGGTGTTATCTGGGTGCTGATCTTGAGCCCGTTGAAGTTGTTGGAGGAGGTGCTGGTAAAAAATTGCTTATAATCGTTGAACGATGGGTTAACTAACTTATAGTTGTATTCGATGCTATTCGATATAAAATGCGCAAAATGGAAAAGTCTGTTTGCCAGTTGCCCGGCTTTATAGTTTACTATAACCATAGTCAGGGTGATAATTAGGGTTGATATTTTCGCAGTAGTTTATACTTGTAAGCGGGTCTTTTGTTGTGTTTCGATAAGTCCAGAATCAGCCTTTTGCAGGCCCTGGTCTGATAGCTTGCTGCTGTAGTTTATGGCGCCAGGCACGGTATTCTTCTTTCTCCAGCGATTTGGTTACTTCTCCTTTGATAAAATGGTTAAGAGGACGCAAATCTCTTACCTTCAGGCTATCCAGAAACTCGTTTCGCCAGCCGCCGTTTTGCCCCACTACCGCTAGTTTGTTATTGGATACCTCAATATTATAAGTGCTTTTCATTTTATAGAAATCCTTTATCCAGATACCGCTCGTCCAGAATTTGTAACGCTTGCCATTTTCAAACAGGCCCGAAACTATAGCCGTGTTATCATACACTTTTATATTGTTGCCACCCGCCACGCTGATACAGTAATTGCCGAGCCCCACCAGCTGATTCCGGTAAATCTCTACATAAGCTGTTGATTTGGTACTGTCGGTTTTAGGAGAATCCGAAATGATGCCTCCGCCGGAGTAATCTTTAGCATTGGCCGGGTACGGGAAAGCGCCTTCTATATAATTATTGTGTATACGGATGGGGGAGTCAGGGGTGCCACGCGTGTTGTAAATGTTGATGTTATCTTCAACTATAGAGTTATCCGGCTCATTTATCACTTCGTTCCAGGCAATCTCGGCATGGCGGATCGGGTTACTGAAGTTCAGGCCCACAAAGTTTACCGTCTCAAGCGTGTCGTAAATTCTGCCATCTATGTTGCGGACCTTGTTATAGCGGATTTTTATAGTTTCATCCTCGGAGCCGTTGCCCAGGTACTCTACCGTAATATTAATGCCTGCCGTATTTTCCAGATAGCAGTTTTCTACCACTACATTCTTAAACACATCTGCTGTTACAAAATAGCGCGGTTTGGTATAGTCTTTCCAGGGGGTAGGAGGCAGTCCATAGCCTTCGGTGTTGCGCACGGTCAGGTTGCAGGCATAGCCCCAGCTTTTTATCAGGTATCCCGCTCCACGAACGATAGAATTCTCGATGATAACAGGTTCTGAGGTCTGGATATCAACGGCCGGAATTTCGGAGTCGTACGATACCCAGGTACCAGAGTAGGTGCCGCCTTTTGTGATGACGATGGTTTGGTTTGTTTTAGCCTGGGTAAGGATAGTCTCTTTTTGCCCTGGCTGAAGCAAAAAGTATAAGCCGGTAACTATAGCTGCCAGGGCAACTATAGTTACCAGTAACCTATAGTTGGTATAGTTCGCCATGGCAGGAGAGATGCTGTTACCAACTCGGGACATAATGCTATTAGTTTAATGTACCAGGTATCCGAAAATACGACGGGCTACCCCGTTAACCAGGTAATACGGGATATAGGGTGCCGGGCAGTTCTTTAGTGTAAAACGTGTAAAATCGCGCAGGTTGCCGCCGCCTTTTATATCGAACAGGTGGTTGTAAAAGTTCTTCAGCGATTTCTCTTTACGGTTTTTGCGTTCACCGCTCTCTTCAGGGTAGGTATATAGTTTGGCGTCGTAGTTTACGTATAGTTCAAAACCGTTGCGCAGCGCAGTATGCGTATAGTCATAATCAGCTACATAGTGCGGAAAGCGATCCTGATCAAATAAGCCAATCTTTTCGATAACTGCACGCGGTATCAGCAAACCACGGCCAGGCAACTGCGATACATTGTGCAAGCCTACCTGTTTCTCTTTTGGCAGTTCATTTAACAGATAACGAACCTTGTTGCGTTTAAAATCGATAATCTCACCACCGCAGAAAGGCTCACGGGTTACGGCATCCATCTCCAGGGCCCCAATAACAGCATTCGGCTTTTGCCTGATCCACTTGTAGGTATTCTCTATAAAGTCCTCTGCTACTTCCAGGTCGTTGTTTAGCGTCATCACATATTCTGCGCCATGTTGCAGGGCATATTTCAGGCCCATGTTCACGCTGGCCGTCCAGAACAGGTTGCCATCTCCGAAAAGTACTTTCACTTCCGGAAACTCTTCGCGTAGCATATCGGCCGTACCATCGGTAGAGCCATCATCTACCACTACAATACTATAGTTCTGGTTGGTGCCGCGCTTCAGCGACAATAAGCACTCGCGGGTAAAATTCTTACGGTTGAAAACGGGTATAACTATATGAATCATGTCAGGTTAAGGGTATTGGGTTGAACAGTTTGTTCTGTAGGTTTAGCTTGGGTATACTTACTATAAAGGCCGGCAATATGTTCTGTTTTAAGGGTCCAGGTTTGCGTTTTTGCGAAGGCATAGCCATTTCGGCCCATTTCTTCGCGCAGCATTGGGTTGTCGTATAGTTGTTCCACAGCCTTTGCCAAGGCTTTACAGGTTTTTTCGGGGTTGGTGACAGGTACTTTTATACCAGCGCTGTCAGGCACTAAGTTCTTGCCACCGTGCAGGTCCAGTGTTACCACAGGCAAGCCATAAGCCATCGCTTCCAGGAACTGAGCTGGCGAGGAATCGCGCAGACTGCAGAACAGGAACAGATCACTCTCGGTGTAGGCCCGTTTTACTTCTTCCCACGGCACCTGGCCTTTCCAATCCACTTTGCTTTGCAGGTTATTTTCGGCTATCCACTGGGGCACCATATCGCGCATCGGGCCATCACCGAGTATCGTCAGTTTAAACGGCACATCCGGGCGAACGTGTTTCAGAGCTTCCAATACAACCGGCATTCCTTTTCGGGCAAACAGGCGGCCCACCCATAGTATGTTCAGCACTTCTTTGGGGGCACGAGTAGGGTAAGTTTCCGGGTAAAAGCTCTCCGGCAGACTGGTGTCCAGGAACATTTGTGGGTTTAAGGCGCCGGCTTTTGCAGCCATGTCGTAAGTATCCTGGTTGGTTGTCAGTACCAATGATGCCCGTTGCATGGTTTTCTTCACGTCCGGGTTCACAGCCAGCAACAGTTTACTGATCCAGGAGCGGATAACTTCTTCTTTCCAGCTACTATAAAAGTATTTTTTGAATGCTTTAGGCGCTTCCTGTCCGCCACCACATGGCCCGAAAATAAGCGGTTTATTCAGTTTCCAGAGGGCGGTTCCTAACTGCAGACTACCTATAGTTGCATGGTGCACCAGGTCAAAATCTATCGTTTTGTCCAGCTCTTTTGCTTTGCGATAGGCGTATTGCTGCCAGGCAATGTAATGAAAGTAAAAACCCAGGTGGTATTCAAAGGCTTTATCGATCCAGGCAGGCAGCTCTACGAACACAATGTGCAGGTTAGGCATGGCCAGTCTTTCCACTTCTGCTTCTATGGCGGTGCGGCCTTCTATCGTTGTGAGGCACCACACGTCGTGGCCCAGTTTAGCTGTATTTAGTGCCCAGTTCCAGCCGTTACCAAGTTCAGTTCCACGGTGCGGTTCGCAGGCGTATGCCGATAAAAGTACTTTCATGGCTTACAGGCTAAAATTGAACAACGCTTTTAACTTGGCGCTGGCCTTGTCGCGCATCATGCGATTAAAATACCGACGGTCCGATTCCTGGTCGCGGATAACGAAGCGCGGGTGCCGCAGCGGAAAACTGATCTCGTTCTCGCGAATCTTGGCCTTTTCTTCGAACTGGTTAAAGGTGTGCGTGGCGTCTTCGCCAAAACCGATGTTGCTCACCAGGTTCACTTCCGGCACAATGCACAAACCGGAGTTAGAGTACACAGTAAATTCCCACTGGTAATCCCACACATCGCCTTTCTGCAAATTGGCTATAGTTTCTTCTATCTTGCTTAGGCGGTAGGTTTCCTCAAACTTGTTCAGAAAGATGCCATTCAGGTAACCCTTGTTCTTGAGCTCGGGATAGTTGCCCAGGTTAAAGTCGTATAGTTGCCAGGCACGGCGCCAGGTAGCCCAGCCCCAACTGTTCACTTTGTTCGAGAAGTAGTAAGAGTAATCCGAATCGCGTTTCCAGCCGTTCAGGTAGTTGTTGCCACTGATGTGCATTACGCGGGTATCTTGCTTGTATTTCTCCAGCAGCTCCTGGCAAAACCAGAAAAAGCTTTTAGATGGCACGCAGTCGTCTTCCAGTATAATACCAGTTTCTTCGTGCTCAAACAGCCAGCTTATAGCGCTTGATGGAGCTACGCCACAGCCCAGGTTCTGCTCTCTGAATAGTGTTTTTACTTCGCAATCCCAGTCTACCTGCTCAATTACGGCGCGGGCTTCGGCGCAGCGCTCCAAGTCGCTGGCATTACCAGGTCGCGGGCCATCTGCGGCAACGTATAGTTTTTTGGGCTGTACCTGGCGTATGCGGTCCAGTACTTTCTGGGTAGTATGTGCCCTGTTAAATATGATCAGGAGCACCGGGGTCTCTAAAGGTTGTGTATGGTCGGTAGATGTTTGCATAGTTAAAGGGTTTGAATAAGGATGAACTATAGTTCAGGGCCTGTTGCTGCTCACGAAGGAATAAGTCTTTCCCTTAATGCGATCAGTTGTCGTTTCCTGCGGGTGGCAAACTCTCTCAGGTACGATGTCCGGTCTGGCTCATCTTCTTCGAGCAGCACAATGGTGAGGCCGAGTATCCCATAGTAATACGCTGGAAGTATATAAGAGATACCAAATACAAAGCCACTGATAATAAACGCGATCATGATGATCTGGTTTTCGTTCAAACGCTTTACCCGTAATGCTTTCCAGATAGCATAAAACGCTTGCCACAGGAATAGCGACAGGCCAATTAAGCCGGCGTAGAACAGCACATCCACGTAAAAACTATGGAAGAAGTGCCCATATCCGTCTTCAAAAACGGGTTTATCAATATCGTCGCGGTAAAATTGGATAGGCAGCTCAAACCCCTCGAAACGCATGCCCATTACAAGGTTCTCTTTGATAAAGGGCAGGTAAGAAAGCCATTGGTTGTAGCGCCAGCTGCCGGTGCCCTGTTTATCAAAGTTTTCTATATCCGAGAAGTTTTCTAAGATTTTGGTAATGATCTCCGGGTGCATAGAGAAAAGAAAAGCACTGCTGGCTAAGCCACCTGCAACTATAATACCGATGATAGGCAGGATCTTGCCGATACCAATCGGGGTATCGGTTTTGAAACGAAACAAAAGGTAGTAGACGGCCAGCACTATAACTGTACAAACCCACACCGTGCGGTGCTGAAAAAAGAATATAGTAAGCAGCACAAAAAAGGCCATCGGCAAACTATACCATTTGGCTTTAAAGAAATACTGTGTCAGGAAATACAGAAAAGGAATAACAAGCATGTACACTGAGGTAGAGTGTACACCGCGCTCATGCTGTGTGAAGGAGGATATGCTGAGTGCACCAGGGTTTACAACAAGCACATTTAACCAGAATCCAGCCAGTATAAAAAATACCAGGTGGCTCATTTTCAGGTAATTGTTTCCTTTATAGTAGGTGTAAATAAAGATCGAGTAAAAGAAGATCATCACCTTCAGGAATACGTGCGGATACACGAAGAAGGTGCCGTACTTATAAGCTGACTCCATAGAAAGCCCGAACAAATACAGCGAGGTTAAGAAGAAGGCCCACTTCATTGGTATGGACATGCGCTGAAAGAACAGCGCACTGTACCCTATAGCAATACCCGCAATGAGCTTGGCCATTGAGCTGATGAGAGTTCCGCCATGTGCACTCTCTGGCGCCAGCAACTCCATAAACATGTTGTCCAGCAGGAAGATCAGCGCCAGAGGGATGATAAATAAGAATGTATAGTTTAGCTTCATGGGGCTATGTAACGTATAGCAGGCACTCAGGCAGTGTCGGGAAGCGGCATTGGGCTGTAAGCGCCCTGTGCATATTTAGGTATCAGTTCACGGGCAAGTACGCGGCTGAAAAGTGCCAAGTGCTGATTTATGACCACATCTTCCGAAAAATGTTTGCGGGCATGCTGCTTTGCGTATCGTACGGTTTCACGCCATAGTTGTTCGCTTTCCAGCAGTCGAATTATTTGCTCCGCCATGGCATCCGGCGATGTGATATCGCAGAGCAACCCGGCTTTGCCGTGCGCCAGTAATTCAGGCACAAAACCGCTCTTATCGCCACCAACTACGGCTGTACCTGCCACCATCGCTTCCAGTATGGCCATCCCAAACGATTCTTCATAGGATGGATGAACCAATATTTTCGCTCCGGCGGTTTCTTTTACCACATCTTCAAAACCCAGGCAGCCAATAAACTTTACACCATCTGCAATGCCGAGTTGTTTGGCATATTGGTGTGCTGGTCCGTTTTCTTCCATATCTACACCTACCAGGTGGTATTCAAGATTGGGGAAGAGGGCACGAACTTTGGCAAAGGCCTGTAAGCTGCCATGTATGTTCTTGCGTTTGGTAAAACCCTGCACCACCGATACTATATAATTCCCTTTTGCTGGTATAGCCTCACTTATAGTTTCTATGTCGGATGTATAGAAGTTATTTATAGTTACGGCTTTGGCCTGCTCAGGTCGGGCAAGCTGGCGGTATGTGTAGCTGGAGTTGGCAACCAGATAGTTTGCTTTACTTACTGATTTATAGTTCATGATCCAGCGCACGAACCGGAACATATCGGGCTGTTTCAGCAGGATCTTGAGGGCTACATCGTGTATGTTTACTATAGTCGGGATGCTCGTTTTAAGAGCTGCCAGCGCATACTCATAGGTCCAGAAGGCGCTGATGATATCCGCCGGGTTGGCTTCTATCATTTTATGCAGTGCCTCGATCTCGAAATCAAAGAAACGACGCCCTGGCTTTTGCTTTACTGTACCAATACAAATGGTGAGGTTACCGCATTGCAGCACCTTTGGCTCCTTCAGGTCGGGAGCATTGGTATAGCCTGTAACTTTAAAGCCGCGTTTAAGCAGCGCATTTATATAGTATGATGTGAGTGGAAAAGCGTTTGTGTCCGGTAAATCTTCGTGCTTTAATTTCCAGTTTAGCAGCTTCAGGTCTATTGGTCCGCAAACCCCTACATTAATCTTCATATATTCTGATAAACCTTCCTGTGATACTTACTTAATAATGAATGTTTTATACCTGTTGATCATTCTGCCATAATAGGAGCCTGAATCTTCTGATAGGCCCATTTTAGACAACAGTTTACCGATTTCGGCGCGCAGCAGCCTGTGGGGGAAAAACAAAGTTGCCACACCCAGGACAATTGCACCAGTAGCGATCTGTGATATAAGTAGTACTATTACTGGCAGGTTAAAGTTGTGCAGGAGCGAGGTTACCATGTAAATGGCTACTGCGGCTAAGGCACCGTTCACCAGACCTGGTAAATAGGCCTGCAACTGCTGCCTGTACGTAATTTCGAGTGCGTTTTTCATAACGCGCTGGTAAAAGCCCATCTTCACCAGTTCCGATAACACAACTGCCCATGCAAATCCGATCAGGCCAAAATCTTTGAGCACATAGAAGAACAGGGCAATTACCGCCATCAACACAATGTTCAAAACGATCTTGATGTTCAGGATGGCTTTTGCGTCGCAGATAATGCCGGCAAACATGGTCAGGAAGTTGAGTGGAATACCCAGGCAAAGAATCTGGAGCACAGGAATTGCCGCTTCCCATTGTTCGCCTAGTAAAACATATACAATTTCAGGAGCAGCCACCATTATGCCCAAACAGATCGGGATGATAACTGCGGCCAGCAGTGTTATGCTTGATGAATAAGCTTTCCCGAGCTTTTCGTTATCAGACTGCATTTTACTGAAAGACGGGAACACTACCTTTATAAGCATGCGGGTAAGCATGTGCATGGGCTGGCTTACCAGCTCGCGCGAACGGCTATAGATACCCAGCCTGTACTCTCCAAGAAAGCGGCCAATCAGGATCGTGTCCACATTTATGCTCAGAAACTCGAGGAAGCTGATTAACGACATGCGGCTACCGTAGGCAAAAAGCGGTTTATAGGCCTGCCAGTTAAACAGGAAAATGATGTTGTGTCTGACAACGGCATAAGCTCCAATGGATACAAAGAAGAACTGTGACAGCGACGCAAATACCAGCGCCCAAACCCCAAAGTCGAGGTAAGCCAGTATAATACCGACACCTAAATAGGCAAGAATGTACGATACCGTTTCGAGGATGCTGAGCGCCTTAAACTGCATGTTGCGTTCCATCATACTTACCGCCGTAGACGATAAGCCATTTATCAGGAACATGAACGCCATTACGCGGATAACAGGAATAGCTTCTTCATTCTGGAAGAAAGCAGCGGCGGCAGGGGCGGCAACCCAGGTTATACCCGTAAACAGCAGCCCCAGTAAAACTGACGAAGTAAATGCTGCCCGGACGTGTTCCGGCAATAGCTCCTCGCGCTGAACTATAGCTTTGTTAAGGCCCAGGTTGGCAAAATAGGCTCCAAAGCGAAGCACCACGCCGGCAAGTGCAACAAGACCAAAGGCTTCGGGTGTCAGCAGCCTGGCCATGATGGCCGTGTATCCGATCTGCATCACGGCATTGGCAATCGTAGAAGCTGAACCCCACTTGATGCCATTCACCGCTTTCGATGCCAAATTATCACTCATAAACAGATTTTCTCGGCTGCCTGCCAACTATACGAATAGCACATGCAGGCACGCCAGGTTAAGGGTATAGGTTTTAAGGCAGCCTGTTACTATACATAGTAGTAGGACGCCTTTTTCTTGTAGCCGTATTCGTATGTATTGCTGTAATCCAGGTCGTTGATGACCATGTAGATATTTTTGATTCGTTTGGCTGCATACAGCTCATTTATCTGGCCCAGCATGTCTTTGTCTGTGTACTTGTGTTTTACCACATACAGGGTTGTATCCATGTGCTTCATCAGAATAAAGTACTCTGACACGAAACCGATAGGAGGTGTATCTACCACTACATAATCATAATGCTCTTTCAGTTTGTCCAGCAGTTCGCGCATTTTAGGCAGTTCCAGCAGGCGAATGGCATTTTCCGGGATTGGTCCGCATGGAATAATATCCAGGTTTTCGATGCCTGTCGGCTGAATCACATCTTCAATCGGCAATCCCTGCATCAGGTATGAGGATAGCCCCGAAGCGTTGTGCGTGTCGAAGTACTTGCCGAATGTAGGCTTGCGCATATCCGACTCAATCAGTACCACGCGCTTGCCCGATAAGGCCAGTTCGCTGCTCAGGTTAACCGAACAGAACGTTTTACCTTCGCCCGAGATAGATGAGGTAACCCCAACCACTTTAAAGCTGCTTTCCGATAGCAGGTATTGCAGGTTTATCCTGATGGACCTGAACGACTCGGCTATAGCAGAACGCTGATTGTTAACAACAGCCAGTTTATCTGATTTGGAACCGTGTGCCACTACCCCCAGGAATGGAATGCTGGTAATAGCGCTCAGGTCATTTTTGCCTTGTATGGTGTTGTCCACGTTACTCATCAGCACGATCAGGCCAGCAGGAATTGCTAAACCAATTAACAGTGCCAGCATGTAGATCATTTTAGGCTTCACATTTATCGGAGCCGCACTTACCATAGCAGCATGGTCTACAATCTTTTTATCAGTAGTGTTGGTAGCGAGCGAGATAGCAGCTTCAGCACGTTTTTCCAGTAAAAAGTCGTAACGCTTGTTTATGAAGTCGGCCTGGCTTTGCAGGTCCATCAGGTGGCGCTCGTTTTCAGGTACTCTGGCCAGGTTGGATTCGATCTGGTTCATGCGGCGCTGCACATCCTGCTGCGAAATATCCGCTGAACGGATCAGGTTTTTAAGGTTGGCAACTATAGCCAGCTTTGTGCTTTCTATTTTACCCTCCAGTACCTGCAGCAGCTGGTTTTTCTGGGTGGCGTTTACTTCGTAGCCTGCTTTCTGCTTGTTCAGCTCCGAAAGCTCCAGGAACAGGTTGTTCAGGTTCGGGTTCTGGATACCAGCTACCGTAGGCGAAACAGATTGGGCAATGCCATCGCCGTTCTGAATCTGCTCCAGAATGTTCTGGTAATAGATCTTGTCGGTCGTGATGCGGGCTTTCTCAATTTCGAGCTGCGATAGTTTCTCGTAATGGATGTTAGACTGCACACCGATGTTAGCGATGCGGTTAGCAGAACGGAACGATGAAAGCGCCTGTTTACTGATTCTTAATGAATCGGAAAGATCTGCCAGTTGCTTGTCTATAAACTCAAGTGTCTTGCGGCCGTTCTGGTTCTTTTCCTGAAGATCGTTTTCTACATAGGTGTCCATCAGCGTGTTCAGGAACAGAATCTCTTTTTCAGGGATGCTGCCTCTGCTTACCAGCTGCAAAACGCGGGCTTCACGCTCTATCGGCGATACATGCAGGTTTGCCTGCTGGTGCCCAACCTGGCTATCTAAGCTGTTAACCACAAAAAAATGTTTTTTGACAGGAGCAATGTCAGCATCTTTGGCAGGGAACAGCGTAAAGCTCATGTACTTGTCCTTATATGGCTGCCCAACAGGCAATACCTTTGTAAATTCCACTTCCGGCAGTACTTCCAGTATGGTATGGTTCCGGAAATTATAGCGGGCTACATTCTTGCCTTTTACTTTCAGTTCAAACTTATTGTCAGGCAGCATGCGCACTTCCATCGGTACATCAACCAGCTGTGCCGACGAAGTATCCAGTTTGATAACGTACGGGGCAGTTTCATACTGTTCTTCCACCACAAGGTCTGCTATCTTATTCAGCCAATGGTCGGTGGCCTTATAGTAAGAAACATTAAAATCCAGGTGCAGCATAGCCTTCCGGATCATTTCGGTAGAGGTAATCAACCCGATCTCGTCTTCTACCTTAATGCCTTTGTTTTGTACCTCAAGTAGGTTTAGCAGCTCCTGGGCCTTTTTAGAGCCGGTGTGCTGGTCTCCGAGTAACAGTGTGGCACTATACTGGTAAATACGCTCCGAACTTTTGATATAGACATAAGCTGCGGCCAGCGCCAGTACACTGAAAATAGCAAACATGTACCATTTGGAGCGGAACTTGAAAAACCAGCTCTTCAGGTCTATTTCATGTTCTTTAGTATTATTTCTTCTCATGGGTTACTTTACAAAATTTAGGAATAGAGCTGCTGTAGACACCACACTCAGGATAGTGGTAACCACAACCAGGTTATCGCGCTTCACAAAGGATGTGCGCGGTTCTACGTATAGTACGTCGTTTGGCAGCAGGTAGTAATACGGAGATTGTACGAGCCCCGGGTCGCGGAGGTCGAGCAAAATAACTTCGGAGCCGTTTGGCGTTTGCCTGATAAGCTTTATATTCTGTCTGCTTGCTGTATAATTCAGGTCACCGGCAAGTGCCAGACCCTCCAGCAGGCTGGCCTGCTCATTATACACATAATAGTAGCCGGGCTTTTGTACGTCTCCCAGAACGCTTATTTTAAAGCTGATAAGTTTTACCACAACTGTAGCTCCAGTCAGGTACTCGTTCAGGCTGCGTTGTATCAGTTGTTGTGCCTGCGTGGTGGTAAGTCCAGACACTTTAAGCTTGCCTACGTTTGGCAGGTTAATATTTCCTTCAGAATCCACGGAGTACCCGCTCAGGTATAAACTGCCTGGCTCGGCCACACCAAATCCGTTTGTAGGACTGATGATGTTATAAATTTCCGATAGCTCACGTTCAGCGCTAAGCACTTTCACAGAGAGCACATCGTTTATCTGTAATTTGTAATCCGGAATGTTGGTGTTAAAAGTAGTAGGAGTAGCTGTTTTCAGGTTGCCATTCTGCATGTAAACCAGTTCTTTTTTAGAAATACAGGAACTGATAAATACCAGAAAGAACAGAAAGTAACTAATTCTTTTCATGATCAGTGGTTAAGGGTGTTTTTTTTAAGCCTGCTTTGTTTGCCAGGCTGGGTGCCGGTACCAAGTGATTGGATTATTCTGGTTAAACCGGATTTCATAATTTCAGGCATATATACTGCGATTGCTTAAAAAAGATGCTGAAACATTCAAATATTGTGATGCACAAATAGCAGAGTTTGCCTGCAACCGCTGATCTATACTATAAGGTGTGTTTGATTCTGAAAAAAGGCTATAACTAAGCTTGGCTGCACACAGTATAAGTCTGTAAATAGCCGGCCAAAGCTGGCAGAATTACCCTTTATTTACATGAAATCAACTATACGCAAGGCCATCCACCAGGTGGATGTGATGATGGCACCCCTTATACTTTCGGCGGTTAAAGAACAGAACGCCTTAAATACCTATCTTTTTCATGCCCTGTTTCGCGATAGACAGGAAATAGAACAGCAAATTGCCGACCCGCAGCAACAGGTTACTGTGCCCATTTTCCGCAGGTTTGTGGAATACCACAAGAGCAAAGGCTATAAATTCGTGTCGCCGGTAGATGTGCTAAATGGCCTGCCCCCCAACGATCGTTATGTCATGATTACTTTCGACGATGGTTATTATAACAACCTGCGTGCGTTACCAATACTGGAAGAATTTAATGTACCAGCCCTGATCTTCGTTTCGGCCAACCACGTGCTGAAGAACAAAGCCTTTTGGTGGGATGTAGCTTATCGCGAGGGTAAAAAAGCAGGTATGAGCGACGCTGCCATCGGCCTGGAGAAAAAGCACCTACTAACCCTTACCGACGATGCCATAGACGCTTACCTGATCAGTAAATATGGTCCGGATTGCTTTACACCAGTAGGAGATACTGACCGTCCACTTACTCCAACGGAATTAAATAAACTGGCCCAGCACCCGCTCATCCATATCGGCAACCACACTTGCGATCATGCCGTGTTACCTAACTATGATGCTGCTGGCATAAAAGAGCAGATTAGCAAGGCACAGGATATTTTAGAAGATATGGTAGGTTACCGACCAATAACAATCGCATACCCATGTGGCGAATTTAATGAAACAGCACTTAAGGTTTGCCGTGAGGAAGATATAAAGCTCGGGATTACTGTAGAGCACGCAAAAAACTTTAACCCTGATTTTTACGAGCCAACGAACCTGCTTACCTTAAACCGCTTCACCATATGGGGCAATGAAGACCTGATCAGCCAATGCGATTTCTACCGCTCTGATTTTCATGTGTTGGATAAAATGAAGGGGATGCTGAAGAAGCTGAAAGCAAAGGTTTGACTGTGGTTCTCTGGTGTTTCGAGCTGAGTTAAGGGATGTTATAATTGTTTATAGTTTCGCCTTCGTCATGTCGAGCGTTAGCCGAGACATCTTATATGTCCTATAGTTTACTTTATTGTCATTTCGAACATCGTGAGAAATCTATTACAAACTATAGTTGAAGTCATCATTCTATAGCTAACTATAGCAGGCATTTGCCACAAGCAGCTCGTACTATAGTAGCTTTTCATCCTGGGAGCTTTACTCACCTACAGTGCTATAGTTGCTTTGGTGCGCTCACGGCCGCGAGGCCCCGTCTTCGGGCATCGCGCGGTGTACATTTCTTTTGCTCCTGCGTCGCAATGCCTGGCGGCACCAGAAATCTACAAGGCGCTCAACCCAAAGACTGCGATCTTTCGATAGCTACAACTATAGTTTTCATGAGTAGCTATGGTTGCATCGCCTTTCCGTGGTGGTAGTTCCGTGGGGCAGGCTGCGCCTGCCTGTTCATGTTTTGCAGCTATAGAAGAACGGTTGCCCAAACTATAGTAGCCAAAAAGTCCCCCTTTGAAGGGGGTAGGGGGATGATTAACTATAGAACTATAACCTATACTATAGCATTGCAGCAATTCCCCTCTCGGGAGGGGTAGGGGTGGGTTAGAACACTAACTATAAAATTATAGCAGTTGCAAACAGCAGAAGCCCTAATCCCATAAATCCCTAAAATCCCCCTTAATCTTGATTCAGACAAAAATCACTAGTCCTGCCAACTACAACGCTTTAGTTACTTTTTTGCTCTCAGGAAATCGAAGACGTGGGTTGAGTCCGGGAAAGTTGTGCGTTCGGGCAGACCTTCGTAGTCAGTTTTATAATATAATTCTTTGCTGATGTCAAAGTTGAGCGGGTCCGGGGTAAGGTCGTGGTTCCAGCCAATCTGGAGCAAGCCGCCTGGTTTCAGAATGCGGTGCAGTGACTTGAAGGTTTGGATCTGCATCATCGGTGAATCAACACCATGTCCGAAAATGCCGTTTAGTAACACAATGTCGAAGCTGCTGGCCTCTACATACCTATCTATCTCCAGGATGCTGGCCACCAGGTGGTTTTTGCCTCCCCATATTATGTTGCACTCATCAATATCAACAGTAACCAGGTCTACTCCTTTGTTAAAATGCTTCAGAGACTCCCAGGTATAATAGGCGCAACCAACAAATAAGATGCGTCCCTGCTTAATTTTGGCAAGACGAGGATATAAGTTCTGATCCAGCCAGATACGATCAGGCTGTTTCTTGAAATAAGTGCTGTCGAGCTTGAAGTTGAGTAGGAACCAGCGTTTTACAGGTAAATACAGCTGATTTATAAGGGATTGGTTTACGCTGGCTGCTGGTGCTGTGCCAGTAATGGTAGCAGTTTCCGCCATTAAGTAAAGTATTTAAGGGTTAATAACTTTACTATACTGCAAAGGCAATCGTTTGGTTAGGGCAGAAATATGACATAAATACAAAAAAAGAACCACTCCCTGATGCAGCTTGCAAAATAAGGAGTGGTTTACCTTTGGTTTTTATCTTCTTGGAGCTATTCAATCCATTTAGTACGCTTTTGCTTGATTTGGCGCTGTTTGCGCTGCATTCTCAGCGTGTCAGAAGGCCTACGTTCCAACTGCTGAGCAAAACCATTGTTATGTTCCAGAATACTGCCTTTCAGCCTCCAGCCCATCGGAATGAAATCGGCCACTTCAGTAGCCAAAGTCTCTAAATCAGGTGCGATTATAATATTGTACTCCATTGTGTAATTACTAACTTCATGTACAAGATAGAGAATAAAAACACAGGTTGTACGGCCGCGCTACGAAAATTTAGCGAACAGGGTTACATTCTTTTTAAATTTTATTGTTGTAGAGGAATAATTATGTTTTAAAGGCTAAACCTGATCAAAACTATAGTTTAAATGCTATTGTTACCCTAATGCTATCAGGTCTTATGAGCAAAAACTATAGTTTGTTGGTCAGTAGCTGCTCATAAACTATAGCCGGTTATTGATAAAAGGATTTGATTTAAACCTGAGCAATAGTTTATGCCTCAGGCTCCTGACTCATGTCCAGCTTTATTTTCTCGATTTGCAGGTAGCTTTTAAACTGATGGATCAAGCGTGTCATTTCTGACTCTTTTGCATCCAATGCGCTTACTTCTTCATCCGAATCATTCAAAACAGGGCGCAGTCGGTTAAGGCTGTCCTGCATCTGGGCTACAGAAGTCACGATATGCTCGCGCATGGCCTCGTTCTGTTCTGTCTGCAAAGCAGTTTCCAACTCCTTTATGTATAGTTCCAGGAACTCGACAAGGTGCCATGGGTTGTTTGGCCGGTTCCAGGTAAACGTAATGTTACAGCGGCGGCATTTGTAGGTATTACAACGCCAGCCATGCTCGTTGCTGGTGATGCCGGAGCGTTTCAGCATGTCGGCGTGTTTGCATTGCGGGCACTGGGCGTTGTCTTCCACTACCTTCTCCAGACGGGCGCGTTTGTCCAAGATGGCGCAACGGTTCTGGGCATGCGTGTATAGTTGCTGCTCCAGGTTCTGGCATGCGGTGGTAAGTTTTTCGTGCTCCGCGCTCAGTTCGCCGGACTCAATTAAGGCATTAGCGCGCTTGCTGAAATATCGGATAAGTTTGATCAGTTCACGTTCGTTCGCTTTCAGTTCCGGCTGTTTCATATTGGTAAAGGTTGAGTTGCTGAATAGTTAAATGGCTGTTTTTACTTCTTAATCGATGTTAATTCTTCTCCCGTACACGTTTATAAATTCGGATAGCCAGCATCAGGATAGCTGAAAACAGGATTAGACCTACAATACCCCAAACCATGCTCAGGGTATTCTTCAGCACAACCAGGAACACAATACTGATCAGGAAAAGTGTGGCTACTTCGTTCCAGATGCGAAGCTGCGTGGAGCTATATTTTAAAATTCCCAGCTGCTGCTGTTTAAAGATGCCGTGGCACAGGAAATGATAGACATAAAGCCCCACCACAAAGCTTAGTTTCCAGATAAGCCAGTTGGGAGTGCCGCCATACAAATTCCACATGCTCAGCCCGAATATGGCCGTCAGCACTGCCGATGGCCATGTAATGCCATACCACAGCCGTTTCTGCATTATTTTAAACTGGTCCTGAAGAATGGATTTCTCCGGTTCAGGCTTCTCTGAAGCTTCGGCGAAGTAGATAAAAAGGCGCACGATATAGAAAAGCCCGGCAAACCAGGTTACCACAAAGATGATGTGCAGCGCCTTTACGTAAAAATAGCTCATGAACTATAGTTTAGGTTATAGCAAAGGTAGGTGGTAGAGTTTATAGTTAAAAGTTATTGAGCTATTGTCATCATTAGCATTCTTGAAACGTAATTCGAGGAGAGCCAGCGTAAGTTAATTTCTTTTGTCATTTCGAGTGTAACGAGAAATCTATCTCAAACTATAGTTTAAGCTATCATTCTATAGTTGGCTATAGTTGCAACTTGGCCCAAGCAGTTCGTGCTATAGTTGCTGCTGATCCTGGGAGCTCAACCAGCCTACAGTGTTATAGTTGCTTTGGTGCGCTCACGGCCGCGGGGCCCCGTCTTCGGGCATCGCGCTGCTGCCTTCTTGCTACCCTCGCTGCGCTCGTGTTGGCTGCGCCACCGCAACAAGTCAAAGGCGCTCAACCCAAAGACTGCTATCCTTCGATAGCTAACCTATATTTTGGTTGATCAACTATAGTTCTGTGGCCTTTCCATGGTGGTAGTTCCGTGGGGCAGGCTGCGCCTGCCTGCTCATCATTTGTAACGATAGCACTATAGAATCAACTATAGCAAAGGGAGAATTCCCCTCTTGGGAGGGGTAGGGGTGGGTTATAACACTAACTATATAATTATAGCAGCCAACAACAGCCAAAGCCCCAATCCTGCACATCATTTAATCCTTTAATCCTGATTCAGACAAATAAAAAGAGCTGCCCCTGAGAACAGCTCCTTCTTATAAATCGAAATCCAAAATCTTAAATCACCTTATCCGCTGGCCCTAGACCGATTTACTGAACACCGGCGTAGTTGGTTGTTGCGACCACAAGCGGGCATCAAGGCACATGGCGATGTTGCGAACAAACGGATGACCAGCTGGCAGGATCTGAATACCTGTGTTGGAGTACTCCACCAGCCCATCTTCGGCAAGCGGCTGCAGACGAACCAATGCATCTACAAAATAAGGGGCTACAGCTTCGTCCCACTCAGTTTTAAACTGGCACATCAAGTTTGTAATGTGCTGGCGTATCAGGCGGTCCTCGGCGGTCAGCTCATGGCCTTTCAGGATCGGAAGAATTCCCATCTCTACCGCAGCTTCGTAAGGTTCGACATCTTTAATATTCTGCATAAAAGCAGTGCCGGTATCGGAGATACTGGAGCATCCCAGGCCAATTAGCAGCTCAGTGTGGCGCGGGGTGTAGCCCATAAAGTTGCGGTGCAAAGCGCCGTTTTGTGCCGCTAGGTATAGTTCGTCAGTTGGAAGCGCAAAGTGGTCCAGGCCGATCTCTACGTAACCGGCCTCTTCCAGCATAGCGCGGCCCATTTCGTATAAACCACGTTTTACAGATGGCTCCGGCAGGTCGGCTTCGGAGTAGCGGCGCTGGGCTTTGCTCTTCCAGGGCACGTGGGCGTAACTATAAAACGCAATGCGCTCCGGACGAAGCTCTTTTACCCTTTCTATCGTATGGCGCACGCTGTCGGCAGTCTGCATTGGCAGGCCGTAAATAATGTCTCCGTTAATGGATGTGTAGCCAATTTCGCGGGCAGCGTCAAATATCTCTTTTGTCTTCTCGAAGGTCTGGATGCGGTTGATCACGAACTGCACCTTAATATCGAAATCCTGTATACCAACGCTCAGTCTTCTGAAACCCAGGTCGTAAAGCACCTGCAGTTGCTCGGCGTTGGTGGCGTTTGGGTGTACTTCTATACTTAATGCGGCATCCGGAGCCAGTTCGGCTTTCTCCAGTAGTTTGCCCAGCATCAGTTTCAGGTTTTCAGCACCGAAAAAAGTGGGAGTACCACCGCCTAAGTGCAGCTCAGTAATGCGCGGCCTCCTTCCGAAAACCTGCAGATAGCGTTCCCATTCCTTTAAAATGGCTACAATATAAGGTTCCTCTACGGCGTGGTTCTTGGTAATGCGCTTGTTGCAGCCGCAGTAGGTGCAAAGTTTCTCGCAGAAAGGCAGGTGCATGTACACACTAATGCCGTCGGTATCATTTGTCTTATCAAAAGCCTGTTTTACGTGCAGCATCCAGGCGGCTTCGGTCAGTGGCTTTTCGTCCCAAAACGGTACTGTTGGGTAGCTGGTGTACCTCGGCGAAGGCACGTCGTATTTGGCTAGCAGTTCAGTTGGTGTAGTTACTTGTGCGGTCATAACTTACAGGTTTAGTACAGTTGCCCGTTTTTCGGGCTGAAATTATACTGCAAAGGTCCGAAGTTGCCGCGCCGCAGGAAATGATATATGTCAGTAGTAGGGGAGTGGAAAGGGGGATAATTGTCAGGTTTATTTCTACAGTTTGTACAAGCTATGAATGAGGTGTAGTCGATTTTAAAGCCTGAGTTGTGCTGGTTTATTTATAATCTATCTTCCACTTCATTTATTTTCTATCTGTTGGTCTACAATGCTGTTGGTCTACAATGAATTCTCTCTGTTACTCTATAATTTTTTTCTGTTTCAGAAGGTTTTGAATAGTCATAATGATAAAGTTTGTCAACATAGCAGTCACAATGGTTGTCTGTCAGTATATAGCTCACAATTCTTGGTCCGCTAGACCAGTTTCCGTGTCTAAATGCATTTAGTGTAAACCCATTAATTTTTAAATTTTCTGTAAGTACACTTTTTTCATGTTGGTAATCATGTATTGGTTCTTCATTATCATATATATCTGTAAATTCCAATAATCCAGAATTGCATATATCTTCTTTTTGAAAGCTAAAATTTTTGTACTTCGTTTTCTTAAAATCGTCTCTTGCTATGAATCCAAATTCATAATTGTAATTTTTATCTTTCCCTTCAAAAGAGCTTGTGATTTTAAAAGTTTCTACGTCTGCACCGTATAGAATTTTATCCTTATTTATAATGTATTTCTTTGTCCTTCCCCAGTTATCGTCAATTGGGATAAATTCATTGATATCGTCAAGTCTAATTGTGTCACTTCCGTGAATTAAAAAGTTATCAGCCTTCGCCCAAGGATATTTTATCAATGTTATTTTATCAGGATCAACTCCTTTGATATCACAATCATTCAAGTTGTTATAGAAACCAAAAAAGTAAGCTGAGTTTTTGTCACGGAAAATATAGTTTCCGATAAATGTAAAAGTGTTTGGGTCTATATTTTTAATAGGTTCACCGTTTATAAACAGGTAATTCTTGTCTTTGCCAAACTCGAAACTGCAATCACAATCGAAACTCAACGGTTTAAAGCTCTTTGCATCTGCTACTTCAATAAGTCGTTTACCTTGTTCAAATCCCAATCCTTCATGCCAGTACTCGTAATATACTTTGCCGTCTTCAACTTTATATCCATGTCTACAACTAGTCAAAATTGAAATTCCCAAAACTAAAATTATTAATCGTCCTATTGTCATTGCAGGATGTCTGTTGTAATTGCTACCAACTATTGCATTAAAGTAAGCATAAGTCTATTCTGCTTATCTATACGAAGTTGACTATGATGTTAAAATCGTAAGCAAAAGCTAATATATAAACTTTATCAAATACCGTAGTAGCCCAAACTATAAAAGCATCTCTCCCCAAATCTTGGTAACTTCACGGTTTACCTTACTTGAATTTGACCGATGAAAATTACCGTCCCAACCCTGCTCCTCGACAAAGAAAAGTGCCTGCGAAACATCCGCTTGATGGTGGAGAAAGCCAGGCGCAACGGCTTAAGGTTAAGGCCGCATTTCAAAACGCATCAGTCGGCGCAGGTTGGAGAGTGGTTCAGGCAGGAAGGTGTGGAAGCGATCACGGTTTCATCGGTGAGAATGGCGCGGTACTTTGCCAACCACGGCTGGACCGATATTATGGTGGCTATACCTGTAAATGTGCTGGAACTGGAAACAATTAACGAACTGGCCAGCCGCGTACGCCTGCACCTGATCGTAGTGAATGAAGAAGTAGTGCCTATACTGCAGAAAGGTTTAAACCACAAGGTAGCAGTCTGGCTAAAAATCGATACAGGTTATCATCGTACAGGTATCCCGGCTACTAACTATAAAACGATAGACAATGCCCTGCAAACTATAGCTGCTACCGATAAATTGGAGTTCCAGGGCTTTATGGCCCACGACGGCCATACCTATAAACAAACCGATGCCGAAGCAATCCGTGCTATACATCAAACGACAGTTGACCATCTGAACCAGTTGCTTGAGCGCTACAAAGGCCAGTTTCAAACTATAGAACTCTCCATCGGCGATACGCCAAGCTGCAGTATTCTGGAAACTATAGTTGGTGTAGACGAGATCAGGCCCGGCAATTTTGTGTTTTACGACCTCACGCAGCAGCACATCGGCAGCAATACTTATAACCAGATAGCAGTTTGCATGGCCTGTCCGGTCATCGCCAAACACTCTGAACGAAACGAGATAATCCTTTATGGCGGCAGCGTACATTTCTCGAAAGACGTATTATCGCAGTCAGATGGCAGTAATTTATTCGGCAGAGTTGTGGCGATGACCGGAAATGGCTGGACTGATCCGGTTGAAGGCATTAACCTGGTATCGTTATCGCAGGAGCATGGTATTTTGAAAGCTACAGATGAGCAGTTTGCGAACTATAGTATAGGCGATATCATGTACATTTTACCGATCCATTCCTGCCTCACCGCCGACAGTATGAAAAGTTACCTGACACTGGAAGGAGAACGGCTGGAGCATTTAGCGGGCTTGCCGGAGAGCTATTTACAGTTTCCCAGACCTCACAGTGTCTGGAGGACCTGTGAGTGTCTTACTTCGGAGATAATTTGACACTCACAGGAGCTGCGCACACTGTGAGGTCTTAAGCATCACACAAAAAAAGAGGCGCAATATCCTGCGCCTCTTTCTTCCTGATAATCTCAATAATCTATCTTAATCCCGGTTCAGACAAACTACCAGTCGTTCTGGCGCTCATCTCGGTCGCGGGCGTAACTGTTGTAATCGGTGTCGTTGTAGTAACCGCCCTGGTAATAGCCGCTCATGCCATAGGGTTGGTCGTAGCTGCCTGTGCTTCTGCCCAGGTATCGGCCCGATGAGCCGTAGTCGCCGCGGGTTGAGCCGTATTCGTTTCGGCGTGGGGTACGCTCGTAGCCGCTACCCATGTAATTTTCACGGTCGCCGCCATAACTGCTGGTTCTATACTCATCACGGTCAAAATCAAAACGGCCCTGGTTCGATCCCTGGAAACGTCTGGAAGTGTAGTCGCCGTACATGTCGCGGTTACTGCCGCGTTCGTAACTATCATAATCAGCGTTCTGGCCGTGGCTGTCGTAGTCATTTTCATACCCGCGGCTATGGCCCTGGCTGGTACCGCGGCCATAGCCGGTGCGCTCGTAGCGTCCGTGGCCGCTGCTAAATTCTGAGCCTAAATCTGAAGACCGGCGCTGCGAAGAATATCCGCCACGCGAAGAGCCAAAGCCCTGTGCGCCACCATAACTGCCCATGTTGCCATAGTTGCGCGATGTGTCGTAAGTGCTCATGCCACGATTCGCTACGTTTCTGGAGCGGTGGCCGGCCCCCTCATCGCCCTGGTTGCCATAGGTGCCGGAGTAGCTTTCGTTGCCATAGCCGCCGTGTGCAGCATCGCCATAGTTATCGAAGTGGTATGTATCGCTTTCAGGATGGCGGTAGCGCTCCGAGCGATGCGATCTATAATTGCCGCGGTCGCTTCGGTAACGGTCTCTTTCGTTGTTGTTCATAGCTTTAAGTGTTATAGTTTAATTATCTGCCATTCAAATTAACGGCAATAGCTTGTGTAAGTTTGTCTTAGCTCAGTACCTGGTGATTAACTATAGGTTAGATCTCGTACTCGGGCTGCTTATCGTTGTTGCCATTCATCCACTTTTTAAGAATCATGTTGCCCAAAAACATCCCACCTAAAGCCAGCGAACCAGCTATGATCTCTTTTTTATGCATGCTTAGCCATAGTTGCGGAGAGTGGTAGGTGGCTTCAGCATCAAACGTGCCATGTGCGCCATGGTCGCCAGGGAGAGGCTCCCACAGGTTGTTTGGCCGGTTCGGGTCTTCGGGTATGTCGGTTTGCTGCCCTTTTATGCCCGTTTTGGCCAATACCCAATCGCCAACTTCAGGGGCAATCTTGTCGCCAATTATAGCCTGCACGGTAGGGTAGCCTACATACACTTCACGGCGTTCGTTTTCGGCAGCGTAAACGATGGCTTTGGCGGCCACTTCGGGCTGGTAGATCTTACCCATCGGTTTAGGCTTGTTCGGCAGGCGCGTCTTCACGAATTTGAACTGTGTCGTATTCATGGCCGGTAACTGTACCATCGTTGCCCTAACCTTACTCTTGTCGTGCAGCAGCTCTGATCTTAACGAATCGAAAAAGCCTTGTATGGCATGTTTAGAACCGCAGTACGCCGATTGCAACGGAATGCCACGGTAAGCCAGCGCTGAACCAACCAGCACAATTACGCCTTTGTCGCGCGGCAGCATGCGTTTCAGCGCCGACAGTGTGCCGTATACCTGACCCAGGTAGGTTACTTCGGTTACGCGCTTGTATTCTTCCGGCTCCATTTCCTTTACCGGACTGAATACGCTGTTCATGGCATTGTTTACCCACACGGTGATAGGGCCCAGTTGCTTTTCGGTTTCTTCGGCTGCACGCTCCACGGCTGCGGCATCGGCTACATCTACTGTAAAGTACACGGCCCGGCGGCCCATTTCTTCCACTTCCTTTTTAGCACCTTTCAGTCCGTCTTCGCCGCGTGCCAGCAAAGCCACATCGTAACCTACTTTGGCAAACTCGCGGGCTATAGACCGGCCCAGCCCCGCCGATGCCCCGGTTACGACTACTACACCCTTGTTCTCTTTTTCCATAGTTTATTTCTGCTTAGGTTCTGCTTCTTCTAAATGCACGAGGTAGGCGGTAAGCTTATCCCATTGTAACTTCTGCACACCAGCCCAGCCGCCTTCGGCAATCAGGGTGTTGGCCAGAGCACGGTCGCCGGCTTCTTCGCCCTGGTTGTTGATCGCTTCGTTACGCCCGATCTCATACCCGATAAGTGTATTGCCGTTTCGCTCTACCCTGAAAGTACTGCTGGCCTCTTTGGCAAAGAAGTGTTTGATCTCGTTTTCTTCGTGGGGTGCAGGCTGAGGTTTGGTGCTGGGGTTTACTGTAAATTCGGCTCTGTGCTCTTCTACTTTCAGGTCCCGTACATGCACCCAGTTTTCAGGCGTCGGCCCCGGTAGTTCTATCCGGATGTAGTAGCCTGTCTTGTCCACTGGCTGGTTTAGCTTGTTGCCAGTTTCGTCGAAAAGTTCAAAAGTAGAATTGATGCCGGGTAGGTCGGACCAGCGGTTTACATCGAACAGTTTTTGCTTCGATAGCTCAAAAGCTTCTTTGGCAGCTGCTTCGTTGGGGTAGGTGTTCTGGTTGGTGTAAGCCTTGTCTTTTGTAGCATCGCCGGTTAATGCCTCGGCTTCATGCTTTATTTTATTTAAGAAATTCTTCAGTCCCATAGTTTGCTCGTTAAGTTTGTTTTCCTGGTTCAGGACTTTAGAGTTACGCGGGCAACTACCAAGGGGTTGAAACTATAGTTTCCCCAGATACGCGAATTTTTATAGGTTAAAGCCAAATTATGAGATACTGACAAATTGTCTTGTGTATGGTGTTAAATATATAATTATCAATATGTTTGGTGTTTGTGTGTGAACTATAGCTATAAGTTATAATTGCGTCTTGAGTGCAGCTCATGTCACCTATGGCAGCGTTGCCAGATGCATTTGTAGGCGGGTTTTTATAAGTAGGGTATTCAGAAGTTTTTATAACCATAGCTCACGTTCTTTTTAAGCAAGATTTAGAGTGTTTATAGTATAAAGAATATGTTTATGTTGGTTGAGTAAAAACGCTGATTAATAGTGATATAAACTAAATTAATATGCCTTCGTTTTATAGTATGACAGCTTGAGTTTTATGGAGGAAACACCAATGTACATGGAAGACTTCTTTGCTGCCTTCGGCCTGATCGGGATTGTGCTGGGGATCGTGTTGCTGGCGCTCTATATCTGGAGCATTGTGTGGGCTTACCGCGATGCAAATAACCGTGGCAAGCCCGGGTGGCTCGTCGCGCTGCTGGTGGCTTTACTTTCCTGGCCAGTCGGGTTGGTGGTGTGGTTGTTGTTCAGGCCTACGCATAGCCGCGCACTGAACGAATAAAAAAGAGCAACTTTTATAGTTGCTCTTTTGCTTAGTTTAGTACAAGTTGCTCTGCCTGCAAATGTTGCAATATTATGTCAAATACATCGGTGGCGTGTAACTCATGCTGTGATACAAGCTTCCTGTTTTTGGTCAGTAATACCGGCCATTCGCCCTTGTCTTCGGGCACCCTGCCATGCGATCCTTTCACCAAGGTAGCATCTAATGGTATCACATCCATCACGGTTCTGAAGCCGAGTTTCTTCTTCAATAGCTTTCCCCCAAGTACTGCCTTCGGGAATTTTATAGTTGGATTGATGAACATTTCCACCGGGTCGAAGCCAGGCTTTTTATGGATGTCAACCATGCGGGCATAGTCGGGAGCTTTGGCATCATCGAGCCAGAAGTAGTAGGTAAACCAGGCTCCTTTTTCGGCAATGGCAACTAGGTCGCCACAGCGCTCGTGGGCCAGGTTATACTTGTTGCGTTCGTCACCAGCCAGCACTTCCTGCACGCCAGTAGTCTGCTCTATCAGTTCTTTTACTGATTCAAGGTCGGAAGCGTCATTCACATAAATATGCGCTACCTGGTGGTCGGCAACTGCAAAGGCTTTGCTTACGCCGGCATCCAGCAGTTCTGTATCGCGCTCGTTACGTACCGCAATATAACCTTTCTGGCGAAGCACACGGTTCAGGTATACTGGTTTGTCAGCAGCAGAGATGCCGTACTCTGACAGGATGATCACCTGTGCGCCTTTGCCCTCATAAAATGTTACCAGGTCTTCCACTACGGCATCGATTTCCTGCAAATCTTTTGTAATGCGGGCATCGTTAGGCCCAAAGCGCTGCAGGTTATAGTCCAGGTGAGGCAGGTAAATCAGCGTAAGCGTCGGGTTATACTTGTCGTCGGTTATTTTAGAAGCTTCCGCAATCCATTGGCTGGACTTGATAGACGTCATCGGTCCCCAGTAATTGAAAAGCGGGAAAGTGCCCAGTTTTGTCTGTAGCTCATCGCGAAGTTCGGCAGGTTGGGTATAGCAGTCGGGCAGTTTGCGGCCATCTGCCAAGTATTGTGGGCGTGGGGTAAGGGCGTAATCGGCGCTGGAATACATGTTATACCACCAGCACATGTTCGCCACTGTAAAGGTAGAGTCTATGGCTTTGGCTACTTCCCATAGTTTCGGAGCCTGCATCAGTTTATTAGACTGCCGCCAGAATTTGATCTCGCACTCGTCTTTAAAATACCAGCCGTTGCCTACAATGCCGTGTTCTTCAGGCCATTTGCCGGTAAGGTACGTGGCTTGCGCCGAGCAGGTAACTGCTGGCATGGTAGGCTGTATAGTTGCTTGTTGGCCCTGTGCCGACCAGCGTTTTAAAAAGGGTGTATGTTCGCCGATGAGCGAGCCAGAAAGGCCCACTACATTTATGACTACGGTTTTACGCATTCTCTTTGATTTGTATCTGTTGCAGTACCCACTCCAGTTCGCGGGCAATAGAGGTGGTCAGGTCGGTTTTCAGGCCCTCGGGCAGCACTTCCCAGGTATAGGTCTCTACTTCCAGGTGTTGGCTCAGTTCCGGATGCTCTGAGATATAGTTCAGCACGGTTTCCACATCATCCTGGGTAGACTGCAGGCCATTATAGTTTTGTGTGAAAAGCGGCACATGGAAGTGCGTTCGCCATTCGCGGGCTGTTGGTTTCTGGATATGGTGTAGCGCCTGTGGCAGGTCTGAATAAAAGTGGAGTTGGCCGTTCCCGTTACGTTCTACCACCTGGTGTAGGTACGTCGATTCGGCAAAAGGCTGTAGTTTTCGGGCCAGTTCGGTTCGGGCCACTTCGCTTTCCGGTAATTCTGCTTTTAGTGCTGAGCTTAACTGTATCTTGCCTATTTGTATGCCAGCTGCTTGTAGTTTGGCAAATGCTTCGTGAGGTTGCTCGTAAGCCAGTGCAAAGTGACACACATCGTAGCATACTCTTATATGGTTCAGCAGTGCTGTCACGGCATCATCCGGACTTAACCCCTTTGTGCAGGCCAGGCGCTTGCAGCCGATGTAAAGCAGCCATTTCTGGTAAAAATGGATTACCTCCTGCGAGTTCTCCAATAGCCCGTCCGGCTCCGGCTCAATATCCAAATGTATCGTTTTGCCTTTACTTTCTTTCAGGAACAAAAGCTCTTCGGTTACCATTGCCAAATGCAGCGCCGATACTTCAAACACTTCCTTAAAGCGCTCCTTGTTGAAGCCCAGCCATGGTTTGTAAGATAACGGCGACGTAGATATGCCACCTTCCATGCCTTCCGGTATCAGTTCCGCCAAAATGTAAGCCAGCCGTATCGTATAGGCCAGTCGGTTCTGGGTGGTCCAGTCGGGTTTATGCACGGCATCCTTTACTTCCTGGTGATGAAATCCGCCATATGGGAAGCCGTTCATCGTGAACACATACAGGCCTTCTGCATCCAGCCAGTTTTTAAACGCTGGCAGGTTGTCGCTGATCAGCAGTTCCTGGCTTGCCAGGTTCGAAAGGCGCAGGCCTACGCCGAATTGAGCGTCGGGGGAGAGCTGCTTCTTCAGCTTTGGCAGGTATGTTTTCAGGCTTGCAAAAACATCTTCCCAGTTTTCGCCGGGGTGTATGTTGGTGCAGTAGGTAAGGTGAGTGCCGTTTGGTAATAGCATGGCATAAGGGTATTAAAAGGGTACTACATATTCGGTTTCGGGTTTGGCTGAAAGTTGTTGATGGAACTGCTGCAGCTCTGTAACGGCAGCGTTAACGATGGATTCATTGATGTGATGTACTTCTACGCCGTGGCCTATCTTATCCAGGAGCATAATGGTCAGTTGCCCGCCCAAGTGCTCTCTGAACTCAGTTAAGCCTCTTAAAATGCTTAGTTGGCCGTTTTCTTTTGCAGCCAAGTGCTCGGAGTACAGGTCAAAGCCAAGCTTGTGGAGCAGGTTCAGGATATCGGTACAGGCACACTCAGATAGCATGCCGGCTAGTTTAGAATACACTACATCCAGGGCAATGCCGATGGCTACTGCTTCGCCGTGGCGCAAACTATAGTTGCTGAGCTGTTCCAGCTTATGGGCAGCCCAGTGGCCAAAGTCCAGTGGGCGCGACGAGCCAAACTCAAACGGGTCGCCGCCGCCAATGTGCTCCACGTGCATTTCGGCGCAGCGGTGGATCAGGCGGTTCATAACACGCATGTCTCTTCGGTTCAACAGGCTGGCATCTGCTTTAATGCTGTCGTAGAAGTCGACATCTTTAATAAGCGCTACTTTAATGGCTTCGGAAATGCCGCTTCGCCAGTCGCGGTCGTCCAAGGTATGCAGGAAACTACTGTCGTTAATCACGGCAACCGGAGGCGCAAACGTGCCCAAGAAGTTCTTTTTCCCAAAAGCGTTCATGCTGTTTTTCACGCCAACTCCAGAATCGTTCTGAGATAAAACGGTAGTGGGGATGCGGATATGACGAATGCCACGATGCGCAATAGCTGCCGCAAAACCTGCCAGATCCAGCACAGCGCCTCCGCCAATAGCTACCAGGTAAGAATGACGGCAAACACCGAATTGATTTATATATTCTAGCAGCTTTTGCAATACGTTAGGGTCGTTTTTACAAGCTTCGCCGCCCGGTATAATCATTGGTTCTGCCACCAAGTTAAGGGCATCAGCATGCTCGGTACAATAGTCCTGGATGGCGTGTACCAGAAACGGGTCTGCATCGGCTACACCACTGTCTATTACAAAAAACAGCTTTGCCTGTGATGTAGCAGCTTGTTGTACCACATCGCGCAGCAGGGTGTTTTCCTGCTGAAAAAGGTCTTCTGTAAAATACACGCCGTAGTTAAACTGTACAGCAAAAGATTGTATAATTGGTCTCATAGGCCTAAGCTATAGTTCAGGTTACAGCAAAACGTTTTGCCATAAACATGGATACAGGTAACAACAGGAGCATCGCCAGCCCATACTGCCAACCGGCAAAACCGGCTGCTATGCTAGCGTTCATCACGATCAGGGCCAGAATGCCGGCCTTAACGGCACGCATAATAAACTGCGGCTCCGGCGACGGCATAGCTTTAAACAGGGGCGGAAATACCAGGTAAGCGAACAGCGCCAGAAATGGTAAACTATACCACAACGAAAACTGCGGTAACAGCGCCAGGCTTGCAATACCGGCAAAAACCACCAGGTACAACGCCACAGCGCCTTTCAAAGCCTTTGTGCTACCCCCGTTCACTTCCCCACGACTGATCATGGTAATAGCCGAGATGTAAATGATCGGGATAAAAGCAATGAACCATAGTTGTTCCAGGGCTGCTGGTATAGCACTTACGCCCAGCAGCAGGTTACCTCCACGACAGCTGCCCATGTTAATCGGGCCGAGCACCGGGTGGTGTTTGCCTTTCCAGTCGTAGAGCAGGGCCAGACAGGCTACAGCAAAAGCTATAGTTGCGCTAACTATAGATACCTGCAGCGCTGCCGCTATACCTATAGTTAGTAAGGTGCCACCAAGTACTGATGCGCCGGCTATAGTTGCTTTGCGGCTCGGGATGGGGCGTTCAGGCCGCTCAATACGATCTAAATCAGCATCAAACACATCGTTAAATACCACGCCACCGCCATACAGACCTATAGTTGATAATACAAGCCAGGCCAACGGTTGGAGGTGTATAAAATAACTGCCTTCAGCTTGTTGACTTAATACCAGCAAAGCACCTGATGCCGCAAAACCCAGCAGGATATCCGCAATAGCAGTTACAATGTTGGCAGGCCGCATCAGGCGTATGTAAGCTCCGAGTGTAGTCATTTAGCGGATAATGTTGGATTCGAAAAGCGGGTTGGTTTTCAGTTCGCCTATAGTTGGCGTCTGGCCACCTCGAAGAATGGAGTTATTGAACAATTTCTCGCTTTGGTCTACTGTCGTATTATCCAGCCAGTCGCTTTCTTTCATCTGCCCGCTCTGCCCAAATGAATCCAAGGCATTCTGGTAACAGACTTTGTGAATATCATCTATGCTGATGCCGCGCTCCAGCATCAGGGCGGCTGTTTTAGGAACAGCCAACGGATCGCTGATACCCCAGTCGGCGGCGCTGTTCACAATTATGCGCTCAGAACCATACTGCTTCACTATTTCAACCATGCGTTCGTTACCCATTTTGGTGTTCGGGTAAATGGTAAAAGCCGCCCAAAAACCACGGTCCAGCACATCGCGCACGGTTTCTTCGTTGTTGTGGTCCACGATCACCATGCCCGGATCAAGCCTATGTTCTAAGGCTACATCCATGCTGCGTATTGTTCCTGCTTTTTTATCGCGGTGCGGGGTGTGTATCTGTACCGGCAGGTTGGCTTCTCTGGCCAGGTCCAATTGTAATCTATAGTATTTGTCTTCGGCAGCGGTCTGGTCGTCATACCCAATTTCGCCAACGCCAACCACACCTTCTTTGCAAATGAATAGCGGCAGCAGGTCCATCACTTCTTCAGCCAGCGCTTCGTTGTTTGCTTCTTTAGAGTTAAGCCCGATGGTGCAGTAATGCTTTATCCCAAACTGGCTCGCCCGGAAACGTTCCCAACCGATCAGGCTGCTGTAGTAATCTTTAAAAGAGCCCAGTTCTGTGCGGGGCTGACCCAGCCAGAAAGCAGGTTCAATAATCGCCACAATACCGGCTTGCTGCATAGCCGCATAGTCGTCGGTAGTGCGGGATGTCATGTGAATGTGCGGATCAATAAATTTCATGTTGAGATGGTTCATTAGCGTAAAGGGTTTGGTTCGGGGTGAAATGTTATAGTTGGGTCTTAGGCCATGATAGCTTTCTGGCTAATCTGGCTCCAGTCGAGCTGACCTTCTGCGATCTTGTGCTTCAGTAGCGGGTGTTCTTCTAAAAGCGCCTGTGCTTCAGGGTAGTTACTTTGTGAACAAGCCAGGGCAGCGGCTTCCTGTTCAACCTCATTCTCGCTGGTAAAAATCCGTTTGATATCTGAAACTATAGTTTGGTTGATGTGCGGACCCACCGGGCGCCATAGTTCGGGTGTTACGGTGCGGCCGGCAGCCCAGCGCTCATGTGCGTAATCCGATAGCATACGTGCCAGTTCTGGGTTGCTGCGCTCATCTAATCCGTAAATTTTGTTCAGCGATTTACCCGTGAAGATCGTTTTCAGCACCATCTGGTTCCAAGCGGCTTCTGTGAAATTTTCGGCAGGGTAAGGGTTGTTCAGCGCGATGGCTTCGTACACGTTTCCCATGTTCGTCCGGATGCCTTCGGTGGCCTGGTATACAAACTTCTCGGGGTGCGGCAGCAGTGGCAATGCTGCGTATAAAGCTACCAGTTCGCCCATATCGGCATTGCCAAAAAGCTTTAGTATCGTTTTGCTGTAGTTATCGGCATTTTCCGAAGGCAGGCACAGCAGCAGTATCGTTCTGGCTATTTGGTCGGTGGTCCAGTTGCCGGGGTTAAAACCTTTGCGGAGCTGATTTGCCTGCTCCAGTTCTTCTAAAGTTGAATTTAATGGTGCTTTGCCCACATAACGCGGGGTAGCACTAAAGGGTAAGTATAGTTCCTTGCCGGTTTCAGATGCCTGTACCAACTGTTTTTTCTCCAGAAGCCAGTTGAGCGCCTCAGGAGTAGCTTGCGTTGCAAGTAGTTTTTCCAGAAATGCGATGATCCTTTGTAGAACTATACTATCCACAGTCTTCTTGGTTATGTAACTACGTTTTTGCCGGTTTTACCCATAGCTTTCCGCATTTTTGCATGCAAACAGCAGTATGTAAACTATAGCTTCCAGCTATATTTGAATTTCACTAAGTACGGCTTCTGTAGGAGAAGGTTAATCTTAAGCACTATAGTTACGCCCCGTGTTAAACCTGTGAACCTGTACTTGCTGTAGATATACATTTGGTTTAAGTTGCGTAACTCACTTTCAGCGTGTGTTGATTACATTTAACCTGCATATTCAGTATGATAAAACCCACAAAAGCCGACCTGGCCGCAGCCCGCAATACAACCATCAGCGATGTGATCTCGCCAGAACTGGATGTGCTTTTCTGCGGGATAAATACCGGCTTGTATTCTGCAGCAACCGGGCACCATTTTGCACGACCGGGCAACAGGTTCTGGCCTACGCTCCATCGTTCCGGTTTCACACCTGTTTTGTTCTCTCCCGATCAGGAACTGGAACTGATCTCTCTTGGTTACGGCATCACAAACCTGGTCGACAGAGCTACTGCCACTGCAGATGAGCTTGAAAAAGAAGAACTGCATGAAGGTGGGAAACGACTCCTACGTAAGCTGCAGGTTTTTAGGCCAAAGGTACTGGCTGTGCTGGGTATATCTGCTTACCGTACTGCTTTCAGCCAACCCAAAACTACATTAGGCAGGCAACCTGAACTGTTGGCCGATACTATAGTTTGGGTGCTACCCAATCCCAGCGGCCTTAATGCGCATTTTCCCCCCGTAAAACTGGCAGAAGTTTTTAGAGACTTTCGCGAAGAACTCATTTCTACTGGAATTATAGAAGGGTAGTGGGTTTGATGATTGTAGTATGAGATAAAAGGGTTCATAAGGAATATCGTTTGTTATTCTGAGCAGAGTCGAATCTTTTTGTCCTATAGTTGCTTCTTTGTCATCCTGAGCATTCTTGAGACGAGAGTCGAAAAGAGCCAGCGTAGCTGTGAAGGATCTTATTTGTCTTATAGCCAATTCTAGTAGCTGAATTGACACAAGCAGTTCGTGCTATAGTTACTTCTGATCCTGGGAGCTCTACCTGCCTATCTTTGCCATAGTTGCTTTGGTGCGCTCACGGCCGCGAGGCCCCGTCTTCGGGCATCGCGCTGCTGCCTTCTTGCTATCCTCGTACCTCGCAATGCCTGGCGGCACCAGAAATCTACAAGGCGCTCAACCCAAAGACTGTGATCACTTCGATAGCTACAGCTATAGTTTAATTGATCAACTATAGCTCGTAGCCTTTCCGCGGTAGTAGTTCCGTGGGACAGGCTGCGCCTGCCTGCTCGTAGTCTGTAACTATAGAACTATAGTTCGAACTGTAGCAGTAGTTGAAGTCCCCCTTTGAAGGGGGTAGGGGGATGACTCACGCCAACTATAGAACTATAGTTAAGCAATAGCAATGTCAGGGTTCCCCTCCTTAGATAAGGAGGGGCAGGGGTGGTTTGATAAAAGTAACTATAGAACTATAGCCCTAACTAGAAACGGTTAAAAACTCCCTCTCCTGTTTTGGAGGTAGGGGCCCTCGATAAAAGGAGAGGGCTGGGGTGAGGTAAACCCTTTAATCTCGGATCAGATAATCAATCACTGGTCCAAAAACAAAAAGCCCGCTCTTTTGTGAACGGGCTTTTGGATACACTATCTATATGCTATTAGTAATTATACAGCTTCTCGTAATACTCGTGCGCCATGCGGTCAGACCCGAAGAAAGGAAGTACATCGTACATACCCTGCTTCATGATTCTTACCCAGCGGTCGTGATTATAGTAGTAGGTTGGAATAATATCGTTCTCCAGTATGTGAAGGAGGTTTTTGTGATCTTCTGTATCCTGGTGATGAGTCGGAAGTGTTGTGTCTACAATTGGTAGAATAAAGCTGTTTTCGCCGTGGCGGGAGAACTCCGGTAGCCAGCCATCCTGCACCGAAAAGTTAACAGAACCGTTCATGGCAGCCGTCATACCACTTGTACCAGAGGCTTCACGCGGACGACGCGGTGTGTTCAGCCACACATCAGAGCCCTGTTTCAGCTTGCGCGATAGCTCCATTTCGTAACCTGTAAGAACTGCCACGTTTGGCTGCTTGATAGATAGCTTAACCAGTTTGTTGAATGTACTCACGGCGCCTTCATCGAACGGGTAAGGTTTACCTGCCCAAATTACCTGCACCGGGTGTTCAGAATTATTTACAATCTCCAGGAAACGTTCCAGGTCATGCGACAACAGGTCTGCGCGCTTATAGGCGGCAAAGCGGCGGGCCCAAACTATAGTCAGTACCTCCGGATTAAACAGTTTTCCGGTCTGGTCGGCTACGATCCGGAACAACAAGTGCTTCATCTGTTTTTTGCGCTGCAGCAGAGCCTGATCGTTGCCCGACTGCAGGGCATCCCACAGGTCATCGTCGGTCCAGTAATGGGCGTGCTGTGCGTTGGTAATGGAAATGATCTCGCAGATGCCTTCGTTTTCGTGCCACATTTGCTTGGCTACTTCGCCATGCAGCTTCGATACTCCGTTCGATACCTTTGATAGGCGCAGGGCAGCAAGCGTATGGTTAAACAGGTGGCCTTCTATACGGGTTAAACGACGTACTTCTTCCAGAGGTGTGCCATTGAAAAAGCTCATCCGATCCAGAAAATGGATGTCGTGCTCTTCGTTTCCTGCTTTTTCGGGTGTGTGTGTCGTGAATACCATGTGCTCACGCACTTGTTCTACGCTACGGTATTTTTCCAGCAGCCAGAAAGCAAGTGGCAGGGCATGTCCTTCATTCAAATGGTAAAGGTCGGCACCGCCCAGGGCCTCTACTACTTTGCCGCCACCAATGCCCAGCACAATACTTTGCGCAATACGGGTACTTTCTTCAGGGTCGTACAAACGGTGGGTAATGGTGCGTGCCAGGTAATCATTTTCCGGGATATCTGTGGTCAGGAAATACATGGGCACCGTGCCAAAAACTTCGGGCTTCAGTACCAGGGCTTTTACTTTTACCGGGTGGTTGTTTACTGAAACTGTTACGGTAATGTCTGTTTCTTCCAGAAAAGTATAGTGTTTCTCACTGAACTGCGAACGCATGGTCTGGTCGTCGTTACGTACCTGGTCGTAATAGCCGTATTTCCACAGCATTCCGATACCAATCATGTTCTGCCGCAGGTCGTGTGCACTGCGCATATGCGAGCCAGCCAGAAAACCGAGCCCGCCAGAATATATTTTCAGAGGCTGGTCTATGCCATACTCCATACTGAAGTAAGCGACACGTTTATTGTATTTTTCGTCAATATCGTATGGGTGATACCACCTGCTGTATTGTTTCATATGCTACTATAGTTTTTTGTGTAACCTCAGGCAAATGCCTATAGTTTCCTGCATTCACCATAAACCCCGAATCGTGCTTTTATCCCTTACTTTAGTTATACAGAGCTGCTGTAAATTATGCATTTTAATTTTTCCGGTATTTTCAGAAACATCCTTTTGTATACTCCTATACTGCCGGGTGGTTTTCAAACGTTGTAAAGGAACCAGATAGCGTATGATTTTCTTTTACCGGATAAATGCTTTCGTAAGTACATGTTTCAAGCCCTTCTTCACCTTGCCAGGCGGCAGTTCAGCATCTTTATAATTGCCTGTTCTATAGTTGCGATACAGCCGGCTATGGCTGGTAATAGCCTCCCCGATAATAGCCGGATGCAACAACTGGACCAGTTTGCGCATAAAACTGACCCGCGGTATACAACCAGTGTACCGCAATTGGCAGCCTACCTGAGCAAGGCCGCTGCAACCGATTATGAGAAAGCACGCGTGATCTTTGCCTGGATCGCAAAAAATATCCGCTACGACGATAATGGCTTTAATACCGGAAAGGTAATGGATGCATCGCCTGAAGCTGTGCTGAAGTACAGACGTGCTGTTTGTGATGGGTACGCCCGGCTCTTTCAGGCATTAGGCGAGGAAATGGGACTGGACGTAGTAAAAGTGAGCGGCTATGCCAAAGGGTACGGATATGCGCCAGGCAAACGCTTTCCGAGAACAAACCACGCCTGGAACGCCGTGCGCCTGAACGACCGCTGGATGCTGTTAGACCCGACCTGGGCCGCAGGGAGCGCAACCACAGCAAACGGCAAGCTGAAAACCATTTACCGCTACGATCCTTACTGGTTTGATGTAGAGCCACACGCTTTTTTGTTCAGCCACCTTCCTGTAAAGCCGGAGTATCAGTTTATTCCGAAACCAATTACGCTGGCCCAGTATGAGCAATTGGCTTTTGTAGAAGCTTCGATATTCAGGTTGGGCGCAAACGGTGCCGATGTGCTGTATAATCTGTTGAAAGGCAAGTTAAAATCGCTGCCCAAAACCTGGAAATCGGACCTGGATGTACAACTGGCTGATGTGCCCCTGGAAGGCAGACTAACACCGGGCCGCAACTATACATTTGCCATTAAAGCTGCCGATGATGTAGAGCTGATCCTGAAAAACGGTAAGAACTGGCATCACTTCGAGCCGAAAGGAAATGTGCATATGCTACAGCTGCGCCCAGTAGACGGCGATGTAGCGATCATGGCCCGCAAGAAAGGCACAAAGGTAAACTATAACTACTTCCTGGAATATAAAGCTGTTAAGTAAGAAACTATAGTTTACCTATATCGGCAAAAAGAGCACTATAGTTGTAGATGCTTTAATACAAAGGCGCAGGTTTACTCCCTACGCCTTTGTCATTATAGTTCAGCAAAGTTTAGCTGCTGATACCAAGAGCTTCTTTTGCCATAGGCAGATACACATCGGTACCTGATTCCAGGACAAACAAGCCAATGTTTACCCCGTAGGATGCATGACGCTGCTGTATGTGTTCCAGCATACGAGGCCACACTTTACCGCCAGCCTGCTCATAGGCTTCCAATACTGTTTTTGTAGTTTGCTCCCCGAATGCTGCCAGCAGGGCCACAAAATCAATGGCCGGGTCGCTTACTTCGGCTTCAGTCCAGTCGAGCAGGCCGTTAACTGTACCTGTATTGTCGGTAAGAATATGGGCAGCCTGCAGATCGCCGTGCACAAGGCAGGAGTGGGCTGGCCAGTAGCTGTCGTCATGTAGCCAGGCTTGCCATTGTTGCCACAGTTCTTCGGCTACGCCTATTTCCCGCTTAATGCGCTGCATCTGCAGCTTCAGGTTCTCCCGTACCAGCTTTGGTTCGCTGATTTTTAGCCCGCACTGCTGTGCAATTGCTGTATTAGTAGCGTGTAAGGCAGCGATGGCTTTGCCAAGTGATGCGATGAATGTTTCGGGCAGGTTCTCGTGGTCCAGGTTCCAGATATAGCATTTCTGTTCCATATCGATGTTAGCTACCGGAGTGCCTTCAAGTCGCGGATAAGTGATCAGTTCCGGTTCAAATAGCTGCCAGTCGGGTACCGAAAAGGCCTGCATATCCTTCAGCAAAGTCAGTACTTTTTGTTCGTTTCGGGCGCGAGGCAACACATCGGCTCGTCTTGGCACGCGCAGTATCCAGTCCTGGTTGTTGGTGTCTTTTGCATGGATCACCTGGAAATCAAGGCCGGTTTCGTTGTACTCAAAGGAGTCGGGTTGCAGGTATAGTTGATGCGTGGCGGCCATCGCACAAATTGCTTCCGGTGTGGCCGGTGCTTTTGGATTTATATCTTCTTTCATGATTACATTCTTTAGTGTTCAGAAAATCGTCCTCCGTTTCTCTTGCTTGTTAAGGCAATGAAACTATAGTTGCGCCTGCCTGAAAGTTAAATACAGGACACAGCGGCTTAAGGACTTAAACTATAGTTTGCAACAGGAAGGGGACTGCAGAATAGAGCGCAGAAAATGAAAGGCAGAAACTATAGTTTGTGCCATACAGGATTTCCGCAGCCCCGGAGGCTTACAGGTATAGTTGCAGTAAAGAAGTAGTGTAATTCATGATCAGGTTTTGCTGACTTTAAGTAAAGATAAGCATTATACGGCTATGCACTATAGGTGTATTCGCAATTTTAGATGTTGTGAACTATAGTTGGGCAGGGAAGAGGAGCTGAAGACCTGATTCATAAGGATACGCAATACAGCAAAAGAACAGTGCTACTTACAATAAATATAACCAGCATACGGGATGCCTGCGTAAAGCCGGAGAATTATAAACTATAGACCCGAACTGGAGTATGAGCTTACGATCCGGAAAATGTAAGGAAAGCATTTCTTGCTGTTTTGATTTGCCCTGCCATTCATCTGTGCTTACCTTTATAGCATCTTTAAACCTGGAGAACAGGCTTCGCTCAAATTCTTTAAACGGGCACCTCTCTTCGATACCGTATTATACCGACCGTTGATACTTTCCGGTCTCCTCTAAACAAATTCTATGGAAAATACTTTACAACTGAATATACCCATCACGGTTTCTTATTCCGCCCTGGAGCATGTGCTGAAACAGCAGCTTATCGGGATGTACATTCCCAAGCCTGAAGAAGGCGTTGCAGCAAACCCTTACGCGCAGGTGCTGGACGTGGGGATAGCGGGGAGCAGTGCCGGCAGCTATAACCTCCTGTTACGGGTGCAACTGAGCATACTGCGCACGGTGCTCAAACGGGATCAGGTGGATCTTTACGCCTCGGTGGCGCTGGCTTACGACAATGCTACCCAGCAGCTTTATGTGCAGCATTTCTCCATGGAGTCTGCTACATCAAGTGGTTTTTACAACACGGCACTGCAGGTACTAGTGAATAAAGTTGCCTATAACCAGATCATCGAAAAGGCCAGAATAGACCTGAGCGCAATAATTGCGGCAGAAATGGAAAAAGTAAACAGCCAGCTGGGTCAGGGTTTAGAGCTGAAAGGATTGAAACTGAAAGGAACTGTAGAAACAGTTACAGTGCAGGACATCACTCCAAAACCAGACGGACTTTCTCTGCGCTTACTGGCACAAGGCAACCTGGAGGTAGCCATACAAGACCTGGTCAGCCTTATGCCTTCCAAAGCACAGTAATTTCTGATACCTGACTTGGCGCCTGAACCAGAAAGTGAACAGTGTATAGAACAGAAAAGGTAGTGCCTCCGTTAAGCAAGGAGGCACTACCTTTTTAGTGGTTTAGATTATCTTCTCTATTTCCAGCTGGCCCAGATGCTGCAGTGGCCGCCATTATCGGTTGCCGTAATTGTTGTCTGCACACCCGAATAGGCCGCATTCATGACAGAGCGTGGAGAGAAATGCAGTTTGTTGTTGCTCACCGTTGCGAAAGCTTTGCCGAAATGCCCCTGGCTCAATCCGTGGCCTGCTTCGTGCAGGGCAATTGTCTCTATATCATAAGTGCTTCCGTCGTTCCATAAAAATCTATCGTTGTAATAAATCTCTCTGAACGCCACGTCTGCTTTACCGTTACCGTCAATATCGGATTCGTTTCCGTTTTCATCCAGGTAAATAATAGTAAAGGTTACACCGAGTATAGATTGTGCTCCGTTTGGTGCAATTGCGTTAAAGAAGGCGGCAGGTAACCAGCCGGCATGCACTATATCGGCTACGTAGTTATAGCTACCTCTTAAGCCAAGCAAAGCCGCAACAAAACCAGTTGCTCTGCCATCCGAAGCTATTTTGGTTATATCCAGCGAAGAGCAGGTAGATGCATCCCAGGTGCTCATGGCTCTGTCGATAGCTGCTTCCGAAATGGCAGCAGAAACATCCAGCGATGGCCGGTTATTATCTACATAATACGTTATGGCTGTTGTCCCGTCCTCGCTGTATTCCTGCAGAAAATGTGCATCCAGTTGCTTGTTTCCGCGATTATTGAAGTATACCACGTTGCCCAGTGTGTTGTCTTCGCCGGCAGTAATATACTCCGCTTTCAGTACGGCATAGTTACCATGCCGTAGTTCTGCCTGCATCAGGTTTTCGGTGGACGCTGCCAAAGGCTGTGCATCCATTTGTGTGTCTTCTAGCTGATCCTGGCACGAGAATGCTGCTGTTGCCAGTAGTGTGACTGGTAAGATTTGTTTTAGGTATTTCATAATATAAACTTTTGGTGAAACGCGTCCGGATGTCCTGCCAGAGATTAGACCTCAACTGGTTCCGGCCGGAACTTGCGAGGTAAATTAGCATTGGTGTTGCCTGAACAGGATCAGCTTTACATAGGTACTATATATGAATATAGGTCTCAAAAGTTTAACTATGCCAAGTTTTTATTGGTCGATGTAATGCAAAATCGGGTGAGTGGAGTAATTGCTACCCGTGAAAGGAAGTTTGCTCTAAAACGATTCTATAGTTTCATTTCCAGGTCAACAGAAATCAACGGAAATATATCCAGGCTTCTACATATTCCTGATCAGTAAACTCTCTCAGAATAGTTATTCTTACAGCAGGAGCATGAGAAACTGCGTGAAATAAAGGGGTACCCGTCGAGCGGTTTCGATGAAGACGCTTAATCTTTTTTAAGACGCTCCAGGCTGTGCTGGTCTACTTTTACGATGCCACGCATGGGTCGGTCCAGGTCGATGATGATGAAAACAACCAGGCAGATCATAAAACTCAGCAAAGCGGATGGCAGATTGATGCGCCGCTGGCCTAGTCCGCTTCCATATCCGATCAGGGCTCCCGACATGATAAACACAATGAACAGCAGGTACAGAATTACTTCCGGCACATGCATCGCCAGCAAGGCGTTGCGCTCGTTATGGGCAACTACAACACTGTTCAGCGCCGTGATAAAATAGCCCGTGGTTACCGGGTTCGGGTCTATGCGTGCTGCCTGCACAGCTTGGTCCCAGATGCTGCGCTGCAATGCTTCGGTTTTGTCGGCAAGTGCCTCCTGTTCCTGTACCATAGCATAATTCGTGTTACTGATGGCCAGCCGCAGGTCGATGTATTTCTGCAGTTGGGAGCGGGTAAGCGAATCGTAAGGGGAAGGGAGCAGGTGCGTACGCATAAGGGCTGTGGCGATGGCATTGGCTTCATTTATAACAGCTTCGCTGCGGTTGTTATACGTTTGCAACGACATGCTGAAGGCAAAGCCAAGTATAAGCGCCAGCAAACCCAGCGTGCCGGCCTGTATGGTATTGGTCTGCGCTTTTACATCTTTATCGGTTTTGCGCTGGTGATGGCGGCCGAGCCGGTAGCCCGCTTCCTGGGCAAGCAGAATTAATACAAACAAAATGACCACAATCAGGATGCTGTTGTACTCATATAAATACTCTTTCGTCATACGCTGTATATTTCTCTGATCCTGAACCAGCCAGCCGCAGGCACCTCTGAAACGGCTAAGCACTATACGTTTTTTTCCGGGGGATAGGGGTAAAGTTTGTACGGCGAAACTATAGCCTGCCAGCCCGGCGATTCGGTGCGGGTAGTAGGGTATCTGCCTAAAGAAGTAAAAGATGAGATGGGAGCAGAACGGACATATGTAGGCGATAAAATATAGAGTTACGGTAACCGTGACAGGTACTCTGGCCGCAATAGTGCAAGGGGTGGAGGACTCTGCGTTGGCCAACCTTATCCGGCAATCTTGCTGGCTTTACCCTTTACTGGAGATTGTGTATATTCTGGGCATTGTGCTGTTGGTGGGTGCAGCTTTCCTGATCGATCTGCGCTTGCTGGGCTTTTCCTGAAAGCTGCCTGTCCCGGCCCTGGGGCAATATCTGCTTCCGTGGTCCGGAAAAGGCTTATACCTGATCATTCCTTCCGGATTGCCTCTGTTTAGCACCAACGCAGTGGCCCTGGTAAACGATCCTGTTTTCTACATAAAGCTCATCATACTGATAGTGGGTGCTTTAAATGCTGGATTCTTTCATCGGTTTCTTGCTCCTTCATCACCAAAGTGGGAACACGACTACATACCCCGCTCCGCCAGAACTGTAGCCCTGTGTTCTATAGTTGTGTGGGTGATAATGATTGCCTGCGGACGATTACTGACATATTAACTCATATCCAGAGTTAAGCTATAGTTGCAGCTATAGTTCCTCAAATTGGCAGACTCCTTATTTGGTGTTACAAATCCAAGCAAGGTCCAATTGGCTAATATGATGCACTATAGACAACCTGAATAGCAGGCTTTACCTGGTTTATCCAAACAAACTATAGTTTTACTTACCGTGTGCGGCAGTTACCGGAGGTTGTGCGGCGGGAACAATATTCCGGATGGGCTTGGTAGATTTGAGGTAAGCGAAAATGGCTTTCAGCTCTTCGTCCGTCATGTTCCTGTACATATCCCAGGGCATAGGAGGCAGCAGCGACCGCGAATTTTCCAGGCCTTTGTACTTGCCCTGGCGAATGGCTGTGAAGAACTGCTTTTCAGTCCAGTTGCCGATACCGGTAGCGTCTGATGTTAGGTTAGCCGCATACGAAATTCCCCAGGGTCCAACCCAGGCAGTCAGTGTATTGGTTACGGCCAGGCCTTTCTGCTCTACCTCTTTGCGGTTCACATCCGGAGGGGGCATATCGGCAGGGTGCCCTGATAAGGCGCGGGAGTAGTCTATCACCGGCCCTTTGTCCGTCATTTTTTTAGGCGTATGGCAATCGTGGCAGGCTGCGATCATTACCAGGCGTTCCCCAAGCTTGATTTGTTCCTGGTTGCCTTGCAGAACTGAAGAGGTAACTGCGGGCTTCGTGCCTTTTTCAGGCAGATCCTTTAAGCGTGGTGTGGAAAGTATCAGGAAAGAAAAGAACAGGAGAGAAGAGATCAATAAATAAATTTTCATAGTTGTAAGGTTTTGGTGGATAGCGCATGTAAAGTGTACTACCTAATTTACCTATAAACTATAAGACTAAGAACAATAAATTGGATTACTATGTGAACGGGCTGGTGTCTTGTGTTAAGGTTCAAAATTTTGAAATAAACCGTTCGGCTGCTTCTCTACTTACTGCTATAGTTTAGCCACTGGCACCGGAAATAAAGGAGAGGAACGCAGGCCAGTACAGGATTTAGTGGCTATTGGGAAGTAGAGAGAAGTATGTTTTAAACTCTTTCACTGGAAGCAATGCAGGAGAAAAGTAAAAGCAGCTTTACCACTAAAGTAAAACAGCTTTTAAATGTGGAAGTATAGTTGGCGGTTATTAGTAGGAATAAGTAGTTACAAAAGCCGGCACGTTGGGATGCGACTGTAGTTTTGTGAACCTTTGGTTTGGCATACCCGGCTCGTGGTAGGTATAGGAATATAGTTCTTCGTCGCGGAAGCCCGGATTGTTCTCAAATAGCTTTATGCCCGGCAGGTAAATATCACTCTCAGCATAAGGCGCCGGGTTTGGTTTGTTATCATAGCTTCCCCACCGGATAACCATCGGACGACCCAGGTCTTCTATCTTGTTACTTGTCGACCAGGTCACTACAATTTCTGTCAGGTTTCCGTTTGCATCGTACTTGTACTCATCAATACCCAGAATCCCTTCATTTGAACGTGCATAGCTCATGGTCGTCTTTTTTACAAGTTTGTTGCCACTGTACTCAAATTGGTAGCGGTAGTTTACCAGGTTCTCGCCGTAGTAACGAACAGCCTCCACTACCTTGTCGCCTTCATAACTATAGATCAGGTAGTTGCCACCACTTTTAAAATTGAGCCTCACTGGTTTATTTCCCTCATAATCAATTGTATAGCCCAGGTAGGTCAGGTCGGAATAGCTTAACTCAACCAGCCGGTTTTGCGCGTCATACCTGAAACTCTTTGTGCCCAGCTGTTTCAGCAGGCTGTTGGTTGTAACAGGCGGAGGAGTAGTGGGATTGCCAGGCGGTGTACCGGGAGGCTGTGGCGTTGTTGGCGTGGTCGGAATTGGTTTTCCAGTAGCCGGTGATCCCGGAGTGGTAGGCAGAATATCCTCCTTGTCGCAGGAAGAGAAAGTTAGTAAGGTTAAACTCAGCCCGGCTAACAGCACGAACTGGTTTAGGTTAGAGATAAAGTTTTTCATAGGTTTATTTGTACTTTGTAAGTCGGTGTCGACAATTTATATGCCAGTTTTATATATAGCCTCATTCTATCTTCTAAGCCAATCAGGCAGCGTTTACCCGCATTAAACCTGTCCATTCCCGGACAGGCTGTGCACGTTACTGTACTGTTTTGTAGCACCTTAATTATGATGTTCAGGATCTGTATTATGAGAGATAGTTTATCTCTGTTCCTATAGTTTATCTATAGTTATGGATCAGCTGTTTGAACCCACCCCAACCCCTCCCGAGAGGGGAATTACTACCTTTCCTATAGTTGATCCTATAGTTCTATAGTTTCAAATCATGAGCAGGAAGGCGCAGCCTGCCCCTTGGAACTACGACCACGAAAAGGGTACAGAACTATAGACATAGAATCAAACTATAGCTGTTGCTATCGATTGATTTCAGTCTTTGGGTTGAGCGCCTTGTAGATTTCTGGTGCCGCAAGGCATTGCGACGATAGGAGCAAAAGAAATGTACACCGCGCGATGCCCGAAGACGGGGCCTCGCGGCCGTGAGCGCACCAAAGCTAGATTGAAACAATAGGCAGTAAAGCTCCCAGGATCAGAAGTAGCTATGAAAGCAACGGCTTGTGTCGAGTTGTAGCTTTAGTCAACTATAGCATTAGACGCTCACAGGAGCTGCGCACACTGTGAGGTCTTCTCCAACTATAGAACATATAAGATGTCTCGACTAACGCTCGACATGACTAAGAAACAACTATAGTGTGAGATAGATTTCTCGCTTAGGCTCAAGATGACATTACAACCCCAAAATTTCCAAATCCCCTAACATCGATTAAATTGCAACAGCAACATCATAACTATGACGCAAGAACTACAGCAGCTAAAGCAACTGGTAAACGGTATTCACTATTTGTCTGACCAAGACTGGGAGGCTTTTGCAGCTGTCTGGACGCGCCATGTGGCTAAACGGAAGGAGCCCCTGACTATGGCGGGCGAGGTGGAGCATTATTTATACTTTGTGGCCGATGGGGTGCAGCGGGTGTATTACTTCGACGACCAGGACCGGGAAGCGACATTGGTGTTCACCTATGCCCCGTCCTTTGGCGGCGTGCTCGATTCCTTTATGCTGCAGCAGCCTTCCCGTTATTACTATGAAACCCTTACCCCCTCCGTTTTCCTGAGAGCGCCATTCCCGGAGCTGCAGCGGCTCATGCAGACCAGGCCGGCTATCGAGTCCATGATCCGGGAAGGGCTGAGCCATAGTATGTCGGGTTTGCTGGCGCGATTGGTAGAACTGCAGTGTTATACCTCGGAGGAGCGGTTCCGGAAACTGCTGCAGCGCAGCCCCCACATTCTTCAACTGGTGCCGCATAAGTACCTGGCCAATTACCTGGGCATCGACCCAACCAACTTCAGCAAACTACTCAATAAAGTGCGCATCTGAAATCTTGGTATTTACCAAGAATAGTCTTTCCGGGGCACGCCATCTTTGTAACATCAACTTAAACAAATGAATGTTATGAAGACGCAAAGAACCGTAACCCTGGCCTCCAAAGGCTTTATTCTCCTCTCGGCGCTCAGCCTCCTGTCTGTTAGTGTAATGGCTTTCGCCAACCCACAGTCCGTGATGGACCTGGTGCGCGTGCAGCTCAACAATACCGATGCCTTCAGCTCCATACGCGGGGTGTACGGTGGCGTCGGGATGACGCTCTTCCTGAGCCTGATTTACCTGATGTGGCGCGACACCCAAAGCGGCCTGCTGTTTCTGTGCCTGCTCTGGGGCTTCTACGCCTTGTCGCGCACCATCACCATTTTCTCGGAAGGAGCCCTGGGCGACTTCGGAAATCAATGGCTGCTGATAGAGTCGGTATTTTTTGTGCTGGCTTTGGGCCTGGCAGTGGCTAATCGAAAAGCTATACCTACCGATAAGGTGGTTTAGAGGAAGGTTGCCAGCAAGTAGCTTGATTCTCTCAAAACTGTCCCTCTAATGACAAAGCCGTTCTTTCTGCAAGATTCTCCCCTTGAGGGTAGTGCAGAGGGGTGTAAAGCTACAGAGCAGAATGCTTCTGTTAGCAAAAACCGGTGACTCTGCAAGTGAAAACACCCCTATAGTCCCCTCAAGGGGATAATTATACACTAAGACTGGCTCTGTTCACCCTAAAAGGCTTATCCAAAAACTACATCCAAATCATTTCAAAACTCAAACAAAATAAAACTATGAAAAAAGTACTATTAGTTGCGTGTGTTCTTTTTAGTGGCCTTTGCCTGACCAGCTGCGAAGACGAGGAGCTGAGCAAAAGTACCTATGCCCTGCAGGAGAGCGCCTCTGTGGTGAAGTGGAAAGGCTACAGCCCGGTGCTGTACCACGATGGCTCCTTTCAGATACAAAGCCAGGACATCAAAGTGGTAGATGGAAGGATAACGTCCGGCACGTTCACTATTCCGATTGCGACGATTGAGAACTTCGACCTGCCTGACGAGGTGAAGCCCATGCTGTTCGAGCACCTCAAGAGCCCCGACTTCTTTAACCTGGCGCTGCACCCCACAGCCTCCTTCCGCATCACGAAGGTGCAGCCTATTGCCACTGTAGCAGAAGGGGACAACTATATTGTAACCGGCGACTTTACCATGCTAGGGCAGACACACCCGATCTCGTTCCCGGCAAACATTAACCTGCAGGGAAGCAAACTGGAGCTGGAGGCAAGCTTTAAGCTGGATAGAACCAGATGGGGCATGACCTACGCCGCTGATCCAGAGCTGGGCGAACACCACATCCTGCCGGAAGTGGACATACAATTCGACCTGACGGTAAACAGGAAGTAAGCGCGCTTGCCTGGGGCAAAGTATATAGGTTGATTTACTGAAGGGGCTGCCAAATAAAGGTAGTCCCTTCGGCTTTAAAAACATAAATAGAAGTCTAATGCTGGCGCGAGCTTGCAGCTCGTGCCTTTTACTTTTCCACGCGCAGCAATACCTCAAGTAGGCGTAACAGTACGAGCTACAAGCATGCTACAGAAGGGGAATCGTCTAAAAATTAATTTTACGCAGGTAGCAACTTAAAGTAAATGATGGTACAACGGTCTTCGGCTGTAATGTCCGGATAAAACACTTTCAGGTCTGCCCGGAGGGTTTCAAGGTTCTCAAAGCCATCCGTCAGGGCATCAGCCTCAGTTAAGTCGGCAAACGATTTAGTAAAATCCAGCTTTTCTATCTGTGCCTTTTCTGGTAAGGTCATATCGCCAAAAACCAGCGGCAACTGTATGGCGTTTGGCAGCACATACCCTAACCGGATGGTAGACGTCTTCTGGTGCTGACACACCAGTTCAAGGTATTTTTCATGAAAGTGCAGGTGGTCGATGATCTCTGTTTTAGCTTTTCTCATGCGCTAATTTACTTATAATATAGCAGGCTGTTATACCCGCTGGTGCGGGCTTGCAGCCTTATCCTGTTGCCAGTTAGTTAATTCTAAATTTGGCTGGCAAACGCTGGCGCGAGCTTGCAGCTCGTGTCTCCACCATTCAGGCAATATCAATCTCCAGCATACCTTTGCCACCGCTAAAGTCAATCGCGCTGCTATACTTCCAATGCTCCGGCTCCGACACAAAACCGGCTACTACTAATGTACTTCACTTCAATAGTAGCTCGGAGGCTTGAGTCATAAGTTGATACTAAAAGTTTACCCACCCCTAACCCCTCCAAGGAGGGGAATAAATTCCTTTTGTAAAATTCCCCTCTCGGGAGGGGCAGGGGTGGGTTCATACTTCTTCCGGCTCTCCTGGTTATGCTCAACTATACTTAGTCCCCCTTTGAAGGGGGGAGGGGGATGTTTTGTTTGGAAGTATAAGTTTTCAGCTCCTTCAGCAGCGCGCTCGGGTTGTTGTCTTTGGCCCGGAAGATAAGATGTACGTGGCTGGGCATAATGCACCAGGCATAAATCTCCATGCCTTTGTTTTTGCGGCAGTAGTCCAGGCTCTCGGTAAGCAGGGCAAAGTACTCCTCTCGCGTAAACACGTCTATCCAGTACACCACCGCAAAGCTCACAAAGTATAGCCCCTCCTTGTTATGAAATTTATACTTCCGGCTCATGAAAGCATATACTGCTACGGCACTACTTCAGGTTCAGTGTTGTAATAGTAGTTCTTCGCTAGTGCGAGCTTGTTGCTCGTACTGTTTCTTGTGCTTAAAAATATAGTTGTATGGAGAAGAAAATGGCACGAGCTACAAGCTCGCGCCAGCAGGGGAAGTTACCTTAGTAGAGAACCTGATCACATTCGATGACCTGGCACAGCTCGAAACCACCATCCAGATGGGCTTTAAAGAAGGCCTGACAGCGGCCATGGAAAATCTCGATCAACTATTGGCTGCTCAGAAACAGGAGGCCTAAGGGTAGTAAGCTGCAGAAAAGAGAACCTATTTAATAGCATAAATAAAAGCGGGGCTGGTGCATAACCCTATAGCCCCGCTTTTATAGTTTATCCTACTCATTCATTATCTGCTAGTTCGAGCTTGTAGCTCGTACTGTTACTTGTGCTGAAGGTAAGGCTGCGGGGAAAGGAAAAGGGACGAGGTGCTTGCTTGCACCAGTTGGCGAATCATTTGAAAATCTATTTTATTACGAATAAATGCATTGCAAATGATTGAGTAAATTATGTTTTTTATATATTTATAATGATATATATTAGCCAATATTTATGAATCAAACTTATCAAAATGTCGCTACCTGCACTAAAAATTTTTCCTGATTCGAAAGAATCAGGAAAAAAGTTAAAAGAAAGAATCATTGATACTCACACAGAGGAGCTAATAATTGGGTTATGTGGCCCAATAGGTACTGATATACACTTTGTAGCGAAACAATTAGGCTCAGTAATAGATGTTCACTACGGTTACAAATTTGAGATTATTAGGTTAAGTGATTTTATAAAAAAATTATTTAATGTCAAACGTGAGGATTTTACAAGTGAGTATGATTATGTAAATCAACTAATTGCTCAAGGAAATGAGCTTAGGAAGGAAAAAGGACCAAGTGTATTAGCTGAACTTGCTATAAATGAAATTGCAGTAAAAAGAGAGATAACTAAGCAAGAAAAATCAGAAAATACCTTTAAATCAGAAAGAACATGCTACATAATTGATTCTTTAAAAAATGTTGAAGAGTTAGAGCTATTCCGACTAATATATTCTGATTTATTTTACTTTATCGGTGTCTTTTCAAATATTGAAATAAGAGTTCAAAATTTAGAAAATAGACGCTTACAAAAGCATGAGGTTTATAAACTAATAGACGTCGACTCTGGAGAAGAAATCCAATTCGGACAGAAAGTAGCTAACACATTTGTTCAAGCAGATTTCTTTCTAAGATTAGAAAGTTCTAATTCAGTTTTAGTTAATAGTAGAATTATTCGATACTTAAATTTAATATTTAATTCAGAAATTATTACTCCAAGTTCTAGTGAAACAGCTATGTATCAAGCATTTGCTGCAGCTGGTAATTCAGCCTGTTTGAGTAGACAAGTTGGGGCTTCAATTACAAATGATAGAGGTGATATAATATCCGTAGGTTGGAATGATGTACCAAAGTATAATGGAGGGGTATACACTTATTCTGAAACGAACCATATGGGTGGTAAGGATCATAGATGTCTTTACGTAGAAGGAGGTAAGTGTTTTAATGATTCTGAGAAACAATTAATTCAATCTCTTTTACTTGATAAACTAATACAAGAAGGTGTAATTAACTTAGAAGATAAGGTTAAGGCGGATTCAATTATCAGATCTTCTAGAATTAAAGAACTCATTGAATTTTCAAGAGCTGTGCATGCCGAGATGCATGCGATTATAGTTGGTAGTCAAAAATCAGGGGCAGATGTAGTCGGAGGTAAATTATTTTGTACTACTTATCCATGTCATAACTGTGCAAGGCATATTATAGCTGCTGGTATAAAAGATGTTTATTATATTGAGCCTTACAGAAAGAGCCTTGCATTGAAGTTACATCAAGATTCGATAACTGAGATTGAATCTCAAACTGACAAAGTACGTATTCTTATGTTTGATGGTGTTTCACCTAGAAGATACCTTGAGTTCTTTACAATGAGTCCTAATTCTAGGAAGGAAAATGGCATTGTTAAAAATATAGATAAAAAGAAAGCTTTCCCTAAGCATACTGTATCTTTGCAAGCAATTCCGATACTAGAGAAAGAAATTATTAAAGAATTAGAGAGTAAAGAGTTGATCAAAATTGATGGTCAGTAATTTTATTTCTAAATGGGCTTTTTATGATTAAGAAAAATAACAAAACAGTTTCAAAATATATACAACTTAGAATAGACTTTGGTGTACATCTCAATGAGGCGAAAGTAATAACATTAAGCCCATTAGTAGAAGACTGCTGTTACGCTTACAATATTGTTAATTCAATTGATAACGAAACAAAGGTTATTGCAATAAATGATAGATCAAGTATTTACAAAAGTATTTTAAATAGGAAAATGGACTAGTTCATTACTTGTACAATAAAAAAGCCGAAGGTAAAAACAACCTTCGGCTTTTTTATTGTACAAGATACACATTGGAATATTGTGCAGAAACTTACTTCTTATAAGTTTTTATAATTTTATCACCACTAATTTCATCTTGCCAAATTTCAACGCCTTGTAAACGTGGCTTTATAGCTGGGCTATGATTGCGTTTGTTCTGTTTGTTCTGACTGTTTTCAGGATTTTGTATTTCGAAATCTTCTAATGGATAGAGCTCTAGCTGTTTTATTGGATAACGATAAAGATTTTGCGAAGTGTAATAGAACTGATCGACAAACTTATTTTTTTAAACTATGTTTTCTTCTTCCTCTAATAAGTTAATTATTTTATCTGTAGCTTCTTCGGGAGTTAAATGCCCCTTACTAACTTCTGTCATTAGTGCTTTAACTTTACCTGGAAAACCAAGTGATCTACTATGAGAAAGTACAATAACATTTTGAGTATTATGTGAAACTATAGACTCTTGAGTAATATAGTCCATAGCTTTATTTCCATATGTAACAACTTTTTCAATACCACCAACAAATCCATCAAAATTACCCATAATGTTAACTAAAGTTAGCAAGCCATAATACAATTTATATCTATATTTAACAGACCCCTGTTCTACCCAAACATGAACTTTTCCGTCTGAAGTTTGAAAAAACTTTTGCTGAGCTTCAAGTGCTAAATTGAATGAATCTAAACCTATGTCAATGATTTTATAGTCAGGTACATTAAGGTTGAGTTTGAGCGAAAGGTTAGCTACTTCAAGCATCTATGTATTTTGTTACTAACTAAGTACAGAAGATATTATTGAATTTTTGATTTCTAAAAATATATAAATTTCATAATATTATTGTTTAATTCTTAGGTATTTATCTCTAATCAATCTTTTATAGCTTTGTAGGATCAAAGTAATTTAATTTACTATAAAGCATAAACCTTGCCCTTCAATCCATTCACCATAGACTTACCCGTTCGGGAAATTATACCTGCTGTTAGGGAGCACCTGGCGGCGCAGAACACGCTGATCGTTAACGCCCCTCCCGGAGCCGGTAAAAGCACCTTGCTGCCGCTGGCTTTGCTGGACGAGGCCTGGCTCGAGGGCCAGAAGATCGTCATGCTGGAGCCCCGGCGCCTGGCGGCCAAAACCATTGCCGAGCGCCTGGCGCAGCTGCTGGGCGAGGAGGTAGGCCAGACCGTCGGCTACCGCATCCGTTTCGAGAACCGCACCTCCGCTGCCACGCGCATCGAGGTCGTGACAGAAGGCATCCTCACCCGCATGATCCACAGCGACCGCTCGCTGACAGGCATTGGCATCGTGATTTTCGACGAGTTTCATGAGCGCAGCATCCATGCCGATGTGGCCATGGCCCTGAGCCGGGAAGCCCAGCAGGCGCTTCGCTCGGACCTACGCATCATGGTGATGTCGGCTACCCTGGACATGCCGCAGCTCACGAGCCTGCTCAAGGCCCCGGTGGCGCAAAGCATGGGGCGGCAATACCCCATCAACACCATCTATACCGGCGACGCCGACGACCGCATGCTGCCCGAAATGACGGCCAAAGTAGTGCAGCAGGCCGCGCAGGAGCAGGAAGGCGATATCCTCGTGTTCCTGCCCGGCGAAAACGACATCCGGAAAGTAGAGATTATACTTCGCAAGCAGCTGCGCGGCGTGCAGATACACCCGCTGTTCGGTATGCTGCCCTTCGGCAAGCAGTACGCCGCCATCATGCCCGACCGCCAGGGCAGGCGCAAAGTAGTGCTGGCCACCAGTATCGCCGAGACCAGCCTGACCATTGAAGGCATTTCGGTGGTGGTGGATACGGGCTTCGGCAAAACCTCCCGCTTCGACCCGAAGTCGGGTTTGTCGCGCCTCGAAACGGTGCGCATCTCCAAAGACGCCGCCGACCAGCGTGCTGGTCGTGCCGGACGTCTGGGCCCCGGCACCGCCTACCGCATGTGGAGCAAAACCACGCAGGAGCGCATGGCCCCGCACCGCACCCCCGAGATCATGGAAGCCGATCTGTCCTCGCTGGTGCTGGACATGGCGCAGTGGGGCATTACGGATATACGGGGCCTTACCTGGCTGAACCCGCCGCCGCGCGCTGCCCTGGCCTATGCCACCGACATGCTGCATCAGCTGCAGGCGCTGGAGCATGGCCGCATCACGGAGCACGGCCAGAACATGCACCGGCTGCCCTGCCACCCGCGCATTGCGCACATGCTGCTCAAAGCCGAAGAAACCAACCAGGTGCCGCTGGCCTCTGATATTGCCGCCGTGCTGGAAGAGCGCGACCCGCTGGATCGCAATGCCGGCATCGACATTAATTTGAGAGTGGAAGCCCTCCGCAGGTATAGAAAAGAGCAGGGGCAGGGCAAGCGCTTTGCCAAGATCGAGAAGATCGCCCGCTCGTACCGCCAGCTCTTTGAGGTGGAGCCCGACAACGGCACCTTCGACGAGTATGAAACTGGTGTGCTGCTGGCGCATTGCTACCCCGAGCGCATCGCCTACGCCCGTCCCGGCAACAACGCGCAGTTTCAGCTGGCCAGCGGGCAGTATGCTTCTGCTGGTCATCGGGATGATCTGGCGCACGAGCCCTGGCTGGCCATCGCGCACCTGCACGCCGGCACGGGCGACAACCCGGGCCGCATTTTCCTGGCCTCCCCGCTCAACCCCCGTGACCTGGCACCGCTGCTCAAGCAGCAGGAGGTATACCACTGGGACGTGAACGACGGCGAACTCACCGCCTCGTTGGACACGCGCATCGGCAGCATCGTGCTGCAAAGCAAGCCGCTGCCTGCACCCGACGAGAAGCACCGCGTACCGGCCATGTCTGAAGCCATCAAGGCAGAAGGCGAGCACCTGCTGGAATTCAACCACGAGCTCACGCAATGGCAAAACCGCGTGATGAGCCTCCGCAAATGGCGCCCCTCCGAGTTCTGGCCCGACGTAAGCACCAGCACCCTGCTCATAACAAATGCAGAGTGGCTGAAACCTTATCTGTATGACATCGAGCACCCCGACGAGCTGATGGAACTGGAGCTGCTGCCGATACTGAAAAAGAAGTACCTGGATGATTCACAACGCGCTAGGCTGGATATACTGGCACCTGCTTTTTTGACGCTTCCGGATGGATCATCTATAGAATTAGAATATAAACCCGATGGTGCTCAACCGAAGCTGGAAATAAGGTTGCAGGATGTGCTGGGGTGGGAGGAAAGCCCTAAAGTGGATGATGGTGAGATGACGGTGGAGTTGTCATTGCTTACGCCTGATTTGAAAGCTATTACAACGGTGTCGGACCTGGCGAGTTTCTGGAAAGGGAACTATAGGGTGATCAAAAGGCAGCTGGAAGTAGTGTTTCCGGAGATGAAGTGGGAGAGAGGTTAGTTTGAGAGTTTAAGGGTTTGGGGTTTGCTTTGCAGCGGTTGGATTACAGTTCTATAGTTTACGTGGTCCAACCACCCCTAACCCCTCCTTATCCAAGGCGGGGAATTTTTCTTACTTACTAAAGTTGTTGCTAATCTCCTGAAGCAAGGCTTCGAGTTGATGAAACACATCCTTATTTTCAAAACGAAGAACTTTAATTCCTATAGTTCCTAACGCTCTGTCACGCTCCATATCTGCCCGCTCTAATATAATGTGTTGGTGCACTTGGCCGTCTAACTCAATGGCTAGCCTTTCGGTAGGACAGTAAAAATCTAGAATATAGTTTCCGATACTATGCTGGCGCCTGAACTTTCGTCCATGAAGCTGACCGTTTTTTAAGTATTTCCAAAGTTCACCTTCCGCACCAGTAGAGTTGTTCCTTAATTCTCTTCTAAAGTCCTTCAGGTATTTCCTGTTATGCACTTTCATTCTTATTGAAGCTATCTAAATGCAGACAACAGTAGCTCACCAATAATTCCCCGCCTTAGACAAGGAGGGGGTAGGGGTGGTTGGATAATGTTAACTATAAGACTATAGCTCCAGCTATAATATAACAAAAACGTCCCTTCCTGAGGGAATAGGGTACAAACAGCACCAACATAGAAAACCCTAATCCCCAATCCCCTTAGTCCGCAGTCCAGACGAGGTAGGTATACCTACAAATCTCATCTTCTGAAACTATAGCGAGCGGGTAATGCCCAAATAAAAGTGATCACTCACTCAAAAATAAATCTTTGATTGCTACATCGCGAGTATTGATTAATGTGCTGATAGCTAGTGTGGTATGGGTATGGTGAATTGTGTTGTAACATCTGTTTAAGCAGGTTGGCTGGACAGAAAGCTGGCTGACAACCCTGCAGTTCTGAATTATTTCTTTTAATTTAAACTGCACAAACACCAAACAACCTTACTAACACTAAACTTTACCACACCTTTTACCCACCTTACCTAATGGAAAACGTCATCAGTTTTGTTAATGATATTATCTGGAGCGATGCTTTAATCTTACTTTGCCTGGGAGCAGGGGTTTACTTCTCTATTGTTACCAGGTTTCTGCAGGTCAGCCAGCTCCGTGAAATGTGGCGCCTGTTATTCAACAGCGAATCATCCAGCAAAGGAATCAGTTCGTTTCAGGCTTTTACGGTTGCTATTGCCGGGCGTGTGGGTACGGGTAATATTGCTGGTGTAGCTACTGCTATTGCCATGGGAGGCCCGGGCGCTGTGTTCTGGATGTGGGCAATTGCATTTCTGGGCAGTGCCTCAGCCTTTATTGAAGCTACGTTGGGGCAGATCTATAAGCAAACCAAAGACGGACAGTACCGTGGTGGCCCTGCCTATTACATTGAGAAAGGCCTGGGCATAAAATGGTATGCTGTTTTGTTCGCCGTTGCTACTATTGTAAGTATGGCCCTGTTCCTGCCAGGTGTGCAGAGCAACAGCATTGCCTCAGGTATCAGCAATGCCTTCCAGGTTCCGGTAGCATATACCGGTGCCGCTGTTACCTTGCTGCTTGCCCTTATTATTATCGGGGGCGTAAAGCGCATTGGTAATGTAGCGCAGGTAGTGGTGCCGTTTATGGCTGGTGCTTATATCCTGATGTCGGTTGTCATTATTATGATGAACATTACAGAAGTGCCGGCGGTGCTTGCTTTGATCTTTCGCTCTGCCTTTAACTTTGAACCAGCTTTTGCCGGCGTAATCGGTATGGCTATTTCTTGGGGTGTGAAGCGTGGAATTTACTCAAACGAAGCCGGCCAGGGAACAGCGCCACATGCTGCTGCTGCCGCCGAAGTAAGTCACCCGGCCAAACAGGGATTGGTACAGGCTTTTTCGGTTTACGTAGATACGCTGTTTGTTTGTACAGCTACCGCATTCATGATCCTGTTTACGGGGCAGTACAACGTTGTGAACCCGGAAGGCGGTTTTATAGTTGAAAATCTGCCTGGCGTACCTTTCGGACCAGAATACACCCAGTCGGCGGTTAATACCCACTTCCCGACGTTGGGCAGCGGCTTTGTGGCGATTTCCCTGTTCTTTTTTGCTTTCACTACCATCATGGCTTATTACTACATCGCAGAAACCAACCTGAGCTACCTGAACACAAAGGGGCGCAAATGGATGATCTGGGCGCTGCGTCTGGTAATGCTCGTGGCTACCTTCTACGGATCTGTGAAAACAGCTGAATCGGCCTGGGTGCTGGGAGACATTGGTGTTGGCTTGATGGCCTGGTTGAACGTGATCGCAATCTTCCTGCTTCGCAAGCCTGCCTTAAAAGCCCTTAAAGATTACCAGGAGCAACGCAAAGCCGGCCTCGACCCAGTTTTCAGTGCTAAGAAACTTGGTATAAAGAATGCAGAGGAATGGGATATAGAACCGGAAGCTGAAGTAAATGTAAAGAAGGAAAAGGAACTGGAAACAGTATAGTTTACCATTCTGAATCCTGTTTCCTGATCAAACAAAAGAGACGCCTCTAAAGCGTCTCTTTTGTTTTAAATGAGATAACAACGCAACTATAGAGCCAGAAAACTTAACCAGCAAAGTGTTTAACTGCGGTATGGTTGTGTGCTAGACAATTAAGAGGCTGTTGGTTTCACCAAACTCGTTTGGTGCTTCACCGTCTGCTTCCGGATCATTTCTCCATTCGGTACCGTTTATAACGTACTTAAATTCGTGCTGACTGTTTTTAGGCAGCGTCTGTACGGCTTCAAAAGTGCCGTTCTTCTTTCTTGCCATGGGTACAGGTGTATCCCAATCATTGTTCAAGCCACGAATTTCTACACGCTCTGCATTATCAAAGCTTGCAGTAAATTTAACTTTGCACTGGTCTTTGGTTTTTAGGTTCGTTTTCTGAATCATGAGTATAAGATTTATCGCCTGTACTTAAGGTTCTACAACGGAATAGTCGAGGAGTTTATAGTAAACCACACCAGCCTTTAAGTCTGAACCTTCAGTTTTACATCACGTTTTTTTATTATCTTTTTCCTAGCTGCCTTACGACAATAATAAGAAAGTGTTCTGTTTAGTAATGTTCAAGCGCGTTTAAAGCTGGGTTTTATAGGTTGGATTGGGGGGTAGAGTAAGTCTCTGTTTTATCAAGGGCGTCTAAACCTTAAAATAGGAGTGTGAGGTGCTCTTGTTGAAGCTATAGTTCTATAGTTTGCAATTAACCCACCCCAGCCCCTCCCGAGAGGGGAATTTCGGTTATAGCTATAGTTTAAACTATTATGCTATAGTTGCATACCACAAATAGGACAGGTTTACCTGGCCCTACGGAACTACGACCACGGAAAGGCGGTGCAACAATAGCTATCCATTAACTAAAGATTAGCTATCGAAGGATATCAGTCTTTGGGTTGAGCGCCTTTGACTTATTGCGGTGCCGCAGGCAACACGAGCACAGCGAGGGTAGCAAGAAGGCAGCAGCGCGATGCCCGAAGACGAGGCCTCGCGGCCGTGAGCGCACCAAAGCAAACTATAACACGATAGGTGAGTAAAGCTCCCAGGATAAAAGGTAACGATAGCACAAACTGCTTGTTTCGAGTTGAAGCTTTAGTCAACTATAGCATTAGACGCTCACAGGAGCTGCGCACACTGTGAGGTCTTCTCCAACTATGGAACATATAAGATGTCTCGGCAAGCGCTCGACATGACAAAGAGAAACTATAGCCTAAGATAGATTTCTCGTTATACTCGAAATGACAAATGGGTAATTATATGACGTGAAATTCTCTGGCTTCTCTAGACATGACAGAAGCTGAAACTATAGAACTATAGCGCAAGCATAAAATAGAACCCTAAACCCACCAAACATCCCCAACCTCAACAAACACTTTATCACCAATAGCATAATCAGGCTGAATGGATTTGATAAGCAGTTTTACTTCACCTACTTGCACAGCCAGTTCATAATAACTACCAAAGAAATGGATGTCTGTTACAATGCCGGCTATAGTTCCGGAAGGGGACAATCTTATGGTTTCGGGGCGGAGGAGGAGCTGTTTACCGGAATCATTCTGTAAGCCAAACAGGGCAGCATCTTCAGCCGGTATCAGGTTGTACTTACCGAAAAGAGAAGCCGCGTAGGCGTTTACAGGCTGTTGGTAAATGTGTAGTGGCGTGCCCTGTTGTATAAGTTTACCCTGCTGCATCACCAGAATCTCATCGGCCCAGGAGAGGGTGTCCAACGGGTCGTGGGAGATGAGGATAAGCGTGATGCCCAGCTCTTCGCTTATGTCGCGGATGACGGCTTTAAGCGTGCTTTTATGGCCCATGTCCAGGTTCGAGAACGGCTCGTCCAACAGGAGGAGGCTGGGCCAGGAACTAAGCAGGCGTGCAAGTGCAATGCGCTGTCGTTCGCCGCCGGATAGCTGGTTGGTTTTGCGCTTGGCCAGGTGCTGTATGTGGCAGATCTCATATAGTCTGGCAGCTTCCTCTTCGGTGAGCGAGTTGCTGTACTGCAGAACCTGCTCTACCCTTAAAAACTGCGGCAGCTCAAACTGCTGCGAAAGGTAAGCAATTTCGGGGTGGCCGGGTACTAACTTATCGTGTGGGCCTTCTACCAGCGAGTCGTGGAGGTAAACTGTACCGGAATCGGGTTGTACAAGCCCTGCTATAGTTTGCAGCAGCGTGCTCTTTCCGGAACCTGTTTCGCCTGAGATGGCAATTTTCTGGCCTTCCTGCTGACTGAAACTGATGTTTTGCAAAATCGGAATGCCTGATTCCTGCACACTTATATCAGAAACAGTTAACAGATTCATCATTCGGAGAGGGCTTTATAGTTTGGTAAATGCTGCGCTTTGCAGTGGCGCTGGTGCAAAAGTACACTAAACGCGCCGGTAATGCTATTAAAAGCGGTGTGGCAGTGCGATAACTATAGCTTAGCGGGACGGCAGCTGGAGGAGACTATGTCTGTGGAAATTACGGAAGGTATTGATAAACGTAGCATACTCATACGTTTATCAGTACCATCAGCTTTTTTTCCTGGATCAAAGGCCAGGGCCTTGCGTGTAGAGTGTGTATCAGCCGGCCAGGTTTACCTTTACAGCAGTCAGACCTTTCAGGCCTTTTTCCACTTCAAAAGAAACTTTATCGCCCTCTTTTATAGTGGTAGTCAGGTTATTCTGGTGCACAAAAATGCTTTCCTGCGATACGTGGTCTCTGATAAAGCCGTAGCCTTTTGATGAATTGAACATCGTAACAGTGCCTTTGCGGATCAGGTCAGCAGGGTCGATCGGAGCCTGTCTTGATACGCCAATCTGAATGTCTTCCTGTTTGATGTCTTTCTTCTTTTTAGTAGGATCTGGCGGCGTATCCGAAATATTACCAAATTCATCTACATAGGCCAGCATGTCGTCAATGCCTTTGCCCTTGCTTGAGGTCGCTTTACGCTCTTCCTTCTTGGCTTCCTTGTCCTGGCGTTTGCGTAGTTTCTTCTTTTCTTTTTCTTTTTTACTAAAGGTTTCTTGTGATCTGCCCATGAAGTATTATTTTGTTAAAAATCTATTTTGTGTGGTTGGGTGCTTATTTAGCTAGGTAGTTAGTACCATTACGTATCCACTTCTCAAAAAAGTTGTTGTCGCTGAATTCGCCGGTTACTAACTCAAATTCTTCGGCATCCTGGTTCTGTCTGGAATTCATAAAGCCAGGCAGTTCGTCCTGGTTGTTAGGTACCCATTCCTGACCTTTTTTAAGTGCTACGCAGATGTACTCGCGGGTGGTGGTGTCTACTAGATATTTGCGGTTCATGATGAGTGGGGTTTAAGGGTGGGAAATATTCTGATGAGAGATTAACCTGCTGAGAGGTTAAAAAAAAAACCTTACAGGGCGTAAGGCTTTTTTGTTATTATGTATAAAGCCAGGCTTAAGCTAACTTCACGTTGACTGCATTCAGTCCTCTTTTTCCTTCTTTCAGTTCGAACGTTACTTTATCGTTCTCTCTGATTTCATTTACTAAACCAGTTACGTGTACAAAGTACTCCTGATTTGTGTTATCTTCCTTGATAAAGCCAAAACCTTTGCTGTCATTGAAGAATTTTACTGTTCCGTTATTCATGTGTTGATTTGATTAATATATACCTACTACATTTTGGGAGGCATATGCGTTCATTATTTGTTACAAAGAACGATAAAAAATTTACAAATCCGACTATTTATTTCTAAATATTTGTAAATCGTAACTAAAAAAGTGAATAATTATAGTTTATATACATAAAAGCCTTCTCTGGGCTTAGGATTTCTGTATATTTATGTAACTTGTTGACCTCTTTTCTACCTTAACCTTATAGTTCATCAGAAATTATGAAGAAACACTACATCCTGCTCAGCGGATTTGCCCTGGCAACTTTGCTGTTTGCTGCACCGGTTAGTGCTGGCAACCATGCCCCGGTAACAAGTACCGTTACTGCGGTTAACAACAATAAACTACAGGTAAATACCGAAGCCAGCACCATGAAATGGAATGCCAAAAAAGTGGGCGGCGAACATTACGGAACCATTAAACTGGCAAATGGCGCCCTTGAGATAAAAGGATCCAAACTGGTAGGTGGCAATTTTACCATCGATATGGGTACTATAGTTGTGGAAGACATTACGCGTGCAGACTCTAACAAGCGCCTGAAAGACCATCTGAAATCAGATGACTTTTTCAGCGTAGAGAAGCACCAGACAGCGACCTTTACCATTACAAAAGCCACCCCTGTTAAGGCAAAGGCTGGTGAGCCAAACTATAGCGTTACCGGCAACCTGACCATTAAAGGCATTACGCACCCAATTACGTTTCCGGCTACTGTAACGATAAGTGGCAAAAGCGCTACGGCCGCAGCAACTATAGAAGTTGACCGCACTAAATACGATATCAAATATCGTTCGAGCCTGGTTGGTACTGCTGCCGACAAGATCATTCACGACACCTTTACCATTGACCTGAACCTATCGGCTGGCGAAGCAGCAGGCAAACAACTGGGCAGTAAGTAAAGCGACCCAACTATAAAACAGAAAACCCTGCCAAAGTAGCTGGCAGGGTTTTCTGTTTTATAGTTTATAGTTTGGCAACTGTGGCTGTTAGCGCCCCGGAGTTACTTTCCATAGTTCACCATTTTTCTGGTCGGTCACAATATAAATGGCTCCATCCTGGCCCTGACGCACATCTCGCACACGCTGGTTGCGGTCTTTCAGCAGATGCTCTTCGCCGGTAACACGGTCATTTTCAATTTTCAGGCGCACCAGTGTTTTGTCCTTCAACCCTCCGATCAGCAGATTTCCCTGCCACTCCGGAAACAAACTGCCGCTATAAAACTGTGCACCTGACGGCGCAATTACCGGGTCCCAGTAATACACCGGGTCAACAAAGCCCTGTTTGGTGGTAACGGCATTTGGTATAGGCTTGCCCGAGTATTCCTCGCCGAAGGTAACGAGCGGCCAGCCATAGTTTTTCCCTTTCTCTATAAGGTTCAGTTCATCACCACCGCTAGGGCCATGTTCTACAATCCATAGTCTGCCCTGATTATCTAATGCAGCAGACTGCACATTTCGGTGGCCTACAGTCCAGATCTCCGGCATAGCGTCCTGCTGATTTACAAACGGATTGTCGGGGGCAGGTTTGCCATCTTTTGTAAGACGTAGGATCTTGCCCATGTGGCTGTTCATCTGTTGTGCCTGCGGCCTGATCTCCAGATCAGAACGTTCGCCCAGGGTTAAGTACAACATGCCATCATTGCCAAAAGTAATGCGGGAGCCAAAGTGCTTATCTCCGTTGTATGCTGGCTTAGCTTGGAAGATAACCTTTACCTGAGAAAGGCTTGTACGGTCCTCAGAAAGCACGCCTCTCGCTATACTTGTGGCGTTACCATTGCTGCGCGGCTCCGAAAAGCTCCAGTAAATGGTGCGGTCAGAGGCAAAGTCCGGGCTGAGGGCTACATCCAGTAAACCGCCCTGCCCGCGCGACATAACGGCCGGAACTCCTTTAATTGGCTGGCCCACCTGCCCCGATGCAGTTACAATACGCATACGTCCTGGTTTTTCAGTTACCAGCAGGTCGCCGTTCGGAAGCGGCTCTACAGCCCACGGGTTCTCCAAATTACTGGCCAGCACAGTAACCTCGAGCGGTGTATTAGTTTTGATGGCGCAGGCGCGCGTTTGGCCTTCAAAAGTAGGCTTCTGTTCCGGTGAGTTGCGCTCGCGGGTTTCAAGTGGCTGGCAGTCTTGTTGTGTGGCTGAAGCAGTGGCAGTAGTATCCATTGCGGTTGTATCCTGCTCGGTTGCAGTGCCGTTTTCAGTAGTTGTAGCAGCTTGCTCGTTGCAGGAGGCGCTGCTTAACGCCAGTATCAACGACCCGGCCAAAAAAAGTTTCAGATAATTCATAGTTTACAGGTTAAGTATATGCAAGACCGATTAAATGCTTTATTCTACTCTTTTAAAGCATATAATGTTTGCGGAGGGAGGTACATGCAAAATATGAAAATACCTGACTACTATTTCTTTACTGCTTCTTAACAATAAACCGGACCCGGTAACTGAACTTAAAATCCTGCCATAAAGTTAATCCATCCTGAAAAGGCATTTAGTCTGAAACTACTGCCTGCTGGCAAAGCAAATTAATGGCGACAAAGCTTTTGAATTTTAGAGATTACAGTTTATTGCATGATCTTATTCCAGAATAGTTTAGTAACACTTACTTACAAACCTGCCACCGATGTACTGGAGGTGCAATATCCCGACCTGCATGGTTACCTGCTCCCTGAGATAAGGCATACCATCAACATTCTGGTAGATATGATCCGAAATTATGATGTAAAACGCGTGCTCCTGGACTCAACTAAAACCGAGATATCGGTCAGTGCGGAGGAGAGTAGGGAAGTGACCCAATGGCTGGCAGTAGGATTTATGACCACCCGGTTACAGAAAGTAGCGCGGTTGCAGTCTAAGAGTGAAGCTGTAGAGAAAACAGCAGCCAGTAACATAGCGCATGTACGGCAGGTAAATCAACTGCCATTCGCCGTCGAAAATTTTTTAGATTACAACGATGCAATTACCTGGCTTACCGGCACTACACCGTAAGCGGTTTTCTATAGTTTAAAGTAGCTATAGTTTAAAGGCCATACAATACAGATTGTATGGCCTTTTATAGTTGTAATTTGAGTTCGTTTCTTTTATACCCAGCCTTTGCGCTGACTGAAGTGATTGCAGCCAAACATGGCACCTGTAATCATTTCGAATTGTTTTGGCTTGAGTTCATTCGTGCCTTCGTGCACCAGTGGCAGCACATATTCCGGCTGCAGGGCATGCTTACCAGTTAATTCGTCGCAAACTCCAAAGTCATTGCTCTGAAGCTGTACTTTATTGGGATCCTGCTCCCAATGTGCACAGTGGTTACATGTAGCTTCCATAACATTTATAGTAAGGTTTATAGTGTGTTTATACTGCCAGTTAAGGACCATAGGTTGCAAAAACATACCCGCTCAGGCTAATTTAGAATAATGCTAAATTCTGGAATATAGAGCTGCAGATTACTATTGCCTAATGCCATAGTTTGTGCGGGTGTCTAAGAGAGAAGTGAAACTATAACTATAAGTAAGAGACAGGCAAACTAGCCGGTAATGTGTGCCCGAAACACAAGTACCCGCCACAACCAAAGCCACCCGAAACCAGTATTGGCAAAGTAGATAACCCGCCAGAGTACACGGACTATTTATTATTTCTACCTGACATTTTAGAGCAGTTTTTCTGACGGAATTAACGCAACACCTGTTTCACGAACATCGTAAGCCTTCACACATTAAATAATTAAATCGCTATGTTCTCATATATTTTTCAGGACTGGGAAGCCAACAAAGGAAATCTGAAAGGAAGGATTGTGATGGTGCTTTTCAGGCTGGCGCGCCCTGCATCCCTTAACCGTTTTTTTTATATCTTATATTTACCTTACCTGGCATTTTATAAGCTGCTGGTAGAGTGGTTTATGTGCATTGAGCTACCCCACTGGACCACCGTAGGCAAAGGCTTTTACATTGGGCACGGGCAGGCACTGGTTATAAACGGATGCTCTATTATTGGTAAAAACTGTTACGTACGCCACAGTACTACACTCGGTAACATCAGGTATGCCGACGGCTCTTACTCCGACTCACCTATTCTGGGCGATAACGTGGAGTTGGGTTCCAACGTGTGCATTATTGGAGGGGTACGGATTGGAAATAACGTTAAGATCGGAGCTGGCTCTGTGGTGGTAAAAGACATCCCGGATAACTGTGTAGCGGTTGGCAACCCTGCCCGCGTTATCAAGTACCTGGATGTGAAAGAAGGAATTAATAAACCGGTTACTACAGAAACAGAAGCCTTCGCCCCAACCATATAACAACAAGCTATAGTTTATATTCTATAGTTTCATTTTTTGGATATGATTAAATAGTACTCTCCATTTTATAGTTTACTCGCACAAAGCCGCAGCTGATAAACAGCTGCGGCTTTTTTATTTTATAGTTACCTGCCTGCCTCTTGGCCCAAACTATAGTTGTTGTAAAATATAGCAAATTTCAGATTATCAGTGTGTTACTCCTTTTAAATTACAACTGTAGTTTGTTGTAACAAGCTGGCTTATAGCTGCTTGTTAGAAAAATGACAAATGTCATTATTAAAAGAGATAAAGGTCTTTTATTCCATAGGTATGCGACTATACTTTTGTTACAGAAATAATCACCAATAAATGTTCACACGCTTACTTTAAAAATTTTCGATCATGAAAAATAAAAGCAAACAATTAGGCACGCTTCTCAAAAAGATGCTTAAACCTGTGCAATTCGGAGTGATGGCCATATTCTTCAGTACCATGCTTTACGGTTGCTCATCAGGGGGAAATGAAGATCAGTCAGCTGCAACAGAACACGAATCCGGACTGGCTCACCAAGCGGCTGAAGCTCCTGCTGTTGACGATGGCAAAGGCATCGGACCAGTTACTTCAGTTGAGGTTGGAGAGGGTATAGACGAAGCGCTAGCCGGCAATGGTAAGGCCATTTTCGAAGGCAAATGCTCTGCCTGCCACCAGTTATCTGACCAGAAAATTGTAGGTCCAGGCCTGGCTGGTGTAACCGAGAAACGCAAGCCGGAATGGGTAATGAACATGATCATCAACCCGGAGGAGATGACCAAAAAGGACCCGACTGCTAAAAAGCTTCTGGCTGAGCACTTAACTCAGATGACCAACCAGAACGTGAACGAGGATGATGCCAGAGCAATACTGGAGTTCCTTCGCCAGAATGATAAAAACAGCTAAAAAAACAATAAACCATAACCAACATGGAAACTTCAATTTTTAAATTGAAAAAACTGGTACCGAAGGCCGCACTGCTGATGGCAGTAGCAGCTGGTACCGCGCTGCAGGGCTGCAGCAACACGGAAGGCGGTAGCGCAAACACCGCCGAAGGTGTGGCAACAGATGCCGCCTCTGCAGTGTATGTAGCGCCTGGTAAGCACGATGAGCTCTACTCTTTCCTCTCAGGTGGCTTTAATGGCCAGGTATCGGTATACGGTCTCCCTTCAGGCCGCCTGCTAAAGATCATTCCTGTATTTACACAGCACGGCGAGAACGGCTACGGCTACAGCGAAGAGTCTAAGGCCATGCTGATGACCTCACATGGTTTTGTGCCCTGGGATGACCTGCACCACCCGAAACTTTCACGCACTGATGGTATGACAGACGGTCGTTGGTTATTCGTGAACGGTAACAACACGCCACGTGTAGCCCGCATCGACCTGAAAACGTTCGAGACAGTAGAGATTATGGAGCTTCCGAACTCTGCTGGTAATCACTGCTCGCCATACCCGACCAACAACAACGAGTATGTGATTGCAGGTACACGCTTCTCCGTTCCGCTGGATATGAAAGGTGGCACCGGCGACGTGAGCCTGGACAAGTACGAAGAGGAATTCCGCGGTTCTATCTCTTTCATCAAAGTTGATCCTGAGAAAGGGGATATGGACCTTGATTTCCAGATCCTGGTACCTGGCTTCGACTACGACTTAGCAAACGGTGGCAAGGGCCCTTCTGAAGACTGGGTATTCTTTACAACCTATAACTCAGAGAAAGCTGGTACACTGAAAGAAGTAGGCGCTTCTCAGAATGACAGAGACTACCTGGCAGCCGTTAACTGGAAATTAGCCGCTAAATATGCCAAAGAAGGCAAAGCGCGCGAAATGCCTGCCAACTACTACCACAACAAAATAGACAAGGATTCGCACATCGCAAAATCTACTGTGAAGAAGAAAGTGCGTTACCTGCTACCAGAAGAGTGTCCAGGCATGATGTACCTGTTGCCAGCTCCTAAATCACCACACGGTATCGACGTTGACCCATCAGGTGAGTTCATGATAGTAAGTGGTAAACTGGCCTCAGCTATCCCGGTGTTCTCTTTCTCTAAAATGCAGGATGCCATCAAGAACAAGAAGTTCGACGGTGAGAAAAACGGTATTCCGGTATTGCAGTACGAAGCAGTGCTGAAAGGCGAAGTGAAAGAACCAGGTTTAGGACCATTGCACACTGAGTTCGACGGCAAAGGAAACGCCTACACTTCTATGTTCGTGTCTTCTGAGGTTGTAAAATGGAAGCTGAACGAACTACAAGTGGTAGACAGAATTCCAGTGTACTATTCAGTAGGTCACTTAATGATTCCTGGTGGCGATACAAAAGCACCGCATGGCAAGTACCTGGTAGCAATGAACAAAATCACAAAAGACCGCTACCTGCCAACTGGTCCTGAGCTAGCACACTCTGCACAGCTGATCGACATCTCTGGTGAGAAAATGAAGCTGCTGCTTGACTTCCCGACCGTAGCTGAACCGCACTACGCACAGGCCATACCAGCTGAGAAAGTAGCGCCTAACAGTGTGAAGTTCTACAAACTGGACGAGAACAAACACCCGCACGCTGTGAAGAAAGAAGCAGATGTTAGTGTTGTTCGCGAAAGCAAGAACAGAGTTCGCGTGAAGATGACAGCCATCCGAAGCCACATGACCCCGGACAACATCGAAGGCATACAGGTAGGTGATACAGTTTACTTCCACGTGACTAACCTGGAGCAGGACTGGGACGTACCGCACGGCTTCGCAGTAATGGGTGCCAACAACGCAGAAACCCTGATCATGCCGGGAGCGACACAAACCCTGACCTGGGTACCGAAAAAAGCCGGCGTGTTCCCATTCTACTGCACAGACTTCTGCTCTGCACTGCACCAGGAAATGCAAGGTTACATCCGGGTGTCTCCTAAAGGATCCAACGTTCCGATTACCTTCTCAACAGGTAAGAAGAAACAAAACATACCAGGGGTAGCATCAACTAAATAATGCGATAACTGGGTAGATCAGCGGAGGTTGCCCTGGAGTAACCTCCGCTGAATCTTTAATACGAGTTGCAAAATACTTCAGCACACGAGAAACTTCATCCTGAAGTCTCAGATGGTAAGGGATAGGGGATGAGAAGAAGCTGAAGCTTACTGGTAGATAAACGTCTCATTTACCCGCTGCAACCAATTTTTATCATCTTCAAACTATAGAAAAGGATGAAAGCTTATCAAAAAGTGCTGATGATTGTGGCAGCATTATCTCTTGGCCTCCTGTTCGTCTTTCCCATGTGGAAGATCTACCTGAAGGCTCCGCAATACCCAGAAGGACTGGAACTGCATATCTGGGTGAATAAACTGGGCGGCAGCTCCGAAAGCGTACTTCAAAACTTCAACATCCTGAACCACTACATCGGCATGGAGCCGATCCATCCGGAATCGTTTGCTGAACTACAGTTTATGCCCTACATCGTGATTGCTTTTATGATTACCGGCGTGCTGGTTGGTTTGATTGGCAGAAGAAATCTGGTACTAGGCTGGTCTGGAGCATTGATGCTGGCAGGTGCAGCAGGTATACTGGACTTTTACCTGTGGCTTGTTAAGTTCGGCACTAACCTGGACCCGATGGCAGCCATTAAAGTACCAGGCATGACCTATATTCCACCACTATTGGGTAACAAGCAACTGCTAAACTTCGAGGCCCTGTCGTTGCCTGCTTTGGGTAGCCTGGGCATCTTTCTGGCAATCTCGCTTTCTATAGTTACTTATTACTTTACACTTAAAAATAACAAAATAACTACGGCAGCTACTCCTGAAAAAGTACTGATATCATGAAAAATTTAAGACTATATATCTGCAGCTTCGCGATAGTGCTACTGGCACTGTCGGGCTGTGCTGTAGAGCCACAAACTATACCTTACGGCCAGGCAAACTGTGCCCACTGCAACATGACCGTTGCCGATAACCGGTACGGGGCAGAGCTTGTGAACGATAAAGGAAAAGCATCTTTCTTCGATTCGGCAGAATGCCTGATCGCTTATGTAATAGAGCAGCCGGAGCAAGGCGAAAAAGCCGCCTACCTGCTGGTTACAGATTTTACAAATCCCGGCGTGTTGACCGATGCGCGCAATGCCAGTTTTTTGCAGGCGAAAGCGCTGCCAAGCCCAATGGGCATGTATTTAACTGCCGTAGCTGACCAGGCTGCCGGTGCTGAAATGCAGCAGGAATATGGCGGCAGGCTACTAACCTGGAATGATGCGGTAACAACCGTAAGAAAAAATGAAAGACCTGAATAAATATACCACTATACTTTGCACGATGGTGTTGCTGCTGATCGCTGATAAGGCTTTCGCTAGTACCCTTAAAGTGTGCAGTACCTGTAACTATACTTCGGTAAAAGAGGCAGTTAAGGCGGCTAAGTCCGGCGAAACTGTGCTGATTGAAAACGGAGTGTACCAGGAGTATGGAATTGAAATTGATAAACCACTAACAATACTGGGCCGCAACAGGCCTGTGATTGATGGAAACTATAAAGGACAGATCTTTACAGTTAAAGCAAGTAATGTAACTATAGAGGGGCTGACCATTAAAAACATTGCTACCAGTTACCGGCAGGATGATGCTGCTATCAGGGTTGTGGAGCAAAGCAACGTTCGCATTCTGAACAATATCATCCTGAATACTTTTTTCGGAATCTACCTGCAAAACTCAGATAACTGTGTGGTAAAAGGAAACGTGGTAAAAGGGCAGGATGTAACCGGCAAAAACGAGTCTGGGCTGGGTAATGCCATACACCTCTGGTACTGCGACAATGCTGTGATCAGCAACAACAAGGTACAAGGCCACCGCGACGGTATTTACCTGGAATTTGTGAAGGACAGTGAGGTGAAAAACAACCTGAGCGAGAAGAACCTGCGCTATGGTTTGCACTTCATGTTCTCAGACAGAAACGTGTATACCCATAATATTTTCCGCAGAAACGGGGCAGGTGTAGCCGTGATGTATACACGCGATATACGCATGGAATACAATACGTTTGATAACAACTGGGGTGCGGCGGCGTATGGCTTACTTCTGAAGGATATCAGTAACAGTATGATTCGCAATAATACTTTCCGCCGCAACACCACTGGTATTTATATGGAAAGCTCCAGCAGGCTGGATATTCAGCACAACGAGTTTGAGCAGAATGGCTGGGCCATACGCCTGCTGAGCAGCTGCACCGACGATGTGTTCCGGTATAACAACTTTGTAGGCAACTCTTTTGATGTCAGCACCAACGGCAACTCAACGCTGAATCTGTTTGAAAACAACTATTGGGATAAGTACAGCGGTTATGACCTGGACAAAGACCAGGTTGGCGATGTGCCATACCGTCCGGTAAGTTTATATTCGATGCTGGTGGAGCGCGTACCGTCATCGGTTATGTTTATGCGCAGCTTTATGGTTGATATGTTGGACAACATTGAAAAAGTGTTGCCAAGTTTTATACCCGAAGACCTTGTAGATGAAAAACCTTTGATGAAGAAAACCAACTATGATAACGATAGAAAACTTGCACAAGTCATACGGTAGACTGCATGTGCTGAAAGATGTGAGTGTTGGTTTCGAAGCTGGCAAAGTAGTATCAGTTATCGGACCGAACGGCTCTGGCAAAACCACCATGAGCAAATGCATACTGGGAATGGCCCTGCCGGATAAGGGTGACATTAAAATTAACGGGGAGAGCGTGCTGAAGAAACATGCTTACCGCAGCCAGATCGGGTACATGCCGCAGATAGGAAAGTACCCTGAGAACATGAAGATCCGACAGGTGATCGACATGATCCGCGATATCCGGAAAGAGGCCACTAATGTAGATGAAGAGCTCATCGGCCTATACGGACTGAAAGACATGTATGAGAAGCGGATGGGATCTTTGTCGGGTGGTACGAAGCAGAAGGTAAGTGCAGCGCTGGCGTTCATGTTCAACCCGCAGATTCTGATCCTCGATGAGCCAACCGCCGGCCTCGATCCGATCTCTGCCGAGATACTGAAAAGTAAGATCCTGAAAGAGAAGAAGAAAGGAAAGCTGATCCTGATCACCTCTCACATCATGAGCGAGATTGAAGAAGTTGCTGATGAAGTGATGTGCCTGGTAGACGGGCAGGTGAAGTTCCATGAAACTATAGCCGAAATTAAAATGCAGACTAACGAGGCACGCCTGAGCAGGGCTATTGCCAAAATAATGAATGGGGAGGACTAAGCCATGAGCAAAATCATAAAATACGTTTTCTACGACATCATCAAGAATAAGATTGTATTGGCTTACACCCTGTTTTTGCTCCTGCTTTCTATCGGGTTATTTAACCTGGGTGGTAGCCCCGATAAGGCCATTCTAAGCCTTCTGAACCTGGTGCTGCTAACTGTGCCGCTTATAAGCATTGTTTTTGCTACAACGCACTTTTACAACTCTTATGAGTTTATGGAGTTGTTGGTGGCACAACCCATTAACCGCAAGAAGATCTTCATGAGCGAGTACCTCGGGGTTGCCTGTTCTTTATCTGGCGCCTTTATACTTGGGGTGGGCGTGCCGATACTTGTATTCGGAGCTAGTCTTACAGGACTTTACCTGCTGCTGACTGGTGTCTTTATCACGTTCATTTTTGTGGCGCTGGCCTTCCTCGCATCTGTAATTACCCGCGATAAAGCCAAAGGGATTGGTATAGCTCTGATGTTATGGTTTTACTTTGCCCTGATATACGATGGAATTATACTGTTTATCCTGTACGCTTTCGCTGATTACCCACTTGAAAAAGCAACACTTGTAATGACAGCTCTGAACCCGGTAGACCTGGGGCGCATCATCGTGCTGCTAAACCTGGATGTATCTGCACTGATGGGGTATACTGGAGCACTTTATAAAAGCATACTGGGTAGCCTTTGGGGTATAGGCTTAGCTTTTGGGCTGATGCTGCTCTGGATTCTGATACCTATCCTGAGCTCCAGAAGGATTTTTAGCAGGAGAGACTTGTAAGATTTAAAAGTTATCTGCCCATACAGGAATAATATATTTGGTGTTTTGTTTTTTGGAAGCGCAGGCTGAATAGCCTGCGCTTTTTTTGTTTTATGGTATGGCGACACATATCAGAAATTGCATAAAACTAAACTGAAAGTTTTACTGCTCGTAAACATCTTTTAACCAATATATTACGCTCTTACTCAAACTAAACGATAGAATTATGAAAACTTCACAACAGAATCTACACGGTTTAATGTCTCGCCTAACTCTATTCAGGGGAATGGCTATGTTTTGCTGTGTCTTACTTTTTAGCTGCTCATCAGGTGAGAACGAGAACAAGGGAGCTGACGCCCGGGAAGGATCGGCAACAAACCAGCAGAACGAGACAGTAGGAGATGAAATTGAGGATGAAGGCAAAGGTATCGGACCGATTACGACCGTTGAGGTTGGTGATAAAATTGATGAAACACTGGCAGCAGAAGGGAAGACAATTTTTGAGAACAAATGTTCTGCCTGCCACCAGCTGACCGATCAGAAAATAGTAGGACCGGGACTATTGGGAGTTACAGAAAGACACAAGCCGGAGTGGATCATGAACATGGTGATAAACCCGGAAGAGATGACCAAAAAAGACCCAGCTGCTAAAAAACTACTGGCAGAGCATCTGACCCAAATGACAAACCAGGACATTTCTGAAAAAGACGCACGCGCTATATTGGAATTCCTGAGACAGAACGACCTGAATAATGCCGGTGCCAGTAATTAACCTATCGTAATCAGCAAACCAAGTACTATGAAATCAACACAAAGTAAGCTAACGGCATGGTTAGGTATGCCGCTGGCGTTTCTTGCTGTTACCATTCTGCAAAGCTGTGGTGGTAACGACGGAAACAATAAAAATAATGCGGTCTCAGATGATGTTGCCTCTGCGGTATATGTACCACCTGGAGAGCATGATGAGCTCTACTCTTTCCTGTCTGGTGGTTTTAACGGGCAAGTATCAGTTTATGGGCTTCCCTCAGGGCGACTTCTGAAAGTGATCCCGGTGTTCTCGCAGTTCCCTGAAAACGGATATGGCTATAACGAAGAGACAAAACCAATGCTGATGACCTCACATGGATTTGTGCCCTGGGATGACCTGCACCACCCGAAACTATCGAGAGCTGATGGTATGGCAGACGGACGCTGGCTGTTTGTGAACGGTAACAACACACCACGCGTAGCCCGCATAGACCTGAGAACTTTTGAAACAGTAGAGATCATGGAAATTCCGAACTCTGCCGGTAACCACTGCTCGCCATATCCGACAAATAACGGAGAGTATGTTCTGGCAGGTACCCGCTTCTCTGTTCCGCTCGATCTGGAAAAAGGAGGCATGGGTGATGCGAGTCTGGATGAATATAAAGACAAGTTCAGAGGATCTATCTCTTTTATAAAGGTGGACAAAGAGAATGGCGATATGGACCTCGATTTCCAGATCTTGGTACCAGGCTTCGACTACGACCTGGCAAACGGGGGTAAGGGCCCTTCTAATGACTGGGTATTCTTTACAACGTATAATACAGAAAAAGCCGGTACTTTAAAAGAGCTGGGCGCTTCTCAGAACGATAAAGATTACCTGGCAGCCATCAATTGGAAACTGGCTGCTAAATATGCTGCTGAAGGTAAAGCACACGAAATGCCAGCCAATTACTACCACAACAAGCTGGACCATGGTACACACCAGGCAAAATCTACTTTAAAGAAAAAAGTGCGCTACCTGTTGCCTGAAGAATGCCCAGGCATGATGTACCTGATTCCGGCACCAAAATCGCCGCACGGTATAGATGTGGACCCAACTGGTGAGTACATGGTAGTAAACGGTAAACTGGCTTCATCGCTGCCGGTGTTCTCTTTTTCTAAAATGCAGAAAGCAATTGAGAACAAGGATTTTGATGGTGAAGTGAACGGCATCCCGGTATTTAAGTACGAAGCTGTACTGCACGGCGAAGTAAAAGAGCCAGGCTTAGGTCCATTGCATACAGAGTTTGATAACAAAGGCAACGGATACTCCACTATGTTCGTGTCGTCTGAGGTAGTGAAGTGGAGTTTAAAAGATCTTCAGGTCAAAGACAGATTACCTGTTTATTACTCCCCGGGGCACTTGGTGATACCGGGCGGAGATACCCGCGAACCATATGGCAAGTACCTGGTGGTGATGAACAAAATTACGAAAGACCGCTATCTACCTACCGGACCTGAGTTGGTTCACTCGGCACAGCTGATCGACATTTCCGGAGACAAAATGCGGATGTTGCTCGACTTCCCGACGCTGGCAGAACCGCACTATGCACAGGCCATACCGGCTGATAAAGTTGCACCAAACAGTGTGAAGTTTCATAAACTGGATGAGAACAGGCACCCGGATGCTGTAAAGTCGGAGAAAGATGTGAGTGTAACCAGACAGGGCAAAACTGTGAAAATAAACATGACATCCATACGAAGTCACTTTGCGCCTGATAACATTGAAGGCATTCAGGTTGGTGATACGGTGATATTCCATGTTACCAACCTGGAACAGGACTGGGACGTACCGCATGGCTTTGCCGTAATGGGAGCCAACAACGCTGAAACCCTGATCATGCCGGGAGCAACACAGTCGCTGCGATGGGTGCCTAAACAAGCAGGCGTTTATCCATTCTACTGTACAGACTTCTGTTCGGCACTTCACCAGGAGATGCAGGGCTATGTAAGGGTGTCGCCACGCGGTGCCAATGTACCGATCAAATTCTCGACCGGAGAACGAAAACATCCACCATCCACCGCTTCAGTAAATTAACTATGTGCTGAACGGCCAAAACAGCGGAGTTTGTCATTGGCAGGCTCCGCTGTCTTTTTATACTTAAACAGAACCAAGATGAGCTTATTCCTTAGAATACTGATGATACTGGCGGCTTTGTCTCTTGGCCTGCTGTTTCTGTTCCCGATGTGGAAGATCTACCTTGAAGCACCGCAGTACCCCGAAGGGCTGGAATTGCATATCTGGGTGAATAAACTGGGTGGCAGCTCTGAAAGCGTACTCCAAAACTTCAACATCCTGAACCACTACATTGGCATGGAACCGATCCACGGAGAATCGTTTGCCGAACTAAGGTTTATGCCTTACATCGTGATCGCGTTTATGATTGCCGGGGTAATAGTAGGGCTGCTTGGGAAAAGAAAACTGGTGCTGATCTGGGTAGTGCTGCTAACTATAGCCGGGTTAGCAGGCGTACTGGATTTTTACCTGTGGCTGTATAAGTTCGGAACAAACCTTAACCCCGAAGCGCCAATTAAAGTACCGGGCATGACCTATATTCCGCCACTGCTGGGCAGTAAGCAATTGCTAAACTTTAAAGCTTTATCCTTGCCATCCTGGGGCAGCCTGGGCATCTTCCTGGGTATAGTTGTCAGCGGGTTGGTTTATATATTAGGTAAAACAAGAAAACAACCTCATTTAACCGAAGCGTAGCTTTTTCACCTGAAAATCATGATAAAACAGACCATTTATACAATTAGCCTGCTGCTTATACTTCACCTATTAGCAGCCTGCTCTGCTGAGCCGCAGCCTATCCCGTACGGACAGGCAAATTGTGCCCATTGTAACATGACCGTAGCCGACAATCGGTTTGGAGCCGAACTGGTGAACGACAAAGGGAAAGCCATCTTTTTTGACTCTGCTGAGTGCTTGGCAGCTTTTGTGAACGAGCAGCCAGAACAGGGAAACAATGCCGCTTACCTGATGGTGACAGACTATACAAACCCCAACCAGATCATAAATGCGCGGGAAGCTCATTTTCTGCAGTGCCGGGAGTTGCCGAGCCCGATGGGTATGTTCCTGACAGCATATGCTGATAAGGGAGCTGCACAAAAGATGCAACAACAGCACGGCGGTCGCCTGCTTAACTGGAATGAGGTAGTATTAGCTGTACAGAAAAATGAAAAACCCGAATAAACAGATCTTTTTATTAGCGCACATTCTAGCCCTTATACTTTGGGGGCAAACAGCCTTTGGCAACACCCTGAAAGTTTGTAAAACCTGCACCTATACTTCGGTGAAGCAGGCCGTGCAGAAAGCTAAACCCGGCGACACCGTTTTAATTGATGGCGGAACCTATCAGGAGTCCGGGATAGAGATAAACAAACCGCTTCGCCTGATCGGGCAGAATAACCCGGTCATCGACAGCAACTATAAAGGACAGATCCTGACGATTACTGTCGATGATGTGACGGTTCAGGGGCTCACCCTAAAAAATATCGCCACCAGCTACATCCGCGATGACGCCGCCATTCGTGTTTTCCGGGCCAGTAACGTCCGCATCCTCAACAACACCATACTGAACACTTACTATGGTATCTACCTGCAGAACTCAGAGAAGATAACTATAAAGGATAATGTGGTGAAAGGGGAAAATGACGGCAAAACAGAATCGGCGCTGGGCAATGCCATCCATTTATACTATACCGACGAAGTGGAGATTAGCGGTAACAATGTGCAGGGCCACCGCGACGGCATTTACCTGGAAGTAGTAAAGAACAGCAAGGTACACCGCAACACAAGCCGAAATAACCAACGCTACGGGCTGCACTTTATGTTCTCCAATGGCAATACGTATACCTATAATGTGTTCCGGCACAACGGGGCTGGTGTGGCTGTGATGTATACCGATGATGTGCGGATGGAACACAATACATTTGAAGATAACTGGGGCGCAGCGGCCTATGGTTTGCTGCTCAAAGACATCCGCGACAGCGTGATCCGCAACAACATTTTCCGGCGCAACACTACCGCTATTTACATGGAAAGCTCCAGCCGCCTGGATATCAAGAACAACGATTTTGAGCGCAACGGCTGGGCTATTAAACTGATGACTACCTGCGTGGATGATACCTTCCGGCTGAACAACTTTACCGGCAACTCTTTTGATGTAAGTACCAATGGCACCAGCCAGCTGAACCACTTCGAAAAAAACTACTGGGAGAAATACACCGGCTACGATCTGGACAAAAACGGCGTAGGCGATGTACCGTACAGGCCTGTAAGTTTGTATGCCATGCTGGTAGAGCGCGTGCCGCCTTCGGTGATGCTGATGCGTAGTTTTATGGTAGACCTGCTCGATAACATGGAAAAAGTGTTGCCAAGCATTATTCCGGAGAACCTGGTAGATGAAAAACCCTTGATGAAGCGAGTTAAACATGATAACGATAAAGAATTTGCACAAGTCCTACGGCAAACTACAAGTGCTGCGGGACGTGAGCGTTGAGTTTGGTACAGGGAAAGTTGTGTCCATTATAGGCCCTAACGGAGCGGGTAAAACCACTATGAGCAAGTGCATACTGGGCATGGTATTACCTGACAGTGGCGACATACAGATAAACGGGCAAAGTGTGCTGAAAAAGTATGCTTATCGCAGCCAGATCGGGTATATGCCCCAGATCGGTAAGTACCCGGAGAACATGAAGATACGGCAGGTGATCGAAATGATCCGCGATATCCGCAAAAAGGAAAAAGACGTGGATGAAGAACTGATCGGGCTTTATGCGCTGGAAGAAATTTATGACAAACGCATGGGAGCCTTGTCGGGTGGTACCAAGCAGAAAGTAAGTGCAGCGCTGGCTTTCATGTTCAATCCGCCTATTCTTATCCTGGATGAACCCACCGCAGGCCTGGACCCGATCGCTGCCGAAATTCTGAAGGCCAAGATCCTTAAAGAAAAGAAACGCGGCAAACTGATCCTGATCACGTCGCACATTATGAGCGAGATAGAAGAAGTGTCCGACGAAGTGTTGTGCCTGGTAGATGGTAGTATAAAGTTCTACGAATCTATAGTTGAGCTGAAAGCGCACACCCAGGAAGACCGCCTGAGCCGTGCCGTTGCCAAAATCATGAACGAAGGATATCACCCATGAACAAGATCATTAAATACGTATTGCTGGACATCATAAAAAGTAAGATCATTATAGCTTACACGGTGTTTCTGTTGCTGCTTTCTATTGGCCTTTTTAACCTCGGCGGCAGCCCCGATAAAGGTATACTGAGCCTGCTGAACCTGGTACTGCTGACGGTGCCGCTGATAAGTATCGTTTTTGCTACAACGCACTTTTATAACTCTTATGAGTTTATAGAACTAATGGTAGCACAGCCGATCAACCGCAAAAAAATATTCATGAGTGAGTATTTAGGTGTGGCGTTTTCGCTTTCGGCTGCTTTTATAGTTGGCGTGGGTATTCCGGTCATCATCTTCAGTTCAGGCCTTACGGGTTTTTATTTAGTGCTGACGGGTGTGTTTATCACTTTCATTTTCGTGGCGATGGCGTTTCTGGCGTCGGTAATTACCCGCGATAAAGCCAAAGGTATAGGCATTGCGCTGTTGCTATGGTTTTACTTTGCCCTGATCTACGATGGCATTGTGCTGTTTATCCTATACGCTTTCAGCGATTATCCATTAGAATATGCTACCCTGGCCATGACGGCATTGAACCCGATCGATCTGGGCAGGATCATCGTTCTGCTGAACCTGGATGTGTCTGCGCTGATGGGTTATACCGGAGCCTTGTACAAAAGTATTTTCGGGAGCGTGTGGGGAATGGCGACCGCCTTTGGATTGCTGCTGCTCTGGGTGCTGATACCCGTGCTGAGTTCCCGACGCATATTTGCGAGAAGAGACCTATAGCAAACTATAGTTTGACTTAAAAAGAACAGGAGCGCAACGGTTATAGTTTGCGCTCCTGTTTTGTTTTACTCGCTAGTGTTTTCGGTGTTGTTGCTGTCGCTGCTGTTCCTCCGCCGCTGATGAAAGGGTATCTACTTCCAATCGTCCGGTGTCTTCCAATCCTTCCAGTTGCGGACTGATTTCTTCCCCCGATCCGATCTCTACATCATTTTCACCGGCAGCTTCTTCGGTTCTGGTTGCTTCGTTATCCGATTCTTTGTTAGTTGTGTTCGTATCGTTGCAGGCAAACGCGAAAAATCCTAACCCAATTATCAATATCTTTTTCATAGCTCAACTAGTTGGTAAACTATAAAAAACGAGCTATAAATCAGATAGTTGCAGTAAAGGTTTAAACTATAGTTTAAGCAGAACGATACAAAGATTTACGCAAAAAGCGCGAACTATGAATACTATAGTTCATCCGAAGCATACCATTCTGCAAAAGAACTGGCAGTTTCCCAGAGCTTTAAACTATGGAGTGCAATGTGTTCGGGCATTTGCTTTCGCAATCTGGTTTTAAAGTCCAGCAACATGTTTTCGCAGGTAGGTTGGTAAGTTGTAAGCACCAGTTTATGATGTAGTTTTCGCAATGTATCCACCAGTTCTGCATCGCTGTCTTCGCGTAAAAGCAGGGCATGGTCCAGCTCGTCAACTATAGTTCGGTTCACCAGCTTTTTAAGTTCCCCAAAGTCCATCACCATCCCGTTTTTCGGGTCAGCTTCATTGTCCAGGGGCGTGCCAACTATAGTTACCTGCAGCTTGTAGGAGTGCCCGTGAATGTTGCTGCAGGGGCCATCGTAGTGGTGCAGAGCATGCGCCATCTCAAACCTAAAAAGGCGTGTTAACCTGATCTTTACCATCGTTTACACAACAGCTTTCTGCAGGCGGGCCTGCAATAATTGCTCTTCTGCTTCCAGCAGTTCTTCCAGCATCAGAACCTGCCGCTCCAGTTCATCTTTAAAAATTGCCGGCAACTGCTCTTTGTAATACTGAATGCCCTGCTGCAGATTATCCCAGAAGCTCTGCAGGTATTTGTATTGCTTGTCGGTTAAAGTCTCAAGCTGCTCCGCTTTCTTGTTTTTCCAGTAGCTGATGTACATGGTCAGCTCGTTCACGAACATGTGCGGGCGGTATGTATTGTTCAGCGCGTTGAAACGTCCGTAGATGTGGTCGACCATTTCCTGCAACTTAAAAATACCAGAAAAATAGGCCAGGTTAGGGCCCGGACATATAGTGACCGCTTTGGATGCCGCTTTTTTGCCTATGTTGAGTAAGTGCAGGGCAGAGTTGGCCAATCCTTCGCAGAGACATTCTTTTGCCAGTACTTTGGCTTCCTCGGCCAGGTACGTGATCGTGTCAAGCTGCTGTGCTTTCAGTTGCTCCAGTTTGCGGCGCTGGTATTTGCGTGATGCCGTGCAGATTGGCTCATCGGTAAATTCTGTATCAGAAACCAGGTGCTTTTTAATGCAGGGGCTGCCAGGTTTTCCTTTGTCGGCACGCTCTTTTTTAAGCTGTTCACCAGAGGTATTGCGCATGGCATTAAATGGCACACCTAGCGGTGAGATCGGGCTCAGGTAAAGATCCTCTGATCGGGCTGCTACCAGTTGCTGCAGCGTTGGCTCGTCTACGGTTGTAGCTTCCGGTACCAGCAGAAAAGGCGTTCCCCAGCCGGTTGCATCTACGCTATAGTGTTCCATCAGGAATTGCTGTTCCTGTGCAGTGCCAATGCCGCCTTGCATTGTGAGGCGTTGTACAGGTATCTCAGCTGGAACATGTATGCCTTTGCTGGCAAGCGCCGAGCTGAACATGCTGTATAGTTCGTTGCGGAGCGCCTGGCGGTTTTGCTTGAATTCCTCCAGAATCGGGCCGATCAGGTAACCGTCTGTAGCGAAGGCATGCCCTCCGCAATTAAGGCCTGACTCGATGCGAAACTCTGATACCCACAGTCCTTTCTTGGCAAGTATTTTCCCCTGTACCAGCGCCGAACGGTAATCGCTTACTTTAATGATGATCTTTTTGGCAAACAGTCCCGCATTGTCAGGTAAAAAGGCCGGAAACTGATCGATATAACTATAAAGGCGCATGTTCATGCCAGCCGAGAAAACGACAGATGCACGAACCGTACTGTTGGCAAAACCACGCAGCGCTGCCAGGGCATCTGTGTACTCCTGCGGCAATGGCTCGCCTTGCTTGCTATAGTTGGTTTTGTCCAGCTTGGTCATAATGTTTACATCTATGCTGCCAGCAACTATAGCATCGCGGAGTTCTTCCTGTAGTTGTTCTTTCCAGGCAGGGTCTGTTACACCCAGCATCTGCAGGTACTGTTCTTTCAGTGCTGAGGTATCGGGTAGCAGCTCGAAATATTTGGTAAGCTCAGACTCAGGTGTAAATTCCTGCAGTTTCAGTTCCAGTATTTGCTGCGTTACCAGCTCATCCATCAGGTTCAGGTAAGCGGTTGTGCGGCGTGCTCTGTAGTCTTCCTCTTTCGGTGTGATAGGGGTGAACTCCCTGTTGTATAGTTTGCTGTAGTGCTCACGCATCTGCTCCAGCAGCATATCATCACTCAGCGAAACCACCGAAGAAATACCAAAACGAGCCACTTTAAGTGGCGAATCAATAGAAAAGGCAAGCCCCATTACGGGAATGTGAAAAGTGTGCGGTGTGGGTTGTAACATGCGTATCGTTAGATGTTTTATAGTTGCTTTATTGGTGTATCTATAGTTCTCGGCGGCGCATTTCCTGCTCCAGCAGCTGTAGTTCGCGCCCCATTTGCCCGGCAATGGATGTGTTTTCTTCGGCTCTCCTGATCAGGTAAGGCACTGCCGTAGCCACATCGCCATAAGGCAGGTATTTAGAAGCATTATAACCGGCGGCAGCCAGGTTGAAGGTCAAGTTATCGCTCATGCCATATAGTTGCGAAAAATGGATGCGGTGCCGGTATTGCTTCAGTCTTTCATCTTCCATTCTGCTGGTAAGGTAGGTGGTGCTGTACTCGTTGTGCGTGGCAGCACATAGCTCCAGCCGGTGTATGTTTTCCAGGCAGATATCGATGGCTCTGTTGAAGCTGTTGTCAGTGTCTGTTTTTTTTGTAAATACCGGGCAAGGGTAACCATATTTCTGTGCCCGTTCCTGCTCTTTTTCGAGGTAGGCGCCCCGCACTATTTTAATGCCCAGCACTATAGTTTCATTTTTAAACCGGTCGAGGCAAGCTTCCAGGTAAGCTACTCGGTCGGTGCGGTACATCTGCAAGGTGTTGAATACAACAGCCCTGTTTTGATTGTACCGACGCATCATTTCTTCAGCCAGTTCATCCATCGGGTTCTGCATCCAGCTCTCCTCGGCATCGATGTACAAAGTTATACCAGCCTGCTCAGCTGCGTGGCAAACAGCATCAAGCCGTTCTCTCGTCCGCTTATAAGCTTCTTTTTGCTGTAGTGTTAGAGTTTCGCGGTAGTGCAGCTTCTGGAAAATGGATTTATGACCGATACCTGTAAGCTTAACACTGATGTAGGTAAAGGCCTTTGTGTCTTTAGCCAGCTGGATGTTGCGTAGGATCTCATCACGCACCATGTCGAAGCCAGCTTCTGTTTCCTGCGCCTCGGCAGCATAGTCCAGCACGGTTTGTACGCGGGCTGAGGCAAGTTTTTGTATAACCTGCTGTGCTTCGCGTGCGGTTTCGCCGCCACAGAATAGTTTGTATACCGTTTGTTTGATCAGGCCTTTAATGGGCAGACGCAGTTTCAGCGCCAGGTTGGTTGCAGCACCGCCCACCTTTACCAGCGTAGGATTTTGCATCAGACTGTAAAGCCGGTGAGCCAGCTTGAGTTCTCCGTCTGATCGGGTGCAGAAAGCTACCTGCAGGTCGTCTGGTTTAAATTGCTGCCGGATCTCTGTTATAGTTGCCATGGAATTTGTTGTCTGTAGTTTAATTTCTTTTGCAGATTCTTTGCAGCCGCCCTGGCTGTCTGCCACAACACCCGCCAACCTCAGTAATCCATCGTTTATAAAAGCTTGCCGGTGTAGTAAGACTATAGTTTGGATTGATCATGGTGCTTCATTTTGTTCGAACAATAGCAACCTAATTATAGCTTGTATCCGGCCAGGGCCAGCGAGACCGAACTGACTAAGGCACAATTGTGCACTCCAAACATGTTTGCAAGGTAAGGGCAAGCCGTACGCTTATAAATGAGCAGTATCAGCAGCAAAAGTGATAAAGGTCATTTTTTTGAATGAAGTTATTGGGGCTCATAGTTGTTGACAGGATTATATAGCAAAGTGATATGTATCATTTTATGCAACAGTACTTTATAGTAGACTTGCAGTAGCAATTTCAACTACTCCTGATCAACATGAATACACGACCATACCAGCTGGTAAACCCAATGAACTACCAGCAATACCGTATACTAACCGAAGCCCTTACAGCAGTACATAGAACCACAGGAATAGAGCAGTCGGATGAGAAAATTGCATTTACAGCGCTTAACCTGCAACGTATGAAGCGGGTGGAAAAGCAGTTTGAACTGGACACGCAATTAGAGGAACTTATAAAGCAGGATGGCGTGAACTGGAACTGGCTGGTGCTGGTAGAGAGCTGGTGTGGCGATGGAGCACAATTGCTACCGGCCATTGCCTCTATTGCACACGCTGCACCCGGTATTAAGCTTACCGTATTGCTGCGCGATGAGAACCCTGAGCTGATGGACACCTGCCTGACAAATGGAAGTCGCGCCATCCCGAAACTGATATGCGAGGATGCGGCTACGGGTGAACGTATTTTTACTTGGGGGCCTCGACCAACAGCCATCCAGAAACAGGTGAATCAGTTAAAAGCCAGTTATCCTGAGATCAGCCATGCAGAGCTGGTGCAGCAGATACATTTGTGGTATGCCAAAGATAAGAGTAAAGCCCTGCAGCAGGACCTGACAAGGCTTGTGCAGGATGCGCTGGAAAAGCAGGTGATGTCAACAGAAATTTAATACAGGTGTTATGAAGATCTCAGCTTTAATTATTGTACTTGCATGCATGTTTACTGCCTGCAGCCGTCAGCACGACACACAGGTTGCGCACAACCCTGCCGAACATGCAGCAGCGACTGAGCAAAAGGCTACGGCCGAACTGGCCCTTAACGGAGAAGAGCGCTGGCATGCCGATGAAGCAACCAACGAGAACATAGCGCAGTTGCAGCAACTGATGCAGGACCACCTGAGGTTGCCAGACTATAACTCCGTAGAAGCAGTAAGTGAACTTGGCAGCCTTATGCAGAGCGGATTTCAGGAGGTATTTGATGAGTGCAGGATGAAAGGACCCGAACACGATATGCTTCACGTATACCTGATGCCGATGCTGGACGATGTGAAAGCGCTGAATGCTGATAACCTGGATAGCGCCATTGCAGCACGCGACCGTCTTGCAAAAAGGCTGGACTTGTACCAGACCTATTTTAAATAATTGATGCCCTTAACCGGAGAGTTTACTGAGAACAATATAAGCAGATGGCGGCTTGCGCTGTTATCGGCATTGCTAAGTCTGGTCGTTATTGCGCTGCTGGGTTTGGTGCTGCGCTATACTTTTGTAGGCGCTGTTCCAGGTATCAACTATAAGTACCTGCTGCACGCGCACTCGCATGTAGCCTTATTGGGGTGGCTTTATCCGGTAATTTTTATTGCATTGGTGCATGCCTACCTGCCACCAGAAATGGGAAGTCGGAAAGTCTATAGTTGGCTGTTCTGGTTATCGCAATTCTCGGTGCTTGGTATGCTGCTGAGCTTTCCGGTGCAGGGCTATGGCGCTGTTTCCATTATCTTTTCTACAGTACATATTCTGCTCAGTTACTGGTTTGCTTACAGGGTCTTAATGGATTCTAAAGAAGCCCGCGTTACAGCAGGCGAGCATCGTTTTTCTTTCCGGTTTATTAAAGCTGCACTACTTTTCCTGGTGATTTCGTCGCTGGGGCCTTGGGCGATGGGTCCTATTATGGCGACTGGCAATAGCTTTACCGAACTATACTACAACGCCATTTACTTTTACCTGCACTTCCTGTACAATGGCTGGTTTGCCTTTGCTGTGTTGGGCCTGCTTTTCTGGTTGCTTGAGAAATATCAGGTCAGCTTTAACCGTAACTATAGTTTATGGTTTTTCAGGCTGATGTTCTGGGCGTGTTTTCCGGCTTATCTGTTGTCGGTGCTTTGGATCAAACCGGATGCTATATTTTATGTCGTGGCAGGAGTGGCAGCTATAGCTCAGGTTGCAGCTTTGGTAATTTTAACAGCTATAGTTTGGCCGATTCGGAGTCAGATCTATAGTTTGTTCAGGAGTTGGGCGAAGCCTCTAGTTGTACTTGCCGCTATTGCTTTCGTGCTGAAAATAATCATGCAGTTTGCCACTGCTTTCCCATACATGGCCGACCTGGCGTATAACCTGCGCAACTTTATTATCGGCTACCTGCACCTGGTGCTTATTGGGTTTGTAAGCTTTTTTATGCTGGCTTTTATGGCGCAACAAGGTTGGCTGAACTATAGCAGTAAGCTAAGCAAATGGGGAATGAGTGTTTTTATAGTTGGCTTTATCTCCAGCGAAGCATTGCTGTTTTTGCAGGGCATTTTTTATTGGGTAGGTTTAGGGGAGATTCCGAGTTACCACACCTTGCTTTTTGCTGTGAGCATATTATTACCAGTAGGCATAATATTGTTCTTTATAGCACAGCTAACGCAGCGCAATCAGGCTAACTATAGTTCCGAAAATCTGTCCGACCGGGAGCTGAGAGAAGCATAAAAAAGCCCACGTTGTATCGGCAACGTGCGCTTTTTGGTAAACTATAGTTGATGTGTAGAACTATAGAATTGCCCGGTGCTGGTTCTTTTTATAGTACTCGATCTTGCTGGCAAACATATCGGCCATTTTCTCTGCTCTCCACTTGGCTTCGGCAGCTTTTTCGCCTTCAAATAGCTCATCTATCGTTGTAAAAAATATCAGCAACCAACGCTCGAAATGTTCTGCGCCAACCGGCAAGGTAATGTGCTTTTGTCCGGGGGCGCCCTGGTACGTCAATTCGCCCAGCAATACAGTTTGCCAGAAGCGATACATAATATCCAGGTGTATCGGCCAGCGGTCCTGTATGCGCTCATCAAACACTGGTCCCAGTAACTCATCGGCACGCACGCGGGTGTAAAAGGTGTCCACCAGCAGTTTCACATCATCCAAGGTCAGTATATCGTGTTTCTCTGTCATTTTCATTACTTCTTCACAATTTTGTCATCTCGACCATAGGAGAGATCTGAATCAAAAGTATCAGATTTCTCACTACCGTTCGAAATGACAAAAATACATTAACTACAGCCCAAACTATTACCGCAGTTCAGGCATTTGTAACAGGTGCCGGAGCGGATGGTGATGTGCCCGCATACGTTGCAGGCCGGGGCATCTCCCATCATGTTGGCCAGTACTTGTTGCGTTTGCTCCATCAATACGGTGCGGCTCTTAGTTACAACACTATAACAGTTGGGATTAGTTTGATTAACCGGTTTCTCAACTATAGTATTCGCTGGCTCGGGCAGCGGTTCGTTTATGATTTCGGGCTCCTGTGGCTGCACGTGTACCAGGTCGGTGCGGTTCAGGTATTCAAAACCAAGCAAGCGGAACACATAGTCAAATACCGAAGTGGCTGATTTTATGTTCGGATGCTCTACGCGACCGGCCGGCTCGAAACGGGTAAAGGTAAAGCGGTTCACAAACTCCTCCAACGGCACACCATACTGCAGACCCAGCGACACCGAAATAGCGAAACAGTTGAGTATAGACCGGAACGAAGCCCCTTCTTTGTACATGTCAATAAACAGTTCGCCCAACTCGCCATTCTCATACTCGCCGGTGCGGATGTAAACGGTGTGGCCGTCAATTTTAGCTTTCTGGGTAAAACCGTTGCGCTTGTCCGGTAACTTTCTTCGCTCTACCATACGCGATAATTCCTGACGGAATACTTCGTTGGCAGATTCGGAAAGGATGGCTTGTGCTGCTTTCAGCACCTGTTCGGCGTTGTATTTTTCATCAGCTTTTTCCGATTTTTCTTCCTCTTCCGAGTTGCTGGATTTGGAATAAAGCGGCTGCGAAAGTTTGCTGCCGTCGCGGTAAATAGAACAGGCTTTCAACCCAAGTTCCCACGACAGTTCGTAGCTTCTGGCAATGTCGTCAGGCGTTACTTCGTTCGGTAGGTTGATGGTTTTCGAGATCGCTCCGGAAATGAACGGCTGCACGGCTGCCATCATTTTAATATGTCCATCGGCATGGATAAAGCGTTTGCCTTTGCTGCCGCAGCGGTTGGCACAATCAAAAACAGGATAGTGCTCTGCTTTTAAGTGAGGTGCGCCTTCCACAGTCATGGTGCCGCACACATAATCGTTGGCCTCTTCAATTTGTCTGAAACTATAGCCAACCGCCTGCAGCAAGTTAAAGTCCGGTTTCTGGTACTGCGCTGAACTATAGCCTAAGCGTTCTAAACATGCTTCGCCCAACGTAAAGGCACTGAACAGCGAGGTTACATCATAGGCCGTGGCCACCGCATTTTCCAGCTTTTCAATTTCCGCATTGGTAAAGCCTTTAGCCTTTAAACTTTCCGGGTTGATGTGCGGAGCGCCTTTTAACGTGGCATGACCTTTGGCGTAGTTAACTATAGTTTCGATCTCTTCTGAACTATAGCCCAGCTTTTTAAGCGCCCCCGGTATAGACTGGTTGATGATCTTGAAGTAACCGCCGCCGGAAAGTTTTTTATACTTCACGAGCGCATAATCTGGTTCAACGCCTGTCGTGTCACAGTCCATCAGCAAACCTATAGTTCCGGTTGGGGCAATAACGGTAGCCTGCGCGTTGCGGTAACCGTATTTCTCGCCTTGTGCTAATGCCTGATCCCATGCCTGCTGGTTGGCTTTCAGCAAATAATCCGGGCATAATTGCTGATCTAATCCAACTGGTTTAATGCTTAGTTGCTCATAGTTGTCTGCCTCGTTATAAGCAGCGTAGCGGTGGTTACGGATCACGCGGAGCATGGCCTCACGGTTGATGTCGTATTTGGCAAAAGCACCCAAGGTAGCGGCCATTTCGGCGGAGGTACGGTAAGCGGTACCAGTCATTAAAGAGGTAATGCCAGCTGCCAAGGCACGCGCTTCGTTGCTGTCGTAGGGCAGGCCCTGCACCATCAACAAAGCACCTAAGTTAGCATAACCTAACCCGATGGTTCTATAGTCGAAAGAGCGCTGCGCCACGGCTTCGGAAGGGAACTGCGCCATCAAAACTGAGATCTCCAATACTACAGTCCACAGGCGGCAAGCGTGCTCAAAAGCGGCTACATCAAATTGTTGTTTCTTCTCATCAAAAAAGCGCATCAAATTCAGTGAGGCCAGGTTGCAGGCTGTGTCGTCCAGGAACATGTATTCCGAACAGGGGTTCGATGCGTTTATTCTGCCTTCTGCCGGGCTGGTGTGCCACTCATTTATAGTGGTGTCGAACTGCACGCCCGGGTCAGCGCAGGCCCAGGCAGCATCGGCAACCTGTTTCCATAAGTTACGGGCTGGTATCGACTTGAGAATTTTACCATCGGTGCGGGCTTTCAGGAGCCAGTCGCCGTTCTCTTTCAGGGCTTTAAAAAAGGTGTTCGGTACCCGGATAGAGTTATTGGAGTTCTGGCCCGACACGGTAGCATACGCTTCGCCTTCGTAATCCGAAGAATAACCGGCCGCAATCAGCGCAGCAACTTTTTTCTCTTCTTCTTTCTTCCAGTTGATGAATTCCTGAATTTCGGGGTGATCTAAATCAAGGCACACCATTTTAGCGGCGCGTCGCGTCGTGCCACCCGATTTTATAGCGCCAGCCGCCCGGTCGTTCACTTTCAGAAACGACATCAGTCCCGATGAAGAACCGCCGCCCGACAGTTTTTCGTCTTTGCCCCGCACATTCGAGAAGTTGGTACCCACCCCCGAGCCGTATTTAAAGATACGCGCCTCCTGGACCAGCGAGTCCATCAGGCCGCCTTTGTTCGCCAGGTCATCCTTCACCGACAATATAAAGCAGGCGTGTGGTTGTGGCCGCTCAAATGCAGAAGTGGATTCCTTCATTTCGCCGGTGTCAGGGTCTATATAATAATGCCCCTGCGCTTTGCCCGTAATGCCGTACGAACTATAGAGTCCGGTATTAAACCACTGTGGCGAGTTGGGCGCGGCATACTGGCCCAGCAGCATATACACCAGCTCATCATAAAATACCTGCGCATCCTGCTCTGTTGCAAAATAGCCATAGTTGCTGCCCCACTGTTTCCAGCAATCCACCAGGCGGTGCACTACCTGCTTTACCGATCTCTCAGCGCCGGTACTGCCATCGGGCTGCGGCACACCTGCTTTGAGTAAATATTTCTGGGCCAAAATATCGGTAGCGATCTGCGACCACTGTACCGGCACTTCCACGTCGGTTAGTTCGGTCACTACATCGCCGGCAGGGTTACGAATAGTGGATGAGCGAAGTTCATACTTATACTGCTCATAAGGCGACTTTTTGGTGCCGGTAAATTTTCTTTTAAAGGAGAGACCTTTCGCGCTGGGGCTGGCATTTTTTTTCATGAACAGGGTGGATTGACTGTGATTAATTCTGAATAGAAAGAAGTATTCAAAAGTGCTATATAGAATTACCAATAGAAATGACGAATGTCATTTTAATAAAAGACATTTTACTCTTTTTTTGTGCCATCAACTAAATACATTTGTAACAACAAGAAGTAAGACTTTTAATCTTAACGAAATGGAAAGCACAGAAACAATTAAAACACTGGACGTTACCGTACTGGAACCACGCATGAAGCACCCGACCATCTTCGAATGGTTTGATGCCTTAAAGGGTGGCGAAGCCTTTATTATCCACAACGACCACGATCCGAAACCGCTGTATTACCAGCTGTTAGGCGAGCGTGGCAACACCTTTAAATGGGAGTACCTGGAGCAGGGCCCGGAAGTATGGGAGGTACGCATTGCGAAACTGACACCAGCCGAAGGCGAGACTGTTGGCGAACTGGTGGCCAAAGATTACCGTAAAGCGCAGGTGTTTAAAAAATATGGTATTGACTTTTGCTGCGGCGGTAAAAAATCGGTGAAGCAGGTTTGCGAAGAAAAAGGCATCAGTCAGGATGAGCTGGAAGCCGAACTGATTGCCATGGACGAAGCCGAGAAAGCGCGTGAAGCTGAATACGATAAATGGGAGCCAGGCTTTTTAGCGGACTATATCGTGAACATGCACCACAAATATGTGCGCGAAGCCATCCCGGCCCTTTACGAATACACCACTAAAATTGCCCGTGTACATGGCCAGCGCCACCCAGAACTGCTGGAAGTTGTAAAGCACTTTACCAACGTGGCAAACGAGCTGGAATCACACATGCCGAAAGAAGAGCGCGTGCTATTCCCGTATATTAAACAGCTGGACGAAGCTAAAAAGAGCGGCGTGAAGTTAGAGCCTGCAGCATTTGGCTCTATCCAGAACCCGATCAACATGATGGAAATGGAGCACGACCACGCCGGCAACGAGCTGGAGCGAATTCGTGAACTGACCAACAACTATACCTTGCCGGCCGATGCCTGCGCGACATATACCGTAGCCTTCAAAAAACTGAAGGAGTTTGAAGACGACCTTTTCCGCCACATCCACTTAGAGAACAACATCCTGTTCCCGAAAGCGCTTGAGATGGAAAAAGAAGTAGTGAAGTAGTAGATGATTTATAGGATGCAGGGACTGGCAGGAATACTTAACTAACTTCCTGTTTTCTGACCGCCTGTCGGTCCCCAATTCCTGGCCTGACAATTAAACAACTATAGCTATGAACAAGACGATCACACCACAAAAAAGAGATAAAAGTTTAGTGCCGCTTTCGCGTGAGCACCACTTTGGTTTGCTGTTCTGCTGGAAGATCCGACAGGGTTTGAAGAACGGTACAGACCTGGAAGTACTGCGCAGTTACGTGCGGTATTTCTGGGAGAACATTCTGAAAGAACACTGCGATGAAGAAGAGTGGTTGCTGGAAAGGATCTTAAAAACCGATGATACGCTGCGCGGACGGCTGGCCGAAGAGCACAAACTTATTCATACGATTATAGAGCTGATCAAAGAAGGCAGCCCGATGAATAAGCAGTTGTTTGAAGTACTGGAACGCGACCTGACCGACCACATCCGGTGGGAAGAACGCGAACTGTTTCCGTACCTGCAGGCTGTAGTTGACCCGGAAGAACTGGCATCCAGTGCTGATCTCCTGAACCATAACCATGACCCGCGCCAGGACAATTTCACCCCTGAGTTCTGGTTAGCAAAGCCACAGGCAGCTTAGCATATGAACATTGCAGCCAATACCAAAATCTCGGCCCTGATAAAGGAAAACCCGGCGGCCATAGACGCAATTGCCAGTATCAACAAGCACTTTGAGAAACTTCGGAATCCGGTGCTGCGCAAGATACTGGCCTCGCGGGTAACTATAGCTGATGCTGCGCGCATTGGCGGCTGCGAAGTAGAGACCTTTTACCGGAAGCTGGAACCGCTCGGCTTTACAACTGGACAACAACATACAACCACGGCAATGAAAACTCCTGAAACTATAGTTGCTGATTTACCACCTTGCCTGGTTCAACTACCGGGAAACAAGCTTATTACCCTGGATGTGCGCCAGGATATAGCTGATGGCAACGACCCTTTCCGGAAGATTATGAGTGCAGTGGGAGAGATAACTGGTGATAAAGCATTGCTGATCATCAACACATTTGAACCGACACCGCTGATTGCCATCCTGAAAAAGAAGAACCTGCACTACTTTACCGATGTGAAGTCGCCGGACCTGGTGCATACTTATTTCTGGAAGGAAGGTGAAACTATAGCTGCTAGATCTAAAACTATAGCACCCGCTACAGTGACCTTTGAAGCTGCCGTGGCACGCTTTGCCGGCAAGGTAAAACGCATAAATGTGCGCCACCTGGAAATGCCACAGCCTATGGTAACTATACTAGATGAGCTGGAAGTATTGCCGACCGATGAAGCGCTGTATGTAGCGCATAAAAGAGTGCCGAAGTTCCTGTTGCCGCAACTGGAAGAACGTGGTTTTACTGTAGCAATAAATGACGTTGGCCCCAACGAAGTATACCTTTTAATTTATAGATAATAAAACGATGAGCGCTGCCACTACATCCAATTCGCCGGGCAAATGGGTTGTGCTGCCGCACTATGCATTTGCTGCCCTGGCTTTTGTGGCACTTAGCATCCTGTTGCTGTTCTCTACAGATGCTTTTGGCGGCCACTATTTTCACCCGAAACTGCTGACCCTAACACACGTGGCGGCATTGGGCTGGGCAACCATGCTTATTTTCGGGGCGCTGTACCAGTTGTTGCCCGTGGTGCTGGAGTGTAAACTATACTCCGAGAAGCTGGCAACTATAGCGTTCGGGTTTTTAGGAGCGGGTACCATACTGCTGGCCTGGTGCTTCTGGCATTTTGAGCTGGGGTATTTGATACACGTTGCTGCCTGTAGCCTGGTCATTTCCTTCACGCTTTTTACAATAAACGTAATCCAGACTGCACGGCTGGCACCTAAATGGACTATAGAGGCAGACTTCATCGTTACATCGGCTATCTGGTTGTTGTTAACGGGTATTGTTGGGCTGGTGATGGTGCTGAATTTCACTATGGCTTTTCTGCCGGTAGAGCACACCCATTACCTGAAACTGCATGCACACATTGGCATGGCCGGTTGGTTTTTACTACTCATTATTGGGGTAGGGGCTAAGCTGATACCGATGTTTCTGCTGGCTCATGCTGAGAACTTTAAAAAGCTGAACTGGAGCTATAACCTGATCAATGCCGGATTGGTGTTCTTCATTTTCGATCACCTGTTCTTTCATACTGCTTTGCTGCCGGTGTATGCGGGTTTGGTAGTAGTTGGTGTAGTGCTTTTCCTGCTGTTCGTTTACGAGACCAGCAAAACACGCCAGCGGCACGACGTGGATTTGGGTATGAAACAAACCTTTGTAGCGCTGGGCCTGCTGCTTTTGCCGCTGGTGCTGGTTATAGTTGTGAGTAGCAACTTAAACCTGCCGCAGCAACTGTTATCGTCTATTTACCTGGTGTATGGCATCTCAGTTTTCTTCGGGTTTGTATCTGCTATTATAGTAGGGCAAACTTTTAAAACCTTGCCGTTTATAGTTTGGATGCACGCTTACGAGAACTATGTAGGCCGTTTTAAAACACCGCTGCCCAAAGATCTCTATAACCATACTTTGCAGCGTTGCCTGAACATAACTTACCTGCTTGGCTTTCTACTACTGTTAACGGGAGTGCTGCTCCGCAACCAACAAGTAATTCTGGCCGGCGCTATTGGGTTTACACTCACATCGGTGCTGTATACTGTATCTGTTTTCCAATTACTATTACACAAAGTTCAGGAACTTAAACCTTTTACCTATGGAAACGCACGTGCCTGAGGATTTCGGAAACGAGGTATTCGAAACCCTGAAATACATCATCGACCCGGAAGTTGGCATAAACATAGTGGATCTGGGGCTTGTTTATGAAGTAAGTTTAGACGGCGACACCTTAGAAGTGAACCTAACGCTTACCACACCCGGCTGCCCGATGAGCGGAACTATAGTTAACGCAACAGAGCAGATCCTGCTGAAGCGATTCCCGAACCTGGACGTAAAAGTAAACCTGGTGTGGTCTCCACCGTGGTCTACCGAAATGATTACAGCAGAAGGAATGCGGCAACTGGAAGCAAAGAACTAACTTCGCAGCCGTACCAGTTTTTAGAGAATAAACGCTTTTCCATGTTATCGAAAACAACAGAATATGCCCTGCGCGCCATCGTGTATATTGCTATACAGGACGCACTAGGGCTTAAAACAGGTATAAAAGAAGTTGCTAAAGAACTAGAGTTACCGATGCACTTTATCGGTAAAATTCTGCAGGACATGGTACGCAAAGGCCTGATCGCTTCGATTAAGGGTCCTGGTGGTGGTTTTTTCCTTCATCGTCCCGCCGCCGAGATAAGCATATTGGAAGTAGTACAAACGATAGATGGCCTGGAAGCTTTCCGGAAATGCGGCATGGGCATGAAGCAATGCTCTGACCTGCATCCGTGCCCGTTGCACGACGAGATTAAAGCTTACCGCGAGCATTTACTCAGAGTGTTTAAAAGCAGAACTGTTCAGGATCTGGTAGATGGCATCAACACGGGTAAATACTTCATTACTAACTTGCAGGAAGAAGTTTAAAACTATAATCTATAAGTTGGCAGGATGCAGAATCTGAGTAACTTTATTTCAGCCTAATGCTGATTGCTCGTTCCGGGCATCAGTTCAAAACTATAGGTATATAATCAGGCAAACCCTTTAGCCAGAAGGGCACTTCTTTACAGGCCTAAAAGTAAGCGCCGGTTAGCTATGTTCTTATAAAACAGATGCTCCGTTTTAATGGCAGGCAACTCTGTTATTGTGGTAAATACGTAACTTGTTGTGGTTATTACGTAAATTTTATCCTAGTTAAAATTAAACTTTCTGCAGCTTAATGTGTATGTTTATGGCATTGCCACGTTGGTAAACGCTATAAATAGTACGAATGCAATACAGTCCAGCTCCAGTAAATATCCCGCTCGAAAAGAACTATGACTCAGAAGTTTGCGGAAGTATTCCCTTACACTTGGTCAATCTGATACAGCCGCATGGCATGTTGCTGGTGCTCGATAAACAGGAGTTACGGATTCTGCAAGCCAGTGCCAATACTGAGGTTTTTTTGCAGATTACAGCTGATGAGCTGCTTTCCAAGCCCTTTGCAAGCCTGATACAGGAGAGCCAGTTAGCTGAGATTACTTCCAAGCTGGGTGCCCATGCTAATCAGGATAAAATTCCGTTCACGCTCACGTTTATAGTTGATGGTGTAGAGAAATCCTTCACGTCTACTTTTTTACAGCATGCCGAGTACATTCTGGTAGAGCTTGAAGAAAGTAAACCTACCGTGCAGGAGTCGTTCATCAGTCTGTATCAGCATCTCAAGTACATCACTTCCCTGCTGAAAGAGCCGGAAACGATCCCGCAGGTGGCCCAGGTGGCAGCTGAGGAGCTTAAAAAGTTCAGTGGTTTTGATAAGGTAATGGTGTACCAGTTCGACCCGAGCTGGAACGGCATTGTGATAGCACAGGCCCGTGAAGAAGACATGGACGATTACTTTGACCTTCGTTTCCCGGCATCTGATGTGCCAAAGCAAGCCCGTGATCTGTACTTTAAAAACCCGTACCGCCTGATACCAACGCGCAACTATACGCCTGTGCGGCTGGTACCAGTGCTTAACCCAATCACGCATAAGTTTACCGATTTATCAGATTGCAGCTTACGCAGTGTAGCCAGTGTGCACCTGGAGTACCTGACCAACATGAATGTAGATGCTTCTATGTCGCTGCCCCTGATCATCGATAATAAATTGTGGGGATTGATCTCGTGCCATCATAAAACGCCGAAGTACCCGAGCTACGAAATGCGCTCTGCTATGGAACTGCTTTCCGGTATTCTATCTGCACAGTTGGAAGCCCGGCATAAAGAAGAAACGATGGCGCACCGAGTAAAGCTTCGTAGTGTACACGCCAGCCTGTTGGAGCAACTATACACCAGCACAAATTTTGCCGAAGGCTTACTGGAAGGAGAGACTACAATTCTGGAGCTTTTCGACCTGGCTGGAGCAGCCGTATTTTATGAAGGAACTGTGTGGGTTGCCGGCGAAACACCTTCGGAACAGGAAATGAGAGATCTGGTATCGTGGCTGCGTCGCAACAATGCAGGGGGCTTATATGTTACCAATGTGCTGCCGCAGGTTTACCCACATAGCAAGGCCTACCACACAATTGCAAGCGGGCTTTTAGCTATTCCTATAAACGCTGAACAAGGGGAATTTATTCTGGGTTTCCGTCCTGAAGTGCAGCAAACAGTAAACTGGGGCGGTAACCCTAACAACGCGATTCAAATGGAGCCAGACGGCAAAAGCTACCATCCGCGAAACTCTTTTGAGATCTATAAAGAAACGGTGAAATTTACTTCGCTTCCCTGGAATGCAGACGATGCCGATGCTGCAGAAACGCTACGGCACGCTGTTCTGGAGAAGCTGATGAAAGATAGATACTAGTGAAAGCCTGAAGCTATAATACGACTACCGCATACATGAAGTCAGTACCAGAAAAGTTACCAAAGACAATTGCCAAAACAACCAAAAGCGAGAAGGCAAAACCGGCCGACCACTACCTTGTGGGGATTGGTGCATCTGCGGGTGGCCTGGAAGCAATTCATGTGCTTTTCGATCACTTCCCTAATAACTCTAGTTTTTCGTTTGTGATCATTCAGCATTTGTCGCCTGACCATAAAAGTCTGATGGCGGAGCTGCTAAGCAAACACACCAGCATGCAAGTACTGGAAGCGGAAGACAACATGTTTACCAAGCCAAACTGCGTGTATGTGCTGCCAAGCGGGAAACAATTAACAATCGAGAACGGTCGCCTTCGCCTGACCGACAAAGCCCGTAGCCGTGAACCTAATTTTGCTATTGATCTCTTCTTTGAATCGATGGCCAGGAGCAGGGGCAAATATGCCATTGGTGTAGTTTTATCAGGAACCGGTACAGACGGAACAAAGGGAGCCAGGGCTATTAAAAAAGCAGGCGGCATGGTAGTAGTTCAGGACCCGGACACTGCCAGGTTTGATGGAATGCCCCGCAGCGCCATTGATGCCGGTAACGTGGACTATGTGCTTGCGCCGGAGCACATGCCCGAAGAAATTATCTCTTATACTCAAAAAATTCCGTTGCTCAGATCTCTGATAAACGATAACAAACAAGACCGCGATCAGGAAATTTTAAAAGAAATATTAGATCTGGTTTGCAACCACACCCAAACCGATTTTTCGGATTACAAGGAAGCTACCATTAACCGTAGAATACGGAAGCGGATGGATAGTTTAAAGGTTGCGGACCTGGCTGCTTATTTGGATTACCTGCATGAGAACCCAGGCGAAATTAAAAAGCTTTGCCAGGAATTCTTTATTAACGTAACCAGCTTCTTTCGCGACCTAGAAGCATTTGAACTGCTCGAAAGCGAAGTCATTCCGAAGATAATTGACAACAAGCCGGAAGACCAGCCTGTTAAAGTATGGGTGGCCGCCTGCAGTACCGGCGAAGAAGTATACTCGCTGGCTATGCTTTTTGCCGAAACCTACGAGAAGTTGGACAGAGAGCCTAACATAAAGCTTTTCGCTACGGACATAGATCAGCAGGCGATTACACAGGCATCAAAAGGCAGTTACCCTCTCAGTATTGCCAAGCATGTCTCAGCAGCCCGTCTGGAGCGTTTCTTCACCTTAAAGAACAACCGGTACATTGTAAAAGATGATATCCGGAAACTGGTGATTTTTGCGCAGCACGACCTACAGAAAGATCCGCCTTATAGTCGTATAGATTTGATTACATGCCGGAACATGCTCATTTACCTGAATGCAGAGTTGCAGAACAAGGTAATTGCATTGTTTCCGTATGCCCTTAACTTTGGTGGCTACCTGATGCTGGGGCCAAGCGAGCACATCGGCGATATGGGTTCTTACTTTAAAGAAGAGAACCGCAAATGGAAGCTGTTCCGCAAAACAAAAGAAAGCCAGCAGGCAGGCCGCCAGAAAGCCTATGGACTGAGCTATAACAACACAAACCATCTTCCACTGAGTCAGAATACCCAATATAAAAACGTATCGCTAGCGCTTTACAACAACTCGTTTATGGATGCCGTGGCCGAAGACTTTAAGGTAACGGCCCTTTATGTTGATGAGCAGTATCAACTGTTACATGGCATCGGCGATATAAATCGTTTCCTTAAATTCCCGGATAAGCGCCTGCATTTCAACCTGATTAAAATGGTGCCTGAAGAGCTGGCTGTCACGCTGAGTGTTGGCATCCGCAAGGCCCTGAAGCAGGACCGCAAGGTGGTAGCGCGACAGGTAACCGTAAAAATGGGCAAAAAGGAACAGCTTGTGCATGTTTCTATCAGGCCGGTAGCTGTTGATAAAGGACAGGCTAAAGTAATACTGGTGCTGTTGCAGGAACTTGGTGAAGTAACGCCGCTTCCAAAAGTATCAGACATGACCTTTGTATCGGATACAGACTATTATCAGCAACTTACCGCACTGGAAATGGAGCTGAAGGAAGTGCGCGAAAGCCTGCACATGACGGTACAGGATCTGAGTACATCCAACGAAGAGCTGCAATCGAGCAACGAGGAGCTGATGTCGAGCAACGAGGAGTTGCAGAGCTCCAACGAAGAGATGCAATCGCTCAACGAAGAACTGCATACTGTAAACTCAGAGCACCAGCTAAAAATAAAGGAACTGCAGGAACTGAACGAAGACCTGGATAACTATATCCGCAGCTCAAACATCGGGCAGCTGTTCCTGGACCATCACCTGGCTATCCGTAAGTTTACCCCGGCTGTTGGTAAGCTCATCAACATTATAGAAAGCGACCTGGGCCGCCCTATACACCACTTGTCGCATAACCTGAAGTATAGCCAGTTTATAGATGAGATAAAGAAGGTCAACAATACTTCGGCGGAAGTAGAGCAGGAGATAGAAACCCAGGATGGACGGTATTACCTGATGCGTATTATCCCATACCTGAAGCGGGATGGAAATAAGGATGGCATAGTAATCAGTTTTGTTGATGTAACAACCCTGAAGACACTGAGCAATGTAGTACAGGGCGTGCTGAACAGTTCGCTTAACAGTATTATGGCCTTCAAGGCGGTACGTGATGAGCGACGTAACATTGTTGACTTTAACTGGACATTGCTGAACAAAAAGGCCGAAGCTTTAATAGATGCATCACAGGCTGATCTGCTAAACAAGAGTGTGCTGGAGAGCATGCCCTACCTTAAAAAAGCAGGCCTGTTCCGCAAACTGGTGCAGGTAGCCGAAGAAGGCAAATCGTTCCATATTGAGCAGCAATTAGAGGTAAATGGTGACAAAACCTGGTACGAGCTGGCAGCTGTAAAAATGGGGGATGGTGTTACCCTGACGATGGGCGACGTTACCGTTAAAAAAAGCAGCGAAGACAAAGTGCTGATGGCCTATGAAGAGCTTAAAGCGGCAGAAGAAGACCTGATAAAGCTGAATAACGAGCTGGAGAAGCGGGTCGCAGAACGTACTGCTGCACTTGCCGCTAGCGAAGAGCGCTTCAGAATGGTGTCGATGGCGACGAACGATGTTATCCTGGACTGGAACCTGGTAACCAACGAAATCTGGTGGAGCGACAGCCTTAAAACCATGTTGGGCTACGAAATATCGGAGATGGGCGAAGGTGTAAACAGCTGGTTTAACCTGCTTCACCCCGATGACCGTAAGAAGGTAGTAAATGCTATAAATAACGTCATCAATACCGGTAAAGATCAATGGTCCGGGGAATACAGGATCAGAAAAGCGAACGGCACCTTTGCCTTTGTATCGAATAGAGCATACATTATGCACAACGAGTACCAGATGCCGTATCGTGTACTGGGCTCATTCATTGACCTTACTGACCTGAAAAATACCCAGGAAAAACTACAGCAGACCAACGAGCACCTGCTGCGCGTGATCGAAGACCTGGATACGTTTGTGTACACAGCCTCGCACGACCTGAAATCACCGATCGGGAACATAGAAGGCCTGATGTTATTACTGGAAGACCAGATCGCTACCGCAGGACCCATTCCCGGAGAGCCAACCGGACCTGTTTTTGAAATGATGAAAGGAGCTATAGTTCGTTTCAAGAATGTGATTCAGGACCTGACAGATATAGCAAAAGTGCAGCGCGACATTGATGGCGAGCCTGAACATGTGGATGTGCGTGAGGTGTTTGAGGATGTGAGGCAAAGTCTGCAGGACCAGCTATCTCATGAAAAAACCCAGGTTCAGGTTGATTTTGATGCTGCTCCCAAGGTTATTTTCTCTAAAAAGAACCTTCACAGCGTGCTGTATAACCTGATCAGCAATGCGATTAAGTACAAAGCAAAAGACAGAGATCCGGTAATCAGCATTAAAACGGAAGCAACCGATGGATTTATAAAGCTGTCGGTAAATGACAATGGCCTGGGAATTAACCCTGCCAACGTGTCGAAGTTGTTTATGCTGTTTAAGCGCTTCCACACGCATGTTGATGGTACAGGCATGGGACTTTACATTGTAAAACGCTTGATTGATAACTCCGGAGGATACATTGAAGTGATCAGTAACGAAGGAGAAGGCACAACCTTTGAACTTTACTTTAAAAACGTGTAAAAGAATATTTTAGCTGATCTATAACGGTAGTTTATAGTTGCCATAGCTTAGGCTCGTATTCAGGAGATTGAAATTTTATGAAGAAAGTACCTTCGGTATTGCTCATTGATGATGATGAGACCACGAATTATATTAACAGACTAACTATAACACGTGCAGGTATTGCCAGTGAACTGCTGGTTTGTATGAACGGCAAGGAGGCAATTGACTTACTTCAGGCGCGTTGCGAACTATCGAAAACCAGCGGAGAGCATTGTGTGCCCAACCTGATTCTGCTGGATATCAATATGCCTATCATGGATGGATTTGGCTTTCTAGATACGCTGAATAATATGGAAGCCATGCAACACCATAACGTGGTGATAGCCGTGCTTACCACTTCGGCAAATCCGCGTGATATAGAAAAGGTAAAAGCTGCGGGCGTAACAGAACTCCTGAGTAAACCGCTCACCCGCGATGCCTTGTTAAAACTTGTTGCGAAATACTTTACTGAAATACCAGCTTCTGTAGATTCAAACTGATTAAGATAACGCTTGTGGTGCCGGGCCGCCTGCCGGCTTGGACTTGTCTTCGGGCAACGGCACAAATTCCTGGTTATCGTTTGGAGGCAAAATAATGCGGCCTTCCTTCCAGTCGGCTTTGGCCTGCTCTATCCGTTCCTTCCGCGACGATACAAAGTTCCACCAGATAAAGCGTTCACCCAGTGGTTCGCCACCCAGCAGCATGAGTGTAGCCGGCGTTCTGGCAACTATAGTTGGTTCGGCATTTTTATTAAACACCAGCATTTGACCTACAGTATAAGTTCTTCCACTGACTTCTATGCTTCCTTTTGCTACATAAATGCCACGCTCTGTATGTTCAGTGGGTAAATTGATGCGGGCGCCCGGTTCTAAAACAACATGCAGGTAAAACAGGGGGGAGTGGGTTTTTACATCGTTTCGTAAGCCATAGGCATCTCCGGCAATCAGGCGCATCCATATCCCGTTATCTGTATAAACGGGCAACTGTTCCGGTTTATAGTTTGTAAAAGCTGGGGTACTTTCTTCGTCTTTCTCAGGCAGGGCTACCCAGGTCTGTATCATCTCCAGGTTGCCGCCTGCCAGGGCACTGGGGTCTTCGAAGCGCTCGGAATGGGCAATACCGCTGCCGGCTGTCATCCAGTTTACTTCCCCGGGCCTGATGATCTGTTCTACACCCAGGCTGTCGCGATGCGTAACCTGGCCGCCGAACAGGTAGCTTACCGTTGATAAGCCAATGTGCGGGTGAGGCAAAACATCCATGTTGTGGGTTTGCTCAGGAGCTACATCCACGGGGCCGGCATGGTCCATAAATATAAACGGGCCTACCATGCGGCGCAGCCTGAATGGCAGAATACGGCGCACATCCATACCCGGTGCCAGCGATGCCTTTCGGGCTTCAATTACGATATCGAGCATAACTATAGTTTTATTTAACTGAACGGAAAACCTGCCCGCTCCGGATATGTTTGATTTTAATCCGACTATAAACTATAAAGATAAGCGCAGCCATTTAAAGTTATACTACGTAACCAGCCTTATAACAAAATCCTTTACCTATGACCTTTTATTCCACTAACCCGGATGACCTTTTAATTGATGCTGCCCGCAATGGCGATGTAACTTACCTGAAAGAGCGGATTGCAGAAGGTGCCGATCTGAGCATAACCAATGGCCGCGGCTTTACGCCGCTTATTATAGCCAGCTATGATGGTCACCTGGATGCTACCAAACTATTGCTTGAAGCCGGAGCTGACCCGAACACACAGGACAACAGCGGCAATACAGCCTTGATGGGCGTGAGCTTTAAAGGCTATTCTGAAATTGCTAAGCTTTTAATTGAAAATGGCGCAGACCTGAACCTGCAGAACGGAAGTGGCGGAACAGCCCTGATGTTTGCAACCTTGTTTGGTCGTAATCAAATGGTAAAAGTTTTGCTGGATGCTGGAGCTGATACCAGCATACGCGATGCGCGCGGCCTTACAGCTCTTGATCTGGCCTATCAGCAGGGCAACGAAGAGGCTTTCAATCTTTTTAAGGAGCACCATGAAAATGCCTGATCCGAAACCATGAACTATAGTTGCTTTAGTGCCCCGAATCACGGATATTTCATGTAGCATGATCCACAAGAAATTCTATAAAGGGCTTTACGGCAACAATACCATCGAATTTGCTAAAGGTTTGATAAATGTGCACCCCTTTGGGGAGATAGGGAAGCAGCACGCCGGCCAGGTAAAACTGCATGCTCACAACAACCTGCTGCAGATCTTTATAGTGGAAGCGGGGACTACCATATTCCATTACAGCTCGAATACCGTAACGATAGATGCCCCTTCCTTTATAGTTGTTCCTAAAAACCTGGAACACGGTTTTCTGCACCAGGGGGAAGTGAGCGGCTGGATCATTACGTTGGCTGATACGGTACTCGAACATATGCTGCAGCGCGAAGCAGAAGTGGTATTTGGTATGGATCAGATTCATATTGCCCCTGTTATTGATGCAGACCAGGCTACTGCAGAGGTATATGCCACCATGCAAAAATGCGTACAGGAATACAAAAGCCAGCTACCCGGTCGTCTGCTGATGTTACAGTACCTGGTGGGCCAACTGCTCGTGCAACTATACCGCATTTCATTGGGTGGGCAGACTGCTATCGCTTCCGCCGGCAACATCAGCAAGGTCTATTACCGCAGATTTCAGCAGCTGATTAAAGAATACAGATCATACAAGAAAACGGTAGAAGATTACGCCCACGCACTGTTTATCTCCACTGGCCATCTGAGCCGCATCTGCCGGACTATAGCCGGTAAATCACCTAAAGATATTATCATCGATTACTTTATAACTGAGGCGCAGCTAGCACTTTCAGAAGTTAACATGAACGTGGCCGACATATCCTATGACCTCGGTTTTGATGATCCAGCCTACTTTACCCGGCTCTTCCGAAAACGCACCGGCCAAACCCCTGTGGCCTTCCGCAAACAGATAGGAATGAAGGCAAACTAAGCCTGAAATGTCCGGTTTGTCTTGTTTTTAACCGAAATGTCCTACTCCTAGGGGTGGCAATCCAAGTAAATTTGTACTAATAGTAAGTAAACACTTACCCTGGTGAGCGTATACTCACTAGTTGTTGCATTTACCGGGGCCACTTTTATGAAAGACGCACATATTGAGAAAATAGAAACTATAGTTGTTGACCTGCCTACCATAAGGCCGCACCATTTGTCGATGGCTGTGATGCGCAACCAGACTATAGTTATTGTTAGGCTGTTCTGCAGCGATGGCATAGAAGGACTAGGCGAAGCCACAACTATAGGTGGATTGAGCTATGGCGATGAGTTTCCGGAAGGCATGAAGTTCACCATCGACACCTACATCGCGCCCTTGCTTATCGGTAAATCAGCAACCTGCATTAACGCCCTGATGGCCGAGCTGGAATACCAGGTAAAAGGCAACCAGTTTGTGAAGTCAGCCATAGAAACGGCGCTGCTCGATGCACAGGGCAAACGCCTGGGCGTATCGGTGGCAACCTTGCTGGGCGGGGCTGTAACACAAACCTTACCTGTACTCTGGACCCTTGCCAGCGGCGATACCGAAAAAGACATACAGGAAGCCCAGGAGCTATTGGAGAATGGCCGCCACAACACTTTTAAACTAAAGATCGGCAGAAAAGACTCGAACCTGGACATTGCCCATGTGGCAGCTATCAAAAAGGCAGTTGGTCCGGATGTAAAGATCACGGTAGATATAAACCAGGCCTGGTCTGAGAGCCTTGCCAAACAGGGAATTGCCAAACTACAGGATGCCGGAATCGACTTGATTGAACAACCTATCATTAAAACCAACTTCGACGGACTAGCCAAGCTGACCCAATACTTCCGGGTGCCGATTATGGCCGACGAAGCTGTTGGTACCGTTTCGGATGCCTTTAAACTCGCTAAGATTGGTGGCGGCAGCGTGTTCGCACTTAAAATATCCAAAGCAGGCGGTTTAAACAACATTCAGAAGCAGGCAGCCATTGCGCAGGGCGCCGGCATCAGCCTGTATGGTGGCACCATGCTTGAAGGTACGATTGGTACGGTAGCATCGGCCCATGTTTTCAGCACACTCCCTCACTTAGAATGGGGCACCGAACTCTTTGGACCTCTGTTGCTTACCGATGATATCGTTACAAAACGTATAAGGTATGAAAACGGCGTGATGGAGATTCCACAGGGTCCGGGCCTTGGCATTGAGCTGGATATGAATCAGGTAGAAAAATATAAAAGAAAATAAGGTATGTTATTTCACGTGCACATGACGGTAAACATCCCACTGGACCTGGACAAGGACTATGTGGATGATCTGAAAGCCAAAGAAAAAGCCCTATCACAGGATCTGCAACGACAGGGCAAATGGACACATATCTGGCGCATAGCCGGTAAGTATGCCAACATCAGCATTTTTAATGTAGCCAGTGCCGGAGAACTGCACGATATCCTGATGTCGTTGCCGCTTTACCCATTCATGGATGTAGAAGTGACCGCCCTCTGCCAACATTATTCTTCTGTTAAAAACGAAGAAGAAGCACACTAACCCAGCACCTTAAATCAACAAACTATAACTAAAACTTAACTACCATGGAAAGAGCTGTGATTGACGCTGTTATCGAAAAGATCAAATCAACTGAAGATCCGAGCAAAGGTTCTGATCGCATAAAAGAGATTGTTAACAGATTTACCCGCGACCTGTTTTACGCCATTGAGGACCTGGATATACAACCCGAAGAGATCTGGAAAGCTGTAGATTGGATGACCAACACTGGTCGTAACAATGAATGGGGACTGGTTGTAGCTGGCATTGGCCTGGAACATTTTCTGGACCTGCGCATGGACGAGGCCGAGGCCAAAGCAGGCATTACAGGCGGTACACCACGAACTATAGAAGGTCCGCTTTATGTGCCAGGCTCACCTGAATCGGTGGGGTATGCGGAGTTGGAAACTGAGCCTGAAGTTGGCGCCGAGCGACTTTACATGCAGGGCCAGGTAAAAGACGACGCAGGCAACCCAATACCAAATGCAAAAGTGGAAGTATGGCATTGCAACCTAAAAGGGATGTATTCTATTTTCGACTCTTCTCAGCCTCCTTTTAACCTGCGTCGTGCCATCATTACAGATGCTGAAGGAAGGTATAAGTTCAAAAGCATTCTGCCGGTAGGCTATAGTTGTCCTCCGGGTGGTTGTACCGATCAGTTACTGCAGGCAATTGGCCGCCATGGCAGCCGTCCTGCCCATATCCACTTCTTTGTAACTGCACCCGGCTACCGCAAGCTCACTACACAGATCAATATAGAAGGCGATCCGCTGATCTGGGATGATTTTGCCTTTGCTACCCGCGAAGACCTGGTGCCGCACATTACCCGATATTCCGAAGCAGAAGCAAAAGAGAAATTCAATATCGATGAGCCTTTTGCATCCATTGACTTCGACTTTGTGGTTCATAAAGAAAAAGCCGGCGTGTTTGACGCTGAAATAGAAAGAACCCACGGACCAAGATAAGCGGGCATTAACTGGCGGCAGTACCACAAACTACAGTTGTACTGTCGCCATCATGCACTTTGTAACACTGCCATGCACGAACGCTTCCTGAAATGGAGCAGTCTAAACTATAGTTTCTTACAGAGATGTCAACAATTAAACTTTCCAACTATACCTGCTTCTACAATTTCCAAGATTCCGGAATGGAAGACACGCTTGTACTTTCGAACTCGCTGGGCACCGACTACACCATGTGGGACAAACTGGTAGAGTTACTTGGAAACGATTATAACGTTTTGCGCTACGACACGCGCGGCCACGGACAAAGCACCATAGAAGCCGATGAAGTAACTATAGCCGAACTGGGACAGGATGTGCTGGAATTACTGGATCATCTGAAACTTGAAAAAGTATATTTCTGCGGCCTTTCGATGGGAGGGCTGATCGGGCAGTGGTTGGGCATCTATGCTCCGCAGCGCTTTAAGAAGATTATACTGGCTAACACAGCCGCAAAAATCGGAACAGTAGAAGGCTGGAACAATCGGATAGAGCAGGTAAAGGAACATGGCCTGGAAAGCATTCTGGATGGAACTGAACAACGATGGTTTACGCCTAAGTTCAGAGAGGAGCACCCGGAAACAGTACATGCCATTCTTCAGAAGTTCGCGCAGAATCCGGTGAGAGGCTATACGGCTAACTGTGCTGCCGTGCGCGATGCAGACTTCAGAAATCAACTACAGGATCTTCGGGTTCCGGTACTTATTATCAGCGGCTTGCAAGACGAAGTAACAACTCCTGCTGACGGTGAATTTATGGCGGCACGTATTCCGCAGGCGCGGCACGAGTGTATTGATGCCAACCATTTATCCAGTGTAGAACTGCCGGAAGCCTTTGCCAAAAATCTGCTCTATTTTATGAAAAATGAAGGCGACTTCTATTTAAAAATTTACTCCTAAGCATATGAAATCAGTACCACAGATAAGTCTTGAAGAAGCAGTTGCTTTGGTTAAAGATGGCGATATACTTTTACAGGGCGGTTTCGGGATGACCGGCAACCCGGTGCACCTGATGCACGCACTGGCAGAGACCGGCACTAAGAACCTGACCTTTGTTGGGAACAACGTTGGCGAGGCCGGTATTGGCGGTGGCCTTTTGCTGCGCAACGGGCAGATCAGTAAAATGATCGGTTCGTTTTTTACCAGTAATCCCGAAGCGGTAAAAGCTGCCCAGGAAGGTAAAGTGGAATACGAACTGTTACCGCAAGGCACTCTGGCAGAAGCCATAAGGGCAGGCGGTGCTGGTATTGGTGGGTTTTTTACGCCAACATCTGCCGGAACAGAACTTGCTAAAGGCCGTGAAACCAAAATAATAAAAGGGCAGGAGCAGGTATTTGTAGAAGGCATCCGGGGTAATGTGGCCTTTGTGCGTGCCTGGAAAGCAGATACGGCCGGCAACCTGAGCTACCGCATGACGGAACAGAACTTCAACCGCGCCATGGCTACAGCGGCCGATATTGTAATTGCCGAAGTGGAAGAAATTGTTCCTGTCGGAGAGATTGAGCCGGAGCACATACATACGCCGGGCTCTTATGTCGATTACCTGGTGCAGGCCACGCTTACACTGGAAGATCTTGGCTCCTCGGCATCTGTGGCATCGTCTAAGAAAGTAGATGAGAAACGCATGAATATGGCCCGTCGTGCTTTAAAGGAATTGAAGAAGGGCGATGTGGTAAACCTGGGTATCGGCATCCCAACGCTAATAGCAGACCTGATAACACCGGAAGACGGCATTGTGATGCATACTGAGAACGGCATGCTGGGCGTAGGGCCAACCCCAACGGATGGTGGCGGCGCTATGGACTACCCTGTAAATGCAGGTAAAATTCCGGTAACGGCATTACCTGGCGCAAGCTATTTCGATAGTGCCGATTCGTTTGCCATGATAAGGGGCCGCCACGTGGATGTCGCCGTAATGGGTGGACTGGAAGTAGATGAGCAGGCCAACCTGGCAAACTGGGCTGTGCCTGGTCAGCAGTTGTTAGGGGTGGGTGGCGCTATGGACCTGGCTTCGGGTGCTAAAACGCTCATCATTACCATGCAGCATACAAATAAAGACGGGTCTCCCAAAGTTGTTCCGGTTTGTAAGCTACCGTTAACGGCACCAAAAGCTGTTGATATGATTATTACAGAACTGGCAGTTTTCAGATTTATTGACGGGAAACTTACACTTACGGAGGTGATGCCCGGTGCTACACTGGAAGAAGTAAGGGAAAAAACCTCAGCCACTTTTGTAGAGAAGCTGGAAGCGCAGGCATCAGCATAAAATACACCTGCCGCTTCAACTATAGTTAGCAGTTACTTGCTAGTTGGTTAATTCATGAATTATAAGCAGGGATGAGTATGGCAATAGTTTAAACTATAGTTGAATGCAGTTAACACAAACAGCCCAGCAAGGCTAACAGCGTCCGGAAACAAGTGACACGTTAAGATAGAAACCAAACTATAAAGCAGCTCATGGCAGACACAAAATATATGCTTAGTGCGGATGTAGTGTTGTATGCCATCCGGTGTACGGTAGGCTTCTTTATCGGCTATGCCCTGTACCTGACCTTTCCGCAATACGAACTGTACTGGACCATACTTTCCATTATTCTGGTACTTGCACCGGAAGTAAAAGACTCTCCGAAACTAACAGTAGAGCGGGTGAAATCTAACCTGATCGGGTCGAGTGTAGGTTTACTCTGCTTTCTATTGCCTGTGCCGGAACTCCTGATGATGGTGCTGGGAATTGGGCTTGCCATTCTCATCTGCCGTTTTTTTAACCTGATGAACGTGGCCCGAACGGCCGTGGTAGCACTCATAATTGTTGTGCTGCACGAACAGGAAACCAAAAGCTATTGGTCGGCGGTGGAAAGATTTGTATCCGTAACCCTTGGCTGTCTGATCGGATTGGGAGTTTCTGTATCCACGGCCTTTTTAGCTGGTCAACTCAAAAAGAATTAAAGCTGCAACAAAGTAAAACATACAGATCATGAACAGAGAAGCATATATTATAGATGGTATCAGAACACCAGTCGGCAGTTTGGGAGGCGTGCTCTCCGCAGTACGTACCGATGACCTGGCGGCAATGGTGATCAAAGAACTGGTGAGCCGTAACCCGAACATCCCTGCAGAAGATATTGACGATGTGATTCTGGGGTGCCACAACCAGGCCGGCGAAGATAACCGCAACGTGGCCCGCATGGCTGCGCTGTTGGCTGGCTTACCTTATACAGTTCCGGGCGAAACGGTGAACAGGCTTTGCTCTTCCGGAATGTCGGCAATCATTAACGCAGCCCGTGCCATTAAAGTGGGCGATGGCGATGTATTTGTAGCCGGCGGTGTAGAGCACATGACGCGCGGTCCGCTGGTCATATCCAAGCCAAGCAAAGCCTTTGGTACGGATTCCAAAATGGAAGATTCTAGTTTTGGCTGGCGCTTTGTGAACCCTAAAATGAAGGAAGCCTACGGCGTAGACCCAATGGGCGTTACTGCCGAAAACCTGGTTGAAAAGTACAACATTTCGCGCGAAGATCAGGATAAGTTTGCTTTCCACTCGCAACGCAAAGCTGCTGAGGCACAAAAGAACGGTACGCTGGCAGAAGAAATAATGCCGGTTACGATACCCCAGCGCAAAGGCGATCCGGTTATAGTTACGGAAGATGAATTCATTCGACCGAATACGACGCTGGAGACGCTGGCAAAACTACGACCCGCGTTTAAGGCTGACGGCACGGTGACGGCAGGGAACGCATCTGGCCTTAACGATGGAGCGGCGGCAACTTATGTGGTATCTGGTGAAGCGGTAGAAAAGTATAACCTGACGCCGCTGGCCCGCATTGTGAGCTCGGCAGTAGTAGGTGTGGAGCCGCGCATCATGGGCATCGGCCCGGTTCCGGCTACCCAAAAAGCGCTACAGCGGGCTGGTCTAACTATAGATGACATGGATGTAATCGAGCTGAACGAGGCTTTTGCGGCCCAGAGCCTGGCCTGCACACGTGCGTTGGGGCTGGCAGATGATGATGCGCGCGTAAACATAAACGGTGGCGCCATTGCCTTAGGTCACCCGCTGGGCATGTCGGGTACACGTATTACATACAGTGCCGCTTTATCCCTTAAAAGAGCGAACAAACGCTATGCGCTGGCAACCATGTGCGTAGGTGTAGGGCAGGGCTATGCCGTTATCCTGGAGCGCGTTTAATCACAGTTAAACTATAAATGAGTAAGAAACAGGACATACTGGATGCTGCCCTCAGGCTGTTTACTGAGAACGGCGTAAGGGCAACACCCACTAAGTCCATTGCAACAGAAGCCGAAACCTCGGAGGCGCTGATCTTTAAACATTTCGGTACAAAAGACCAGTTGCTGGAGGAGATCATGAAGAAAGCCTACCAGGCTATAGTTCGCGAAACTACGGTGCGACTGGCGGGGCTGTCTTCAAAAGAATACATTGCCAGCATGATAGAGTTGCCCATCATCCTGACGCGCTCCAATCCTGATTTCTGGCGGATGCAGTACAAGATCATGCCCCTGAATCCGATCTCATCGAGGTATCACGAGAATTTTATGCGTCCTTGCCTGCTGCGCCTAACCGAATGTTTCGAAGATCTTAACTATAGCCAGCCTGAACTCGAAGCCGAATTGCTTCTCATCTACATTGATGGTGTATGGAAATACTTTGCAGCCAACCAACCAGATGCAGCCAAAGAAAAAGCGTTGGTAGAGCTGATAAAACAAAAGTATAAACTATAGCCGTCCGCGAAAAGGCTTAACTATAGTTATGTCTATAGTTTCCGAAAGAGTTTGGCTGATATCTGCCATATTAGTTGCTCGTGCTTTCTTAACATATGTCAATGAAAAGCAGTTTGGGTTGGCCTACCTTTGTAAATGTAAAGTGCAGAACAACTGCCATATATTTACATCGATTTTAAAAACAGAACTGCAGATATGAAACGCAAACAGTTCATTAAGACATTAGTAGCAGGAGTAGCAGGCATGACCACTTTATCAGCATTTAACAGATTTACAGATAACCTCAATGAGCAGGATCAGCTGATGCCGGTATTGTTTATGGGCCACGGCTCGCCCATGAACGGCATCGAGGACAATGAATTCAGTCAGTACTGGAGCAAACTTGCCCAAGAAATACCAACACCAAAAGCAGTGCTGGTTGTTTCGGCGCACTGGCTGAGCAGGGGCACCCGCATCACAGCCATGGATTTTCCGAAGACCATTCACGATTTCGGTGGATTTCCGCAGGCCTTGTTTGATGTACAATACAATGCACCCGGAAGCCCGGAACTGGCAAAGGAAACGGCATCTATTATTACATCAACCAATGTAGAAATGGACCACGACTGGGGCCTGGATCACGGTGCCTGGACGGTGATACGCCATATGTACCCGAAAGCCAATATTCCGGTTTTACAGTTAAGTATAGACTATACCAAAGGTCCGCAGTATCATTACGACTTGTCTAAGCAACTGATGCAGCTCCGCAAAAAAGGCGTGCTGATCATGGGCAGTGGCAACTTGGTACACAACCTGCGCATGGTAGCCTGGGATAAACTCAATGACAACGAGTATGGTTATGATTGGGCGATTCAGATCAACAACACTTTTAAAGACCTGATCCGCAACGGTCACCACGATAAACTGATAAAGTACGAGAAGCTTGGCAAAGAAGCGATGCTGGCCATTCCAACCCCGGAACATTACTGGCCGCTGATGTATACCCTGGGTCTTAAAACCGACAAAGACGATGTTGCCTTCTTTAACGATAAAGCTGTAGGTGGCTCGCTTACGATGACCTCTGTACGAATAGGCTAACAATTCCGCTTTTCGGTTTCGTTGAAACTATAGTTTAAAACGCAGCACTGCCTGAACTTCGGGTGGTGCTGCGTTTTGTAGTTTAAGGCAGCGTAGGCAGTTAGTAATTTTCAGCTAACTATAGAACAGGATGTAGAAAAGTAGTTGCAGAAATTAACAATAACGCTATCTTTATTTTCTGCTATTTGCCGTTTTGGCAAGGAGAACCCCGTCTATAGTTGTGTAGTGCCTGGTGCAATAGCGGATTAGTGTTCCTTAACAGATAAGAACTATAGCTTATGCTTCAACGCCAGGTGTACCGTATGCCGCGTGCCGGTTCCATTAACTACTTAAAGCTACAGACCGAAACGCTGTCGCCACCCGCGTCTGAGGAAGTATGCGTGCAGGTAAAAGCGGTCGGACTAAACTTTGCAGATATTTTTGCGATGCAGGGGCTCTATAGTGCAACACCAAGTGGTTCTTTTATACCCGGCCTGGAGTTCTCAGGCGAAATTATAGCAGTAGGGGAGCAGGTAACGGCATGGCAGGTAGGCGATAAGGTAATGGGGGTTACCAGATTTGGAGGGTATGTATCGCACATCTGCATCGACCAGCGCTATGTAATAAAATTACCCGATACCTGGAGTTTTGAAGAGGGAGCAGGCTACCTGGTTCAGGGGCTTACGGCTTACTATGCGCTCAGGCAGCTGGGCGATCTGCAGCCAGGCCAAACAGTGCTTATACATAGTGCGGCAGGTGGAGTTGGTATTCTGGCTAACCGCATCTGTAAAGCATTTGGTGCCCATACAATTGGTACGGTTGGTAATCCGGGTAAAGCTGATTTCCTGTTAAACTCGGAAGGCTATGATGAAGTGATTGTGCGGGATGATAACTTTACCAGACAACTGCAGAATGCCTTACAGGGAAGGCCGCTGAACCTGATAATGGAATGCATTGGCGGGGATATCCTGAAACAAGGCTGGGACCTGCTTGCACCCATGGGCCGCATGGTGGTGTACGGAAATGCCAGCTTTACCACGCATACTGCCAAACCAAACTACCCCAGGCTTATCTGGCGTTTCCTGCGCCGGCCTAAAATAGACCCTTTACGCCTGCCTACCGAAAATAAATCCCTGATGGGCTTTAACCTTATTTACCTGTACGAACAAACAGACTTGATGCACCGCCTGCTGGGCGAACTACAGGACCTTAACCTGACGCCGCAGTACATTGGGCAGGTTTTCCCGTTCTCAGCTATGCACCAGGCTATCCGGCTTTTCCAGCAGGGTAAAACGATTGGCAAAGTGGTGCTAACAACTTGAGGCTCAAACATGCATTTTTTGTGAGTTAATAATCCGCTCCGTCAGCTTTTGTGTATAAATTCCGTAATGCATATAGTTTATATTCTATATAAATCTGTATTTTTATTGTTTAAACTTGTATTTGCCTGGTCTTTCAATTCTAAACTCCCGCTTATATGCTCCAACGATTGTTTCTGGTGCTTTTGTTTTTCGTATCACAGCAGGTACTAGCCCAGCAGGCCAGCGAACGGCAGTATCGATTGTCAGGGACTGTTAAAGGTGCCTGGGGCGAAAGACTGGAGGGCGCTTTTTTGGTTTTCAGTAACGGTAAGACTGTCCTTTCAGATAAGCAGGGCAAGTTTATGGTTAGCCTGCCGGCAGGTACCCATGAAGTAACTTGTCAATACATCGGGATGGCGCCTTTCCGTGAAAGTGTAACTCTAAATGCCGACAAGGAGGTAGAGTTTACGCTGATAAACCGCAATTTTGACCTGAAGGTGGTAGAAGTAACTGCCCGGCAGGTAACTGACCAGAACTCTACCCACATGGGCAGCACTTTTATAGACCAGAAGCTGATGACGCGTATGCCAAAACTGCTTGGCGAAGCCGATGTGCTCAGAACGGTTACCTCGTTGCCCGGTGTGGTAAGTGCAGGCGAAGGAACGTCCGGCTTTTTTGTGCGTGGCGGTAGCGCCGACCAAAACCTGGTGCTGATGGACGATGCGCCGTTGTTTAATGCCAACCACCTTTTCGGATTCTTCTCAGTGTATAATCCTGATATCCTGAAAAGTTTTGTGTTGCACCGCAGTGGTATATCGGCACGCTACGGCAGCCGGATTTCTTCTATTCTGGATGTGAGCCTGCGCGACGGTAACCCGGACAAAATGCAATACGAGATTGGGGCTTCACCTATAACAGGAAAGTTCAGTATGGATGGACCTTTATCTGAGAAAGTAACCATGCTTGCTGCAGTTCGCGGAGCTTATCCGAACTATATTATGAAGCTGTTTCCGAGCAGAAATATACAGAACAGCTCAGGCCATTTTTATGATGGGAACCTGAAGCTACGCTATAAACCGAATGAGAACAACAGTTTAAGTTTTTCGGGATACTATAGTAACGATGGTTTTAAATTCCCGAACGATACTACTTACCAATGGAGCAACACGCTGGGCAGCCTGAAGTGGAGCCACCTGTTCAGCAATAATTTTACCGGCGATGTAACCCTGATTAAAAGCATTTACAAAAATAAGGTAGAAGGGTTATCGACCGGTGAGGAGTTTGAACTGAACTCTGGGGTTGACCTTACCCAGGCAAAGATCAGCTTTGGCTATTTTGGTATGGCCGGCCACCAGATCGACTTTGGAGGGGAGTCCTCTTTGTATGTGATCGATCCCGGCGACCTGGTTCCTTCAGGCACCTCGAGCCTGAATTCGCGTACTCTCCAGCAGGAAAAGGGGTACGAGCAGATTGTATACATTAATGATGAAATAACACTAAACGAGAAGTTGTCTCTCTCGGTGGGGCTACGGTTTTCACACTTTTCCAAACTTGGCCCTGCTACCACTTATGTGTATGCCGAAGGTGAGCCTCGCAGTGAACAGGCCATTATTGACACTCTGTATTTTGGCTCAGGAAATATAGTTAAATCATACCAGGGCTTAGAGCCTCGCGCATCTGTAAAATACAGCCTTACACCTTCATCATCAATAAAGATCGGATATAGCCGCACCCGCCAGTACATCCAGCTTATTTCCAACACAGCTGCCATAACTCCTGTAGATGTCTGGAAATTGTCGAACCAGCATATAGAACCTCAGATTGCCGATCAGCTTTCAATAGGATATTTTAAGGCAGACCCGGAGAGCATGTATGAGTATAACTGGGAAGTATACTATAAAAAACTCTACAACCAGGTAGACTATAAAGATGGCGCCACATTGCTGCTGAACCCATCCCTGGAATCAGACCTGCTGTTTGGAGATGGGTATGCGTATGGCTCGGAGTGGATGATAAAAAAGAATCTGGGCCGCTTAAGAGGTTGGGTTAGCTTAACTTACTCCCGCTCAATGCGCCAGATAAAAGGTGCTACAGAGGCGGAAACTATAAACGATGGAGATCCTTATCCTTCCAACTACGACAAGCCGGTTAACCTGAACATATTTACGGATTACCATCTGTGGCCAAACTGGAAGTTCTCTGCCAATTTTAATTATACTACCGGCCGCCCGGTTACGCTCGCTGACTCCTGGTATTGGTATCAGGGGCAGATTTATGCAAACTATTCCGGCCGAAATCAGGAGCGTATGCCTGATTATCATCGCCTGGATGTATCGCTAAACCGGGAGCCGATAAAAAAAGGTAAAGTAGAATATAGTGGCGGTATTTCTATATACAACCTGTATGGTCGCAAAAATGCTTATTCAATGCTTTACCAGCACCACTATGGCGAACCACCAAGTGCCTATAAACTCTCCATTATTGGTGCGCCAATCCCTTCTGTAAACGTTAATGTTAAATTCTAAACCGATATGCTGAAACGGTTTTTATCAATAGCACTTGTGTTCCTGATGGGATGCATTGATCCGGTAGATGTTGATCTGGATACCCAACGTAAACACCTGGTAGTAGAAGCCTACTTTACCAATCTGTCGAAGCTAAACTATGTTCGATTGAGCTACTCACAGCCGCACTCTGTGCCATACAATTCTTTTGAGGAAAAAGCTCTTGTTTTTATTACCAGCGACGAAGGAGAGTACTATCCTTTTAAATATGACAAAGCCGGCTACTATTGTCAGGGGTACGGTTCCGAACAAGCCTATGGTATACCTGGCCATACCTACACGCTCAACATACATGTTGGCGGAAAACAATATATATCCGAACCTGTCATGTTGCTCAAGGCACTTCCGATCGACTCGGTCCATTTTGAGGTAGATGAACAGACCTTTGCTTTTCAGGGAGATCGTGAAAAACAGCTACTACCTGGCTACCAGGTGCTGGTGGATTACAAGGATCCCGGAGACAGGAAGGACTATATGCGCTGGTCGTTTGAAACTGAATATGAAATAAATACACAGCCCTGGGATTTTATAAATCCGATGACCGGGTACCCTGATCCGAAGGAATGTTGTGTGCAGTGTTTTTTAAGCGAAAAGCTGGAGCTCTTAAAGGTTGCCGATGACCGCCTGACTAACGGACAAAAAGTGCGGAATAAGGAAGTGTTATTCTTGCCCTTTGAGAAATACCTGGGTGTAAAAAACAAACTTACTGTTTACCAGCACGCTATTTCTGCAGATGCTTTTAACTACTTCCGGATACTGGAGCAGCAGAAGAACAGTACTGGTACTGTATTCGACCCACCACCTGCTGAGGTAAAGGGGAATATGAAAAATGCTTCTGACGCTAATGAACAGGTGATTGGCTTTTTTGATGTATCAGGGGTAAGTGAGAAAAAGGTTACCATTTTACGCCGCGATATAAACCATAATTTCCCATTCTTCAGATTTCCTGATGATTGCCGTATGATGCCTGGTGCTACTACACGGCCGCCACTAAACTGGTAAGTTATAGTTGTAAACTATAGAATTCGTTCTTAACCCCAGTATATTAATGAATTATAATAAAACCGCCTGCTCTCATAGAGCAGGCGGTTTTATTTTGAAGGAACTATAGTTTACTCTGTTATAGTTAGCCTGCATATTTTTTTCTCAACTGGTGCAACCGTTTATAAAAGCACTTGTCTTTAGAGCAACACCTGTCAAAACACTTTAGAGCTTTCACTATGAAAAAAAGTATACTGCTTTTGCTGGCATGTCTATGCCTTTGCCTAAGCTTACCTGTTATAGCATTGGCACAAAGTAACCCGCCAGCTGCAGGTAAAATATCCGGAACACTCACCGATTCCCTTACCCGCAAGCCTGTTGAATTCGCAACCGTTGCCCTGCTGCACCAAAGCACCAGTCAGACAGCCGACGTAAAAATGACCGACGCGCAGGGAGTATTTCAGTTTGCAAACCTGCAGCCAGGTGCATACCAACTGGTGATCAGCTTTGTGGGCTACAAGACCAAAACGCTTAAACAACTACAGGTTACAGCACAAAAGCCGGCACTTGAGCTGGGTACCATCCGTATTACACCTGCCACCACGCAACTGAAAGAAGTAACCGTGGAAACCCTGCGCCCAACTATAACCCAGGAGGCCGATAAACTGGTTGTGAGTATCGAAGGCACAGCACTGGCAACGGGGAAAACAGCATTTGATGTGCTGGCAACTTCGCCGGGCGTTTTTGTAGACCAGGAGGGCAATATCCAGCTAAACGGCAGGTCCGGCGCTACTGTGATGATTGATGGCAAACTTACTTATTTGTCGTCCCGTGATTTGCGCTCGCTGCTTGAGTCTATGTCTGCTGAGAACATCAAAAACATCGAGATTATCACAAACCCATCAGCCCGCTACGATGCTGAAGGCACTTCCGGCATCCTGAACATCAACCTGAAGAAGAACACGCTTTTTGGCCTGAATGGCAACATATCAGCAGGTGGAAACTATAACGGAACTGATTTTGGCTATAGTACAACGGGCAGCATCAACTATAAATCCGGTGACTGGAATTCGTTCCTGAACCTGGATATGGCTCGCAGGGTTTTTGGCCGGGAAGCCACCTTTACGCGCGTTTTTAAGGATGAAGGTACCACCACTTATTTTGACCAGACAGCCGAGTCGAATGGTGTGGTGCAGGGGCCACCAGCTGTTCGCCTGGGCTCAGACTATAGTTTGAACGAGAAGCACAGTGTTGGCTTTATGGGATATTTCGTGACAAATAAACTGAATGCCGACTTCCTGACCGATACCTATATTGGTAATACGCCCGGCAACTATAACCTTTTTGTAGAAGCCGACAACTATAACACCAACCGCTTCAGCAATGTTACCGGAAACCTGCATTACGCCGGCAAATTTGACACGCTGGGTACGGCGCTTAACTTTGACCTTGACTATGTGCGGATCACTAATAGGGGGCACGCCAATTTCTATAACTATACAACCTTTATTGGCGCAAGTGCACCACGCCGGCAGGACCTGTGGTACACAGAAACCCCAAGCGGATTTGATATTTATGCCGCCAAACTGGACTTTGTGAAACCATTGCCTAATAGCCAGAAACTGGAACTGGGGCTTAAAGCAAGTAAAGTTGTTTCAGATGCCGACTCCCGGTTTTTCCTGAACAATGGACCGGTGCCTGTGCCAGATGCCAGACGAACCAATCACTTTATTTATGACGAAACCATTTATGCAGCGTACGCTAACTGGAATGGCAAGCTGAAAGATAACCTGACACTGCAGGCCGGCTTACGTGCCGAGCAAACGGTATCGGAAGGGGAGCTGGTGACAACCGAAGATATAGACAAGCACAATTACCTGAGCCTGTTCCCGAGTATTTTCCTGCAGCACAAGATCAGTGATAACTATGAGGTAAACTATAACTATAGCCGCCGCATACAACGCCCTAACTATGGCCACCTGAATCCTTTCTTTTCCTACCGCGATCAGTATACTTATTGGCTGGGTAACCCCGAGCTGCGCCCACAATTTACCAATTCAGTGGGCATTACACAGCTGTTCCGTAAAACCTATAGTTTAGGCCTGAGCTACCAGCACAACCAGGACGTAATTGCCGAGTTGGTGCAAATTATACCGGAAGATACTACCACGGTTTATTATGTGGGTAATGTAAACGATATGCGCAGTATCAGCATGACTTTGCTGGCCCCGTTTAAAATCATGAAGAACTGGGACACCAACAATACCTTTGTGCTGGCCTATAATGAGAACAGTGTTATAGTTGATAAGCGGCAGGTGATCAACGATCAGATCTATTACATGCTGCAATCGAACCACACGATAGCTTTACCACGCAAATACAGATTGGAGCTGAACGGTACCTACTATAGCAAAACGGTGCATGCCCTGTACATTATTGAACCGCGCTGGTGGGTGAGTGGCGGAATTCGTAAGAGCTTCCTGAATGATAAGCTGGACGTAAGCCTTAACGTAAACGACATTTTTAAGAGCCAGAGCCTGGTGCTGAGTACCAAGCTGGATGATGGCAGCGTAAGCGATTTTGACCAGTACTTCAGAACCCGTAATGCCACATTTACTTTGCGGTATAAGTTCAGCAAAGGCCAGAATGTGGAAGAGCGCCGCAGAAATAACCTGGAAGAGCTTAACCGTACAGGAGGGTGATAAGCTATAGTTACTAAAAAATCGATCCGTATCAGCCTGTTGATACGGATCGATTTATTTTAACTGCTCATGTATTTGCCTGTGCACCCTGGTACTGTAGCGCTCTGTACTGCTACATGTTACCCTTTTATCGGTAGTAAATGGTTGTTTATAGTTCCTCGTTCGGTTTAGGACGCAGAATCTTATTATCTACAGAATAGCGGCCGGGGCCAACAAACATGAAAAACAGAAGCAGGGCCGTGATTACCAGCGAAAGTACCAGTTCGGAATTATCTACACTAATGCCGCTGCTGCGGTTCGGGTTTACAATAAGCAGTGCGCCTAACAGAATCGGGATCTGGCAAAGCAGTGCCAGGCGCGTCAGCATGCCGAATGCGATCATCAGTCCACCAACTATATGAACTGCACTGGTTAAGAAATGTGCTTTGCCGGCTGATATAAACTCCTGCCCGGAACCAAAAATGTAGAAAACATCGGTGGTGTGCTCCAAAAAAAAGATACCTTTCACAAACAGGAACAGCCCGAGTAATATACGCAGGGCATCCATCCAGACCGGATTATTGGCGCTGTTCACACGCCGGGGTTTATGTAAGTTATGTGCAAGTGCCATGGTGCTATAGTTTAAGTTAATAAATGTGCTATAGCTATATTTACGATTTCTGTTACTGATCCGGTTTAGTACCATTATTTCTGCAGTTTACCCCGGAAATCCAACCTTACGACGAAATTGCTTTTATGGCAGGCTTTGCCCTGTTACCTTTGTAAATCCGAATGAACATTCAATTGGAAAGCATGGAGCCGATTGCCGATAAAAAGAGAGCCATATTTGAGAGTACCCTGGAGCTTGTGCGTGAAAACGGATTCCACGGTACACCTATGAGTATGGTCGCAAAGCGGGCTGGAGTGGCAGCCGGTACCATTTATCATTACTTCAAGAGTAAAGACCAGCTCATCCACGAGTTGTTCGCATACGCCCAGCAGAAGCCCATCCAGGTAATAAGTGAAGAAAATTGCGAAACAATACCTTTCAAAGACTGTTTCTTCAACCTGTGGTTCGGGCTTTTTACCTTTTACACCAGGCAGCCGAATGTGCTGAAGTTTTTTGAGCAATTCCTGAATTCACCCTATAGTGCCGATAGGCCATCGCTGGAGCAGGATGACTTTTTTTCGTTGTTCATCGCATTCTTCGAGCGCGGCATAACTGAAGGAAAGCTGAAGAAGGTAAGCCCTAAAATTCTGGCTACGCTGGCAAACAGCAGCATTATTACGGCAGTAAAACTGGCTGGCTCGGATAAGATTACGCTGCAGGAACGTGAACTCAGGCAGATTCCGGAACTGCTTTGGGATGGTATGAAGCAGGCTGCATAAGTGCTGTAGGCTATCGTTTAACTATAGTATAACTAATGTTTAAACAACTATAGGTAAAAACCTGACATAGAATTAAATGAATAGAAAATAAAGTTTTCGGTTTGTTGTCAGCCATGTATTTTTTCTCCGTTAATAACATCATTTAATACTGAATACTGAACCCAGAATGAATCTAACCAAATTTAAACTTTTGCTTATAGTCTGCCTGTTTGCACCGGGAGTATTGCTTGCCCAAAGCAAGCCCGCACCGGCAACCGACAGCCTGACACTGGAGCAGGTCGTGAACTATGCGCTCGAGAACAGGGCAGCAGTAGAGCAGGCAGTGATTGATGAAGCCATCGGAGAAAGAGAGATCAGAGCCAGCCTTTCGGGTTGGTTTCCGCAGATTTCTGCCAATCTGGGTGGTACATTCAACATCAAAAGGCAGCAACAGCCCTTCGGCGATCAGATCATGACCATCGGGCAGCGCTACAATTCCAATCTTTCGCTGCAGGCTACCCAGAATATTTTTGACAGCAACCTGCTGCTTGCCTCCCGCGCTGCGCGCTCCAGAAGAGTGTTGCTGGATCAGCAGATCACCGATACCCGCATAACTACGGTGGTGGAAGTGAGCAAGGCCTTTTTTGATGTATTGCTTACGCAGGAGCAGCTCCGCATTCTGGACCTGAACATTGTGCGCCAGGAAAAACAGTACAACGATGCCCGCAGCCGCTACGAAGTGGGCCTGGTAGATAAAACTGATTACCAGCGTGCAGCCATTACGCTTGCCAACATTCGGGCAGACCGCAAACGTGCGCAGGAGGGGATTAAAGCCGGTATTGCCTATCTAAAGCAACTGATGGGCTACCCGGTAGACCAAGAACTGAAGCTAGCCTACGACTATAGCCGCATGGAGCTTGCCGTGCAGGTAGATACCACCCAACTGCTGGCATACGAAAACAGAATAGAGCTGCAGCAACTGCAGACCCAACGCGAGCTGCTGCGCCTCAACACCGCCTATAACCGCTGGAGTTTCCTACCAACCATTTCTGCGTTTGGCAACTATAACCTGCTATACTTCAACAACGATATCGCAAGCCTTTACAACCAGCACTATCCTACTTCGGGAGTTGGCCTTCAGGTGTCGCTGCCTATTTTTCAGGGAACCAGAAGGTGGCAGAACGTAAAGATCGCGCAACTGGAAGAGGAACGCCTTGATGTTGAGATCGAGAATACCCGCCGCGTTTTGAACACACAATACCAGACCGCACTGGCCAACTATAAGAGCGATTACGAAGAGTGGCGCACTCTGCAGAATAACCTGAAAATGGCCGAAGAAGTGTACGAGATCATAAAGCTGCAGTACGACGAAGGGGTGAAAGCTTATGTAGACCTGGTGGTTGCCGAAACCGAACTGCGCACTACTCAGCTTAACTACTACAACTCATTATATAATGTGCTGTCCAGCAAACTGGACCTTCAAAGAGCCTTAGGTAACATCGATATCAACAGATAAAATCAGTGAAAAAGACGAACATGAATAACAAATACGCCTGGCTGCTTACGGCCATTATTACACCGGCTTTACTTGCATCCTGTGGCGGCAACGATGCCGGACAGCAGCAGATGAATCCTGCCGCCATGGCCGTCCCGGTAAACACGGTACAGGTAAAAGAAGAACGCGTAACAGGCAAAGATACTTATCCGGCAACGGTGGTGGCGGTTCAGGAAGTGGAGCTGCGTCCGCAGGTAGCGGGTTATATCACCAACATTTTTGTGCGGGATGGGCAGCGTGTCACCAAAGGCCAGAAACTATACGAAATAGATCAGAACAAGTACCAGGCAGGTATTCAGCAGGCGCAGGCAAACCTGCAGAGCGCCAAAGCTAACCTTGCCCGCGTAGAAAAAGACCTGGAGCGCTACGAGCGTTTGGCCGAGCGTGATGCCATAGCAAAGCAACAGGTAGATTATGCCCGCACCGAAGTTCAGACAGCCAGAGCGCAGGTAGCATCGGCACAGGCGCAGGTACGCAGCGCTTCTACAGACCTGAGCTACTCGGTAATCAATGCGCCCTTCAGCGGAACTATAGGTATTTCGCAGGTAAGGGTAGGGGCGCAGGTTTCGCCGGGACAGCCGTTGCTTAACACTATTTCATCTTCAGACCCGATGGCGGTTGATTTTGTGATAAACGAGGCCGAATTAGCCCGCTTCAGCCGTCTGCAGCAGGGTAATCAGCCTGATTCTCTTTTCACGATCAGGTTTAACAGCGGAGAGCAATACCCGCATGTGGGCAAGCTTTTGGCTATCGACAGGGCCATTGGCCGCCAGTCGGGTACAACTACTGTGCGTGTGCAGTTCCCTAACCCCGACAATGTGCTGATACCGGGCATGACAGTGAGCCTGGATGTGCTGAACCAGGATATAGGCGAGCAACTTGTGATCCCTTATAAAGCAGTATCAGAGCAGCTTGGCGAGTACTATGTGTATGTAGTGCAGGGTGACTCAGCGGTGCAGCAGAATGTGCAGTTGGGCACACGCGTGAACGCCGACATTGTGGTACGCGAAGGCCTGAAAGAAGGGCAGCAGATCGTAACCGAAGGCATACAGCGCCTGCGCCAGGGGGCCAAAGTTCAGGTTGGTGCGCCACAACAGGGGCAACCGCAGGCATCTGGTCAGAAATAATCACCATCATCTTTCAGAAGACATTTAAAGCGAAACATGATTTCAGAAGTATTTATAAGAAGGCCCGTCACCGCCATGGTGGTCTCGATTGTGATCGTACTGGTGGGGTTGCTGGCCATGCTGAATTTGCCCGTAACACAGTATCCGGATATTTCGCCGCCATCGGTTTCGGTATCGGCCAACTATACCGGTTCTGATGCCCTTACGGTAGAACAGGCGGTTGCCACTCCAATCGAAACGCAGATCAACGGTTCTCCGGGGATGGCCTATATCTCATCTACCAGTACGGGTACTGGGCAGATGAACATGTCGGTTACGTTTGAGATCGGAACTGACATTGATATTGCCACGCTGGATGTGCAGAACCGCGCCAGTATTGCAGAGCCAACCCTGCCGGAAGAAGTACGCCGACTGGGTGTGACCGTACGTAAGCGTAACCCGAGTATCATGATGGTAATCGGTATTTACTCACCGGAGCGAACCCACGATATTCAGTTTCTGGATAACTATACCAACATCTACATCAAAGATGCTTTGATGCGTGTAAGCGGAGTGGGTGATATCTTCTCGATTGGTCAGGACTTTAGTATGCGTATCTGGCTGCAGCCGGATAAACTGGCGCAGTACAACATCGGGGCCAGTGAAGTGACCGCAGCCATTCAGGAGCAAAACCTGCAGGTTGCAGCCGGTTCGGTTGGTAACTCGCCGCAGTATAGTTCACAAACATTTCAGTACCCGATAACCGTAACAGGCCGCTTACAGACGCAGGAGCAGTTTGGCAATATTATCGTTCGCACCAATCCTGCTGATGGATCTATAGTTTACCTGCGCGATGTGGCGCGTATCGAGTTTGGCCGCTTTGACTATGGCCGTGAATCCAAGATCAATGGCAACCCGGCTACGATGATGCTGATTTACCAGGCACCGGGCAGTAATGCGCTGGATACAGCTGAGGGCATTTACGCAGCACTGGACGATTTGAAAGAGACTTTCCCTGCTGACGTAGACTACATCGTTTCTTTCGAGACAGTGTCTGTGGTGCAGGTGTCGATTAATGAGGTAGTAATGACGCTGATAGAAGCGCTCATACTGGTAATCATCGTGGTGTTCCTGTTCCTGCAGAGCTGGCGCGCTACGCTCATCCCGATTCTTGCTATTCCGGTTTCGATCATCGGTACCTTCATTTTCTTTATTCCGCTCGACTTTACCATCAATACGCTAACGCTGTTTGGTTTCGTGCTTTCGATCGGTATAGTGGTGGATGATGCCATTGTGGTGGTGGAAGCGGTGCAGCATAACATAGATCACGAGGGGCTCTCGGCTAAAGAGGCCACCCGAAAGGCGATGAAAGAGATTACGGCACCAGTAATTGCCATTGCGCTTATTCTGGCAGCCGTATTTATACCTGTAGGTTTTATACCGGGCATTGTGGGCCGTCTGTATCAGCAGTTCGCGATCACGATTGCTATCTCGGTACTGATCTCGGCGTTTGTGGCCTTGACCCTTACACCGGCACTTTGCGCGCTGATGCTGAAGCCAATGAACGTGGATAAAAATTCACGTGGTATCAATAAGTTTTTCTATCGCTTTAACAACTGGTTTGCCCGCACAACCGAATCTTACTCAGTAGGTGTGCGCAAAAGCATTAAAGCTACCCCGCTGGTACTCATTTTGCTGGTTTGCCTTTATGTAGGTACTTTTGGCCTGTTTGTTAACAAACCGACCGGCTTTATCCCTACCGAAGACGAGGGCCGAATGTTTGTGTCGATAGAGCTGCCTGAAGGTGCCTCTACGAGCCGTACAGCAGCAGTGCTGAACCAGGTTGGGGAGCAGATGGCCACCATTCCGGCAATCCGTAACTATACCTCAGTTGCCGGTCTTAACGCGATCAACTTCTCGTTCAAGTCTAACAGTGGTACCTTCTTTGTGCAGTTGGAGCCTTGGGATCAGCGTCAGGATGAATCAGAACACCTGCAGGCCGTAATGGCTACGCTGCAGCAAAAGCTATCTGGTATAAAAGAAGCTAACATTCTGGTAGTTGCGCCGCCTGCTATCCCTGGTCTGGGCGCTTCGGGTGGTTTTACTTTTGTGTTACAGCAGCGCAGAGCCGGCGACGTGAAGGAACTGGAGCAGGTAATGGGGCAGTTCCTGGCAGCAGCCAATCAGCGCCCTGAAATTGCCATGGCCTATAGTTTCTTTACCGCTAAAACACCAGGCTACCATGTGGATGTGGACCGTGAAAAAGCCAAGCGCCTGGGTGTGAATATTGCCGATGTGTATGCCACTATGTCAACGTACATGGGTAGCCGCTATGTCAACGACTTCACCCGCTACGGACGAAACTTCAGGGTGGTGGCGCAGGCCGATACAGCCTACCGTATGGACATCGAAAACCTGAAGCAGTTCTATGTAATGAATCGCCAGGGAGAATCTGTTCCGCTTAGCGCTCTGATTACGACGAGGGTTGTAGAAAATGCTCCTGTAATTTCGCACTTTAACCTGTTCCGCTCCGTGGATATAAATGGTAGTGCAGCGCCGGGCTATAGTTCGGGACAAGCTATTCAGGCATTGGAAGAAGTAGCAGCACAGGTATTGCCAGCGGGTTATGGCTACGAATTCTCCGGTCTGAGTCGCGAAGAGATTGCAGCAGGTGGCAGTACGATCTATATTTTCTCACTTTCTATCATATTAGTGTTGCTATTGCTGGCGGCGCTTTACGAAAGCTGGTCGGTGCCGTTCTCCATCCTGTTTGCTATTCCGTTGGGTATGTTCGGTGCTATACTTGCCTTAACATTGCTTCCTAAACTGGATAACAACGTGTACGCCCAGGTGGGTATGATCACGCTGATCGGTCTGGCGGCCAAAAACGCCATTCTAATTGTGGAGTTTGCCAAGGAACGGGTAGACCGGGGAATGGAACTGATAGAGGCAACTATAGAAGCTGTTAAGCTGCGTCTGCGTCCGATCATCATGACCTCACTTGCCTTTATTTTGGGTGTGGTTCCGCTGGCAATGTCTTCCGGTGCGGGTGCCGTGTCTCGCCAAACGATAGGTTGGGTGGTGATTGGTGGTATGTTGGCCGCTACGTTCCTCGCTATCTTTGTGGTGCCGGTGCTATATGTTGTAATCACCAGATTGGCTTACGGTAAAAAAGGCCTGGCCGAACTGCGTGCCAAAGGTGGTAATTTACCAGATGACGACGGTGGTGATCCTGCCTATGTAAATCCGCATGCATAACTCTCTTAATACTTATTGATAAAGAAAATCCCCGGTCAGATTGGCCGGGGATTTTTGTTTTATAGTTTTCCTGTAGGAACTTACCTTCTCAGAATCAGTTTGACAGCCTTGCTTTGAGAGCCACTGATGATGCGGGCGATGTACATGCCGTTTGGCAGGGCGGTGCCATCCACTTCCACCTCTTTTGTTTCACCGGCTATAGTTGTGCCTGTGGCCAGCTCACCGATCAGGTTGCCGCGGAGGTCGTGTAGCGTAACGGTGTAAGGCGCAGCTTCGGTGGCTTGAAAAGCTATAGTTGTTTTGTCGGAGAAGAGGGTAGGGGCAGCGTAGGCAGTTAATCTATTTTCAGTTTCTGGTTCTTCGCAAGGTTCAGTTTTTGTGCAGAACCTGATATTGTCTACAGCAGCTGAGCCAACCAGACCCTCCGTGCCATTAAGCACAATGCGTAACTGCATCACACCTGCTGTATTACCTAGATATACTTCCTGACGGCTGTTGTTTCCTAGTGGCTGTAATCTTACCTTGTGAAGTTCATTACCATCTCCGTCATACAGGTATACCCAACTGTCATCTTCATAAGCATCTATATCCAATGCTCTGAGCGATTCCATTGTTACAGGGCCAAAGGCTGAAAAGTCCAGGATCAGTTCTCCGCCCCATTGGTTGTCGTTTGGCTCGTCGCCCAGGTCCTGGTTAATGATGAGTGCCTTGCCCCAGTCCATAGTATGCAGGTCATCGTCATCGCCGGTTGGCATACCGGTGTCAAAAATGGCAGCGTGGTTTTCTGTTGCATAGGTACCATCTGGTCTGCGGTTCTTTCCAAAAATATTTACAGTGCCCGCTTTGGTTTGAGTAGCTGTGATAAGGCCATGAGGATCATCATCGAACGTTATAGTATAGCAGGTGGTGCTGCCTGCAGGTAGTACAGTAACAGTAGTACTTGTTTTGCAGTCAGAATCAGGCAGGGTTACAGTAATCCTGTAATTACCGGCGACGCTTACTAACGGGTTTTGCTCATTTGAGGTAAACCCCTCCGGCCCCGTCCAGCTGAATATTGCATTGTCTGAGAATGGAGAAGTTGCTGTAAGCTGTGCCGTGCCGGTATTACAGTCTATCGTACTACCAGAGGCCTTAACATGTGGGAGAATACAGTCAAATGATGCGGTGTATTTCATCACTAACAACGATTCATAGTATGCTGCCACATACAGATTGCCCTCATCATCAGCTGCAAGGTCTACACCTTCAGGGTCTCCACCGCTAGTAGGTCGGTGGTGGTGTTCGGTTATCAAATCTCCAACCGTGCTATAAAGCTGCATAAGCACAGATCTGTTGTTATCGCTATCGAAAACTGATCCTATGACAGCAATATTGCCATCGCTTAAAAGATCAATCCCTCTCCCGGATGCGCTTCTGCTTGCTGAATTGTTATAAGTGTGATGCCATAAGGTTTGCCCGGTGTTGCTGAGCTTAGCTACCGAGAAACTGTTTGGCCGGTTATTCGAGAGTTGTACAGATGTTAGCAACAGAATATTTCCCTGCTCATCTAAGGTTGCATCGGAAAAGTAATTTCTATCTTCACTCCTGAAATTGTTTCTCCATATAATCTCTCCTGTTGTGTTCAGTTTAAGTACCAGTGTGGATGTTGCAGGGGAGTTCATTATGAACAAATGAAGACTGCCACTACTATGCCAGCGCATTGCTTCCAGGTAGTAGTTCTGAAATACCTGGGCATCCTTTATTTTCTTTTGTAGTAATGTGTCTCCGGCTGCTTTGCCTATTTTTAAAAGCGTAACAAAACTGGCGTTGCCATTCCCTCTCTCCGAAAATCCTACATATACTTCATCGCCAATTGTAACAAACGGCCTTCTGCTAAGATCAAGATCGTATTGTATTGTGCTTAGCCAGACACGCTCGCCCGATGGAGATATCTTAATAACGCTAATTGCTGAAGTATTTGTAGTACCAGTTACATACGCATTATCATGCTCATCTAACTCAATGTTATCTGCCTGCAGGTTGTATTGTGTCAGGTCATGATTCCAGGTTACCTGTCCGCTGGCATTTACCTTTGTAATAGAGTTTGTCCCTAACACATAGATGTTATCCTGCGAATCCATTTTGTGTTGAAACATACCGTTACTGAGCTCAAGTATCCAGTGTGTCCCACCGCCTGGGTTCATTTTTTTAAGATGGGGGTTGGCGTACCCGTTATTTGCTTTTTCTGAAGTCAGATATACAGGATTCTGGTCGTTGCCTACGGCAACCGCTGCATTACCTGTTGGTAAACCAGAAATATTAGCCCATCGTAGCCTAAACTGCCCATGGGTTACAACGGGTACTAAGATGAGAAGCAGAAAAAGTAGCTTTGAATGTTTGAAAGCCTTTGCAAGCTGAGAAAGGAAATGTGAGGTAAAGTAAAGTTGTTTCATAGTTATTTCAGGATTATTAGTGGCAAAACAAACTATAGAAAGCCCGCTACTATCTGGTAAAGGTTTATAGTTTACCAGGTAAGAGCCGACTATTACAAATAGTTAATTTTTACCCAAACTATAACTGTTCGTTACTTTACAATTTTAGAATTGATTTGATTTTTGTTGTTATTGTAACATGTTAATTATTAGGTAATTGTTAGTTTAGTTTATGCAGCATGTTAGAACTGTGTTAAGCAGCTTTCAACCTATTAGAAATTGTACTAAAAATTAAGCGTTAGCATTATGAGTTTGTTCTAGCTGTCTGGTTACAGGTAATAGAAGTACAACTTTTTTCTTAAACCCTTTGCAAACAAAAAGCCCCGGTGCTTAGGCCGGGGCTTTCTTGTTAATTTTTAACTATAGCAAGTCTTTAAACTATAGCATGTTAGTCTTTTACTTTCTCCATCAGTTGTTCCATCCAGAAAATAAGAAAAAGGGCAACCAGGTTAATGCCGATAAACTTCTGACCAATATCGGTATCCAAGTTAAAGTGGAACGAGGACAAAGCAACACGGAATTTAAATACCCAGGAACCTACCATATCAACCCCAATGCCAATGCGCAAGCCAGCCACATACTGGAAACCATAGGTACCAAACGAGAAGTAAATGACCTGCAATACCTGGTTTACGATGGATAACCTGAGGCCGCGCGCCGGGTTACGAAAGAGCATGCGGCCACATAAAATGGAGAAAACAAACAGGCCTGCAGCCAGCAAACCCATACGTAACGCATTCTGGTCTATCACCATTCCGCTGCTGTACATTACCCAGGCTGTAAGAATGATGCCCAGTATACCGCCGGCAATCTGGTAAATGGCAATGCCTTTAATTTTGTTTCTGGTAGCGTTTTCCAAAATTTGTTGCTGTAAAGTGATACCCGTTCAGGACAGGTACAAAATTAAGAATTAACTGTGAAGGCGAGCCAGGTATTTAAAGAAACTATAGTTTAAAAAGAAGGGGTTCTGAACTAGAGCATATTATCAGGGAAGAGGGAAATAAAAAAGGGTTCCCCGTCTGAGAACCCTTTTTTTGTGATAAGTTTATTTAAAAACTTTTCAACTTTTAGCCGTTTCTTTTTACGGAGCACGGTTACAGTAGGTTACATATTTCTTAAAAAAACTTAAAAAAAATTAACATATGGCTGCCCGGTCTTTTTATAGTTCAGGTAACAAGTGCCTTTTGTGGATTACTGTTGCTTGAAAAACTATAGTTTCAGGCTTTTAAAGCAGATATTAGCTGCTCGTTGTAAATTATCGTTTACTCAGAATACCTGTACAAACTGCACTGTGCCTTATGCTGATAAATTTACTGGAGTTTAAGAAAACAGAAAGAAAGTGGCATTTGCCGGTGCTGGCCGGCCTGTGTATTGGTGTTCCGGTGCTGGGGGGCTACTTTACAGGGCATCTGCAGGATGGGAAACTGGCTTCTATGGCTGCTCTGGTAATTCTCTACATTCAGTCGGAACAGCTGAGCCGCCGCATGATCATCCTGATGACCTGTTCCTTCGGGATGCTGGTGTCGTTTATGGTGGGGTTGCTCTTTAGTTTTAACCCGTATGTAGCAGCGCTGGTGCTGGGGCTGTATGCCTTTGTTGTACATCTTGTGCTGTATTACCTGAACATGGTGCGCCCGCCGGGTAACTTCTTCTTTATCATGATTGCGGCCGTAACCATTACCCTGCCTCACGACATTACAAAAGTGACCCATAACCTGGGACTGGCTGCCATCGGTACCATTGTTTCCTGCATATTGGGTCTCGTCTATAGTTTGATAACCCTCCGACGTGCTGCCACCACCAACGATGTAGTGGCCGTTACTAAGAACCAGTACATTAATCTGATAGAGTCGCTTACATACGGTTTCTTTGTCGGGCTGTCGTTACTGGTTGGTTACTTGCTGAAACTGGAGAATCCGTATTGGGTACCTGCTTCGTGTGCAGCGGTAATGCAGGGTGTGAGTACCACACACATCTGGCAACGGAGCGCACAGCGTGTACTGGGCACTTTTATAGGCCTTATTCTGACGTGGTTTATCCTGTTGCTGAAGCCCTCGCTTTTAACTATAAGCCTGAGCATTATTCTGTTGCAGATTGTGGTCGAATTTTTTGTGGTGCGCAACTATGGCCTTGCTGTCATATTCATCACGGTGCTAACCATATTCCTGGCCGAAACAGGTAACTCGCTCACCGTTAATCCTACCAACCTGATCACGACCCGCTTCTTCGATATACTGACAGGCAGTTTGATCGGAGCACTCGGGGGCTGGATACTGTATAGCGAGAAACTCCATTTTCTGGCAACACGGCAAATGCGCCTCAACCACATAAAAATGGGCCGGCGCAGGTACAATAAAAAGCAGTAACAGGTTTTGTAAAGATAAACGATAGGAATCCCAGACTATAGTTCGGGTAGCAGGCGAGCTGGTAATTTATACGGGTTGCCTTGCGTGAAATACTGAAAAAAATCAAGTCACTTGCATGTATTATGTCAACTTGCCATATTACGAACCGTTGGCGAAGCAATACTCCGACCCCCGCCAACTTATCAAACTATAAACCCTGATTAAAGTGTGGCTGTACGGAAGCATGTGCTGATGTCGGTCACACTTCTTCATTCTACCTTTTCTGTTCCTGGTCCCTTTCTCTGGTCTCAATAAAGCATAAATCGAAATGGATTCACCTGTTCTGCACAAACTGGGCTTGCTTTTCGTTTATCAGGTATGAGGTATTTTGTAGATGAACAATCTGTGGTGCGGCAAATCTGGGGTAAGGGCGATACCATACTGTTTATTTTTGCCGGAGCCGCTGCTGAGTTTGCGTTGAACAAAGCTGTCGATTGGTTGTACTTTACAGGCCGCCTGCCTGCAGACCCCCTGCGCCGGCTTTTTTCCACGGTGGCGTACGCGCGTAAAATCGTCTTCTCTGAAGAAGCAGCTGCCTTACGTGCCATTGATACCATGGCCTCGATCCATGCTTCGGTAGAGGCGAAGCGCGGCGCCAGCATACCAGACTGGGCTTACCGCGATGTCTTGTTCATGCTGATCGATTATTCTATCCGCTCTTATGAATTGTTGGAACGTAAACTGAGCCTGCAGGAGAAACAGGAGGTTTTTCAGGTTTTTAACCGCGTGGGGAACAGGATGGGCTTAAAGGAACTTCCTGACACATTTGAAACCTGGCTGATCATGCGCAACGATCATCTGCAACATAACCTGCAGCAAAGCCACTATACCCAGGACCTTTTCAGGCAGTACCGGAAGCACCTAGGCGTGCTGCGCTATTATATCCTGCTCGAGGCCCAGGCTATGGTCATACCAGACAGGGTAGGAGCCTTGCTGAGGTTTAGAAAGGGTTCGCTTCTTAAGCCTGTTCTCATACTCTACAAACTAGGGCGGATAATTAAGGCAGACAGGCTACTTAAAGCCTTGCTGCTACCGCCAGCTTATAAACAGGAAATAAAGGAGCTCGACCTTGTGCCATCAGCGTAGACAGGGCTATAGGTTCAATTGATTATCCGCATCACTAGCGAACCGGTACAGCCAAATATAGCACTGTTGCCATTCATTTATGCCTTCTCAGGCTATAGTTCCGGGGCATAGAATGCTGAATCAATTCCTCCTACAAACTGTTGCAATGCTGATTTACCTGCAAAACTATAGTCTATAGTTGAATCAGGAATAATACAGCTTTCTATCGTTTTTTGAGTTGCTGAAAGTAAGTGCCCTGGTTTCTGGTTCGTAACTACTATGCCTGCCCTACGTTTGATTTAGCTATAGTTTGCCGCTGTTACGCTGGCGGCTACGCTAATTTTTACATAGAAAGATCAGAGCATGATTAATGATAAAATACCAGTTGCATCACCTTCTGCTGGTAACTATACACTCAGAATTTTACTCACAATTGCGCTGCTTTCAGTCTGGCTCTTGTACCCGGCGCGGGCGCAGGACACACCTCCGGATACTGCTGACACTACACAGGAAATTGCCGCACCCACCTGGCCTGAAGATTCGTTGGGAAGACGCACACCCAAGGGCACTGTTGAAGGTTTTATAAAAGCCGTGGCAAACCAGAATTATCAGAAGGCAGCTCAATACCTTAACATTGATACCACCCTGATAAAAACCCGGAACGGACCGGTGTTAGCACAGGCACTGCAGCAACTCATGGACCGTACCGGTAAAATGATGCCCTATGCCTGGATCAGCGACTCGCCTGAAGGGAACATTAACGATGACCTGGGCCCAAACCTGGACCAGGTTGGCACCATCACCATCAATGCCGACCGCACCGACCTGGTTCTGGAGCGCACGCAAGGTCCGGACGGTGGCCCTATCTGGTTGTTTTCATCACAAACAGTACAGCGCATACCATTGCCAGTGGAAGAAGCGGAAACATCTGCTCTGGTAGATAAAGTTACGCCTGAAGTGCTGGAAGAAAACAAATGGGGAGGCGTACCCATCGGGCACTGGCTTACCATTATCGTGCTGGCTATAGTTTCCTATATAGTAGCAAAGGGCGTTGTTTCGCTGATAATTTACTTGATACCGCTTGTCTGGAGAAAGGCCCGCGAGGAAGCTACGGCTGGTATTATCCGGGCATTTGCGTTACCTGTAAGGTTGTACCTGGCTGTTTGGATCTTTGTGCTGGCAAGCCGTTATGCCGGTATTTCTATCATCGTACGACTAAGGCTTAGTGAGATTACCGTTATAGTTGGCATTGTGGCCATGCTGCTACTGGTGTGGCAACTGATGGAGTTCCTGACCCGGCTATTTGAGAAGCAGCTTGTACGGCGTAATAACCAGGCTGGTGTTTCGGCGGTGCTTTTCCTGCGCAGAGGGTTAAAAGTGGCTCTGCTTATTTTAGGTGTTATTCTGGCGCTGGATACTTTTGGTTTTGATGTTACAGCCGGTATTGCGGCGTTGGGTATCGGCGGTATTGCGCTGGCGCTTGGTGCGCAGAAAACCGTTGAGAACTTTGTAGGTAGCGTTACGCTTATTGCAGATCAGCCCATCCGGGTGGGGGATTATTGCCAGGTAGGTAGCGTATCGGGCACTGTAGAGCAGATCGGGATGCGATCTACGCGTATTCGCACGAACGAGCGAACGATAGTTACGATACCAAACGGCGAGTTTTCATCGCTCCACATCGAAAATTTTGCTCCACGCGATCGTTTTTTGATGGCCCCGAAACTACGCCTGCGCTACGATACCACCCCCGACCAGGTCCGTTATCTGCTTGTAGAGCTACGTACACTACTATACGCACACCCCAAAGTTAGCCCCGACCCAGCGCGTATACGTTTTGCAGAGCTTGCCCAGGATGCGCTTATTCTGGAAGTGTATGCTTATGTAACGGCCAAAGATTTTGATGAATTCCTGCAGGTAAAAGAAGACCTGTTCTTGCGTATGATGGATGTAATTAAAGCCAGCGGAACTGACTTTGCGCTTCCTTCGCAGATGCTGTTTCTTGCCCGCGACAAAGGCCTGTCGGAGGAACAGGCCCAGGAGGTAAGTGCAACTGTGAGGCAGTGGCGCGATTCGGGAGAAATGCAGCTCCCTGACTTTGACAGAGAGCGCATCAATAAGCTACGTAATACTATTCCGTTTCCGCCCGAGGGCTCCAGTAAACACAAAAATAAAAGCTGAAGCACCAGTTCTCTGATATGGGGGATATGAGAAAGTTTATAGTTTACAAATGTGCCATCTTGATGTGAAACAATAGCCCTGGCTAAGCAAAAACCTCATTATGGCCATTCGTAGTAGCAATACGTATAGTTTTACATCAGCTTAGAATATAAAACTATGATTAGGTTAAAACTTACCATTATACTGATTTTACTATCTGCGTTGCCCTTGCTGGCACAAAACTATAAGACCGGCATCGGCCTGAGAGGAGGCTATGTTTATGGCCTTACCGTGAAGCATTTTGTTGATAATAAGAGTGCCATAGAAGGTATCATCTCACCGCGCTGGGACGGCGTACTTTTAACAGGGCTTTACGAAAAGCATACTACAGCTTTTAAAGTGCCTCAACTGCAGTTTTATGGCGGTATTGGCGCACACGTTGGTTTCTGGGATTACCACGACCACCATCACCACCACCATCCCTGGTTCGATAAACACCACGACCACGACGATCATAGTCATACCGTGTTTGGTGCAGACTTGATCATGGGGCTGGAATACGCTTTTAAGGAGATACCTTTTTCTGTTGGTGTCGACTGGAAACCGGGTATTAACCTGGTTGGTCATCAGGGCGTATGGCTGGGAGATGTTGCCTTTAACGTCCGCTTCCTTATCAGCAATCTGTAACTATAAAATAATAAAAAGCCCGCTTAACTTATAGTTGAGCGGGCTTTTTAAACTATAGCTTTTTTTAAAGTAGTTATAGTTTGGATAATGGGGAACTGATAAGAGTGTATGGTCTGAAAAGTAAAAAGCAGGAAGTGAGTACTTCCTGCTTTTTATATGTTATGGTGCGAATTCAGATGCTATAGTTTGTTTCTGCTCTGACTTAGTAGTAAAGTAGAAAGAACGATAGCAATTGGCGAACTATAACGTTAGTTTTTTGCAGCTAGCTGTTGAAGAAACGCCGCTACCTCGGGTGTATCGTAATCTGCCATCCCTTCCTGTTTGGCTACAATTTTACCATCCGGAGCTATGATAAAGGTTGTTGGAATGGCCTCAGAGTAAAACTCACGCGGGAAGTTGCTGGCCGGCATGTACACCGGGAAACTATAGTTTTTCTTGTCGATAAACTTTTTCACTTTCTCCATGCCGCCTTCGTCTACAGATAACATCACAAAAGCAATTTTATCTGAGGCTACTTTATCATGCAGGCGCTGGATGTTGGGCATTTCGGCAATGCAAGGCGGGCACCAGGTAGCCCAGATGTTCAGGAATACTACTTTGCCTTTCAGGCTTTCGAAGTTCACCTGATTTCCCTGCAGGTCCACCATTTTGAAACCGGCTCCGGCCATAGTTGGGTTTGCGGAAGCTGCGGCATCTACTACTGCTTTTGCATCCGGGTTTTGTAAGGTTTCCGGTACGTCTGCATTTTTAATTCCGGTTGCCAGCAGAATGCGCTGTACCTGGCCAATAGCTTCGGTGTGCAGGCCGGTTAAATATAAAACCCCAAAAATAGCCAGCGTAATAGCCCAGCCCGGTATATCTTTTATCGAAAATTTCTTTTTGTTCATGTGAATGATTTACTTCTCTGTATTGAATTACAAACTATACTGAATGCCACATTTCGGGCTGTACACTTTTAGGTACTTATCCAGAATCGTGCTTAAACTTGAAATGCAGGTTGCTAAATGAAGTTAAGCAAACCGGGGTGGTTCAGGTTCGTGTTCCAGTACAGGAGAAAGGTGCTTCCGGATATGTGGGAGCACATAATCAGAAGTGGTTGTAAACGAGAGGAGAGTATCTGCCTGCGACAAATCAACTATAGCATATAGTTGCTGGCCACAGTCAGTCGCAATACCTTCATTATGCTGTTGGTTAGGGATTGTCTGGTGTCTCAGGCACTTTTTAGGACAAGGCTTGCCGGTACGCTTGCAGTATTTTCCTGCCTCTTTCAGCTCTGCCTGTTGTGTACTGCGCAGCACGCTGTTGTTTTTCGGCATTGCGAAAAGCAAAAAAAGCGTACTCAGAAATAACAACAGGTAGGTTCTCATATCAGCGTATTGCAGCACGTAAACGTCCGCAGCTTTTATTTCAACAGGGTGTCAGGCTTAAAACGTTCCGGCAACAAATTACATAAAAGTATAAAATCAGATTGCAGAAAGCAATCCAAACTTCGTTATAAGGCTTTTTTATGTAACCTATGAACAGGCAAACAGTTGGCGCCAACTATAGTTGATAACTATAACAGGTAGGAGGGTAGCACAGTTAGCAGGTCAGTTTATTAGTTCTTCTCATTTGCTGATACCGAATGTGAAAAACTGTATTTAACTGAAAACTGTAGTCTGACAGTAGATGAGTCGAAACCATTCCTGAAATTATCTCTTTTGCCCCACAGTAGCTCACCACCTGTCAGGAATTGTGGAATTGGGTGAAACAGCAGATTGAACGCGGCATAGTGCCCGTTTTTGAAAGCAGTGGGAGCCTGCGCATCCGAGTTGTAAATGTGTATCCGGGAATAGCCCATTACACTGGTCCATTTGCTATCCCAGGCATGTTCTACAAAAAGATGTCCACCTGTCACGGGCAATGCAACGCCTAACACTGGCCTGATCGGGTCCTGTAAATTGTTTGCTATACCAATATCCGGGCCTCCGTCTGTTAAGTGGCTCTCAATTCCTTTACCATAGATCAGTTGCCCCTTAAATAAGGTTTTGCTTGTTACCTGTTGGGTAGAGCTAAGATTAAATCCCCAGCCAATTTCTTCGCCGCTCAGGTCAATTGGGCTGCTTACTGTATTTTCCCATCTGATCCATTTTAGAATTCCTGCCAGTTCAATGTAGCCGTTGCTGAGCATTCTGCGGTATTCTGCCGAAAGATCAGGCGCCTTAAATGCAGGCCTCACGTTCTGAAGTTCTATGCGGTTTGCATAAATGCCTTCATCTGAAATGGCTCCAGGCTGCTCTAAGGCAATTCCCCAACTATCCTGCTCCCTGACCTGCCTGTATCTGACCTGGATGGGGCGCAGGTATGGTCTGCTGGGTGGTGCCCCGAAATCCAGTGTGTTTGGCGTTACCTGCACATCCGAGAAAAGGCTTTCGAGTTGCCCGAAGGTGAAGCGCCCAAGTTCTACGTAAGCCTGCCGGAACCGGAAGGTGGTTTGACCGACATCTGGTCCTACACCAAACAGGTCGAACTCAAAATTGCCTTTGAGCCTGCCAATTGGCGTTTGTATCCAGGAATTAAAGCCTAGTCGTGTCTGGCGGACACTGAAATAAATTTTGCCATCAGGTGCGTACTGGTCTTCAAACTGAGGGAGCCTGGAAACCCGTAAAATATCGAACCAGTTGGGGTCAGATTGTTTAAAATCGTAGCCCGCATCTGCCTTAAGATAGCCGTATACTTCGAGCCTTTTTTCACTTTCCTGTTCCTGGGCGTTTACCTTATTTAAAATTACCAGGAAGAGTAGCAGGAGTAATACTTTTTGATTAGCGATGCCTGATGGGAAAGTGAACTTGCTCATTGGTTCAGGGTTTCGGTTATACTTCATCCATCTTGCTTTACTCGTTGATTCTGCCAGCTATCTCAAGGCAATTGATCTGTAAAAATCCGATAGTTTGTAACTGTGCCTTACTTATTCAGATAGTCCAGGATGATCTGTACCTGTGCTTTCACACCGTTCTGCAAAGCATTTTCATCCACCGTAAACTTAGGGTTATGGTTAGCCGCGCCATCTCCAATACCAAGTGTCATGAAATTCACGGGAGCTATTTTTCTATAGTATGCAAAATCCTCACTGGCAGTCATCATGGGGGCGTCAAAGACCTGTTCTTTCCCTAGAATTGTGACCGCGCTGTTTCTGGCTTGGGCATTCAGCGCTTTATCGTTTTGTATGGCCGGATAGGTTGGAATGTAATTCAGCTCGTAGGTAGCTCCATATGCCTCTGTAATGTTGTCGATGATGTCTTTAATTCTTTTCTCTACAAGTTTTCGGGTCGCGTCAGAAGTGGTTCTTATACTGGCAGCCAGTTCTGCCCTGTCTGCGATCACATTAAAAGCATCCCCCGACTGAAATTTACCGATAGTCACTACCGTCAGTTCACCCGGCTCCACATTGCGGGATACGACAGATTGTAACGCAGTGACAATGGCAGCCCCTACCACGACCGGATCAATTCCAAGGTGTGGCATCGAGCCATGCGACCCTTTTCCGATAATGTGCAGATCAAATACATCTTGGGCAGTTGATGCAGCTCCCACCGGCAAAATGCCAACATGCCCGGCTGGAAAATTGGGAAGTACATGCATGCCAAAAAAGGCATCTACATCCTTTAAAACTCCGGCATTTATAATATCTAATGCACCGCCCGGCGGCTGTTCTTCTGCATGCTGAAATATAAAGTAGACTGTTCCTTTCAGTTGGTTCTGCATTTTGGATAAGGTAGCAGCAGTTCCCAGCAGCATCGCCGTGTGTGCATCATGGCCACAGGAGTGCATCACATTGTCCGCTTTTGAACTGAAAGGCAATCCGGTTTCTTCCTGCATAGGCAAAGCATCCATATCTGCCCGGAAGGCAACCGTTTTGCCAGGTTTAGCACCCTTCAGAATTCCGACAACACTTGTTTTAGCAGGCCTTATGACTTCGATGTTTGGATATGATTTAAGTACATCTTCTACATACTTACTCGTCTTTTCTTCCTCGAAAGACAGTTCGGGATTTTGGTGAATATGCCGTCGCCATGTAATCACATCTTTTGTGGGTATATTTTTTACCCATGCAGGATTTGAGCTCTTAAGATTCCTGGTCTTATTTTGTTTTGTTTGAGCACTGAGTGCCCCACACAGTAACACAGCAACTATAAGCGGTAGGAGTTTTCTCATACTTCTTGATGTTTCAGGCACAGATTGTTATTACTAAGAAATTTAGGCTACTGGATTTTGCTTTATTATGACTATAAAGCCAACGGAGGAGTAGTATTCTGAGGGGCTTAAACTATAGCCAACAGCACTATACTTTTAAGTTAAAAACAGTGGAACTGACCACTGGTAAAGCTCACAGAATGTTGTTGAATAACAAAGAGGGCGGTAATGTCGGTTTTAAGGATGTAACTGATTATACGATAGTTTACTATAGTTAATCATCGAGAACCAGTAGAAGGAGGGATTAGGGTGGTTAATTTAGCTTAAATACTCAGTAACGATCTATCCTTATTTGTGAAAATCAGGCGGGAAAGATTCTCTCTTTTGCCTGTTTCTGAAACTGCTCCGGCGTTTGTCCGGTCATTTTTTTGAAGAACCTGCTGAAGTAAGACCTGTCTTCAAATCCCAGGCTGTAGCCAATTTCCTTTATAGTTTGAGCACTTAAAATAAGCTCCTGTTTCGCTTCCACTACAGTGCGCTCCTGTAATAGCTGTGTAATGGTTTTCCCGGTTTTCTGTTTCAGTATCTGGTTTAGTCTTTTGGGCGTTATGTTCAGTTTATCAGCATAAAATGTCACCAATTTTTCTTCCCTGAAATGATTCTCCAATAGCAGCAGGAAATGATAGATGCGCTTCTCATTCAGGCCCTGGCTCGTAAAACTTTGCGTTTTATACTGCATTAACTTTAACAGAAATGCTTTTAAAAGGGCTTTGAGTACCAGTAAATTCTTTTGCTGTTGCTCATACTCATTTTCTAACTCCCGCAGGAGGCCTTCCAGTGTAATCACCATATCCTCTTCCAGCAATATCGTGGAGAAACTACCTGCGCCTTTCCCGAGGAATAGCCTGATCACATCCAGCGTAAATTCTTTTACCTCATAGTCGAGTACCGATTTATGAAAGGCGATAAGTGTCCCATTTTTACCTGATTTGCTGGGACGCGGAGAGCGGTTTGCCGGGATAAGGTACATCCAGTCTCCTTTGATATAAAGCGCTTCATCCTTTATAAAATGTATGGGTTCCTCATTCTTTAGCCAGGCTATTTCAAAATAATCTTCGCGGAAGGGGCTTTCGAAAAAAGACTGGGGTAAGGCCTTGAGCGGGCTTATAAAAAACAGGTCTTTATCCGGATCCATAGGCTGTATCATATTATCAATTTTAAAACTATAGCACCTTATCCATCAGCTTCTCCTTTCGGTTATCCCCCTTAACTATAAACTATAGTTGTCTGGTGATTTCCCTTTTGTCCTACCTTATGGATGTTCTGTACTACCCCTCGTGCCTGGTATAGTTGTAAATTTGTAAGAGTTGCAAAGACAGTAGTAATCTGCATATACATTCATTTAAAGTTATAAAATTATGAGCACAGTATTAGAGCCTATCATTGAGAACGGCAGAGCCGAGAAGAAATTATTTAAATTTCCACAGTTAAAAGGGAAAGAATTGCCACGCGATAACTTCATTGGTGGGCAATTTGTCCCACCAGTTAAAGGAGAATACTTCGACAATATTTCCCCCATTAACGGGAAAGTTTTCGCGCAGGCGGCCCGCTCCACGAAGGAGGACGTTGAACTGGCGCTGGACGCGGCGCATGAAGCGTTTCAGAAATGGGGCAAGACATCGCCGACGGAACGCAGTAACACACTTTTAAAAATCGCACAGATCATTGAGGATAACCTGGAGTACCTGGCTACACTGGAAACTATAGATAACGGGAAACCGATCCGTGAGACACGCGTAGCTGACCTTCCGCTGGTAGTAGACCACTTCCGTTATTTTGCCGGTGTGATCCGCGCCGAAGAAGGTGGTATTTCAGAGCACGACGCCAACACAGTCAGCATTGTATTGCACGAGCCGCTGGGCGTGGTAGGGCAGATTATTCCATGGAACTTCCCGCTGCTGATGGCTTCCTGGAAAATTGCTCCAGCCCTGGCAGCTGGTAACTGTATTGTATTGAAACCAGCTGAACAGACGCCAACCAGTATCCTGGGCCTGATGGAGCTGATCGGTGACGCGTTGCCAGCCGGTGTGCTGAACGTGGTAAACGGGTTCGGTGCAGAAGTTGGTAAGGCGCTGGGCACTTCCCCAAGAATCAGCAAAATTGCGTTTACAGGTTCTACGGCAACAGGTAAGCTGATCATGCAATACGCTTCTGAAAACATCATTCCGTCTACGATGGAGCTGGGCGGTAAATCCCCGAACGTCTTCTTCCCGTCTGTGATGGAAGCCGATGACGAATTCTTTGACAAAGCCCTGGAAGGAGCCACGTTCTTTGCTCTGAACCAAGGCGAGATCTGTACTGCTCCAACCCGTATTCTGGTGCACGAAAGTATAGCCGACGCCTTTACGGCCCGCGTAATTGAGCGTGTGAAGGCCATTAAAGCCGGTAACCCACTGGATGGCGAGACCATGATCGGAGCACAGGTATCGAAACCTCAGTATGAGAAGATCCTGAAATACATTGAGATTGGTAAGGAAGAAGGAGCCGAAGTACTGGTAGGTGGTGAGGCACAAAAACTGGAGGGTGAACTGGCAGAAGGGTATTATATCCAGCCTACTATCCTGAAAGGTCACAACAAAATGCGTGTATTCCAGGAAGAGATCTTTGGCCCGGTAGTAGCGCTTACCACTTTTAAAACAACCGAAGAAGCCATTGAGATCGCAAACGATACGATTTATGGACTGGGTGCAGGTGTCTGGACCCGCGACGCGCACGAATTATACCAGGTTCCAAGAGCCATTCAGGCTGGCCGTGTCTGGGTGAACCAGTACCACACCTATCCGGCGCATGCTCCGTTTGGAGGCTACAAGCAGTCGGGTTACGGTAGAGAGAACCACAAGATGATGCTGGATCACTACCGCCAGACTAAGAACATGCTTATTTCCTACGACAAGAAGAAACAAGGTTTCTTTTAATCTAAAGTTTGTCATTTAACCTGAAATCACCTGGGGCCTCCTCAGGTGATTTTTTTTAACATATAGAAACATGGAAAAGATTATAGCTACAGAAAAAGCAAAAGATGTTATTGATCAGTTGAAGGAGCGCTACGGCGAGCTGATGTTCTACATGAGTGGTGGTTGCTGCGAAGGTTCGCAGCCTATGTGCTATGAGAAAGGCGACTACAAACCAGGCTCCCGCGACGTGCTGCTTGGCGAAGTGGAAGGCTGTGAATTTTACCTGTCGGAAGAGCAGAACCAATACTATGCGCACTCCCAACTGCTATTGAATGCAGCACCCGGTATGGGCGGCGGCTTTTCGCTTGAAAGTGTGCTGGGCATGGCCTTTAGCGCAACAACAAATGCGCTTATCAATAATTAATGTATTGAGCAAAGTTGCTTAACAGAACTATAGACAACAAGCAAACCGAGAGTGCAGGCATTACATTGAGAATTCTATAGTTACTACAGTATCACACAATACTTATTTATAGGTAAGACGAACTTAAGCATTTATTCCTTTAGCCTTTATCTCTATAACCTAATATTAGGCTCAATAAATATTATAAACTATAGTTATAGGTTATAATTATTTATATAATAGTTTGAAACATTGCAATCGAATGGGAGTTTAATTATAAAACTACTTGGCAGTCTATATTTTTAATTAAATGAGAATAAGTAGCCAGGTTCCAGTTAAGAATTAGTGTCTTATGGATGTAGTGGAGGACAAAAGGGTTTTGGTAACCGGGAGTGCAGGTTTTATTGGGCATCATGTGATGCAGTCACTCTACCATACAGGCCATACCGTAATTGGGTTAGACGTGCTTAATTCTTTTTATGATCCTGAATTAAAGTATGCCAGGCTACAGGCGCAGGGTTTTGAGAAGCAAAAGATTGCGTATAACCAGCTTTGCCTCAACTGTAAAGATCCTGATTTAAGCTTTATACAACTAGACCTGACAGATGTAAAAGGGCTGCAAATGCTGTTCCATGAACATCAGTTTGATATAGTAGTTAATCTGGCAGCGCAGGCAGGCATCAGATATAGTATTGATAACCCACAAGCATATATTGATAGCAACATTCTTGGTTTTATGAACCTACTGGAATGTTGCCGCAGGTATAAAACCAAGCATTTACTTTTTGCTTCCTCCAGTTCTGTCTATGGCAATAGCGCTGAGGTGCCTTTTAATACTGCCCAGTGTACAGACTATCCGGTCTCATTGTATGCGGCTACTAAAAAAGCTAATGAGATACTAGCCTATAGTTACGCGCATCTTTATAACATACCCACCACCGGCCTTCGCTTTTTTACAGTGTACGGTCCCTGGGGCAGACCCGACATGGCTTACTATTGTTTTGCAAAATCTATTGTAGAAGGCTTCCCTGTTAAAGTTTTTAACAACGGAGACATGCAGCGTGATTTTACCTACATAGATGACGTCGTAAGCTGTATTGTCAACTTGCTTCACCTTTCTCCCGAAACTGCTCAGGTCAGCACGCCTTTTCATCTTTATAATGTAGGCAATAGTAAACCTGAAAACTTACTGACACTTATCTCCATCCTGGAAAGATTGCTTGGAAAGAAAGCGATTTTACAGTTGGAGCCTATGCAGCCTGGTGATGTGCATACAACATATGCTGACGTACAGGATCTGGAAGAGAAAATAAACTATAGACCAGCTACTTCTCTGGAAAATGGTTTGACGCAGTTTGTGCAGTGGTTTAACCTCCACCACTATGCCCCAAAAGTGGCGGCCCTTGTGAAATAAGCGCGTTTTAGCTTTAAATATACAAAGCACCTATGGAAGCAAAATCTCTAACTATAATTGTTCCGGTGTACAATGAAATAGAATGCCTCGAAAGATTCTGCGAGTCGATGGGTGCTTTTCTGCAACAGACGCCTTTGCCTACAAAGGTACTTTTTGTAAATGATGGCTCAAAAGATGGAAGCGCTGAAAAGATCAGGCAAATCTGCCAACGAAATACGAGCTATAGTTTCATTTCATTAGATAAGAACTATGGGTTAAGTACAGCCATAAAAGCCGGCATCGATAATTCCGAAAGCACCTATATTGGGTATATAGATTCTGACCTGCAAACTTCCCCGCTGGATTTTCTGCTCTATTTTGAATTTCTGCCAACATACCAGATGGTAAATGGCATACGAATGGGACGCAAGGATACTTTAGTTAAGAAGCTATCCTCAAAAATAGCGAACAGTTTCAGAAGGCTGATGATAAATGATGGCATACAGGACACCTGCTGCCCTCTTAAAATAATGGATACAGCCTATGCCAGACGAATTCCCTTTTTTAATGGCATGCACCGCTTTTTACCAGCTCTGATTCAACTGCAAGGTGGTAGTGTAAAGCAGGTTCCGGTTCAGCATTTCGAACGGTATGCCGGTACAGCCAAATACCATTTGTTTAACCGACTATGGGGACCTCTGAACGATACTTTCGCTTTCAGGTGGATGCGCAGCAGGTATATAAACTATAGCTTATCCGACAAGCACATATCCCAAACTATAGTAAAGCATGAGCAGGTCTGATATAGGGGTTTATAGTTTGGGGCTGATAGCCCAGGTTTTATTCTCTTCACGCATACTCGTGCAATGGATAATGTCTGAAAGAGCAGGCAGAGTACTTTCACCAACTTCTTTCTGGACTTTCAGTATACTGGCATCCTTTCTTCTAATGCTATACGGGATACTCCGGAATGACCTGGTGATCATTGGTGGGCAGGTTGTCTCATATTTTATTTATATGCGGAATCTGCACTTTAAGAATGTGTGGCAGGAATTGCCATGGTGGGTGAGGTGGTCATCAGTAGTTTTTCCAATGGCTGCTGTTGCATGGTTATTATTCGGTGATATCTATAGTTTGTCTTACATCTGGCAGCATAGTAAAATATCCGGCGCATTGGTAGCCTGGGGAGGCGCAGGGCAGATAATTTTTACGATACGTTTTGTGTATCAATGGTATTGCTCCGAAAAGGTGCAGGAGTCGGTATTGCCCAATGGGTTCTGGGTCATCAGTCTGGTTGGTAGCCTGATGATCATCCTTTATGCTGTGCTGAGGTTGGATCCGGTTATCTTTATTGGTCAGCTTTTTGGCATCATTGCCTATAGCCGCAACCTGATGATCGGTCTTCGGCAGCAGAAATCGTCACAAACAATTTCCGGATAGCTTACTCGCCATGCAATTGCAAAACTGGCTGCATGGGCGCAGCACTGCCTGGATTATATTGGTGCTCTTGTTGGCAGCTTTGCTTTATAACCTGGGTGGGTGGGGAGTGATCGAATCAAGCGAAGCACGATACGCAGAAATCAGCAGAGAGATGCTCGAGTCTGATAACTGGATACACCCGCGTTTACTGGGCATTTTACACTATCATAAGCCCCCGGTAACCTATATAATCTCAGCAACTGGCATGGCCTTGTTCGGTGTAAATGAATTTGGTGTTCGCTTTTTTCTACAGCTCTCATTTATTCTTCAGGCGCTGCTGGTTTACCAGCTTGGTTGGTTGATCTTTAAAAACCGCGCCATTGCTTTAACTGCCCTTATAGTTTATATAACTATGCCCGCAGTTTTGGTATCTGCCCGCAACCTAACCACCGATTCTTACCTGGCTACTTTCGAATTACTTGCCATCTGGGCATGGGTAAAGTATAAGTTGGGGAGGAAAGTTGGATGGCTATACGCCTTTTATCTCGCTTTAGCTTTCACTTTTCTTACAAAGGGACCTGTAGGCCTTATATTCCCTTTAATGGTAGTTGCGGGTTATAAATCGGATACTGCTGTAAAATCAAAATCTAGTAAGGCTCATCATTTTGCAGGGTTCGTAGTTTTCCTGTTGTTAAGTGCATCGTGGTACCTGTACCTTATGTTTAAGAACAGGCAGTTTGTCGATTACTTTTTGTTAAATCATGTTGTAAACCGCTATGCTAACCCGGAAACATTTAACCGGTCCAAACCCTGGTGGTTTTACTTTTTGCTGGCACCTGCACTTAGTTTTCCATGGTCACTCATATTACTTCTATACTTTAAAAAGCTTAAAAGCCTTGTAGCGGGGCAAAAAAGGCTGTTTATACTATGGCTGGTCATCCCGCTGTTGTTTTTTTCACTTTCCAGCTCAAAACTGATACTATACATTCTTCCACTTTTTGCGGGGCTCGCTTTACCGGTTGCATGGTTGCTGCACCACCTTAGTGAACCACAGAAAGTAAAAGCCGCAACTATAAGTGTTGGGTACTATGTGCTGATCGTAATCTGTCTTTTAATAGCTTCCTACCTGTTGCAGATTATTTCAGTACCAACTATAGCAAACATCTATTTGGCTTGTATACTGGTTTGTTTTTTCTTTCTCTGGAAGAAGGTAGGAGGGATGCTGCATAAGTTATTAGCTGTAGCTTTTATATTCACACTTTTTATAATTCCTTTCTCAACGTATGTCTTTGAAAATAACCCTGATGAGTTTAATTCCACAAAGCACTTGGCTGAAGTGTTAAAATCAGAAGGGCTTATAGATCATGAACTTATAGTTTACGATAAGCTATTGCCTTCCCTGGCTTTTGAGCTAAAGCGCAATTTTATCACGCTGCATGACCACAGCCGAAGTGTGAAAAGGGAAACCCAATTCGAACAGGATATGCTGTGGCGACAGACTTATCTTGAGTTGAGTAATGCAGCTGATTCAACTGCATTAACAAAATTGCTGAGCCAGAAAACTATATTGATTACAAAAGGAGAGATGCCTGATAACAAGCGCTGGATGATCAAGGATTTTACAAAAACCATGAAAGTCGGAAAGTGGTACCTGTATTACTAAGACCTGATTCCTGCTTACATAGCTTCTATTTTATAACTACATTATGTGTGTTTGTTAAATTAGTTAAAATTCCGCCGCTGCTCAACATTTTATATATTCACGAGTTCGGCTCCTTATAGTTATCGATTATTCTATCCTTGTTAAGAAATTTAGGATAGCTTATCGCTCCCAAAGCAGAATGTGAGTAAATTTCGTTTAAGCGTTTGAGCAATAATTATCTTGACAATCAGTATTTGAAAGAATCAGATTTAGCGTTATTTAATTTAAAATGAGACAATGAGTACCAGGTCAGGAGATCAGCAAAAGAAACAGCGTCAGAAAGAATTCAAGGAAAGGAAAGAACATCAGGAAGCCCGTAGAGCTTATGAAAGGAAAGGGAAACGTGATTCAGGTGGTAAAGCTGGTGAAATAGGTAAAATACCAAATACCTAAGACCAACAGTTAATCCTTATGTTATAGTTTAATCTGTAAACTATAAGTCAATTTCATTTCTATATAGCCTTTAATAGTGTTGTTTGGCTTAACTGAAGTGTTTTCTGTAGTTAGGATGGTGCTCATGTTTCGTGTTCGTGTTACATTGAAATTTGAATAACCCGAACCATCAGATGAAAAAGATACTTTATGTAGCCATTGCTTTGTGTACTGCATCCTGTTCTATAGATAATAACCTGGAAGATACCCTTTACAATGTAGTAGAATCTGGTGCCAACATGGCAATAGATTCGTTGCACCATGCTGCAAACAAGGAACTTGAACGGCATACGGGCATCGATTCACTCGCCTCAAAAATAAGTGCAGCCGATACCATTAATGTGGAGCGCGAGATAAAACGGAAAATCATAGAAAGCCTTTCGGAGTAGTTTAATACAAGCCGCTTGTTCATAGCACATATAGGTGTACCCTGTTGCATATGGGCAAAAGCATACCGCTAGCTATAGTTTACTCAAGCGGTATGCGCGGTGCATTTTCAGCCAACCAGGTGTCAAAAGATTTCAGTTCAGGATTCAGGGCTTTTGAAAAGCTTACGTCCCGAGCGCTGTTGCAAACCTCGTCAAAATCCCGGTAAAACTGGAACATGTTGCCCAGGTCGTCTGCCCCCGGAAAGCCCAGTCCCCGGTAGGTTTCCGGCGAGATGCTGTTGTAGGTGATCGTTTGCCCCAGTGCTTTGGACATGGCCTGGGCCATTTCCTGTCCTGTCAGCTGATCGCCGGCCACGCCGATAGTTTTTCCTATCAATTCTTTGCCCCGTTTAAAAATGCCATAGGCGCACTTGCCAATGTCTTCTGAGGCAATACCTGCCATCTTTTTGTCGTCCATTGGCAAGGTGAGGTAATATTGCCCATCTTCTCCTTTTTTAGGTCCCATGCCAAAGTATATAAAGTTATCCCAGTAAAAGGAGGCCCTCAGAAAGGTAGTAGGAACTCCTGATTCAGTAAAGAAGTGGTCGGCTTCGCCTTTGGCATCGAAGTGAGGTACCTTATATTTTCCCTGGAGTGTAGGCATCCGGTTATCATCCAAGGGTACCCATTGGCGGGTATCTTCTAATGTAGACCAAATTACATGCTGTAAGCCTGCCTCTTTAGCGGCCTCGGCCATGCTTTTTGCTTCTGCATATTCTTTTTCAGGAGAAAAGTGAGCCCAGAAGAAGGTAACAAAGTATGCTCCGTACGCACCTTTCAGCGCCTGCTTCATACTCTCTTTGTCATCAATATCTGCTGTCACTACTTCTGCACCCATAGCAGCCAGCGCTTTTGCCTTGTCTGAGTCAGGCTTTCTGGTAACGGCACGAACTGCAAATGCACTATCGCTATCCTGTAAAATAGCCCGCGCAACGCCGCCGCCCTGAGCACCCGTTGCGCCAAATACTGTTATGATCTTTTTCTCAGGCATATAAATATATTGTCGTTATTTTTAACTATAGGTATAGCGTATTATACTTTTGTAAGAACAAGTGAGGTGATTGCCAGGAGATAAAACTTAGTAAGGGGCTACTATACTCTACCTAAACAGTTTTTTTATCTAGTAATGTGTTGGCATTTCAAGTGGTAATAGTACCCTTAAGTTACTTCACAACCGGGTTTAGCTGCAGGCGGCGTGAGTACCCAGCTCATTTTTTAAGTAGCGTATACATTCCCCTTTATGGCATGCTATAGTTTGCTTTTAGCGGGAAAGTCATTCCTGTGGTCGCTGTGGAAGACAGCCGAAAGTCAGGCGCATGGGTAGCTGGTACTTTTCGCTTGTACTGTAATTCATCCAGGTTGATAAAAAGGGCAAGTCCAGCGGCATGGGCGTTATAAGTCGGAATGAGGGTAAAGGGTTTACGTCCCCAACGATTGCGATGCGATAAGTAAGAAAGGTGGGAAGATAAGATGCCAATGCCAGCTCCTACAAACACATCTGACTGCCAGTGCTTGTTCTTTAGTACCCTTAGGGCGCCTACGCTTGTTGCGATGCCATAAGCCCCAATCCCATACCATTGGCTCCGGTGCCGAAGCTCTGTATGAACAATGGAGGCAGCCAGAAAAGCCTGCGCTGTATGTCCCGAGGGCATAGATTTATCATCTTCTCCATTCGGCCTTTCCAGGTTTGTTATTTCCTTTAATCCAAAAACCAGTACTGCCATGACGGCTTCTGCTTTAAGGGTAACCAGTGCCGTATTCACAAAATCGTTATTAGATTTTACCTGAAGAAGGTTTACCACTGCCAGCTCAACATAAGGGGCCAGCAATAGGGCGTTGTCCAGCCCCGAATTAAAGTCAGGATTATGGCGTAAGACATCATCCCGCATGTCGTAGCTTGAATAGATGCCATTGTCCTTTATTGTGCTCACGCCATACCCGATCAGTATAGCCGGTATTATAGAGGCTTTGAATAATTTAGATTTATAGAACGGTACTCTCAGACTAACAGACCGGGACCGCTCATATTTTCGGAGCGTATCTGTTTCCTGCGCCAGGAGAGGATGGTAGTTCATGCCCAGTAGCAGTGTGAAGACCATCCATGTTTTTAAAATATACTTCATAGTTTGCTCGATTAAGGTAAAAAGTACAAACGTCTGTGAGGGATACTTACTTAGTTGGATTGTCTTTATAGAGCGCTAAAAGGTGTTTACTGGAAATCTAAGTGCTCATGGGATTGGATGTGTATTTACTTTTTGCCTAGTTAAGCATATAAGGCTGCAAAGTTATTCGAGAGTCAATCATAGAGTTATGTATGGCTTAACTCTTCTAGGGGGCCTTTCTTTCAATGTTACTTTAGTATACACATGTAGGTGCAGGGAGTTGCTTTCTGCCCAAGTATTACGTTAATCATCTGTTTTATTCTGTGAAAAACAGATGGAGTTCTATGAGCGGTGTTCATAACCTGTCCGTAAGGACAAGTCTGTTGCAAGACCTGCTGTTCTGTATGGTTAATGCCACTACTGCTAGTATACAAAATGAGGCAGATGCGTATGATGGATATACTGTTTGGCAACATTAATCAGCTATCTATAAGCCTCACAGTTGCAATTACAACCATGCTAGCTCACAAACCCATGCCTGAAGCTCAAATACCAGAACAGCGCATGCACACGCAAGGCCTAAGCACTGAACAAGTGCTTGCATCTAGAGCGAAGTACGGACTGAACCGATTGGAACAGCGAAGGGAAAGTGCACTTTGGGTAGCCATCAAACGGTTAGCTGAAGAACCAATGGTAGTCTTATTATTAGCAGCTTCGCTCATTTACTGGATAAGTGGAGACACTGGCAACAGTATTTTTCTGGCTGTTGCTATCTTAATGGTAGCTGCTATTTCGCTATACCAGGACTCCAGAAGCCGCAGCGCCCTTGAAAAGCTACGTACTTTCACACAGCCAACCTGTAAGGTTATCCGGAATGGTCGTATTGAGGAAATCAAAAGTGAAGAGGTTGTAGTAGGTGACAGCCTGATGGTTGAGGAAGGAGGGCTGATAGCGGCAGACGGCCATATCCAGCAGGCAAATGATTTTTCGGTAGATGAATCAATTCTGACTGGTGAGTCTCTTGCAGTTTTTAAAGACCAGCATCAGCCAGATTCTATAGTTTATCAGGGGACGACCGTAGCCAGTGGTCTGGCCATAGCCACGGTTACAGCAATAGGCAACGATACAAGACTGGGTAAGATCGGGAAGAGTATCGAAGACATTGCAGAGGAAGTGACGCCTCTGGAAATTCAGATCAATAACTTCGTCCGGAAAATGGTGCTGTTAGGTGCTGCGGTGCTTATGATTGTGTGGGCGATAAACTTTTCCCATAGTTACAGCGTGCTCGATAGCTTGCTCAAGTCTCTTACCTTAGCCATGAGTATTCTGCCGGAAGAAATTCCAGTAGCCTTTACCACCTTTATGGCCTTGGGGGCCTGGCGGCTGATGCGGCTAGGGATCGTGGTAAAACAGATGAAAACAGTGGAAACTCTGGGGAGCGCTACGGTTATTTGTACTGATAAAACCGGTACTATCACTGAGAACCGCATGCAGCTTGACACGGTCTTCGCGTTAGCTTCTCACCGTGTTTCTCGTTTAGATGTTAACCTGGATGATAACGAAAAGGAGCTTATTCGGATAGCTATGTGGGCCAGCGAGCCAATTCCGTTTGACCCTATGGAAGTGGCACTTCATGAGGCCTACAGAAGACAGACCGCTGCGGATGAAAGACCCCATTACCGCATGGTGCACGAATACCCGCTGGGAGGAAAGCCTCCTATGATGACTCATGTATTTGAAAATAGCCATGGTCTGCGCATTGTAGCATCGAAAGGTGCACCCGAGGCATATATTAAGTTGGAGGGATTATCAGTTAGTGAAAAAGCTGAAGTGGAAAGTGTGATGCATAAGCTAGCTGGGGAAGGATACCGTGTGTTGGGTGTGGCAGCAGCAGCCTGGGCTGGAGATAATTTTCCAGGTAGGCAACAAGAGCTGCCCTTTAAATTTAAAGGCCTTGTTGCGTTCTATGACCCACCTAAGCATGGCATTCAGCAGGTATTCGAAGCCTTTTACGCTGCAGGGATCGATGTGAAGCTTGTTACCGGGGATAATGCCGCTACAACTGCAGCTATTGCCCGGCAAGTTGGTTTTAGGGGCTACGAGAAAAGTATGTCGGGGGAAGAACTAGTCTCCATTCCAGAGAAAGAATTGGCTGAACGGGTAATGAATACAAAAGTGTTTACCCGAATGTTTCCGGAGGCTAAACTCCGCATCATTAATGCCCTGAAGGCAAAAGAGCAGGTAGTTGCCATGACTGGAGACGGTGTTAATGACGGACCGGCTCTGAAAGCCGCTCACATTGGTATAGCCATGGGACGGAAAGGATCTGAGATTGCTAAGCAGGCAGCTTCACTCATTTTGCTGGAAGACGACCTGGGTAAGATGGTGGACGCTGTGACAATGGGGAGAAAGATTTACGCAAATCTCAAGAAAGCTATTCAATACATCATATCCATTCATATCCCAATTATCTTAACAGTGTTTGTCCCGCTGGTGCTGGGGTGGAAGTTTCCTAATATATTTTCGCCAGTTCACATTATTTATTTTGAGCTCATCATGGGCCCTACCTGTTCCATCATTTACGAAAACGAGCCAATTGAGAAAAATGTCATGGAGCAGAAACCACGCAAATTTTCTCAGACTTTTTTCAACTGGAGGGAGCTGACGACCAGTATCGTTCAAGGGCTTGTTATTACAGTTTGTTCTCTATTAGTGTACCAGTTCACCGTACAACAAGGATATGAGGAAGCCCTTACACGCACAATGGTTTTTACAGTGCTTATCTCAGCCAACATTTTCCTGACGCTGGTGAACCGCTCTTTTTACTATTCAGTGCTTACTACCCTAAAATATAAGAACAACCTGGTACCGTTGATTATTGGCATAACTATAGTTTTATCGGGGTTGCTGCTGTATGTAGAACCATTAGCCCGCTTTTTTAACTTAGTTCCCTTAGCCGGAAATCAATTGCTGTTGGCTATAGTTACTGGTTTCGTTTCAGTGGTTTGGTACGAAGGCGTCAAGTGGTACAAGAGAAGGAGCAGAATAAATTAATTTTTATACGTGTTAATTGTACGCACAGCCTAATTAACCTTTTTACTAACTAAATCCAAAGGAAGAAACCTATAGTTGTGGTTGGCTTCTCTGCCTGTAACTGAATTTTAGTGTTGTTTCTATAGGCGTTAAGGGTAATCATTCGTATAGAATTTAGATGGTCAAATTGCTTATTGTTATAGAGGGTAGGTGTAAATGAACCATAGTCGAACATTAAAGAGCAATAGCTTAAACTATAGTTTCTGGCATTTGACTAAATAAGTAGTCCAAATCTTTTCTCTTATAGCGGATAAATCCCCTGATTCGCTGCAGTATTTTTCCTTAACTGATAACTTAATTACCGCGGGTGTGCATACAGGCTTCAATTTATTTGCTGCTTTTAATCCATAGTTAAAGCAGGAGAGAGAAGGTCTCGAGGCTGTATAAAATCTGAAAACAATATGAGTGTACAAGGCCAGCCAAATTTTTTGCTTGTTGTTGTGGATGACATGGGCTACTCTGATTGTCAGCCTTTCGGAGGCGAAATCCATACACCTAATCTGCAGCAGCTGGCAGACAACGGTGCCTGCTTCCGGCATTTCCATACTTCTGCGCTGTGTGCCCCAACACGGGCCATGCTCTTATCCGGCTGCGATAACCATCATGCGGGTTTAGGCAATATGCCGACGGCACACTCTACTAATCAATATATGCAGCCAGGTTATGAAGGCTATTTGAATAACGATGTACTGACCATTCCTGAAATTCTGAAAGATGCCGGCTACCATACCTATATGGCGGGTAAATGGCATTTAGGTGAACTGGAAGGTAAAAGACCCCATTCCAGGGGCTTCGAACGAACATTCTCTTTTTTAGGGGGTGGTGCCAGTCATTTTAACGACCAGCGTGCCCTGAGTGAATTTGAGAAGCCACACACTGAGTACTCGGAAGATGGAAAGACAGTAGAGGATTTACCAGAAGATTTTTACTCTTCTGATTACTATACTGATAAAATGATCCAATACATAACAAAGCAGGAAGATGGGAATCCTTTTTTTGCTTACCTGGCTTTTACTTCGCCTCATGACCCTTTACATGTGCCGGATGCATGGCTGGATAAATACAAGGGCACCTATGACAAGGGATATGATGCAATCCGGGAGCAGCGCCTGCAACGGATGAAGGAACTAGGGCTAGTACCCAATAATCTGACTCCCAACGAAGGTAGTGGAGAATTTAAAAAATGGGATGATCTGACTGAGAGAGAGCGGATGGAAGAATCGAGGAAGATGGAGATTTACGCCGCTATGATTGAGAACCTAGACTGGAACCTGGGCCGATTATTCTCCAAATTAAAAGACCTGAACAAATTTGATGACACTATCATATTCTTTATGTCTGATAATGGTGCCAATCCCAAAGAGCCACATTTTTATGCACCAAATACCAGGGAATCGGTTGCCCGGGAGTATGATAACCGCTTGGAAAACTACGGCAAGATCAATTCGTTTATTTCTATTGGCGGTGCCTGGGCTGAAGTAGTTAATACTCCTTTGGCTTACTTTAAACTTACGACCTATGAAGGGGGAACCCAAACACCGCTCATCGTTTCTGGCAGGCGCATGCATAAGCGGGGTGTGGTCACCAATGAAATGCTTCATGTTACAGATATCATGCCCACTATACTCGATTATGCCAATGTCAGGTATCCAAGCGAGAAGGGCATGAAACCGCTCTATGGGACTACACTGAAACCATTCTTGCAGCAAGAAACAAAACAGCCCATACGAAATGCGTTTGATGTATTAGGCTATGAAATAGCAGAATGTAAAGCAGTTATGAAAGGCGAATGGAAATTGATTTTTATGCCGCCACCTTATGGAGAAGGCGATGAATGGCATTTGTACAACCTGAAAGAAGATATTAAAGAAGAGAACAATGTGGCGGCACAGTTTCCGGTTAAGTTCAACGAGTTGAAAGCTGACTGGGAAGCTTACGCGCTTTCCGTAGGCTACATCAAAGCCAACGGTGCAAGAGCTGTGGAAAAACTAGGATATGAAGAATTTTACCGGTTCGATCCAAAGCACCGGATAGATTCTGACACAGGAATTGGCGAAGTTGAAGGAACGACCAAAGAGCCAACTGAGCTGGGGGATTAAACTATAAAAGTCCGTGTCTGGGAGACTGATTAACATAACAGAATCTGTTCTGTTGGACTGGAAAATCCCAGCTTCCAAGATTTAATTTCTAACAAGCTCTGTACGGTGCCGGCTAAAGGCTTTTATGAATAGCGCAAAACTACGACCGGGAAAGTGCCTTACCGGTTTCTGTTAATAAGCAAAGCCTTATTCTCCCTTGGTGGGCTCTTAGAGTAGTGGATTGATATGAAACAGACCCATACTGAACACCTCTACCATCATTACAACGAACGCAATCGAACCGATACAATCAACACATGAACAGATGCCTGTCAACTTGTATCCGGAAAGCGAAGTATTCTGGCTGGCTAAAAATGAAGGTTTCTAAACCTTACGCAATATATTGCAGCCTTTTCTGGTCACAGACATAAAAGCATATCTTGTCTCAACCTTAGTAAATTCTGTAGCGCAAAACACGGTTGATGTAAGGCGTCCGTTACCTAAGCATGGGAGTTTGTTCTAGCTCTGTTACAACTTGTAATAGCTCCTTTTAGAAAGACTTGAGTTAATAAACCCAAAAATCAATACCCGCTAAAACCTGGAGGGAAATACCGCGTTTTTGCTGTTGTGTGTACTATGTTAGTAGTGGTAAAACAGTGGCACACCTTGTGTATCGTAGTATAGCTGCCAAGTGACGTGGTTGCCGGTATAAGTGGTGTCTTCGCTTGTAACGTAGAGATGTTGCTGATAGCGTTGAAAATTGTTGATAGAAAGAGAGCGGTAATAGGTATCCCGGAAAAAATAAAGAGGCCTGAGTGGATTAGAGCCGTATCGTAGTTCCCAAACTTTTCGGTCAGCACACTGGCTAGATATCCCGTGCTGTAGTAGTTGTTGGTAGTGGCCTGTTGCAGATTTGATGTTTTTTACTCTAAAAACAAAGACCCGCTTATTTATCAAAATAAGCGGGTCTTTATAACTTTACTGTGTAGTCCAAATGATAAAATTATCGAATTTCATCTATAAGGATTTGGCGGCTTTAGAAGAATAGTTAAAAGCATAAGTCCTGAATGCCATAATACTAACATTGCCTGGCTACAGAAGTAATATCATATTCCTAAGGGCGATTTGAGCTTTTCAATATATGATTTAAAGTATTGTTATTAGAATCACCAATGTCTAATAACAATTCTACTGTTTATGTAAGCTCCTTTTTATCAGACTTCATTACGTACTATGATAAAGTTTACTTTTCTGGATAAAAAGTTAGTATACCGTATGCACGATGCTTCCTTTGGAATTAACCAACCTTAACGAATCAAAATAACTTTTTTGGTAAGGCTTTCTTTACCAGAGTAAAGCTTTATGATATACATACCCGAAGGTAACTTATCTAATTGTAGTTTTATTTCTTTGGCATTTACAGGCTGTTTTTGTAAAAGCATACCGACATTACTATAGAGTTCTAGGCGATCGACTACAGCTTTTGCTTCTATTTGTACTTCACCTGAAGTTGGGTTAGGGTAGAGGGTAGCAAAACCCGTTCCTCTAGGTGTTCCGTCAACGAATAGTTTTACTGTTACTGGTTCCGACTGGTGCGTACCGGCTAGGATAGTGTAAGTAAAGGTTACTAAACCAGTTTTACCTTCTTCAGGCAGATAAACAAATCCACCATCCCGGTATAGTATGAGCTGGCCATGTTTGGGTCCAGTATGCAATACGGCTTCCATCGGACTTCCATCAAGAGAGAGGTCGTTGTGAAGAACACCCTTTGCTGCTTTTACTTCAAGTAACTCATCCACATGAACCGTGTATAAGTCTTGTTTAGCGACCGGGTTTCCAGGTAAAGAACGCATATACCGATGTGCTATGTCGTACGATGCTTTTTTATACTCCACTGCTGTCCTGACATTGTTCCAGTTATCCCATTTAAACCTGCTTTCGGTAGGATAACTTTCACCTTTGTAAAACAATGTCACCGCTACCCCATCCGATACCCTTTCCTGGCTTCCAGGGATAGCTCGGTCATCGTGCATGACTGCTAATGAACTAGGGTCCGTAAAGTTCAGTAATGTCCAGGGCAGTTTGATGTCAATTGAAGTGTCTCTAATTGTCACAGCATCCATGGAGGTTGGCGGTAAACCCAGCCGGTTTACACGGAGCTGACCGATGTACTGCACCTCCTGATCATTGTTATTGTTGCGCCAGCGTACTATGTTCCAGGGTGCACCGGTGGTTGCAATAGAGCGGAATAGCTGCTTTGATGCTGATGTGCCATGCCAGATACCAAATAAGTCATAAGCTTCTGTTACATATAACTCTGCTTTATCCTGTGTAATCATAAGAGAAAACTCAGCCCTGTTGTTAACCTTTTTTCCGTTCGGTAAGATTTGCTCGCCTAAGTCAGCATCATATGTATCGAGTGCTATCCAAAGGGTATCATTTACTACAAAGGGCTTTTCAAGCAACAATTTCAGATTCAGAAAGGCAAAGTCAGCACCGGCTTCCACTGCTTTTACAGGGCAGCCGGTACAAAATTGCTCCCACGGTTTTGTAACAGCACCTTCTTTTTTAAAGCCAAGTAACCCGAAATTTTGTTCAGCAGCTGTTACATTGTGCCATAGTATGCGTCTGTCTGGGTTAAAGTCCATCGGGTCCGTTATCCAGGTACGTTTGAACCATTCATCCATTAAGGCAAACTGAATACCGCCTGCACCACCAGCTGCATCAATATTGCGGAGCATCCGAAGGTTGTTTTGCCCTTGTGTAGCCTCATCCATGCCCCCGTGGTGAATACCGCTTTGTGCATAATGCGCAACTCCCCAACTAGATGGCGCTCCAAACTCGCCAATTATAAGTGGTATATTCTTATAGTGTGATTTTAACGCTTTCAGATATCCCAGGTAACTGTTCTGGCCCAGGTAATCTGTTGTACCGGTGTAGGCGGCATCCCGGCTCATAAAGTCTGGATAATAGGGGTAGGCATGGTAACTCGCAAAGTAACCAGCTTGTGCCTTAGATTTATTTATTTTTGCAAGGTCAACCGAAACCAAATCTTCATACTGATTTTCTTCGCCAGGATGGTGCAGGGGATCTAAAGTAGGCCAACTTGAAAAACTGACAGGGCGCTGTGTTTTATAGTTGTCCATCTCCCAGGTTAACAATAAATCCAGATGCTTAACAGCCCAGGTTTCAGTTGCGCTAGCATTCGCAATAGAAAAGTATGTTCCCTGAAATGAGGTACTTGTTAAATGTCTCTCGTTGGTATGTACTACTTCGGGTGGGTGAATTTCACGCCCAATGATATAGCCTAGCAACCATCGGGAGGCATCCGATTTATAAGAACCATAAGCTTTTCCAGGTCTGGAAGCTATCACTTTATTACCATGCACCGCATCTACATTTTCTTTGATCTCCTGTTCAAAGTATGTACTAAGAGTATACAAGTCTTCGTCATAGCCAGGTACTTCTTCTTCCAGCCAGACTCCTTGAAAAAATAGAAGGGGATGCTGTGGATTGGCGAGATTAAAAGAGTCAAGCACTTCGTAGAAATGCGGGTAGTGCAGGGTGTACAACCGAATGGTATTAAAGCCGGCAGCACGTATCAAATCAAACCACCGCCCATAATCCGCACGGCTTGCTGCCAGTTCTCCCGGAAAAGTTCCGGGTTTTGCGATCCCCATATTGATACCTTTTATAAAAAGAGGGACATATTGTTCTCCATTCCATATGGTAAGATGTGTGTTGTCAGTCGAATACGGTATAATGTGATCTGTATTGGACTGTTGCTGGGCTTCTGCGCTAAACGCTACAAATAAGAAAAATAAGCAAAAAGCTAGACGGGAGGTGTAAATTTTTTGCAAGTACGTGTCGGGTATAGAGAATAAATAAACTTTTTACTTTGATAGAAGTATCAGGCGGATTTGAAAGTTCAATAGCCTGATTTTAAAGTTTACAAAGATAAGATCGTGCTGAATAATTTTAATAGAGTAGTACCAAATTTAATGTTTATAAACTCATTGTTTTCAGGCACACTATAAATGACTATATATTAAGGCAACGTACTTTAATTAACAGCAGAGAAGCAGTTGTTGTGGAAGAAATCTAAAAGGGTAATTATAAATTAATGTTATTGTGTAACTGAAAAACGGACATTAGACTATTCTTCATTTAACCCGTTCTTACTTTACATTAGATATTTTTGGTATGGGGAATGTGCTCCTAGGCTTTACAAATGAAATATTGATGCAGGGAAATGGAGCATTGTTCACAATAACAATACCATTGCTTAGGTCTGCAAATTTCAGAGCCAATGTAGGTAGTGAAGCAATAGACTATTGTAGATTAGAGGATTATCGAACAATGTGTGGGAATAGCTTTTTTGCCCTTTGCAGCCTTGTGCAGCAGTTTTTAGTAGAAAAAGAAAAAGGGAAAAGCGATCAGAATGATCGCTTTTCCCTTTTAGTAGACCAAAGGATTGAATTATCGAACCATTTAATAGGGATTTGGCAGTTGTAGGCGAATATTTGGGATAGGAGATTAGCTATTAAAGCGCACAGAGTAGCATGTAGTACCTGATTCTCATCTTTAATAAGTATGAAGTCGAAGCAATTTCCAACTTTAGAAAGCATGTTAAATTCATAGTTCTAGATTGTGTACCTGAACTTGAAATGATTCTAATTACAAGCCATAATAAGCTATTTACTTATAGAATGAAATCTTTACCTCATATCCCAATCTTATAGTAAATCTTAAAATTGCGGATGCTTAATATTCAGTGTTTTAAGAAGTTTTTAGAATATAATACCCAGTTTTAGGTATAGGAAGTAGGTAAGAATTAAAAGTACCTTTGATGTATCAATAGTAAGTGTAACATAGCATAACTCACCCCTTTTTATATCAAATTCACCCTTAATTCTTAGTGGATGAAAAGAATCATACTCTTTTTCTTAACCATTTTCTTTGTAGTGGCATGTAGCTCTTCTGAAGAACCGTCGCCGGATGCAAAGCAATCTATCTTACTTCTTACTAAATCTGCTACTCCGGGACAGATCGTGATTTCTCAGGCAACAGATAAACCTGTGGTTACTTCTGCTTCTATGATTAGAGTAGGGAATGTGGATGTACAGGTTTTTGCCGGAGATTCCAACCAGGTACTTTTTATCATGCCTGTCATTGCTTCCGGAAATGTACTGGTTGATTACAGTGGAATAGGGATCAATAAACAACTTGATTTGACAGTAGGAGCTTATACTACTATAACTGACCCGGTAGCTGTGGCCAATGCCTTTTCAACTGAATTAGATGCTGTTTCGCAAAAATTGCAAGCATATGTAGATGATCCTATTATACAATTGGATCCGGCTTACATAGAAGTATTGAAGCAGCAAAAGCAGGTTGTGAAAGAAAACTTCGCAAAACTAACTGCTGAGGAACAGTTAAAGCTGGCGTATATGCTTCAGAGTATTACACCAAATGAAAGCGAATTTAGGTTAGATGAGCCTGATCCGGGCAACTATCGTGTAACTAGCAGCAGTGATGCCGGCGAAGAAATTTACAGAACAGGGAAGAGCTTTGTCAAAAGCATGATAGCCGGTTCTGCAAGTTTATTTCTTGGCACACAGTTAGCCATGCTCCCTTCCCCATTATTATATGATAAAGTAGCAGCTGCAGCATGTATGGCCACAAGTGTTGGCTTTTTTGTGAAGGCACATACAGAAGCCCAAAGAGTAGCCCAGTTGAAAGGTGTAGCAGAGAAAATTCTGGAAGAGTTTTCCAGTAACCGTGTAGGAGCAGTATCTCCAGGTGGTAGACAGGCAGCAGAAGACGAGAACGTTTTTAACCAAGATAAAGCAAAAGTACTGACCTTAAATGGAGAATACCGAACATTGGTAAAAACAGATGCTGCTTCTTCGGTTGCTTTTTTTGCCACTACCTTTATGTACCTGGCCAAAATGCAGGAAGCCTACAATACCATTCTGGCAACTACCAATAAAATCAAAAGTTGGTTCTTAGGGACTGGTCCCAGCCTTCCGGTATATAAAGACCCGGTTAAGACGCAGGCTGCAAAGAAAGAGCTGCCACTACCCTCTGGTAAAGTCACTTTTAAGAATATCTCGGATGCCAGGATTCAACTCTCGGCTACTCCCGCAGCAGCTGGCAAGTTTAACTTGGTCGCTACCAGTACAACTGCTACCGGCCTGCAGGATAAGCCATTCAGCTTTGATGTTGTATTTACGGATAGTAACCTGGGGGTGCTGCTTACCAAAAAAGTGACTGCTACATACAGGCCTACACAACCACATACTATTTCCCTGGTAGATGGAAACAACCAGGAAGGTGAACCAGGTAAGGTTTTAGCGAAGCCATTAAAAGTGAAAGTGGTAGATGCAGATGGAAATGCTCTAAAGGACATAGAAGTGGAATGGACTGTTAAATCAGGAAATGGTACATTGAGTGCAGCCAAAACTATTACCAATGCCCAAGGTATGGCTGAAGTAACCTGGAAGATGCATCAATCGCCTGCTGCGGATCAAACGGTAGAAGCGACTGTCAAAAAAGGGGATGGTACCATAGTAAGTGGAGCTCCTGTTACCTTTAAAGCTACTTTAGGCATAGTGGTTAGATTGATAAATGGAAGCCCATGGAAACTCACATCCTATGTTGTAGGCGGAGAGGAGCAATTTAATTTCAAAGATTTAGGTAACAAAACTTGTTATCCAGCTGGAGTTTATGATAAAACCAGATTTGTAGAAGGTACGTTTTCCTTCAGTTCATCTACCCTGGCAATAAATATTAAATCAGAAAAACATACTTATAATTGCAACTCGGGATCATTTGACAAAAGCTATAATAACGATGGTAGTGGCGCCCACCAATGGAAAATAGATAAGGGTACTGGGAAATTAATCTTAATGAATAATGGTCAGGAGGAAGCTTGGTTGGCAATTACATTAATCTCTGATACCAAGATAAGGTTCAGTGGTACAGCAGGTAGAGGAGAGGATGAGGTAGGTTTTTCATTTGAAGTAGAAGAGTAATTACCTGATTCTATAGGATGGACTTTTTTTCGTGTAAATAATGAGTCGTATTTAAAAGTTGACAATTATTTTATACAAAACGAGCGGAGCAGAAATTTAAAAGATTAAAACATTGTGGAATAAAACAACCTGCCCCACTTTTAGTTAGATAAGTGTAAATAAAGGGGAAATGTATTGAGTTCGAAAAGCCGCTCTAATTGATATGGAGCGGCTTTTTTATTGAAGTAGACCGAAAGATGGAATTATTGACCCATTTTCACTGGGAATTGGTAGTATTTGAGAAGTCTTTAAAGGTTTTTAAATGTTGAGATAAAGTGCCTAGTTGGCTTTAATAACATCTATTGACTGCTCAAAATCTATTGACTGCTCAAATCGTTGCACCCTAGTCACGTTGTAAAGCAAGAATAAAGAGACTATAGGATAAGTATAAATTGAGATGCAAAGAACTAAAGAAACAAAGGACACTAAATATACTTTAGGCATAAAACAGCGTTATACTTATACCATTCTTGACGACATAGTTTAGCGAAACATTCCTACCCCACAAGTGAACCAATACCGCTGTTTGCAAAGTTGTAAAAGCATGGCAGTTAAGGGACTGCTGGATGTTCACTTTAATTTTTGCTGCTATGTTTAAAAAGCGTATTTCACTACTCGTTTTTCTTTTTGCCGTAATGGTTTCCACAGCGAGCCAGGCGCAAACTATAGCCGGGCACGAGGCCTGGCTGCACGAATACAACGCAGCTATAAAACAGGCAAAAACGGCGCACAAACCTATCCTGATGGTATTTGCCGGTTCAGACTGGTGCAAGCCCTGCATTTTGCTCAACAAAGAAGTATGGAACACCGACACCTTCGCAAAATATGCCAAAGATAATCTGGTGCTGTTAGAGCTGGATTTTCCGAGATTCAAGAAAAACCAGTTGCCAGCCGAACAAGTGAAGCACAACGAGCTATTGGCTGAAAAGTATAACACGGAGGGTGTCTTTCCACTGGTAGTACTGGTTGACGAAGATGGAAAAATAATTTCTAAGACCGGCTACAAAACCGGAGGACCTGAAGCTTACGTACAACACCTCGAGAAACTGTTGCACCACTAACATAAACTTATTTCCTATGCTGCATCGCCTGCGCTTGCTTTTTATGGTTTGCCTGCTGCTGATGCAGCCACAGGCGATTGCCCAAGGAGCACCTTCTTCTGCCAAAGCGCACAAGAAGGTGCTCCTTTTAATGGGTACCCGTTTTGAGCTGGTAGCTGTTTCTGAAAACGAGCATTTGGCAAATAAAGCCATTGAAGTCGGTGTAAATGAAATTAAGCGCATTGAGGCCCTGATCTCCGAATGGCAGCCCACCAGCCAGACCAGTGCCATTAACCGGGCGGCAGGCTCTATGCCCGTTTCCGTCGATCCCGAACTATATCAGCTTATTGAAAGAAGCATTAAAGTCTCCAAACTCACTGACGGGGCTTTTGATATTTCATTTGCCGCTGCTTACAAACTATGGAAATTTGATGGCACGATGACTAAAATGCCTTCACCTGAAGAAGTGGCCGCTTCTGTCAAGCACATCGGGTATCAGCGTATCAAACTCAATCCTGCAAACTATAGCGTCTTTCTAGACGATCCGGAAATGAAGATCGGGTTTGGAGCAATTGGAAAAGGCTACGCCGCCAACCGTGCCCGCGACGTGATGCGCAAAATGGGCATTAAGGCCGGGGTAGTAAATGCAGCCGGCGACATGATTACCTGGGGAAAACAACCTGACGGTCAGCCCTGGTTCGTGGGCATTGCCGACCCTGCCGAAAAAGACAAAGTATTCAGCTGGCTAACGGCCAGCGAAACAGCTATCGTTACCTCCGGCGATTATGAGAAATATGCAGAAGTTGATGGTAAGCGCTACGGCCACATCATCGATCCCCGGACCGGGTATCCTGCCACCGGCCTGAAAAGCGTGACCATCATTTGTCCCGATGCCGAGCTGGCTGATGCCCTGACAACCGCCACCTATGTACTGGGCCCCGAAGATGGCTTATACTTCATTAACCAACTGAAAGGAGTGGAGTGCCTGCTGATAACGGATAAAGATGAAATGCTCGCTTCTGACAACCTTAGCCTGCATTTTTACCAAAACAGGAAATCGCCTGAGAAAGAGAACAAAACAGGCAGCCCGAAGCCATAAACTATGAAAACACATCTAAGATCCTTATTTGCCTGTACCTGCCTGCTTATAGTTGGTTTGCTGAGCAGCTGTGAAACCGTAAAGCCGTATCAGAAAACGTACTTAAACGAAGAAGAGATGCAGCTGAGCGCCCGCAAGGTGCAGACCTTTGAAATGAATTTTGAAAGTTACCGGGAAGGGGCATCCGGCGCGACCGGAGGTAAAATGGGAGGGGGCTGCGGATGCAATTAAAGTTTATCGGTCTGATGGTTGCCTGCTCGGTGGCCACGGCAACTATGGCTCAGACTACTTCCACCACAACTGCCAAAGGCCGCAGAACCCGCGAACTGTCGCCAACGGAGGTAAATATACTGGGCAGCTACTATAGCCAGACCGGCGAGCACTCGCCGGTAACAGGTGGGGTAGGCACCGAAGAACTGACCGATGTCACCCCAACTATAATTGTGAATGTGCCGCTGGATACGGTGACCAACCTGAACGTGAACTTCGGGATGGATTTCTATAGTTCAGCTTCTACTGACAAGATAGACTATAATGTTTCCAGTGCCTCTAAATCAGATACCCGTACGCATCTGAACGTAGGTATCAGCCGCCGCAACAATGCCCGCCGCACGATAAAAGGCATCACCATTGGCGGCTCTACCGAGTACGATTATCGGTCGCTGTCGGTAGGGGTGAATTGGGCTATCCTTTCGAAGGATGGGAACCGTGAGCTGAGCCTGGGCGCACTGGCCTTTTTTGATACCTGGTCGCTAATTTACCCGATAGAGCTGCGCAGCCAGGGCGAGCTACTGAGCGAGGACAAGCGGCAATCCTATAGTTTGTCCGCCACCTTGTCGCAGGTCTTAAACCAGAAAATGCAGGCAGCTCTTTCCTCTGATATTGTGTACCAGACTGGTTTACTTTCCACGCCTTTTCACAGGGTCTATTTTACTGACCAGGAACTCCCTGATATTGAGCGCCTGCCCGATAGTCGTTACAAATATCCGGTTGGACTGCGGATAAACTATTATACCTCCGATTATCTGACCATGCGTTTCTTTTACCGGTTTTATACCGATAGCTGGGGCATGACAGCAAATACTGTAGAACTCGAAACGCCGATCAAGATAGGGCCGTTCTTTTCGTTTTACCCCTTCTACCGCTACCACACTCAAACGGCTGTGGATTATTTCGCTCCTTACAAAACGCATTCCTCAACTGAAGAATTCTATACTTCAGACTATGATCTGGCAGGGATAAACAGCCACAAAGCTGGGCTTGGCGTGCGCTATTCTCCGCTGGAAGGCATCACCCATTTCGGACTTCCTTTTTCCAGTAACACCACACAGTTTAAAAGCATAGAAGTGCGGGGTGGCAACTATTGGCGCAGCGATGGCCTTAGGGCCTTTATCATCAGTGCGGACCTGGGCTTTACCATACCAGGTAGCAGATAAACAGTACTTATTCTTTCTGAAACTACAGTCCTATGAAACTGGTTTTTCTTTTTAGCAGCAGGTATCGTTTATTTCTTTGTTTTCTGCTATTTATCGTTCAGGAGGCGCATGCTCAGGTGCCGTCAGGAACTACAGATACAGTGGGTTATGGTCATAGTGTGGATACCTTACAACAGATACTTCCGGTACAGTTGCCACAGGGTAGCGTGCCGAAAGCATCGGCTTTGAAAAATGGAGCCCTTATAGTTGCAGGTGTGGGGGCCTGGATAGCAACTTTTGCCTGGGTGGATGAGCCGGCTCAGCGGTTTATGTTTTCTCACAGGTCGCAGGTAGGGGATAAGATTGCGACCGTGGTAGAGCCCCTGGGTCGGCAGCATTATATGCTACCAGTTACCGGAACAGCGATGGCGATTGGCATATTGATCAAAGATAAAAAGCTGGAAAAAGCTGGTATGCTAGCGGCAGGCAGTATTATGTTGAGCGCCGGAATTACAGAAGGACTAAAGCATCAGTTTCACCGGCACAGACCTAGTACTGGGGAAGATAATCATTTTTTTGATGGCCCATTTCAAAGTACTATTCATACCTCCCTGCCGTCTTCCCATACCACAACTGCGTTTGCTGTGGCAACTTCTGTGGCATCTGTTTACCGTTACGAGCATCCCGCCGTTCCGCCCATAGCGTATGGCATTGCTACGTTGGTAGGGCTCTCGCGCATTAACGATAACGCCCACTGGACAACGGATGTGTTGGCTGGCGCTCTGATAGGGTATGTGTCAGCTAAGGGAACCCTCTATCTCTACAACGTGCTGGATCAAAAGCTGAAGATACGTAAAGAAAAGTTGTTGCTTAGGCCTCAACCCGGAATCAGGTCAGGAGGTGTTAGTGCCCTGCTCATTTTTTAACTATAGTTTCGCTGCTTATCCTTTTACGGGCTTGCTATAGTTTGCCAACGGCTAAACTGTTTACAGCAGGGGCGGGAAGGATCATGTGTTGTGGTTTTTTGTGTTGAAAGTCAAGTGCTTTTCTTTTATACTGCAGTTCATCCAGGTTAATAAATAAAGCAAACCCGGCGGGCTTTTTTTATTCTGAGTCAGTTGGGCAGTTGCTATACTTCTATCGGTGTTCATTATCACACCAATACTAAAACCGTAACCCAGTAACTTGCCAATGCGGTCGAGGGTGCGGACACGCCAGGAGGGAGGTGGCACAGTGGTATTTATGCCATCCTGAAGCAGCTTTTCCGCCATTTGGGTGACATGCTCTTGCTCAATTTCGCCCAGTTCCCGAAACATTTTTGCAATGGCATGCACTTCTTTGGCATCAGCTACCCGATGGTACAAAAAGCTGCATCAACTTCTGTCTGTAAACTGTCTGTATACTATATATGCTTTGGAATCTATAGCGGCCATGTTCGGACACTTTTATGATATAACTTACTCTTCTGCTTTATTTTCCAGTTTCGTGAGCAGGGTATAGACGCCGTGGATTACATAGGTCTGGTCTTCAGATTCAATGTTTTGGCTGTTCACCACATAAGGCTTTTACATGCTAATGTTTATAGTTTAATATCCTATCCAATATAGTTTGAGAGCATTAGTTCATGATCCCCGTTTTAATATGAGCAGCAGTTTAAGCTTTTAATTTGTCTTGTTTTTAAAACGGAGACAAATTAGTCCAAACCCTTATAGGAAAGACGCAAGCACAACTTGTAACTTGCGGAATGAAATAAATGCCTGTAAAAGTAAGGTTTTCAAAGAATTAGCTTTTAGAATCTGACTTGCCTTCAGGTGTTTATTTTGGGTTTGTGTACTGTCGAAAACAGTCTGAGTTTTTGAGTTTGTTTTTATTGGTGCAAAATACTTACCCTTTCTTAATTTCTGCCTCCTGCCCAACTATACAAAGCTATGATCATGAGTAGCTCCTGCTTTTCGATGGAGTAGTATTTGCAATTTTTAATTATCAACTATTAGCCAAACTTTTACCCTTTTCTTACGAGGCAAATTACTGTACTCTTTGTAAGTAGGGCTGAAAAACCATGCATATTTGGAAGACGATTTTAGCACACTTACGGAAATCTTCAGCATCTTATAGTTATGCGCTTGTAGTTGTATCGGCAATACTCATTAGTCTTTCTTTGATGTATGTAAACTATACTATAGCATGGTTTGCACTCAGTTTTCTATTCCTTTCTTTTTTCAACATAACTCAATCAAAACAGGCTCTTTATAAGGGGTTTGTCTTTGGAGTTGTATCAGCAGGTATTCTAAATTATTGGATGGTTGCTGCCATATATCAATATGCGCAGAGTAGTATTGTGTTAGGTATTATCTGCTGGTTACTTGCAGCAACTATAATTGGCAGTATCTACGCGCTTCAGTTCTTCATTTACTCCAGAGTTAAGTTTTCGGATTCTGCTGTATTACATGCATGGGGTAATGCCTTCCTATTTGCTTCAGTTTGGGTTATAGTTGAATGGCTTCGTGCAGTGCTGTTTGCGGGTATGCCCTGGATGAGTTATAGTATTGGTATTACTCAGGCCAGTCATTTATTCTTGGCGCAGCCAGCAGCGGTAGGCGGTGTGTACATCTTGTCGTTTCTGGTTGTGCTTGTCAATTTTACCCTTAGTTATGCATTTCATAAGAAAGCCTGGAGACTAGCTCTGATTCCTGCTCTTATTGTATCAGCTCACTTTATTGCCGGGAGTTTACTCTACAATTATAGTTCGCAACAGGTAGTCGCACAAAGTAAACCTAAAGTAAGTGTGGCACTTATTCTCGCCTCCATGTCTCCTGAAACAGTCTGGAACGAACAAAATGGAAATGCTTTGATCCAGAACCTGCTCACTCTAAACAGGCAGGCAGCAGCGGTCAATTCAGATCTTATCCTTTGGTCTGAAACTGTTATCCCCTGGACCTATAGTAATGAAGACGACTTTCTGAAAGAAGTTGCTAAAACCACAGCTGATAATAATACCCATTTTTTACTGGGTATGAGCACTAGTATTGCGGAGGCTAGTAATGCAGTCTACAATTCAGCTTATCTCTTTACCCCAACTGGTGCCGTGCTAGACCGCTACGATAAAGGAGAGCTCCTCTCGCTTGTTGAATCTCCGCTTTTTAGTAATAGTGGTAATATCATTCTTCCTTTTCTGGCTGGTAGCGGACTTATTGTTCAGCAAGGGCAAAGACAACAGGCTATGAAAACTCCCTGGGGCAAAGCAGGAGTATTGCTCTGCAACGAGTCAGCTGTTCCGGCCTTACTTAACAGATACCCAACTGATCAGATTTCTTTCCTCATTAATTTAGGTAACGACGGCTGGTTTTCAGACTCCTTTATAACCCGGCAACATTTTTACAATAGCAGGTTAAGAGCTATAGAATCAAGAAAAGACTTGGTTATCAACAATAACAGGGGCATTTCCGGTGTGATACGTGCAAACGGGGAAATAGGAGCTCAATATCAATCTGACCAGAGTAGTGTGCAACAGGTAGATGTATTCCCTAACCAGGTCGCGGCGCTTAATTACCACTATTTTATATATGCTATTTTTTTAGCGACAGCATTGTTACTGTTGATAAGTTTTTATAACAAGAGCCTGATTTTTAGCCTGTTCCAGACTAGAGTGTTACGAAGTTGAAAATCACAAAGCCCAACTATATAACCAATAAACCAACAACTTTTTAGCCCAATTCAAATGAAAAAACTTTTACTGTTTTTTTTCTTTAGTTGCCTGCTCTTTGATGCGGTAGCTGGTCCATTTCTGAACCACAGTAGCTGGCGTTGGAGAAACGACGATGGATCTGAAACGTCTGCTACCTGGAAAGGTGCAGAGAATGAAGAGATTAAGATCACCAATACAGATGAGGCCATCAGGTTGAGGCTTAAAATTCATACTCTGGCTGACGTTAATTTTAGTAATGAGCACAATATTTTTCTAGAAAACCGATTGAGTTATTCAGAAAGTGTCGATGGGCCATTTATTAAAATATCAGCGACAAGTACAGCTAACGAGCATTTTGTAATGGACGCTGGTGCATATGTACCAAGTGGTACGCCAACTACGCAACAATTGACAAATACTGGTGAAACTTACATGCCAGGGCAGGTAATAAACAGTGGGTCTCCTGTTGATTATTTTGCATTTAAAAATCAGACAAATGTTAAAGAATTTGAATGGGTTTTAAAACCTACTTCTTCTGTAACTGAAGGTCGGTATTATTTTAAGCTTGACGGGGCGGGGAATAGTAATTTACCTTCCCTTGTTTATGAACCAAAATCACAACCAATTGCCGTTTACCTTAACGGCTTGCATTTCGACGGGGTAAACGACTACGTAGAAATTCCGTCTCAAGCTTCCAATCAGTTCGATTCCGAAACAGAATTTACCGTTTCGCTATGGTTTAAGGCAAATAGCATGGCTGCTGCCGGCCTTTTTAATAGGCCATCGGGCGGTGGTGGTGATATGCAGTTCTGGCTTACTGCTGAGAATGGCGTATTTACTTACGGAATCGACAAACACGGCTATGGATGGACCTGGATTGCTACTGAAAAAGCTTATGAAGTTGGGGAGTGGGTACATGTTACAACTGTAAGACGCAATGTTAGTGGCCAGCGCAGAATGGAAATTTATGCGAATGGTAAGCTGGTTGGGTCAGGAACAGTAAACTATACTTCTTCTGCATCCGGCGCACCTATTCGCATTGGTACCTTTATGAACGTTGACGGAGCCTTCGCAGACGGTCAGATTGATAACGTATCGCTTTGGAAAAAGGCGTTAACTGTTGAAGAAATAAAATCGCTTGCTGTCACCACTCTGAACGGTAACGAAGCAGGTCTCGCAGGTTTCTGGCGCTTTAACGAAACATCTGGAACGATAGCCTACGATGCAACCCCGAACGCCAATCACGGCATTATCAAGGATATGGGGTTATCTACCGCTTGGTCAAGCTTAAATGCGGGGGAGGTCACTACTTTAAAGGATGAGGCTTATATTGGATTTTTAACTGCGAGGGATGTGAGTGGAGATCCACTTACCTATTCTATAGTTACAGCACCTGTCAACGGAACGCTTACTATTGGCAATGCAGCCACAGGAGCATTTACATATACTCCAGCGGCTAATCTAGTTGGCACAGATGCATTCTCCTATAAGGTAAGCAATGGTGCCGAGGTTTCAAACACAGCTACTGTAAATGTAACTATAGTTGAACCAAACAAAGCACCGGTACCTGCCCTGGCAGCGTTGCCGACTTTAACAGGAGAATGTGCAGTTACGGTAACTGCTCCTACAGCCAACGATGATAACGATGGTGTAATTACAGGAACAACAACTGATCCGCTAAGCTACAAAGAACAAGGTAATTATACCATTACTTGGACATACAGAGATAAGGAAGGCTTAACCTCAACACAAACACAACAGGTTGTAGTTAAGGATGAGACAAAGCCTGTGTTTGCAGCTGTAGCTTCCATCACTAAAAACAATGACGCAGATAAGTGTGGGGCTGTAGTTACTTATACCATGCCAACTGCTACAGATAATTGTGTTGGTTCAGGAGAAGACAACAAAAAGACTTTCAACTTTACAGGCAGTGTTCAAACGTTTACAGTACCAGTTACTGGTAAGTACACCCTGGAAACGTGGGGTGCTCAGGGTGGCAACGACTTGAAGGTGCCAAATCAATTTGGTGGCAGAGGGGGATATTCTAAAGGAGAAGTTACATTAACAGCTGGCACAACCCTTTACATTTATGTTGGTGGTCAGGGTACAGGAAGCACCAACTCCTCTTGGGCATCAACAGGTGGTGGCGGTGCTACGGACATCAGATTAATAAATGGAGCCTGGAATAACAGTGACGGCTTATATTCTCGAATCATCGTTGCCGGCGGGGGCGGCGGCAGACATGGTGAAAACTATGAGGGGGCATCATCGGGCTATGTCGGGAACGACGGTGGAGGCTTAAACGCTCCTTCATTTTCTACACAGGGCTTTACCATAACAGGTTCTGGTCAGACCAATGGAGGAACATCGACCGAGGACTACAATAGTGTTGTAATCGGCTCTTTTGGCTTTGCAAATCCTAATAATATGGGGAATTCTGGCTCCGTTGGAGGCTGGAACGGTGGCGCAGCAGGTAGCGATGACTGGGCTAACGGTGGAGCTGGTGGTGGCTGGTACGGTGGGGTTACAAGCTGGCCAACATCTTCGGGTGGTTCTGGCTATGTTTTAACAGCTGATTCATTCAAGCCAGCTGATTACACTCCAACTGCTGAATATTACATGACCGATGCTCAACTTATTGCAGGAAATGCAACTATGCCTAATCCAGAGGGAGGCGAAATGGTAGGGCGTTCAGGCCATGGAATAGCTGTTATCTCCTGGAAGAACGAAACAGTTACCATTACCCAAACAGCAGGTCTTCCTTCAGGATCTCTGTTCCCGGTAGGTAAAACCACTAACACGTTTACAGCGACTGATGCTGCCGGTAACATAGCAACTATAAGCTTCGATGTAACTGTAACTGATACCCAGAAACCAACTGTGGTTACCAAAAACATAACCGTTAACCTGTATGCTAATGGTAATGCTACGATCAAAGCAGAAGATGTAGACAATGGCTCTACCGACAACTGTTCAATTGCTGCAGATGGCTATAGCTTAAGTCAGACCGAATTTACCTGCGCTGATCTAGGTACCAAAACCGTTACACTGACTGTGACGGATGTGAATGGCAACAGCGAAACGGCAACGGCCGTGGTAACTATCGTTGACCCGATCAAGCCTACCATTACCGCGCCGGCTGCTGTTGTAGTGAATACGGATGCAGGAAAGAGTACCGCTTCAGGCGTTGTACTGGGCACACCAACTATAGCCGATAACTGCTCCGATGTTAGTGTAACAAATGATGCACCGGCTACTTTCTCGTTAGGTAAAACAACCGTAACCTGGACGGTAACCGATGCGTCTGGTCATAAAGCTACAGCTACGCAAGTAGTTACTGTGCAGGATAAGGAGGCACCGGTGCCAACTATAGCTACATTGCCAACTATAACGGGCCAGTGTGGAGCGACAGTTACAGCCGTGCCAAGCGCTGAAGATAACGTGTCAGGTACAGTTGCAGGTAAAACCACTGATCTGCTCTCATATACAGCACAGGGGACCTACACCATCACCTGGACCTATACTGATGCGGCAGGAAACTCTAGTTCGCAGACCCAGCAGGTGGTTGTAAAAGATGACACCGCACCAATTGTTAAGACAAAGGCCATTACCGTGCAGCTTGATGCAACAGGCAAAGCCACGATCAAAGCAGAAGATGTAGATAATGGCTCTACCGACAATTGCGGCATCGAAAAAATAGCATTGGATATAACTGCTTTCGATTG
>NZ_JAAGWD010000006.1 GCF_010686685.1 Pontibacter burrus | reverse complement strand
CCAACTGCTGAAAGCGTATATCCAGCAAAACTTCGCCTCCAAAAACCTCAACATCACCGTCGATACCGTCGTGCGTGAAGAAGTAGGCCAGCACTTCCGCATTGCTGAGATACGGACAGTAAAATAACTATAGACTACCTCAATCATGTCAGGCTTTCTGCTACAAGTGGGAAGCCTGATTTTTTTAACTATGGTTGAATTACCAGTCAATTGGGTTCACCTAATTTCTAAGCCTGCCGGTTGGGTTTAGCGGGTAAGCTGGAATGCGCATACTTAAGAACTTACACTTAAACAAAGGGGCTTTAGCTATTGCAAGGATGTTCTGCCTTATACTATAAGGTGTAGATAGAAGTCTAGTCGCACAGCAAAATCTAGTCTGATTAAACTTTGGAATATAAGAAAAGGAATCTCTGATGGGATGACTGGTCTTTTATTCTTTTAGGATTAAAAAATATTCATAACTGTTTCTCAACTTTTAGCCGAATGAAGAAACTCTACCTTCTCACAGTATTCTTAGTGTGCTGTTACTTTTCCTATGGGCAAACCAAAGGGTTAATCTATAAACCTGCCTCCACTGCAGAAGGAAGGGCCATTCTAGATCCGAACAAGGATGGCTATACTTCCAAGACCACAGCTGGCTTTAAAAGCAATGACCGCGGTAATGGAGAAAGTGAGATCGGCTACAAAGCCATTCCAATTCTGGATAATGAGCCTATACAGGATCCGTTGCGTGGCCCCGGTTGTGGCTTTACAGATATGGTTGACTCTGGCGTAGGAGACCCGGTAATGTTCTACTTTGATGGAGTGAACTTTCTGGTACGCTTTCGCTTGAACAAGTCCTCCCCAAATTCGAAAGGCTACAGCGTATTGATCGACCTAGGTATTTGCCTAAGTTGGCTTAAATCATGGAAGAAACTTATTGCAAGTTAACAGAAGAAAGCAGGAGTGAAGAAAAGCGGTTAAATGTCCAGCACACAGAGCTAAAAAAGAAGCTGGACACACTAGAGCGGCGTTATGCCTTTGGCGAAATCGAGAAAGAGCTATTCACTAAATACAGGTCAGAACTAAAAACAGAATTGCTGGAAATCGAGCGAAATCTGGAAAAGTGCGCACCAGCGTTATCGAATCCCAAAGAGTTCATTAAAATAGGCTTAGAAAAGTCAGTAACTATCTTACAGTCATGGAGTAAAGCGAATGTGCAAGCAAGAAAGTAGCTGCAAGCGATGCTGTTTCCTGAAGGGGTGTATTATGACCGTGAAATGGAAGGTTATCGAACCCAGCGGGTAAATGGATTTTTCGCCCTTTCCAGCCAGATACAGCAGTTTGTGGTGGAAAAAGATAAAGGGAAAAGCGATCAGAATAATCACTTTTCCCTTTCAGTAGTCCGTAGGGGAATCGAACCCCTGTTGCCAGAATGAAAATCTGGAGTCCTAACCCCTAGACGAACGGACCGTTTGTTGCGGTATTGCGGGTGCAAAGATAGAAATTTGTTTCTTGTTTGCAAATAATTTTGCGTGAAAATATTTGTTAAAGCTTAAGTATTGATGACGTAAACTATAGTTAGAGGCTTAACAAATACATTTTTATAGCGTTAGTGTAGTTCTGTAAAGTATTGTAGTTTTACATTATGTAAGAGTTAAACAAAAGAATATGGCAAAACAAGTGCATTTTACAAGTGTAAGTCCGGAAGCCTTTAATCAGCTTAAAGATAAATTGAAGCAATTAGGATTAAGCCTGCAGGGCAACGAGGGTACAATCGATGAAAAAGGCGTGAAAGCACGCTACAACTATAATTCTGACCAGCAAAGTCTTGAAATAAATGAACTTAGTGTCGGTTTTCCTGCCAGCATGATGGTAAATGAAAACAGCCTGGTGCAACGCATGACACAAATGGTGGAAGAGTTTGGCGGACGGATGGCTTAAGGTGTCATCAACATTAATTGTATAGTATCCCGTATAAGTAATTAAAACCAATAGTCAGAACACTACATATAACTATGGAAAACGAATCGAAGCAAAACCAGAATAAGAATAGCAACCAAAGTAGCGATAGCAAGCAGCAAAAAAAGTCTGATGAAAGCGCCTTGAAAGTGTTGCAACCACAGGACATGTCTAAGACAGTAGAGTCTGCTTTGCATGTACTGCAGGGCAACCACGAAAAACTACCAGATCTGTTGCAGGATGTTGGTAATATAATTGTGCGTGCATCACGTAAGTTGTCAACTACACAGCTTGTTTTAATGGCTGGGGCACTAACTATAGGCGCAGTTTTACTTGCACGCCATACTATGGATGATGATTTTGAGTATGCCTCTGAGTAAGACTCATTTAGGTTTTAGAAAGCCTTTGCCATTTGAGCAAAGGCTTTTTTTATTTCCTATCGCATGTATTTATGGTATAACATTTGATAATAGCTCCTATATAGCAAAATGCTATGCATTTAATTAAAATCTATCTAACCATGAAAAAAACAATCTTCATGCTATTGGCTCTTCTTACGATAGGGTTAATGCAGGTACATGCACAGCAACAAGTACTGCCACCATTAGTTAATGTCAATGGTATTGGCGAAGTAAGAGTACAGCCAGACCAGGTAATACTATCGATGGGTGTAGAAGTACGCGAGAAAACACTGGACCAGGCGCGTAAGCAAGTAGATGCCAAAGCCGCCACTATTATTGCGTATCTGAAAAAGCAGGGTGTAAGTGAGAAAGATATCCAGACATCTTACATGAGCGTGTACCCGATTTACAACAGCGGAGAATATGGCCGAACTACTCCTGATTTTTATACTGCCCAGAAAACTATGACTGTACTGGTGCGGAAGTTGAATAAGTTTGACGATTTGATGTCGGGCTTGTATAGCGCTGGCGTGAACAGGGTAGAAGGGGTGCAGTTTAAAGTGGCGGACATTGAGAAATACAGAGTTGAAGCCCGCAAGAAAGCTGTGAATGATGCCAAGCAGAAAGCTACTGCTTTAACAACAGAACTGGGAGCAAAAGTAGGCAGGGTTTACTCTATCAACGAGAGCACGAACGGTGGTCGCCCTATTCCGATGTACGCTGAGGCTGCCATGATGAAGACAATGGATAGTGCGGGTGCTGATGGCCCAAGTATTGCCGGCGGCGAAGTTGTGGTAACGTCTACTGTTAGTGTCAGCTTTATAATAGAAAACTAAACTATAGTTTATAGTAATAAAAAAGGCTTCCGGCGTAAACTGGAAGCCTTTTTTATTACTTCGCAAACTGTTTTATAGTCTTAAATTCACCGTTATCATCTGTCAGGAAAGAGATCGGCTTTTGAGGGTTTTCCAGGATATCTTTTTCACGGATACTCCAGGGTTTCAGCATCTCTTCGAGCATGTGCGCATAAGCCAGTGGCTCAAAAGGGTTAAATACTTCGTTTGTAATGTCATCTATCAGCGAATCCAGTATTAACTGCTCGTCCTCAGGTTTACCAGGTCTTATAAAATAATCCGGTACCACGTTAAAAATATAAGCTGCATAAAACACACGTGCCTTAAATTCAGCAACCTGAATCGGGTGTAACTCCCGGTCTTCTGTAAGCTTATACAACCTGTTTAAAACATTTCGTATAATGCCGTTATCCAACAGCTTACAAACTATAACTACAGGGCCCAGTTTTATGCTGAAACACATGGTGGTCAGTTCATCCTGATACTCAAAAGGTAAGTCATCCTCAGTGGGGGCTACCTGTAGAATAAAAACAGAGCACGGCAGAAAATCTGAGAATTTCATCGGTACGCGCAAGGACTGCAGCACTTGATAAAAGGTTTTGAATTTACCCAGCATCTGTGGGTTCTCGCTTACCGGGTTTTCCGGCATAATCAGCGGATCCTTTTCTTTTATCAGCTCTGTTACCAGCATGCCGTAATACATCTTTCCAATCCATTGGAAAATACGCTTCTGGTCAAGTGTACAGATCCCATCATATTCAGTTTTAGCGGCATCCTCTATTTCACTCTCAAGCGGCAATACATGGTTAAGGTGGCACTGGTCGCAACACGGAATAGTAAGTTGATCAAACGTGGTTACACTTTTATCCAGCATCAGTAGCTCTTTGTTGCGCAGGTTGTACTTGTCCTGCATCCATTCGCCAAATACTGGTGTCCGGTGTTCTTTGGTTATAGTTGTACCACACAAAAAGCAGTTTTCATCTGTAAACTGCATGTTCGTGAAGGGGTCATATAGTTTTAAATCAGGCATAGCTTGTTAAAAATTGCATTGCAAAGATAACAAACAAAGTACTTACCAGTCGGATAACAAAACTATAGTTTATAGTTTGAGAAATGCTTTAAGTTTGATTTGTTCCTGACCTGAATTCTATTGTTGAGACTAGAAGGTAAAGGAGTTGACTTAACTTAACTGCCAGTAGCCAGGCACAATCAAGGATAATAAAATGGGAGTGAAGTGTAGAGGTAGGGAACTATAAAAAGAGAAGCAGCAAGCCTGTAAGCCGGGTTCTGTCGTTTAGCATAAGCCAAACGTCTTATCATTTATCTAGGCCTGCACTCGCGCACAGGCTCCATCGACCTACCCACTGACATCGGACGAGCAGCCCTTAGCCCCGCCGAAACGGAGCACTGTCAGCCTATTTGGTCTTTCAACTCCTAAGGTTTACCCAGCCGGACTGGTAACCCAGCCGCTGGTGCGCTCTTACCGCACCTTTTCACCCTTACCAACACAAGGCTGGCGGTTATTTTCTGTGGCACTGGCTGTATCTGTTTCGTCTCCAAAACAGACCCTTCCCGTTAGGAAGTAGGATGCTCTGCGTTGCCCGGACTTTCCTCTCCTCTAAATAGAGCAGCGATAAGATGGCTTGCTGTTTTCCCTTTTATAGTTTACAAAGGTAAGATTAATTGTTGATTGTTAGTTGTTGATTGTTAAATGGCTGATAGTTAATGTGTTGATCTTTTACAACAACCTTCTAACTTTATAACTTCCCAACTTTCAACCTTATTTAAATCTCACCAGGGTGGCGCCGTAACCGAATTTCTCTTTACGGGCGTCTTCAAAGAACTTGATACCTGGTGTTCGGCTCAGGATTTTCTGTATCTCTTTGCGGAGAATGCCATTACCTGCTCCGTGAATGAATACAATCTCGTGCATGTTGGAAGCCATTGCCCTGTCTAAAGCATCCTGAAAGGTTTCCAACTGTAGTTTCAGCATGGCGCTGTTGCTCATACCACTGTGGTCTTCCGTGAGTTTTTCGATGTGCAGATCGATTTCGTGTTCCGGAGCCTGTAGTTTATAGTTGGTTTCCTTCTGCTCAGCTATTTCTGCCAACTGCTCCTTAATTTTATCAGGATCTATAGTTGTCGGTTTGGTATCTAACTGAAAAAGGTAAGCCTCTTTGTTGATGACCGGAGCTGTTTTCTTGCTTTTATAAAAAGAATTTGCTCTGAACTGCACACGTTTGGTGACCGGTTCAAATAGGGCAGGAGCACCATTTCGGTGTTGTAAGAACTGCACTACTAAGCCTGGCCACTTTTCAAAATCTTTAAGATGATAATGTGAAATTACGCGGGTGGTTTTTGGTGCCAGCTTATCATTTTGCAGGCCTCGGTATTGGTTGTTGCGCTCTTCGCCGGTGGTAAAAAGCAGATCGTAATCGGTGTTATTAACTATAGTTGCAGCCAGTAATTCTTCCGACTGATGCACCATAGCCAGGTAAATGCCTTGCGCTGAGAATACCGGTGCAGGAGGCTGCCTGCGGGTTGGAGCTTCTACCACATCATCGGTGCGCATGTATTTATTTTCTTCAGCTGCAATTACCACAATCTCGCGGCGTGCAACCGGAATCGTAAAGTCATTGTCAATCGCTACTTCCACTATATTGTTGTCCAGTATCCTGGTTATGATGCCTTCTTCACGACCAGACATCAGCCGCACGCGGTCTCCTACGTTCATAGTTTCGTTATTTTTAATGGATGTTCGGTTGTCGTAACTATAAACTATAGCACTCAACTAAAGCAAAGATACGACTGTTTAGAAGTATAGTGCATGAAATTTAAACCCATCCTTCCGGTTGTACTCCAGTGCAGGGGCCGGAATTTTCACGATGCTCAAAACATATAAGGCGGTGTTTAGCACTTTGCTTCTGCCTTTAAAATGCATCAGGTTCAGGTCGGGGCTCAGGTAGTATTGGCGGTGTGCATCAAAGCCTAAACTATGGTTGGTCGCATTGTGATTATACACAATTTCTTCAGCGCCATAGCCTATAGCTATGCTTAACCATTTCGGGTAACGGCTTTCTTCAGCCATGAAATCACCGACGTTCACCGATAGCCAATAAGTCTGCCCGTTATAGTCTTTTAATGCTTGTTCTGCCAGGCTTTTACCCAGTACATTCGGGCGTTCGCCAGCAAAGCGTGTTTTATGGAAACTATACTTGGGCATTATTCTAACTTCGCGCCAGGCAAGCTCCTGAATAACTATAGCTGCAGAGCCTGCCGTGTTTGCCACCAGATCCCCAACCGAAGCGCCATAGTCTTTCTGGTAACCGTCAAAAACCTCGACAGGAGTTTGCAAAACCACACCCAGCAGACCGCCATAAACGATAGCTTTCTTATCCGGCACGCCAGCCCAGCGCAACATGTCAATTCCAGCCCGGCTCTGGTGAAAAGCACCCCAGAAATGCCCGGCTTTGTCTACCTGCTTCCACTGGCTGTTATCGTTAAAAAAATGGAAACTTGTGCGCTCCTGCTCTGCATACCAGGCCTTGTTTAGTCCAACCAGCATAGCCGAATAGCCAACCGTAAAGGCAGTGCCCAGAATATAAAGCCGCTGTTTGTTTAGTTGTGTAGTATCAGTATTATAAGTGTGCGAGGCAAAACCTAAGAAAGGGTTTAATAAAAAGATACTTAAAAAAATACCTGTTACAATTCTTTTGCGGGATAGCATTCACAATGATATAGAAGTTAACTGAAAACCTCAAAATAATACGCAATTAACAACTATACGGATAGTGCTAGAAGCAACCCTGCAAGCCGATTGCCTGCAATAGTCTTGTGATTTATAGTTACCTTAGAGTATGAATTTGTAATGGCATGAATGTTTTAGTAATCGAGGATGAACCCAATGTAGTAGCTTTTGTGAAGAAGGGCTTACAGGAACAGTCGTATGAGGTTGATGTAGCCTACGATGGACAGACTGGTCTGAGCCTTGCCCTCCAGAAAGACTACGCGCTGATTGTACTGGATGTGATTTTGCCGAACAGCAATGGTATACAGGTTTGTCAGGACATCAGAAAACACAACATGCATGTTCCTATCCTGATGCTTACAGCCTTGGGCACTACCGAAGATGTAGTAAATGGACTGGATTCGGGTGCTGATGATTATCTCACAAAGCCTTTTAAGTTTAAAGAACTACTGGCACGGGTGAGAGCTCTTACCCGGAGAAGTAACCTGAGTCAGGCCAGCGGAAAATTAACAGTCGCTGACCTGGAAGTAAATCTTGATACAAAAGCTGTAACACGTAGTGGAAAGCTCATTAACCTGACAGCAAAAGAGTTTTCCTTGCTGGAGTATTTTATCCGGAACAAAGGCAAAGTATTATCCCGCCTGGACCTACTTGAAAATGTGTGGGAGTTAAATTTTGATCTTAGCTCCAACGTAGTAGACGTTTATGTAAACTATCTGCGAAACAAGATTGACAAGGACTTTAACCCAAAACTGATCCACACTGTTATCGGGATGGGTTATGTCCTTAAAGCATAAAACAAGCTAGAATGACTTTCAGAACAAGGCTTACGCTTTCTTTTACGTTACTTTTCGCTTCTATATTCTTTCTCCTTGGTATAGTTGTTTACTATTTCTCTCAACTCTATACCGAAAAAGAGTTTCAGGAGAGGCTGCACGAGAGGGCCCATATTGCCGCACAACTTTACCTGGATGAGGATGAATTAAGCCCCAGAATGATGCAGCGGGTAAGGGAACAGTTCACGAAATCATTGCCCGAAGAGCAGGTGCATATTTATGACAGCAACCGCAAACCGGCATTTAAATTAGGGGAAGTACATTTATCCGGGCTTGATAAAAATTTTGACAGACTGGATAAGCATGGCTTTATTGAATTTACAACGCACCAACGGCAGTGGGTAGGGTGGAAGTATGATGATAATCAAGGGCAGTTTTATGTGCTTGTTTCGGCTGAAGACCTATATGGACAAAGTAAGCAGATTACGCTTAAAAGAATATTAATCATTAGCTTTTTAGGAAGTCTGGTGTTGGTTATAGTTGGGGGCTTATTTTTTACCCGCCAGGTTGTTCAACCTATCAATCAGATTGTAAGGGATGTGAATAATATAAGAGCCTCAAACCTTCATTTACGACTAAAGGAGCAAAGTGGGAGAGACGAGATTGGTAACCTTGTCAGTACGTTTAACCAGATGCTCAACCGGCTGGAGATGTCTTTTGAAATGCAGAAGAACTTTATATCTAATGCCTCCCATGAGCTACGGAACCCCTTAACGGCTATTGGTGGAGAAATTGAGGTCGCCTTACTCAAAAAGCGCGAGCCTGAAGAGTATATTCTGTCGCTCGAAAGAATGCAACGGGAAACAGATCGGCTCGAGAAACTTACAAGCGACTTGCTTGGGCTCGCACAGACAGGCTTTGATCGGGAGAATATGAAGCAAGAGCAGGTTCGAATTGATGAGTTACTGCTAGAATGTGTATCAGAAATACGCCTTGCTTACCCGGAACATGCCATTACCTTGGATTTGCAGAATATGCCATCTGATGCAGGCACGCTTGAAATAACCGGTAACAAAAGCCTGTTACATATAGCGCTTACCAATGTACTTGAAAATGCCGTTAAGTTTTCTGATAACCAGGAGGTAATCATCTTGTTAGAGACAACTACACAGGGAATAAATTTAATAGTAAAAGATAAGGGGATAGGTATCCCTCAACAGGAGTTGCCTCATATCTTCCAGGCATTTTACAGAGCTACTAATGCGCGCGGGCACAAAGGTACAGGCATAGGACTCTCCCTAACAGAGAAGATAATGAAGCTGCACGGCGGCAGTATTGAGGTAAACTCAGTTGAAGGGAATGGCACCCAGGTAGTTTTAAGTTTCTCTAACAGCGTATAAAAGTAAAGGTGGCCAAAAACCACCTTCACAATAAAAAACTGCTCTATTAACCAATACTAAACTCTAATCTATGCTGGTGCGCCGGTTTGCCGGGCAAGCTTTTGCTGGCGGCGCTCTTTCTTTTTGAGTTGTTTTTTATACACGATATCCACAATAAGTGGGAAGATCAGCAGGGTAAGGATAGTGGCACTGATCAGGCCTCCGATCACAACTATAGCCAGTGGTTTTTGGGTTTCTGAACCAATACCGGTTGAAAGTGCAGCAGGTAACAAACCTAGAGCCGCCATCATGGCTGTCATCACCACTGGCCTGGTACGTTCCGCAACGCCTTCTTTAATGGCTTGTACCAGCGGCATATGCTCTTCCAGGTTCTTTCTGAATACCGAAATCAGGATAACCCCATTTTGGACGCATATACCGAGCAAGGCGATAAAGCCTACACCTGCTGAAATACTGAAATTAGTATTGGTAATAAGCAGGGCCAGTATACCACCAATCAGGGCAAAGGGCACATTCAAAAGCACCAGCAGGGCATCCCGGGAGTTGCCAAAGGTGATGAAGAGAATCAGGAAGATAAGTAGTAAGCTTACTGGCAATACTTCTGTCAGACGATCGGTAGCCCGGATCTGGTTCTCAAATTCCCCTTTCCATTCCAGGCGCATGCCCTTATCCAGTTGCACCACCTGATCTACTTTTTCCTGCGCTTCTTTAATCGTGCTACCCAGGTCACGCCCCCGCACTGAGAATTTAACGGCTACGAAGCGGGCATTGTCTTCGCGGTAAACAAAGGCAGGACCTGTTATAGTACCAATTTTGGCTATCTCCTTGAGCGGTACTTTTCCTCCATTACTTGTAGGCACCAGCAGGTTCCCTAACTGTGCTTCATCCTGGCGGTAATCTTTCATGTACCGTACCCGAATGTCAAACTTTTGCTCGCCTTCGTAGAGCTCGCTGGCTGCCTTTCCTCCAATTGCCATTTCAATCACGGATTGGCAGTCGGCTGTATTAACACCATAAGTTGCTATGCGCTGCTGATCGAGTTCAATCCGTAGTTCCGGCTGGCCCAGTAAGCGAATCACCCCCAGGTCATCTATACCTTCCACATGGGCCAGAATGTTGTTAACAGTGTCGGCCAGTGTTTCTAGCTTTTGCAAGTCGTTGCCAAAGATCTTAACAGCCATTGAGCCCTTCACTCCGGATACGGCTTCTTCTACGTTGTCCATGATGGGTTGCGAGAAGTTGAAGCTGATACCCTGGTATACTTCCAGCCGATCCTTCATTTCCTCTGTGAGTTGCTGCTGGGTGATCTTGCGGGTCCACTCACTTTTTGGTTTCAGGTCTACGTGCAGTTCGATGTTGAAGAAGCCGGTTGGGTCAGTTCCGTCGTTCGGGCGCCCGGTCTGTGACAGCACCTGATTCACTTCATCAAACTCCATGATCGTTTTTCTAATCTTCTCGGTCATGGCAATGGATTGGTCCAGAGAAGCACTCATTGGCATGCTGGCACGCACATACACAGCACCTTCGTTCAATTGGGGTAAAAATTCTGTACCCAGAAAGCGGAAACAAAACAGTCCGGTAACTAATACCACTCCGGCCACGGCCAGGCTGGCTCTCTTGTGTAAGTAAGTGAAACTAAAGGCACTATATACCTGGCTGTTCAGGAAATTGACAATTGGGTTATTCTTTTCTTTGACGTTTTTGTTGAGCAGGTAACTCGATAATACCGGTACCAGCGTAAGCGTGAAGATAAGCGCGCCCAAAAGTGCAAAACCCAACGTATAGGCCAGTGGAGAGAACATTTTGCCTTCTACTTTCTCAAACGCGAAGATGGGTAGCAGCGCCGTGATGATGATCAGCTTGGAGAAGAAGATGGATTTTCCCAGATCGGAGGCAGTGCCTTTGATAAGGCCACGCTTGGACAGCCGGTTGAATTTGGGCATGCCCAGTTGGTGTGCTTTCTTGTCCAGCATCACAAATAAACCTTCTACCATTACCACGGCCCCGTCGATAATAATACCAAAGTCGATGGCACCCATTGAGAGCAGGTTAGCCGACATGCCTTTCAGGCGCATGCAGAAAAAGGCAAAGAGCAGTGCAAGTGGGATGATGATAGCTACAATCAGTGTTGTTCGCCAGTCTGCCATAAAAACAAACACAATGATGGTAACTAGCGCGATGCCTTCCAACAGGTTCTTGGTCACCGTATCGGTTGTAAAGCCAATTAGAGTAGATCGGTCATAGAAGGTGTCTATCTGTACATCGGAAGGCAGCACCTGTTCATTCAGCTCTTCGATCTTAATCTTGAGGGCGTCAAGCACCTGGCTGGGGTTTTCGTTTTTACGCATCACCACAATGCCCTGAACCAGATCCTGCTCGTTATCGCGCCCAACATAGCCCAGGCTCGGTAAGTGCGACTCCTGCACCTGCGCCACGTGTTTGATCAGCACCGGTACACCATTCCGGTCACTCACGATCACATTGTTGATCTCCTCAATGTTGTTGAGAAGACCAATGCCGCGCACTACATACGACTGCCCGTTTTTCTCTATCACATCACCGCCAACGTTCACATTGCTATTGGCAATGGCCTCGTAAATATCAAGTGCAGAAATGTTGTACTTTGCGATCAGGCTGGGGTCCAGGCTTACCTCATAGGTCTTTACCTCACCTCCAAAGCTCACAACATCGGCCACACCCGGCACTGCTTTCAGTTGGCGGTCGATCACCCAGTCCTGGATTGTTTTGAGTTCGCGAACATTCTTGGTGTCACTCTTTAAGGTATAGCGGAAGATCTCGCCGGTTGGCCCGGCGGCTGGTTGCATTTCGGCATCAATTCCTTCAGGCAGGTTTACAAGGGTAAGCCGGTTGGCTACTTCCTGGCGTGCCACAAAATCTTCTACATCATCTTCAAAGATCATAGTTACCACTGATAGCCCAAAGAGCGATATTGAGCGCAGACTTGTTTTCCGCGGCACAGAGCTCATCTCCACCTCCAACGGTATCGTGACAAACTTTTCGACTTCCTCTGCGCTACGCCCTGGCCACTGCGTGATGATCTGTACCCGGGTATTAGTTACATCCGGGAATGCTTCAATGGGTGTATTCAGGTAACTAATGATGCCAGCTATAACTAACAGACCTGTTGCAAAAAATATGAAGAGCCGGTTCTTGAGTGAGAAACCAATAATGCTTCTGATAAATGAATTCATAGTCTGTTATTTTGAGTTATTTGCCTGGAATACCAGCAAGGCGTAATCTGTCACTACCCGTTCGCCTTCCTGCAGCCCGCTCAGGATGTAGGCATTCTTGTCTGAGGTCTGGTAGAGCTGTACTTCACGTTTCTCGATATCGCAGCGTTTGCGGAAGACCGTCACGTAGTTTCTGCTTTTATCCATCACCACAGCGTCTGTGGGTATAGACAACATTGTGCGGTTTTCCGGATAGCGTACCGTGACATTGGCAAACATCTCAGGTTTGAGCTCAAAGTCCGTATTTTCAAGTCTAACGCGCACCTTCATCACACGCGTCTCAGGGTCCAGTACATTAAATATTTTATCAATCTTTCCCTTATACACTTTGCCCGGGTAGCTCAAGGCAGTTACATCGGCCTCGTATCCTACTTTTACCTTGACTATATCTGTTTCATAAACATTGGCCAATACCCATATCTCGTTCATGTCCGAGATGGTGAAGAGATTATCGCCGTTGTCAGGCCGAACCTGCATGTCAGTGTTTACATTTTTCTCCACTATAAATCCGGCAGCCGGAGCCTTGATGACATACTCGGAACCATTGCTAATGCTGTAGATGCTGAAAATTTCATTTATCCGCTTCATGCCGGCTTCTGCATTTTGTTTCTCCTGCTTTGCTATTACCAGATCCCGTTCGGGCATCAATCCGGCTTCATACATATCCTGTGTTATGTTCAGGTTCTTTTGGGCTGTCAGTAGGTTAGTTTTGGCGCTTATCATCTGCTCTTCAAAGTCGGCCACCTCACCGCTCCGGATCACGGCCAGTGTTTGCCCCTTTTTTACATAATCGCCTAATTCGGCTTTTACCTGTACTACATGGCCTCCTACCATCGGGAAAATCTTAAAGACGCGCTGGTCTTCAAAAGTTACTTTACCAGATAGGTGCAAAGTGCTTTGTACTTCCTTTAAGCTGGCTGTATCTACTCGTATCATGCTGGAGAGTGTGTCTGAAAGGCAGAACTCTGTAGGCGTTGTGGTGGCTACTGCCGGTTTCGTATCGCAACTGTTCAGTAAAATGGCTGCTGTACCGGCACCAAGTAGAAGTGCGCCGCTTTTTAGTATATGCTTCATGGTTGCTGTGTTTCAGTTAGTAAGTGATGAGCGGGAAACCCACAGTATAGTTGAGCTCTTCAATGGCGCGTATGCGGCTGTTTCGGAGCTGAAGAAGCTGCGTCATGGTTTCGGTATAGGTTTCGTAATAGTCGATAAACTCAATCAGGCTGATGTTGCGCTTGGCAAAATTTTCGGTTACCCCACTGATCAGGCGCTTGAAATCGCTGCTCAGGTTCTGTTCGGATTTGTTGTATAGTTGTTCTGCCTCCCGGAGAGCCTGCAAAGCCTGCATGACCTCGTTTTCTACCTGCAATTGCTGCTGGGCGTATAGTGTTCTACTTCTTTCAAGCTCACTTTTGGCGATTTTGATATTGCCCTGATTGCGGTTCCAGAGTGGCAGCGGCATTTGAAGGGTGATGCCGGTATAGTTGTTCATGATGCTGCCGTTACGGTCGTAGATACCGCCCAGTGATATATCAGGTATAGCCAGCGCTTTTTCGTATTTCACTACAGCCTCCTGGCGCAGGATGCCGGTGCTGGCAGCCTGCAAATCGGATCGGTTTTCCTGAGCCACCTGTAGTGCCTGATCAAAAGTTAACAAACCGGTTTTTACGCCTTCTATAGTTGTCTCGTCTATAGTTGGCAGGAAGAAGGTGTTCGTTGGAGCGGATGTTAATAGACGCAGGTCACTTTGGTTTTGGTTGATCTGGGTTATCAATTCCAGTTTCTGGTTATCCAGTGCCAATAGGAGCGCCTTCAACCGAATCATCTCTTTCAGGGCAACATTGCCTTTCTTGTATTGACCATCAAATGCTGTTACCAACTCCTGCACGGATTGTGCATGTTCGTTGAGGATGTGGTATTGCTGTAGTTGATAATGTAGGTCCAGGTAACTGCTGCGGAGTTCAAGGCGCAGGGTGCGGACCAGGTCATAATACTCGAGTTCGGTAAGTTGGCTGTTAAGCTGTTCCACCCGAATGCGTTTGTTGCGCTGCCCTGCCATGTGAATCAACTGTTGCAGTTGTACAACATTCTGTCCGTTACGACCCGTCTCGAAGTAACGTCCGGTATTTGAATTGTAAATATTCTGCTCTACAGACAGTTCGGGATTCTCAAACAGCTTTGCCTGAATGATGGCCGCCTTCGACGCTTCAATACTATACTTCTGAGCCAGCAAGGGGAGGTTTTGTTGCAGGAAGCGTTGCTCCATATCAGTTAAGCTAACCCGCAGTGTATCGGACGGATTAGGTAATGGTGCCTGCGCTTTTGCCTGCTGTATCAACAGGAAAGCCAGGAGTAAAAGGAATAAGTGAAAACTTCGGGTGAACATACTGCTCTGTTTTTTTGGTTGCCGGCAAAGGTAGAGTCGACATATTAGAGCGGTATTAGACTGAGATTAGACTGAGATTAGAATTCACTTTTTCTGTGGAAATCAGCTATCAACGGTGCTGCTAAGCCGCGTTTTCTCTGGCGAGAAGCCATTAAAAAATTAATGGATATTACAGAAACATCTTCAGGATTTCATGTATAGAAGTATGCTTTTAACCTACCTTATTCAGCAGCTATTCTAACAGCACAATACAGTTTTTGACTTCAAAGTATAGCGCAAATTGAATTATAACCTTATCCATAAAAATACTGTATTAACGGGTGCAAATTGGGTATAGCATAGCGCTACTTCAGCCCTTACGCAACTATATACAGCACATTTATTAAGACTTTTTACCGCGAAGTTGCTGCCAGAAGTGTAGCGCCGGAGCACCTGTTTTTACTTATTCATTCATCTTACCTTATATGAACATAAAAAAAGTACTTGTTGCTAACCGTGGCGAGATCGCCATCCGGGTATTGCGTGCCTGCACCGAGCTGGGCATAAAAACAGTCGCGATTTATACTTACGAAGACCGTTACTCACTGCACCGTTACAAAGCCGACGAAGCCTACCAGGTTGGTAAAGACAATCAGCCACTACAGCCCTACCTGGACATTGATGCTATTATAAAGATTGCGAAAGAGAATGGCGTGGATGCTATTCACCCGGGCTATGGTTTTCTGTCTGAGAACCAGCATTTCTCGCAGCGTTGTGCAGACAACGGAATTAAATTTATAGGGCCAAAGCCTGATGTGATGGCCTCTTTGGGTGATAAGATTGCAGCAAAAAAAGTAGCCCAGCACTGTGAGGTTCCCATTATCCAGAGCAATACGCAGGACCTGAAAACCTATGAAATTGCCCTGGAAGAGGCACACCGAATCGGATACCCGCTCATGCTAAAGGCAGCTGCCGGTGGTGGCGGGCGTGGTATGCGCGTGATCCGGGATGATGAGCAGTTGGAGAAAGGCTTTTTTGAAGCCAAAAACGAAGCCCTGAAAGCTTTCGGCGACGATACGCTTTTCCTGGAGAAGTATGTAGAAAATCCGAAGCACATCGAAGTACAGATCGTAGCCGATAACTATGGCAACATCACACACTTGTTCGAGCGCGACTGCTCTGTGCAACGCCGTTTCCAGAAGGTGGTGGAAGTGGCACCTGCCATCAGCCTGAACGACGAAACCCGCCAGAAACTATACGACTATGCTATTAAGATCTGCTCGGCAGTAAACTATAATAACGTGGGTACGGTGGAATTTTTGGTGGAGCCGCACACCAACAACATCTACTTTATAGAAGTAAACCCACGCATCCAGGTTGAGCACACCGTAACCGAAATGATCACGGGCATCGACTTGATCAAAACGCAGATTTTTATTGCTGATGGTTACCGTTTAGATCACGAAGAAGTGCTGCTGGGACCTAATCATATCGTTCGGGCAAATGGGGTGGCCATACAGTGCCGCATTACTACCGAAGACCCGGAGCAGGATTTCAAACCAGATTATGGTACTATCATTGCCTATCGCAGCGCTGGTGGTTTTGGTATCCGCCTCGACCAGGGCAGTGTGTATCAGGGCGCTAAAGTAAGCCCGTTCTTCGATTCGTTGCTGGTAAAAGTATCGGCGCAGGCGCCAACGCTGAAACATGCGGCCATGAAAATGTCGCGCACGCTGGATGAATTCCGTATCCGCGGGGTGAAGCACAATATCCAGTTCCTGCAGAACATCATCAACCACCCGGAATTTATTTCAGGCGATGCGACGGTTGATTTTGTAAAGAACCACCCGGAGCTGTTCGTGTTCAAGAAGCCGCAGGACAGAGCCACTAAAATGCTCGGTTACCTGGCGGAAGTTATAGTTAATGGCAACCCGGATGTGAAGAAAGTCGATAAAGACAGGGTGCTGACAAAACCGGATTACCACGGCTTTAACCTGAACAAGGAGTATCAACCCGGCACAAAAGACCTGCTAACCCAACTTGGCCCTGATGAGTTCTCGAAATGGCTTCGTAACGATCCGCAGATACATTATACTGATACTACTTTCCGGGATGCACATCAGTCGCTGCTGGCTACGCGCATGCGCACCTTTGACATGATGAAGGTGGCCGAAGCTTTTGCCAAAGACCATCCGCAGACTTTTAGTATGGAAGTTTGGGGCGGCGCTACGTTTGACGTTTGCCTGCGTTTCCTGCACGAAGACCCATGGGAAAGACTAGCCTTAATACGCAAAGCCATACCAAATATTCTGTTGCAGATGCTGATCCGTGGTTCGAATGGGGTAGGTTACAAAGCCTATCCTGATAACCTGATCGAGTCATTTGTAGAGAAGTCGTGGGAGACGGGGGTAGATGTTTTCCGTATCTTCGATTCGCTGAACTGGATGAAGAGCATGGAGCCGTGCATTGATTTTGTACGTAAGCGTACCCAGGGCCTCGCTGAAGTCGCTATCTGCTATACCGGCGATATTCTGGACCCATCCAAAACAAAGTATACGCTGGAATATTACCTGCAAATGGCGAAGCAGATTGAAGACAGCGGAGCGCACATTCTGGCTATAAAGGACATGGCTGGCCTGCTGAAACCTTACGCTGCCAAAGTGCTGGTCGAGGCTTTAAGGGATACTATAAAACTTCCGATACACCTGCACACGCACGATACTTCGTCCATTCAGCCGGCTACCTACCTGAAAGCCATTGAAGCCGGAGTTGATATAGTAGACGTGGCGCTGGGATCTATGTCTGGTCTGACATCGCAGCCAAACTTTAACTCGATGGTGGAGGCCATGCGTTTCCAGGAGCGTCACCGCGAATTTGATCAGCAGAGCCTGAACCGTCATTCCAACTACTGGGAGACCGTGCGCGAGTATTACTATCCGTTCGAGTCTGGTCTGAAAGCCGGTACAGCTGAAGTGTATAACCACGAAATCCCGGGAGGGCAGTACTCTAACCTTCGTCCACAGGCAAATGCGCTGGGCTTAGGCGACAAATGGGAAACTATAAAACAAACTTATGCTGATGTAAATGCCCTGTTTGGCGATGTGGTAAAAGTAACGCCAAGCTCAAAAGTAGTAGGAGATATGGCGCTTTATTTAGTGGCCAACAACCTGACAACAGTAGATGTACTGGAGCGTGGCGAAGAAATTTCATTCCCGGAATCGGTGCAGTCGTTTTTTAAAGGAGAATTGGGCCAGCCGGTAGGTGGTTTCCCTAAAAAGCTGCAGAAGATCATCCTGAAAGATGAACAACCGTTTACTGAACGGCCTAACGAGCACCTGGCCCCGATTGACCTGGATGGTGAGTTTGCAGCGTTTCAGAAAAAATTTGGGGAACAAACCAAGTACACCGATTTCCTGAGCTACCAACTATACCCGAAAGTATACGAAGGCTACCACAAGCACCTGGAGCAGTACGGCGAAGTATCTCAGATCCCGACGCGTCTGTTCTTCTATGGCATGCAACTCGGCGAAGAAGCCATTATTGACATTGCCCGTGGTAAATCAATCGTTATTAAATACCAGTCACTGGGGCCGGTAAATGAGGATGGCATGCGTACGGTATTCTTTAAACTGAACGGTCAGACCCGTAACATTGATGTGCGTGATAAATCGGTGAAGGTTGAGAAAGTAGAACACCAGAAAGTTGATAAAGCCAACCCGAAACAGATCGGTGCGCCGCTGCAGGGACTGCTATCCAAGATTCTGGTAGAAAAAGAACAACCTATCAAGAAGAACACGCCACTGTTTGTGATCGAAGCCATGAAAATGGAGACAACTATAACAGCCTCTTCAGACACGATGATATCGGCAATACATTTAGCAGAAGGCTCCTTAGTGAACACGGATGATCTGGTCCTGACGCTATCATAGTGCTTACATTTTTCTAATTTTTGCACATCCGGCCCAAACTATAGTTTGGGCCGGATGTGCTTTTATATGAGTAACTTATAGTTATAATGGTTGTGGCTTTTAGGCTATATTTTATAGAAAATCCACAAAATTTCGTAGGGAATTAGTAAATTACGCTTTTCTAAGGTCTTGGCGCCCTCAAGCTGTGGTATCACTTTATAAGGTGGGTTGTAGCTGCTGTTCCGTACATGCCTGTAATTACGCATTAAAATCTCTTTAATTGCCGGTAGCTGCGGTAAATCTATCAGTTAAGTATGCAGAACTATCCCAACCTGAGCGTTGATCTTTCTAATTGCGATAATGAGCCTATCCATATTATCGGCCGAATACAACCACACGGTTTCTTAATCATCTTAAACAGGCACACGCTCGAAGTAGAGCAGGCAAGCGATAACATCCACCAGTTTCTGGATGCCGATGCTAAAGCACTGACCGGTAAAACCCTTGAAAGCATAACTACCGGCAATGAATACGATTCGCTGCTGTTACTACTTGGCAACAACAATTCTCAGTATGCTCATATTCTGCAACTGCAGGGACGTAAGTTTTTTGCCTTTTTGCATCTGTCTGAGGGGAGCCTGGTACTGGAGTGTGAGTCATTTGAACACGGCACAAATGATGAAAAGCGCCTGGAAGTGATCAGCACCTATTCCAAACTGCAGATCGACCTTGAGGCGGCTGATTCTCCTGAAATACAATCTCAGTTAGTAGTAGACTTTGTGCAGCGCCTGCTCGACTATGACCGGGTAATGCTCTACCGTTTTGATGAAAACTGGAACGGCGAAGTAATTGCTGAAAAAGTTAAGCCCGGCATTCACTCTTACCTGTATCATCACTTTCCGGCAACTGATATTCCTGCCCAGGCACGTGCATTGCTGGCGCTTAAACCGATCAGACAGATTGCCAATGCTGCAGGTACCGCTGTAAACATTGTGCCTTATATCAATCCAACCACAGGTAAACCTTCCAACATCATCGAGTCGGAGTTGCGTAACCCTTCCGAGATTCACCTGGAGTACCTGCGAAATATGGATGTGCAGGCAACACTTTCTATTTCGGTGCAGATGAAAGGTAAACTATGGGGTATTATAGCGTGTCAGCACCAAACTCCTGTGTTCATAAATTACTGGCGAAGACAACTTTGCCGGAATGTGGCGCAGGCCTATGCCAATGCGCTTATCTCGAAGCAGGAAATGCGCGATGTTAGTTTACTGGAACACAAAAAACAACAGGAGGAACAACTGCTGCGACAGGTTCTTAAAAGCGGAAGTATAAGCGAAGGCCTTTTCTCTGAAGACCTGAACCTATTGCACCTTACAGAAGCCACCGGTGCCGCCCTCTACCTTGATAACCAACTGTATACCAAGGGTATTACGCCAACACACGAGCAGTTACAGGACCTGTTGCAATGGATTACAGAAAATGTACAGAGCAGGGTATTCAGCACCAGAGCGTTGGCAGCTCTTTACCCGGCTGCGGCTGCGTACATCAGTCAGGCAAGCGGCTTGCTGGTACTAGAGATCTCTAAATTCAAGAGAGATTATATTTTGTACTTCAAACCGGAGATACAGGAATCCCGCATCTGGGCCGGTAATCCCGAAAAACCTGTAGTTACTGACAGTGTACGCATTTATCCGCGCAAGTCTTTTAATAAATGGACCGAATTGGTGAAAGGTAAATCGCAGCCTTGGTCTGTGAACGAAGAAGAAATTACGCAGCACCTTTTAAAGGATATGGTGTCGGTCTTACTGAAGAACCAGACAGATGCTTTAACCGGGCTTAATAACGAACTGAAAAAGACCACCAACGCACTGAGTTCAAAAAACAAACGGTTGGAGGAGTTTGCGCATATAATTTCGCATAACCTGCGCTCACCGCTCAGTAACATGCAAGGGCTTTGTAACCTTTACACTACAAAAGGTGAAGTAGCCCACCGCACAGATATTATAGAGATGATGCAAACCATGATCCGGAACATGGCTGCAACTATAGATGATCTTAACCTGATATTGAAAAGCGAATCGGAGCTAGGGTTAGAATGGCAACAGATAGATCTGCAAGAAATTATTGAGAAAGAACTGCAGACAATGAAACCACTTATCCTGCAGACGAATGCTACATTTACCACCGATCTGGCAGTAACTACCATTACAGCTCCCAAGGTTTACATGGAAAGCATCCTGCACAATCTGTTATCCAATGCGCTTAAATACCGGTCGCCGGAGCGCGCACCTGTTGTGCAGGTAAGCACGTGGCAGGAGCGTGACACCATATGGTTGCAGGTATCGGATAATGGATTGGGAATGAACCTGGATAAAGTCGGTGGCCGGCTTTTTGCAATGTACGCAACCTTTCACCGAAATAAAGAGGCCAAAGGGCTTGGGCTGTACCTGACCAAAATGCAGATTGAGGCATTAGGCGGAGCTATAAACGTTGCGAGCGCTCCGGATAAGGGCACGACTTTTATAGTTAGTCTGCCTGTAGCCAAATAATTGTAAGATTAATTTAGAAATACAACATTATGTTTATTGCGCTTAGTACGTTTACCATCGCCAATGATATGGCTGCCGAAGTGAGAGAAGCCTTTAAAAGCAGACCACACCTGGTTGATAATGAAAAAGGTTTCCTGAAGCTGGAGGTCATGTACCCCCAAGAAAACGAAAATGAGATCTGGCTGATGACTTACTGGACTGACGAAGACAGCTACAAAGTTTGGTTTGCCAATCACTACAAAGACTCGCACCATGGTATTCCGAAAGGCTTAAAGTTGGTGCCCGGCAGTACGAAAGTAAGATTCCTGGAGCACGTTTGCGGATAAACTATAAAACCAAAGGAGCGGCTTGTAAAGGCTGCTCCTTTGGTTTTATAGTTTTTGTTACTTGCTATAGGTTAGGCTATTGTGCTATAGTTGCCGAATTCTGACCGTTTCTATAGTTGCTAAACAAGTTCGCTGGCGCCAGTCTCCTGACTCAATTGGCTCTATAGGGACAGGAAATTGTCTGAATCAGGATTTGCAGGATTTTAAGATTTTCAGGATTGGGGATATCGCTATAGTTTGGGCATAATTTCATAGCTACTAATTTAACACCCTGTGAGCTATGCTCACAAATTTCGAACTCCCGTTCTCACTTGTCCTTAAGGGGACTATTGCTGCCATAGCAATAGGTTCTGCTATAGTTTGATAGTTTGCAATTAACCCACCCCAACCCCTCCCAAGAGGGGAATTTCGGTTGTAGCTATAGTTGGGCTATAGTGCTATAGTTACCGTTGGTCATCCCCCTTCAAAGGGGACCTCAACTACTGCTACAGTTCGAACTATAGTTTTATAGTTTCAGACCACGAACAGGCAGGTGCAGCCTGCCCCACGGAGCTACCACCACGGAAAGGCGATGCAACTATAGCAGCTTACAAACTATAGTTTGACTATCGAAAGATCACAGTCTTTGGGTTGAGCGCCTTTGACTTGTTGCGGTGCCGTCAGGCAACACGAGCGCAGCGAGGGTAGCAAGAAGGCAGCAGCGCGATGCCCAAAGACGGGCCCCCGCGGCCGTGAGCGCACCAAAGCAAGAGATGAAACGATAGGGAAGTAGAGCTCCCAGGATAAGAGGTTACTATAGCATTAGACGCTCACAGGAGCTGCGCACACTGTGAGGTCTTCTCCAACTATAGAACTTATAAGATGTCTCGACTTCGCTCGACATGACAAAGGAATAACTATAGTTCGCGATAGATTTCTTACGTTGATCGAAATGACATAAGAGAAACTTTAAGTACTCTGCAATCCCTCATAGTTACCCTATTCGTCAACTCATTCTTCGGCTAATACCCTGGAAAGCTGAATCCCCACTATAGTTTCCGAGTAATAGCAAAAACCAACGCTGCCAGATTCAAAATTTGTAAGGCAGACAGCAGCTTAGACTTTAAACGTAACAAAACCAGCTTATACAAGTTATATAAGTATAGTTTGGAAATATGCTGCATGCATACTATTTTTGGTTCATGCAGCCGGCAGTCTAGTCATCTTCATAATCAAGGCCCATCAGCTTGTTGTACGCTTGCTGCAATTCTGAGAAGGCGTGCAGGTTTCCTTCCTGCCTGCTGATCAGCATTCCTTTTTTATAGATGCGTTCTGCTTCGTCGTTTTGTCCCAACTCTTCGTACAGCTTAGCGGCGTGGTAATACGTACCCACGTAGCGCTCATGCTCGGTCAGGAGTTGCGTGTAGTAAGCAAGTGCTTTATCCTTATCTATGGGGCGATATTCCATAGCTAAGGCATAGATCGTGAAAGGATCATTCGGGTCTTCTTCAAGGAATTTATGAAGCTGTGTTATTCTATCTTGCGACATTTCGATTTGGCTATATTTTACTAACTTCGCGACAAATTTAACTTTTAATAAGCTAACTATTTTATCATATGAAAATATTAGTTTGCATCAGTAACGTTCCGGATACTACTTCCAAGATCAATTTTTCCGGCGATAACAAGTCGTTCGACAAGAACGGTGTACAGTTCGTGATCAACCCTTGGGATGAATACGCACTTACTCGCGCCATTGAATTGAAAGAAGCTAAAGGTGGAACGGTTACAGTTCTGAACGTAGGGGAAGCAGATGCTGAACCAAATATCCGTAAAGCACTAGCAATCGGCGCCGACGATGCGATCCGTGTAAATGCACATCCGAAAGATGCCTACTTTGTAGCACAGCAGATTGCTGCTATAGCAAAGCAGAACAACTACGATATCATCCTGATGGGCAAAGAGTCTATTGACTACAATGGCTTCCAGGTACATAACATGGTAGGCGAGATGCTGGGCATTCCATCAATCACGCCAGCTTTTAAACTGGACTTAGTTGATGATTCGACGGCCCGTTTAGAGCGCGAGATAGAGGGTGGTAAAGAAGTGGTAGAAGTAAAACTGCCATTTGTAGCCAGCGCGCAGCAGCCAATGTCGGAGCCACGCATCCCGAACATGCGCGGTATCATGACAGCCCGTACAAAACCTTTGCAGGTTGTAGAACCAGTAGCTGGCGAAGCTAAAGCTGATTACGTGAGCTACAGCAAGCCGGAGAAAAAAAGCGGCGTGAAAATGATCGACGCAGAAAATGCCGGTGAATTAATCTCATTATTAAGAAACGAAGCTAAAGTACTATAACTATGTCTGTATTAGTATTTGTAGAAGGATTTAACGGCGAGATCAAAAAGTCGTCGTTAGAAGCAGCCACTTACGGCTACCAAGTTGCACAACAGCTTGGTACAACAGCTACCGCAGTAGCCATCGGCGAGGTGCACGAAGATGCGCTTGCTAAACTTGGTGAGCAAGGAATCAGCAAAGTTTTATATGATGCTGACAGCCGCCTGAACCAGTTTGTGGCCGATGCTTATGTAAAAGTAATAGCAAAAGCTGCCCAGCAGGAAAACGCGAAAGTACTGGTGTTCTCTAACTCTAACATTGGTGCTGCAGTAGGTTCTAAACTGGCTGTGCGCTTAAATGGCTCGCTGGCAACTAACGTAACTACACTGCCTAAAACAGATGGCGGTCAGTTTATAGTTACACGCAGCGTATTCTCAGGTAAAGCATTTGCTGATGTAGCCCTTACTTCTGATGTAAAGATTATCGCAGTTAAGAAGAATGCTCTGGAAATAGCAAACGCTGGCAGCGGCGCAGCAACTGTAGAGAAATTTTCTGCTGACCTGACCGACGCTGAATTTGTAGCTGCTCCGAAAGAAACCATTATGCAGGATACCAGCGGCGGTGTATTACTGACTGAAGCTGAAATCGTAGTATCAGGTGGTCGTGGTCTGAAAGGACCAGAGAACTGGCATTTAGTAGAGGATCTGGCAAAAGCACTTGGTGCTGCCACAGCCTGCTCTAAGCCAGTTGCTGACCTTGACTGGAGACCGCATCATGAGCACGTTGGCCAGACAGGTATTGCAGTGAGCCCTAACCTGTACATTGCTATTGGTATTTCGGGTGCTATCCAGCATTTAGCCGGTGTTAACTCTTCTAAAGTTATTGTCGTTATTAACAAGGATCCTGAAGCTCCATTCTTCAAAGCTGCAGATTATGGCATCGTTGGCGATGCTTTTGACGTAGTTCCTAAATTAATAGAGGCTGCCAAAGCCCTGGACAAATAGACTAAGAAGGCTTAATTGTGAAAAAAATTCAATTAGAGATACTCGGGCTCTCTTCCAGCCAGTCGCAGACGGGATCGTTTGCACTTGTGCTAGGTGAGAGAGATGGTAACAGAAGGCTGCCGATCATTATCGGTATGTTTGAGGCACAATCAATCGCGATCCAGATCGAGAAGATAAATCCAAACCGACCGCTTACACACGACCTATTTAAGTCGTTTGCTGAGCAGGTAAATGTAAGCATTACCGAAGTTTTGATATCCGATCTGAAAGAAGGTGTTTTCTACTCCAAGATTATGTGCACCGATGGCGATAAGGAATTTGAACTGGATGCACGTCCGTCAGATGCCATCGCTATTGGGTTACGTTTTGGCGTCCCAATCTATACCGTGGAGAGCGTACTATCAGAAGCAGGCATTATTTTAAGTGATCTGGAAGAAGAGGAGGAAGAGACTGCAGAAGATTCGGCTACTGTTAAAACTTCCGGCTCCGGCAGCACAACGAAAGAGTCACTTCACCAGACCTCGGTTGATGAACTGAACAAAATGCTGAACGAAGCCCTTGAGAAAGAGGACTATGAGAAAGCAGCCAAAATTCGTGACGAGTTGAATAAACGCAATTAAGTATATTTAAAAGATAAGCTAAAAGTCCTGTGCCTGTTGGTGCAGGACTTTTTTTTATAACTTATTAGCCTTACTTTTGGCAAATTTTTAGCCATTCTATGTTCGATATTTTTAGAGGGATAATAGGCCTCGTAGTTCTGTTATCAATTGGTTACCTGTTCTCAACCAGCAGGAAATCCATAAACTGGAAAATTGTTATTTACGGTGTATTTCTCCAGTTACTGTTCGGAATTCTTGTAACCAAAGTACCACTGGTAGCAGATGGCTTCGCCTTTGTTAGCCGGGCCTTTGTAAAGCTGCTCAGCTTCTCTAACGAGGGTGCCAGATTCCTGTTTGGCAACCTTGCCGACCCGGCTCAAAACGCAGGTATCGGGTTTATTTTTGCCTTTAACGTACTACCTACCATTATTTTCTTCTCGGCTGTATCGTCTGGTTTATATTATATGGGCGTGCTGCAGAAGATCGTTTATGGTATTGCCTGGGTAATGTCGAAGGGCATGCGCCTGTCAGGAGCTGAAAGCCTTTCTGCTGCAGGTAACATCTTTATGGGGCAGACCGAAGCACCACTCCTTGTTCGTCCGTTCATACCGCACATGACGCGCTCTGAGCTGATGTGTTTGATGACTGGTGGTATGGCTACGCTTGCGGGTGGCGTATTGGCTGCATATGTTTCCTTTTTGGGTGGAAGCGACCCTGCTCAACAGGCAGTTTTTGCCGCTCACCTGCTTACTGCTTCCATCATGAACGCGCCGGCAGGTATTGTACTGGCTAAAATGCTTGTTCCGGAAACTGAAGAAGATAAAATCAACACCAAGCTTGAAGTAAACCCTGAGCAAATTGGCGTTAACATTATTGATGCCGTATCACGAGGTGCTGCCGATGGTTTGAAACTAGCTGCCAACGTTGGTGGTATGTTGCTTGCCTTTATTGCCGTAATCGGTTTGCTGAACTATGTGCTGATGAAATTTGGTGCTGTTACAGGGCTGAACGAGCTTGTTGTTGCTAGTACCAGCGGCCATTTCGATGGTTTCTCGATGCAGTATATTCTGGGCCAGATCTTCAGGATATTCGCCTTCATAATGGGGGTTCCGTGGGTGGATACGCTGCAGGTTGGTAGCTTGCTGGGGCAGAAAACAGCCATCAACGAGTTTGTGGCTTATCTGGACTTGGCCAATATGAAAAACGAAGGAACGCTTACTACAAAATCTATTATTATGGCAACATATGCCCTGTGCGGATTCTCTAACTTCAGCTCCATTGCCATTCAGGTAGGTGGTATTGGTGGTATGGCCCCAAGCCAGCAAGGTAATATCTCTAAGTTAGGTTTACGTGCCCTTTTAGGTGCTTCTATTGCATGTATGATGTCGGCTACTGTAGCAGGTATGCTGTTCTCTGTATAGTAAACAACCCTTATAACTATAAAAGCGAAAGGCTTCCGATAAACCCGGAAGCCTTTCGCTTTTATAGGCAAACTATAGTTTCGTTACTGCTTGTTGTTATTTTCGGCCTGCTCTTCTTCCTCTTCCACTTTCTTTGCGTCGCGCATCAGTCGGTTGGCAAAAATAAACTCATTCAGCTCTTTTACATCAGAGTCCATGATGTCATCGCGGGTACCTTCCCATAGTTTTTTACCCTGGTAAAGGAACATAATCCGGTCACCAATTTCGATCACAGAGTTCATGTCGTGGGTTACAACTATAGTTGTGATGTTGTACTCAACGGTAATCTCCTTTATCAGTTCGTCAATTTTGATAGCTGTAAGCGGATCGAGACCGGAGTTGGGTTCGTCGCAGAAAAGGTAGGTACAATTAGGCGCTATGGCACGGGCAATGCCAACACGTTTTTTCATACCGCCGCTCAGTTCAGATGGCATCTTTTTATTCGAACCCTCCAGGCCAACACGTTTCAGGCAGAAGTTTACACGATCCATCCTGTCACTTTTGGTCATGTCAGGTGTCAGCATTTTAAGCGGAAATTCGACGTTTTGCTGCACGTTCATGGAGTCGAAGAGGGCAGACCCCTGAAACAGCATTCCTATTTTGCGGCGGATCTCCTGCCGTATGTCTAGTTTGTTGTTTGTGAAGTAAGTGCCGTCAAATGTAACGCTTCCGATGTCTGGTTTTACCAGGCCTACGATGCACTTCAGCAGCACACTTTTACCAGTGCCACTGGCGCCAAGCAACAGGTTGGTTTTGCCCGTCTCAAATACGCCGCTTACGCCGTCCAGCACTTTTTTATCGCCGAAGGTTTTATGTATGTTATGTATTTCAATCATTGTAATTTAAACTATAGGAGTAACTGGGCACACACGTAGTCGGCTATCAAAACGGCAATTACACTGTTGGTAACTGCTGCAGTACTGGCCGCGCCCACTTCCAGTGCACCTCCCGAGGTATTATACCCCTTAAACGAAGAGATGGAGGAAATCAGGAAGGCAAACACAACTGATTTTATCAGTGCGAAAAGGATGTTATAAGGTACAAATGCATCGCGTATACCCGTAATATACTCCTGGGCTGTAAGGGCATTTGTTAATGTACCGGCTATATAGCCTCCTGCAATAGACAGGAACATGGCCAGAATCACCAGCATCGGGAAAACGAACAAGGCTGCAATAATTTTAGGCAGCACCAGGTAGTTCTCAGAGTTTATACCCATTACTTCCAGGGCATCTACCTGCTCGGTTATCTGCATAGTGCCCAAGCCGCTGGCAATGTTTGAGCCCACTTTGCCTGCCAGTACTATGGAAGTTATAGTTGGGGCCAGCTCCAGAATGGTCATTTCGCGTACCATAAACCCGATGGTAGAGCGGGGAATAAGCGCATTGGTCAGGTTATATGAAACCTGAACGCAGGTTACGGCGCCAATAAACGTAGATACAATACCAACTATAAAAATGGAGTTTATACCTATTAATATGGCTTCGTCTATCGTTCTGTTAAACAATATGCGCGGCGATTCGATGCGGGTAACCAGGCTACCCAGGAATATGAGATATTTTCCGAAATGCTCCAGCATAGGGTGTGCGATGTCTGAACTTGGTGGTTTGTACTTGTTTAAATCAAATTTACGCTATAAATACCTATCTTACGCGTGTAATAGCTAAACATATAAAATTAAATATATTTCTGCATGCAACGTTACATACTGGTTACAGGCGGTACCAAAGGTATAGGAAGGGCGGTAGTAGAACTTTTTGCTAAAGAAGGGTTCCACATTATCACCTGCTCCCGAAACGAAAATGACCTGCAAAAGTTGAAGTTAGATATAGAACAGGCCTATACTTTTACAAAAGTGTTTTACCAGCAGGCTGATCTGAGTGATATAAAGTCAATCAATGACTTTATAAAATATGTTCAGGGCCTGAATGTGCAGGTAGATGTAGTAGTGAACAACAGCGGCCTGTTTGTGCCCGGCAAGATTACGGAAGAAGACGATGACGCGCTGCCGTTCATGATCCATACAAACCTGTACAGTGCTTATTATATTTCAAAAGCCTTTGCCAAGGACATGATCAAGCGCCGCAGCGGGCATATCTTTAACTTGTGCTCTACGGCAAGTATCACTCCTTACATAAACGGTGGCTCGTACTGCATCTCTAAATTTGCACTGTACGGCATGACCAAAGTACTTCGCGAGGAGACAAAGGAACATAACGTTAAAGTTACAGCGTTGCTGCCCGGAGCTACGTTAACCGCAAGCTGGGAAGGTGTGGATTTGCCTGCAGAACGCTTCATGAAGTCTGAAGATGTGGCAAACGCAATCTGGGGTGCCTATACCATGTCAGAGAACAGCGTAGTGGAGGAAATACTTATTCGCCCGCAATTGGGAGACTTGTAAGTTTGGGAGTTAAAGAGTTTAGGAGTTAAAGAAGGTAAAAGTTAGAAAGTTTTGAAGTTAGAAAGTTGTGATAGGTAGAGACGCAATGCTTTGCAACTTACACTACAAAAGAAACAACAATTTATCCATCAACCATTCAGCAATTAAATACATATAACTATGGAATTAAAAGGGAAGATAGCCGTGGTAACCGGTGTGAGCAAAGGAATTGGATTGTCTACTGTGGAGGCGCTATTGGATAAAGGTGCTATAGTTGCGGGTTGGGGAAGAAACGCTCCGGAGCTTAAGCACGAGAATTTCCACTTTTTTGAATGCGATGTTCGCTACCCAGAGTCGGTGCAACGTGCGTTTGATCAAACCATTTCGCAGCTAGGCGTTCATGTATCGGTGCTGGTAAATAATGCCGGCCTTGGTATTGGCGGTTACCTGGACGAACAATCAATAGAAGACTGGCTTACGATGTTTGAAACAAACGTGAATGGCGTATTCTACTGTTCGCGTCTTGTGCTGCCTGGCATGAAAGAGTTAGGCGAAGGCCACATCATCAATATCTCCTCTATAGCCGGAACAACCGGTATAGAAGGCATGTCGGGGTATTGCGGTAGTAAGTATGCGGTGCGCGGTATTTCACAATCTCTTTACAAAGAAGTGCGCAACTATGGCGTTAAAGTTACCTGTATTTTCCCGGGATCGGTTAACACCAATTTCTTTGACAATTTCGAGAATATAACCAGCCGCGAGAACATGATGCGCCCTGAAGACATTGCCTCAACTATAGTTCATGCCCTGGAGTCGCACGCAAACTACCACCATGTAGAAATTGAAGTACGCCCGCTGATGCCGAAAGGCAGAATTCAGAAGTAGAACTAAGATTTAGTGATGTACAGGAAGCCAGGATTTTGTTAATTTTGGACTGAAATATTAATGAATACTTAATAATGAGTGATGAATAATGGCTCAACTATAAACTATAATTAGGCATTACTTATTACTCATTAATCATTAAAGAATGTCTGTAGAAGTAAAGAACCTTACCAAAATCTTCGGGGAACAGCGCGCTGTAGATGATATTTCGTTTACAGTGGAGCAGGGGCAGATACTTGGTTTTCTGGGCCCTAACGGTGCCGGCAAATCCACTACCATGAAGATCGCTACCTGTTACCTGCCGCCATCAGCCGGAACTATAGTTGTGAACGGCTATGATGTGGAGCAGGACCCGATTGCTGTGCGCCGCATGGTGGGGTATTTGCCGGAACATAACCCGCTTTACCTGGATATGTATGTGCACGAGTACCTGGAGTTTGTGGCATCTGTTTATGGTATAAAAGGCAAAGCAGCCAAGGCCCGTGTGCAGGAGATGGTGGAGCTGTGCGGGCTTACGTTGGAGCAGGGTAAGAAAATAGGTGCCTTATCGAAGGGGTACCGGCAACGAGTTGGCTTAGCACAAGCACTGGTCCACGACCCGCAGGTACTGATCCTGGATGAACCAACTACAGGTCTTGACCCTAACCAGATCGTAGAGATTCGCTCGCTCATCAAGCGTATTGGACAGGATAAAACGGTGATCTTCTCGACACATATTATGCAGGAAGTGGCCGCCATCTGCGACCGCGTGGTGATTATTAACCGTGGCAAACTGGTAGCAAACAGTGATGTGGCGAGCTTACAGGCGGGTAGCAGGGGAGAGAAAACAACTATAGTCGAGTTTGAGCACCCTATTCAGATTGACTTGCTGCAAACTATAGCCGGAGTTACTAACGTGGGACAGGTACAAAGCAATACATACCGCATTACCTCGCGTCAGGATGCCGATATCAGATCTTCCGTATTCCGGATTGCAGCCGAACATAACTGGCCACTTGTAGGCCTGCGCCAGGAAGAAAACTCACTCGAACACATTTTCCAACAGCTTACTAAATAATGATGAATTATAAATTATGAATTATGAATGAGATGGTGGGATATCAATAGTTTATCATCCATTTCTAATTCATAATTCAGCATTCATAATTATAACAGAATGTTATCCATACTTAAAAAAGAATTTAACGGCTTCCTGAACTCGCTGATCGCTTACATGGTGATTGCGGTGTTTCTGGTAGCGACCGGCATGTTTACATGGGTGTTTCCGGATAGCAGCGTGCTGACGTACGGCTTTGCCGATATGCAGACACTTTTCTCGATGGCTCCGTGGCTTTTCCTGTTTCTGATACCAGCCATTACCATGCGCACGTTTGCTGAGGAGAAACGTGAAGGAACTATAGAACTGCTGCTGACTAAGCCCATTACTGATCTGCAACTTATACTTGGGAAGTTTTTTGCTGCGCTGTTGCTGGCCTTATTTGCGCTGGTGCCAACACTGCTATATTACTATACGGTATATGACTTAGGCAATCCACAGGGCAACGTCGACTCTGCTGCTGTTGTTGGCTCTTATCTTGGGTTGATCTTTCTTGCCGGTGTTTTCTGTGCCATCGGCGTGTTTGCATCGTCTATCTCCAGTAATCAGATCATCTCGTTTATAGTGGCGCTGTTTATGTGCTATATCATCTATACAGGCTTCGATCTGCTGGCTTCTATTCCGGCACTGGCAAGTTATAGTTATGGCATCAGCCAATTGGGTATTTCATATCATTACGATGCCATCAGCAAAGGCCTGATCGATTCGCGCGATGTGCTCTATTTCCTGTCCGTGATCACGATCATGATCTTATCTACCAAACTTGTATTAAGCAGCAGAAAATGGTAACGCAGGAAACGAAAAAACCTACAAGCAAACGCCGCCGCGATATCACCCGCTATCTTTTAGCTATAGTTTCGTTGGTTATGGTTAACATGCTGGTTTACAACTATTTTTTCAGGATAGATCTGACCGAAGATAAGCGTTACTCCATCTCTCCGGTAACAAAACAGATGCTGGGTGAACTGCCGGGTGAAGTATTTGTGGAAGTTTACCTGGAAGGCGATTTTCCGTCTGGCTTTAAGCGGCTACAGCAGTCGGCTCGTGAAACGCTGGATGAATTCCGAATTTATGCTGATGGCAATGTGCGGTATACATATTTTGACCCTAACTCTATTACCGACGAAAAGAAGCGCACCGAATTTATGCAGCAACTGGGCCAAAAAGGCATACAGCCGACCAACCTGCGTGCCACCGAAGAAGGTAAACAAGTAGAGCGTCTTGTATTTCCGGGAGCAATTATCCGGTATAATGGCAAAGAAACAGCTGTTAACTTTTTGAAAGGCAATCTTGCTGCAACACCAGACGAACGTTTGAACCAGTCGGTAGAAGGAGTGGAGTATGAACTGGCTGCCGGAATTCGTAAAATAGCTTTCCAGGGTAGTAAAACTATAGGTTACATTACTGGCCAGGGAGAACTTGAATTTCAGCAGGTAACAGACTTGTTAGGCTCATTGCAGCAATATTACCGCGTAGCGATGGGTAACCTAAACGAAATACCATCCCTTGAAGGCCTTGACCTGATTATCGTTGCAAAACCTACTCAGCCTTACTCTGATGCAGATAAATACAAAATAGACCAGTTCTTAATGAATGGGGGCAAAGCTGTGTTTTTTGTTGATGCCCTGGATGCGAACCTGGATAGCCTGGGCAGAGGCGGCACCTTTGCGATGCCTTATAACCATAACCTGGACGACCTGTTTTTCCGGTATGGCGTGCGCCTGAACCCGACACTGATCATGGACCTAAACTCGGGCTTTATTCCGTTGGTAACGGGCTATACAGGCGGCAGACCATCAACCGAGATGATCAACTGGCGTTTTTATCCGCTTCTTAACAAGTTTAGCAAGCACCCGATCACGCGCAACCTGGATGCCGTGTACAGCAAGTTCATCGGAACTATAGATACTGTGAAAGCTACAGGGGTGATTAAAACTCCATTGCTGTACACGTCACGATACTCACGCATTATGCAGGCTCCTGTACCGCTTACCCTGGAAGAAGCCCGCATGGATGTTAATCCGGAGCAGTACCAGGCAGGAGAGCAACCGGTGGGTTATTTGCTGGAAGGTACATTTACGTCTCTTTTCCGGAACCGTCGTGCACCTGCCGGAGTTGCCAATACTACGGTTAAAGAACAGGGGGTACCTACCCAGATTGCTGTTTTCTCTGATGGCGACCTGATCCGCAATGATGTGAACCCCAGAACAGGGCAAGCCTATGAACTGGGCTTCGACCGTTTTAACAACATTAAATTTGCCAACAAAGAACTGGCCATGAACACCATTCATTACCTGCTCGATTCGGAAGGATTGATTAACGTACGGAGCAAGGAAATAAAGCTGCGACCGCTAGACAGAGTGCGTGTACAGGAAGAGAAAACTTATTGGCAGGTACTGAACCTGGTAGTCCCGATCGCGTTGCTGGCCCTGTTTGGCGTAACCCGTTACTACCTGCGCAAACGGCGTTATGAAAAGTTTTAAAAAATCAGCATAAAACAGCCAAAAACCTGAAAAACCTTTGCTGTTGAGCTTAGTATAAATCCGAAATATTTTTAACTTTGCCTGAATAACATTATAGGGATATAGAATGAAATTTATAGTTTCTTCATCTGCGCTGCTTAAGCAGTTAGCCAGCATAAATGGGGTGGTAACCAACAACCCGGTAGTGCCAATCCTTGAGAACTTTCTCTTCGAGATCAGCGACAGCACACTAACTATAACAGCCAGCGACCTGGAGACATCCATGATCACAGAGCTGCCTGTTGAAGCAAGAGAGAATGGCCGTATTGCCGCTCCTGCTAAAATTCTGTTGGATACCCTGAAGAACCTGCCAGACCAGCCGGTAACCTTTACCATCGACGAAGAAACTTATACGATCGAGATCAGCTCATCAAACGGCCGCTACAAGCTGTCTGGCGAGAACGCTACTGATTTCCCGCGTGTGCCTGTTGTAACAGGTGGTAACGCGATCGAGATTCCTTCTAATGTACTTTCACGCGCAATCAATAAAACGATTTTTGCTGTCAGCAACGACGAGCTTCGTCCGGCTATGACAGGTATTTTTGTGCAGCTGCGTTCTGATAACGTTACGTTTGTTGCAACTGATGGTCACCGCCTGCTGCGCTACCGCCGTATGGATGTGGCTACAAGCCAGGAAGCATCGCTGATTATTCCGCGTAAGGCTTTCACGCTGCTGAAGTCTACACTGCCAACCGAGGCTACTGCAGTACGCATGGAGTTCAATAACTCAAATGCTTTCTTCAGCTTCGATAACATCCGCATGATCTGCCGCCTGATTGATGAGCGCTATCCGGATTATGAGAACGTTATCCCGGTGCAGAACCCTAACAAGCTGATCATTGAGCGTCAGTCGCTGTTAAGCTCTGTTAAGCGTATCTCTATCTACTCAAATAAAACAACGCACCAGATTCGCCTGAAACTATCTGGCTCTGAACTTCAGGTATCTGCTGAAGACCTTGATTTCTCAAATGAGGCGAATGAGCGTTTAGCTTGTCAGTACGACGGCGAAGACATGGAAATCGGTTTCAATGCCAAGTTCCTGATCGAGATGCTGAATAACATCGATTCTGACGAGATCACATTCGAACTGTCTACGCCAAACAGAGCTGGTTTGCTAATGCCACTTGCCAACGAAGACAACGAAAATGTTTTGATGCTGGTAATGCCTGTAATGCTGAACAATTACGTATAAGAACTATATTTCTCCTAACGCGCAGAAGGCGGGCCTCAAAGCCCGCCTTCTGTTTTTATATCGTATTCAGTATCTAACTGTAGTTAGCTATAAAATACTGGTTATCTGGAAAGTATAACTATAAATTAAACAAGTATCTTTCTAGTACAGCTTATTATATTCTGACTTGTTTCTACATTTGTAGTTAATACTTTTAGCCCTCTACTTCCAGATGAAGTTGTATTTATTCAGGTCTGTTCCTGCCGCCGCTGCAGCCGGATTCAGATCCAGTTATCAGCTACAAAATAACAGAAGCACCACTATAGTAGCCCGTGTATGGCTGGCTATTGCCCTTATTGTAGTTGTTAGTAACGAGCTGGTACCATATGAGCATAAAATCAGAGGTGCAGGCCTTTACCGGGTGGCCTACTATAGTTATGCCATGAGTTCTATGGCTGTATTGGCAACGCTCTGGTGGCTAAAACGCAAAAAAATATCCCCCGATTCTAAACTATACCGTTGGGCCTGCCTGGGCTATAGTTACATTTTTGCCATAACCTGCCTGCTGATGTCGGTAGCTTACCAGGGTAACCCGGTAAATAACATGACCATGTATCTGATGGGCCTGATGCTGGTTGGTATGCTGGTAGTGCTGGAATTGAAGGAGTTGCTGCTGCTATCAGTGCTTATTGAGCTCACTTTTGCGATAGGAGTACAGTTTCTTGATCTTTCGGAGGCACAGCAGATCACTAACCAAACGGGCTCTGTCTTTATCCTGATTTTCTTTTTCCTGCTTAGCCGTTTGAACTATACATTCAGAGCGAATCATTTTATGCAGCTACAGCTCATAAAAAAACAGAAGCACGCACTACAAGAAGCTAATAAGGCGAAAACTGCTATTCTCGGCGTAGTAGCACATGATTTGCGGACTCCATTTAACAATATACAGGCGCTTGTAAAACTTATGCAAACGCGCGAACTGAGCCTAGCTGATAGGCAAAAGTTCTACGACATGATCCTGAAAAGCTGCCAGAGTTCTGAAGATACAATTAATGACCTTTTGGTGATGGCACGCTATGAGCAGGAAGATGAATATCCGCTTCAGAAAACCGAACTTTGCGAGTTTATAGTATCGCTTTCTGAAGAATGGAACATTCGCCTGAAAGAAACCCGCCAACTAACTATAAGAGGTTCAAATGCTCCGTTATATGTAAACCTCAATCCCGAAAAGTTCAGGCGTGTAATGGATAACCTTATATCGAATGCTATTAAGTTTACGGATGAACACGGTCAGATCAACATCGGTATTTCCCAGACAGATCGTGAAGCGTTGCTGAGCATCTCTGATAATGGCATTGGCATACCACAACACCTGAAGCCACATTTATTCAGTGCTTTCTCTAAGGCATCTCGCAAGGGCCTGCGCGGAGAGAAATCAGTAGGGTTGGGGCTAAGTATTGCCAACACACTGGTGCAGCAGCATAAAGGAACTATAAATGTAGAAAGCGCAGATAACGGTACCACTTTTAATATTGCACTGCCGCTTTGCAATAATTAGGTCAGCGCACTTTCTTAAGTTTTATGTAAACCGGGAAGTGATCGGAGTAACCACCTATATAAGTAGTGCCGTTGTAGGTAGTCCGGGGTGTGTTTTTATACTTGCCAAACGTGTATTTAAGAAACTCCGGGGCGTATATCTGAGCGGAGCCATGTACATATTCAAGTCCCTGTTGGTCCAGCAAGGCTTTGGATACAAGGACCTGGTCCAGCATCATAAAATTGCCGCGCCTATGGTAACTGCCTAGCCCCTGCACATAGTTTATATAAAACGTATTGAACAGCTCAGTTTTATAGTTTGGATTTGGTCTTCCGTTAGCCTGTAGCACCTGTTGCAATACCGGCGAGTTAGGTTCTTCGTCAAAATCACCAATTACCAAAATGTTAGCGTCCTGATTCTGTTTCAGGTCCGCATCTATAAGCCGTCGGAGTGTGCTAGCCGCTGCACGACGATTGCGTGTGCCCTGCGCTGCATTGCCATAGTTTGCAGGCCAGTGGTTTATGTACAGGGTTACTTGTTGCCCTTCCAGTTCTCCTTTAACCTGCAATATATCCTTGCCTTTGAAATTCCGCTGCGGGAAATCAATTTTTACAGCTTTCTGAGCTAGTGGCTTAAAGTTTTTAGGGTTATAGATCAAAGCTACTTCCAGCCCCAGTCTGTCATCCGACTCAAAATGAATAAACCGATATTTCTTTTTCCGGAGTAGTGGTTGATTCAGAAGAGACTGCAGTACCTGGGCATTTTCCACCTCGGTTACTCCGAGAATAGCCGGCCCGTCTTTCCCGCCTATTGTAGCTATAGCTTGACTCAGGTTCTTAAGTTTATGCTCGTACCGGATGCTGTTCCACTGCAGTTCTCCATCCGGATTATAAGCGCTGTTATAGGGGTTGTCCTGTGCATCGTATAGTTTTTCGAGGTTATAAAAGCCTACTGTATAGGTTTTTTCCTTGGTCGGGAGTATACGGGCACAGCCTGCAAGGGTAAGAAGGGTAAAAAGCGTAAAGAGAATTTTTATTCCGTGGCGCATCGCTTAACTTTGTAGAAAATATATGCATTCAGGCATATTACGAGAGGCAGATACTATAAAGTTTAAATTTTAAAGAAATGAAGAAGTCAGAAATATATTTTAGCATTGCTTTAGACGACCAGAAGATACCTGAAGCCATTAGCTGGCGTGCAACTGATGCAGGCGAAAAGATCCATTTTGCAAAGGCAATCAACATTTCGTTATGGGACCGCGACGAAGCAGGCACTATGAAAATTGACCTGTGGACGAAAGATATGCCTGTAGATGAAATGAAATATTTTTACATTGATACGATTGGCGCTATGGCCCAAAGCATTGCTACGGCTACCAGTGATAACGTAATGGCTCAGAAAATGCGCGCGCTTTGCGAGGAACTAATGAACCACGTAGAAGCAGAGCGTCAGAAGAATATCCAGCAGTAGTCTGCCGAACTATAAAATCAAAAAGGCCGCTAGAAATAGCGGCCTTTTTTGATTTTATAGACTGGTATAGATTAGTTTACTGCAGTAGTTTCGCCGGTTGTTGCACTGGCGATTGAGTTGTCAGCTGGCTGTCCGCCTTTTGCCACAAACTCCTTATCATAATTGCTATAGTATTTGCGGTCTCCGAAGTAGTCGTTGTACTGCACAGTGCTCAGAACATTCTCCAGTTTTACATCACGCTCAGCGCAGATAGCTTTGCATTTCTGATCAATCAGCTCCTGGTTACCTGCATACTGAGTTTCTACAGCCATCATTTTTGCAACTACGTCCAGATTTATCTCACGCACTTTATTAGACTGATAATTGTTCAGGCGTAACTCGCGAATCATTTGATCTGAAAGGTTGTTGGCTCTGTTTTCTACAGTTATAGATTTCTCGTTTCCGTCGGCTGCAGCTGTGAAGATGAGACCTAAGCAAGCGCACAATGTTACCAATAAGCTTTTCATAGTTGTTTTCCTTTTTCCTGTTTTACTTTTCTACAACCAACCGGTGATGAAAATAATTCCCTGATACCAGATGATTTCTTATGATCTGTATAGTGCAGGAATTATGCCAAAAAGGCTATCCCTGTAACAGAATAGCCCTTTATATGCAGTTTTAACGAAAAAAGTTACCAGTTATTACGCCACATCATCGATTCGACAGGAGTAATGGTACGGTTATTATATTTCGCGTTTTCTTTCAGGTTATAATAGTTTTCGATGCCGCCTTTCACTTCAAAATAAATAAGCTGGCCAATTGGCATGCCATAGTAAACACGCACTGGCTGTGTAACCGAGATTTCCAGGGTCCAGGTATTGCAGAAGCCAACATCGCCTTTGCCTGCGGTAGCATGTATGTCTATACCCAAACGGCCCACACTCGACTTACCCTCCAGGAACGGAACGTGCGCATGTGTTTCGGTATACTCCAAAGTAACACCTAAATATAAAGTGCCTGGTTGCAGCACAATCCCTTCTTCCGGTATCTCAAAAACATCGATTTCATTGTGCTGGCGTGCATCCAGTATTTCGTCGCGGTAATTGGCCAGGTAACGGCCAAGATGCACATCGTAAGAGTTTGTACCGAGGCTTGAGCGTCTGAATGGTTCTATCAGGATAGTTCCTTTTTCTATCTCTTCTAGAATTTGCTTATCTGTTAGGATCATGGAAAGTGCAGGCTAAAAAATTGATTGTAAAAGTAATGAATAAAGCGCATACACACCAAGTATAAAAAGAACGGCAGCCCAATTTTGTGGTGCTGCCGCTATTTTATAGTTAAAAGACGCTTCTATTATGCGTGTATAGCCTTTAATGCTTCGTAGTTGGCCTGCACAAATTCATCTACCATTTCTGGGGTAATGGCCGTAGAAACAAACATAGCTTCGTACTGTGATGGCGCCAGGTAAATGCCACGCTGCAGCATTTCGTTAAAGTAACGTCCGAATAGGGCTGTGTCAGAAGTTTTGGCGCTATCAAAATCAGTTACGGGGTTGTTTGTAAAGAAGATTGTAAACATAGAGCCTAACTGGTTTACCGTATAGTTCAGCCCCAGCTTTTCCATGTTCTGTTTCATTCCGGCAACCATGCGGCCTGTAGTTTCCGCCAATTGGGTATATACCTGCGGGTTGTTTTTCAGGTGCTGTAGCATGGCCATACCGGCAGCCATGGCAATTGGGTTACCTGATAAAGTACCTGCCTGGTAAACCGGGCCGGCCGGAGCAACAAAGTCCATGATCTCTTTCTTGCCACCATAAGCACCTACCGGCATACCACCACCAATAATTTTTCCGAGTGTGGTCATATCCGGCGTAATACCAAACAGCTCCTGTGCACCGCCCTGTGCAAGTCTGAAACCAGTCATTACTTCGTCGAAGATCAGTACAATGCCTTCTTTGGTGCAAAGATCACGCAAGCCTTGCAGGAATTCCTGTGTTGGCTGCACAAGGCCCATGTTACCGGCAACGGGCTCCAGAATAATGGCTGCCACGTTGTTTTTGTTAGCATCTACCAGCTCCTGCACGGCCTGCAGGTTGTTAAAAGGAGCTGTCAGCGTATCGTTTGCTGTGCCTTTGGTTACGCCCGGGCTATCAGGTACACCTAGCGTTATGGCGCCACTGCCTGCCGCAATCAAAAAAGAATCGCCGTGGCCATGGTAGCAGCCCTCAAATTTGATCATCTTATCGCGGCCGGTATAGCCACGCGCCACCCGTATAGCAGACATAGTAGCTTCAGTACCGGAGTTCACCATGCGCACTTTCTCGATGCTTGGCACCATGCTGATAATGAGCTCTGCAATTTCTACTTCCTTGCGGGTAGGAGCACCGAAGGAAAGGGAATTTGGGATAGCCTGCTGTACTGCTTCCTGTACAATTTCGGAAGCATGGCCCAGGATCATTGGTCCCCAGGAATTAATAAACTCCATGTAACGGTTACCATCTTCATCATATAAATAAGCGCCTTTGGCAGACTTTATAAAACGTGGGTTTCCACCTACGGCTCTGAAAGCTCTAACTGGAGAGTTAACGCCGCCAGGAATAAAATTCTGGGCGCGCTGAAACAGTTCTTCACTGATTGGTGCAGTTTTCATCGGGTAATTATTTTTTAAGTATAATTAGTAAACCGTGTTTACTACTATAGGTTGAAGGTTCTCTAATTTAATGATCGGTACAAACTGGTTGTCGGGCTGCAGGTGATTGCGGGAGGCCCGGCTGGTATAGCCTACGGCAGGGTAAAGCGCACCTTTGCCAACACCATTTTCCTGTAGGCCCTGTGCAATGTTAGACCCATATTGCTGCAGCAGGCTGCCATAGAAGTACAGCATCTCGAAACCGGCATAAGCATACACCGAAGGCGGTACATTGTAGCGGTTGATATACTTCTGCCGGAAACTTTTAACGGCAGGTGTTCTAAGGTCGATAAATTTCGGACTGATAAAATATACTTCCAGGTTATCGAGCTGACGTAAAGAGATCTGGTTTATGTTAAGCCAACTATAGTAAGTCATCAGTGGGAGCGAGGCTGATGTCGCTTGTATTTTACTGGTTGCATTTACTGCTGCAGTCATCTTATCAGAAAAAACTGCCATGTGGCCTACATCAGTTAAGTTAAGGTCGTTGAACGTTTTAGCTGTGGCAGCTGCCTGTGCAGGATTTATTTTCTTATAGTTCTTTACTTTGCCACCCAACTTCTTAAACTGCTCTTTGTAGAAATAAGCAAAAGTGGTATCCTCTTTTGTATTCTCGAAAAGGATGACTGCAGTTTTTGGGGAGAAAGTGTTATAGGCATACGTTGCAGCCTGGCGCGCCTGTGTAGCTACTGAAGACTCAAAAAGATAAACATTGCTGCCTTCTTCTGCCAGATCAAGGTCCTGAGACAATGGATTAATAACCGGAATACCTGTTTCGCGGGCAAAACGGCTGGCTACACGTGCCGAGCTCTTATAAACCGGGCCAATAACCAAGTCCATTTGCTTTAGCTCGGGCAGGTTCAGTATACGGTTAACTATAGTTGTATCGGTACCGGCATCGTACGTATACAGGTTAACTTTAAGGCCCTGCGCAGCCAGTGAGTCCTGAGCTAATTGTATGCCTGCATACAGGTCGTTAATGAACTGGTTTTTGCGGGCGTTCTGGCCTGGAGCCTGGTTTAGCTGGAAGGGCAGGAGCAGGGCTACATCTACGCCTTGCTGATTACGGGCGGCGGCATTTAAATACCTGTTCTTGTCAAGGTTATGTTTAGCTACCAGTCTTTCCAGCGTCGCTTTGTCTTCCGGACGGTACCAGCCACTAACCAGTTTATCTGCATACACCTGGGCCAGTATCTTGTCGTTGGGGTAACGCTGTACTAATTTCTCAAAAGCAGCTTTATCGGTTAAGAGACGCAGGTAGTGTTGCTCTAATGCTGCAGCATCAGAGGCAAGCGGGCTAGTGTTTAACTGCTGAAGTTGCGTAAGCGCTTCGTTATAGTTGCCCAACTCAAACAGGACATTAGCCAGCAAGTAAGTAGCATCCGGCATCTGTGCCCAGTCAGGGTGCTGTGCTTTCAACTGTTGCAGCATTTGCTGCGCTTCTTTGTATTTTTGAGCCTTAAAAGCTGCAACAGAATAAAAATAGGAGGCTTCGGGGGCGTAAGGATTGCCGGCAGAAGTAAGCGGAAGAAATTCCGACATGGCCTGCTCATAGCGTTGTTGCTGCAACAGAATTTTACCGTTGCTGTAGGTAACATCCTGGTTTTGCTGGGCAAGTACCGGAGACGCCAACGAAAGCCCTAACACTAAAACTACACTCTTACAGAAGTTGCTCATATTTTCCAGTTTTGAATGTGAGAATGAGTGACCGAGTGAATTTTAATACCGAATATTATTCACCCAATCACTCATTCAAAATTCACTCATTAGTAGTTATTCCCACTCTATAGTTGCCGGTGGCTTAGAGCTGATGTCGTATACCACGCGGTTAACGCCTTTTACTTTGTTGATGATCTCGTTTGAAACATCAGCCAGGAATTCATACGGTAAACGGCTCCAGTCGGCGGTCATACCATCGATACTTGTTACTGCGCGCAGTGCTACTACATTTTCATAGGTACGCTCATCGCCCATCACACCCACCGATTGTACAGGTGTAAGGATAGCGCCGGCCTGCCATACTTCGTCATACAAGCCAGACTTTTTCAGGTTGCTGATAAAGATATGATCCACCTGCTGCAATATCTGTACCTTTTCCGGGGTAATATCACCTAAAATTCGAATAGCCAGGCCAGGACCCGGGAAAGGATGACGTCCAAGTATGGCATCGTCGATGTGAAGGGTTTTACCTACCAGGCGAACTTCGTCTTTAAATAACGTCTTAAGCGGCTCAACCACCTTCAGTTTCATGAAGTCGGGGAGACCACCTACGTTGTGGTGCGATTTTATAGTTGCTGAAGGGCCTTTTACGCTCAATGACTCAATCACATCCGGGTAAATGGTGCCTTGCGCCAGCCACTTCACGTCTTCAATCTTATGTGCTTCTTCGTCAAAAACCTCGATGAACACGCGGCCAATGGCTTTGCGTTTTGCTTCAGGGTCAGTTAAGCCAGCTAAAGCATCGTAGAACTTCGATTTGGCATCTACACCCTTTACGTTCAGGCCCATGTGCTTGTAAGAGTCCAGTACGTTTGCGAACTCATCTTTGCGAAGCAGGCCGTTATCTACAAATATGCAGTACAGGTTTTTGCCAATGGCATGATGTATCAGCATGGCAGCCACGCTGGAGTCTACACCACCAGATAAGCCTAGTACTACTTTATCGTTGCCCAGTTGTTGTTTCAGTTCAGCAACAGTAGCATCCACAAATTGTTCTGAAGTCCAGTCCTGCATGCAGCGGCAAATGTGTACCACAAAGTTACGGAGCAGGGTTTTGCCTTCGTCGGAGTGGGTTACTTCTGGGTGAAACTGAATGCCATATGTTTCCTGGTCGCGGAGCTTGTAAGCAGCTACACGAACCGTATCGGTACTGGCAAGAATCTCAAAATTATCCGGAACCTCTTTTATCGTATCGCCATGCGACATCCAGACTACTGAACCCGGCGTGAGCTCTTTCATGAGGCGGTTAGCCGTATGCAGCTCCGATAACCTGGCGCGGCCATACTCGCGGATGGTGGATGGTGTTACTTCACCGTTGCTCTCGTGGGCAATTAGCTGTGCACCATAGCATACACCAAGTACAGGCAACTTACCAAGGTATTGAGCAAGGTCTATAGTTGGGTGTTCTGCGTCCCGCACGGAGCATGGGCTTCCTGATAATATAACACCTTTTACTTCGTCTGTGAGGGCAGGAACGTTATTGTAAGGGTATATCTCACAGTATACATTAAGCTCGCGAACCCGTCTTGCTATAAGCTGGGTATATTGGGAGCCAAAGTCGAGGATGAGAATTTTTTCTGGCATGCGCAAAGGTAAGGCGCTTTTACAGTATTTACCAATACTTTTGAATATAAGTGAGGTTTGAGGGAGTTATGAATTATAAATTATAAATTATGAATGGGGGAGGGGGATTTGAATTTACCTCACCCCAGCCCTCTCTTAAGAACAGGAGAGGGAGTTTTGTTCTGTTGCTATAGTTGTGTCGTTCCTTAGTCGATACGATAGTTAACACCCCTGTGAGCTACGCTCGCAAGTTTCGAACTCCCGTTCTCACTTGTCCTCAAGGGGACAGTTTCTGTCACTGCTATAGTTTGAGCTGTCCTTCTATAGTTGGCAATTAACCTACCCCTCCCAAGAGGGGAATTCTGCTGTTGCTATAGTTTAAGTTATACATCTATAGTTCAGACCACGAGCAGGTAGGCGCAGCCTGCCCCTCAGAACTACCACCATGAAAAGGCGATGCAACTATAACTGCTCAAGAAGCATGAACTATAGCTATCGAAATGATCACAGTCTTTGGGTTGAGCGCCTTGTAGATTTCAGGTGCCGTCAGGCATTGCGACGCAGGAGCAAAAGAAATATACACCGCGCGATGCCCGAAGACGAGGCCTCGCGGCCGTGAGCGCACCAAAGCTGGATTGAAACTTTAGGCTGGTAAAGCTCCCAGGATAAAAGGAAGCTATGAAAGAAACTTCTCGTGTCAATTCAGTAACTATAGTTTGATAAGGTCATATAAGATGTCTCGACTAACGCTCGACATGACAAAGGTACTACTATAGGCTGAGATAGATTTCTCGCTACACTCTAAAAAACATAGGATTCAACTGTAGACATCATCGATATCTAAATTTAAAAGCACCTGATAATTTGAAACTTATAGTTTAAGAGTAAAATTTATGCGTTTTTAAACCGCAATAATTTGCTTTCAATGAGAATATCCGTACTTTTGTAACGGCAAATCGGCACGGCCAGCTCCTGCCAAATCCCCCAGGACCGGAAGGTAGCAAGGGTAGGTAGTCGAAGCGGCGCGATGTTGGTTTGCCACTTTTTTTTGCCCATACCCCAACGGCATCTGCTGCCATACCTAAAAATAGCCGCTTTTCTTCCGGTTTCAGGATTTATAGTTTAGCTTTGTAACTATAATCATCCCATCTCATATGAAATTCTTTATCGATACTGCAAACCTGCAGGAAATTCAGGAAGCGCACGACCTAGGCGTGTTAGACGGCGTTACCACCAACCCATCGCTGATGGCGAAGGAAGGCATCTTCGGTCACGATAACGTGATGGCGCACTACAAGAAAATTTGTGAAATTGTAGATGGCGACATCAGTGCAGAAGTAATCGCTACAGATTATGAAAACATCATTAAAGAAGGTGAGTTTTTAGCTGAGCTGCACCCGAATATTGTGGTGAAAGTGCCTATGATCCGTGATGGCGTTAAAGCGATCCGTTATTTCAGCGAGAAAGGCATTAAAACAAACTGTACGCTGGTATTCTCGGCTGGTCAGGCGATACTTGCTGCTAAAGCTGGTGCTACCTATGTGTCTCCGTTTGTGGGCCGTTTAGATGACGTATCTACAGATGGTATGCAGCTGATCGACCAGATCGTGCAGATTTACAGCAACTATGGCTACCAGACGCAGGTATTGGCTGCTTCGGTTCGCCACGTAATGCACCTGGTGCAGTGCGCTGAGATCGGTGCCGACGTAGTTACCTGCCCGCTTAATGTAATCACTAGCCTGCTGAACCATCCGCTTACCGACATCGGTCTGCAGAAGTTCCTGGCTGATCACGCAAAAGGAAATAAATAGTATTAATTAGAAATTATGAATTAGAAGTTAGAAATGGGTACAAATGCCTTCATTTCTAATTTCTAATTTTTAATTCATAATTTACTCCCAATGTACATCATCAAAGTAAAAGGCAAGGCCAAGATTCCGGATTACATACAGTTACGCGATAGCAATTTCGTGCTGATAGCTTATTTCCGGGCCGACCGGCCTCTGAAAAACCTGGACCGCTATGGGCTGGAAGGGAAAGAAGATGCACTGGCTGCTTTGATAGATTCACTGGAATTTGGTAAACTGCAGAAATTAGAGATTTAAGTATACATGAGTTTTTCTTCTTCACCCGTAGTATCCCTTCGCGATGTAGCTGTTTACCAGGATGTTAATACCATTTTGAGTGGTGTATCGTTCGATATTGAGAAAGGGGAGTTTGTGTACCTGGTAGGGCGCACAGGCAGCGGGAAAAGCTCTTTACTTAAGACTTTATATGCCGACCTGCCTTTACTTACCGGCTCGGCCTCGGTTTCTGATTTTAACCTAAGCAAACTTCCCCGCACAAAAATCCCGTTTCTGCGTCGACGTTTAGGTATTATCTTTCAGGATTTTCAGCTGCTTTTTGATAGAACCGTTGCTGAAAACCTGAGCTTTGTTTTGCGCGCAACCGGCTGGAAGGACAAGAGCAAAATAAAGCAGCGCATTTCTGAAGTGCTCATGCGGGTTGGACTCGATGCAGCCGCCAACAAAATGCCACACCAACTTTCGGGTGGCGAACAGCAGCGTATAGTAGTGGCCCGCGCCTTGCTGAACGAACCTGTAATACTTATTGCCGATGAGCCAACCGGTAACCTCGATCCGATTGTAGCAGATGGCATTATGCAGCTGTTTATGGAGATAAACAACAGCGGTACGGCTATACTCATGGCTACACACAACTATGAGATCATTAACCGCTATCCAAAGCGTGTGCTTAAATGCGAAAGCGGAAAAGTACTTGATTCTAATAAAGAGACCTTCGCGTTTACAACAGCCAGCTACTAAGTTTTTCCGGTTTTATAGCCTCATGCGGCAGCTATAGTTTATAGTTGCAAGCGATAACTATAGTTTTCATTGAAGCACAATCTCTGATATCAGGCTGAGAGTGTCATCTAACAAAACTTAGTGCTCATGCTCATTGTGCGTGAACGTTTCTTCTGCAGCCTTATCTTTAAGGATGACCTCGCTGATCAGCAAGGCAAGCCCTAACCCGACACCGGTAGCAATCAGATCTAAGTAGTCAAAAACTCTTGAAGTATAGTTTTGCTCAAGCTCGTATACCGCTGCACCCAGAGCCGCTAAAGCCATGTTCTTAGGTATATTTTTATTGCTGAACCCTGCTATGAGTAAACAGGCGCCCAGCACGTAAAAGAAACTTGGAGCAAACCCTTGTAATCCAAAATCATCCATCTGATTCTCAATAACCCAGGGCCTGTATACTAATTTGCTGGCAAAACCCAAAAGTGCAGCTATTACCCCAACTATGCGTAAGGTTTGTTTTTTGCTGTCTGTAGTCATCATCTTTGCTTTCAGTAGATTTAGATTAACCAGCGCATTAAGCTGGCAGGGAATTACAATCCTGTGTAAGTTCTCACGAGTTTCCGCACCCAAACATTCAGTTCCGGATACACTTTAAAGCCCAATGTGAGTGCGCTATAAACTATAGTAATGGCTATTGAGCGCACCGCGATATCGAGGTAAACATTGCCCAGGTAAGGGATGAGATATGATGCAGCCAGCGACACCAAGGCTATAGTTGTTATGCCAAGTGAGCTCCAGGCAAATGGCTGCATTTTGTAAGCCCATAGTACAAAGAACATCCGCAGCAGGTTAATAAATATCAGCGACAGCATGGTGGCAAAGGCGGCCCCGTTCATGCCATAGAGCGGAATAAAAATAGTATTGGTCCAGATGGTTAGCCCGGCGAGCACAATGTTAAACAGCAGGTCCCAGCGGTACTTATCAGAAGTTGCCAGTATGATGCCGTTAATACCCGTTGCAAGGTCTACCAGTCGGGCCATAGCCAGGAAAAAAACCACCCACTTACCCGCACTATAGGTTTCGGGCATGAAAGAGAACAGGTTATCGAGGTTAGCCCAAATGCCGATAAAGAGCAGCAACCCAATAATAAGGTTAATAAGCGTAATTTGCTTGTAGAACTTCGCCATTCCCAGCATATCTCTGTTTTTCCAGAACTCGGCTACTTGCGGAAAAGCAATCTTAAAGATGGCCAGCGCAGGTGTAACAATAGCGCTCGTGATATAAAAGGAAGTAGTGTAAATACCATTGTCAGCCAAACTCACGGAACTAATCATAACCTGGTCGACTGACTTAATGATGGTAACCGAAATGTTGCCCATGAACGTGAACAGTCCGAAATACAGCATCTCCCGGAACGGAATAATACTTACCGCTTCGGCAAACTGTGGCTTTATGAAGAACTGTTTCAGCCACATGGTATAGGCGATCAGCACCAGCGCAATGGCAGAGTTGGCGGCCACGTACCACAGCACAAACATCTCAAAATCCATCCAGCCGAAACTATAGGCCAGCAGCAACACCAGTATCAGCACCCGTGACAGGAAATCCTTTACAAACGACGAAACTATCGTTTTAAAAAGGGAGCGCAGGTAGGCCGTGAACAGGTTAAAAAGCAGCGTAAAAAACGCCAGCGGAATGATGTAATGGTAATAATCTAGCAGGAGAGAGGAGTTCTCTTTGTAATAATCGGCTACTACGGGCTTAAAAATGATGAACAGCGCCGTCATGAGGGCGAAACCGAACATCGGCACCGAGAGCAGCACGAACAGGAAGCCGTGGTGTTTTTTCTCTTTGTTGCGGAAGTACGGGAAGTACCGTACACTCATATTCACAAAGCCAAGTGCTGCAAACTGCGCAAACATCTCGGCTATAGTTAGCAGCAGGCGTGTCAGGCCAACCTGCTCTTCATCCAGGATGTTCGGAAAAAGGATCAACACATTTACGTACCCGATGGCAATGCCGGCATACGAGATGATGGTGTTCCAGATACCTTCGCGCTGTAATTGTCTACTCATTGGCTAAAGTCAGGGAGCAAAGGTAAAATTTTTGGGGATAGTAAAGTAACTATAGCTTCGCCTTTGCAGGCTGACTAGTCTGAACAAACTCCTTTAGGTATTTTAAAGCCAGTTCACTGCTTTTTCCATCATGCTCCGTCCCAACAGTAGCATTGTAGTATTTTGCGCGCAGGTAAACTTCTGGTTTTTGATTTAGCGAACTTTGTAACAAATCCCGTAGCTCGCTATAGTTAGTCGCAGCATCTGCTAAGCCATGTGCTATAAAACCATAGTAATCGTGCAGGCTCTCGGTTGAGTTCATGTTGTAGAAGATCGACCAGACATTTAGTAATACTGCTTCCAGGTGAATTCCCGAATTCCCACTTAGTTGCACATCAATCCGGTTGAGATAATCGAATGTTGGCTCAGTGCGGGGATCGGAAATGCTGATGTTGGAGCTTATAGTGGAGAGCGTTTTAAAGTCTCGTTTGTCGCGGGGATGGGGACGAAGAATGAAGTTTATAGATGGGAAATCTATAGTTAACTGCCGGAGCAGCCTGGTAATTTCGCCCAAATCATCCATCAGATTACAGCCTATCCCGATGGTCCCGATCTGTTGACTGGTATTTCTATAGTTAGCGTAAGCATCGGCTTTGGGCATGCCTACCAACTCCACTTTGCCTTCAACTGGGCCACATAGTTTATACTTAACCAGTGCATCCTGCCCCTCAAGTAAGTTCAGGTCGAATTGCAGGGGGGGGAAAATAGGGCTGACACTGGCGTGCTGGATATAGGCTGTATTAATGCCAGCAGCTTTGGCGGCAAGCAGCATGGCACGGGCATCTGGGTTGTGATCGTTTGCAAAAACTATAGTTGCCGGCTTGTACTTGCGAAGCTTCTGCAGGTATACTTCATAAAAACCAATGGCATCAAACAACACATCATAAAACCGTAGCGTGCTTTCCTTTTTATGTTTCAGAAACTGGAAGTAAAGCGGCAGGAATTTATAGTAATAAAGCACCTTCTTCCGCAGCGACAGGCGGTTAACTATAGCATTGTACTTACCGATTTCCTTGCTCTGCCCAGCTACAAAAACAGCATCAGGAATACCTTCCTGTATAAACTTCAGACTGTCATAATTATTCTGGCTCACCACATATAGCCACACTTTTCCCTTCAACTTTCCAGGTTGCTCCACCGACTTAAACAGGTTGCCGACAAGCCGTACTAAACTATAGCCAAGTACTTTTAGCAAGCGCTTGACCAGAGAAGTTGGGGACACAGCATTTTTAGCGCTTTCTGGCAGTTTATAAAAACCATCTGAAAAGTGCAGGTGCAGGATGTTGCTGTAGAGGACGTACCAGTTTTTCACGATTTATACCATATCCCAGGTAAGGGGAGTGCCGGCTTTAATGTTGGTGGCAGCCGGTTTACCCAGCAATTCTTCATAATGCTTTGGTGCGAGCCCAAGTCCCGGACGAATGACCCGGATATTTTCTTTGGTGAAAGCTTCACCTGCGGCTATGTCTTTGGCCGCATAAACTGAGCGCTTGAACAAACGACTTTTCTCTTCGGCCTTTTGTACCCCATACTGCACGTGGCCCATGGCTTGCCAGGCTCTTTCCGATTCCACCACCAGCATTTTCAGTTCTTCAGGCTCCAGCGAGAAAGCAGAATCTACACCACCATCAGCACGGCGCAGCGTAAAATGTTTCTCAATTACGGTGGCTCCCAAGGCCACCGCTGCTACGGCTGCACCCACGCCCATCGTATGGTCTGATAGGCCAACCTGCACATTATATAGTTCGCGCATGTGTGGTATGGTGAGCAGGTTCGTGTTTTCGGGAGTAGAAGGGTAGGTGCTGGTGCATTTCAGAAGAATGAGCTCCTGGCAGCCCGCCTCCCGTAAAACCTGCACGCCTTCTGCCACTTCCTGCACAGTTGCTGCCCCTGTGCTCATGATCACCGGTTTTCCTGTTGCAGCTACTTTGCGTAAAAGTGGATGATCTGTGTTTTCAAAAGAAGCAATCTTATAGACAGGTGCTCCCAGCTCTTCCAGGAAATCAACCGCCGTCTCATCAAACGGCGACGAGAAAGCGATCATGCCACGCTCTTTGGCTCGCTCAAATATAGGTTGATGCCACTCCCAGGGCGTGTAGGCTTCCTTGTACAGGTCGTATAGTTCGCGGCCTTTCCACAACGAATTCTCATCCTCTATGGTGAAAGCGCCTGGCAAGGTCATGGTGTCGGCAGTGTAAGTCTGTAGTTTTATGGCGTCAGCACCAGCATCGGCAGCGGCATCAACTATAGCCAATGCCCGCTCCAGCGACTGGTTGTGGTTGCCCGACATTTCGGCAATAATAAAAGGCTTATGATTTGCGCCAACCAGGCGGCCTGCAATGTTTATATCGTTGATCATGATTTTCTAAATTATACTTTCTATGGCAGTTCCAGAACAAAGTGGTAGGCATCCGGGTGTTCCGGAGCTGGCGTGCCATAGTTGAAACCGGCTTTCTCAAATGCCCTTACAGAGGCTCTGTTGTTCTGCTGCACAAGCCCTTCGACTAATTTTAAATCCGGTGATTCAGCTTTGAGTTTGGCAATGCCTTTTTGCAGTACGATGTGCCCCAAGCCTTTGCCCCGGTAACCAATGCTGATCAGGTAGCTTATAGTTGCTATACCTTCCTTTATATCGAATCTGATCTGTGCGGCAGGTAAGCCATCTATCTCTGCAATATAAAATCTACAGGCAGTATCTTCAAGCCGGGCGGTATACCAGCGGGTGTGGTTATCAAGCAGAATCGGCTCTGGATTAAAAGACTGCCGGCGTACTTCCGGATCGTTGTTCCAGTCAAATATCAGTTCCAGGTCGGCTATAGTTGCCTGCCTCAGTGTAAGGCGCTGGCTCAGGTTCAGTTGCTCAAATACCGCTAATAACCGTTTGTCACTCTGTCCATCAAAAAAGCGCCGTTGTGCTGATAGTTGCTTCTCAAACTGGTTGAAAGAATCCGAGTTTACAGCCTCTAAACTATAGGGTTGCGCAACACCGTTCTTTGTCAGGAATTTGTATAAACCAGTTTGGTTATCGGCTGTCTGAAGAACGAAAAGCATTCCGCCAACTGCTGCATATTCGTATGCCACACCGCTTGCCGATGTAACTGCTACAGCACACTTTTGCATCAGCTTACACATTTGTTCAGCATCCAGGTTGTGGTGTAAGCTATAGTTGGTGCTATCTTCTACCCAGCTTTGCAGTTCATCCAGGTGTTTGTAGGCGCTTCCAGCTACAATTTCTATAGTTGCGGTCTTATGTAAAGTAGCTATTTCCTGGGCAAGTCTCAACGTATAGTTTTCAGGATCAGCGCCACCTAAATTTAAAAGTATGTGCAGCTCTCCAGTGGGTATTGTTCTGTGTTGCCTGGCAGCTTCTAAAAAAGGTGGTCGAAGCAGTGCGAATTCCGGGCCCAGCAGCAATTTTGTATATGGAGCAGTTCTATAGTTTGCAGCTTCAATTCCACCTGCTTGGTTCAGTACTACATCCGCTGCAAATGAGTAGGCGTGAATATCATCAATACAAACCAATTGCGCCCCTCGTGCTTTTATAGTCTGCTGATAAGCGGTAGCGAAACTATAGCCGTCCAGCACTACAATTTCTTCTTCTGAAATATATGCTGCCAGTTCATAGTTAAAACGTTCTTCAGTTGGGGCGCACAAAGGCAGCGAAATAATGCCGTCGCAAGTCTCCAGAATCTGGGCTTTCAGCGCATCATCCGGCTCCTGAATGGCAAATACACACTCAAAATAATCGCGCAGCATACTGGCTAGTGCCAATGATCGCACCACATGGCCCAAGCCAATGCGGCTGTTGCCATCAGCCCGGAGTATGATGCGACGTTTATGGATGGTGCTATGCAAGTTTATGGATGAGTTTATATTTTAGTTCGGCCAGTTTCCAGTCGGTTTCGTTGTCGATGTCCTGTACTTCCAGTTCGTCAAGTTCTACTGCCCCGGAGTTATCCGTAAATAGCTTACCTGTGTTTAGTAAACGGTCCGTCCTAAACCAATAAAACTGCCCGGCATCATGGTATGCGGCAGGTAAATCCTGAGAGCGGCTGTTTAGGTGCTCCGGCCAGTTTAGGGCTACCTTACCAGCTTCTATTTTCAGGCTTCTCCAGATCGGGTAATTATACTTTAAAACAGGAAAAACAGTATCAAAGTTTTTATTCTGCAGTTGCTGATATGCCTCCTTAAGCGCCGATATTGTAAGCAAAGGCGCCGTGGGGTAGATACAGCAACCAAACTCAAATTGCTTTCCTATAGTTTTATAGTTGTGCAGCACTTCCTTTAATACAGCAGCTGTAGTGGCAAAATCATCTGAGGTAGCTTCGCTCCTTAAAAAAGGAACATTCGCCCCCAATTTTGTGGCTACTTCTGCTATTTCAGCATCATCCGTAGATACCATCACCTCATCAAACAGTCCAGACTCCAGTGCTGTCCGGATAGAGTAAGCAATAATAGGTCTCCCTAAAAAGTCTTTGATGTTCTTTCTGGGAATACGCTTACTGCCACCTCTGGCTGGTATGATGGCAATGGTTTTCATCCTACAAATTCTTTCACCTTCTCAATTACAAACTCCTGCTCTTCGGCTGTCAGGCTTGGGTACATCGGCAGGCTCAGGCACTCGCTGTAGTAGGCTTCAGCTTCCGGGTAATCTCCTTTTTTATAGCCCAGGTTTCTGTAGTAAGGCATGGTATGGGCGGGAATGTAATGCACCTGTGCAAAGATGTTGTGCTGGCGCAGAAAATCATATAAGCCTTTTCGGTCGGCCACTTTGATCACATACAGGTGGTAAGCATGGCCGGTGTCCCCATTCTCAGTTAAGGCTTCTGCAGACGTGCCCAATACTTTAATACGAGCTATAGTTGCAAATGCTTCGTCGTACACCTTGGCAATGCCTTTGCGTCGTGCAAGGCCGGCATCGGCACGTTGCAGCTGCGTAATACCAAGGGCGCAAAGCATATCCGGAATTCTATAGTTGTAGCCGAGCTCCTGCATTTCCATGTACCAGCCGCCGTGGTTTTCTTCCATCAGGTTCGGGTCGCGGGTAATGCCGTGGGTGCGCAGCTTCAGCAGTTCCTGGTATAGTTCATCGCTGTTCGTTGTGATCATGCCGCCCTCGCCGGTTGCAATGTGCTTAACCGGGTGGAACGAGAAGATGGCCAGGTCAGCGTATTTTCCGTTACCGCATAGTTGTTTCTCGCCCTTGCTATCTATAAAATAACCGCCAGGAGCATGACAGGCATCTTCTATTATCCAGCAGCCAAACTCATCAGCCAGCTTTCTGAATTCTTCCAGGTTTACCGGGTTGCCGGCAAAATCTACCGGAATAATACCGGTGTAGTAACCTTTTGGCTTGCTTTCCACCATAGCCCGTACTTTGTTTATATCCAGTAAAGCTGTTTCCGGATCAATGTCTGCAAACTCAACAATGCCACCACAATAGCGCACGCAGTTAGCAGAAGCCACAAACGTTATCGGTGTGGTTATCACTCTCGATTCCTCATTTACACCCAAAACCAGTGTGCACAGATGCAGGGCCGCTGTACCGTTGCTTACCGCTACCGCATATTTAGCGCCCACGTAGTTGGCAAACGCCTGTTCAAACTCAGCTACTTTAGGCCCTTGTGTCAGGAAATCGGATTGCAGCGTTTCCATCACTGCATCAATATCATCCTGTGTAATGTGCTGGCGACCGTAGGGGATGGGCTTCATGTTTATAAATTCTGAGTTCATTGTTGGAACTACTATAATTAGAAATGAGAAATTAAAAATTAGAAATTTTTGTAGCGTTAAGCTTTAATCCATTTCTAATTTCAAATTCATAATTTTTAATTTAAACTGCAAAGTTCGGGTCTACGTGCTGACGGATCTGTTCGCGTAGCTGCTCTGCCGACAGCCACTCGGTGTTAGTGCCGGAATTGTATTTAAAGCCCAGCGGAACCATTTTGCCGTTAAAAGCTTTCAGGAAATCTTCGGTTGCCCAGGTTGGCGTTGATGGCAGGATCACGTAATATTTATCCAGCTCCACTGTGTTCAACGAGTCCGTTTCGGTAATCATCTCTTCGTGCAGCTTTTCGCCCGGACGAATGCCTACAATTTCCTGTTTGCAGTTTGGTCCAATGGCCTTTGCCAACTCGGTAATTACATAGGACGGGATCTTCGGAACGAAAATCTCACCGCCCCAATGCGTTTCCAGCGCATGAAACACCATTTCCACTCCTTCTTCTAGGGAGATATTGAAACGGGTCATGTCCGGATGGGTGATAGGCAGCACACCTTCACTGCGTTTTGTCAAAAAGAAAGGCACCACTGAGCCTCGGGAACCAATTACGTTGCCGTAACGAACCACCGAGAAGCGGATGTCGCGCTTGCCTTTCATGTTATTGGCTGCCACAAACAGCTTATCAGAGCAAAGTTTGGTAGCGCCATACAGGTTAATCGGAGCGGCAGCCTTGTCTGTAGAAAGGGCCACAACTTCTTTCACGCCACTATCCAGGGCAGCGTTAATTACATTCTCAGCACCCAGCACGTTGGTTTTGATGCACTCCATCGGATTATATTCGGCAGCGGGTACCTGTTTCATGGCAGCGGCATGCACAATAATGTCGATGCCTTCGCAGGCGCGTTTAAAGCGCTCGCCGTCCCGCACATCGCCAATAAAATAACGGATCGCCTTGTACTTGCTGTGCGGAAAAATCTGCGACATTTCGAACTGCTTGAGCTCGTCGCGCGAGTAAATGACCAGTCGCTTCACATCCGGGAAACGGGCAAACACCATCTCCACGAACTTTTTACCAAACGAGCCCGTGCCGCCCGTTACCAATATAGACTTATGATTCAGGTCTAATGCCATGCTTTGTTTTTATGCTTTGATATATGGCAAACTATAGCCAACATTCCGCTGCAAGTTAAATATTTAATTGTTGAATTGTTGGATGGTTTTATGGTTAAATTGTTGGAATCAAGTTTCGCAATTAAACAGTTCGAGACAACTGTTAAAGTCACTGAACAAGCTGTTTTCATAAGCTCTCAACTATAAACTATAATTTGTAACTTTCGGGCTACACTTTTAACCTATGCTGAAAAAGGCGCTCTTCCGACTGCTGCACACTGCCAGTTACTACTTCCGTTATACATCGGTGCTGCATCACTCATCTAAAAAAGTGATGGCTCCTTCGCAGGTGTTACAGTTTAATGAGCAGGAACAAGCATTTTTACAGCACTCTGCAGAGACCTTCAACTATAGCTTGGACTATAGTTTAGGTTACCGTGTTAAACCTGTGTTTATAGTTGCCCTTCAAGATGTTACGTTTCTGGGGAATTCCGGGGCGCTGGTGCAGAACGGTAAAGTAATAGTAGAATCGGTGTTTGATGTGAGCCGGTTAGCTAAATCTCCAGCTTTCAAAACGCCGTCGGTTATGTTGCCGAAAAGTAAAGAGGGGATTTACACTTCAATTCTGCATCTGCCCTGGGCTGCCAATAACAACTATCACTGGTTTTTCGACTGCCTTCCGCGCTTATATTTTTTGCTTCAGGAAGTAAAAGGACCTATTAACCTGATCATGCGCCACGATTTGCCAGCTTATCAGCATGAAACGTTGCATTTTTTGCTGCGGCAGCATCCAAATGTGAAAGTGGTTTACATTGGGAAACATGAGAAATGGCAGGTTGAACAGTTTTTGCTGCCTTCTTATCTATCTAACGCCCAGAGTGGTTATCTGCCTTTGCCTGTAAGTCAGTGGTTGCAAGAAAACATTTGGAAAGGGTATAAGGTAGCTTCATCTGAAACTAAACAGAGAATTTACATCAGCAGGAGCAAGGCCAAGACCCGCCGTTTATTAAACGAGCAGGAGCTTTTACCGCTGCTGGCAAATTATAATTTTAAAGTTGTCAGGGCAGAAGAGTTAAGCTACCAGGAACAAGTGCAGCTCTTTTATGATACTGAGTCAGTAATAGCTCCGCACGGCGCCGGACTAACAAATCTATTGTTTTCAAAGCACAGTAAGGTGTTAGAGTTACATCCCTCCAACGTCATTAAACCTCATTATTTCCTTCTAAGCAAAGGTCTTGGTTTTGACTATGATGCCATTATTGGTTCTGCAGGAGATATGAATGAAAACTTTACAGTTGATGTGGCGCAGGTAAAACAGTGGCTTGCGAAGTTTGTCTGAATCAGGCTTCCTTCACCACATTTCATAAATACAGGGGAGGGAGTTTTTGGCCTTGCTATAGTTGCGGCTATAGTTTTAATAGTTGTTGAATTAACACCCCTGTGAGCTACGCTCGCAAGTTTCGATCTTCCATTCTCACTTATCCTCAAGGGACAATTTCTGTCATAGCTATAGTCTATTTATAGTTGCTGAATTACCCCGCCCCAACCCCTCTAAAGAGGGGAATTTTGGCTGTAGCTATAGTTTAAGCTATCGTACTATAGTTACAAACTACGAACAGGCAGGCGCAGCCTGGCCCACGGAACTATGACCACGGAAAGGCGATGCAACTATAGCTTATCAAATTAAAGATAAACTATAGCTATCGAAAGATCACAGTCTTTGGGTTGAGCGCCTTTGACTTGTTGCGGTGCCGTCAGGCAATCCGAGCAGAGCGAGGATAGCAAGAAGGCAGCAGCGCGATGCCCGAAGACGGGGCCTCGCGGCCGTGAGCGCACCAAAGCTAGAAATGAAACGATAGGCTGGTAAAGCTCCCAGAATAAGTGGTAACTATAGCACGAACTGCTTGTTCCCAGTAGCAACTACAGTTGACTATAAAACATAAGATGCCTTGGCATCGCTCGACATGACAGGGAAACAACTACATGCTGAAATAAAAAGCGCAGTAAGTGTAAACCTGCTGCGCTTTTCAATCTTATTGAACTATAATTTCATTACTTCTTGGCTTTCGGCTTGGCTGCAGCCTTTTTAGCCGGAGCTTTCTTGGTAGTAGCTTTCTTTTCAGCTGGTTCAGGTTTCTTTTTAAAACCGCCTCTGCCTTTTTTCTCAGGAGTAGCTTCTGCCAGATCTAAACATTCCTGCAGGGTTAGCTCTGCAGGCTCTTTACCTTTCGGAATCTTCACGTTCTTTTTGCCAACCACAATGTAAGGTCCGTAACGGCCATTCAATACCTGTACATCAGGGTTTTCGTCAAAGCTCTTGATCAGCTTTTCAGCATCAGCTTTGCGCTTCTGCTCAATCAGTTCGATGGCTTCTTCCGGCGTAACCTGAAGCGGGTCGAGATGCTTAGGCAATGAATAGAACTTGCTGCTATGGCTGATATAAGGGCCGAAGCGACCAATAGCGGCTTTCATCTCTTTGTCCTCGTACATGCCTACAATGCGTGGCAGTTTGAAGAGCTCCAGCGCGTCTTCCAGGGCTATGCTTTCCAGGAATTGCCCTTTGCGCAAGCTGGCATACACCGGCTTTTCACCAGTATCGGGGTTTTCTTCACCCAACTGCACATAAGGTCCGAAACGGCCCAGTTTTGCAATCAGTTTTTTGCCTGATACCGGGTCAATACCAAGTTCTCTGGCGCCGGAAACCGCTGCACGGTCAATTGTTTCGCTGGATTCAATACGCTTATGGAATTTCTCATAGAATTTTTCCAGCATGGCTTTCCACTCTTCGTGGCCTTGCGCAATCTCGTCAAATTCAGCTTCAACTTTAGCTGTAAACGAGTAGTCAATCACCGTCGGAAAGTGATCTACCAGAAAGTCGTTCACCACCATAGCCATATCCGTCGGGAAGAGCTTGGCTTTTTCGGCACCGGTTATTTCGGTCTTGGTCTGTGCACTTACCTGATCCTTCTGTAAAATCAGTACGCGGTACGGACGTTCTTTTCCTTCGCGGCTGTCTTTCTCCACATACCCACGTTTCTGTATCGTTGAAATAGTAGGAGCGTACGTAGACGGACGGCCAATGCCCATTTCTTCCAGCTTCTTCACCAGGCTGGCTTCCGTATAGCGGGCAGCAGGACGGCTGTAACGCTGCGTAGCCAGCATGTGCCGCAGGTCAATTGTTTGTCCAACCGAAAGTGGAGGCAACATGCCTTTTACATCATCATCCTGCAATTCTTCATCGTCCTTCGACTCGATGTACACTTTCAGGAAACCTTCAAACTTGATTACTTCGCCGGTTGCTACCAGTTTTTCCGGCTGCGTAGAAATACCTATAGTTGCGGTTGTCTTTTCTATTTCGGCATCCGCCATCTGAGAGGCAATGGCGCGCTTCCATATCAGCTCGTAAAGTCGCTGCTCGTTGCGGTCACCGCTTACCGTCATTTGCGAAAAATCCGTAGGGCGGATGGCTTCGTGCGCTTCCTGTGCGCCAGACGATTTGGTTTTAAAACGACGCGTCTTAATAAACTTCTCACCGAAAGATTGCTGAATGGCATTGGCTGCACCACTGATCGCTTCTTCTGATAGATTCACCGAGTCAGTACGCATGTAAGAAATCTTACCTGATTCGTACAGCTTCTGAGCTACCGACATGGTTTGCGCTACCGAAAAGTATAGTTTGCGGCTGGCTTCCTGCTGTAAGGTAGATGTAGTGAACGGAGGAGCAGGGCTGCGTTTCAGCGGCTTCTTCTCCAAATTCTCTATTGTATGGGCAGCACCAATGCATTTCTGCAAAAAAGCCTGTGCTTCTTCTTCTGTTTTAAACCGGGTCGGCAGTTCGGCATCCAGGGTTTTACCTTCAACAGAAAAAGAGGCTGTAATTTTAAAAGCTGCATCAGCCTTAAAGCGCTCAATTTCACGTTCACGCTCCACCACCAGGCGCACCGCCACCGACTGTACACGCCCCGCCGAAAGACCAGTCTTTATTTTTTTCCATAGTACCGGCGATAGCTCAAAGCCAACTATACGGTCCAATATACGGCGGGCCTGCTGTGCGTTCACCAGGTCCATGTCAATGTTCCGCGGCGAACTTATAGCGTTCAGTATGGCGTTTTTGGTGATTTCGCGGAAAACGATGCGGCGTATTTTGGAATCATTCAGGTTAAGAGCCTCGGTTAGGTGCCACGAAATGGCTTCTCCTTCGCGGTCATCATCGGATGCGAGCCATACCGTTTCTGCTTCTTTTGCCAGTTTGCGGAGCTGTGCTACCACATCCTTTTTGTCGGAACTGATGACATAGGTTGGCTTAAATCCATTCTCTATATCAATAGCGTTGTTGTCCTTTGGCAGGTCGCGTACGTGGCCGAAGCTCGACTTTACAACGAAATCTTTCCCTAAATATCCTTCTATCGTCTTGGCCTTTGCAGGCGACTCTACTATTACTAAGTTTTTTATCATGCTTTGTTTTCCAACAGGACTGCGCTCATTTTTGCCCAAAGTTCATATTTTTTTTCAAACTATTACAACCTCTCGTACATAACATAGGTTTAATAATCTTTAAATTACTTTCGTTACAAACTAAATACCTAACCTAACTATACGGCTATACTTGTAAAATCTATGCAACGCTACCTTTACCTGTGCCGGCATGCAGAGGCCCGCGATTCATTCTTGCTACAACCTGATTTTGAGCGCAATCTCACGCCAGACGGGGTACGGCAGGCGCATGAAACCGGCAAATGGATCCGTGAGCATTATACAACTATAGACGCTATACTGGCGAGTCCGGCAAAAAGGGCAGGAGCGACAGCCAGAATTCTTGCAAGCCGGTTATATTACGATGAAGAACAGATAATTTACGATCCTGAAATTTATAACCCCAAAGAGGCACAGCTTTTAAAAAGCATAAGTCAGTTACCGGAGTCTGCCCAGAAGGTTGTAGTTGTCTCGCATAATCCAGCACTTACCCAGCTGGCGCGCAGCCTGGTTAACCGTAATTTGCCTTACCTGGAGCCGGGGCAGGTATATGCCATAACGGCCATATTACCGCAGTGGCAGGACATTTTTATAACAGAGGCCAGCCTGCTAGATACACATCAGCCGCAGCGGATTTAGCATTTTTAGTTTGGCAAAAGTTCATTTTATAGTTAGTTTAGGGCTGATATAGCTGTATAGATACCAACCAAGACCAATTTATGGCAACAACCACAGTGGCCGTTATAAACCAGAAAGGCGGCACAGGTAAAACTACCACCACCATTAACCTGGGCAGTGCATTGTGCAAACTAGGTAAGCGTGTGCTGCTGATTGATTTAGATCCACAAGCCAACCTGTCTTATTCTCTTGCAGTTACAGAGCCAAAGGCAACACTTGCCGACGCTTTTTTAGGAAACAATACGCTACAGGATGTATTGTTGGAAAGAGATGGATTATGGGTAGCGCCCGGGTCTAACGAACTGGTGGATATTGAAATTTCGCTGGTGGCACAGCCGGAACGTGAGAATTTTCTAAAAAACATGCTGCAGGATGTAAAAGGCTTCGATTATATATTGATTGATTGTCCGCCTTCGCTTTCCGTATTAACATTGAATGCACTTACTGCTGCCACCGAAGTACTGATACCGCTTCAGATGGAAGTTTTGACCCTGCAGGGGCTCGATCAGATCACAAATACAGTGCAAAAAGTAAAAAAAGCGTTCAATCCGAAACTTAAAATAAAAGGGATCGTAGTGGTGATGTTTGATGTACGCAGAAAACTAAGCCAGGAAGTGCTCGAATACCTGCAGGAAAACGTGAAAGAACCAATCTTTAAACAAAGTATACGCCTGAATGTAAAGCTTGCTGAAGCGCCTTCGTTTGGCAGAAGCGTGCTGGACTATGATCCTAGCTCGAATGGTGCCAGAGACTATAAGGCACTTGCTGAGGAGTTCATTTCCCGCTAATGATTCAGGATTAAAATTGAAAGATAAAGTTAAAATAAACTATTTTGCCCTATATTCAGTATCTGATATACTTTATATTTGATGGACGAACAGAATGTGCACCAAATTTCAGTGCAATTCAAATAGTAACTCAACACAACTCATATGGCCTTAGGTAAAAACTTGAAGTTGAGCAAAGACAAGCTCATTAGTGATGTGGAAGGCAGTACTGGTAATGAACCGCGGCCTGCGAAAGCTGCAAGCACCCGTAAGCCAACTGCTCCGGCTGTTGCAGCCGATGCACCTGCTGCTACCACAACGGTACCGGCTGGCCGAACTGCCCAATCGCCGGGTCCTAAAAATGCTCCTGACCCTGTGAAAGTGAACGGCAATGGTAATGGCAACGGTAAAGTTACTGACGAGCAATTACTGCAAAACCCGGATTACATCAATGATCAGTTGAATAGGGTGCTGTACGCGCTTGATGCCTTTAAAAAGGGTGATATTTCTGTTCGCCTGACCAAGCAGAACAACGATATTTTTGCCGAGATAGCAGAAGCCTATAACTCGATGGTGGAAATGATCGGTGGTGTGGGTGGTGAAGTATCCCGTATCTCGAAAGTAGCCGGTGTGGAAGGTAACCTGAAAGCCCGTGCATCAGCCGAGAACGCTTCCGGTTTCTGGAAGGATATGATCAACAACATCAACGGTCTTGTGGATTCGATCGCGGTTCCGGTACTTGAAGTGGGTAAGGTATTGAAGAATATCTCGCGCGGTAACCTGGACGAAACATTCCAGATTCCGGTATCCGGCGACTTTAAGGTGATGGCGGAAACTATAAACCGTACCATCGATAACCTGAACCTGTTTGCGGGTGAGGTAACCCGTGTGGCACTTGAGGTAGGTACAGAAGGTAAACTGGGAGGCCAGGCATCGGTACCAAACGTTGCCGGTGTATGGAAAGACCTGACCGATAACGTGAATACCATGGCAGCCAACCTTACCCTGCAGGTTCGTGATATTGCTAACGTATCCACAGCCGTTGCGAAAGGTGACCTGACCCAGAAAGTTTCTGTAGCCTCACGCGGTGAAATTGCCCAACTGAAGGACAACGTAAACCAGATGGTGGATTCGCTCAACATCTTCGCTGATGAGGTAACCCGTGTGGCACGCGAAGTAGGTACAGAAGGAAGACTGGGCGGCCAGGCAAAGGTGCCTAATGTAGGCGGCGTTTGGAAAGAACTGACCGACAATGTGAATACTATGGCCAGCAACCTTACCTCTCAGATGCGTGATATTGCAAACGTATCGACAGCGGTAGCAAAAGGTGACCTGACCCAGAAAATAACAGTGAATGTACGCGGCGAGATGGCCGAGCTGAAAGACATCATCAACCAGATGGTGGACTCACTTAACATTTTTGCCGGTGAGGTAACCCGTGTGGCACGCGAAGTGGGTACGGAAGGTAAACTGGGTGGCCAGGCGAATGTGCCAAAAGTAGAAGGAACCTGGAAAGAGCTCACGGAGAACGTGAACCTGATGGCCTCGAACCTGACGAACCAGGTACGCGACATTGCCAACGTAGCAACCGCTGTGGCGAAAGGCGACCTGACGCAGAAGGTATCTGTGGATGTGAAAGGCGAACTTGGTGACCTGAAGGATATATTGAATGAAATGGTGGACCGACTGAATGTGTTTGGCGCGGAAGTATCGCGTGTGGCACGTGAGGTAGGTACAGAAGGAATATTAGGTGGTCAGGCAAACGTGCCGAACGTGGCCGGTATCTGGAAAGAACTGACCGAGAACGTAAACCTGATGGCAGGCAACCTGACTAACCAGGTGCGTGACATCGCCAACGTAGCAACTGCGGTGGCAAAAGGTGATCTGGCGCAGAAAGTATCCGTGGATGTACGGGGCGAACTTGCAGACCTGAAGGAAAACCTAAACCAGATGGTGGACTCACTTAACATTTTTGCTGACGAGGTAACCCGTGTGGCACGCGAAGTGGGTACGGAAGGTAAGCTAGGTGGGCAAGCTATAGTTCCGAACGTAGCGGGAGTATGGAAAGACCTGACGGACCACGTAAATACCATGGCTGCTAACCTTACCCTGCAGGTACGCGACATTGCCAACGTAGCAACTGCGGTGGCAAAAGGTGACCTGACTCAGAAGGTATCCGTGGATGTAAAAGGTGAGCTTGCTGACCTGAAAATGAACCTGAACCAAATGGTGGACTCACTTAACATCTTCGCTGGTGAGGTAACCCGTGTGGCACGCGAAGTGGGTACGGAAGGTAAACTGGGTGGCCAGGCATCGGTACCGAATGTAGGCGGTGTTTGGAAAGACCTGACCGATAACGTAAACACCATGGCATCAAACCTGACAACACAGGTACGTGGTATAGTTAAAGTAGTAACAGCTGTATCAAAAGGTGACCTGACCCAGAAACTTAGCCTGGAGGCACGAGGAGAAGTTGCCGAGCTGGCAGAAACAATCAACACGATGGTGATTGACCTGAACAGACTGGCTGGTGAAGTGTCGCGTGTGGCCAGAGTTGCGGGTGTGGAAGGTAAACTGACAGAACGTGCCACCTTGCAAGGTGTGGGCGGTAGCTGGAAAGAACTGGTAGATACCCTTAACGATCTGCTGGAGTCTATTGTAACGCCGATGCTTGATGTATCACGTGTAGTACGAGCGATTTCTGAGGGTGATTTAACCCAGAAAGTAGAAGCACAGACTGCCGGTGATATCCTGGATATGGCCAATGCACTGAACCTTGCCGTTGATAACCTGAATGCCTTACTCGGTGAAATCAATGATTCCTCGCTCGTAGTAGGCTCTTCTTCAGAAGAAATGGCTGGCAAGGGGCTGGAAATGAACAAGGTGACGCTTGATGTGGCGCTTGCCATGCAGCAAATGGCAGAAGGCGCGCAGAACCAGGCATTAAAAACAGACCAGGCCTTTAAACTGATCGAAGAGATCATGAAAGGTACGAAAGAGACTGCCAACCGTGCCGAAGTGGTGAACAAAACAGCGTTGCTTGGTGAGGAAAGCTCTCAGATTGGTCTGAAAACAGTAGCGGAAGTGGTGAAGAACATGGAGGAAATCTCCAGTTCAGCAGCTCTTACAGCTAAAACCATCGAAGTACTGAGCACACGTTCGCAGGAAATCTCCAAATCACTTGGTGTAATCACGGACATTGCTGCCCAAACCAACCTACTGGCCCTGAACGCTGCTATTGAGGCGGCAAGAGCAGGTGAGGCAGGCCGCGGTTTTGCCGTAGTAGCGGAAGAGATTCGCAAACTGGCCGAAGGTTCACGCAAATCAGCTAACGAAATTGCTACGCTGGTTGAGGATGTGAAAAAAGATACCGCCTCTGCAGCAACTGCGATCTCGACGATGGAAGGTCGTGTATTGAAAGGAAAGAATGCAACATTCGAAGCATCCAGCGCTTTCAAAAATATTGCGGCATCCAGCGGCGAAACGCTGAGAACGGCACAGGACATCTTAACGGCAACCGAAGTTCAGAAATCATCTATCGGAGATGTTGTGAAGTACGTGGAGGAAGTGGTTGCCATTGCGGAACAAACCGCATCTGGTACGCAGCAGGTAGCTAGTACAGCCAAGCAGTTGTCTACTTCCATGCAGGAGCTAACGTCATCGTCTCAGAACCTGAACGACATTGCTGCCGACCTACAGATCAGTATTTCGGCCTTTAAACTTATTGATGGCAACATCATCTTTAACCAGGCTAAGCCTAAAAGATTAACATCCATACCTGCTTCCAATGGTGTAACCAGACGCGCCGTTACCCGGGCTACAGGTCGTGGAGGCAGATCTGGTAATAACAACAGTAACTAAGGAAATGCCTAGCAAAAAGAATACTGCGGCACAGGCAGCACCTGTGCCTGTAGAAGAAAATACGCCTGCACCTGCCAATGGCAAAGAACAACAGGAAAAGAGCAAAGCCAACGAGCCGCTCCTGCACCTGATCGTTTTTAAGCTTGGGGCTGAGTACTATGGAATAAAAATAGAGCAGGTAAAAGAAGTAACCGTTACGCCAAGTATTACCCGTATGCCGCGCACACCTGATTTTGTAAAAGGAGTGGCCAACATACGCGGTGATATCATAGCTATCATGGACCTGGAAGAGCGCTTCGGCATTAAACCGGTGCCAGCTTCTTCGGAGAACGGCATAACCTATACACTGGTGATCGAAGCCAAAGAGTATAGCATTGGAGTAGTGGTGAAGGAAGTACCTCAGTCGCTGAATCTGTCTGTTTCCAAGATGGATAAAGCGCCGTCTTTTCTGCAGGATATTGCCGTGCAGGAAAATTACATTGAAGGCCTTGCCAAAGTTGATAACCGCCTGATTATAGTACTGGATATGTATAAGATCCTCTCAGGCGATGAGATCAAGCAGTTATCAAGCTAAAACAGCAAATCATAACTTATGAAAAGAATATTGATCGTTGATGATTCCTTCTACATGCGTACCATGTTAAAGAACATGCTTTCGGATGCCGGCTACGAAGTAGTTGGGGAAGCCCCGAACGGACAGACAGCCCTTGAACTGGCAAAGGAACTTAAGCCTGACCTGATTACACTGGATGTGATTCTTCCAGACAACACCGGCCTGGATGTGCTGAAAGGTATTAAAGCCGAACAGCCAGATATGAAGGTGGTGATTGTGAGTGCAGTTGGTCAGGAGGTGATCGTAAACGAGGCGATGGAGTATGGCGCACTATCTTATATTGTAAAGCCTTTTTCGGAAGAAAAAGTGCTGGAGGTTGTTAGTCAGGTGCTTAAGGAAGAATAAGAACTATAGTTCTGCTTCGGTTTGTGTAGTGCGCTATGTGTCAAGCAGCTAAGATTAAAGTTTTACTGGCAGACCAATCGAGTTACTCCCGCCTGGTTCTGGCTAACATTCTGGAAGCAGATCCTGCCATAAATGTAGCTGGGTGTGCAACAGATGCTGAGTCGCTGCTGAAATTGGTGAAGAAGGAGCGGCCTGATGTTGTTTTGCTAAACTATAGTTTACCGGGCAACAAGCACCTGTTTGCATTAAAGCTACTTTCCAGTGCAGCGGCAGTACCGGTAGTGTTGATGGTAAAGAAGCAGGACCTGAATAATACAATGCTACAGAAAGCGGTTTCGCTGGGAGTACATAGCTTTATTTTAAAACCTGCATACAGGCAGTATCCTGATTACAGAAGCATTGGCAGCCATCTTTTAAAGCAGGTGAAAGCTGTATACAACAGACCGGAACAGGACATGCAATATTGGCTGACAGGTATGCTGGCCGAAGCAAATGCTATAGTTGCTAAAGCTGATCTGCCTGAACCACTTGTGGATACAGTTATTGTAATCGGGGCTTCAACAGGAGGCACTCAGGCGTTAGAGGAGATTGTGAAGGCTTTGCCTGATAAATTGAATGCAGCTGTCTTAGCTGCTGTGCACATGCCCGCCGGATTATCCAAATCATTGGTGGAGAGGTTACAGCGGCAGACCAGCTTAACGGTTAAGGAAGGCAGAAGCGGTTTACTTCTCAGGAAGAACAAACTTATAGTTGCCCCAGGTGGTCGGAACATGATCATACACCCTGTTTTAGGAAACACGGGCAACTATAAGATTGGCTTTGTAGGGGAAGAAGCGCAGGCAGACGAAATTCCTTCAGTTGATTTGCTAATGCAGTCTGTGGCGGCTGGCTCTGTTAAAAATGTACTAGGCATTGTTTTAACCGGAATGGGCAAAGATGGTACAAAGGGTGCAACTGCCATTCGTAAGCGTGGCGGAACTATAGTTGTGCAGGATCAGGCCACTTCTAAGATATTCGGGATGGCCCGGTCTGTAATCAGGAGCGGGGAAGCAGATGTAGTGCTGCCCTTACAGGAGATACCACAATTCATACACAGCTTTGTGGCGAATGAAATTGCCGCTGGTGCTACCAGCGATACTTTATGAAATCGAGAGAACAGGAATATAAAGAGATATTTATAGCAGAGGCGCTGGAATATTTTGATGCCCTTAACCGGCACATCAGCGACCTGGAGAAACGCCCGCAAGAAGATAAGTTGCTGGCGGAGATCTTCCGTTTACTGCACAACCTGAAGGCCAATGCCAAGGCCATCGGTTATCTCCGTATCTCAGACGTATCCCATAAACTCGAAACAGCTTTCAGCCTTATCCGGAACAAGGAGCTGCAGTTCAGCGACGAGATTGTAACGGTACTTTTTGAAGGCGTGGACCTGCTAGGTGAACTGATCCACAACATCGACAACGAAAACTATGGCGAGCCCGACCCGGTGCTGCTCCGTAACCTGGATATTATAGTTGATAACCTTTCGGACAGCACAATTGAGCTTGCCAAGGTACAGCGCTATAATCCTACCAAAAACCTGTCGTTGTCGGAGCTGGTGTATATCCAGATCAAAAAGCTGGATCATTTGCTAAACCTGGTTGGTGAGCTGGTAATAGACCGAGACAGGATCTTATCTATCAGCCGTGAGCTGGGCAACGACGAACTAAAATCCGTGAGTTCGCACCTGAACCGCATTACCGAAGAACTGCAGTATAGTATTATGGATGCACGTCTGGTAAGCATTGGTTCGCTGTTCAATAAATTCCCGCGGATAGTGCGCGATATAGCCATTGCCGAAAAAAAAGAAGTAGACCTGGCGCTATCGGGCCACGACATTCAGATAGACCGGAACATACTCCAGATTATTACCGACTCGCTTCTGCACCTGGTGCGCAATGCCATTACACACGGAATTGAAAAACCAGAGCAGCGTGAAAAGAAAGGGAAATCACGTACCGGTAAACTATCGCTGGTGGCGCGTAACGACCGTGAAAACGTACAGATTCAACTTTCTGACGACGGCAACGGGATTGATCTCGTACAGGTTCGAAAAGCAATTGTTGAAAGAAATTTTCTTTCGACAGCAGCTGTAGAGCATTTACCGCCTACCGAAGTGCTCTCTTACCTGTTTGAGCCTGGTTTTTCGCTAGCTAAAGAAGTAACAGAGTTCTCCGGAAGAGGTGTTGGCCTGGACGTGGTGAAAAATGCTGTTGACGCGATTGGTGGGCGCATCTGGGTGGAATCGGAAAAAGGGCTGGGGACTACCTTTATACTGCAGCTGCCTACATCTATTGCAGTAAAAGGTGCATTGCTTTTCGAAGTAGATTCAATTTTCTATGCTATTCCACTGATCCATACCGAGCAGGTGGTAGCTATGGAAGTAAGCGAACTGCACGAAGTTGGCGGTGTATTGGTAGCCGATGTTTTTGGCGAAACCATAACCGTAGTTTACCTGCACGAGCTCCTGAACGTGAAGGAGCGTGAAATGAATTTAGGTGATAAATCCAGGCTGAAAGGACTGGTACAGAATATTATTATAGTTTCCTACAATAACAGGAAGCTAGGTTTGATTGTAGATAAACTATACAGGCAACAGGATATCGTGGTGAAGCCGTTGAGCAAGCCACTGGATGCCATAGACCTGTATGGAGGTGTAACCTTACTCGGTTCCGGAAACGTTTGCCTGGTGCTTGATGTGCCAGCCGTAACCAGGTACTTTATTAGTCGCAGACAGCTGGTAGCAGCCGAGTAAAATTTATAATAGCATGACCAATATAACGGAACCTCACATAACCGACCTCGAACGCGATATTATTAAGGAGATTCTTAATATAGGGCTTGCCCGCGCAGCAGATTCTTTTGCAGCAATTGCAAAAGATAAAGTGCTGCTTAAGGTGCCTGATATACAGCTGATAGAGGTAAAGGAACTGCTGAAACTGGTAGCTCAATATGAGAGTACACACTTTATTATCCAGTCTGATATTAAAGGTGACTTTAATGGTGCTACCCTGATGCTGTTCTCAAGCGACCATGTCACACGGTTATCGCAGCTTTGCCTGAACATGGTAGAGGTTCAGAAGGGGGAAGTAAATGCCATGCAAGAGTCGTTGCTGCTTGAGATCAGTAACATTATTACAGGCGCTATGGTAACGCAACTAGCTAACATCCTGAAAGCAAATATCTACGGTTCGCCACCTAAAGCCCCTAAAAGCCACATTGCTGATTCGCTGAAAGATATTCTGGTTCAGCACCCGCTGTTTCAACCACTGGTGTTTACCGTTATCACCAAATTTACGCATAACTCCAGGAGTGTAGAGTTACCATTGTTGCTATTCTTCGATACCGGTACTTTCCTTAAAATACTGGAAATCATACGCACATTTGACCTTGAGAAAGACCGACCAATTTAATAATTGCCTATAGTTATAGTTACTTTATAGTTTACTACTTCCTGTTTATTTCATAGCTATAGTTACCTGCTGCAGGCTCTGCTCTTGCCTGCGCCTATGGTTTGTGCCTGTGCCATAGTATCCCTGCCGGTTTCCTTCCTGGCTATTTATAATCGTAATTTATTGTTTTACAACCTATTGTTTTTCAGGGGGTATACCTTTAGCTGATCATTATACTTTTGATTATAGGTATAGTTTTCGTTTTTTTGCCGGCTAAATTTTACAATCAATAACTTACGCTTAATTAATGAACGCATTAGGAAGACATATCCTGGTAGAATTTTACAACTGTTCTCCTGAACTCATGAATGACGTGGTTCATATAGAGAACAGCATGGTAGCCGCCGCCGAAACAGCCGGTGCCACTGTTATAAACAGTACATTTCACCATTTCTCACCATACGGAGTTTCTGGCGTGGTCGTGATTCAGGAAAGTCACCTGGCGATTCATACTTGGCCTGAATATGGCTATGCGGCTGTTGACCTATTTACCTGTGGCGATTCTGTTGACCCGTGGGTGAGCTATAACTACCTGAAAGATGCGTTTGAAGCGAGCCATGGATCTGCAATGGAGTGCCGTCGTGGTCAGCTCAATTTATTAAAACGTAACGATTTCAATTTGGAGTCGCTTCGCGATGTGTCGCCACGACCGGAAGAAAAGATCGGTACAATAACCCGTGATGTGTGGTTTACAGAACGTGATGAAAATATTGCCCTTTCCTTAAAACATACCGGCGACCAGCTATACAAAAAAGATTCTCCTTACCAGCGCGTAGAAGTTTACGAAACTTTTGCTTACGGTAACCTGCTTACACTGGATGGCATGGTAATGTGCACGCAGAAAGATGAGTACGTTTACCATGAGATGATCACACACGTACCGATGTTCAGCAACCCGAAAGCAAAGCGTGCGCTGGTAATTGGTGGTGGCGATGGCGGTACCGTACGCGAGCTATTGCGCTATGAGCAACTGGAAGAAGTAACGCTGGTAGAGATAGACGAACTGGTGATTGAAGCCTGCAAGCTGCACCTGCCGGAAACCGCTGTTTCCTTTGCTAATCCGCGTCTGAACCTGCTGATTGAAGATGGTATTAAGTACATTAAAGAGTGCGAAAACGAGCGATACGATCTGATTATAGTTGACTCAGCAGATCCGGTTGGCCCGGGCGAAGGTTTGTTCACTGCCGAATTCTACAGCGAAGTATACCGTTGCCTGACAAAAGACGGCATCATGATCACCCAAAGCGAGTCTCCGCGCTTTAACAGTGCCGTTTTTGTTGAGATATATGATACTTACAAGAAAATATTTGGAGCAGAGAAAGTACATTGTTACCTGGCTGCTATTCCAACATATCCAACCGGCACCTGGAGCTTCTCTTACTCTTCGAAAGGGGAGGCGCATCCGCTTAAATTTGATGTAAACGCTGCCGCCGCTTTCTCTAAAGCACAGGGACTTAAATATTATAACGAAGACATACATATGGCTGCCTTCGCGTTGCCAAACTTTGTAAAAGAACTGTTAAACTCTAAACCAGGTGAGGTAACCGATGAGTACTCCGCAGAACCAACAGCATAAGAGCAAAGCTGAAAAAATTGCCAACTTCGACCCGAATGGGGTAGGAGATGTAAACGCCGGTTTGTTCGGCCTGCCATTCTCAGTTGATGAAGCAGAAGTGGTTGTAATTCCTGTGCCGTGGGAGGTGACGGTATCTTATAGTGCTGGTACAGCCAATGGTCCGAAGGCTGTTTTTGATGCCTCGCCACAGATAGACCTTTTTGAGCCTGCTATTAAGGATGCCTGGAAAGCAGGCATAGCGATGGAAGAAATTTCAGAAGAATGGCATGCAGTAAGCGACGAACTACGCGAGAAAGCTGAAAAATATATTACCTGGCTGGAAGAAGGACAACCTGAAGCCGATGCTGCTGAACTTCAGGATCTGCCTGCAGAAGTAAACGCAAAAGGCGATGAATTGCTGCAGTGGCTGAAGCAGAAAGCACTCGGTTATATGGATCAGGGCAAAGCTGTTTGCTTGCTGGGTGGCGACCATAGCACTCCGCTTGGTTTAATCCATGCAATGGCCGAGAAGCATGAGGAATTTGGTATTCTTCAGTTGGATGCCCATGCCGACCTGCGTGTTGCGTACGAAGGCTTCAAGTACTCACATGCTTCCATCATGTACAATGCCCTGCAATTGCCTCAGGTGAAGAAACTGGTGCAGGTTGGTATCCGTGACCTGGCACAGTCAGAAGCAGAAATGGCTGAACAGTCAAACGGAAGAATCACTATTTTCTATGACTCAGTAATAAAGGAAAACCTGTATGCCGGCGAAACCTGGAAGAAAGAGTGTAAGAAGATCATCGCGCAACTGCCACAGAAAGTATACCTGAGTTTTGATATTGATGCCCTTGATCCGAAGCTTTGCCCGGGAACAGGCACTCCGGTACCAGGTGGTTTAGAGTTTGAAGAGGCCGTTTACCTGATCAAGCAACTGGTTAAATCCGGACGCGAGATTATTGGCTGCGACCTGAATGAAGTTGGCCCGGGAGAAACAGAGTGGAATGGCAACGTAGGAGCACGTATGCTGTACAAGATGTGCAACTGGATGGCGGTGTCGCAAGGCAAGTTAAAAGCAGATTTTTAATCTTTGCTTGCACAGCTGCGTAAGAGGTTTAATAATTTACCTTTACTATATACTTCTTAAGCTATAACTATGGGATTTATTATTAAACTTTTACTGACAGGACTGGCAGCTGTACTGGCATCTTATATTTTGCCAGGAGTTCATATTGATAGCTTCCTGACGGCGCTTATACTTGCCCTAGTACTGGCCCTGCTGAATACGTTTGTAAAACCGATATTGGTTATACTTACCATTCCGGTAACTATAGTTACGCTCGGGCTTTTTCTACTGGTAATTAATGCACTAATTATTCTGCTGGCAGATTACCTTATTGCCGGCTTTGATGTGAGCGGCTTTATTACAGCTTTACTGTTTGGAATTGTGATGGCCATCATCAGCGCTATCCTGGATTTTATATTCTAACTATAGTTTAAACTATAGAACTATAGTCAACTGAAAAGCGGCACCTGATATTTTCGGGTGCCGCTTTTTTATTGTTTTAAGACGAATTTTGGCGCTGCTATAGTTGTGATATTTCCTTCTGTTTTAATCCAGGCAAATCTTAACTATAGTTTAGCCATTCATCCATTGCTCACAGGCGTCTGCACATTCGCGGCAGGCCTCGGCGCATTTCTGGCAGTGGTCATGGTCATGCTTGCCACACTCTTCCGCACAGGCACGACAAATTTCGATGCATTCCTTCATTACATGTTTGGCATGTGCCGAGTCGCGGGCTACAAAGCGGGCAGTTAAGGTACAGATGTCAGCGCAGTCGCGGTCCAACATAATACAGCGCACCATCATTTTCACATCCTCCTCCTGCAGGCACATGGAAGCGCAGGTTTCGCAGGCAGTTATGCATTTTATCAGCACATGTTCCAGGTTGTTTGTTCTCTCTGATTTCATAGTTTATTTTTTGAGTTGCTATGAATTAAACTACGCGCTCAGGTGTAGTTAGTTATGAGCTACAGGACGGGCAGCACTACAGGTTTAGGTAAAATAACCGTATCTTTGAGTAAACAGAAGAGAGCAGAAAAATACATATGACAGGCATTCGGGAAGCGCGGGAAGCATTAAAGCTATACTTTGGTTATGATAACTTTAGGCCAATGCAGGAACAGATTATTTCCTGTATTCTGCAGCAGCAGGATGTGGTAGTACTAATGCCAACCGGGGGCGGAAAATCTGTCTGCTACCAGGTACCTGCTGTGGTAATGCCGGGTTTGTGTGTGGTGGTTTCGCCGCTTATTGCCCTGATGAAAGACCAGGTAGAAGCCCTGCTTGAAAATGGTATTAAAGCCGCTTACATGAACAGTTCACTGGCTGCAGAAGAGCAATACCGCGTAGAAAATGCCTGTCTTGCCGGAGAGCTGAAGTTGCTTTATGTCTCTCCTGAAAAACTGTTGTCAGCGGGTTTCCTTTCATTCCTGAAGCGCTTAAAGGTATCCTTGTTTGCCGTAGATGAAGCACACTGTATCTCTGCCTGGGGCCACGATTTCAGGCCGGAGTATACGCAGCTTAGAATTCTGAAGCAGCAATTCCCGCAAACCCCAATGGTAGCCCTGACAGCTACCGCCGATAAGCTTACCCAGAAAGATATTCAGGAACAGCTGGCACTTCGGAATCCGGAGGTTTTTATTTCTTCATTCGACAGGCCGAACATCAATTTAATGGTTAAACCTGGCCGCGACCGGTTTAATAAGATCACAGAGTTCCTGGAGCGACACCACGGTCAGCCGGGTATTATTTATTGCCTGAGTCGCAAGGGTACAGAAGCGATAGCTGAAAAATTAAAGCGGAATGGCTTTAGGGCTACCAGTTACCATGCCGGCATGAGTGCCAGTCAGCGGGCAAAAGCGCAGGAAGATTTCCTGAAAGATGATGTGCAGATCGTTTGCGCAACGGTTGCCTTCGGGATGGGAATTGATAAATCGAATGTGCGCTGGGTGATCCACTATAACCTGCCAAAAAATATAGAAGGCTATTATCAGGAAATCGGGCGTGCCGGCCGCGATGGAGCCAAATCGGATGCCTTGTTATTCTATAGTTACGCCGATGTAATGAGCATGCGCAGTATGCTGACAGAAGGGAAGGAAGAACAGGTAGAGCTGCAACTGGTAAAACTGGAACGCATGCAACAATACGCCGAGGCAACTATATGCCGCCGCCGGATTCTGCTGCAATACTTCGGCGAGACCATGCATAAAGACTGTGGTAACTGCGACATTTGCCGTAACCCGCCTACCTCCTTTGATGGCACCTTGCTGGCTCAAAAAGCCCTATCAGCTATTGCCCGCACGCAGGAGCAGGTAAATATGGGGCTTTTGATTGATGTATTGCGCGGCTCCAGAAATGCACAGGTGCTGGAAGGTGGTTATCATCAGATAAAAACCTATGGCGCCGGCCGCGAGATCAGCACCATGGACTGGCAACGTTATTTGCACCAGATGCTTAATGCTGGCTTGGTAGAGTTAGCCTATGATCAGAATTATACTTTAAAACTAACGGAGCAAAGCAGGCAGGTGCTATTTGATGGACGCCCGGTACAGCTTGTAAAGTTTGACGAGGTAAAACAGCCTGCCGAAGAAATCCGACCTAAGGTAAGACCTAAGAAAGAAGTTATTCAGGACGCCTTGTTTGAGCGCCTCAGAGCGCTCCGTAAGCGCCTGGCCGATGAGCACGGAGTGCCGCCTTATGTCATTTTCTCAGATAGCACGCTGCAGGAAATGGCTGCTGAAAAACCGGCCAACCGGATTGCGATGCTTTCCATATCCGGTGTCGGGTCTGTAAAATACGAGCGCTATGGCTATGATTTTGTGAATGAGATCATCGGCTTTATAACAGAAGAGCAGGAGAAAGGGAACAAGCTGAAAGGAGCAACACACCTGGTTACCTACGATCTTTACCAAAGCGGAAACAATCCAGAACAGATTGCCCGCATGCGCAACCTGAACCCTGTAACTATCTACTCGCACCTTGCTACATTATTTGAGCAAGGTTATGATGTGGACTTGTACAGGTTTGTGAGCAAAAAAGAGTATGAAGCTATAAAGAAAGCTATCTTTAGTTTAGGGCCGGAGGCGAAACTGAAAGACCTGTACGAGTCGCTGGGCGAACAGTATGAGTACCACAAGATCAGACTTTCCATTGCTTTGTTTAAAGCAGAGCAGAACAGTTAACTATAGTTTACTGGATGAAACTATAGTTTATAAATAAAGAAAGCCGACCCAACCGGGCCGGCTTTTTCTGTTAACCTTAATCGATGATTTTGCTTATTTCAGCACAGCAATTGCATCCGGGTAAGCGTCCACATCACCGGCAACGAAGCCGTCTGTGCCAACTTTGCCCTGCAGCAGCAAGATGCCTGCTACGTGTGGTGCTGCAAAAGAAGTGCCTGTAGCATAGTTTGTTAAACCACCGTTTTTAGCTGTGGTTGTCACATCTACACCTGGTGCCGTAAAGTCAACTGGCTGGCCATAGTTTGAGAACTTACCAAAGCGATCGTAACGGTCCATGGCTGTTACTGTGTAAACATTATCTGCATTTACACGGGCCGGTGAATTGTTAATACAATCTGTACCGCTGTTACCTGATGCAACCGCGAACATGATTCCTTTTGCTGCAGCTGTTCTTACGGCGTTATCCAGCGTAGATGAAATTCCACTGCCAAGGCTCATGTTTACTACATCTCCGGCAGTAGCTACATTAATGATGTGGTTTACAGCAGAAATAGCGCGAGACACTGTTCCCTGACCAGCATCGTCAAACACACGCAGGGCAACTATAGTCGCACCTGATGCTACACCGATCATACCGGAACCGTTGTTTTTAGCAGCAATAATACCTGCTACGTTTGTGCCATGTCCGTAACCATCTTCGATAGAGGTATTACCATAGATAAAAGACGCACTTCTTGTCAGGTCAATGTTCAGGTCCGGGTGGTCTGTATCGATTCCAGAGTCGATGATCCATACTGTTTTACCGCTGCCATCACCATACCCTACACGGGCAATGTTCCATGGCACCAGTTCACCTTCAGCAGGCGTTATAGTTTTGTATAGACCAGTATTTGGAGCAGGTTCTGTTTCTACAGGAGTAGGTTCAGTTGGTGCCGGCTCTGTTGGAATTGGAGTAGGAGTTGGGTCTACTGGAGTTGGAGCTGGCTCAGTAGGAGTTGGAGTTGGTTCTGTTGGTTCAGGAGTTGGCTCTGGCGTGGTGTTCTTATCTTTTCCTTTGCCAGTGTTCTTATCTGTGTTTTTTGAATTACCTTTTCCTGAAGCGTGGGAAGGCTGGCCTTTATCAAAGGCATGTGTTGGCTTACTCAGCGAAATGATGCGGTCCTGCTCAACGTAATCTACTTCCGGGTTACTTTTCAGTTCTGCTACTTGCTCCTTTGTAAGCTTAGCAGCAAAACCGTTAATTGTGCCTTCAAAAGTTTCTTTCACATCAGATTCGTTCAGTTTCATATCACGAAGCAGGCGCTGTCGTGTGGTCTTCAGGGTTTCACGATCGCTGATCGACAAATTGCCGGTGCGTGTCGCATTCAATTCGTTGCCCTTCTGCTTCATTACCACAATGTATTGTCCTTCAATAGGCTGTCCGTGTGTGGCGGTAAGTGCGGTGGGATTTACATCAAACTGATTTTCCATCAGTTCTTCTTTCTGGCAACTGCTGAGCGTTACAGCAGAACCAAGAACAGCCATATAAACGGCCTTCTTGAATGCGCTTGAAATCATAAGTGTGCTTTGGCTAAAAGTTGAAAACTATTATGAAACCATTTTTAATATCAGTCGTAACTGCGGCAACCTTCCTATAGTTCAATCTTCTGAAAAAGTTTTTGACTGTAACAGCGAATTGTACTAAAGCTATAGTTCGGAGCTTTGGTTTTGACTCTGGTTAACTGTGTGGCTAATGTATAAATACAATTCTGATTTATCAAAGCACTCACTAAATATTGGCAATATTTATTTTTAGTATATTTTAATATAAATATTAATATTTTTGATTATGCTTTTGTGATAAGAATGAGACTCTGTTTTATTATGCATTAACTTTCTGCAAAGTATTGAAAAAATAAGATCACATAAACTGATTTATGTCATTGCTACAGGTTAATCAAGTAAATAAAAGCTAATTAAAATAATTGCTAAAATGTTTAGTAATTTATAATTTCATTAGCTATATTTACAAATCTGTTGCTAAAAGGCAATACAGGTGTATATTTTAAGCTAAACTAATTGGCACAGTAGCTATGGTTACATCAAACATCAGGTATCTGCGTAAAAAAGCTGGTTATACCCAGGCGCAGCTTGCCGAAAAACTCGATATAAAACGCTCTTTGGTTGGTGCATATGAAGAAGGCAGAGCAGAGCCAAAGCTGAGCACCCTCGTAAATATTGCGAAGCACTTCCATATTACACTCGATGAACTCATCACGGTAGATCTGTCAAGTAATACAGCCACGGGCAACGCTACAACGGGTAAAATGCGTGTTCTGGCTATTACCGTTGACCAGGATGATAAGGAGAATATCGAACTTGTTCCGTTAAAGGCAAGTGCCGGCTACCTGAACGGGTACGCCGACCCTGAGTTTATTGAAGAACTGCCACGTTTCCGTTTACCCATGCTTGGCAACAGTGGCACCTTCCGTGCTTTTGAGATCAGCGGCGACTCTATGCTGCCTATCACATCCGGAACGGTTATAGTTGGACGCTATGTAGACGATTGGAAAACTATAAAAGACGGTACGCCCTGCATTATTATAAGCCGGAAAGAAGGTGTGGTATTTAAACGCATCTATAATAAACTACAGGATGGTGCTGTGCTTCGCCTGCACTCCGATAACCCGGTCTATTCTCCTTATGAGTTACATGTTGATGATATACAGGAGATATGGGAAGCAAAATCCTACATCAGCTCCACTTTCCCGATTGCCGATCTGTCACTCGACAAATTATCTTCTATCGTGCTGGATTTGCAGAAGGAAATGCAAAAGTTAAAGAAAGTAGAGTAGGGCAACCTGCATCAGTTTTATAAACCTGCGCCATAACGGTGCAGGTTTTTTTGTTTATAGTTCGCCCATCAGCCCCTTTACCATCATCCTTAACAAGTATTGAGTATTATGCGTAAAGCAAACAGTACTATTCAATATGTACAATGCCAAACTTATACCACCAAGCAGAATGATAAAACAGATAGCAGCTTCCGAGCGTCATGAAGCAAGAACAGGAGATTGGCTCCGCTCATTTTACCTTTTCTCCTTTGCCGATTATTATGACCCGGCGAATGTGCAGTTTGGGCCGCTGCGTGTTTTTAACCACGATTATGTAGGTCCGGACTCCGGTTTCCCGATGCATCCGCATTCTGATATGGAGATTGTAACGATCGTGCTGGACGGCGAATTAACCCACATCGATAACCTGGGCAATGAACTGGTTATTGGACCAGGCGAAGTGCAACGCATGACCTCTGGGACCGGGATTACACATTCCGAAGCCAATCGCTCTAATAATGGAGTTAACTTGCTCCAACTCTGGTTCCTGCCGAACAAGCGGGGATTAGCACCTTCCTATGAGCAGATGAAGGTTGATTTTCTGGATAAGAAAGATGAACTGGTGCCTCTTGTAACCGGGCAGAAAGTGATGGAAGATGTCGTTTTCATAAACTCAAATTCTACTATTTACTATGGGAACTTCAGCCAGGGTAAAGATTATGATTACCAGACCTTCAAGATCCGCAAAAATCTGATTTATGTTTTAGAAGGAAGCTTGATCGTGAACGGCGTTGAACTACAGGATAACGACCAGATCAGACTGGAAGATCAGGATATAGTTTCATTCCATGCTACTTCTAAAACTACTTTTATATTAGTAGACGTGCCGGCAGTAGAAGCGAACTACTAGCCAAAAAACAAATAAAGTTGAGAGCGGTTATACCCTTAATCAGGTATAACCGCTTTTATTTTAGCGCATAAGCTAGCGGTTTGTTATCTTCGCCAAAAATTGCAACTATAATAATGATACTTAAAAGCGAGCGTCTCAATAATGTGTCTTACGACCTGCGTGGACCGGTATACGAAAAAGCAAAGGAACTGGAGCAGCAGGGGCATTACATTACAAAACTGAACATTGGTAATCCGGCACCTTTCGGCTTCGATGCCCCGCCGGCAATGGTACAGTACATCATCGATAACATGCACCTGGCACAGGGCTATTCTGATCATAAAGGCTTACTCAGCTCCCGTGAGGCGGTAAAGCGCTATTATGAGAAGAAAGGTATTGCCAATATTCATGTTGACGATATTTTTCTGGGCAACGGTTTGAGCGAGCTTATCATGCAGTCGGTGCAGACGCTGCTGAACGATGGTGACGAAATGCTGGTACCATCTCCGGATTACCCGTTGTGGACTGCAGCCGTACGTTTTGCAGGCGGTAAGGCCGTGCATTACCTCTGTGACGAAGAATCGGAGTGGTTCCCGGATGTAGCGGATATCAGAAGCAAGATCAACAGCCGCACAAAGGCCATTGTTATCATTAACCCAAACAACCCGACCGGTGCGGTTTACTCTAAAGAATTATTGCAGGAAATTGTACAGTTAGCAGAAGAGCACAATCTTGTTATCTTCTCTGATGAGATCTATGACAAAATCCTGTATGATGAAGTAGAGTTTACTTCTACAGCAACTCTTTCTGATAAAGTAGTATTTGTAACGCTGAGTGGTCTTTCTAAAAACTACCTGGCAGCAGGTTACAGAGCAGGCTGGATAATGGTGAGCGGTGCCAAGCACAAAGCAACCAGCTACCTGGAAGGATTAAACTTACTTGCCAGCCTGCGTGTGTGCAGCAACGTACCGGCACAGTTTGCGTTGCAGGTTGCACTGGAAGGTCCAACCACTGTAGATAGCATGGTGTTGCCAACAGGCAGACTAGGCCAGCAGCGCACTATCTGCTACGAAAAATTATCTGCTATACCGGGAATTTCCTGCGTGAAGCCAAAGGGTGCGTTCTACCTTTTCCCGAAGATTGACGTGAAGAAATTCAATATACAGAGCGATCAGCAGTTTGTGCTTGATTTCCTGGAAGCGCACCAGGTATTGCTGGTACACGGCAGCGGCTTTAACTGGAAACAACCAGATCACTTCAGGGTAGTGTATTTACCGGGAGCAGAAGAGTTAAGCCAGACAATGGATAAGCTAGCCCTGTTCTTAAGCACGTATCAGCAAGGCAGTAAACAGCAAAAGCCACTGGAAATGGCACTATAGGTAAACTATAGTTTGCACAATACTTTTCGTTAATACAAAAGCCGCGACAGAAGATTCTGCCGCGGCTTTTATTTTATAGTTGCCAAATTATGAATTCACAATTCAGCATTTATAATTCATAATTAATTTTACATCGTATACTTTCGGCCTTTGTTCTGTTCTTTCAGGTAATCCATCAGCGGCTGGAAGTAGGCTACCATAGCTCTGGCACTTAACTCTTCGCCTGTTTTGTCCTTCAGCATCTTTCTCCAGTCCGCAGATGCGCCCGGGTACATAATATCGTGCAGGAACTTGCCCACTTCTTTGTTGCCGTAGTAGTTGGTGGCGTGCGGGTTCTGCTTCAGGATGTTCTTGGCAATGTGATCGTGCAACTGGAACAGAATCACGTAAGACATCGCATAGTCATAATACTGGGCAGCATCGTCGTTGATGTGCGTTTTAGTAGCAGCGTCCAGGTAGTTTTCGCCGCGCGCGGTAGGCGGTACCATGCCCTGATACTTTTTGGCCAGTTCCCACCAGCGTTTATTCAGTTGGTCGGCAGGCAGGTTTTTGGCATAAAAGTCATGTTCCCACTCGCTCATTACACCAGCTGCAAAAGGTATAAACGTTACATAGCTCAGCGCTTCTTTCAGCAAGGTTTGCACCTCATCGGTTTGTGTATTCTTATCGATCAGTTGTAGCTCTGCCAGGAACGGCTTCTGCATGGCAGCCAGGCCCATTAAGCTACCAATTGCTTCGTGGTAAGCACGGTTGGCTCCTCCACGTAACAATACAGGTACATCGGGGTTGGTGTAAGTAATGTAATAATAAATGTGGCCCAGTTCGTGGTGTGTAGTCTCATACCATTCTGCATTCGGCTCTACGCTCATCAGGCAGCGTACATCTTTATCCAAATCCATGTGCCAGGCCGATGCGTGGTTGTTCTTTTTGTAGCCGGCATTTGGTGGCAGCGGGTACAAGCTTGATTTAGTGTAGAAGGATTCAGGCAGTTTATCAAAGCCAAGACTAACATAGAAACGCTCTGCCTGCTCTACCAGCCACTTATCGCCTTTCGTTTTCAGTACTCCGTCCAGGTCAATGCCTTTTACTTCCACCATCGGGCTCCAGTCCTGGCCCCAGCGGTTTGGTAACCAGTGCGCTGGCAGGTAATCCGGAACCTGTTTCTCGCCATATTTTTTGGCTAATTCGTAACGGGCATACGTGTGCAGTTCGCGGTATAATGGCAACAGTTCTTTGTTGATCTGCTCCATCATGTCCATCATCTCTGCTCGGGTCATGCCATAGTCCGATGCCTGGTAGGTAAAGTAGTCATCATAGCCCAGGCTCTGCACAGTTTTGTTGCGCAGATCACGTAGGTTTAACAAACCTGTTTTTAGACCAGGGCCAACTTCTTTGCTCGCGTTCCATGCTGCAAGGCGTTTCTTAACATCGTTCTCCGTTTTCAGAATGTTGTCGATGTCGTTTGTGGTGACCGATTTGCCATTCAGTTTAAAATCATAACCGTATAGTTTCTCGGTTTGCTCAGTTTCTGCTTTGATCCGTGCTTTTACTACATCTGGCACAGTTTGCGGATTATTGGCTGCGGCATAAAGAATAGCTTCAAACTGCTTTACCTGAATCGGGGTGAGCTGCTCCTTTTGCTCCAAAAATTTACGTGCCTGCTCAATGTTCTCTACACTGCCTGTAAAGGCGGCATAAGCTTCGTTTGCTCTGCGTGTGGCCATAGCGTTTGTAGAGTCGCCTTCCACAATTTTGGTATTAGACGCCCATTCTGCTTCTGCCGATTTGGTGTACAGGTCCTGGTAGGTAGTGGAATACTCATCCAGAAAAGTTTGTGCTTCCTGTTGTACTGCAGTCATTTCCGTGGTAGTAGCATTCTCTGCCGTATCGGATTTAGGGCTGGAGCAGGAGAAGAGGATTGCTGCCGTTAAGCCGGTTAAAATGATTTTTTTCATAAGGTGGGTTGTGGTTATCTCTCTAAGTTAGCTGTTTACGCACTGATACGCAATAACTATAGTTCTGCAACTATAAAACAAAAGCACAGCCTGTTATAGCTGTGCTTATCGTTATTCTGTAAGGCCAAGTTGTTGCAGAAATGCCATCTGATCGAAGTAAGAAACATCTTCCACAATTTTACCATCCTTTACTTTCAGGCGGGCAAAGATCCGGAGTTCAAACTTGCGGCCTTTCATCTCAATCGGGTCATCGGGGCTGATGTTTTCTACGGTGCCTGTTGATATAAACTCTACGGCCACTTCATCACCGTTATGGATGTAATGAATCACTTCATCTTTCACATCTGGTGCCATTTCAAACAGCGGTCCGTAAATAGTTTTAACGTGCTGTGCGCCAACTACAGGTTCTGGCATTTCCGGCGACACAAACAACGCATCATCTGCATAAAGGGCCTGCATGGCATCCAGGTCGTGGCGGTTAAAGGCATCGAACATGGCATGCATTACCCTAACGGCTTCAGCTTCCTGATTTTGGGTTGTGGTAGTGTCTGTTTCTATAGTTGCAGGCGCTGTTGCTTCAGTAGTAGCAGTAGGTTGTTGCTCGCAGGCTATAGTTGTGCCTAACAGCAGGAGCAGTGCGGGTAAAAGTTTTTTCATAGAATTTTATGTTGGGTTATAGTTACTGCACAAATTAAACTATAGTTCTCTTTCCAACTGCTCTTCCGTTACCTGTGCTTCTAAAAGCAGGCTCTCATCTATGGTTTTGCTGGTTTTAGCGCCAAGCTCTTTCAACTGCTCTACCTTACGTATCAGGTTGCCTTTTCCTTCGGTTAGTTTGTTCATGGCGGCGTTGTAGGCGCTCTGGCTGCTTTCCATGTGTTTGCCTATCAGGCGTAGGTCTTCTACAAAGCCTACAAATTTATCGTACAGGCGGCCGCTTTCTTCCGCTATTCTGATTACGTTACGTTTCTGATCTTCCTGGCGCCACACACCGGCTACCGTACGTAAAGTAGCCAGTAGGGTAGAGGTCGTTACCAGTACAATATTCTTATCGAAAGCATCTGTAAACAGATCGTGATCGTGTTGCAGGGCCAGGTTAAAAGCAGGCTCTATCGGGATGTACATCATCACAAAATCCGGGGAGTTGATGCCGCTTAACCGGTGGTAATTTTTGCTGCTTAGATCACGGAAGTGCGTACGGATAGAGCTGATGTGGCTGCGCAGGTAGGCTTCCAGTTGTGTATCGTCTTCGCAACTGCAGTAAGCTTCGTATGCCACCAGCGAAAGTTTCGAGTCAATGACCAGATGTTTGTTGTCGGGCAGGCGGATGATCACGTCCGGACGATACACTTTACTCTCATCGTTCTGGCGGACTTCTTCGCGCTCATAATGCACACCTTTGCGCAGGCCTGATTTCTCGAGTAAGCTTTCCAGCAGATATTCGCCCCAGTTACCCTGCGTTTTGCTTTCGCCTTTCAGGGCTTTAGTTAGGTTCAGGGCATCCTGGCTCATTTGCTGGTTCAAAGATGCCAGCTGCGTAATCTGCTCTTTCAGCGACACGCTTTCCTTCAGCGACTTCTCATACGTTGCATCTACTTTGGCTTCAAACTCTTTTATGCGCTCTTTCAGTGGCGACAGGATCTGCTCCAGGTTTTCGGCGGATGCTTTTTTGAAGTGCTCGGCGTTGTTCATGAGCACCTGGTTGGAGATGCTGGTAAACTGCTCCAGGAATTTCTGGCGAAGTTGTTCCAGCTCTTTGTTCTGCTCCTGCAGGCGCTGGTTCAGATAATCGTAGTCGGTTTCGGCTTTGGTAAGTGCGTTGGTCAGGTCAAGTATCTCGGTTTGCGTTTCGCGTAGCTGTGCCTTTAGTTGTTCGGCCTCTTCCGCTTTAATCTTTGCCTGTCCTTCCAGTACCCCCTGCGTAACGGCCGACTGATTTATAGTTTGCTGTAATGCACTCAGTTTACCCTTCAGCGAAAGGTAAGCAACTATAATCCCTGCCATAAATGCGGCTATACCTACGATCATCTCCATAACAAGTAAAGGTAAACTTTTTTAGTATTACGTGCTATAGTTTTGCTAAGGAAATTAGCTAGAAGAACGAAAGAGCCTGTGCTACAGAGCTATAGTTGCATCCCTATTTTACGACATGCACTCTGAACTTGCGGCCTTTAATCTTGCCATTGCTCAGCTTTTCGGCTACAGTTTTGGCCTGGGCTTGAGGTACGGCTACAAAGCTGCTGCGGTCCTGCACTTCAATTTTACCTATCTCTGCATGAGTTAATCCGGTCTCGGCAATCAGTGCGCCTACAATATCGCGGGGGCTAAGTTTATCTTTACGGCCGGCATTTATAGTTATGGTGGCAAAAGCAGCTGTTTGCGGAGCAGAAGCTATAGTTGCTTTCTGCAGCAGCCCGTCTGCTTTCAGCCATTCGTCCATGCGCACCTGGTCCCAGTCGCGGAGTTTGCGTTCGTCGCGCGGTGTGGCTAAGGTATAAACGGTTCCTTTTTTGCCGGCACGGCCTGTGCGCCCGCTGCGGTGCTGGTAAGCTGCCAAATCATCAGGCAATTCGTAATGCACAATCGTTTCCAGCAGGTCAATGTCCAGTCCGCGGGCGGCGACATCAGTTGCTACCAGTACCTGCGTGGTACCGTTACGGAACAGCGTCATCATTTTATCGCGGTCGGGCTGCTCCATACCGCCATGCAGGGCGCGTGCGGCTATACCATTCTGTTGCAGGGCTATCGTGAGGTCATCTACAGCGGCGCGGGTGTTGCAGAAAACCACAGTACCACCGGTAATGGCTGTCTTTAACAAAGCAACTATAGTTTCCTGTTTCTGAGCTTGTTCTGCTTTTACTCCTTTTAGTAGCAGCTGGTCTGGTATGGCGCTGGCCGATGCTTTCACAAACTGAGGATTCTTGAGCGAATCTGCGATCAGGTCTTTCACTTCCTGTGGCATGGTAGCCGAGAAAAGGATCACCTGGCGTTTGGCCGGCAGCGCTTCCATGATCTGGTCGATCTCTTCTTCAAAGCCCATCTCCAGCAATTTATCCGCTTCATCCAGCACCAATTTCTTTACAAAACTTACATCTAAGGTTCTCCTGTTCAGGTGGTCTGTCAGGCGGCCGGGTGTAGCAACCAGTAGCTGTGGCGGGTGCGCCAGCGAAGCACGTTCCTGCGAGAAAGAGTGTCCGCCGTAAAATGCGCTGATCTTCAGGTTAGTAATGCCTTTGGCGTATTGCTTCAGTTCCTGCCTTACCTGCACAGCCAGCTCGCGGGTTGGTACCAGAATCAGTGCCTGCACTTGTTGTAGCTCCGGTTTTATAGTTTGGAGCAACGGCAAGCCAAAAGCTGCTGTTTTTCCGCTTCCGGTTTCGGCATGACCTGCCACATCCTGCCCCTGCAACAGCAGCGGAATAGCGCTTTCCTGAATAGGAGTAGGAGTACTATAGTTTAGTTTCTGCAGGTTTTGCAGTAAGATCGGGGTCAGGTTAAGAGCCTTGAAAGTGGTTGCCATATAGGTAGTAAAAGCTATAAAGGTACGAAGCTGTTAACGGGAATGCTAACAGACGGGATAATCATGCCTAAAAGAAATGTGCTGACTTTTGTTGGTAAGGTAAAATGCGGTTATACTTAACTATAGTTTAATCTTTAGAGCGTGGTAGGTGCAGTGGGCGCTGTAGCTCGCCTGCCAGACAACAGGTAAGCCTGACGAAGCGAAAAGAAGTGCAGCATAAAAGCGAGTGGTACCAGCACTAGCGGCAGAAAAGAAACCGGAAATACTGTTACCAGGGTGTTGGCAGGCTCGTTCATGAAGGTGCGAAACGGAACAGGTGCCGACAGCAAAGCAATGGTAACGATGTTAATGAGCAATGCCAGCCCCAGCAGGTTCCAGGCTGTAGCTATGCCACGCAGGTTGAGGGCCTGCCCGAAGCAGATGTAGGCAACTATAGGCGCTGTTATGCCGGTCAGTACATCCCAGTTGCGGCCTTCAAAGGTCATTTGCACCGGCGTGAGCCCATCCAGGAATTGTAACCACAGAAAGATCTCTACCGGTACCCGGAAAACCTGCAAATAAAGGAGCCACGACGGAGGAATGGCAGCTATAAAGTTTCTGGTGCGGGAGCTGAACGTAAGCCATACGATGGTGAGGAGCGGTATCGGTAGAAAGAGCATCAGTTTAGGTGGCATAGAGGAGAAATCAGCCAGAAAGCCCGTTAGCGAGACAATACAAACCAGGCACAACCAACACAGCAAAGCAAGCGCAATAAAGCCAGTACGCTTGTTGGCAACAGCGGCAGGTGTGCCCAATCGTGCAAATGTTTTGCGTGTGCCCAACAGCACAAGTGCCATACAAAGTAAGGTAAGCACAATGTAGCCGGCTTGCACGAAAGGAAGGTAATTAGTTTCCATAGTTGTATCGGTAATGGTTTGATGAAGATGCTGCCCGCCAGTACTATATATCGTTTATCGCCAGCTTTAAACTGTTATAGTCTGGTAACTATTCTTCCAGTATAACTTTATAGTTCAGCCTTGTGCACCATCTTTGTGTAGAACTATTATTATACTGTTTTATACTGTAGTAAGTTGATTGACAGGCTTTGGTCGTACCACTTTTGCTAAAACTATAGTTGATTAGTAAGTACAAACAAATGCGTACATTCGCTTTCCTGCACAGATAATGAAAAAGCAAGCCGACAATACCTTACCTATACAAGACCTTTTATATCAAGGTCACATAGCTGTAATGCCGCTTGAAACGTTTATAAGCGAATTGTCTAATGTGCCGCATCGCCATGATGCTTACCAGCTGATTTTTGTACAGGAATCCAAAGGAGGCGACAACCAGATTGATTTCCGGCGCTATGAAATGATGGAGGGCAGGGTTTTCCTGATCGGGCCGGGACAGGCGCATCAGCGGCAATCGCGGCAGGAGCGGGGCGTACTGGTCTTCTTTTCGGAAGCGTTTTTGCAGACTACAGGCATTACGGCCCACGATGCGCTGGTGCTGTTCGGTGCTGTGTACCAGCATCCGTACCTCGACCTGAAACCGGAACTACAGCAAATTTTTCTGCAGCTTGCTTCGCTTATTTCGTTAGAGCTTCAGCAACCGGTGCCAAGCCATGCCATTCTTTCGCGTTACCTGTTCATTTTGCTGAACTACCTGCTGCGCGAGTGCCATGTACAGATCGCTAAGTTAACGCCTGCACGCCACAGCGAACGCCTCTTCAGGCTCAGCAGTTTGATAGAGGAGTATTACCTGGAGCATAAACCGGTTTCTTTTTACGCCGAATCCCTCGACATCACGCCAAAACACCTGAACAGCCTGTGCCGCCAGTACCTGCACACCACTGTAGCCGATATGCAGAATGCCCGCTTACTGCTCGAGAGCAAACGCCTGCTATACTTCAGCAGCCTCTCAGTGAAAGAGATCGCTTACCAGTTAGGGTTTGAAGATGATTCCTATTTTGTGCGGTTCTTCAGGCGCCTGACAGGTACTACACCACTTCAGTTCAGGGCGAGTGGTTCCAAAAGTACCATAGCTGAAGTTTAATGTACCGTGAATTTCGCCTGCCGCAACTATACCTTTGCAGGGTATAAAATGTATTGTTATGCAGGCAAATCAGAAAATAAAAGCGATTGGGATCGGGGTGCTGGCATCAGTTTTCTTTTGCTCTACTTACGTCATGAACAGCTTTATATCGGCAAGCAATGGCCACTGGGCCTGGACGGTTTCGCTTCGGTCCATTTTTATGCTTCTGATTCTGCTGGTCATTCTGCATTTCAAACAACAGCTTAAGCCTTTACTGTATATCCTGAAAAATCAGCCTGGTGTGTGGTTGTTCTGGGGAAGTATCTGGTTTGGGGTGGTGTATGTGTTGCTTACAGCTGCAGCAGAGCTTGGGCCGGGCTGGCTTATTGCCGGTGTGTTCCAGTTTACTATAGTTGCCGGCATTCTGTTGTCTCCCTTTCTGTATAAAGATGGCCGGGCAAAGATCCCGGTTCGCGCACTTCTGTTATCCATCCTGATTTTGGTCGGAATTGCACTGATGCAGTGGAGCCAGCGAAACGGTTCTTACACCGATGCTCAGCTCATAACCTGTATCGTACTTGTATTGCTTGCTGCTATCATTTGGCCGCTGGCAAACCGTAAGCTGATGCTTTTTATTGAAGATCATGATTACGACATAACTGCCATGCAACGGGTAGCAGGTACAGCAATCGGAGCGCTGCCTGCACTGCTTTTACTGATGGGCTATGGATATACAGAAGCCGGAATGCCCGGTGAACAGCAGTTGCTGGGTACCATTACCATCGCAGTCTGTTCGGGTGTAATTGGTTGCGTCCTGTTCTTCAAGGCCACCGACATGGTGCGCTCTGATAGCGCTGCGCTGGCTGCCGTAGAGGCAACACAATCCGTTGAGATCCTGTCTACCGTTGTGGGTGAAGTGCTGTTGCTTGGTATTGCCTGGCCAAATCTTTATGGTAACATCGGTATGCTCCTGATCATGGGCGGACTGATTTTGTATAGTATACCGGCACGGAAAAAAGTACTGAGCGCGGCCCGCTAAACTATACGTTGTTCTTTTCCCGGATCATGTTCAGGAAGCTTTCGCGGTAGGTTTCGCCAATCGGAATGGCCTTATCGCCGATATAAACGGTATTGCCATCCACCATGCTCACTTTGTCGATGGAGATAATGTAGGAGCGGTGCACGCGGTAAAAAGGCGGCTGCGGCAGTTGCCCGTTCAGTTCAGTGAGCGACTGATAAGTAACCAGGCGCTGGCCCGGCAGGTACATCGAGATATAGTTCTTCAGTCCTTCTACATACAGGATGTCGTTGTAGGCTACTTTCAGGAACTTGTTTTTGCTCTCACCTTTCACAAATATATAGTCCGGGGCTGGTGCGCCCGTTTGAACTATAAGCTCGGGGGCGGCTGGCATTACCACCGATTCCTGTTGTAAGATGCTTTTCGCTTTGGTAACCGCTTTCAGGAAACGGTCGAAGGGGATGGGTTTAAGCAGATAATCCACTACATCATGCTCATAGCCTTCCAGGGCAAATTCCGGGTAAGCTGTAGTTAGAATTACTTTGCATTTGCTGCCGCATATCTTCAGAAACTGGATGCCTGTAAGCTCCGGCATCTGGATATCCAGGAAAGCCAGGTCCGCTTTGCCATCCTGCACCCAGTTAATGGCTTCAATCGGGCTGGTTGTTTTGCCTGCCAGTTCTAGGAAAGGCACTTTGCTTATGTAATCAGCGATGATATTGGTAGCGTAGGCTTCGTCGTCAACAGCTATGCAGCGGATCATATTAAGTTTGTGAGTTTGGGGAGTTAGAAAGTTTGTAAGTTAGAAAGTTAAAAAGTTTTAACAAGGATTTACAATGTTTTTGGGTTGGCAGGATACAGTATGTGAAAATTATATCAGACTAAGTTTTCGATTTACTTGAGATATTAAAAATTTTACCTACCCCTAGCCCCTCCAGGGAGGGGAATTTAACTCACTTGTTGCTTGCGCGGATCTGTGATCCGTGACATGTTTCTAAAGTCGGATTTGCAATCGCACTGAGCGGGACGCCCAACTATAGTTCGACAGAATTTATATTTACAATTGCGATGATTCCCCTCCTCGGAGGGGTTATGGGTGGGTTTTCAGCATCAGAAGCAATCCTTTGGTCCTGCAAAGCCTGTGTCAAATCTGGTGCAGCTTCATTTTGGTTGTATAATGATGTGCATCTTCCTCTATTTTCAGGGAATACTGGTTGGGGTAAAGCAGCTCCAGGCGGCGGCGGATGTTTGGTAAACCTACGCCTGTTGTCTGGTCTTTCTGATTATGACTGATGCGGTTACTTACCTCGAATTGTACCTGCTGGTCCTGCACTTTTAAACAGATGTTTATGGGTGATGCGGGATCATCTACCACGCCATGCTTCAGGGCATTCTCTACAAACGGAATCAGTACAAGCGAAGGCACGCGCTGCCCGTTTACATGCCCCTGTATTTCAAAGTTCACATAAAACTTCTCATCAAACCGGAGGCGATAGATGTCGATGTAGTTCTGCAGGTAATCGATCTCTTTCTGTAACTCTATTTTGCCGTCCTGGCTTTCGTGCAGCATATAACGCATCAGGTCCGATAGTTTGATAATTGCATTCCCCAGTTTTTCGGACACAGGATAGGCCAGCGAGTAAATATAGTTGAGCGTGTTATATAAAAAGTGCGGGTTTACCTGCGTTTTCAGGAAGGCCAGTTCCGCCTGTGTTTTCTCCTGGCGCAGGCTGCGGTTTTCGCGTTCTTTCTGCAATGTAGATTCGAAAGCCCATACCACACCGCCCATAAAGATGCCGGGTAGCGACCAGTAGATGTTATCAAAGAAGTAGTAGCTGAAAGCTGTGCCATAGCTATAGTTGCTGAATCCGAAAACGATATCGTACAGGACTTCCTCTACCAGGTAGCGCAAACAGATATAAAGTATCATCACACCAATTATGCCCGGTGTTAAAACCAGCCAGTGGCGGTAGCGCATCCAGAGCGGAAACAACAGCAAATAACATACATAGAACTGCACCATGTACAGGAACAGCTGCGAAAGGGTTAGTAGGAGCACTTTGTAGTCCCACTGGTAAATAAAGTACCCCGACAGTGCATAGCCTATAAAGAGTGACCAGCCCAGCAGGTGCCACCCCATCTTTTTGTATTGCGGATTCATGTTTTAAAGCTATACATAAACAGGAACATTTTACACTTCTTTTATCCTAACCACCCGGTTTATAGTTCGAACTATAGCTTTCCTTATGCTAACCCAGTTTTGGCTGCCCTTCGGGATTAAGATAATGTTTGGAGGGGTTGGGATAGTTTAATTTATAAGGCGCAGTGCATGCTGCATCTTTGGTTCAACATTAACGCAAAACACCGAACCATGAAAAACTTTACCGCTCACGTTCTCTTCGCACTACTGTTTGCCGGATTAAACTTTATAGTTCTGAATGCACGCGCACAATCCGGGGTAACTATAAAAGGGTTGGTTACAAACGCATCAACCCAGGAACCACAAGGTTATAGTACAGTCGTGTTACTACAATTACCTGATTCAACCACAACAGGTACTAACATGACAGACGAAGCCGGTGCCTATAGTTTCGGAAATGTGAAGCCGGGAAAGTACATCGTAAAAGCGCTGATGGTTGGTTTTGCTCCGGCACAAAGTGCCGCCTTTGAGGTAAAGCAGCAAACAATTCAGGTACCAACTATACCAATGCTGGAGAAAGCCAATGCGTTGCAGGAAGTAGTGGTAAAAGGGCAGCGGCCAGCGCTGGAGCAGCTTGCAGACCGCCTGGTTCTGAATGTAGAGCAACTGAATACTACCGGAGATAATTCGCTGGAAGTGCTGAAGAAAGCGCCCGGTGTGCGCCTGGATAAGGACGACAACATTATTTTCAGGGGAAGCAGCAGCGTGAACGTGATGATCAATGGCAAAATGACTTACATGAGCGGAAGCGAGCTGCAGAGCTACCTGAAATCATTGCCAGCCTCGGCAGTGAGCAAAGTGGAGCTGATAGCAAATCCGCCAGCCTCTTTCGATGCTGCGGGCACAGCCGGTACCATCAACATTCAGCTTAAAAGAGACGAGACTTTGGGGATGAACGTAACGGCCAATATTGGTCTGGGCTATGGCAGATACGAGAAAGTGAATGGCGGTGTGAACCTGAACTATAACACCGGAAAGGTAAGCCTTTTCACCCGCTTCAGCACCGGCCACTATAATTCCTTTAACCTACTGACGCTTAAGCGCAACATCAACGACAGCCTGTATGTGCAGGAAAACTACTGGCACCCGGTAACCAAAACCTACAACCTGGCAGCCGGTGCCGATTACTTCATCAACAAAAAGCATACAGTAGGCATTATGGCAAAAGGCTATAGTTCCCCAGAAAACACGCTTACCACCAGCAATTCTGTAAACTATGACACCCAGGGCAAAGCATTTGGCAGCCTGGATATGCACAACCCGAAAGAGTCCGGCTCAGACAACTATAGCCTGAACCTGAACTATAAGTTTGATATAAGTGCAGGCCGCTCGCTGAGTTTTGATGCCGATTATGTACGCTTCAGCAGAGATGCGGATGAAAACTTTACCAACAACTTTTACAATGCAGCAGGTGAAGCAATTCAGGCCCCAACACAACTGCGCAGCTATACAGGCGCCGAGGCCAACATTAAATCCCTTAAAACAGATTATGTGCATTCGTTTGGAGAAGGCTACAAGGCAGAAGCAGGTTTAAAAGCGAGCTGGGTGCGCAACGACAGCGATATTAAGTTCGAGGAACAGCAGGAGCAGGGCTGGGTAGTGAATGAGAAGCGTACCAACAGCTTTGTGTACAACGAAACGATACAGGCAGCTTACCTGAGCCTGAGCAAAAAGTTCAGCGATAAACTGAGCATGAAAGCCGGCATCAGGGCGGAACGAACTACAGCAGACGGTTATTCATTAACAGCCAAAGTAGTAGACCAGGATTACGTGCAGTTCTTTCCAAGCCTGTTTGTAAGCTATAGTGCGAACGACAATAACCGGTTTTCTGCATCTTACAGTCGTCGCATCAGCCGTCCGTCTTATAGCAGCCTGAACCCATTCACATTTTTCTCAGACCCTTACACAGCCCTGGAAGGTAATCCGTTTCTGGAGGCCTCTTACTCTAACTCACTACAAGCCAGCTATACTTACAAAAATTTCCAGCTGCTGAGCATTAGCTACCTGGAGTCGAACAACTTTGTAACCAGTGTGATCGAGCAGAACGATGAGACAAAAGTAAGCATCAGCAGACCTGAAAACCTTAGCAAAGCTACCAACCTGAGCCTGAGCAGTGGCGGTTCGTTTCCCGTTACCAATTGGTGGAGTTCTGATCTGCAGCTGTCAGGTTCTTTTAACAGCGTGAAGACTCCGGTAAAAGGCAATGCTTATAACCAGGAGCAGTTTAGCTGGTCGGCCAGCACGGAGCAACATTTTACGCTGCCAAAGGCTTACAAAGTGCAGTTCTCAGGTTACTATAGTTCACCATCTGTACAGGGCTTGTACAACACGCAGGCTAACTACCAGTTCGACCTGGGTGTGAAGAAGTCGATCTGGAAAGACAAGGCAACTATAAGTTTAAAGCTGAGCGATATCTTAGACAGCAGCCGTTCCAGAGCAACGCTTAAATACAACAACGTGGATATGTACTGGCAAAATCAGTGGGAGAGCCGCCGCCTTAACCTGACTTTCAACTATAAATTCGGAAGCTCTAAAGTAAAAGCAGCCCGTAACCGCAGAACCGGAACAGCAGAGGAGGAGGGAAGACTTTAACAAAACGCTTTAGCTAAATTATCTATTGTATGCTATAGTTCGGCACGAGCAGCTTCGCTTGTGCCAAACTATAGTTGGTTTGTACAACTGGCAAGGTTAAACAGCCTTTCAACTATAGTTCATGTACCAGCCACAATATGCACAGAAAAGCAGCAACTGTTGGGCAAGCAAACTATAGCTCAGGTTCGGATAATATTTCCGGGGTTTGGTATAATTTTATTCTGTAGCTGAAAGTAAAGAAGCACCTTTGGTATATAAAAAAACAGAACCCAAACCGCTACTACTTATGATAACTACTTCTACACGCACTAGCTTACTAAGCAGACTTTCTATAGTTGCTCTCCTGAGCTTTTTAACCGCTTTCAATGTAAAAGCACAGCAAATTGAGATTCTTATAGTTGGCTCGGCACACGGTAATACCAATCCCGATGATTTTTACCGCCCGGTTATCGACAAACTGAAGAACTATAAACCTGACATGGTTTTCGGGGAATACCTGTCTCCTGAAGACCAAAGAGCAGCAATAGCAGCCGGTCATCTGTCATCCAAATCAATCAACAAGAAGATGGATTTTCTTCAAGGGCGTGATCCGAAGGGGGCAGCCAAGAAGGTAAATACAGCTAAGGCTTACGAAGCGCTAAATAAATTTGCCTATCATCATAAAACAAGAATGGAGCTGGCCCGCAGCCTTTACCTGAACCATGACCGCGGCAATGCAGAATACCAGTTCTGGGTGCTGGAGCAGCAAATGCAGAACAAGTTTGAAAAAAGCGAGCAGGCCTACTTCGAGAAGCTGTTTGGCGGCGCAGACACGCTGCGTAAAGTTGGGTTGATCCGGAAGAACAGCGAGTACCAGCGCATTTTCTTTCCGTTGGTATATGAGCTTGGCCACGACAGAATTTATGCAGCCGACTGCCAGAAATATGAAGCTGCCTGGAACGAGGCCACTAATAAAGCAATAGCTAAAAGAGACGCTATGAATGCTGCTGCCAAAGCTGATTCCACTTCAAAAGAAGCAGCCGCAGTAAAGGCCATCAATAAATACGTAGCCGAAGCATCTGAGCGCATGAAAGGGATAGATTACACCGACTATGTTTTCCTGAATTCAGCGCTTTATGCAGAATTAGATGAGCACGTGAATTTTCTGGGTGGTCCGCGTTTCTTTGCTGAGCCTGGGTTTATTACCGAAGAAGTAAAGCAGATGCTGTACTGGTGGGAGAAGCGAAATCAAGGTATCTGCGAGAACATCATTCGGCAGGCAAAAGAAAAAGGAGCGAGCAAAGTTATAGTTGCCGTTGGCTCATCGCACCGTAAAGGCATGGAAGAGATCTTCGCTAAAATGCCAGACGTAAAACTGGTAAATTATAATGATCTGCCATAGCAACTAGAGAACTATAGTTTGTAGCATGGCCGGAAGGTTCCCTTCCGGCCTTGTTGCTTTTCAGAGCCTCGCCTAACTATAGTTTTCACTCGCTGCTGCTTAACGCTGGAAAGATTACAGAATCTATAGTTGAATCTAAAGAGCAGCCTGACTATAAACTATAGTTGTCCAGCGTCTGATTTGCTATAACTCCCTTAAGGTATAAAAGCAAAAAAGCCTGCAGTAAGTACTGCAGGCTTTTCTATATTACTAGCTCTAATATGCTTAATTACGACCGCGCATTCCTGGTCCCCACTGACCGCGGTTGTTATTCTCTTCCGGTGCAGAGCCGCTCAGGAATTTGCGGATGTTATAAGAGAACGAAACCATAAAGAAGCGCTGCAGCACTGTTGACTGCATATCCTCGATGTAGTCAGTAGCTACGTTACGTTGCACGCTCACGTTCTGGCCCAACACGTCATTTACGCTGAAGCTGATCTCACCTTGCTGGTTCTTGAACAGCTTTTTGCTAAGGCTCATGTTCCAAAGTGTAAAGTTGTTGTCTACGCTGTTGTTAAGTCCGGAAGTAAACTGGTGTCTCAGCTCAGTACGGTAAACAAATCCTTTCCACATAGTCCAGTTATAACGCAGGTTCGTGTTCTGGGTGTAGTAGTTGTTATTGCTTTGCGCCAGCAGTGTATTCTGAACAATGTTGTAGTTGGAGTTGGTAGATACTGAGAAGTCAACTTTTTCGCTGATGTTGCTGCTCAGGTTCAGGCCCACACCCATGTTGGTTGTGTTGGCATAGTTTACTTCTTCATCCAGCTTACCAGGTCTGCGTTCATAACCCACCGAACCAAACACGTTGAAGTTCGAGCTTATGAAGTTGAGCGGCTGACCATAGTTTACGAACGAGCGCACGTTCCAGTAGCCATCCATGTTCTCGGGGCGCGACAAACGGGCACCTGGCTGTGGATCATATCCTTCAATAAAATCAGCCGGTATGTTACGGGTATACACACTGTTAGCTACATAGTTCTGCGTCATCGTTCCGAACATGCCAACAAAGAACACCTGGTTGGTTTCTGCATTAAAGTTACGGTAACGGATGTTGATGCGATTCTGATAATCCTGGTCCAGGTTAGGGTTACCAACGCGCAGTTGCAGCGGTCTTGAGATATCCAGTACATCCTGCAGGTCGGCCACAGAAGGCACATTGGTATTTGAACGGAAGTTGATGTTCAGGTTACGGGACTCAGTAAACTTGTATTCCAATTCTGCCGAAGGAAGTACAGAGTTAAAGTTACGCTTGATCGGGTAAACTTCCGGATATACGATGTTGCTGTTCAGGCTGGCGATCTGGTAACGCATGTTTGCCTGAAAACGGGTCTTGTCAGAACGGAACTGGTAGCTCGGACCAAATGTCTGCGACAGGTAATCGCTGCTGAACGTGTTGCTCAGCGGTGCGTTGGCAGCATCGGAATAGCGACCGGTTTCTTCTAGAAAGTCGTAAGTTCTTCTGTCAGAATCGTTGGTCTGGTTCGAGATGTTGTACTCCAGCTGCAGGCGTGAATTCTCGCCCAAGCGCTGTGAGTAATCCACGTTACCTTCCCATGTAAAGTTCTCCCGGTCCAGTTTTATAAACTGATCACGATTAATGTTTTCGTTCGGGTCAGCAAAGTTTTCGGTGTTCTCCAGCTGGTAAGTTTTATCGTTGCTGGTGGTATAGTTGGTCGTGAAGTTAGTCGTTAAAATACGACCGGTATTACCAAAACGGTGCGAATACAGGATGTTGTTTCTGAAGTTGATATTCTGACCCTTGTTTTGGTTGCTGGTAAGTGACTCTGTCAGGTTTTCAGCTCCGGCAGAACCGGCGTTATCAACTGTAAAGGCATTTATGTTTGTCAGCGCATCTGTGTTCTGAACCGAGATAGTTGGCGTTACCAACAGGCGGTTGTTCTCGTTTATGTTGTACTGCAGGCGCAGGTTAAAACGATGGCTGTCGTTAATGTCGTTGTCGGTGCTGTTCTCTACGTAAGCGGTATCCGTGTTAATGAAGTCACGGAAACGGTAGTAGCTGTTGTTCACATCGCGGTTAGAATACGTATAGTTACCGCTTACCTCTACTTTTTTGCCCAGCATATCGTTGAAGTTGATGCTGAACATGTTGGTGTTGCTGATACCGCTAGGGGAGCCGCCAAACGGACCTCTGCGGCCACGCATGCTGCCACCCGGCGTTTCACCAACCGAGAAATCGAACATGTTGATGTTGTTGCTAAGGCCTGTTACCGTTACGCGGCGGTCGCCATTATAGTAGTTTACACTGGCGCCCAGCATGTAGCGGTCGTCGGAGCCATATCCGGCAGTTACCTTACCTACATAGCCATGGCGGCGATCTCTTCTGGTTGTAAAGTTCAGTGTTTTTAAGCGGTTACCATCGTCAAATCCGCTGAAAGCAGCGCGGTCGCTCTGTCCGTCGAAAACCTGTACACTCTCGATCATATCGGCAGAAATGTTACGGATAGCGGTGTTCACGTCTTCGCCGGTGTAGCGCTTTCCGTCAATCATGATCTGTCTTACTTCTTCGCCTTGTGCCTGTATTTTACCATCCTGCACGGTTATGCCGGGCATTTTAGTTACCAGTTCTTCAGCGCTGGCATCAGGTGCGGTTTTAAAAGCTTTTGCATTAAACTGGGCGGTGTCGCCTTTCTGCTCGCCAAGTGGCGCACGACCAATTACCTGAATTTCGCCTATAGTAGCAGTAGCTTCTTCCAGCACAACCATACCCAGGGCAATGGACTTGCCTTCCATTTTAATTGGTCTGGAGTAAGGTTTAAAACCAAGGTAATTAACCCGAAGGGTGTAATCGCCAGCGGCAACGCGCTCGAAACGGAAGCGGCCTTCGGTATCGGTAATGGATGCAACGGTAGTAGAGGTTGCATTATTTACCAGCAGTACGCTGGCTCCTGGCAAAGCAGTTTTGTCCAGGTTGCTCTGGATAGATCCAGTAATAGATGCACTTTGAGCAAATGCTCCCACGATGGTAAACAAAAGGACCATCGTTAGTAAAACCTTTTTCATTCAGATGAGTTGGTAACGTGTTAGTGTGGGTTTTAGACACAACATTACCTCAATGGTTTAGTGCCTCCTGAAAAATAATTAGGAGTTCTATACAAATTGAAGTTACACCACTTGCTAAAAGGCAGGATTGACTTAATTTTAACAATTATTTAACGAATTGTTAAGGTTACTTTTTACGTGTAAGCGTATAAACCAGCGTAATTTAGTACCGCAGATTGCATCAGCATACGCTTCTGAAACAGCCGTACTGGTATTCCTTTTTAATTTTCCTATAGTTTTAACCGGCAGCCGCGCTGCATTTATCTTGAAAGAGTTTTTCAGACGCAGAATTATACAACCCATGCTTAACTTGCTGAAGCAGGGAATGTCGCCGCAAAAGCTGGCGGCAACGGTGGCTGTTGGCTCTGTGGTGGGTGTAATTCCGATGCTTGGCGCTACAACAGTTTTAGGTACCGCCATTGCCGCACGTTTCCGGTTAAATATTGCTGCTACCGTGCTGGTTAGCTACCTGATGCAGCCTTTCCAGATCCTGCTTGCATTGCCCTTCATAAAGCTGGGTATCAGTTGGTTCGGGTTGGATGAGCTGCAACTCACTTTCGATGAAATGACCGCCATGTTCCGCTCCGACTGGCTGAATGCTTTAAATAAATTATGGCAGGCAAACCTGGCTGGCATTTCGGCCTGGGCAATACTTGCTCTCCCAAGCGGCCTGGTTCTTTACTTTATTTTTCTGCCGGTTTTCAAAAGATTTCTACCACAAACAGTTGTAGCTGAAGCAAAAGGGTAGGGGGGATCTCACCCCAGCCCTCTCCTAAAAATAGGAGAGGGAGTTTTTGCTACTGCTATAGTTTAAGCTATAGTTCTATAGTTACAGTGATCCAACCACCCCCAACCCCTCCTTGTCTAAGGCGGGGAATTTCTACGGCCTTTGCTATAGTTTGGGCTATAGTTCTATTGTAGGAGTTTAAACACTCCTATAGTCCCCTCAAGGGGACACTTTCTGCTTTTACTATAGTTTTACTTATAGTTCTATAGTTTCATACCGAGCAGGCAGGCGTAGCCTGACCCGCGGAACTACTACCACGGAAAGGCAACAGAAATATAGCTGCTCAAACTAACTATAGTTTTAGCTATCGAGTGATCACAGTCTTTGGGTTGAGCGCCTTGTAGATTTCTGGTGCCGTCAGGCATTACGAGGCAGGAGCAAAAGAAATGTACACCGCGCGATGCCCGAAGACGGGGCCCCACGGCCGTGAGCGCACCAAAGCAACTATGGCAACAGTAGGCTGGTAGAGCTCCCAGGATAAGAAGCAGCTATGAAAGAGACTGCTTGTGGCAAGTGGCAACTATAGCCAGCTATAGGACAAATAAGATGTCTCGACTATCGCTCGACATGACAAAAGAGAACTATAGTTTGAGATAGATTTCTCACGTTATTCGAAAAGACAGGAGAGAAGCTATAGTGCAGTTAAATTTCTTAGCTTGGTTCGGGATGACCAATAAGTAAAGCCTGCTATAGTTTATTCTGTTAATGAACAAATAATTAGATCACAGTTATAAAGCAAAACGGTCAGTTTACTAGTAAACTGACCGTTTTGCTTTATAATATTCCTTCCTCTTAAGCACTCTCCAGAATCTGGAACAGCTCATCAAGCTTAGGAGTGAGAATAATCTCAGTACGACGGTTTTTCTGACGGGCCTCTTTCGTTTTAGCTTTATCTAATGGCACATAAAGCGAGCGGCCTGATGGCGTTACACGCTCAGGAGATACCCCTGCATCAGTAATAATACGGGTAATTTCAGTAGCGCGAAGCACACTCAGGTCCCAGTTATCCTGCATACCAACGGTACCACGGGCAATCGGAACATCGTCGGTGTGGCCTTCAACTACCACGTTTACATCCTGCTGCTCTTTCAGCACCTGTGCCAGTTTTTTCAGGGCATCTACACCTTTAGGGTCTACTTTAGTTGAGCCGGAGTTAAACAGCAACTGCTCTGCCAGCGATACATAAACTTTACCGTTGCGCACCTGCACAGTCAGGTCTTTGTCGTTGAAGCCGAGCAGGGCGTTGCTTACACGCGAGCGCAATTCACGCACCGCACGCTCTTTTTCATCCAGAATGCGCTGCAGTTCTGCCAGTTTCTGTTCACGGGCTTTCAGGTCGGCGTTCAGCTTATCGATCTGCGATTTGCTCATGTTCAGGTTCTCGCCCAGCGTTTTGCCCTCTTTCAGGGCCTGCTGCAAGCTGGCCTGGTACTCCGCTTTCTGGCGCTCCAGTTCGGCACGTTCCTGTTCCAGTTGCGCTTTTTGTTCTTCCAGCGATGCTTTCTGCTCTTCAAGCGTCATTTTATCTTTCTCAAGCGACGCTTTATCTACCTCAAGGGCATTCTTGCGGGCCATCAGGTCATCGTATTTCTTTTTTGAAACCACGCACGACGATAGCGACATACTGGCTGCCAATACAAATATGGAAGCACGAACAAAATTCTTTTTCATATATTCAAACTATAAATTGCCATAAGGTTGGTGAACAAATATAGTAAATTATAGATAGGATGAAGCGCCTGATCAGGCATTTACAAGGATTAAGTACATAAAAAAAGCACCGGTTGCCGGTGCTTTTTCATATTATTAGGTATAGTTTAATTATTCTGATTGCTCTTCAGCCTGTTCTTTCTGATTAAAGAAGCCTTTCGGGTCCGGCATCTTCTCAATCAGCTGCATCAGGTAAGTATAATCCATTGCCGTGATGTTAAGCTCACGTCCTTTGTGCAGCCAGGTCCAGGCTTCGGCGTACTTTTTATTATGGTACTCTACCTGCGACATGGCAAAGCAGGCAAAAGCGTTCTGCGCATCAGCAGCAAGCGCCTGTTGTGTGTAAGCAGTTGCCTGTTTTAGGGTTTTCTTTTTAGGGTTCTGATTGTAGATGGCCAGGTAGCAGTTTGCCAGGTCTGATAGCAACAGTGCGTTTTTAGGCTCGTAGCTGAGCGCTTTCTGGTAATATTCCACAGCCTCGGCAGGGTTGCCGCGCGCTACAGTAACCAGACCAAATGCCCAGTAGGTTTCGCTGTTATCCGGGTTAAGGAGCCAGGCCAGGTTAAAGCGGTGCATGGCCGTATCGATCTGGCCTTCGTTCAGGTATTGCCAGCCGCGCTCCATAAAGAACTTGCTCGCCTCGGGGCGGGTCGAGAAGCTGGCATCGCTACTTTTCAGGAATTTCTCATCGCTTTTCTGCTGTGCTTCTGTTTTAGCTATTTTGCCAAACATCGGAAGTACTTTTGCCGGGAGCGGGGTTGCCTCCTGCGCAAATGTAAATGCGACAGCAGTTAAGCAGACAACTATAGTTGCTAATATTCTTTTCATAAATCGGTTAGGTAATGTTGGAGCCACTTGCAACTCCTGCACTAAAGTAAAAATTTGCCGTCGGTTTAACAAAGAAATCCTTTTATCAGACTATAGTTTACTGCGGCAGATTCGGGTAAGTAAAATAATGTACGACAATTGACGGTATATTTGTGACAAGTTTCGTATATTTGAGTAAACTATAAATTATATGGCACACGCACTAACTTCGTTAAACTATAGCCTGATCGATGATCGGGATATTTTTATGCTCATCAGCACGGTGCGCGAAGGCATTAAGTATAGTTCTTTCCAGACTATAGCCGATAAGAGCCCGTTCAGCCTGAGCGAGTGGTCTAATTTTCTGCACCTGTCTGAGCGTACTTTTCAGCGCTACAAAAAGGAGAAACGCACTTTCGACCCGCTGCACTCTGAAAAAATACTGGAGATTACGCTGGTATATAATAAAGGAGTGGAAGTGTTTGGCGACCAAGCAAATTTTGATGCCTGGCTCGAAGCTAAGAATGTGGCCTTAGGAGGCATTAAACCTAAGGAATTGCTGGACAGCACATTTGGCATTGCGATGCTGCGAGATGAACTAACCCGAATAGAGCACGGCGTACTGGCATGATCGTTTACAGGCTGAGCCGTAGCAGGTTTGCGAAAGACTTATCGGGGAAAGGAGCGGAGCTGGCTGGTGGGCGCTGGAACAGCAAGGGAACTGCTATGCTTTACACTTCCGACTCTATTGCGCTTTGCACAGTAGAAGTTGCCGTGCACATGCCACTTGGTATTGTGCCGCTTGATTATCAGTTGATACAGCTTGAGCTGCCTGATGAAATCCCAATAGCAGAATTACCTGAATCAGAACTACCAGAAGACTGGCAGACTTTTCCGCATAGTAATGCTACACAGCTAATAGGAGATGCTTTTATACAGGAGCAGGAAACAATGGTCCTGAAAGTGCCATCGGCAGCGGTGCAGGGTACCTACAATTACCTGATCAACCCACGGCATCCGCAGTTTTCAAAACTAACTATAGTTGCAGTCACGCCTTTTGAGTTCGATAAGCGCTTGTTTGTGAAGTAGATGAAAATTGTAACTGGAGAAAGCTCCGGTCATCGAATTGGCTATAGTTTATAGTTAGTCAAAGCTAAAACCTAAAATGAAAACAGCACTGCTTTTATTCATGTTCCTCATCGCTAGTGGGCATGCTTATTCACAGAAAAGAGCTTACCTTGATGTGGACAGCGTTGTAACAGTTCAGGCCCAAGAACTTATTGAAAGTAAGAAAGCAATGCACGTTATTGTATACCAGAGTGGTTGTGTAGGCTGTGAGGTTTTAAGGGAAGTTGATTGTAATTGTGATGATGATGCAACCGCATACTTGATCTGGAAAGAAGATAGTGCGTATTTTAAGAAAAAAGTTGGCTGTTGCGTTAAAGATGAAATACTCCCTTTTGGCAATGCAGCTTTATATGAAAACTTAGTTAAAGACAGCACTTCTGTGTTCTCTTCCAAGTTTAAGTCCGACTATGTAGAAATTCATCACTCCTATAGGAAAATCATGCTCTTTTCTACGGGTGAAGAAAGAGAAGTCTACATGGAAGAGTTTTTATTTGCCAAGGACAACAAGTACAAGCAACTCAATCTAAAACAGGCCGCTAAAGCTTATTCAGATAAGCTCGAAAGCGAACTGTTTAAAAAGTAAGTAGGAGATGTGACGGGACTGAATGTTATAATCACGTTGTGTTACTTACTAAATAAGTTACTTCACAGATAATACGTAGTCCCCATCTCTGCTATAGTCACCGGCCACTTAAATTTGTCTTTTATTTTCATTCGCAGCGCTTCGCTGGCCTGTGCCTCACCATGGTTCAGGAATACCTGCATCGGGGCTTTTTTAAATCCTTCGAGCCACCACAGCAGATCGGCCTGATCGCCGTGCGCCGACATGGAACTGATCTGCTGTACTTCTGCATGCACCTTATAGTAGTTACCGTGAATCTTGATTTCATCGGCCCCGCTACGAAGCAGGCTGCCTCGCGTGCCAGGCGCCTGGAAACCAACCAGCAAAACCGTATTACGGGCATCACCCAGCAATCGCTCTAAATAATACAGTACCCTACCGCCGGTTACCATGCCGCTGCCTGCAATTACAATCTTAGGGCCATGCGTATCTAGCACGTGCTGTGTGTGCTCAAAATCACGGATAATATGCACATTCCGCATCATGGTTTCGGTTTCGGCGCGCGTAAGATTATGCCATTTGTGGTATGTCAGGTACAGGTCTGTCACGTCGATGCCCATGGGTGTATCCAGGTAAATGGGCAGGGCCGGAATGCTTTTCTCTTCTCGCAGGGTGTTCAATATCAAAAGTAATTCCTGGGCGCGCTCCACAGCAAAACTTGGTATTACCAGTGTTCCGCCTTTTGCATACGTATGTTCTACTACTTCCTGTAGCTGCTGGTATGGCGAAAGATCGGGGTGCAGGCGGTCTCCGTATGTTGACTCCATGATCACATAATCTGCTTCGCGCAGGCGCAGGGGAGGATCCATGAGCAAAGGCTGGCGCTGCCCGATATCTCCGGAAAAAACGAATGTGCGGCCCTGGCACTTCAGCTCAACTACAGCAGAGCCCAGTATATGTCCGCTGTTTCGGAAGCAGAATTTAAAATCTTCGTTCAGGATCACCCATTCGCCATAGTTGTGTGTCTCGAAAAGGGGCATTGTACGGGCTACATCATCTAAATTATACAAAGGCTTAGCCGGATGGTGAACAGAATAACCGCCGCGGTTTGCTTCAGCAGCATCTTCCATCTGGATGCGCGCGCTATCGTTAAGGATAATGTTGGTAATGTCGCGGGTGGGGTGAGTGCTGTGTATAGGTCCGGTGTAACCATTTTTTACAAATACAGGCAGGTAGCCGCAATGGTCCAGGTGGCCGTGCGTGAGTAGGATGGCATCGAGCTCATCAGGGTTTAGGGGTAATTTCTGCCAGTTAAGCAGACGGAGCTGTTTTAGCCCCTGAAACATACCACAATCGATGAGAACCTGGTGCCGGGCTGTTTTAAGTAGGATTTTAGAGCCTGTAACGGTACCGGCGCCTCCTAAAAAAGTTAGCTGAACAGGAGATGGTTCTGAAGTCATAAGCTGCGTTTTATAATGAAAGGCACACCTGCCGCCGCACATCCATTTCCCGCTGTGGCCATTGTACTACACAATATACTATAAATTAAAGGAAAATTGCTTTGGGAAGGCAGTATAATGAAAGATCATCTGTTACCTAAGTGGAAACAGATGATCTTTATAGGGCTCACTAAATATTAAAAGCTTTTGCCGCTGCCTGGTAAGTAGATCTGCAAGCCTATACTTAAGGATAGGCCGGTTGAGGAATCGTTGCTGACATCGATGTTGGCATTGCTGCGAATCAGGTTGAGCATACCTTCCAGGGCTACGTTTGATGCCACAAAGTGCGCATAGCCTGCACTCACACCATAAACAGCCGAGAAAATAGCATCGCCTTCGGCATCCTCGAAGGAACTGCCGGCAAAGCCAACCACAGCCTCACCAAACCAACGGTGCGTAGGCGCTGCGCCTTCCGGAAAATAATAACGCACAAAAGGAGTCAGGCCGTAACGGAAATCTTCGCCGCCATCGTAGGCAATAAAGCCTAACTGTACCTGAGCGCCAATTGCAGCATTATCAGAAATAAAGTAAGCAGCACGTGGGTTAACATCGAATGTAAAGGTTTCGGATTTAAAATTGTGTCCGATGTTAGCAATGCTGGCTCCAACAAGCCAGTTACCTTTTGCTACTGCTTCGCCGGCAACAGCTGCAGTAGTTTGCGGCCTAGTGATCATATCATCCTGGGCGGTGGCAAAAAAGGTAATAAAACAAAGCAGAAGTGTAAATAATAATTTCATAGTTTATGGTTTAAAGTAGTTCAAATTACGAGGGAGTTAGAGGCATGAATACCTTTATTATAAACGCCTGGCAGTAATCAGAGTTTAAACCTTAACTATGTTTACAGGTAGCTAACCTAAATATTGGTGCAATTTGGGTGACAGCTATAGTTTGCCTGCCCAAACTATAGCTGTTGAATAGGGTAGATCTATAGTTCCGTTGTTCTAGAGATCTATCGCGCGCAAATGCCTTTGTACGGGCACCACTGGCATACTTCCAGGTCCTTAGTCTTCCGGATTGGCTCATTTGGGTTCAGCATATTTTTAATAATGCCGGTCAGCAACTCCTCAGAAGCAACTATAAAGTCCTTTGGCTGGCCATCTTCGCTTACAAAATTAAACTCCGACGACAGCACATTCTCATCAATATTCCGGAACGAAATAATGCCTGACTTGGCCGCTATAGTTGCCGGATCTAGTTGTAGCTGGCTGCCAACTATAGTTTGCGGTGCATCGCGGAGCTGGCGCTGCAGGATGTACTGGTACAGCCATAGTTGGCGCGGCTTGTCAAAATCTTTTGTTTTGGATGAGGGAGCCCGCAGGTCGTCGGTTTTTACGCGTAGTTTGTTCTGCTCTACTTTTCCGGTTTTATAGTCTATCACGCGCACTTCATGGCCTGTCAGGTCAATACGGTCGGCTTTACCGGCTATAGTTACTTCCAGCAGTTCGTCGTCAATTTGAACCTGTAGTTTAGCTGTCAGTGAGTCTTCCAGGCGCAAAATATAAAGAGGCAGTTCATCTGAGTTCTTAAGTGTGTTCAGGTATTTCTGCAGCACTTCAATAGCAACCTGCAGCAACAGGTAATTCATGCCGCGCTCGGTGGTAGCGCCACGCGTGGTCTGGTCGAATGCCATTTTTACCTGCTTTGGCAGTTCCAGCAGCATCTGGTCGATGCTTTCGGCAACTATAGGCTGACCACTTTGTTCATAGGGTTTAAAGAAATCTTCCAGCACCTGGTGCACCACCGTACCAAACTGCGCCGAATCCACCTGTTCTTCCACTTCGTCCACTTCCTGCATTTTAGCTATGCGACTGAAGTAATATTTGAGCGAGCAGTTGATATAGGTGTTGAGGCTGGATGGGTAGAGGCCGCGCTGTAAATCACGCTTTATCTGCTCCAGCGTAGCCGTATCTTTTTCTATAACAATGTCTTCGTCATACGCCTTGGTATCTTTCTGCTCCACTACGGCCGTCAGGTCGCGGAACCTAATGTTGCGGTTGCGCAGCGCCAGGTCGTTTTGCAGCTGTAAGATAAAGCGGCTTTTCTCGCCAGAGCCATAGGTATCAGAAGGCAACACATACAGCAGGTTTACACGTTTGGCGCGTTGCAGTAAGCGGTAAAAATTATACGCCATTGCACCTTCGGTTTCGGCATAAGTTGGCAATCCAAACTCCTTCAATACATCGTAAGGCATCAGCGAATTATGCTTTTTAGGCGCTGGCAACGTGTTTTCATTTACAGACAGGATGATCAGGTTCTCAAAGTCCAGCGCACGCGTTTCCAGCATACCCATGATCTGCACATCCGAGATCGGCTCACCACTAAAAGGCAAGCGTTGCTGCGTAATCAGCTCGTACAAAAACTTCCGGAAGCTTCGCACCGATATCTTCTGCTCACGGCAATCGAAAATCGTGTCCAGTCTCTTAACTATAGTATAGAAGGTGTAGAGATATTCAGTTTCGATGGTGTTGTGACCGTGCGTGTACACCTGGCGTAGCAGCTCGATCAGGTCGTACATGGCCACTATAATGTCGTCGCAGTCGCGCCAGGTGCGGAACAGCGTCTCGAAGAGCGGGTGATGTTTGCCCAACTCCAGCAGTTCCTGCGCGGTTATCAGTACCTTGTTTTCCGAAACTATAGTATCCAGCACCTGCTGTATCAGCCCATGAAATTCAGCCTGGTCGGGTTGCTCGTTCAGGTATAGTTCGTAGCGACGGATGAACGGATGTGTGAGCAGTTTGCTAACCGACAAATGGTGGTACTGATATACTTTGTAGCCGGTGTCCTGTAGTTGCGTTACGCCAGTCAGGTGCACATCAAAAAGCAAATCTACGAGGTTGAACAGGGGAGTGCCCTTAAAGCTCAAACCCATGGTTACGTTATAGTTCGGCACATCATCCGGAATAGAATGCAGCACCGGCAGCAGCAGCGTTTCGTCAGGCATCACAATAGCCACTTGTGCGTGCTTGTCCTGCTCCCGGATTTCCTGCAACAGTTGCCCGGCCAGTTTGCCCTGCATGCTGGCGTTGGCCACACCTATCACGTTTATCTCTTTCTCATTCGTCAACAGCATGTTCTGTTGCCAGCGCCACTCGGGTAGTTTCCAGCCGTTTTTATACTTGCGCAAAAAGCTGCCAGCTCGGTTAGCGGTGTTCTCTTCCATGTAAAAATCATCGCTGTCGAACAGTACTTCGGCTTTGTTGTGGCGCAGCAGTGCTTTGATGATCTTCTCTTCGGATTTGGTCAGCGCATTCAGGCCGATAAAGATGAACTGGTGGCAGGTAGATTCCTGAGCTATAGAGTCGATTTCATTAGCTACTTTCCGGAAAGCCATGCCTGTATACGCCTGCTTGTTTTGGTGCAGGTGCTTCTGCAGGTTATGGTAGGTCTTTTCGATGTTCTCCCACAAGCTAAAATACTTGCGCATTGCCGGCGACATGGTCCAGCCCAGGTTGCGGGGCTCCCAGCGCTCCAGCGCCTTTGCTTCGCTCAGGTAGTCGAACAGTTTTCGGGTGTCTACTAAGTTCTGGTCTATCCTGCTGAAGTCGTCCAGCAAAGTGCCTGCCCAGGTTACAAACTGGTCAAAGTCCAGTTTCGGGTCCTGTTCGCGCATCAGGTCATATAGTTCGAGCTGCAGGTTAATCGGCTCCACTACATCCACCTTCGCCATTTTGCAGATAAAATCTTCCATCGACGACACTTCCGGCGACCAGATAGGCTCCGTAGCTGCCTGTGCCAGCGCATTTTTAAAGAAAAAACTCGCCCTGCGCGATGGCAGCACAATGCACAGCTCGCTGATGTGCTCTTTATACTTTTCGTAAATGTATTTCGCGGTTAGCTCCAGGAAAGTCTGCACTTGGTTTAATTTTGAATGACTGAATAATTGAATGCGTGAATGCTTAAGCAGTTTTCTCCGATTTAAAAATCAGGAAAGTAGCTGTGAACAAAGTGGTTCCTGCAAGTATGAGCAATAATATTGAACTTCGGTTAATGTCCTTTTCAAGCTTGTCAATTGATTTGTATTGGATGTCTTTCTGCTCTTTAGTTAAGCTTTTATTAGTTTCTACAAACCATCTACCATCTTTAACTTCGTATTTGTAGCTAACCTGAAGGTTAAACCAAAAGAATATAAATACAGGCACTAAAAGGTATAACCCAAATACAACGAAAGGCCTTCTTTTTACTTTCATCTAATGGGTCAGTGTATGCTTTCTGTATTTCCGCTTGCATCCAGCGGCATAAATGGGTTGTAGGCGATCTCCCATAGGTTATCATCCGGATCGGCAATGTAGCTGCTGTAGCCGCCCCAGAATACTTTTTCGGGTTGCTTGAGTACACGCACACCTTTGGCTTCCAGAGCTGCTACCAACTCATCGACTTCTTTTTCTGACCGGACATTATGCGCCAGTGAGAAGCCTCTGAAGCCTTTACCATCTGCAGATACGCCGGCATCATCTGCCAGCGATTCCTGCGGGAAAAGCGCCAGTTGTATGCCGTTCAACTGAAAGAAAAGAATACTCTCATTACTCGTTTCCTGTGGCTTCCAGCCAAAGGTATTAATGTAGAAGTCTTTTGACCGCTGCAGGTTTTTTACTCCTAAGGTTATGAGTGTAATGCGTTGTTCCATGATTTTACCTTCCCCTAACCCCTTCCTAAAAACAGGAAGGGGGACTGGTGCTATATTTTATAGTTGTACTTTCAGTTTGTTAATCTTTTAATTCTCCTTCTCCTGTTTTTAGGAGAGAGCTGGGGAGAGGTCAAAATGCCAACCCCAATTGAGCGGCTGGCTTATCGCCGTATTGCCATTCCTTTACTTCCTGCGTCTCGAAATAATAAAGCACGCACCTTACTTTTTTGTAGCCTAACTGCCGGAAACGCACAGCATAGTGATCCAGGCGGTTGCGGTGTTCGGGTTCTGGTTCTGGTTCTGGTGGAGGAGTCTTGAACTCTATTATAGTTACCGCTTCGCCATCAAATACAATACGGTCTGGTTTGTACAGGTAAGCACGGGCATCCAGCACTTCTTTCTCCTGCTCTATCGCTACTTTTTCTGAGAAATAAGGCGCTATTTTCGGGTGATTAACAACTTCGGTTAGCAGGCGTTGCAGTTCAGGTTTGTCGCGCTCGCTGATGATGCCTTCGTAGCCCATCTGGCGCAGTACCTGGTTTACTTCTGGAGCAAACGTGATACGGGACAACGCATAATGCAGCTTGCGGTTTACTTGGCGCTGACGTTGCTGCGTGGCAAAATCGAAAACGTTATTAGCGTGCTGTTTTATCTTCAGGCGCTGTTCCCAGTCGGTCGTTACCAGGTGCTTTAGCTCAAATGTATCTTCTTCTGAACTATAGTTGGTAGCTATGGCCGCTTTGCCTTTTGCTAGCTGATAGCAGAATTTGCCCGGCTCCCATAGTTCTTTTTCCCTCAGGTACTGGTACAGCAAATGGCTCACATTCTTTACCTGCCCATCCAGCTTCGGCATTTTATCTTCTATCAGCAGGTCTTTAGCGTTACCAATCAGGTATAGCCTGTCGATAGGGCGGGTGAGGGCCACGTAGAGCATGTTCAGGTTTTCGATAAAGGTCTTCTCTATCTCAGTTTTGTATTGCTCACCCAGCACGGTACTCTCCAGTTTAGAACCCACATTTACAGCCACGCTTCTCAGCTTCCCGGTATAAGTAACTTCTTCAGGCAGCTGACTCCACAGCAACGAACCACGCTTAGGCTCGGTGCTCCAGTCGGCATACGGAATGATGACGATAGGATAGGCCAGGCCTTTGGATTTGTGAATACTGGTAATGGTGATGGCATTTCGGTTTTTAGGCGTGTTGATGCTCAGCTTTTCCTTCTGCACATCCCAGTAAGCCAGGAAGTTGTTCAGGTTGTTGCTGTACTTCAAACTATACTCCAGCACCAAATCCAGGAAGCGGAAAATGTACTCACACTCGTTGTTATGGCCCAGCAAGTTAAAGATGCGTATCAGGCGCTCGGTCAGTTCATAAATTGATAAGTTACCAGTCGTCTTCTCATCCAAATCAAAGCCAAGCTCGCGAATGTAACTATAGAATACAGTTGCATCTGTATTGTTAGCTATTTCAGCAATCTGCTGCGTTACTTTCACATCCGGCACTTTCTCCAGCGCCACCAGGTGTATCAGGTACAGCGCTTCGGATTTCGCCAGCGCATCATTCGGTCGGTTGAATACACGGAACAGCGCAATTACCAGATTCACCACTTCGGCAAACTGTAGTGACAGCGAATCCTGGGAGATGATGTCGTAACGGAGCTCTTTCAGGAAGTTAGCGATGCGCTTGCTGTTCTGATTAGTGCGGCAAAGGATTGCCATGTCGCGGAGTTGGTAACCATCGGCTAAAGCATTCTCTACCAGGTGCTGCACCAGATTCAGCATGCTTTCGTCGTAGCTTATTCCCTGCTCGTGCGTGTACTTTGGGTACAGTTCGTTGGTGCGGCTGCAGGTGTCCAGCTTATACTTTGTATTGCTGTCGCCTTCGTAGGTAAACAGTACCTGTATGTGCCCGCCGGTGTTGTTCGGGTCCGGGATCTCCTGTGTAAAATCTTCGTCGTAAATAGACGTGAACATGCCGAAGCTGCCGTGGGCTTTACTTGCAAACGTGAAGATGTCGTTATTGAAGTTAATGATCTCGGCGCGGCTTCTATAGTTCTTTTTCAGGTTGGCCGGATGCAGCACTTCGTTGTTCAGCGTTTCGTAGCGTTCTTTTATAAGTTTGCCATGGCGGCGCTTTTCGTATAGTTTGGCTGTGTCTTTTTTATAAAGATGCAAAATCTGCTCCATCTCACCGCCGCGCCATCTATAGATCGCCTGCTTCGCATCGCCTACCACCATGCTAAAATGCCCCGAAGCCAGCGCATTTTCTACTAGTGGCAGCAGGTTGTTCCATTGCAGCACCGAGGTATCCTGAAACTCATCGATAAGGATGTGGTTATACTTTTCACCCAGTCGCTCATAAATAAACGGCACCGGCTCCTTGAGCACAATATCGACGATGCGCTTATTGAACTCCGAGATATGAACCGTGTTCTTATCACGTTTGATCTCCTGCAGGCATTTCTCCAGCTCGTTCAGCACCGATAGTTTGTACAGATGCGGAACAATAGCATTGAGTAAGGTATAGATGCCAGCATACTTTTCTTTGCGGTCTTCCAGTTCCAGGTAATATTCCGAAAGCTGATTTTTGATGCTGTCAATTTGATTAACTGTAAAGCTGTTCTTTTTAGCAGAGGCACTATACCAGCTATCGTTCTCCACGGTTTTGCGGGCGTTGCTGTTGCTATAGTTTAAATCTATAGTTTTAAGCCAGCGGTAGAAGTACCCATAAATGCCATTCTTGCCATAGGAGAGATCAGCCGCATCAATATTAGCCTGTTCTATAAGTGCCACGGCCTGGCTGGCAGGTTCAACTATAGCTTCTTCAATCTGCTTTTTTGTTTCGCGGAGCTCGCGCTGTACATCCCTGAAATCCTCTAAAGTTAGTTGTTGCAGGTCGGTAATAGCTTCATAAACCTGTTCGTTCAGCAAGTTGCGGGCAAAATCAGCAAGTTCTTCGGTTAGTTTGCTCCAACTGCGGCCTTCGCTGGCTTTTTCCAATATAAATTGCTCCAGCGTTTCGGTCAGCAAGTCGCCTTTCTCATTCTTTACCTTGTCCAGCAGCAGCGATACAGCTGTATTCAGCAGGGTGTTCGAATCCAGGTCTACTTCGAAGTTGTGGGGGATGTTCAGCTCGCGGGCAAAAGCCTGCACGATCTTGTTTACAAAACTGTCAATCGTACTTACACTGAAATCGGCATAGTTGTACAGTACCTGACGGAAAACCAAAGCAGCCCTTCTTCTTACTTCTTCCTTATCCAGCGTTGGGTCAGGGTAGTCCTGCTGTAGTTCCGCAGTTATCTCTTCCAGCAGATTTTCACTTTTAGCTTTTGCCTTCTCAGCTATAGTGTCGTCGTTAAAACCTCGCAAAGCACCTAAAATACGCTCCTTCATTTCGGCAGCGGCATCGTTGGTAAAGGTAATGGCCAGTATGCTTCTATAGTAGTCCGGGTTAGGGGAGTGCAGCGCCAGTTTCAGGTATTCTTTGGTAAGCGCATAGGTTTTGCCCGAGCCAGCAGAAGAAGAGTATATTTTAAAGACAGATGCCATCAGGTAAGGAATATAGCCAGCTTTAAAGTTACACATTTGCCGGTCTGTATGCCAGTGTTTGCAAGCTTGTAAATTGCTTAATGAGTTATCCTGCTGAAACTAAAAGGTATAAAACAAAACAGGCTACCCGAGCAGCAGGTAGCCTGTTTATATTTTTGGTTAAAGTAAATGTCTATGCAAATACAGGTTCTTCTATACGTTCTTCTACCGTTTTTGCAGGTATGGCGCTGCTGGCACATACATGGAACATAATGCGGGCCATAGATAGAACGTAATCTGTCATCAGGCAATGCTGCTGCTCCATGCTCATCAGCACTTTGCCGCCACCCAGGTTCAGCTTGCTCAGCTCCAGCACTTCGTCAAAGTTCTGGCGTAACATCTTAAGGGCTTTAAAAGAAAGTTCGTTGTAATACATTGGTATTACCTGGCAAACAGCATAGCTGCCTTTAGCACGCTCTGCTTTAATCATTTGGCACAGCGACTCAGTATCGATTCTGTCTAGGTCAGAAATGATTACGAAGAATACGCTTTTTTTGTCAGAAGTGGCTTTACGGGCCGGTACGCTGCCAACCAGCATGTTGCGGTTAACGGAGGTGCTGGTTGTAAAAGACTCGTCTTTTAGGATTTTGTTGTGGATTTTGAATGCCAGTGCACCAGAAGCAATCAGGTTAAAATCTCTGCCTTGAGTTGAAATTTTTGTAAAATGTAACATAAAATTGAGGGACTAAAGGGTTTAAGGTTTAGTTAATGATTTTCTTAATAAGTGTAGCGGCTGTAAAGCCGTAATAAACTCATTAGCTTCTGTTCAATAAGGCGGTAGGTACTGGTAGCGGTGGTAAATTCTATATAGAGCGGAGTAAGTATTTCTGTTCTACATAAGGGCGATTTATAGTTTTGGATCTCTTAAGTTTTGTATACTACGGGCAAGCGTTTAAAAATTTTAATGTTATAGTTAAATTACTGGTAAACAGACCCTGTTTTTGGGTGAATTGACCCTAATAACGGGTACAGGATTAAAAGGTTGTCGTAGTATTGTTTAAAAAGGTATAAAAAATAGTTAAATGTTTATATGTATACTGATAGTGTTTATTTCATGTTACACCATCAAGTATAGTATAATATCTATATGTTGATATAAACTATAGTTTAGTTGCTAAGTGCATGTTTTCAGGCTATTAGTATTTACGGTTAATTACTCGTACCTTTGCAGCCGTTTTGGAATCAGTCTGATTTACTGTTTAACTGGCACGGCTTCTATATTTGGTTAGGCTCACCTGGTTTATTTTAGTTTTCGACGCGTATAGGGATTAGTAAATTCCGGGCTGCATCCAGAAAAGGATAAAATCAGTAAACTAAAAGATGAACAAAATCAGATTTGACGAGCTTCCGCTTTCGCCGGAAGTACAAAAAGCTATTGCAGACATGGGCTTCGAAGAAGCCTCTCCAATCCAAACCGAAGCAATTCCTGTAATTTTAGAAGGCCGCGACATTATTGGTCAGGCGCAGACAGGTACAGGTAAAACCGCAGCTTTCGGTATACCAACAATTGAAAGCCTTGATGAAAACGACCGCAGTGTGCAGGCGTTGATTCTTTGCCCAACCCGCGAACTGGCTATTCAGGTAGCTGGTGAGATCCAGAAGTTAATAAAGTATAAGCCTAACCTTAGTCTTGTGCCCATATATGGCGGCCAGGCTTACGACCGCCAGCTGCGTGCGTTAAAGCAGGGCGTACAGATCGTGATCGGTACACCGGGCCGTGTAATGGACCACGTAGAGCGCGGTACTTTGAAGCTTGACAAGATTAAGAAGATTATTCTGGATGAAGCAGATGAGATGCTGGACATGGGTTTCCGTGATGACATCGAGTTTGTACTTAGCAAAATGCCGGAAGAACGCCAGACGATCTTCTTCTCGGCAACTATGTCTAAGCCTATCATGGACCTTACCAAGCGTTACCAGAACGATCCGGTAATCGTTAAAGTGGTTCATAAGGAGCTAACCGTTACCAACATTGACCAGGTATACTTTGAGGTGCGTAACAGCATGAAGCAGGAAGTGCTTTCGCGTGTGCTGGATATGTTTAACATGAAATCAGTAGTGATTTTCTGTAATACCAAGCGCATGGTAGACGAGCTGGTAACGAGCCTGCAAAGCCGTGGTTATTTAGCCGATGCCCTGCACGGTGACCTTAACCAGAACCAGCGCTCTAATGTGATGGGCAAGTTCCGTAATGCACAGCTTGAGATATTGGTAGCTACTGACGTAGCAGCACGTGGCCTGGACGTGGAGAACGTAGAGGCCGTATTTAACTACGATCTGCCGCAGGACGAAGAAGCTTACGTACACCGTATTGGCCGTACTGGTCGTGCAGGCAAGTCCGGTAAAGCCTTCTCGTTTGTATCAGGCCGTTCTGATATGTACAAGCTGAAGGATATTATGCGCTATACAAAAGCCAACATCCAACTTCAGCAGGTGCCAACTTATGAGGACGTGAACGAGCGCCGCTCTAACATGTTCCTTGAAAAAGTGCGCGAAGTACTGGAAAAAGGAAACCTGACTAAGCAGATTACGCTGATTGAGAGACTTGTAAACGAAGATTATACTTCGCTGGAAGTAGCTGCAGCGTTGCTTAAAATGACTCTGAAAGAAGCTAAAGTTAAAGAAGCTGGTAAAGAAGCTGAAAAGGGACTTGGTTTCTCGAAGGAAGGTTTCGACCGCCTGTTTATTACGATCGGTAAGAAAGACCGCGTACATCCGAAAGATCTGATCGACCTACTGGCAGCTAATGCAGATATTCCAGCCTCTAAAGTTGGTGATATCGACCTGTATGATAAGTTCAGCTTTGTGGAAGTCCCTTCTGAATATACAGCCAACATACTTGAGAAAGTAGGCCGTATTGAGGTGGATGGCCGCATGGTTGTAGTAGAGAAGTCTGATAAGAAAGGCACTAAAGAAGGTGAAGACCGCGGAGGCAGAAGCCGCTTCGGTGGTGGCGATCGCGACAGGGGCGGAGATCGTGGTGGCAGCCGTTTTGGTGGCCCACGTGGCGGCGACAGAGACCGTGACCGTGGTGGCGAAAGAAGAAGCTTTGGCGACCGCGATAGAGGCGGCGACCGTGGCAGCCGTTTCGGTGGCGACCGCGACCGTGGAGGTGAGAACCGTGGCTTCCGCAGAAAAAGATTCTAAACTATAGTAACCTTCGCCTATAACGGGCGTATATATACCCATACAGCTTTAGAAGCTTAAAAAACTTCATTAACTGTTTAGAATAAGCCGACTTGAAACGTCGGCTTATTTGTTTTATAGCCTGCCCGAAAAAGATTCAGATTATTTTCCGCAAACTATAACCTAACTGCAAACCCCGGCGTAAAAGGAGTATCATAAAAAGGTTGGAAGATTAACTAACTGTTTACGCAGTTAGATATGACAAAGGTGATATCAGACGGATATCACCTTTGTTGTTTTTATGCCTGTCTTGTTCCTCCTTCTAATTCCTCTCTTTTTTATTATATTAGTGTTATGCTATAGTGGCTTTGTAAATACTATGATAGTATATAACTCCGCATATAGTGCAGATAAGCGTATTTTGTGGTTTATACTATAGTTATGTCGCATTATAATTTATTAAATGAGCCAACTAAATTTCTTCTTCAGTAAAAAAGACATTCAGGAAAAGGTATTATCTATAATTGCCTCGCAAGAAGCTGAAGTATTTAAGGGTTATTTCTTCGATACAGAATTACCAGTACCAATTAGAAGTATAGAAGAACTTGGCGAATTTGATAGATTGGTACTTTGGTTGAGAAATGATTTCAAAGAGCCAAGGTGTTCAGTAAAAGGAAGGGGTGAAATAGAAGGCAAATATCTCTTTGACTATTTATACGACCCAATCATTGAAATTGACAACATTACAGTCTCTAACAATCTTATGGCACCTGGTCGCATATTTTATAAATCAGGCTGGATTAAGAATGAAGAGTTAAGAAAGAAACACAAAGATTGGGCTAATAAGATTTATAGACTCTTCGACAAAAGCACATTGAAGGTGAATAAAACTTGGAGAGTTTCAAAATCTGTTGAAGAATGGATAGATAAAGGGGGCGAAATCGAGTTAGGAAGGGGTGGAATGGTGCTTAATAAAGAAAAAAAAAGTGACATAACCACGTGTATACAATATGCTTCGGCTGATAGCCTTGCACAGAATATACACAAGTCCGTTATGTGGAATAAGGAATAAACTGAAATAAGGAATGAAAAAAGTATATAGCATACAGCATGGCAAAAGTGTAATATTCATGCCTCTACTGTTTCTTCTTATCTTACCTTTCATTCTCGGCTACTCAGCTTATGCTTATCCAGGTAATTTAGGGACAACATTGATCTTTAGTGGAATGCTGATGTTGCCCTATATACTACCCGAACTTTATCTTAACTATCAGTACTGGAAGAACGACTATAATCAAGTACTTACGATTGACCTATCAAAGAGGGAGGTAGAAATAACAAAAGGAGATACAACAGCACGATTTTCAGTAGAAGAAGTAGTGTCCTGTGATTTTATAAATGTTAGACCTGGGACGAGGATTTATAGAGACCACGCCTATTTAAGAATTAAAACTCTAGATGAAAATTATATTATTACACACCTGACAGTTCGCCCAGAGGTACTATTAGGTGAACTTAGGCTTTCCTTCAACGATTATGATGTTTTCTTTCCAAACTTGGACTACGAAAAGATTAGCTCTAAGCAAAAGGCAAAGAATCAAGCTTACTTTGAGGGAAAGAAACATGAGTTTCTAAAAAGGTATGACGCCCTTCAAGAAAGTGAGTTGGAAGAAATACTTAAAGACCGTGGAAGGTATGCAGATTATGCAGTAGAAGCAGCCTTTGAGATACTAAATAAGAGGAGAGTTAATTCAATTATCAAGGTGTAGCAGTAAAGCTCGCTGATGCTTTGCCTCTGCTACACGATGCTGTAGCAAAGATTCTATAAACAGAATAAACTTCATTATGAAAATGAGCTTTGTACTTTGCTTAATTTTTTTGGCAACATCTTGTCAGTCTGATATAACTGAAAAACAAAGTCTGGAAGCCTACAAAAAAGGAATAGAAGTACTTCAGCAAGCAAGAGGTAATCAAAAGGAAGTAACAGATAGGGCCTTAGTACACTTTAATAATGCTGTCACTATTGACCCTACAAACATGGAAGCTGCCCTTTGGAAGTCACAGATGGAATTTAAACTGGGAAAGTTTGAAAAAGCTCTTCTGACAGCAAACTCAGCTATTGAAAAATTGGAAGATGAGAGTCATCGATTGTTACCTAACTTCTATATGACGGCTGGCATGGCAGAAATCATGAACGGTAACCAGAGTTTAAGTCATGAGTATCTACAGAAGGCGTCTGAGATTTATGAACAAAGGATTGAGAAAGATAGAAATGATGTTGATGCTATTGGAAATAAATCGACTGCCTTATGCTACATGGGAAAGAAGAATGAAGCATTAGCTTTTTTAAACTCACTCTCTCTAAGTAAAGAAAATCAGGTGTTGTTAGAACAATTGAAAGCTGGTGTTGCTGAATTTGAAACAGGCAAAGCACTAAAAATGCTCGTTGTAAAAGAAGAGTAACCTCTGCTAATCCAGTTCAATCTTAACCCTCGTTACGCTTTGTGCTTCGGCTGCTAGAACCCTTTAGGCAGAATCAAATGAAAAACATTTTAATAATCGCCCTTCTAATAATTCAGACTTCTTGCGTTATGCAAGTTTTGGGTGAGAAATGGGATTACCGTAAATATCTTACCAAAGAAGAAAAGAACACTTTGAATAATGGGAATACCTTATTTAAAACTCACATTTCCTACAGGCCAAACGGACAAATTTACTGGACTGGACCATTAAAAGTTGAAAAAATTAATAAAGATTACAAATTCACTCATCAAGGAAATTGGAAACAATTTTATGACGATGGGGCGCTACTTGCAACAATTGAATATGATGATAAAGGACTAAATCAAGGAGCAAAAATCTATGAAATGGATGGTCAAATAGCTGTTGTAATCACGGAAAGAAAAGATAGTATACAAAATTCTCCTTATAGGTTTAGATGCATTAAGAATGGCTTCTATAATAATGGTCAGGTAATGCAAATTGAAAAATGGATTATTTTAAATAATAAGTCTTTGAAACATGGTCAATGGTTATATTTTGATGAGGATGGAAGCATTAGCAAGTCAATTAACTATGAAAGAGGCAAAGAAATAAAATAATGCCATTGCCTAACAGGCACAAAAATTAACTTTCAGCTGCGGCTTGGTCATTTTATGTACTAATCGTTAGCTGGTAATAAATCAAGTTTAAAAGTCATATCAGCAATATGCCTTATCAGATTATTTACTGTGTCACTACAATTCTTTTACTCATTTTACTCCAAGTGCAAGGAGCGCTTTAACCAAAACATTACAAAAAAAGGAGCCTTTCAGCTCCTTTCTATTTTTTTATAGTTTTACTACCATTACGCTTCGCCGCGAGCCTTGTCACGAAGGGCGCGGATGTGGTCGTGTGCGTGTTTTACATCTGTGTACTGCTGCTCTACGATCTGCTTCAGGTTACCTGGCAGCTCTTTTTCGCGAGCTTCTTCAAATGCTTTCACAGCGTAATCTTCGCCGCGCTCGCACTCTTCCAGAATACGTTTTCTGTCCTTAGAGCTTATTGCAGATTTAATATCAATCCAGATGCGGTGTACAGTGCCTTCCAGTGAGCTCGACTCATCGTCTGTGTGCCCCATTTTATGAAGCTCGGCCTGAAGCTCCGTGATCATGCTGTCGCGCTGTACGGCGTACTTCATGAATAGCTCTTTCAGGTCTTTGTCTTCCACATCCTGTGCGGCAGTTTTATATCCCTTTGCACCGTCCTTGCAACGTTCTATCAGGTGGTGTACAGTTGAGAATACTTCCTTGTTAATTTCCATAGTTTTAAAGTTTAGTTACTATATGCGGTATTACTCATATTGATAACTAAATGTTACTATGGTACAACTATAGTTTAACTGGCCATTGCCCTGCCAGCCAGGTAGCCAGTAGTCCAAGCAGCCTGGAAGTTGAAACCGCCGGTTATGCCATCTATATCCAGTACTTCGCCGGCAAAGTACAGTCCGGGATGCAAGCGGCTTTCCATTGTTTTCATGTTTACCTGTTGCAGGCCTATGCCGCCGCAGGTAACAAATTCCTCTTTAAAAGTGGTTTTGCCTTTCACATCAACCTGCATCCTGAGAAGTGCTTCCAGCAGCTTATTCGTGTTTTTGCCGGGCAGCTCAGCCCATTTCACGTCCGGGCTGATTTCGGCTAGTGTGGTCAGGGCTTTCCAGAGGCGTTGCGGCAGGCTGAAGAGCGGATTTGTAACAACTACTTTTTTGGGATGAGCCTGTCTATAGTTCTGTAGTTCAGCCCGCAGGCTTTCTTCGTTAAATTCCGGGACCCAGTTTAGGAGGGCAGTAAAACTATAGTTCAGGTCATGAAAAATACGGGCGCCCCAGGCCGATAACTTTAAAACGGCCGGACCACTATAGCCCCAGTGTGTTATAAGCAACGGGCCTTCGTATTCCAGTTTCTGGCCGGCAATGCGCACCTTTGCGTGTGGCACCGATACGCCCATCAGTTCTTTTAAAGGATTGCCCGGAACGTTAAACGTAAACAGCGAAGGCACCGGCTCCAGGATCGGGTGGCCCAGTTCGCGCAGCCAATCGTAGCCGCTGGCCTTAGGGTTACCGCCCGTGCACACCAGCACCCTGTCAGCCTGTAGCTGATTGCCATTAATCAGGTAAACTATAAAGTGAGCTATAGTTTGTGTAGGAGGAGCGATGCGGGTAACACCAACACCGGTTTTTATAGTTACGCCTGCTTTGCGGGCCTGCTGTAACAAACAATCAGCTATAGTTTGTGAACTGTCGGTGACCGGAAACATGCGGCCATCGGCTTCGGTTTTAAGTTTTACGCCGCGCTGCTCAAACCAGGTAACTGTTTCCTGGGAGCCAAAGCTTTTAAAGGCCTCCTTCAGCTGTTTGGCACCACGCGGGTAATGCTGTGAGAGCGGCCCTGGTGCAAAACAATGATGCGTTACATTGCAGCGTCCGCCACCCGATACCAGTACTTTTGACAGCAGTTTGGTTGTTTTTTCCAACAAAACCACTTCGGCATCTGGGTTGGCTTCAGCACATGTTATCGCCCCGAAAAAGCCGGCCGCACCACCGCCTATTACTGCAATTTTCATCTAGAATGGTTAAATTGTTAAATGGCTGAATTGTTGAGTTAAATGTTTGAGTTGTAAATACACCAACAATTTAACAATGCAACCATTTAACCATTTAAACACAAAGATACTAAAAGAACAGCATTGGGTCGGGGTGCTTGAATACGTAGGATAGTTCGTCCTTCAGTTTCTGGTTGCTGATGATCTTGAAGTGCGTTTCTTCCATTTCTTTGAATGTGGGAGGCTGCAGGCCCAGGGCAATTGCTGCGGCAGGGTAGAAGTCCTTTCGCATCGGGTGCTCATCGGAGCAGGCATTGTAAATGGTGCCCCATTTTTCCTGTTCCAGTATACGGTTCAGTATCGTGATGCAATCGTTGCGGTGGATCAGGTTTACAGGCGCATCGCCGTTGGGCACATCCTGCTTGCCTGCCATAAAACGGCCGGGGCTGCGGTCTTCGCCTACCAGTCCGGCAAAGCGAACTATAGTTGTAAGCCACTCCTCGCGCTCCATAAACATACGCTCTGCCTGCAGCAAACTATAGCCCGGATCTGTATCTTTTGTCAGCTGATCGTCTTCTTCAGTCACAATTTTGTTCAGATCGTTATACACTGATGTAGAGGAGGCAAACAAGACTTTGCGCACCGGCGTATCGAGCATCGCCTTTCGTAGCCTTTGCAGCTGATTCAGGTAAGAGCTGCCGCCATCGGAGCGCAGACGGGGCGGAATATTGATCAGCAGGACATCGGTTTCCAGGAAGTCGGAGAGGGTAGCTTCATCCAGCTCGTCGGACTGCAGATCTATAAGGTAAGGTTTTATGCCCTTTTGTGCCAGTAACCCCAGTTTTTGGGGAGAGGTGGTAGAGCCATTAACTTTCTTCCCCATACTCACCAATACTTCTGCTACCGGCAAACCCAGCCACCCGCAGCCTATGATGCTAATATTCGCTTTTTCGTGCATGTTTGATCATTTACAACCATAACAATATTACCGGCCTTCTGTTACTTTATCCGGCAGGCAAAGTTACACGCAAATGCACTACGATGTTCTTTTAATTGGTTCTGGTTTCGGTTCGCTTACTGCTGCCGCTCTGTTAAGTAAGCGTGGGCTAAAAGTTGGCGTGCTGGAGCAGGCGAAATACCCTGGCGGAAGTGCCACATCCTATAAACGCAAAGGCTATTGGTTCGAGACTGGTGCCACCACGCTGGTAGGTTTAGATGAGCATATGCCGCTGCGTTATCTTTTGGAAGAAACAGGAATACAACTGCCTGGTTTGCGAAAACTGGAGGTGCCTATGCAGGTGTATTTGCCAAACGGAACTATAGTTACGCGCTACCAGCACCTGGAGCAGTGGATTGCGGAAGCAGAGCGGATATTTGGCAAGCAAAGCCAGCGGGAGTTCTGGGACTATTGCTATCGAATCAGTAAGCAAGTATGGCAGGTGTCGTTGCAGCAGCGTAGTTTTCCTTTTTCTACAGCCAGCGATCTGTTACAGGCAGCACGGGCATTCCGGCCGGGACAGTTAATGCTTATTCCGGGTGCTTTTAAAACGATGGAAGACCTGTTGCGCCACTATAACCTGCACGATAATAAACTATTTATAGATTTTGTGAACGAGCAGCTGCTGATAACGGCGCAAAGCTACATGCAGGAGGTAAACGTGTTGTTTGGAGCAACCGCGCTCTGCTATACCCTGTACAGCAATTACTACCTGGATGGTGGACTGATAAACTTGGTGCAGCCAGTGATAGATTACTGCAAAAATAATGGCGCAACCATACACTATGGCCAGGAAGTGACAGGCATCTTACCTTCTGCCGATGGCTATGAAGTAACTACCAGTAAGGGCAGCTATAGTTGCCGGTTTATAGTTAGCGGCATACCACTGAACAATACGATTGCGCTTTACAAAGATGAAAAGCTCCACAACCGCCTGCAGAAATACATTTTCCCATCAGAGCAGTTAAACGGAGCGTTTACCATGAGCCTGGTCCTGAAAAAGCAAGCCCGCAACATATTGCACCACCAATTGCACCTGCCTGATGGCCTGCCCGTGATCAACAGCAAGAGCATCTTTATAAGCTTTAGCCATGATGCTGATAATAGCAGGGCACCGGAAGGAGAACAAGTAGCTAGCATCAGCACTCATATACCAGATCCTGCAGGTACTTATATTCATCAAAAGGAAAAAATAGAGCAGGCTATAGTTGCTGCCCTTGCTGAAGCGGACCTGGTACTTCCGCAGCAGATAATCAGTTGTCAATCTGCTACCCCGGGGGCCTGGCAGTTCTGGACCAAACGGGCATATGGGGCTGTGGGAGGTTACCCGCAGTACCGGCACATTAAACCCTGGCAAATGAAGGACGCCCGCCTGGACCACAAAGGCGCTTACCTGTGCGGCGACACCGTGTACCCAGGCCAGGGTATTGTTGGCGTCTGCCTGAGTGGTATCATTGCTGCAGAAAAGCTTATCCGGGATCAAAGGCTGTAACCTGATGTTATTTTAATATCTGGCTAAAGTTATAGTTTCATGCTGCTTTAAGGAATCAGAAGCTTACCTGTAAATTAAGTGTTGCACCATCGGTATGGAAACTCTAGTTTAATGTTATAACAGTGTTTTGCCTTGGTTATCAATTAACTAAAGTTTGTGGTGTTTAAAATGTAGACTATGGTATAAAAGAATGAATATCTTTCTATATACTAAAAATTTGATATTGGGTATAGCTTTATTTTATACAATTATCTTCAATTTTATAAGATTAATCAACCCTATATTAAACTACATGAAAAAATCTTTACACCGTTTACTGTATCTGGCGTTTGCAGGCCTGATGCTGGTGTCCTGTTCGAAGGACGAGATGCAACCCGAAGCCGGTTTGAAAGAACTGGAAGCTGTTTCCAGAGTAGCCAACGCCACAGCTACCAAAGATGGTAACCTGGCCATGGGCAACCCAAGCGGAGCCGGCACCAGCTACTCTAATTACCTGATCAACAAGGCACAGTACTCCATGTCCTACAACAGCTACCGGGGCACACCCAACTGGGTAAGCTGGCATCTAAGCGCTGCATGGCTGGGCAGCACCCCGCGGCAGGACGACTTTAGAGCAGACAACTCATTACCAACCGCTTTTTACCGCGTAACGCCCGCTGACTACACCGGCAGTGGTTTCGACCGTGGTCACAACACGCCATCAGCAGACCGTACGCTTACTGTAACTGATAATTCGGCTACCTTCCTGATGAGCAACATGATTCCGCAGGCGCCAACCAACAACCAGCAGACATGGGCTAACCTGGAGAACTATTGCCGTACGCTAGTAAACCAGGGCAACGAGCTGTACATTATCATGGGCCAGTACGGCATAGGTGGTACCGGCAGCGCAGGTTACAAAGAGACCCTGGCAGGTGGTAAACTAACGGTGCCAAACCGCATCTGGAAAGTGATCGTGGTATTGCCGGTTGGTACCGGCGATGTATCGAGAGTTACTTCCAGCACGCGCGTTATTGCCATTGATACACCAAACTCAACCTCTATCAGCAGCAGCTGGGGTACTTACCGCACTACCGTTGATGCCATCGAAGCGAAGACAGGTTACAATCTGCTTTCCAATGTGTCGAGCTCAGTACAAAGCGTTATAGAAGCCCGAGTGGATAACGGCCCGACCCAATAAACTATAACCTAAACCAGTTACAAGTAAAACAGCCCGGGTTATCCGGGCTGTTTTTATTTCAGGTTTCTACTACTACCGTGCGCAGACCGGCAATGTCGCCGTTGGGGAGCTGGCCCAGCAGGTAGGCCGTGATGCTTATTTCGTCGGCTTTGTAGACCTGCACATGTTGTAACAGGGCCTGCAACCTCTCCTGCAATTTTTTGTACCGTTCCGCTTCCTGTTTGCGGTCTTCGCCGTCTTCAGGGTACAGGCGAACCATGTTTCGGAAAAAGTGATCGAGCGGCTCCGTTTTTATCTCACTTCCGTTCGACTTTCCGGTCAGCTTGGCTACGGTGTCGGCGTTCAGGGGTAGGCCCTGCGTGTTTTCGAAGTAGTAGAACTCAAACGGGCTGTCTGTTTCGCTTCGCATCAGCAGGCCGTCGTATAGCGGCTTTAGCTCGTTCTGTAGTTGTTCCTGGTTCATAAGCAGGTTAAGGTTTAATTTGTCGTAACTATAAGCATTTGCCGTGATGGTTGCTTATATTTAGCAAACATCTACGTAGCAGCTAGTATACGAAGCTAATCTCACTTTAAACAAATAAAAGTATGAAGGCAGAACCAATGCTGAAAGAAGGTGCCCTGCAGGGCAAAACAATTATAGTTACAGGCGGTGGCACCGGGTTGGGTCGCTCCATGGTAAAATATTTTCTGGAGCTGGGCGCGAACATCGTGATCTGCAGCCGGAAGCTGGATGTGCTGGAGAAAACGGCGCAGGAATTGATGCAGGAAACCGGCGGTCAGGTACTCCCTATAGCCTGCGACGTGCGCAAATACAACGAGATAGAAGCCATGCTGCAGGCCACGCTGGAAAAGTTTGGCCGAGTAGATGTGCTGGTAAATAATGCAGCCGGTAACTTTGTGAGCCCAACAGAGCGCCTGAGCCATAAAGCATTTGATGTGATTACCGATATTGTATTGAAAGGAAGCTATAACTGTACGCTTGCGTTAGGCAAACACTGGATAGAGCAGAAGCAGCAGGCCACTATACTAAACATTGTAACTACCTATGCCTGGACCGGCTCTGGTTATGTGGTTCCTTCGGCCTGCGCTAAGGCTGGTGTACTGGCCATGACGCGCTCACTGGCATCGGAATGGGCAAAATATGGTATCCGGTCAAATGCCATTGCACCGGGGCCATTCCCGACAGAAGGTGCCTGGACACGCCTTTTCCCGAAACAACTGGCCGATAAACTGGACCCTGTAAAGCGTATCCCGGTAGGGCGATTTGGCGAGCACCAGGAACTGGCAAACCTGGCCGCTTACCTTGTATCGGATTACGCTTCGTTTGTGAACGGCGAAGTGGTAACTATAGATGGTGGCGAATGGCTGTACGGCGCCGGCGAGTTTAATGCTTTTGATATGATTCCGCAGGAAATGTGGGATGCCATGGAAAAGCAGATGCGCGGCAAAGGCCAGTAAGTAAACCATAACATAAAAGCAGTGGCTCCAAACCACTGCTTTTTTTGTTGCTGTCAAACTATAGCTATACTGTTTTAGTGTTCTGGTTAATGTCTTGAACAAGGTTCCTAACTTAATTTCACGCTTGCTGAGCAACTCCGGTATTAGCCCGTATCTTTGCAGTATATTTTAAACTATAGTTCAGGAGCATGACTTTTTTGTCGTTTGGTTTATCACAGGGGTTAGTAAAAGGTACGGAAGCAGCCGGGTTTACCACTCCGTTTCCTATTCAGGAGCAGGCTATTCCTGCTGTTCTGAAAGGTCAGGATGTGCTGGGTATTGCCCAGACCGGCTCCGGGAAAACGGCTGCATTTGCGTTGCCTGTTCTGGAGTTACTGCTCCGTAAAACCACAAGTCGTAACCGGTATGTGGCTGCACTGGTGCTGGTACCCACACGTGAGCTGGCCGTGCAGGTAGAAGAGACATTTCGTGCCCTCAGCGCTTATCTGCCACAGAAGCTAAAGACAATGGCCGTTTATGGCGGGGTATCCATAAACCCGCAAATGATGAAACTGAGCGGAACGGATGTACTTATTGCGACGCCTGGCAGGTTGCTTGATCTGGTAAACCATAATGCGGTAAAACTTTCGGAAGTTAAAATACTGGTGCTGGACGAGGCCGATAAGATGCTGAACCTGGGCTTTAAAGAAGAGATGGACCAGTTGTTTGCCCTGCTGCCCAAAAAGCGCCAGAATCTGTTGTTCTCAGCAACGCTTGGCGGCGATGTGGCAACTATAGTTGAAACGCAGCTGCACAATCCTGTAACCATACAGGTAGAAGCACAGGAAACCGTACCTGAAATGATTGAACAGGTGGCGTACCTGATTAGTCCGGAGAAGAAAGGTCCCTTTTTACGTTACCTGATAAAGCAGGAGAACATGCAGCAGGTGCTGGTTTTTGCATCGTCCATCCGGACGGCAGATAATATAGTAGGTAAGCTAAAGAAAAACGGAATAGAAGCTGCTGCTTTGCACGGAGACAAAAGCCAGGGCGCGCGTACCGAAGCCCTGAAACAATTTAAGGCCGGTAAACTGCGGGTTCTGGTAGCTACTGACCTGGCTTCGCGAGGCATCGATATACAGTTTTTGCCCTACGTTATAAACTATGAATTGCCACGCTCGCCGAAAGATTACATACACCGCATAGGCCGTACGGGCAGGGCAGAGGCTTCAGGCAAAGCTATCTCGCTTATAACACCCGAAGACCAGCATCACTTTAGAATTATCCAGAAGAAAATGGGCAGACAGGTAACTATAGTTCCGGCCGATGAGGTTGAACTAAAGGGAATGTAACTTACCAGGCTATTGCTCTATATTGATATACAAAAAAGCCCCACCTAAACTATAGGCGGGGCTTTTTTGTAACTATAAACTATAGTTTAGTTTACTTCTGCTGCTTCTTTTTCCTTCTTTTTGGCAGCTTTCTTGGCTGCTTTTTCAGCTTTGCGCTGCTCTTTTTTAGAAAGATTGGTAGCACCTGCTTTGCTGCGGCTATCTACCTGCGGAAGGCCAGATGTATCGTCTGTCACCAGTGTCATTTCCTGCACCAGGTGGCCGGCGCCGGCAAATTTATCAACTATAAACAGCATGTAACGGGCATCAACAGCAATGTTACGCACCTGATCCGGGTTATATGCGATGTCGCTCATAGTGCCTTCCCAGTTACGGTCGAAGTTAATACCGATCAGCTGACCATTGGCATTGATAACCGGCGAGCCTGAGTTACCACCCGTTGTATGGTTAGATGAAACAAAGCCTACCGGCATTTTGCCATTTACTCCGTAGCGTCCGTAATCCTTGTTTCTGTACAGCTCACGCAGTTTTTCAGGAATCACATAATCCTCTACTTCCGTCATGGCGGCTTTTTCCATTACACCTTCCAGGGTTGTAAAGTAGTCGTAAGAAACACCATCTACAGGTTTGTAAGGTTCTACTTTGCCATAAGCCACACGAAGCGTAGAGTTAGCATCCGGGTAGAACTTTTTGTCCTGTTGCATGGCACGCAGACCGTTCATGTACGATCTGTACAGCAGGTTCAGGTTATCGTTTACTGCATTATAAGTTGGCAGCACCTGCGTACGGTAATGCGTATCAATTGCGTTGGCAAGCACAAAGGCAGGATCTTTTTTCAGCGCATCTGTTTTACCTGCTTTTACATCGGCCAGCATCTTTTTAACACCTGCTTCAGATGCAAGGTTAGTTTTGCTGTAGATGTCGCTTGCCAGTTTCGTGAAATCGCCTTTGTTTTTATCGCCGGCAGTTTTTACCGCTTCCGGAAGCAGCTTTTTGTCCAGGTCGTTATAGTATAAGCCCATTAAAGCAACAAACACTTTCTGGTCGGTAGGGGCGTTGTAGTTTTTAAAGTAAACCGCAGCAGCACGCTCCAACTTGTCAGCCTCGGCATTTATCTCATTCTGCGATGCTTTGCTGTCGATCAGTTGCTGTAGTTTGGCAAAACCGGTTGCATAACGGATCAGCTCCACGCCGTTCGCCGCTTCCATAATATAATCGCGGGAAATGGTGATGCCATCCAGCGCTTTGTAGTTCTTTCCGAACTCTGCCATTAAGTTGCCATACTGCTGCTTACGTGCTGCATCGGCATTAACCCAGGTTATAAACTGGCGCTCCAGTTCTTTTTTCTTCTGTATGGTATTGGCTTTGCGCAGACCACGGTTCTCGCCCTGCCATTTTTTCCAGGCGTTGGCTATGCTGGCGTGTTTGGCTGCATACTGTATACGCACCGCATCCGAAGCTTTCATGTCCTCATCCAGCACGTTCAGCTTTGTAGTGCGAATTTTGATCTTCGCCGGGTTCGATACATTGTAGATTTCCTCGATGGCGTGTGAGGTCAGGTACTCGTTAGTACGGCCCGGGAAACCAAACACCATCGTAAAGTCATTCTCCTTTACACCGCTCAATGAGATTGGCAGGTGATGCTTCGGCTTATAAGGCTTGTTGTTAGGAGAGTACTCTGCCGGCTCGTTGTTAGGGCCGGCGTAAATACGGAATAAGGCAAAGTCTCCGGTATGGCGTGGCCACATCCAGTTATCTGTATCGCCACCAAACTTACCAATTGCTGATGGCGGTGCACCTACCAGGCGGATGTCCTTGAAGGTTTCGGTAACATACATGTAATACTCGTTGCCATAGAAAAACGGACGGATTACGGCGTCGTAATGCGAGCCGGCAGTAGTTTCCTGGCGTACTTTGGCAATATTTTTCTGGATGATGGCTTCGCGCTGAGCTTCGGTTTTAGCGTTCTCAGTTCCGGCTAAAATCTGCTTGGTCACATCTTCCATGCGCACGATAAAAGTGGCAGTCAGGCCCGGGTTAGGCAATTCCTGGCTTTTATCCATGGCCCAGAAGCCTTTGGTCAGGTAATCGTTTTCTACGGAGCTGTGCTGCTGTATCTGCCCGTAACCGCAGTGGTGGTTGGTCAGCAACAAGCCTTCCGGAGATATCATTTCGCCGGTACAGAACCCGCCAAAAGACACGATGGCATCTTTTAAGCTGGACTGGTTTACACTATAAATGTCGTCGGCAGTGAGCTTCATGCCCTTTTTCTGCATGTCAGACTCGTTTAGCTGTTTAAGGAGCATAGGCAGCCACATGCCTTCGTCGGGGCGGGCAGAGCTGATTCCGATACTCAGCATAGCAGCTGCTATAAAAGCATAAATGCGTTTACTGATCATGGATGAAAGTATAGTTGTTAAAATTTGACTGGCTGAAATTACTCTAAAATGCCTAAGGATGCAAAAGAGTTAGAGAGTTGAGGAGTTTGTGAGTTAGTGAGTTTGGGAGTTTGGGAGGGAGCATTGTCTGAATCAAGATTTACAGGATTTAAGGATTTTCATGATTAACAGCTATTGTTTATCCTTTTGCTGGCGCGGGTTTGTAACCCGTGTCTAACTATAGTGTTGAATCTCTTGACTCAACTGGCCCGGCAGGGACAGGTAAAAATAAAGTCGCTGGCTCTATTTCTATAGTTAGCAATTAACCCACCCTGCCCCTCCCAAGAGGGGAATCCTGCCTTTGCTATAGTTTTTTTAGAGTTCTATAGTTCCAGACCATGAACAGGCAGGCACAGCCTGCCCTTTGTAACTATAACTACGAAAAAGCCACAGAGCTATAGCTGTTAAGCTAAACTATAGTTTAGCTATCGAATTGATTTCAGTCTTTGGGTTGAGCGCCTCGAGAGGTTCCGGTGCCGTCAGGCATGGCGAGGCACGAGCCAAGTAAGCGAAAGCAGCGCGAAACGCAAAGACGAGGCCTCGCGGCCATGAGCCCACCAAAGCAACTATAAAGCAGTAGGTTGGTAGAGCTCCCAGGATAAACGGGAACTATGAAAGAAACTGCTTGTGTCGAGTTGTAACTATAGTCAACTATAGGGCAAATAAGATCCTTCACAGCTACGCTGGCTCTCTTCGACTCGCGTCTCAAGAATGCTCAGAATGACAAAACAGAACTATAGTTTGCGATAGATTTCTCATTGCATTCTTCGCTATGACAAAATACCTGTTACAAAACCCCCATATTCGGCTGTGGACTTCGATGCATCTCCCATTCTCTGAAATTCGTGATCTCTTTCTGAAAAGCATTTACAAACCAAGCCATCAAACTGATATCATCCAGTAAACCCAGCACCGGTATAAAATCCGGGATAACATCGATAGGTGTTACAAGATAAAGCAACACTCCTATACCAAGGAGAAGCGACCTGTTGGAAACCGAGCGGTAACTGCCGTTAGCATAAGCTTTAACCAGTCGTATAAACGTTTGCATCACGTCCTTTATCTGTGCAAAGCCGCTTTGTGTGCTGTTTGTATCTATCAGTTTATCGTAAGCAGAGGTAAGTAAGATGGCTAGTTTGGCTGGCCTGGCTAGTACTCCACCGGCCTTACCTACAAACTTCCGGAAGATGGCGTGTTGCGATAATCGAAGGCCTTTTTGTATTAAATCCTGTAACATAGTGTCAGAGTTATACTTGTAAATGCTATACCTTACGAATAATATGTTGTTTTAGCTGTTTAAATGCACTTTTAAAACACTTTTACCGATACTAAAATATTACCTCGCTGCCTATTGTTTTGCACCTCTTACTTGCCTTAAATTAGAGATAAATATCGGCTTATTGTATTAAGATAAAACCGTTTCTTTTTCTGCTAATTTTATGAAGCTTCTGCTCAAGATCTGTGCTGTATTGCTGGCCATACTGGCTGTTGGTGTGATCGGGGTCTCATACAAACTGCCCCGTGAAGCGGTAGTAAAGCAAAGTATTGTTATTAATGCTGCTCCTGAGAAAATATTTCCACTGCTGAATAACCCTACAGAATGGAAACGCTGGAGCGCATGGAACACTACCTACGACCCGACGCTGATCTATATGTATGGTGGACCATTGAGCGGGGAAGGGGCAAGGCAAAGCTGGAGTGGCGATAAAACAGGTACCTGGCAAATGGTTTTTACAACCAGCACAGCCCCCGACAGCCTGAGCTATGACCTCAAGCAGCAGGGACAAACTATAGTTACCAAAGGCGCTTTTACCCTACAAAAATATGAAAACGGCACAACGCTGGTTACCTGGCTACAGAAAACACCGCTGGAAGACAATATACTGGCGCTTTACAAAGGCGTGTGGTTTAATTATAAGACGCAGAACGAAGTGCAACAAGGCTTAAGTAACCTGAACGCGCTTATTACCGATACAAAACATAACACCGCTAAGAAATAGAACTATGGCACTCATCATTGAAAGACCGCAACAAACTGAATATCCGGAGTATTACCATACTTATATGCGGCAATTACCGGAACAGGGAGATCTTTTTTACCTGCTTGAACAGCAGGCGCTGGATCTGCGCTCTATGCTATTGCCCGTAACGGAGGAGCAGGCCCAGGTAGGGTATGCCGAAGGTAAATGGTCAATAAAAGAGCTTTTACAGCACATGATAGACTCTGAGCGGATATTTGCATACAGAGCTTTATGCATTGCGCGCGGCGAAGAGGCTCCACTACCGGGTTTCGATGAGAATACTTATGCTTATAACTCGATGGCAAACATTCGCTTGCTGAGGGATATGCTGGAGGAATATGAACTGGTGCGGAAATCAAACATCTACCTGTTTCGAAGTTTCACTGCTGATATGTTGAGTTATACCGGTAATGCAAATGGAAAGCCAATAACCGTACGTGCGCTCATACACATTGTAGCTGCTCACGAACGTCACCATATGGGCATTCTGAAAGAACGTTACCTGAAGCTGAAGGCTTAAATATGCTGGGACCACAAACTATAAAGCCGCTGTCAAAATTCAACAGCGGCTTTATAGTTTATAAAAGATAATTTCAGATTTCTGAATGCAATAGAGTATAAGCTAAATTCAAGTAGGATTGAGAGTCTACATCTCCCAAACTCCAAAACTCTCTAACTCCAAAACTATAGCAGTTCATTTGCCAGGTTGGCGAGCTCAGATCTTTCTCCTTTTAGTAATGTGATGTGCGCGTAAAGTGGGTGGTTCTTAGCACGATCTATCAGGTAAGATAAACCATTACTTTGAGAGTCGAGGTATGGCGTGTCGATCTGGTAGATATCTCCGGTAAAGATGATCTTGGTGTTTTCGCCGGCCCGTGAAATGATCGTTTTCACTTCGTGCGGAGTCAGGTTCTGTGCTTCGTCAACTATAAAAATAATATTCGAAAGGCTTCTGCCGCGAATGTAAGCCAGCGGTGTGATCATCAGTTTTTCCTGCTCCACCATGTCCTTTATTTTCTGATACTCCTTACTGGTCTCCGGGTATTGGTTCTGAATGTACTTCAGGTTATCCCAAAGCGGCTCCATATACGGGTTCAATTTCGACTTAATATCGCCGGGCAGATAACCGATGTCTTTATTACTGAGCGGAACAATTGGCCTTGCCAGGTAGATCTGTTTATAGTTGCGACGCTGCTCCAAAGCACTCGCCAGTGCCAGTAAGGTTTTACCAGTGCCAGCCACGCCCTGCACCGATACCAGTTTTATGTTCGGGTTCAGCAAGGCATGCAGGGCAAAAGCCTGTTCGGCATTGCGTGGCTTAACTCCGAAAGCGTTATGTTTATCAACGCGCTCCAGTACTTTATCAGCTGAATTATAGAACGATAAAACGGAGTTCTTAAAGCTTTTCAGTATGAAGAAGTGATTGTCCAGCGGGGGAGTAGGCAATATATTATCTGCCTCACAGACTCCTTTTTCATACAGTTCATTTATCAAATTGGCCGGTACATCTTCCAAAGTGTCGCTTCCGGTATAAAGACCAGCTACGTCCTGTATCTTTCCGGTTTCATAATCTTCCGAGATCAGGTTCAGGGCACGGGCTTTCAGGCGCAGGTTAATGTCTTTTGTTACCAGCACCACCTTGCGGTCCGGCTGTTCCTGTTGTATCTGGATGGCAGAATTCAGGATATGATGGTCGTTCTTATCCCCGAATACTTTAACAGCATCCAGGCTCACGCTCTGGTTCATCACTACCCTGAAACTGCCTTTGGTCTTGCCGTTCAATGGAATCCATTCCTGCAGTTTGTGCTCAGCTGACAGTTTATCGATAAAGCGGATAAACTCACGGGCCTCAAAGTTCTTGATATCGTTGCCTTTCTTGAAGTTATCAAGCTCTTCAAGCACAGTTATGGGTATGGCTACATCATGCTCCTGAAAGTTCTGGATGGCACTATGATCGTAGAGTATAACCGATGTATCGAGCACAAATACCTTACGCTCCGTGGCGCTTAGTGTTTTGCTACTGGCTTTTGGTGCACGTACGTGGCTGGTTTTAGAAGCAGGAGCGGTTTTAGCTGATTTCTCTTTTGCTGTTGATGCGTTTGCTTTTGGCATAAAAACTTGGTTAAGGGTGGAAACCAATTCTGCCTGTATTAGTGGCAGTATGCATAAGTTCAGGTTTAGAAATGGGAGGCGAACTTATAGTTTAGTGTACGTGAAAGCATGGCTGGCGGGGGTGTTTTTATAGGCTTTTTGCTATAGTTTGAAACTATAGTTTATGAAGTGTTACAGCACACATTTGCAGGTGCTTCAGAATGAAGAAGTTATTTATAACTAAATTCTTAGTTATACAGTAAAATAATTGTAATTTGTTCCGGCATCCTGTCACCTTAACCACTATATCTATGAACCGAATCTTATTTTTATCGCTATTTCTTGCAACGCTGCCCATGGCAGTTCAGGCGCAGATCGAGTCTATTACAGACTCTTCCAAACCAGTTAGAATTAAAAAGTGGTACCAGCCTTTCCGGACAAATGCTTTTGACAAGGAAGGTAATTATCATGGGCGCTGGAAAATCTATATCAACAACGACCAAGATCTGATCCGGAACGGGCGTTTCAGGCATGGCAAAGAAGCTGGTAAATGGCGTTACTATTACCCTGAGGGTGGTTTATACATGGTTGAGAAGTACAAGCGAGGCTCAGACAACATCCAGGTAAGGAAATACCATCAGAACGGGAAACTGGCTAAAGTAGGCACTGCCAAAATGATCAGCAATTCTGAAATGGCGCACTATTATTGGGAAGGAGAATGGCAGGTGTACGACGAGCAAGGCAACTATAGCCATACCGAAACCTACCTGAAAGGAAACCTGCTTGGCCGGAAAGATTAACCTGCAGTTCTAGCTAAGAGTATAGTAGTCTTCCTTTTCCTTGTCGTGCAGGCGCAGGTAGCCGTGTATTACCAGTTTAACCAGTATGCGGTATGCCCGGCGCTCTGACAGGTTAGCGGCCTTCATGTACTGTTTAAGGGTGATGCGCGGTTGCTTTTGCAGCATCTCCAGGGCTGCATTCTCGTGGCGGTCCAGTTGTAAGCTCTCGAACTGCGGTGCTTCGTGTTCCAGCACTTTGTTTACCATTTTACTGGTTTGCACGCTGGTGTCTTTTACACGCACATAACCGCGCCATTCGTCTTCTTTTATTTTGGCAAAATGCGGTTTGGTGGAGCTCTCAGCTATAGTTACCTTCAGCACAATGCGCCTTTCGGCTTCCAGTTCTTCAAAAGTCAGTGTTACCGGTGGGTTGCAGTAAAAATCTGCAGCCAATTGCAGCGTGTGCTTCTCTTCTTCGGGGTCTATACCCGTAACGGTGCCGTTGTCTTTTACACCGATCAGGATGGTGCCGCCGCGCGTGTTGGCAAACGATACCATGGTTCGGGCAATTTTCTCGGGCTGTGTTACGCGTTGCTTAAAATCTACCTGGTCGTTTTCGCCCTGCCAGATCAGGCGCTGGAGTTCGTCCATAGTTTCAACAAGAGTTAAAGGGCAGATGGGCAAAGTGTACTATACTTTACGCGAAAGGTTTGCCTTGGTAGCCATAAAAAAAGCGGACTTTAAGGCCCGCTTTTCTGTTTATATTACTTCTGCGCTTAGAAAGGCAGGTCATTATCAGCATCAGATGAATAGAACGTAGGAGCCTGAGCCGGAGCGGCTGCAGGGGCGTTACCAAAATTACCGCCGGCGTTTGCTGGTTCCAGTCTCCAGGCCTGCAGGTTGGTAAAGTAAAGCGTCTCACCGTTTTTCACGAAAGGCTTACCCGACAAGTTGAATGTAACTTTTACTTCCTGGCCTTTCTGGAACTGGTCTAGCAGGTTGCACTTGTCCTGAGTCAACTGGAACTTAGCGTACTGAGTATAAGAGCCATCCGGAATTTCAAGCACGAACTCGCGCTTTCTGAATTTATCACTTACCTGGTTTTCCGCGAAGATCTCGTGCAGTTTTCCTTGGATATCAAACGACATAATTTCTGTATTTTTATTAAATTAACTTAATTACAAAGATACGAAATTAGGGCATATCAAATGTGTTTTTATGCAGAACAAATGCACTTTTTTTGCAAACTGCAGCCACTCCCTGACCGTGCCCGTAAAGAACATTAAATTAATTACTATTACTTATACATGGCTCATTTTTCGATTGCAATACATGGTGGTGCCGGTACCATTACCCCGGCATCTATGACACCCGAACTGGAAGTAAAGTATAAAACTGCGCTGCGCGAAGCACTGGAAGTAGGGGCTGCCATACTAGCGCAGGGCGGATCTGCCCTGGATGCCGTGCAACACACGGTAGTTGCTCTGGAAGACACACCATTGTTTAATGCCGGAAGAGGATCTGTTTTTACCAAGCATGGCAAGCACGAAATGGATGCCGCTATTATGTGCGGAAAAACACTGCAGGCTGGTGCAGTTGCAGGTGTTTATAGTATCAAAAACCCCGTGAACCTCGCACGCGCCATTATCGAGAACTCAGACCATGTGTTTATGAGTGGCTATGGAGCCGAAGAGTTTGCCCGCAGGCAGAATATAGCTTTTGCCCCGGAAGAGTATTTTTTTGACGCTTTGCGCTACAAACAGTGGGGCGAGGTACGTGACTCAGATGTATTTATGCTGGACCATACTGCAGGAGATGAAAAATTTGGTACAGTAGGGGCGGTGGCCATGGACCTGCAGGGAAACCTTGCATCTGCAACCTCTACGGGCGGCATGACCAACAAGAACTATAACCGAATAGGTGACACGCCAGTGATAGGAGCGGGTACTTATGCAAACAACCATACCTGTGCTGTATCGTGCACGGGCCACGGCGAATATTTTTTAAGGGCGGTGGTTGCTTATGATGTTTCCTGCTTAATGGAATACAAGGGCCTGAGTCTGCAGGATGCCTGCGACACAGTAGTAAAAAAGAAGCTGGTACAACTCGGTGGCGAAGGTGGCCTTATAGCTGTAGACAACGAAGGCAACATTGCCATGCCCTTTAACTCAGAGGGTATGTACCGGGGCTGCATGAACAGCAGGTCGGAACCTTATATTGCTATTTACAAGGACAAGATGCCTGATAGTATGAGCAGCAAACTACAGCAGAAAGTTTAACGCTGCGTAACCTGCATCATCATTTGTTTCTGGGTTGCTTCGTCTTTAAAGAACTCTCTGGTGTCCATGTTGTAAACATTGCCTTTGGCAAGTACATGCATCATTACGTTTTCAATAGAGATGGGGCGTCCTACCGGTACATCGTGTACGTTGGTGTAGCCCACGCTATGGCCATCAACTATAACTACTAAGTTCGAGCCTATCGTTTCAATCAGGTCGCCTTCGGTAATCAGTACGCCGGTATCTTCGCCCAGGCCTATGCCTATCGTTTTTGGGTGTGTAACTACAGCTTCTATCAGCCTTCCAAAACGGCCACGCACAACAAAATGCGAGTCGATTATAACACCGTCTATCAAACCTAAGCCATGCGACATTTTTACAGAGCCGCGCAACAACGATTCGGGCGCGCTGCCTCCTTTGATCATGATCTGGGACATGGCCATAGCACCTGCACTGGTGCCGGCAATCACAAACTCCTCTTCCTGGTAACGTCTTTTCATTATATCCAGGAACTCTGTGCCGCCAAATATCTGGGTTAACCGCGACTGGTTGCCTCCACTCATCATAATGCCATCAGCGTTCCGCAGGCGTTCCACATACTCCGGCTTTAGCGCATCTTCTTCATTTTTTATGTGCATCAGCCGAACGTTCTCAGTACCCAGAATACTGAATGCGCTCAGGTAACGCTCGCCAACTTCTTCAGGAATAAGTGATGCAGTAGTAATAACTTCGATCTGAGGCTGCCTGGCCGGTATCTCCTGTAAAAATCTCTTTAAGATGCCCAACTCAAAAAAATCGAGGTAATATTTCTTTTTAGACTTTGGGTTAGGGTAAGTTCCTTTGTCTTCGTTTCCGCCAACTGCTATCAGCTTTCCTTTTGGTTTCTTCACAGGTAAAAGTTTATTCGGTTTATGGTACTTTAAATGACTAATTCTGCAGTCAGCAAGCTTGCCTGCTGCAGGTAACTATAAATCTAACAGTTTCTGAAATTTTTCGTTGCAAAACAGCTGCTAAATGTGCGCCTTTTCATAAAAGGAGACTATCCGGTATAAGATTCTTGAAAATTAGTATAATTATATATTTAGCCTTTTGTATGCTTTTAAAGCAGTGTTTTGTTTAAGAAAATTACAAATATAGCTTAACCCTTGCCTTGAGGGCACGTATAGTAAGTCCACAAGCCCGCTGTCGGGCAATGTAAGACGCTAAACCTTTCCAAGCTATGAAATTAAACAACTTAGAGGATCTGATGATCCATGAACTGAAGGACATTTACAGTGCCGAACACCAGATCACAAAGGCTTTGCCTAAAATGATCAAGGCCGCATCCTCAAACCAGCTGAAGGCTGCTTTTGAGGAACACCTGAAAGTGACCGAGCAGCAGATTAAACGTCTGGATGATGTATTTAAGATGTTAGGTAAGAAAGCCACCTCAGAGCACTGCAAAGCAATGGAAGGCATTATTAAGGAGTGCGAGTCGATGATGAGCGAACGTGCCGATGAAAGTGTAATGGATGCTGCCCTTATTGCCTGCGCACAGCGTGTAGAACATTATGAGATTGCAGCTTATGGCACAGTTTGTACGTATGCCAAGCAACTCGGCCTGAATGATGTAGTGAAGCAACTGGGTATAACACTGGATGAAGAAAAACAGACAGACCAGAAACTTTCCATGATTGCAGAGCAGGCTGTAAACCTGAAAGCTGAGCGCTAAAAAGTTTAAAAGCACAAACTCTGTCGTTTCGCCTGGCTCCCCAAGCAGGTAAGAAAGCTACAGAGTACACATAAAGAAGCCCAACCAATACGGTTGGGCTTCTCTTTTTATAGTTATAATTGCTATAGTTTATAGTTTCTATTTCAGCATTTCATCCAGCGTTACAGTAGAAACAGCGTGGTAATTCGGTCTTGCTTTGGCATAAATGGCCAGCGCTTTCTTTTTGCCTTCTGGTGTGGCAGCCAGCGCTTTGTAAATTGGTACCAGGAACTTACGACGGCCTACATTGGTCAGGAATGTTTCTAAAGCCTTGTCTGCCGTGGTATAGTTGTTCCGGATGGTATGGATGAACCAGGCAGCCAGCACTTCAGAGTTACCTGAGTTGGTCAGGTTAAAGGCTTTGTCCAGGTCCTGCAACTGCTGTTGGCTCATTTGCTCAGGCAACATGCGTATAAAGTGCAGCCACTCGTGGCTCGACCAATCCTTTGTGTTGAGTTGTGCGGCGGGTTTGCCATTTTTCCAGGCCTGGTAGCTTTCTTCTACTTTCGTAAAGCGCTCTGAGGTTGGTACTACATGATCCTGTGGCAAACCTGGCGAAAATACCCAACCTTCGATGTTTATCTTCTCAGCCAGTGCTTCGTCGCCTTTTATCAGCTCTGTTCTCAAAAACTCTAGAAACTTGTCTGTGTTGGTAGTCTGGAAGGCAAAAGTATTAAAGTACTTGTTCAGGAACGCATCAAACTTCTGACGACCAACGGCCTGCTCAATGTTCTGTAAAAAGAAATTGCCTTTCTCGTAAGCTATATCGGTTAGACCTTCATCCGGGTCACGGCCTTCCAGGTCAAGCTTCAGGCGGGTGTCCTCGCTTGTCTCGCCCAGTTCTTTCAGGGTATTCTGCAGATCCTGGTAGCCCAGCACATTCAGCATATCAGCATACGATTTGCCGTATAGTTCTTCCATAATGCGGCGCTCGAAGTATACGGTAAAGCCTTCGTTCAGCCAGAAATCATCCCAGGTAGCGTTGGTTACCAGGTTACCACTCCAGCTGTGCGCCAGTTCGTGCGCAATCAGGCTGGTAAGCGATCGGTCTTTAGCCAGCACAGTAGGCGTTACGAAAGTAAGGCGTGGGTTCTCCATGCCGCCAAACGGGAACGAAGGCGGAAGCACGAGCAGGTCGTAGCGGTCCCAACGGTATTTGCCGTATAGTTTCTCGGCGGCCACCAGCATTTTGTCCATCTCGGCAAACTCGTAAGCAGCAGCTTTTATAGTTGCCGGTTCAGCGTAGATACCCGTTTGCGCCCCAACTTTACTAAATACCAGGTCGCCAACCGAAAGCGCCATCAGGTAAGAGGGGATCGGTTGTTTCATTTCAAAGCTATAGTTGCCAGTAGCATTCTTCTCTATCGGGTTTTCAGCGCTCATAACGGCAAGCAACTCTTTAGGTACCTGTACTTTGGCGCTGTATGTGATGCGTATGCCCGGGCTGTCCTGAATCGGAATCCAGGTGCGGGCCAGGATAGCCTGCGACTGCGTGAACAGGAACGGGTGCTTTTTGCCGGCTGTCTGCTGTGGGTTCAGCCATTGCAGAGCCGCCGCATCCGGAGACGTTTTATAAACTATAGTTACACGCTTTGTTTCCGGTTTTATAGTTATGTGCAGGGGCTGGCCCAGGTATTTATCGCTCTCGCCCAGGCGGAAAGTGGTTTCTTCCTGTTTGTCGCCCAGGTATACTTTTTCAATCTGCAGGCCGCGTGTGTCAAAAATGATTTCGTTGCCTTTAGCCAGGTTCTCAATATCGTAGCTCGCGGTGCCGCTTAAGGTTTTTGTATCAAAATTAACAGCGATATCCAGGTCAAGGTGGCGGGCTACTGCTTTGGTAGGTTCGGCATAGCTGTGCACATCCTCTGAAATCTGGTTTTGTGCCTGTTGTGCTGTGGTCATAGTTTCGGTGTTGGTGTTGGTTTGTGTTGTGCATGCGGGCAGGCAAAGGCTTCCGGCCAATCCTAAACCCAATAAATACTGCTGATAAGGCTTCATACGTAAAGGTTAGATTCCTGTGTAAGTTAGTCATTTCCGGCTAACCTGAAAAACTGCCTTGAAACCCATCCTTGCCCTGCAAACCCATTCTATATCCAGCATTTTAACTCTGGTGCAAACTATAGTTTAGGCAATAACTTTTTAATTAAAGTTGGAGTACATAAAGCTAAATCATCTTATAACATGCAAATGCAGTGTTTTAAATTGTATTATAACATGATAGTTGTTGAACTATAGTTTAGAAACACTATAACGTTGCACCTAATCAAAGACACATGAACCCTTGTATTTATAAAAGAACAATTCTTAGCCTGGCTGCTTTGTTTATGCTGCTTGCCTTTACAGGCTGCAACAAGAACAAAAAAGACGATGGAGATAAAAAAATAGGTGATATACTTGGCATAAGTGCCCTTCCGCAAACCACAACCGATAGCCTTTTCATCAGAAACTATATCAGTGATAAAGCAGCCTTTAAGCAACATGCTGATCTGATGTACCTTTTCTATGGCGACCGAGACTATGAGCTCGCCTGGTTCCGGGACAATAAGATCGTACCCGAAGCTGAAAAGTTTCTGACAACTATAGACGACTCAAAGCGCGAGGGGCTCGATCCAAAGAAATACCAAATTGTGGATCTGAAAAACATGATCAAACGCTATGACGATATGCGTGGTCGTGATTCTGCCCGTTTAAAGCTGCAGGAAGAGATTGATGTGGCCTTAACAGCATCTTACTTTAACTATGCTTCAGACTTCTACCGCGGGCGGGTAAATCCGGCAGAGGTTGGCTCTATTGACTGGAACGTTAAGCGCAACAAAATAAAGCTTAATAAGGCCCTGCAAACAATACTACAGGAGCGGGAAAGCACTTATCCTTACTACGAATTTGAGGCTCTGCACAAAGGTTACACAGACCTGCGCGATGTGTTGCAAAGGTACCGTAAACTACAGGATGCAGGTGGCTGGCATAAAATAGAGCTTGCAAATAAGAAAATGCTGCAGAAAGGCGACACAGGCCAGGTTGTAATACAGCTGCGCAAACGCCTGAACCCGGAACAACCGCTCAACTTAAAGGATGCTAAAATGCGTGTTTTTGATGATGGGCTGGTGGCTCAGGTTAAAAAGTTTCAGTTGCTGCACGGTCTGGACCAAGACGGTAAAGTAGGAGGGAATACCCTGCGCATGATGAACGTATCAGTAGACGATCGCATTCAGCAGATCATGATGAACATGGAGCGCTGGCGCTGGATACCGAAGCGCCTGGTGCCTAAAAGCCTTGATCAGAAATATATCTGGGTAAATATCCCGGAATATAAACTATACATCTACGAGGACCCGGACAACGATCCGGAAGCTGAAAGAGAGTACAAAAAGGTGTACGAAATGCGCGTGATAGTTGGGAAAGAGCTGAACTCGACCCCTATTTTTAGCGATAAGATGGAATACGTGGTGCTAGCGCCTTACTGGAACGTGCCGAACAGCATTGTAGAAGGCGAAATTAAACCGGCCATGCTTCGGGATCCAGGCTACCTCGATCGTAATAACATGGAGATCGTGACTAAAGAGCGCAATCCAAAGCCAATTTCTGCTTCCGATATTGACTGGGCAAGCGTTACGCAGAAGAATTTCCAATACATGGTGCGCCAGCGACCGGGGGCAAAAAACTCGCTTGGCGATGTTAAATTCCTGTTCCCGAACGAGTATAATGTATACCTGCACGATACTCCTGCCGATGCTCTTTTCAGCCAGACAGAGCGAGGGTTCAGCCACGGCTGTGTTCGCCTTGAAAAACCCCTTGACCTTGCAAAATACGTACTTAAAGATATGCCGGAGTGGACGGATCAGCGCATAAATGAGACAATTGCTGGCGGCGAAGAAACCTGGATAACGCTACCTAAAAAGATACAGGTATACCTGGTGTATTTTACCAGCTGGGTGGATGACGAGGGAAATGTTCACTTCCGCGACGATATCTATGGGCACGACAAGAAACTGGCAAATGAGTTCTTCGGGTAAAATAGGTGCTGTATGAAACTATCCGGATTGATAGCGCTATTTGTTTCTGTCTTGGGTCTGACTTCCTGCAACACAGGTACACCCGATTCTGAGCCGCTAACTGAGCAAGCTATGACAGATACAGCAGCAACTATAGCAGTTGAGGCCGATACAACCTTACAGCCGGTAGTTGAGCTAACGCTGCGCGCTATTGGCAATAACCAGGAAGAAATACACTACGACCAGGATACACTGGTAGTTCCGGCGGATGCACTTGTTTCGTTAACGCTGATAAACGAAGGTACGGAACTGACCATGATTCATAACTTTGTGGTTACGGTAAAAGATAAGTATAAGGAAGTAGCCTTAGCAGGAGCAGAGGTAGCATCTCCGGGCAATTACATCCCAGACAGTGAACTTGTACTTACTGGAACACCGCTCGCTTTACCAGGGCAAACAGTACACCACGAGTTTAAAGCGCCGCCGCCAGGGGAGTATAGTTTCGTGTGCACGTATCCCGACCACTGGAAAAAGATGCGGGGTGTACTCATTGTGAAAGAAACAAGGTAAGCATTTAACATCAGAGCGAACGCCGCTACTCTTTATTGAGTAGCGGCGTTTTGCTTTTATGAGTGTCTGCGCCTTATCTTGATAAAATTATAGTCGATGTTTAGTTGGTTGAGTGTATAAGGTATTTGGTTGATATATGGAGCTTTTATTACATCTGTGGGTGTATACTTGGCAGTGAAGTATAGATGCGATAAACGTAGTTAAGCTATTACAAATTAGCTTTTTACCGATTTGTGGATAACTCGGTTTATCCACATAGGGGCATTTTCAGTGTGTCATTATGACATGGTGTGTAAATTTCTAATAAATATTGAGCATCACATAGTTAGCTTCTCCACCTGAACTATAATCTAGTTACTCTAAGTCAAATCATAACATTTGATACCCATAACCATTGAATTTACAAATGTATATACAAATGTAAATTACATAGTATTGATAAGGTTATCGACGATGTAACTGGTTGTAGATTAGGTATTAGTGGTGTTGTGTTTAAAGCGTTTTTATGTCGTTTATTACTGCTGTTTACTTCTCGAAGTTTGGTTAATTGGTATGGTTTATTACATTTGTAACTATAACAAACCCGCTAATATGGTAGACAGGATCAGGGAACTTATGGAGCATTTGGGGCAATCAAGCTCACAGTTTGCTGATAGAATTGAAGTGCCGCGTGCTGTACTCAGTCACATACTTAGTGGCCGAAACAAGCCCAGTCTGGATGTGATAATCAAGATATTAGCAAATAATGAAAAGGTAAGCCCTGATTGGCTGCTGCATGGAAAAGGCGAAATGCTAATTTCAGTAGCACCAAAACCGACCTGCGAGACAGAACCTATGGTTCCACGAAAATCCATCTCAGAAAAGCCGTCAGAAACTTTGGTTTCAGAGCTTGATGCAGAAAAAGTGCAAATAAATAATGCTTCTGATACGCCATTAAAAAACACAGCAGTATCGGAAAAGAAACTAAAGCAGGTGATTTTGGTTTACTCAGATAACACCTTTTCAGTATTATCGCCGGAAGCCGGAATAATTACCTGACAACTATAGTTTAGCCCGCTATTTTGTGATGGTAGGACATAGATGGCTTCCAGAGTTAAAATGAAATAAAGCGTGTTTCTGTGATTAATTAGTTGTGAATGTTATACATTTACAGCACTATTCAGAATTTATGATCAAGTTTTCAGCACCAGACTGTCAGAGCTGTCCGACCCGCAAGTACTCATTGCTTGGCACTTGCAAGGGCCATGAGTTAGAAGATGTAAGTGCCAGTAAGTCTTGCTTTACATTCAAAAAAGGGCAAGTGATTTTTCATGAAGGCACCCGCCCCTCCGGCTTGCATTGTGTGAGTTCCGGTAAGGTAAAGGTGTCTAAAATGGGTAGCGATGGCAAAGAGCAGATCGTACGTTTAGCTAAGCCAGGTGATGTGGTAGGGTATCGCGCCCTGATGGCAGACAGCAACTACTCTGCTTCGGCGATAGCCCTAGATGATGCCGTGGTGTGCTTTATACCAAAATCGCAGTTCCTGGAGCTGATCGCAACAAACAACGACTTTTCTAGTGGGCTAATGAGGCTGTTTTCTCGTGCGTTGGGGGAGGCGGAAGAGCGCGTTGTGCAGATGGCGTATAAACCGGTTCGTGAACGTCTGGCCGAAGCGCTATTGCTATTGCAGAAAACTTACCAGCAGCAAGATGGAGAGGATAAGTTTACAATCTCTATTTCCCGCGAAGACCTTGCATCTATAGTTGGTACGGCCAAAGAAACCACGATTCGCCTGCTGTCGGAGTTTAAAGATGAGCAGATTATCATGACCAAAGGCAGCAGCATCACGATCCTTGATTCGGATAAGTTATTTAAGATCTGTCACCTGTACGATTAAAGTACAGCTGAACTATAGTTTAAAACAAAAGGCAGGCCCAAGAGAGCCTGCCTTTTTTTGTTGTAGTATGTACAACATACCACTAAACACCTAATACTAAACTTATAAACTAAACACCTTTCACTTTTAAACTATAACTATAGCTGCATTTATAGTTGCCGAACTATAGTTGCGCCAGCTCTTTTTCTGCTGATCTACATTACAAATGTCTGCCATTTATAAACTATAGGCACTGACATCTATCAGCTTCAAAAATGACTGTTATCATCCTTTAGGGCTTGCGGCCCATCTACCTTTGCATCAAACCATAAAAAGGAAAATTGAGATGGAAGCCGCACTCCAAACCAATGTTCAGACCTGCTACCATTGCGGTGACTCCTGCGAGGACGAACCGATTGTAGCACATGATAAGTCGTTCTGCTGCGATGGCTGCAAAACGGTTTATGAGCTCTTAGAAGAGAATAATCTTTGCAATTACTATAACCTGGAAGAGAACCCGGGAATTACAGGCAAGAAGCCTGTGGCCGAAGCCCGATTCGCTTATCTGGACGACGCCGGCGTAGAAGCACAGCTGATCAGCTTCAAGAGCGATAACATCGCCAAGATCACGTTCTACATACCGCAAATGCACTGTAGCTCATGTATCTGGCTGCTTGAGAACCTATTCAAAATTAATCCTGGAATTTCTGAGTCTACAGTTAATTTCCTGCGAAAGGAAGTATCATTAACTTATTTCCCTCAGAAAACTACCTTGCGCGACGTGGTAACGCTGCTGGCACGCATTGGCTATGAGCCGGAAATTACTTTGGCTAACACCGATGGCAAGAAGACCAGCAAACCTAGCCGTACCATCATCTATAAACTGGGTATTGCGGGCTTTGCATTTGGTAACGTCATGTTGCTGGCCTTCCCGGATTACGTGGACTTTACACAGGGCTTGCAGCGCACGTTCGGCTCTTTCTTTGGTTACCTGAGCATTCTGTTGTCTATACCTGTATTCTTTTATAGTGCCCGTGGCTTTTTCACATCTGCCTGGGAGGGCATCAAGCAGCGCATGGTCAACATCGACCTGCCTATCTCTACGGGGTTACTGGCGCTCTTCTTTGTTTCCATCTTTGATATTTTAACAGGTCGCGGACCTGGCTATCTCGACTCGTTTACGGGGCTGGTATTTTTCATGCTAATTGGCAAGTATTTTCAGCAGCGCACCTTCGATAGTTTGTCTTTTGACCGCGACTATACCTCTTATTTTCCGGTTTCTATAACGGTGCTGAAAGAAGATGGCGAAGAGTCGTCAACAGCTGTACGAAACCTTAAAGTAGGTGATCGTATCCGTATTCGTAATCAGGAACTTATCCCAGCTGATGCGATGCTGATGCACGGCCGCGCTTTGATAGACTATAGTTTCGTTTCAGGTGAATCGGAGCCGGTTGAAAAAGTAGTAGGTGAGGTGATCTATGCTGGTGGCCGGCAGGTAGGCGAGAGCATCGAGCTGGAAGTGGTGAAGGAAGTATCGCAAGGTTACCTGACCCAACTATGGAACGATACGGTGTTCAACAAAAATGAGGAGCAGTACCTGCATACTTACTCAAACATTGCCGGTAAATGGTTTATTATAGTTACCATGATGGTGGCAGCCGGAGCCCTTATTTACTGGGTGCCGCGCGACATGGATATGGCCATGAGAGCCTTTACTTCTGTTCTGATCATCGCTTGCCCATGTGCGCTGTCGCTGGCTACACCATTTGTGCATGGGCATACCATGCGGGTATTTGGACGCAATAAGTTCTACCTCAAAAATACAGGCGTTGTAGAGCGCCTTGCCAAAATAGATACGGTTGTTTTTGACAAAACAGGTACACTCACCGAGCCAAGTGAGGCAGAGCTTACCTATACTGGTAAAGAACTTACCTCAGCCCAGAAACAAGCTGTATTGTCTGTGTTGCGCCACTCTACACACCCGCTCAGCCAGCGCATCAGCCTGGGCTTAAGTGGTAGCGCCTTACCAGTTACCGATTTTCAGGAGTTTACCGGAAAAGGGCTGGTAGGCGAAGTAAATGGCATGTTGGTTCGGGTTGGATCTGCATCATACCTGGGTGTTCCTGCCGAAAAGCAAAAGGATACACTCAAAACTACCGTGTATGTCTCAATTGATGGTGTGGTGTTGGGTTACTATACTTTCTACAACGTTTACCGCGATGGGCTACAGCAAGTGTTACAGGGGCTGGGAGATAAGAAAATAGCCGTTTTGTCTGGCGACAACGACCATGAGGAAGCACGCCTGAGAGAGCTGCTCGGCAAAGAAGCGGAGCTCAACTTCAATCAATCGCCGGTGCAGAAGCTGGAATACATACAACAGCTGAAAGCCCGGGAAAACCGCCAGGTGCTGATGGTAGGCGATGGCCTGAACGATGCAGGTGCCCTGAAGCAAAGTGATGCAGGTATTGCCCTGAGCAACAGCGTAACCAACTTCTCACCATCCTGCGACGCCATACTGGATGCAAGCGCTTTCGACAGGCTGAGCAACTTTCTCAACTTCTCCAAAACAACGATGACGCTGATCCTGATGACCTTTGCTGTGTCGCTGGTTTACAACGTGATTGGCTTAACGATGGCTGTAATGGGGCTGTTCACACCAATCGTGTCTGCTATCCTGATGCCGATCAGTACGCTTAGCGTGATGACATTCGCCACACTATCCGTGAAGTACGCCGCCAGAAAAGCCGGATTGTAATGTCTAATAATGAATGATGAATGAGTAGTGAATGATGTATAGTGGACGAATAAGGCTAAATGAAACAGGTTAGTCATTAATCATTACCTGCTATTCATTAAAGTCACTCTCTAACTTCTAAACTTTCTAACTGATATGTATATCATCTTTTTAATGATCGCAGTGAGTGTAACGGTAGCAGCAGCTTTCCTGGGAGCTTTCCTGTGGGCTGTGCGCTCCGGCCAGTACGACGACGACTATACGCCTGCGGTAAGAATGCTCTTCGATAACGAGGTACCTGCAAAAGATAATAAAAGCCCGAAAGAGGAAATAGCCACATAAGCGTCAGTGTGACATTTTAATGATGCTGATTATGAGAAGGATAAGAGCTGTTAAGCAGGGTTCTGAACTATAGTTTTGTTCACTCCTAAACACCTAAACGCATCCTTCTCTAACTCGCCTGGCTGATATCTATCATTTCCGGAACTGACTTAGGTCATCTTTTTCTGGCCTGCGCCTGCGGAAATTTGTACCCATAGTTCAAGGACTAAAAACAAATCAAACACATACAACACTTAAACCATCGGAGGACACCGCACATGTCAACTAATGTAGCTGAAGTCTTAGAAAATGCGCCCGATAGGATTGTGCCGAAAGGTACGGACCGGGGCGTGACCGACACGTTCTTTTATGACAATAAGATCGTTCGGGATTTTGGTATAGCCACTGTTTTCTGGGGCGTAGCCGGTATGCTGATAGGCGTAATTATCGCTTTTCAGTTGGCTAACCCTGACGTAAACATGGGCAACCAGTACACAACATTTGGTCGGGTAAGACCATTACACACCAATGCCGTGATTTTCGCGTTTGTGGGCAACGCCATTTTTATGGGTGTTTACTATTCGCTTCAGCGTCTTTGTAAGTCGCGCATGTTCTCTGACAAGCTCAGCAAGATACACTTCTGGGGCTGGCAGCTGATAATCGTAGCAGCAGTTATCACGCTTCCGCTGGGGATGACTTCATCTAAAGAATATGCTGAACTGGAGTGGCCTATCGATATAGCTATCACGCTGATATGGGTTGTGTTCGGATGGAATATGTTCGGAACTATAGCACGTCGTCGCGAGAAGCACATGTATGTAGCTATCTGGTTCTACATCGCTACTTTCCTTACAGTAGCAGTACTGCACATCGTAAACTCTTATGCATTGCCGGTTAACTTCTTCAAGAGCTACTCTGGTTATGCAGGTGTGCAGGATGCGCTGGTGCAGTGGTGGTATGGCCACAACGCGGTTGCGTTCTTCTTAACAACACCGTTCCTGGGCCTGATGTATTACTTCCTGCCAAAGGCTGCTAACCGTCCGGTTTATTCTTACCGCTTATCTATCATTCACTTCTGGTCCCTGATCTTTATTTACATCTGGGCTGGTCCGCACCACTTGCTTTACACTTCCTTACCTGACTGGGCTCAGTCGCTGGGTGTGGTATTCTCGGTAATGCTGATCGCTCCAAGCTGGGGTGGTATGATCAACGGTCTTTTAACACTGCGTGGTGCCTGGGATAAGGTTCGCGTTGAGCCGGTATTGAAGTTCATGGTGGTAGCTATTACAGCTTATGGTATGGCTACGTTCGAAGGCCCGATGCTGTCGCTTAAAAACGTAAACGCTATTGCCCACTTTACTGACTGGATCGTAGCACACGTGCACGTAGGTGCCTTAGGCTGGAACGGCTTCCTGACTTTTGCGATGCTTTACTGGTTGTTCCCACGTATCTATAAAACAGAACTATACTCTAAAAAGCTTGCTAATACGCACTTCTGGTTAGGTACACTGGGCATCCTTTTCTATGCTATCCCAATGTACTGGGCTGGCTTTACACAAGGCCTGATGTGGAAACAGTTCACTGCAGAAGGTACACTACAGTATTCTAACTTCCTGGAGACAGTGCTACAGATTGTGCCAATGTACTACCTGCGTGGTATCGGTGGTATACTTTACCTTGGTGGCGTGTTCCTGATGGTTTACAACCTGTATAAGACAGCGAAAGCTGGCAGCCTGGTTGCTAACGAGCGCACCGAAGCACCAGTGATTGTACCAACACAGAGCATGAACGCCGGTCACTGGCACTCATGGATCGAGAAACGCCCTACTCAAATGGCTATCTGGGCTACAGTAGCGATTCTGATAGGTGGTCTGGTAGAGTTCATCCCTGCTTTCGTGATCAAATCTAACGTGCCAACTATAGAAAGTGTGAAGCCTTATACATCGCTGGAGCTGCAGGGCCGTGACCTGTACATAAAAGAAGGTTGCGTTAACTGTCACACGCAGATGGTTCGGCCATTCAGGTCTGAGACAGAGCGCTACGGCGAGTACTCAAAAGCAGGTGAGTTTGTGTATGACCACAACTTCCTGTGGGGTTCTAAGCGTACCGGTCCGGATCTGCACAGAGTGGGAGGTAAGTACCCGCACAGCTGGCACTATCACCACATGCTTGATCCAACGTCAATGTCACCAGGCTCTATTATGCCGGCTTATCCATGGTTGTTTGAGCAGGAAATTGACCTGAGAACAACGCAGGCGAAACTGGAAACCCTGAAAAAACTGGGTGTTCCTTACGAAGATGAGTACATCGCCAATGCCAACGAAGAGCTGATGAAGCAGGCCAATGAAATTACCGGCCAGCTGGCTAAGGAAGGCATTGAGGTTAAACCAGAAGCTGAGATTGTGGCTCTGATTGCCTACCTGCAGCGCCTGGGTACTGATATTAAAGTGAAAGAAACACAGGAATAACCTGACATAAGACAGAGTGACAAAAGACGAAGGAGATAATACTCAGGTCTTTTGTCCTTTGTCCCAAAGTCAAAAAAATTCTAAGACAATGTATAAGAACGTTTTGCAAGCCATAGATGGCATCGAAATATATCCGCTGATCTCGTTTGGTATCTTCTTCCTGTTTTTCCTGGGCCTGATCGTGTATGTGGTCCTGATGGACAAAAAGTATGTATCCGCAATGAGCAGCTTCGCATGCGAAGAGGAAACAGAAGACACCACCTTTGAAAGAGCAATACAATGATCTCTCTGAAAAAAATATTCGGTAAAAGCAGTCTGGCGCTGGCGGCTGGTCTGCTGCTGATGGGAACACCGACTGTGCAGGCACAGGATGCTGTTGCCGGTAAAGTAATATTTGATGCAAACTGTGCTGTTTGCCATAGCATAGATGCTGATGTAGTTGGTCCTGCCCTGAAAAATGTGCACGAACGCCGCGGAGACGAGTGGCTGATGAAGTTTATTCAAAACTCACAGGAGCTTGTTCAATCCGGCGATAAAGATGCGATAGAAGTGTTCGAGAAGTTTAATAAAATGCCAATGCCGGCTTTTAAAACTTTGCTATCTGAAGACGATATAAAAAATGTAATCGCCTTTATTAAAGACGAAAGCACCAAGGCATCTGTAGCAGCAGTTGAAGTACCTGCTACCGACCAGGCTGCTGTGGCTGAAGCTGCTGCACCCGCTGAAGTAGCGTTCCTGGATCTGCCACCAGCCTTGCTATTTACTTTTGGTCTGGCAGCAGTAATTATATTGCTTACTCTCCTGGTACTGGTGCTGATGTTCCGCCTGTTCATCCCGATGCTGGGCGACTCGATCTATGATGAAGATTTCAGAACGTCTTTTGCGGGGCGTGTGCTGTTTCTGCTGCGTGGCGATGCTACTGTGGTAACAGGTAAAGCAAAAGACCACATCCATTCTAATCATGATTTCGATGGTATTCAGGAGTATGACAACGACCTGCCACCATGGTGGAAAGCGCTGTTCTATGTAACTATAGTTTTTGCGGTTGCTTATATGTTGCACTACCACGTGTTCGGAACTGGAGCATTACAGACAGAAGAATATGAACTGGAGATGCAGGAAGCTGCGCTGCTTGCTGCCAAAAATGCAGATGATCCGAATGCTGTAACTAACTACGAAGTCTTAACAGACGCTGCGGCATTGGAATCAGGAAAGTCTGTTTACCTCACAAACTGTGCGGCCTGCCACGGAGCAGAAGGCCAAGGAACAGTAGGACCTAACCTGACGGATGAGTACTGGCTGCATGGCGGCGATGTGAATGCAATCTTCAAGACGGTTAAATATGGTGTACCTTCAAAAGGGATGGTGCCTTGGCAAGGTAAGCTTACCAAAGACCAGATGCTGGAAGTATCAAGCTACATCCTGAGCCTGCAGGGTACAAATCCTGCTGATGCAAAAGAGCCTCAAGGCGAAAAGATGTAAGTAGAACACAACCTGTTATGATAAACCTGAATGAGCTGCCGGTACTGAACTATAGTACTGGTGGCTCTTTCTGTTTTAATGGCTCTTACCTATAGTTGATGACAATCACCTGAATACATGACCCAGGTCATCTTTTTAAAGCTGTTGATTGAGGAATTTTGCAACAGATAATTTGAATGATCGGTGAAGTTTCTGCTATTCATGCATTACAAATTCACTCATTCAAAATTCAGTTATTCATAATTAAATCAGGCAGGAATAATATCCGCACAAATTACCACTGCCATGGCAACAAAATCAAAACCAACCGATGAATTTCGGGACCACATCTCGACTGTAGATGCCGAGGGTAAACGCGTTTGGGTATACCCGAAAAAGCCGAAAGGCAAATTATATAACTACCGCAAATATGTAAGCTACCTGCTTTTAGCGCTTCTGTTTGCGGGGCCGTTTATTAAGATCAATGGTTTGCCGCTACTCATGCTGAATGTAGTTGAGCGCAAGTTCGTGATCTTTGGTGTGCTGTTCTGGCCACAGGATTTTTTTATTCTGGTGCTGGCTTTTCTGGCGCTGGTCATTTTTATTATTCTTTTTACAGTTGTTTACGGCCGTGTTTTCTGTGGTTGGATTTGCCCGCAAACCATCTTCCTGGAAATGGTTTTCCGGCGCATAGAATATGCTATAGAAGGCGATTACACAAAACAGCGCGCACTGGATAAGATGCCCTGGAATACCGAGAAGATCCTGAAGAAAGGTTCTAAAATCACCATTTTCCTCCTCATCTCTTTCCTTATCTCAAACCTGTTCCTGGCTTATGTGATCGGGGTTGATGAGTTGCAGAAGGTGATCACGGATGGACCACTGGAACATACAGCAGGCTTTGGTGCATTGCTTGTGTTTACAGGCGTCTTTTTCTGGGTATTTGCCTGGTTCCGGGAGCAGGTATGTACTATAGTTTGCCCATACGGACGACTGCAAGGTGTAATGCAGGATAAGAAAACGGTAGTGGTAGCCTACGACTATACGCGTGGGGAACCACGCGGCAAGCTTCGCAAGAATCAGGAGCGCACCGAAGGAGACTGTATTGATTGTAACCAGTGTGTGCAGGTTTGCCCAACCGGCATCGATATCCGAAACGGCGCACAGCAGCTGGAATGCATTAACTGTACCGCCTGTATTGATGCCTGCAACGACATCATGCGCATGATCGGTAAACCGGAAGGCCTGATTCGCTATGAATCGGAAGAGGCGCTCGAGACCAGTAAGAAATGGACCTTTTTTACACCTCGCGTGATGGGCTATACCGCAGTTTTGTTCCTGGTACTTATGGCACTGACAGCACTGCTCTTAACACGCGACGAAGCTGAAGCAACTATACTTCGCACACCAGGCCAGTTGTACCAGAAAAGTGAGAACGGGCATATCAAAAACCTGTATAACATCTCGGTCATTAATAAAACAAACCACGAAATGCCACTTACCCTTAAGCTAGTTGATAAAGAGGGAACTATAAAAGTAGTGGGCAAGGAGCTTACTCTTCCGGCACAGGGCATTGTAGAGGGCGTGTTCTTTACCGAGATTGCTCAGAAAGACCTGGATGGTATGAATTCCGAGATTGAGATTGGGGTGTATCATGGCGACGAACTGATTACGACAACAGATACCAAGTTTTTAGGCCCAGGAAAATAAGCCTCAGACTTAATAAAAAATATAAATAAAGAATTGACATGAAAACCGCACAAAAAAATAAATCATTTACGCTTTGGCCATATGCTATAGTTTTCTGTATGGTATGCTTTATGGCTTACATTGCCATGTTCGTGTACAAGGCCATGAACCAGGATGTAGACCTGGTAAGCAAGGACTATTATGAGCAGGAGATTAAGTATCAGGATCAGATTGAGCGCGTGCGCCGCACGCAGGCACTCGGAGATGTGATGCTAAACTATAGAGCAGAAGAAAAATCTATCTTACTGCAACTGCCTGCTACTTATCAAGGCATGAATGTTACAGGTACCGTAACACTGTTCCGTCCGTCTGACGACAAACTGGATAAGCAGATACCGCTACAGTTGGGCCGTGACCAAAGCCAGTTACTGGAAGTAGGAGACCTGGAGAGCGGCCTTTGGAAGGTGCGTGTTAAGTTTAGCGCAAACAACGAAGATTATTACACTGAGAAAACCATACAACTGAAGTAAGCATGATCTGGGCTGGTTTTCTTTTCGGGCTTTTAGGTAGTTTCCATTGTGTCGGGATGTGCGGCCCAATCGCGATGTCACTACCCTTTGTCGGGAGTTCCGGCTGGCAATATTATGCCGGCCGGCTCCTGTACAATGTTGGCAGAATTGTAACATACGCACTGCTTGGGGCACTGGCTGGCGCTTTTGGTGAGTCACTTCAACTGGCTGGATTGCAGCAGACAGTATCGATTATCTCTGGTGTGCTGATTCTGCTTTTACTTGTATTGCCTGCTGCTATAAAAGGTAAGTCGGCCAGTTTACTTGGTACCGATAAATTGATGACCTGGGTTAGAAAGAAACTGGGTTACTATTTTCAGAAAAACTCAACTGGCTCCCTGTTTATGGTTGGAGTACTGAACGGCTTGCTCCCTTGCGGCTTTGTATACATCGCCCTGGCCGGAGCTATCAGCGCGCCGGGTATAGAGGGTGCCATGCTGTACATGACACTTTTCGGGCTGGGCACTTTCCCGCTTATGTTCCTGGTTTCGCTATCAGGTAAGCTGATCAGCCTGAAAATGCGCAGTATGTTTAACAGAGCTGTACCTTATGTTGGAATGGTATTGGCTATGCTTTTTATAGTTCGAGGATTAGGCTTAGGTATCCCGTATCTAAGTCCAAAAGTCGTAGAAACTGCCAGTCACAAAACTGAAATGAGCTGTTGTACCAAGCCTGGCACGGTGGCAACTGCAGAATAGACTTCTTTTTTTATTAAGCAGCACTCAAAAGCTATAGTTGCACAACTATAGCTTTTGGCGTTTCTAAACTGACATAAGTCACCGGATCCGGTGACAGCGCTCAGTGTACACAAGCTTTACCCTATCTACATTTACATCATTCGAAAGGCATTGCTCAACTATAGTTATCTATAAGTTTGAGTTAGCTATAGTTTGGCTTCCATTGGTCTTAACAATAGTTACATTCTGTACGGAACTATAGTTAGCAGCATGCTAAACTTTACTATTATCATAAACCGGAAATCCCTTATAGTTTTAGCATAGTTTTAAACCGATCTTAATATGTTACTCCGAAGCATGATTGAAAATGGCCAGATACGAGGAGAGCTTCTGGATATAGCACCCGAAGCTTCCCTTTTTAAACCCGGCGAACCGAATAAAGGATTTTATTTTCTGGTCAAAGGAACTGCATCGGTAGTAAAGCAGGGGATGCCGGAACAACAGGTAGAGCCCGGTAAGCTACTCGGATTGCCCGACCTGATGCAGGAACATTATCATTATAAAGTATATTTTAAAGAAGCTGCTAAGGTTATTTTTATACAGAAAGATGAGATGTTGCAAGCTCTCCAGCTACATGCAGCCCTTAGGTTTTACCTGATGCAGCAGCTAAGCCAATATGCTACTGCTAAAATCGACGCTTACGAATAAGCTACTTATCACTAATGAAACAAAGAGCCACCTTTTAAGTGGCTCTCTTATTTTGTGCAGGAAAACTATAGTTCTATTTTATTTCCTTAGCAATCTCTTTGATTACAAGCTGTATGTGCTCATCTATGTAGTATACAAGGCTCTGAATTCCATCCGTATTTACCAGGTTTTTAGCATCTGATTCCACCTGACGCACTACCTGTTTTAACTGCTCTATTTTTAGTGTATCTATAGTTGACTTAAGCTTATGCGCTGTACTGCTTACCATTTGCCAGTCCTGTTGCTGAACTGCCTCTTGCAGCTCAGCTATAGTTTGCGGGGCTGTACTTATAAATAACTCGACTGTGCGGTTAATAAATGCCTGGTTCCCGCGAGACATTTTATGCAGCATCTCCAGGTTGTATAGGGGATCGGTTAGCTTTACTTCAACTGGTTTCACTTGTCTTGGACCTGATAGCGCCTTTAACTTATGAGGCAACAGGGTCATAAGCTTCTGATACAGTAACTCTTCATCAAAAGGTTTGGAAATATAGTCGTTCATGCCGGCGCTCAGGTATTTATCTGCATCGCCTTTCAGGGCATTGGCAGTAAGCGCTATAATCGGGATTGCCCCTTTCTGCGCATCCGGATTAGCACGGATTAGTTGTGTAGCATCAATTCCGCTCAGCTCCGGCATCTGTATATCCATCAGGATGATGTCATAAGTATTATCTAAGGCCATTTCTACAGCTTCGCGGCCATTACGAGCAACATCAACCTTGAATTTCCAGCCTTCCAGTATAGCCTGAGCCAGGAATATGTTGATCTCGTTATCTTCAGCAATTAACACGCGCAGCTTGTCCAGTGCCTCATAGTCTATAGTTGAGCCATTTGCATCCGGTAGTTCCTGCTCAGCAGCTTTCAAGTAGGTTATTGAGAAGCCGAAAGTGCTGCCTGTGCCAAGCTCACTTGTAACCCAGATGTTGCCATGCTGCATTTCAATCAGGCTTTTGCAGATGCTCAGGCCAAGGCCGCTTCCGCCATATTTGCGCGTAATGCTGGAGTAAGCCTGGGTAAAGCCATCAAAGATAAGGTTCAGCTTGTCTTGCGGAATTCCGATGCCGGTATCGGTAACGGTAATTTCTATAGTTAGCTCTTCTGCTGTTTCTTTTTTTACAATACAGCGGAGTGTAACACCACCCTCGTCTGTAAACTTAATAGCATTGTTAAGCAGGTTCAGTAATACTTGGTGCAGGCGGTAGGGGTCACCAACAAGAATCGGATGCGCCAGCTTAAGCGGTTCCAGTGTATAGGCAATCTCCTTTTCTTCAGCCTTATAGGTAAGAGTCTGGTATGCAGTTCGGATGATCTCTTCCAGGTTAAACGGTATCTGTTCCACCTCCATTTTGCCTGCTTCAATTTTAGCAATATCCAGAATATCATTTATCACAACAAGCAGGTTCTCAGCCGACTGACGAATGATTTTTAGGTAATTGCTCTGTGTGTCATTCAAGTCCGTTTTAAACAGCAGGCCAGCCATGCCTAGAATGCCGTTCATTGGTGTACGGATCTCATGGCTCATGTTAGCCAGGAAATTTTCTTTTACCCGGGCCGATTCTTCGGCTGCCTCTTTTGCTTTTTTCAGCTCCTTTTCAGCGTTCATCCGGTCTGTTATATCCTGTGCAATGCATATGATATAAGGTGCCATGCCCGGCTCCACTACTTTGGAATTCTGATAGTACAGGTAACGCTCTTCCTTATCTTTATCCAGGATACATAGTACACCATCCACAAGATTAGCATACTCAAACCGGGCAATGTATTTATGAAAGTTTCGTCGGTAAATAGGAGAGAAGAAGGTTTGCAGCTTTCTGCCTACAATTTGTTCCTCCGGATAGCCAAGCAAATTCATCAGGTACGGGTTAACAGAAAGCACTTCTCCGACCATTGTATGTGTACAGATAAAGGCCTGGCTATAGTTTATCAGGTCGCGGTATTTCTTCTCACTGTTTCTGAGCGCTTCTGCGTTTTTACGGCGTGTACTAATATCACGGGCCGATGACTGGATTCTGATCACATTTCCGTCTGCATCCAGTACAGGTTTTAGTTGTGTTTCTACCCACACAAAGCCTCCGTTCTTGTGGAGCACCCTGTGTTCTATAGTTACATATTTGGCACCTTGCTTAACCTGCTCCAAGGCATTGTAAAGCTTATGAATGTCCTCAGGATAGATGATGGCCTGTGGTAAGTTACCTACTACCTCGTCTGTGGTATAGCCCAGCATATCTTCCACACTTTTCGAGATATACTTGTAGCGGCCGTCCAACTCGTGCAGGCATATCACATCCTTTGAGTTTTCAGACAACAGGCGGTGCATTTCTTCGCTTTCTTCCAGCATTTTGCTGGCCTGTCGCTGGGCAGTTATGTCTGTTGAGATACCCAAAACATGTACTTCGCCATTACTGGTTATAAGCGGACGTTTTGTTGTTCTAAACCATACAACAGTGCCATCTGATTTTGTATATTTCTCTTCGGCGGTTATTTCACGCCTTTCTGTTATTACCTGCCTGTCTATAGTTGAAAAGTAAGTCGACTCAGCTGCATGTGGTATCAGCTCACTCTGGCAGCGATTCAGGATTTCAGTTTCAGACTTGCCCATAAGCTTTGCCAACTCCTGGTTAGCCAGCTTAAAATTACCTTTACCGTCTTTAACATAAATAAGGCTTGGGCTAAGGTCCATCACCTGCTTTATAAACTCGTTTTTCTCTTTAGCTTCCAAACTGGCATTGCGCTCCTCTGTTGTATCGCGGATAATGGCCAGTACTTCGTTGCTGTTATATTTAATAATACGGCCCTCGTAATACCGGATACCGGCTTCCAGCTCAAGGTTGTATTCTATACGCTCCGGCTGGCCATTCTGTATTACGTTAACTATAAGCTCTGAAATAGGCTGGCTTACCTCAGGCGGCATAATTTCGCAGATATGTTTCCCGATCACCTGGTTTTTAGGGATCAATAAATGCTCCTGCTCTACATTCATCATATCCAGGTAAATACCTTCTTTATTGATGATAAACATCAGGTCTGGAATAGCTGCCAATATAGCCCGGTTCTTACTTTCGCTCTGCGAAATTTCTTCCTGCGCTTTTTTGAGTTCAGTAATGTTCAGTCCATGCCCGATAATCATTTTCAGGTTACCATTCTGGTCCAGTACAGGATTTAGCTTGCGCAGAAAATACTTTTCTCCTCCTTCCGGAGATGTCAGTTTTTCTTCGAACTGAACAGGCCTCTTGCCAACTTTGGCTAGCTCAAGGTTCATTTCGCGGTTCATCAACCGCTCATGTGGCACGTTGCGGTAACGGGCGTATTCTATATTTGTTTTGCCGATAATGAACTTACGATGTTCAGGATCTGCGACAGCGACTGGGTTCACAAACGTATAGCGCAGATCAGCATCATAAACGGCAATATCGGAAGGCAGATTATTGAAAATAGATTCGTAAAAATCCTTCTGGGCTTTGAGTTCGTTAGCTTTGCTACGTAACTGGGTAACATCTTCTGCTGAGCCAATTACCTGTAAAACCTGGCCGTTATCTTTTCGCTTAAACACACTCTCGCGGCAGAGCAGGTTTTTCAGTTGTCCGTTCTTGTCTTTAACCAGGTACTCGACCTCTCTTATCTCGCCATCGGTTGCCTGAATAATATCATAGATATGGTGGTACATTTTAGGCAGCTCTTCCGGCACAATCAGCGACATCAACACGTGGCCACCCATTGCGGCTACATCAGACTCAGAATAGCCTAAAACAGTATTCAGGTGATCGTTAACATAAATGCAACGGTCCAGGTCAAGGTCGTAGATATAGATGATGTTTGGAATAGTACGGGCAATATTGCGTACAAAATTGCGACTTTCTCTCAGGGCCAGTTCTGCTTCACGACGTTCGGTAATGTTGCTGAAGTATATATTGGCGTAGCCCTTTGCCTCAAAAGGTACTATAAACAAGGTGTAGTGTTTACCAAGTATATTACTCTTCAGGCTTTGCGGTGTGCCAAACCTGCGGGTTCGTTCAGTTTTCTTTAAAAGCAGTTTGCTTAACAACCACCTGCGTTTTTTAGGTATAAGGTCCAGCAACTGTTCTCCGGAAGCATTGATGAAAAGTATATTACCTTCAAAATCCAGTCTAAAGATAGGATCGGGGAATTCCTGCTGAAATTCAGCAGCACTTACGCCTGCTGGGGTTGACTCCTGTAGATGATCCGCATGCTGTTTGAGTAGGTTCAGTTCCTGAGTTACTTCCTTTAGCTGCTTTTCAGCGGCATTACGGGCTTCCTTCTCTTGCTTCAGCTGCTGCTGCAGTAAAACCAACTCATCTACTGATTCCATTCGCACTAACTTTGATTGCAATAATGTGTATTATAAAAACTGAACTATAGGCTTTACAGATATAAAGCCTTGAAAAACAGAAGCAGAAAGTTTGTTTTATAGTTTGATAGGAGCGTGTAGAACTATAGTTTAAAGCTTCGTCTGAGCGCTTCGCATTATAAACTATAGTTACCAGCACCGTCCATTGTTCAGAACAGTATGTCTGTGAATAGGTTCAGCGGCAAAGATATTAATTTGTTCCGGCGAAAGCAGAAGAAGGATTATTTTATACGAAGCTCGTTGTTCTGGATCATACGGTAGATGGTGGATTTTCCAATATCAAGTTTATCAGCTACCAGCAGCACGTTATGATCATATTTGTCAAGAAAATACTGGATGATTTTAGTCGTATATGCCTTAAGCGAAAGTTCTTTTGCCAGCAGGTCTTTGTCGTTATTCGTTATAGAAAAGTTAATGTCGTGTTCCTGTACAACATCCTCGTCAGCCAGCACGATAGCTAGTTCCACTAATGCGCGCAATTCGCGTACGTTTCCCGGGAAGGAGTAGGATAGAAGCTTTTCCTGAGCAGCTGGTGATAAACTCTTGCGGGGCATACCGTTTTCTTTTGCAAAAGCATCCATAAAATGACGCGCCAGCACCAGAATGTCGCTACCACGTTCGCGGAGAGGTGGCAGGTTAATAGGCAAGCCAAGTAACCTATAGTACAGGTCTTCTCTAAAAGTACCTTTTCTAACTTCTTCAGCCAGGTTCTTATGTGTAGCAACTATAATCCGAACATCTACAGACACAACTGTATTGCCCCCAACACGGGTTATTTCTCTTTCCTGCAGCACACGTAACAACTTTGCCTGCAGGCTTATATCCAGTTCACCAATCTCGTCCAAGAAAATAGTGCCTTTATTGGCTTCCTCAAACTTACCTATGCGGCGTGCTGTGGCGCCGGTAAAAGCGCCTTTTTCGTGTCCAAAAAGTTCACTCTCGATTAGTTCGCGTGGTATGGCGGCAACGTTTACAGCTACGTAGGGCTGTTTTTTTCGAAGGCTGTTATAATGTATTGCCTTCGCAACCAGTTCCTTACCTGTGCCAGTTTCGCCGTTTATCGATACAGTAATGTTGTTTTTAACACCTTTGCCCATCAGACTGAATACCTTCTTAATGGCTGGGCTGTTACCGATTATAATATTACTGAAATCGTACTTCTGACTGATCTCTTCGCGCAGATAGTTGATCTCTTCACGAAGTGAGGCAGTTTCCCGTATTTTATTGATGGTGTTCCAGAGGCGTTCAGGCGTATCCTCATCTTTCACGATGTAGTCGTAAGCGCCTTGTTTGAGCAAGTTTACGGCTGTGGCAATATCCTCCTGACCGGAAATTATAATCACCTGCGTTTCAGGGGCACGCTCCTTTAGCATTTTGAGCACTTCGCCTCCGTTTTTATCAGGTAGAGAGTAGTCTACTGTAACGACATCGGGTTGCTCGTGCAGGTGAGCAAAAAAGTCTTTAGCAGAATGAAACTTCTTAAGTTCGTAGTCAGGGTTCAGAGACAGGTGGTACTCCAGCAACTCGCTGTACCAAACATCATCATCCAGAATGAAGATCTTAAAAGGGCTGTTCTTCATGTATCGCGCTCAAACGGGTAACTAACAATTTCAAAGTTACTACTAAAAAAGGTCAGCTGAAAATCCGAAATAGGGGCATTGCTATAGTTTAGGAATCAAAACTTACGGGTTAAAACTATAATAATAAAACAAGCTAGAACTATAGCCTAGCCTGTTTTATTAATTTTTAAAATACATCAATGTTTTCGTGGCGGGCCCGCATAAACATGAATACGCCATAACACACTAACCCTAAGGCGACTGCGCCTAATAAATAAGAGCCATAGGATGTGCCTTCTAAAAAAGCGAAAGCGCTTCCTGTTCCACCGGCCTCACCAGGATCAGACTGCAGGGCCGCCTGCAGAAAGAAATAACCAATAATGAGCCATACAAATCCCCTGGCTACATACCCAATTTTACCTGCCCTAATCATGGTATTCTCGACGTCATGTTTTAGGCTGGCGTTTTGTACGCGTTTCTTATACTTATCGGATAAGGCCAGGTAAATCTGGTAAAAGCCGGCTATAGCTGTACCTACTGCCAATATCCCGACAAGCCACTGGCCGAATGGTTGTTGCAGCAACTCGCGTGCTACAGTCTGGCGTGTGTCTCCGTTTCCGCTGCTTCCATTGCCAAGTACAAGGTTGGCTGCATAGTAGGCCAGTGCTGCATAAACAAGCCCGCTAAATGCATAGCGTAGTCTTTTGCCGATACCTTTGGCAGATTGGCTGGGATCTTTCAGCGCCTGTATGATTCTCCAGAGTGTGTAGCAAAACAATCCTAAGGCAATTAATGCGAGTAACACTTTGCCATAAGACTGCTCCAATATAAATTGAAAGACACCGGTCTTATCAGAGCGTTGCGCCGAGCTGCTCCCTAGTTCAAATGCAGCCATAAAGGCCAATATACCTACCAGGCAATAAACTATACCTTTGGCAGTAAGTCCGAATTTGGCCATCCGCCGAAGCCACTGCGACGGGGGTGCTGGTACATGTTGTGCTATATCCACGTGTTTCGAATAGTTGTTTTACACACCTACACGAATAAACAGCGGTTATAGTTATACTCTAATTTTATAAGCTTTTAAATCGTTTGAAAGCTTCTTCAGACAATCGCTCCCGGTGATCCGGGTGGGCAATCTCGATCAGAGCCTTTGCCCTCTGACGCAGGTTTTTGCCATACAGGTATGCTACACCATATTCAGTAACAACATAATGTACGTGTGCACGGGTAGTTACCACACCACCGCCTGGGTTAAGGAATGGCGTAATCCGTGAGATTCCCTTATTGGTAACAGAAGGAAGCGCAATGATCGGTTTGCCTTTTTCAGATAGAGCTGCTCCCCGCATAAAGTCCATCTGGCCGCCCACACCCGAAAACTGGTATGTGCCTATAGAATCTGATACTACCTGACCGGTAAGGTCAATTTCGATAGCGCTGTTAATGGCTGTAACTCTTGGGTTGGATTTGATGATTGTAACGTCGTTAACAAAGTCAGTTCCATACATCGTGATCAGTGGGTTATCATCAATGTAATCGTATAGCGCACGGTTTCCGGCTATAAAAGCGGTCGCAATCCGGCCTCGGTGTATTTTCTTATGCTCATTTGTGATCACGCCACGCTCAATTAAAGGCAAAACACCATTTGAGAACATTTCAGTATGAATTCCGAGTTCTTTGTGGTTGGTCAGGCTTCTGAGTACGGCGTCTGGAATAGCGCCAATACCCATTTGTATTGTGGCTTTATCTTCAATCAGTTCAGCTACATTTCTTCCGATTCTATCTTCAGTCTCGGTTATGCGCAAACTATAGTCTACTTCCGGAAGCGGCTCATTAACTTCCACCAGGGCATGAAAACGGCGGATATGGATCAGGGCATCGCCATGCGTACGCGGCATTTGCGGGTTAACCTGAGCAATAACATACTCTGCGCTTTCTACAGCCTGTCTGGCAATATCAACCGATACGCCCAGCGAGCAGTAGCCATGCCGGTCGGGTGGCGAAACGTGTACAATAGCTACGTTCAGCGGCATAATGCCTAACCTGAAAAGCTGCGGAATCTCACTTAAGAAAATAGGAACATAGTCGCCACGGCCGCTGTTTACTGCCTCTCTTACATTGGCAGAAACGAAAAGTGAGTTTATGTAAAAAGACTCTGCATAGCGAGCCTCAGCACATGGCATTTCGCCAAAAGTACTGATGCTAACCAGTTCTACATTACGAAGTTCATCGGCACGCTCAGCAAGCTTGCGGATCATGTACTGAGGGGTTGCAGCGCTGCCATGTATAAAAACTCTGTCGTTTGATTTAATAATGGATAATGCATCTTCTGCGGTAGTGTAAACTGGCTTATTATCTTTCATGAGTCTTCTATTTTTGAACAAACTATACTTTGATTTTCGGATGTATGTTTAGATTTGGTTGATACTGGCTTCCGATCGTTAACTAACCATGGCTTTTAATTACTGGTGCAAACAAACGGCTACTTCATAAATTTAAAAATGATAAGCATCATATAAAGGACAATATTAACTTTGGCCCATCTTTGCGAAGGCTCATAACTTATAAAGTGATTATATGCGTATGAGATTTAAATTGTAACTATGAGAAAGACTGTATCATTTTTATACCCCTACCTGATTCTGTTACTTTTAGTGTCAGGTGGCTGTGTCACCAGTTCGGTACCATCAGGGCCTAGAGCAGTTTTGGCTACGGGCGCCTTAACCGAAAACCTAAAGACATATGCCTGGTTTCAGGAGCAGCCTGTTGCGCCGGTGGCATTTGATGAGGGGTATCATTCATCGCTTGATCAGCATATCAGAACTGCCATTGAAACAGAACTCAATGAGAAAGGTTTTACGAGAGCAACTAACGGTAATCCTGATGTACTGCTCGCTTATGACGTAAGTGTATCGGTACCACTTGAGAAAGATGTGGCACAAAATTACCTGGAGGGGTTCGGCTATAGTTATGCTTATATGGCAGGCTACAGGTATGGCTATTTGCACAATAGGTTGCCGGGTTACCGCGCCGTAGACCTGTATAAAAGCGGAACCCTCATTATCGACCTGATTGATCCAAGTTCAAAAGAACTTATCTGGCGTGGCTGGACTGAAGGTGCAATAAGTAATTTTAAGGCAAACTATAAAACCGTGCACAAGGAAGTGGAAGCTGTGCTTGCTCCAGTCAGGGGGAGGTAATTTGCTGGGCTATAGTGTTAAGTACTGTTATAGTTTAAGCTAACCTTTAGCGTTCTCCTTGCCATTCAGCATAAAATTGCTCTAGGTATAATTCCATGTAACGATGGCGCTGTTCGGCTAACTGTTTAGCAGTCTGGGTATGCATACGGTCTTTTAGAAGCAGTAACTTCTCATAAAAGTGATTGATAGTGGGAGCAGTGCTTTTTTTATAAGCCTCAAACGAATTATGTAGTTCAGGACTGATTTCCGGATTATAAATTTCACGATTTTTATGTCCGCCATAGGCAAAAGTGCGCGCTATACCGATGGCCCCAATGGCATCCAGGCGGTCCGCATCCTGTACAATGCAACCTTCAATAGAACTCATTCTAGAAGATGTGCCGGCTCCCTTAAATGACAGTTCTTTTATTATAGTAGTGACATGCTCAATTATATCAGGATTCACCTGCAATTTAGTTAACCAGTCTTCTGCCATGCGGGGCCCGACAGTCTCATCACCGTTATGAAATTTATGGTCGCCCACATCGTGCAACAATGCAGCTAACTCAACTTTAAAAAGATCTGCTTGTTCGTTTAAAGCTATAGTTCGGGCGTTGTTCCATACTCTAAGGATGTGCCACCAATCATGACCGGAGCCTTCGCCGGTGAGCAAATTTTTAACGTAAGCTTCTGTTTTAGCTAGTATTACCTGTTGTGTAAGCATCTGCCAAAGCTCTAAAAATATTGCCTGAGCTACAAATTACATTTGGCAAAATCTGATTTATGCAGTAGACTTGAAGTATGAGCAATGAAAGTGACAACAGTATTCCAAAGACAATTATAGATCGTAATTATAGTTTACAGTTTGTAAAATATATTATAAAGTTTAGCCTGGTTGTAGGTATTGTGATGTCTACATCATTAACAGCGAATGCCCAGATACTCAACATTGAGCGCGCAAGGGTAGAACGCGATTCAGCAAATTATTTTACAGGCAAAGCAGGGTTTAACTTTTCGATGTTCAACCGTAATGCCGGAAAAGATAACCCGAATAATTTCCTTCAACTTACTTTTAACAGCGATTTAGCCTACATATCTGAAAAACATAGTTATCTGTTGCTTAACTACTATAACTACCTGCTTATTAACTACGATAATAAAGAACAGCGAAATACCGTAGCAAGTAACGGACATATTCATTTCAGAGCAAACCTTTTACGTCAGCGCCGGCTGTCTTACGAGCTGTTCACGCAGTTCCAGACCGATAAGGCACGTGGACTGGATTTAAGAACATTGGCAGGAGCAGGAGTGAGACTCGCCGTTTTCAGGCATGAGAATACCAGTTTATATTTTGGATCTGGTTTAATGCACGAACATGAGACATGGCAATCTCCTGAAACTGGAAACCAGATCAAATCCGACCTCGCTAAGCTGACAAACTATGTGAGTACCAGAGCTGTGTTGAATAGCAATGTAACTATAGAAGGTATAGTTTATTACCAGACTGGATATGACAGCGGCATAGAAGCTTTCCGGAATAGAGTGAGCGGCGACACAAACTTACTTTTTAAATTAAATAACGTACTTTCGTTCAGAACTGGTTTTAGCTGTACTTTCGAAGATAAGCCTATAGTTCCCGTAACCCGTTTTGTATATGCCATAACAAATGGCGTGCAGCTCAACTTTTAATACTTGTGCAATTTTTCATTTGATTTAATATAATTGAAAGAGAAATTATTCTTAATTTCACAAACAGATTTTGCCGAAGTGTGTTGTATCACTTCTACGAACCTTAACCAACTAGTGTAGAAGCACTTAAAATGCGAAACACCCTTTCTATAGTTTGTGTGCTGCTGGGCGTGCTGTTTTTTGCATCCTGTGTGCCACAAAAGAGATTATTACTTTTGCAGGACAAACCAGATGCGGAAGATCGGGCTGATGCTGATGCCTTATTAAAATCATTTGATTTACAGCGTCCTGTTTACACTTTAAAGCCCGGTGATGTACTCTCGTTAAAAGTACAGACCACTACGCCTGCTGAATATAATTTTCTAGGTGATGCTACTACGGCAACCACTACTACAGATCCTGTGCTGCAAGGCTATACACTGGATGCAGAGGGGAATATGCTAATTCCAATAGTTGGAAAAGTAAATCTGAACGGTTTAACCATGGCAGAGGCCCGAGTTAAAATAACAGAGGCGCTTACGCAATACCTAGCTGATCCGACAGTGAATTTAAGGCTGCTTACATTCCGTTATACAGTGTTGGGTGAAGTAGGCGGGCAAGGTCAGTTTACAACTTATCAGGATGATATTAATGTAATGGAAGCTATTGCTACAGCTGGTGGTTTTTCTCCTTATGCCAATCGTGGCAAAATAAAATTATTACGTTACGAAGCTGCTAAGGCAAAGCTTTATACATTTAGCCTGTTAGACGACAACACGATTGCACAGGCAAATTTCTACTTGCAGCCTAATGATATGATCGTGGTAGACCCGCTTCCGGCAAAGAATGTAAGGGAGAATTTACTGACCAATGTGAGTTTAACGCTGTCGGTTGTTTCTGCACTTACTTTAATTCTGACCCGTTTTTTATAAATCTGTAACTCTATTTTAACAAGAGTGAATCCTAACTCTATTCATCAACAGGACAGTCTCATAGATATTCAGTTCATACTGCAAAAACTAAGGCAGTACTGGTATTTATTTGTAATTTCTGTTCCGTTTGCTTTATTTATTGCATTCCTTGTAACAAGATATACAGCACCAGTTTATGAAGTTTCAGCAGCTGTGTTGGTAAAGGATCCTACAGATCTTTCAAATGCGCCTCTAAGTCTTCTTTACGGGGAGGAACCGTTTTCAAACACAAAAAATCTGAACAACGAATCTATTTTACTTAAATCTAAGGATCTTGTTAAGAAGACCCTTGAAAACTTAGAATTCGGGGTTTCCTATTTTGCAGAGGGCGACATCCGTTTTACGGAGGTATATAACTGGAGCCCGGTAAAGGTAGTTATAGACACCGCATCATCCAACCTGCCTTACGGCGTTCTGATTAAGTGTAATTTACTTGCGGGGAATAAAATTGAACTGAGTACTGATAACCCGGCCATCAATGCTTACTTCCAGGGCAAAACCTTTCAGTCCGGGCAGGCGATAGCTGGGGATGGGTTTAGGTTCTCTGTTACCCGCAAACAATCAGCAGAATCTTTCCCTTACGATCTCTTTTTTAGATTCAATAAAACTGAAGATCTTGTTAATCAGTATCGACGGAGTTTAAATATTACCCCTGTTAAAGAGACTTCCATTTTAGAGGTAGCTACCAGTAGCGAAGAACCTGCCAAAGCAGCCGACTTCCTGAACCAGCATGTTCAGACGTATATTCAGAACAGCTTACAGGAAAAGAATACAACTGCAATCAATACCATTAATTTTATCGATGCACAGCTCCAGGAAATCTCTGACTCTCTGTTCTTAGTTGAGAACAGGCTCGAACAGTTTAAAAAAGGTAATCCCGGTGTATCATTAAGTGTAGAGGGTTCCCAAGCCAGCGAACGAATCCAGGAACTGGAAAAGGAAAAAGCTGCGCTGTTGATCAACGCAAAATATTTTGATTACTTAAGGCAATATATCGCCGCAGGCGATGTGACAGAACGTATCGTTACACCTTCATCTTTTGGTGTAGGCGATCCTGTTTTGAATAATTTAATTGCACAATTAGTTGAGGTTCAACTCGAGCTGTCAGCTTTAAGCGATCAGAAAGGACAAAACCCTATCGTTACTACACAGATACAAGCAGCCCAAACACGGGCCAACGAATTGCTTCGTAGCATAGCCGAGAACTTGCGTAATCTCCAACGCGCTAATCAGATAGCGCAAACCGATATCAATAACCGTATTACACGGTTAGCAGGCAGCCTTCAACGATTACCTTCTGCAGAAAGACAGTTCATCAACCTGAACAGGATGTATGAGCTGAGTGAAGGACTTTATGTGTTTTTAATGCAGAAACGGGCAGAGGCCGGTATTTCTACGGCTGCTGCCACGGCCGATGCCAAGATGGTGAATGAGGCTGAAGTAAAAGGCGTAATTACCCCTAAACCAAGCCAAAATTACCTGATAGGCCTTTTTGCAGGGCTTCTATTACCGGTAGCATTCATTTTTCTGAAAGAGATTCTGAACACCAAAGTCACCTCTGTAGATGATATCCATAAATTAACCATGCTACCCATACTTGGTATGGTAGGCCATAATAAAAAAGGTACATCCAGCCTGATTGATCAGAGCCCGAAATCTGCGCTGGCCGAAGCTTTCCGTACAGTGCGTTCCAATCTACGCTTTATGATAAGCGGTGAAAGTGATAAGGGAAAGGTGTTTGTAATTACCTCATCTATCAGTGGGGAGGGCAAAACTTTTTCAGCAAAGAACCTAGCCTATATTTTCTCTATTTCCGGGGAGCGAACCCTGCTTATTAATGCGGACATGCGTAAACCGAATAATAATACGGACTATGGCGTGACTAGCAGGGTCGGGCTAAGTAATTATCTGGCCGGGTACGCCAGGGCGGAAGATGTTATTCACCAGACCATCCAGGAACATCTTTTCATTCTTCCATCCGGTGATATCCCTCCCAACCCTTCGGAACTGTTGCTTAATAAACGCATGGAGGAACTTTTAGGTAATTTACGGCAGGAGTACGATTATATCATTATCGATACCCCCCCAGTTGGTATATTATCAGATGGCCTTGAACTAATGCAGATCTCGGATGTTAACATTTTTATGGTGCGCCAGGACTATACCATGAAATCTTTCCTGAACAGTATTCAACAGCAATTTGAGACCGGAAAAATACAGAACACAGCCATCCTGTTTAACGATGTGGATTACCGTAAATTAAACTATGGGTACGGCTATGGCTATGGCTATGGGTATTACTCCGACGACCTGGAACAGCAGCCCTGGTATAAGCGTTTTAAGTTTTAAACAGCTTTTTCACCTATACCCTAATTCTGCGATATTCGTAATGGAGGTTGATTCTTGTTCAACCGGAACACAATTCTAATTATTAAACTATGATCACATCACCCTTTACTATGCACAAAGATTCTAAAATATATGTAGCCGGGCACCGCGGAATGGTTGGCTCTGCTATTTGCCGGAAGCTACAGGCCAACGGGTTCAACAACATTATTGCACGCACATCAGCTGAATTGGACCTGCGTAATCAGCAGGCTGTACTTGATTTCTTTGCTGCTGAAAAGCCGGATTACGTTTTCCTGGCTGCAGCTAGAGTAGGCGGCATACATGCCAACAACACCTACCGGGCAGACTTCCTGTACGATAACCTGATGATCGAAGCAAACATTATTCATGCAGCTTACCTGCAACAGGTTACCAAGTTGATGTTCCTGGGCTCGTCCTGTATCTACCCTAAGATGGCCCCGCAGCCTTTGAAAGAAGAGTATCTCTTAGCCGGCCCATTGGAGCCTACAAATGAACCCTATGCGATAGCGAAGATAGCTGGTATTAAATTGTGTGAAGCTTACCGCGACCAGTACGGCTGCAACTTTATCAGTGTAATGCCTACGAACCTGTATGGCTATAACGACAACTATGATCTGAACAACTCACACGTGTTGCCTGCCCTGATCCGCAAATTTCATGAGGCAAAGGAGAACGGAGCAGCAGAGGTAGTGGTTTGGGGTACCGGAAGCCCGAAGCGTGAGTTCCTGTTTGCAGACGACCTGGCAGACGCCTGCCTGTACCTGATGGAGCATTATAATGAGCGCGAACTGGTAAATATTGGAACAGGCGAGGATATCTCGATACGGGAACTGGCTCTGCTCGTAAAAGAAGTGACCGGTTTTAAAGGGGAACTGGTGTTTGACACCACCAAACCTGACGGCACTCCTCGCAAATTGATGGACGTGAGTAAGTTGCATAATACAGGCTACCGGCACAAAATAGAACTGCATGAGGGCATTGCCTTAGCGTATGCTGATTTTAAAGAGAAACATACCGCTAAGGCTCTTTCTTAAGCATAGAAAGTATAAGAAAACTAAAACTAAACTATAAAGTATAAGTATAGAGCATCTGAAATATAATTACCCCTATTTATAAAACAGCAAATAATGAAGACAGCCCTTATTACCGGAGTAACTGGCCAGGATGGCGCCTATTTAGCAGAATTACTTTTAAGCAAAGGCTATAAAGTACATGGCGTAAAGCGTAGAAGCTCTATGCTTAACACAGACCGTATAGACCACCTGTACCAAGACCCGCACGAGAAAAATATTAATTTTAAATTACACTACGGCGACCTGACGGACTCTACTAACATCATCCGTATCATCCAGGAAACGCAGCCCGATGAGATTTATAACCTGGCAGCCATGAGCCACGTGAAGGTAAGCTTTGATACGCCGGAATACACAGCCAATGCAGATGGATTGGGTACATTACGTATTCTGGAAGCAATCCGTATTCTTGGTTTGACGGAGAAAACAAAGATTTATCAGGCTTCTACTTCTGAGCTATATGGCTTGGTGCAGGCTGTGCCACAATCAGAGACTACACCATTCTACCCTCGTTCACCTTATGCCGTAGCAAAACTATATGCTTACTGGATCACGGTAAACTATAGAGAAGCTTATAACATGTTTGCCTGCAACGGTATCCTGTTCAACCATGAGTCTCCGCTGCGAGGAGAGACCTTTGTAACCCGTAAAATAACACGAGCTGCAGCTCGCATTGCCTTAGGCTTGCAGGATAAATTATACTTAGGTAACATGGATGCTAAACGTGACTGGGGACATGCCAAAGACTATGTAGAAGCTATGTGGCGCATTCTACAACAAGATACTCCAGAAGATTTTGTTATTGCCACCGGCGTAACTACTACTGTACGCGATTTCGTAAAAATGTCGTTTGCTGAAGTAGGTATAGAGATTGCTTTTAAAGGTGAAGGTGTGGAAGAAAAAGGTTATGTAGCAGCGTGCACTAACCCAGATTATCAGCTAGAGATAGGTAAAGAAATCGTGTGTGTAGATCCAAATTATTTCCGTCCTACCGAAGTTGAATTACTTATCGGGGATGCTACCAAGTCTAAAACAAAGCTTGGTTGGGAACCCAAGTACGATCTGTCTGCTCTTGTCAAAGATATGATGCAAGCTGACTTAGAACTCTTTAAGCGAGATACATATTTGCTAGAAGGTGGCCACAGAGTACTTAATTATCATGAATAAGGAGGATTTCATTATTTTATTTAATTAATTCTTAATTGAGATCGCTTATACCTCAAAAGGATTCACTAATTTTATAGTGCCTTTTGAGGTTTTTTTAATGAAACATCTTACTTACAATTCTTTAATGAAAGAAAAAGAAGAAGACTGGACCCTGGTCATTAAGCCCAGTTCCGGTCTTTTTGATTTGCAGCTTAGGGAAGTATGGCGCTACAGGGATCTGCTGCAAATGTTCGTGCGACGGGATTTTGTAGCTGTGTACAAACAAACTATACTCGGCCCGATCTGGTTCTTCCTGCAGCCGCTCTTTACTACTATTACCTTTACCATCGTGTTCGGTAATATAGCCGGCATCTCAACCGATGGGGTGCCACCGCTGCTGTTCTATATGGCCGGTATAGTAGGATGGAATTATTTTTCAGAATGCCTGACCACCACCTCGAATACTTTTATACAGAATGCTAACATTTTCGGGAAGGTGTACTTCCCGAGACTGATTATGCCGCTTTCAATAGTTGTCTCAAACTTGCTGAAGTTTGGCGTACAGTTTGTGCTGTTTCTGGTTTTGCTGGCCTATTATGTATTTGCTGGTTCCGGTGTACAACCTAACTGGGCAGTAGTGTTGGTGCCGTTTTTAGTGCTGTTGATGGCGGCTTTAGGGTTGGGTTTCGGGATGCTGATCTCGGCCATGACCACCAAGTACCGCGACATGAAGTTCCTGATTACATTCGGGGTGCAACTGGCAATGTATGCTTCTCCAGTGATTTACCCGATTTCCACGCTACCTGAGAAATATAAGCTTTACATTCTCGCAAACCCGATGTCAAGCATTATTGAGACTTTCCGGTATGCGTTTTTAGGAGAAGGTACGTTTAATTGGATGTATTTAGGCTATTCAACCCTGTTTGCAGCTGTTATACTTGTTCTGGGTATAGTAGTGTTTAATAAGGTGGAGAAGTCATTTATGGACACGGTGTAAGATGAGTGATGTAGTTATTAAGGTTGAGAATCTCTCAAAGCAGTATCGTTTAGGCGAGTTGGGTACGGGTACCCTGTCGCATGACCTGAACCGCTGGTGGCACAGAATACGTGGCAAGGAAGACCCTTACCTGAAGATTGGGGAAACTAACGACCGTAGCACCAAAGGAAACAGTGATTATGTATGGGCGCTTCGCGATATTAACTTTGAAGTGAAGCAGGGTGAGGTGTTGGGCATTATCGGGAAGAATGGTGCCGGTAAATCTACTTTACTGAAGCTACTCTCTCGCGTTACGGCTCCAACTACAGGGAGCATTAAGGCCAAAGGTCGCATAGCTTCGCTTCTTGAGGTCGGTACAGGTTTTCATGAGGAGCTTACTGGTCGTGAAAATATCTTCCTGAATGGCGCTATTCTGGGTATGACCAAGGCCGAAATTCGTGCTAAATTCGATGAAATAGTAGCTTTCTCAGGTACAGAGCGGTATATTGATACACCTGTTAAGCGGTACTCTTCTGGTATGCGGGTGCGTTTAGCCTTTGCTGTAGCGGCACATCTCGACCCTGAAATTCTGATCGTGGATGAGGTACTGGCTGTGGGAGATGCTGAATTTCAGAAGAAGGCGATCGGGAAGATGCAGGATATTAGTAAAGAGCAAGGCAGAACAGTATTATTCGTGAGCCATAATATGGCTACAATATCTAAACTATGCAAGTACGGACTAGTGCTAAAGAATGGTACAATTGATGTTGTGGGCCATGTCAATGATTGTGTTGAGAAATATTACTCATCGACTGGGGAGGTAAATTTGAAGGGAGAGTTGATCGTAAATAGGTCTGGTAATGGCAGGGTAAAGCTTAGAGCTATTAAAGTATATTCGAGTATTAGCGAACATATAGTTAGCATTGGTTCTGACTTAATAATAGAGTTAATTTTCGATAGCCTTATTAAGTATAACACAAATGATATTCGAATTGATTTAAGAATTGACAACCACATAGGTGTCAGAGTTGCCTGGTTAAGTACAGAACTTATGCCAATAACTATAAATTCAAATAGAATTAACTTTATTGTACCTAGCTGCCCACTCAACTTTGGCTTGTATTATATTACTACTTGTATATACATATTAGGAGATGTATCAGATTGGATACAAAACGCATATCAGTTTTCAGTTGCAGAAGGAAACTTTTATAGCTCGCTAAAACTACCTCCTAAAGAGCAGTCTGATTCTTTAGTAAATTTCAGAATAGAAAATAAATGAAAAATTATATCAAAGAGAAGTTGAAAACTATCTCTGGTTACAACTCTCTGGTGAACTATATATTAGCTATTTTAAGAGAACAAACACGGAATAAAGAAATTCTTGCTTTAGAGGCAATAAGGAATTTAAGCCCTAAAAATATTTATGCCCCAACCACTACTTGGAGTATGACAGCAGGTGCAATAAACCTGCTTTTAAATGATGTGGTCATTAATAATAGGAAGATGGTGGTTGAGTTTGGGCCAGGGATATCTACTTTCTATATAGCTAAATTAATAAAGAAGAATAATTTAGAAACAAAGTATATTTCAGTAGAATCTAATTATGAATGGTATAGGTTAATGCTGCGACAATTAGAGTTGGAGGAGATATCTAACTACGTATCTTTGGAGTATGTACCTCTTCTGGAGAGTCCATTTCAATTTAAAGAGCATAATACTTGGTACAATACTGAAATATTACATAAGCTAATTTTATCAGAAATTGATTTGGTTATTGTTGACGCTCCTCCAGGAATCAATAAGTATTCTAGATTCGGAGCAATACCTTTTATCAAGGATATGTTAGCAGACGATTACACTATTTTACTTGATGATACAAATAGAATAGAGGAAATGGAAATTGTGTTAGAATGGAAATCTTTACTCAAATGTCAGGTTCAACATTTTGATTATTTTTCTGTATTAAGATCAGGAGGCAACTTTGATGTAACCCCCTTTTCTCTGAGACACTTTTCAAAATAGAAGCCATTGTTAGAGTTTGATGTCTGAAAATAATCTTCCCCTTTTTTCTGTTCTTATAGCCAACTATAACAACGAAAAGTATCTTTTAGAAGCAGTTGAGTCTGTAAAGAAGCAAACATATAAAAAATGGGAAATCATTATTGTTGATGATGCTTCCACGGACAACTCATGCCAAATCTATGATCATCTCAAGAATAATGGCAAAATTAAAGTCTTTATTAATCATAAAAATAAAGGCTGCGGCTATACTAAGCATAGGTGTATAGTTGAAGCTAATGGTGAATTATGTGGATTTTTAGATCCAGATGATGTGCTTGACATACAAGCACTTGAAATAATGGTTCAGAATCACTATAAACAGCCGTTACATAGCATAATATACTCTACATATTATGAATGGAGTAGTGATATAGCAGATTTGAAATTATCTAAATCCGTTGGGTCAATTCCATCAAGTATGTCTCAATTGACATACTCGGGCCCCAGGATCTCGCATTTTGCTACTTTTAAAAGAAAGCTTTACTTTGAGACAAGTGGAATTCATACAAAGTTTAAGAGAGCAGTAGATCAAGACTTGTACTTGAAGTTAGAAGAGCTAGGCCCAACCTTATTTATCAATAAGGCGCTTTATTACTATAGACAACATGCCAATGGCATTTCGCAGGGTAAAAATATACAATTAGCGAGACAATATCACTTAATGGCCAAGTTTGATGCTTTTCACCGCAGAAAAAAGACGAACTTTAATAATCTTACTGTCTATGAGTACTTAAACTATAAAATTGAATATTTTAATTTAGATGCCAAACTAGGACAAAGCAGATTTAGAAGGGTAATTAGCTATTTGAGAGCCTTAATAACAAGAGTAGTAGCCAAGAACTATAGATGGATAAGCCATTTTTCTCAGTGATAATCCCTACGCATAATAGACCAACAGAGCTATTAAGAGCAGTAGGAACTGTAATTAATCAGACATATAAAAGCTTTGAAATTATTATAGTTAATGATGGTTCAACTGTAGATTACAGTGAGATAGAAGATCAGGTACAGAAGCACAGTTCTATAAAATACATCAAGCAGGAAAATAAGTATTTAGCGGGAGCAAGAAATACGGGGATAGAAAATGCCAATGGCAATTTCATATGTTTCCTTGATGATGATGACATTTACTACGAGCATCATTTAGCTGTATTATATAACTCAATTAAAAGAAACTTTTTTAAAGATGCCTTCTATCATACTCGCTGTTACTTAAACAGAAATGGTGTTAGAAGTAAATCATTACCCCGTACATATATAAATGGAAGTTCACTAAGTCACATACTTGATGATCCATTTCCTGTACATACTGTTTGTCTTCCTTCAAGCATATTGAAGTTCAATAAATTTAATGAAGATTTGAGGTATATGGAGGATCGCGACTTATGGATAAGATTATCTAAATTATTACCAGTAATCAAGATTAATAAATATACTGTAGAATATATTTTCCATGAGAATAATATGGTATCATGGAATCTAAAAAGTCAAATGGAGAAACTGAGAACCTTCAATTATTTTAATAAAACTTATAAAACATACCTGCCATCTAAATATCTGTTGACATCGCTTATAGATCTAAATTTAGCAGTTGCTGATTTATCAGTTCCAATCAATAAAAGAGCAGGTATAAAGTATATAATAGAAGCTATAAAATTGTCACCTGTTAGTGTGCTAAAGCGAAAATATTTTTATGCGATAATTAGAAGCTTATTTCTCTCATGAAAATTGCTGTAGTTTTGCCTTCCTCAGAACCATATTCACAACATCATGGAGGCGCATTAGCAAGATGGGTCCATGAAGTTTATCCTTTAATTGGTAGTGTACAAGTGGATGTATTTACCCCTTCATGGGATACAGATTTCTATCCATCTCTCAAAATCAGGAAAATAGGTTTCTCTACCATTAAATATAAGAGCAGGTTTAATATTATTAATAGAGTTTGTGAGTTTATTAATCACTACACTTATCCAGTTCAGATAGCTTTAAGAATAAAGCTTAATAAATATGATGCTATTCATATCCTTAATAGGTGCTACTATGTCGACATTTTAAAGAGAATTAACAAGGACGCTAAGGTTATATTGCATCTACAAAATGATAACTTAGAACAACTCCCAATAGAAGCAAGGTATAAAATTATTTCTAAAGTAGACTTACTCTTAAATTGTAGTAATTATTTAAGCAATAAGGCTATAATGATAAGTAATCTTAGTGATAGAAGAAAGATCAAGACGATTTACAATGGAGCAAATCAAAATAGATTTGCGTTAGTCCAAAATAAAAGCTTTAATGAGCAGAGTCCAAAAATCTTATTTGTAGGTAGATTGGTAAAAGAAAAAGGAGTGGACTTGCTGATAAGGGCATTCTTAGGGGTTCTAAATGCCATTCCTGGAGCTGAATTACATATTGTAGGATCCTTACACTTTGGAGATAACAGAGTAGATGAATTTATTAGTCATTTACAAGAGTTATCAATAAACCAGTCTAGTATTTTCTTTCATGGCTTTGTTCCCAATGATAAACTCCATACTTTCTATAGTTCTGCTAGTTTATTTGTTTGTCCATCTGTTTGGGAGGAGCCATTTGGAATGGTTATAGCTGAAGCAATGCTTTCTGGCGTTCCTGTGATAGCTTCCAACAGAGGGGGAATACCAGAAGTTTTGGGTGACTGCGGTGTAACAATCGATCCAGAAGATATAGGATGTTTCTCCAAGGCTATAGTAGCGCTGTTAACTGATAAAGGAGATTTAGAAAGATACTCAAAATTAGGAAGAGAAAGGATCTTAAGGACATTCACATGGGAAGTCATTGCTGAAAATATGATAAAGATTTTGGAAGAAAGCTTTAACGGAATTGCATCAAAATGAAAATAGGCTATTTCTCTCATACATCAATATCTCCTTCTGAAACCTTTATCTATGACTTATATGAGGGATTAGGGCGTAAGGGGTTAGACGTTATATATTATTGTGGGAAGATTGCAGATAGAAGTTCTTCTATAAACTCCATCGTATATACTGGTTATGCAGAAGAAGGGCTAAGCAACTCTTTCTTAGCTTATAAATTTGGTCAGATAGCAGGAGGGAATGGCTTTAAGTATAAAAACAAAGTACAACAACATTATGCTTATAAAGCCTTAAACAAGAGCTTAACACAAAGACCAGACGTTGCTTATGTAGATTATGCAACTTCTGCGGTCTTGCTAGTTGACTATTTTAAAGAACACAACATACCATTTATAGTACACGTCCATGGCTACGATGTTACTTCAGCTACTAACGATCCCGTATATTTATTAAAGCTTAAGCAGGTATTTACCGAGGCAAAGTATATAATTGCGGCTTCACATTATATCCGAAAACTCCTGGTTTTGCTAGGGTGTAATAATGAAAAAATAAGGGTTATTAGGTACGGTATTGATGTAAAAAGTATTTCGCCTCTGACATGGTCTGAAAGAAGGAAATCAGATCCAGGTATAATTTTTCTGGGGAGGCTAACCGCTAAGAAAAATCCTTTCGCTCTACTACAGGCTTTTAGGATTGTGAAGAACAAAGTGCCTAACAGCAGACTTACTATTGTAGGCGATGGTGAGTTAAAACAACAAGTACAGGAAAGGATAAAATCTTTAGACCTGCTTTCATCTGTGAATATGCTGGGCGTGTTAAATAGAGAGCAGAGTTTTCCAATCTTGAACCAGCATTGGGTATATGCACAGCACAGCGTAACTGCTAATTCAGGAGATCAAGAAGGCTTTGCCATTAGCCTTGCTGAAGCTGCCGCTCATGAGCTTCCTGTCGTTTCTACGTTGCACAATGGTATACCTGAGAATGTACTAGATGGGAAAACAGGATATCTGATAAAGGAGTTTGATTATGAGGGCATGGGTGACAGTATAATTGAACTTATTAAAAACCCTGACTTTGCTGAGAAGATGGGCAAGGCTGGGAGAAAACATATTGCTGAACTATGTGATCCGGAGAAGAGGATTGAACAAATCTCTCAGCTGCTGTATTCAGCTTTGCAAAATTAGTACGTTTCTGATGAAAAACATTCTGATCGTAGTTGGCACCCGACCAAACTTTATAAAAATTACCCGTTTTAAAGCTGTCGTTACGGCCAAGTATGCTGATGCTATAAACATCAAAATTGCCCATACCGGCCAGCATTTCGACCATAAAATGGCAGATGTTTTCTTTCAGCAGCTTAATATATATCCAGACTTCTTCTTAGATATTCCTGCTGCAAGTGCCAATACCCAAATGGGCGAAATCATGATCCGGCTGGAGAAGGTCATTTCTGATTTTAGACCTGATCTGATGCTGGTGGTGGGGGATGTGAACTCTACTTTTGCGGCAGCCCTTACAGGAAACAAACTAGGTATAAAAATTGCGCACTTGGAAAGCGGTCTCCGCAGCTTCGACCGAGAGATGCCGGAAGAGATAAACCGAATCCTGACGGATGAAATTTCTGATTTCTACTTTGTAACGGAAGCTAGCGGAGTTAAAAATCTTGAAATAGAAGGCAAGCCAAAAGAAGCTATTCACTTTGTTGGCAACACCATGATCGATACGTTGGTTGCTTTTGAGGATGAGATAAATAAGTCTACAATATTAGAGGACCTGGCGCTTCTACCAAGAAGCTATGTACTGATGACGATGCACAGGCCCTCTAATGTGGATGAGCCAGCAGGCCTCAACAAACTGGTACAGTTGCTTGACCGGCTTACTGTTGATTTGAAGGTTGTATTTCCTATACATCCCAGAACTGTGAAAAAATTAAAGGAATCTGATTTATACGCTTCAATCGAATCTAATTCAAATATCATAATTTTAGAGCCGCTTGATTACTTTTCGTTTCAGAAACTGATTGCCAACTGCTTTGCTGTAGTAACTGACAGTGGTGGAATACAAGAAGAAACAACTTTTAAGCAGGTACCCTGCTTTACGTTGAGAGCCAATACAGAAAGACCATCTACTATTGAGATTGGTAGCAATATACTATTGGATTTTGAAGTAGATGAGGTAATGAAAGCAGTTAACGACATTTCATCCGGTAATCATAAGAAGGGCAGTGTACCCCCACTTTGGGATGGTAAGTCAACAGAGCGGATTGTAGAAATCCTAAACACAGTTATTTAATGCTTTACGTTACGTTAGGGGATCAGCCTTCTGGTGTTTATGAGGGCCAGGTAATTGATGTTTGCCACTTTCTCAGCCATAATCTAAAGGCTAAAGTGCGTTTAGTAGCATTCATTTCGATCAGGGAATTTCGACTGAACAAGATGAAAATTAAGCGTAGTTATCCAGGTGCAATTGTTTTACCTATGTTCCCGAAGCTGCAAAACTGGCAGCTTAACGTATTTATGCTGGCGCTGGTCTGCCTTTTTACAGGAGAGCGTGTAGTCATTTGCCGGAATGTATTGGCAACTAACATCGCTTTATCCCTTAAAAAGATAGGGTTACTTAATAAGGTATGTTACGATGGCAGAGGTGCAATTGCGGCAGAATGGGAAGAGTACGAAGTAGTTGAAGAGGAATCACTTAAAGCTGGAATTGCTAAATATGAGAGAGCTGCCGTTCTGGCCTCGGACTATAGGATTGCTGTTTCCTCAAAGTTGGTATCTTACTGGGGTGAGCGTTATGAGTATGCTTCACAGGCGCATGCTGTCATCCCTTGTACCCTGAGTTCACATTTTGAGCTCGAGCTAAGAAGCGAAGAAGATATTGCTTTTTTCAGAAATGAACTGGGGTACCAGCAGGACGATATTGTACTTGTTTATTCGGGTTCAACAGCAGGGTGGCAATCATTTAATTTGCTGAAAAGTTTCTTACTACCTATACTTGATTCTTGCTTAAACATGAAGGTGATATTTCTTTCCAAGTCGGATGAAAATAATTTATTCTTGCAGGAGCAGTATCCTAAACAGGTTAGTATTAAGTGGGTTTCGCCGGGAGAAGTAAACAAGTATTTAGCAATCGCCGATTATGGTATTCTCATTCGGGAAAACACCGTAACCAATCAGGTTGCTTCCCCAACGAAGTTTGCAGAATATTTGATATCAGGGTTGGGTGTTATAATCTCACCTGAGCTTGGTGATTACACACAATTTGTTTTAAAGAATAGCTGTGGTATTGTGACTAATGGTGAAGTAGCATTAGACCTAAAAGTTTTAGCTTATAGCGACCGGGGCAGATCAAATGAATTGGCAAAGCAACACTTTCTAAAAAGCTCACCCAACAACCTGCAGCAGTATACACGGCTTATTCAAACCTTGGATAATTAAACCTGATGAGAATAGCCTTACTAACAGACGGAATCTACCCTTATGTGCTGGGTGGAATGCAAAAGCACTCGTATTACCTAGCAAAATACCTGGCTCAACAGAAAGTAGAAGTATTGCTATACCACACCGGTCCTGCAGAAGCAAATACAACTGAACTATCAGGCTTTACCAAAGATGAATTATCTTTCATCCATTCTGTTTACATTCCATTTCCTTCTGTTGGTAAATATCCCGGACACTATGTGCTGGAGTCGTATCTTTATGCTGCTACTATTTATCGGGATCTACTTAGACAGAACGATGTACACTTTATATATGCACAAGGCTTCACCGGGTGGAAGTTGGTTCACGCGAAAAAGAATGGGAGTAAACTGCCCCCAATAGGAATTAATTTTCATGGGGTTGAGATGTTCCAAAAGGCTCCTAACCTTAACGTCAGATTACAGCATTTGCTACTGCGCACACCTGTAAAATATAATTTGCGGCATGCTGATATTGTTTTTTCATTGGGAGGTAAATTAACAGCATTGCAGGAGGCAATTACGCTTAAACCAGTGCTTGAAATTCCGATAGGCATTGAAAGAAACTGGATCGGAGAGTTTGCTAGAGAAAATAGGCAAACCAGGAAGTTTATATTTATTGGAAGATACGAGCGAAGAAAAGGGATTGAGGAACTACAGCAAGTTCTGAAAGAATTGGATACAAACTATAGTTTTGAATTTATCTTTATAGGTCCCATTCCCGAAGAGAAGCAGCTAAGGAAAGATAATATAAAGTACCTCGGACTCATAAAGGAGGAGCAGGAAGTAAAGCATGTCCTTCGAGATGTGGATGTACTGGTTTGCCCCAGTTATTCGGAGGGCATGCCTACTGTAATTCTAGAAGCGATGGCCTCAGGGCTTGCTATTGTTGCAACTGATGTAGGAGCTGTCAGAACCATGGTATCAGAAGAAAATGGTTGGCTTATTCCTCCGGCAAATAAAAAGGCATTGAGGCAGGCTATAGTTGAAGCAATAGAGTTGGGTGCACAATCATTACATAAAAAAAAAGAGGCATCTTTGCAATTAGTAATCAAATCCTTTACATGGGATACTGTAATTAAGAAAACTATAGATGTAATGTCAAATTTGGTTACTTTTTAGATTTACTCGGACTCTATGAAAGTTGCTGCTTAGTCCTTTAGGTTGTACTCCAAAGAAAGCTTCCGCTGCTGCCATGCTCAGAACAATTTACACAGATGCTTTAGGCTATAACCAAGTTAGAAACTTTGTTAGCATCCCACATCGCGACTATGTTGTGAAGAAAAGACTAAACATTTTTAGATTGCCTAATGCTCTATATTTCAAGTATTATAATGCATCAAATAGCTTTTTCCTAAATAGCCACTACGAGCCTTTTAAAACAAAAGATATACATCATTTCTTTAACACAATTAGTTTTGGCAATACTCCTTGGGTAACAACTTTCGAAACATTGCTGCCCAGATGGGGACGTGTACCTGATTGGCTAGAGAGGAAGGGGATTGAACTACTTGCTGGAGGTAATTGCAAAAAGTTAATAGCAGTCTCTGAGTGTACAAAAAACATACAATCAAATTATCTGAACAAATTCCCCAAGTATAAAGAAACCATACTTGGCAAAACTATGGTACTTCACCCTCCTCAGGAATTGCTTATCAACTCCTATGAAGATAAGTTACTTAATGATGATTATATAACATTTACGATTATTGGAGCTGATTTCTTCAGAAAGGGTGGGAAGGAGATTCTAGCAGTCTTTGACAAACTATTATCAAAAGGATCGCCCATAAAGTTGAATATTGTATCCTCCTTACAGTATGGGGACTACGCTTCTGGAACTACTAAGAGTGATAAAGAAAATGCTCTGCAAATAATTGAAAAGCATCCGCGTTATATTTCCCTTTTTTCTAAACTATCTAATGATCAGGTATTGGAGTTACTTAAGAAGACACATATAGGGTTACTACCTACTTATGCAGATACCTATGGCTACTCTGTGTTAGAGGCTCAGGCAGCAGCCTGCCCTGTTATAACTACAAACATTAGAGCATTGCCAGAAATTAATAATGATAAGTGCGGGTGGGTAATTAATGTTCCTATAGATACTTTAGGAAATGGGAAACTTACTTCAGAGACAGATAGGAAGGTGTTTTCAAATATAATTGAGGAAGAGCTATATAATATTATTGACTCCATCTGTAATGATCCAGCTTTAATTAGGATAAAAGGGGAACATGCGCTCAGGCACATCACTGCTGATCATAATCCTTCAAAGAATGCTGATGCACTGAATAGATTATATCGTGAGATATGATTTGTGTAACTTGATAACAAAGGTATTAAATTGTAAGTAGGTAGTGAAAATTGCGATTCTAAGTTCTGGGCTTGAGCATAGGAAGGATAGAGGATATGAAAATGCCTCTAGAAACCTTTTTAATAATCTTATCTCAGAGACAAAAGAGAATCTAGAAGTTACTCTTTTTAAAGGCTCTGGTATTTCTGCTGCTAATGAAGTTGTGTTAGATGGCTTAATAGATCTTAGTTTATTACATAGATTAGGTTATAAACTGATAAATGATTTTTATGGGTTAGAATATGCTCAATTTGCACTTCAATTCCTGGTTTTCATCAACAGACATAATTTAAAATACAATACAGTTTATACTCAGGAGCCCCGAGTAGCCAAGACATTATACCAGCTAAGAAAATTATTGCCAGGTAATCCTGTTCTGGTATATGGGATGGGTATTAACTTGACTCCTGAACATTATATAAGGATGAGTGATAAAGTACACTTAGTCAACATTGAGCACTTTAAAGAAGCAAACAAAGCCTACCCATATGTTAATAAATTTTCTCTGATCCCTAATACCCTGCCAGAGAATAAGAAGTATTATGGCAGTTGTACTAAAGATGAGCTTAGAGAAAAGTATGGTATTAAAACACCCTTTGTGCTATTGAGCGTCGGGGCTATTAACGCAGGCGTAAAAAGGATGGATTATGTTGTAAGGGAGGCAGCAAAACTTGATAGCACCTGGACATTGGTCCTTTGTGGTAAAGTGCAGGATGATGATATCATTGCCTTGGGAAAGCGAATGTTAGGTGAAAGATTTATTAATTTTATGTTGTCTCCAGATGATATTGCTGAGGCATACGCCATAGCAGACCTCTTTGTACTTAGCTCATTAATTGAGGGCTTTGGCAACGTAACTATTGAGGCAATGCAAAACTCATTACCTGTACTATTGCATAAACGGGAGTTAAATAGATGGATCGTAGAAGATCCTGATCTACTTGTAGATATGACAAAAGAGGGGGCACTGTCAGATAGGATCAGGGAGAAAACATCGAACGAATGGCTAATTACTAAAGGAAGAGAACTTTATCTTTTATTCCAAATGAAGTATCAGTGGCGTGCGGTCAGAGAAATGTACTTCGATTTACTGGAGATTAAATAGTTATGTATTTAGTTCTTCGTAAGCAGCATTGAATATTATTAATAACTAATTATTTCTATATCCAATAACTTGCAAGTTAAAGTAGGGCATAAGGTAAATTTTTTACAAAGCGGGACAGCCTATAGTCATACAAACTATAAGCAGCTCTTTCTGTTACTACTTAGCTGGCTGGCTATTGGGGTTGCCTTAAATACATTAGCTATTCCTGTATTGTTGCTGTTCGCGTTTTACCTTCAAAATCAAGGGAGATACTTATACGTATTTACTCTGTTCTTTTTCACACTCATTCTTTCTGATAGCAGAATACGTGCCCTTTCCTTTTCACAGGATCTGAAAACGCTGTTGATGCCTTTGCTCCTGCTGCCCTTCATCTTTTTCCGTCGTGATACCCTTCCCTTAGATATCGGCAAGTCATTGCACAGGCTCCTTTTACCCTTTGCAATATTTGCTTTCTTCTGCATCATTTTTAGCCCGGTTCCTTTCACTGCTTTCCAGAAAACGTTTTCCTACTTGTTACTTTTCCTGATTGTGCCAGTGCTGTTCTATAGTTTGTACAGAGCGCATCAAACAGATTTCCTGAAAGCCATCGTTTACCTGGGCACTGCCGTGCTGCTAGCAGGTTACATCATGTACCTGGTTAATCCATCGCTGGTAATGTATGCAGGAGGGGGACGCTCGTCAGGTGCGTTAGGTAATCCAAATGGCCTCGGCATGTTCTGTTTCTTGTTCTTTATGCTATATTTTACCATAAAGCATTACTTCCCGGAGGTTACTTCTAAAAGAATGCACCTCATCATCTACCTGCTTATTTTTTCATCTCTTATCTGGAGCGGCTCCCGCGGGCAAACTATTGCCGTCATTGTATTCCTGGTTACTATGTTTTTATCTAAATGGAATAAAACGGCGGGCCTGCTGATTTCTGCTCTAATCGGAATTATGCTGGTAACTATAGATATTGATATTGTAGCCATTGCACACACCTTAGGGTTTGAGAACTATTTAAGAGTAGATACTCTGGAGGCTGGTGGGGGAAGGGTGGTGGCCCGTGAATTTGCCTGGGAACAAATACCTAAGAATTTCTGGATTGGCAGGGGATTTAGCTTCACAGAATGGATATACCACCAGCACTTCTGGGAACTCAGCATGCGGGGGCATGAAGGCAACGCGCACAATGCCTTCCTTACGGTGTGGCTGGATACCGGACTTATAGGGCTGGTCCTGTTTATAGTAGGGTGGGCAACATTGTTCCTGAAGGCAGCTAAAAACTCTTACCTGGCATTCCCTATTGCCTTTGCTGTTATTGCTTCCAACATGGTAGAGTCCTGGCTGGCGGCATCGCTAAACCCGTTTACCATACAGGTACTGATGTTGCTCACGCTGCTTATTTATATTGTAAAAGATGAACAGGCCGTTTTACCAGAGGCTGAACCTATTAGTGAGCCAAGGTTGCCTGTTTTCCAGCCACGTAGTAGCAAGCTATAGTTTCTAACCGGGTGAGAAGTGGCGAAATAACATACAAAATGAAGACTAAAGTCCTTTTTCTATATACCGAGCTTGCCGGGTATTTTCTGTCCTGCATTAGAGCGCTCACGGAGGAACATGCGGTAGAAGTGCATCTTGTGCGCTGGCCGGTAAACAGAGAGGCACCTTTTCAGTTTGCTATACCTGATGGAGTGCGGGTGTACGAAAAGCAGGTGTATAGCCGTGAGCAACTGGTCGAGCTAAGCCACACAATTAACCCTGCCTTTGTATTTTGCAGCGGCTGGATGGATAAGGAGTACCTGGCCGTGGTCCGGTCTTTTAAAAAACAGATACCAGTGCTGGTAGGGATGGACAACCATTGGCAGGGTACCCTTAAACAGCAACTAGCGCGCGTAGTGGCACCATTTACCTTACAACGACTTTTCACACATGCCTTTGTGGCTGGTGCTCCGCAAAAGGCGTATGCACTTAAACTGGGTTTTAAAGATCAGCATATTCTGCAAGGGTACTATTCTGCTGATGTGCCATATTTCCAGGCTATTTACAAGCAGGAAAATGCTGTAAAAGGGAGTGTGTTTCCGAAGCGTTTTATCTATGTAGGCCGTTATGTGCCGCAGAAAGGGATAACAGACTTGTGGCAGGCTTTCATCCAATTGCAGGAAGAGCAGCCGAATGAATGGGAACTCTGGTGCCTGGGAACAGGGCCTTTGGAAGCTACAGCTGCGAAGCACCCGAAGATCAGGCACATCGGTTTTGTGCAGCCTGCAGATTTGCCGCAGTTCATTAGCCAGACAGGTGTGTTTGTATTACCTTCGCATTTTGAGCCCTGGGGTGTAGTGGTACACGAGTTTGCAGCTGCCGGTTTCCCGTTGCTCTGCAGCAATGCCGTAGGGGCTGCCACAGCCTTTCTGAAGGAAGGAGTGAACGGCTATAATTTTAAGGCAGGAGATGTAGGTGCCTTAAAGTGTGCCATACAGCAAGTTGTGTCCTTGAGCGAACAGGAACTACAGCAAATGGGGGAAAAAAGTGCAGCATTTGCTTTGCAGAATACGCCATCTATTTGGGCGGAAAAGTTGATGGGGCTCCTGCAGCCGGAACCTGTCACGACTTCACAGCATCATCCGGACTTTTGAGAGGGTAATCATTAAAGCAGCTTATGCAAACAGGTTATATCTTGACGCCATAGCGGCTTTTTACTATGTATAGGAAAGAAGAAAGTTGTTTAATTTAATAACTTCGTTGCTCTTACTGCTCTTCCGGATTTGCAATCCGGAAGCAATTATTATAAGGATTTGTAATCCGATTTTAGTCTTTTACGTTGCCTATAGCTAGCCTGCGGGTAAGATCGGATTACAAATCCTAAGAGTAAGGTACTTTCGGATTGCAAATCTGAAAGAGCGATATGTAAATTATAAAGAGCAGTAAGTACCCTGGCACGCTACAAACTATAGTTAGGCTTCAGGCGCGGTTGAATTACAAATCCAACAGTATAGGTAGGTCATGGATTACAGACCTGCGCCAGCAAAAGGAGAATGAAGCATCCTTAGTATCAGGGAGAGCCGGAGTGGGCAGACTTACAGAAATGTAAAAACTACCCATTCCTAATTCATAATTTCTAATTCATAATTACTAAAAAAGGTGTGCGGAATTAGCGGCGTAATAGGGGTAGCAGCAACTGAGAGGGCTACCGGCATTCTGAATGTCATAAACGGGGCTATTGCGCACCGCGGGCCGGACGATTGCGGCAGTTGGGTAACGCCAGGCATAGCTCTGGGGCAACGCAGGCTTTCCATTATTGACCTGTCCTGCGCCGGGCACCAGCCCATGCACAGTGCCGATGGCAATCTTGTGCTGGTCTTTAACGGTGAGATCTACAACTATAGAGAGCTGCGTCAGGAACTATACGATTATCCTTACCAGACACAAACCGATACGGAAGTAATACTTGCTGCCTGGCAGAAATGGGGAACAGCATGCGTTCATCGCTTTAACGGCATGTTTGCCTTCGCAATTCATGACAAAGCACGCAACGAAGTATACCTGTTCCGCGACCGGCTGGGCATAAAGCCGCTATACTATTATCAAAGCGGGGAAGTAGTACTGTTCTGCTCTGAGGTCCGCGGGCTGCTTGCCAGCGGACTGTTGCCTCGCAAACTAAACAAGGCAGCACTGGCAGATTACCTGCGTTACCAGACGGTGCATGCCCCGGAAACAATGGTACTGGGGGTGCTCATGCTGCTGCCCGGTCATTATATGCATATCAAAGATGGCGGGGCAACTATTGCCGGCTATTGGGCTCCGGAAACAAACTATAGCAGACGTTCCGAAGGGAAGAGCTACACAGAAATAAAACAGGAGGTGTATACCCTGTTGCAGCGGGCCGTGGAGCGCAGGCTGGTGGCTGATGTGCCTTTCGGTGCTTTTCTCTCGGGAGGAATCGACTCCAGCGCTATTGTGGGCTTGATGAGCCGGGTTGCCTCGCAGCGCGTGAAAACCTTTTCTGTTACCTTCGAGGAAGAAGCCTTCAGCGAAGCCCGCTATGCAGCCGCTGTCGCTAAGAAATTCAATACCGACCACACGGAGATCAGGTTAACACCTGATAATTTCCTGGAACTGATACCCGCCGCGCTACAGGCCATGGACCACCCGAGCGGAGATGGACCCAATACCTATGTTGTATCCAAGGTCACCAAAGAGGCAGGCATCACGATGGCGCTCTCGGGGCTGGGCGGCGACGAACTGTTTGCCGGCTACGATGTGTTTAATCGGATGGCTGCTTTGCAGCAGTACCGGTGGGTTGCCAGGCTGCCGCTCGCAGTCCGGAGAGCTGCAGGATTCACGATCAGGAAGCTGAAGCCTTCTGTAGCCAGCACCAAGATAAGTGAGTTGCTCAACCTTTCTTCCTGGGATCTTAGTGGTGCTTACCCGATTACTCGGCAGTTTTACACGGATGAATTTTTACAGCAACTGACAGGACGCACATCGCTGGAGGAGAACCGGGTGCAGCAGCTTGTGCGGGAAAGCAATAACAGGCAGGTACAGCATGGAGTAAACATGCCGCTGCTGAGCCAGGTATCTGTAGCGGAAATAACGAGCTATATGCAGAATACCCTGCTGCGTGACACTGACCAGATGAGTATGGCGCATGCCCTTGAAGTCCGCGTCCCTTTCCTGGATTATGAGCTGGTGGAGTATGTGCTGGGAGTGCCTGACAGCTATAAATATCCGACCTCTCCTAAAAAGCTGCTGACTGATGCCTTGGGAGATCTGCTGCCGATGGATATCATTAACAGGCCGAAGATGGGCTTTATACTGCCCTGGCAGAACTGGCTGAGACAGGAGCTTTATACCTTTGCCGAACAACGTCTGAATAGCCTTGGCAAGCGTGGTATACTTGTGCCGCAGGAAGTGCAGCAACTATGGCAACGCTTCCTGGCAGGCGATCCGGCGGTTACCTGGGCCAGGGTATGGTATCTTGTTGTACTGGAAAACTGGTTAGAAGCACATGGTATCGAAGCCTAAAGTACTGGTTTTTGTAGACTGGTTTCTACCAGGTTACAAAGCTGGAGGGCCTATTAAGTCCGTTGCAAATATTGTACAAAGCCTCAGTAAGCACGTAGATTTCAGTATTATTACAAGCAATATTGATTTCGGAGAACCGGAGCCATATAAGCATATACAGGCAAACACCTGGCTGCAGCAGGATGGCTTTCGGGTAATGTACCTGGATGCGGCGCACCAGAAGTTACACGTATTTCGGAAGTTGCTGCAGGAAGAGAATTATCAAACCTTGTACTTTAACAGCCTTTTTTCTGTACCTTATACGCTGTTACCTTTACTTGCAAATAAACTGAATGGGGGGAACGCGGAGGTAGTGCTGGCACCCCGTGGTATGCTGGGACCAGGAGCATTAAACCTGAAGAAGAATAAGAAGCGGCTCTTTTTACTTGGAGCTAAGTCCGCCGGTCTTTTCCGGGGTATTACCTGGCATGCCTCAACTTCCGTGGAGGCTGAGGAAATCAGGGCTGTTTTTGGAGGAAGGGTTAAAGTCAAGGTTGCTACGAACATTGCTTCCGCTGGTACTGTCAGCACGGATAAGATCAAAACAGCAGAGAACACGGCTTTTTTCTTTTTATCCCGTATTTCTCCCAAGAAAAACCTGCTGGGAGCACTGGAGCTTTTAGCAGCATTACAGGTGCAGAGATCTGTAAACTTTACAATTCTTGGCCCTGTGGAAGATGAGAAGTACTGGCAGAAATGCCAAGAGGTGATAAGCAAGCTGCCCGAGAATATAGTAGTGCACTATGACGGAGCCATACCAAACCCCAAGCTACCAGAGGTTTTGAAGAGCTTCCATTTTATGCTGTTGCCTACCTATAGCGAGAACTACGGGCATGTTATTGTGGAGGCCTGGGCGAGTGGTTGCCCGGTTATTATTAGTGATCAGACCCCATGGCGCAACTTAGAGGAGGAACAGGTTGGCTGGGACCTTGCGTTGGATAACAAACAAGCCTTTATAGAAGTGCTAACGAAATGTGTGAGAATGGGCAATAATACTTACCAGGTACTAAGCAGCAACACCCAACGGTTTCTGCAACAACGAGTGATTACAGACGAAATCATACAACAGAACAAAGCGTTATTTGGAGTTTCGCATGACTGAAGAACAACAAGCTACTGTTGACCTGTCAAAATACAACAACGACTGGTACAACCCTGGTGCAGGCGGTATAAAGCGGCTGCTCTGGTTTGTGGTGAACGTGCTGTTCTTTATAAATCCCATAAACCCGCTTAGCTCCCTTAAAGTAGCATTGCTGCGCCTGTTCGGAGCCAACATAGGGAAGGGAGTGGTCATTAAGCCATCCGTAAACATCAAATACCCCTGGCTGCTGACGATAGGAAACCATGTATGGATAGGAGAGAACGTCTGGATCGATAATCTGTCGCAGGTAACTATAAAAGATAATGTTACCCTTTCGCAGGGTGCTATACTGCTTACCGGGAGCCACAACTATAAAAGACCTACTTTTGACCTGATAGTAGGGACAATAATACTGGAGGAGGGGTGTTGGATAGGAGCAAAGGCTATGGTTTGTCCGGCAATAACGTGTGGTTCGCATAGCGTGCTGGCTGCCGGCTCGGTGGCTACTACTGATCTCAAGCCCTACATGCTTTACCAGGGGAACCCTGCCATTCCAAAGCGAGAACGCCTGATACATTCATAGCTACGCGTAACAATCAATCCATTTAACAACCCAGCAGTTCAACCCTTGAAGATCTCCATCATCACCATCGTCTATAACAATCGTGAAACAATTGCCGATGCCATTGAATCGGTGCTGGGGCAGACGTACCCGGATGTGGAGTATATTATAGTTGACGGTCAGTCGACTGACGGGACAGTAGAAGTGATACAGCGCTATGGTAACAGGATCTCCAAGTTTATATCGGAGAGAGACAATGGCCTGTATGATGCCATCAATAAAGGAATAAGCCTGGCTACGGGTGAGGTTATTGGCCTGCTGCATTCGGATGATATTTTCTATTCAACGGAAAGTATCGCGCAGGTGGCCAGAGCCTTTCAGGATTACCATACTGATAGTGTTTACGCTGATCTGCTTTATGTGCAGAAAGCCAATATAGCTAAGGTTGTGCGCAACTGGGTGTCGGGAAACTATAAGCGTGAGAACTTCCTGTTGGGCTGGATGCCACCGCACCCTACTTTCTATGTAAAGCGTGAAGTATACGAGCGGCTTGGTTTATATAATACAAGCTTTAAAAGTGCTGCCGATTACGAACTTATGCTCCGCTACCTTTACAAGCACAATATATCAACCATTTACCTTCCAGAGGTTCTGGTGCGTATGCGGGTAGGGGGCAAGAGCAACGTAACATTAAAGAACCGTATCCGGGCAAACCAGGAAGATTACAGGGCCTGGCGCATCAATGGCTTAAATCCCCCATTCTATACCCGCTTTCTGAAGCCCTTGCGTAAACTTGTTCAGTTTATATAATCCAGGATTTCTAGGTCTTTGCTATGGTCGCCACTAACCATCCCTGTCTCACTACCTCTTCATCTGTTAGTTGGGATGGGAGATGAAGTTTTAGCTGTAGTTGGCTGAGTCTAAATTGAAAGAATTTCAGTGTGAGCAGGAACTGGCTATAGTTCTATAGGGCAGCTAATCGTATATGCCGGCAGAAGTTTGGCTTGCTCGCCAGGCTAAGTCACAGACACGACCTCATAAGAAGAGACGGGAATAATTCCCGAGCCGGAAGAGTACGATCACTACATAGCTTTACGGGCAAATATCTGATGCAACGGGCAAAGTAGCTAGGTTGTCAGTAGCTGGAGTGACAACAGGAGAGAAGTCCTGTTCATCCGTTCAATCCCGTAAATCCTGCGTAAAACAAAAGAGCCCTTGAAAACCAATTCAAGGGCTCTTTGCAAGAGCGGTCCGGACGGGACTCGAACCCGCGACCTCCGCCGTGACAGGGCGGCATTCTAACCAACTGAACTACCGGACCAATAATTTGAAATAGAAGAGCCTTTTGCTCTACTTGCGTTTACCGCAGATAATCTGCGGTCCGGACGGGACTCGAACCCGCGACCTCCGCCGTGACAGGGCGGCATTCTAACCAACTGAACTACCGGACCAACTTTGTTTTCCCTAACGCTGTTCGTTAAAGTGATGCAAATGTATAGCGTAATTTCGGATTCTGCAACACCTAAGCATATTTTTCGCACTATATTTTGATGTAAAAAACCTAATTTGCTGTAACACACTGCATTTATTTTAAAGTAGCAAGTATATTTTTATTCTTCGCTGCGTGAGTTTGGATAATTAGTTAAATTTGTACCGAATTATCAGCGATAAAAATATGCTTTTAGATTTCGAACAACCAATTGCCGCCTTAGAAGGAAAACTGCAAGAAATGAAAAAGCTGGCCAGCGAGAGCCAGGTAGACGTTTCGGAGGCGGTAAAGGCTCTGGAAGAAAAAATAAAGAACCTGAAAAAGGAGACGTATGCCAATCTTACCCGTTGGCAGCGCGTGCAACTTTCCCGCCATCCAGACAGACCCTATACACTTGATTATATTAATGGCATCACCGATAAGTTTGTTGAACTTCATGGTGACCGTACTGTAGGTGATGATAAAGCCATGGTAGGAGGTTTTGGTGAAATAGATGGCCGTAGCATCATGTTTATCGGTCAGCAGAAGGGCCGTAATACAAAGCAGCGCCAGCTACGTAACTTCGGTATGGCTAACCCAGAAGGCTATCGTAAGGCGCTTCGCCTGATGAAAATGGCTGAAAAGTTTGGTAGACCAATCGTAACGCTTATTGATACACCAGGTGCATTTCCGGGTTTGGAGGCTGAAGAGCGCGGGCAGGGAGAGGCAATTGCCCGTAACCTGAAAGAGATGTTCATGCTGAAGGTACCGGTTATCTGCATCATTATAGGCGAAGGTGCTTCGGGTGGTGCGTTGGGCATCGCCATAGGTGACAAAGTGATGATGCTGGAGAATACCTGGTACTCTGTTATCTCTCCTGAATCTTGCTCATCTATACTTTGGAGAAGCTGGAACTATAAAGAGCAGGCAGCAGAAGCCCTTAAGCTAACGGCTAAAGATATGCTGCAGCATAAGCTTATTGATGGCATAATAAAAGAGCCACTTGGCGGTGCGCACACAGAGCCGGATAAAATGATGAAAACCATGAAGCGCGAAATTATAAAGCTGCTCGATGAATTGGAGTCATTGGATACGGAAGAGCGCATCATGCAGCGTATCGAGAAATTCTCGGATATGGGAGTGGTGTTGGAGAGTTAAAAAGTTTAGAAGTTAGAAAGTTAAAGAGGTAATGGAGCTCCGGTTTTGTTACCTCTTTTTGTTTTGATATATTGGCCCAGTTGATTGTATAAGTTTAAGCAATCATAAAAAGATAGTCTCTTCATTTCAAACTATAGGTTTTATTCCACGTTTCTACCTTTCTAACTTCCCAACTTTTTAACTTTCTAACAATGAAGCTTCACGTTATTGATACAGGATTTTTTAAGCTGGATGGTGGTGCCATGTTCGGTGTTGTTCCTAAAACAATCTGGCAGCGCACCAACCCTGCAGACGAGAATAACCTTTGTGCCTGGGCTATGCGTTGCTTATTGATTGAAGATGGCGACCGCCTGATCCTGATCGATAACGGGATTGGAGACAAACAGGATGCCAGGTTCTTCAGCCATTATTACCTTCACGGGGAGGCTTCCCTGAAAAGCTCGCTGAAAAAAGCCGGATTTGCTCCAGAAGATGTTACTGATATGTTCCTGACACACCTGCACTTCGACCATTGTGGTGGCGGTGTTCAGTATAAAAACACAGAAGGTGCCCTGGAACTTGTTTTCCCGAACGCTACCTATTGGTCTAATGCTGACCATTGGAAGTGGGCAACAGAACCAAATCAACGTGAAAAAGCCTCTTTCCTGAAAGAAAACATATTGCCGATGCAGGAAAGCGGGCATCTGAAGTTTTTAGAACCTAATCAGGCTTCAGGTATCTCACAGTTTGATGAAGTGTTGTATATGAATGGGCATACCGATAAAATGATGTTACCAGTACTTAACTATAAAGGACACAAACTGGTATACATGGCCGATTTACTGCCATCTATCGGGCATATTCCGTTACCTTATGTAATGGGGTATGATACCAGGCCATTGCTGACACTGGATGAGAAAGCAGCTTTCATGAACAAGGCGGCAGATGAGAATTATATCCTCTTTTTTGAGCACGATGCAGTTAACGAATGCTGCACTGTACAGCACACCGAGAAAGGCGTGCGCCTGAAAGAAACATTCAGCCTTAGCGAATTGTAGCCTGTGAAGGTTGGCTTAGCATTATCGGGTGGGGGAGCGCGTGGAATTGCCCACTTGGGCGTCTTAAAAGCTTTTGATGAACTTGGCATAAAAGTATCCATATTTTCCGGAGTAAGTTCCGGGGCTATAGTTTCGGTGTTTTATGCGGCGGGCTATAGTCCTGTTGAGATTCTGAAGCTTATAAAAGAGCTGAGTATTTTTAAGATCATTCGCCCCGCAATTGGTGAGGCTGGTTTGCTGCATTTGGATGAAGTAGAGAAACTATACAATAAATACCTCGGCGCCCATATTACTTTTGAAGAACTTAAGATTCCGGTTATCATTAGTGCTACAGAAATGAACGAAGGGGTTACCGTTTATTTCTCTACCGGCGAAATTATCAAGCCACTGATAGCATCCTCTGCAGTGCCTATACTATACCACCCAATCTCTTATCAGGGTAAACTACTCAACGATGGAGGTTTACTGAATAACTTGCCCTTAGATCCGCTGCATCAGAACTGTGATATAAAGATTGGGGTACACGTTAACCCGATCAATCATCAGGCAAAAGTAACCACCCTCCGGAGCATAGTAGAACGCACAGCACACCTTGCTATCACTAACAACGTTAAAATGCGCCTGCACCTATGTGATTTCCTGATTGAGCCACCTGAATTGAAATATTACCGGCTTATGAGCTACCGTAAGGCCGACGAACTCTTTGATATAGGATATCGCTACACTTTGCACCTGGAAAGGCACTTAAAGCACTTACTTGGAAAGTAAACCTTATCGTGTTGTTCTATAGTTTTAAACCGCAACAATAGCTGATTATATAATTATAATATTAGTAGATCCTTATCTATAGTTTGTATTATATTAATTTGTAAAAATTATAGTTAAAATTCGAATCTTATTATTTATGCTTCGTAAAAGGGTATATCCATAAATCACCTTACATTTTATGAAGCAAGTTATACTGCTGGTACTTTTTCTGCTAATTACGGTTTTTGTATTTGCACAGGAGAATGAGAGTTTTATGTTCCGGGCTAAGGTAAAACATGGCTCTATATTACTTGGTGGATCAGCCAGCGGCTTTGCCTACAAAACATCTGATAACCTGCATAACACGACGGGTGTGAAGGAGGATGGGCTTAAAATACAGGCGAACCTGAATGCTAAAAACGGCTATTTTATCATGAACGATCTTGCCATTGGCCTGAATTTGAATCTCTACCATGAAAGCACAAAAATAACTTCTGATCCGGAGCAGGAGCCTTTCAGGAAGACTTATTTTCTGGGCGGCCCTTTTGTGCGCTATTACCTGATTAATGGTGTGTTTGGTGAGGCAGGTGTTGGTTTAGGTAAACATAGCTTCTCTGATGGCTTTCAGTCTAACCTGCTAGAAGGAACGCTATCGGTTGGGTATGCTTTCTTTTTCAACGAAAAGTTTTCCATTGAGCCAATGTTATCTTTCCGGTATTTCAGGCAGAGCAAGGACGATAAAGTTTATACCACCATGGGGCCATTGGTAGGTGTAGGCTTTCAGTCGTATTTATTGCGTAAGAGGGCGCACGTAATAAAAATTGGTTTGTAATTGCGCCGTAATGTGTGTATTTATACAGCTTGATTTTATTAAATAAGCTGTTGCAGCTATATTAGCAGCTGCATATCTGTACACACCCACATGTTTGGAAAACTTTTAGCAAAACTAATCTTTAAAGTTGCCGGCTGGAAACTGAATGGCAACCTGACTCCTGAGAATCGCCGCTGTGTAATGGTGGCTGCACCGCACACCAGTAACTGGGATTTTATTTACGCCCGTGCTGCATTTTACCTGATGGAAGCTCCGATCCGCTTCACTATTAAAAAAGAATTCATGGCTTTCCCATTCGGGCCATTGCTCAAGGCAATGGGAGCCCTGCCTATAGACCGTTCTAAAAATACCAGAATGGTTGATGCCATGGTGCGTATTTTCAATGAAACGCCGGGCGATATGTGTGTGCTGGTAACACCGGAAGGCACGCGTAAATACCAACCTCGCTGGCGCCGTGGCTTTTATTATGTTGCCTTAGGGGCAGGCGTACCTATAGTTTTAGGTTACCTGGATTATGCCAAGAAAGAAGCCGGTGTTGGCCCAACTATTTACCCTACTGGCGATATTGAAGCTGATCTGGAGAAGATCATGGCATTCTATCGTACGAAAACAGCCAAGTTTCCGGAGAACGGAGTGCGGTAAGTTAGAAAGTTGGGAAGTTAAAAAGTTAGAAAGTGAATATAGAAGAACTGCGTGCGCTGTGCCTGGCTTTACCGGGTGTAACAGAAGATATTAAGTGGGGGGCAGACCTTTGCTTTTTAGTTGGTGAAAAGATGTTCTGTGTAACCAGTATAGATCCGCCTCACTCGGTTTCGTTTAAAGTGACTGACGAAGAGTTTGATGGAATGGTAGCCAGGCCGGGTATTATTCCAGCACCTTATATGGCTCGTAACAAATGGGTGAATGTGCAGGAGTGGAGTGTTCTTACTGATGCTGAGTGGAATAATTATGTTAAGCAGAGCTATGGTTTAGTAAAAGCAAAATTGCCTAAGAAAACACAGAAAGAGATTGATGCTATAGTTTAGAACTATAGTTGCTTGCATTAAAAAGGCTCCCAAACTATAGTTCGGGAGCCTTTTTATTTTATAGTTTACCTATAGGTTAAGCGATCTGTCTCAAGTCTACCGGGATAACTCTGGAGATACCAGCTTCAATCATGGTGATACCATACATTACATCGGTTGAGGCCATGGTGCGTTTGTTGTGCGTTACAACTATAAACTGCGAGTCGTTGGAGAAAGTACGGATGATGTTGTTAAACTTGTCAATGTTAGCATCATCCAGCGGTGCATCCACTTCATCAAAGATACAGAACGGAGCAGGCTTCAGCAGGTAGATTGCAAACAACAGTGAAATGGCCGTCAGCGTTTTCTCCCCACCCGAAAGCTGGTTTATAGTTAACGGACGCTTGCCTTTTGGTTGCGCCATGATCTCGATGCGCGAATCCAACGGGTTACTTGGATCTGTAATGACCAGGTCGCAGTTGTCTTCGTCGGTAAACAGGCTGCGGAACACGCGTATAAAGTTGCTCTTGATCTGGTTAAACGACTCTAGGAATTTCTCCTTAGCTACCGTATCGATTTCGTTGATGGTATCGATTAGCGTGTTTTTAGCGTTAACCAGGTCGTTGCGTTGCTCTGTAATAAACTTGTTACGTTCTTCTATCTCCACATAAGCTTCTGCGGCCATAGCATTAACAGGGCCCATTTTATCTATCGCAGTGCGCAGCTCAGAAATATACTTACCCAAGTCTTCGGTAACCATTTCTATAGTTTCATCGGCTGGCAGTTGCAGGTCGGTGGTTTCGATGTTAAACTCCACTGCCAGACGCTCCTGCACCGACACCAGCTTGATTTTAGTATCATTCAGGGTTTGCTGCATGCGCATCAGGAGTTCATCTGCGTTCTGGCGTTTGCGCTGCAGTTCGCGGATCATTTTGTCTTTCTCATCCAACTCCCCACGCAGGCTGAAGTATTTCTTTTCTATTTCCTCCAGTTCGTAGCCAAACTCCCGGCGGGCTTCAATCATCTGTTCAACTATAGCTTCGTTCTCCTCTATAAATGAGTTGGCTATCGTTATTTCATCCTCAGCCTTCGCCATTTCCTGCTTCAGGTTTTCGATGCGCTCCTGGTTTGTTTCAACCGTTTTCTGCTTATAACTGATCTCCTGTTGTAAGCTCGCAAAGCGGTTTTTGAGATGGTGAAACTGGATATTCTCCTGGTTATACATGCCGTTTATCACGGTAATCTGTTCCTGCTGGCGGTTCAGTTGCGATGTATAAACGGCCAGCTCTTCTTCCAGGCGCTTCAGTTCCAGTTGGTCTGTTTCAGCCACAGGCGACATTTCTAAAGCAAGTTTGCTGAGTTCGCTTTTGCGCTGTAGTAACTCTTCCTTCTTTTGGGTATAGTTATGGCGGTTCTGCTGGTGTTGCTCGTGCCGGATGCGGATCGTTAATAATTCCTGTTGTTGCTTGGCAACTTCACGTTCCAGTTCTTTTATACGGTCCTTCTGTGACTCACCCTTATAGTTTAATAGAATTTGCTGCTGGGTATTAACGCGGCTTTGCAGCAGGTCCGTTTGTTTCTCAAGCTCTGCAACCTCAACTGCTAAATCTTCCAGGTTCTTTTTGCGGCCTAAACGGTTTCCGTCCAGCACGCCAACCGAACCACCGGTTAAGCTCAACGGCTTTTTAATGGCTGAGCCGTCTTTCAGCAGTATAGTTTTATAGTCGATATCGTACAGGTCAACTTCATCGCTGATGTATACATTGTTGAGCATGTACTTCAACAGGTCGCTATATTTCTTGTCGGCTTTTACTACCTCATATGCAGCCTTCAGTTCGCCTTCCGTAAAGGTGGCTGTTGGCTCCAATTCTTCAATCTCTGAAAGAATGATAAAGTTTGCGCGGCCTTTATTCTGGCTCTTTAGCAGCTTCACAGCATGCAAGGCATCCTGCAGCTCATCCACTACAAAGAAGTTCATGTAAGGCTCCAGGTAGCTCTCTACAAGCCCTTTATACTCAGGTTCACAAACTATAATATCCGAAAGGAGAGGAGCAGGCTTTTGCCAGTCGCCGGACTGCGCAAGAAACTTGATCGCCTCTGGAAAGCCCTCCATGTTCTCAACAAGCGATTTGGTCAGCTGATACTGGTTTTGCTTGGCATCTCGGGTACGGTTCAGGTTTACAAGCTGCTCTTTTAGGGCCTCTATTTCCTGCTCCGTTTTCTCAATGTTTTGCAGCAGTATTTCTTCTTTTGCTTGCAGGTTTACCAGTTCAGTAGTTGTATTTTCTAAAAGCTCCTGCGCTTCCTGTAATTGTTCTGCCAGTAGTTGCGCATCTTCATCGGCAGTAAGCTGTTGCTGTTCCATGCGCTCCAGGTCAGCAACTATGGATTGTATCTGCACATTGCTTATCTCCAGTTGCTTGTGGTGCTGGAAAACAGCGTTCTGCTTGTCGCGGTGCTGCAGGCTCAGGTCTTGGAAAGAATCCTGTAATGCTTGCTTCTGTTCGTTTGCCTCTTGCAGCTGCTCTCTTAGCGCCTGAACCTGCTCTTCGGCAGTACCAAACTGCTCCTGCACAGCTTCCAGTTCTTCACGTAGCTCCACTATACTGTCCTGTATATGTTCTACGTTCGATGCATCCTGGCTTATCTGTTGGCGAAGCTGCGTGATGCGCTCTTTCAGGTAGGTGCTTCTTTCCGCTTTTAATTTAATATCGTTTTCCAGCTGGCGCAGTTTAGCAGTCTGCACCTGCATGGTTTTCTGCATTTCGCCGAGCTGTTCCTGCGTGCGATTCAGTTCTTCTTTCTGATCGGCAATGGCGTCTTCTGCTTCAGTTACAGCAACAACATATTCCTCTTTCAGGGTAGTTTCGCGCTGCACATCCTGCTCCAGACGCTCCATGGTTTGCTGGTACTGGCTTATATTGCGACGGGCAAACTCCAGGCTATGCTTCTTATAGTCTTCCTTTAACTGAAAGTACTTTATCGCCTGTTTGGCCTGGCGCTCCAGCGTTTTCATGTTCTTGCCGATCTCGAACAACACGTCTTCAACGCGTTCCAGGTCGGCGTCAGTTTCTTCCAGTTTTTTCAGCGTCTGTTTTTTACGGACACGGAATTTGGAAATACCGGCAGCTTCTTCAAACAGCAGGCGGCGCGAGTTTTCCTTATCGTTCAGGATCTCGTCCACCATCTTCAACTCTATGATCGCATAGCTATCTGAGCCGATACCAGTATCTAGGAAGAGTTCATTGATATCTTTCAGGCGGCAGGGAACACCGTTCAGCATGTATTCGCTATCGCCGGAGCGGTGGTAGCGGCGTGTAACAGTTACCTGGGAGTATTCAGTAGGCAGAATGCCTTTGTTGTTATCAAAGGTGATGGAAACTTCGGCCATCTGCACCGGTTTGCGTGTTTTGGAGCCGTTGAATATCACGTTCTCCATTTTATCGGAGCGCAGGTTACGGGTTTTCTGCTCACCCAATACCCAACGAATGGCATCTACTACGTTAGATTTACCGCAGCCGTTAGGGCCCACAATTCCTGTTATTCCTTCATCGAAGTTGATGACCACGCGGTCGCCAAAACTCTTAAAGCCTTTAATTTCTAATCTTGATACTTGCATCCGCTAAAAGCCGAAAATCTGAATTCCAATCTCAAAAATAAGACTATTTCTCGTATGTAAGACAGAGTATGTGCGGATTAAACTATAGATTTTATGATTTCTATCGTTTACTAAACTATAGGTTTAGTAGAGGAGGATTTATACTATAAAATTGCTATATTTGATTACACTACGAACAGATGGAAGATTTCAAGGTCATATTTTATATACTGCTGGCAATCGGCTATTTCATTTTTAACTTCTACAGAAAGAATTTTAAAGAAGATAACAGCCAGCCAAAGAAGTTTAGGGATGAAAATGCGCCGCCTGTGCAGCGCCCGCAGCAACGACCACCTGTGCCGGTTACATCTTTCGAAGACATTCTCCGTGAACTACAGCCTAAAATGGAGCAGGCTAAATCCGTAACCAAAACTATAGTTGAACCCAAGCGACCTGTGCCTATACCAGAGCCGGTTTACAAAGTAAGCAAGTATGAACACAGCCGTCCGGAAGCTGTATCGCTTGAGAGAACTGTAAAGAAACGCCCGGATATTGCCAACCACGATTCTTTTGGAGCCTATAGTATAAAGCCAACCACTACACTCCGCCGATTTGACCCTTCCATTCTTCGCAATCCGCAAACGGCAAGAGATGCATTTATTCTATCCGAAATCTTTAACAGGAGATATTAATTGTTGATTGTTAAATTGTTGATTGCTACAATGAGTAATCAGGATGTCTAAAATTGTTCAACAAGATTCTACTCACTCAAACACTCATTCAATCAACATTGAATTATTGCAGTCCGCTACCTTGGGTCAGGGCAAACGTTAGGATGTTAGCACCCATTTGTAAGGCTTCGCGGCGTTTGTTTTCCGGGTCGTTGTGTACTTCTGCATCTTCCCAGCCGTTCCCTAAATCGGTTTCGTAACTATAGAAACATATTAAACGCCCTTGGTGTATGATGCCAAAGCCCTGTGGCGGTTTGTTATCATGCTCGTGTATCTTGGGAAGGCCGTTCTTGAAAGTATACTTCTGCTTATAAATCGGATGGTCGAAGGGGAGTTCAACAAACTCATATTCGGGAAATACCTTTTTCATTTCTTTCCGGATGTATTTGTCCAGGCCATAGTTATCGTCTATGTGCAGGAAGCCGCCACTTACCAGATAGTTACGCAGGTTCTGTGCTTCAGCATCTGAGAAAACTACATTTCCATGGCCTGTCATATGCACAAAGGGATACGTGAACAGTTCCGGGCTGCCAACTTCTACTACATCCTCATCGGGCTTTATGTTCATGTTCAGGTTCTGATTGCAAAACTTGATCAGGTTGGGCAGGGAGGTTTTATTGGCATACCAGTCGCCACCGCCATTATATTTTAATTTGGCAATTTTTAAACTATAGCGCTGCGCCATGGCAGGCATAGCAAGTAAAACTATAAGCAGCAGGAGCAGGGTTCGTTTCATAAACTATAGTTGTAGTATATCAGTCTAACGCTGAATAGATTTCGTGTAGTACCTGTAACGTATGGCAAGCCACTAGCGCTGCCGTTTCGGTGCGCAATCGGCTATCGCCAAGCGTAACCGGCCGGATGCCTGCCTTATAAGCTGCCTGAATTTCTGCTTCAGAAAAATCCCCCTCTGGTCCGATCATAATGCAATGGGGTTTATTTACCTGAAAGTAATGCTTAATAGACTTAGTTGCATCTTCTTCTAAATGAGCAATAAATGTATGTTGAGGTTGGGCTTTGGAAATGAATTTATGGAACGGGGCCAGGTCATGCAATAGCGGTAAATAACCCTTTTGTGACTGCTTCATAGCGCTTATCGCGATCTTCTCCAGTCTGTCAAGCCGCAGCTGCCTGCGCTCTGAATGTTCGCATAGCAGGAAGGTAATTTCACTCACGCCAATTTCAACGGCCTTCTCTACAAACCACTCCATGCGGTCCAGGTTCTTTGTAGGGGCTACAGCTATATGCGAGACATAAGGCAGCTTCCCGTACTCGATCTGCTTATCTATAACCTGCAGCTGGCATTTTTTCTGGTTAGCATCCTGGATTACGGCCGTATATAGCCCGCCCACACCATCTATCAAATAAACGGTATCGCCCTGTTGCAGGCGTAGTACACGTGTGCAGTGTTTCGACTCTTCCTCGCTAAGGGTGTAAAATTCTGAGCTGATATCGGGTGTATAAAACAGGTGCACGTTTCTTTAATTATGAATTAGTAATGATGAATTATGAGTTGAGTTCTCTGCTGACCTTCTTCCAGCATCCTAACTATAGTTACGAAACTATAAAATTTATGCTGATGCCGATGTAAAAATATGAAAGCCCCGCTACTTAAGGCAACGGGGCTTTCAGGAGGTAATTTTATAGTTCTTAGTTAGTTGCCACAGCTACCTGTGGTGCTCCGGCTAAAATATCATCATTCGCATACTCAGCGTATTTGCTGAAGTTTTTCACGAACTTAGAAGCCAGGTCACTTGCTTTGGCATCGTACTCTTCCTTGTTAGCCCAGGTGTTACGTGGGTTCAGGATCTCAGCAGGTACGTTAGGGCAGCTATCCGGCATTTCTACACCAAAAATAGGGTGCTTGGTAAAGCTTACATCATTCAGCTCGCCGTTCAGGGCAGCTGTGATCATGGCACGGGTGTAAGGCAGCTTCATGCGCGAACCAACACCGTAAGGACCACCTGTCCAGCCTGTGTTAACCAGCCATACATTTACGTTGTTTTCTTCCATTTTCTTACCAAGCATCTCCGCATATTTAGTTGGGTGCAGTGGCAGGAAAGCGGCGCCGAAGCAGGCAGAGAACGTAGTTTGTGGTTCTGTAATACCAACCTCAGTACCGGCAACTTTAGCTGTGTAACCAGAAATGAAGTGGTACATGGCCTGGCTTGCGTTAAGTTTAGAGATTGGAGGCAGCACACCAAAGGCATCTGCAGTTAGGAAGAAGATGTTTTTCGGAATATCAGCTCTCGACGGCTCAATGGCGTTATCGATGTGGTTGATAGGGTAGGCAGTACGTGTATTCTCTGTTACAGCGCTGTTTGTATAGTCTACTGTGCGGGTGCCTTCAGCAAAACGCGTGTTCTCAACTATAGCTCCGAATTTAATGGCATCCCAGATCTGTGGTTCTTTCTCTCTTGTCAGGTCGATTACTTTCGCGTAGCAACCACCCTCAAAGTTGAATACGGAGTCGGCAGCCCAGCCGTGCTCGTCATCACCGATCAGGCCGCGGTTAGGGTCAGCAGAAAGGGTTGTTTTACCAGTACCGGACAGGCCGAAGAAAATAGCAGTGTCGCCGTCTTTACCTACGTTGGCAGAGCAGTGCATCGACAGGGTGTTCTTTTCGTGTGGCAGGATATAGTTCAGCACACCAAAAATGCCCTTCTTCATTTCGCCGGCATAGCCTGTACCACCGATCAGGATCATGTTCTTGGTGAAGTTGATGATGGCGAAGTTAGCCTGGCGGGTGCCGTCCACTTCCGGATCGGCCTGAAACTCAGGGGCACAGATAATCGTAAACTCAGGGTTGTGATTTGCCAACTCTTCTTCGGTCAGGCGCAGGAACATGTTGTTACAGAATAAGTTCTGCCACGCCTGTGTGTTAACGATGCGCAGATTCAGACGGTATTCCGGGTGAGCACCTGCGTAAGCGTCACGTACATACAGTTTTTTGTCTTTCAGGAAATCGACCATTTTAGCTTGTAGCTGGTCAAATTTCTCCGGATCAAAAGCAATGTTAATGTCTCCCCACCAAACAGAGTTTTCTGTTTTAGCGTCTTTTACTACGAAGCGGTCTTTAGGAGAACGGCCGGTAAATTTGCCGGTATCACACATTAAAGCGCCGGTGTCAGTCAGGTAACCTTCGCCATTTTTAACGGCTTCTTCTACCAGCTCAGCCGGGCTCAGGTTCCATAGCACTTCCTTCGCTTCCTTAATACCTAAGCTGTCTAAACCTACTGCATTAGATTTATGTCCAGATTCTTTCATTTGAATTTTTTGGGTTAATTGAAATAAGGTGGTGTTTTGCTTATAAAGGTACAAAAATATCAAAAATTATATATCTACATAAGTGTTACGATATTTATATCTGCGCGGTGCACCCGACACACTATAAAACGAAAATATTTTGCTGTTTGTCGCTAATCTAATATATTTACCTTCTTTGTAAGTAAGCTTATCTATTGTTAACTAAACAATCAACTAATCTAACTCTATGTCTGTTAACCTTCAACCTACCGATGCTGCGGTGGATAAAGAGAATCTAAAACATCCTAAAGGGCTGTACCTGTTGTTCTTTACAGAGCTATGGGAACGCTTCAGCTACTACGGTATGCGCGGCCTTTTGATGCTATATCTGACAAAAACTGCCTTGGAAGGCGGTTTGGGGTACAGTGTAGCCGACGCAGCATTAATTTACGGGTACTTTACCGGTTTCGTATATTTTACGCCTATCATAGGTGGTTGGTTGGCCGATAAATACCTGGGGCACCGCAAAGCCATTTTAATAGGGGGGGTGCTGATGGCACTTGGCCAGTTCAGCTTGTTCTCTACGCCTTATGTAGGCATGGTAGAGATGACGTACCTAGGCCTGTTCCTCCTTATCATTGGTAACGGTTTCTTTAAGCCAAATATTTCATCTATAGTTGGTAACCTGTATGCGCAAGGCGACCCACGCCGCGATTCAGCGTTCACCATCTTTTACATGGGTATCAACATCGGTGCCTTTTTCGCGCCGTTAGTGTGCGGTTTCCTTGCCGAAGACTACTTCGCAACAAAGGCTGTAGTTAATGGTGTAGAGACAGTAACAAACTATGGTTTCCAGTACGGCTTCCTGGCTGCCGGTATCGGTATGGTGATCGGTCAGGTTGTGTTTAACGCGTTAGCTCCTAAATTACTTGGTGACTTGGGCTTAAAACCTGTTAAAGCAGAAAACGATGCCTCTGGTAAGCCGGTTAAAAAAGACAAGCTAACAAAAGAGGAGATCGATCGCGTTTCGGTTATCTTCATCATTTCTATCTTTGTTATCTTCTTCTGGGCTGGTTTTGAGCAGGCCGGTAGCTCGTTAACGGTTTACACCGACAAATACATCGACCGTGAAGTATTCGGTTACCTTATCCCGACTTCGTGGTTCCAGTCTGTTAACCCATTGTTTATAGTTATGTTTGCTCCTCTTACTGCGCAGATTTGGTTATACCTGGGTAAACGTGGCAAAGACCTGAGCATCCCTACTAAGATGGGTCTGGGTATGATTCTATTGGGTGTTGGTTTCTTCTTTATGGTAGGTGCTGTTATGCAGCGCGGAGGCGTAGAGGACGATACAATAAAAGCAAGCATTATGTGGTTGCTGGCAACTTACTTCTTCCACACTATCGGTGAGCTTTGTCTTTCTCCTATCGGTCTGTCGATGGTGACACGTTTAGCGCCTGTTACGCTGGTATCGATGCTGATGGGTGTTTGGTTCCTGGCGCCGTTTGTGGCTCAGATCGCCGGTGGTTACATTGCCTCATATGTAGAAGAGCTTGGTGCCTTAACCATTTTCTCTGCAATCGGTGGCTTTGTTATCTTAGCAGGTTTGATCCTGATCGCACTTACCAAAAAGCTGATGTACATGATGCACGGCCGCGGCTAACCATTCATAAATATTTTATAGAAGGGCCCTGCTATTAGTTAGCAGGGCCTTTTTTATGTGACTAATTTCCTTCTGTTGGAGCTTCATAACACAGGCCGTTTACTCCTTGTATGCACCGCTCTTGTCTGGCAATACTTCAATTTTAAATTTAGTCTATAGCCTAATTTTTACTTTTCATTAATGTTTTCTTTTTCCCGAAAGTGTCAGCAGTTACTGCTTGTGCTTTCTAGTACAGTACTTTTCCTGCCAGAGTACTGCCGAATCGCCGGACCTGTTTTTCCGGAACCTCAAACTATAGTTTACAAAATTCAGAAAGGCAAACATAGTGCTGTCGCGCCATTTGTTATCCGATCAACCAATACTTTAAAATTTGAAGAGACCTTTAATGGCAGTGCTGTTTATCAGACAAGAAATCTGGCAAATCTGGCCGATATTAATAAGCTTTATGGCATTGCTGACTGTGGTACAGAGCACCATAATAACAGTGCACGCTTTGGCTAGCGTTGGTACAACAATAAACTGGAGATCCATGCCTATACCTATCTGGACAAAGAAAGGAGGTCTGAACTGTTAGGAGTGGTAGAGTTAAACAAAACCTATAGTTACGGAATCAGGATGGAGGAGAGCACCTATATCTTTACGCTTGGCGATAAGAGTGTAACGCTACCAAGGGGTTGCAGCAGGCCTGCTGTTGGCTATCAACTATATCCCTATTTTGGCGGAGATGAAACAGCACCACATAATATAACTATAGCCATTAAGGAGTTAGGAGTTAAAAAGTTAGAAAAGTGTAAGTTATAAAGTTGAAAGCATGAACTGTAACTCTACGACCTTTGACTAAGCTATAGTTCAACTTAATTCTAACTTCTTACATCCTATATCATAATTCTTTAGTAAAGAAAAAGCCCCTGCAGCAAATGCTACAAGGGCTCTTCTATTTTATACTATGGGATGTCGGATTACATCATGCCGCCCATACCGCCCATGCCACCTGGCATAGCTGGAGCAGCGCCCTCTTCAGCAGGCTCTTCAGAAACTACACACTCTGTAGTTAACAGAAGACCAGCGATAGAAGCAGCGTTCTCTAAAGCAAGACGGGTAACCTTAGTTGGGTCGATGATACCGGCTGCAAACATGTTCTCATATTTGTCGTCGCGGGCGTTGTAGCCATAGTCAGCTTTACCTTCGCGAACAGCCTGTACCACAACTGAACCTTCGCCACCAGCGTTAGAAACGATTGTTCTAAGCGGAGCTTCCAGAGCAGTTTTAATGATGCTTACACCAGTCTGCTCATCAGCGTTGTAAACGTCGATGTTATTCAGGGCATCCAGCGCACGGATCAGGGCAACGCCACCACCAGCTACGATACCTTCTTCAACAGCAGCTCTTGTAGCGTGCAGCGCATCATCTACGCGGTCTTTCTTCTCTTTCATCTCAACTTCTGTAGAAGCACCGATGTAAAGGATAGCCACACCTCCAGAAAGCTTCGCTAAACGCTCCTGAAGTTTCTCTCTGTCGTAATCAGATGTAGTTGATTCCATCTGAGACTTGATTTGGTTGATACGAGCAGTGATATCATCTTTAGAACCAGCACCATTTACGAGTGTAGTGTTGTCTTTGTCGATGATCACTTTTTCTGCTTTACCAAGATACTCGATAGAAGCGTTCTCCAGTTTGTAGCCGCGCTCTTCAGAGATAACCGTACCACCAGTCAGGATAGCGATATCTTCCAGCATAGCTTTTCTTCTGTCGCCAAAGCCAGGAGCTTTAACAGCAGCAATTTTCAGAGAACCACGCAGTTTGTTAACTACCAGTGTAGCAAGTGCTTCACCGTCAACATCCTCAGCAATGATTACAAGGCCTTTACCAGTCTGAACCACCTGCTCCAGTACAGGAAGCAGTTCTTTCATAGTAGAAACTTTCTTGTCGTAGATCAGGATGTATGGGTTGTCGAAGTCCGCTTCCATCTTCTCCGCGTTCGTTACGAAGTATGGAGACAGGTAACCGCGGTCAAACTGCATACCTTCTACAGTCTTCACCTCAGTTTCAGTACCTTTTGCTTCTTCAACCGTGATAACGCCATCTTTACCAACTTTATCCATCGCATCGGCAATCATTTTACCGATTTCTGAGTCGTTGTTAGCAGAGATAGTACCTACCTGAGCAATTTCAGATGAGTTCTCGATCTTTTTAGACTGTGAGCGCAGGTTCTCAACTACAGCGTTAACAGCCTTGTCGATACCACGCTTCAGGTCCATTGGATTAGCACCAGCTGCTACGTTCTTAATACCGGCAGTGTAAATAGCCTGTGCCAGTACAGTAGCTGTAGTAGTACCATCACCCGCCTGGTCAGCAGTTTTAGAAGCAACTTCTTTTACCAGTTGTGCACCCATGTTTTCGATCGCGTCTTTCAGTTCGATCTCTTTCGCTACTGAAACGCCGTCTTTTGTGATAGTTGGGGCACCAAATTTCTTGTCAATGATTACGTTGCGGCCTTTAGGACCTAAAGTAACTTTTACAGCATTCGCCAGTTTGTCTACACCGGCTTTAATTTTGCCACGTGCATCGGCATCAAATGTGATGTTCTTAGCCATAGTTTATATGATCTGATTAAGTTTAAAGATTGGTTGAGATTAAAGTACTGCCAGAATATCAGACTCGCGCATGATCAGGTAATCGCCACCGTCTACTGAGATTTCAGTACCTGCATATTTGCCATACAACACTTGGTCACCTACTTTAACCTGTGGCTTCATAAGGGTACCTTGCTCAGATACTTTACCTTCGCCAACGGCTACTACCTCACCACGCTGTGGTTTTTCTTTAGCAGTATCCGGAATAATGATACCAGACTTGGTCTTTTCTTCGGCTGCAGCAGGAGCTACAATTACTCTGTCTGCTAATGGTTTAATGCTGATTGACATAGTTTGTTAATGTTATTTAGTTTTATGGTTTATAGTTTAAAATTATAACCGCATGTGTTCTATCATTTCCTGTGCCAAGCCTCTTTTTAGCTCATTTCAAGCCAATTTTTCAGTATAAGCACCTGTCAGGCCTGACAAATCTGTCATTTTATGACATACCCGGGAACTTTTTAAGATAGAAGCAGAGCAAGGGTGGCAGCTATAGGAAACAAAAAAGCCAACCTGATTCAGGTTGGCTTACTTGATATATGCTGTTATGGTTTTGCTTATTGGTTATTAGCAGTGTCGATCATGGTTGGGATCTCTGCAGCATCCGGAATAGCAGCTGTTGTATCAGAGATAGCTGGCGCAGCAGGGGCTCCTGGCAATGCAGACTGACGCGCACGCTGTTCGTTCACGCTTGATCCTACAGATGTTTCGTTAGCAGAGCCAACTAACATGTGTGTACCCAATGTTAATACCACCAGGGCAATTGCAAAACCCCAGGTTAATTTCTCTAATAGGTCACCAGTACGTTTTACACCCATAAGCTGGCTGGTGCTGCCTCCGAACTGGCTTGAAAGTCCGCCTCCTTTAGGGTTTTGTGCTAGCACAACCAGAATTAGCAACACGCAAATGAAAACGATAATACTGATAAGGGCGATGTACATCTTAGTTTATGTTTTGTAATTTTTCTATCTGTTCAGCAAAGTAACTCTTTTTTTCCGGATTTTTCAAAATGAGTTGCTCATATATTTTAATGGCCTTTTTAACTTTACCCTGTTTTATAAAGATATTTGCCAGGTTCTCAGAGGCCATTCCTTTCTTTATCTTAGAACTCTTCAGTGATAAATCCTCCTGAGGTTCGGGGTTAAGCTTCAGGTTAGCCATTGTTTTAAGGCGGGGATTCAGCTTCAGGAACTGGTCTATGATATTGAGCTGCTCGCTCAGGTAATTTGTTGCAGGCTGAACAGCTTTCTCCAGTTCATGGGTCTTGTTATATTCCAGGATCATCTCCGGATGGAAGGCAATCGGTTTTGGCCTGGTGTATTCATTTTTAAGTTGTAACACCTCGCCTAAACGACTAGAGCCCATCCAATAGCCTAGGGCATCTTCGGCATACATCCTGTCAATTTCACTGAAGTTATAGTTTACAACAGCTTCTTCGGGGTTGGTGGATGTAACTATAGTTGATGTTTCTTCTTCAACAAAGGCTGCAGATGGAGTCTCAGTAACTATAGTTTCCAACTCTTCCTGCTCCAGAACTATCGTTTCGGGTAATTCTGAGTTTACTGTTGTTAATGCTTCTTCAGTTTCATGCAGATTCGCTTCAGTACTGACTACTTGTTCTGTAACGGCTGGTTCTGTGTCCGGCTTTTGGGCAAGCAAATCTGTAAAAGAAGAACTCAGGCTGCTTATAGTTAGCAGGTCTGCTAACTCAGAGTCTGATGTGGGCTGTGGTTGCGGCCATACCGAGTCTGCAGGCTCAAAACTGCTTGAAACCTCATCAGAAAGTGCCTCTATCGCTACTTCCTCATTTATTTCAGAAACTATAGTTGCATCTTGCTCATCAGCTGTTCCCTGGATTGGTTCAACTATAGCTTCCTGTTCAGTTATAGTTTCAAATTCAGCATCCGTTGTGTCCTGAGTTACCTCAACTATAGGTTCTGATTCTGTTAGAGTTTCAACCGTTTCAACATCTGCTTCTGAAGATACTGCTATAGTTGCCGATGTTGGTTCTTCTATTGTTTCGGTTTTTGCCTCAGGTTCCGGGGTAACTATAGTTTGATCTGTTTGTGACGTAACTATAGTTTGCTGCTCAGCAACTGCGGCTTCATCAAAAACAGGAGCAAGGGTGGCTGAAGTATAAATAATGCGTTTTAAAAGCTGCCTGTCTGTGGCATAAGAGGCTGCTCGGCGCAGGCGCTGCGTCGAAAGCATGCTTCCCTTGTCGTAAGCAGATTTAGCGAGCAACAGATGCGCGGTCTGGCAGTAGGGGAAAGCATTTGCCACTTTCTCCAATTCAGCCGTTTGCTGGTCCGTAATGCCCGACGCTTTCTGTATCAGTTCAAGAAAAGCTGATTTATTCATTAGGGTGTACTGTGCTTGTAGTTTGATGCTTACCAGTTGGCTACGGTTCTGTTAAATACCTGTGATACCAATTGCTCCGACATCCGCTCAATTTCGGCGGCTGTTAGCTGCGTTACGTCACGGTCTTCCGGGAAATCCTGCGAAATGGTAAACAGCTGATCGAAGTTTTCGTCCGGATTAACGGTATTGGTGAAGCGCACTTGTATGCCAAGCGTAAGTCTGTTCAGGGTAGCACGGTCTATTTCGCCCTCACGCTGAATAGCGGCAGGGGTAACAGTAAAGCTCACAATCTGACCTTCGAGTTGCAGGTCGCCTTCCTGTTGCAGCATGGTAAGGTTTGTGTTGCGGCGGTAGTAGTTCTTGAAGTTATTTGTGATCAACTGCGTCAGGTTGGCCGGACCTTCACCGGTCGGGTTCTCAAAGTTCTGGATAGAGATTGACTTGATATCCGATGAAATGGTAGTCCCGGTGAAAGAATAAACTCCACAACCGCTCAATAGCAGTATGATCAGCAGCAAAGGTAACGTATATAGTTTCGCCAGGTTAGTCTTCAATTTCATACTGTTTCAGTTTTCTGTACAGTGTTCTTTCTGATATTCCCAGGTCCTGGGCTGCATACTTGCGCTTGTTGTTATGTTTCTTGAGCGCCTTTACAATCAATTCTTTCTCCTTATCTTCTAAAGATAGGCTTTCTTCAGCAGTTTCATGCTGAATATCTTCTATTTTTTGGTCCTCGTACTCTTCCGGCGGCATCTGCTTCATGGGCAGGTAAAAACCTTCTGATGGCTCCTTTGGCTGGTACGGTCTGCTCTCGTAATGCCCGATGTTTTCAAACAGGTGACCGTGCTCTTTCAGCAGGTCGTTTTCTGCAGGCTGGTGTGCCAGCATTTCAAAAACCAGCTTTTTCAGATCCGACACATCACGCCGCATATCAAATAACACTTTGTATAGGATATCCCGTTCCGAAAACGCCTGGTCAGATGATTTCTCAGCATTTAGCAGGGCCGGAACATGACTGGCCTGCTCACGAGGCAGGTATCTTTTCAATGTTTCAGCATCAATTTCGCGGTCATATTCCAGCACCGAGATCTGCTCCACTATATTCTTTAACTGACGGATGTTGCCCGGCCAGCGGAAATCCAGCAGCACCGGAATGGCATCCGGAGTAAGCGAAACCGACTTCACTCTGTATTTCTCTGCAAAGTCGCTGGCAAATTTACGGAACAGCAGGTACACATCATCAGCGCGGTCGCGCAGGGGAGGCACTGTGATCGGAACAGTATTCAGTCTATAGTACAGGTCTTCGCGGAACCGGCCTTTTTCTACTGCATTCAGCAGGTTTACGTTAGTTGCGGCCACTACACGCACATCGGTTTTCTGTACTTTAGATGACCCTACTTTTATAAATTCGCCGTTTTCGAGCACGCGCAACAAACGGGCCTGCGTACCAAGTGGCATTTCGCCTATCTCATCCAGGAAAATGGTACCTCCATCAGTTACTTCAAAATAACCTTTTCGGGTATCATGGGCACCAGTAAATGAGCCTTTTTCGTGGCCAAACAACTCCGAATCTATAGTTCCTTCCGGTATAGCGCCACAGTTGATGGCAATAAACTGGCCATGCTTGCGCGGGCTCAGCTGGTGTATGATTTTCGAAAATGATTCTTTACCACTACCGCTTTCACCGGTTATCAGCACAGTCATGTCGGTAGGGGCAACCTGCACGGCCACCTGTATGGCATAGTTCAGTAAGGGTGAGTTACCAATTATGCCGAATCGTTGCTTTATGCTTTGTATATCGATATTGCGCATGTTTTTGAGATTTGAAGATTAGATAATTTGGAAGTTTGAAGGTGAATCATGCGAAGATTATCATTATCAAATCTTCACATTCCCAAATCTCCAAATCTAATCTACCGCTTCGCCGAACAGGGTGCCTACGCTACAGTCTGTAACCAGCACATTTACGTAGTCGCCTTTTTTGTAGTGCTTCTTATCGAAGATCACTACTTTGTTCTGGTCGTTGCGGCCACTCAATTGCTCTTCTGATTTCTTGGAAGGACCTTCTACCAGCACTTTATGCACCTTACCAATGTCGCGTTTGTTGCGGGCAAGGGATGTTTCGCGCTGCTTGTTGATTATCTCATCCAGGCGGCGCTTCTTCACTTCAAGTGGAATATCATCTTCCAGTTTGCGGGCAGCCAACGTGCCCGGGCGCTCAGAATAGAAGAACATGTAGGAGTAATCATACTGTACATAATCCATCAGGCTAAGCGTATCCTGGTGCTCTTCTTCTGTTTCAGTGCAGAAACCGGCGATCATATCTGATGAAATACCGCAGTCTTCACCAAGAATAGCACGAATAGCATCAACACGGTTTATGTACCACTCACGGTCGTAAGTGCGGTTCATCAGTTCCAACACGCGCGAGTTACCGCTTTGGGCTGGCAGGTGTATGTATTTGCAGATGTTATCGTACTTTTTAATCGTGTAAAGCACTTCGTCTGTAATATCTTTCGGGTGTGACGTAGAGAAACGTACACGCAGATCAGGCGAAACCAAAGCTACTTTTTCCAGTAATTGAGCAAAGTTCACACTTTCAGAGCCATCTTCAGAAGCCCATTTGTATGAGTCCACATTCTGGCCAAGTAAAGTTACTTCTTTATAGCCTTGTGCCACCAGCGCTTCCGCTTCACGAACTATAGAGTGTGCATCTCTGGAGCGCTCACGGCCACGTGTAAACGGCACAACACAGAAAGAACACATGTTGTCGCAGCCACGCATGATCGAGATAAAGGCACTTACTCCATTGCTGTTCAAACGAATAGGGTTGATGTCGGCGTAAGTCTCTTCACGCGAAAGCAATACGTTAACTGCTTTCTGACCACCATCTACTTCATTAATCAGGTTTGGCAGGTCGCGGTATGCGTCCGGACCAACTACCAGGTCTACAATTTTTTCTTCTTCCAGCAACGATTTCTTTAGTCGCTCAGCCATGCAGCCCAGCACACCGATCATCATGGAAGGTTTTTTCTTTTTATAGTAGTTTATTTGGCCCAAACGGTTACGTACGGTCTGTTCGGCCTTTTCACGGATAGAACAGGTGTTCAGAAATACCAGGTCAGCTTGATCGATTTCTGAAGTGGTATCAAAGCCCTGTTCAAACATAATGGATGAAACGATCTCGCTATCTGAGAAATTCATGGCGCAGCCATAGCTCTCGATGTATAGTTTGCGGGTGCGACCTGTATTGGTATCTTTTGAAATATGCGTATCGCAGGATGGGGCAGCGGCTGCCTGCTCAGGCGTACGGTTATCTATAAAATCTAAATCAAGGATTGGCTTCATGCTAATAAAACGCTTAGAGCTGCAAATATACTACATTCCATTTTAAAACCGTGACAGAATGGCAGAGCTATTTTTGAATTATGAATTATGAATGCTGAATTATGAGTAAGAATGAAGTAAAGATAAAGCTATAGTTGTAGTGATCAGATGATTATGAACCCTGTTTAACCACAATTCATAATTTCTAATTCATAATTCATAATTGGAAGCGCAATAACAGTCTTAGCTTAGAACCTTCAGCATGGCCTGCGCTTTCAGCAGACATTCTTCGTATTCGCGTTCCGGGTCAGAGTCGTAGGTAATGGCGCTGCCTACCATAAAGCTCAGGTATTGTTTTGTGGCATTATACTGCAGGCTTCTTATCACCACGTTAAAATCGCAGTCCTGTTCGGGCGTAATATAACCGAAAGCACCGGAGTAGAGACCTCTTTTGGTCGCTTCCAGTTCTTCAATAAGCTGCATAGCGCTAATCTTGGGTGCTCCGGTCATGCTACCCATCGGGAAAGCGCCAAGTAACACATCTACCAAGTCATTATCAGGTTTTATCGTTCCGGTTATAGTTGAGATCATCTGCCAGACCTGTTTGAAGCCATAGATACCAAACATTTCCTCTACTTTCACTGTGCCGGTAGCGCAGGAGCGGCTCAGATCGTTCCGCACCAGGTCCACGATCATCATGTTTTCGGCCAGTTCCTTTTCATCGTTACGCAGTTGGTGGCGTAGTTGCTCGTCTTCTTCAGCCGTTTTACCACGTTTTATAGTCCCTTTTATAGGCTGCGAAACTATAGTTGTGCCTGTCTTTTTCAGGAACCGCTCCGGCGACGCACAAAGCAGGTAGTTATCATTTAACTTCAAATAGCCTGAGAAAGGAGTGGGCGAAGCCTCCGCCAAAGCCAGGTAGAGCGGCAAAGGTTGGATGGTTGCGTTATCAGCATAAAACTCCATGCAATAGTTGAGTTCATAAACATCGCCTTCCAGAATATGCTGTTTTACCTTTTCTACCTGCTGTACATATGCATCTTTAGCTACCCGCTGCTGCACAGCTATAGTTCCGGGTTTAGCAGGTTTAGCGGCTCGTGTAGCAAGTATATCCTGAATTATAGTTTTGCCGTAAGATTTAGGTAATAATATAGTTATGGCTTTGTTATTAAAGTTGATAACGAAGTCGGGTACAAAAAAACAGATCGGAGGGAAGCTTAACTCATCCTGGTTTTGGCTGGTCAGTTTCTCTACGTCGTTTTTGAGATCGTAACCCAAATAGCCACACAACATCTGGCCCTGATTCAACTTCTGGCGCAGGCTTCCAAAGGGGTTCTTCGGATCTATAGTTAATGGCCTTCCATTTGAAACAGCCAAAATATGACGAAAACCCTGATGCGGATATGGGAGTTGGTGATCATAGTAGTAAGCAACAAGCGGAAACGTATCGGCCCAGGCTAGTGCTTTTAGGCGAAACTCTTCTGCTGTAACAGGTAAGTCGGTATAGTTTATTTCTATAGTTGGCATGCGTTTACGGAAGCGTTGTAAGAGCTAACTTTGCCTTGGCCTGAATGCTGTTTCTGTAAGCATAGTTGCTATAGTTCAAAGCTTTCTGATAGCTGGCTCTTGCTTTATCGTATTGTTTTTGTTGCTGGTAAATATAGCCGCTTTGCAGGGCCGCGTGCGGGGCAAAATATAAAGATTCGTCTCCGCTGGCAACTATAGCTGCATCGTAATATTTTATGGCCTGTTCCGGCTGCCCCATGCCCTGGTAAATACGGCCTTTGCGGTAAAAGTATTCTGCCTTAACCGGTACCGGTGTTTCTGGTGTAATTTCCAATCTTGAGGCTTCCTGCAACGCTTTCTCAAAATACCCGCCATCAGAATGCAGTCTTGCCGCTAACAGAAAACGATTGGGCTGCTCATTACGGCTCACAAAGTTCTCCGCATACTTGTCTTCTTCGGTCAGTGCACTGCCCACCTGCCTTACCTGCTGGTAATGCCACTTTGCCTGCGGATGATGGTTGCTAAGCCAGTAAGCAAGGTAGAGTTTAAAATTTGCTGCTTTCAGGTAATGAATGCCTTTGTGTTGCTGAAGAAAATACCGGTTTTCTCTAATGGAGGCCTCATAATCACCACGATAAAGGTAAAGATCAGCGGCCATGTGGTGCATGTACAGAAACGAACTATAGGCAGAGCCGGAAGGTCGGTCGCGGTATATTTGCAGCGCTTTGTCACCCATTTTGGCCTTTTTATGCAGCACCACTGCTACAAAGTTAAATAGGAGGTTATCAGGCTGCTCGCTGGTTAAAGCTGTTAATTGCTTTAGGGTAGATCTGGCATTATCTTCATCCAGTAGTTGCAGCAACAGGGCGTTTAGCAGAATGGCTTCGTTTCGAAACGGATTTGGCTTATTGGCTGCCAGTTGCAGATTGGCAAGTCCGGTTTCGGTGTTACCGCCTAAACCGATTATATTCAGGAACCATTTATACTGATCCGGAACAGAGCCCAGCAGTACCTGCATAACACCCAGTGTTTTGCGGTTAGGGATAAAATCGGGGTACTTCTCGGCGTTTTGCTGAAATTGTTGGTAGGCTTTTCTAAAATCCCATGCTGCCCCCACACGACTACCAAAAAGCAGTTGGCTCATGGCAAGTTGTGCCCTTATTTCTGCTTTTGCATAGTCTACCCAAACCGATTTCTCTTTCAATTTATCAAGGGCCGCCAGGCGTTCCTTTTGATTTTCTATCAGCTCCGGAACTTCTGCCTGGTTTTGTTCCGTGCAGATCTGGATGAAATCGGTATAGTTGGCAAGCAGGTGGGCTACTGCATTTTTATCGTTCTGTTTTAGCTCCTGCTGAACTATAGTTCTCCCTGCAGTAAGTTTGAGTTTAAGCGATTCTGAATACGCTTTTTGCAGGGGTGCATTAAGGTACGAACTGGCAAAGAGGGGCAGGGGCAGACAAAACAGGGCCAGCCACAAAAAAAAAGGATGGGGTTTAGCCATCCTTTTTATGATACTATGCAGGCGATCTACGCGCAAAGTCTTTGATTAGAATACACGCAGCTCAACACCAGCCAAGATACGGCCGCAGTGCTCGCAAACGATAACTTTCTTCTGAGCTGCAATATCAGCCTGGCGCTGCGGAGGAACAGTGTTAAAGCAACCACCGCAAGCATCGCGCTTAACCTGCACTACTGCAAGGCCATTGCGTACGTTTTTGCGGATACGGTTGTAAGCAGAAAGCAAACGTTCTTCAATATCATGAGAAGCTACTTCTCTTTCCTGCGTTAACTTGCCTTCTTCTTCCTCGCTTTCAGAAACGATCTGATCAAGCTCGTGCTTTTTGTTGTCCAGGTCCTTTCTGCGCTCTTCCAGGCGGTTCTTGGTGCCTTCGATCTCAGCAATTTTCTGCTCGATCTGATAGTGTGCTTCTCTGATCTTTTTCTCAGCAACCTGAATTTCCAGTTTTTGCAGTTCTATCTCTTTCGTGATAGCATCGTACTCGCGGTTGTTGCGAACGTTCTGCTGTTGGTCTTCATACTTGTTGATCAGGGACTCTGAATCTTTGATTGATTGCTTGCGCTGTGCGATAGAATCGTTCAGGGCTGCAACTTCATCATCAAACTTACGAACACGTACCTCATAGCCTTCTATTTCATCTTCCAGGTCACGAACCTCTTCAGGTAAGTCTCCTCTAACGCGTCTAATTTCATCAAGCTGCGAATCGATGCTCTGAAGCTTAAGCAGTGCTTCTAATTTACTGGCTACCGTACTTTCCATGTATTAAAAAGTGTATCTGATAGGGTTTGTGTTTACATTTGATAAATAGACTGCAAAATTAGGAAAGTTTTTTGATATCGTATCATAAAAAATCTCCTTTGTAAATACTTCGCTTTCATAATGGCCTATATCGGCAATCATCAGGCGGTCTTCAGCATCAAAAAATTCATGATATTTTACGTCACCGGTTACAAAAGCGTCTGCTCCTGAGCGGATAGCATCTTTTATCAGAAAACTGCCGGCACCACCACAAACCGCAACTTTTTTTACCGGCTTATCACCTATAGTTGTATAACGCAGGCCCTGCAGGTTCATTTTTTCTTTCAGATAAGCTAAAAATTGTTCTTCTGACAAGCTTTCTTTCAGCTCGCCTACCATGCCTATGCCAACTTCCTGGTTCTGGTTTTCGAGCTCCGTCAGGTAATGTGCTACTTCCTCGTAAGGGTGAGCAGCCAACAATGCATTCATAACTTTTTGCTTCAGATAGGCCGGGAATACAACCTCAATGCGGTTTTCCTGCACCTGTTCTGGCTTGCCTTTTTCTCCAATAGTTGGGTCGGCATTTTCGGATGGTGTAAAGCGGCCTGTACCTGTCACCTGAAAACTACAGTTACTGTATTCGCCAATTTGTCCGGCTCCGGCTTTATGTATAGCATTTAAAACCTTGTCTGTATCATCAACCGGAACAAAAAACACGAGTTGCATAAGCGTATGTGGCTTGCTGCTCAGCATCTTCACGTTCTGTAGCTCTAGTTTTTCCGCAATTTTGGCATTCACGCCGTTATGTACGCTATCAAGGTTGGTGTGTGAGGCGTAGATAGCTATGTTGTTACGGATTGCTTTTATAATGGTGCGCTCTACATAGCTTTTGCCTGTAAGCGACTTAATTCCTTTAAAGATAACTGGATGATGGGCAACAACCATGTTACATCCCTTTTCTATAGCTTCGGCCAGAACAGCCTCGGTGCAGTCCAGCGACAGGAGTACACCGGTTACTTCGTCATCAGGGTTTCCGGTCTGCAGGCCGGCATTATCGTAGCTTTCCTGGTAGGCCAGGGGCGCATATTGTTCCAGCACCTTTACAATATCTTTGATCTGTGGCATCGTTAATCGGGTATAATTTATAGTGCCTTACGTAAGGAGGTTAAAATTAATTTTAAATTTGCTTCCGATACAAACTTACATGGATAAACTGAAACTGTTGCTCTGGCCATTTGCTACGTTGTACGGCGGCATTACGTCGTTGCGAAATACAGCTTATAATAAAGGCTGGCTGGCTTCGCGTAAGTTTGACCTTCCTGTAATTGCAGTTGGTAATTTAACGGTAGGCGGAACCGGTAAAACCCCGCATGTGGAGTACCTGCTTCGCCTGCTCCGCAACTATACGGTTGCCGCACTTAGCCGTGGTTATAAACGCCAGACCTCGGGCTTTATCTTGGCTGACGAAAAAGCTACTGCTGCAACTATAGGTGACGAGCCTTATCAGTATCATCGCGATTTTCCAGATGTGCAGGTCGCTGTTTGCGAGAAGCGGGTAGAGGGTGTGGCCCGGCTGCTGGAGTTAGATCGCCCGCCAGAAGTGATTGTGCTGGACGATGCCATGCAACACCGTGCCATACAGCCTTCATTTAACCTGATGCTTACCGACTATAACCGCTTATTTTACAAGGATCGTATTTTACCATCCGGTTTGTTGCGCGAATCCAGGAAAGGGGCCAGGCGTGCCGATGCTATTCTGGTTACAAAATGCCCGCTAACGCTGCAGCCTCCCGAAATGAAGCATATTGCCTCCATGATCCGGAAATATAGCAGACGTAATGCGCCTATTTTTTTTACCGGCTTCCGGTACGCTAATTTTGTGCCCTTCGGAAACTCCGAGCAAGTTCATAAGCACATTATATTGCTGACCGGCATCGCCAACGCCAAGCCATTGAAGTCTTATCTGGATAAGCATAATTTTAGTATCCGGCACCACCTGGAATACGCAGATCACTATAGTTATACTATTGAGGATCTGGAAAAGGTAAAGCACCAGTGGCAGAAACATGCGTCTGATACCATTATTCTCACCACACGTAAAGATGCAGTAAAGCTGATGGATAAAGCATTACAAACTATAGTTAGTGAGCTGCCAATTTTTTATATACCTATAGAGGTTTGTTTCCTGGAAGGTGGCGATACATTTAATGAGCTTATCCTGCAGCATGTCAGGAGTTATTACAAACTATAAACCTGTGTGGCTATAGCTAGCTGTATGTTGGATAAAAAAACTAATTTTGCTCCTGTGAGACAAAAAAGCATATCTATATTCCTGTTTTTTCTACTGTTCTTGATCGTAACCGAATCTTTCGGTCAGGTAAGGCAGCGTCAGCCCACCCGTTCGGGCACCAGGCCGGGACAGGAACGCCAGCAAAATAACCCGCAACAACGCCAGCAGGGGCAATTACCAAATGCAACTCCGCAGGACTCGCTACGACGGGGCAGACCCGGCGCTATTCTTGATGATACTACCCAAAACCTGTACGGGCCAAAAACTACTTTACAGCTTTTCGAAAGGGATGTGCTGGAAGGGCGCTACCGCGAGCAGCGGGTAGATACTGCCATCCATAACATGCACAACCAGCGCTACTGGTTTCAGGATACGGCTTTTTACCAGCACCTCGGTAACGTAGGTACTGCGTCGCAGCCTTTGCTGTTTTATATGCCTACGCGCATTGGCGTGCGTCTAGGCAAGAATGCCTTCGATCGCTATGCTTATGATCCGCAAAAGATAAATTATTTCGATACCCGGTCGCCTTATTCGCATTTGTATTATGTGCAGGGACAGCGGGGGGAAACTATATTTGAGGGGATATATGCACGCAACATTACCCAGAACTTTAATTTTGGCGTTGCTTACCAGATCATTTCAGCGGATAAACAGATCGGTTCTACCGATTTATACGACGATGGCTTGATTGATAACCAGGCAATAAAAGTTTTCAGCCATTATAAGTCCAAGAATCAGAAATATGAGCTATTCGCTAACTATACACACTTAAACCATGAACAGATAGAGAGCGGTGGTGTGCGGCCTGATCCGGATGATACGACAGATAGCCTTTTCCGATACGAGAATGACCTGGTATTCCTGAATCAGGCAAGTACGCAGGAAATGCGCCACAACTATCACCTGTTGCACATGTTCAGGCTCATTAACGATAACCTGAAAATTTACCACCGCATGGACTGGAGAAGCCAGCGCACCAATTACCAGGACGACCTTATTCCTTTTGCTGGTGATAGCAGTCTTCTTTTCTACCCGCGCACGCTGTATAGTAACAGGTTTACAGATGACGAGACCAACTTCCGCGAGTTCGAAAATGAATTCGGCTTTACCGGAAGATCCAGTATTTCCTACTTTAAAGCTTATGCCAAGCTCCGTAACAGCAAACTGAACTATAGCGCAGTAAAGACTGTAACAATGGATTCATCTGCCATTGGTGGCTTAGTTACAGGTGTCGATGCAATTAATCAGGTATTGCTAGGTGGGGAGTTCCAGCTTAATTACCAGGATAAATACCTGCTTTATGGCGAAGGTGAATATCAACTGACGGATAACTATAGATTCCTTGCGTCTGCCCGGTTTAAGGGGCTGGAGTTATCTCAGACTCGTTTACGTCAGTCGCCTACATTGATACAGCAGCGCATTATCAGCAACCACTTTAACTGGGACAACGACTTTGATGCAATTATAACTACCAGAAGTCAGGCCATATTACGCCACCAGTTTGGTAAGAGAATGCATCTTCGCCTGATGGGTGCATATACCCATATTGACCGCTACGTAACATATGGTTTTAATGCCGAGCCAATTCAGCTTAATGGCAATCAGCAATTGCTTGAAGCACAGTTGGCACAGCACCTGCGTTTTGGCGGCTTCCATCTCGAAAACTTCCTGCACTATACCAATGCTGAAAAAGCACAGTATATCCGCATTCCGGAGTGGCTTGTAAATTCTAAACTATACTTCCAGGGGTTCTTATTCAAGAAAGCGTTGTTCAGCCAAATTGGCTTGGAGATGACGCTTCCTTCGGCTTATCAGCCGGATGCATACATGCCGGTAACACAGCAGTTTTACCTGCAGAATGACCTTACTACAAAGAACTATCCGGTTTTTGATGTATTCCTGAATGCCGATATTAAAACAGTAAATGTTTTCCTGAAAATGGCACACGTGAACTATGGCATCTGGGAGCCGGGCTACTTCGAAACACCAGGTTATCCTGGCCTGCGCCGCAGCTTTACCTTCGGTCTGAAGTGGATGTTCTTTGATTAAAAGGCTAGTTGAATATGCCTTATTGTTAAATTATTGACTTTTTATTCTGTATGTCTGCTACAAATCAGCCTACTAAAACTATACTTCGCCTGCAGTTGCCAACCGACCCGCGCTGGGTTAACATTGCTGAAAAGAATATTGAGGATATACTGGTTGACCATGCCTATTGCGAACAGAAAGCAGCTACCTCTGCCATTTCGCTTATAGTTAAGTACCCGGACAAAACGCGCCTGGTAGAGGAAATGACTGACCTGGTAGCAGAGGAGTGGAGCCATTTTGAGCGTGTGCTGGAGCAGTTAAAAAAGCGTGGCTACGGGCTGGGGCGCAACCGACCAGATGAGTATGTGGTGGAACTTTCCAAACACATCCGTAAAGGCAATAAACGTGAGCGTCAATTAATGGATCATTTACTAGTAAATGCACTGATCGAAGCCCGTAGTTGTGAGCGGTTTAAACTTTTATGGAAGAATATTCAGGACGAAGAGCTGCAAAAGTTTTACTATGAGCTAATGGTTTCTGAGGCCGGTCACTATGTGAGCTTTGTAAAGCTGGCAAAAGAATACATGCCTGCCGAAGAAGTGGATGCTCGCCTGAATGAACTGCTAGCCATAGAAGCTGACATCATCCGCAACCTGGAGCCCCGACCTGACAGGATGCATTAAAAAGGAGCTTTCCTGAAAATAGCAGCTACCAGCTTGTTTGAATGAATTTAGAAGAGAATATAAAGTCATTGCATATTCTGAGGGGGCTGGCAGCGCTTATAGTTGTTATCTTCCATGCCAAATTCATTTTATGGTCCGGCGGAACCTTGTATATTGAAGAAGTAGGCATAGATGGCCTGGACGGTTATTTGGCATTCGGGCTTGATATGCTAAGCTCTGCCGGCAAACAATGCGTTATTTTCTTTTTTATACTTTCTGCTTTTGTTATCAGCTATTCTTTTGAGCGAAACAACTATAGCCTAAGTAGTTTTTATAAGATCAGGTCTCTTAGGATTTACATTCCCTTCCTTTTTTCATTAGTTCTGTCCATAGGAAGTTTACTTTTAGCCTATCAGTTTAACAGCAAAATATTCTATGTTGAGGGCAGAGAGTACAATGAATCTATAAAGATTGCGCTGGAAGATCTGTCACTTGTCACAGTTCTCAAGACTTTGTTTTTCATTCCGAATAAGACCTATGCCGGAGCAAATTTTGCATACTGGTCATTACTTCACGAGGCTATCTTCTATCTGTTATTTCCTGTATACCATAGGTTGAAGAACCATATCCTGTTAGGGTTATTCGTTATATTCCTCACTTGCAGTTATTTCTTCCAGTTTTCTATAGTTTACTTTCAGATATTCTTTCTTTGCGGAATATTTACTTACCGGTATTTCAAGCATTATGGTGTTGCGCCCTTAATTACAAACCAGAAAGTATTCCTCTGTACCTTACTTTTGTTATTTGCTTTACAAAATGTGTTTATTCTAAAATCGAATATTTACCTGGCTGATGCCTTTGCTATAGTTTTAAGCTTTACGTTAATCAACTACACCCTTTACTTTATAGCAAAGGCTCCTAAAGCGCTTGCTCTACTGGGTAAAATCAGTTATACCTTATACCTGAATCACCTTTCCGTGCTCTTGCTATTTTATGTATGCATCGCATCTTATTTAAATGAGTACATCTTTTATGACAGAGTATATTATTATATTGGAACTGTACTGGCAGTCCTGGTATCAATAATTCTTTATTACCTGGCTGAACAACCTTCTCTTCGTTTAATAGAGAGGTTAAGAAAACATAGATCAGATGCGCTACATAAACCTGAACTTTCTAAACCAGCAGCTCGAGCATCTTAAAGCGGATTTTCAGGCTCAGCAGCCTTTTCGGTACCTTGTTGTTGAGTGCTTTCTGAATGCTGAGGCTGCCGAAGAGCTGCTGCAGGCATATCCGAAAACTACGGATGGTGTATGGGATAACACAACGTATATAGATCAGAGTAACAAATTCCAGAAACGGGTTTTTGCTGAGGGCGATATCTTTAAAGATGTATTCCAGGAGCTTAACTCAGCGCATTTTCTGGAGTGGTTGCAGGAACTAACAGGTATTGAACAACCTCTGATTGCCGACGACTCACTATTTGGCGGTGGACTGCATCAGTCAACAAACGGGGCCTTCCTGAATGTACACGTAGATTATAATGTACATCCGGTTACCAAGTACCACAGGCGGTTGAATGTGCTTGTTTACCTGAATAAAGACTGGGAGGAAAAGTATGGCGGGCATCTCGAACTATGGGACCTTACCCAAAAAGAACCGAGGTTAATGCACAAGATTTCGCCGGCATTTAACCGCTGCGTAATTTTTGAAACGAACGAAATCTCTTTTCACGGACATCCTCAGAAACTACATGTACCTGACAGAATAACACGCAAATCGCTGGCGACTTATTACTATACCACTTCACGCCCTGCAATTGAAACAGCGCCGGAACATAATACCATTTTTGTGAATACAGAAGGAGTTACGGGGCAGCTGAAGCGCTTCAAGTCCGGGATAAAAGCGGCCCTTGAAAGAATAAACAGGCAGATAGGCTGACTCAAACTATAGTTTAGGTTTTCTGCTTTTTCTTCTTGGCTGCCGGGAATAATATGTTATTCAGTATCAGTCTGTAACCTGGTGAGTTAGGATGCAGAGCCAGGTCGGTGGGGTCTTCGCCAACCAGGTGCTGGTAATCTTCCGGGTCGTGTCCACCATAAAAGGTCCAGGTGCCTTTCCCGAAGGTGCCATGCATGTAACGTATCTCACCCAGTTCTTTATTTTCGCCCATTACAACTACTTCCGGTTTCACCAGGCTTTTTCTGAAAGCGGTGGTCTGGCCCATAAAGCCTTTTATAGTTTTTGCATGATTCTGCGAGAGCATCGTCGGAATAGGGTCCCATTTAGCTGAGAAAGTAAAAAGCTGGAAATAATCGTTGGCTTCAGTTACCGGGCGCTCCTGTGGCTGCATATCAATGTTGGAGTACTCATATTCCAGCGGGTTTCTTACCAGTTGAAAATCGCGGAAGGCGAATGTTTTTCCGAAGTCCAGCTTTTGTTGTGCATTCGGATCGGCGCCGTCTCCGTCGTACATCGCTTCTATAAAATCGACTCCATCGGCGGCCAGGGCAATGTCATAGGTATCGGTGGCAGAACACATGGCGAACAGAAACCCGCCTCCGGCACAAAAGTCCCTGATTTTGGTAACAACAGCCATTTTCAATTGCGATACTTTTTTGAACCCATGCCGTGCTGCAGATTCTTCTGACTCCTGTTGCTGTTGCTGATACCATGGATAATGACGGTAGCTGGCATAGAACTTACCATACTGGCCCGTAAAATCTTCGTGATGGAGGTGTAGCCAGTCATATTTAGGCAGATCTCCACGCATGATCTCGTCATCATACACCACATCATAAGGAATTTCGGCATATGTAAGAACCAGGGTCACGGCATCGTCCCAGGGCATTTTTGATTTTGGAGAGTAAACAGCGATTTTAGGTACCTTCTCCAGCTTCATAATATCCATGTTAGCTTCCGGATCAGCTATCTGGCTCAGAATAGAGTTGTACTGGGCTTCAGAAATTACTTGATACGATACGCCTCTCACGATCAATTCATTTTCCAGTTGCGGGGCATGTGTGAATGCGAAACTCCCATCACGGTAGTTTAATAACCAATCAACTGGCACATCCTTGGACAAGACCCAATAAGCAGCGCCATATGATTTTAGGTGATCTTTCTGAGATTCATCCATGGGGATGACCACTGTACTGGCCAACACCTGAAGCTGAACTATAAGCACGCCAACTATAGCAAAGAAAATCCTTAAAATCATGGAGTCTGCCGTTAAATTCCTACTAAAAGTATAAATTACGAATCTTTTTTAAATAAAAGCAGCTAACTTAGTTGCTGCCTGTTGTTAGCTATAACGAGAAAAACCACAAAACCGCACAACCTGAACTATGAACCTGATCGAAAATATACTGGAAGGCCTGCGTGCTATACAAGGTAACTTACTGCGCACCGTTCTTACAGGGCTTATTATTTCGTTTGGTATTATGTCGTTGGTAGGTATTCTTACGGCTGTAGATGGTATAAAACACTCGCTCGACCAGACTTTTTCTGCACTTGGGGCAAATGCTTTTGATATACAGCGCAAAGGTGCCAATAACCGCGGCAACCAGGGCGGACGTGCACAAAAAGTATATCCGGTTATTACCTACGAGCAGGCGCAGAAGTACAAAGACCTTATGTCTGATAAGGCAAAAGTTAGCTTATCAGCTTATGTTTCCGGCGCCACCGTGGTAAAAAGCCAGACTGATAAAACGAACCCAAACATTAACATAGTTGCCGGCGACGAGAATTACCTGCAGGCACAGAACCTGAACTTGGCTGATGGCCGTGATTTCTCGAATTTTGAGCAGGAGAACGGCGTGAATGTGGCGATAATCGGCAGCGAAGTGAAGAACAATATCTTCAAAAACACAAACCCGATCGGACAGTATGTTACGTTCCTGGGCCGCAGATTTAAAGTAATTGGCATGTTGGAAGAGCGGGGCAGCTCTATGGGAGGCAATGCAGGCGACAGAACGATTGTTATTCCACTTGCAACCGGCCGCCAGATACCAATAACTGGAAACGGTACTCTAAACTATGCCATAAAGACGGTGATCCCGAAACCTGATGAGCTGAATTATGTGATGGGTGAGGCCACCGGTGTAATGCGCGCCGTGAGGCAGGATAACCTGGGACAGGAAGAATCATTTGAGATCAGGCGCAGCGACTCCCTGCTGCAGAGCTTAAACGAAATCTCAGGCTACCTGAAGGTCGGTGGTTTTGTGATCGGCTTTATTACCCTCCTGGGTGCATCTGTAGGTTTGATGAACATCATGCTGGTTTCAGTGAATGAGCGGACCCGTGAGATCGGGGTTCGAAAAGCGCTTGGTGCTACTTCGCATCAGATTCGCCAGCAATTCCTGATCGAGTCGATCGTGATTTGTTTATTAGGTGGGTTAACGGGCGTATTTCTTGGTATCCTGATGGGGAATGGTATCTCAGCGCTTATTGGAGATGGCGGCTTTATAGTTCCGTGGGTTTGGGTATTTGTGGGGCTTTCGATCTGTATTATAGTTGGTGTTATTTCCGGTTCATATCCAGCTTATCGTGCGTCAAAACTGGATCCAATAGAGGCCCTCCGGTACGAGTAAGATCATTAATTAGATAGACTTGCTCTGGTTTAAAGGGTTTCATAATCAGCTCCATAAGCACGAAGAAGTTTTTGTCAAGAACTGAGTATTTGAAATGATCTTTTAAACTATAGCTTAGCAAACTATAAACTATAGGTCTTATAACAAGGCAAACAAAAAGGCGGGAAATCCCGCCTTTTTCGCTTTATGCCTTAAGAGAGCTTATTTCTTTTTCTCTTCTGTTTTAGCTTCTGCTTTCGGAGCTTCTTTTTCCTTTGCGTATGCTTCGTTCAAACCTTTCAGCACTTCCTGGGTAATATCCAGTGTAGAGTCACTGTACAGGATGGCGCTGTTGCCACGTGAATAAGAAAGCACCATTTTATAGCCTTTATCTTTGCTATACTGCTCCAGGTAAGCTTCTACCTTATCGTAGATTTTTTTCTGCTCTTCTGATTCTTGTGTCATCAAACGGTTGCTTTCAGACTGGTTCAGGTTAGCAATTTCCTGCTGCTTACGCGCCAGGCGCTGCTCTGTAACGGCACGCTGATCCTGCGACATAGTAGCTGCACGCTGCTGATACTGGCCAACTTCTCTTTCAAAAGCAGTTGCTTTGGTTTTCAGGTCGCTTTCTGCCTTAGTTGCCTGAGCCTGAAGACGTGTACGCACATCTTTAAACAGTTCGTAGTTAGCAAGCAGTGTATCAGCATTTACATAAACTACATCGCCAATCTTTTCTGATGCTTCGCTTGTAGTTGTAGTGGCAGCGCCATCATTTTTAGCAGGTTCCTGCTGGCATGCTGCCAGGGATACCGTGGCTACAGATAAGCCAAGGGCAAGCTTTGTTAATTTCACAGGTTGGTTAATTAAGTTAAAAAGGTTGTTAGTTGGTAAATATAATTAATGTTTTAAAACTTCGGTATAAGTTTCTTCTGCTTCCATTAAACCAGTGGCATTAATTCCGGTAAGGCGTACATGCTTTAGCTCGTTTACCAGCACTGGGTCATACTTGGCTGCAACCCGCACATAGTTCTCTGTCCAGCCTTCCATGACGCCATCCTTCACATCATCTTCGAAAAGCACTGTAAACTCGCGCCCTGTATTCTGCTCGTAAAAGAAACGCTTTTTCTTTTCTGACAGAATGCGGAGCATATCGGCACGGCGGTTACGTTCTTTTATAGTTACCTTGCCCGGCATTTCAGGAGCCAGCGTGTTTTCGCGCTCCGAGTATGGGAAAACATGCAGGTAACTTACATCCAGGCCATTTATAAAATTATAGGTTTCCAGGAAGTCTTCCTCCGTTTCGCCCGGGAAGCCAACTATAACATCCACGCCAATGCAGCAATGCGGCATCAGTTCTTTTATTTTGGCAACACGGTCAGCGTATAGTTCGCGCTGGTAACGGCGGCGCATTAGCTTCAAAATTTTGTTAGAACCGGATTGCAACGGAATATGGAAATGCGGCATGAAGCGGTTGCTCTGGCTCACAAACTCAATGATCTCGTCCTTAAGTAAGTTTGGTTCTATAGATGAAATCCTGAAGCGCTCAATACCTTCTACTTTATCCAGCTCTTTTACCAGATCATAGAAAGTTTCTACGCGCTTGCCGTCCTGCAGTCCGAAGTCGCCGGTATTTACGCCTGTCAGCACAATTTCCTTCACATCAGATTCTGCAATCTCATTGGCAGAGCGCACCACATTCTCTATCGTATCGGAGCGGCTGTTACCGCGGGCTAACGGAATGGTGCAGAACGAGCAGGAGTAATCGCAGCCATCCTGTACTTTCAGGAACGTGCGGGTACGGTCGCCGAAAGAGTAGGAGTTATGGAACGTGTTAGCCTCTGAAATAGGACTCGCGTGAACTTCAGCTTTCTCCTTTTTCGTAAAACCCTCCAGAATATCTACCAACTGAAATTTCTCGGCAGCACCTAATACGGCATCCACTCCCGGAATTTCAGCAATTTCTTTCGGTTTAAGCTGGGCATAGCACCCTAGTATCGTTATAAAAGCGTTAGGCGAGTGCTTCTGGGCTTCCTTCACAATTTTCCTGCACTTTTTATCCGCGTTATCGGTAACAGAGCAGGTATTTATCACATAAATATCAGGCGTATCCGTAAACTCTACCTTCTCAAAACCACGCTCCTGGAAAATTCTACCAATGGTGCTGGTTTCTGAGTAGTTGAGTTTACAACCTAATGTATAAAAAGCTACCTTTTTCATAATCAATCGCAAAGGTACAAAATATAGTTTTGAATGTAAGAATGAGTGTTTGTGTGAATTTGGTGAGCAAGCTTTTCAGAGCAACACGCTTAACTATAGTTGTAAATTGCTTCTATAGTTCCCAAACCACTCTTTCAGAATTATTTAGTAAGAAAATCGGCGAATGAGTATTGCAGGTAGGCTTTACCCATTTCGAGCTGCTCGTCTGTTACACCTTCATCGCGGGTTATCACTCTTTTAGATGCATTGTCGAAAGTCACTTCGCCGGCCGGGGTAATGTATCCAAAGCCATCCTGAAAAACATAGAAAGCAAATGGGTTTTGGGTAGGAGCGAGTAAGTTCCGGCTCCAAACATAGTCCTGTTTATATGGTATATGTAGCTGTGCCAGCAAAGTAGCAGCAATATCAGTTTGTGAGCCCAGTGCATTTATTCGCTCGTTCTGTACGGCCATGGCACCACCTGTCAGTATCAACGGTATTTTGAATTTAGATGGCGCATGGTTCGGATCTTCGGCAGGAAGCGGGTGACCGTGATCTGCAACTATAACTACCAGTGTGTTTTGCCACCAGGACTGTTTCTTAGCTTCCTTCACAAAACGGCCCAGCGCCCAGTCCGTGTAGTACACGCTATTTCTGAACTTATTCGGCACATCATTCCCTGCAAACTTAGGCTCAATCGGAATTTCAAAAGGCTCGTGACTGCTCAAGGTATAAACGGTACTGAAAAACGGCTCTTTTTCTTCGTTAAGATCCTGCAGTACCCTGTCGAACAGCACATGGTCGTGTGCGCCCCATTTGCTGTTATAGCTCTCTGCAGGGAAAGCATACTTATCTATCAGCTTATCGTAGCCGCCATTCACGAAATAAGATTTCAGGTTGGCAAACTCCAGCTCACCGCCATAAAAGAAACTCGTCTTGTACCCCAGCGCTTCAAACGTGCGACTTAGTTGCGGAAGTTTTTCAGATTTTTTAGGGACTTTAACGATAGATGTGGCTGGCTGCACCGGATAACCGCTTAAGATCGCTACCATGCCCTTCTGGCTTCGGTCGCCGCTGGCATAAAAGTTTGTAAACGTTACGCCTTGAGCTGCCAGCTTGTCCAGGTTAGGGGTAATTCCTTTTTCACCGCCTAAATGACCAACCAGTTTAGCAGTATAGCTTTCCAGAATGATGAAAAGAACATTGGGCTTACCCGGCTTTACCACCTGATGCTGTGCTGAGTCCGGAGCTACAGATCCGTATAGTTGCTGTACTTTCTGTTCTGCCGAATCGGCTGGCAGGTACAAATATGGGTTCTCACTAGTCTCGCCATATTTCAGCATAGAGTGCATCAGATTCCACGACATATTCAGGCTGGCGTGATTGGTAAATGGTCTGTCGGAGAAGTAGGCAATGCTCTGGTTTATCGGGATTTGCTGTATGCCCCCACGCATCGGCAAAATAAGCAGGGCAATCATAAAGAAAGCAAGTCCGGCAGCTAGCCAGCTGAAATGCAGTGTTCTGAATTTAGTAAGATCAAAAAATAGCTTGTAAACAAGCACAAATACGCCCGTTAAGGCCAGGGCTACAAAGGAAAGCAGGAAGAGTGGAGCAGATCCAGCTGATGCAGCCATTTCAGCAGGCGTGTTCAGATACTGCAGGGGAGTTGCATCAATCCGGAAGCCCCAGTAAGAATATAGCTCCAGGTCGGCAGCGAGTATCACAGACAAAATTCCCAGCAACACAAAAGTATACCAGCGAATAATGCCCGCAGCCGGAAAGCGTTTCCATAAATAGCCTACAAAAGCAAGTATAAAGGGAATAGCGCTCAGGTAAGACGCAAAAGATAAATCAAGCTTAGAGCCATACCAGAAAGTACCAGCCAGTTCGGCTATAGTTAGCTCTGCGCTGTTATCGGCATGGTATAATAAAAATGCCGCCCTGGAAACTATAAAAAAGAAAACCCAGAACAGGAAATATAAGGGCTGAAAGTAAAGGTCTTTTTTCACGGTGCAAAGATAAGCAGTTAGCTGCCCGTTTCTAACAAAAATTATCTATTGTAGATTCCGTAGGAAAAAATCAATGGAGGGTGTTATAAACTATAGGGTTTATTGAAGAAAGTGGAGTGTTTTCAAACACATCCCTACTTAATTATAGGGGTGATCTAGAAAATGTATATAAATTTTCAAAACACCCCTTAAAAAAATAGGGTGCTTTAGTTGTGCATAAAATTTTTCTCCTAATTTTGTGACATCAAACATCACCCAACCCAAAAACCCAATGGCAACACTTCGTTTTAAAGCACTTGAGCTGGTAAGCCAGCGCAAACCCTGTGAAGTAAATCTTCCTTCCCACATCATTTCTGATTATTTCGGAGAAAACGTCTTCAGCATGCAGGCAATGCGCGCAACGCTTTCATCGGAGTACTATAAAAAACTGGCCAGAACAATTGAAGCAGGCGAACAGGTAGATCGTAACCTGGCTGATGCAGTAGCCGCAGCCATGAAAACCTGGGCCATGAGCAAGGGTGCAACACACTATACGCACTGGTTTCAGCCACTTAATGGTGCTACAGCCGAAAAACATGACTCTTTCTTTGATCTTACGCCTGATGGAGAAGCTATTGAAAGTTTCAGAGGAAGCGCGCTGGTACAGCAGGAACCTGATGCATCGTCTTTCCCAAGCGGTGGTATCCGTAATACGTTTGAGGCACGTGGCTATAGTGCCTGGGACCCTTCTTCACCTGCCTTCCTGATCGAGAACGCTGGTGCTAAAACGCTGTGTATCCCAACTATATTTGTTTCTTACACAGGCGAAGCCCTGGATTATAAAACACCTTTGTTAAAATCACTGAACCTGCTGAGCAATGCTGCATTGCCGGTTTGCCAGTATTTTGATAAGGACGTAACCAAAGTAAATACTACGCTGGGTATAGAGCAGGAGTACTTCCTGGTGGACCGCTCGCTTTACGAAGCCCGCCCTGACATGGTGGTTACCGGCCGTACCTTATTTGGGCACGCCCCGGCAAAAGGCCAGCAGTTGGAAGATCATTACTTCGGGGCTATCCCGAGCCGTGTGCATGCATTTATGGTTGATTTTGAGAAATCTGCCTGGAAGCTGGGTATACCACTGCGCACCCGCCACAATGAAGTTGCTCCTAACCAATTTGAGTGCGCCCCAACTTACGAAGACGCCAACCTTGCCGTAGACCACAACCAGTTGCTAATGGATATCATGGGCCGTGTTGCGGAACGTCATAACTTTAAAGTTTTACTTCACGAAAAACCATATAAAGGCGTAAACGGCAGCGGTAAGCACAACAACTGGGCACTTAGCACCAATACAGGCGTTAACCTGCTGAGCCCGGGCAAAAAGCCGAAAGAGAACCTGCAGTTCCTTACTTTCTTCATTAACACGGTAATGGCCGTGCATAAACATGCCGACCTGCTTCGTGCAAGTATAGCTTCGGCCAGCAACGACCACCGCCTGGGTGCTAATGAAGCGCCGCCAGCTATTATGTCGGTGTTTGTTGGGCAGCAGCTATCTGCGGTTTTAGATGAACTGGAGCGTACCTCTAAAGTACCAATGGAAAAAGGCGACAACATGTACCTGAAACTGGGTATCGACCGCATTCCAGAAGTACTTCGTGACAACACAGACCGTAACCGCACATCACCATTTGCCTTTACCGGTAATAAATTCGAATTCCGTGCGGTAGGTTCTTCAGCCAACAGTTCTTCATCCATGACGGTACTAAACACGATCGTTGCCGATCAGCTGATCGAGTTCCGCACAGAGGTAGATGCACTGATTGAGAAAGGAATGAAGAAAGAGCTGGCCATTATTCAGGTGCTGCGCGAGTATGTGGTTGCATCAAAGGCTATCCGTTTTGAAGGAAATGGTTACTCCAGCGAGTGGGAAGAAGAAGCAGCACGCCGTGGTTTGTCTAATATCAAGTCGACACCGTTAGCGCTGGATGTATATCACCGTCCGGAAGTAATTGAGCTTTTTGCCCGCCACGGTATTTTTACGGCAATAGAACTGGAGGCACGCCACGAGATTCTCCTGGAAGATTACATCAAGAAAATTCAGATCGAATCGCGTGTAATGGGCGATGTGGCCATGAACCACGTTATCCCGACAGCAATCGCATATCAAAATAAACTGATCCAGAACATTCGCGGCTTAAAAGAACTTGGGCTTGAGGATGAGTACATTGAGACTACCCTGGAGAGTATCAAGCGTATTTCCCGTCATATATCCCTCATTCAGCGCAATGTGGTGGACATGATTAAAACCCGTAAAGTAGCTAATAAACTGGAAGATGTGCGCGATAAAGCGATCATGTACCGCGAAGAGGTTTTCACCTATTTCGATGTTATCCGCAATAGTGTAGATAAGCTGGAACTGATGGTTGATGATGAGGATTGGCCTTTAGTGAAGTATCGTGAACTGATGTTCCGTAACTAATAATATTGAGTTTTATCTTGGAAAGGGGCGTCTGTAAGGACGTCCTTTTTTATTTAAATGCTATAGTTGATGTTGTTTCAGGAATTATAGATTATTTGCTGTCATGTCGAGCGATAGTCAAGGCATCTTATATGACCTTTTCTGAATTGTCATTTCGAACAACGTGAGAAATCTATCTCAGATTATAGTTGAAGCAACCATTCTATAGTTACCACTACCTGTTACCTGACACAAGCAGTTCGTGCTAAAGTTACTACTGATCCTGAGAGCTTTACTTACCTATCATTTCAATCCCGTTTTGGTGCGCTCACGGCCGCGAGGCCCCGTCTTTGGGCATCGCGCGGTGTACATTTCCTTTGCTCGTGCCTCACAATGCCTGGCGCCACCAGAAATCTACAAGGCGCTCAACCCAAAGACTGAAATCAATCGATAGCTAATCTATAGTTTAATTGATCAACTATAGCTCGTAGCTTTTCCATGGTAGTAGTTCCGTGGGGCAGGCTGCGCCTGCCTGCTCGTGGTCGGTAACTATAGAATGTTCATACAAACTATAGCAGTAGCAGAATTCCCCTCTTGGGAGGGGCAGGGGTGGGTTAAAAAAGAAACTATAGAACTATAAATCTACTATAGCAAAGTCTATAAAGCTCCCCGCCTTAGACAAGGAGGGGTTAGGGGTGGTTGGACTTACAGCAACTATAAAACTATAGTATGAGCCTTTGTGGTTTGCCCACAAGATCCTTTCAGGATGACAAACAAGAATAGCGGAAAGTAATCATAAATTGAAGGGTTCGGTTACTCTTCTGTTATTTCCTTAAACTTATCCAGCACCACATCGCTAAGTTTGGCGAGAATAAGCGGGAGAATAATAATGGACATACTCACAGCTAGCACTTTACCGATCCGTAGTTGAAGCATAAGGTTATCAGCAATATGGTTCTGGAGCTCGTGATGCAAAGCGCGTCCACTTGAGGTCATTGGCTTTCCTTCCAGCACATCCAGCACAGCCTCGAAATTGCCTTTCTGGAGCTGGCGTTTCAGATAGCCCAAAACCGAATCTTTGGTAATGAGAATGGCATGGCTGAGTTGCTCGTGCCGCACTTTTCCCCACTGCAGCAACTCCTTGAGCTGACGCTGGGTGTTGCCAGGTATAAACGCGCCCATATGTATCATGATTTTACTCCATATATACATGTATACGTATTTTTAAAACTATGGCGTTTATAGTTGTCCCGAATAAAAGCTAATTTTACGTGAAGTACCCTTTGAACAAAGCAGACGCAACTTTAGTTAAGAGATAGATGAATTGCGAGATCGACCAGATGAACAAGAATTATTGCCCGAGCCTGACGGAATACAAGCGCCGTAAAACACGCGTTGTTAATATTGGGGGCGTTCCGATGGGTGGCGATTACCCGATCAGGGTACAGTCGATGACCACCGTGGACACGATGGATACTATAGGCTCTGTGGAGCAGTGTATCCGCATGATCGAGGCGGGTTGCGAATATATCCGGATTACGGCGCCAAGCATTAAGGAAGCTGAAAACCTGAAGCATATTAAGGAAGAACTGCGCAGGCGTGGCTATAGTGTACCCCTTGTTGCGGACATCCATTTTACCCCTAACGCCGCTGAAGTTGCTGCCCGTATAGTTGAGAAAGTGCGTGTGAACCCGGGTAACTATGCTGACAAGAAGAAGTTCGAGTTAATTGAATATAATGACGAAACCTATCAGGCGGAGCTAAACCGTATTCGTGACCGCTTTGTGCCGCTGGTACGCATCTGTAAAGAGCACGGAACTGCCATGCGCATTGGTACGAACCACGGCTCGCTTTCGGATAGAATTTTGAGCCGCTATGGCGATACACCGCTGGGCATGGTGGAAAGTGCGCTGGAGTTTATCCGGATCTGTGAAGCGGAAGGGTACTATGACCTGGTGATCTCAATGAAGGCATCGAACACGCAGGTAATGGTGCAGGCTTATCGATTGTTGGTGCAGAAACTTGATGAAGAAGAATTGCAGCCATACCCACTGCACTTGGGCGTAACCGAAGCCGGCGAAGCAGAAGATGGTCGCATTAAATCAGCTGTAGGTATTGGTACATTGCTGGAAGATGGCCTTGGCGATACTGTTCGAGTTTCGTTAACAGAGGCTCCTGAAGCAGAAGCACCGGTAGCGAAAGCGCTGATCGACCGCTATACAAACCGAGCAGAGCAAGCTGACCCGATAAAACCTATCTGTAATGTTCCGATTGATCCGTTCCAGTACCACCGCAGGGAAACGATAGAAACTGAAAACCTGGGCGGGCAGAACGTACCGCGTGTAATTGCAGACCTGAGCAGATTAACTGATGTACAGTACGCCGACCTGAAATGTGTGGGCCACTTGTACTCGATGCTGCTCGATAAGTTTAACATGAACGATCTGGGTGCTGATTACATTTACACCGGCGATAACCCGATCAACTTTATGTTGCCAAATGGACTGAAGGAGATCGTAAACTATAGTTCGTGGCTTAAGTCAGAGAGAAGCGAGCACAAGCATCCGCTGTTATCAGCAGAACAATACCTGGCCAATACAGCGCGCGACCATAAGCTCAATTTTATACTTGCAACTATAAGCGAGCTTACATCTCAGCTGCTGGATCAACTTAAAACAGATGGCACTGCCGTTCTGGTGTTGCAAACCTCTAATGCCCACGCCATGCCGGAACTGCGTAAATGTTTTTTCAGGCTAATGAACAATGGCGTACAGGTGCCGTGCATTATCAAGCGTGCTTACGGTGAGTTGACATCCGATGAGATCCAACTATACGCCTCTACAGATGTAGGTGGTTTGCTGATTGACGGCCTGGGTGATGGCGTTATGCTAAGCACTGAACTGTTACCAGAGCAAGAGAAATCCGAGTGGCTGCAAATGATAGATTCGCTGAATAAGCTTAGCTTTGGTATACTGCAGGCTGCACGTACGCGTATGAGTAAAACAGAGTACATCAGCTGCCCGAGTTGCGGCCGTACACTATTCGACCTGCAGGAAACTACTGCCATGATCCGCAAACGCACCGACCACCTGAAAGGAGTGAAGATTGGTATAATGGGTTGTATTGTGAACGGACCAGGCGAGATGGCCGATGCAGACTATGGATACGTTGGGGTTGGGAAAGATAAAATTGCCTTGTACCGCGGACAGACGGTCATCAAAAAGTCAGTGCCTGCCGATAGGGCAGTAGATGAACTGATCGAGCTGATACGGGAAGACAACCGCTGGACTGAGCCTGTTATACTGGAGGACTAAAACAACAAACTATAGCTAATTAGAAATTATAAAGGCTGGAAAGCAAACTATAGTTTCTGCTAATTGATCAATGCTAACTGTTAACTGAAAATATATGAAGGGATTATTTGATTTCACGGAAGTAGCCACCTACTTTTTTCGTAAAAAAGACCCGAACCGCAAAACCAACTTCAATATCCGGACGATGCACACCATCAATAAAATATCGATTCTGATGTTTCTGGCTGGTATAATTTACTTTATCATCACGCATATTTAATTTACTGTTCAGATAAATTTTTAAGGAGAACATACTTGTTCTCCTTTTTTATTACATTGTAACCCGCTTTACAAATTTAAAACCAGGCAAATGCACATAGAAGCTTTCAGGGAATACTGCCTAACCAAACAGGCCACCACCGAAGAACTGCCTTTTGATGAAGATACGCTGGTATTTAAAGTAGCCGGCAAGATGTACGCACTGTGCAGTATTTCTGAATTTGAGAACGGCATTGCCCTTAAATGTGATCCGGAAAAAGCAGTGGCTTTGCGTGAGCAATACCCGCAGGTAAAGCCGGGCTATCACATGAACAAGCAACACTGGAATACGGTACTTCCCGAAGCTGGTTTGCATGATGCTTTGCTGCAACAAATGATTGATGAATCGTATGCGCTTGTAGTTGCTAAACTGCCTTTAAAAGTCAGGCGGGAGCATAATCTATAGTACAGGGTAAAAACTATAACATAAGCTGTTGTACAACGTAAAGCGGCGTATCAGATAGAAACTAAAAACATTTTATTGCAGTTGGTAGGGGGAATGCGGTTGCTGGTCGTAAATTTTGGTACGTTCATCTGGTAGTTTGCTGTTTTTTAATTATCATTACATCACACCTTAGATCTATTTATGCATTTTGAAAATGAAGTTGGGGTTAAGATCCGTAACGAATGGCAGAAAGCAAGTCTTAACCTGTTATACACGTGTGGATTCCTTTTTAACGGCTACGAGAGCTTCTTCAAACGCTATGGCCTTACCACACAGCAATATAATGCGCTTCGGATTTTAAGGGACAACTACCCAAGTCCACTGTCTACTTCTGGTCTGCGCGACAAAATGCTCGATAAGATGTCGGATACATCCAGATTGGTAAGCCGTCTGAATGCCAAAGGGTTTGTTGATGTAAAGCAAAATCCGCACGACAAGCGCCTGGTTAATATTGTACTCTCTGAGAAAGGGCACCGGCTTATGGCTTCCATTGAGCCGGAACTTGATTTGCTTGATAGCCTGATGCATAGTCTGAGCGAGGAAGAAGCAAAACAATTGAGTGAACTACTTAATCGTGTCCGTGCCTCCATTAAAACGGCTTCTAAGCGGATTCGTGCGGCAACACCTGCAGAAACAAACTAAACTAACCTATACTATAGCAAAAGGGTGGTAGTGGAAACAGGCCCCCTTTTTTGTTGCTCAAAAGATAGTTGCCTGAAATGCAAAAGCCGCCAGGATGGGTTGCTGGCGGCTTTTAAAAAGTTAGTTGGTAAAATGGAGTTCTCTTATACTACCACGTTGATAATTTTGTTAGGTACTATAATAACTTTCTTTGGTGCTTTTCCATCAAAAAACTTCGTTACCTGCTCATCCGCTAGTACAGCTTTCTCCATGTCTTCGCGTGCAGCATCCAGCGCAAATGTCATCTTGGCACGGGTCTTACCGTTTACTGATACCGGGTACTCAAACGTGTTCTCTACCAGGTACTCTTCCTTAAACTCAGGGAAGGCTGCGTAACTGATACTTTCGCTGTGCCCCAGTTTTTTCCAGATCTCTTCGGTAATGTGTGGCGCGTAAGACGATAACAGAATCGTTAACGGCTCCAGAATGGCACGCTTGTTCGACTTCAGCTGGCTTAGCTCATTCACACAGATCATGAACGTAGGAACCGACGTGTTGAACGAGAAACGCTCGATGTCATCTTCTACTTTTTTGATCGTTTTGTGCAGCAGTTTGAGTTCTTCGGCGGTTGGTTGCTCATCGCTAACTATAAAATTACCGTCTTTGTCGTGGAAGAGCTTCCAGTATTTCTTCAGGAACTTGTGCACGCCGTCCATGCCGTTGGTATTCCATGGCTTGAACTGCTCCAGAGGCCCCAGGAACATCTCGTACATACGCAGCGTGTCGGCACCCATTCTCTCCACCAGGTCATCTGGGTTCACCACGTTGTACTTCGACTTCGACATTTTCTCGATCTCGACGCCTACATTATATTTGTTATCTTCCAGCACAAATTCTGCATCGGCATTCTCTGGTCTCCAGGCTTTGAAAGCTTCCAGGTCCAGCACATCGTTCTCTACAATGTTAACGTCTACGTGCAGCTGGGTTGTCTCATACTGATCTTTCAGGCCATAAGAAACATACTTGTTAGTTCCATTGATGCGATACACGAAATTTGATCGGCCCTGAATCATGCCCTGGTTGATGAGCTTCTTGAAAGGCTCTTCTTCTACCACTAAGCCCAGGTCGAACATAAATTTGTTCCAGAAGCGGGAGTAGAGCAGGTGACCGGTTGCGTGCTCTGAACCACCAATGTAAAGGTCTACATTGCGCCAGTAGTCGATCTTATTCTTAGCTGCAAACTCGCTGTTGTTTTGCGGGTCCATGTAGCGGTACCAGTACCAGCTGCTTCCCGCCCAACCCGGCATAGTGCTCAGCTCATACTCATACTGATTATCGTACTTCCAGTCCACGGCGCGGCCAAGTGGCGGTTCACCGGTTTCAGTTGGCAGGTAAGCATCAATTTTAGGTAACTCCAGTGGCAACTCTTCGTCTTTCAGTAAGTGCGGAATACAATCTTTAAAGTAAACCGGCACCGGCTCGCCCCAGTAACGCTGACGGCTGAACACAGCATCACGCATACGGTACTGCACGCGGCCTTTACCAACGCCCAGTTCTTCAGCTTTAGCAATACCAGCTTTTATGGCATCTTTCACATTTAATCCGTTCATGAAACCGGAGTTGATGATTTTACCTTCTTTAGCTGCATAGGCTTCTTCTGCTAAGTTACCACCAGCAACCACTTCTTTTATAGGCAAGTTAAAGTGCTTGGCAAATGCATAGTCACGCGAGTCGTGACCCGGAACGGCCATTACGGCACCCGTACCATAACCTGCCAGCACATAATCGGCAATCCAGATCGGCACGCGCTCTTCTGAAATCGGGTTAATAGCATAGGCACCGGTAAACACACCGCTTACGGTTTTAACGTCCGTCATACGTTCGCGCTCCGAACGGTTTTTGGCTACGTTTACATAGTCTTCAACTATAGCACGCTGCTCGTCTGTGGTGATCTGCGCAACCAGGTCATGCTCTGGTGCAAGCACTACAAACGAAGCCCCGAAAATGGTATCAATACGGGTTGTGAATACTTTAATATGACCGTGGCCTTCAATGGCAAAATCCAGCTCGGCACCAACTGATTTACCAATCCAGTTACGCTGCATTTCTTTTACCGGCTCCGGCCAGTCAATTTCTTCCAGGCCTTGCAGTAAGCGCTCGGCATAGGCTGTGATACGCATCATCCACTGGCGCATTTTCTTGCGCTCCACCGGGTAACCGCCACGCTCCGATACACCTCCAACAACTTCGTCGTTTGCCAGTACCGTTCCCAGCGCAGGACACCAGTTTACAACTGCTTCAGCAACGTAAGTCAGTCTGTATTTTAAAAGCATTTCGGCCTGCTGCTGATTATTCATGGCATTCCACTCTGCGGCAGTAAAAGCAGGAGTGTCTTCGTCACAGGCAGCGTTTATATTGGCGTTACCGTTGGCTTCAAACTCTGCTATCAGCTTATCAATCGTTTCAGCTTTGTTTGAGCTATAGTTGTAGTAGCTGTTGAACAGCTGCATAAAGATCCACTGCGTCCACTTATAGTAGCTCGGATCGGAGGTACGCACTTCGCGTTCCCAGTCAAAAGAAAAACCAATGTTTTTCAGCTGCTCTACGTAGCGCGCAATGTTCTGCTCGGTAGTAATAGCTGGGTGCTGACCAGTTTGTATCGCGTATTGCTCGGCTGGCAAACCAAATGAGTCGAAACCCATCGGATGCAGCACGTTAAATCCTTTCAGGCGCTTATAACGGCTCACTATATCAGAAGCAATGTAACCAAGCGGGTGACCAACGTGCAGGCCGGCGCCAGACGGATACGGGAACATATCCAGGGCGTAGTACTTTGGTTTATCGTTGCTTTCGTTGGCTTTAAACGTCTGGTTCTCTTCCCAGTAACGCTGCCATTTTTTCTCAATCTGATTGAAATTATACTCTGACATAGTTTATCGTGTATTCGCTTTAATCTTTCCTAAACCGCTAAGTTAATTGTTAATTGTCAATTGTTGGATTGTTAAATGGCTAAATTGTTGGATGGTTTACTAGTTAAATGTTTAAATGGCTGAAGGTTAAATGGCTATTTGGGCTCCAAACTATATTCAGCCATCAACAATTTAACAATTCAACAATCAATAGTAACTTTGCAGCTTTACTATTGAACTATAGAAATGGAAAAATACGATCTGCTGGATGTGCCGCACCTGATCTATGTAATGGACCCAATGTGTTCGTGGTGCTACGGTTTTGCGCCGGTATTTCATCGCATAAAACAGGAGCAGGAAGGCAAACTGAATTTTAAACTGGTGCTGGGCGGATTGCGGGCCAATACAGAGCCGATGGATGCCGAGAATATTGCCAAAACAAAACAGCACTGGCAGGACGTGGAGCAGGTAACCAACCAGCCTTTCAACTATAGTTTCTTCGACAGAACGGATTTTATCTATAACACCGAGCCTGCCTGTCGCGCGGTTATTACCGTGCGTTACCTGAAACCGGAAGCAGAGCTGGAGATGGCTGAGAAAGTACAGACCGCTTTTTATGCCGGTAACAATGATGTAACCAACCCAACTGTGCTGGCCGAAATAGCAAGTACGTTTGGAATTGAAGAGGATGCTTTTCTGGAGAAGTTCAGCTCAGAAGACATGCTTGCCAAAAGCCAGCAGGATTTTGTGATTGCGCGCCATTTGCAGGCAGTAGCTTTCCCAAGCGTATATATCCTGAATGGCCATGAAGTAAATTTGCTGAGCCGTGGCTACCGCACCTACGAAGCTATGAGCAAACTGATCGAGAACGCTCTAGAGCAGATCAATAAACAGTTTAAATAAACTATAGTTTACCGATTAAAGCTCCTATGCGTATGGCTACATAAGGTGAAGCAATATACCTTATGAAAGCACATCGTAACAGCACCGGCTTATGTCAGGTTACCGGGAAACATCTGCCCATGCAGCAACTGGTCACAGGCACAGGCATACGCAAAAACATTCTGGACCTTATCAAGGCAGATCATCCTGATTTTGATGAGAAGGGTTTGATTTCTGTGACTGTTCTAAACCAGTACCGCAATAAGTACTTAGAAAACATGCTCACGAAAGAGCTGGGCGAACTGTCGGAACTGGAAAAAGAGGTGATCCAGAGCATAAACGAACATGAAGTCCTGTCTTCTAACATCGAAACAGAGCTAACTGATAAACTGACATTAGGAGAGCGGGTATCAGATAAGATTGCTGCATTTGGCGGCAGCTGGACGTTTATTCTGATCTTCTTTTCTTTCCTTTTCCTTTGGATGGCTGTTAATGTATATTTTGTAGCCACCCGGCCATTCGATCCTTATCCTTTTATTCTCTTAAACCTGATACTTTCCTGCCTGGCAGCTATACAGGCGCCTATTATTATGATGAGCCAGAACCGGAAAGAGGCAAAAGACCGGCAGCGCTCGGAATATGATTACCAGGTAAACCTGAAAGCGGAACTGGAGATACGGTTGCTGCACGAAAAAATAGATCACCTGATCATCAACCAGAACCAGCGCCTGATAGAGATACAACAAATACAGGTAGACCTGCTGGAAGATATTATGGCCCGGTTTAAGCGCTGATGCTATAGTTGAGCTATAGTTGTTTTAAGCGGGTCGGTGCCATTCCAGCTGCCTTCGGTTCTGGTAACTATAAAGCGGGCAAACAACTCTTCGGAGTACCAGTTTTCAGATCGGGTTCTTTTGATCACTTCCTGGTGTTTGGGGTTGCGGTAAGCGTAATTCTTCATAGCCTCCGCCGATTCCCAGATGCTAAACGTAGCCTGACGAACTAACGGCAATTCTCCTAAGCCAATCGAGCAGATCAGGCCTGCGGCATCATCCAGCGCCTTACTTGACTGCGGCACAAACCGCCAGAAATTAGGCAGGGCCCGTAGGTTAATACTTGCCCGTGTTAGCACCGCTATAGGGCCGGAACAATTCTTTTCTGAAACTATAGGCGAAAAAGGTTCCTGTTTGTCCCATTGTCCGTGGCTTTGCATGGGTTGCATATAGCAGGTCCAGCTTTCAAAGGTGTGCTCTCTGTATTCCTGCATCAGACCAGAATTATTGAAAAAATCCTCAGCAGCAAATTCACTTTCCCAGGTACAAATGAGTCCGTATCGGTAAAAGTTTGGTTTTATACTGAAGCCTCTGCCGCGTCCGCTGCCCAATAACTTATAAAACAGCAAACCGGGTATTTTTGCCAGCTCAGAACCAGATGTACCCATTTGTGCCAGTCCCCAACGCATGTGGCCTTTTTTTATGCCAAACAAAGTGAGCGTGGTGAGTCGGGGAGAAGAAGCTATAGTTGGCTGCAAAGGAATATAGTTGTTTGTGCCTGGTGACTAAATGTAAGTAAGGTAATAAATGCGAAATGAAACGCAAAAAAACACCTGCCAAACGGGAGTAAGGCAGGTGTTGCTTTCAAGCTATAGGTATTCTTTTATACTTACAGGTTGATCTTTTTGTTTTCACCCGGGTCGGCACGCTCGCCGGTAATGGCAGCTTTTACCACACCATATAAATGTACCATGGCGCTGCTCGGTGAGTCCCAGTATTCGGCTTTGTCTATCGTCACTTTAATTAAACCGATGTTTGGATCTTCTTTTCCTTCTGGAAACCAGGCTTTCAGCGCCGGATTCCATAATTCGTCTATCTTAGCCTTGTCTCTGCTTACAACTGCTCTGCCCGACACCGAAACGTATAACTGATCGTCGGGCTTGGCATAGCTCAGGTTCACATGTGCGTCTTTCTGCAGTTCGTGTGTTTTTTCGGATTCGTATCCAGTAAAGAACCAGATCACGCCATCCTCTTTTATCTGCATGTTGCGCATCGGCCGGCTTCGCAGGCTGCCCTCATCATCGGCAGTGGTCATCATGGCCGTATCAATATTTTTGATCTTATCTATCAGTTTCTGTAAGTCGGTTTTCTGGTCGTTGCTCATAGTTTTATGTTTGTTGTAATTGTGTTTTGCTTACGCGCCTTAAATACAAAGGGTTTATAGCCTATAGTTTATACCTTTAGAACAAAGCGCAGTATAAGTTGTTTGAAGTACAATATTAATTTCTATTGATTTGAATTATCTCGCCCATTTATACTTGTCCGGTAACAACGAAGAACTGATGCTCGGTAACTTTATTGCAGATGCTGTTAAAGGGAAACAGGCTGCCAACTATAGTTCCGGTATTGCGCGCGGCATTTACCTGCACCGGTTTATCGACAGCTTCACCGACACGCACCCCATTGTTGCCGAAACCAAAGCCCGCCTCAGAGAAAAATATAAAAAATATGCCCCGGTTGTAGCAGACCTGTTTTACGACCATTTTCTGGCCACAAGTTTTGAGCAATATGCCAACGAAACGCTAGAAAGTTACACCGACCGGACCTATAGTTTGATAAACAGCTATCTGCCAGCCTTGCCGGCTAAAGTGCAGCACTTTTTCCCGTATATGAAGGAGCAGAACTGGTTGCTCGGTTATGCAGAAATTGAAGGGATCAGCCGTGCCTTAACTGGCCTTAGCAGACGCACCAGTTTCGAGTCGAACATGGAAACGGCAGGAGAGGAGCTCGCCTTAAACTATAGTTTGTACCAGCAGGATTTCGAAGCCTTTTTCCCGGAGTTAGTAATTTATGTAGAAGGGGTGAAAACCGAGTTATTGAAGCGTTAAAGCTTTAGTACTATAGTTGCTGCAGGTCGAACCAACACTAACCACTCAGCGCTACTTTTGAACTCCCGTTCTCTGTAGTCGAAAGAGGGAAGTTTTCTGATAGTGCTCTAGTTTGAGCTGTAGTTCTATAGTTGCCAATCAACCCACCCCTGCCCCTCCCGAGAGGGGAATTTTGCTGTTGCTATAGTTCTATAGTCACAATCCACGAACAGGCAGGCGCCGCCTGCCCCACGAAACTACTACCACGGAAAAGCGATGCAACTACAGCTGTTCATTAAACTATAGATTAGCTATTGATTGATTTCAGTCTTTGGGTTGAGCGCCTTGTAGATTTCTGGTGCCGCAAGGCATTGCGACGTAGGAGCAAAAGGAATGTACACCGCGCGATGCCCAAAGACGAGGCCTCGCGGCCGTGAGCGCACCAAAGCAACTATAAAACGATAGGCTGGTAGAGCTCCCAGGATAAAAAGAAACTATAGTACGAACTGCTTGTGTCCAATGCCAATTATAGCCTACTATAGAATAATAGCTTCAACTATAGTTTGAAATAGATTCCTCACTGTATTCGAAATGAAAATAATGTAATGGACACATAAGATCCTTCACAACTATACTGGCTCTCTTCGACTCTCGTCTCAAGAATACTCAGGATGACAAATCGAAGAAATATAAACAAAAAAGCAGCATAAGAATTACCTATGCTGCTTTAGGAACGAATGTTCAGATACTATTAATGATGGTGATGGCCGCCCGGACCATGCACGTGACCATGATCTAACTCTTCTTTCGTAGCCTCACGTACCTGCGAAACTTTTCCTTTAAAGTATAGCTCCTTACCAGAAAGCGGGTGGTTAAAATCCATTGTTACGGCAGAGTCAGACACTTTAGCTACACGGCCTTGTAACTGATTACCTTCACTATCGGTCATGGGTATAAAGTTGCCTACTTCCAACATGTTATCCGGAACAGCACCTTCTACTTCAAACACATTCTTAGGCAGTTCCACAACAGCGTTTTCGTCAAATTCGCCGTAGCCTTCTTCAGCATCCAGCTTAAACTCGAAGTTGTCGCCTTCGCTCAGGCCGTTCAGGTTATCTTCAAACTGATCTGGCAAACCACTCATGCCGAAGATAAAGGCCATTGGCTGCTCTTCATTGGCAACTTCTACCAGGCTCTGCTCACCATTTTCGTTCTGTATTCTCAGTTCATAGGTGAGTGTTACCACCTTATTTTTTTCTATTTTCATATGTTTATGTGTTTGGTGCCGACAAGGTAAGTATTTATACTTGCAATTGTAGCGTTCGGTTCAATTTATCGGTTATGGCAGGCACTAAGTAAGCTCCCAGGCGCTACGGTAGGCATTTATGCGCTCGGTGTACTTCAGGAAAGCTTCGTAAAACGGATGATGCGAAAGCGTGGCGCTGTCGCCAACTATAACCAGTTTCTTTTTAGCACGGGTCATGCCTACGTTCATGCGCCTGATATCACTCAGGAAACCGATCTCACCGATTTCGTTGCTGCGCACCATGCTGATATAGATAATGTCGCGTTCCTGCCCTTGGAAACTGTCTACCGTACCAATTGATAGCTCACGTTTCTGGTATAGTTCGTGCAGTTGCGGCATGTGCTCGACGCGGTCCTGCAGGTAATTGATCTGAGCACGATACGGCGCAATTACACCAATCTTAAGCGGGGCCACTTCTTCGTCCTGCTCGTAATCTTTCAGCAGCAATTGCAGGTGGTTCAGTAACAGATCTGCCTCTTCGGGGTTCGCTGAGCTTTGTGCTTCCGGATTTACCACTTCGTTGTAGCCACAGCCGGCAGTGTCAACAAATTCAACGGCCATGCCGGGTTTAAAAAAGGTATCGTAGCCATGCAGGTCGCTGCTGTGTACGCTTTCGTGCGCCATTAGCTCGCCATTGTAAAATTGCTCGTTCGAGAACTGCATGATGTGGTGGTGCATACGGTACTGCGTTTTCAGCATCACCGAAACATTAGCCTGACGCTCGATACATTTCTCGAATAAAGTCTTGCCCAACCCTTTCTGCTCGGCCAGGTAAGACTTTACAGTTGGCGGCAACTGGCAATGGTCGCCGGCTAATACAACCTTGTTGGCGCGAGAAATAGGAACCCAGCATGCCGGCTCCAATGCCTGGGCAGCTTCGTCTATAAAAACAGTGTCATAAGTCAGGTGGCGGATAGCCTTATTGGCAGCTCCTACCAGCGTACAGGTAATTACCTGCACATTCTCCAGCAAGTCTTCGGTGATGTAATGTTCAATGTTATCGGCTTCATCCAGCAGGCGGTTGCTTTCCGCTTTGTATAGTTGGCGCTGCAAGCGCTCCTCGTGTCCGAACTTGCGTTTATACTGGAAGGCCATACGCTTATACTCCTCAGCCGTTTTACGCACGGTTTTCAGATCCTTATAAGCCTTATGATCCATAATTTGTGCATCCAGGGTGTGCTCCAGCAGCACATCCGACACGCGCGACGGATTACCTATCCGGATCACATTAACGCCTTCATTGGCCAGCTTTTCAGTCAGTAAATCTACAGCCGTGTTGGATGGCGCAGTAACCAGCAGGCGCTTCTGCGTTTTAAGCGTATGCAGAATGGCCTGCACCAGCGTAGTAGTTTTACCGGTGCCCGGAGGACCATGTATAATCGCTACATCTTTGGCCTGCGCTATTTTGCGTACTGCTTCGTTCTGCGAGTCGTTAAGGGAAGGTATCTCATCGAATTTTACGTCTGTAAACGTGGGTTCTTTTATGCCTAACAGAATGTCGCGCAGCTCAGCCAGTCGGGATTTATGCGCTTCGATCACCTTTTTCATGGCGATCTCCATCTCGCGGTAGCTCATTTCGTCAAAGGTCAGGTCGATGCCCAGTTTACCCTCATCTACCCAATCCGGCAGGTCTTCTTTGTTAGTGGCCAGCAGAATTTTGTTGCGTCGAAGGCCAACTATAACCCCGTTCAGGCTCTGACGTTCGCCGCTGTTGCTGAACAAGGCTGCCGCTTTACCCGTCTGGAAAAGGTGCAGCTCGTCGCGGCCCGAAGTACGTTCCAGTTCAATAACAACTTTATTTCCAAACCCGATCTCTTCTTTTGAAATGACCACCGGGTACCAGCAGAAACCCATTTCCTTTCGCTCCTGTATAGTACTCTTCAGTGCCTTAATCTTGTATTGCTGGCGGTCTTCTTCCTGCTCTATTTTTAGCAGGTGCTGTACCTGCAGTAATTCTTCAAAAATATCTCTCATCTACATCAAAAATAAGGGCTGGAATTACACGCCAGCCCTTGCATTATTTAGCTCTTCTATATACGTGCACTTGCCATAGGGCAAGGAAAGTATAACATAAAATTTATAGCTTTTAATTCCGTTTTTATACCTGATTTGCTGTTTTTCGGCGCGGCGCTTTTGCTTTAGCCTTTGCTTTGGTATTGTTTAACCGAACCTGCAGAATAATGGCATAAAGCAGCAGGATAGTAGAAACTACGGCCAGTACTGTAATCACTTTATCCTTTCCATAACGCTTTGTTTCGGCTTCCTGTAACTGCACCTGATGTTCGGCTATAGTTCGTTCACGCTTCTTGATCTGCCGCTCCAGAGCCGTTATCTGGTCTTGTAAACCTTTGATGCGGGCATTAATCTGGCGCTGATCTACTACGGTTTGCTTGCCTGCGCGTTGTGTCTGGGCGGTAGTAACTGCAATCTTCTTTATACTGGCTTCTTTTACGGCTCCTATCAGCTCAGAATCTTTTTTGATGATTTCCTTTAATGTATCGATGATACTGAGCAGGTCTTTTTTGGATTTATTGCCCCAGAAGTTGCTGTTCTGCTGGTTTAGGAACTGGTATTCGAGTACCAGCTGCTCGCGCTCACTCATGAGGCGCGAAATCTTATCTTCCTGTGCTTTTGTTTTATCCTGATCAGTAGGTTGCTGCGCCCGCACGTTAACAAAAATGGTACATAGCAGAACCACCAGCGTTATCAATCTTTTCTTCATCATAAGTTTACTTGCCATGCTACTAACACGCAAATAAATAAATGATATTGGATAAAGCCCGAAATATTTTTGCTATTTGAGACAGGAGCTTGCAAAAGGTTGCTGATAGTGATGAACATCATTTTGTAATTTGCGGAGCTCTATTAATTTTGCTGATATAAAAAGAAGAAACATCTGTCACAGCCTATGAAAAAGATAGTACTTGTTTTAGCGATTGCCGGCTTTATAGGTGCCGGTACTACTACTGCTGTTGCCTGCGAGGGCGGCAAGTGTAAAATGGAACATGCTGATAAAGCAAAGAAAGGCAAGAAAGGTAAAAAGTCCGCAGAAAGCTGCCAGATGGCTACTGCTGCAACCGACAACAAGGAAGCAAAGCCTGCCTGCTGCATGAAGAAAGATGCCTCAAAAGCCGAAATCAGCAAAGAGACCAAATCAAAAGATTAAGAAACTATAACTTTTAGCCAACCCGGAAAGCCTTTTGCCTGTAAGCAGAAGGTTTTTTGTTTTATCAGCCTTTGATACCCTCAATTTAACACTTAACTTTCAACTCCTAACTCTGAACTATAGCCTATACAATGAAGCAGTATTTAGACCTGATGCAGCACATCTTAGATAATGGTGTGAAGAAAGAAGACAGAACCGGAACAGGTACACTGAGCGTGTTCGGCTACCAAATGCGCTTTAACCTGGCCGATGGATTTCCGCTGGTTACCACTAAGAAAGTACACCTTAAGTCTATCATACACGAGTTGCTCTGGTTTCTGAAAGGCGAGACCAATATTGCTTATTTGAAAGAGAATGGCGTGAGCATCTGGGATGAATGGGCTGATGAAAATGGCAACCTCGGTCCGGTGTACGGCTCGCAATGGCGCAGTTGGCCAACCCCAGACGGCCGCCACATCGACCAGATCACGCAGGTAGTAAATCAGCTGAAGAATAACCCTGACTCCAGAAGAATTATAGTGAGCGCCTGGAATGTAGCTGAGATCGAAAACATGAAGCTGCCGCCTTGCCACGCGTTTTATCAGTTTTATGTAGCCGAAGGCAAACTGAGTTGCCAGCTTTACCAGCGCTCTGCCGATGTTTTCTTGGGTGTGCCGTTCAATATTGCATCGTATGCGTTACTGGTGCTGATGATGGCGCAGGTAACAGGCCTGGAGCCCGGCGAATTTATCTGGACAGGCGGCGACACGCATCTTTACACCAACCACCTGGAGCAGGCACAACTACAGCTTACCCGCGAACCACGCCAGCTGCCAACTATGGTCATCAACCCGGATGTAAAAGATATCTTCGACTTTAAATTTGAAGACTTTGAGTTGGTAAACTATAACCCGCACCCGGGTATTAAAGCGCCGGTTGCGGTGTAGGTAGTCTGGCTTTAAAAACTATAGTTATAGTGCAGATAAGCAGGAGTAGGTACTTCTGATATTCAATTTGGTATAGCATATTAATATCAATCAAGGATGAGATATGTAATTTCACTTAGCTTTTTATTGCTCTATAGCTGCTCAAGTTCTAATGATCCAAATGAAGTTCAAGCACCTAATGTAGTTGCGGAAGCCAACATAGATATGTTTGCACATATTGATTCAAGCTTTTGGGATTTTGCTGTCAATTTTGGTTTTAATAAAGATTTGCAGAAACAAAGAATAAAGTTTCCATTAGAGTATGAGGAATTTGGAGTATCATCTCTAATAGATTCCAGTAGGTGGAAACATGAAAGACTCTTTGTTGATTTAGAGGCTATAACTGAAATTTCTAATGGATTGAGGGAAAATAAAAGAACTACAGAAAAAGTCTTTACGTGGATAGATACCAAGACATCAGTAAGTAAAAATTATTACTTTAAGAAACGGAGAGGAAAGTGGTATTTAGATAAAATTTCTTCAGTACAAGAAAACGCATTGGATAATGAAGAAGATTTTAACTCCTTTCTGAGAGAATTTTGTAAAGATTCTGTATTCCAAAAGCAGAGAATCAAGTTTCCTCTCGATATGACTACTTTAGATAATGATTATAACGATAAGAGAGAGTTTATAAAATCTGATCAGTGGAGATATACTAGCTTTTATTATGGGTGTGATAGTATTTCTACCACATTTGATGATTTCAACCGTTCTTTCAAAAATACGAATATCAGAGTTTTAATAATTCATGGTATTGAAAATGGGATCAATGCTCAATTTACATTTGAGAAAGATTCTGGCAAGTGGGTAATGACGAAGTTTGAAGATCATTCAACCTAAAAGGAAAAATAACAAGCTATAGCCCTGCGCTGCCTAAACCATCGCTTCGCTTTGAGCTTAGGAAATACAACCACGTTACAGTTTCAATCATAGAAACTCATGAAGAACTTTATTCTCAATAATTATCAATGCTATCTCCCAAACATTACACCTCAATTCTAGTTTAAATGCTTGAACTATACCTACTAAAACTATGAGAATAAGATCATTTTTAACACTGCTGCTTCTGCTGCCATTTATGAACTTAAATGCCCAGAACAAACAGTCTGCTAAGCATGCTACCGACATGATCAAAACTGATCAGGGGCAGCTGAAGATACAACCTATTACTCACGGATCGCTGGTGCTGAGCTGGAACGGGAAAAACATTTACGTAGACCCATATGGCGGTGCTGAAGGCTATAAAACCATGCCCAAAGCCGACCTGGTTTTAATTACCGACATACACGGTGACCACTTGGATGTAAAAACGCTGGATGCGTTAGATTTGAAAGGCGCTAAATTTGTGGTACCGCAAGCAGTTGCTGATCAGTTGCCAGAGAAATACAAAGCACAGGCAATCGTTATCGGCAACGGCGAGACTACTAACCAGGCAGGTGTTGCGATCGAGGCCATCCCAATGTACAACTTACCTGAAACGGCAGATTCACGGCACCCTAAAGGCAGGGGAAATGGCTATGTTTTAACCATGGGTGGTAAGCGTATTTACCTTTCCGGCGATACGGAAGACATACCGGAGATGCGTGCCTTAAAAAATATTGATGTTGCTTTTGTGTGCATGAACCTGCCTTACACAATGGACATCAACCAGGCTGCCAGTGCAGTTTTGGAGTTCAAGCCAAAGGTAGTATACCCGTACCATTTCCGCGGAACAGAGGGATTAGCAGATGTGGAAGCCTTCAAGAAAATGGTAAACGAGAAGGATAAAAATATTGAAGTAAGGCTTAGAAACTGGTACCCAAATCAGCAGCAGAAGAAATAATTACAAACTATGGTTTAAGAAGGGCTCAGGTACTAAACCTGAGCTTTTTTATTACCCTAAAACTGAAGTGCCTCACGCAGTTGCTGTATAAAGTCTTCATCTATCCTTACAGAGGTACCATTTATAGTTGCTATACTTCGGATGCCTGTTACATTACAACTAAAAATAGCATCTGCTTTTAGTAAACTGGCCACATCAAAATACACTTCTTTCGTTTTAATACCTGTTTGTTTTGCCCACCGTAATACATTCTGCCCTACAATGCCCTGCACACAGCCTGTATCTAAAGCGGGCGTGAAAAGCACATTATTCTTCAGCCAGAAAATATTGGAGGATATAAGTTCCGAGACCTGCTGTTGGCGGTTTAGCAAAATCATATCGTCAAAGCCTTTTTCCTTTTTCTCGATTCCAGCCATTACATATAGTAATGCATTAGGACCTTTAAAAAAGGAGAAGGGGCTATAGTTGGTGGTTATAGTTTCGCAGGTGCCGATGTGCAGGGGAGTTGTAGTAGCCTGAGTGGCCGGAACTATAGTTGCCAGCCAGTCAGCCTGATCTGTTTCGGGCGTGTAAAGTCCGCCGCCGCCTCGCCAAAGTTTAAGCTTAAGCCGGCCATAGTTTGCTGCATTATTTTGCTTAGCCAATTCAAGCAATTGCGTTTCTAGCTCACCTGAAACAATAGTTTGGGGCAACGCCAATTTCAGAGCCTTTGCAGCAGCCTGCATGCGAGCCACATGGTCATTCCAGAAACGCAGCTTTTCATCCGCAACTATAGCCGTCTCAAAAAAGCCATCATTAAACTGAAAAGCCCGGTTGGTTAGTGTCAAACGTAATTCGGCTTCGGGAATAAGCTGGCTGTTGTAGAGCAGCATTCGGTTTAGTTAAGAGTTAAGAGTTTAAAGTTAAGCGTTTTTGATTGTTGGTTGTTAATTGATGAACGTTGAAAAACCGCATAAACCACTCTTTTAGACTTCCGAGTCCGGAAGCCATCTGCATGGGTCATCCTTTTCCCCGTTACTGGTTTACGCAGGCAAGGATGTCCGAAACAGCAATATCAAATTAACAACGATTAACTAATCACCTGATCAAGCCAAACCGTTTACCCGGCATTGCTTTCACCATTCCTTTAAACTCCAGCGTTAACAGTACCGAGGCCAGCATGCTTACCGGAATCTGGGTCTTCCAGCTGATGTTGTCCATGTGCTCGTCCTGGGCCTGGATGAGTAGGTTTAGCACTTTTAATTCGTCAGGTGTAAAGTCTTCCGGTGAGAAAACCTGGTTTTTAAATTTTCTTGCCCTGATTTCATCTTCCAGGTCCCAGTTCAACAGTTCTACCAGATCCTGCACTGAAGTATAAATAGCTGCTTTATGGTTTTTAATAAGATGATTCGGTCCTTCAGAAACCGGGGAAGTTACATTGCCGGGTACAGCCATCACTTCTTTATCGTAGCCATGTGCCAGGTCAGCAGTGATGAGTGTTCCGCTTTTAATTGTTGCCTCTACAACTATAGTACAGTCGCTCATGCCGGCAATAATACGGTTACGTGCCGGGAAACGCGGTGCATCGGGTTTAGTGCCGAAGATATTCTCTGTCAGTAAGCCACCTTGAGTTAGCATGCGCTCAGCGTATTTGCGGTGCACAGCCGGATAAACAATATCAGGTCCGCTAGCCATAACGCCAATAGTTGGCAAACCTGCCTGTAGTGCTGCTCTATGCGAAACGATATCTACGCCATACGCCAGCCCGCTAACTATAAGCACATTGTAAGGAGCCAAATCAGCAACAATCTTTTCCGTTACAGCCTGCCCATAGTTGCTGACTTGCCGGGTACCAACTATAGAAATAATACGTCGCTGGTTCAGATTACCGTTTCCGCGGAAGTATAAAAGGGTAGGAGCGTCGGCGATCTGTTTCAGCCGGTCGGGGTATTTTGGCGAAGTATAGAACAACAACTGTACGTCGTATTCTTCTGCTTTTTTTAGCAGTTCTTCGGCCTGCAGTAAAGCTTGTTTTGTACCTTGAGTAATGTTTTTATAAGCAGTCGGACCAATCCCCGGAATCTTCTGCAGCTTGCCTGGCGGCGCATGAAATACCGCATGCGGAGAGCCACAGTAACTTACCAGCTGGCGCGTTAGCTGCGGCCCGATACCGGGAATCTGGGTTATAGCAACTTCGTAGAGGTTCTGGTTATCTCCCATAGTTAGAGAGATTACGAAGCAACTACGCTTTGGTGTTCAATTGATTTTTGATGCCCACCAAAAACTCACGCACTTTTTCCAGCGAGTCGATGATCTCCATCTTGTCCTTGGTCTGCACAGGCTTGTTTTTTAGTACATCTTTAGCACCCTGTATGGTATAGCCGCGCTCTTTAACCAAATGGTACACCGTGCGCAGCGTTTCAATGTCTTTCTGGGCAAACTGGCGGTTCCCTTTCTTGTTTTTCTTAGGGCGCAACTGCTCAAATTCGGTCTCCCAGAAGCGAATGAGCGACGGAGCAACATCGAACATAGCAGCTACCTCACCAATGGTGTAATACTGCTTCTCTATTTCTTTTTCTTTATAAGGCATAAGGCTAGGGCTAAACTATAGTTTGTGCACAGTTAATTTTACTTCGGATGTTACCGTTTACAGCTAAAATATGCTACTTTTGCTTGTAATTGGCTAACCAGAACGCGAAAATCAGTCGTGCTTCTGAAAGGCAAAAATTCTATATTTTTTGTTCTTAAACAACAAGTATAGCAGATAGTATCTAAAGGCTTAATAATCATAGATGAACTCAGCTGAGATAAGACAAAAGTTCCTGGATTTCTTCGCTTCCAAGCAGCACCAGATCGTGCCATCGGCACCGATCGTGGTTAAAGACGACCCAACCCTGATGTTTATCAACTCGGGAATGGCCCCTTTCAAAGACTACTTTTTGGGCAACAAGCCTGCGCCATATAAGCGCATCGCCGACACCCAGAAATGCCTTCGCGTGAGCGGCAAGCACAACGACCTGGAAGAAGTAGGTTACGATACCTACCACCACACTATGTTCGAGATGCTGGGCAACTGGTCGTTTGGTGATTACTTTAAGAAGGATGCACTGGAATGGTCGTGGGAACTGCTTACCGAAGTATACAAGCTGCCAAAAGACAGGCTGTACGTTTCGGTTTTCCAGGGCGATGATAAAGACAACCTACCAATGGACCAGGATGCCTTTAACATCTGGAAGTCAATGATCGCGGAAGATCGCATTTTGATGGGTAATAAAAAGGACAACTTCTGGGAGATGGGCGATACCGGTCCGTGCGGCCCGTGCTCGGAGATACACGTCGACTTGCGTACCGATGAAGAACGCGCGCAGGTGGATGGTAAATCGCTTGTAAATAATGATCATCCGCAGGTAGTAGAGATCTGGAATAACGTATTCATGGAGTTCAACCGTCTGGCGGATGGCTCACTGGTAAAACTGCCTGCACAGCACGTAGATACCGGTATGGGCTTCGAGCGTTTGTGCATGGCTATCCAGGGCAAGCGTTCCAACTATGATACCGACGTATTCCAGCCACTGATCCAGTTTGTGGCAAAACAAGCCGGTGTAATTTATGGCGAAGATGAGAAAACAGACATCGCTATCCGCGTAATTTCTGACCACATCCGTGCTATTGCTTTTACTATAGCCGACGGCCAGTTGCCATCAAATAACAAAGCTGGTTATGTTATCCGTCGTATTCTGCGCCGTGCAGTGCGTTATGGTTTCACTTTCCTAGATTTCAAGAAGCCGTTCCTGTACAAACTGGCAGCCGTACTAGCCGACCAGATGGAAACTGTTTTCCCGGAGCTAAAGCAGCAACTAAGCTTTGTGCAGCGCGTGATTGAAGAAGAAGAGAACGCTTTCCTGCGTACGCTGGAGAACGGTCTGAAGCGTCTGGATGCACTGGAGTCTAGATTTAAAGAGAACAATAATACCATCGATGGCAAAACAGCCTTCGAACTATATGATACCTTCGGTTTCCCGCTGGACCTGACTGCCCTGATTGCCCGTGAAAAAGGCTTTACAGTTGACGAAGCTGGTTTTAGCGTAGAGATGGAGCAGCAAAAGAACCGTTCGCGTAACGCATCCGCTTCGGAGCAAAGCGACTGGGTTATAGTTCATCCTGATGTAACGACTGAATTTGTAGGCTACGACTGCAATGTTTCGGACTCCCATATCGTGCGTTACCGCCAGGTTAAGACCAAGAATAAAAGCGAATATCATATCGTGCTTGATAAAACTCCTTTCTATGCAGAAAGTGGTGGCCAGGTTGGCGATACCGGTTATCTGATTTCAGATGCTGAGCAGATCGAAGTTCTGGACACGAAAAAAGAGAACGATCTTATCCTGCATATCACGACTAAGTTGCCGCAAAACATCGAAGCTGCCTTCCGTAGTGAGATCGATTTTGAGCGTCGTAACTATATCCGTAAGAACCACTCTGCTACGCACTTACTGCATGCCGCTTTACGTAAAGTTTTAGGTGAGCACGTGCAGCAGAAAGGCTCTTTGGTAAATGAAAAAGTACTGCGTTTCGACTTCTCGCATTTCTCTAAAGTAGAAGATGCTGAGTTAAGAGAGATTGAACATATCGTGAATGAGCGTGTGCGCCAGAGCATTCCATTGGAAGAGCAGCGTAACGTGCCAATTGCCGAAGCCAAAGAAATGGGAGCAACTGCCCTGTTTGGTGAAAAGTATGGCGAATTTGTTCGCGTGATTGCTTTCGACCGTGAGCATTCGGTAGAGCTTTGCGGTGGGACGCACGTGTACAATACCGGCGAGATCGGTTACTTTAAAATAGTATCTGAAAGCTCGGTCGCAGCCGGAGTGCGTCGTATTGAAGCCGTTACTGCTAAAATAGCCGAAGACTTTGTACAGGCGCAGTTAGATGAGTTGACTGCGGTTCGTGAAGTGCTGAATACCCAAAGCAATGTATCAGGTGCGGTGCAGAAACTTCAGGACGAGAACAAAGCGCTGCAGAAACAACTGGAGCAATTTGAGCTGAAGCAACTTAGCGGCCTGAAAGATACGCTGGCCCAAAAAGCACAGCAATTAAACGGTGTTAGCCTAGTAGCTGAGCAGGTAGAAGTTAGCAACGCAGATCACCTGAAAAAGCTTGCCTTTGATATGCGTCAGGTTGTAGATAACCTTATATTAGTATTGGCTGCTGAAATTGACGGCAAACCACAGATCGCGGTAATGCTATCTGATAACCTTGTTGCTGAAAAGAACCTGAATGCCAGCCAGATGGTACGCGAACTTGCCAAAGAAATTAAAGGCGGCGGCGGTGGACAGCCATTCTATGCAACTGCTGGCGGTAAAGACGCTTCAGGCTTACAGGCCGTGCCAGGCAAAGCAGTAGAACTTGTAAAGAACTTAATGAATAGTTAATAATGATTAATTAATAATGACTTTCGCATGATGAGAAACTATAGTTATTGCTCATTATTCATTCGTCATTAATCATTAAAACCATGGAAGAATCAATCAGAAATAAATACCAGGCGATCATCGGTCTGGAAGTACACGCGCAGTTGCTGACAGAGAGCAAGGCTTATAGTTCTGACTCAACGGAGTACGGTATGCTGCCCAATACCAACTTAAGCGCTATCACGCTTGGTCACCCGGGTACATTGCCACGCATCAATAAAACGGTGGTAGAGATGGCTGTTAAAATGGGCCTGGCTACGAACTGTAACATTACGCGCTACAACATTTACGCCCGTAAAAACTACTTCTATCCCGATCTTCCCAAAGGCTACCAGATCACACAGGATAAAACACCTGTTTGTACGGCTGGCCATGTTATCGTGAAGGATGCCGATGGTAACGACAAGCAGATCGGTATCACGCGTATTCACATGGAAGAAGATGCGGGTAAGTCGATGCACTTAGCGGGTGAAACTGAAACGCTGGTAGACTTTAATCGTGCCGGTGTGCCGTTGATCGAGATCGTATCGGAGCCAGACATCCGTGATTCTGTAGAGGCCTATAACTACCTGACCGAAATCAAGCGCCTGGTGAAGTACCTGGATATTTGCGATGGTAACATGGAAGAAGGCTCGCTTCGCTGCGATGCCAATATTTCGGTGATGCTGAAGGATTCTCCGCTGTGGGGTACGAAGGTAGAAGTGAAGAACATGAACTCCTTCCGTAACGTGCAGCGCGCTATCGAGCACGAGATTGAGCGTCAGATCATGGTGCTTGAAAATGGTGGTACTGTAGACGGTGAAACCAGAAATTTCGATGCGAACACGGGCACAACTACAGCCATGCGCTCTAAGGAAACGCTGAACGATTACCGTTACTTCCCGGAGCCGGATTTACCGCCGCTGGTAATTGAGCAGGAGTGGTTGGATCGTATTAAAGAAATGATGCCAAGCCTGCCGCAGGAACTATATAAGCGTTTTACCGAAGAGTACGGCCTGCCAGAATACGACGCCAACGTATTGACCGATGCCAAGGAAGTAGCTTTATACTTTGCAGAATTGTGTAAGTATACCACCAACTATAAAGCAGCTTCTAACTGGGTGATGGGTCCGGTAAAATCGTACCTGAACGAGCTGCAACTGCACATGAAGGATTTCCCGCTCCAGCCGCACAGCATCGCTGAGTTGATTGCCCTGGTTGATGAGAACAAGGTAAGCCATTCGGTAGCTTCTAAGCAGATTTTCCCTTACATGCTGGAGAACCCTGGCGTGCCTGCACATCAGGTAGCTGAAGAGCAAAACCTGCTCCAGAATTCTGACGCAAGCGCCCTCGAAGACATTATTGCTGAAGTACTGGCTGGTAATCCGCAAAAGGTTGCCGAGTACAAAGAAGGAAAGAAGAGCCTGATTGGAATGTTCATGGGTGAGATCATGAAACAGACAAAAGGCAAGGCAGACCCTAAACTAGCAAACAAGTTGCTGGCTGAGCGGTTAAATGCATAGCAAATCGTTACCGTACCTCGAACAGGTGAATCTGGAAAATTTGTTTGAGGTACAGTTAACGTAAATTAATTAAACATACGGATATGAAAATTACCAAGTATCTGGCTTTTGCTTCGGCAGTGGTGCTGCTTGCAGGTTGCCAGAACAACAAATCTTCTTCTGAAAACGGAGATGGGTTTACTGTACAGGGCAAGCTGAGCAATGCTACAACTGGTGCTGATATTTACCTGTTTGAGCTGGAGAACCAACAGTTTGTACCGCGCGATACAGTAGCGATAGGAGAGAACGGTAGCTTTACTTTTGACGGCACAGTAAGCGAACCATCTTTTTACCGTGTTACGCTTGATCAGCGCGACGGCGTAGTGCTGGTACTGGAAAAGGGGGCTAAGATTAAACTTGAAGCCGATGCCAAAGATCTGAATGGGACTTCTAAAATTGAAGGATCGGAAGACTCTAAACTTTTCCAGGAACTGAACAAGCTGGTAAACGAAACGCAGCTAAAGAAAATGGAGCTGCAGCAGCAGTTTGTGCAGGCCAGCAACGAAGGCAGAACTGAAGATGCCAAAGCCATTGAAGCTGAGTTTAATTCACAGCAACAGGTTATCCGTAATTTTCTGGCCAAGCATCCTTCATCCATAGTTTCTGCTTTTGGTACGCTAACGCTGATTGACCCGACCGGAGATTTTGCTTTTGCAGATAGCATGGCAACGCTTTACAATCAGCACATCCCTAACTCTAAATACACAAAAGAGCTTAGAAATCGCCTGAATGAATCACGCAGTACGGCTGTTGGCCAGGTTGCTCCGGAAATTACTCTTCCGACACCTGATGGCGGTACAGCTTCCCTATCCTCCCTGCGTGGCAAATATGTGCTGATCGATTTCTGGGCAAGCTGGTGCGGACCATGCCGTAAAGAGAACCCGAACGTGGTGCGCATGTACAACATATACAAAGACAAAGGATTTGAAATTTTTGGCGTATCGCTGGATCAGAACCGTGAAAAATGGCTGAAAGCGATAGCCGACGACAAACTGACCTGGCCACACGTATCCGACCTGAAAGGCTGGGAAAGTGCAGCCGCAGGTTTATACAACATCACAGCTATTCCGCAAACACTTCTATTAGATAAAGAAGGTCGTATCATCGCTAAAAACCTGCGTGGTAAGGATCTTGAAAATAAGTTGGCAGAAGTGCTGAATTAAACTATAGATTGTAGTTGTAAAAAAGCCTTTCCAAGTAAATGGAAAGGCTTTTTTATTTTCGGAAACCTAAGGTTAATGCTAGGAACTATAGTTACCTGGTAAACACTTTTTGCAGCGCTCCCCAAAGCAGTTTTTTCTTTTCTACATCGTGCTCCAGATCTGCAAGGGCATGAGAGAAAACGATTGGCACATTACCGAGCAACACGGGATTGTACAGCGTAAATTTCTCGTGTGGCAGGTTGGAGTCTACCCGACTGGCAAAGCTTAGGATGTAGTTAACTGTAAGGGTTTGTTGTAGCTCTTCGAACACAGCAATAGCTCCCGAAACATTGTTCACGTAGGCCACATCAGTTGGCTGTAAACCAATAGCTGCTAATATCTTGTTCAGGAACTCCAGCTGCGGCAGTTTTCTGAATTCCGTATCCGGTATAGTAACAAGCACAGCCACACCTTTACGGTTCTCACTAATCATGCTAAATTTAGCCGGTTGTGCTGGTGATTCCTGTTTCGGGAGTTTTGGAAGGGCAGGAGTAGACTTGGCTTTCGGAGCAGCTTCAACTATAGTTTCTGGTTGCTCATGAACTATAGGAGCTGCAGTTTCAGCTTCAGTAACTATAGTTGCAGGCACATCGTTTTCTACCAGAAATAATGTTTCCGGTAAAAAGTTCTTCAAAAACTCGTTGCTAAGTTCTTCTGCCTGTAAGCCTGCCATATTATCCGCTTTTATACGCCTTCTTTAATATCGAAAATGGATTTCAGTTCATTTGCTTCACTTGGCTTCATACGGCCAGCCAACACCAGACGCAACTGACGGCGGCGAAGTGCGCCATCGTATAGTTTAATCTCTTCTTCTGTTTCTGGCACCGCCTCCGGCACATCTATCGCCTTGCCTGACTGATCTACTGCAACAAAAGTAAAGAAGGCCTGGTTCGACATAAACTTCTTGCCACTCGGAATGTCTTCGGCATACACTACAATGTGCACTTCCATAGAGGAACTGAATGCACGCGTAACTTTAGCTTCCAGGGTTACAACATTGCCCAGTTTGATGCTTTCCTTAAACGAAACATTGTCTACGGATGCTGTAACTACAATGCGGTTGGAGTGTTTCTGAGCTGCAATGGCCGATACGATGTCCATCCAATGCATCATTTTACCACCCATCAGGTTATTCAGGGTATTGGTGTCGTTTGGCAACACCAGTTCGGTCATGATCACATAAGATTCGCTAACTTTTTTCTGTTTACGCATTACGTTTGCTTGTTTAGTGCTGCAAAGATACGCCCAAACACTTAAACCTTAAAATATAGTTTGCGAGCCCGAAAATCACTCAAATTTTGTAGCATAGCCACTTTTCTCCAAAAATGCCTGGTGGTCTTTAATATCCAGTATTTCTTTAATGGCTTGTTTCTTATCTTCAGAGTTGTTGTAATACGCTTCGCATATCTTGTAACCCATATAATAACCAAGATCACCGGGTTTATCCGTACTCTTCAGTCCATTATATAGCCAGTTGCTGATATCGGTGCCAAGCATTTCGTTTCTGAAGGCCAGCTATAGTTCACGTTCTCTGGGGTTGGCATAAGCATGTATATGCTTGTTGATGTTACTGCGTGTAACTAACTCCCCAATAAAATCAGCGGCGCCTTCTGTTATACTTTTCTTCAAAAGTGTTTCTTCCTGTTCGGGATATCCTTTCTGCAGTATATGCACGATTTCGTGAAAGACAACTATATCGATCTGCTCTATTGGCCGAAGAACCGAAAGGAGCCAGGGGCTTAGTTCATTTTTCGGGGTCTCGGGATAGAAGCCGAACATATCTACCCCTATAACCGGATCCTGGTGAATGGTGCCAGCCGAATTTAAGGCTCCAATTACAAAGTACACTTTAGGAATATAAGCATCCGGGTATAGTTTAAGCAGTCGCTTGTAATGACGGTTCATTCGTGGTACTACAGCCTGTAGTTTTGGAGTATGGTGCTGTAAATAACTATAGTAGGATTTGTGCTTGCTTATAGTTTGCTGCAGGTAGCGGGCATTTTGGATCCGCCCTTTCATAAACTGCCCGACTCCGGCAGTTCCTTTGCTTATGTACTCGTCGTGTATAATCCGGATAGAGTCTTCGGTAGACTTAGCTGTTCTAAATTTGTCAAAGGCATTCCAGAACAGGTCTACATCAGTTGCGATAACTTCAAACTTATGCTGCGCCAGGCAGCTAAGGGTACTCAAAGAGAGTACCAAAATGGTAAGTGTCTTTTTCATAGTAGTAGCAGATATGATCGAAAGACACAAACGCGGGCCGCAGGTTGCACTAGCCCCTATAAGGTTAGATAAAATTAATTAGTACCTGCGCTCCAGCCCTCGCGGCCCAGTAAGGGCACAAACTTAAAGTCGGCAAACTCTTCGCGTTCAAATTGCTCTTCGGATACGCGCGTGATACGGAGCATTTTCTGGCTGTTTTCGTCTCCTACAGGTATCACCAGAATACCACCGACATTCAGCTGCTTTAACAAACTGCGGGGCACAACCGGGGCGCCGGCTGTAACTATAATTTTATCGAAAGGGGCATGAAATGGCAGACCTTCGGAGCCGTCGCCATGGAAAGTATGAGGCTTTAATCCGTACTTGGCAAAGAACCTGCGCGCTTTATCGTAAAGTGGCTTGTTGTATTCTATTGTATAAACGTTGGGCGTAATCTGTAGTAACACGCAGCATTGGTAACCGGAGCCAGTACCAATTTCCAGCACCTTGTCATTGGGCTTCAACCTGAGCAGTTCTGTTTGGAAAGCTACGGTATAAGGTTGCGAAATTGTTTGCCCTTCACCGATCGGGAAAGCTTTGTCCTGATAAGCTTGTTCTACAAAGGCTTTCTCGAAAAAGAAATGACGCGGAACAGCTTCTATAGCCGCCAGTACACGCTCATCGCGGATACCTTTCTGGCGAAGTTGCTGCACCAGTGCGCGTCGCATTCCTTTATGTTTATACAAATCAGCTTCCATGCTCAGTTATACTATAGTTATATCTACTGCCGGCAGGCAATTCGGGTTCGTATTCGCGAAAATAAGCAAAATGCCGGTTAGCGGACTATAAAAAGCGTGTTAAACCTGTTTTACTTTTCGGTGTGGTATCAGAAACACGTATCTTTGGGTAACAAAACACACGAAAATGTTTACCGGAATTATAGAAACTTTAGGCAGGGTAGAAGCTATCAGAGAGGAAGACACAAACAAGCACTTCGTACTTTCATCGGCTTTTACTAACGAGCTGCAAATAGATCAGAGTGTGTCGCATAATGGCGTATGTCTTACGGTAGTAGCTCTTGAGGGAGAAAGCTACACTGTAACTGCTATTGATGAAACGCTGAAGAAAACCAACCTGAACAGTTTAAAGGTTGGTGATGTCGTAAATCTGGAGCGTTGCATGCAGGCAAATGGCCGCTTCGACGGACATGTAGTGCAGGGCCACGTTGATCAGACAGGCATTTGCGAAAGTGTAACCGATGAGAATGGCAGCTGGATCTTTACATTCTCTTATGATGCCAGCACTGGGAACGTAACGGTAGAGAAAGGCTCTATTTGTGTGAATGGCATTAGTTTAACAGTAGTTAACTCGCAGGCAGACCGCTTTTCTGTAGCTATTATCCCTTATACTTTCGAGCATACAAACCTACACAGTGTAAAACCCGGCGATACAGTTAATCTGGAGTTTGATATCATAGGCAAGTACGTTGCACGACTACTGAACAAATAATTAACTGAACCGGGATAAAAAAAGATTATGATTAACAAAAAAGAGACGCAATTCAAGCGTCTCTTTTTTCTGGTATGCGATGAGTTAATTTCTGGTTAGGTTGTCGCTGACCCCGAACCAACTATACTTTCGGATTACAATATCATAGCCAAGCGCGCAAAGATAGGCAGCAAAACTACCAACTATAGCACCACCAATTATATCGCCGGGGAAGTGCACTCCCAGGTAAATCCGACTATAGGAAACTATAACTGCCCAGGCTACGAGTATAAATTTAAAGATAGCATAGCGGTCGGAGAGGACCAGGTTAAAGAATACAGCAAAACCAAATGAATTAGCTGCATGCGACGACATAAACCCGAACTTACCTCCACACCCTGCAACAAGGTTTATTGTTTCGGATAAGGTGGGATCGTGACAAGGGCGTAGGCGCGCAAAGTAAGGTTTAAATATTCCGGATGTGATGCTGTCGGCCAAAGCTATAGTTAACACAGCGAGCAGTAGCATCGGAATGCTCTTACGCTTATACTTCCAGATCACATAACTAATAAGCCCCAGGTAAAACGGCACCCACACATATTTATCCGATGCAAACACCATAATCGGGTCCCAGAAAGGAGACTGCAGGTTGTTAAGGTATACAAAGAGCTCCCTGTCCAGCTCTACAAGCTTTTCCAGCATGGGTTAAAGTACGTTTATCCAGTCGATGTCCTTCTTCAGGTAGTGCTGCGTTTGTTCTTCAGCGCTGCCTGGTTCGGGTTTGTGGTTATATACCCACGAAGCAAGTTCTGGCAAGCTCATTAGAATTGACTCTATTCTGCCGCCTGTCATCAGGCCAAACTTGGTACCTCGGTCATACACCAGGTTAAACTCCACATAGCGGCCCCGGCGAATCAGCTGCCACTTTTTCTGCTCCTCGTTGTAAGGAAGGTCACGGTTTTGGTTTATGATGGAGGTATAAAAAGGAGCAAAAGCATAAGCCACGTCCTTTACGAAATCGAAGCGCTGCTGCAACGTAAATTCATCATTTGCCATCAACCTGTCAAAGAAAATGCCACCTACGCCGCGTGTTTCGTTGCGGTGTACATTAAAGAAATAATCGTCGGCCCACTTTTTAAACTCAGCGTAATAGCTTGGGTGGTGTTTATCGCAGACCGCTTTCATCTGCTCATGAAACTCTTTGGCTTGCTTCAGATCCAGGTAAATAGGCGTGAGGTCTATGCCACCACCAAACCAGGCCTTCCCGTCGCCAGCTTCAAAGTAGCGCACGTTCATATGCGTGATTGGAACCATCGGGTTGTGCGGGTGCATCACTACCGAAACGCCGGTTGCAAAGAAGTTGGGATCGGGCATTTCCAGCATTTTCAGAAACTGAGGCGATAGTTGCCCACCAACGGCAGAAAAGTTTACGCCTCCTTTTTCCAGCACATTGCCATGCTCTATAATGCGTGTAATACCGCCGCCATGCTCAGCATGCTGCCATTCATCTTTCTGAAAAGTGGCGCCGCCATCGCATACTTCCAGGTCGCGTACCAGGTCCAGCTGAAACTGGCGCATAAAAGCTTCTACTTCGTCTCTGAACATCTTTTTGTATGACTATAGATTTTTTGACAAAAGACAAAGTACTTCAGTATGAGGCCACTTTATCAAATTCAAACTATAATTTAACCTTTGGTAAAAACTTAGGACAACAGCAAAAAGTCCAACTATAAAGCACAGGAATATTTACTTCTGATTTTCAAAGCCATTTGTCCTTTGTCTTATATCCTTTATCAAAGTAAGCGCAAAATTACTTAAATAAGCCGGTTTTACAGAACGATATAGATATTTTACAAACAGGTTTGATTTTAGTATCTTCGGGCAAGATCAAAGTATATTCTATGTCTAAAGATACATTGGAGGATTTCAGGGTTGATGTAGCCGTCCTGAAGAAAGCCTACCGCCTGATGCTTACTGCCAAAACCATGGCAGACACTTATGAAGAAAACAAAGCGATTTGCAGTAAATATGTGCATAGTACCTCTCGCGGGCATGAGGCAATTCAGCTAGCGGCAGCTTTCCAGCTAAAGCCTTACGACTACGCTGCACTCTATTACCGCGACGACTCCATGTTGTTAGGGATAGGCATGCAGCCCTATGAACTGATGCTACAGCTGATGGCAAAAGCCGATGATCCGTTCTCAGGCGGCCGTACTTACTATGGACATCCATCACTCAGACGCGAAGGTTTCCCAACTATACCGCATCAAAGTTCAGCCACCGGCATGCAGGCTATACCCGCTACAGGTATGGCTCATGGTATCTGTTACCTCGAGGGACAAGGTTTATTGAAAGGTGAAGAGAGACCGGTTGTGCTTTGCTCGCTGGGCGATGGCTCGGTAACAGAGGGTGAAGTAGCTGAAGCTTTCCAGATGGCTGTATTAAAAGGTTTGCCAATCGTTTACCTGGTGCAGGACAACGACTGGGGAATATCTGCTACCGGCAAGGAAATGCGTGCTATGGATGCCTATGAGTATGCCGCTGGTTTCAAAGGAATGGAGCGTCTGCGCGTAAATGGCTCCGATTTCGCTGAGTCTTATGAAGGCATGCGCATTGCTTTTGAATATGCACGCGAAGTACGTAAACCGATATTGGTGCATGCTAAAGTGCCACTTTTAGGTCACCATACTTCTGGTGTGCGCCGTGAGTGGTATCGTGGCGATAACCTGCAGGAGCATGCAGTAAATGACCCGATTCCAAGGTTAAAGCAAACACTCCTGAACCTGGATGTAAGCGAAGAAGAAATTGAAGCGCTGGAGCAGGACGCACTGCGTACTGTTGCCAACGATTACCAGCGTGCATTGGATGCCCCGGTTCCCGATCCATCTACATTCGATCAGCATGAGTTTGCCCCAACCCCGGTAACTGAAGAAAAAGGAGAGCGCGCACCGGCTAGTGCTGAGAAAGCCATTATGGTGGATGCTGCCTTACATGCCGTTGATGATATTCTGAGGACTTACCCGGAAGCCTTATTCTATGGACAGGATGTTGGCGGTGAACTGGGTGGTGTATTCCGTGAGGCTGCGCTACTGGCTAAGAAATACGGTGACGCACGTGTTTTCAATACCCCAATACAAGAAGCCTATATAGTTGGTTCTACAGCAGGTATGTCGGCTGTTGGCGCAAAAGCTATAGTTGAGATTCAGTTCGCAGACTATATATGGCCAGGTATGAACCAGTTGGTGGAGGAACTTTCAAAAAGCTGCTACCTGTCGATGGGTAAATTCCCGATACAATCTGTAATTCGTGTACCGATTGGTGCTTATGGTGGCGGTGGCCCTTACCATTCCGGCAGTATCGAGTCTACTCTGCTAACTATACGCGGCATTAAGGTAGTTTATCCAAGCAATGCGGCCGACATGAAAGGTTTGATGAAAGCTGCCTTCCTGGACCCGAACCCGGTTATTATGCTGGAGCACAAAGGACTATACTGGTCTAAAGTACCAGGTACTGAAGATGCCAAAACCGTTGAACCTGACGAGAACTATATCCTACCGTTGGGTAAAGCCAATGTGGTACAGTATGCCTCAGATGAACAGGTAAAGCTTGGCAACAGCATGACCGTTATCACCTATGGCATGGGTGTGTACTGGGCTAAAACTGCCTCCAGGCAATTCCCGGGCAGCATTGAAATACTTGACCTACGCACATTAAACCCACTGGATTTTGATGCAGTTGTTGCTTCGGTTAAGCGCCATGGCAAAGCACTGGTATTAACCGAAGAGCCACTGATGAACTCTTTTGCAGAATCTTTGGCTGGTCGTATCTCTAAAGTATGCTTCCAGCAGTTGGATGCACCTGTTTATACAATGGGTGCTGCTAACCTGCCTGCCATTCCGCTCAATGTGGATCTGGAGAAAATGATGCTGCCAAACCCTGATAAAGTGGCATCAACTATAGAAGAGTTACTGAACTACTAACTATAGTTTGTAAACCATAAAAAGAAAGCCCCGCCAACTATAGCGGGGCTTTTTTATTACCAATTGTCTTAGAATGGATAACCGATACCAATATTCAGGTTGCTTTGTGTGCTTCTTGTAAAGAAGTCTGAGAAGCGGAAATCGCCGAGAACAAACTTTTTACCGTTAATGCCTCCCGGATCATAAACTTTGGTAGCAAAATCGAAACGAAGCACCAGAACCGTCAGATCGAAGCGCAAGCCAAAGCCTGTGCCTACCGCTAACTCTTTGTAAAAGGTATCGAAACGGAAAGATGCACCCGGGCGTGTAGGATCCTGCTCAATGGCCCAAACGTTACCGGCATCCACAAACAAGGCACCATTCAGAAAGCTGAAAATGTTAAAGCGATACTCTGTGCTGGCTTCAATAAGGATTTCGCCCGGTTGCTCTGCTTCAAAATCTCGTACACCGGTTTCGTCTACCAACGCTGCAAAAGAACCAGGACCCAGGCGGCGTGATTGCCATGCACGTACACTGGATGCTCCGCCTGCAAAAAAGTATTTATCATACGGTAATACCTCAGATTTAAAAATAGGAGTGGCAACCCCTGTATTTATCCTGTACACAAAAAAGCGCTTGTTGCCCAGCGGTATATATCGCCTGTAGTCGGGGTTAATGCGGGCAAACTGGAATGTTCTAAGATCACCTAACCGAACATTTAAGCCAAGCTCCTGTGAAAGACCACCTACCTCAACAAGCCCTCTAAAATAGCGCGCGTTCCTGGATTGTGTAAAGTCGTTGGTATTGTAGATCATGCTAAACGACATCGACGATATAAAAGCGCTGTTGAAGCTTTCGATGAGCGAGCGGCTTCCCTGGCTATAGCGCTCAAGGTTACGCTTAAATTCATCAGAAATAGTATCTACTTGTACCACATTGAGGTTTACAGGCGAGAAAATATACTGCAAGGTCGGGGCCTGAAGCGGCGAACGTGATTTTTGCCAGATATAATCCAGCGATAGTTCGTATGCAGAGCGTTTGTACTCCTGGCGATCTACGTTGGTGTAACCGGTATAAATTCGGGTACGTGGGCTGTATTTTGTAAGCAGGTTACGGCCTCCCGGTACCATTATAGTTGGAAAGGTCAATGCCATGTCGCCACCAAACTCTTTGATCATAACTGTTTCAGCCTGATCTGTTAAGCTGATTTGACCTTCAAAACCGCCTCGTATCCCCAAATCCAGGTTCTCTGCTCCGCCAAACACGTTGCGCATACGAAGCCTGATACTCGCAAACGGGCCCGGTGTACGTTCGGTATAGTTTAAACCCAGCTCTGTAGTCTCCTGAAAGCGCTTGGAAGGCAATGCATTTATATAGGCATTTAACCTGTATGTGCTATCGGTAGGGCTGCCTATTTTATTATACAGAATGTTGTTGAACTGAAACACATCCAGGTCGGCAAGCTGGCGCTGTGTAGTGGCCGTTCTGAGCTGGCTGTAAGGCTGTCCCGGGTAAATATCTACCTTTTTATCGAGTATCCTTGTCGAATATTTGTGGTTATAGGATACATAGTTCACGTCGTTATACCTGATCGTATCGCGCGGAATACCAAAGCGGTCTACATCAGTTTTAAAGTATACATTATTGATTGTGTAAACCTGGTGTTTGCCGCCTGTTTCAGGATTTCGGATAATGGTCGTAACATCAGCAGCATTCGGAAGTACACCCAGCGTATCGATTTCAAACTCGATGTAGGCACGGGCAAAATCATAGTAGCCGTTATTTCGGACCAGTTCGTAAAGGCGGGTGCGCTCCTCTGTTAACCGGTCCTCGTTATAAATATCGTTTAACTTTAAAAGCGAACGTCCTGCCGTAGCCTGTACCAACGCGTAAATAGCAGTATCAGGAATGGTATATGTAAAGGAACTATAGCGGTAGGGCTGTTTCTCGTTTATAGTTAATGTAACATACACCAGTTTTCCTTTCTCATTCTTATCAAAAGATATCTGGTGGTTAAAATATCCGCGGGCATTCAGGAAGACCGAAATCTGATCTACGGTACGACGCATAAGCGTAGAGTCGTATATGGCAGGCGGTTCGCCCAGCTGCATCAGAAAGTTTCCGTTCTCTTTTTTCTCGCGCAGTCGGGCAACACGGTCCGTATATTTTTTCCGGATTTTGCGGATTCTTACTGTGTCACTGCCGGCTTCCTGTACCTTCTCGCGCCATTTGTTTTGCTGCTTCCGTATGCGCTCGTCAATCTTGGGCGGGTCGTAAAACTTCTTACCTACATTGTAAACCCACAGGTAAGGAGTAGAGCCCAGAAACATGCGGTTCGGTTTCTGCTGATACAGATTCTCGACTGATGCTCTCTCAACATTCTTTAAACCAACAGGTTTGATACTCACCAACAGCTTTTCGTCCTCGCCCAGATCTTTGGTAGGAATGCACCCGGCCGAAAACAAAATTGTAATTAACAGGCCGAATATGTAAAATCGTGGCTTCAAACGTTTCACAGATATGTTATCAAAAGCAGTTATTAAGTATATAAACTCGTTGCAAGTAAAAAAATACCGCAACCAACACCAAGCCTTTGTGGTGGAGGGAGCAAAAAGTGTTATCGAATTACTGCAATCTGACTTTGAACTGCAGCATGTTTTTGTTACTGAAAGCTTTGAGCAGGAAAACCGCCGGCAGCTTAAAGATATAGATTACCAGGTAGTAACAGAAACCGATCTTGTAAAAGCCGGCACCTATGCCAGTAATAACGCTGCACTAGCCGTAGCCTATATGCGGAGGCTGCCCGAGTTGCAGGTAAACCTCGACGAACTTGTTATTGCCCTCGATGATATCCGTGATCCCGGAAACCTGGGCACCATTATCCGGATTGCAGACTGGTACGGTATCAAAAAGATTATTTGCTCCGAAACCTGCGCTGATTTTTATAACCCGAAAGTGATTGCAGCTACTATGGGCTCTTTTACACGCCTACAGGTGCATTATATTAACCTGGAAGAGTGGCTGAAAACGCTGAACCCAACACACCAGATTTACGGAGCATCCTTAGCAGGAGAGAACATCCACCAGATGAAGTTGCAACCAAAGGGCATTGTGGTAATGGGCAATGAAGCAAACGGCATCAGGGCAGAAGTAGCAGCGCAGATAAATCAGCTCATCAAGATTCCGGCATTCGGCAATGCCGAGTCTCTGAACGTGGCTACTGCTACTGCCATCATCATCGATAATTTCAGACGCTGGAAATAAGGCAAAAAAAGAGCCCTGTTCGCAGGGCTCTTTTCCAAACACAATCAATTCACAAACTGACATTTTAGTTAAGCAGACGCAGACCAAAGCTGATCACGTTTACCTGTGGTCCACGGTTCTCCTTAAACATGTCGTTCATGTTATACTTCACAAACAGGGTAAGGTTGTTGTAACCGATCACGCCGGTAGCTCCGTACTGGAAATCGGTCAGGTTAAAGCTGCCACGGTCTTTGTCTTTTATGGTGTTGCCATCGCGCTCATACTTTAGCTTGCTGTGGCTGCCCAGGCGGTAACCTGCAAAACCACCTGCACCAATGTGGAAGCCGTCTTTGCCATTAGCACGCTTAAACTTCAGCATCGGCATAAGTGGTATGTTCACGCTTGAAGTAGCCAGTTTCGATTTCTCGTAGCTAATATCTTCTATTTTAGTGAACACTGTCTCATCATCGATGTCCTGAATGATCACATTTTTATCGAACATATAGTTGTTGAAAGCGAACTCCAATCCAGATACGATGTAGAAGGGGCTCTTTTTGCCACCGATCTGCGAGATCAAGTGTGAGTTTAAGCTGATGTAACGTGAGCCCATCGGTTTCAGATCAGGCACGAACTGGCTATTTTCATTATCGATGAAGTTGTTCAGGCCAAGGTCGATGTCAAAGTTATAGCGGGTTGCTTTATAGTTCTCTACGTGCTTGTACTTCACGGTATCCTTGTCCTGCGTATTGATATCAACTTTCGTGTTATCGCCGTCTTCTTCGATGTTCACATCAATTTTGAAATCTTTGTTGATGCGGATCTCATGGCGCTCCCGTTTTACGTTGCCTTTGGCATCTGTTTCCTGCACAGTTACAGTTACTTTTTCTGTAGTGTTCGCATTGCCATCCTTGGTATCGAATGTAACGGTCATCTGCTTCGGTTTGCCGTCCTGGCCTGCTGCGCCTTCTAGCTGCTCTGCCTGCTTCACGTATTTGTTCAGTTCACGCATCAGCGAGTCTAGGCTATAGTTCTGGAAGGCCTCCAGCTGTTTCATGTTCTGTAGTTGCAGGATCATTTTGGCGCCATTGGCCATCTTTATCACGATGGTATCCTGGGTTCCGGCTCTGTCGGCAACGGTAAGGCCGCCTTTGGCAGACACACCGGTAGCTGCGGCCATGAAGATGGCCATTACAAGTAGTACGATTCGTTTCATGGTTTTAAGGGGTTATAGATTGATCACTTTTGAGATTTTCTGCTTACCGATTCTGGTTTCAAGCGCAATTCTGTCGGCATTCAGGCCAACTTCTTCGAGGTTAACTTTCTCCCCGTTCGATAGATTTTTCACCTGTTTAAAGATGTTTTTGGCAAGTTTCTGCTTACGCTGGAAAGAGGTGGACTCTTCCGGTGCTTCTTCCGCAGCTGCATAGGCAACATCATCCTGGTTTACCGTGCGCTTGATAATGATCTGAACCGGCTCTGCGCTGCCTGCCGATGCAAAACTGGCAGGTGTATGCGTTGTTACGGTTGGCACTTCAACGGTAGTTGCAGGTTTTGGTGTTTGCTGCGCCAGCATAGCAGCAGGCTGTTTTACATTTTCTTCCATCTTAACCCAGCGTTCCGTCTTTTTAGCATTCCTGGTTACCGGCTTTTTAGTAACAACAGCTTTTGGCTCAGCAGCTATAGTTGGTTCCGGGGTAACAACCGGTTCTGCTATCGTTTCATCCGGGGTTGTGGCTGCAGCTATAGTTTGTTCCGGTATCGTTTCCGTTTCAGGCGCTATAGTTGGCTGGTCGGCTTGTTTAATTACATCCACCTGTGCTATTGTCTGGTCGGATATTGCTTGTGGCTGGTTAAATTTCAATACCACACCAACGGCCAACAGCAGGGTAATGGCAGCGGCAATGCTATAGTATATAAAGCCAAACCTGCTCTTCTGCTCATGCTGTGGCTCCGGCTGGGCTTGTGGCATTTCTTCCTGAATGCGGTCCTGCAGGCGGTTCCAGAGGTCGGCAGGTGGTGTGGGTGCCATTCTGCCCAGGCGCTGGTTAAATAATTTGTCTATTTCTTCGGGTTCCATATTCTGTCTCCTTTCTTAGCTGGCGATGGCTTCGTGGCCTGTCAGTCGTTTTTGTAACATTGCGCGTGCCTTGCTCAACTGCGATTTAGATGTTCCTTCAGTTATGTTCAGCATATCAGCGATCTCTTTATGCGAGTAACCTTCTATGGCATATAAGTTAAATACGGCTCTGTAACCGGCAGGCAGAGTGTGCAATAATCCAAGCAATTCTCCTTCGTTCAGGTCGTGGTCTGCACCACCGGCATCTGCAATCTGCGTGTAGCCATCTTCAATGGCCAGGTGCAGAGGCTCTTTCTTCCGTAAAAAACCCAGTGCTTCGTTTACCATAATGCGTCTGATCCAACCTTCAAAACTGCCTTTAGCCTCAAACCGGTCTATGTTCTGGTAAATTTTCATAAACCCGTTTAGTAAAGCTTCTTCGGCATCCATGTCGTTTTTAAGGTAGCGCAAACAAACCCCGTACATGGGCGATGCATAACGTTCATAAAGCACCTTCTGTGCTTTACTATCAGCCCGCTGGCATCCTGCTATTAATTCTGGCTCTGTCACGCTGGGTAAAAGTTTAACTTATATTCTGTGCTCGTTTTGTAAGGTTTCTCAGCAATTTTGCTGCGCTTCTGAACCTAAGATGTAAGGTTAAGACCAGAGGTTGCCTGAGGGTTTATAAATTTCTTCTTTTTTTTAGAATTAGCCTTATCGCCAACTATAAATAATTGATTATCAACTATAAAAATTTATGAATTATGAATTCATTTTCGTGAGCAACTAAACTATAGTTTGAATTGCAACAGGGAATTGCAGGGATAGGACTAACTTATAAGGAGAGGGGAAGTAGGAATGCTTTAAAACACCAAAGGCTCCCCATATGGAGAGCCCTTGATTTTATGAAAATATAATTTTCAACTTTTAGCCATACATAATAACGGAGACCCGGATGTAAGGTTACAGAAATTGAAAAAAATTGTGCAATTTTTCAAAATATTTTCTGACTATGGGTTTACAGGCGCTGAAACCACATTTTCCAGCACTGCCCATACGTTAGCTGCTAAAATTTTCTGCCCTTCTATAGTTGGGTGAATGCCATCGGCCTGGTTAAGCTCCGGTATTCCGCCAACACCTTCCAGTAAAAAAGGGATCAGGTGTACGTTTTCTTCTTTGGACAGCCTTGTAAACACTTCACTAAAATCACGGGTGTATTTCTGGCCCATGCTGGGAGGGAGCTGCATGCCTGCCAAAATAATCTCCACGTTCGGATTTTTTTCACGCACCTTCTCCATGATTGTTTTCAGGTTATTATAGGTGCTTTCCGTGTCAATGCCACGCAGGCCGTCGTTGGCGCCCAGTTCCAGCACAAACACATCTACCGGCTTTTTCAGCAACCAGTCGATCCTGCTCTTGCCACCAGCTGAGGTTTCGCCGCTCACACCCGCATTTACAACCTTGTAAGGAAGTCCCAGCGAGTCAATACGCTCCTGTATCAGCGCAGGGAAAGCCTGAGAGGGTTCCAATCCATAACCTGCAGTTAAGCTGTTGCCAAAGAAAAGGATTGTTTTGGTTTCTTCTTTTTTAGGGTTTTCCGCTACCGTAGTGCCACCATCCGCATTTTCACCCTGTCGTGCATCCGTACGGTCGGTTGTATCAGGTTGGCTGCAGCCAAGCATTACTATGCTTAGTATCAGTGTACAGATCGATTTATAATTTAGCTTCACGTTTTAATCTATTTGGTTTAATTTTATACCTTACTCGTTATAACAGATAACGAACTTAACCAGTTATTACGTTTTAGCCAAACATCAGATCTTTTGCCTGCGTTTTTCTCAGGTATACACCTTTTAATCTAACTACAGTGTCTACTATACTTGATATACAAAATCTAACCAAAACCTACGACTCCGGCGACCGTCACCTTACTGTGCTGCACGAAGTTAATTTTGCTCTTCAGGCCGGCGACACCTGTTCTATAGTTGGTCCATCGGGTAGCGGCAAAACCACTTTACTTGGTCTGTGCGCTGGCCTAGACAGAGCCTCTTCCGGATCGGTTATTCTAAATGGTGTTAAACTGGATAACATGAGTGAGGACGAGCGTGCACAGGTGCGGAACATGTACGTAGGCTTTGTCTTCCAGAACTTTCAGCTGATTCCTACCTTAACTGCCCTGGAAAATGTAATGGTGCCCCTGGAACTGCGCGGAGAGCGTAATGTACAGCGCCAGGCACAGGAATTACTGGCAAGAGTAGGCCTGGCAGAACGCGGCGACCATTACCCGACCCAGTTATCCGGAGGTGAGCAGCAGCGCGTAAGTATAGCAAGAGCTTTCTCAAACAGGCCCACCATCCTTTTTGCCGATGAGCCAACCGGTAACCTGGACGAAGAAACAGGCACACGCGTAGAACAATTGCTTTTCGACCTGAACAAAGAAGCCGGAACAACGCTGGTTCTGGTAACCCACGACCTGGAACTTGCCGAAAAAACCAACCGCATCATCCGAATCAAAGGCGGCCACATTGTATCCGACGAAGTAACAGCGTTAATAAAGAATCAGGAATTATAATTCAGATGGAAAAAATGAGCATCAACGATAGTTTGTAAGTCTGTCCTTTCACTTTCTAACTTTCTAACTTCCACAATTTCTAACTTCATTAACTCTCTAACTCCCAAACTATAAGGCTTGTGTCTGATAACTATATACACCTTCCGGAAAAACCAAAGCTGAACCTACGCTGGTTACTGCTGATGGCATGGCGCGATAGCCGGCGCAACAGAGGCAAGCTGGCATTATTCATTTCGTCTATAGTTTTGGGTATTGCAGCACTAGTAGCTATAAACTCCTTTAGCGATAATTTAAGTATTGATATTGAAAGGCAGGCCAAATCCCTGATCGGGGCAGACCTGGTGATGGCCGGGAATAAACCACCGGAAGGAGAAATCGCTACTTTAATAGATTCAATCGGAGGAGAGCGGTCTGATGAGGTGCGCTTCGTATCCATGGTCTATTTCCAGGCATCGCAGGGGACAAGACTGGTGCAGGTGCGGGCTCTGGAAGGCGGTTTCCCATACTATGGCGCTATCGAGACGGAGCCTGCAGAAGCCAGTCGTAGTTTCAGGAAGGGTGGACGCCGTGCACTGGTAGATCAAACCTTGCTGTTGCAGTTCAACACCAAACCCGGCGATTCCATCCGGGTTGGAACTATGACCTTCGAGATTGCCGGGGCATTGCACAAAATTCCCGGGCAATCTGCGGTTACAGCAACTATAGCACCGGCGGTTTATATACCAAGAGAATATCTGGAGCAAACTGGTCTGTTACAGAAAGGTAGCCGCATTAGCTACTACTATTACTTTAAGTTACCAGCCAACACCGATGCCGACAAACTGGTAAAGAAACTGGAGCCACGGCTGGATGAAGAAGGCATCAATTTCGACACGGTAAAGAGCCGACAGGAGAGTACAGGCCGCGCCTATAGTGACCTGGCTAGCTTCCTGGCACTGGTTGGCTTTGTAGCATTGCTTCTGGGTTGTGTGGGCGTTGCAAGTGCCGTTCACGTTTACATCCGCGAGAAACTGGCAACTATAGGTGTGCTGCGCTGTATCGGCGTAAGCGGCAAACAAGCCTTCTTGATCTACCTTTTCCAGGTGCTGGTCATGGGTTTTATAGGCGCAACTATAGGAGCGTTGCTGGGTAGCCTGATCCAACTATACCTGCCACAGCTCTTTAAAGCTTTTCTGCCGGTAGAGGTAACGGTGGCTGTATCGTGGGGTGCCATTGCTGAAGGAATTGGTATTGGCGTGCTGGTTTCAGTGCTGTTTGCGCTTTTGCCGCTGCTCAGTATCCGCAATGTTTCGCCTATCATTACGCTTCGGTCCAGTGTCGAGCATCTCACCAATCAGAAAGATCCGCTTCGCCTGGCAGTCTATAGTTTGATTCTGGTTTTTGTGCTGCTGTTTGCTTACTTCCAGTTGGGTAACTGGCTGCGTGCACTGGGCTTTACAGGGGGCGTAGTGGTCGGCTTTATAGTTCTGGCCCTGATTGCACGCGGCATGATGTGGCTGGTAAAAAGGTTCTTCCCTGTAAACTGGGGCTATGTGTGGCGCCAAAGCCTGGCAAACCTGTACCGGCCTAATAACCAAACGCTCTTACTTACAGTTTCTGTCGGACTAGGGGCTGCACTGATTGCTACATTAGTTCTGATGCAACGCTTGCTGGTATCGGAAGTAGCTATTTCGGGCAGCGAGCATCAGCCGAACCTGGTGTTGTTTGATATACAGAATGCGCAGAAAGAAGGCGTGGTAGAACTTACCAAAGCCGAAGGACTGCCGGTGCAACAACTGGTGCCTGTGGTAACTATGCGCCTGGAAGAGATAAATGGCCTTACGGCTGCTGATGTCCGCAAAGACACCACGTTAGGTATTCCGGACTGGGCTTTTACCCGCGAGTACCGCGTTACTTATCGTGATACTTTGATCGATTCTGAAAGTGAAGTTGAAGGGAAATGGACAGGTACTGTGAACCCGGATACAGAAGTTATACCAATCTCATTAGAAGATAGATATGCTGAACGGCTTAAAGCTAAGCTTGGCGACACGCTGGTGTTTAACGTGCAAGGCGCTTTGATGAAAACAAGAGTAGCCCACCTGCGTGAGATCGACTGGAACCGGGTACAGAGTAACTTCCTGGTGCTCTTCCCGAAGGGTGTACTGGAAGAAGCGCCCCAGTTCCATATCCTGATGACGCGCACCCAATCAGACCAGCAGTCGGCGCAGTTTCAGCGTACACTGGTGCAACAATTCCCGAACGTTTCAGCCATTGACCTTGACCTGATACTGCAGACGCTGGACGAAATACTGAGTAAGATCTCGTTCGTTATCAGGTTTATGGCCCTGTTCAGCATCACAACCGGTTTACTTGTGCTCATAGGGTCGGTAAACATCAGCAAGTTTCAGCGCATACAGGAGAGCGTGTTGTTGCGTACGTTAGGCGCCAGCCGGAAGCAGATCTTAACTATAACTGCTTTCGAATACCTGCTGCTTGGCGCTCTTGCATCCGGAACCGGCGTTATACTGGCTGTTTTTGCAAGCTGGGCACTGGCTGTATTCAGCTTTGAGGTAAACTTTGTACCTGAACTCTGGCCATTGCTACCCGTGTTCCTAGGTATCACATTCCTGACTGTAGTAATTGGTATTGTAAACAGCCGTGGCATTTTAAGCAGGCCGCCGCTGGAGGTACTTCGCCGGGAGGTTTAACTCCCGGTATTTTCTTAGTTGAACGTATTTCAGAGTTGGTCTCCGAAGCAACTTTCTATAGTTTGAGAAGTAAACCTATAGTTTGGACTTTGTCTCACATCAAACTGAAGTATAAAACAACTATGATAACAATGGAAGGAAACAAGCAGAAAACGGTGCTTATCACGGGCGCATCAAATGGTTTCGGGATGGAGTTTGCGAAGCTGTTTGCCAAAGATGGTTACAACTTGGTACTGGTGGCACGTAGTGTGGAACGTTTGCGTGAACTAGGCTATAGTTTGCAGGATGAACATCAATTGCAGCAGGTTTGTATTGTGCAGTCAGACTTATCGCGCAGGGAGGCACCGCAGGAAATCTATGACCAGCTGAAGCAACAAGGTGTACAGGTAGATGTGCTGGTAAACAATGCTGGCGTAGGCGTACATGGCTTTTTTCATGAAACGGAACTGGACCGTGAACTGGATCTGATTCAGCTTAATATTACCAGCCTGGTACACCTCACAAAGCTATTCCTGAAAGATATGGTTTCCCGAAACGAAGGTAAGATTCTGAACCTCGCGTCTATAGTTTCCTTTATGCCGTCGCCCCTGATGGCGGTCTATGCTGCATCCAAAGCTTTTGTGCTATCCTTTAGCGAGGCGCTGCAAAACGAAGTAAAAGACAAGAACATAACTATAACCGCCTTGTGTCCTGGTGCCAGCGATACCTATTTCTTTAAACGTGCAGATGCGGAGAATTCACGTGCTGCCAACGGACCGCTTTCGTCGCCGGAAGATGTGGCCAAAGATGGTTACGATGCTTTAATGAAAGGAGAAACCCGCGTTGTGTCTGGTGTATTGAACAAAGTACAAGCCGGCATAAGCAATGTGTTGCCAGATAGCGCTTTGGCATCAACAATGCGTTTTCAGATGGAGGAGAAGCAAGATGGAACGGATAACAGGATACCGGAAAGCAGGCTCTAAAGGATATAAAACAAAAAAGGGATCTTTTGCAGATCCCTTTTCTATGTTAAGCATAGACAACTAATGCCATCTGCTCAAACTACACTTCTTTATACGGCCTGTTGTTTCGGCAGGTTATACAAAAGATGAAAAATTTTTAATAGGTACTGCTCGCAAGCATTACAAGCGTGCAATGGTGCAGCGTTTCAATGCCGTTATCTTCAGCCAGCTTCTCCAGTTCGTGGTTTTCTGTACCTGGGTTAAAGATGATGCGTTTCGGCTTTAGACCGATAATATAGTCGTACCAAACCGGTTGATTCTGCGGGCCAACGTAAAGCGTTACGGTATCAACGCCATCTATCGTCTGGGTTTTATCTGTAATGATCGGGAGACCTTCTACTGATGCTTTTTTAATACCTACCGGCACTACTTCATGCCCGTGCTGCTTCAGCCGGTGAATGGCTTTATAGGCATAGCGGGCAGGGTTATCAGATGCTCCCAATACCACTGTCTTTTTCATGGTTGTTGCATTTAGTAAAACAAGTTGTCTGCTTAGTTTACAGTTTAGCCTGCTGTTTTGTTATATCCAGAGCAGAACAAACTATAGCACACGCTTTACTTTAGCCGCAATTTTCTCCGCGCAGCGTTCACCATCCATTGCCGCCGATACAATTCCACCAGCGTAGCCGGCTCCCTCAGCGCAAGGGTACAGGTTCCTGATCTGCACATGCTCCAGGGTTTCACGGTCTCTTGGGATGCGTATCGGCGAAGATGTACGGCTCTCCACACCAACTATCTGTGCATTATTGGTCAGATAGCCGCGCATTTTGCTGCCAAATGCTTTAAATCCTTCGCGCAGGCGATACGCCATGTCATCGGAGAACAGCTCGTTCATGTCTACAGAAGCCAGGCCGGGCTGGTACGATGTATCGAGGAGGGTGCTGCTTACTTTGCCTTGCGTAAAGTCCTGAAGCAGTTGGGCAGGAGCCACCTGTGTTCCTCCAGCCATCTGGCAGGCCTTCTGTTCCAGCGCCTTCTGCATGTGCAAGCCAGCCAGCGGGCCATACTTGTCCAGTTCCATGTCTTCCAGTTCTATAGCCAACACTATACCGGAGTTTGCATATTTGGAGTCGCGGCGGCTCGGCGACATACCATTTACTACTACCTCGCCGGGTGCAGTAGCCGATGGAACTATAAAACCACCAGGGCACATACAAAACGAGAAAATACCGCGCTGTCTGTTCTTATAGTAGGTTTGCTGCACCAGGGCATAGGATGAGGCCGGCAGATAAGCGCCACGGTCCTCACACTTATATTGTATACTGTCGATCAGGCTTTGCTGGTGCTCTACCCGCACACCCATGGCAAACGGCTTGGCTTCAATGGTAATGCCGGATTGGTGAAGCTTCTCAAATATATCGCGGGCACTATGGCCGGTAGCCAGTATAACAGCTTCGCCAGTATATTCCTGCCCATCCTGTGTAACTACGCCTTTCATTTCATGGCGCTCAACTATAAAGTCTGTTACGCGCTTATCAAACAATACTTCACCACCTGCCTCACGAATGCTTTCACGGAGGGCTGCAATAATTTTAGGCAGTTTGTTTGTACCGATGTGCGGGTGAGCATCAAATAAAATATCGGGAGTGGCGCCGTGCTGCACAAAAATCTGCAGGATACGCATCAGGTCGCCACGCTTTTTAGAGCGGGTGTATAGTTTACCATCCGAGTAAGTGCCAGCGCCGCCTTCTCCGAAACAGTAATTTGAATCGGGGTTTACAATGTGCTCTTTGTTAATGGCAGCCAGGTCGCGTCGGCGGCTTTGTACATCTTTGCCACGCTCTAAAACGATAGGTTTCAGGCCAAGCTCGATGCAGCGCAGGGCAGCAAATAAACCAGCGGGACCAGCACCTACTATAATCACTTGTTTCTCTTTCGAAACATCGTTATAGTGGTAAACAGGAGAGATGACATCAGTTGTTGGGGTATCTAAGTATAAATCAGCTTTTACGCGAACCAGCACCTGGCGGCCACGGGCATCTATAGAGCGCTTAATGCGGTGCAGGTATTTTACTTCTTCGGGGCGAAGATGCGCACTTTTCAGGAGCTCGTGTTCCAGTTGCTGGGCATCGAACGCTACTTCAGGAGCCAGTACTAGCTCCAGTTCTTTCTTCCTCATAAATAACAGGTAAGGTAGTTAGCCTTAAACTTTTAAATTAATTGTTAAATAGCTGAAATGCTAAATGGTTAAATCAGCTATAGTTTGATGATAACAACGCAAAAGTACTGCAAATTCAATTCGAAATAAAAAAGACCTCACAGAGTTTTTCAAATCTGCGAGGCCTTCTATAGTTGTTAAATGTAATCTTTATAGTAAAAGAGAACTATAGTCAAGCGAATTTACTCTTTTCCCAAATTAACAATTCATCAGTTTAACCATTCAACAATTAAATATCGCCATTCAATACTCTGTCTACCCAGCCTTTGCCCCATTCTTCGGTTTCCTGTTCGTTCCATAGTTCAGGGTAGAAAATGCGCTTCTGGAATTTTGGAGGCAGATATTTCATCCAGTTAGTTCCGCCAGTAGCAGCAATTACATCCGGGTCGCGCTGTAGGTAGCGTACGGCAGATTTATAGTGCATCAGTGGCCAGTTCACGTTAATATTGCTGTCCATGTCGCGCATCTGCTTCTTTAGCTTTTCGTTCTGCTGTTGCTCTTCCGGCAGGCGCTTGTAAACACTCCACACATTTTTATGCTCGTAGGCTTTGGCGAACTCTATTAACTGCTGGGTATACTTCTCTTCGAAACGGATCAGGGTAAGTGTTTTAGCTCCGGAGGCAACTTCGGTAGCGCCTTCTTTCCAGTAAATGCAGCCGATCATTTCTTCCTGCGTGCTCTGCAAACCAAGCACAGACCGCTTATCTTTTGCTACCAGGTTTCGCAGGTCTGTAGAGGCAATCTCGATCATGCGGTACTGCGCCGACTGAAAACCACTGGCAGGCATCAGCGCCATCCTAAACTGCAGGAATTGCTTCGGGTCCATGCCATCTACCATCACATCAAACGAGTTGATCAGGTTGTCGAAATAGCGGTTGATACGCTTCAAGCGTTTCATTAGAGTTTCAGCCGTAATTTCTTTATCTTCACCAATTTGTCTGTATTCTTCCAGGCAAAGCTTAAAGTATAGCTCTGTTATCTGGTGATACATGATAAAAATCTTTTCGTCCGGAATATTGGTGCGCGGGTTCTGCAGACTCAGCAGCGTATCCAGGTGAATGTAGTCCCAGTAATTCAGGAAATCGGTGTGGTAAAGTCCTTCCAGGTAAGCGGCCAGGTCCTGACCAAGTGGCACGTACTTTTCCTCAAGGCGTTTTAACTGCTCCAGCACCTCGGGTTTAAAGCTATGGTCCATAGTTGGTGATTTTAGAGTTGAGCTTTGTGGCTGCAAAGTAAACATTTTAGGCTGGCAGCGCATCAGAAATCTTAAATATTATACCCGATACTTACTGTTCAGGTGGTGCTACGACGTAAAATAAACTATAGCTTAAATAGATAAAAGTGAGAGATTAGTCAGGCAAATGGCTGAATTGGTAGAAATAAAGCTAATTTATGCTATAGTTGCTGTAATAGTGGGAGTTTATTTATAAATTTGGTTTTTACGATATTTTTAATTCCGATTACCTGTTATGGCCGAAAAGAGCAGTGTTTTTGATATGATTGGTCCCGTAATGATCGGTCCTTCCAGTTCGCATACAGCTGGTGTGGTACGCATTGCAAGAGCCGCAATCCGTATTTTGGGTGCAGCTCCTGAAGAAGCAATTATTACCTTCTATAACTCGTTTGCCCGCACTTACGAAGGCCACGGAAGCGACCGCGCTATAGTTGCCGGCCTGCTTGATTTTAAAACTGACGATAAACGCATAAAAGAAGCTTTTGATCATGCCAAAGAGCGTGGTCTGAAGTATACCTTTAAATCGGTTGGGAATGCTTCTACCATGCACCCGAATACGATAAAGCTGAACCTGAAAGCGAAAGACCGCGAAGTGGAAGTGATCGGGCAGAGCCGTGGGGGTGGCGTTATCCAGATTGTGGAAGTAGATGGTTTTACAGCTAGTTTTTCTGCTAACCTGCATACTCTGATCATAGATGCCGATGATGTGAAAGGAAGTATCGCATTTATCGCATCAGTAATTGCCCACGACGATTGTAACATAGCCACCATGAGCGTTTCGCGCAAAGGCAAGAACGAAATGGCACGCCAGTTCATTGAGATGGACTCCGGCATAAAACCAATAACCCTGGAATATTTAAAGCAACTGAGCTGGGTGAAGCATGTGGTCTACATCCCGAACATAGATCTGTAACCGCCCTTTATATCTGAACTATGAAGAAACCGATTAACCTATTGCTGACCCTTGCCCTGGGCTCAGTGCTGGTTGCAAGCCCTGTGCTGGCACAAGATAACCCCGGTCAGTCAGGCTGGACCCTGAGAGAGGCCATAGAATATGCACAGAAAAACAACCTGCAGGTAAAGCAGCGCCGTGTAGGCCGCGACATGTCCGCCATTGATCTTAAACAAGCCAGAATGGACCGCTTGCCAAGCTTAAACGCTAGCGGAAGCTATAGTTTCAACACCGGTTCGTATCAGAACCCTGTAGACTTCAGCCTGATCACGGAGAATTCGCAGACTTCCAATTTTCAGGCTAATACATCCATGCCGCTGTTCATGGGTTTCCAGCAAACTAACCTGATCAAGCAATACGACCTGGAATTACAGGCCAGCGAGTTTGATGTACAGGCTATCCAGAACGACATCACGCTTCAGATCATCACTTCTTATTTAAATGTGCTGTTTTCTGAAGAATTAATAAAAACGGCAGAATTACAGCGTACCACTACTCAACAGCAATTAGACAGAACCCGCCTTTTGTATATAGCAGGTAGTGTAGCCGAAATTGCTGTGCTGGACCTGGAATCGCAGCTGGCTACCGATGAGCTGGATATTATAACGGCTCAAAACCAACGTGATATTTCAAGGCTTTCGCTGATACAGCTCCTTAACCTGGAAAATGAGCAGGCTCAGAACTTCAGTATAGCCATACCAGATGTGCCGGAACCAGACGAAGCACCGGCATTGGTAGACCCTAATACGGTTTATGATGTAGCAGCCATGACACAGCCAGGAGTAAAAGCGGCAGACCTGCGCATGCAAAGTGCCGACAAAGCATTGGCTGTAGCTCGTGGCGCTTACTACCCACGCATCAGCATTGGGGCCGGTCTTAACACAAGGTATTTAAGAGGCGGACAACGTGGTATCGGTCGTAGAACCGTGTCGGGCGTGGAGCAGCAAACCTTTTATTTAGATGAAACCGGTACACAGCAGCAGGTGTTCTTTGTTCCATTTTCGTTTGAGCAGACCATCTACCAGGACCGCAACATGCTGGAGCAGTTCCAGGATAACGTGAACAAAAACGCTTTCATCTCTGCTTCGTTCCCGATCTTTAATGGCTTTCTGGCAAGAAACAACGTGCAACGCGCAAAGCTGGGCCAGCTAAAGGCTCGCCTGAATGCCGATGTAGAGCGTAACCGCCTGCGCCAAACTATAGAGCAGGCTTATGTAGATGCTCTGGCAGCACAGCGCAAATATGCCGCAGCCAAAACGCAGGTAACCGCTCTTGAAAAGAACTACAAAAACGCTGAGCTTCGCCTGAACAGCGGTGTGATCAATACAGTGGATTTTTATGTGATTACCACCAATTACCGCAGGGCGCAATCAAGTTTAATTCAGGCTAAATACGAATACACCTTTAAACTCAAAGTATTGGACTTTTACCAGGGTAAAGAAATCACCTTATAGAAACTATGGCAGCTAAAAAATCAAAGCGACTACTACCGGTATTGATCGGGGTTTTACTCTTACTTATCATTTTTATTTTAATAGCTAAAAAAGCCGGATGGATCGGTAAAGAAGATGGAGTTGAAGTAGTACTGGCTGAAGCTAAAAAATCTGAAATAGTTGAAAAAGTCAGCGCATCGGGTAAAATACAGCCTGAAACAGAAGTAAAGATCAGTCCGGACGTATCGGGCGAGATCATAGAACTGAACGTGGAAGAGGGTGACTCGGTGGTGAAAGGTCAGTTGCTGCTCCGTATCCGTCCTGATAACTACCAGTCTTTCGTGGATGCCCAGGAAGCAGCTGTAAATTCATCCAGAGCAAATCTGTCGCAGACAAGAGCAAGGCTGGCACAGGCCGAGGCAAACCAGGTGCAGATAAGACAGTCTTACGAGCGCAATAAAAAACTATACGAGCAGAAGGTAATCTCTCAATCTGAATATGAGCAAAGCCGCGCCAGCTACAATGCCGGTTTGCAGGAAATTGAGTCGTTGAAGCAGAGTGTGCGTGCAGCTGAGTTCGGTGTACAGAATGCACAGGCCTCGCTTAAAGATGCCCGCGAGAACCTGAACAAAACCACGATTTATGCTCCGGTAAGCGGTACCGTATCGAAACTGAACGTAGAGCGCGGCGAGCGTGTGGTAGGTACATCGCAGATGGCCGGTACCGAAATTATGCGTATTGCCAACCTGAACAACATGGAAGTGCGCGTAAACGTGAACGAGAATGATATTATCCGCGTTGGCCTGGGCGACTCGGTTATAGTTGAAGTGGACTCTTATGCTACCCGCGACGAGAAGTTTAAGGGCATTGTAACAGCAATTGCCAATACAGCTAAAGATGCAGTAACGCTGGAAGCGGTAACTGAATTTGAAGTTCGCATCCGCTTGCTGAACGAATCTTACAACCACCTGAGCGAGAAGAATCCGCGTCCTTTCCGTCCGGGCATGACTGCTTCGGTAGATATTATAACAGAACGTAAGAGCAATGCATTGTCTGTTCCGCTTTCGGCAGTTACCACACGTGCCGAAGAGCAGAAGAAGGAAAATAACGAAGCTAACATGTCGACGCAGCAGAACAGCGAGGAGCAAGCCAAACGTACTGCTCCTAAAGTAGAAGAGATCGTATTTGTGTATGATGCGGCTACTAATACTGTAAAAGCGCAGAAGGTAAAAACCGGCATCAGCGATTTCGATAACATCGAGATTGTAAGCGGTATCAAGGAAGGACAGAAAATTGTATCCGGCCCATTCAGAGCAGTTTCTAAAACCCTGAAAGACGGAAACAAAGTAATAGTGAAAGACGAAAAATCGATCACTAAAAACGCTCCTGAAAAAGAGGACGAAGAAGAGTAACGAAATAAAGTAGACTTGGAAAAAATAGCCGTTATAGGAGGGGGCAGCTGGGCAACTGCACTGGTAAAGATCCTCTCCGAAAACAAATCGCAGGTAAACTGGTGGATGCGCAACAAGAACGATGTGCAGCACCTTTTAAACTATAAACATAACCCCCGCTACCTGAGCGGTGTGCAGTTCGACCTGAACTATGTAAAACCAGACTCAGATCTGCAGGCAGTGGTTGCTGCCTCAGACTGGGTGATACTTGCCGTGCCTGCTGCCTTTGTGCAGGAGGCGCTGGCAGAACTACCGAAAAATGCGCTGCAGCAAAAAGTGGTGGTTTCTGCCATAAAAGGCATGATCCCGTCCCAGAATATCCTGATCACGGATTATGTGGAGCAACAATTTGGTGTACCAAGCTCGCACCACCTGATTATTGCAGGCCCTTGCCACGCCGAAGAAGTAGCTCTGGAAAAACAATCTTACCTGACGATTGGCTCTCATGACCTGGAGAAAGCTGAACGCTTCTGCGAGCTGCTGCGCAACCGTTATGTAAAAGCAAACCCGCTTAAAGACCTGGATGGCGTGGAATATTGCGCTGTAATGAAAAACATTATTGCCCTGGCCTGTGGTATTGCCCGCGGACTGAACTATGGCGATAACTTTCAAGCGGTGCTGGTTTCTAATGCCATGTTCGAGATAGAGCGCTTCCTGGATGCCATTATGCCGCAGCACCGTGCCCTTACTGGCTCTGCATACCTCGGCGACCTGCTTGTAACTGCCTACTCTCAATTCAGCCGTAACCGTACTTTTGGCAACATGATAGGTCGGGGTTACTCGGTAAAATCGGCACAGGTAGAAATGAACATGGTAGCTGAGGGTTATTATGCTGTGAAAAGCATCTACGAGCTCAACAAAAAACTGCAGGTAGATATGCCAATTACCAATGCAGTGTACCTGATCCTGTACGAGCGTATTTCGCCGGGAGTGGAGTTTGAAATACTGAAGGAGAAGCTGAAGTAGTAACTATAGTTATAGTGCAGATAAGCGTAGGTTGTGGTATATACTGAAGTTAGCCAAAACTTGGAAGTAATCGAGTAAAGGATGAGTTTAAAAAAATGCAGTTATTCCCAATGAACTACCATGCAAGTAATATGAAAAAAGCATTTGTTATTCCTTGCCTATCTGTTTTGATTACATGCTGCACTGGACACACAAAGCTATGTGAAGAGCCGAGAGAAGTATATGAATACAGAGTTACGAACATCACTGGTTCCAATATTATAAGTGAAAATGAGCTTCGAAGTGATTGGAAAGAATTTGTAGAAAGGGATACTAACTGCCCTACGAGAATTGACTATGATTTAACGAATGATGGGCATAAGGATTTTATCTGTATGCTAAAGGATAGTACAGGAATGCCTTATTTGGTAGCGTTTAATAACTATAAGACTCCCAATATAAGTTTTCAAGTTATAGATGGAGTAGCAGACTACGGCAACTATGGTATTGGGAATATCATCTATTTAAATAAAGACACAGGCGGATTTTACTCCTTTAAATTAGAGTCGTCTAAAGCTTATATATATTGGAAAGACAATAAATATTTGATTGAGTATAATGATTAACTCTATAAGAAATCAGGAGCTTCTACCACTTTAATGCATAATTAAAATAATAAATCTTAAAATAGAAAAGCTTTGGCTAACAAGGCACATGAGCAAAGCTTCAGCTACGCCTTGCTCACCTCATGTACAAGACCGTTATGCTGTTATGGAAAAGTAAATGAAGAGCATGAACAGATTGAAAAAAGAACAGTCTTTGAACGAATATTTTTTCAGAATAAACAGAGCCATTGATTATATCAAATCCAATCTCGACGCAGATTTATCACTTGATAAACTGGCAGAGATTTCAAACTTCTCAAAATTTCACTTCCATCGCATTTTCAAGGCCTTAACAGGCACGACATTAAATAACTTTATCAAAACCGCCCGGGTAGAAAGGGCCATGTTTTACCTGAATAATAACCCTTCTACCCCTATTTCTGATATTGCTTATCAAAGCGGCTTTGCTACTGAAACCTCCTTCTATAGGAGCTTTAAAGAAGTACATGGCATCACTGCGACTGAGTTTAGAGACAGCCACCAAAAAGTAAATAGCAAGAATTGTAAGCAAGACAGCAACATAGGTAATCTCGAAAATGAAGCACAACAGTACCTTGCCTCCAAAATTTATAACCTAAAAACTATAAGTATGGACAAACGCAAAGCTATTGAAGTAGAAGTTAAAGAATTACCCGAATTGCATGTGGTGTATGTAAGAAATCTCAAAATCCACCTGCATGATAGCGAAACATTTGGGAAAATGTTCGAAGCACTAATAAGGTGGGCAGCTCCAAGGGGGCTGGTCAATTTCCCTGAAACCAAAGCGTTGACGGTTTATAGAAGTAATCCTAACCTGGATGGTATGATACAGGCGGATGTTTGCCTGACAGTTCCGGAAGAGATTGAAGGTGAAGGTATCGTTGGGAAGACTACCTTATCTGGTGGTATGTATGCGGTCGTGCATAAAGAAGCCACGATGGCCGAATGTTTTTCAACATGGGACTACATTTTTGAGGAATGGTTTCCTGCTAATGGATATCAACCAGATAATAGAAATTTTTACATAAACCACTTGAATGAGGCTGAGAAACATCCACAAAAGCTGCATATATTTGATATGTGCATACCAGTAAAACCATTATAACCACGACAGCTAACAAGGTATAAAAAGGAGCAGCTGTAACATGTAAAGCTGGCTTTACTCCTATTTCAACTCAATAATAGGTTTAAACGGTCATACAGGTAAAACTGCCCTTTTTATACAAGCCGTTGCAGACAGAAGAAAACAGAACTATTATCAGTATGAACAAAGCGAAGGAGAAGAGTGAACAAAGTAAAACGTGGGAGAATGCTATAGTTGTTACTTACTTCATAGTCCTTTATTATGGACTCCGGTTAGCTCTAGAAAACTTCCTGTTCGAAGATACGCTGCCGCTTGCACTTACGATGTTGCTTGGCTTTATTTCTGCAATCCTTACAACATTAGTGGCCCTTATAGTTAAGGGCAAAGAACTTAAAGTAAAAGCCATTGGTGTTGTTGTACTATTGATTTTAATGGTAATCACCAATCTGCTAGTTGCCTGACAGCAACTTACGAGCGTCTCATTATACAAGGGGAAGCTCCCTGTTTAAATCTATAGTTATGAAAATATTAAAGTATGGCTGGCTGCTTTTAGCGGTAATTTGTATTGCAGATCTCATTTATTCAGTTTACAAACCAGAGGAGATCTATAGTGTGATGCTCTGGGAAACGAATATCTGGGTTTACAGGCTTTACAAACTTGCTCTTGCGTTGTTTCTTGCAAAACCATTTTTCGACAGAAAATGGCAGAAAAGCTGGATTCCTGTGCCAGGTAAAAGCTGTTGCAAACTATAGTCATTGTTGCGACTAAGGTATTAGTTACGAAAAGCACCTGCATAACAGCAGGTGCTTTTTAGTTTAAACTATAATTATACAGCGCGCCTGCAGAGCATCCAACTTAACTTTTTGCAGCATAGCTATAGTTGGTATTTACAGTTTCTTATAACTACTATAGTTTGTGCTCTCAGGTATCTAAAACTGGTGTTTTTACGCAGATTGGCTGCAAAAATATTTATGCAAACCGTTGTATAAAGTAGATGAAAAATTGCATACTTTTCGGCCGTTTTTAATCTCACCACACCACTTTTATGAAGAAAATTTTACTCCTTTCCTTTTTAGGGCTTGGCTGCTTTTCTAGTGCCATCGCTCAAAATTCTACACCTCCTGTAACCACTTCTGATGTGCAGGAAGTAAAGTCTGATTATAAGCCTGTTAGGTTCCTGTTTGGCGGCGCTTTCGAGTTCGGAGGCGACGAAGTAGCTAAGGTTTATTTTACAAACGGCCAGGACCAGTCGGTTAGGGCAGGTCAGGGCGTTTCGATAGCGATTGGAGCCGAATACCAGTTTAAAAATGTAGAACAACTACTGCTCCGGGCAACTATAGGCTATAAGTACGTAACTACCCAGGCCGATAATGCGCACATCAGGCTTACCCGCGTTCCGATGCATTTTACTGCGAACTGGATGGCAACCGAAAAACTGAGATTCGGGGCTGGCATTGTGACTCACCGGGCAATTAATTTTAATGCGGATGGCATCGGCGATAATATTTCGATCAAGCCTGCTACCGGAACCGTTTTTGAAGTGGCCTACAGTGGCATTGGTTTATCCTATACAGCTATGAAGTATAAAGACCAGACTAACTTCTCTTACTCAGCAAATGCCATTGGTGTAACGATCACTGGTGTATTGCCTCGTCGTAACTAAAAAGAACCTTACCCCTCAGGAATTCCCATGATACAGGTAGTATGCGCTATTATAGAACACAAAGGCACTGTGCTGATAACCCAACGCAGCAGCAAAATGGCGCAACCGCTGTTATGGGAATTCCCTGGTGGCAAGGTAGAAGATGGCGAGTCGGAAACTGATGCCCTGGTGCGCGAGATACAGGAAGAGCTTAACCTGCTTATAGTTCCTCACAAACGCCTTGTTCCGGTAACACACACCTATAGTTCCAGCACAATTGAACTGATTCCGTATACCTGTAGTTTGCAATCGGGGAATATTTTGCTGGCAGAACACCAGGCCTATAGTTGGGCAACTATAGATACGCTGCTAAACTTTAGTTGGTGCCCTGCCGATATTCCCATAGTTGAAGAATATTTACAACTGAAAAGAATGCAACTATAGAACTGCTTTTCTGGGAATCACTAAATTTGCACATGATAAAACTCCCGATAACCTTCGAGTCTCGCATGCAGCGGCTGTTAGGTGAAAACTTCCAAAACTTCCAACAGGCGCTGCAGCAAACACCCCCAGTAAGCATCCGGGTAAACCGGAACAAATTTCAGCATAACATAGCCTTGCCCCAGGTTCCCTGGACCACATCCGGTTACTATTTAACCGAACGCCCCGCCTTTACCCTCGACCCACTTTTACACGCCGGCACTTATTACGTACAGGAAGCCAGTTCCATGTTTCTGGAGCATGCCCTGCAACAAACTATAGACCTTAATCAGCCGCTTCAGGTACTGGACCTCTGCGGTGCCCCCGGCGGTAAATCCACACACCTGGCCAGCCTTATATCTCCCGACAGCCTGCTTGTATCCAATGAAGTTATTAAAAGTCGCGCTACCATTCTGGCCGAAAATATAGCCAAGTGGGGTTCCGTAAATGTGCTGGTAACCAATAACGACCCACGCGATTTCAGCAGACTAACTGACTTTTTTGATGTAATGGTAGTTGATGCTCCCTGCAGCGGCGAAGGCATGTTCCGCAAAGATCCGCAAGCTATAGGAGAGTGGTCGGAAGAAAACGTGCAGCTTTGCGCGCGTCGCCAGCAACGTATACTGTCTGATGTTTGGGGAGCCCTGAAACCGGGTGGCGTGCTTATTTACAGTACATGCACTTGGAACGAAGCCGAAAATGAAGAGAATATGGCCTGGCTGGCAAAGCAGGAGAATGCCCAACCAGTAACTATAAATTATGAAGACTGTTGGGGAATCAAGCGCTCAGCATTACACGGCGTAGAAGGTTATCGTTTTTACCCCCATGCTGTGCAGGGCGAGGGCTTCTTTTTAGCTGTTATGCGCAAGTCCGGCGAAGCAGAAGAAACAAACTATAGTTCGGGTAAGAAAAAGAAATACAAACTACAGGAAGCCGGCAAAAAAGAAAAAGCACTGGTACAGAACTGGCTCCAGAATCCGGACGATTTTGCCTGGGTGCAGCATAACGAAACCATCTTTACTGTACCCGAAAACTTATTTGAAGCAGCCGATGAGGTATATCAGAAACTATACGTGGTATATGGCGGCACACAGGTAGCCGAAGTAGCCGGTAAAAAAGTGAAGCCTTTACAGCCGCTGGCCCTTTCACAGCATCTTAACCAGGAAGCTTTTCAGACGCAGGAGCTTACACTTGAACAGGCGATTCGTTATCTGCGCAAAGAGGATATTTGCCTGGGCACGCACGGCACCGACTGGGTTTTACTCCACTACAGAAACCGTCCACTTGGCTGGGCAAAACAGATCGGCAACCGCATCAATAATTATTATCCAAAAGAGTGGCGCATCCGAATGGATCTACCAGCCGAATTACCCGGAAATTCTGTACTACAATAACCGATAGATGTCATCTAAACGAACTGGGAGATCTATTTAGAATTTGAGATTGCTCATTACCTTCGGGATGACATATGGAATAAAAAAGAGCCGATGCAGTCTATAGTTGCGCCGGCTCTTTTATTTATAGTTTGGTAGACTCTCTAAACTTCAAACTTCCAAACTTGCTAACTATAGCTTACTCTACAGATAGCACCAGGCCTTTCAGGTATTCGCCTTCGGGGTGGAAAATGGAAATCGGGTGATCGGCAGGCTGGGAGAGGTGGTGCATCACCCTTATTTTTCGGCCGGCCTCAATAGCAGCTGCCATTATGGTATTATTGAACAAGTACTTGTCAACTACCTGCGAGCACGAGAAAGTAAACAGAATACCACCTGGTTTAATTTTCTTCATTGCTTCGGCATTCAGGCGTTTGTAGCCCATAACCGCGTTATGTCGTACTTTCTGGCTTTTGGCAAAAGCAGGAGGGTCCAGTACGATCACATCATACAGGTTTTCTTTTCCTTTCAGGAAATCAAAAGTATCTAATGCAAACGCTTCGTGGCGGTCAGGCGCATTGCTCAAATCGCCGTTCTTTATCGTTAAGTCGATGGCTTTCTTAGAAACATCTACCGAGTGCACCGATTCGGCGCCAGCATTTAAAGCGTAAACAGAAAAGCCTCCAGTATAGCAGAAAGTATTCAGTACTGACTTGTCTTTTACATAACGCGCCAGCAGGTCACGATTTTCACGCTGGTCAATAAAGAATCCGGTTTTCTGGCCGCTTTCCCAATCTATAAAAAACTTATTCCCGTTTTCGGTAACTACTAAGCCACCTTCCGATTCTCCGAACAAATACCCGTTTACAGCATCCGGCACCGACTTCTGTGGCAGCGATTCGGCGCTTTTATCGTACACAGCACGAAGTTTAGAGCCGTATATTTCCTGTAGCGCCTGGCTCACATACTCACGCACGTTATACATACCCAGCGTATGCGTCTGCACTACGGCGGTATCTTTATATACATCTACTATAAGACCCGGTACGCCATCACCTTCGGCATAAATCAGGCGGTATACATCGGTATAAGGATTATCTGTCAGGCCAAGGCGCTGGCGGTAATCGTAGGCCTGTTGCACTTTGCTTTTCCAGAAACTATAGTTTGGCTCTACCTGCTCAAAAGAGAAAATACGCACGGCTATAGAGCCCAGCGCATAATGGCCCATACCCAGAAACTCGCGCTTGCTGGAGTACACTTCTACAATTTCGCCTTCTTCAGGCTCTCCGTCGGCTTTGCGAATTGCCCCGGAGAAGACCCACGGGTGCATGCGTTGAAGTGAATGTTCCTTACCCGGCGCTAAATATAATTTTATAAAAGACATTGAATTACTGCTGGTTATTGACTGGTGTTTATTACTATTCGTCATTCAAAAAGTATAAACAACCTGCAAAAGTAATAATTCAAGTTTTTATAGTTGTTATGGAAAAGAAAAAAACCGGTCAGGAATTTACAGCCAGGTAACCAAGCTTAACCAGGTGCTGGTATAGTTTCTGAACGGGTAAGCCCACCACGTTAAAGTAAGAACCTTCAATCCGTTCAATGCCAATCTTCCCGATCCACTCCTGTATGCCGTAAGCGCCGGCTTTGTCGAAGGGTTTATAGTTGTTGATGTAGTAATTGATCTCCTGATCGGTTAACTCTTTGAAAAAGACCGTGGTGGTGTCATAAAAAATGGTTTTCTGCTCGCGGCTCAGGATGCAAACCCCTGTAATTACCTGGTGGCTGGTACCAGAAAGTGAACGGAGCATTTGGTAAGCTTCTGTAGCATCAGTTGGTTTGTTCAGCACCTTGTCACCTAGGCAAACAATCGTATCTGCCGTAATCAGCAATTGGTCCTGCAGGGCATCTTTGTACTGGTCGGCTTTATGCGAAGCCAGGTAAGTAGCTATTTCTTCACGCTTCAGTTCTGCCGGAAAGTCTTCGTGTACTTCCTTTACAAATACTTCGAAGCTTAGTCCCAGGCCGGCCAGTAATTCTTTGCGCCGCGGCGAGTTAGAGGCAAGCAGCAGGGGCCGTGATAAATTCATCTTCTTTGATCGAGCTAAATAAAAATCCGCAGATAACTTTCGGGTAAAAGAACGTAGACTTTTGTGGCATAATGGCACCACTATAGCATACACGTTTTACCTGCTCCATGCTTACATCATTGGTAATAAGCGCCAGCCTGGCCGAACCGGTATCCACCTGCCGTATACAAGTAGTAAAATTACGTTCATAGCTCAGGCCGCTATAATTACGCTGCACTTCCGGGTCAATTCCCAATACCTGCTGGAAAACAAAATAATGCATCACGGTCAGGTCCAGGTCCTTTACTTCCTGCGGTACGTCCCAATCAATCAGGTGGTGCACCTCCGGCTTTAGACGGATCTTGAAGGCGTTTCCGGAAAGGTATAATCCGAAGGCCCATTTTTTGCCAACTATAACCTCGTTCAGCTCTACGGGGTCTTCTTTCGGTATGATGGTAAAATATGCACTCAGCCTATCCAGAAATTCCTCGTCGGATATGCTGATATTCTGCAGTACCCGGTGGGTTGGCAGGATTCGCAGGTCATCGGCTTCGGTATTAGTCAGGTACATCAGGTGGTAATTGTAGGCTTCAAAACCTGTATGTGCCGGATTCTGCGCCATCATGCGTTTGCGGTATTCCAGGGAGCCTTCATAGCGGTGATGCCCGTCTGCTAGAAGCACCTGCTTTTCGCGCAGCACATCCATAAATAGCTGTATCACGTCGCGGTCGTGAATTACAGCCAGTACATCGCGTACGCCCTGGTAATCTTCAGTCTCATATATCGGCGACTTTATACTCTCGTCCATGTAGCGCTCCAGAATAAATTCAGGGTCGGTATAAAGGCCGTGCGTTGCGCTGCTGTTTAGCTGTGTTTTGGCCAGCAGGTCGATGCGGTCGTTAACGGCGCTTGGTATGGTGTTCTCGTGGCGGAGCAAAACGCGCTCGTGCCAATCATAAGCTTTAATATGGCAGATAAAACCTTTGCGGCAATATTCCCTGTCGGCGCCGGCCAGTTTAAAGTACTGGTAATACACATAAATGCCTGGCAAGGGATCCTGTTGAATAACGCCTTTTTCTTTCCATTGCTCCAGCAGGTAAGCAGCTTCATCCGCTGGTTGCTCGCCACGCGGTACAGATAAGTGAATGCTGTTATAAGGATTGCGGTACAGGGCCTCACGCTGTTTCGCAGAAACCACATCGAATAGAGGAGACGTAAGCTCTTCTATATTATGGTTCAGGAAATGGCTGTAGCGCCAGGCTTTTAAGGGTAATATCTCTGCCATTTTGTAGGGTAGGTCGTATTAATTTCAGGTAGTTGATAGCACCTAACGCATTAAGGCGCCAAACGTTTTAGCTCCCAGGCTGCGCCCTGCTTTTCAAACACGATGCGATCGTGCAGGCGATTCGGACGGCCTTGCCAGAACTCGATATAATCCGGCTGCAAACTATAGCCGCCCCAGTGCGGCGGACGCGGAATTTCTGCCGTTTCAGCAAACTCTAAACTATAGGCAGCATCGGCTTTCTCCAGTACTTCGCGGCTGCTGATGGACTGGCTCTGTGGCGATGCCCAGGCCCCAATTTGGCTCCCTTTGGGACGGCTCTTAAAATAAGCATCCGATACAGCAGGCTCTACTTTCTGTATGCTGCCTTCTATGCGCACCTGTCGTTCCAGCTCCGGCCAGAAAAACGTAAGCGCAGCAAAAGGGTTATCATGCATGTTACTGCCTTTGCGGCTGCTATAGTTGGTAAAGAACACAAAACCATTTGCGGTAACATCTTTCAGCAATACAACTCTGGCCGAAGGCCTGCCGGCTGCGGTTGCCGTAGAAAGAACCATCGCGGTTGGCTCCACCACTTCGGCAGCAAGCGCTTCCTCCATCCATATTCTGAACTGTAGAATAGGGTCCTGCGCTACAGAATCTTCCGTGAGCGACTTCAGTGCATAGTTTTTCCGGATGGCGGCTATATTAGGTAACAAAGACATAAAGCAAGATCGTTTTGCTCAAAATTAGGAAAATATCTGCTGTGTTCTATAACTTATAGTTTATAACACTACCTTAGTTGGTATACCGTCGCATAGCTTGATACCACAGCGCATAGTTTGCGTAAGAATGAACAAAACAACGTTAAATCAGTATCGGGTATAGAACAACAGAACAGAACGCGATTTGATTATACAGATGATGGAAGAAGAAAAGGCAGCTAAGATACAGAGTGGTAGCATACTAATTTCAGAACCTTTTTTGGGTGATCCCAATTTTGAGCGTTCTGTAATTCTGCTTTGCAACCACGACGAAGGTGAAGGCACTTTCGGTTTGGTACTTAATCGCCTGTCTAACCTTAAGCTTTCTGATGTAGTTGATATTTATAACGACGATTTTGATGTAACGCTTGGTATTGGTGGCCCTGTTCAGTACAATACTTTACACTATATCCATCGTTTGCCAAACCTGGCACAGGCCGTGAAATTAGGCGAAGAGCTGTATTGGGGTGGAGATTTTGAGATGCTGCGCACCATGATCGGGGCCGGAATAGTGACTTCTGCCGATATCCGCTTTTTTCTGGGCTACTCCGGCTGGACACCCGGACAATTACAGGAAGAGATTGACAAAAATGTTTGGATAGTAAATAACAATGCTGTGAATAAATTGTTTAATTTAGAGGCAGATACTCTCTGGCGAAGCATCCTACGCCAGATGGGGGGCAAGTATAAGGTGCTATCAAACTATCCGGTAGACCCTCGCCTGAACTAATGTTGGTACATTGTAAACGTAATCCTTAAAATGACTACAGAAAACAAGGATCTGGACACCACCGGAGCTGAGGCTAATAAGCCTGAGAATTTAAATGCAGCAAACGAGCAGAACGAACAACCTGATTCGCTGCAACCTAAAAATGAAGATCAGCAGGAACCAGCTGCACCTGAGCAACCCGAAAAGGCTGCAGAAAGTGTAGTGCCTAAAGAAGATCAGCCGGGAATAAGCCCTGACCTGAGTTCTGAGGAGGAAGCAAAAACAACGGAACAGCACACCGGAGTAATGGCAGATGCTCTGGCGGAAACTATAGATGAGCCAACCCAGGATGCTACTGAAGCCCAAACTACAGCTGCTACACCAGCCCCGGAAACCAGCCACATCGATCACCACGATGAAGAAGAGCTGGAGGAGGAAGATCATACCGACTACACATTATTGACAATAGATGAGCTGCGTAACCACCTTACGGCAGTTCTGAAACGCGGCGATGCCCGAAAAAAACACCGGACTATAAATGAACTCCAGCGCCTGTACGACCAACGCTTTCAGGCTGAAAAAGCCGAGGCATTGGACCGTTTTAAACAGGAAGGCGGCACTGATGAAGATTTTGATTATCATGCTTCGCTGGAGCACCAGGAACTTGAGAAACTGCTTACTGCATACCGCGAGGCACGTTTTCAGGAGCGCCAGCAGTTGGAAGAACAGCGCCATCGTAACCTGGAGCGCAAACAGGAATTATTGGGTCGCCTACGCGAGCTGGTAGAATCGGCAGAAACAAAAAGCAGTGCTGATGAATTGAAGAAACTACAGGCTGAATGGAAAAGCATTGGTCCTGTGCCCGCAGGAGAGGCGCAGCAACTATGGGATTCTTATCACGCACTCCTCGATATTTTCTATAATAACCGCAGCATCTTTTATGAACTGAAAGAACTGGACCGTAAGCGTAACCTGGATGCCAAACTACAGCTTATAGATAGAGCAGAAGCCCTGCAGCAGGAGCAGTCCATTAACAAGGCACTGGAAGAACTGCGCCACCTGCACGAAGAGTGGAAGAACATTGGCCCGGTGCCTAACGACCAGCGCGACCCGATCTGGGAACGTTTTATTCAGGCATCTGAGAAAGTTCATACGCGCCGCAAACTATACCAGGAAGAGCGCCGCGTAACGGAAATGCAAAACCTGGAGAAAAAGCGTGCATTATTAGAACGCCTGCAGCAATATCAGAACTTTAATACCGACCGCATAAACGAGTGGCGCGACAAAACTGACGAAATTCAGAAACTGAAGGAAGAGTGGGATGCAGCCGGCCTGGTACCAAAAGAGTACGCCGAAGAAATTAACAAAAACTTCTGGGGTAACTATAAAGCCTTTTTCCAACATAAGAATCAGTTCTTTAAAGGACTTGATGAGCAGAAAATGCAAAACCTGCGCCTGAAGACAGAACTATGCGAACAGGCTGAGGCCCTGAAAGACAGCAACGATTGGAACTCGACCAAAGAAAAACTGATTCAGTTGCAGAAGAAATGGAAAACTATAGGTCGCGTTCCTGATAAATATTCTGATAAGATCTGGCAACGCTTCCGTAGTGCCTGCAACGAGTTCTTTGACCGTAAGCAAGCGCAAGAGCAGCAACGCAGCTCTGAGATAGAGAAACTATCTGCTGAGAAAATGGAGCTGACCAGCCGCATTTCTGATAAGCTTTCTCAGCCAACTGCTACCAGTAGCATGGAAGAGTATGAGCAGTTCGTGAATGAATGGCGCGCCCTGGATCAGCACAATCAGCGAACCAGCCCGAAAGTGGAGGAGAAATTTATCTCTTTGATGGAGAAGTACCTGGAGCGCGTACCTGGCCTAGATCTGGAAGAACGTAATGAGCGAATCGTTAAACTACAGGTAGAAAGGCTGAAAAGCAGTCCGGATGCTTCCCAGAAACTCTACCAGAAAGAGCAAACGATCCGCAGGGAGATTTCGCAACTGCAGAACGACATCCAGACGCTGCGCACCAACATCGAGTTTTTTGCACGTTCTAAAAACGCCGACAAATTACGCGAGGAGTATGAAGGCAGAATAGCAGATGCACAACAGCGCATCGATCAGCTGAATCGCCAGTTACAGGCCTTCAGAGGCTAATTTTTTATACCTGAATGTCAAACCATTAGGTGGGTGTACTAAAAAAAGTTGCAACGGGTATTTGCAGATTTAAAAATAGACTATACCTTTGCATCGCTTTAGAACACTAAGGCAGACCAGAGTAAGCCTCCATAGCTCAGCTGGTAGAGCAACTGACTTGTAATCAGTAGGTCGTTGGTTCGATTCCGACTGGGGGCTCATTCAAAAAAGCACATGTTTGTACTGCATGTGCTTTTTAATTCAAACATAAGTACAAGCCTCCATAGCTCAGCTGGTAGAGCAACTGACTTGTAATCAGTAGGTCGTTGGTTCGATTCCGACTGGGGGCTCTTAAAAAACATAAATGGCCTTTAGGTGTTAAACCTGAAGGCTTTTTTGTTTTTATTCCATCCTCAAGTCACTTATGATTTATCAGGTTAAATCGTTTATTTTGAGTCCTGGTCACAAGCTCACCCACATATGCAATTGATTGAAGTAAACACGCCTGCGCTTGAAAAGGAATTCCTGCAGGTGCAAATCGATCTTTATAAAAAAGACAAGAACTATATCCGCCCCTTAGATAAAGATGTACTTGGCGTTTTTGATCCTAAAAAAAACAAACTATTGCGGGGTGGTGAGGCTGTCCGCTGGGTACTGAAAGACAACACTGGTAAACTGATTGGCCGTGTAGCTGCTTTCATTAACCCTAAAACATCAAAAGGGGGCGACCAGCCAACAGGCGGCATGGGCTTTTTTGATTGCATTGATGACCAGCACGCAGCCAACATGCTTTTTGATGCCTGCAAAAACTGGCTGCAGGAACGCGGCATGGAAGCAATGGACGGCCCTATTAATTTTGGTGACCGCGACAAATGGTGGGGTCTGCTGATAGATGGTTTTTATCCGCCAACCTATGGCATGCACTATAACTATCCGTATTATCAGCAGCTGTTCGAAAACTATGGCTTTGGCTTATACTTTAAGCAGTATACCTACTACCGCATGGTAGACGATCCGCTTCCGCAGAAGTACCACGAAAAAGCGCAGCGCATCCTGGCCGATACAAACTATAGATTTGAACACTTGAACCTGAAAGAACTGCCAAAGTATACCGAAGATTTCAGGGTCGTTTATAACAAAGGCTGGGCGAAACACGAAGGTGTAAAGCCAATGACCGAGGCGCAGGCTGCCACCATTATGCGTACCCTTAGACCCGTAATTGATGAGCGCCTGATGTGGTTTGCCTACTATGCAGACGAGCCGGTGGGTTTCTTTATAGCCATTCCGGAACTGAACATGCTGTTCAAGCACGTAAACGGCCAGATGAACCTATGGGGCAAACTGAAGTTTCTATACTATAAATGGCGCGGAGCCTGCACTACCATGTACGGTATTGTGTTCGGCATAACCCCGGAGCACCAGAGCAAAGGCGTAGAAGCAGCCCTGGTAGTAGAAGCTGGTAAAGTGGTGCAAAGTAACCCGAGCATGCCATACGTAGACCTGCAGATGAACTGGATTGGTGACTTTAACCCGAAAATGATGCACCTGGTAGAGCAGATTGGTGGCCGTATTTATAAAACGCACGCTACCTACCGCTACCTCTTCGACAGAACAAAAGAGTTTAAGCGCATGCCGATTATCGGGGCCAAGAAAAAAGACTAAGTATTTTACAGCAGAACGATAGATAGCAGGCTGATCTGGTAAATGCCGGTTCAGCCTGTTTTGTTATAAGTCTTAACTCTCAAAACAACTATAGTTGATACCTGTTAAGCAGTAGCTTAAAACAGCACGTTGTAAACTTTGTTTGATACTTTACAGCCCAATGCAACTGTAGTCTTATATACACAATGGATTCACTTACACAGATAGTTTTAGGAGCAGCGGTTGGCGAAGTGGTTGCCGGTAAAAAGTTAGGGAACAAAGCCTTGCTTTGGGGGGCAATAGCGGGCACAATACCAGACCTGGATGTACTTGCAAGCCCGCTACTGGATATGGTAGGAGAGCTAAGCTTTCATCGGTCTGTAACCCATTCGTTTCTGTTTGCCATTGTAATGTCGCCCATACTTGGGAAACTTTTAGGTAGGCTATACAAAAACGAACAGGCAACCTGGAAGGAGTGGAGCTGGCTCTTTTTCTGGGGATTTGTTACGCACGCTTTACTGGATAGCTGCACCACGTGGGGCACCCAATTATTCTGGCCTTTCAGTAACTATGGCGTGGCGTTTTACAACATTTTTGTAATTGATCCGCTCTATACGGTGCCTTTCCTGATTTGCGTGTTAGTGGTAGCATTTTATAACAGAAATAACCCCAAAAGACGATACTGGAACTATGCAGGTTTAACTATCAGTTCTGCTTATTTGCTTTTTTCTTTCGGAGCCAAAGCCGCAGCCAACCAGGTATTCGAGCAAAACCTGGAAGAGCAGAACATCAGCTATAGTTCATACATCAGCAAGCCAACGCCTATGAATACCATCTTCTGGTCGGTAACTGCTGAAGCGCAAAATGGCTTTTACCATAGCTTTTACTCTTTACTGGATTCAAGTAAGCGTCTGAACTATACGTTTGAACCCCAGAATAAACAGCTACTGGAGCCTTACCGGGGTAATGAACGTTTAGAAAGATTGCTGGAGATAACAAAAGGCTATTACACCGTTCAACCTGCAGAGCAAGGAATTCTGATAAATGACCTTCGGTTCGGGAAGTTTGATGACTGGCGTGTTGAAGGAGGGGCTTATGTGTTTGTATACCATGTGTGGCCCAACCCGGACGGAAGCCTGAACTTTGAAGAAGTGAACAACCGCCCTAAAATAGATAAGAATTACCTGGCAGATTATTGGGAACGGATCAAAGGAATTTAAATAAAAAAGAGCAGGTCTGAGCCTGCTCTTTCTTTTAACTATAGACTTTCGTAATAGGCAAGCACTTTCACCCAGCCTTCTTCCGAGGACACGTTTACCTGCTCATTTTTGATAAAGGCCTCTACCTGTTTCGACTTATCATTCACAAGCTGTAACAGCGATTTCTTGTTGAGCTTTACCTTTTCTGGCTCGCCACCATTTTTCACCAGATAGTAATCCTGTTTTTTCACAAACTCATCATACCTGCGATCGGCATTATAAGCCCCGGTGTAGTCAGCTTTGCGGTGTGTAATCTCCGGAACTATAAATAACCTGATAGCTGAGCCCTCGAACAGAACCGGAGTTAACTTTGCACTTCCTGCTTTACCTGCATTAAACTTAACAAAACTTAATGTATTATTACTGGCAGGGTCTGTTAATACAAGCTTATCAACTTTATCGGCTGGAAGCATAAATTCATTGCCCTGTTTGTTTCTATATAGTACCTGGTTGTCATAAACATTGTACATTGCTTCCAGGTCACTGTATGTGGCTCCACCTATAACTATTTCGGCTTTCTGTGGTGAATCGAAGTAAAAAGGAGATCCTTTAACTCCTTCGTGCGGGTTACTAAAGGCTAAAGTTGTTTTAGCACCAACAGTTGTATTCTTAACATGCGTTGATTTAAATGAGCCAGGGATTTCAACGGCAGCCTGCCCGAAACAAGCAGCTGCACCGAACAGCAGTGGCATTAGTGCAAGGAGTTTCTTCATGATATCAGTTTGTTTTAAGTTTGAATATAGTCAAATGCAAATATTAAGCCAATTATTTTAAATTTTATCAATTTATGATGCAAAACAGATTGTCGCTTACTGGCTATAGAGCTATAGCTACAGGTGGGTATAAAGGAATTGGTGAGACAACTGTAAAGAATTGCATGCGCTAAGGGTAGAGGAGCTTGCTGTAGCCCTAAACCCTGAAGTTCTGACGCAGCTTGCTCAGGGTGTACCGCAACAGGTACATACGCTTTTTGCAGATGTAAGCACTGCAGACGGACGTACTCACCTTTATGACTGGGTTCGGTAAAACTGGGGTTACTTGGATACACTTGTAAAAACGTAGGCACCAACATCCGCAAACCAACCGCCGACTACAGTGCTGATGAGTACGATTTCATCATGAACACAAACCTGCGTTCTGCATTTGAGCTTGCTGGTTTGTTTTACCCTTTACTAGCAAAATCAGGTCGTTCAAATATTGTGCATGTAACCTCAGTAGCCGGGCTTACGCCTCTGCGGACCGGTAGTATTTATGGCATGACCAAAACGACACTTACGCAGCTTACCCAAAATTACTGGGAAAGGATAAAGGGGGATTTAAAACAAGAGGAGCAGGTTAAGGCTTACTCCTCTTGTTTTAACTATAAATTATTTAAACTATAGATTCTCGTAATATGCAAGTACTTTCACCCAGCCTTCTTCTGAGGCTATGTTTACCTGCTCATCTTTTATAAATGTTTGTACCTGTTTCGATTTATCATTCACGAGTTGTAACAGCGTTTTCTTGTTGAGTTTTATCTTTTCTGGCTCGCCACCATTTTTCACCAAATAGTAATCATGTTTTTTCTCAAACGACTCATACCTGCGATCAGCATTATAAGCTCCTGTATAATCTGGTTTACGATATGACACATCCGGAACTATAAATAACTTGTGCGATGCACCATTAAACAAAAGGGCACTTAACTTTTCTTTTTTAGTTTTACCTACATTAAATTTTATAAATGTTAAAGTATTATTACTTGAAGGGTCTGTTAAAACAAGCTTATCAACGTTATCGGCGGAAAGCATAAATTCATCGCCTAGTTGGGTTCTATATATAACTTGGTTGTCATAAACATTATACATCGCTTCCAGGTAACTGTAAGTATTTCCACCTATTGTTATTTCTGCTTTATGAGCTGAATCAAAAAAGAATGGTGAGCCTTTAACTCCCACATGCGGATGACTTAAGACTACTGTTGTCTCCGCCCCAATAGTTTTGTTCTTAATACGGTCCATTTTATATGAACCGGGTATTTCAAAAGCTGAAGCAGGTGTTTCGAGAGCTTCTTGACCGAAGCATATTACAGATCCAAATAAGAGCGGTAAAAGAGTGATAATTTTTTTCATGATATTAGTTTGTTTTTAAGGTTGAATATAGACTTAAGTAAATATAACATTTAAAATAAAAAATTCATCTTTTTATGATACAAAACAGATGGTCGCTTGCAGGCTTCAGAGCTATAGTTACAGGGGGCTCTAAAGGGATCGGAGAAGCAACGGTAAAAGAGCTGACTGATATGGGAGCTGAAGTGTTGGCAGTAGCACGCAATCCTGAAGTACTGCAACAGCTTGCTGAGAGCTTTCCAAAGCAACTGCACACGCTGGTTGCAGATGTAAGCACCCCGGATGGACGTACAGACCTTTATGCATGGGTGCAGCAAAACTGGGGTTCTCTGGATATACTCGTAAACAACGTTGGCACCAACATCCGCAAACCAACCGCAGACTATAGTTCTGATGAATACGATTTCATCATGAACACAAACTTACGCTCAGCATATGAGTTGAACCGCCTGTTTTATCCTTTACTGGCTAAATCAGGAAAGGGAAGCATTGTGCATGTAACTTCTGTGGCAGGATTAACACATGTGCGTACTGGCAGCATCTATGGCATGACCAAAGCAGCGCTGACACAGCTCACACGCAACCTTGCCGCAGAATGGGCTTCGGATGGGATACGGGTAAATGCAGTTGCCCCCTGGTACATACGAACACCACTAGCCGAAACAGTGCTGAAAAATGAAGCATTTTATAACAACGTGATCGGCAGAACACCGGCCAGAAAAATAGGAGAACCCGAAGATGTGGCTGCTGCTGTGGCTTTTCTCTGCATGCCTGCAGCCAACTATATTACAGGACAAACTATAGCTGTAGACGGAGGTTTTACAATTAACGGATTTCATCCGCAATAAATAGCATTTTTAAGCCTCTGAAAGGTGTAAAACTATAGTTTAAATGCTGGTTATTCTGCGTAAAAATGTGTAAATTTGTATGTTTAGGATAAGAGGCGCGGCAAGAAAACCGTTGTTCTCTAAAACCCAACAAAATGACACTACACCGTATCTTTCCGCGCTTACTCATCTTCCTGTTTTCTGTGTCCTTTTTCTCTTGCCGGCCAGCCTGCCCAATTGAGCAGTGCCATATACGCATGGTGCACCCGCACGGTGAGGGAGAGTACAGGGGTGTTCCGATCTGGAAAAAACAGAACCTGAAATATGGGGAAAAACTGCCAAGACAGAAGACAAAGCAGGTGAAGAACGAAAAGGACAAGAGCAAAAATAAGAATTAGCTTATATAGCCTAACCGCTATTTTTGCTAAATTGCCAGAATATACCGTTTGTAACTAAAACTAATTTTTATACTTCGAAACATGAATGAAGGCGAAAGAATAATACCAATCAACATTGAAGACGAAATGCGCGGCGCGTATATCGACTATTCAATGTCTGTTATCATTTCGAGAGCCTTACCCGATGTTCGTGATGGCCTGAAACCAGTGCACCGCCGTGTACTGTATGGTATGTCTGAACTGGGGGTATCGTATAATAAACCATATAAAAAGTCTGCCAGGATAGTAGGAGAGGTGCTTGGTAAATACCACCCGCACGGCGACTCTTCTGTATACGACACGATGGTGCGTATGGCACAGGAGTGGTCGTTGCGCTACCCGCTGGTAGATGGCCAGGGTAACTATGGCTCCATTGACGGTGACTCGCCGGCTGCCATGCGTTACACCGAAGCCCGTTTAAAGCGTATCGCTGATGAGTTGTTGGGTGACCTGGACAAGAACACAGTTGACTTTGTTCCGAACTTCGATGACTCCCTGAAAGAGCCAAGCGTAATGCCGGCTAAATTCCCGAACCTGCTGGTAAACGGAACATCGGGTATTGCAGTAGGTATGGCCACAAACATGGCACCGCATAACCTTACCGAAGTTATCAATGGGATCAACGCATACATCGATAACCGTGATATTACCATTGCCGAGCTAATGCAGTACATTACCGCGCCGGATTTCCCGACCGGAGGTATTATACATGGCTACGATGGCGTTAAATCTGCTTTCGAAACCGGTCGTGGCCGTGTACTGATGCGTGCCCGCGCTAACTTTGAGACCACACCGTCGGGTAAGGAACAGATTATTGTAACAGAGATCCCTTACATGGTGAACAAGGCAACGCTGATTGAAAAAACAGCAGCCCTTGTTAACGAGAAGAAAATAGAAGGCATAGCCGACCTGCGCGATGAATCTGACCGTGATGGTCTTCGTATTGTGTATGACCTGAAACGGGATGCTATACCGAATGTGGTATTGAACAACCTGTACAAGTACACGGCGCTGCAGTCTTCGTTTGGTGTAAACAACGTGGCCCTGGTAAAAGGTCGCCCGATGACGCTGAACCTGAAAGAACTGATCCACCATTTTGTGGAGCACCGTCATGAGGTAGTTGTACGCAGAACGCAGTTCGAACTCGATGAAGCCAGAAAACGCGCGCACATCCTGGAAGGCTTGTTGATTGCCCTGGATAACCTGGATGAAGTAATCAACCTGATCCGTTCATCAAGAGATCCTGAGATTGCCCGTAATGGCTTGATGGAGCGCTTCAGCTTAACCGAAATACAGGCCCGTGCAATACTTGATATGCGTCTGCAGCGCCTTACAGGTTTGGAGCGCGACAAAATACAGGCAGAGTACCAGGAAATTATGCAACTGATCGATTACCTGACCTCTGTACTGAACGATGAAGACCTGCGTATGCAGATCATTAAAGACGAACTGGCTGAAATCAAAGAGCGTTATGGCGATACACGTCGTACAACTATAGAAGCCAGCACAGGAGATATCTCTTATGAGGATATGATCCCGGAAGAGAACATGGTGATTACGATTTCGCACGAAGGGTACATTAAGCGTACATCGCTTAACGAGTACCGTAGCCAGAGCCGTGGTGGAATCGGATCCAGAGGGGTTGCAGCATCTAAGGAAAGCGACTTTACAGAGCACCTGTTCATTGCAAGCACGCATAATCACATGCTGTTCTTTACAGAATTTGGCCGTGTGTTCTGGCTTAAAGTATACGAGATTCCGGAAGGTAGCAAAACGTCAAAAGGCCGTGCTATCCAGAACCTGATACAAATAGAGCGCGAAGATAAAGTACGTGCTGTACTGAATGTGCACGATCTTAAGAATCAGGACTTTGTACTTAATCACAACCTGGTTTTCTGTACAGAGCAAGGTACGATCAAGAAAACGGTACTAGAAGCTTATTCACGCCCAAGAACAAACGGTATCAACGCCATAACTATAAACGAAGGCGACCGTTTGCTGGATGTGCAGTTAACTACAGGCAACAGCGAAATTATAATTGCGCTGGAGTCGGGGAGGGCAATCCGCTTTAATGAATCGCAGGTGCGTCCAATGGGCCGTAATGCAGCTGGTGTGCGCGGCGTAACCTTGGCCGGACCAGATGACAAAGTAGTTGGTATGGTTTGTGTAGAAAGTCCGGAAACAGAGCTACTGGTTGTATCAGAGAACGGATTTGGTAAACGATCTTTATTAGAAGAATACCGTATTACGAACCGCGGCGGTAAAGGTGTTAAAACCCTGAATGTAACCGACAAAACAGGTAAACTGGTTGCTATTAAAGGCGTAACAGATACAGATGACCTGATGATCATTAACCGTTCCGGTATTACAATCAGGCTAAAAGTAGCAGATATCAGGGTAATTGGCCGCGCAACACAAGGCGTGCGACTGATTAAGCTGAACGAGGGCGACCAAATCTCATCTGTAGCGAAAGTAGAGATGGAGAATGAAGAAGAGCTTGAAGAGGTAGTAATGCAGCAGTCAGAACTTGATCCGGAGGAAACACTTCAGCCTGATACCATGATCGACCCTGAGCAGACTGAAGAAGCCTAATAAGTTGATTAACATGAATTTATTTATAGTTAGTAAACGTTAAATTACAAACACAAACCTTCATAAACGAGCATGAAAAAAGTACTCTTAACCGCACTGGCTGCTGCTACTATTTCAGTAGCAAGCGCTCAGAACTCGGCTGTGAACAGTGCCATCCTTAACCACAAGAATGGTACATTAGATAAAGCACAGACTGAGATTGACAAAGCCATCGCGAACGATAAAACAAAGGATAAAGCTAAAACATGGTTTACCCGTGGTATGGTTTATCAGGACATGATTGGCCACCCGGTATATGGTAAATTAGCTACTGATAAAACTCCTGAAATTGTGCTGGAGGCTTATAACAAAACTATACAGCTGGATGGTAAAGACGGACAGTATGGCAAGCAAGTGCCAGAGCGTATGGAGATGCTTTATGCTCAGGTACTGAACCAGGCCATAGAAGCTCACAACGCGCAGGATTGGGACAAGGCCATTGCTAACTATGAGTTAACCCTTAAAGTTAAGCCAGGCGATACAACTGCTTTAAAATATGGTACTTATGCAGCTATTAACAAGCAGGATTATGGCAAGGCGATTAACTTTACAGACAAGTTAATTGCTTCTGGCAATGCGGATGAAGATGCATACAAAACTAAGATCCAATTATTGCAGGAAACAGAAGCTTCTGATGAGCAGGTAATGACTGCACTTGCCGAAGCCCTGAAAGCCTATCCGAACAGTGTATTCCTGATGCAGGAAGAACTGCGCTACTACCTGAAAAATAACCGTGCTGATGAGGCAATGGTTAAACTGGAGAAAGCCATTGAAAAGGATCCAAACAATGCCAGCCTTTATGCTGTATTAGGTAACCTGCAGGAGAAAAAAGGTGATCTGGATGCTGCTTATAAGAGCTATCAGAAAGCCATTGAAGTAGATCCAAAAAACTTTGATGCTTACTTTAACCTTGCGGTTTTAGAGTATAACAAAGGTACTGAAGTAAATAACAGAGCTGCTAAAATGGACTACGCAACATACCAGAAGCGTGGTAAAGCCTTAGAAGCGCAGGCTAAGAAGCATTTCGAAGCATCTTTACCATACTTTGAAAAAGCTCACCAGATACAGCCGGAAGACCAGGCAACTATTAGAAACCTGTTGGCAGTTTATACAAGACTGAAGCGTACAGCTGATGCTGAGCGTATGAATCAGAAACTGAAATAAGTTTTAACGCTACTACAGAAAAGGAAGCTCAAAAGGCTTCCTTTTTTTATTATTCTGAATTGGTTAGGAGTGTAATCTAGACTATAGTTTTAACCCATGAATATGAGTTGCTAAACATACTACTTAACATAATATAAATTATAAGACTGATTTATACGATCTAAAATAAGTGTCACTGATAATATACTTTATGTTAAATAGACAGAGAAATTTACGGAACAGCAACTACAAACCAACATCTGTCAGTTTCATACTTATGACAACATAATTACATGTTTACATCTTCTTTGTCTTTCATTTATTTATCGATAAACCGTTTGTCGTGCTCTAGAATGCTTTTGTCGGACTGTTTGTGGTTGAGTGCTTAAACTTACTTATGTTTAACTATACAACTATAAACTAAGCTATCTACTTTATGAAATGTCCGAATTGCAACGAAACCCTGCTGATGAGCGATAAAAATGGTGTTGAGATCGATTACTGTCCAAGTTGCCGTGGTATTTGGCTTGATCGCGGTGAATTAGAGAAAATTATAGAGCGCTCAGGCGACCATTATTCTAAACGCGAAAACTATGATGCTGATTACAAGCGTTATGGTTACGATAAATATGGCCGTGAGAAAAAGCATCCGCACAAGAAAAAGGAATCATTCCTGAGCGATCTGTTTGATTTCTAACATGAAAAAACAATAAAAAAGCCTGAGCAAACATACTGCCCAGGCTTTTTTCGTAAGTATTTCTTAAACTATAGTTCGGACTACTTCTATCTTGTCTCCTGGCTTTATTAAAGCGTAATCATCTCTGCCTTCTCCGCGTAGCCAACCAACTATAGCCAGTGCTATGGCAACCGCAATTGCAATGATAAGTGCCGGTAAAAACCCATCTAGTTTGAAGTTACCTACCAGTTTATCAACCAATTTTAGCATCAGTGCTGTAACGATAAGCCCTACAATCGCTTCGAGCAGGAAAAACGTTACCAGGTTTAATAAGCCTCCCAATATCCAGCCTATGGTAGCCGTGAATATTGCGGTCAGAAAAGCAACCCAAAGTGCTGTCCCAAAGCTTTTTACATGCACGCTCGACATGGCATACGACATGATCAGAATAACAGCGGCTGTAACTATAAGGTTAATAATAAAGTCAATCATAGTCTTATTGTTTTATCATAATATGTTCCTATCATCATATTACGCAATTAAAGACTAAAACGATTAAACCAGCTTCTATTTCCGGTATGCAGGTTTTAATTTGCCGGCATATGCTTTTTCAAACTTCTGTACTTTTGGTTTTGCCACGCGTAGCACGTAAATGTCGCCAGGGTTTAGTGCATAATAATCCTGATGATAAGCTTCTGCGGGCCAGAATTTGCGGAACGGCTCTACCTGTGTTACTATTTTATTTTTATACTTTCCGGAAGCATTTAACTTCTTTATCTGCTCATCTATCATTTTTTTCTCGGCTGGTGTACGATAAAAAATAGCCGAGCGATACTGCTTCCCAACATCTGGCCCCTGCCTGTTAAGCGTAGTCGGATCATGTGTCGCGAAAAATATTTCTACTAACTCGGCATAGCTTATTTGGTCCGGGTGGTAATATACCTGTACACCTTCGGCATGCCCGGTTCTTCCATTACTTACCTGCTCGTAAGTCGGGTGTTCCTCCTTCCCTCCTACATACCCTGAAATGACAGCCTCTACTCCTACTAATCGCTCAAAATACGCTTCAGTACACCAGAAACATCCGCCTGCAAAGGTAGCTTTAGCCAGACCAGCTGTATCAGGTACTGCTTGTGCATTGTTTTGCTGCAATACTTCAGTTCCAGTTGTAGTATCCGGCTGCGAGCAGCCGCCAAGCAAAAAGATAAGTGGAAAAAGGATGAAATGGTAAACAGACATGGCCTGACTAGTTTTAGATTTTAGAAATCAGAGAGTTTAATAACTACAGTACTACAATATTTTACGGTTCTGTAATAGAACAGGCTAAATAATGCAGTGTTTATAGTTAGCTTAGAAATTACCACAGGTCTCTTCACAACTATAACTTAAGTTCAGCCATAAGCAACTCCTAAACTCACAAACCCTCGAACTCTTAAACTTTAGTGCAGACTGTGTTTACGGTCGGATATTACTTTCTCAAAATCCCATTCTACACGCTCTTTAAAAGCATGAATGCGTACCTGGCAATCCGCTTTGCTGCAGATGTGGCACGAAGCTTCGATGCATGGATCTGTATGTATGAAAAGTTCGATAGCAGGGTCGATTTTGTCGCGGATAAGGGCTCCGACTGCTTCCACCTCGTCATGCGCTTCCAGTACGTTCAGGTACCAGGGCACCGTAAGATGACAGTCAATGTGAAGCGTTGATCCGTATTTAATTACCCGCAGGTTATGAATATCGATCCAGTTTTCGCGGCGGTTTTCATTGAGCACTTTAACGATACGTCTCAACAGTTCATAGTCGGCTTCATCCATAATGCCCGCAACCGAAGAGCGCACAATTTTGTATCCGGTATAGCAGATCAGGCCACCGAAAACTATAGCTACCACGCTGTCGAGCCATACCATTCCTGTAAAGTAGATCAGCACCAACCCGATCAGAATACCGGCTGTGGAATAAGCATCGGTTTTCAGGTGTTTGCCACCGGCAGTTAAAATCAGGGAATTGATTTGCTGCCCACGGCGCACCGTAAAATACCCGACCGCATAGTTTACAAACCCGCTTATGGCAGTAAGTAAAATACCCACGTCCAGTTTGGAAAGCGCCTGTGGCTCAAAAATGTTGTAGACCGATTTAAAAATGATCACGCTGCCGGCCACCAGTATCAGGGAGCCTTCGAAGGTGGCTGCGATAAACTCTATCTTACCATGCCCATATGGGTGGTTTTCGTCGCGGGGGCGCGCTGACAGGACCAAACTATAGAGTGAAAACCCTCCGGCCACCACGTTTATAATGGATTCCAGGGCATCTGTTAAGATCGCGTTTGAGTTTGTCAGAAAATAGGCGACAAACTTTGCGACCAGAAGCACTACGCCTACCAGTACAACAAAAATCTGTATCCTGATATTATCGCGAAGCCGGGTTGCGTTTGGGAGCATCTGTTGGAAAGCTGCTGATTACAGGCACAAAGATACGAAAAATACCTGCCTCCCGGTCATTTAGCAGGACTGGAAAAGATTTAAACGCTAATTATAGTTTACAGCAGGTCGCTTAAATCCAGCCAGTTAGGATTCATAGATTCGATCAGGCGCATGTTGTCGTTCTGGCTGCTTTCTCTGATGTGTTTTTCGCGGGCGAGTGCCATCGCTTCCATGTTATAGTGCTCATAGTATACAAGCTTGCGTGGTCTGGTTTCCCGTTGCTGATTGTTTTGCATGTACTGATGCAGGTCTCCGGCTGTGCCAATCTGCAGATTGTTTCCCGGCTCACCGCCAAAAATGTATACAAAGTAGTGGTTGTTATTGTCTTGCATAGCAATTATATTTATGTATAGCTATACGTAGGATATACTGCTACGTTCCTAATAAAGGTGCTATACTATGAACGAAAAAGCTGCCTCAGACAATACTCGAAAAAATTATAAATTTGCTTAATTATAAATCAGGCTTATCCATCAGCCATTGCCAGGCCTCCAGTACATCATAAAAAGTCTGTATCTCAACTTTCGAGCTTAAACTTATAATCTCATCAATACCGATTTGCGTGTAAAAAGCTGGTGAATAAACCCATGCAAAATAGCGTATGCCAAGTGCATTCATTTCCGGGAACCAAACCTTGCCTACCCATTCTATAGCACCAGGATAATGCCCTGTAACACGCGTGTTATTATTCAGAATTTTGCTGAACTTATGCTCTTTTAAGGTATCCAGTATCGTTGTGCAACCTAGCCTTGCTCTGCCTGCATCAAGCACGCCAGACCAGTCAGCGAACAGAATCTGCTCATTTGAACATCTGTATAGTTTCAGGAAATCGGCTGTTGCCGGAGTTGAAAGATGCTCATGTTGCAGAATGTGTTCCATGTAGTTATTGCACAGGTTTTCTTATAAAGTCAATACTAAGATTTATCTTAATAAGATACAATTTTGCAACACTAATTCTAATTCATTTTTGCAACGCGGGTAAGCTAAATTTAAATACAGGGTATGTCCGTATTCAAGTATCTGCAACAATAGTGGTTGCGTATACCTGCGCATGGCCTTAAGTAAGAAAATAGAAAGCTATCTGGGAAAGATCTACAGCCCAGACTCCCGCATAAATGAGCGCCTGCTTGGCAAGGATATTACCTTTATAACCAATGAAGCAGGCGAACCTGTTACCTTATTTATTGGTGTGCGTCGTGAAGATGGAGCTATAACAGGCGAGCGCTATGTACGCACCATTGTACGGCAACCAGGCAGCCAGAAAATAATGAAAAGCCACTGGGACCTGAAAGGCAAAGTAAGCAGAGGTTAATCTATAGTTCGTTCAGGTCGTAGTCTTTGCCTTTGCCATAGCGCAGCAAATCCTGAAGTTCGTATTTATCCAGGGTATGCAGGTCTTTTAGCAGAAACTTCTCTCCTTCCATTATATCTGTCACCACAAATTCAAAAACTTCGCCGTGGTTCTGAAGCCTGTATTTATTGCCTTTGCGCAGGTTATTAAATGCTAATGCCATCTTTTCTGTTTGCTTGTAAAGATAGTTAACAGTTTATTGTCGGTATCAACTATAGAAATTTATTTATAGCCCGTCTGCCGATTAACTATAGTTTAGAGATACGGACATTTGTATAGAATAAGCATCAAACTATAGTTTGTATGTAAATTTTATAGTTGGTGTGTTAAGCTTATTTTTGCAGTTCAGAGGAGGACTATGGGTTTAGATATTATTTATGAAGACGAGTACTATGTAGCTATTAATAAGCCACATGGCTTGCTGGTGCATCGTACACGAATTGCGGAAGAGAAAAAAGAGTTTGCCTTGCAGATGCTCCGCGACCAGCTTAACCAGAAAGTTTACCCGGTTCATCGCCTTGATCGTGGCACCTCTGGTGTTCTGCTTTTTGCAAAATCTCCGGAGGCAGCTGCTCCGCTTGTGCAACAGTTTGAAGAGCGTGAGACTGGCAAAGTGTATTATGCTATAGTTAGAGGCTACACACCTGATGCTGCAACTATAGACAACCCCATACGGCCAGATAAAGACCATCAGCATAAATTGCCCCAGGATGCCGTAACACATTATGCGCGGCTGGCAACTATAGAATTACCTATACCGGTAGGCCGGTACGCCACAGCACGCTATAGTCTGGTGCAGGTTAAACCTGAAACCGGCCGCATGCACCAAATCCGGAAACATTTCGCTCATATCAGGCACTATATTGTTGGTGATAAAAAGCACGGCGACTGGCGCCACAACAAGATGTTTTTGGAAGAGTTGAACTGCCCGCATATGCTGCTGCACGGGGCTGAGCTACAATTTAAGCATCCATACACAGGCCAAGAAGTTCTGGTAAAAGCACCGCTCTCGCCAACTATAACCCGAATGTGCGCCCGGTTTAACTGGCTGACTTCGCTTGCAAAACACCAGGTATTGTATCCGGAACTTTCTGAAATAGTTACTCCTGATGTAACGCCCGCTTAATCAGCTCCAGTTGCAGTTGGGCCACTACCTGGTTGCTGGCATCAGAATTTATCAGCAGCAGCATGTACGCTACCGGCGATAAACGCCAATCCTGCATCACCTGGCCATCCTGCGACCTGTATACTGCTTTTATATTTTCCTGAAGCGGCAGATGCATGCAACTGCATACGTCGGTGGCTCTTTTAACAGCTTCACTTAGCTCTTCCCGGCTACGGCAGGCATGCTTATCCAGCAGGTCGCTGGCATAATACGTTAAATTGCGTTCTGCTATGCTTTCCAGAAAGCCGTCTATCCGGCTATGGTACAATATCTGATCTAAGGTTGCTAACATAGTGGCTATGGCTGTTTACAGGTATAACTATCGCGCAGTTGTTTTAGTCTGCTGCAGTTCTTTAAGTTTCAAAAACAAGTCACGCTCTTCTGCACTCAAATGGCTTGGCAGCGTTATGGTTATCTTTACGTAAAGGTCTCCGTGCTGGTCGGGTTTTCCATACAGGGGCATTCCTTTGCCTCGCAGCCGCAATATTTTATCAGGTTGTGTGCCTTCCGGGATTTTCAGTTTAAGCTGCCCTGTAAGGGTTTGCACTTGCGCATCGCCGCCAAGTATGGCCGTGTACATATCCAGTGCTAAGGTAGTATGCAGATCGTTGCCCTTGCGTTCGAAATTTGGATCTGGTTTTATCGTTACCTTGATGTACAGATCGCCGGGCGCGCCACCTCTTGCCGCCGGAGCGCCTTTGCCTTTAATGCGTAACACCTGCCCATCTACTACGCCTGGTTTGGTAGAAATGCGTAACTGCTGGTTATGGAGGTTCAATAGCCTGGATGTGCCATGATACGCTTCCTGCAGCGTAATTTCCATTTCAGCCTCGTAGTCGTTTCCTTTTGGCTGGCTTTGCCCTCTCCTGCCGCTGCCCTGCTGTGAGAAATCACCGCCGAAAAACTGTTTAAAGAAATCAGAAAAACCACCGCCGAACATATCGGCGTCTTCAAAGCCACTAAACCCTCCGCCTGGTTGGCCGCCATAATATTGACCACCTTGCCCGGTCTGCTGGTACTGGCGCCAGTTAGCGCCTAACTGATCGTATTGTTTTCTTTTTTCCTCATCCCCTATTACTTCGTATGCTTCACTGATGTCTTTAAACTTCTCTTCGGCAGCGCGGTCTCCTTTAGTTTTATCAGGATGGTATTTTTTAGCAAGCGACCGGTAAGCCTTCTTTATCTCAGCTGACGATGCCGATTTAGTAACTCCCAGTATTTTATAATAGTCCTTGTACTCCATAGTTCAGATAATAAATAAGGGTGTTATACAGAATGAAACCAGTTATAGAAACGTGCGCTTTGTCAGTCGGTTGTATCTGGGCATTGTCGGCAAACTATAAGCCAAGTCAAATAAAAAAAGCACCTATGAGAGGTGCTTTTTTAGATATCGATGTTTGAAACGTTAGATTGTGTCCGTGACTACGAGCAAGGCATAAATAACACCAGGCAGCCAGAAGAGTAATGTCAGAATAAGGCTGATCCAGAAGGTATTACCAATGCCATCGTGCAGGAACACGGCCAGTGGTGGTAACAACACAGCCAGAATGATTTCAACTATAGACGTGCGAGAACCGCCTTGTTTAATGGCTTCTTTCAGGTCTTTCTTGAGTTCCTTTTTCTCGGCTTTAGTCATAGTGGCCAGTCGCTCTTTTACAAGCTCCAGCGTTTCAGCTTCGGAAAGTACTTTTTCGGTTTCTGAGGAAGGAGCTGCAACCGGAGCAATGTTAACTGGCTTTGCAATCGGCTGAGGCGCTACAGATGCTTCCAGTACGGGTTCAGGAGCTACAGCCTTCTCTGCTTCTTTCTCGGCTTCTATAATAGCAACAGATGCAAGGTTTTGAGTCTCATCGGCTTTAGCAGCTGGTGCCTTTTTCTCGTTGATGTGGTAAGGAGCCTGTTTATGTGCAGCAAAATCGTAGTATTTGGCTGAGCTACACGAAAAGAGGAACTGTCCGGCAATCAAAACGAAAACAAATTGAAGTAAATTTCTGATTTTCATAGTTTAAGGGGTTAAGAAATAAATGATTAAACGTTCTCTGACATACATGTTACACCAGATCATCTATATGTAGTGTCATACTATATATAAGTTTAATTTGTTTTAATAATTACCACTGAAACTACATTTAAAGCAGTTTTTATATTAACGATAATAAATTGAAATTATAAGGCAACCTGCATAAGGTAAAGCAAAATGGTACTGCAACTATAGCTTTATTTCTATCTATCGAACTATAGTTTTATAGGATCATAATTTCAGAAGCAGCTTGTGAAGCAGTTTGTTCGGACTGCCAACTATAGTTCGGTTCGGCAAATGTAAAACAATACTATAGTTCATCCTTATCCGAAAGCTCTGGGCGGTAATGTTTGAGTGTAGCCTCCAGCGATGTATACACTGCATTCATTACCTTCTGCCAGGTAGCTTTGTCGCCTAAGGCAAATTTCTGGTTCACTTCCAGCTCTATCCCTATGTATTGCTCATCAGTGAACTTGCGGCGCAGGTAAGTCGGGAAACCATCTGAAATGCCTAAATAAGGGTAATTGAATCGTACCAGCAGGGAGCTGTTTTTTTCCTGAAACTCCTGCTTCCAGTGGCGACAGAAAGTTTGTTCCAGTTTTCGTTTCGGGTCGTAGAGCAGTCCGATATCGGCTTCGCGTATTTCGCCGTTTAACTCCGGGGTAAAGGTGTGTACAGCCACGTGCAGCACCTGTCTTCCCGCCATCACAAAATCATGTACCAGTTGTTCTACATCGTCGCGGTACGGGAAGTAATGGTCTTTCAGGATAAGGGATTTGTCATCGTCGCTCAGTTCGCGGGTTATGTCGGAAAACAATTTGGCATGGTGCAACGACCGGTTTAATTCTACCAGCAAGCGCGAAGTTTCTGAGTAGAAAGATTTATCAGCCAGCGGCTCCAGCGCCTTGTATAGTTCAAGTGCACCAATATCATACCCACTATGCGACTCTAACAACTCATCTTGTCCAGCAAACCAGGAAGCATATGCTTCCGGAATCTGGTTACCGGCATGTTCGCACGTAAGCAATAGTTTTAGCATGGTTTTTCAGGTAAGAATACGCCCCCTTTATGCAGGCAGGTAGCCAGTTGGGAGTAGACCTTTACTATAGTTTGCTTATCCGGGTTCTGCGAAGTTGCCTCTAAAATGCGCTTTGCCAGGTTGCCTCTCGATAGGATTACATTTAACGCATGCTGTACGTCTGGCTGCTCTTCCAGCACAACGCATTCTGCCGCTAAATGGCGCCATAGTTCACCTGCAGTGCAGTTGTCGGTGCATTTAAAGCCAAAGCAGCTCAGGAATTCCAGATCTCTGATAATAGCTTCCTGTCCGTGCTCGATCACATTCTCCAAAATGTCGGCCAGCCTGTTTTCGTCGAACTGCTTCAATTTTTCCAGGTTAACCCAGCGCTCTGCAATCAGCGCCTGTAGCACAGCTACCGTTGCCTGCGCAATAGCCAGGTCTGCCACTGGGCTTTCCTGTATATCGAGCAAGCGTATTTCGATGGTATTGCGCTCGAAGCGGGCAATGGCACCACGTGAGTTCAGAAATTCTTCCTGCAATGTTCCTTCCGGGTCGTAAGGCGCAACATCATGATACATGCGTTGCAGTATCTGCTCTTCATAATCCTTTTTGCTGAAGACAGGCTCCGGAATCACTTTACCAGTTATACTCGGAATTTTGAGCTGGTTTTTACGATACACATCCAGCCGGGTATCAAACATGCCGGTAGCTTTACCATCGAGTATAGGCGATGAGGCACTTAGAGCGGGCAGCACAGGCAACACCATACGTATAGCGGCATGCAGCTTGGCAAATTCTTCATCGTCTGCGAACGGCAAGTTGATGTGTGTGCTCTGCAGGTTCGCCCAGCCGTGGCCTTTGCAATTGAAAATACGGTTATAGGCCTCATAAACAGCATTGTGCTCGTGTGGCCATAGTTTGGTATCGGTATCTGGGTTCATGAGCGGGTGTGCACCGGTCGGCAACAACATGGCATCATGCTTTTCGAGCATCTGGTTTATCTTTCTTATATGCTCCTGAAATTTACTACACAACCCTTCCAGCGATTTTGCCGGTCCCTGTGTTTTCAGTTCTACCACATGCAGCACCAGCTCGTTGCTCCAGGCAATATCACCAAACTCAACATCCGATACATATTTCCCTACTTCATCATAGATCAGCTTATCTGTAATAGGTAGTACACGTAGATCGGTTTTGCTCACGATCATGTACTCGAGCTCTATGCCGAAGCCTTTAAACAGGTGCAGGGTGCGTTTGGGTTGGCTATCCATCGGTTCGGATGTTTTTATGATTATCGATTCTTCGTTTAATGGATTTGATGATAGCAGCATATAGGTCTTTCTTTAAAATTTTGTCTTCACAACCTGAATCTATACTTGGGTTATCATTTACTTCAATTACGTAGGCTTTTCCGTCTATTTCTTTCAGGTCTACACCGTACAAGCCGTCGCCTATCAGGTTTGCAGCCTTCAGGGCGGTGTGCAACACATGAAAAGGCACTTCCTCGAATGGTACAGTGTCTGCATCGCCTTCGGTTTGCTGGTGTTTTTGGCCGTTCCAGTTATAGATCTGCCAATGCCCTTTTGCCATGTAGTAACGGCAGGCATATAGTGGCTGTTTATCTAAAATGCCAATGCGCCAGTCAAAATCAGTGGGTGTAAACTCCTGCCCTATGATCAGCTCCGAATCGGCCAGCATTTTGTCCAGCTCTTTATCAAGGCTCTTGCGGTCTTTGGCTTTAACTACCCCCTGCGAGAATGAGCTGTCAGGTTTCTTCAGTACACAAGGCAGGCCCAGCTCCTGCTCCACCATTTCCCGGTTGTCTTTATGGATGATCATAGACTTTGGAATCGGTACTTTAGCCTTGGTAAGGAGCTCGGCCAGGTATACTTTGTTTGTGCAACGCAGTATAGAAACCGGGTCGTCGATTACGACCAGTCCATCGGCATAGGCTTTACGTGCGAACTTATACGTGTGGTGGTTTACAGAAGTGGTTTCACGAATAAACAGAGCATCAAACTCTGCCAAACGCCTGTAATCGTCCTTGGTGATCAGCTCAACATAAAACCCTTGTGCTTCGGCTGCCTCAACAAACTGATGAATGGCTCTCTTGTCTGAAGGCGGTTCTTTTTCGTTCGGATCTACCAGAATGGCCAGGTCGTAGGTTTTGCGGGTAATGCGTGCGCCGGCGAACCGATGGCGTGCAAAATAGGCTTTCGCAAACTTTATCACATAGCGCCAATGGTGTTCCGGAATTTCATTTACAGGGATTGGGCTAATGCTCTGAAGTACCCATTCATCTTTAAAAACAAACTGAGCTTTTAGCAATGGGGCCTGAAACAGGTCGTGTAACTGTTTGCAGAGTTTTTCATACTTTAAAGCCACATTCTGCCCGAAGTAAATACTTAGTGTAAAACTTTTAGAGCGTATACTGGCAAGGCTTTTCTGTACCAGTTCGTTAATTTCTACGGTTATGGCACGAACTATAGTCGGACTTTTTAGGTCTTGCATGGTTGTAACGCTCGGGATAGGCTTGTGCCCGCGTGCCTCGGCCAGCAACGACACATAGTAACCGGCGCTCTGGTACTTATAGCTGCGGCAAAGGTTAAAAATCCGGGCGTTTTTTATATCTGTGTAAGTAGCATCGGTCAGATAAGTCTGGGCATCCACTACTTCTACGTCCTCAATCTTGGGCCCCCAGTCTTTAGGGTAATCCACTACTACTATTTTTCGCATGTTCGGGTGTTAATCTGTATTGGGGTTCATGGGCTCTATGGCCAAAAGGTTAGCATCGAAGGTGGACATACCCAGCAAAATAGAGCTGAGCAAATGCGACAGGCCAACTTCGTAATAGTTATTCTGGAAATATGGGTTCTCCTGGTAAGGGTCGGCAACTATAATGCGCTTCAGGTCTTCGGTAAAACCGCACAGAACTACAAAATGCCCCATCGGGTAACCATGTACATCGTCGTAAACTGAGTTTCCGGCATCGTCGGCGTACTCGCGGGCACTGCGGTACAGATAAGTGGCACTTAGGCCGGTAAGCATCGGCACGCCGTCATCAAAAAAACTGCTCATCAGGTCGATGGTCAGGTCTTCGCAGCGCAGTTCGCCGCCCAGCTCCAGAAACTCTATGTATGCGCGGGCTGCACGCTCCAGTTTCTTCCCTTTTTTAACCAGCAGTTGCTGTTCCAGTTTCTCTATAATCTCTTCGTTACTAAGCTCAAACCAGGTTGGGTCGAACACGTGCAGGTTATAGGTAAAAATGGTAGCCTTGTAGCCACGTTTCAGGGCATGGCAGGCCAGCAGCACTTCCAGGGTTCCGCCTTCATCCAGATAAGGCACTTCCTTTATCACTTCACTCAGCGGTATCGGATCTTTAAAATACCGGTAAACCGCATGCAGGCTGGTAGGCCCGCAGGTGGAGTCGTCTGGCTGCGTATGAATCTTGATCGGAATCACGGGTTATTGCCTTAATGTGAACGATAACAGTGTGCATGTTATACGCTGCAGCAACTATAAGTTTTGGTAGATTCCTAAGAATAAGTAGCGGTTAAAAGCAGAATGGAACAATTTGTTTACTAGCTAACTATAATAAATGACTGATTTAATTATATTTAGAGTGAGGGATTAATAAAAACAAGATGAGTTGGAGCTTTGGAATAAATCAACGGAACAAGGTATCGCTTGCCTTTGCAGCTGTTTTTGTGGTGATTATACTGGCCAACTGGGTGGTAAGCTATAGTATGGAGCAGGTAGGCAAGCAGTTTCAGTCAGTTTACCAGGACCGCCTTGTGCCTTCGCTTGATATTTCTGAAATTCTGGAACGCTATTACCAGAACCGCATGCTGCTTGAAGAACATGTTTTAGCTACTCAGGCATCCTCCCACGACAGCCTGCAACAGCTTATAGTTGCAAATACCACGGTTATCGACTCAGTGGTATTAAAATATGAGCAAACTTATTTGGTTGAGAGCGAAAAGGAAAACCTCGCAAACTATAAAACCCGGTTTGCTGAACTAGTGCAAGTACAGGACCGGATTTTAGCTTTAAGTGCACAGGGCAACAAAGCTGAAGCCCGTAAACTGTATCGTACCGATGGCCAGTCTGCTTTTCAGGGATTGCTGGACCCGCTACACCAGCTTATAAAAGTGCAGGGCGATGTGGGCCAGGAACTATACCAATCCGCAAACCGAAGTGTCATGATGTTAAAGGTTGTCTCCTACTCTGTTATTGCCCTGGCGGTAGTTATTGCACTTATAGTTGGTACCTTGCTGCAAACGTCGCGAAAACTCAATAATATCAAAACTCAGAAATATAACCTGAATTAGAATCTATTACTGAGCATCAAACTATAGTTTTAATTTCAACCATAGCGATTCAGTTTATAGTTGTATTGCGCTGAGTTTTAGTCTAATTATCAATAAAACTTAAGCCAGCAGCTGTTCTATAGCCGTATCTACTTTTTCAAAATCAAAGCCTTTTAAAACCTGCAGCATCTGCTGATTAATTTGCTCAGTACACAGGTTTCCAATACTTCCTTCATGGGTATGATGCACTTGTGTTGGTGCTTCGAAAGTACCATCGGCTATAGTTGCACCAATGTTCTTGTAAGCATCTCTGAAAGGCACTCCTTGCAGTACTTCGTTATTTACCACTTCCACGCTGAAGGCATATTTGTACTTTTCATCCTGCATAATGTTTTCTTTTACGATCAGCTTTGGCAGCATATAGTTCGCCATCTGAAGGCAGTCGAGTAAAGTATTAAATGCCGGGAAAAGGCTCTCTTTTAGCAACTGCATATCACGATGGTAGCCAGATGGGAGATTAGCAGTTTGCAGCGCAATTTCGTTAGGCAGGCCCTGTAGTTTATTGCATTTGCCACGGATCAGTTCAAACACATCCGGGTTCTTTTTGTGCGGCATAATGCTGGAGCCTGTTGTCAGTTCATCTGGCAGGCTTACAAAGGCAAAGTTTTGGCTCATATACAGGCAAAGGTCCATCGCCATACGACCTATAGTTGCAGCTATAGTTGCGATTGCCGTTGCTACTACGCGCTCCGTTTTACCACGGCCCATTTGCGCATACACCACGTTATAGTTCAGGCTTTCGAAGCCAAGAAGATCGGTAGTCAACTGGCGATTCAACGGAAACGAAGAACCGTACCCAGCTGCGGAGCCCAATGGGTTTTTGTTACTAATTCTGTAAGCAGATTGCACAACCAAAAGGTCATCAATCAGACTTTCGGCATAAGCGCCAAACCACAACCCGAACGACGACGGCATTGCCACCTGAAGGTGCGTGTAGCCAGGCAACAATTTCTCTTTATGCTGCTCGCTTAGCTGCTGCAATGTATGGAATAAGGTATCTGTAGCTTCCACAACCTGGCGCAGTTGATGGCGCATGTATAATTTTAAGTCAACCAACACCTGGTCGTTGCGCGAGCGGCCACTGTGTATCTTTTTACCTGCTTCGCCGATGCGCTTGGTAAGAAGCAACTCCACCTGGGAATGCACATCTTCCACGCCTTCTTCAATCTCGAAATTGCCTTGCTCAACTTCGTTGTATAGTTGCTTAAGCTCCTTCTGAACGGCAGTAAGCTCATCCTGCTCCAGCAGGCCAACCTGGTTTAGCATACGCGTGTGCGCCAAAGAGCCAAGTATATCAAACGGTGCCAGCTCCAGGTCCATTTCGCGGTCGTTACCCACCGTAAAACGTTCTATTTCTGCCTGTACCTGTATGTCTTTCTGCCAGAGTTTCATCTTTAAATTGCTGATTGTTGGATTGTTAATTGTTGATCTGGTATTATAGAATTCAATTACATGTTCATACTAACTGCAAAGTCCCACATCACCCATTTCTAATTTTTAATTTCTAATTCGTAATTGAAGAAAGCATTTTGATGTAAAGCTGGATGCCTTCTTCCAGTTCCTGTAATTCGATGTATTCGTCGGCGGTGTGTGAGCGGGCGGAATCGCCGGGGCCTAATTTTACAGATGGTACACGTAGCAATGCCTGGTCGGATGTGGTTGGTGAACCATATGTCTTGCGACCAAGCTGTATACCAGCCTGAACTATAGGATGCTTTAAGGGAATACCGGATGGCTGCAGACGAACTGAGCGAGGCGTAACAGTTGCTTTTACATGTTGCTTCACCGTAGCAAGCACTTCTTCCAAACTATAGGCATCGGTTACGCGCACATCTACGGTAAACTTGCAGGTATCCGGCACCACATTATGTTGCGAACCAGCCTGCACCACCGTTACACTCATCTTAATCGGGCCTAGGGTTTCAGATACTTTCTCGAATCTATAGTTGCGGAACCACTCGATATCCTGCAACGCTTCGTAGATGGCGTTTACACCTTCTTCGCGGGCGGCGTGACCGGCTTTGCCGTGGGCTACGCAATCTAACACCAGCAGCCCTTTTTCAGCTACGGCCAGGTGCATTTGGGTAGGCTCGCCAACTATAGCAAAATCGATTTCACCTAGTTTTGGTAGTATAAATTCAAGTCCGTTTCTACCTGATATTTCTTCTTCAGCGGTGGCGGCTAATATGAAGTTATAGTTAAGGTTCTGCTTCGGATAGAAGTACAGAAACGCAGCGATCAAAGATACCAAACAACCACCGGCATCGTTGCTTCCCAAGCCATATAGTTTGCCATCTTTTATAGTTGGCGTGAACGGATCCAAGGTATAGCCGGCGTTTGGTTTAACCGTATCGTGATGCGAATTCAGCAGTATAGTTGGCAGCTCCAGATTATAGTGTTGGTTAAATGCCCAGACGTTATTTCCCTGTCGCTCCGCTTTTATACCATGCCGTTCCAGGAAACTATAAATAGCATCAGCTGTCTTATCTTCTTCGCGACTAAACGATGGGATACTGATCAGTTGCTGCAATAGCTCCAGCGCTTCGGTGTATAGTTGGTCCATCGTCATGTTATGCTTCCAGCGCTATCGTTGTTCCGGCCGGCTTGCCTTCTGCCATTGCCAGCACATCTTCCGACTGACCAATTTTAACAATGCTTACCCCACTTTGCAGAGTAGCAAAAGCATTATCCAGCTTCGGCAACATCCCTGCGTAAACCTGCCCAGAGTCCTTCATCAAACTATAGCTTTCGGGTGTGAGCTTCTCAACTACAGAGTTTTCATCAGCAGCATCTCGAAGTACACCTTTCTTCTCGAAACAATACAGCAATTGCACCTTATACTTTTCTGCCATAGCTACAGCCAAAACAGAGGCTACCGTATCTGCATTTGTGTTCAGAAGAGAGCCGTTACAATCGTGGGTAAGCGGTGCTACAACCGGAGAGAAACCAGCCTGCAAGATGGCATCCAGCGCCTTTGCGTTTATACTTTCAGGACCTTTTACATCACCCACAAAACCATAGTCTATCGTTTTAACAGGTCGTTTTTCTGCTTTTATGATATTGGCATCCGCACCCGTTAAACCGATCGCATTGTTGCCAAGAGCCTGTAGTAGCGCGACAATATTCTTGTTCACCAGGCCACCGTACACCATCGTTACTACTTCAAGCGTTTCAGCATCTGTAATGCGACGACCATCAACCATTTTAGGTTCGATGCCCAGCCGCTGGCCAATGGCCGACGCAATTTTGCCGCCTCCATGCACCAACAACTTCGGACCAGTTACTGCAGCCCAATCAACCAAAAAGCGGTGCAGTAACCGGGGATCATCAATCACATTACCACCGATCTTAACTATAGTCAGCATGTATTTTTTTGAGTTTCTTGACTGTGTGACAAAAGACAAAGGACTTCTCTAATTCTTGTAAAAAGTCTATTGTCCTTTGTCAAATAATCCTTTGTCAAATTAAAGCGCTTCCAGCATGCGTTTCAGAACAGCCTGTGCGGCGTAAGTGCGGTTGTTGGCCTGCTCCAGTACCAGCGAGTTTGGTCCATCCAGGATCTCATCGCTCAGTTCTACATTGCGGCGAACCGGAAGGCAGTGCATTACTTTCGCGTTATTGGTTAGCGCCAGCTTCTCGTTGTTCATCATCCAGCCTTCACCATCTGTCAGCACTTTCCCGTACTGCTCGTAGCTCGACCAGTTCTTCACATACACAAAATCCGCATCCTTCAAAGCTTCGTCCTGGTTGTGCAGCACCGTTGCGCCTTTGGTGAATTCATCAGCCAGGTCGTAGCCTTCCGGGTTGGTTATCACCAGTTCTACATCAGCCTGTTGCATCCATTCGGCAAACGAGTTGGCTACACACTGTGGAATAGACTTAACGTGCGGCGCCCAGGTAAGCACAACTTTTGGCTTTTTACCCGCAGGTTTTTGCTCGGTTATAGTTACCAGGTCGGCCAGGCTTTGAAGCGGATGGCGTGTAGCAGACTCCAAGCTTACAACCGGAACCTTGGCATAGCTGATAAACTTATTCAGCAGATCTTCGCTATAGTCTTCGTCACGGTCCTGCAGTTTCGGGAACGAGCGGATGCCGATGATGTCGCAGTACTGTCCCATAACCGCAGCGGCTTCTTTAATGTGCTCCACGGTAGTGCCGTTCATAATGGCGCCATCCTGCGTTTCCAGTGCCCAGCCTTCCTTGTCCAGGTTCATCACCATTACGTTCATGCCCAGGTTGTTGCCGGCAATCTGTGTGCTCAGGCGCGTGCGCAGGCTCGGGTTAAGGAATACAAGGCCCAGCGTTTTATTTTCGCCTAGCGATTTATAGTTGTATGGATTTTCTTTCAGGTGCAGCGCTTCTTTAACCAGCTCATTCACATCGGCCACATCGTACGCAGAAGTATATTTTTTCATTCTTAGTTTTCCTGTAGGGTATAAACAATGGATTCAAATGCCGACACAAAAGCTTCTATCTCTCGGGCACTTATAGTTAGTGGCGGTAACAAGCGCAGCGTGTTTTTGTCGGATGACGAACCGGTGAAAATGCGGTGTTTCTCCAGCAGTTCTTTACGAACCGGTGCGCAAGATTCTTCCAGCTCCACTCCTATCATCAGGCCCTGACCACGCACTTCGCGTACGCCCGGCAACGCCTGTAATTCCTGCATCAGGCGCTGGCCCATGCGGGTGGCATTATCCAGCAACTGCTCCTGCTCCATCACTTCCAGCACCGCAATACCGGCCGCACAAGCCAGGTAGTTTCCACCAAATGTAGTTCCCAGCATACCATGCTTTGCTTCAATGTTCGGGCTGATTAGCACACCACCAATCGGGAAACCGTTGCCCATTCCTTTTGCCACAGTTATCAGGTCCGGTTTTACATCGGTGTGCTGGTGCGCAAAGAATTTACCTGAACGCCCGTAACCAGACTGAACTTCATCCAAAATCAATAATGCTCCTGCTTTCTTACAACCTGCTTCTACCGCTTTCAGGAAAGTTGGCTCAGGCATGTGCACGCCGCCTACACCCTGTATGCCTTCTACAATTACAGCAGCCAGCTCAGAGCCATATTCGTTAAGGGCTTGCGCAAAAGAATCCAGGTTGTTCAGGGGCAGGAAAACAACGTTATCTGTCTCGTTAACCGGTGCAATGATAGATGGATTATCGGTAGCAGCTACGGCAGCAGATGTACGGCCATGGAAAGCGCCTTTAAACGCGATGATCTTTTTACGGCCTGTTTGAAAGGAAGCCAGTTTTATAGCATTCTCGTTGGCTTCAGCGCCGGAGTTGCACAGGAACAAACTATAGTCTGGGTATCCGCTAAGCTCTCCGAGTTTCGCAGCCAGTTCTTCCTGCATCGGCATCTGCACCGAGTTAGAGTAAAAACCGATATCGTATAGTTGGCGGGCAATACGCTTTACATAGTGCGGGTGGCTATGGCCGATTGATATTACAGCGTGGCCGCCATAAAGGTCCAGGTAGCGTGTACCTTTGTCGTCCCAGATGTAGCAGCCCTGGCCGCGTATGGGATTGATATCAAAGACAGGATAAACGTCGAAGAGATTCATGGTTTATTCGTTGAATTAGTAGATGTAGGAAGTAAGACAGTAAAGGAAGTACTCAACGTACATAGCTTTAATTGTTGATGGTTATTTAATTGTTGATGGTTGTATTGTTAAATTGTTGTTTCCAATACTAATGTCATTTAGAGTTTAGGGAGAAATCTATTTAGGAATCTGAGATAAATCTCTCACTTTGTTCGGGATGACATTTCTTGAAACTCTAGTTTAAAACCCTGCTGGTTTTAGCTTTAATCCGGCCGTTTCTTCCAGCCCAAAAAGCAGGTTCATGTTCTGTACCGCCTGGCCTGATGCGCCTTTCAGCAGGTTATCGATCATGCTGGTGATCACGAGCATTTCGCCCTGCTTCTCCAGGTATAGAATACACTTGTTTGTATTTACCACCTGCTTCAGGTCAGGTGTGCTCTCGCTAATCCAAACAAATGGATGTGTACTGTAATAGCTGCTGTATAGTTCGTGCGCTTCGGCTATAGTTAATTCGCAAGGCAAGTAACTGGTGCAAAGTATACCCCGCGTAAACGGTCCGCGATATGGCACAAAATGTATGGCAGGTAACTCTTGGGCAGGCTGTAGTTCGTGCAATGTGCGGCGGATCTCGTTCAGGTGCTGGTGGTTAAGCACTTTATAGTTTGAGATGTTGCCGCTTCGCCAGCTATAGTGTGATGTCGGGCTCAGGCTTTGCCCTGCTCCGGTGCTGCCGGTAATACCGCTTACATGCACTTCATTTGTGATCAACCCTTTAGCAGCTAAAGGTAGCAAGGCCAGTTGAATGGCTGTAGCGAAGCAACCTGGGTTAGCGATGTGCTGTGCCTGCTTTATAGTTTCGCGAAGCATTTCCGGTAAGCCATAAGTAAAAGCACGACCAGCCGCATCTATAGTTTGCGCTTTGCCAGCTTCCCCATTCCAGCGGAAATCCTGGCTTAAGTCGATGATCTTAGTGCTTTCTGCAAAGGTATTGTCAGCTAAAAACTTTTTCGCTTCACCATGGCCAACGCATAAGAATAGCACATCCACTTCCTGCTCGTAAGAATCGCTGAAGAATAGTTCCGTTTCGCCTAACAGGTCGGCATGTGCTGCATGCACAGGTTTTCCTGCCTGACTTTTGCTGTGCGTGAAAACCAGGTTTACATTCGGGTGATTCAGCAACAGACGAAGCAGTTCGCCGCCGGTGTAGCCAGCCCCGCCAATTATGCCCGCCTTTACTTTTTGCTTGCCCATGCCTCGGTGGTGTTATTCACGTTGTGGTATAGTTTGGTCTGGTTCCCGAAGATCTTGGTAAAACCTTTTACATCATCAGCCGTCCAGGCGCGGTTCATTTCTCCGTAGCTGCCAAACTTATCGCTCATCAGGTCATGCTCGCTCTCAATACCTTCTACCTGGAAACGGTAAGGCGCCAGCAGCACATGCACTTTACCTGTCACGGTTTGCTGTGTGCTCTCCAGGAAAGCTTCGATGTCGCGCATAGTTGGGTCCAGCAGTTGACCTTCGTGCAGCCAGTTACCATACCAGGTTGCCAGTTGGTCTTTCCAGTATAGTTGCCATTTGGTTAGCGTATGCTTCTCCAGTGTGTGATGCGCTTTGATAATCACCATCGGGGCCGCAGCTTCAAAACCTACGCGTCCTTTAATGCCGATAATGGTATCGCCCACGTGTATGTCGCGACCGATGGCAAAAGGACCGGCAATTTCCTGCAGGCGCTGAATTACCTGTACCGGGCTTTCAAAAACTTCATCGTTCAACCCAACCGGCTCACCATTTTTGAAAACTATAGTTACACGCTCAACCTCCTGTTTTGTCAGCTGCGTCGGGTAAGCAGATTCCGGTAATGGCAAATGTGAAGTAAGCGTTTCCTTACCGCCAACCGATGTGCCCCAGATACCTTTATTAATGGAATATTGTGCTTTGGTAAAGTCCATTTCCACGCCATGCTTGCGCAGGTATTCGATCTCCTCTTCGCGCGACAGTTTCATATCACGGATCGGTGTGATGATCTCTACATCCGGAATGATGGCCTGGAAAACCATATCAAAACGCACCTGGTCGTTTCCGGCGCCGGTACTGCCGTGGGCTACATAATCTGCCCCGATGCTCTTGGCAAAGTTGGCAATGCTCAGGGCCTGCGTAACACGCTCCGCACTTACAGATAACGGGTATGTGTTGTTCTTCAGCACATTTCCGAAGATCATGTACTTGATGCAACTCTTGTAGTAGCTTTCTTTCTCATCCAGGTGCGTGAATTGCTTCACACCAAGCGCATAAGCTCGGCGCTCGATCTCCTGTATCTCTTCAGCAGAAAAACCACCTGTATCTACTAAAGCAGCATATACTTCCAAGCCCAGTTCCTGCGACAAATAAATAGCGCAATAAGATGTATCTAAACCGCCGCTAAAGGCTAACAAAACTTTCTTCATAACTATAGTTTATATTTTGGTAGCCTTAGGAGGCTTTTTTGTTCTTATCTTTTTCTTGTTCAGGTAATGTAATAGGCTGCACTGCCAAACGCTGGCGGTAGCGCACCCAGCGCTCCTGCAGGCTGTTTGCCTTTGCAGCTGGTTTTTGCTCAACTATAGGCAACGGCATAAAATTTTTCTCCTGCGCCGGGTCAAATAACATGGCTGTGCACAGGCAGTTGCTGCGGTTCTTGCTCGTCAGGATCGGGAAGTTCACGCAGCTTTCGCAGCCTTTCCAGAACGACTCATCATCGGTCAGTTCAGAGTAAGTAACAGGTTTATAGCCAAGGCCAGAGTTGATCTTCATAACAGCCAATGCTGTAGTCAAACCAAAGATTTTGGCATCCGGGTATTTGGTGCGCGACAGTTCAAACACCTTCTGTTTGATCTGACGGGCAAGGCCGCTTTTGCGTAGTTCCGGCGAAACGATAAGGCCGGAGTTTGCCACGTATTTGCCATGTCCCCAGGTCTCTATGTAGCAGAAACCAGCCCATTTTCCATCCGGATGTAAGGCGATCACGGCTTTCCCTTCCTGCATTTTCAGGGCAACGTATTCGGGTTTGCGCTTAGCTATACCGGTACCGCGCGCCTTGGCCGAGGATTCCATTTCATCGCAGATCGTTTGCGCATAACCCACGTGGCTCTCATTTGCCACAACAACTATAAATTCCGGTAAACTGGTCATGTAAGTATATAAAGAGACAATAAGGCTAGTTGATAGCCTGATCAGCAAAATTTAGAATATACAAATGCCTTGAGCTGCCTTTCGAAAAAGCTGAGCTTACACGCATTAAAACAAAATGTATTTAGGATTGGAAGTGACCCCCACGTAGGCGATCAAAGAGAATGTCGGCCTAGGGCCTGAGCCTGAAGCTGGAAAAAACGCACCTGAAAACTACCCTGCACACGCGGGCAGAAAAAGTCGCACGCTGCTGAACAGCATGTTTTATCGTTGGCTCTGCGCCAGATAAAAAGACCTTTTTTTTCATTTTCTGTATTAGAGTAAAATACTTTAAGCCATTAAGTACTGCTTAAACGGTGCAAATGTTTTCATTTAAAAATGTGTTTTGCAAGCTCATCTGCAATATTCAGATAAAAGTTATACTCCTTAACGTTTTTGAAATACTTTAGTACCCGCTTCAGGATTTTTCTATAGATATAGCGCTTTATGCATTAACTTGCGGCTTTAGCTGAGTACATACATGAAGAATCTGAACCTGCCTGTTATAATCGGTATCCTGTTTTCTACGATCGGTCTTGTTTCGTTGTTGTTGATGAAGCAAGCCCTGACAGCGGCAATCTGGCTAAGTTTCGGGAATGGCTTACTCCTGAGCAGCCTGCAGTTTAGCCGACAGAACGAACACGGAGAAATAGTAAAGCAGCCTATCCCCCGCATCAGGGTTTATACAGGTATTTTCCTGATCGTGCTAGCTGTGTTATTGCTTCTACTACAGGTTTTCCAGGACTTTCAGCAATAAATAATTGTGTCTATAGTCAGATTCTGTTTGCCAGGGTTAGTGTCACACGGTAAGGTTCTTCCAGGTTCCTGCGCAGAATTAAACGTAGTTGCTGCCCAGGCCTTCCATCTAATAAGTCAAGGACTTTTTTAAGCTCAAGGTCGCGGCAATCTACGCCGTTTATAGAAACTAACTGGTCACCTGACTGTATGCCTGCTTCGTAGGCTGCGGAGTTTTTTGCTACGTTTGCAATAACAAACACATTAAGGCCAGGCATTGGGGTGCTTAGCTCAAACCCGGCAATATTGTATGTAAAAGGCATTTTATACCTGCGGTTTGGCATCAGGTATAACTTGTTGTTCGGATAATCAAAAATTACTGTAAAGCGCTTCAGAATATCTGAACCCAGGTTTCCGTTTCGGTTAGCAACATTCATCGCAAGCTTTATTGCCTCTTCGTCTGGATATGAAGCGGGTAGGTCTACAAACTCGTACTTGCCAAGCTGCATGCTGTTTAAGCGCCCTATTTTTCCGTGCACATCGCCACTCAGGCCCCGGCCCAGGTAAGCTTCCATCACTTTAGGTGGCAACTTCAGTTTCTCGTTTGTTGGCAGATACAAGGACAACGAATGACTAGCTCCTGTATCTACTACCAGCTTAACCTGCAACGAATCACCATTATACTGGCGAACATTGGCATATAAATAAGCTTTGCAATCTTCTATTTGCAACTCATACTGCTCACTCTTTTTGTTCACCTTTATCCTGGTATCAGGTCGGTAAAGTGTGAGCATACTGGCGCTATAGTTTATCTTAACTATAAAGTTCTTAAAAATATCGTACCCGATAATGCCATGTATCGGCATCCCCATCCTTGTAGAGAGGTTAAAAACATCTTCCATCAAAACAAACACTTCCTGGCCCTCCCCTTTAATGCCAGGAAGATGCATATAATTACTATCTGAGACAATTGCTTCAATTTCATAACCCTGCCCTAAGCCACGCACTGTTATCTTGGAAGAATTGTTCAGGTTGAGTGAATCGCTATACTCCAGGTGCGTAATGAGTGTGCTGTTTACACCAGAATCGAGAATAAAATTGAGAGGCTTTGAATCATTGATGCTTACCGGTATTACGATAAGGTTGTGAACCAGTTTGAACGGTATTTTTACCTTGTTGGCCTTGGTGGTAAAGTAAGCAGTGTCTGGAGAAACAGATTTCCCTTGAGCCGGCAACATTTTTATGCAGCCGAACAGACAAAGCAATAACAGGAGAAATGCTTTTGTCATAAGTTAAGGGTAAAATCAGGTTAGTAAAGAGCACAGCTAATCCTAGATACGTAAATTCATAAAAATAATTACATTAAAAGATCTTTAAGTCAACAAACCTATGAGCTTTAGTTCTGTCTGACTAATAGCATTGAGCTAATAAATTTTAATTTGGCCTTGCTTTCGGCATACATTTTTCATGTCCAGAACTCCTTAGCATTTGTATTTATTCCTAACCGATTAAATCACCTCATACGAACTATAGATAAGCAAACCCTATTTTCATTGTGATTTAAAGCCTCTTTTCAGTATACTCAGGTATAGTTACACATAGAAGTAAACTATAGAATTATACTTTATTAATAAATAGAGCTTTGCCAACTAAACGTATTTATAGTTCATGTACCTGTAACCGGCCGGACTAATTTTATTCTCTGGCTTAATTAGACAATCCTTGAATTTTCAGGAAAGTCCGACTTGCATCAGGTATAACTCGTTTACTTTTTATATCCAGAAAACTTAAATGCAACATGAAAGAAAAAAATAGCGTCAGCTACCATACTTACACACCGGAAAACCAGCAAGGCATCAACCGCGACAAGATCATAGATTTCCTATACCACCACCTGGATGAATTTGGTGACAAGCGAGAAGATATAGCGAAGTGTATGGACTATGCTCTATCAAGCGCTGAAGGCAAGGGCGGCGCAGTTTTGGAAGCACGGGAAAACAACGAAGTGGTAGGCGCCCTGATCCTGAATAATACTGGTATGAGCGGGTATATCCCAGAGAATATTCTGGTTTATGTAGCGGTTCATGGCAGCCAGCGCGGCAAAGGAGTTGGCAAAAAGCTTGTACAACTTGCTACTGAAACCGTATCTGGTAGCATTGCCCTGCACGTTGAGCCACATAACCCGGCCCGCCACCTATACGAGAAAATGGGCTTTACAAATAAATACTTAGAATACAGACTACACCGCTAACTATGGCCGTATTAAAACTGTTCCGCAGTAAATTACAGCACAACTACAATCACCTGAACGAGGTTTTTAAAACGCATGGCATCGACTGGGGCATTGTCGCGAAATTGCTGTGTGGGCATGAAAAGTTTCTGAAAGAGGTACTGTCTCTGGGTGTTAAAGAGATACACGACTCCAGGGTCAGTAACCTGAAAGCAATAAAAAAACTGGCACCTGATGTACAAACGGTTTACATCAAACCCGCCCCTAAGAAAAGCATCCCCGAGATCATTCAATACGCTGACGTTAGCTTCCAGACAGAACTGGATATCATCCGGTTGCTTTCCGATGAGGCAGTACGCCAGAACAAAATCCACAAGATCATCATCATGATCGAGATGGGCGATTTACGGGAAGGCGTAATGGGCGATGACCTGGTTGATTTTTATTCGAAAGTTTTTGAGCTACCGGGCATAAACGTGATCGGATTAGGAGCTAATTTCAATTGCCTGCACGGAGTAATGCCTACCAAAGATAAACTGGTACAGCTCAGCCTGTACAAGCAAATTATAGAAGCCAAGTTCAACAAAACCATACCCTGGGTTTCGGGTGGTACATCGGTAACGATACCTTTGCTTTTCACACACCAACTCCCGAAAGGTATAAATCACTTCCGTATTGGCGAAGCGCTATTCTTTGGCCTCAACCTTTTTACCGGCGAAACTTTTGAAAACATGCATGATGACGTATTTGAGCTATCTGCCGAGATTATAGAGCTTACCGAGAAACCTATGCTACCCCATGGCGTAATGGCTGAAAACCCAAGCGGCGAGAGCTTTCAGGTAGATGAAAGTCTGTATGGGAAAACCTCTTACAGGGCTATACTGGATGTGGGCCTGCTGGATGTAAATCCAAAATTCCTGGTGCCAAAAGATGACATTAAAATGGTTGGCGCCAGCTCTGATATGCTTGTGGTTGAAATTGGCGAACATGCGGGCAACTATAAAGTAGGCGATACGCTGCAGTTTAGTTTACGCTACATGGGCGCGCTCAGTATCCTGAATTCCAAATACATAAGTAAAGAAGTAGAATAATTTTTTAAGTTCAGCAGCTACTTTTATAAAAAAAATTGCCGCTTCCCTGCTATACTTGCAGTAAACTTAAGGACACACTATGCATTACCACGCTTATAACGACCTGATAAAGAACAACCGCAACTGGGTAACCGAGAAGCTTGCTAAAACACCGGAGTACTTTAAACAGCTAGCCCAGGGCCAGAAGCCTCCGTTCCTGTACATTGGCTGCTCCGACAGCAGAATGCCTATCTCGAGTTTTACCCAAACCGAACCAGGCGAACTGTTTATACACCGTAATGTAGCCAACCAGGTTTCGCTAACAGATATGAACCTGCTAGCAGTGCTGGAATATGCCGTAGAAGCGCTGGATGTGCAGCATATTATAGTTTGCGGCCACTATTGCTGCGGTGGCGTAGAAGCTGCCTACAGAGGCACAGCAAGTGGAGTAGTTGAGAACTGGATAAGCCCTATCCGTGATATTTACATCCAAAACCGTCAGGAAATTGATGCCCTGCCAAACGACCAGGAACGCCTGAATAAACTGGCAGAGCTGAATGTGATTGCGCAGGTAAAAAACATCTGCTCTACATCGGTAATGCACAGGGCCTATAAAACAGTAAAATTCCCAACCGTGCATGGCTGGGTATTAGATATAGGACAGGGATTGGTAAAAGAACTGGAGTTACCTGTTGCAGATTGGCAAACTATAGGTATTATGCCTTAGCTAATCAGTGCATCCAGAAAACCGATCTCTTCATTTTTCTTTTTAAATACCATCAGGGGGATATCATTATCTTTATTCAGTATCTTTTCGGTAATGCTCCCCAGCACAAACAAGGCCGCCGCCGATTTACCTTTCGCTCCTATCACGAGCATGTCGGCGCGGGCCCGTTTGGCTTCCAATAGTACAATACCAGCTACATCATCTCCCTGCTCCTGTTTTACTAGTTTAAGGCTTGCCCGTTCCCGTAGTTCAGGGAAACGCGTTAACACCTGCTCAAATTTCTCTTCTGCAAAACGACGCATGCGTGTTTCAAAGTCTTCATACTTTATGCCCAGCGTAATATAGCCGGTTGGCACATCGTACACATGCAGGCATGTAATTCTAAGCCCCGGCCGGTTCAGAGCTGTGTGTAAGACCTGGTCCAGTGCCAGCATCGAATAATCGGAGTAATCGATGCCCACTACAAGATGTTCTAGTTTCGGCTCACCGGTTTCAGGCACAAACAAAACACTCAACCTGCCATTCCGAAGCAGCTTTCGTGGCAAAATACCACTGCCACTTATCCGCAGTTTACGGCCAACTATAAACAGATCTGCCTGGTGCTGCTTGGCAAGGTGTAGCAGTTCCTTCAGCGGAGAGCCTTCCATAATAACAACTTCGGTTTGCACATGAGGCAACTGCGCAAAATGCTGCAACACCTGCATGCTGAGGTGCTGGTGTATGGTTTCATCTTCTGAAGAGCCACGGCCGCCAAAGCTTTCAAATACTTCATCGGGCACATCTGAGTCTTTTCTTACATGCAGAAAAACTACACGCTCTATGCCTGGCTTAGCGCATAATAAGGCTGTATAACTGATAAGCGTCTCATCCATTTCTGATAAGTCGAGCCCCACAATGATGTGATTAAGGGTATCCATGTTGTCGTCTGTGCTTAAGGGTTATAACCTAAGTTGATAAGGCCACAATGGGCCTTCAGGCAAATAAGTACTATAGCAGACTGTAACCTAAAAATCGCTATGATGTATTACCTGTATGTACCCTACGCAGTTAGCAACTAAAAATTTACAATTTTCCTGACGACATGCTCTATTTTATACTGGCGAGCTTAATTTATGCTTTCATAGCGCCTTTTGTGCATCGTGCGGCGGGTAAATATGGCATTGCGGTGCAGGCAGGTGTTCCTTTAGTGCTGTTCGTGTATTTTGCCACGTTTCTGCCGGATGTGCAAAAAGGCGAAGTGTACACTGAAATTTACAACTGGGTGCCAAGCTTAGGTGTGCAGCTCTACTTTTACCTCGATGGCCTGGCGCTGCTGTTTACACTGCTGATTTCCGGGTTCGGTACGCTGGTTATGTATTATGCCAGCCAATACTTAAAAGATGACGCCGGACTGGGCAGGCTTTATATGTACCTTACGCTGTTTATGGTGGCTATGCTCGGGTTGGTAACAGCTGGTAACCTGGTTACGGTTTTTATCTGCTGGGAGCTTACAAGTATCACCTCATACCTGCTGATTGGCCATACGCACGAGAAAGAGACAGCACGGCAGTCGGCTTTACAAGCGTTGCTGGTAACAGGTCTTGGTGGTATGGCCTTAATGGCTGGCTTTGTTCTGCTGGGGATTGCCGGCGATAGTTATACGATACCGGAACTGCTTACCCGAAACGATCTGATTACACACAGTAGCCTGTACTTGCCCATGCTGATCTTAATTCTGCTTGGTGCTTTTACAAAATCTGCTCAGTTCCCATTTCATTTCTGGCTGCCTAATGCCATGGCTGCGCCAACACCTGTTAGTGCGTACCTGCACTCAGCTACAATGGTAAAAGCTGGCATATATTTACTGGCAAGGTTATCACCTGCATTAAGCGGACCCGATGTATGGCACTTTACTTTGCTGGTGATAGGCACAACTACCGCTTTATTGGGTGCTTTTCTTGCACTGCAGAATTCAGACCTGAAGGCAATACTTGCTTATACTACCGTCAGCGCGCTTGGCCTGCTGGTTTCGCTTATCGGGCTAGGCACTGATGCAGCTATACAGTCGATGGTAGTCTTTCTGCTGGCGCACGCACTCTATAAAGGAGGGTTGTTTATGGTAGCAGGTAATATCGATCACGCTGCTGGCACCCGCGAATATCCACTCCTCAACGGGCTACATAAACAGATGCGATTTACCGGTATTGCTGCCATGCTGGCTGCCTTATCTATGGCTGGGGTACTACCTTTTATCGGGTTTATTGCCAAAGAACTTTTGTACGAGGCAAAAGCAGCATCATCTTATATAATTCTGGCCCTGTCTTTTATGGTAAGTGTGGCTTATGTAGCCGTTGCCACAATTATGGGTTACCGTATATTCTGGCACAACCGGTCTGAACCAACCAAACTAAAGCATCAGGGGCAGGTTACTATGGCCTATCCGCCGCTTATATTAGGTATCTGTGCGTTGGTTTTCGGACTTATGCCGGGCCATTTTGTAGCACCAATTCTCGGCCAGGCAGCATCCGCCACACTAGGCGAAACTATAGATTTTGAGTTAAGTCTGTGGCACGGCTTTACACCTGTACTATGGCTAAGTGTGCTAACCATACTTGCCGGTATTTTCCTGTACAGCGTCTTACAAAAGAAAAGAGAGCCGATTGCTATACTTCAGAAACTATACGCAAATGGCCCGAACAAACTATATTTTGTATTGCTGAATGGTTTGCAACGCGGGGCACTGCACCTAACCGCTACCATACAGAACGGGTATCTGCGTTTGTATATCGCCTCTATCATTCTTACACAGGTTGCCCTGCTCCTTTACACGATCTGGTACAACAGCCCGACATTGCAGCTTCAGCAGAAAATCAACCTGCTGCAGGATGTGCTGTTTCATGAGTGGCTTTTAATACTCCTTGTTTTACCAGCCATCTATATGCTGCTTAAAACAACATCAAGGTTAACGGCTATTGCCACGCTGAGCATTATCGGATACACAGCATCGCTGCTATATTACCTGTTTGGAGCGCCCGATATTGCCGCAACACAGCTTCTGATAGAAACTCTTACTGTCGTTATTTTTGTGCTGGTGCTGCATAAACTGCCTCGCTTCCAATACCTGACACACGCACACCGTCGCATAAAATTTGTCGTAATCTCCGTATTGTTTGGCGCTACCATGACCTACGTGTTGTTGCTGGTCAAGCAGTTTCCGCTCATATCTAACCTGAAAGAATACTACGGCCAGAATGCCTACCTCCTTGGTAAAGGCAAAAATATCGTAAACGTGATTCTGATAGACTTCAGGGCTTTTGATACCCTTGGTGAAATGACCGTACTGGCGGTGGCAGCTATCGGAATTTTTGCGTTACTAAGACTACGAATGGACAAAGAAGAAAAAGCATGAGAACGATCATATTAGCCACAGCAATCAGGCTGCTGATCCCCGTATTTCAGATTTTCTCTGTTTACATTCTATTCAGAGGGCATAACCATCCCGGTGGCGGTTTTATTGGTGGCCTCATCGGTTCTATTGGGTTTATTTTTTACGTAATGACCTATGGTACCAAGCATACCCTGAAAAACTATTTCAGGGTGCACCTTAAAAATGACAAGGTAGCTGACCTGCACAGCAGGGCGCGTCACCGTTTCCATATTGCCCGTGTAAACTCAAGGTATCGCCAGCGAGTAGAAGATGAATGGAAATGGGAACATCGGATTATGCGCATAAGGCCTGTATACATAATAGCAACGGGCTTATTTCTGGCAGCGACGAGCGGCCTGATCGGTTTATTTTCCGGAAACCCCTATATGACGGCCATCTGGACAGGGCTGGAAATACCTATAGTTGGCAAACCCGGCACAACGCTCCTTTTTGACGCAGGTGTTTACCTGCTTGTGTTTGGCATAGTGCTTAAAATAACTTTTGTAATGGCAGAAGAATAATCTATGGATATAGTATTGCCTTTTATTACGGGCTTATTGTTTGCAACCGGTCTATACCTGATCCTGCACAGGCACTTCTTTAAACTGATCCTGGGCATTATCCTGTTTGGCCTGGCAACAAACCTTTTTATTTTCACGATAGGCAGACTTACGCGTGGCGGTTCGCCTATCATACCACAAGGTAGCGAGGTTGCAATCGAACCTTATGCCGATCCAGTACCACAGGCGTTGCTGTTAACTGCCATCGTGATCGGGTTCGGGATTCAGGCTTTTGCTATAGTGCTTGTAAAGCGCGTGTACCAGGCATTCGGCACCAACAACCTCGACGACCTTAACAATACTGATAAAACCATTATTCCCCCGAAAGAATAGTATATGCTGCAACTGCACCACCTGCTGCTTTTACTGCCGTTGCTGCTGCCCCTGTATGGGGCCATTTTCTGTTTGTTCTCCTGGAACAGGGTAAACCTGCAGATGGCTATAGCCTGTGTCATCCAACTGGCTATGGTAGTGGCTTCAGGCGCGTTACTATACGCCGTAAACCATGAAGGCATACTTGTAACGCAACTGGGCAATTGGCCAGCCCCCTTTGGTATTACGCTGGTAGCAGACCTGTTCAGTGCGTTAATGGTAGTAACAGCAAGTATTACCGGTGCAGCTGTTGTACTGTTTTCATTACGGGGGCTCGATTTGCCACGTCAGGACTACGGCTATTACCCACTGATACTTATGCTGCAGATGGGAGTAGCCGGCGTGTGCCTCACCGGCGATCTGTTTAATTTGTTTGTATGGTTTGAGGTACTGCTGATCTGCTGTTTTGTAATGATTACACTGGGTGGTACCAAGCCACAATTAGAGGGCGCGATTAAGTACGTAACGATAAATATCCTGGCATCAGGTTTACTGCTTACAGGTATAGGTGTGGTATACGGTATTACCGGAAGTCTTAACATGGCCGAACTTGCTATGCTGGTCAGAATGCCCTCCATTAACAAAAGCCTTTTCCTGATGGCGAGCACATTCTTTATAGTTTCGCTGGGAATAAAAGCGGCACTGTTCCCGCTGTTTTTCTGGCTACCTGCATCTTACCATACGCCCCCAATCGCCATTTCCTCTTTTATAGGCGGCCTGCTAACCAAAGTGGGTATTTATGCGATGATACGCCTGTTTACGCTCATTTTTGTTGTAGAGCAGGAATTGATCCTGGCATTTTTTACAATCACAGCAGGCTTTACCATGGTAATCGGGGTGCTGGGCGCTGCTGCTCATTACGACTTCCGTAAGATCCTGTCCTTCCACATCGTGAGCCAGATCGGCTATATGCTAATGGGGCTGGCCATTTTTACGACACTCTCAATTGCGGGCACCATTTTATTTATTGTTCACAACGTATTTGTAAAAACCAACCTGTTTCTGGTTAGCGGTGTGGTGGGGCGTTTAAAAGGCAGTTTCGATCTGAAAAAACTGGGTAGCCAGTACTTGCAGCGGCCATTTCTTGCACTGCTGTTTCTGATATCGGCGCTTGCACTGGCCGGCCTACCACCACTTTCAGGTTTCTGGCCGAAATTCATACTGGTAAAAGCCGGCCTTGAGGCAGAGCAGTATACTATAGTTGGAGTCTCGCTTTGCGTGAGCATCATTACCTTATTCTCAATGACCAAGATCTGGAACGAGGTTTTCTGGAAGAAGCAGCCCGAAACAGACGAGACTGAACCTGATGCAGATAGATTGACTAAAGCGCTACTGTACGCCCCGATCATTTTCCTGGCACTTTGTATTTTATACATTGGCTTAAATGCCGAAGCAGCGATAGGGCTTGCATACCGTGCGGCCGAGCAGGTGCTGAACACCGATCTTTACATAAACGCCGTACTAAACAGGTAATATGAAAACGTTCGTAATCCATATCGTCCTTTCCTTTTTAGGTAGCTACCTGTTTTTCAGCAATACATCTGTGCCAGCTACTACGGTATATGGTACTATCGTATTTGGGCTGTTCCTTATGCTGCTTTGGTTGGTAAGTTACTTTTACCAGCGCTGGTATTTCCGCAAACTGCCCAAAGGGTTCTCGCTGCTCCTGTACTTTCTCAAAGATTTTATAGTAGCAAACCTACGCGTTGCAATTGATATTCTTTCGCCAGGGTATAATATGAAGCCCACCCTGGTCGCACTGCCGCTGGATATACGCTCTGATCTTGAAATCACGATGCTCTCGACCATGATCTCGCTTACACCAGGCACGCTAAGTATAGATCTCAGCCCAGACCGCAGGGTGCTGTACATGCACGCCTTGTACATTCCGGATGAAGGCATAGAGGCTTTTAAACAGGAAATCAAGAGCGAATATGAACAACGCATAAAACAACTACTGGCATGAGCTTGTTTACTATAACATTACATATCGCTATTGCTGCACTAGCCTTCTCGCTGTGCCTGGCTTCTATCCGTTTTTTTATAGGCCCCTCCCTGCCCGATCGTATAACTTCTTTTGATGTGATGGTGGCTAATATCATCAGTATAATTGCAGTGTATGCAGAAATCACCGGCAACAAGGACTTTATAGATGTTGCCATTATTCTTTCAATCTTCGGATTTCTGGGTTCTATCTCGTTTGCGTATTACCTGTTAAAAACTAACCGCTGAAACTATGGAGCCACTGATATTGAATATAAATAAATCGCATGAACTGATCAGTTCGCTACTCATCCTGTTGGGTGTGGTTTTTCTGCTGCTTTCCTCCATTGGCCTGCTCCGCTTCCCCGATTTTTATACCCGCATGTCTGCTGTTACCAAAGGTTCAACAATGGGCCTGGGCCTTATCCTGATTGGGCTGAGTGTTTACTTTAATAACATAGATGTTTCAATTAAGATCTTGCTTATTCTATTCTTTACTTTTCTTACATCGCCGGTTGCTGCCCATGTAATTTCGCGCACAGCTGTAAAACTACGCGTACCTTTCTGGAGCCGCACCAACATAAAAGAATTTGAGGATTACCTTAAACGCGAAAACGCTTTTGAACCCAAAGATAAGCCCGACGAATTTAAGAAAGACTGATCAGGCGCTGGCCTTGTGTTCCATAAACGGCCTGGTTGGCGAGGCATAAGTTTGATGAGCCGGTACCGAAGTCAGGATATGATCGGGGTAAGTAAGTGCTGTGAGCTTTCCGCCAAAAACACAACCTGTATCGATGTTGATGGTGTTGTTGCGCCAGGCAGGTTCGTACACCGGCGTATGTCCGTAAACAACAATTGCATGACCTGTATAGTTTGCGGCCCAGTCCAGGCGGACGGGCAATCCCAGATGGTCTGTTTCGCCGTTAGTAGGTCCGTACAGGCAGAGGTCACGCACCGTACGGTTGTGGCGGCCATGCAGGTGTTCGGCCAGGCCAGCATGTGCTACTACCAATCGGCCTTCATCGAGCAGAATGTGGTGAGGCAGCTTTGCCAGAAAATCACGCACCTTGTCAACAAAGGTTGGGCTGCATTGGCCAAGTTGCTCCATGGTATGTTCCAGCCCATGCCGCACCTGCACGTTGCGTCCTATCAGTTTGCGATATAGTTTGTCGTCGTGGTTACCGCTTACACAATAACCCATGCCTGATTCCAGGATGCTCATCACAAGTCTCAGCACCTCATGCGATTTCGGCCCGCGGTCTACTAGATCTCCTACAAAAACCAGTTTATGCTGCTCAGGGTGTGCTATGGTATAGTCGCCGTTTCTATTATTATGCTCTATAGTATAACCCAATTTCTGTAACAGCTCTATCAGTTCATCAAAGCAACCATGCACATCGCCGATAATATCAAAAGGCCCGCGCTCGTCAGCTTTAACCAGATATCCGCTTAATTCTTTTATCTGCGCCATATAATGATCGTTTCGGGTTCAGACTACACTATAACTGAAAATACGTGTACGAGGTTGGTGCTATAGCACATAAATTGTACATTTTTTTATAAGTCGGGAGAACTATAGTTACTAATTGTCATTTCAAACATCGTGAAAAATCTATCGCAAACTAAAGTTATTTCTTTGTCATGTCGAGCGTAGTCGAGACATCTTATATGTCCTATAGTTTCAACTCCTGTCATTTCGAGCAAAGCGAGAAATCTATCTCAGACTATCGTTTTATAGGTAACTATAGTTGCACCTTGAAACAAGCAGTTCGTTCTAAAGTTTCCTCTTATCCTGGGAGCTTTACCAGCCTAAAGTTTCAATCCAGCTTTGGTGCGCTCACGGCCGCGGGGCCCCGTCTTTGGGCATCGCGCGGTGTACATTTCTTTTGCTCCTACGTCGCAATGGCTACGCCACCAGAAATCTACAAGGCGCTCAACCCAAAGACTGATATCCTTCGATAGCTAATTTATAGTTGATTTGAGAGACTATAATTGCTTGGCTTTTCTGTGGTGGTAGTTCCGAGGGGCAGGATGCGCCCGCCTGTTCGTGGACTTTGTGGACTGTAACTAAAGTATCTGTTGTATTAGTAAATTCGTATATTCCGCACTGTGTTGTAAACTATACAAAGTATATGCCTCTACCCGCACTCACTGACCTGACCGATTTGGTTACATTACGCCACACGCTACATCAACACCCCGAACTTTCAGGCTCCGAAAATGAGACTGCCGAGCGGGTCGTTTCTTTTCTGCAGCGGTATAATCCTGATAAGATTTATACCAATCTGGGAGAAACGGGTGTGGCCGCTGTTTTTAATGGCATCTCGCCAGATGGGCCAACTATAGTTTTCCGGGCCGAGCTGGATGCATTGCCGATTGCAGAAGCAAATCAGGACCTCCCTTATAGATCGGTTTACGAAGGCAAAGGACACAAATGCGGGCACGACGGACACATGGCCATCCTTACTGCACTCGGAAGTATAGTGCACCAGCAAAAGCCTGTGCGCGGCAAAATTGTATTACTTTACCAACCTGCCGAAGAAACTGGAGCCGGTGCAATGGCTGTGCTAAATGATAAGCGATTTACTGAAGAAATAAAGCCGGATTATGTTTTTGGTTTGCATAACCTGCCGGGTTATACTTTGCACCAGGTTGTAGTCCGCGAAGAGGTGTTTGCTGCTGCATCCACCGGGATGATAATCGAGCTGCAAGGAAAATCGTCGCATGCGGCGGAGCCGGAGAATGGCCTAAATCCAGGGCAAGCCATGGCGGAAATTCTGCTTGGTTTTAACCGCATTGCAGAAGAGAAAGAACAATTCAGCAGTTTTGCGCTGATTACCGTTATTCATGCACGTTTAGGTGAAGTTGCTTTTGGGACCAACCCAGGCTTTGCAACTATAATGGCTACACTTAGAGCCTACATGCCTGAGGACATGCAGAAATTAAAAGCACTGACGCAACAATGCGTGGAGCAGGTTTCCGCAAACTATAGCCTGGCTTTTACCATTCGGTTTACAGAAGAATTTACGGCAACTATAAACTCAAAAGCCGAAGTAGAAACAATACGAAAAGTAGCTTCCAGGTTGGATCTAGAGCAACAGGAAGCTTTACAACCCTTCAGGTGGTCAGAGGATTTCGGCCACTTTACTGCTCGCTACAAAGGTGCCTTCTTTGGCCTCGGCGCCGGCTCCGGGCATGCACAACTCCACCATACCGATTATGATTTTCCTGATGACCTGATCCCTACAGGAGCCGCTTTGTTCTATGGCATAATTCAGGAAATCCTGGGCCAGTAAACGCTAAGCATCAAACTCCTGATTAGGGATTCTGCAACACCGCTGTTATCTCTATATCCGAAAGCATAAACTATAGACCAGACCTACTTAAAAGTTTAAGTACCCGGCTTTATATTTAACTCACTTTTCAGCTATTTTATCCAGACCTATAGTTGACAGCAAGCCACTTACAGCACAGGATTTCCAGTGATGCAGAATGGATTTGGTGGGATCGCGGGTAACTGCTATAGTCCCCATCCTGGGTTTTTCGCCGGGCATCGGGTTCGCGTCTTTTATCGCCACCCAATCGGCTACTTTTGAGAGCAACTTGTTACCGAGACTCTGTTTGTCAGGTTCCCCTTTATTTAACAGCTCTATTTCCAGGTTGTTATAGTATACTATCATGCTACCGGTGCCCGTCTTTGCGGTAAGATCTGCTTTAAAACTGCCACTGCTCAGGTTACCGTTCTTAACTTTTATATAAGATACCGGCACAAGCATCGGGTTTAAAATGGCAGGGTTCAAAGGCCCAAATGTAACCTGCAACGCGTGGTACTCTTCTTTGTGGAGCAATGGCAACAGCACGTTCACGTCAATAGGGGCTTCATTCATCAACCGGAAACTGCATTGCAGCAGAGCCGGCGTTTCATCAGACATATGCTCGGGCATATTCGATAAATTTATGACCGAACCCTTTAGTCCATTTAGTGTGATGTAACCCGGCTCTTTGCCTTCAGGAGCAAGTTCAGAATACCGAATGAAGCCATTCTTCACTTCGAGCGTGTCGATCTTGAACAGAAATCCCATTTCCCTGGCCATTTGATGCAGTGTTGGTTTCTGCTTTTCTGGCTGCTTTGTTTTTCTATTCTTATGAGCTGACAGCTGAACACAGTCGAGTAACATGTGCTGCACCTTTAAAGCGTTATGCCTGGAGTACGCTGCATAATCCATTCCACTAACATGCACTTTGCTTATCTTAAGATCATTAGTTGTAACAGACTCCCCTTTCGCAGCCGACATATTCAGTGCAGAAAGCAGGGGTTTTAGGTGCAGCTCTTTTGCGTCTATAGTTTGTGCCTGTGTATTTAGTGCTATTCCCCCGACGATTGCATGATACATCCCATCAGTAAATTTATAGTTTACCGGTCCTGTTTTCAGGTCTATCTGCCGGGCATAATAAGCTCTGCCCTTGCCAACATAAGACGAGCTATCCAACCTAAAATCCTCAGCTTTTAAATTAAAATAAGACACATCCAGCAGATAATCGCTACTGCTATAGTTGAGCTTATACTTCAGGCTAGCGCTGTCTAACTTAATAGAACCGACGTGCATCCCTTTCAAATCCCCTTTTGCTGTTTGGTAAAATGCCTTTTGTCGTTCACTTGTATCCGGGTGCATTTCGATGAGTGTGATAGCCGGGTACTTTAGCGTTAACTGATCTGCTTTTGCTGGCAGGCCAAACATAATTCCAAACAGGTTGACATCGGTAGCTTCAAACGCTTTCATCCGTACTTTAAAAAGAATGCGTGGAGCCCTTTGGTTAAGTTTGACCTGCTTATGCCATTGCACTGTATCCGGTTCCAGCACCAGACTATCTACTGACAGGTTACCAGTGAATGGTGATACCGAAAACCCATGCAGGTGCAATGCATAGAGGCCGCCAGACTCTTCCGCTACCATTCTCTCTAGCTGGTTCGGTAGCCTGGTAATAGCCAGAAACAGCACTGCCAAGACGATGAGTGCAAGGGCTAAAATCCAGGCTCCGATCTTTCTCCAACTTGTTGCTGTATTCTTAATCCGAACCATTGTTTATGTACGATTTAAAAGGCATACGCAGAACTATAGTTCCTGCACAGCTAATTGGGGTGCAACTATAAAATTTTTACGTACAGGAGATTTAGATTTAACTTCGCCAGATATAAAATGTAGTGTAAACCACATCGTATTATGAACTCTCCAAAATGGCTCGACCGAATTCTCTACCCTTTTGCGCATCATACGCTGGATTTGCCGGCGGGTAAAATGCATTACGTAGATGAAGGCCAGGGCGAGCCGATCTTGTTTGTGCATGGCACGCCAACCTGGTCGTTTGTATGGCGGCAGCAAATTAAAACCCTGAGCCGGAATTACCGCTGCATTGCCGTTGATCATCTCGGATTCGGGTTGTCTGAAAAGCCAGCTGGTTTTGCGTATACCCCGGAGGCACACGCCGATAACCTGGAGCAACTGATTGAGCATCTGCAGCTAAAAAACATTACGCTGGTGGTGCATGATTTTGGTGGCCCGATTGGCTTACGGTACGCGCAACGGCACCCTGAGAACGTGAAGAACCTCGTCATAATGAATACCTGGATGTGGAGCCTGGAAGAAGAGAAAAAGATTATGAAGATCAGCCGGTTTATGGCAGGTGGCATCGGGCGTTTTCTGTACCTGCAACTGGGCTTCTCGGCAAATGTATTGCTCCCGCAAGGTTACCATGAACGGAAGCACCTGACCAAAGACATTAAGCAGCATTACCAGAAACCCTTAGCATCATCAAAGAAACGAATGGGTACCTGGATGTTTGCCAAAGCCCTGCATGAGTCCGAAGCCTATTTTAATGAACTGTGGCAGCAGCGCGATAAACTTCGAACTATAGATAAACTGTTTCTGTGGGGCGAGAAAGACAAACTTTTACCTGTACACTTCTTAGAGAAGTGGCAGCAGGCGTTTCCGGAGGCTAAAACGATAAAATATAAAGCTGGCCATTTTGTGCAGGAAGAACGTGGTGGTGAAGTGGCCGATGCAATCCATAGTTTTATATTAAGGAAATAAAATATTTGGCATGATCTTGGCAAATGGCTTTTCCAAACAAATAAAACTATGAAAAAGACATTACTTTATTTTGGGGTAGCATCGCTGGCTTTATTTAATTTTTCATGCGACAGCGATAAAGAAGAGGTTGCTGTTCCGAAGATGGAACTGACCATGGAGCGCACGTTTGTGTACCATGACACCCATGAAACGAAGAAAGCTAACTATACCACCGCTGATTTCAATACCGGCATTAACCTGGAAAACGATCAGCTAACCATGTACTTAGCAGCCGAGCCCGACGAAGTAGCTTTTGAGGTTAAGAAAGCAGATTTGCTGAATGGGTATGTGGGCGTCTATAGTTTAAAAACACTCCCCAACCCTGAAACCGGTAAGGCAAACACAACTTACATCTATGATAATAATGATGGCTCAGGCAGCGCTTACTTCAGCCAAGGCAATTTTATGGGTGGTGAGCTAAAGATCACGGAGTACAACAAACAACACAACCTGATCAGCGGCACCTATGAATTAACTATGGAGGATGTGCCTGATCCGATGCTTAAAGCACCTACCAGTAACCCAAGAAGATGTGATGTAACTGTAACGGGTACCTTTAAAAATGCAGTGCTAATTACAAATCCATAAAACAAAAAGAGCTGCAACTATAGCCTGTAGTTGCAGCTCTTTTTTATAGTTAAACAATAGTTTAGTTTTTCTGATGGCGCTCCTGCAGCACAGCCACCACATCAGCCAGTTCCAAACCACTTGCTGCCAGTAACACGAGCAGGTGATAAAGTAAATCGGCCGCCTCCCCTTTCATGGTTTCGGTTTTTCCGGCTACGGCATCTATCACCGTCTCTACAGCTTCCTCTCCTACTTTCTGGGCTATTTTGTTAATGCCTTTATCAATTAAGAAATTGGTGTAAGAACCTTCTATCGGATTAGCTTTGCGTTGCTGAATCACTTCTTCCAGTTGCGCAATAAACTGAATGGCTTTTGCCCGTTTGGCTATAGTTTCTTCTCCAAAACAACTGGTGCTACCGGTATGGCATGTCGGTCCGTTTGGCTTCACTTTTATCAGCACCGAATCATTGTCGCAGTCTTCCACTATAGTTACCACCTGTAGGGTATTGCCTGAAGTTTCGCCTTTGGTCCAGAGACGGTTTTTGGAGCGGGAGAAGAATGTGACAAGTCCCTCCTGCCGGGTTTTGTCCAGCGCTTCCTGGTTCATATAACCTAGCATCAGTACCTGGCTGGTCTGCTCGTCCTGAATAATTGCGGGCACCAATCCGCCCATTTTATCGAAATCCAACATCTTATAGTTAGAAGGTTTAGAAGTTAAAAAGTTAGAAAGGTATTCTTTCCTCTAATCTGGCGCTAGAACCCATCTTGTGCCGCCTTGTGTACGCGAGTCTCCAGACTCGCTTGTTTTATAGTTTGCAACAGTGAGTCTGGAGACTCACCCACACCCAAAGTCACCGGAAAGATTCCGCCGCCAGGGGAATTTTATAGTTAGAAAATAAACCATTTACTCTGGCGCAAAAATCATTTTTGTGCCTTGCTATAGTTGCGAACCACAAATTCGCTTTTATGCTTCGACACGGAAGTACCTTCCGCGCCAATAAGATTAAATCCGCACATCCACCCCCTGAGTTTTCAGGTATTGCTTAAGATTAGGTATCTCTAGTTCTCGGAAGTGGAATAAGCTGGCGGCTAAAGCAGCGTCGGCATTGGCCACCTGGAAGGCATCGGCAAAGTGCTGCATGGTACCGGCTCCACCTGAGGCAATTACCGGAACGGTAACAGCTTGTGCCACATCTGCGGTGATATCCAGTGCGAAGCCAGCTTTTGTACCGTCGTTATTCATGCTGGTCAGTAGAATCTCCCCGGCACCCAGTTCCACTACTTTTCTGGCCCAATCTATAGTTGAATGTTCAGTTTCTATAGTTCCGGCGCGAGTGTATACTTTCCAGCCGGTGGCTTCGGTATACTTGGTGTCGATGGCAACTGTAACGCACTGGCTACCGAAATGCTTGGCCAGTTCCTCTACCAGCTGCGGATTTTTAATAGCGGATGAATTTATGGAAACCTTGTCGGCCCCGTTCTGCAACAACACTTCCACATCTGCTACTTCGCCAATACCTCCGCCTACTGTAAAGGGGATATCAATGTGGCGGGCAATGTTGCGTACCAGTTCGGCAAAAGTTTTGCGGCCCTCGTTGGTAGCGGTTATGTCCAGAAACACCAGTTCGTCGGCACCCTGTTGGGAATACCATTTCGCCAGCTCCACCGGGTCGCCGGCATCGCGGATGTTCTCGAACTGCACACCTTTTACACAGCGGCCATCCTTAATATCGAGGCAGGGAATAATGCGTTTGGTTAACATATAAATCGTGCTAAATCTTTTAATAAAATGGTGCCTTCGTAAATGGCTTTTCCAATAATAGCTCCTTTAACCCCGATTTCCTGCAACTGCTCCAGGTCAGCTATAGTTGTAACGCCGCCACTTGCAATTACTTCGGCTTCTGGTAAAGTAAGTTTCAGGTGACGATACGTGTTGATTGACGGCCCCTGTAGTTTGCCGTCTTTGCTTACATCGGTACAGATAAACAGTTTGGCTCCTGTCTGCACATAACCCGAAATGAAGTCCTGCAGTGGATATTTGCTCTCTTCTGTCCAGGCGCTGATGGCGATGTTGGTACCTTTAAAATCTGCCCCGATAATGATCTTTTCCGGGCCATATTTTAGCATCCAGCTTTTAACCGTTTCCGGTTCGCGCACAGCTATGCTTCCGGCTGTGATCTGCGAAGCACCCGCATCAAAAGCCTGTTGAACCGCCTCATCCGACTGCAAACCACCACCAAAATCTATAGTTAGATTCGTGTTATTTGCTATAGTTTCCAGCACGGCAAGGTTGACAGGTTTACGGGCGCGGGCTCCATCTAGGTCTACTAAATGAAGACGCTTAATGCCGTGTGATTCGAATCTTTTAGCTACCTCCAGCGGATTGCTGTCGTAGGTGGTTTGCTGGGCAAAATCGCCTTCGGTCAGGCGCACACATTGGCCGCTGATCAGGTCTATCGCTGGGATGATCTCCATCATAAAGCAAGAAAGTTTTTAAGAATCTGAGAACCGGCAGCTCCGCTCTTTTCAGGGTGAAACTGCGCTGCATAAAAGTTTTTATAGTTGAGCGCCGCCGAGAAAGGCTCGGGGTAAGAAGTCTGGGCAATGGTGAACTCGCTTAGCGGCACATAATAGCTGTGCACATAGTAGGCATACTCCTGCTCCTGTAACCCCTCAAACAGAGGCGACTGCAAGTTCTCCAACTGGTTCCAGCCCATGTGCGGTACTTTCAACTCTGTTTCGAAATGCTTAACCGATAGCGGAATGATATTGAGTAGCTCGGTATCACCTTCTTCGGAGTGCTGGCACAGGAGCTGCATGCCCAGGCAAACACCAAAAAATGGTTGCTCCAGTGTTGGCAGCAGTTTGTCCAGGTTACGCGCCTTCAGTTGCGCCATTGCCGAAGCTGCCTGTCCCACACCCGGGAAGATCACTTTATCAGCAGCTTTTATAGTTTCGGCATCGGCGCTCAACGTGGCCTGCACCCCCAGTCGCTCCAGCGCAAACTGCACTGACTGCACATTGCCCGCTTTGTAATCAACTATAACTAGATTCATTTAGTTAAAAGTTTAGAGTTAAAAGTTTAAAGTTCTGGCGCGAAAATCGTTTTCGTGTCTTTCTATAGTTGCGAATCTTAGATTCGCTTTTATACCTTAACAATTGCTGTTCCGGACATCCTTGTCCGGAACCATTCTGCTGCGGATTTCCTAATCCGCATTACGGGGACTAAGAAGTCCCGAGCAGTTAACTTTCGGACTTAGAAGGCCAAAAGAGCTATAGCTATAAAATAAAGTATACTTACATACTGTCCATCCTTACATCCTGAAAATCCTGATTCAGACAAAAACAAAAAGCCTGACTCGTTTACGGAGTCAGGCTTTCTGGATATATACGATTATAGTTCTATCTAATCCACAGGCATACGGCTCCGAAACTGTTGCTTCGTGCATGATGATGGTGCATATGAGCCATTGTGCCTTTCATTGCTGCAAATATACGTGAACTATAGTTTACTAACTACAAATTCGTGATTTCTCTTTGGCAAACTATAGTTTCAGATTGTCGGCAATTCGTTTAAATTTGGAATATGAAAAAGATAATGATACTGGCTGGTGTGTTTGCTGTAAGTATGGCGCAGGCACAACAGCGCATGACGCCTGAACTGCTCTGGAAGTTGGGCCGGGTGTCGGCAGAAACTGTAACACCAGACGGTAAGTCGGTAATATATGGTGTAACCAACATTAACATGGAGGAGAATAGCGGCGAACGCAACCTCTACTCTATTCCTGTAAACGGTGGCCAGCCTACGCAACTTACCTCTACCAAAGGTGGCGAAAGTGTAGTGCACATCGATAAAGCCGGCACTATAGTTTATCTGCACAAGGGCCAGCTATGGCAGTTAACGGGCGGCAAAGGCGACCCTAAGCAGCTGACAAATTTAGAAGGCGGACTGAGCAACGTACGCTTCTCTCCGGATGGAAAGTATCTGATGTTCTCGCGCGAAGTGGAGGTAAAAAAGATGCATAGCACCGACATTTATCCGAAGCTTCAGAAATCCAACGCTTATGTATACGACGACCTGAACTACCGCCACTGGGATACCTGGGAAGATGGTAAGTTTCAGCACGTTTTCTTTGCTACTTACAATGATGGCAAGATCGGCACGCCGACGGATATCATGAAGGGCGAGCCTTTTGATGCACCGCAGAAGCCATTTGGTGGATCAGAAGACATGATCTGGAGCCCGGACAGCAAAGCAATACTATATGTTAGCAAAAAGAAGTTCGGTAAGGAGTACGCTGTAAGCACTAACACCGATATTTACCGCTACGACATTGCATCTGGTAAAACAAGCAACCTGACCGAAGGCAACTTAGGTTACGATACGCATCCTGTATTCTCGGAAGACGGCACAAAACTGGCCTGGTTGGCAATGGATGAAGATGGCAACGAAGCTGACCAGAATGAGCTGATCATTTCGGATGTTAAATCAGGTAAAAAATATAACCTGACCAAAGACTGGGACGAAACGATAAACTCGTTTACCTGGAGCAAGGATGGCAGCAAAATCTGGTTTGTAGCGCCTACCAAAGGTACCATACAACTATACGAGATCGCGCTTCCTAAAAACCTGGACAAATTCTCGGCTAAGAACATCAGACAGGTAACAAAAGGCCAGTTCGATGTGAATGGCATTGTAGGGCAATCAGGTAACAACCTGGTGGTATCACGCACCGACATGAACCATGCGCCGGAACTATACCGCTTAGACACAAAATCTGGTAAACTTACACAGCTAACTTCGGTTAACAACGAGGTTTACAGCAAACTATCGCTTAGCAAAGTAGAGCCGCGTGTTACCAAAGCCAGCGATGGTAAAGACCTGTTCTCATGGGTAGTGTATCCGCCGGATTTTGATCCGAACAAGAAATACCCAACTTTACTTTATTGCCAGGGCGGACCACAGTCAGCTTTAACACAGTTCTACTCTTACCGCTGGAACCTGCAACTGATAGCAGCACAAGGTTACATTGTAGTGGCTCCTAACCGTAGAGGTATGCCAGGCCACGGTGAAGAATGGAACCGCCAGATCAGCGGCGACTGGGGCGGACAACCAATCCGGGATTACCTTGCTGCAATTGACGATGTAGCCAAAGAAGCTTATGTAGATAAAGACAGGCTTGGTGCAGTTGGTGCCAGCTATGGCGGTTACTCCGTGTTTATGCTGGCAGGCTTACACGAAGGACGATTCAAAACGTTTATCGCGCACGACGGCCTGTTTGATATGCGCAGCTGGTATGGCACAACTGAAGAAATGTTCTTTGCGAACAACGAACTGAAAGGTCCTTACTGGGATACCAAATCGCCGCAGAGCTACAAAGAGTTTAACCCAAGCGAATATGCTAGCAAATGGAATACCCCGATCCTGATCGTGCAGGGTGGCCAGGACTTCCGTGTTGGTATCGAGCAGGGCTTACAAGCATTCCAGTTAGCTCAGCTGAAAGGCATTAAGAGCCGCCTGTTATACTTGCCAGATGAGAACCACTGGGTACTACAGCCGCAAAACGCTATAGTTTGGCAAAGCGAGTTCTTTAAATGGCTCGACGAGACGTTGAAACCATCAAACAACTAAATTATAAAAAGCCCGGTGCAGCTAAGTACCGGGCTTTTTTGTTGCTATAGTTTGAACTACAATGGCGCGAGCGTCTTCGCTCGCGGCATTTAAAATTTCGGATAACAGAAAACGAGCTTAAAAACTCTCCCGCAAACTATAGGTTTGTCGCATGCGTCGGATCATTCGCTCAGATTCCTTAAAGTTCAGTGTTTGCTGACCATCTGAGTAAGCTTCTTCCGGCTTCTGGTGTGTTTCGTAAATCACACCATCTGCACCGGCCATTACAGCTGCCAACGACATCTCTTCAACATAATCACGCAGCCCTATACCATGCGACGGGTCAACTATTACTGGCAAGTGTGTTTTGGCTTTTAGTACGGGCACAGCGTTCAAATCCAGAATATTGCGGTAAGCATTTTCATAGCCACGTATTCCGCGTTCACAGAGCATGATCTTTTCGTTGCCGTTCGAGAAGATGTATTCTGCGGCCTGCAGTAATTCTTCTATAGTTCCGGAGATGCCACGCTTTAGTAGGACCGGTTTCTGCGCTTCGCCCAGCGCATCCAGCAAGTTAAAGTTCTGGCTGTTGCGTGCTCCCACTTGAAACACATCCACGTAATCGATCATGTCCTCGATCTGCGATACCTGCATCACTTCAGTTATGATTTTGATACCATGTTCGCGGCAAATGCGGTGAAACAGTTGCAAACCTTCCAACCCCAACCCGCGAAAAGCGTAAGGTGAGCTCCGTGGTTTAAAAACACCACCACGCATGATCTTCACGTTATTTTCCACTAAATGCTGCACTACCAGTTCGATCTGCTTCTCGCTTTCAATCGAACACGGCCCAGCCATAATGCTGAATTGTCCTTCTCCGATTATGACACCATCTCCCAGGTCAATGCGCGTTGGCTCCACTTTCCATTTGCGCGAGATCAGTTTGTATTCATCTGATACCCGGTGAATATCGGCTACGCCGGGTAACTGGCCAATGGTGCGGATATCGAAATCCTTCTTGCCGATGCCAACTATATAATGGCCTTCCTGCGTCTGGACTTCGTTGCCTTTAAAACCAACTTCCTTAATTTGCTGCAGGATATTTTCTTTCAGTTCAGCAGGTATACCTTGCTGTAATTGTATGATCATGCTTCTTGTTTAATACTTTGGATGAATGTCTGGATGTTATGCTGCAGGCTACCTTCCTGCACTAACGCTTTAATAAAAGCACTGCCAATGATAGCGCCGCTGGCATAGTTGCAGGCTTGGGTAAATGTTTCGCGGTTATGTATGCCAAAGCCAATAATACCGGGATTTTGAAGTTGCATACCAGCCACACGCTGGAAATAATCAGTATTTGCCATTGCGTTACCATTAGTGCTACCCGTTACCGATGCCGACGAAACCATGTAAATAAACCCGTTGGTGTGGCTGTCGATCTCCCGGATGCGCTGCTCTGTTGTCTGTGGTGAAATCAGGAAAATCTTATTCAGGTTGTGCTGCTCAAACAGACTTTTGTAGTCCCGTACATAATCTGAGAGTGGCAGGTCGGGCAGAATGATGCCATCAATACCAATTTCACTGGCTTCCTGGCAGAACCGCTCCACGCCATACTGCATTACCGGGTTCAGGTAACCCATTAGTACCAGTGGAATCTGCGTGTATTTCCGGATATGTTTTAGTTGCTCAAACAGCTTTGGCATGGTCATACCGTTGCGCAGGGCAATTGTGCTGCTCTGTTGTATAGTTGGTCCGTCGGCCAAAGGGTCAGAAAAAGGCATACCAATCTCGATCAAATCCACCCCATTTTTTTCCAACTCGAGGATGATCGGAACGGTATCTTCCAGGTTAGGATAGCCAGCCGTGAAGTAAACCGATAGCAGCTCCTGTGACTTTTGGTTGAAAAGTGTTTTGATTCTATTTTCCATGAAGCTCAAATCTGTCTAAGTAAGTGGTTAAATCTTTATCGCCGCGACCGGACAGATTCACAACTATAGTTTCGTTGGGTTTTGCGCCGATTTTGCCAAGTGCAGCCAGGGCATGCGCACTTTCCAGAGCCGGTATAATTCCTTCCAGCCTGGTGAGCTCCAACACTGCCTGAAGCGCCTCATCATCGGTTATACTTTCAAAAATGGCTCTGCCGGACTGGTGTAAATGAGCATGCAAAGGTCCAACTCCCGGATAATCTAGGCCAGCAGAAATAGAATAGGGCTCTGTTACCTGGCCGTCTTCGGTTTGCATAAGCAAAGTGCGGCTGCCATGTATTATGCCTTCTCTACCCAGTACCGACGTAGCAGCCGACTCGCCTGAATCTATTCCCAAACCAGCTGCTTCTACTGCTATCAGTTTTACTTCCGGTGTATCCAGGTAATGATAGAAAGCTCCTGCTGCGTTACTGCCACCACCTACACAAGCCACCACATAATCCGGGTTTTCGTTGCCGGTTTTCTCTTTCAGCTGCGCCTTTATCTCCTCTGAAATCACAGACTGAAAACGTGCCACCATATCCGGGTAAGGGTGCGGACCAACCACAGAACCGATGATGTAATAAGTATCTTCCGGGTTATTGATCCAGTCGCGGATAGCTTCGTTGGTGGCATCTTTCAGGGTTTTGCTGCCACTGGTGGCGGGCACTACCATAGCGCCTAACATTTTCATTCTGGCTACATTAGGTGCCTGACGTTGAATATCTACTTCACCCATGTAAACTATACATTCCAGTCCCATCAAAGCACACACTGTAGCCGTAGCCACGCCATGCTGTCCGGCCCCTGTTTCGGCTATAATGCGCTTCTTTCCAAGTCGTTTTGCCATCAGCACCTGACCAACCGTATTGTTGATCTTATGCGCACCGGTGTGGTTCAGGTCTTCGCGCTTAAGGTAGATGTTGGTATTATATTTTTTGGAAAGGCGCTTGGCAAAGTAGAGCGGCGTTGGTCGGCCCACATAGTCCTTCAACAATGCCTGCAGCTCTTCCTGGAAGTCCGGCTCCTGCATAATCTTCAGGTAATTCTGGCGCAGCTCCTCCACATTCGGGTACAGCATTTCCGGGATATACGCCCCGCCAAATTTGCCATAAAACCCGTTTTCGTCAACTTTATAGTTCATGTTTTTATCTTATGATGTAAACCCACCCCTGCCCCTCCAGGGAGGGGATTTTTCTGTAATGATCAATTCCCCTCCTCGGAGGGGTTAGGGGTGGGTTAATGTTTAGGATTTCTTCTCCTTTATAAAACTAATCAGCTCTTTCACTTTCTCTACATCCTTCAGCCCGGGCTCAAATTCAAACCCACTATTCACATCAATGGCAAAGGGTTTGGGCTTTACCTTATCCAAGTGCTTGATATTTTCCAGGTTTAGGCCGCCACTCAGGAAGTAAGGTTTCGGCGACAGGTAATTTTTCATGAGTTCCCAATCGAATGGGATGCCGTTGCCACCGTGTCCTTCGCCTTTTGTATCGAAAAGGAAATAGTCACAGTTTCTTTCGTATAGCAGCGTGTTCTCAAACACAAAACGGTCATCTACCGAAAAAACTTTGATCACTTCGAACCCTGCATCTTTAACATCCTGGCATTGCCGTGGCGACTCGTGGCCATGTAGTTGTATCACATCCAGCTTATAGTTCCGGGCTGTATCAACTATAGTTTCGGTAGTTTCATCTACAAAAACACCGACCATTTTTATAGTTGCCGGCAGCTCTTCCAGTTGCTCTGGAGTTATAGTTTGCCTACAATAGCGCTTCGAACCTTTGTAGAAAATAAAGCCCAGGTAATCCGGCTGCAAGGCTGCGATTTGCTTCAGGTTCTCCGGATCGCGCATGCCACATACTTTTACTTTCATAGAACCTGTTGTTTTAGCTCCTGCGCCTGTCGAAAATCTTTTATGAAGGCAGCTGCTGCCCGTTCAGGCCGGCTATCGTTCATAAAGGTCCCCCCGATCAGGAAGCCATTATAACCAGCATGCTGCAGTTCAATCAGTGTTTCTATCTGACTTAGGCCACTTTCTGAAATCTTAGTAATGCCAGCTGGGATGTATTGTGCCAGTTCGAAGGATAAACCCACATCCGTTTTAAAGGTCTTCAGGTTACGGTTATTCACGCCAACTATAGTTACAAACTCATTCAGCGTTTCGTCGAGTTCTTGTTTGTTGTGTACCTCAAGCAGCACTTCCAGTCCGAATGAGCGAGCAAAGGCAGCCAGTTCTTTCAGCCGTGCAGGTTCCAGAGCAGCCGCAATCAAAAGTATGGCATCAGCACCAATCGACTTTGCTTCCACAATCTGGTACTCATCCACCATAAAATCCTTGCGCAGGATCGGGCAGAAGTTGAATTTACGGGCAGTTACCAGGTCTTCGTTCTTCCCCCCAAAGTAGTTTAAATCGGTAAGGATGGACAACGCGGAAGCCCCGGCCTGCATGTAACCGATGGACGTGCGCTCCACGGATACATAAGGATTAATGTCGCCTTTGGAGGGTGATTTACGCTTGATTTCGGCAATAATTCCGCTTTTGTCGGGGCGCAACAGGTAACGCTCCAGCGAGAGGCAAGGTGTTTCGAAGTAAAGGCTTTTCTCCAGCAATTTTACCGGATAAAGAGCTTTACGTTCGGCAACTTCTTTGTATTTATGGGCGATGATTTCGTCGAGTATATTCATGTCTTTTTATTTTAAAATTTGGAGATGTGGAGACTTGAAGATCAGGCTTCCACTAATTTTTGATCATGTATCAAGCTATTAAATAAACTATAAGCTTTACCTGACTCAAGTGTTTCTTTAGCCATTCCAACAGCGTCCAGCATACTAAATTCTGGTCTCGCACACTGAATGGCCATGCCGGCGTTGGCAGCAACTACAGCCGTTTGCGCAGCTGTGCCCTCTCCTTTTAATACAGCTGTAAATATTTTAGCAGCGCTCTCGATGCTACCGCCACCTTTGATCTGCTCCTGCTGTAATCGTGGTAAACCAAGCGCTTGGGCATCTAACAGCACTTCTTCTTTATCGGAGATCACTTTAAACGGACTGGTCAGGGAAATTTCGTCGTAGCCATCCAGGGTATGGATAATGCTATAGTTTACCTCGGGTTGCTGCTGATACAGGTAACTATACATGCGGGCAAGTTCCAGACTATAAACTCCCACCATCTGCAGCTTCGGGAAAGCCGGGTTTACCATCGGGCCCAGCATATTGAAGAACGTTTTAACTGCCAGGTCTTTCCTGATCGCTCCTACACTTTTCATGGCCGGATGGAAGAGCGGTGCGTGCAGGAAGCAGATGTTATAGTTTGCGATAGATCGCTCCAGTACATCAGTATCGGTAGAAAACTTGATTCCTAGCGCCTCCAGAACATTAGAAGAGCCGCACGACGATGACACGCCATAGTTGCCATGCTTGGCAACCGGAATTCCATTGGCGGCTACTACAAAAGAAGACAGCGTAGAAATGTTGAACGTATCTTTTCCGTCGCCTCCGGTACCGCACAGGTCAATTGGCTTGTAAGCATCCAGGTCTACACGCTGGCACTGGTCGAGCAGCGCATTCCGGAAGCCTTCCAGCTCATCCACCGTAATGCTGCGCATCATATACACCGTCAGGAAACTGGATATCTGGCTCTGGTTGTACTTACCGCCTGTAATATTAACCAGTACTTCCCGTGCCTGCTCTTTGGTAAGCGTTTTATGTTCGAATAAGTGATTCAGTATTTCTTTCATGTTCTTTCTTGACAAATGATTTTTTGACAAAAGACAAAGGACTTTATTTACTCTTTTGTCCTATGTCACACAGTCTTATGTCTAATTTTCCAGCCAATTCTTAATTATCTCTCTTCCAAATTCCGTCAGCACCGATTCCGGGTGGAACTGCACGCCGCGTACATCATATGTTTTGTGACGAAGTGCCATAACGTTGCCGGCTCCATCTATAGCTGTTAGCTCTAAGCATTTCGGCAACTCCTGCTCCACCAGCCACGAATGATAGCGACCTGTTTTGAATGTTGCAGGCAGGCCTTTGAAGAGTAATTCATCTTCTCCAACTATAGTTGTGGGCATTGCCACACCATGCCATACCTCATTGCTGTTAAATAACTTACCACCAAATACCTCACCTATCGCCTGATGTCCGAGGCACACACCAAACAGACTTTTATTTGGGCCAAATTTGCGGATGATCTCTTTCAACATACCGGCTTCGTCAGGAATTCCGGGACCAGGCGAAAGCAAGATCTTGCTATAGTTGCCGACTTCTTCCAGCGTTGTTTTGTCGTTGCGCCGAACCGTTACATCAGCACCCAGTTCCTGCAGCAGGTGCACCAGGTTGTAAGTGAAAGAGTCGTAGTTATCGATTACCAGAACTTTCATGTTAGTTAATCTCCTGTGCTAAGGTTAAAGCTTTTCGTAAGGCCATCAGTTTGTTGTCTACTTCCTGCAGCTCGCTCTGTGGGTCTGATGCGGCCACAATACCGGCTCCTGCCTGGTAGTATAGTTTATAATCTTTGCTCAGGAAAGAACGGATCATGATGGCGCTGTTGAAGTTGCCGTTAAAATCCAGGAAGCCGATGCAGCCACCGTAAAAAGCGCGGTTCGTTGTTTCGTATTTATCAATCAGCTGCATGGCTTTGTGCTTTGGAGCTCCGGAAAGCGTACCAGCCGGAAATGTACTGGCCACCATTTGCAGTGAATCCTCTTGACTGTGAAGTTGCCCGGACACTTTAGAAACCAGGTGAATGACGTGCGAGTAATACTGAATCTCGCGGAAGGTTTCTACTTCCACGCTATGGCCGTTGCGGCTCAGATCGTTACGTGCCAGGTCTACCAACATCACGTGTTCTGCATTTTCTTTCGGGTCGGCTAACAGTTTTTCAGCCAGGGCAGCATCGGCGGCATCATCACCTGTTCTCCGGAATGTACCTGCAATCGGGAAAATGCTGGCTTTGCCATCTTTAATTACCAGCTGCGCTTCCGGCGAGGAGCCGAAGATCTTGAAGCTGCCATAATCAAAATAAAACAGGTAAGGCGATGGATTAATGGAACGCAGGGCGCGGTACACGTTAAACTCATCTCCCTGGAAAGCCTGCTCAAACCGTCGGGACAGTACCAGTTGAAACACGTCGCCCCGGAAGCAATGCTCCTTTGCCTTCTGAATGTTTTTGAGAAAACCCTCGCTGCTGATATTGTAAGCTTCTGCTGCAGTGGTTTTGAAACTATAGCTCGGAATGTTTCGGCTGTTCAGTAGCGCTTCCAGTTGCGTAATGCCGTTGTCATCATCCTGGTTATAGTTGTGCGAGAAGATGTAAGCCTCGTTGGTGAAGTGGTTGATGGCGATGATATAGCGGTACACGGCATAGTACAGATCCGGTAGTTGCTGGCGATCAGGGCGCTGGCTCAATTCAACATCTTCGTAGTAGCGGACCGCATCATAGTTCATGTACCCGAACAACCCGTTATTGATGAAGTTAAACGCATTCGATTCTACTTCAAAGCTTTGTGCAAAGGCTGCCAGTTGCGCCGGTACATTAGTTTCTTTTGTAATCGGCGTCTGCTTTAAAGTTCCGTCCGGAAAAGCCTCAGTCAGCACCTCGTTCTCAGCTTTTATACTTGCCATCGGGCTGCAGCAGATGTAGGAGAAGCTGTTTTCAGCTCCGTGGTAGTCAGAACTCTCCAGCAAAATGCTGTTCGGGAAGCGGTCGCGCAGCTTCAGGTACACACTTACCGGGGTCAGTGTATCAGCCAGAAGGCGCTTATAGTTGGTGGTGATTTTATAGTTCATTGTTAGTTTAGAATTGTGTAGAAAACAAAAAAGCCTGCTGTCCAGTGAACAGCAGGCTTTTAATACCTTTGGTTGTATGCTATATCATTTATCTCATCTTATACATAGCAAGGCTGTTCACGATATTTTTCATAACGTGCCACCACCATGCAGTAAGATGAAGATTCTGATTCATGTCTTGTTTATAGTTCGCTTTTATAGTCAGCGATGTCACAAATGTAAGCCCTGATTCTTCAAAAGCAAACTATATTTCTATTTTATTTAGCTTTCAACGTCCTCTAATGGTAGCAGGTCTTCCAGCTCCAGATCAGCTAAAAGTGCATCTTCACCATCTCCACAAGCATTCTGAATGAGCACTTCATAAAACTGTATACAGGCATTAAATACATCTATTGAGATACGCTCATTTACATTATGCACCAGCATCGCGATCTCACGGTTAACAACCTGCGGTGCAAAACGGAAGATATTTGATGTGAGGTTGGTATAATGTTTGGCATCTGTTCCACCTGGGAAAAGCGCCGGCACTACTACTGCATCCGGAAAAATTTCGGCAATAGAATTCTTCAGCGCAGCAAATATCGGGGTGTCGGTTTTAGTTATCGGCGATGGAGGCGTATAGTCTCCGTAAACTTCTATATGCACACGGTCATCATCAATAGCTTTTTTAACGTGCTTCAGTACCGATCTTTCATCTTCCCCGTTCAGAATCCTGATATTAATTGTGGCGCTGGCAAGCCGGGGCATGACATTATCTTTCTCCCCGGCCTCCAGTATGGTTGGCGCCATCTTGGTTCTGATAAGCACATCAGTGGCCTGATCCTGGGCAAGCGATTTAAGAATCTTGTTTTTAAATAACCAGTAATGGCGCACTGCAAATTTATGCTTGCCACCCAATAGTTCGGCCAGCGACTCTACTGTTTCCTTAGTTGTAGGCGTCATTCGTGCCTTAAAGGGGTTTTGTTGGAGCTTAACTATAGCATGGCTCAGTACGCCAATAGCAGATTCCTTGGGTGGTGCCGAGGAGTGCCCGCCTTCGCCATTTACTGTCAGTTTCAGGTTAATGCTTCCTTTGGCAGCGGTTCCTACCAGCGCCAGCTGCCTAGTTACACCCGGAAGTACATCTTCAGCTACAGCCAGTCCTTCATCAAAAACTGCTTCTAATTCTACATCTCTTGCCTCTAACAAAGCACTTATTTCACGGGCACCGCGCTCGCCTCCTATTTCTTCGTCGTGTCCGAAAGCAAGGTAAACTGTACGGAGTGGTTTATATCCTTTTTCAAGTAACTGCTCCACTGCTTCCAATATGGCAACAACCCTATACTTATCATCCAATGTACCTCGCCCCCATACATGGTCCTCTTTCACTACACCTTTAAAAGGCAATTCCTGCCAGTCCTGCTCCGAAGCCGCCTCTACGGGCACAACATCCAGGTGCGCCCCAATCAGAATGGGCTTAAGTTCAGAATCTTCTCCATGCCAGGTGTAAAGCAGGCTATAGTTATTCACTACTTCTTTCTGCAGACTTTTATGAACCAGCGGAAAGGACTCGGCCAGGTGTTGATGTAAAGCAAGGAATTCTGCTGCATTTTGATGCGGATCATGAGCGGAAGCTATCGTCTTAAACTGAATGGCCCGCGACAATTTTTCGATCGATACCTGCTCAGAATTTCTTTCATTCTCTTTAATGATGCGCTGCGCTGATGAAACCGTAGTACTGGCGAAATAAATTATAAAAGAGAAAACAATTAAGAGTCTGGGTGAAATGATCATCATAACAGATTGCAATAAAGGCGGGTAACTTGAAAAGCAAAAAGCTATAGTTCAGACTGCATTTTGTCTGAAACTTATACCACACGTACTGACATTAACTTTATTTGATGCTTCCTTTTAGCTATGTTACGAAGCACATGAAACACAAATGAGCAACAGGCACAGAATATGCACAATTCTCATTTCGCTGAATTTCATAAAGTTATTAAAAATTTTTACACCCTTCCTCTATAGTTTGGATTTTAACATTCTCTTTGCACAGATTATAGTTTCATAGAAGAACTCCCTAAGATAACGATAGCAAAGCAGCTAATCTCTCAGCTTACATAATATAACTATTCCGAACCAAGAGCTGAAGGAAATATATTAAGTTGAACTTATCCTACATAAATAAAAAAGGAAGCTGACCACCAGCTCCCTTTTCTGCTTTAAAGTTGTTATAAAATCCCTTTAGTACTGGGTATCGTTTTGTCATCAGGGTTGCGCTGAATTGCCATTCTGATCGCACGGGCAAATGCCTTGTAAATTGCTTCAATTTTGTGGTGTTCGTTCTGGCCTTCGGCTTTAATGTTCAGATTACACTTGGCCGCATCAGAGAAGGATTTAAAGAAATGGAAGAACATTTCAGTCGGCATATCCCCTACTTTCTCCCGCTTAAACTCTGCATCCCACACAATCCAGGGCCTTCCACCAAAGTCTATTGCTACCTGCGCCAGCACATCATCCATTGGCAACAGGAAACCATAACGACTGATTCCTTTTTTATCACTTAACGCTACCAGGAAAGCTTCTCCTAAAGCAAGACCTGTGTCTTCAATGGTGTGGTGCTCATCAATGTGCAGATCACCTTTCACAGCTATAGTCAGATCCACGTTGCCATGGCGGGCCAGCTGCTCCAGCATGTGGTCGAAAAAGCCAAGCTCGGTTTTGATGTCTGACTTCCCGGTTCCATCCAGGTTCAGGTCGATCAGAATATCTGTTTCGGAAGTCTGGCGGCGTATAGTCGCTTTTCGTGAAGGAAGCTTCAGGAAACTATAGATCTTGTCCCAGTCGTTTGTATTCAACGCGGCTTCATCGCTTTGAAAATCAGCTAAGAGGATAGCCTTTGCGCCCAGGTTCATAGCCAGCTGCACATCAGTCAGGCGGTCGCCGATCACATAGCTGTTAGCCAGGTCATATTCACCGGACAGGTAGCTTTTCATCATACCGATTCCGGGTTTGCGGGTTTCCAAACCTTCATGCTCAAAGCTGCGGTCAATCAGAATATCGGCAAATTCCACGCCTTCGCTGCGCAGAATTTCCAGCATCTTGTTCTGGTAAGGCCAGAAAGTATGTTCGGGATAAGAGTCAGTGCCCAGGCCATCCTGGTTGGTAACCATCACAAACTCATAATCCAGCTCAGTAAATATCTTGTACAAGTTGCGAATCACCTTCGGGATAAATTCAAACTTCTCAAAAGAATCCACCTGGAAATCAGTTTTCGGCTCTACCAATATGGTGCCGTCACGGTCTATAAATAATGCTTTTTTCATTTTCTTCTTTGACTTTATACAAAGGACGTTGTGACAAAAGAGAAAGAATGTGGTGGTCTTTTGTCCTTTGTCAAAAGATCTTTTGTCTAAATTTTAAACTCTGACATCGCTTGGTATAGTTGCTGGTTTTCTTCGGTGGTACCAACAGATATGCGCAGGCAATTCTCGCAACCCGGCACGCTGGAACGGTTTCGCGTCACAATGCCTTTATCCAGCAGGTAACTATAGAGTCTGTTCGCATCTTTAACTTTCACCAGTAAGAAATTGGCATCCGAAGGATATACTTTCTCAACTATAGCCATGGTTGGTAAAGCCGCTTCAAGCATTTGTCGTTCCTGCACAATTTCTTCCACCATGTATTTCAGCTGCTCATCCTGCTCCAGGGCTTTCAGCGCCAGTTCCTGCGTAGCTTCGTTTATGTTGTAAGGAGGTTTTATTTTATCAAGCAGTGCGATGATCTCTTCTGAAGCGAAAGCCATACCTAAACGTAAACCCGCCATTCCCCAGGCTTTGGAGAAAGTCTGCAATACCACCAGGTTCGGAAAATCAGGTAAACGCGTGATCCAACTTGGTGAGTCCGAAAAGTCAATGTAAGCTTCATCCAACACTACCAGGCCGTCAAAATTATCAAGAATGGCCTCTATACTTTCAGGGTTGATGCTGTTACCTGTCGGGTTATTGGGCGAACAGATGAAAATAATTTTAGTCGTATTCTTAACATTGCGCAATACTTCGGCAACCGGCAACTGGAAATCAGGAGTCAGCTGCACAGCATCCAACTGCACATCATTCAGGTTAGCAGATACTTCGTACATGCCATAGGTTGGCGGTAAATGCAGCATGCGGTCCTGGCCCGGGCGACAAACCATGCGGAACAACAGATCAATCGCTTCATCGGAGCCGTTACCCAGGAAAATCTGCGAAGGGCGCACTCCTTTTATAGCTGCGATCTTACTTTTGAGGGCTTTCTGGTGCGGGTCGGGATAGCGGTTATAGTTATCGCCGGCCAAACTACCCAGATTATTTTCGTTGGCATCCAGGTACACACTGGCTGTGCCTTTAAATTCGTCACGCGCCGATGCATAGGCTTTCATCTTCCATACATTCGGGCGAACTATAGTTTCCAGATCAAACATTTATAGTTTCTTTAATCTTATCGTAACTGCATTTTTGTGCGCCTGCAAGCCTTCGGCCTCGGCCATTACTTCTATGGTTTTGCCAATCTGCTGCAACCCTGCCGGACTGATCTGTTGGAACGTGATCTTCTTTACAAAACTATCCAGCGACACACCGCTGTAGGCACGGGCGTAGCTGTTTGTTGGCAAGGTATGGTTGGTACCTGAGGCGTAATCGCCAGCAGCTTCGGGCGTATAGTTGCCCAAAAATACCGAGCCTGCGTTTACCACACCGGCTGCTATAGTTTCCAGATCCTCGATGGCAAGTATAAGGTGCTCCGGCGCATACAGGTTCGAGAAGTCCAGCATTTGCTGCGCATCTTCCAGAACGATAGCCATGCTGTTTTCCAGCGCCTGTGCCGCAACGGCTTCGCGTGGCAGTTCCTGCAGCTGCTTTTCTATTTCCGCTATTACTTGGTTAACTATAGTTTCAGAAGTACTCAGCAACACCACTTGTGAATCCGGGCCGTGCTCCGCCTGCGAGAGCAAGTCTGCCGCTACAAAAGCAGGGTCAGCAGTTTCATCGGCCATTACCAATACTTCCGAAGGACCGGCCGGCATATCGATAGCCACACCCAGTTGCGTTACCAATTGCTTGGCCATGGTTACATATTGGTTTCCGGGTCCGAAGATCTTGCTTACTGCCGGAACACTTTCCGTACCAAAAGCCATAGCGGCTACTGCCTGAGCACCACCTGCTTTAACTATAGTTTGTATGCCAAGCAAGGAGGCCGTATAGCGGATTGCAGGGTGAATGCTGCCATCTTTAGATGGTGGCGTACACAAAATGATCTGCTTACAACCAGCCAGTTTAGCTGGAACACCCAGCATCAGCAAGGTAGAAAATAATGGTGCCGTGCCTCCCGGAATGTACAAGCCTACTTTCTCGATAGCCACACTTTTGCGCCAGCAGCGCACGCCTGGCATAGTCTCAACTACAGGCATCTGCTCGGCCTGCTGTAAATGGAACAACTGTATGTTGCTATACGCCTGAAGTATTGCTTCTTTCAGTTCCTGACTTATCTCAGTTTCTGCGGCGGCCAATTCTTCCGGTGTTGCCAGTAATTGCAATGGTCGGTTGCCATCATACTTTTCTGCCAGTTTATACAAGGCTTCATCGCCCTGCTCCTGCACCAACTTAAAGATCTGGCGTATAGTTGGCTCCAGTTCCTGCAGGTCCTTTACAGGTCGCTTTGCCAGTTCGGGCCAAACTATAGTTTCAGGATATAAGATCTTTTTCATCAGATGATCATTTTCTCGATTGGAACAACCAGGATACCCTGGGCACCTGCGGCTTTTAGTTTCTCGATCTTATCCCAGAAATCATCTTCATTCACCACAGAGTGCAGCGAGCTCCAGCCTTCTTCCAATAACGGTAGCACTGTCGGCGACTTAACACCCGGCAGTAATTTTGAAATCTCCGCCACTTTATCGTTCGGGGCATTCAACAAGATATACTTGGCACGTTGGGCACGTTGCACGGCATGTATCCTGAAAAGCAGTTTCTCCAGTATCTCCTGTTTCTCAGCATTAAGTTCTTTATTGGCAATAAGCACCGCCTGTGACTTAAACACACGCTCCACTTCCTTTAGGCCATTACTGATAAGCGTGCTGCCTGAGCTAACTATATCACAAATAGCATCGGCCAGACCAATGCTCGGCGCGATCTCTACAGAGCCGCTTATCGTATGGATATTCGCTTGCACTCCACGCTCCGACAGGTAAGCCTGCAGTAAATTTGGGTAAGAAGTAGCGATGTTTTTTCCGTTCAGGTCTTGAATAGAACTATAGTTTTCACCTTTGGGCACGGCCAGCGACAGGCGGCATTTTGAGAAACCCAGTTCTTCAACAGTCAGGTGTTGCATACCCTCTTCCACCAGCACGTTCTGACCAACTATACCAATATCGGCCACGCCGTCGGCTACATAACCTGGTATATCATCGTCGCGAAGAAAAAGGATCTCCAGCGGAAAATTGGTTGATTCTGTTTTGAGTTTCAGGCTGCTGCTGATGAATGAGATACCGCATTCACGGATAAGTTTAAGTGAATCATCACTGAGTCTGCCTGATTTCTGTATGGCTATACGAAGCATAATTTAAAATTGGAAAGTATAAAATAGCGCGTTCATACCTTGCATCCGGCAACGTATAAATGGGTATACACCCAAGGGGGCTATATGTCTATTGGATTCCTCTTACGAGGAATGATGGAAATGATGTACGTGCGCAGCAGTACCGCAGGCAACAGAAAGTGCCGGTGCAGAAAGGATGCTATGTAACGTAGTGTTGCGCATTATGTACTGCAAAAGTAAAGCAGAATTTTAAACTAAAAAATAGTTTATTAAAAAAGTTTAAGAAGTCTGTTTATAAAAAGCCTGTTTTAAAATGAAAGTGCCCACCCCAGCAATGGAGCAGGCACTTTCATTTTAAAACAGGCAGACAGCCTAACTTACTTATTCAGAATCATCTTAATCGACTTAGATCCGGATGGTGTGGTTAAGCGGCCAATGTACATGCCTTTCGACAAGTTACTGCCATCAAAACCAAACTCATATAGTTTACCAGCTTCAGCCACACCCATATCTACCTTTTTAATCAGAACACCTCGTATGTCAAATACTTCCAGCAAGTAGCTTTCAGATTTATCAAGACTGAAGACTATAGTTGTTTTGTCAGTAAACATGTTCGGATAGTTGTAGAACTTAGCAATTTCGGGTTCGACTGTGGTTTCTGCAATCAGTTTAGAAGAGGTTGTTGTGCTCTTACCGTTAGCTGCAGGCTTATGTATCACGATTGATCCACCTCCTAAAACGGTCGCCAGGTCAGAGCTTTCTGAAACACCACGCTGGTTATCATACAGCACATCACTATTGGAATTATCACCCCAGATCTTGATCCTAAACTCATCCGGGCCACCTCCATTCACATCGCCGTCGATGGCTATCACTCTGAATCTATGGCGCCCTTTACCGTTCACAGTACCCCATCCTGTATAAGTAGCTTTCTTACCAGAAATAACGAGTGACATATCTTCATGCTCGATGCTGGAGAAGTGCAGATCACCATCTCTAAACTGGAAGTTAGTATGACCATCGACTTCGGTTGTGTTATTTTTGCCGGTCTTGTATTTAGCATTAAATCCGAAGTTGGCTCGTCCTTTAACTCCTGATTTGTCGCCAAGCATGGCACCTGCTGGTGATTCAATCCAACCACCACCGGTAACAAAACCACCATTCGGATCATAGACCACTACATATTCATAAAGGAGACGAGTAGTAGCACCACATCTGTCATTCACCTCTAACTCAACTGTATATACCCCAGGTGTAGGTTTAAATGTGCCTGTAATGTTATTTCCGGATATACAATTTGTACAAGTGTATTCAGAGACAGTAGTTCCATTAGCCATTAGTCGCCACGTAGCTGATGCCAGATTATTGTCAGTGAAAGTAGCACTTAGATGTACGTCAGCACCAACCTGAACAGGACCTTCGGGGCCACTAATACTGGTGATAGCAGGAGCAGTATTATTAACTGTTACAGTAAATGAGCATCTAGATGTGTTACCTGCTGCATCTACAACTGTCCAAGTAACTGTTGTAGTACCCTCATTGAACACAGCTCCAGCCAGAGTTGAAGAATTGTTGTAGTCGTTAGTAATAGAAGCAACACTACAATTATCACTACTTGTCGGGTCAAACTCATTACCAATAACTGTGTAAGAACAAGTTCCAGGATTATTTGCTCTTGTTTGATTAGAAACACAAGCTATAGTCGGCGCCTGATTATCGGTTACGGTGACGGTCTGCGTCACGGCCGCCGCAGCATTGCCATTGGCATCGGTCACATTCCAGGTGATGGTAGTAGTACCCACTGGATAGGCGGCATCTAAAGCCAGGTTATCACTGCGAGTGCCCGTTGGCGTGCCAACAGCGCAGTTGTCGCTGGCCTCAGGAGCGCTGATCTCCACGCGGGCGCTACAAGCGCCGGCATCGGTGTTGGCCGTCACGGGCTCGGTAGCGGCGATCACCGGCGCCTGATTATCGGTTACGGTGACGGTCTGCGTCACGGCCGCCGCAGCATTGCCATTGGCATCGGTCACATTCCAGGTGATGGTAGTAGTACCCACTGGATAGGCGGCATCTAAAGCCAGGTTA
>NZ_JAAGWD010000005.1 GCF_010686685.1 Pontibacter burrus | reverse complement strand
CCATTTATGCCTTTGGCTCTTTTACAGGTACTTTCCTTTTCATGAGCCTGTGATCCCTTCCTGCCAGTAAAGCCTGAAAGCTTCGCCATTTTTAAATTTGAAAATAATCCCTATGACGGATTAACTACTGGATAAAAGAAAACATACGCTTATCTGCACTATAGCAGTAGTTCTAATACAATCAAATAACAATACAATCAAATAACAGAACCAAAGTCACTTCAAACTACAATATAGTAAAAGTAAAATACATTTCCTGTTATAGTTAAAATCCACCTCAAACTATAGTTCACAAAACCGCACACACCTGTTCGATACTGAACACCCTGAATCCATATAAAACTATAGTTTTAATATGTAAAAATCAGTAAATCAATAATATACATAACTGGCATATAAGTTGGCTAAGTTTTGGTAAAAAGTACAATACTAAAACTATGGACCGCGAATTATCTGCCACTACCAAACAAGCCAACAAACGCCGCCGCATCTGGCAAATAGGCATAGCCCTGGCAGTGCTGGTTTTTGCTATAGTTGGTTTCCGGAGTCTGCTTACGCCAGCGCTGCGCAAAGACAAACTGCGCACGGCTGTGGTGGAGCGTGGCCCGGTAGTGGCTACCATTTCTGCGAGTGGGGTGGTGGTGCCGGAGCACGAGCAGGTAATCACAAGTCCCATACAGGCGCGAATAGAGCAGGTGGTGCTAAAAGCCGGTGAGCAGGTAAAACCCGGCGACCAGATCCTGCTACTCGACAGAGCCTTTACCCAACTGGCCTACGACAAACTGAAAGACGAGCAGCAACTGAACCAGCACAAAAGCGTGCAGCTGCGCCTGAACCTTCGCAAAACTCTGAACCAGCTGGCATCGCAGCTAAGCATAAAGCAAATGCGGGTTAAAAGCCTGCAGGCCCAACTGGAAGACGAAAAATACCTGCTGAAGATTGGTGGCACTACCCAGGAAAGCGTGAAGCAGGCCGAACTAAACCTGAAAATAGCGCAGCAGGAACTACAGGAAATTGAACACGACATGGCCACCGAGCGCGAACTATTAAAAGCCAACGAACAGGAATTGGGCTTTACGTTGGCCATGCAGGGCCGTTCGATAGAAGAGCTGCAACGCAAAATGGAGCAGGCCGAAGTGCGAGCCACCCACAACGGCGTGATCACCTGGGTGAAGAATGAGATTGGCAGCATCGTGAATGCAGGTGATGTAATTGCCCGCCTTGCCGACCTGAGCAGCTATAAAGTAAAAGCCACCATTTCGGATACCTACGCCGGGCAGTTAAAGCCAGGCGCGGGTGCTATAGTTCGCATTAATAACACCGATATGCAGGGCGTGGTGTCGTCGGTGGAGCCTACGGTTACAAATGGCATTGTTACGTTTTATGTAGCCCTTCAGGATAAAGCACACCAGTTGCTTCGCCCTAACCTGCGCGCCGATGTATACGTGGAGCTGGTTTCTAAAACCGATGTGCTGCGGGTTAAGAACGGACCTTACTTTAACAGCACAGCCGCTCAACAGGTGTTTGTGGTGCAGGGCGATGAAGCTATCCGAAAGCCAGCCAAAACCGGCATCAGCAATGTGGATTATGTGGAATTGGAAAGTGGAGTGCAGCCCGGTGACGTGATTGTGATCTCGGATATGGCAGAATACCAGCACGCCGAAAAAGTCAAGCTGAAATAGGATTAAATAGTTGAGAGTTAAAAGTGAAGATTTAAAAGTCGTGTTACCTGATCCCAAATAAAACTATGAAGTACCTTTTTACCTGTTTAGTGTTTGTGATGCTGCTCTGTTGTGGCCAAAGCATAGCTCAGCCTGGTGCGCGTGTGCTGCACCTGCAGGAAGTTATTGACTTGGCGCAGCAGCAGTCGGCAGCAGCAAAGCAAGCCGACGTAAACCAGGAGAGCAGCTACTGGCAGTGGCGCAGCTTCAAATCCGATTACCGCCCGCAACTGAGCTTGAACGGTACCTTACCCGATTTCAGCAGAAGCTACATGCCGGTTATTCAGCCAGACGGCACCACTGATTTCAAGCCCGTAACTATAAACAGCTCGGATGTTGGCTTAACCCTGCGCCAGCTGATCAGCCCCACGGGCGGCAGCATCTTTGTCACTTCCTTGATGCAGCGCTTCGATGATTTTGACCGCGACATTACCCGCTACAATGGCAACCCGGCTATAGTTGGTATCGAGCAACCGCTGTTTGCTTACAACCCGTTTGCGTGGGCCAAAAAAGTAGAGCCCTTGCGTTACCAGGAGTCGCAGCGCCAGTTCGTTGAAGACAAGGAAACAATTGCCGTACAGGCCACCCAGCTATACTTCGATCTGCTGCTGGCTCAGGTTAACCAACGCATCGCTACGCAAAACCTGGCCAACAACGACACGCTTTACCACATTGCCGGAGAGAAATACAAACTGGGCCGCCTGTCTAAAAACGACCTGCTACAGATGCAACTGGCTGTACTAAATGCCCGCCTTGCCCAGGACCAGGCCAGCCTGGACGAACAGAACGCTACCCTTGCCCTGAAAACTTTTGTAGGCCTGAAAGACAATGAGGCCCTTCAACTGATCACACCCGATAGCATACCGGAAACAATCGTTTCATCGGAGCTGGCGTTGGCAGAGGCAAAGAAGAACCGCAAAGAAGCCGTGAGCTTTAAACGCCGTCTGTTGGAAGCTGAAAGCATGGTAGCCAAAGCCAAAGGCGATAATGGATTAAACATGAGTGTTTTTGCCACCTTCGGTTTATCAAACAGTGCCGATAATTTTTCGGATGTATATACCCGTCCGGAAAACCTGCAGCGCGCACGCATCGGTTTTAACATGCCGCTCATGGACTGGGGCCGCCAGCGGTCCAACTATAAAGTGGCCGACCTGAACCGCCAGTTGGTGCAGCATACCGTTGCCCAGGAAGAAGCCACGTTTGAGCAGGCAGTACTCTCGCAGGCAAACCAGTACATCACCCTGAAACGCCGCCTAGAAACCACTGCCGCCGCCGATGCTATTGCCCAGGAACGCTACAACATTACCAAAAGCACTTTCATCGTTGGCCGCATCAGCATTACAGAGCTCAACATTGCTTTAGCAGAAAAAGACCAGGCCCGCCGCGCCTATATCGCCGCACTTAGCCAGTTTTGGTCCGCACACTATAGTTTAAGGCAACTGACTTTATTTGATTTTGAAAAGCAGCAGGCTTTAGTGGTAGAGGTGGAGAGATGAGAAACTATAGCCAGCACCTTTACCTGTCCCTACCGGGCCAGTTGAGTTACAAACTCAACACCATAGTAAGTCACGAGTCTGGAGACTCGCGCCAGCATAGGCTAACATAAGAGTAAAAAGTACAAATACAGAGAACGATTAACGAATAACTACTAACGAATAACGATATTTAAAAACTATGATCACGCTATCAGACATCGAGAAAGTTTACCAGACAAAGACCATCGAAACGGTGGCTTTGCAGCGCGTAAACCTGGCAGTTCCGAAGGGAGAATTTGTTTCCATTATGGGACCATCGGGCTGCGGGAAATCAACGTTGCTCAATATTATGGGCCTGCTGGATGTGCCAACATCAGGTGTGGTAACAATTGATGGGCAACCTATAAAATCATACAAAGACAAAGAGTTGGCACACATCCGCAATGAGAAGATCGGGTTTGTGTTCCAGAGCTACCACCTGGTAAACGACCTGAGCGTGCTGGATAACGTGGAGCTGCCTTTGCTTTACCGCAGCGGTGTGTCTGGCTCGGAGCGTACCAAGCTTGCCAAAGATGCCCTGGAGAAAGTTGGCCTGAGTGCCCGCACCAAGCACTTCCCTAACCAGCTATCGGGTGGGCAACGACAGCGTGTAGCTATTGCCCGCGCCCTGATCGGCAACCCAGCCATCATACTGGCCGATGAGCCAACCGGTAACCTGGACTCGGTAATGGGCGAGGAAGTAATGAACATTTTGCTGGACCTGAACCGCAACGATGGTACAACTATAGTAATGGTGACGCACGACGAAAACATGGCCCACAAAACCGAACGCCTGGTACGTTTCTTCGACGGGCAGCAGGTATCTGATTCTAAAGTTTTCGACCTACAGACTGTTTAAATCATGCTGAAAAATTACTTTAAAATAGCCTGGAAGGTACTCTTGCGGCGCAAGTTTTTTACCTTCATTAGCCTCTTTGGCATCAGCGTAACCTTAATGGTGCTGATGGTGATCACGGCCATGCTGAACCAGGTTTTTGGCACGCATACCCCTGAAAAGAAAATGGACCGCATGTTGTTTGTAACCTGGCTGCACATGACCGGCGATGGCACTGAAATGAACAGCGGACCAAGCTACTCTTTTTTGAACAGGTTTGTAAGGCCACTCAACACTCCTGAACTGATAACCATTTACTCCAGCAATTTCACGACGTTTAACTTTACACAGGGCAGCAAACTTAACATGCAAACCCGCTACACCGACAGTAATTTCTGGCGCGTAATGGATTTTGAGTTTATAGATGGCGGTGGCTTTGGAGACGCTGCAGTGGAAACTGCACAAAAGGTGGCCGTTATCAACGAGGCTACCAGCATAAAGAATTTCGGGACAGTAGATGCCGTGGGCAAAACGCTTACACTCGACGACAGCAACTATAGAGTGGTGGGTGTAGTCAAAAATGTGGCGGCAACACGCACCGAATCTTACTCCGAAGTCTGGGTTCCTTACACCACCACCAAAGCCGATCTGAACGACCCGCATTATGGCGGCAATTTTAGAGCCGTGCTGTTGGCTAAGGATAAGGCTGCCATAGATGATGTAAAGAAAGAGTTTTATGGCGCTATGGCTAAGGTGCCAATGATGCCAGGCGAAGACTTTACGGTGCTAAAGGTATTTGCCGATACTAATACCGAAGGCTTTGCCAGGGAAATCAGCAGGTCGGTGGACAATGAAGTAAATACTGCTCTGTTGTACGGCGTAGTGATAGGCGGCATGTTCTTCTTCATGCTCATTCCTACCCTCAACCTGGTAAACATCAACATCAGCCGCATTATGGAGCGCGCTTCCGAAATTGGCGTACGCAAAGCATTCGGGGCATCCTCTAACACGCTGGTGCTGCAGTTCCTGTTCGAGAATATTTTCCTGACTATAATCGGCGGAACTATAGGCATACTGCTGGCGGTGGGGGCGCTGCACCTGATCAATAACAGTGGTTTTATACCTTATGCACAATTGGGGCTGAATGTGCCTGTGCTTCTGTTCAGCTTACTGATCTGCCTGTTCTTCGGTATACTTTCCGGGGTTTATCCGGCCTATAAAATGTCAAAACTTCATCCGGCATCTGTCCTGAAAGGAGGCTCAAAATGATAAAGCATCTGTTTAAACTTGTATGGAACCGAAGACGCGCCAACTTCCTGATGATCATGGCGATTTTCTTTTCCTTTTTAGTACTCTTCGGAACTATAAGCGTGCTGGTTAACAGCTGGCAGAACTATAAAAAGCCACTGGGTTTTGAGCCGGAACGTATCTGGTATGTAAATATTCAGCACTACCAGACCCCTAAGGATGAGGTAAGAGTCATATCAGAGCAGCTTGTAAGAAAATTGCAGACGCTACCAGAAATTGAGCATGTAGCCTTAGCCAGTGGCAACGCTGCTTACTCCGGCTGGTCAAACATGATGGGCCTGACCCGCGGCAACCTGCAGCGTGGTATTAACAATGTAACCATACAGGGTGGCGATTTTAAGAGTACAATGGACCTTAATGTAGTAGAAGGCCGCTGGTTCCAGGACGGAGATGAGTTCTCGAATCAGAACCCGATGGTGATAACGCAGGATATAAAGCAGTTTTTCTTTGGAAATGAGTCGGCAGCCGGCAAAAAACTGAAGAGCGGTGATAAAGAATTTACTGTAATTGGTGTAATAGAGGCGTACCGTACCAATGGCGAGCTTAATTCAGATGCAGGCACTTTTATGAGAGTCAGCTCCCTGGCCGATACCAGCAGATGGGTAGAAAACACGCTGTACCTGCGCATGAAACCGGGCGTTACCTCAGGCATTGAGGAGAAACTGCTGAAGGAAGCAGGCTCCGTAGCCACTGGCTGGAAACTGGATGTAAAGTACATGGACCAGATGCGTGCCTCTTACATGAAAGAAAACCTGACACCTTTGCTCATCTTTGCCATCATCTGTGCATTCCTGATCCTGAACGTTGCGCTGGGCATTTTTGGGGTGCTGTGGTACAACATTAACAAACGCTATTCCGAAATTGGTTTGCGTCGCGCGTTGGGGGCAACGGCTAACCAAATCTACAAGCAGTTTTTAGGAGAGATTCTGGTATTGGCAACGCTAGGATTAGTGCTGGGCAGCTTCTTTGCCATCCAGTTTGTGTTGCTCGATGTGATGGGTATGCAGCCGGAAGTCTATTACTATGCGCTGGGCATTTCTATAGTGATGATCTACCTGCTGGTTATCGTTTGCGCCTTCCAGCCAAGCCGCCAGGCCGCAGCCATTCACCCGGCCCTTGCCCTGCACGAAGAGTAAACTATAGTTACTATTCTCAACAGCTAAAAAAGTTTTATTCTAATTAAAGCCTTTGAATGATAACTGTCATTCTGAAAGAATCTTAGTGGAAGGTAGGTTAAGCTTAAACTATAAGCCAACAAGATCCTTTCAGGATGACAAAAAGTAAAAAAGTCCCCCTTTGAAGGGGGCAGGGGGATGACCAACGGCAACTATAGAACTATAGCTTAAACTATAGAAGTTAATCTTGGTTGGCGCGAGCTTGTAGCTCGTGCTTAGTAATGAAAACAGAAATAACAGTACGAGCTACAAGCTCACACCAGCGAACGTGACAAACAGCAACTGTAAAACGATAGCCTGAACTATAGCAGTAGCAGAAATTCCCCTCCTTGGAGGGGCTAGGGGTGGGTTACAACTATAGCAACTAAAACTGACACCAGAATACCGTATATTTATACTTCTCAATTAACCACGCATGATCCTGATCATAGACGACGATGCAGCGGTGCGGGCTTCGCTGGGCCTGATGCTGAAACAGAACGGCTTTAAAACCAAAGAAGCGGCCAACCCACGGGAAGCGCTTCAGCTGGCGGAGCTGCAGCCGTTCGAGCTCGTGCTCATGGATATGAACTTTTCCATAGAAACCACCGGTCACGATGGGCTGGCGTTGCTCACGCAGTTTAAAATGCATAATCCGAACCTGCCAGTTATACTCATTACTGGCTGGGGTTCTATTGGCCTGGCCGTAGAAGGTATGCGTTTAGGTGCCGCCGATTTTATTACAAAGCCCTGGAGCAATGAGTACCTGTTACAATCTATCCGTACAGCGCTGAGTTTATCGGAACAGAACTATAGTTCCGACGAAGCCCTAACCCGCAAAAAGCTGGATCAGCAGTATGATTTCAAAAACATAGTTGGGCAGGACCCGGACTTACTCAAAGTACTGAAAAAGATAGGTCAGATTGCGGCTACAGATGCATCGGTGCTGATAGAAGGGGAGAGTGGAACAGGTAAAGAACTGATTGCCGAGGCCATACACCAGAACAGCGCACGCCGTAACCAGCCGTTCGTAAAAGTGAACCTAGGTGGTATATCAGCTAGCTTGTTCGAGAGCGAAATGTTTGGCCACAAACGCGGTGCTTTTACCGATGCCAAAGGCGACAGGGTAGGTCGTTTTGAAATGGCAAACAAGGGCACTATTTTCCTGGATGAGATCGGTGAACTGGATCTGAACAGCCAGGTAAAACTGCTACGTGTATTACAGGATAGAACCTATGAAGTGTTGGGCGACAGCCGCTCCCGAAAACTAGACATTCGCGTAGTGTGTGCTACTAACCGCAACTTCGAAGAAATGGTAGCTGAAGGCAAATTCCGCGAAGACCTGTTCTACCGCATCAACCTGATTACTGTAAAGCTGCCTGCCTTGCGCGAGCGTGCCGACGATATTCCGTTGCTGGTGCAGTACTTCCTGAACAACCTGAAAAAAGTATATAACCGCCCTGAGCTAACTATAAGCAAAGGCGCATTGCAATGGCTACGCGAGCAGCCGCTACCGGGCAACATCCGAGAGCTGAAAAACCTGGTAGAGCGCACCGTGCTGGTGTCTGATGATGATGTGCTGGAAGCAGAGGATTTCCAGGGGCAGACCCAGCGCAGTGCTGTCAAACATGGAGATAAAGCCCTGCCAGCTGTAGGGGCCATGACCTTAGACGAAATGGAAGCCAGCATGATTCGCAAGTCGATGGACCATTACCACAACAACATCAGTAAGGTGGCCCGTGCATTGGGGTTGAGCCGCGCCGCGCTTTACCGCCGACTCGATAAGTTTAACATCCCGTATGAGTCTCAGGACTAAGTTTATCCTTTTTGCCACAGTGCTGCATGTGCTGCTGGCAGTTATGGCTTATTTCCTGCTGCAGGAGAATTTGTACCTGTTCCTGGGCATGGAGCTGCTGATACTGGGCTCTATTTATATCACGTCGCAACTATACGTTACCTTTTTTAAGCCACTTAGCCTGATTCGGGCAGGCATTCAATCCATCAAAGACAAAGACTTCTCTACCAAGTTTATGGGGGTGGGGCAGAAGGAGCTGGATGAGTTGATAAACGTGTACAACCGCATGATTGACCAGCTGCGGCACGAACGCGTCGCGCAAGCCGAGAAACATTATTTCCTGGAGAAACTGATACAGGCATCGCCGGCTGGTATTCTGTTACTGGGCTTTGATAACCAGGTGGAGCATGTAAATCCGGCGGCAGAGCAATACCTGCAACAACCTGCCAATAGTTTGCTGGGCAAACACGTAAGCCAACTACCAAAGGTGTGGGCGGAACAACTCACGCAACTACAAACCGGCAGTTCTATCACGTTTCGGGTAAACGGCATACGCACCTACCGCTGCCACCGTGCTCACTTCCTGGATCGTGGCTTTCAGCATTACTTTGTGTTGATAGAAGAGCTGACAGAAGCAATACTACAGAACGAGCGCCAGGCTTACGAAAAGGTTATCCGGATGATGTCGCATGAAGTAAATAACTCGGCGGGAGCGGTAAACTCTATACTGGGTTCGCTGCAGTATTACGCCCCGCAACTTACCGACGACCGCGAAGATTTTGACAATGCCCTGCAGGTAGCCATAGACCGAAACACGAACCTGAGCCGCTTTATGGCCAACTTTGCCAATGTGGTGCGCCTACCTAAACCCAAGAAAACACCTACCGACTTGCACGCTCTGCTCCGTAACCTGGCCCTGCTCATGCAGCCGGAGTTTCAGAACAGAACTATAAGCTGTACCCTTCAATTAGCACCGCAGCCACTTGTGATACTCCTGGACCAACAGCAGATGGAGCAGGTACTGCTAAACGTGCTTAAAAACGCCATGGAAGCAATTGGCGACACCGGCGAAATAACGATAGCCACACAAACCAACCCCGCACAACTAACTATAACTGACACCGGTTCCGGCATACCTGAAAGTGTGAGAAGCTCGCTGTTTACGCCATTCTTCAGTACCAAAGAATACGGGCAGGGGATAGGCTTAACTATGATCCGGGAGATTCTGGTAAACCACGGCTTTCCTTTTTCGCTGGAGAGCGATCAGGAGAAGGGGGTTACTGTGTTTTGGGTTAGGTTTTAAGGTAGAGTTCAATTTATGTATTAGCAGGATTTTTTTAATTAAAGAAAGCATCGCGTTAGCAAGATTTGCTTTTAAACTTGCTTTTCTTCATGCTGAAAGAAATAAGATATCTTAAAATTTCTTGTAAAGTTATTTTCATGGTAGAACACATCTCCTTGATATTGCAGCTTCTTTAGAATAACAAGCCTTAATCCAAATTTTAAACTCTCTAACAAGCTATATGCATTATCGAAAGGAACCATCCTCCCTTCATGAGCAACCTTATCTCTTACATTGTTCTTTAGGAGCTTAAAATTGAGATCTATTTTTGTAGTATCTATTTTGAAGTCCCTGACAAGATTCTCAATGTTATTTATAAAGCTATCCCATTCTAATGATCTTAATATTCTAGAGTTTAAGAAACCATCTTTATCTAATTCAGGATAGTTAGATCGCCACTCTTTCAAGGTTGCTTTGAGCAGCTTCCTTAAATTAAGTATAGATTCAGAAGAAGTGACAACTTTCCGCCCCCATTTACTAGCTGCCATTTCCCACCCTTGTGCCACTTTAAACATCCGTTCATCTAAGTATCCTGATCCTCCTGCAAAATTCAAATATGATGCTATATTTGTAATTAACTTTTTGTCTTCAGCTTCAAGTTTATTCCAAATCGGTAGAGTTGACTCTATGTACTTACCCATCCATTCATAAGGAATCACGTTGTCGAATGAACTACTGTCAATTAATGGTCTTCGATGCACAACATATAAGTCATCATAGTTTCTTTTATTGAAAACAACATCATTTCCTGTTGATATTGATAACAATTTTGTAATAGAATCTGCTATTTCAAAAGAGTCGACAATTACATGATTCTGCTTCTTAAGGCTAAGCTGCACGCCTTCCCTTATGATACCAGTTCGTTTATAAAACTTCTTCTCTTCTGTTACATCTTTCTCTTCAGTTACTGAGATTTCATATCCAGCGTAATTGAAATAGAACTTACATTTATAATAGCCAGTAAGAGTAAATAATGAAGTATTAGCGACATCTGATCTTTCACCAACTGCAAATTCATTTACATATAACTCACTGTTTCCAATTCCAATTGGAAATAAGTTGTTAGATTCAATCCTAGTTCCATCGAATAAATACCCCTCAAACTTCCATTTACATTTCTTCAAAAATCCCTCAATGGGAATTGCATTTATTTCAATAAATGTTTGACGTGGATATATGACGAGTTTAAATTCTCTTTCTATAGTTTGTCCATCAAAGTGAAAATGGCCTTTACCCGCTAATGTCTCTGATACCATAAATTGGGGTTACTAAATTATAGATGGGTTTCGACTATACATATCTGTGCAAAGAATAGAATATGACTACTGTCTGCTAATCCATACCCTGATTAAATATAGCAAATCTAAACAATAGTTTAGGCTGCACTATAAAACAACACCGCCTGCAACTATAAAGCTGCAGGCGGTGCTTGTATATACTCTAAAGATGAGATCTATAGTTACCGCTTCACGAACTCTACACGGCGGTTGTTGGCTTTGGCTTCCGGGGTGCTGTTCTTGTCTATTGGCTTCGTTTCGCCCATTCCTTTGGCTTCCAGGCGGTCGGCTTTAATACCTTGCTCTACCAGGTAGGTTTTCACAGCTTCGGCACGCTGCTGGCTGAGTTTCTGGTTGGCTTTCTCGTCGCCGTCGCTGTCGGTGTGGCCTTCTACGGTAAAGTTAAGGGTAGGCTGTTCGTTCATTAGCTTGGCTATACCTGCCAGCGTTCCCGTAGATTCCGGGCGTATAGTTGCCTGGTTCACATCGAATTTGATGCCGTAGGTTACGATCTTGCCATCGGTCATTACCTGGTCGTATAGCTTCTTGCCACCTTCTGCTATCAGCACATTTTTAACCATAGTATTGGCTTCTATCCGCTTATCTATTTCTATGCGCATGCCGGTTGGCTTACCGGTTACATTGGGTATGTTTACCAGGCGCTGGTTATCCAGGTAAACCTTCATGCTGCGCTTGTTAAAGGCAATCGATACATGGCGCCACTTGTTTTTGATGTCCTGCGCTGCCAGTTCTTCCGACTCCGAACCAAATGATTTAAATCTTGCCTGGTTAGCGCGTATCTCAATGCCATCCCAGAAGTCTCCCTGTATTTCCTGCTTATAGTTGGAGTTGTCGTCCACAAAGTAAATGTAGTAGGCCACGTTCGGGTTATCATCGTCGAAGAACAGGTCCATTTCTACGGTAAAGGTTTCGGGCAGCCACTGTGCCTTTTTCATAAGCGGTTTAATGCTGGTATTAGACCGAACCAGGTTAATCACATTCTCACCCCCAAAACTAGCAACCTCCGCATTTCCATCGTTCAGGTCCCAGCGCGACGGAAACTCGCCTAGCTCTTCGCCAGCCAGGTTATCAGAGAAAATTACCTTATCGCCGGGTACAAAATCGAACTTTGACCAGGCTTTCATTTTACCGGCTTCGGTAGTTGCCGATTCATCACCACCTGCTTCTGCAGCATCCGCTTTACCAGTTTTATTACCGCCAGCTTTCTTTTTGCCATCCACGGCATCGTCAATGCCTTTATCAATCTTCTGATCAATTTTTTGGTTAACCTTATTTTTGATCTTGTTGCCGATGTCGAATTGGGCTTGTGCAGGGGACACTAAAAAAGTGAGGAACAAAATGCTGATGATTGAAGCAAGTAAATTTTTCATAGTTAGCTGTCTGATTAGATAGTTAAACCACAAATATATTGTTTATAATTATGCCAATAAAAAATTGTGTATAGGTAATCCGTGAACTATAAATAGTATATAGGTAAACCTATAGTTTAGGCATGTGAAAGTAACTGAAGAAGTAGGGCAGCGTCTGTGGTGGAGAATGAAAACAAAAAAGCCCGCTGCAGGAGCGGGCTTTTGTATAGTTAGCTTAAACTATAGTTATGAGATCCAAGGAATGTTCTTGAAGTTCGGTTTACGTTTCTCCAGGAACGCATTTCGGCCTTCTTTTGCTTCTTCGGTCATGTAAGCCAGGCGGGTTGCTTCGCCAGCAAACACCTGCTGACCCACCATGCCATCGTCGGTGGCGTTAAAGGCAAACTTCAGCATTTTAATGGAAGTCGGCGATTTTGCCAATATCTCCTGTGCCCACTCGTAAGCAGTGTCTTCCAGTTCGTCGTGCGGGATAACGGCATTCACCATGCCCATGTCGTAGGCTTCCTGTGCAGAGTAGTTGCGGCCAAGGAAGAAGATCTCGCGGGCACGTTTCTGGCCTACCATTTTGGCAAGGTAAGCCGAGCCATAACCACCATCAAAGCTGGTTACATCGGCATCGGTTTGCTTAAAGATAGCGTGCTCTTTGCTGGCCAGTGTCAGGTCGCAGACTACGTGCAAACTATGGCCGCCGCCTACTGCCCAGCCCGGAACCACGGCAATTACCACCTTCGGCATAAAACGGATCAGGCGCTGCACTTCCAGTATGTTCAAGCGCGGTATTCCAGACTCATCTACATAGCCCTGGAAGCCGCGCGCATTCTGGTCGCCACCGCTGCAGAAACTATAAACACCATCTTTAGTAGACGGTCCTTCGGCAGACAACAAAACAACCCCGATCGAGGTGTCTTCTCGCGCATCCAGAAATGCATCGAACAGCTCAAACACCGTTTTAGGGCGAAAAGCGTTGCGCACATTAGGACGGTTAAAAGCGATACGGGCCACGCCGTCTGCTTTTTTATAGGTTATATCTTCGTATTCCTTTACGGTTTTCCAGTTAGCTTTGCTCATAACATTACTTTTGCTGCAAGTTAGCTTTTTATAGTTTCAGGCTCAACTAACGTTCTACGCCTTTCGCACAAATTCAGACTTCAGGCCCATCGAGCCGAAGCCATCAATCTTGCAGTCGATGTTATGATCACCATCTGTCAGGCGGATGTTCTTCACTTTAGTGCCAGCTTTTACAGGTTTTGGTGCGCCTTTTACCGGTAAGTCCTTTATCACTACAACCGTATCGCCGTCTTTCAGCTCATTACCGTTCGCGTCTATCACTTTCAGGCCGGTTTCAGCTTCTGCTTCAGCTGCTTCATTCGGGTTCCACTCGTTTCCGCACTCTGGGCAAGCGTATAGTTCATCGCCCATGGCGTAACCGTAAGGTGAGTTACATTTCGGGCATGGTTTCATTTCTTCTGACATGGTAATCTAATTTTATTGTTGTTGTATTATAATCTTGTAAAGCCTGAGCTTTTAATTACTTAAGCCGCCTTGTTCTCGAAGCGTTTTATAGTTTCCAGCTCTTTTTGCTTCGATGCCATTTCTTCTTCCAGATCGTAGTCATCCTGAAGCCCGAGCCAGAACTTTGGGGAGTTGCCAAAGTAGTAGCTTAACCTTAAGGCTGTATCGGCTGTAATGCGTCTGTTGCCCTTTAAAATTTCAGACACCCTGGTTTGGGGAATGCCGATATCCTTTGAAAGCCTGTAGGCTGTAATGCCCAAAGGAACAAGAAATTCTTCCTGCAGTATTTCTCCCGGATGTATGTTAGGTAGTCGGTCCATTTTAAACTTCTTTAGTGGTAATCTACTATTTCTACTTCTGATGCCTGACCGTTATGCCATTTAAAAATGATTCGCCATTGGCTGTTTATTCTGATGCTGTAGAACGCCTTCAGGTTACCGGATAACTTCTCTAATCTGTTGGAAGGGGGAATCCGAAGGTCAGCCATGTCCTGGGAATTATGAAGCATCCTTAACTTACGCCTGCCAACAGTTTGGACCTCTATTGGCAACTTGGTTACTCTTTCACCATTCCAGATTTTCTCAGTTTCTTTCGACCCAAAGGAGATGATCATGCTTACCTGTTGCGTTACTAACGCCAAAGGTAAGTATTTGGTTTGAGGTTAGCAAGGTTGGTAACTAAAGCTTTGGAGCACAACTATAGCCGTTTAAGTTTTTGTTTGCTTAGGCACCTGCAAACTATAGTACGCTCTAAACAAAAAGCCCCAACCGGTAGTACCAGTCGGGGCTTTCTTAAACTATAGTTGCGGTAGCTTAGGCTACTTCTTCTTTCTTGCTCATGCGGTTACGCTCGTTCTCGTCTAAGTAGATCTTGCGCATACGCAGGCTCTTAGGCGTTACTTCCAGGTACTCATCCTTCTGGATGTATTCCATGGCTTCTTCCAATGAGAAGTGTTTGGCGGGAGCGATCTTAGCATTATCATCAGAACCGGAAGCACGCATGTTTGTCAGCTTCTTACCTTTCTGGATGTTCACCGTGATATCGTTCTGACGGTTGTGCTCGCCAATTACCTGCCCCATGTACACATCTACACCTGGATCAACGAAGAATGTACCTCTGTCCTGTAGTTTATCGATAGAATAAGCTGTACCAGGACCAGTCTCCATAGAGATGATAGAACCGTTGTTACGGCCTGGGATAGAACCTTTATAAGGCTCATATGCCAGGAAGCGGTGGTTCATGATAGCTTCACCGGCAGTAGCAGTCAGTACGTTGTTACGCAGACCGATCAGACCACGCGAAGGAATCGTGAACTCAAGATGCTGTAAATCGCCTTTTGGCTCCATCACGTTCAGTTCACCTTTACGCATCGATACCAGCTCAATTACTTTACCAGCTGTTTCTTCCGGAACGTCTACTACTAATTGCTCGATAGGCTCGCAACGAACACCGTCAATTTCTTTGTAGATTACCTGTGGCTGACCTACCTGAAGCTCATAACCTTCGCGGCGCATGGTTTCGATAAGTACAGACAAGTGCAGGATACCACGACCGAATACTAAGAAAGAGTCCTCACGGTCAGTTTCCTGTACGCGCAGGGCCAGGTTTTTCTCAGTTTCTTTCATCAGGCGGTCGCGCAGGTGACGTGATGTTACGAACTTACCCTCTTTACCGAAGAAAGGAGAGTTGTTGATCGTAAACAACATGTTCATTGTCGGCTCGTCGATAGAGATACGCTCCATTGCTTCCGGGTTCTCTGCATCAGCAATTGTATCGCCAATGTCGAAACCTTCGATACCTGTTACAGCGCAAATTTCGCCGGCATGTACTTCCTGAACGGCTTTTTTGCCAAGGCCTTCAAATACGTGTAGTTCTTTGATACGACCTTTTTTGATGCTGCCATCTGCTTTCATCAAGCTAATAGGCATTCCTTCTTTAAGCGTGCCACGGTGCACACGACCGATCGCGATACGACCTACGAAAGAAGAATAGTCAAGCGATGTGATCTGCATCTGCGGTGTACCTTCACGGAACGGAGCAGCCGGGATCTCTTCGATGATAGCATCTAAAAGAGGCGTGATATCTTCGGTTTTCTGAGTCCAGTCGCGGCTCATCCAGCCATTTTTAGAAGAACCGTATAGTGTTACGAAGTCAAGCTGGTCTTCTGTAGCGTCCAGGTTAAACATCAGGTCAAATACCTGCTCGTGAACTTCATCAGGACGGCAGTTTTCCTTGTCTACTTTGTTTACAACTACAATTGGCTTCAGGCCAAGCTGTATTGCTTTGCTAAGTACGAAACGTGTCTGTGGCATGGCACCTTCAAAGGCATCTACAAGCAGTAGTACACCATCAGCCATTTTCAGTACACGCTCTACTTCACCACCAAAGTCGGCGTGACCAGGAGTGTCGATTACGTTGATTTTTACGCCTTTATAACGAACAGATACGTTTTTAGAAACGATTGTGATACCGCGCTCACGCTCCAGGTCGTTGTTGTCCAGGATAAGGTCGTCGAAGTGCTGGTGCTCAGCGAAGAGCTTGGAGGCGTGGATAATCTTGTCAACGGTTGTCGTCTTACCGTGGTCTACGTGTGCGATGATCGCAATATTCCGAATGTTCTGCATTGAATTTGTTTTTCGAGGTGCAAAGGTACTAAAAAGGCTCCATTTTTCAGTAGTCTGCTCGAAATAAAGTGGTTATGTTTTTATTATTTTCTCAGGTGCCTTGTATTTATAGTACTTAATGGGGCAAACATAGCATCTGGCATCTTTGTTCATTTAGGGAATAAATAATGCAAAAGGGTGAGTAAAAGATTTTTAACTCGTATTTATAGTTATGAGAACTACCTTTTTTACCTATCTGGCAGTAATCTTATTGCTGTTTGCCTGTAACGGGCAGAATGGAACTACTGCAACAAACTACACCACCGCCCAAACCGGCGATGCTCCCTTAACTGAAGCCCGCACTACCAGCCTGAACCAGCAGACCCAGCGCGATACTGTGTACAAGACTGAGGCGGAATGGAAAAAGATTCTGACGCCGGAGCAGTTTTATGTACTTCGGGAAAAAGGCACGGAGCCGGCTTTTAAGAACAAATACAATGCAAACAAAGCCAAAGGCATTTACTATTGCGCCGGTTGTGGCAATCCGCTTTTCAGTTCTGCCACCAAGTTCGAGTCCGGCACGGGCTGGCCAAGCTTCTGGAAACCGATTGCAAACTATAGAATTAGAGAAGTGCAGGACAGAAGTGAAGGAATGCTTAGAACCGAAGTGTTGTGTGCCCGGTGCGGCGGCCACCTGGGCCATGTATTTGACGACGGCCCCAAACCAACTGGCCTACGCTACTGCCTCAACTCCGCCGCATTAAATTTCAAGCCCAGTAAGTAAGTGGTCTGAACCGCACATCAAGGAAGAGATTATTTTGATTGGTGGGATTGCAGATTGTCTGTATCAGGATTTACAGGATTTTAAACTCTTAAATGCATATCTCAATTTACCCATCAGGTAGCTGACCTGTGAAACTATAACTTCAACTATAGCTATAGCCAGAAAGTCCCCCTTTGAAGGGGGTACGGGGATGACTAACATCAACTATAAAACTATAGCTCCAACTATAGCAGCGGCTGAAAAGCTCCCGCTTTAGACAAGGAGGGGTTAGGGGTGGTTGACCTATGCCAACTATAAAACTATAGCCAGCGCAATTGCCTGTCCTTTCAGGCCAGTTGAGTCAGGAGCTCAACGCCATAGTTAGTCACGAGCGTGGACGCTCGCGCCAGCAATTGGTAACTATAGAACTATAGCAAATCCTCCAATCCTGAAAAATCTATCAAATTCCTCTAATCTGCGGTTCAGGCATGCTAATAAATCCCTTTAAGCACTGGTCTAACAATAAAGATGCAGCTGTCGTACCTTTTATCCATAACTATAAAGTATTAGAACCATGACAGAGATACGATCAGAAGCAGAGAATATAGACAACCTGGCGCAATGCATGATGGATGCTTTCCGGACAAAGAACATAAAGGAAGGGGAGGTGCTTACCTACCAGGAACTATACCCGATATTGCAGGAGAAGTATCCTAAGTACAAAGATGTACAAAAGGAAGCTGAGCAGCATTTAGCAAAACTCTCTTATGTAAACCCTGCACCCGATGGCCTTATGCTGACACAGGTTGGCTACGATGCGCTAAGTGAAATGTAATACAACTATAAACCTGTTATTGTCCTGTTTTATTCTATCGGGTTGTCGTATACTTTAATTGTAAGTGTTTGACTTACAGTTGTATTTTAGCTTAAAGAAGTATGCGATGAAAAGATATATAACGGCTATAGTTGGCACAGCGCTGTTTGGCGTAATGTCCTGTACCTCGCTGTCGGAAGGTGAGGAAGGGATGCCAGGCGTAGATCGGGAGAACAGGGTTCGGTACCGCAGCGATGCCAGCACAGACCTGCGCGACCGGATGGATGAACAGGCAAGCGAGATAAACCGGAAAAAGAATATAGAAGAGAGTGACAGGAATGCACCAGCCATGAAACCGCCTGAGGTAAGGCCCGAAGAATTACCGAACGCTCCTCTAGACACAACCAAACAAGCGCCACGGCGTGTAATGCCCCGCAGAGCAGGAAACTAACTATAGGCATAAACAACAAAAAGCCGGCAGAAGGATTTTTAGTACTTCTGCCGGCTTTTTGCTTTCAGGTTGCTTTGCTATTTGCTGCTCACATCCTCGGGTTCTTCATCTCCCAAATGTAGTTCATCAGGCTCGAGGTTAATATAAACCTCATGGTCGGGTGGGGTAGTTTCCGATTCGCGGGTGTTTTCCTGTGGCGCCGGGTTTTTGCTGAGTTCTTTCTTTTCGCTTTTTTCCCCAAGGCTGTCTTTATCGCCTTTTTTTATGTGCGCGTTATCTTTCTGCTTCATCTTAAAGTATACAGTAGGTGATGTTCCGTGTACGGAAGAAGGCACGCTAAGTAACTATAGTTTCTGATTTTATAGTTTGATGAAAGTATAGAAAGGTGCAATCCGTTGGCTATTCGTATATTTGCTTTTTTAAGACAAAACATGACAACAAATACTCCTAAACGCTATACTGTAACGGCGGCGCTGCCTTATGCCAATGGTCCGGTGCACATCGGGCACCTGGCCGGGGTTTACCTACCTGCCGATATTTACGTGCGCTACCTGCGCCTGCAAAACCGTGACGTAAAGTTTATCTGCGGCTCTGACGAGCACGGTGTTCCGATCACGATACGCGCCAAAAAAGAGGGCATCACGCCGCAACAGGCAGTTGATAAATACCATGAGCTGATCAAACAGTCGTTCGCAGATTTCAACATTTCTTTTGATATCTACGACCGTACTTCTTCTAAAATTCACCACGAAACAGCTTCAGATTTCTTCCTGAAACTATACAACGATGGCAAGTTTATAGAGCAGACCACGCAGCAGTATTACGACGAGAAAGCCCAGCAATTTTTAGCGGACCGTTATATAGTGGGTACCTGCCCGAAATGTGGAAACGAAAATGCCTACGGCGACCAGTGCGAAAGCTGCGGAACTTCCCTGAACGCAACGGACCTGATCAACCCGAAAAGCACACTGAGCGGTGAGCCACCTGTGTTGCGCGAAACAAAACACTGGTACCTGCCACTTAACGAATACGAAGCATGGCTGCGCGAATGGATCGTAGATGGCCATAAAGGCGACTGGAAACCAAACGTATACGGCCAGTGTAAATCCTGGATTGACCAGGGCCTGCAACCACGCGCCGTGACCCGCGACCTGGACTGGGGCGTACCTGTTCCGGTTGAAGGTGCCGAAGGAAAAGTGCTTTACGTGTGGTTCGATGCGCCGATCGGCTACATTTCTGCCACCAAGGCGTTAACGCCGGACTGGGAGAAATACTGGAAAGACGAGAACACAAAGCTGGTGCACTTCATTGGCAAGGATAACATCGTATTCCACTGCATCATTTTTCCAAGCATGCTGAAAGCACACGGCGACTACATTTTGCCAGACAACGTGCCGGCTAACGAATTCCTGAACCTGGAAGGCGATAAGATATCAACGTCGCGCAACTGGGCGGTGTGGCTGCACGAGTACCTGGAAGATTTTAAAGGCAAAGGAGATGTGCTGCGTTATGCCCTGTGCGCCAATGCCCCTGAAACCAAAGACAACGACTTTACCTGGAAAGACTACCAGGCCCGCAACAATAACGAGCTGCTGGCTATTCTGGGTAACTTTATAAACCGTGCCGTAGTGCTTACCCAAAAGTATTACAACGGTGCAGTACCAACACGCGGCGAGCTACAACAATACGACAAAGAAGTGCTGGAAGTACTGGCTGGCATGCCAATGGTGATTGCAGCACACTTGGAGCGTTACAAGTTCCGTGATGCGCTGAGTGAACTGATGAACCTGGCCCGTTTAGGTAACAAGTACCTGGCAGATACAGAGCCGTGGAAACTGATTAAAACAGATGAAGAGCGTGTTAAAACGATCATGAACATCGCATTGCAGATCTCTGGTAGTCTGGCAATACTGATGGAGCCATTCCTTCCTGATTCTGCTAACAAGCTACGTGCTATGCTGAACATGGAAGCTGGCATGTGGGCTAATGCTGGATCGGATGATCTGCTAAAAGAAGGCCATGTGATCGGTACACCTGCTTTGTTGTTCGAGAAAATAGAAGACGCTTCTGTGGAAGCACAGGTACAAAAGCTACTGGATACCAAAAAGGCAAACGAAATGGCCAATGCTGTAGTAGAGCCTGCTAAAGAGAATATCACATTTGATGAGTTCTCTAAAATGGACATCCGCATCGGAACCATACTTGCCGCTGAAAAAGTAGCCAAAACCAAAAAACTCCTGAAGTTAACAATTGATACGGGTATAGATCAGCGCACCGTAGTAAGTGGCATCGCTGAGTTCTTTAATCCGGACGAAATTGTAGGCCAGCAGGTAAGCATATTAGTTAACCTTGCCCCACGCGATATCAAAGGTATTACCAGCCAGGGCATGATCCTGATGGCTGAGAATGCAGACGGTTCACTGGCTTTTGTACAGCCAAGTAAAGAGGTTAAACCTGGTGGAACTGTATCGTAAACTATAGTTTGATCTTAAAAAGAAAGCCCCGCAGCTAACTATAGTTGCGGGGCTTCTTTATTTGTAGAGACGCAAGATTTTGCGTCTCAGATGGCAGGCGCTTCAAAAAAAAATTTCGTTTGAATAGTTGAGGGAATACTAATTTTATGTTGAGCTATTGCTATTTGAACCGTCCTTGGAGACGCAAGGTATTGCGTCTCTACATTGTTACATGAATATATTTTCAGGATTGTTCTTTTCTGTCTCCCAGTTTGCCGGGTTATTAAAAATATAGTTTCTGATATTTTGGAGTTCTCTTTCTGAACGGATAATTCTATCGAAATAGCGGGTTTGCCAGGCGAATTCCAGTTAATTTATAGTCGCATACTTCTTTACCGCCGCCTTATATCCCCTAATTATGGAGGCAAGATTACCTGATTGAGAGCCAAATTTGTTTGGTTGCCATTGCTCCTGATCAGGTTTGTTAATAAAGATGATACCATGTACATGGTTTGGCATAATAATAAATTCATCTAGCTCCACGAATGGATGGTATGCAGGTATCTGCTTCCAGTATTTAGATGCGATTTCACCAACTTCTGTAAGTTGTAGAGACGCAATACCTTGCGTCTCCAAAGGCGGTTCAGGTTGCAATCTGTTTAATGAAGGAAGATAAACCTTCCCAAAGGAGTGCTCCCTGTTCTTTGTACAGATTGTTATAAAGTACAAGCCATGTGAAGCGTAATCCCAACCCGTTAAACGGGCAGATGGGATGCGGAAGCTGTTCTTATACTTATCCATAGCAACCTTTACGAAGCTATTGATAGAAGTTTTCAAAACCGTAGAGACGCAATACCTTGCGTCTCCAAGGGCAGTTTAATTAGTAGTGGCTATAGTATGATGTTATCACCACTTAAACTATAAAGTCCATTTGAGGTGCCTATCTCAGGAGACGCAACATCTTGCGTCTCTACAACACAGATACAGCTACCCGCTCCGGCACCTGCTTACGGTCTATCCTTTTAACTACGAAGTAAAGACCTACACTCACAACTATAGCAAACGCACTAAGCACCCACCACAGCGTATCGAAACCATGGCGCGCGGCGATGGTAGTGCCCATGTAAGGAGCTACCACATGCGCAGCCGCATACGAAATGGTATACAAGCCCATATATGCGCCACGATTGCTGTTATTAGAGCGCTCCACCGAAATAGTAGCCATGAACGGCATTACCAGAATCTCTGAAAAGCTAAGGAGTGTCATGGCAATGTAAAGCAGGAAAATGTGGTGCCCCAGGTTTAGGATTGCAAAAGATGAACCAAGCACCAGCACACCAATCGGTATCAGCCACGACTTCTTTATTTTGTCCCCGATCAGGTAAACAAAGATCATCTCTATCATAAACACGATAAGCCCGTTCAGTGCAAGCAACCCGCCAATGCTTTGTTCCGGCAATGCATAAATCTGTCTGTAGTAAAGCGGTAATGTAGAGAAAAGCTGAAAGAACAGCATTGCAAAACCCGCATTCAGCAACACAAAAACCAGGTACAGGTTATCGGTATAAGGAGACTTTACTTTCTCTGATAGCGTAGGAGTTGCATCGTTAACTATAGCATCTGTTTTAACTTTCTGCTGTGGTCTGTGCCCTTGCTTGTTCCGGAAGTAAATGTAAAAGAACAGGCCTGCCATCATGCACCCTACCGCATCACCCACAAACAGGTATTTATAAGAGATTGCCGCTACCATACCACCCAAGGCCGGACCAATAGAGAAACCCAGGTTAAGGGCCATACGGTTAAGCGAAAAGGCTCTGGTAACATTTTCGGGTTTGGCATAATGCGCAATGGAAGATGCGTTGGCCGGGCGCAGCATATCGTTTACGAGGCTCAGCACAAATACACCGATGGCAATGTGCTCAAACTTCTCGAGGAACAGGAACATAAAGTACAAGCTGCCACCAACCGTAAGGCTGAAGAACTGTACCTTAAAGTGCCCGATCTTATCGGTGAGCCAACCTCCCAGGAAACCGCCGCAAACAGCACCAAGCCCGTAAATACTGAGGATAATGCCGGCTTCTTTCATTGTAAACCCCAGCGCCTCGGTCAGGTACACGCCCAGGAAAGGGATCACCATAGCGCCGCTGCGGTTGATGAACATGATCAGCGAAAGCATCCAGGCAGACCTGGATAGACCGCCGAAGGCATTACTATAGAGCCGTAAAATCTTTTTCATAGTTAGGTGTAATTGCCAGCTATGGCTATAACATAAGGGCCTGCCGCTATCAGTAAGATCCCATAGTTTAGCGGCTAACTATAGTACAGGCAGGTTAACGGGCGAAGCGTGCGGTAATGGCTTTACTGGTTTTCTGCCCTAACCGGATAAAGCGTTGCTCATAGTAACGGTACACCAGCTGGCTAAGCACAAGCGTTAATACGATAGCTACTATAATGGTAACCCAGGGTGAGAAGTGGAGTTGCTTGCCGGCAAATTTTACGACTTGGTAGACTAGCGGATGCAATAGGTAGACGGCATAGCTAATCTCGCCCAAAGTATGCAGCGGCACATGAACTATAGCTGGCAGCGTGACCGGCAACTTGTACATAGCAAAGCAAACAGCCAGGCAGGTTCCGGCAAAAATGAAACGCTCCCAGTCTGTAACAAGCACTACTGTGTTTCCGGCAGCTGGGTAATAAGAAAACACCACTATAGCCAGCACCAGTAATATAGCTAACGGCACAGCAGGCAATGACCTGTATTTGGTAAAATAGCCTATCGCCACACCACCCAGAAACAGGAAGATCTGGTTAAATGGATTTACATAGTCACGCCAATGGGCTGCGAGCGGTACGGCATCGTCTATAAGATAAAAGGCGAAATATGCACCCAGCGCAACTATAACCAGGCAAACTATAGCAAAAGCTACCCGGCTATACCTGGCTGAAAACAGGAAAATCGGGAAGAAAAGGTAAAAAACCATCTCGTTGCCAATAGACCACACACCTGTACCAATCGATTTGTCCCAGGCCACAAACCCAAACAGACCTGTGAAGTTGAGCAGTATACGGTCCCATTCACGGAGCTCGGGCATAATAACCAGGTAAACAGGCATGATCAACCAGAGCAACGGGAACAGACGAAATATGCGTTTCAGGTAGAAATCTGTTAGGCCGGCTTTGTTGGGCTGCAGACGCGCTTCGTAAACGTGGTAGAGTGTAAGTCCGCTTAGTACGTAGAATATAGCAACACCATACAGACCAATACGGCCCCAGAATGTCTCGGCTTCCATGTGGCCCAGCGTCCAGCTCTGGAAATGGTATAGCAGGATACCAAAAGCCGCCAGCCCCCTGACATAGTCAAGCGATGTAACTCTGGCTGGTGCCTCTTGTATCCGTGTTGCTGCCATCTATCGTTATTTTGTGTTGAACGTATTCATGGTACGCTCCAGCCCGATGGTTCCAAAAGACACAACCGCTTCAGCAGACTTCTCGATCAGGGTTTGTAGCTCGGCCTGTTCATCGTCGCTGAAATTGCTCAGTACATAATCTACCTGCTTGCCTTTATGGAAAGCATCGCCTACTCCGAAGCGCAGGCGTGGGTAATTGTTGTGTCCCAGTGTTTGCTCGATGTGCTTCAAGCCGTTGTGCCCGCCGGCGCTGCCTTTGGTACGGATGCGTATTTTGCCGAAAGGAAGAGCAATATCATCGGTGATCACCATCATCTGCTCTGGCTGTAGTTTTAAAGAGCTAAGCCAGTGCCCCACAGCTTTCCCGCTCAGGTTCATGTATGTCGTAGGCTTAACCAGTACAAAGGTGCGGCCTTTGGTTTTTATTTCGGTCACAAAAGAGTGTCGGCCGGTATTAAACGTAGCATCGTGTTTTTTAGCTAGGTAATCCAGCACCATAAAGCCAATGTTGTGGCGCGTTTCGGCATATTCGGGGCCTATGTTTCCTAAACCAACTATAAGGTATTTCATGCTTGTATCTTCAGGTAGGGAAGGAGCTTTTGGTGTCAGCCCCAGCCATTGTTTTATAGTCTCTATAGTCAAAATTTTATTATTAAATGGTTGATGGTTAAATTGTTGAGTTTGCTAAGGTAAAAGACGCAGCGTGTGCCTCTACATGCTCCTGAATAAATCAGATGGATGTTATGAGTTCTGGTTGAAGAACATTCGGCAACTTCCAAACAACAATTAACAAACAGCAATTTAGCAATTTAACCATCAACCATTTAATAGAAACAAAAAATCCTGCCCTGCTTGCAGCAGGACAGGATTTTGTACTATAAAGTAGCGTTTGCTGCTTATTTCTTGCCAGCGCGAGCTTCTTCCATTTGTGCACTCTTCAGAGCACGTGGGATAGTTACTGTAGCAACCGGAGCAAGCGCGTTAGTCAGGATCTCGTAGTTACCGCCTGTGTTGATCTTGCCAACTTTGATTGACTTACCAAGCTCCAGGTCAGAGATATCTACTTCGATATAATCCGGCAGGTTAGCAGGAAGAGCTTTTACTTTCAGCTTACGCAGCTTAGTTACCAGCTTACCACCCACAATAACACCTGGAGAAGTACCAACCATTTTAACTGGAATTTCCATCTTCACTGGCTTGTCTTCCTGTAACTCAAGGAAGTCAACATGCAGAAGCATTTCGTTAACTGGGTGGAACTGCAGGTCTTGCAACACAGCTCTGTAGTGTGTGCCTTCAATATTCAGGTCTACTTCGTATACTTCCGGAGAATAAACTAAGTCTCTGAACAGGATAGCTGGTGCATAGAAATGAACTTGCTCAGCACCGCCATAAAGTACTCCTGGTACATAAGACTCATTACGCAGTTCTTTTGTCTGCGATTTGCCGAGATTTGCTCTTTTAAACCCTATAATCTCTAAAGTTTTCATAAAAATGAATTTGTTAAAATTTTTCGAGCCACAAAGGTAGGGATTTAATTGTTGATTGTTGAATTGTTGATTGTTTTTTTCTGATAAAGTACAATCAACTATAAAATCGACTTCAAAAGTACCTTTAACCCTATTAATATTATTTCTTGTGCTGATTGTTAGTTGTCAATCATTGAGAACAACAATTAACAACTAACAATCAGCAACTAATTAGATAAACAGTGAGCTGATAGACTCGTGTGTAACTACGTTGTTAATAGCGCGTGCAAACAGCTCTGAGAAAGTAAGCACTTTTATTTTAGAGCACTGCTGTTTCAGTGGAATGGTATCTGAAACCACCAGCTCTTCCAGCACAGAGTTTTCGATGCGCTCATAAGCCGGGCCTGAAAGTACAGGGTGCGTAGCAATAGCGCGTACGGTTTTGGCTCCTTTTTCTTTAAGTAGTTCGGCGGCTTTGGTTATTGTTCCGGCTGTGTCAACCATATCGTCTACCAGCACTACGTCCATGCCTTCCACATCACCGATCACCTGCATCGAGGCGATCTCATTAGCCCGTTTACGGTGTTTGTCGCAGACAACCATTTCAGCGCCGAAGTTTTTGGCAAAAGCACGTGTTCTTACCACACCACCAACGTCAGGCGATGCGAAGATCAGGTCAGAACCTAAGTTGAGGCTGCGCAGGTAAGGTACAAAAATAGCAGAGCCATCCAGGTGGTCTACCGGTATGTCGAAGAAGCCCTGAATCTGGCCGGCATGCAGGTCGCAGGTCATCAGGCGGTCGGCTCCGCAAGACTGGATGGCATTGGCCAGCACTTTGGCACCGATAGAAACGCGTGGCTTGTCTTTACGGTCCTGGCGGGCATAGCCATAGTAAGGCATTACCACAATAACCTTATGCGCTGAGGCACGCTTGGCAGCATCTACCAGCAGCATCAACTCCATCAGGTTATCGGCAGGAGGGAAAGTGGATAAAACTATAAATACTTCGGCTCCGCGAACAGACTCGTTGTAGTGTACGCCTATCTCGCCGTCGCTGAAACGTGAAATTGTGAGGTCGCCGAGCGTTGTGCCGTAAGCTGCTGCAATTTTCTCAGCCAGGTAGCGCGACTGTGAGCCGGAGAAGATCTTTACAAGGGGCATAGTTTTGATAAAAGCTAAAAAAGGGTTTAGGTTGACTATGCGTGCAAAGCTACGAAATAACTTGTTAGCCAACTCTGATTATACGGATAAAATATAGGTGATAGTGTAAGCATGTATATAAGTATCAGGGCATACTATGTGCCTTGCCGTGGAACAATTCGCATTACCTGGCTTAAGGAATAATATTTTATAGTTCAATACAACAGGGGGCAACCACATGATTGTAAAAAGGCGACCAAAATAACTGGACCGGGGAAAATGTATCGGCGGGTGCTTACTTCTATCAGCTGTACATCAAAAAGCTGAACAGGTACTATAAGGGTTGGGTTGAGATTGTAAGATGACTTAATCCTTTGCTGAGCTGCAACCATAGGCTGTTAAAAACAGAAGGTAAACTATAGTTGCAGCAACAGAATACTTGTGTGTGATAGCAGAGCGATAACTTTACAAAAGAGTTAAAAACAAAAAAGCCCTTAGAGATTTCTAAGGGCTTTTTAAGTTGTCCGACCAGGTTTCGAACCTGGACTCTTCTGAACCAAAATCAGACGTGTTGCCAGTTACACCATCGGACAATCACATTCGACTCACAAACTTTCGTTCCGTTGTCGTTTGATGATGCAAATATAGGGAGACGATTTTAAACTGCAAACATTCGGCTGAAATATTTTAGAAATTTTTAGTCTAAAATCTGCTCCAGCGCTGTGTCATAGTGCTTTTTGGCTACTGTAATGCCACCAAAAAGTTCACCATCAATGTGGCAGTCGTGTGCTGTTACAACTCCTAATTTCGTGAGATTCACGCCGTTATTTTTCACAGCCAGCTCAAATGCTTCCTGCTTTTCAGGAGAAACAGAAACCACAACGCGGCTCTGGCTTTCACCGAATAAAAAGGCATCTTTTCTGAAATTTTTATCAGTTTCTATGTCAAAGCCCAATTCTTTCGGCATAGCAGACTCCAGCAACGTGATGTATAAACCACCATCAGCTACGTCGTGCGCCGAGTTCACAAGCTTATTAGCTATCACTTCTCTTGTAGCAGCCTGTACTTTCAGTTCCTGGTCCAGGTTGAAATAAGGAGCAGGAGAGAGCTTTACATTATGATACGAGTACAGATATTCAGAAGAAGCAATGTCGTTCTGCGCATCACCGATCATGTAAATCGCGTCGCCCGCATTCTGGAAAGCCAGCGTCATTTTGTTGCTCTTATCCTCCAGTATACCCAGCATGCCTATAGTTGGCGTCGGGAATACGGGGCCTTCATCAGATGACTGGTTGTAGAAACTTACGTTACCGCCGGTTACCGGAGTACCCAGGGCCTCGCAGGATTTCTTCATACCTTTAATAGCGCCAACAAACTGCCAGTATACCTCCGGTACGTAAGGGTTACCAAAGTTCAGGCAGTTGGTAATAGCTACCGGCTCGGCACCAGCGCAAACTATGTTTCGGGCAGCTTCAGCTACAGCAATGGCACAACCTTCTTCAGGGTCGGCATATACATAGCGGCTGTTACAGTCTACCGTTACGGCAATTGATTTGTCTGTGCCTTTTACTTTAACTATAGCAGCATCGGCAGGGGCGTTGGTCGTCATCGTTCCGGTACCTACCATAGAATCATACTGGCGATACACCCAGCGCTTCGATGCGATGTTCGGGTGCGTGGTCAGGAATTCAGCTACAGCCTGATAGTCTTCCGGCTCAGCAACCTGATCGATGTTGAATTTCTTGCTTTCGGCAAAGTAAGCAGGCTCACGGTACTCTCTGTGATAAACAGGGGCACCTCCACCCAGTACCAGGTCGTGTGCAGGCACTTCGGCAGCCAGTTCGCCGTTCATGTAGTAGCGTAGCATACCGCCTTCGGTTACCACGCCAATCTGCTCGCAGTACAGGTCCCACTTGTCGCAGATGTCTTTTATAGTCTGCTCGTAGCCTTTTTTCATAACTATAAGCATGCGTTCCTGGCTCTCAGAAAGCAGGATCTCGAAAGGAACCATGTTGGCCTGGCGCGTAGGTACTTTATCCAGCCAGATATCCATACCATGCTCGCCCTTGGCACTCATCTCAGAGGTAGAGCAGGTAATACCGGCTGCACCCATGTCCTGCATACCAATTACGTGGCCCGACTGGATGATCTCAAGTGTAGCTTCCAGTAACAGTTTTTCCTGGAACGGGTCGCCTACCTGTACAGATGGAAGGTCCTTTGCAGAATCTTCGGTAATGTCTTTAGAAGCGAAAGCGGCACCGTGTATACCATCTTTACCAGTGGCAGAGCCAACTATAAATACAGGGTTGCCTACACCATACGATGTAGCTGAAGCAGTTTCGCCTACTTTAACGATACCTGCCGAGAAGGCATTTACAAGCGGGTTAATGTTGTAGCACTCATCAAAGAAAAGTTCGCCACCTACAGTTGGTATGCCAAAAGCGTTGCCATAGTCGCCGATGCCTTTTACGACACCGCGCAGCAAGCCTTTGGTTTTCTCTGAATGCGGATTGCCGAAGCGCAGCGAGTTAAGCTGTGCAATCGGGCGGGCACCCATTGTAAAAATATCTCTGTTGATACCTCCAACACCTGTTGCAGCACCCTGGTAGGGTTCAATGGCCGATGGGTGGTTATGCGATTCTATTTTAAAGCTGCAGGCGTAGCCATCACCAATATCTACAAGTCCGGCGTTTTCTTCACCAGCTTCGGCCAGCATACGTGGCGATGATTTTGGCAATTTCTTTAACCAGACAATGGAGTTTTTGTAAGAGCAGTGCTCCGACCACATTACGGAGAAGATACTTAACTCGGTAAAATTGGGTGTGCGGCCCAGAATCTGTTTAATTCTTTCAAATTCTTCCTCCAGAAGACCGAGCTTCTGAGCAGTTTCTACGGTAGTCAGTTGTTGTTCCACGTTTTATCCGGCTTTTTTTCGGTTTAACAAAAGTAGGAACTTATATCTTAAGAGCACAGCTTAAAGTCAATGATTTTGTTTTATCCCTGTTTAGCGCTGAAATAAGCTGCTGGAAAGCTTGAATACTGCTGCCCGGAAATGAAAAATATTTTAATTCGAAAGTAGTGTCACCAATCACGAATTGCTTCGTAAAGAAGAACCCCTTATCCTTAGTATTATGCCAGCAACAACATCAAATCGAGAGATGATCACGACCACCTGTGGTCGCCAGCTTGACCTGAGCACTACCGAACTGGTAATTGAGCGCTCAAATAGTTTGTTTAGCTATAACATACACAAGCTTAAGAGCGGTGAGTATGTGATAGCAGAAAAGTTTTATGCCAATCCGTTTAATAACCGGTATATTTTATTGAATGACGATCAGATAGAAATGCTGAAGCATTTATAAGTAGTTAGTAGTTCAGCATAGCTATTGATAGTTGTACACGGAAGAGTTAAATTGAATCATATATACTTCTACTCTTACAGCTATCACTATGAACCTAATTTATGTATTGCCTTTCCTGTTGCTAGTTGGAGCAGGATCGGGTCAGGATGCCAGGAACCTGGAGGCCAGCATTGCATTTACGCCTGCGAGGGTGCAACATATGCAGGATACCACTGTGCAGGCTCCGGCCGGGAAACAAAAAAAACGTAAGACTACCCGTAAATCAGAGGTAAAATCTTCGAAAATCGCGATGAAACTAAATGTAAAAAGTGCTTCGCTGATCAAAAAGAAAGATGAAGGCAATATTATAGAAGTTGTCGTGATGGACTCGGGTTTGCCGCTGCGTAATATCTCAGAGCTACAATTGATGGGTAGCAGTGGCTCTACTGTAAGTCTGAGTAATTTTCAGAGTTTTGAAAACGTAACATTACCCTTTGAAGGCACTGTGAGATTTAAATCTGCCAACAAAATGGGTACAGTGGTATATGATCGCGAGGTTAGGTTTATTATAACTGAGGTTGGTACCTGGCTGCTCAGGATTGATGTATAGCGGGAACCTGATCTATACAGACTATGTACATTTTAATTTGTTGTGGTTATAATTCTGAATAATTACCAACAAAAACGGCGGCCAATTTAAAACTGGCCGCCGTTTTTGTTGGTAAATAAACTATAGGTTTATTCTTCAGCAATTCTTCCACCTCCGGAGCCGGCTCCGGTTCTGGTCGGTCTTCTTCTTTCGCCGCTCTGCTCTATTTCTCTGTTAATTTCTGGTATATCTACCGTCTGCGAGAAATCGCCAAGCAGGTGTTTGGTAAAGTAGTCACCCATCATCCAGAAGAAATACTCTGTCATGTCGCCGAATGCGTGGCGCTGACCTGGCAGCAGGATAAAGTCGAAGCGTTTGTTAGCCTTGATCAGTGCATTGGCCATACGGATTGTGTTGGCAGGGTGCACGTTGTTATCTACATCACCGGTTACCAATAGCAGGTTGCCTTTCAGGTTCTTGGCCAGGTCAGTGTTTCTATCAATGGCATACTGGAACGTTGTGTCACCTTTTGGAGAGATCAGCTCTTTTACACCATGGTGTTTTTCGCTCCACCAGCGGTTGTAAATGTTGTTCTCGTGGTTACCAGCACCAGAAACTGCTACTTTAAAGAAGTCTGGATAAACCAGCATAGCAGCAGTAGACATAAAGCCACCACCTGAGTGACCAGTGATACCTACCTTGCTGATGTCGATGAAGTTGTGACGATCAGCCAACTGCTCTATGGCCGCTTTCTTGTCTGCCAGACCATAGTCGCGCAGGTTGCCGTAGCCATAAGTGTGGTATCGTTTAGAGCGAGCCGGGTGGCCACCTCTGTTACCAACTGTTATCACCACAAAGCCCAGCTGAGCTAGTCTGTCGATACGGTCCATGCTGCGGCCGAACGATTTGTTTACTGCTTCTGTCTGCGGACCTGGGTACACATAGGCAATGATCGGATAAGTCTTCGTAGAGTCGAAATCGAAAGGCTTGTACATTACACCGTAAATGTCGGTAATGCCATCATCAGCTTTAACTTTAAACGGCTCCGGGAATTTGTAACCTGTCGTCATCAGGCGGTTAAGGTCTGCAGTTTCCAGGTCCATTATCTTCTTGCCTCTGTTGTTATACAGCGCAGAAACAGGGGTAGTGTTTACTCTGGAAGCTGTATTTACAAAGTATGCGTTGTTGTCGCTCAGGCTAACGTTGTTGTCAAAGTTGCCTTTGTTAAGAAGTGTAAGTCCGCTGCCATCGAAGTTGATGCGGTACAGGTGCATCAGGTAAGGGTCTTCGCCAGGTTCGCGACCGTTTGCCGTAAAGTAAAGCACACGGTTCTTCTCGTCAATTCCTTCGATGCTTTCGCAATGGAAGGCACCAGTAGTAATGCGGTTCTTTAATTTACCCGTGTTATCGTACAGGTAAAAATGGCCCCATCCGTCGCGCTCAGACCAATGGATCAGTTCTTTACCACCATTCACAAGTCCTACACGGATAACTTCTACATAGGTGTTAAAGCGCTCGTTTATAACAGGGGTTACTTTGCCAGTAGAAACATCAAGCTCGCAGATGTCGATCTTTTTAAGGTCGCGGCTGGTACGGGTAAAGTATAGTTTATTGTTTGTGCCGTGCCAGATAGCCGGTCTGTGCTCATCGTCGCGGTTCTTATTAAGCGCAGGGGCACTCCAAAGGCCTAATTCCTGATCTTTAAAAGCTGCTGTATGGATCTTGCGGGATGTTTTTGCAGTGAAATCGAAAAGAATCAGCTCTCTTACTGGAGCTTCTTTCTCACCCGGCATGTGGTATTTGTAAGTTTCCAGCTCCGGGCGGCCGTTGGTAGCGTTATGCAGTACCCAAAGGTCTTTTACCTTGCGCTCATCCGTGCGAACCATCGCAAAGTGCTTTGAGTCAGGTGACCAGAGAACAAAAGCAGGCTTACGGTTATTTTTGTTCTTCTCGCGTTCTACATTCGTTTCTCCCCGAGAGTCGCCATAGTGGTAATTCTCAATGCCGTCAGTAGTAAGCTGGTGCTCAACTATAGTTGTGTCCTTCTCGTTTTTCAGGGCTTTTTCATAGTTGGCCATGTCCATCCAGTACAGGTTATAGTTGCGGGCAAAAACAACAACTTTCTGATCTGGCGAAATAGAAGCCCAACGTGCTCTTGCTTTCGGTTTCTCGTAGTCTTTCAGTTCCTGAAGCTGCTGCGTGTTCAGGTTATAGCGGAAATAAAATGTCTTTTTCTGAAGCGAATCAGGCGACGACTTATCTGTTCTGTCCTTTTTTACTTCATCAACAGTACTTTTTATCTCAAACTGAATGTTCTGCTCATCTGGTAAAAACTTCAGGTTCTCGATAGGCAGGTGCTGGGCATCAAACGGATCCTGTACGATCATGGTGATCTCAGAAGCCAGCTTGTCTTTATCGAACATCAGTTTTTTAGATTTCTGGGCCGGGTCCACGATGTACCAGTTCTTACCAGTGCTGGTTTCGTACTCGTACCAGAACCTGTCAGACTGCTTAAGCCAGTGTGGGTCTACAGATGTACTGAAGATTAGCTTCTGTAATTTTTTAGGTGAAAAGCGCGAGGCAAGCTGATAATTGCCTTTTGCAGGTGCAGTTGGTTGCGCCTTTACTCCAAAGCATAAGAGCAGGAGCAGAGGAAGCACGTAAAGTTTTCTCATGTTGGCTAATAGTTGATTAAATTGGTTTAGATTGTTGGGTAGAAATTATGGTTTTATGAAAACAGAATTATAGTTATACAGACAGAAAGGAGACACTTTTCAGTGAATTTAAAGTGAGAAGCATCAGCCAATCTGTTTAATAAGTTTTTAGACATTGTTCAGACTATAAAGTTTAAAATGTAGCTGCAATAAATTTATTTTCCTATTATGCGGGTAACACAATCTGAATGAGTTTAGGCAGACGGGTTAAAAGTTTTTGAAGTGTTATATGGTTTTCAAAGATTTATGCATTAGTTTTGCACCCTGAAATAACTCCGTTATAAAAGTTAATCCATATAAAAAGTCAAATGGCGAATATTGGCAGAATTACCCAGGTTATCGGTCCGGTTGTGGACGTTAGCTTTGCGGGTGAAAACTCTAAGCTACCAAATATTTTGGATGCCCTTCAGGTGACGAAAGACAATGGCCAGGTTATTATCCTGGAGTGTCAGCAGCACCTTGGCGAAGACCGTGTACGTACCATTGCGATGGACTCTACCGAAGGTCTTACCCGTGGTGTAGAAGTAGTTGACTTAGGTGCTCCTATCAAAATGCCGACAGGCGAAGGCATTAAAGGCCGTCTTTTCAACGTTATCGGCGAAGCCATTGACGGTATTTCGCAGCCGGTTAGCACAGGTGGTCTTTCAATCCACAGATCGGCCCCTCGTTTCGAGGAACTTGCTACTTCTTCTGAAGTACTTTATACAGGTATCAAAGTAATTGACCTTTTAGAGCCTTATGTAAAAGGTGGTAAAATTGGTTTGTTCGGTGGTGCCGGTGTAGGAAAAACAGTATTGATCATGGAACTGATCAACAACATCGCGAAGGCTTACTCAGGTCTTTCTGTATTTGCCGGTGTTGGTGAGCGTACCCGTGAAGGTAATGACCTACTTCGCGAGATGATCGAGTCTGGCGTTATTAAATATGGTGAGGAATTCAAGCACTCGATGGAAGAAGGTGGTTGGGACCTTACTAAAGTAGATATGGATGAGCTGGCGAAGTCGCAGGCTACACTGGTGTTCGGTCAGATGAACGAGCCACCAGGGGCGCGTGCACGTGTGGCGCTTGCAGGTCTTACAGTAGCGGAGAACTTCCGTGATGGTGATGGCTCTGGTGCTGGTCGTGATATCCTGTTCTTCATCGACAACATCTTCCGCTTTACCCAGGCGGGTTCTGAGGTATCGGCACTTCTTGGTCGTATGCCATCAGCGGTAGGTTACCAGCCAACGCTGGCAACTGAAATGGGTGCCATGCAGGAGCGTATTACTTCAACCAAGCGTGGTTCCATTACATCAGTACAGGCCGTTTACGTACCTGCGGATGACTTGACTGACCCTGCTCCAGCGACGACTTTCGCTCACTTGGATGCAACTACAGTACTTTCGCGTAAAATATCTGAGCTTGGTATCTACCCTGCGGTGGACCCACTTGACTCTACTTCACGCATCCTGACTGCTGACGTTCTGGGCGATGAGCACTACAACACAGCACAGCGCGTAAAAGAGATTCTGCAGCGTTACAAAGAACTTCAGGATATCATCGCCATCCTTGGTATGGACGAACTTTCTGACGAAGATAAACTGGTTGTACACAGAGCACGCCGCGTGCAGCGCTTCCTGTCTCAGCCATTCCACGTAGCAGAACAGTTTACAGGTCTTAAAGGTGTACTTGTTGATATCAAAGACACTATTAGAGGCTTTAACGAGATCATGGACGGTAAGTATGACCACCTTCCAGAGGCTGCCTTCAACCTTGTAGGTACAATTGAAGATGCAGTAGCGAAAGGTGAGAAAATGCTTGCTGAAGCAAAATAAATTCAAGAAACAGTTATCGGTGACCAGTAATCAAATGCTGGTTGCTGATCATTGTTAACTGATAACTGAACAAGATGTATTTAGAGATAATCACACCAGATAAAAAGGTTTTTGCCGGTGAGGTAGATGCAGCTCAGTTTCCGGGAGCTAATGGCTCTTTCGAAGTGCTGGACTCGCACGCTCCCCTTATCAGCACCATGGAAAGAGGCAGAATCCGGATTACTACCAAAAAAGGACAGGAGTTCTTTACCGTAGATGGCGGTGTGGTAGAAGTACTGAACAACAAAATCATCGTACTTGCCGAATCTGTGATCGAGTAACAACATCTATTTACAATACCAAAACGCCTTCTGTTCATAAAGAGCAGAAGGCGTTTCTGTTTTAAGGCAAGAACTATAGTTCGGTTGAAATGCTATAGTTATAGTTATTCAGTGACGGGATAACCAGCTTCCTTCCATGCTTTGTAACCGCCATCCAGGTGCGCTACGTTTTCGTAACCCATTTGCTTTAACGTAGAAGTCGCAAGCGCAGAACGACCTCCGGAAGCACAATGCAGAATCAGCCGCTTATTCTTGTCAAACTCCGGTTTATGGTAGGGTAACGTATCATCTGCATGAAACTCGATCATGCCACGTGGCGAGTGTACTGAACCAGGAATTTTGCCGTTCTGGCTTAACTCTTCACTCTCCCTTATATCGATGAGTGTTGCGTTTCCTTTCTTTATTTCTTCATGTACCTGGTCTGGTGTCAGGTTCTCAATGTTTTGTTTAGCTTCTTTTACTAAATCGGTTGCAGACTTCGTCATAGTTTTACTGTTTATAGTTTAATGTTGAGCGCATAACATCACGATACTGCCAACAGCATGATCGGAAGATGGTGTGTATCTGCTCATTAAACGGAAAACAACAGGAAAAGTACCTAACTATAGTATTTCAAGTTCTGCATCGCCTCCGACCGGGTAACCAACGCAGGTAAGGGTTAATCCTTTCTGCAGGTCATTCTCGGTCAGTACTTCGTTATAGGCCATCCATACATCTCCTTTTATCACTTTAGCAAGGCAACTCCCGCATTTTCCGGTTTCGCAACTATAGGGTATGGCAATTCCGGCATCGCGTGCGCTTGCCAGAATGTTTTGCGGGTATTTACATCTGATCTGACTGACCTTTCCATTTATATGGAGTGTAACCTTGTGTGCCCGCGTATCTGGCGGAACCACCTTTGGTAACGGGGTTTTATCAACATTAAAAACTTCCTTCCGAATCTGGTTAGCAGAAAAACCAAACTGGCGAAGCGAAAAAGAAGAAAGACGCATATAATTAAGCGGGCCGCATAAATAAAAGAGCAATTGGTCATGGGGAGCAATGGCCAGCTTTTCGATAAGTTTATACAGGTAGTCTTTGTGCAGACGGGCTCTGCCCAGGTCGGGAGAATTACTGTACACGAACTCTATATGTAACCGATCAGGGAAAGCAGAAGCCAGTTGCTGGAGCGGTTGCAGAAATATAGTTTGCTCAGGAGATTTGTTGCTGTAAAACAGAACTACAGAAAGGTGCGGGTAGGTATGTAAAGCTGTTTTTAATAACGAATAGACAGGAGTAATTCCACTGCCTGCAGCCAGCAAAAAGACCTGTTTATAGTTTTGGATGTCATCAGGGAAGGTGAACAATCCACCAGCACCGCTTGTCAGGAGTTTATCACCTACTTTAGCTTGATCTACTAACCGACGGGAGTAAAAGCCATTTTCTATTCTTTTTACACCAATAGCAAGTGGTTCATTTAATACCGGGGACGATGTGATGGAGTAAGAGCGTCTTATTTCGCCATGCGGGCCATGGTGCAACAGGGTAAGGTATTGCCCTGCTTTATAAGAGATCGTTTCGTTAAAAGTGAAAATCTTTACGCCGGCAACTTCCTCGCTTATATTACTAATGGTCAGTGTTTGGTAGCCGCGTGTTGTTTCTGCTGATTTATCTGATATGGCCATATCTTTTGCTTACGCAAAAACCGGAGGTTTGCTAGAGGTTATCGTTCCGGGAGTAAAGCAAAAGCCTGAGCTATAGAACTGTAAAACTATAGTTCTATAGCTCAGGCTCTCAGGAAGGTTAAGTTGTAGCGGGTTTATCTGCAAGCCCCAGGTTTTTCATGGTCTCCATCAGTGCATCGTGGTCATCGGTAATGATCAGGAGCTTATCATTGAGGGTAAGTTCTGTTTTACCGCTTGGCACAAAGTATTTGCCTTCGCGCTTCACCATTACAGCAAGTGTTTTTTCAGGCAGGGGCAGGTCCATGAGTTTATTGCCGGATCGTAGGGCATGGTCTGTAATGCTCAGCTCCGTCATCACTGACTTTATTTCGTCTGAAAATTCCACATCAAAATCTTCAGGTTTTTTAAGTGCATTAGGCTGCTCACTTAAGCCGAGCCAGGTGGCCATTTTAGAAAGAGAAGTACCCTGCACTACCAGCGATACCAGCGTACAGAAGAACACGATATTAAAGATCAGTCGCGCATGTGGCACATCGGCAGCTAAGGGAAGTATGGCAAAAATGATCGGAACAGCCCCTCTAAGCCCAACCCACGAAACGAAAGTTCTGTCTTTCAGAGGCATTTTTTTGAAAGGCAGTGTACACAAAAATACACTTAGCGGACGCGTGATAAAGATCATCAGGAAGCTGATGATTAGCCCCGGGATGATGATCGGAACAAGCTCACGGGGATTAACAAGCAGTCCAAGCGTTAAGAACATAAGCAGCTGACTCATCCAGGCCATGCCATCAAAAAAGTTGAGCGAAGAGCGCTTGTGCACAAATCTGGAATTGCCTATTACAAGACCACCAATATAAACCGCCAGGTAACCATTGCCTTTTATAAAGTATGTGGCAGAAAAAATGAAGATACAGAACGTGAATACCAGGATAGGATACAAAGAGCTGTTATCGATCTGAACACCATTAATAACTTTTACAGCCAGTTTGCCCAGCACATAACCCGCAACCAACCCAATCACCAGCTGCATTAAAAGCATGCCTGTAGCAGCCAGGTAATTAGGCTCCGATTCCATTTTCACAATCTCGATCAGGGTGATGGTGAGGATGTAAGCCATCGGGTCGTTACTGCCACTTTCCAATTCCAGCAGAGGGCGCAGGTTATTTTTAAGGTGGAGCCCTTTAGACCGTAGAATAGAGAAAACCGAAGCGGAATCGGTAGATGCCATAGTGGCGGCTAACAGGAGCGCTGTAGCCAGCCCGATACCTGCTGATTCCATCGTCAACCCTAATATCCACCAGCTAAGCAAACCGGTTAAAAGCGCGGTAAGCAAAACTCCTAAAGTTGCCAGTACCACGCCTGGTGCTAAAACAGGCCTGATTTCGGAAATTTTGGTATCCATACCACCCGAGAAAAGGATGATACAAAGCGCGACAGTACCTATAGTTTGGGCTAACTGTATGTTCTCAAATTCAATTCCAAGCCCGTCGGTACCACAAAGCATACCTACTGATAGGAATAATAATAAAGCGGGTACACCAAATTTATAGCCTGCTTTACCGGCCAGAATGCTTAGGAAAAAAAGAATGGCAATGCTGAAAAGTATTAACTCAATAGATATATCCATAGATGCTACATTTATTCTCTGTATTTAGAATGAGGTCTGTCTGATATTGACAGAAACTTAAACCCGTAAATAGGCAACAGGTTTCGGAAGAGTATAACTACTTTGCAATATAACAATTACTGCTTATTTTTAGCAGTCTTAATTCTGCTTTATGCCTGTTATTTCCCCAAAAGCTACCCCAATTTACCAGACCTCTGTATTTACGTTCAACGACCTGAATGAGCTGGAGACATATTTTGAACAGCCGGGCAACCGCTACATGTATAGCCGGTATGCCAACCCTAACTCAGATGAACTGGCAAATGAAGTAAACGCGCTGGAAGGCGGAGCAGGGGCTATAGTTACTTCATCGGGAATGTCGGCAATACTGGCAGCGATTCTAGCAGTGTGCAAAGCGGGTGACCATGTGCTGTGCGCAGAAGAGATCTACGGAGGTTCATCGGTACTGATAACGCAGGAGCTGAGCAGGATTGGAATTGAGGTTACTTATGTTCCATCCGCAGATACCTATAGTTTTGATGCGCTGGTGCAGCCCAACACGCGCCTGTTTCTGGCTGAAACCATGAGCAATCCGTTGCTGCTGGTATTTGATATAAATCGCCTGGCCGAACAAACCCGGAAGCATAACATCAAACTGGTGGTCGATAATACATTTGCTACCCCAATTCTTACCAAGCCACTGCTACTGGGTGCCGATATCGTGATCCATAGTGTTACCAAATATTTGTCGGGGCACAGCGATGTAACAGCTGGAGTAGTTATATGTAAGGCAGCAGAAGACCTGCAACGGGTACAGAAAGTGATGATGACCTATGGCCTGAACCTGAGTCCGTTTGAGAGCTGGCTGGCCGCACGTGGGCTTAAAACACTTCGCCTGCGCATGAAGCAGCATTGTGCCAACGCTTTAGATGTGGCAGAATACCTTGCATCACATGCGAAAGTAGAGCAGGTATGGTACCCGGGGCTAAGTGCTCACCCACAACACAGGCTGGCTTATGAGCAGGGAGGCGGCATGTATGGCGGAATGCTGAGTTTTAGAATAGCGGATGATACTGAAGCCGTAAATAAGTTTATGCGCGGGCTGGAGCATATTCCGTTTGCACCTTCTCTGGCAGGAGTAAGTACTTCTATATCTTATCCTTTAGGCACATCGCACCGTTCACTCTCGAAAGAACAGCAGCAGAAAATTGGTATTACAGCTGGCGTAATCCGGTTATCGGTGGGCATAGAGGAGCCGGAAGAGTTGCTGACTGACCTTGAGCGCGGATTAAGTAAACTATAGTTTACTGCAAAGCCTGCTTCAGCGAGCGTATCACTTTATCCAGGTCTTCTTCGGTTAGGCTGCTGCTGCTTGGCAGGCACAAACCACGTGCAAAAAGCTCATCGCTGGTACCGTTACCGTAGAAACTATAGCCTGCAAAAAGCGGTTGCTGATGCATGGGTTTCCACAGCGGACGCGTTTCGATGTTGTCGTGCTCTAACTCCTGGCGTACCCTTTCAGGATTTATACCTTCTGGCAGCAGTACCGTAGTAAGCCAACGGTTTGCAAAACAGCTTTTAGGTTCCAGCACAAAGCCCAGGCCTTCTATCTCGTGCAGGTGGTTATAGTAGTAACTATAGATTTCGCGGCGCTGTTTTACTCTTTTTTCAAGCACTTCTAACTGGCCACGTCCAATGCCGGCGCTTACATTGCTCAGCATATAATTATAGCCCATCTGCGAGTGCAGGTAATAGGGGGCAGGGTCTTTGGCCTGATGTGCCAGGTGTTCCGCCTGCTGTGCCAGTTCTTCATGGGCTGTAATCATAGCTCCACCGCCTGATGTGGTTACAATCTTATTTCCGTTAAAAGAGAATACACCGATTTTGCCAAACGTGCCCACCTGATGGCCGCTGTATCGAGAGCCAAGTGCTTCTGCAGCATCTTCCAGAACCGGAATATCATAGCGGTCGGCTATTTCCATAATCTCTTTCAGCTTAGCTGGCATGCCATAGAGATGCACCAGTAAAATACAGGCAGGCTTCTTGCCCTTGGACAGGCTATCTTTTATAGCTTGTTCCAGTAGCACGGGATCCATGTTCCAGGTTTCCGGTTCGCTATCTATAAACACTGGGGTGGCACCCAAATAAAGTATCGGGTTGGCAGTAGCTACAAACGTTAGCGTAGAGCAGATTACTACATCAGAAGGCTTTACACCCAGTACCCGAAGCGCCAGGTGCAGCGCTGCAGTGCCGGAGCTTACAGCCACTGCATGCTGTGCATTGGTGTGCTGGCATATGTCGTGCTCAAAGCCGGGTATGTTCGGGCCTATAGTTGATACCCAGTTATCTTCCAGCGCTTTCTGCACATAATTGCGTTCGTGCCCACCCATGTGCGGCACCGATAAGAAGATTCGTCCCGGTCTGTAAAGTATCTGCTTCATCTGTGGGTGATGGTGGAAGTTAGGCTATACAAGTAAGCAAAATTTAAGAAAAAATTACTGTAGATTATTGCAGGCACAGCACTTTCTAAAAGAGAGCATGCAGCTTCTGATAACGACCAAATACGGTTAATGTGTATTGTTATAGTTGGAGAAGTGTGTGCAGGTAAGGCATACGTATATAGTTTTCAGTATGTTTGCCTGTAATACGATGTTTTCCTGTTATCGCTCTAAGTAAAAACAAGGCCGAACCAGTTTATTCGGTAGCCGTTATTTGCTTACTTGCAGTAATTATAGTTAAACCTGATGCTTGATTTCCCCAACGCGAAAATAAATTTAGGCCTGCAGATTATCGAAAAAAGGCCGGACGGGTTCCATAACCTGGAGTCGTGCTTTTACCCGGTACAGTGGTGCGATGCCCTTGAGATTTTGCCTGCCACCGAGCATAATTTTACAATGAGTGGCCTGCCCGTGCCAGGCAATCCGGATACAAACCTGTGCCTGAAGGCTTATAAGCTGCTGGAGGAAGCACACAACCTGCCACCTGTACACATGCACCTGCACAAGGTAATTCCCATGGGTGCCGGCTTAGGCGGAGGTTCTGCCGATGCCGCTTTTGTGCTGCGTATACTGAATAAGTTATTTGATCTGAATCTGTCTGTAGAAAGCCTGCAAAACTATGCCCGGCAGCTGGGCAGCGACTGCGCCTTTTTTGTTGAAAACAAACCGGTGATTGCTATTGAGCGCGGCGATGTATTTACGCCGGCAACTATAGACCTGAGCGGCTATAGTTGCATTATAGTGTACCCGGGCATCCACATCACAACTGCTGAGGCTTATGGAGGAGTTACACCAGATAAACCAGCAAGCTCCATTGCAGAGATCCTGCAACAGGACATCCAACAATGGAAAAACCTATTGGTCAATGATTTTGAAAAGTCGCTGTTCCCGAAATATCCCGAACTAGCCCAGTTGAAAGAAAACCTGTACGAAGCAGGTGCTGCCTATGCATCCATGACGGGGTCCGGATCGGCAGTTTACGGCATTTTTAAAGGTGATGCTCCGGAATTAATCTTCCCGAAGCACTACCTCATCTGGAAAGGCCTGCTGTAATTTTTTACGTCGCTCGGCAAACGAATTTATAACAGGGTAAATAAACACGCTGATCAGGATAATCGCTGCTCCCATGTAAAACTCTGCTGATAACTGGCTACTCTCGTTAAAGATAAAGATAGCCATAATGATACCGTAAACAGGTTCCAGGTTCACGGTCAGGTTCATGGTGTAAGCCGAGATGCGCTGCATTAAGCGTACACCGGCAGTATAGGCATACACCGTACAGGCAAGCACCAGTATAGCCATGTATACCCAATCCATCGGGATCAGCGTGAAGTTCAGCTGGCCGCCTTCAGAAAAGTATAACACGTAGGCCGGCAAGAACAGCACTGTACCCAAGAAAGCCCCGCCCATTTCGTAGCAGGTAATGGTGGTAGAAGGTATCTTCTTAACCAATGCGGCATTTATAATGGTAAAGATCGATGCAAGCAGCGCCGACCCGATTGCCATGCTCAGCCCTAGTATACTGCTCAGGTCCGTCTCGTTCCGGAAGATGATGTATAGCCCCAGTATAATGAGCAGTGCCAGGAAAACTTCATAGGGCTTAATTTTCTTTTTCGTAAAGAAAGGCTCCAGAAAGGAAGTCCATAAACTGCAGGTGGCCATACCTATCAGGCAGATAGAAACAGAGGCCACACGAGCTGCTGCAAAGAACAGAATCCAGTGTGCTGCTATCAGGAAACCAACCCCAATCAGTTGCATCGCCGTAACGCGGCCCATCCAGAAAGGTACTTTCGTTTTATAGATGATCAGGCCGAGTGCCAGCGCTGTAAAAAAAGTACGGATAGCAACCAGCTCTACAGCCGGTATAGTAATAAGCTTACCTAATATAGCAGTGAAGCCCCACAGAAGAATTACAAAGTGGAGTTCTAAAAAATCTTTAAACCGTGGCATTAACGTGGAATATATCGATAAAGTAAAAAGCCGATCCCGCTGAAAACTATAGTTGGGATCCAGGCTGCAATATAGGGTGGAATGTCACCTACCTGGGCCAGGCTTCGGCTGGTGATAACGAATATGATAAACACAAAGGCCAGGAAGAAGCCAAGCGCGATCTGTACGCCGACACCACCGCGTGCCTTACGTGCACTTACAATTACCCCGATAACTGTAAGGATGATAATGGCAAATGGATAGCTGAAACGCTCGTACTTTTCAACTAGGTATAGTTCAATGTCGTCGGCACCGCGGGCGCGTTTCTCATCGATCAGGTTATTAAGTTCAGGTAGCGTCAGGGTCTGCTCCAGCTTATAAGTGCTCTCAAAATCTTTGGGCCGCATGTTCAGGGTGGTATCCAGGTCCTGTCCCTTCAGTATAGTTTCTTTTTCGCCATCGAAGGTGCGCAGGGTATAATAATCCATGTGCCACTTACCGGCTTCTTCGTCCCAGTTAATACTGTTTGAGGTGATTTTGCTTTTAAGCGTAGTACCTTCTATTTCCTCAAGGGCAAAGTTATAGCCTACATGCGCGTTAACGTTATAGCTCTCCATAAACACATAGGCATTGGGCGCTATTTTTATATGAATGTTGCGGCTGTCGTAAGTAAAAGGGCTTTTTACATACTTTACCTGGAATGCCACACTCTTCTTATTTGCATTCGGGATCACCCAGCCTATCAGACCAAAAATAGATACACCGATAAGGGTGGCACCAATTATATAAGGTACAAGCAACCTTCTGAAGCTGATTCCGCTGCTGAGCATGGCCACAATTTCGGTATGCGATGCCAGTTTTGCCGTAACAAAAACGGTAGCAATAAACACCGTAATCGGACTTAGCATGTTGGCATAAAACGGTATCAGGTTGATGTAGTAATCAAAAATGATCTCCGAAATGGCTACATTATGCTGGATAAAGTCGTCGTTCTTCTCTGTGAAGTCAATCACCAGAATAATTGCCACCAATATCAGCACTGCAAACACGAATGTGCTCAAGAACTTCTTCAGTATGTACCAGTCGAGAATCTTCAAAGTTAGAAAGTTTATAAGTTAGAAAGTTAGAAAGTGAGTGAAGCAGAAAGTGTAACTTTTTAACTTTCTAACTTCCCAACTTTCTAACTATAATCGTGTCATTAATTTTTTCACCATCACGTCTTTCCAGTCGCGGAAGGTGCCGTTTAGTATTTGCTGGCGCGCCTGCTTTACCAACCACAAATAGAAGGTAAGGTTATGCACGCTGGCAATCTGGCCGGCCAGGTATTCGGTGCTGTGTATCAGGTGGCGCAGATAAGCCTTGGTGTAAAACGTACTTACATAGCCACCCAGTTCCGCATCAATGGGGCTAAAGTCGTCTGCCCATTTTTTATTCCGGATATTGATAACACCCTGTGTCGTAAAAAGCATGCCATTTCGGGCATTTCGGGTTGGCAGCACACAGTCAAACATATCCACGCCCAGCGCAATGTTCTCTAAAATATTAGCCGGAGTACCAACGCCCATCAGGTAACGGGGCTTATCCTTTGGCAATATGTCGCAAACCACTTCGGTCATCTCGTACATCATCTCAGCCGGCTCACCTACAGATAAACCACCAATGGCATTCCCTTCTCTACCAAAACTAGCTATAGTTTCAGCAGACTGCACACGCAAGTCTTTGTAAGTGCTGCCCTGAACTATAGGAAATAGCGTTTGCGAATAGCCATACTTCGGTTCGGTACTGTCGAACCTGTCCACACAGCGCTGCAACCAACGGTGTGTGCGCTCCATCGAGTTTTTGGCGTAACTATAGTCGCAGGGGTAGGGGGTACACTCATCAAAAGCCATGATAATGTCGGCTCCAATCGTGCGCTGCGTGTCCATTACGTTCTCCGGTGTAAAGTCCAGCGAAGAGCCATCAATATGCGACTTAAACTTTACGCCTTCCTCTTTTATTTTGCGCGTACCTGCCAGCGAGAAAACCTGGTAGCCACCGCTATCAGTGAGGATAGGTCGGTCCCAGCCATTAAATTTATGCAGGCCGCCTGCTTTTTCCAGCACATCCAGGCCCGGGCGCAGGTACAGGTGGTATGTATTGCCAAGGATGATCTCGGCCTTAATATCTTCTTTCAGTTCTCGCTGGTGCACGGCTTTAACGCTACCGGCAGTGCCCACCGGCATAAAAATGGGCGTTTCGATGGCGCCATGGTCTGTTTGCACTACGCCGGCGCGTGCTTTGGATTGCTTATCGGTTGCGAGTAAGGTAAACTGCATATCGTAAATTAATGCTCAATTTGAGCGGGCGCCGCTAGTGGTTTTAGGTACTCACCAGCAGCGGATTATAGTTTATAGAAATAAGGCGCAAAGATACGAAGTGCAACAGTACAATCCTTGAACATTTAATAATTCGCAACAACATTCGGAAATGCCTCCGGAATAGCTATTTTTGAAGCTAAATTGTTAAATTGCTATATGGTTAAACTGTTAGAACCGATGCAGCACTTTATCCCGTTCACAATTTAACAATCCAACACTCTAACAGGTAAGAATATTGATTCCAATTATACTATTAGCACTGCTCGGCATTTGTGTACTGGTGCAGTTTTACTTTGCCCTTGTTTACTTTTTTCCGCTTAGCCGTCACAAAGACCCGGACGTAACGGAGCAGGTGCCGGTATCGGTTATAGTGGCTGCCCACAACGAGCAGGATAACCTGTTTGAGCTGCTGCCGATGCTGCTGGACCAGGAGTACCTGGAATTTGAGGTGCTGGTAGTAAATGACCGCTCTGACGATGACACGGAATTTTACCTGTATGAGCTGGAAAAGCAGTTCTCGAACTTTAAAGTGGTTACCGTTAAAAAGACACCGGAATACCTGAATTCAAAAAAATATGCCCTGGCCCTGGGTATACGCGCAGCCAAGTATGAGCACATGCTTTTTACCGATGCCGACTGCCGCCCTTATAGTACTAAATGGATAGAAAAGATGCAGAGTGGCTACGTAACAGGTGCCGATATTGTACTTGGCTATTCTCCGTATGCACAATTAAAAGGATTTTTAAATCATCTTATCCGATATGAAACATTACTGACGGCAATTCAGTATTTGTCTCAGGCAAACAAAGGGCAGGCCTACATGGGTGTTGGCCGAAACTTATCGTATACTAAAGCATGTTTCTTTAGGAACAAAGGATTTGCCTCTCATATCAAAATAACCGGCGGCGACGATGACCTGTTTGTTAGAGATGCCGTCAACAATAGCAAAGTAAATATTGTTATAGACAAAGAGGCGCAGACCTGGAGTATTCCCAAAAAGACGTTTCGGGAATGGATCACACAGAAAAGAAGGCATCTTTCGGTCGGGAAGCAGTACAAGGCAGATGATAAAAGAAAAATTGGCGCATTCGTAATCTCAAATATATTTTTTTACGTATTAGCTATCATTCTTCTTGTCGTAAATAGTCATTTAGCTATATTAGCCGCTATAGTCGGTTTGCGGTACATAGTTATGTTTTCCGCGTATACATCGGTAGCTCGCAGACTTAACGACAAGCTCTCCTTAGTTTTATTGCCCGTACTTGACCTAGTGTACTTTTTTAATTACCTGTTCCTTGGTATTTCTGTACTACTGTATAAAAGAATCAGATGGAAGTAAATAAACAATTCTCAGCAAAGGCGAAACACGATTTCAAGCTGATACAAGCTGCCGTTGAAGACAACGACGAGAAAGCGTACGCCGAGCTGATGAGTATCTATAAAAAGCCGGTGTACCACGTGGTGCTCAAGATGGTGCGTAATCCCGACGATGCAGAAGACCTGACAATTGAGGCTTTTGCGAAAGCTTTCAGAAACCTGCACAAATTTAACCCGGAATATGCTTTTAGTACCTGGCTGTTCCGTATCGCTACTAACAACTGTATCGACTTTATCCGCAAGAACCGCATCAAAACAATGAGCATTGATTCGGCTATTAAGATCGATAACGGCGATGAGATAACGATAGACTTTAAGGACAAGAACCTGAACCCGCAGGAAGAAGCGATCAAGAATCAGAAGATCGAGATCATGCAGTATGTAGTGGCTAAGCTTCCCGAAAAATACCAGCGCCTGGTTACGCTGCGCTACTTTAACGAGCTGAGCTACGAAGAGATAGCTACTGAGCTAAACGCGCCGCTTGGCACTGTAAAAGCACAATTGCACCGGGCCCGCGAGTTGCTCTATGACATGGTGAAGAACAAAAAGCACCTTATTTAATTGTTAGTTGTTAATCGTTGATTGTTTAAAATTTTATCAGTCTAACAATCATCAACTAGCAATCAACAACCAAGAATATTGATTATGTTTTAAAGCCCCTGTTGCCCGTAAGCAGCAGGGGCTTTATAGTTTTGCTGCCATTGCCGTAATATTTTATACTTTTGCAGCCTGTTTAAGACAAAGGTTGCGTAACAACAGACAAAGCTAGCAGTAGTAAACTATAGCCATGGCCCGTTCCTTTACAGATACAATACTTTCGCAGTCAGGTAAACTATACCTGCAGCTACGCCTGCGTGATAAAGCGAAAGTTGAGCGGGAGCTAACTATAAAGTACGAAGGGCAATACCGGAACGCAGGACTTATGCTGCTGTTCGATATTTTAATGGCTTTAGGCGTAGTTGCTATAGTTGGATTGGTAGCCACAGCTTTGTATTTGATTGCTGCCTAATGCTTTTCCTAATTCTTAATTCGTAATTCATAATTTGAAAAAATATGACCGCCATCAGCACTTTATTATCAGGTTATTTTCCGGAGCTCACTGAAGACCAATTGCAGAAGTATGAGCAGATGGGTGAGCTTTACAAGGAGTGGAACCAGAAGATAAACGTGATCTCGCGCAAGGACATGGACCAGTTGGGTGTACATCATATTTTACACTCGCTTGGCATTGCGAAGGTAGTGCAGTTTCCGGAGCATACGGCGGTCATGGATGTGGGCACCGGTGGCGGTTTACCGGGCTTGCCGCTGGCAGTAATGTTCCCGGATGTGAAGTTTCATCTGGTGGACTCGATAGGGAAGAAGATACACGTAGTGCAGGAAATTGCCCGTGAACTGCATTTGCAAAACGTAACAGCCAGCCATATCCGCGCCGAGCAGGTGCGCGATAAATATGATTTCATTGTTAGCCGTGCCGTTACCCGCTTGGCCAACTTCTGGCCTTGGATCATGAACAGCTTCAAGAAAACCGGCTCTCCAATTGAAGGACTATACTACTTAAAAGGCGGCGACTTGGATGAAGAGATTGCAGAATCTGGCCTGATCACTAAGCAGTTTAATCTGAGCGATTACTTTTCAGAAGAATTCTTCGATACCAAGAAGGTGGTTCACGTGCCGCTGAAGTAGCTTGTCTGAACCGGGATTAATGGCGATTTGGGATTTGCAGGATTGGGATTTTGCTGTAGTTTCATAGTTGCCGCGGTCCAACCATCCCTGCCCCTCCTTAGCCAAGAAAGGGGAGCTTTTCTCTTTTTGCTATAGTTTGCGCTGTAGTTCTATAGTTGGCCATTAACCCACCCCTACTCCTCCCGAGAGGGGAATTCCGGCTGTAGCTATAGTTCCAGACCAGTATAGGACAGGTTTACCTGGCCCCAAGGAACTACCACCACGAAAAGGCCACAGAACTATAGCTGCTCACTAAATTATAGCTGTAGCTATCGATTGATTTCAGTCTTTGGGTTGAGAGCCTTTGACTTGTTGCGGTGGCGCAGCCAACACGAGCGCAGCGAGGGTAGCAAGAAGGCAGCAGTGCGATGCCCGAAGACGGGGCCTCGCGGACGTGAGCGCACCAAAGCATCTATAAAACGATAGGTTGGTAGAGCTCCCAGGATAAGTGGTAACTATGAAAGAATCTTCTTGTATCGAGTTGAAACTATAGCTAACAATAGGACATATAAGATGTCTCGGCTAACGCTCGACATGACAAGTGTGGACTATAGACGAAGATAGATTTCTCGCTGTTCTCGAAACGACAGGAAAAGGATATACAAAATCATTCGACTTCGCTCGGTATGACAAGAAAGAAACTATAGTTTACTGAAGTTAAATTTCTGATATTACGCTAACCAGATAACACTACAAACAATACCTTGCCTCATCCAATAAAAACCGAACAGCTCTCGCTTCAGAATAGTAAACATCTTTTCGGAAATCTTCGGTAAAGCCCACGTGGCCACCGCTCTCGGGCATTTCAAAATAGAAATTAGGGTTTAATTTCGCTTCTTCAAAAGGGTAACAGGCTTCAGATAAAAACGGATCGTTCTTGGCATTTACAAGCAACGTAGGCACCTGAATATGCTTCAGAAACTGTTTGGAGCTGGACCTGGTATAATAATCATCCGCATCTCTGAAACCATGCATGGGCGCCGTATAACGATTGTCAAATTCCGGGAAAGACCAGAGCACACTATAGTTGGTCAGGTCAATGTCCTCGGGGAAGAGCTGGCGCTTTTGCTCCAGTTTGGCTCCTAATGTTTTCAGGAAGCGCTGCGTATAGATGCGGGAAATTTTTTGTGCGGATGATTTCAGGTCGACAGGTACGGAGAATACAACCGACCGCTTAACTTCTGTTGGAACCTGCCCTGGTGCCTCGCCCAGAAACTTTAAAGTAATGTTGCCACCTGCACTAAAACCGATCAGGTGTACGGTGTTATAGTTGCCTGTATGCAGGGCATGTTCAATCACAAATCCCAGGTCATCAGACGCGCCCAGGTGGTAAGAGCGCAGCAGTTTGTTGGGCTCGCCGCTGCAGCTACGGTAGTTCCAGGCCAGCGCATCCAGGCCGCGCTCGTTAAAAGCCCGCACCATCCCCAGAATATACGGGCGGTGACTGTCACCTTCTAAGCCATGAGAGAGCACAACCAGGCTATCAGACCCAACTTGGGACCAGTCGACATCTATAAAGTCGTCGTCGGGTGTGGTCAGGCGCTCCCGGCTGTAGCTTATGCCATCAACCTGCCGGAATAAGCTTGGTATTATAGTTTGCAGGTGCCCGTTAAACAGGTAAAAAGGTGCCTTATAAGAGGAGGATAAAATAGGCATGGCAGTAAAGTTGATAGGTAACACAGATACTAAAGTATACGAGTGTAAGTTGAATGTTATGCTTGCAGCGTAAAATTAATTATTTCAGGTAAATGAATAATGAGGTACAGAGGCTCCGTATAAAAACAGGAACAAACCAAAGCACCATGAAGTTTAAAAAGATTTTAACCTATAGTTTACCTTTCCTGCTAAGCCTGCAGTTATTTGCCTGCAATGGGCCAAACACTACCCACAACATGACCACTGAGCTGATTGAGTTCAGTGAGTGGGTGAACAAGAATGCTGCACAAAGCGAAACTATATCTGAAGAAAACTGGAACACATTGAACGCTGAGTTTGAACGACGAGCAGCCACCCTGGAGAGCAGCATAGATGAATGGGACGAAACAGACCGCCAACTATGGCTGGACTTAGAGAGTACGTGGGCTGTAGCAAAACAAAACGTAAGTCAGCGCTATGGGCAGGAATCTACCATAGATCAGGAATTAAGTCTCGATACGGTTAGTGTACAGTAAATAAATACAATTATTGTATTTTATTTATAAGATGCTGTCATTTAAATTGAATTTAATATTGTCGTATATCATTATTCTATATTCTTCGTAAAAAAGGGCCTTAACAAAATTTACATGAACTATGAAAATTATATCTGGAATTAAAACGATAGGGCTGGCTATAGCAATTGGTGTATTTACGTTTGCCTGCAGCCAGGATACTCAGAATGCAACGAATGCTGAAGTAGATGAAGCACAGACTGAAATGTCGGAAGCCAACGCTGAAATGAATAACGAGATGGATGAGCTGGACAACGACATGAACCGTGGTTATGAAGACTTCAGCGGCTGGGTTAGGACAAACACGAACAAAGCCGAAAACATTACAGCAGATGAGTACCGTGAATTACGCACCGAGTATAAGCGTAAAGAAGCTAAGCTAGAGGCTGAGGCTTCTACCTGGGATGACGCTACCCGTCGTCAGTGGGAAGAGACAAAAGCTGACTGGAAACGTTTTGAAGATAAAGTTCAGAAGCGTTTAGGTAAGATTGATGATATAGATGTAGATGTTGACGTAAACCGACGCAATAACTAAAGTATAGTTGGTTATAAACTATAAACTCCGCTGCGGCTATAGTTGCAGCGGAGTTTTTTTATGGTCCTCTCATCAGGGAGAGCTATAGTTCGTTTTTACAAAAGCCTCGTCAGTGAGCGTGTGCAGAAAAGCGATCAGTTTTTGTTGCTCGGTTGCGGTAAGCGGAATACCGGGCTTTGCATGCTGCTGTAGTTCCGGAGCCAGGCTCGCCGACCATTTTACTCCGGAGCTATAGTGTTGCAATACTTCTTCCAGCGTTTTAAACCGGCCATCGTGCATGTAAGGTGCCGTAAGGGCAATGTTGCGCAGCGTTGGAGTTTTATATTTACCAATGTCTTCTGTTCTGCGGCTAATGCGACCATACCCAAAATACAGATCTTCGTCGCCTTCCGGAAAGCTGTTGTCCAGGCCGTTGTTGTGGTAGCGGTTGTCTGTGAACAGATCAGTGGCATGGCAGCTGCTGCAGTTCTTTTTAAATATGTGTAATCCTTGCAGCTCTGTTTGAGTCAAAGTTTTGTGCGGCTCGTTGCGTATATGTTTGTCGTAACGGGAGCTAGCCGAAACGAGGGTGCGCTGGTACTGCGCCAGTGCCCGTGATAGCGCCGCTGCCGTAATAGAGTCGGTGCCGAAAGCAGCTTTAAATAAAGAAGGGTAGGTGGGGTGCTGCTGTAACCGGGCAACCAGTTTTGCTATGTCCTGGCCCATTTCGTCGGGGTGGCGCAACGGTGCAAAGCTCAGCGACTCCAGGTTTTTGGCGCCGCCATCCCAGAACAAGCCATCCATCCAGGCCAGGTTCATCAGGGCAGGAGCGTGTCGTTTTAAAGCCTTACCAGATACACCTGCACTAGATAGTGCCTGCCCGTCGGAGAATGCTTTCTGGGGTTGATGGCAGGTAGCGCAGGAAACGTTTCCATTGACTGAAAGCGCCGGATCGAAAAAGAGCTTTTTGCCAAGCAAGATGCCTTGTGCTGTAGCCGGGTTGTGCGCAGGTTGTGGCAGTGGAGCCGGGAAATTGGCAGGAACCTGTAACTGTACCAACTCTGGAGCGGGAGCAACAGAAGCAGGGCGTTCGCAGGCAGCAACTATAGCTGCTATTCCAACTATAGTTGTTCCCAGTTTTGCCCACATGCAGATGTTGCTGCGTAGCATGTATTAGTTTGCTGTTACCTGTTTAAAAAAGCCAGTGCTATAGTTTTCGGCAATTTTAGCAGCTGCCGGTCCGGTCATGGCCGTGTTTATCTCATCAAAATCAATCGGATTAGGCTCCAGGAACAGCCCGTTGAGGTCAGTAACAATTTGAATGCGGTTTCCTGAACTGCTTTGAATTTTGAGTGGCTGCTGCAGATCTACAGTAATCGTTTTATAGTTTGTGTCGCCACCAATATGGAACACAAGGCCGCCCTCTTTGGTATTGGCTACATACGTACCTACCAGCGATAAAAATTTATAACCGGTATCCCAATCCCAGACCATCGTAGAGCTTGGGTCTAGGTCGCCGTACTGGTCTGTCGAATGGTTGCGTGCAGCATCAACACCCAGGCCAAATTCTAGCTTAGTGTAAGTATCAGCTTTTACATTTTTAAGTGTAAACGCGCGTTTGCCAATCTGCTCATCAATCAGGTGGTAACTATCAGGTTCTATGTAGGTAGCTTCGCCACGAGAGTTGATCAGCTTTACATTGCTCATAAAGTACTTCAGGTCGTGTACCACGTACGTGTCGCCGGATGGGTTGGTGTATGTCTTATCAAGCAACACCAGTGGCTGGCCGTTTACCTCATTCGTAATGCTAATCTCAACATCAGTCATCAGTGGCTCGTCGCTCTCAGAAGAACAACCTGATAGTAAAAGAGAATACGCTGCCGCAACTATATAAAGTGTGATTTTGTAGAATCGTGTCATCGTATTATTTGGTAAAAGGGTTCGAGAATCGTTCGTCTTGTATAAAAGTGGAATCGGTAAGCGTGTGCAGGAATAAGATGATCTTGCGCTTCTCATCTGGCGTAAGCTTCAGGGTGCGCCCGTTCGGCATATTCGATGCTTCTTTGATCAGCGGGTCCAGGTTCGGGCTATTATAGATTAGGTGCTCGTTGTAATGGTCCAGCACTTCTTCCAGCGTTTTAAAACGACCATCATGCATGTAAGGTGCCGTTAAAGCAATGTTGCGCAGCGTAGGTGCCTTAAATTTTCCGTTGTCTGTTTCACGGCCTGTTATAGCTCCCAGCCCGTTGTCTTTAAAGGTGTAGTCCAGGCCATTGTTATGGAAACCCTTCAGCGATAGCAGCGTGCCGCCATGGCAATCGCCGCAGTTGCCGCCACGTATGCCCAGGCCAGGCTCGGGATGTGTCATAAACAGACGCATGCCTTCAACCTCGTCAGGTGTAAATACTTCTTTGCTTTGCAGATAACGGTCGTAGCGGGAGTTGGCAGAAATAAGTGTGCGCTGGAACTGGGCTAATGCCTTCAGTATATTCTCTTCGGAAACCGTACTGTCGCCGAAAGCCTTGAAGAACATGGGCGGATAAATTGGAGTGCGCTGTATCTTGTTCACAGCATTAACCATAGTTTCGTGCATTTCAAGCGGGTCTTCTATCGGGCCACGTGCCTGTGCCTCCAGGCCTGTAGCGCTGCCGTCCCAGTTAAACTGGCTAAACCAAAGCATATTGGCCAGGCTCATGGTGCTGCGTTTGGTTGGCATCCGCTGAATACCAAAGCTCAGGGATTTGCCATCGGTAAAAGCCAATTGCTGTTGGTGGCATGTGGCGCACGACATAGTATTGTTGCCCGAGAGCTTATTATCATAAAACAGGTGGCGACCCAGTACTACGCCTTCTTCGGTAAGCGGATTATCGGGCGGAATAACAAAGTTGCGCGGCAGGGTAGAGGGGATATTCAGTTGATAGGGTGTTGGCTTGTATTCTGTTACCGGTGCAGGTGGAATATCCGGATCAGAAGAGCAGGCAGTAAGGCAGCAAAGGAGGAGAAATACTGGAAGTAAATGCTTGACTGAATACATCATCAAATTTATTGATTATATAACAGGGAGTATATAGTGTAAATTCACTGTTTTGGTTTTACCTTTGTCACCTCAAAGCAATTAAAATATTTTTCTAGGCAACAGGTCTTGGAAATTAATTGTAAAGGAATTACCTTTGCAGACTCATTTACATACGGAACAAAAATATTTAATAGTATAAAATAACATGGCTAACCATAAGTCGGCATTAAAGAGAATCAGAGCGAACAACGCTAAACGTCTTCGTAACAGATACCAGGCGAAAACTACTCGTACCTTCATCAAGAAACTAAGAAGCACAACTGATAAAGCCGAGGCGCAGGAACTGTACAAGACAGTTTCTTCAATGATTGACCGTCTGGCTAAGAAAAATATCATCCACAAAAACAAAGCGGCTCACAACAAGTCTAAACTGGCTAAGTTTGTAAACAGCCTGGCTGCTTAATTTTTTTTGCGGAGTAAATGTTTCAGGAGCCTTGTGCATGCGCACAAGGCTTTTTGTATTTATAGTCCTGTTAAACAGTGCTATAGTTTTCTCCTAACGAACAGTCCCTACTTTGTAATAAAGGGATGTTGATAGTATATAACAAAAAGCGCCGGCAACTAAAGTTACCGGCGCTTTTGCTTTTTGTTATAACAAGGCTTTACCTATAGTTAGTAAAACCTGTTACATCTTACCTGTTAAGCTATGCTCAGCTTGATCATGTTGGTACGCTTCTGCTCATTTATCGGCATACTGGCCGTGTTAATGAAAACATCTCCCTTTTCAATAAAGCCTCTCTCCAGCAGGAAATCTTTGATATCAGCAATCGTATTGTCCGTAGATTCAAATTTGTTGTAGTGGAAACCACGCACGCCCCAAACCAGATTTAAAGTAGTGAGCAGTTGCTCATTCTCTGTAAATATGAAAATGTTTGACTTTGGTCTGTACTTGGCAAGCTGAAATGCAGTATAGCCGGACTTGGTCATACCAATAACAGCACTAGCGTTTGTATCGCGGGCCAGGTTGCAGGCATTGGCTACCAGGCTATCGTTACAGAAGTGCGGCGAGTGCGGGCTAAGCACATATGTTTTGTTAAAGATATCAGCTTGTGTCTCTACAGTCTGTATTGTCAGGCTCATACTTCTGATGGTCTCGATAGGGTAGGCTCCAACAGCAGTCTCGGCACTCAGCATCAGGCAGTCAGCTCCGTCTATAACCGCATTGGCAATGTCGTTTGTCTCGGCGCGGGTAGGGCGCGGATTTACGATCATGCTTTCCATCATCTGGGTTGCAATAATTACAGGCTTAGCCGCTAGGTTACTCTTCTCAACTACCATTTTCTGGATCATCGGTACCTGTTCCATGCCCACTTCCACACCCAGGTCACCACGAGCCACCATAATGGCATCGGTAGCCTCTATGATTGCGTCAATGTTTCTGATTGCCTCAGGCTTTTCGATCTTGGCAATTACGCGGGTGTCTTTGCCGCGCTCCTCTATAATGCGCTTAATTTCATAGATGTCCTGAACGGTACGCACAAAAGAAAGTGCTACCCACTCAATGTCATGGTCCAGACCAAAATGCAGGTCGCGCAGATCTTTCTCGGTTAATGATGGCGCTGAAACTTTTGTGTCAGGCAGGTTTATACCTTTGCGTGGTTTTACCACACCACCATAAATTACTTCGCAGCGTATTTCCTGGTCATTATCAGTGTGTAGGACACGCAGCTCCAGTTTACCGTCATCAATCAGTATGGCATCACCGGGTTTTACATCTTTGGCCAGGTGGGTATAGTTAGTTGCCAGGCGGCCTGGTACACTAAGAGAGCCATCGCAGCGAAGCAGAATTTCTTCACCCCCCTTAATCTCCACTCCGCCATTTTCTACATCTCCTATCCTGATCTTAGGGCCCTGCAGGTCCTGCACCAGACACACATTGGTGCCGAACTGCCTGTTGATCTCCCTTACATGATGAATCACCTCCAGGTGTTCGGCATGTTCGCCGTGTGAGAAATTTAATCTGAAAGCATCCACGCCTTCCTGCACAAGCGCGAGCAGTCGCTCGAACGTGTTCGAAGCCGGACCTACGGTGGCTAGCACCTTGGTTTTGTTAAACGTAATATTCATAGTTAAAAAATCAAATTCTCTCTATACTTAAGCGCCAGTGGGTCGAATTGTTTCACATACTGTACTAACGGTATGTTCAATAGGGTGTTTATAAAACTGCTCGCAGACACCCCTGGCAGCGGCCCCGAAATCTGTAACACAAAGTCATACTCTTTTATATCTGGCAGCAGGTAAGGCTTGCGTGTGGTAGTAGTACCAACCGCCTTGTTCCGGAAAAGCCGTATAATGCTGTGCTCGGTGTTGAACTCATAGTTGGAGACCAGCATCTGCTGCCTGTCGGGCAGGGTGTAGCAAAGGTCCTTCTGTTTTGTGAGGCGTAATGCCAGCAGTTTGTTCAGCCACCAGGCCAGCGTGTACTCCTTCCCCGACGATACCAACCCGTATAGTTCAAAATCGTAATCGTAATCGTCGTCGAGGTAAAAAGTTTTCATGTTTACACTTTGGCGCCTAAATTTAAGAAGGTACTTTGTAAATAGACAGCGACGGGCCAAAACTTTTGCTTAAACACGAATAGAGTAATTTTTTTTGGCATTGTCTGCCTAATTATATTTCTTTGCACAGTGTTTTAATAAACTATAAGAAAAAATGTCAGAAATCGCAGAAAAAGTAAAAGCTATCATCATCGATAAGCTTGGCGTGGAAGAGTCAGAGGTTACTCCTGAGGCTAGCTTCACAAACGACCTTGGCGCAGACTCACTAGATACAGTAGAACTTATCATGGAATTTGAGAAAGAGTTCAACGTATCTATTCCAGATGATCAGGCTGAGAACATAGCTACTGTAGGTCAGGCTATCAGCTACCTGGAAGAGCACGCAAAATAATAACCTTTTTTAGTATAAGAATTTTTCTACTATATCTATCCTCTGGTAACAGCTTATGGAGCTTAAGAGAGTTGTAGTTACTGGGCTGGGCGCACTCACGCCACTTGGAAATACCGTTGCAGAGTATTGGAACGGCCTTGTTAATGGCGTGAGTGGAGCTGCGCCTATCACACGCTTTGATGCGAGTAAGTTTAAAACACAGTTTGCCTGTGAAATAAAAGGGTACGATCCGGAAAAATACTTTGACCGTAAAGAGGCCCGCAAAATGGACCTGTTTACACAGTTTGCGCTTGTAGTGGCCGAAGAGGCAGTACAAGACGCAAACTTAATTGAAGGTAACTATGATCCTGACCGTGTCGGGGTGATCTGGGGATCTGGAATTGGCGGCTTGCGCACGTTCCAGGAAGAGTGCGTGAACTTTGCCAACGGCGATGGCACGCCACGCTTCAACCCGTTCTTCATTCCGAAAATGATCGCTGATATCAGTGCTGGTCAGATCTCTATTAAGTATGGCTTCCGTGGGCCAAACTTTGTAACTGTATCGGCCTGTGCCTCTGCAACCAACGCCCTGCTTGATGCTTTTAACTATATCCGTTTAGGTATAGCTGATGTTATCGTATCAGGTGGTTCGGAAGCAGCTGTAACAGAAGCCGGTATTGGTGGTTTCAATGCCCTGAAAGCCCTTTCAGAACGCAACGATTCACCTGAAACTGCATCCCGCCCGTTTGATAAGGACCGCGATGGTTTCGTACTTGGCGAAGGTGCCGGTGCCATCATCCTGGAAGAATATGAGCATGCCAAGGCACGTGGTGCCAAGATCTATGCTGAGATTCTGGGTGGCGGTATGTCTGCCGACGCATATCACATTACAGCGCCGCATCCGGAGGGATTAGGTGCCCTGAATGTGATGAAGAATGCCCTGCGCGATGCCAACATCAAACCAGAAGAAGTAGACTATATCAACGTACACGGTACCTCAACGCCACTCGGCGACGTTAGCGAAGCGAAAGCGATCGAAACGGTGTTCGGAGACCATGCTTACAAACTGAATATCAGCTCTACTAAGTCGATGACTGGTCACTTGCTGGGGGCAGCGGGTGCTATAGAGGCCATCGCTTCTATACTTGCTATTCAGAACAACGTGGTACCGCCAACCATTAACCACTTTACTGACGACGAAAGCTTTAATCCGGACCTGAACTTTACGTTTAACAAGGCCCAGGAGCGTGAGGTTAAAGTAGCGTTAAGTAACACCTTTGGTTTTGGTGGTCACAACACATCCGTAATTTTCAGACAACTGAACGATTAGTGCTTGGTCCAATTAAACCGGTAAAGCGTTTCTACCAACGGGTTTTTAACAAAGACAGAGAGTTAGTGCGCGCCGTTGCCGGTATTATTGGTAGTACTCCCGATAATATCAGGCTGTATAAACTTGCCCTTACGCATACATCGTTTGCACGGCAAGCAGCAGGTACGAAGCACGACACCAACGAGCGTCTGGAGTTTTTAGGCGATGCCGTATTGGGTGCTGTAGTTGCTGAACTGTTGTTTAAGAAGTTTCCGTACGAAGACGAAGGTTTCCTGACCGAGATCCGTTCGCGTATCGTTAACCGCGAGTCGCTGAACCATATTGCTGTTAAAATTGGGCTTAACCTGCTGGTGAAAGTAGAGGCTGGCTCAAACAGGCATAAGTCTGTAAACGGTAATGCCCTGGAAGCATTGGTTGGCGCCATTTACCTGGATAAAGGGTATAACATGACACGCCAGTTCATACTCGGCAAGCTGATTAAACCGCACGTAGACCTGCATAAACTTGTAAATACAACTGCGAACTTTAAGAGCAAACTGATCGAGTGGGCGCAAAGCCAGAACATGGAAATCAGGTTTGAGAACATAAAGAAGAAGCAGCAGGGTAATACAACCGAGTTTACTACCGAAGTATACATTGGCGATAAACCAGTAGCTACAGGCGTGGGCCTTTCCAAGAAAAAAGCAGATCAGGCCGCGGCAGAAAAAAGCATCGAAATTCTGAAGATTGCTTAACTGCTGAAGGTTAAATTGTTGATGGTAAATTGTTAATCGGGCTATAGTTGGATTCTTGAGAAATGTAGAGACGCAAGGGATTGCGTCTTTTTTGTTTCATAACTATAGTTGCAGAAGCAGCGGCGGTCCGGTTATAGTTTCTTTGTTAAGTTCCTTAAGCAACCATCAGTCTTTCATAATTTGAGCATTTACCCATCCAACAATTAAACCTAACTTGCCCTTTCATACTTCCGTTATATAACCCTATGAAAGAAACCCGACTCACGCTGGCAGGTGCCGCCCTTAACCAGACTCCGCTGGACTGGGAAAACAACCTGCAGAATATAAAGGAAGCCATTAACGAGGCTATAGTTAACAATGTTGATATTCTGCTGCTGCCGGAACTTTGCATTACCGGCTATGGCTGCGAAGACCTTTTCCTGAGCCCGTGGCTGGGCGAAGAAGCTTTTAAACGTCTGCTACAGATAAAAGAGTGGTGCGACGGCATTACAGTTTGTGTGGGGGTGCACATCTGGATCGGGAAGGAAGTATACAACACGGCTTGCGTGATCCGGAATAAAGAGATTGTTGGCTTTACGGCAAAACAGTTCCTGGCAAAAGACGGGTTGCATTACGAACCACGCTGGTTTACCGAGTGGCCTGCCAACCAGGTAGGCGAATTTGAGATGCTCGGGCAGAAGTATCAGATCGGCGATTTGATTTACGAAGAGCAGGGTGTGAAATATGCATTTGAGATTTGTGAAGATGCCTGGCGTCCGAACCGACCTGCAGAACGCCATATGGCAAAAGGGGTACAGCTCATACTTAACCCAAGCGCCAGCCACTTTGCCCTGAGTAAAACTGATGTGCGTTACCGCTTAGTGGTAGAGGCATCAAAAAAATACCAGTGCGCTTATGTGTATGCCAACCTGCTGGGTAACGAAGCCGGAAAGGTAATTTATGACGGTGAAGTACTGATCGCCCAGAACGGAAAGCTGCTGAAACGAAACGAACTGCTAAGCTTTAAAAATGTAGACCTTGAACTGGCGGAAGTCAGCTTTAGCGAGAACTCTGAAGTAGCTACTGAGATTGAATACCTGCCGCCTATAGATGAAAACCGCGAGGTGATGGCTGCACTAAGCCTTGGCCTGTTCGACTATATGCGCAAGAGTCACAGCCGTGGTTTTGTATTATCGCTGAGCGGCGGAGCAGATTCCTCTTTGTGTGCAGTAGCGGTAGCTGAAATGGTGCGCCGTGGTGTAGAAGGGTTGGGGGTGCTTGGCTTTTTAGCGAAAACACAATTGTTTCCGCTAAAAGATGCGGCCTACTTTGATACACTAAGCAAAGCGCAGGCTATAAAAGAATTGGTTAATCGCTTGCTTACCTGCGCGTATCAGGGTACGGAAAACTCGTCTGACGACACATTTACTTCTGCAAAAGAACTGGCGCATAGTATTGGCGCTGTATTTTATTCCTGGACCATAGATGAACAGGTAAAAGGCTATACTTCCATTATCGAAGGTGCGATAGAGCGCCCACTTACTTGGGCCGAAGACGATGTGACACTTCAAAACATACAAGCACGTGTGCGGGCTCCATCTATCTGGATGCTGACAAATATTAAAGGTGCTTTGCTGTTAGCTACTTCCAATAGAAGTGAAGCTGCTGTTGGTTATGCTACGATGGATGGCGACACAGCCGGTAGCATTTCGCCAATTGCGGGTATCGATAAATCCTTTATCAGGCAATTGCTGGTTTGGTGTCAGACCGAACTAGGTTACGAAGGCCTGCAGTACGTAAATAATCTCCAACCATCAGCAGAGCTGCGTCCGGCAAAAGAATCACAGACCGATGAGAAAGACCTGATGCCGTATGATGTGTTGAACCAGATTGAGCGAATGGCTTTTTACGACCGTCTTGCTCCCCACGAAGTTTATGAAAAGCTGCTGGCTTCAGGTGTAGCCGATGCTGAAACGATACAAGGTTGGATCACGAAATTCTATAGTTTATGGAGCCGCAACCAATGGAAGCGCGAACGTTATGCCCCGGCCTTCCACCTCGATGACTATAGCCTGGACCCAAGAAGCTGGCTCCGCTTCCCGATCCTGAGTGGCGGTTTCAGAAGTGAACTGAATCAGGTAAAAGGTTTGGACCAGTGATTAAGTGAGATTTTTTCTGTTTTACAGGACTGAAGCTTTTTCTATTGTTGGAGCTATAGTTCTAAAGTTATGGTTGTCAAACCACCCCTACCCCTCCTTATCTAAGGAGGGGAGCTTTTCTGCCTTTGCTATAGTTTGGGCTATCGTGTTATAGTGGACGTTAGTCATCCCCCTACCCCCTTCAAAGGGGGACTTTCTGCCATTGCTATAGTTGAGCTGTAGTGCTATAATTCCAGATCATAACCAGGCAGGCGCAGCCTGGCACAAGGAACTACCACCACGAGAAGGCGATGTAACTATAGATATTCATACTAAAAGAACTATAGCTATCGAATGATATCAGTCTTTGGGTTGAGCGCCTTTGACTTGTTGCGGTGGCGCAGCCAATCCGAGGAACGAGGATAGCAAGAAGGCAGCAGCGCGATGCCCGAAGACGGGGCCCCGCGGCCGGGAGCGTACCAATGCTAAATTGAAACTATAAGTGAGTAGAGCTCCCAGGATCAGAAGTAACTATAGCACAGAATGCTTGTGTCCTGTGGCAACTATAGTACATATAAGATCCCTCACAGCTACGCTGGCTCTCTTTGACTCTCGTCTCAAGAATGCTCAGGATGACAAAGAAGTTCAGTAAGCAAAGAAGAAACTATAGTTATAACACATCTTTTTGTACCTGCCCGATTTATTGTAACTTTGGCTATACACGATCATCACCCTTATATGAGTTTACTGAACTTTATTCCCTGGAACGTAGATCCGGAAATATTTAATATCGGCCCGATTTCGGTGCGTTGGTATGGACTGTTATTTGCCCTTGCTTTTGTATTCGGGCAGCGCATACTGAGCAGAATTTATGTTGCTGAGGGCCGAACCGAAGGCGATGTGGACGTAATTACACTCTACATGATCATTGGTACAGTGATAGGCGCTCGCTTGGGGCATACCTTGTTTTACGACCCAGAGTATTATCTGAGCAACCCCATCGAGATACTGAAGATATGGAAAGGCGGACTTGCAAGCCATGGAGCAACTATAGGTATCCTTTTCTCGCTTTGGTTGTTTAGCCGGAACCATAAATTCAACTACATGTGGGTGCTCGACCGCATTGTAATTGTGGTAGCATTGGGTGGTGCACTGATCCGATTGGGCAACCTGATGAACTCAGAAATTATAGGTAAGGTAACAGATGTGCCGTGGGCGTTTAAGTTTGAACGAAACCACGAGATCATAAACGGTGTGGCCGCTTCTCTGGACCCGCGCCATCCAACACAACTATACGAGGCACTTTGCGCGTTTCTGCTGTTTGTGCTGCTTTATGGGCTCTGGAAGAAGTATAAGGAAAGACTGCCGCTGGGCTTGTTGTTTGGCTTATTCGTAACGTTGCTATTCACTTTCCGCTTCCTGGTAGAGTTCCTGAAAGAGAACCAGGTTGAATTTGAAGATACGATGAGCCTGAACATGGGGCAGCTGCTAAGCCTGCCGCTAATCCTGATCGGCTTGTTTGTGCTGTTCAGAGTATGGCGAAATCCGAAGCCAGCCTTACCAGGTGGCAAACTACAGGAAGCAAAATAACAAAAGGGCTGCAGCAATAAACTGCAGCCCTTTTGCTTGCCCACAATCTTAAAGCGAGTACCTATATAAGTTACCGCCTTCGCTGGTAAGGATCAGTGTATTGTCATCCTTAAACATGATGCCCTCTGTTTGTCCGGCTCCGCTGAGTTTTATCTCTTTTGGCTTGCCCTCATAAAATTTGTCTACCGACGATACATTCTGGTAAAGGTGAACCTTCTCTTCGCTTAGTAGTGCTACCGCACTTGCATCGGGGCTGATGGCTGCGCCGGTAACCAGATCTGTCATTTTTATGGTACCGACCTTTTGTGCTTTGTAGTTTCCGGGCTTGTCGGGGAGGCGGTACACACGTGCTATCCCTTTTTTGTTACGGTCCTTCGTAATCAGGTATAAATAGTTGTCGTGCCAGAACAGGGCTTCGCAGTCAAAATCTAACTTGTCTTTTTTTGATGTTTTTGCGGGCTGGTCTTCGTATGTAAACCGGATTGGCTGTACCTGCTGCATGTTCTCAGCATTTACTTTATATACTGCCAGTTCTTTACGCTTGTTGTCGTTGTTGCCGGTATCGCTTATGTAGAGGTTGCCCTTGTCATCACTTGTTAAATCTTCCCAGTCCACATTTGGAATCTTCAACTTATAGGTTTGTACCAGATGCCCTTTCTCGTCGATTTCGTATAGGTAAGGTTTGTTGTTGGCATCGTTATGGGTAATGTAGTGGCCTTGCTTGGCCGCAGCTTCAATGCCCGAGCTTTCTTTAACCTCCGAGGGGAGCGGAGCAAGTTTTTCGAGCTGGCCGCCAACAGTTGTAACTGCTGCAGGCGATGTTTGATTGGAGTTGTAAAAGAAATAAAAAGCCACGGCTAGTACAGTGGCAAAAACAATAAAAATTTTCATCATAAGCTTCATAGTTTATGCTGTAGGATACAAGCTGATAACTATCTAACGAACAGCTATGAGTTACGTTTGCTATATAGAGATCTGTAAATGACCTTTTTTGAGCTGGTATGGATGTTGTAAAAATAAAAGAAACCTGCCTTTACGTTGCCGATCTTGGTAGGTGCAAAGCGTTTTATAATGGCCTGCTAAAGTTTAAGGTAATTGGCGAAGTACCCGGCAGGCATGTTTTTTTCAGGGCGGGGAGCTCGGTATTACTGTGCTTTATTGCCGAAGCAGCTAGTAAAGCTGAAACCCTGCCGCCACACTACGGGAGCGGGCAACTGCACCTGGCCTTTGAAGTAAGTAAAGCAGACTATAGCAAAACCAAAGCTGAAGTGGAAGCAGCCGGCATAACTATAGAACAGGAATACGACTGGGGTGGTGGCTTTTTATCTTTCTACTTCCGCGACCCGGACCAGCACCTTTTAGAAGTAGTAATGACAGGGATGTGGGAGAGGGGAAGTTAAGAAGTTATGAAGTTAGAAAGTTAGAAAGTTAAAAAGTTAAAAAGTTAAAAAGTTAAAAAGTTAACTCGGGGTAGTAATCTCTGAGAACTATAGATACACAAGGCCCCGTCAGCAGTTGACGGGGCTTGTACATTTATAGTTATAGTTTGTTACTGTAGCCTGGCCTGAAGCTCTTCTACAATACTGCCGTAGCGCTTTAGTAGTCTTTCCCAGTCCGTAAACAGCTGATCTTCTTTAACGCTTGTAACGCCATCGGCCCGCTGACTTACCAGTTTAACCACATAGGTTAGACCATCAGAACTACCGCCTGAGCTTATGATTACACGGGTACGGATGGTACTCATGCCGTTGAAATTCTGCACCTGCCAGGCAGTAGTAAGGTAGCCGGTATTGTAATCTACAGTTTCCAGCACATCAAAGCTGCGCGTAATTATAGAGCTTAAGGTACGCCACGCGTCCTCAGGGTTCATCGCTTTATTTACCGGAATGGTGATGCGCACGTTAGCCATGTCAGTAGAGATAGAAGAGTTGTAGGCTTCATCAGCGACCATCTCTACAAACTCAGTGAGTGGCGGCTCCTGCATGTTGTTCTGGTTGCAGTAGTTTTTCACATACCGGATAAAGCCATCTTTTACCACGCGCAGCTCTATACATGCATTCTTTGGTACTTTCAGGTCGTATTTGCCTACACCTACAATTTTGCCATTTACTTCTATGTTGGCATCGGCAGGAGCGGTAGTGAGTTTAACCAGGCGGTCTTCCAGGGCAGCTCTGTACCGAACCGGCGGAGCCGGATCAGTGTCTGGTTTGTTGCAGAAAACCTGTGTTACATCGGCAAAGCCCTCGCGGTTAACAGTTACTGTTACACACTCGCCAACGGGTACGGTTATATCAGAATTGCCGCGCCCTTTAGCTACACCATTTACCAGTATGGCGGCATCGGCTGGGGCCACTTCCAGGCGAACCTGCCGGTCTTTCAGCTCAAAAAAGTCTTTTGCAGGTGGTACTTCACGGTCAGGGGAGTTATAGTATACTTTGGTGATGGGAGCAAACCCTGTTTTCTTGATCTCTACCGTCAGGAACTTGCCTTTGCCAACTATAAGATTGGTGCGTTTCGTCCCGATCATGCGGCCGTCAACAAAAATCTCGGCATCATAAGGCTCCACACTGATATCTACCATGCGGTTTTCCAGCGCTACTTTCTGTTCTTTCTCCCATTTTACCGTGCGCGGATATTCTTTTATAAGGGGCTCGTAACCGTCCTTTACTATTTTAATGCGGTTCTTTGCATCCTTTTCCAGCTTCAGTTCAATGCTGCCTACGCCCAGTTCTGCCACTTCGGCATTGTCGGTTTCGCGGAGCAGAAAAAACTTGGCGTCGGGGATGTTGGCGGTGATGTTGATCTTACTTTGCGCGAAAACAGCAACCGACACAAAGTATAGCAAGGTGAAAGCGTAAAACTTCTTTTGCATAACTACAAGGGTTTTAGAACAGATTTTATACAGGAATACACATTTTCAGGGTATTTTGTCTGATTAATTGTATATACGTAATAAAATATATTAATGTTCTAATTCTATAGTTGATGCAGCTACTAAGATCTTGAAGTACTTTAGGAAGCGGTTTTGCAAATCAGGCTTTTTAACCAGCTGGCTCCCATAGTTCAATTTTGTTGCCTTGTGCGTCCATAATATGCACAAACTTTCCGTAGTCGAATGTTGCGATGTCGTCGAGAATGGTAACACCATTTGCTTTGAGTTTTGCAACAAGCCCCTCTATGTTCTGAACCCGGTAGTTGATCATGAAGTCTTTTTTGGATGGGGCAAAATATTTGTCTCCCTCTTTAAATGGACACCACTGGAGCGTGTCTATCTCATCTGGATTATTAACATTCCTGGATTCAAAGCTCGATGTTCCCCAATCATTCATCTCAAGTCCTAAATTCTTGGCATACCATTCCCGTGTCTCCTGCGGATCGCCTGAATAAAAGAATATGCCGCCTATTCCGGTCACTTTTGGCGTTGTATCAGCATTTTGATTTTTGTGGTCTTCCATGTTGGTTTGTTGTGGGGTATGGGTTTTGTGAAGTGGAGTTATGTTTTAGTAGAGCTAGGTTATGACTAGCGTAAATTATGTTTAGCTATTTCTTTGATTGCTTTTGTTTGTCCTTTTTCTTAAAGTCCCCTTCAAGAAACCGCCGTATTTTACCAAGGGGAGACAGACCGTGGTATGCTACGAACAGTAATATTAAACCCATTAATATTAAATATTCGCCACCAAAACCTGACAGGGATAAAGTCCTGCTACTAACTCCCACAGCCACAAGGTTCTTTGCAATCATCTTAATACCCCAAAGAATAATAACGATCGCAAGTAAGAAGGAGGAGATAGTACCTATATTGTCATCTTTATACTTCATTGACTTAAAATATTGCTAGCGGTATAGTACATAAAGTGAGCGAGGCGCAGCAGAAGCTTTACTTATGTGCTTGTAAGCTGATGCTTTTTTTTTAGCTTTTCATTAAAGCAGCTATAAAGAACTCCTTATACTCCCTAAGTCTGATTCTATTCCAAATGGGCATCAGGTATAAAACTAATGGAAATATTGTCCATCCGAAAGCAAGCATGATGAAGGTATGAATGCCTGAACTCATTACTAAAACTAAAGGTGTCCATAAAACTAAAAGGCCAATCACCATACAGATTAAAAAGAAGTAAAGGCTATTATAAGGTATTATTTCTCCTTCAATTATGGTTTCTGAACTGCTTGAACCACTTTGTACACTCATGTGAATTTCGCCCATTCCCCTATATGGGTTTAACATTTTGGGCAACACTTCAATACATATCTTTTCACCAGAAACAGTGACTTCACTGTAATCCAAGGGACTGCTGCTAAGGAATCCGAAGATGTCTCTTTTTTTATTTTTTTCTTGGGATACAAATTCAATCACTTTGTCTTTTGATTGATTGACTTCAACAAAAAATGACTCATTATATCTTTTGAGAATCTTCTTCATAATTAGAAGTTACCGCTAACGTGTTTTAGTAGAAGAGGCGAAGCGATAGTAAGCTTTACTACTATACCATGTTGTGGTGTAGTTATTTTTCAATCTTCCCAGTTCTTGATATTGTTCAGATTTATTTCAAACTCTATCTTTTTAGCTTCTGCAAGGTACTCTTTCTCAAAGATGATTTTATCATCCTCAAACATTAGTGGTTTTATAAACCCTCCATCTGCTTTGGAAATTCGAGCAAGTTTTCTTGTATTTAAATCTATGATAGTTAAGGCAGTTATAGGTCCATTTCTATAGTCAGTTGTTAACCATTCTTGAAGTGCCAAGAACTTGGAGTTAGAATCCCACTTGAACTCAAATCCGAAAATGCGATCTGGAATCAACACCCCATCCAAAGCAATTTTATAAAAACATGGTCCAAATCTGATTTCACCTTCAAAAATGAAGTCAAAGCCGTGATTCTTTCCAGGTGATTTGTAAGCTCCTTTTGTTATGTTTTCCATTTATTCTTATAAACCATAACTATAGTATAAACCCAAACACACCCTTATCCGCACTATAGCTATAGTTACAGCGCTATAGTTTGCAGCTCTTGCGTTACTAAATATAGCACAAATTATTACAACTCTTTATCCAGTTTCAGCAGGGTTTCGGAGTGCAGGGTGTGGCCGCCTTCAAAGGTGTAAATGGTGGGGTTTATGCCGAGTTCAGCCATGAGCTGCTCTTTTTTCTGAACTGTTTTGGGTGTGATAAACTCATCCTGCGTGCCGTAAACTATAGCCACAGGTAAGTTTTGGAAGGCAGCTTTGCCGGCGGTAAAATCAATGTCTTCGGGGAAGGAGGCGGCCCATAGTATAAGTCGGTGCACATGCGTTGTACCAGTTGCCAGCCAGCGGCTAACCGTGGCGCCACCCTGCGAGAAACCAACTATAGTTACCCGCACATCAGCAGGCAGTTGCTGTAGTTGGGTCTTCAGCAACAAGTTAAGGTAAGCAGCTTGGTCATCAATCTCGGCCAGGCGGTCTTCTTTCGTCATCCAGGTAGCACCTACCCTCCCCGAAAACCCATCCAGGTAAAACCGTGAGAGCGCCTCAGGAGCAACCACAACAGTGCGGCCGTTATCCAGCGGAGCAAAATGACGAAGAAAATAGCGCGCCAGCTGCCCATAGCCATGGCATACAATCCACAGGTCTGTTATCTTTTCAGAAGGCGTGCCCAGCATATAAAAGCGGGCAGTACGGGGCACGGTAAGGCGATGCTCGTTCATGGGCTGTAATGTAAGTTCTCAGCTACAACAGGCACTTCGCCGGAACTGTTTTATACTACAGGTGGTCCGGCGTAAACTGGAACGGTAGCAGGTCCGATACAGACTTCAGGCGGTGATATTTACCATCGGCAGCTTGTAACAGCACAGGGATTGGCTCTTTCTGCTTAAACTCGTATTCGGCCATTACCTGGCGGCAGGCGCCACAGGGCATTGCGGGCAGGTGTTGCTGCTCACTCCGGCGGCGGGCAGTTACGGCAATCAGTTTAATTTTGGTATGCGGGTAGTAGGCACTTTTCGAGAACAGGGCAGTACGCTCGGCACACAACCCCGAAGGGTAAGCTGCATTTTCCTGGTTGCTGCCCTTAAACAAGGAGCCATCTTCCAACAGCAGGGCCGCGCCCACTAAAAAGTTAGAGTAAGGAGCATAGGCATCATTGGCTGCTTCCTGTGCGAGCTGCATCGCCTTCATTTCATCTGCCGTAAGCTCAGCCGGGTCCAGCACATCAACATCAATGTTAATGGTCAGTTTGTTTGCCATTTAAGAACGTTTCAATACAAAAATTAGAAAAGGGCTATAAATATAAAGCTATATTCCTGAAAAACAATAAAAACGTTTGCTGTCCTGCCCGTAATCCTTAACTTAACACCAGAATTAAACTATTGTTTGTGTGGGAGGCAACCACAAATTGGTGTCGGGCGTGCCGGCATAGCCGTCGGGCTTTCGCGGCTCGCTCTATAGTTTGTACCCAACTATAGGAGCTCAAACAACCGCTCTATCCCTCACGCAAACTATAGGCAGACTATAAAACCAGAACCGCTGCCCTATGAAAAATATCCTGTTGCTTGGTGCAGGCCGCTCCGCTTCTTCGCTTATCGATTACCTGCTGCAAAACGCCCCAAACGAGAACTGGCACATCCGAATTGGCGATATTGTAGTAAGCCACCTGCAGTCTGTTATAGATCACCTACCGTTTGCCGAAGCCATTGTTTTTAACGTGCACGACGAGGCACAGCGCGAAGCCGAAGTAAAACAGGCAGACCTGGTAATCTCTTTATTGCCGGCAGTTTTTCATATAGAAGTAGCACAGGAATGTTTAAAGCAGGAAAAGCACCTGATCACGGCATCTTATGTTACGCCAGCCTTCCTGGAACTTCACGCCGAGGCTCAGCAAAAGAACATTACCATCCTCATGGAATCCGGTCTGGACCCTGGCATTGACCATATGTCGGCAATGGCGGCCATACAGCACATACAGGCAAAAGGCGGCAAGCTTACTTCTTTTAAATCGTACACCGGCGGTCTGATTGCACCGGAATCTGACGACAACCCATGGAACTATAAGTTTACCTGGAACCCGCGCAACGTAGTGCTGGCAGGGCAGGGCACAGCCAAATACATCCGGAACGGCGGCTACAAATACATCCCGTATCACCAGCTGTTTACCCGCACCGAGGATATTTTTGTAGAAGGCTACGGCCATTTTGAAGGCTACGCCAACCGTGACTCGCTTAGCTATCGCGAACCTTACAACCTGCATGATATACCAACCATGCTGCGTGGCACCTTGCGCCGAAAAGGCTATTGTGCAGCCTGGAATGTATTTGTACAGCTCGGCCTCACCGACGACAGCTATAGTTTGGAAGGCTCTGAAAACATGACCTACCGCAGCTACCTGGAAGCTTTTCTGCCGCCAACTATAAACGGGCAAACTATAGAACAACGGCTAGCCAACTATACCGGCATAGAGGAGCAAGGCGAAATCATGCAGAAGCTGGCTTGGCTCGATCTGTTTTCCGAAAACCCTGTGGAGCTGGCAAATGCGACACCGGCCCAGGTACTGGAAAAAATACTGAAAGAGAAGTGGCAGCTCGAGCACGGCGACAAAGACATGATCGTGATGCAGCACCTGTTTCAGTATGAGCTGGATGGGGAAAAGCATGAATTCACCTCGTCGCTGGTAGTAAAAGGCGACGATGAAGTGCATACCGCCATGGCGAAAACGGTTGGCCTGCCGGTAGCTATACTGGCCAAACTGCTGCTGCAGGGCAAAATCACGCAGCGCGGCGTTGTCATTCCAATCCACCCCGAACTATACGAGCCAGTGCTGGAAGAGCTGAAGGCCTACGGTATCAATTTCGTAGAACAGGAAAGGGTGTTGTCTGTACTATAGTTTGAATCAGACTTGTTTCTATTTGGACTGTACTTTTGAGGATGAGCGTTTCATTCTAGAAAGTGGAGCTTTGAATTAAAGCCATTCTGTTAAGAAACTTGGTGGAGAAAGAGGACTCCTAACCTCAATGCCGCCAACTTAAGCCGAATTTGTCATCTCGAACAATGTGAGAGATCTTATGTGTCCTATTGCAGTGCCATATAAGATTCCTCGACTGCGCTCGGAATGACATTTTAGAAAATGGAAAACCCTTAAGTTGGTAGAATTGGCCCCTAACCCAACTGGTTAAGTCTTTGCTAAAGGTCAACAAGATCCTTACAGGATGACAAAGAAGAAAATGAAAAGCTTTGGCCTCAAAGGGAGAATTCGCGCAATGAAAGGCAGTACTCTCAAAGAGAACAGACCGTTATAAATGCAGATAATAATCCTTCAGCAATTCTGTAAAGGCAGTGGTGTAAGTTACTTTATCAGCCCCCCGGATGTGGAGCTGGCTTATAGTTGGTATGGTTGGCTTGGCGAAACTATAGGTTTGGATATGGCGGATGCACTGGCCGTTGATGTAGGTAAACACTTCTATAGTTTCTGTTAAGAAAAGTTGGTGAGCAGGAGCCAGGCTGGCAAAGTGAGTAGCCTCTGCTGGTGGCAACAAAATGTATAGTTTGCCGTCCGGTGTCAAGTGCTTTTGCGCAAATGCCAGAATATCTTCAAAAAACAAATCACCGGTATGTTTTGCGCTATCCTTGGCCGCATTCCCCGACTTTAGCGATGCTAGGAAGAACGGCGGATTGGAAAGAATTACATCGTAACGTTGCTGGCTATAGTTTGCAAACTGCTGCAGGCTAACCGGGTGTAGGTTTAATCTTTCTCGCCAGGGGCTGGCAGCGAAATTTTCTTCGGCCTGAGAGGCGGCATCGGAATTAATTTCAACAGCATCTATAGTTGCAGAACTGCGCTGCGCCACCATCAGTGAGAGGAGTCCGGTACCTGTGCCAATATCTAAAATGCGCTTTGCCTGCCCAACCTCTACCACAGCCCCAAACAAACACGAATCGGTACACACCTTCATGGCGCACCTGTCCTGCTCAACCCGGAACTGTTTAAATTGGAAGTAAGAATTAGCCAATGCTGCGCTTAATTATGAATTATGAATAATCTATTAAGAATTAATGCTGATGTTAAGGTACTTTACTCAATTCATAATTTATAATTCAGCATTCATAATTAAACCGAATTACTTAGAGTTAAACATACCGGATTCAAAGCCTTCGTCGGCTGGTAAGTTTGGTGATAAGGCTGCGGCTACGGCCAGTTCGTCGCAGCGCTCGTTTTCGGGATGGCCGGCATGACCGCGTACCCACACAAAGCGCACATTGTGTTTTGCATAAATGCGCAAAAACCGAGCCCACAGGTCACCGTTAGCTTTACCGGCAAAGCCTTTCTTTTGCCAGCCAAACACCCAGCGTTTCTCTACAGCATCAACTACATATTTCGAGTCGGAGTAAATGGTGATCGGAATGCCCGGTTTTGTTATAGCCTCTAACCCCACAATTACAGCCAGCAGCTCCATGCGGTTGTTCGTCGTTTTCCGGAAACCGGCAGAAAGCTCCTTTACATGCGGCCCCCAACGCAATATAACGCCATAACCACCCGGCCCCGGGTTTCCACGCGAAGCACCGTCTGTAAATATTTCAATCATAAAGTAATTTTGAATGCCTGAATTTTGAATGAGTGAATTCGAAGAAGAGGACCTATAGTTTCGCGACAGTTTCTGATAAAGGACTATACTCGGTGTTTTAACAGATTACCCGCTCGAACTTAAATGGCTTATTCCAATTCATAATTCATCATTTGTAATTCATAATTATATCGGTAGGTTGCTCTTGAACAGTTTAATAGCGATGGCCAGCAGGATAACCCCGAACACTTTACGTAGCACGTCGGCACCGGCTTTTCCAAGTTTCTTCTCTATCCAACCCGACGATTTCAGCACGATGTACACAAAGATCAGGTTTACGATGATACCAACCAGTACATTGGGCAACGAATAAGCTGCACGCAACGAGAGCAGGGTGGTCATGGTGCCGGCCCCAACTATAAGCGGAAACGCTAGCGGAACGATAGAGCCGCTCTTGATCTCAGGGTCGGTGTGAAAAAAGTCTTTCCCCAGAATCATCTCCAAACCAATAATGAAGATAATAATGGCACCAGCCATAGCAAATGACTGGAAATCAATGCCGAATAACTTCAGGATTCCATCGCCCACAAACAGGAACGCGATCATCAGAATACCCGAAATAATGGTGGCTTTCTCAGACTGGATCACGCCCTCGCGCTTGCGCAGGTTTATGATGATCGGGATAGAGCCCAGAATATCGATGATCGCAAACAGGATCAGCGTAACTGATATGATTTCCTTGAAGTTAAAGATATCCATGTGCGCTTATACTTGATTTGCGCGCAAAGGTATAAGATTACGCGTAATAGTGCAGGAAAAAGCGCTTCAGTTCTTCGAATTCTTCGTCTAGTATGGCCGGGAAATTGGCGATACGGAACGTATTCCGCAGCCACGGACCATAGCCGTTGCCCAGCCGGATGTTGTGATGCAGGGCACGCTTTTTAATATCATCAACCAGTCGCTCAGTAGCCTGTAGGGCAATTACTGTTCTGGAGCGCACCTCTTCGTTCTCCACCAGCAATTGTATGTCCTGAAACTGGGAAAAGAACTCGTACAGGTTTTGCGAGCGGTCTACCAGTTCCTGGTCAAGGGCTTTTACAAAGGGGCGGTCTTCCAGCACACGGCGAAGCAGGTAAATACCCAGTACGTTAGGCGTGTGGGTAGTCTGGTAGTTCAGCATTTTCTCGTACATGCTTACCAGGCTGTTGTAGTGCCCACGCTCTGCCATTTGCTTTGCCCTGAAAATAGCTCTTGGCGAGCAAACCAGGATGCCCAACCCGGCAGGCAGGCCAAAGCATTTCTGTACCGATGCAAACCAGATATCAGCCTTAATAAACTTAAGGTTGAGGCCGGCCATCGAAGAAGTGGCATCTACAGCTATAAGCGTATCGCGGTAGCGGTTGTGCAGGTTCAGGATGCTGGTCGCCGATACCTGTGTGCCGTTTGATGTTTCGTTTTGGGTAAAGCAGATAAGTTCGGTATCGGAACCTATCTTCAGTTGCTCTACCGGCATGGGTTCGTTCAGGTCAAAAGCCAGGCCTTCTGCATTCGGGCGCAGTTTTTTGGCATAGTCAAACCATTTCTCGCCGAAAGAACCGTTATAAATATGATAGCTTTTATGTTTGGTCAGGCTTTGGATCAGGATCTCCCAGCATTCGGTGGCACCGGAAGTAAAGAAAATGTAATAATCTTCAGGTATGTTGATTTTTCGTTTCAGCAGGCCCACCGTTGCTCTGGAAAGCTGCACGAACTGCTCGCCACGATGAGGAGCACCTAAAATACCTTCGTCATACGCATCTGATAAATAGGTGCGAATTTCGGGATATACTTTGGATGGGCCTGGGTAAAAATTAAGCATCATGCTGGAATATAAATAAAATATAGTATAAAAACTATATTTTTATAAAAACTTCTCTTCTCTACACTAACGGTACTATAGTTTATTTATTAGCGCCGAAGCCGATTTGTTTTGGCTTCAGTCGCTCGAAATACTGCAATGCCAGGCGGTAACTCTCTAAGCCAAAGCCAACTATGCTGCCAGTGCAGTAGGGGGCTATCATGCTTTTATGCCGGAAAGCTTCGCGGGCGTAGATGTTGGAAATATGTACTTCCACCACAGGTGCCTCTATAGCCTTCACCGCATCCGATAACGCTACCGAAGTATGGGTGTAAGCGCCGGCATTAAAAACGATTCCTTTATAGCTGAAACCAACCTCATGCAGTTTGTCGATCAGGGTGCCTTCGGTGTTGCTCTGGAAATAAGACAACTCCAGTGCTGGGAAAGCCTCCTTTAGTTCTTCGAAATAATCTTCAAAAGAGCGGGAGCCATAAACTGCTTTCTCGCGGATGCCCAGCAGGTTCAGGTTTGGGCCATTCAGGATCAGGATTTTCATAGGTTGGGTGATTAGCTTGATTTCCGCATAAAACGGACAATGCAAAGGTAAGGATTAACTATATTTGCTTTACTTTAAATTGTTTAATTGTTGGATGGTTAAATTGTTTATCTAAATCAGGATTTTCAGGATTAAAGGATGAACAGGATTAATGCTGATTGTTAATTGTTGATTGTTAAATTGTTGGGTCTCCCGATGTAAAAGACGGAACGTATTGCATCTCTACATAACACAACTTTTAACTTTCTAACCTTTTAACTCTTAAACTCTCTAACTCCCAAACTCTCTAACTTCCATGACCTGGAATATCACTGTAAAGCAATTTGAGCAATACCTGCGCCTGGAGAAGTCGTTGTCGGGTAACTCTGTAGAGGCCTATTTGCGTGATGTGCGTAAGCTGACAGATTTTCTGGACTTAAACAGCCTGCAGGTGTCGCCTGATAAAATTACCCCGGCTATACTTCGTGATTTTCTGGAGTGGGTGAATGAACTGGGCATGACCGTGCACTCGCAGGCGCGTACCTTGTCGGGTATCCGGGCATTTTACAAATTCCTGATCATGGAAGATCTAATGGCCCACGATCCGACCGAAACCATTGAAGCGCCGAAACTCGACCGCAAACTACCCGACACGCTGAACTTTCATGAGATCGAGCAGCTGTTTTCGGCCATAGATCTGTCAACGCCGGAAGGTACACGCAACCGGGCCATGCTCGAAACACTCTATAGTTCGGGGCTGCGCGTATCGGAACTGCTGGACCTGAAACTGAGCAACCTGTACGAAGACATGGGTTTTATTAAAGTGGCAGGTAAAGGCGATAAGGAGCGCCTGGTGCCGATCGGGCGCGATGCCCTGAAGCACATTAAACTATACCGCGAAGGTGTGCGCTGTCATCTTAAAATCAAGAAAGGCCACGAAGACATTGTGTTTCTGAACCGCCGTGGTGCCAAACTTACCCGTGTAATGGTGTTTACCATTATCAAAGACCTGGCAGCCAAAGCCGGAATACAGAAGCAGATAAGCCCGCACACGTTCCGCCACTCGTTTGCCACCCACCTGATAGAAGGCGGCGCCGACCTGCGTGCCGTGCAGGAAATGCTGGGCCACGAATCCATCACCACCACTGAAATCTACACCCACCTGGACAGAGATTACCTGAAGCAGGTAATCAAGGATTTTCATCCGAGGAGTTAGTAAGCAAAGGACCAGATGGATGTTTTTCTTTTAATTTTTGGGTTGATGTTCTTCTGTGTTGGTCTTTATCTGATCATTACAGACTATTATCAGACCAAATACGGTTACTATACTATAGGAAAAGTAATAGCAATGAAAGGCAAATGGAGTGCATCCAGTGGTAAAATAACTTACTTATACTATCCTATAGTGTGCAGTTTGTGGATCAAAATGAGATTGTTCAGGAATTAAGAATGGATGTGGGAGCTAATATTCCGCTGTTCTACAAGGGGCAATCTGTTAAAATCGCATATCACAATGGTAAAATTCATCCGATGGGCATAGGTTGGAAAATTTTGTATATGCTTGTGGCTCTTGCTGGTTTATGTGTATTCCTGTACCAACTCCTGCTAATTTCCGAATCTGGTGTTTTACAAACTATAGATAAGTTCTGGCAGATAATTAAACTGGTCTTTTAAAGCTGGAAGTTTAATAGCTACTTAGTACGCTATACTCCAAAACTTCTTTCCTTTATTTGCATAATACAGCTGATGTTATATATATTTAGGGTAGATTATTGTGCATGATTTCAAGAAGGCTGATAATCTTCATTTTTTAACCTATAGTAACATATTATGCAGGAAACTTTTACCGAAGTGAAAACAAACATTAGCGAACCAACATTAGCCTTTAAAGGAAAAGGTTCGGAACTATTTAGTATCCAGATTGTAAACATCGCACTGATGCTCGTTACCCTGGGGCTTTACTACCCGTGGGCAAAAGCCAAAAACCTACATTACATCTACCGCAAAACCGAACTGGCCGGCAGTCCCTTTACTTTTCATGGTACCGGAAAAGAAATGTTTATCGGTTTTATAAAAGGAATCGGTATTCTGGCAGTTCTTTATGGGGTGTTGCTCTATGGTATCTTCAACATGACACCTGAAGACATGGGCATCTACTTTATCTGCTTAGCCATCTTTATGGTCGGGTTGTCTCTGCTAGTGCCGATGGCCCTGCACGGAATGATGCGTTACCGTACATCGCGTACCAGCTGGCGAGGCATCCATATGGGCTACCGTGGTAAGCTGGGTAGCATGTATAAGGTTTTCTATCTGAATATGTTCCTGACCATGATTACGTTTGGTATCTACGGTGCGTGGTTTACAACTAACCTGCGCAAAGAGATCATCGGGAACATGCGTTTTGGTAATGCCAGGTTCAGCTATACCGGAGATGGGGGTGATTTGCTCATACTGCATATAAAAGGGTATTTCCTCACCATTGTTACGTTAGGTATCTATTCCTTCTGGTGGGCAAAAGACCTGATCAACTTCTATATCAATAACATTCTGATAGAGCAGGATGGCAAATACAGTCGCCTGGACTCCTCTCTTACAGGTTGGCAAAACCTGAAACTGACGCTGGGCAACCTGCTGATCATGGTATTTACGCTGGGCCTGGGCTACTCCTGGGTAGTTACGCGCACCATGCATACCATTATTCATAACTGCGTGATTTTAGGAGAATTTAACCCGGATATGCTGGCTCAGACCGAAGAAGAATATAAAAATGCTACTTTTGAAGATATGGCCGATATGCTGGACATAGGCCTTGTATAACATATGTTTGAAGGAAAATTTTATAACGGGCGTACCTCCAAGGGTATGCCCGCTTTTATTAAGCTGGAGCCAAACTATATCAGTATTAGCTGGCGCGCCGACGACGAAAGTGGCAACGAACTATGGCATCTGGACCAGATACATACCACCGAATTTAACGACAACACCACTGTACTGGAATATGGTGGTTTCCCGCGCCAGAGCATAGCCGTGTTTGAGCAGGGTTTTAAGGAAGCGCTCGAAGTAAAATACAGAGGCGCCAGGTTTATACGCTCAAAATACGACTCGTTTCAGAAGACCGGTGTCAGAGGGCTTGTAGTTGGTGGTCTGAGCCTGCTGGTGGTAGCTGTGGTACTTTTTTTCTGGGGTGTTCCTGCGCTGGCCGAGAAAGCTGCCTCGCACTTCCCGGTTAGTTATGAGCGTGCCATGGGCGAAAAGCTGCACAACCAGTTCATGCACGGCCAAAAGGTAGATTCGGCTAAAACGGTAGCGCTGCAACAGTACCTTGGCGCACTTAACATAGAGTCTGACTTCCCGATACAGGTAACTGTTGTGAAGAACGACATGGTAAATGCTTTTGCCCTGCCCGGCGGATTTATAGTGGTGCACGATGCCATCATAGACGAGATGGAGAATCACGAAGAACTGGCAGGTTTGCTGGGCCACGAGATAGGGCACGTGCAGTTGCGCCATTCTACCAAAGCCATTGCCCGAAGCCTGTCGTATTACATGCTGCTTTCGGTGCTGTTCGGCGATGTAAGCGGCATTGCAGCCGTAATTCTTGATAACGCTTCAACTTTTCATAACCTGGAATACAGCCGCAAAGCCGAAACCGAATCAGATAAGGCCGGCCTGGAACTACTGTCGATGAACGGCCTTAACCCCAAAGGCATGGTGTGGCTCATGGAACGCCTGCAAACTGAATCTCCAGAGTTTCTTAAATTCATCAGCACCCACCCAAACACTGATGATCGCATCAAGGAAATAGAGAGGCAGATGAAGAATACAAGCTATAGTTCTGAATCAAATCCGGTACTGGAAGCTGCCTGGAAGAAGTTAAAAGAGTAATTTACAATTAGAGCGATCATTGTGATCGCTCTAATTGTAGTGGTATAGTTGCCTATTTGTCATTTCGAGTGTAACGGGAAATCTATTTCAGCTTATAGGTCTCTTTTGTCATCCTGAGCGATAGCCGAGACATCTTATATGTCCTATAGCTAACTATAGCTGCAGCTGGACACAAGCAATTCGTGCTATAGTTACCTTTTATCCTGGCAGCTCTACCAGCCTACAGTGTTATTGATGCCTTGGAGCGCTCACGGCCGCGAGGCCCCCTCTTCGGGCATCGCGCGGTGTACATTTCCTTTGCTCCTGCGTCGCAATGCCTGGCGGCACCAGAAATCTACAAGGCGCTCAACCCAAAGACTGAGATCACTCGATAGCTATAGTTTAGCTTAACAGCTATAGCTCTGTGGCTTTTCCGTAGTGGTAGTTCCGAGGGGCAGGCTGCGCCTGCCTGTTCGTGGCCTGTAACTATAGACCGAGTTAAAACTATAGAACTATAACCTAAACTATAGCAACAGCCCAAATTCCCCTCTCGGGAGGGGTAGGGGTGGGTTAAAACGTAACTATAAAACTATTGTGTAAACTATAACAATAGCAGAAAAACTCCCCTCCTTGGATAAGGAGGGGTTAGGGGTGGTTGGACCACAGCAACTATAAAACTATAGCCTCAACTATAGCAAACCCTCAGATCCAATGATCCCATAAATACCCCATAATCCGCGCTTCAGACAAAGCAATCTCGGTGCGCAAATATGAAAGAGCAACGAACGCCACTAACTTCCTAAACTCTCCAACTCTAAAACTCTAAAACTCCCAAACTCTTAAACTATACTAACTTTCTAACTTCCAAACCTTCTAACTTCCAAACTGTATTCCCTATCTTTGCAGGCAGCAAACCCTAAACCCCAGCTGCCGTGTATAAAAGCCTGCTTCGTCCGCTACTCTTCAAGCTCGATCCTGAGAAAGTACATTACCTGACCACCGATGCGCTGCGTACTGTTTATAAGTTGCCATTGGCGCAAACTATAAGCAACAGCATGTTTGGAATGCATAGTCCGAAACTGAGGCGCGAATTGTTTGGGCTGGATTTCCCTAACCCGGTGGGGCTTGCCGCAGGTTTTGATAAAGATGCCAAGCTGATAGACGAGCTGGCTAATTTAGGTTTTGGCTTTATAGAGATCGGGACGCTTACCCCGAAAGGACAGGAGGGAAATCCGAAGCCACGTTTGTTCCGCTTGCCCGAAGACCAGGCCATCATTAACCGCATGGGATTTAACAACGAAGGCGTAGAAGCTGCCGTTGCTCGCCTGAGAACCCGCCAAAGCAACATTATAGTTGGTGGGAACATTGGCAAAAACAAAGTAACGCCTAACGAGGAAGCTCTGAACGATTACCTGTACTGCTTTAAAGCGCTATATGATGTAGTGGATTATTTTGTAGTGAACGTTAGCTCGCCCAATACTCCGGACCTGCGTGCGCTTCAGGAAAAAGAGCCATTGCAACAACTGTTGCTAGCGCTGCAGGAACAGAATAGTAAAATGCCAAAACCAAAGCCGCTGCTGCTCAAAATTGCCCCGGACCTGAACGAGCCGCAACTCAACGACATCATCGAAATTGCCAAAGAAGCGAATTTAAGCGGCATAATTGCAACCAACACCACTATAAGCCGCGACGGATTGCACACACCCTCACAAAAAGTACAGGACATAGGAGCCGGCGGGCTTAGTGGCAAACCGCTGACCAAACGTTCAACCGAGATCATTCGGTACCTGCGCCAGCACCTGCCAGCAACTATAAAACTCATTGGCGTAGGCGGTATAATGACTGCTGAGGATGCTTTAGAGAAATTGGACGCCGGCGCTGACCTGGTACAACTATACACCGGATTTATTTACGAAGGCCCGGCGCTCATCACCCAGATTAACAAGAAGCTGCTGGCCAGATAAATTTTCAGTTGCCCGGCTAATTGCTCTTCGCTTTCAAGGCAAAAAATGTAAATTTGGAATTCTAACTAGTCGAAGGGTATGGCAAAGAACACGTACAGAAACGAACCGCTGAACGGAAGCAGGGCTACGAATGAATTTAAGGGACGCAATGAGCCGCGTGCTGCCACCAATACGCCCAGAAATCAGGCGCAGCCAAAGCAGAAAGCCAAGAGATCTTTCAAGTTCTCGATGCCTAAAATAAAGCTTCCGAGCTTCAGAATCAGCTTCCTGCACGACAAGCGGGTTAAACTGTTTGCAGGCTTCTTTTTTCTGTTGCTGTCGTTCTGCATGATGATCGCGTTTGTGTCGTACCTCTTTACCGGCCACGCCGACCAGAGTGTGGTTGAATCAGTGAAGGGAACGGGCCTGAAAGAGAGCGGACAGGAAGCAGAGAACTGGCTGGGGCTGTTCGGTGCCTGGCTGTCACATCTGTTCATCTTCAAATGGGTGGGCATGGGCGCTTTCTTCGCTATCCCGATCGTGTTCTGCACTGGTGCCCGCATTGTTTTCAGCAAACTCAATATTTCACTTTCTTATGTACTGGGGCTGTGCAGCTTTAGCATGTTGTGGCTGAGCTTAACGCTGGGCTACATTGTGTTTGTGGCAGGCGGTATAGAAGATTTCGGCTTTTTAGGAGGTGGTATCGGCATCGAAACTGCCATCTGGATGAACTCGCTGCTGGGCTGGGGCTCTGGGCTGGTGCTGGCCTTCCTGTTCATCGTGTTCCTGGTGTTCTTCTTCGATATCACATCAATAAGCTGGAGCCCGAAACCTTCCGCTGAAACCGACGATAACCTGAGCTCTAACAGAGCCGCATCCTCAATTGGTGAGGTAGTGCATGGCTCCGCGCGTAACATCAACCACAATGCCGACCCTACTGCTTCGCTGGATTATGAGGAGGAAGACGAACTGCTATTGGATGAGGAAGATGAAGAAGCTATAAACCAGGCGCTGGAAATGGAGCTTCGCTCTATAACAACACCGGTAGCGCCGGCTCCAAAACCTGCTGCCCCAACCCTGGAACTGGACATTGAGGATGAAAGCATTCTGGAAGAAGCCGAGCTGGAGTTTGATACCGCCGAAGGTGAAGAGGAACTGGACCTGGTAATTGAAGAAGCGCCTGAAGAAGAGACCGGCGATGCCATCGAAAACTATGACCCAACCCTTGACCTGGCCCGTTACCAGTACCCAACTATAGAGTTACTGAACGAGTATGGCGCCAGCAAGGTATCGGTTACCAAAGAGGAACTGGAAGCCAACAAGGATAAGATTGTAGAGACGCTGGGTAACTATAACATTGGTATCGCCAGCATTAAAGCAACGATTGGCCCGACTGTTACGCTATATGAGATTGTGCCGGATGCCGGTGTGCGTATCTCCAAGATCAAAAACCTGGAAGATGATATTGCCCTGAGTTTAGCGGCGCTTGGTATACGTATTATTGCGCCGATTCCGGGCAAGGGAACGATCGGTATTGAAGTGCCGAATACTAAAAAAGAAATGGTGTCCATCAAGTCGATTCTGAGTACAGAGAAGTTCCTGAAATCTGAAATGGACCTGCCGATCGCGTTTGGTAAAACCATTACTAACGAAGTTTTCATCACCGACCTTGCCAAAATGCCGCACTTGCTGATGGCGGGTGCTACAGGCCAGGGTAAGTCGGTTGGTCTGAACATCATCCTTACATCGCTACTATACAAGCGCCATCCATCGCAGCTTAAGTTTGTTTTGGTTGACCCTAAGAAAGTGGAATTATCGCTGTTCAACAAGATTGAGCGCCACTTTTTAGCGAAGCTTCCGGATAGCGAAGAAGCCATCATTACTGATACCAAAAAGGTGGTGAATACGCTGAACTCGCTGTGTATGGAAATGGATATGCGCTACGACCTGCTGAAAGATGCCGGCTGCCGTAACCTGAAAGAGTACAACCGCAAGTTTGTAGAGCGCCGCCTGAACCCTAAAAAAGGTCACCGCTTTATGCCGTACATTGTATTGGTAATTGACGAATTGGCCGACCTGATGATGACGGCTGGTAAGGAAGTGGAAACCCCGATCGCGCGTCTGGCCCAGCTGGCCCGTGCTATTGGTATACACCTGGTGGTTGCCACGCAGCGTCCGTCGGTAAACGTAATTACAGGTATCATTAAAGCCAACTTCCCGGCGCGTATCTCTTTTAAAGTAACATCCAAGATCGACTCCCGCACCATTCTGGATGCCGGTGGTGCCGACCAGCTGATAGGGCAGGGCGATATGCTGTTCTCTATTGGTTCAGACATTATCCGTATTCAGTGCGCGTTTGTAGATACGCCTGAAGTAGACCGCATCTGCGATTATATTGGCGAGCAGCAGGGCTACAGCGATGCCTACCTGTTACCTGAATTTGTGGGCGACGACAGCGGCGCTGAGAAAACAGACTTCGACCCGAGCAACAAAGATCCATTGTTTGAAGAAGCAGCCCGCATTATAGTGCAGCACCAGCAGGGAAGTACTTCGTTGTTGCAGCGCCGCCTGAAGCTGGGCTACAACCGCGCCGGCCGATTGATTGACCAGTTGGAGTCGGCTGGTATAGTTGGCCCGTTTGAAGGCAGCAAGGCCCGTGAAGTTTTAATTCCGGACGAATACAGTTTGGAACAGTTATTGAATACGATGGGTTAAGCAAACAATTGAACCCTAAAAAATGAAAAAGATATTCTCTCTACTTCTTGCCATGGTGCTTTTCGTAAACCTGGCAAGCGCACAGCAAGACCCGCAGGCAACTAAGATTCTGGATGCCATGAGTGCCAAGTACAAAGCCATGAAGGCCTTTAAAGCCACCTTCGCACAGACTATGGAAAACACATCGTCTAAAGGCAAAGAAACCGTTGAAGGTGATATTCTGGTGAGCGGCCCGAAGTACAGACTGGCAGTGAGCGGTCAGGAGGTTATTAGTGATGGCAAAGTGCTGTGGACTTACCTGAAAGATGTGAACGAAGTAACTATAACTGAATCGGACCCTGAGGCAGAGGCTATGTCGCCGGGTAAGATTTTTGAAATGTATAAGAAAGGTTATAAATACGCTTACGCCGGCGCCGAAAAGGGTGCTGATGGTATTACGTACGACGTAATTGAGCTGGCACCGGAAGACCGCAACAACCCGGTTTTTAAAGTTCGCCTGTACATTAACCAGAAAGACAAGACCCTGAAAAGCTGGAAGATGTTCCGTAACAACGGCAACCGCTACACTTATACCATCAAGAACTTCCAGGCTAACCCGCCGCTTGCCGCTGATACCTTCAGCTTTAACAAAGCAAAATATAAAGGCGTGAGCGTGGTAGATTTAAGATAAACCCAACCTGATATGATAGGAAAGGCTGCTTCGGAAACGGAGCAGCTTTTTTTTGACCAGTGATTAAAGAGATTTATGCGATTTTGTATGATTTGTATGAACCGGGATTAATGGTGATTTATAGGATTGGCCGGATGTAGAGACGCAAGATTTTGCGTCTCCGCTACGAAGCGATGGAGTTGAAATTTAGTTGATTGTTGCCAGTATGATGCTAAACTGTGGTTCTATAGTTAGAGCTATAGTTGCCACGACAAGAAAAATGCTGGCGCCGGTATCTGACAGTTGCCGCACAGTGGGTGATAGTCTCCAGACTCGCTGTGCTATAGTTGCAAAATAAAGCTGAACCAGAACAGAGCTATAGTTTCATAGCAGTGGCGCTAGGTATTACGTCTCTACAAATCCTGTTCAACTTTAAACCCAAATTAATCCTGCTTCAGACAAGCTTAGTTTGCTTCGCCTACAACTATAGTTTTGGAGATTTCTTGGTCAGGATATTTAGGTGAGAACTTTAACGTGTAGGTGCCGGGCTCAGTCGGTTTAAATTCATAGCTTACCTCACGGGTTAAAACAACCATCAGACAAGGTCCTTCTCTGTACTGCGGGTAAACCTGAATGTGTATAGTTTTGCCCTGCGCATCTACTTCAAATTTTTTGAACTCTCCGCAGCTATCGTTTACCTGGAACGCTACTTTTACAGGCACAGTGCTTCCTACAGTAGCGGTTTCAGGGGCATCTACTGCCACAATATAAGCGGGGAAATTCTCCAGTGAGTTCACAGTTTCTTCTTCTTTAGAGCAGCTGAAAGCCGAAAACAGGAAAAACGCGAAAATGATGGCGAGTCTGATCATAATTTTAGTTCTGTTATAATAAGGCTGTACTTTAGAGAGTCAGTTTATCTTATTATGGTTGCATTTTCCTTGTCGTGCATCTAATTTAAACTATAGTTGAGCGCTGTGTCAGCAAAACCCGAAAAAGGCTTTTAGCAGTGCCCGTAAAAATGTAGCTTTGCTCTACCTGATAAAACCCACCTAAAGCCATGACAAGAGAAAAACTATTCGAGCAGATCCTGCTGAAAAAATCATACCTGTGCGTTGGCCTCGACACCGACCCGAAGAAGTTACCAGAACATTTGCTGGATTTTGAAGACCCGGTTTTTGAGTTCAATCGCCAGATCATAGATGCCACTGCCGACCTGTGCGTGGCCTATAAGCCGAATATTGCCTTTTATGAAGCGCAGGGGCCGAAAGGGTGGGTGAGCCTGGAGAAAACCATAAACCACATACCGCAGGAAATATTTACGATAGCCGACGCCAAACGCGGCGACATTGGCAACACCTCCGAACTATACGCCCGCGCTTTTTTCGAGACCATGAACTTCGACTCGGTAACCGTGGCACCTTACATGGGCTCCGATTCGGTGAAGCCGTTTCTGGTGCAGGGTGGCAAGTGGGTGATTTTACTGGCCTTAACATCAAACCCGGGTAGCCAGGATTTCCAGATGCTGCGCCTGGCCGATGGAAGTGAAGAATACCTTTGGGAACAAGTGTTGCGTGAGAGCTCTACCTGGGGCACAGCCGGGCAGCTGATGTTTGTGGTTGGTGCTACGCAGGCCGAGTATGTGCAGCGCGTGCGTGCTATAGTTCCGGACCACTTCCTGCTGGTGCCGGGCATTGGCGCGCAGGGCGGTAGCCTGGAAGAGATATCCCGTTTAGGCATGAACCAGCGCTGCGGCCTATTAGTAAATTCGTCCCGCGCAATCATCTACGCTTCATCTGGCCGCGACTTCGCCGAAAAAGCCCGCGAAGCAGCCCTGGAAGTTCAGCGCGAAATGGAAGGCTACCTGGAGCAGTACGTGCAGCATTTGTAGGAAGGATATGACCGTCATCCATAGTGAAGATAAGCGTATATATATATGTTTATCTATTAGTTAACGGCAAGCTAAAAATCAATTTCTTATGAAACTTCTTCTATCTCAAAAAAACGAACTATTTAATATTATTGAAGAGAGTGAGAATTTGACACCTGCACAATTCAACCTATCTGAACCTTCCACAGACAGCAATGGATTTTCTTCAATAAGTTTAAAAGAATCCGAATACTATTTTAACATATTCAAAGACCAAAACTACCATAAATCTTTTGTTGTAAACTACGTTCCAGGCTCAGATACTTACTTAGAAGCATCAGGACGCATCGGATGGGACAGTATTGTTACCCATTTTTACGATTGGATAGAAAATCTTACAAGAGAGTTAAATGAACCAAATAGTTGGGAAAGGCTTGAGAAGGAGATATCTTCTATTAACTTTTCTTCAAAAAAAGATAACTCAAAATTTACAATTCGGGAATACGAAGAATTAAAAGCAAAAACAATCCTACTCTCTCAGAATTTATCAACAATCCCCCTTCTTGTCCAGCAACACACAGAGATAAAGATTGAACTTGAAAGATTAACTGAATTTGCGAAAGATTTAGGGAAATATGATTGGCAAAACCTATTCATTGGAACAGTAATTAGTATTATCATTCAACTAAACGTAACAAAAGAGAATGCTACATTACTTTGGGACTTGATAAAAAACACTTTTAACAGTTACTTCTTAAAATAAAGCCAGTCGCTAAACATTGTGTAAAAGTCATGTCACGGCCTCGCACGTCTTTTACGAGAGGCCATTTACTATTAATCTTTAAATGCTAACCCTAACCCGCACCACTTCCGACAACCCTGACTTCCGGCGACTTGTTGTTTTACTGGACCAGGATTTAAAAGAGAAAGATGGCGACGACCACGCGTTTTATGCACAATACAACAAAGTAGATGCTATAAAAGAAGTGATTGTGGCTTATAAAGATGGCGTGGCGGCTGGCTGTGGCGCTATAAAATCCTATACCGAAACTATAGCCGAAGTAAAGCGCATGTTTGTGCACCCGGATTTCAGAAGGCAAGGTAAAGCTAAGCAAATACTAACCGCGCTGGAAGCCTGGGCAAAGGAGCTGAACTATAGCTCCACTATTTTAGAAACCGGCATGAAACAGGCCGATGCCATAGAACTTTACAAAAACAGCGGCTATACTGTAATTCCGAATTATGGCCAATATGTAGGCGTTGAAAACAGCGTATGCATGCAAAAGCAACTATAACATGAACAATAACGATATTCTGCGCCGCCTGCGCTATACATTTGATATCAGCGATTTTAAAATGGTCGATCTGTTTGCCTCAGGTGGAAAAGAAGTAACACGTTCCGAGATCAGCAACTGGATGAAGCCAGAAGACGACCCTGAATTTCAGAAGTTGGTAGATATTAACCTGGCGGCTTTCCTGAACGGTTTCATAAACGAAAAGCGTGGCAAAAAAGAAGGCGAGCAACCAAAGCCCGAGAAAAGTCTGAACAACAACATCATTCTGCGCAAACTCAAGATCGCACTGAACTATAAAGACGAAGACATCCTGGACGTGCTGGACCTGATAAAATTCCGGTTAAGCAAATCCGAGCTCAGCGCCTTTTTCCGTAAACCCGACCACCAACACTACCGCCCGCTTAAAGACCAGATCCTGCGCAACTTCCTGCTGGGGTTGCAACTAAAGTACAGGCCTGATTCCGGGAGGTAAACTATAGTTTGCTGCTGTCTAAACCGCAGATTAATAGGGATTTGATGGATTGGCTATTGCTATGTTTGCCACTAAAAGTAACCCTGTTTTGCTAGCGCGAGTCTCCTGACTCAACCGCCCTTAAGGGACAGGAATAAGTAGTGACTTTGGCTATTAATCTATAGCTGCCGTTTTAACCCACCCCTAACCCCTCCTAAGAGGGGGATTGCTGGCTTTGGTATAGTTGGTGGCTATTGTTCTATAGTTGCTGTTTATCAGCTATTTATTCTTCCAGATTGAGCTTACTTTAAACTGTTTCTGCCGTTAATGTAACATGCACCATTAACTATAGCAGAACTATGAAAACTGGCTGGCCTGAACTTAACTACGCTGCATCTAAAGACACACTCGAGACGCTCCATCTCTGGTCGCAGATGCTTGGCAAACTGAAAATAAAAACGCAGCCCTGGGTAAACCACTCCTGGCACGTAACCCTGATCGTAACCCCAACCGGGCTTACAACCGGCGACCTCCCAGTCCAGAACCAGCATTTCCAGGTAGACCTGAACCTGATACAGCACCAGTTAAACATAAAAACCAGCACCGGCCAGAGGCGAAAACTGTCGCTGGGAAATATGACGGTTGCCGAGTTTTACAAGAAGCTGATGCATGCCCTGGCAGAATTAGGCATTCATGTACCCATCTATAAGGTGCCTTGCGAACTTGAAAATCCTGTTCCGTTTGACCAGGACCAGACCCACCGGACCTATAATCCGGAACAGGCAAGCGCCTTGCACCACGCTTTATTGCAGGCCCAGAAAGTAATGAAGCAGTTCAGAGCCGAGTTCAGGGGCAAATGTAGTCCGGTGCATTTTTTCTGGGGTAGTTTTGATCTGGCTGTTTCGCGGTTTTCGGGGCGCACAGCTCCAAAACATCCGGGCGGCGTGCCTGGCCTTCCGGATTGGATAGCGCAGGAAGCCTACTCGCATGAGGTGAGTAGTTGCGGATTCTGGCCGGGCAACGAAGCACTACCCGAGGCCGCTTTCTATAGTTACATTTACCCCGAGCCCGAAGGCTACAGAAAAGCCGAAACCAAGCCCGAGGCAGCTTATTTCCATGAAACACTGGGCGAGTTTATTCTCCCTTATGAGGCCGTCAGAACTGCCGAAGACCCGGATAAAACGCTGTTAGATTTCTTTCACAGTACCTACGACGCGGCTGCCAAGCTGGCAAAATGGGACCGGGAAGCACTGGAGGTCTGAGGCTACAGGCAAAGCAGCTTGACCAGATTTTGGAAGAAACTATAGTTTTCAGGGGAATCCTTAAATATTCGGGAATCGCTATACTATAGGTTAGGCGGGTTGCGTTACTTTCAAAATCCACCGTGCTTACCTATGAACAAACTGATTCTTGCTGCTGTTTTTCTGTTTCTATCCATTTCGGCCTACAGTCAGGCTATAGTTATTAATGGCAACGTGCTGCATAGAAAAGAGCCAATTCCCTTTGTGAACATCGGCATAAAAAAGAAAGGCATCGGCACGGCAGCAAGTATGGAAGGCACTTTTACCCTAACGCTGCAACAAACTTCCCTGACCGATACGCTTACCTTTTCGGCTGTCGGTTTTAATGAGCTGTCGGTGCCGGTTAAAACTATAGTTGAGCGTAAGCTAACCGAGTTTGCTTTAACCGAGAAAACCACGCAATTGCGCGAGGTGGCAGTAAAGAGTAAAGCCGCGAAGGTCAAAAAGCTGGGTACAATAGCACGTAATCCACTGGTGAACGGAACCTCCCAAACCGAGAATTCAAACGACATTTCGGAGCTGGCTAAGTTTATAACTATAGATGGTAAACCGGTTTATGTACTTTCTACCAGCCTGTACCTGCGCAGCATCAAAATAGACTCGGCCAATATGCGCATCAACTTTTACAAAAATGTAGATGGTTTGCCAGGCGAGCGTATTGTTGAAAAGAGCATTATAAAACGCCTGCCCCTGGACAAAGGCTGGGTAACCATTGACCTGGAACCTTACAACATTGCCATAGATGAGGACTTTTATATTGGCTATGAGTACCTGCCCGACCCAAGCCATCAAGAGAAGTACCTTTTTACATTTGGCGGCGCTTTCGGCGGGAGTCACTTTATGCGCAAAGTTAGCCTAGGGGAATGGAAAAAAGGAATCGGTGCCCGGCAGGCGGCTTATGTAACGGTCAGGCAGTAAGCATTTTTGAGCTTATCAAACTATAGCACCCTGAAAAAGCCTGCTCTATACGGTTTGCTAACTATAGCCTTGTTTATAGTTGGGTTGATGCCTGCAAAAGCCCAGCAAAAGAGGCAGGCGCTGCAGCTGTCGGGAGTAGTGGTATCGGCGGATAGCACCGAAGGACTTGCCTGCATTGCGGTTTATGTGCCGGGTACAAACCGGGGAACGATAACCAAAGCAGACGGCTTTTTTACTTTTGCTGTACTGCCCGGCGACAGCGTTGTTTTTCAGGCGCTTGGTTTCGAAAAGCAGTACATCATTCTGCCCCTGCACGATGATACCGACAAATACTTTTCAAAAGTTAAACTAAAGCAGGTAGCCAGGCAATTGCCCGAAGTGCAGGTAATGCCCTGGGCCACGCAGCAGGATTTTAAAGTAGCCGTCCGGGATCTGGCGCTGCCGGAAGAACCATCTGTAAAACCAGACCTTGGGTCGCTTTACCCGAAATCTATTTTTGCCACCCCGCCCATGGATGCAAGAGACAATAGCAGGCAGGGGCTCAAACACCACCTTAACCAGCAGCAAGGGCGCTTTATACTGCCCACCCAGATCCGGATTTTTTAATTTCTGCTGAATTGCGCTTATCTTAGAAGTCTGCGCTGCTATGTGCCGGTTTTACCATGAAAGAAGATTTCCTGCATTACATCTGGCAACACCAGTACTACCGTAAAACCGACCTGGCCACTATGGAAGGCGAGCCGCTGCAGATACTGCGCACAGGCTACTATAACACCGATGCCGGCCCAGATTTCAGTGAAGCTATTGTTCGGATAGGAGAAGTAGAGTGGTCGGGGAGTGTGGAGATTCATTTGCGGGCATCTGACTGGCGCCGCCACAACCACCAGACGGACAAAAAATACGACCAGGTAATACTGCATGTGGTTTGGGAAGCTGATGAAACGATAGCCCGAACGGATGGTACTGCCATTCCAGTGCTGGAGCTGAAAGGTAGGGTAGATACTTCGCTGCTCTATAGTTACAAACAGTTACAGGAAGCCAGCACCACCATACCCTGCGCCAACGTGTGGCCCGCAGTGGCCGAAATTACCAAAACCATGATGCTGGGCCGTGCTTTAACCGAGCGACTGGAGCAGAAAGGACTGGATATTTTGCAACTACATTCCAACTATAACCACGACTGGGAAGCCACCGCCTATCATGTGCTTTTCAAAGGTTTTGGGTTTAAGATAAACCAGCAGCCCATGGAGCGGCTTGCGGCGGCACTTACTGCAACTATAATCCGGAAAGTACAAAGCGTTTTTCAGCTGGAAGCGCTGCTGTTTGGGCAGGCCGGCTTTTTAGAAGATGCCGATACGGATTATGCACAGCAGCTGGCAAAAGAGTATCGTTTCCTGAGCCATAAGTTTGGTCTGCAGGACAGAGCCATGCAACGGCACCATTGGAATTTTATGCGGATGCGCCCTGCTAATTTCCCGACTATACGCTTAGCGCAACTGGCGGCTGTGCTGTCTAACCGGCAAAGTTTTTTTGCAGCTATAGTTGAAGCCCAAACTATAAAACAGTACGAAGCCTTGTTTATGGTGCCTGTTACGGAGTTCTGGCAGGAGCATTTTACTTTCTCTCCGGAGCCAACAAAGGCGACTCAAACTATGGGCAGGGGTAGCGCACACAACTTGATCATTAATGTAGCGGTTCCGTTACTGGCTGCTTTTAGTCAGTTTACCGGCGATCGGGTGCACCTGGAGAAAGCAACCGAATTGCTTGAGCAGGTGAAGGAAGCATCAAACAAATATACGCGCCTGTACGAGGCAATGGGCTGGAAAGCCAGATCAGCGGCAGACAACCAGGCTGCATTATCACTTTTCAGAAATTACTGCCAGCCGGTAAACTGCCTGCAATGCGCCATCGGGAATAAGATCCTCAAACAAAACATCCTTTCCCGCTCGTGATGCTGCTAGTCTATTTCCTGAATTTGCTGCTGCTAACCGGGCTGAGCTGGTGGCTATACAAACAAGACTGGGCTCAGAACCTGAAACCGTACCTTTTGCCGGCGTTGGGCTTAAAGCTATTGTGTGGCGTGTTGCTGGGCTTGTTATACTATCACTACTATGGCGCAGGCGACACGATCACGTATTTTGAATCATCGCAGAAGCTCACCCAACTGGCCAATAACGATGCAGGAGCTTACTGGCGTTTACTGCTGTTTAATGAATTTCCTAGCGAAGCTTTCCGTGCCACAGTGCCATTCACAGCGTTCGCCGACTTTTCTAATTCCTTCTTCCTGCTGAAGATCATCAGCCTTTTTAACCTGCTCACGGGCAGCAGTTATTACCTTGTGGGGCTATACTTTTCGCTGTTCAGTTTCTGGGGAATGGCAAAGCTGACGGCGACGCTCTCTACTGTTTTTCCGGAGACGAGGAAGGCGGCTATAGTTGCGCTGCTATTCTTTCCGTCGGTGGTTTTCTGGAGTTCGGGCTTGCTGAAAGATGCTGTGCTAATGGGGAGCATGTGCTGGGTAATGGCCTTTGTGTTGCAGTTGGCGCACCGGCAGAAACTAACTATAGTTACCTGGCTTTTGGTGCCTTTACAGCTTTACCTGTTCGTTAAGATCAAAGTGTTTTTTGCGGCCCTGCTGCTGGGTATGCTGACCTGTTACCTGATGATTCAGTACTTATCCAGAACTATTAAATCTTTGCAAAATATAAAAATACAGCTGCTTACGTTGGCTGGTTTTATAGTCGCAGCTATAGTTGCAGTCTGGCATGTTAGCGGCATTTTCAGTGTTGAGTTTATCCTGCACCACTTGGTTAAAACCTATGATGGCTTGCTGGCTTTGTCGTTGCACGGTCCACATCTGAGCTATAGTTCGCTGGAGACGACTATTTCGTCTATAGTTGCCAATTCTCCTAAAGCCTTTTTCAGTGCCATTTACCAGCCTTTAATTGGTGAGTCGTTGGAGCCGTTGTATTTGTTGCTTGGGCTCGAAAACCTGCTGTTGCTGTTGCTCACGGCTGTAGCTATAGTTGCTGTATTTAAAAAAGAGTGGCTACAGAAGATCGAACTATGGCATGTTATCCTGCTGCTGTTTATAGTTGCGTCTGCTATAGTTATCGGAATCAGCACACCTAATTTTGGTACACTCAGCCGCTATCGTATCATCTTTCTGCCATTTTTGGTGTACCTACTCTTGCAAAACAGAATTGCACAGCGGTGGTTGGCTCGACTTTAAATGGCATGAACGAATTATAATCGCTGGTGCGAGCTTGCAGCTCGTACCTTTTAACCACAACAAAATAAGTGTTCAGAAGGTACGAGCTGCAAGCTCGCACCAGCGGAGCATTAGCTATAGTTTCGGGTTGCAAACCCGCGCCAGCAAGATAGAAATGCTATAGTTGTTTGTCATCTCGACGAAAGGAGAGATCTATCTGAAACTCGACATAGATTTCTCGCTGAGGCTCGAAATGACAGAAACGGGCAAATAAACCACACTTATAATCTCCCACACTTTTTCGTATCTTTGCGCCTTATTTTAGATAAGCTATGCAGAATCCTGTAATCATATTAGGTGCCCAGCAACTGGGTACCGCCGCTTTAGATATTTTCAACAGCAACAGCGTGGTGGTGTACTGCTTCCTCGACGACAAAAAAGAGCTGCAGCAGGAGGAAGTGAACAATGTGTCGGTGATGAGCAGCACGGAAGATGGCGAATTTCTGAAGCTGATCGGTAAGAAATGCGATGTGTTCGTGGCTGTAGAAGATTCAGCTGCCCGCAAAGGCCTGATCAACATGCTGAAAGACGAGTACAAAGTAGTGCCTGTTAATGCCATTCACAAGTTCAGTTCTGTGTCGGAATACGCTTGGCTGGGCCACGGCAACATGGTAGCCGCTGGTGCTATCGTGAACAACAATGCTAAAATCGGTAATAACTGCATCATCCAGTCCAGAGCTATAGTTGATACCCAGGCCGAGATCGGGGACTTTGTTCAGATTGGTGCTGGTGCTATTATCAACTCCGAAGTGAAAGTTGAAGAAGGTGCTTTTATTGGTTCGGGTGCGGTGATTGTGAGCGGCGTGAAGATAGGCAAGAATGCACGCGTAGGTGCAGGCTCGGTTGTAGTAGCCGATGTGCCAGCCAAAGCTACTGTTTTCGGTAACCCGGCTGCCGCCATAAAGTAAACTTTTATAGTTATAGTTGCTGTTAACTTGCTGAAATGATGAAAGTCATTTCGGAGCTGAAAACGAAACTATAGCTTTGCAAATTGATTGCTAATTGATGATTGTCGATTGTTTTTTGACTTTCACCAGATTAACAATCAACAATAAACAACCAACTATTAAAAATTAACACTAAGCTGAATCTTAGCCGTTATGAACAAACCATACAGCATTTTACTGTACTACTGCTACACTCCTATAGCAGATCCGGAAGCATTCCGCGAAGAACACCACCTGCTTTGCCTTGAGCTGAATCTGCTTGGCCGCATCATCGTTTCTAAAGAAGGCCTGAATGGTACCGTTTCTGGTCTGAAAGAAGACTGCGACAGGTACATGGAGATCATGCACGCCGACCCGCGCTTCGCCAAGATCGATTTTAAAGTTGATGAGTCGGATGCACATGCCTTTACGAAGCTGCATGTGCGTACCAAAGCCGAGATTGTACACTCCGGCCTGCTGCACATCGATCCGAATGCCCGTACTGGCAAGCACCTGGCTCCGAAGGAGTTTAAGGAGATGAAAGACCGCGACGATGTGGTGATTCTGGATGTGCGCTCTGATTACGAATACAATGTAGGCCGTTTCAAGAATGCTGTAACGCTGGATATCGAGAACTTCCGTGAGTTTCCGGAGAAGGTAGATGAGCTGAAGGAGAAGTATAAAGGCAAGAAGATATTAACCTACTGCACCGGCGGTATTAAGTGCGAAAAAGCCAGCGCGTTTTTATTAGAGCAGGGCTTTGAAGATGTATACCAGCTGCATGGCGGTATCATAAAGTACGGCAAAGAAGCCGGCGGCGAAGACTTTGAGGGCAAATGCTACGTGTTCGATAACCGTGTGGCGGTGGATGTGAACTCTGTTAACCCGAAAGTGATTTCGACTTGCTACGTGTGTGGCACCGAAGACGACCGCATGGTGAACTGCGCTAACCCGGTTTGTAACCTGCACGTGGCCATCTGCGAGAAGTGCGGTTGGGAACTGGAAGGTGCTTGCTCAACTGAGTGCAAAGAGCACCCGGAGAAGCGCCCTTACGACGGAACCGGCTATTACCAGAAAGAGATGAATGGCTATAATCCGCTAAAAGGGTTCAACCGAAGAAAGAAAAACGACGTACAAGTCTAATGTATTCTCTAAAGCAAAGAAAAGCGTGTTCGTAACCGGGCACGCTTTTCTTCTTTTATACGAGCCGGTATTATAACTATAGTTGCGTTTGCTCCAGCGCGATCAGGTCAGCCAAAAGTTCGTTCGTTATCTCACCCGGCTTGCCGTTTCCAATTACCAGATCATCTACCTGAACTATAGGCAGAATGCGCTTGGTGGTGCTGGTCAGGAAAGCTTCTTTGGCCTGGGCGATGTCAGCTATAGTTACTGCTCTTTCTTCGGTTTTATACTTCTGGCGGGCCAGTTGCAGCACGTTTTTGCGGGTTATCCCGGATAATACATTTTTGTCAGGCGTAACCACCACATCATCTCGGGTAACTATAAAAAAGTTGCACCTCGGAAATTCGGAGACTATTCCGTTCTGCTGATACAGCATATCGGCAGCGCCGGCAGCTTTAATGTTGCTGAGCAGCCGGATGCCCATTGTATAGTTTATCGTTTTCACTTCCGGCAATTCGCGCACGTGGGAGTGGGTAATAACTTTTAAACCATTGGTAACTATAGTTTGGTCAGGCAACGTGAGCGGTTGTTCTGTTATGATCAGGTTAGGTTTACCTATATCGTAGCCACTTTCTGAATAACCGCCTGTCAAAATCATTTTGATGCCGGAAAGTGGCAGTTGGTTCGCCTGTATCAGTTGCCGTATTACCTCTTTCAGCTCAGTTGTATCCAGCGGTACCGGTAACTCCATCTGCCTTGCCGACTCATAGAATCGCTTCAGGTAATCATCCAGGAACATCGGCTGGCCTTGCTGTACTTTAAAGAAGTCGAAAATGCCGTAACCACGCTGAATGGAAAGATCGCTGATGTGCAAGGTTGCCTGGTTGTAAGGCTGCAGACAGTCATGGATGTATGCCTGAAGTGTTTGCATGTTTGGTTCTGGAATGGGCTTCAGCTATAGTTTCGGGTAATTAGCAATACGTGCAAAATGTAGGCAAATCTGCAATTTATTTCTGAAACTATAGCTCAGGGAGTTGTGCAGAAGAAACAAAAACAAAGCAACAAAACAATGCTTTTATGCCTGATGCTTTATACATTTGGACAGGTAGCAGAAGGTTAACTTAACTATAGCTGCCAAGTATATACCAGGATACAACAATCCGCCAAACATTTAAATTCAGATTATCATGGCTGCCATTCCCGAATCAGAACTGATCATTAATAAGAACGGTACTGTTTACCATTTAAACCTCTTGCCAGAACATATCTCGGATACCATTATTACGGTCGGCGACCCGGAGCGTGTTCCGATGGTGAGCAAGTATTTTGATGAAATAGAAGTAGAGGTTACCAAACGGGAGTTTATTACCCACACTGGTTACTACAAAGGCAAACGCCTGACGGTGATCTCGACCGGCATGGGTACGGATAACATCGACATCCTGATGAACGAGCTGGACGCGCTGGTAAACATTGATTTCCGGACACGTGAGCCAAACGAAGAACGGATCTCCCTGAAAATCGTGCGCGTGGGTACTTCCGGTTCGTTGCAGGAATCTATTCCGCTGGGCAGCCACCTGGCGTCGCATTATGGCGTTGGCCTGGACTCGTTAATGGAGTTTTACCCGCTGGAGCAAACCGAGGACGAGGTAAGTATAACGCGTGCGCTGAAAGAAGAATTAGGTGTAGGTTTTACTCCTTATTGTGTGAATGGTTCTAAAGAACTGATTGATAAGATCGCGTTTGATATGGTGCCAGGCAATACGCTTACCTGTCCTGGCTTTTATGCGCCGCAAGGCCGCGTGCTTCGTGCCGGGCTTCGTAACCAGAACCTGCTACAGAGTTACCAAAACTTCAGAGTATGCGATTTTCAGCTGACAAACTTTGAAATGGAAACAGCCGGTTACTATGCTATGGGCCGACTGCTGGGCCACGAGATGCTGTCGCTGAATGCTATAGTTGCCAACCGTATAACCCAGGAGTTTGCGCCGAATGCTGAAGAGGTGATTGATAGCTTGATCTTGAAAACATTGGAAAGGATATAGGGATTGTAGTTTCAGACTGGCATGTCGAGCGATGGTTGAGACATCTTACTATGTCCTCTAGCTAACTATAGTTGCAACTGGGAATAAGCAGTTTGTGCTATAGTTGCCACTTATCCTGGGAGCTTTACCAGCCTACAGTGTTATAGATGCTTTGGTGCGCTCACGGCCGCGGGGCCCCGTCTTCGGGCATCGCGCTGCTGCCTTCTTGCTACCCTCGCTGCGCTCGTGTTGCCTGACGGCACCGCAACAAGTCAAAGGCGCTCAACCCAAAGACTGTGATCACTCGATAGCTACAACTATAGTTTACTTTGATAAGCTATAGTTCTGTAGCCTTTCCGTGGTGGTAGTTCTGAGGGGCAGGCTGCGCCTGCCTACTCATAGGTACGGAAGCCTAAACTATAGCCATAATCGAAATTCCCCTCTCGGGAGGGGTTAGGGGTGGGTTATCTCGCAACTATAGAACTACAGCGCAAGTATAGTAGTAGCAGAAATTGTCCCCCTTCGAAGGGGGTAGGGGGATGACTAACGCCAACTATAAAACTATAGCACAATCTTTACAGGGACTGAAAAGCTGCCCTCCTTAGACAAGGAGGGGCTGGGGTGGTTGGATTTAGCTAACTATAGAACGATACCTAAGCTACTTCCCCTGTTTTGGGGGTAGGGTCTCGACAAAAGGGGAAGGTTGGGAAGGGGTGAAACTATAGCTCCAACTATAGCAATCAGCTCAATCCCAAAGATCCATCCAGTCCCCCTTAATCCCGGTTCAGACAGAAGACTATTTGTTGGAGACCTTGACTTAAAGTATCAAGCCTTTGAAGGTAACAGAAGTGAGTTGATACTTCTGAGCGGCTTTGAAAATTTTCTCCAGCATCTCGGGCGAGATGGAGTAGGTGGCTTTGGAGTTGTTTATGGCGTGAGCGTAGAGCTTTATGGCTTGCTTGTGCTCAGCAGCTCTTTTAAAAGCTTGTTCGATATCTTCGAGGGTAACGCCACTGCCGTGGTCTATACCCAAGCCATTAATAACGCGTCTTCCGTCGTACCTATAAAATATCTTATCCAGCTCATCTACAGTTTTTCCTTTTACTTTCCACGAATCCCCTCTGAGCAGGTAAAAGTACTTCAGCAATTCATGATCTATCGTTCTGGAATTTGCCCCGTAAGGATAGGCGAATGTTACAGGCGTAAAACCAAGCTTCTGAAGTGATTTTACAGATGGAATAATTTCGTTTTGGATGTATGCTTCCAGCCCATGCTCTTCTGTATAGTTTAAGGCGTTTACATGCTTTGCTCCATGGCTGGCAATTTCATGCCCGTCGCGTTCCAGTGCTTTAAGCATTTCAACTTCATCACTTGTAAGGGAGTCAGGGTTGGTGATAAAGAACGTGGCTTCCACATTATATTTTGCAAATAAGGCACGCTGGGCATACCACTCGGCTACATATTGGTCATCAAAACTGATTACAAAGGCAGCCTGGGCAGGTTTAGCGTATTTATAAGCTGAGTTGAAGTATTTGGTATAGCCAACCCAGGCAGCTGCCAAAACAACTACAGTCAATAAGAAAAGCAGCAGATACTTTGCCTTCACAAACTATAGCTTCTGCAAAAATGCCAAGGTATCTACACCATCGGCGTAATCCCACACCATCGGGCATTGGGCTTCGCCGAACGGGATGCTGCCTTCCAGCCAGCCGTGTGCCGAAACTACAACCTGTGTTTTATCTTTTACTGCATTCAATTTCTCGCGTAGGTCTGTTAAAGAGCTAAACGTATCGTAAAACAATACCGAGATAGGAGAGACCATGTTTTCGCTTTGCTGCACCAGCATAAAGCCATTGTCGAAGTGCGGTACCTTGTTTACCAGCAGGATGGACTTGTTGTAGTCGTAGTTATTATGGTATTTGTGGTGTTCCAAAATGCTTTGGCGGTGCTGGTTGGCTTCAAAGAACTTATCGAATTTATAGCCTTCCGGCACAAACACTTTCGATACGTTACGGCAGCCTAAACCATAGTAGCGGAAAAAGTCATCTCCCAAAGCATTCAGGTCATCAGCTTCTTCGTGGCCGGTTAGTATGCCAATGCTGGTGCGGTTTTTACGGATAATGTGCGGGTGCTTGGCAAAATAATACTCAAAATAACGGGCCGTATTGTCGGAGCCGGTGGCTATAATAGCGTCGGCATCTTTCAGAATCTCTACAAACTCGAACTGGTTGGCAAAAGCCGGTTCTATACCTACCAGCATATCCGCCAGGCGGCGCATCAGTGGTGTATCGTCTGTGCTTAACTTGGCCAGCAGATAGTGACCGCTTATCAGCACCGATAAAAAGTCGTGGAAACCGACCATCGGAATATTTCCGGCCATCACAACGCCAACCTTTTTGGGTGTAACCTGTTTGAGGTGGTACGGGTAAAGCCATTCGCGCAGGTATTGCTCTTCCAGCATCTGCGTGATGCCATGCAGGGCACAGGATACATTCTCTTCATCGAACCACGGGTTACGCGACTGCGCCATGCGCGCCCAAACCTGTCGTTCGTCGGGGCTAAGGTTTTTTAATTGCTTGCCCAGCTCCACAAATGCTTCAATCCTGTTCTCTAATGTCATGGTATGTATGGTACGCGTATAAATTTTATTTGATAGGGACGGTTAATGTTCCTAATTTTGCGGTTTAGAAACACGATATACAAAAGTATAAAAAATATACAGGAGATACGACTATGGCTATAATGATAACCGATGAGTGTATAAACTGCGGAGCCTGCGAGCCGGAGTGCCCGAACACTGCCATTTACGAAGGTGGTGCTGAGTGGACCTGGGGCGGAGGTACTGCACTGAAAGAAGTGGAAATTGACGGCGGAGAAGTTGTGCCGGGCGATGCGCCGCAAACACCGATTTCAGATGAGTTTTACTACATCGTTTCTGATAAATGCACCGAGTGCATGGGCTTCCATGAAGAGCCGCAATGCGCTGCCGTTTGCCCGGTAGACTGCTGCGTGGACGACCCGGATTACCGTGAAACAGAAGAAGAACTGCTTGCCAAAAAAGCCTGGTTACACCAGGAAGCGTAAGCATAAACTATAGTTTACCAAAAAAACCTGCCTCACAAGAGCAGGTTTTTTTGTTTATTTTTGATTGTTAACGAGAGCAAAATGGAAGGCCAGCTACACGAAAATAAGGTATTCGAGAAGATTGTTTACCCTAATAAGGAAGTAAAAAACCGCGAGTTCGAGAACTGCACGTTTAAGAATTGCGACTTTTCAGGCAGCAACTTCTTCGGTAGCCGCTTCACCGACTGCACCTTTATTGGCTGCAACCTAGCCATGCTCAAGCTCAGCCACGCAACTATAAACAATGTGGAGTTTAAGGAATGTAAGCTTACTGGCATCAACTATAGCGAGTGCGAAGATTTCCTGTTTACCGTGTATTTCGAGAATTGCCTGCTCGATTATGCGTCGTTTGCGAAAAGGAAGATGGCCAAAACCAGGTTTGTAAAGTGTTCCCTGAAAGGTGTAGATTTCTCCAATACCAATCTTACAAGTGCCTTGTTTGATAACACCGACTTGGAACGGGCGGTGTTCAACTATAGCAGCCTTACCGGTGCCGATCTTTCAACTGCCTTTAATTTTGACATTGATCCAGAGATCAACACCATCAAAAAGGCTAAGTTCTCGCAATATGGCTTACAGGGGCTGCTTACAAAGTATAACCTGCAGGTCGTCTGAACTTGTCTAAATCAGGATTTTAGGATTTCCAGGATTTTAAAAATTTCTTGTCATTCTGCAAGAAACTTGGTAGAAGGGAGGTTAAGCCGTTGCTATAGTCTCACAAAATCCTTTCAGGATGACAGTATGATATAATCGCTCTCGGGTTAAGGAAGAGTTTGAATCCTGTCCATCCTAAAATCCTGTAAATCCTTAGGGTAGGGGCCCTACTTAGAGATTCAGACAAACAACAATCATCAATTAGCAATCAACAATCAGCAAAAATCCCTATTTTTGCTTTTTAGCGCTAACAAGCAGCAAAATCAACTATAAGATGTCGATAGCAAAGAAATATAATCCCAGAGAAGTAGAAGAAAAGTGGTACAGCAGCTGGATGGAGCGTGGTTTTTTCCGCTCTAAGCCAAACCCTAACAAAGAGCCTTACACCATTGTAATTCCGCCGCCAAACGTAACAGGCGTGCTGCATATGGGGCACATGCTAAATAATACCATCCAGGATGTACTGATTCGTCGTGCGCGTATGCAAGGCAAGGAGGCTTGCTGGGTGCCGGGTACCGACCATGCTTCTATTGCTACCGAAGCGAAAGTTGTAGCGATGCTGAAAGAGCGCGGCATCGAGAAAAAAGACCTGACCCGCGACGAGTTCCTGAAATATGCCTGGGAGTGGAAAGAAAAATACGGCGGCATTATCCTGGAGCAGCTGAAGAAACTAGGTGCTTCCTGCGACTGGGATCGTACCCGATTTACCATGGAAGAAGACCTGAGCGCTGCCGTTATCGAAGTGTTCGTGGACCTTTATCGCAAAGGCCAGATCTACCGTGGCGTGCGCATGGTTAACTGGGACCCGCAAGGCAAAACCGCCCTTTCAGATGAAGAAGTAATTCCGAAAGAGACAATGGCGAAACTCTACCACCTGAACTATGAAGTGGTAGCAGACGGAGCCGAAAAAACATACATTACGGTTGCTACATCGCGCCCTGAGACCATTATGGCCGACGTAGCCATAGCCGTTAACCCGAATGATGAGCGTTACACCCACTTGCACGGTAAGTCGGTACGTATTCCGTTGCTGGGAAAAGAAATTCCGGTAATTCTGGATGAATATGTAACGATAGAGTTTGGTACAGGTGCGCTTAAAGTTACCCCGGCTCACGACCTGAACGACTACGAACTGGGCCAGAAGCACAACCTTCCGATTATCGATATCCTGAACGACGACGGTACCCTGAACGAGAAGGCGCAGCTGTATGTAGGGCAGGATCGTTTTGCTGCGCGACGTAATATTGTAAAAGACCTTCAGGAAGCCGGGCTTCTGGAGAAAATAGTAGAGTACCCAAGCGTGCTGCAGACATCGGAGCGTACGGGCGCCGTAATTGAGCCACGCCTCTCGATGCAGTGGTGGTGCAAAATGGATAAAATGGGTAAGCCTGCGCTGGAAGCCGTGATGGAAGACCAGATTCGCCTGCACCCGCCTAAGTTCAAGAACATGTACCGTTCCTGGATGGAGAATATCCGTGACTGGTGTATTTCTCGCCAGCTGTGGTGGGGCCAGCAGATTCCGGCTTACTACCTGCCAGATGGTACATTTGTGGTAGCTACAACCAAAGAAGAGGCCCTGGAACTTGCTCGCAAGCAGAGCGGTAACGCTGAATTGCAACTAACAGACCTGCGCCAGGACGAAGACGTGCTGGATACTTGGTTCTCGTCGTGGTTATGGCCTATCTCTGTGTTCGACGGCTTTAAAGACCCGGACAACAAAGACGTACTGTACTACTACCCAACCAACGATCTGGTTACAGCCCCTGAGATCCTGTTCTTCTGGGTAGCACGTATGATCATGGCTGGCTACGAGTTCAGAAACGAAATGCCGTTCCGCAACGTGTACCTGACGGGTATCGTGCGTGATGCGCAGGGCCGTAAAATGTCGAAATCGCTGGGCAACTCACCAGATCCGCTGGATTTAATAGACCAGTATGGTGCCGATGGCGTGCGTGCCGGTATGTTGTTTAGCTCACCAGCCGGTAACGACCTGCTGTTTGATGAGAAACTGGTAGAGCAGGGCCGTAACTTCAGCAACAAGATCTGGAACGCCTTCCGTCTGATTAAAGGTTGGGAAGTAGACGAGAACCTGCCTTGCCCGAACGAGACGTCTATCAAGTGGTTTGAGTCGCGCTTTAACGAGGCTTTTGTTCAGATCGAGGACCACTTTGAGAAATTCCGTATTTCGGATGCTCTGCTTTCGGTGTACAAACTGGTGTGGGATGATTTCTGCTCGAACTACCTGGAGATGATCAAACCGGCTTATCAGCAGCCAATTGACAAGCAGACCCTGGATGCAACTATAGCCAACCTGGAGCGCGTGCTGAAGGTACTACATCCGTTTATGCCGTTTATTACCGAGGAGATCTGGCACGACCTGAAAGAACGTAAAGAGAAGGAATACCTCATCGTTTCTGCATGGCCGAAGAAAGACACGTTTGATAAGGACCTGAATGCACGAATGGAGAGCGTACTAAAAGTAGTGGCTGCCATCCGTAACATCCGTAACTCAAAGAACATTGCCCAGACCAAAGCACTTGATCTGTCGATTAAGGTGATGAACCAGGATGGTTATGAGCAATTCCTGAGCATCATTCGCAAACTGGCTAACATCAACGAGATCAACTTTGTGCAGGAGAACGTGGAAGGTGCCATCAGCTTTGTAGAAGCCGGCGATGAGTTCTTTATTCCGATGGAAGGTAACATTGATGTGGAAGCAGAACGCGAGCGTCTTCAGAAGGAACTGGAGTACACCAAAGGCTTCCTAGAGTCGGTTAAGAAGAAGCTGAGCAACGAGCGTTTTGTAAGCGGTGCCCCGGAAGCGGTGATTGCCAATGAGCGTAAGAAGCAGGCGGATGCCGAAGCCAAGATTAATGCCATTGAGCAGAGTTTAGCAACGCTGTAAACTATAGTTTATAAATTTAGAAAAGGGGCTGATCTTTAAGAACAGCCCCTTTTGATTTGTTGTATTAGGTAAACTCATGCGAAAGCTTGTTTTCTGCACCAGTCATGGCGCTTATTTGCTTTATAGCTTTCTATAGTCATTTCGAGGGTTTGTCGAGACATCTTATATGTCCTCCACTATATTGTCATTTCGAGTATAGCGAGAAATCTATCTCAGCTTATAGTTGGCTATAATCGCTACTCGACACAGGCAGTCTCTTCCATAGTGACCTTTTTGTCTTGGGAGCTTTACTTACCTATCGTTTCAAGCCAGCTTTGGTGCGCTCCCGGCCGCGAGGCCTCGTCTTGGGGGTAGGGGCCCTCGATAAGGGCATCGCGCTGCTGCCTTCTTGCTACCCTCGCTGCACTCGGGTTGCCTGACAGCACCGCAACAAGTCAAAGGCGCTCAACCAAAGACTGTGATCTTTCGATAGCTACCACTATAGTTTGATTCTATAGCTATAGTTGCTTGGCTTTTCGTGGTGGTAGTTCCAAGGGGACAGGTAAACCTGTCCTGTTCGTGGACTGTAACTATAGAACTATAACTGTTGAAATGTAAAAGCAGAATTCCCCTCTTGGGAGGGGCAGGGGTGGGTTAATGGCCAACTATAGAACTATAGCTCAAACTATAGCAATGTCAGAGTTCCCCTCCTTGGACTACAAAGAACGAGAGTTCGAAGGTAGCGAGCGTAGCTCTGAGGGGCTAGGAGGGTGGACAAAAGCTAACTATAGAACTCTACAGCTACTACCAGTTCTATCCCTACTGGGCTATTAGAATTGCAAACCCGCACTAGGAGCTAAACTAACTATAGAACTATAATCCATACTATAGCAAAAGCCAATTCCATAAAACCATCAAAGCTCCCTTAATCTGCGGTTCAGACAACATACTCCGCAGAACTGGGAAACTTACTTCCAGATAAAGCAAAATTTAAGTTTGGAGACCCCTGAAATCGTGTCGGTTATAGCATTTAAGAAGGATAATAGCCCGTAGTATTCTGATAAAACAGCACGCTAACGCTAACTTTTTATTAAGTTTGCGCCCCCTAACCATTAGCGTTTTTAAGAATTTGCTATAATTTTACATCATGGAATTTACTGTTCAACAAATAGCTGACCTGTTGCAGGGGCGTGTGGAAGGAGATAACTTAGCAAAAGTCAGTACTTTAGCTAAAATTGAAGAGGCTCAATCTGGTGCACTTTCTTTTTTGGCTAACCCAAAGTATGAACCATATTTATACAGCACCGGTGCAAGTGCCGTAATTGTTTCGGAAAGTCTGGAACTTAAAAAGCCAGTATCAGCTGCCCTTATCCGTGTTAGTGATCCTTATAGCAGCTTCTCAACGCTATTGCACCACTACCAGGCCGCTTTGCTTGCCTCCAAAACCGGAGTCGAAGAACCCGCTTTTATAGGCAGCAACAGTACCATCGGCGAAAACCACTACAGGGGCGCTTTCTCCTATATCGGCAATAACTGTAAGATTGGAGAGAACGTACGCCTTTTTCCACAGGTTTACCTTGGCGACAACGTAACAATAGGGGATAATACTACCATTTTTGCAGGAGCAAAACTTTACCCAAACACTGTAGTTGGCAGTAATTGTACAATTCATGCAGGCGTTGTATTGGGCAGCGACGGTTTCGGTTTTGCCCCACAACCCGACGGCTCTTATAAAATGGTACCTCAAATTGGTAATGTGGTGCTGGAAGACGATGTATCGATCGGGGCCAATACCACCATTGACTGTGCTACCATGGGTTCTACCATCATCCGAAAAGGTACCAAAATAGATAACCTGGTACAGATTGCCCATAACGTAGAAATTGGCCAGCACACGGTTATCGCCGCACAAACCGGTATTTCAGGTTCAGCCAAAATTGGCAACCAGTGTGTTATAGCCGGACAAGTTGGTATAGTTGGTCATATCACTATTGCCGATAAAACTACCATAGGTGCCCAGTCCGGGGTAGGCAAAACCATTAAAAAATCGGGAACTATCATTCAGGGCTCCCCAGCCTTCGACTACAAGCAAAACCTGCGTGCACTGGCAGTGTTCAGAAAGCTTCCGGAACTGCAACGCGAACTGGAAGCACTCCGCGAAGAAAAGTAAAAAGCTTAAATTTCAGCCGCAGGCACAGGTTAAAAAAATATTATTGGCAAGGCAGTTATAAAACCTTAAGTTTGCAGGAAAATTCACCCTGCACAGGTATGTTTTTGTGCTGTAAAAGCGCCAGGGCCTAGAATAGATCAAATTGGTAATGAATCATAAACAGCATACCATTAAAGCGCCGGTTACAGTTACCGGTATTGGATTGCATACCGGAGTTGTGTCGAACATGACATTTAACCCGGCGCCGGCAAACCATGGCTACAAGTTTCAGCGCATAGATTTACCCGAGCAGCCTATAGTTGCAGCCGATGTAGATAATGTGGTGGACCTGTCGCGTGGAACAACTATAGAACAGAATGGTGCCAGAGTACATACGGTAGAACATACCCTTGCCGCCCTGGTTGGCCTGGAGATCGATAACGTACTGATCCAGTTGGATGGCCCGGAGCCTCCGATTATGGATGGTTCTTCCATTGAATTTGTAAAGGCGCTGTTGAGCGTAGGTGTGCAGGAGCAAAACGCCCTGCGTAACTACTTCGAGATTACAGAAGGCCTTACCTACAAAGATGAAGCGCGTGGTGTGGAAATTGTTGGCTTGCCGCTGAACGACTACCGCCTGACGGCAATGGTAGACTATAACTCGCCGGTGCTTGGTAGCCAGCATGCCTCCATCACCAACATGAACCAGTTTGAGAAAGAGATCGCGCCTTGCCGCACGTTCTGTTTCCTGCACGAACTGGAAGCCCTGCACAAGCAAAATTTGATTAAAGGCGGTAACCTGGATAACGCTATAGTTATAGTTGACCGTGTGGTGAACGACGATGAGCTGACCCAACTGGCCACTATGCTGAACAAGCCAAAGGTGGAAGTAAAGGAAACAGGTACGCTGAACAATACCGAACTGCGCTTCAAAAACGAGCCTGCTCGCCACAAACTGCTCGACCTGATGGGCGACCTTGCCCTGATCGGTAGACCAATAAAAGGACAGATTTTAGCAGCCCGCCCAGGCCACGCAGCTAACGTTGCGTTTGCAAAGCGGGTTAAGAGAGCCATACAGGAAGCATCAATCCAAAACGTACCAGTGTACGATGAGAAAAAGCCGCCTGTAATGGATATAAACCAGATCACGGCTACTTTGCCGCACCGTTACCCATTCCTGCTGATCGATAAGATCATTCATCTGGATGAAACAACAGTAACCGGTGTGAAAAATGTTACCATGAACGAGCCGTTCTTCCAGGGCCATTTCCCGGGTAATCCAATCCTGCCGGGTGTGATCCAGATCGAGGCGATGGCGCAGACCGGTGGTATCCTGGTTTTAAATACTGTAGAGAATCCTGAAGATTACTGGACATATTTCCTGGCTGTAGACAAATGCCGCTTTAAACGCAAAGTAATTCCGGGAGATACAATCATCTTTAAATGTGAATTGCTGGCTCCAATTAAGCGCGGCATCGCCAAAATGTCTGGTCAGGCTTTTGTGGGTGGCCAATTGGTAATGGAAGCAGAAATGTCGGCAAGTATAGTTAAGAAAAACGCATGAACCAGCCATTAGCATACATACACCCCGAAGCCAAGATTGCGCATAACGTCGTGATCGAGCCTTTTTCTACGATCTACAAAAACGTAGAGATCGGTGAAGGAACCTGGATCGGCCCGAATGTAACCATCATGGAAGGCGCCCGCATTGGTAAAAACTGTAAGATTTTTCCAGGTGCGGTTATTTCGTCAGTGCCTCAGGACCTGAAATTTGCCGGCGAAGAAACGATAGCTGTTATCGGCGACAATACGGTTATCCGGGAGTGTGTTACCGTTAGCCGCGGAACTATAGATAAGATGCGCACCGTAGTAGGCAGCAATTGCCTTATCATGTCGTACGCGCACATTGCCCACGATTGTATAGTTGGTAACAACTGTATCGTAGTTAATGCGGTACAGATGGCAGGCCACGTAGAAATGGGTGATTACGCTATCATTGGCGGATCGAGCGCGGTGCACCAGTTCGTTAAGATCGGGGCGCATGCCATGATCTCCGGCGGATCGCTGGTGCGTAAAGATGTGCCTCCTTATGTAAAAGCTGCCCGTGAGCCGCTTACCTATGCCGGCATCAACTCTATTGGGTTGCGTCGTCGTGGCTTCACAAGTGAGCAGATTAATGAGATTCAGCAGCTGTACCGCATCCTGTTCATGAGCGGTAACAACAACACCGAAGCGCTTGACAGAATTGAGCTGGAAATGGCACCGAGCAAAGAACGCGACGAGATCCTGAATTTTGTGCGTAACTCCGGACGTGGCATTATTAAGAGCTACCTAGGCAAAGATGCAAATTAACCTAAGCAACTTAGGTAAACGATACAATTACGAGTGGATTTTCCGGAACCTGAACTATACTTTTGAGTCAGGTACTGCTTATGCCATCTTGGGGCATAACGGGTCCGGTAAATCCACTCTTCTTACTGTTATATCAGGTCATAACCTGCATTCCGAGGGCGAGATAAACTATAAGGTTAGCGGCAAAGACATCCCTGTTGAAAAAATCTATAGTTCACTTTCGCTTACTGCCCCTTATCTGGAACTGGTAGAAGAGTTTAGCCTGCAGGAGATGATCGATTTTCATATCCGGTTTAAGCCGCTGCGCCACAACCTGAGCACACAGGATCTGATAGACCGCATGGGCCTGCAAAAATCTAAGAACAAGTTTGTAAAGGATTTTTCTTCGGGCATGAAGCAGCGCCTGAAACTGGGACTGGCCATTTACTCTGAATCAGAGCTGCTGCTGCTGGATGAACCTACCACCAACCTGGACCAGGAAGGCGTAGCGTGGTATCAGGAACATGTAACCCAGAATAAACAAAACCGGCTGATTATAGTTGGTTCTAATATACAGCATGAGTACAGCTTCTGTGAGCAGCAACTCCGCATATCAGATTATCATGTAGCCAACCTTAGTCGTGGCAGGTAATGTGGCAAAATTGCCTGCTTAATTATTGATTTTAAGGTAAGCTTTCTAAATTTGCAGGAATAACAAGCAGATACTATGGGAAGAGCATTTGAGTTTAGAAAAGCGCGCAAATTTAAGCGCTGGGATAAGATGTCGAAGGCGTTTACGCGTCTGGGCAAAGAGATTGTGATGGCCGTTAAAGAAGGTGGCCCTAACCCTGAATCTAACTCCCGCCTACGCACCGCTATCCAGAACGCCAAAGGCGTAAACATGCCTAAGGATAGGGTAGAAGCTGCCATTAAGCGTGCCTCATCTAAAGAAGAGAAAGATTACGAGGAAGTTGTATACGAAGGCTACGGCCCGCATGGCATTGCCATACTTGTAGAGACTGCTACAGACAACATTAACCGTACGGTTGCCAACATGCGTGTATATTTCTCGCGTGCAGGTGGAGCCGTTGGCAAAACAGGTTCACTAGACTTTATTTTTACACGCAAGGGTATCTTCAAAATTAACCCGGAAGGCCTGAACATAGAAGAACTGGAACTAGAACTGATTGATTTTGGTGCTGAGGATATTTACGAGCACGAGGGAGAGATCATTGTAGAGACCGCCTTCACCGATTTCGGGCAGATGCAGAAAGCGTTGGAAGAGAAAGGTATAAACGTGATCAGTGCCGAGTTGCAGCGCATCCCAAACACTCGCACCGAACTAAGCGACGAGCAGGCTGAAGAAATAGAAAACCTGATCGAGAAGATTGAAGAAGACGATGACGTGCAGGCAGTTTACCACAACATGGCCTAAGCACATCTAACTATAGCTAAACAACAAAAGCTGCCCCAAAGGCAGCTTTTGTTGTTTATATCCGAAGACCCAGGTTTGCGTGAATCAGGATTGCAAGAGCTAATGTAGAGACGCAATATTTTGCGTCTCCGCTATGAAACTATAGTTAGCAAGAGTTATAGTTGTGATAATAAACATGGCGCGAGCGTCTTCGCTCGTGTCGAACTATAGCCTGGGCCTCTGGCCCACTTGGATTGCAAATTCAACATTATAAGCAAGTCACGGATCACAGATCCGCGCCAGCATAGTTAAAATTTGTAATCAGCAGAAAACTATAGTTCTAAAGTTACGACTATAGTTGGTTCAGGCCTTTGCAAAGCAAAGCCAGTTACAAACTTGCTGCCATACCCAGTCACAAGTTGCTACTGCACTCAAACTTGCGGTATGAACAATTTTCTAACTTATAAACTTCCCAACTTTCTAACTTTTAATAGTTCCACGGGTATAGTTCGGGTTCTGCTGCGCCGCGCGGTTTCATGTGGAGTGGGTGCACGGCGTCGGTTTCGTTGAAGTACAGGAAGGCATCGTAGCGCTCGGGTATAACGGTGGGCACATAATTGCCAAATGCTTCGCGCTTCGGATCGTAAACTACGCCAATGGCCCGGTGCCCGATACGGCGGTTTGCAAGCCCGTCCACATTTTTCAGGTCTTTACTCAGGATCAGCTTATCTTCTTCGCTGATGCTGTGCAGAATGTCTTCCCAACTGCCCTTTTGTGCCGGCGGCACTTCCATTTTCTGCATCGGTGCACCCCACGACCTGCTTGCAATTACCTCGCCCTGGTAGCTACCGAAACCAACCAGTTTTACCTGGTCGTAACCATATTTTTCGCGGGCCAGCTGGCCAATGTTGTACATGCCATCGTCAGCCATGTCGGTTGCGCGGGCATCGCCAATGTGGGTATTATGCTCCCAAACAATAGCTTTTGAGTTTGGGCCGTGCAAATCAAGCAGCCTGTCCAAAGTTTCCATCATATGCGAGTCGCGTACGTTCCAGGATGCTGCGCCGCCTTTTATCATAGTTCTATAGTATTTTTCGGCATTAACTGCTACCAGCGCATTCTGCTGAGAATTAAAGTCATGCTCCATATCGCCTGTAAACACCGGCGATTTGATGATGCGTTGCAACATACCAATAACCTCCGCCTCGCAATCGGAGTTTACGAAAGCTGTTGCCTGGGCATATACCTGCGGGTCGCGTTGGTAGGGCTCAAAGCAGCTGATGGCTGCGCGGGCTGCTTCAATTGCCTGCCCATCATGTTGCTCCAGGTACTTCAGCACCTGCTCCAGCGATTCCCACAAACTATAGACATCCAGCCCAAAGAAACCAATCTTATCACTTGTAGAGCGCAGGTGGTTATAATCACGTATCCATTCCATCAGGGCAGCCACTTCCCAGTTGGCCCACATCCAGGTAGGCCAGCGTCGGAACACCTGCAACACATCGGCAATTTTGCTCCCCGAGTTCTGGTAGCCTTTCACGAAACGGTTTACCGCGTAACATTCCGGCCAATCGCCTTCTACAGCTATAAACTGGAAACCCTTCTCTTCAATCAGCTTTTTAGAAATGGCCGTTCGCCAGGTATAATACTCTGATGTGCCATGGGAGGCTTCGCCAAGCATAACTATACGGGCATCCCCAACCTCGTCAATTAGTCTGTCCAGGTCCTTGTCTTTGTTGAGTGGCGTATAGCGGATATTTGTTAGTTCCATGGTAAGGTGAGCGTTTGACGAATTAAGGCACTTTCAGATTTGTGTATTGTACTAACTAAAAGGGGTTTATGTTTTAAAAAATAAGCCCGCCGCTACCTACAGGCAGGGCGGGCTCCGGAATGGCTATAACCTTATAGTTGTGTCACGACTGATTTTCTTTTGAAAAAACGCGGCGTAGCAGCTCCGTAGTACGGGCAATCGGGTTTTCGCGTATCTTTTGTTCTTCCTGTGCCACCAGCGTAAACAGGCCGTCAATCGCTTTCTGGGTGGCATATTCGTCCAGGTTTGGGTTCACTTTTTGCACTAAAGGGATCTGGTTGTACTGGTTCACCAGGTCAGCATAGTATTTCGTGGCGTTTGTCTTGTCTAGCGACTGTCGGATAACAGGCTTAAAAGCGTTTGTAAGCTGGGTAGTTGTCGTGCGCTTCAGGTACTGTGTTGCAGCATCTTTATCGCCTTTTAAGATACCCCAGGCATCCTGTATGGTCATTTGCTTTATGGCGCTCACAAAAATAGGAACGGCACTTTTGGCGGCATCCTCGGCACCACGGTTCAGGGTCATCACAAATTTATCTATCTCGCTGCCCAGGCCAATCTTGCGCAGGGTATTTTCAACGCGCTGCACATCCTGCGGAAAAGGGATCCGGATAAGTGAATTTTTATAGTAGCCATCTGTTTGCGAAGCCTGGTTTGCACCGTTTTTAATGCCGATCTCAAGGGCCTGTTTTAGACCAGCCGCTACCTCCGATTGGGTAACTGGTGCACCTGTCGCGGTTCCGGCCAGAACACCATCAACGGTTTGCTGCACCTGCGCCGCTGTACAGGCACTGGCACCCAGAGCCATCGCTACCAAAGAAGTGTAAAGTAATTTTTTCATATCGTTATAACATCTTTAACTTGGATGAGTTTAACAAGCCAACGCACAAATCAGACCAAAAATACTATGCTAGCGGTAAACGCAGAAATCATAACTATAGGCGATGAAATCTTATACGGCCAGATCGTGGATACTAACTCTGCGTGGATGGGTACGGAACTGGCTAAGATAGGTATAAAAGTGAAGCAGATTACCTCTATTTCGGATAGCGCCGAACACATAGTTGCTGCGTTGGATGAGGCTGGTAAACGTGCCGACATTATTCTGATGACCGGTGGTTTGGGCCCGACCAAAGACGACCTGACAAAAGATGTACTGACGGATTACTTCCATAATATGCTTAAGCTACACGAACCATCTTTAGCTGATATTGCGGCAATTTTTGAGAAGCGTGGCATTGAACTGACAGAGCTGAACCGGCAGCAGGCCTTTTTGCCTGAAAGCTGCACGCCTGTCCGGAATGTGTTGGGTACCGCACCAGGCATGTGGTTTGAGCAGAACGGGAAGGTGTATGTTTCGATGCCGGGTGTGCCCTTTGAGATGAAGCGCATGATGACAGACATTGTGCTGCCGAACCTGAAAGCCCATTTCAAAACGCCGGAAATCATCCATAAAGTTATCCAGACCACCGGCATTGCCGAATCCATATTGGCCGATAGGCTGGAAGACTGGGAGCTTGCCCTGCCGCCGCACATAAAACTGGCGTATCTGCCACACTTAACCGGCGTGCGTCTGCGCCTTACGGGCAGCGGAGACAATGCAACGATACTGGAACAGGAACTACAAACCGAAGTAGAAAAGCTCTCGCAACTGATTCCGAACTATATTTTTGCTTACGGAGAGGTGAGCCTGGAAGAAGCTGTGGGCGATATGCTGAAGGAGCGTGGCCTAACTATAGCTACTGCCGAAAGCTGCACGGGTGGGTACTTGGCACATAAGCTCACGAGTATAGCCGGAAGCTCAGCTTACTTTATGGGAAGTATAGTTGCCTATAGTAACGAAGTGAAAATGCAGCTGCTTGGCGTCAAACCCGAAACCCTGCAACAACATGGAGCCGTAAGCGAAGCCACTGTGCGGGAGATGGCCGAAAATGTGCGCCGGAAACTAAATACAACGATAGGCGTAGCTACCAGCGGTATTGCCGGACCGGATGGCGGAACCGAAGAAAAGCCGGTTGGAACAATCTGGATTGCCTATGCCGATGGCGAAAAAACAATAGCCAAACAGCTGAACTATAACAAAACCCGCCTGCTAAACATAGAATTTACCGCTTTGGTAGCGTTAAACCTGATCCGGCAAAGTTTACCTGCAACGGTTGATGAATAGGCTAAATTCCTTAACTTTGTTACAAAATTCGACTTATAGTATATAGATGTTAGATTATAGACTTTTTAATAAAGGAGTGTAAACTATCTCATAAATTTCTATTCAAAATCTAACGTCTAATATCTAATATCTTAGAAATCAACTATAAAATATGGCACTTGTAGAAATGGTTATGCCCAAAATGGGCGAGAGTATCATGGAAGGTACCGTTCTGAAATGGCTTAAAAATGTGGGTGATACCATAGAGCAGGACGAGTCGGTACTTGAAGTTGCTACTGATAAAGTAGATACAGAAGTACCTGCTATTCAGGGTGGTGTACTGAAAGAAATACTAGTGAAAGAAGGTGATGTAGTAGCCGTTGGTGCTCCTATTGCCATCATTTCTACAGACGGCGAAGAGTCTGCTGCACCTGCCGCTCCGGCTGTGGCCGAAGCTCCTGCTGCCGCCGCTGCGCCTCAGGCTGCTCCTGCACAACCAGCTGCTGCCACAAACGGTGCTGCTGTTGCCAAATTAGATCAGCCTGCTTCGGGCCGTTTCTACTCGCCGCTGGTGCTTAACATTGCCCGCGAGGAAGGCATTTCGATGCAGGAACTGGAATATGTACCAGGCACCGGCAGCGAAGGTCGCGTCACTAAAAAAGATATCCTGGCTTACCTGGAAGGTCGTAAAAGTGCTCCGGTTCAGGCTGCTACTCCTGCGCCTCAGGCACAGCCACAAGCCCCTGCCGCTGCGCCAGCTCCTGCTGCGCAACCACAGGCTGCTGCTCCGGCTCAGGTTAAACCGGCTGCATCGTATGGTGGCAATGTGGAAATGATCGAGATGGACCGCATGCGTAAGATGATTGCTGACCGTATGGTGGACAGTAAGCGCATTTCTCCGCACGTTACTTCTTTTGTGGAAGCCGATGTAACCAACATCGTGAACTGGAGAAACAAGTGGAAAGACGTGTATAAGAAGCGCGAAGGTGAGAACCTGACATTCACTCCGATTTTCATAGATGCGATTGCGAAAGCGATCAAAGATTTCCCGATGATCAACGTGTCAGTAGATGGTAGCACCATTATCCGTCACAAAGACATCAACATTGGCATGGCGGTAGCTTTGCCAAGCGGTAACCTGATCGTTCCGAACATCAAGAATGCTGACCAGCTGAACCTGAATGGCCTGACCAAAAAGGTGAACGACCTGGCAAACCGCGGCCGTATGAACAAACTGACTCCGGATGACCTGGCTGGTGGTACCTACACGGTTTCTAACGTAGGTTCTTTTGGTAACGTAATGGGTACACCAATCATCATGCAGCCACAGGTGGCTATTATGGCCGTTGGTGCTATCAAAAAGAAGCCAGCAGTTATTGAGACTCCTGAAGGTGATCTGATCGGTATCCGTCACTTTATGTACCTGTCGCACTCTTACGACCACCGCGTTGTAGATGGCTCGCTGGGTGGCATGTTCGTTCGCAGAGTTGCAGATTACCTGGAAAACTTCGACGTGAACACGACGATCTAAATTGTGACAAAGGATCTTCTGACATAAGACAAAAGACTTAAACCATAAGGGGCCTGCTGCAGCAATGTGGCAGGCTTTCTTTTTAACTATAGTTTTACTTAATACATATCTTTTTACTAATATTAAAAGTATAAACTAAGGCTGCTGTTTAGATGACAGCAAAATAAACTATAAAACTATGAGAAGCATTTTACCCTGGATTTTAGCGGCTGTTTTCCTGTTTGCTGCTATTTACTTTTACTGGCAAAAGAACGAAGCTGAAAGCCGCTTAGCTATTGCCGATAATCAGGTAGAGAAAATTGACAAGCAACTTGAACAGGAGCAGGCTACTGCTGACTCGCTGGAAGGAATGGTGATGCCACCTGATACCATGGAACTGGTACCACCGGGCGGAGCAGCCTTTGTAGATGAACTGGGCACTCTGAGCCAGAGCGACGTTCAGAAACTACAGCGTAAAGGCCTTAAAAACCCTGAAACAGACCTGATGAACGACCTGAACCGCAAGCAAAACCAACTGATACCAGAAAAGGGAACGATGGGCGGCACCATGACCATCCGCGACAGCCGCATCCTGAACGACCGCTACGCAATGGCATACTATGAAGATGGCCATAACGGCGGTTACATGCTGCTGAAGTATACGGTTAACAACGGCACCATCAACTGGACCGTGGTAGACAATTCGAAACTATAGTTCAGCACGAAATTTGGAGAAGGAAGTATAAGTTCTAAATCGATGTTTATGTTACTCGTACAAACTATACTTCCCTTCATGTTATTGCTACAAACTATAGCTGGCAACTATAGCTTTAGACAGGATCTGGAAAAAGACCTGAAGCAGCTCAGTACCACTTCTGTTTTTATCAGCGACAATACGTCGGCCAGCCCATCGGTACAAACTATAGTTCATGATCTACAGCTATTTGGCGTGGTAGCAACTATAGACGTAAGCAGCAGCAAGTACAGCCAGAGCACAAAAGGCAATTATAAAATACAGCAGTGGCAGTTCCCCGAAGGCAACATTAAAGCTATTTACCAGCTCGAAACAACTATAGCGTTAGACACGGTAGTAACCCAACGCTACCTCGAGAACCGTGCACCCACTCAACACCTCATCCGGAATAATTTTACTTTTCGTGCTTATGCCGTCTCAACCACAGACGACCCCGTGCACTTATACTATTTTACCGAAGCTGAGCAGGGTTTGCTGGAATATCGGATTGGCGTAAGGCAAGTGCAGCTCAACTATTCAGCAAAAAAAGAAGGCCTGAGTGATGTGTTGCCAAAACTTACGGAGCAGGTGAGTAAGGTTTTGAGTTCTGTAATGGAGGAGTGATTTCAGTCAGAACCGAAAAGGATTTAAATGGATTGAAGCTGTTTGATATAGTTGGAGCTATAGTTTTATAGTTGCTGTGATTCAACCACCCCTTTATCCCCTCAGAGCTACGCTCGCTACCTTCGAAATCGCTTCTCGGTAGTCTAAGGCGGGGAGCTTCTTAGCTATTGTAAAGTTGCGGCTATAGTACCATAGTTGGCTATTAACCCACCCCTGCCCCTCTCAAGAGGGGAATTCTACTGTTACTATATTCTATATTATAGTACTATAGTTGGCGGTTAATCATCCCCCTACCCCCTTCAAAGGGGGACTTTCTGTTACTGCTATAGTCTCAACTATTGTTCTATAGTTGCAGACCATGAACAGGCAGGCGCAGCCTGCCCCACGGAGTTACCACCTCGGAAAGGCGATGCAACTATAGCCACACAAGTAACTATGGTTATAGCTATCGAAAGATATCAGTCTTTGGGTTGAGCGCCTTTGACTTGTTGCGGTGCCGCCAGGCAATCCGACGCAGGAGGATAGCAAGAAGGCAGCAGCGCGATGCCCGAAGACGAGGCCACGCGGCCGGGAGCGCACCAAAGCATCTATGATAACGATAGGTCAGTAGAGCTCCCAAGATAAGTGGTGGCTATAGAAGAGACTACTTGTGTCGAGGAGCAACTATAGTTAACTATAAAACATATAAGATGTCTCGGCTAACGCTCAACATGACAGATTATTAAACTATAGAACTAGAATTTACCCCGATCAAAATCCCTACTGCGCTACTTCCCTAGGATAACAAACAAAATACTTCTCCACTTTATTACTCAACGCCTGAATATTAGGCAAATCAGAAGCATCTGCAGCGTTTATGACGTAACCGGATTTGGTAAGCACATCAATCGACTGGCCTTCTACTTGGTAGGCATTGTTGCTGATTTTACCGGCAATCATCAGGTACTTTACGTCTTCTTCAGAAATTTTAAAGCGCTCCTGTACCAGTTCGCTAATGCCCAGCATCATTTCCTCATCTATAGGTTTGCTGGAGATGATGACTTTGAAAAGCTTGCGGTTGAGGATGCACTTTGAGAGATAAGCCAGAACGCTGTCCGGGTGAGAAGCCCATTGTTTGATGCCGCTCCAGATGTCGTGGTCATCCAGGCTTACAAAACGCTCCAGTATAGTTGGGTCCTGCACAAAATCCTGCATGGTCAGGTCACTGGACAGGAAGAACTTGAGGCAGGGGCTGGCCGGTACATCTATGCCTTGCTGTAATAATTCGCGGGCGCGCTGCACAGCACGAAGCACCATGTTTTCAGCACTGATTACGGTTTTATGCAGGTATACCTGCCAGTACATCAGGCGGCGGCTCACCAGAAAGTTTTCGATACTATAGATCGCCTTTTCTTCAACTACCAGTTTATCATTGGCCACATCCAGCATTTTGATGATGCGGTCTGCGCCAATTTTACCCTCGTACACGCCGGTATAAAAGCTGTCGCGGTTCAGGTAATCGAGGCGGTCAACGTCCAGCTGGCTCGACACCAGTTGGTGAAAAAACCTGCGCTCGTAGTTATCGGTAAAAATATCAATGGCCAGGCTCAATCTTCCGTTAAACTCTTCGTTAAGCATGTGCATGATGTGCAGCGACAGATGCTCGTGATGCACTTCCTTAAAAATAGCGGTTTCAAGGGCGTGCGAGAATGGACCATGACCGATGTCGTGGAGCAGAATGGCAATTAACGATGCTTCAAACTCGCTATCAGAAATTTCGTTATTTTTACTTTTCAGAGTTTGTAAGGCTGTGTTCATCAGGTGCATGGCACCCAGCGCATGATGGAAACGGGTGTGTAGCGCTCCGGGATAAACCATCTCGGTAAGGCCAAGCTGTTTAATGCGGCGCAGGCGCTGAAAGTAAGGATGGTCGATGATGTCGAACAAGAGCTCAGACGGAACTGTTATAAAGCCGTAAACCGGGTCGTTGAAGATTTTTTTCTTGTTCACAAAAACCAAAGGTTTAATTGTTAAAGGGTTGAATGGTTAAATTACTGTGCTGCTAACCTGTATACTATCGCCTTAAAAAGCAGGCAATCTACTCTTACGCAGCTATAATCCGTAAGTATAGTTTGGCCGGGTTGCGGGCAGTGAACCTTGAACTATAGCAGCCGTTTTTAGTGCCAGTTGCAGATTTTGAAGCAAGTGAGCGGTAAAGTAGGTTGCCACATACAAACAACCATTTAGCAATTAAACAGTTTAGCAATTTATCTAAATAAAACTATGCAAAGATATACGATTTTATGGGCCGATGACGAGATCGACCTGCTCAAACCCCATATTCTGTTCCTGGAAGACAAAGGCTACGACATTACCCCTGTAAACAGCGGTGCCGATGCCATAGATAAAGTGCAGGAACAGCCTTACGATGTTGTTTTCCTGGATGAGAACATGCCCGGCATCAGCGGCCTCGAAGCCCTGAACGAAATAAAGACCATACGCCCGGCCATGCCCGTGATCATGATCACAAAGAGCGAGGAAGAGCACATTATGGAAGAAGCCATCGGCGCGAAGATTACCGATTACCTCATAAAACCGCTAAATCCAAACCAGATCCTGCTTTCGGTTAAAAAAGCGCTTGAGAAATCACGCCTTGTAACCGAGAGAACCAACCAGAGTTACCAGCGCGATTTCCGCCAGTTGGGCATGGCCTTCGGCGAGCGCCTGAGCCCAAGCGAGTGGGCAGACATCTATAAAAAGCTGACTTACTGGGAGCTGGAAATAGACGAAACCGAAAACAAAAGCATGGCCGATGTGATAAACATGCAGAAAGACGAGGCCAACTCGAATTTCGCCAAGTTTATCATGGATAACTATGAGGACTGGATTAACAAGGAAAGCGACGATGCGCCGCTGATGTCGCACCAAGTGTTTAAGGAGCGTGTTTTCCCGATGATGAAGGAGTCGGAGAGGCCGGTGTATTTTGTGCTGATCGATAACCTGCGCTATGACCAGTGGAAAGTGCTGGAGCCTATTATTAACGATTATTTTACAGTGGATTCGGAGGAGATGTACTATTCAATACTTCCGACCACAACAGCCTATGCCCGTAACGCCATTTTCTCAGGTATGCTGCCAACCGAAATCGCTAAAAAATACCCTAACCTGTGGGTGAGCGATGATGAGGAAGAAGGCAAAAACCTGAACGAACCGGAGTTCCTGGAAATACAACTACAGCAGAACCGCATCACCGAAAAGCATAGTTACCATAAAATAACTAACGTTTCGGCCGGAAAAGATCTGCTCAGCAAGTTCAGTAACCTGGACAATAACAAACTGAATGTTATAGTTTACAACTTCGTGGATATGCTCTCGCATGCCCGAACAGACAGCAACATGGTGCGCGAACTGGCCCCCGACGAATCGGCCTACCGTTCTATTACCCGTTCGTGGTTCCTGCACTCGCCGCTGTTCGATACCCTGAAACTGATTGCCGAGAAAAAAGGCCGCCTGATCATCACCACCGACCACGGAACTATAAGAGTAAAGCGCCCATTCAAGATCATCGGCGACCGCCAGACCAACACCAACCTGCGCTACAAGCATGGTAAAAACCTGGGCTACACCGATAAAGATGTGTTTACTGTGCGCAAACCAGAGCGATTTTTCTTGCCAAAGGCCAACGTTTCCACTACGTTTGTGTTCGCGATAGAAGATTACTTTTTCGCGTATCCAAACAACTATAACTACTACGTGAATTATTACAAGGACACGTTCCAGCACGGAGGAGTATCGTTGGAAGAATGCATCATACCTTTTGTAACGCTTACACCTAAAAATGTATAATACCGGAGTTGAGCAGGCCCGCTTTGTAATGGCCACCCTTGATGATCTGCCTGAAGCAGCTGCCCTGTTACTGGATGCAACCAGCGAAGAGCCGGTAATTTTATTTGAAGGACCGATGGGGGCCGGCAAAACTACCCTTATTAAGGAGTTATGTCGCCAGTTTGGTGTGCGTGAGAACGTAAGCAGCCCAACATTTGCCCTTGTAAACGAGTATGAATCCGAAAACGGGAAACTAATTTACCATTTCGATTTTTATAGAATAAGCAATGAGCGTGAGGCGCTTAACATCGGGGCACTGGAGTACTTCGATTCGGGTAATATCTGCCTGATAGAATGGCCTTCACTGATACCGGGGTTATTGCCGGAACATTATCTGCTTGTAACGCTGCAACCCGACGCAAACAGCGAGGTGCGTACCATGACGATTAACAAGGTATAGTATGACGACGGAGCGATTTGCTGTAGAATTTGGAAAGATTGCCACTGCCGAGGCCCTTTTCCCGAAGGAGTCGATGCTGGCTGTTGAGGAACGCAGGCGCAGCTTGTTTATAGGAATTCCGAAAGAATCTTCGTTCCAGGAAAACCGCATTGGCCTTACGCCCGATGCCGTAAAACAGCTGACCGACTATGGCCACCGCATCCTGATAGAAGCTGGTGCCGGAAGCCCGTCCAAATACTCTGATCACGAATTTTCGGAAGCAGGCGCAAAAATAGTGTACTCTACCAAAGAGGTTTACGACGCCAACATCATCCTGAAAGTGGCACCGCCCACTTACGATGAAATAGAGTATCTGCGACCGGGGCAAACGCTCATTTCTGCTTTGCAATTCGGCAGTTTAACATCAGAGTACATCAATGCGCTGCAACGCAAAAAAATAAATGCCATTTCGTTCGAGCTGCTCCGCGATAAATCGGAATCCAAGCCTGTGGTAAGGGCTATGAGCGAGATTGCGGGTAGCACGGTTATGCTGATTGCGGCAGAATACCTGAGCATCAGCAACGACGGGCGTGGTATTATATTGGGTGGTATAACCGGTGTGCCCCCAAGCAAAGTGGTGATACTTGGTGCTGGTACCGTAGCTGAATATGCGGCGCGCGCTGCATTGGGCCTTGGTGCTGAGGTAAAAGTCTTTGACAACCATATTTACAAACTGCGCCGCCTGAAGCATAACGTGGGCACGCAGCTATTTACTTCTACGTTAGATAAAGCCGTACTGAACCACGAGATAAAAGAGGCGGATGTGGTGATCGGGGCGCTTGTTGCCGAAGATGGCCGTATGCCGTGTATGGTAGAGGAAAGCGTGGTGTCGCAGATGAAGCCAGGCTCTGTTATCATTGATGTGTGCATCGACCACGGTGGCTGCTTCGAAACGTCTGAGCTAACAACACATAGCCGCCCGATTTATCGCAAATACGATATCATCCATTACTGCGTGCCCAACATTCCGTCGCGGGTGCCACGCACGGCCACTACAGCACTCAGCAATATCTTTACCCCAATCTTTACAGAAATATCCAAGTATGGCGGCGTAAGCGAAGCACTGTTTACCAACGAGCACTACCGCAGCGGCGTATACATCTACAAAGGCAGCCTGACCAACGCCCAGATCGCCAAGCGTTTCGGAATGCGTTATAAGGAACTGGGGCTGATGATTGCGGTACGTAACTAAGACTAAGATTTTTACTGAAATATGATTCAATAAAAAAGAGACGCAGTTAATACGTCTCTTTCTTATTGAATTACTGAATTTATTTATCAGAAGTAACTATAGTTATAAGGCCTTATTAATCAGGTAAATCCCTTTAATCACTGGTTAATGAGTAAAACTTTCCACGCTTCCTGCACCTGATTGTTTTCCAATAGTTTTTTACCCAATTGTTCCAACTCTTGTCGTAATGCGGCAGGGTTATCTTTAAACTTGTTTATAGTATAGGCAACTATAGGTTCGTCCTTGTAGGATTCCACTTCCTCTATTGTAGGTATGGTTTCAGAGTTGCCTAAGCGGGCCAGGTTATTGCCTGTAAGTATCGTGCTGTTGCGGATGTGCGCAGGAAGTTGATCTATACCGATACCCTTGTTTTTAACTGGTTTAGGAAGCTCGAAGATGCAATCGCCGTTTGCACGCAGGTAATAATCACCACCCATACGGGCAACGCCGTCCAGTTTGTACGGGTTAATTTTACCGTTCTCGTCCAGGATATCTTCGTTTATGTGCATCAGCAGCACCTCGCAAATTACCAGGTTGCCTGCGCCGCCTTCCGGACCTAAACTAATCACCTCATTTACCTTGCACTCAAACGAAACCGGCGCTTCCTGCACGCGAGGCGGAGCCACCAGAACCGAAGCTTCCGGTGTTAATCCGGACTTCACAAATTCGTTAATCCCACGGTCGTACTCTGTGCTGGCCAGCGACATCTGCTCTACAATATCATAGTTGGCAATGTTGATCACCACCTCTTTGGTAGCCAGTACATTTTCCAGGGTATGTTTGCTGGTATTGTCACGCACGCGGCGGGCAGGTGAAAAGACCAAAATTGGAGGCTTGGCACTGAACACGTTAAAAAAGCTGAACGGGCTCAGGTTTACATTTCCTTCCAGGTCGGTGGTGCTGGCAAAGGCAATCGGGCGCGGGGCAATGGCGCCTAATAAAAGCGCATGTACTTCAGCGGTTTTAACGTCTTGTGGATCAATGGTTTTATAGGCCATGAATTTGTAAAGTATAACTATAGTTTGTGATACAGTATAACTGGCTGCTTTCAAATATACGGCTTCTGAGGTAAGCCGGCAATGGTTGCTCTTAAACTATAAAACCACCGGGTTAGCAGTGGTTTTATAGTTTATAGTTGATGCTATAATTTGATATCTATAGTTTGCTACACGAGATGATTCTTCTGCTGGCGCGAGCTTGTAGCTCGTGCCGAACTATAGTTTGCAATACCGATTCAACTTTATATTTGGGCACGAGCTACAAGCTCTCGCCAGCTATCAACAATTTAACAATCAACAATTAACAACCAGCAATTAAAGGGCTGGGAGCACTTTGCCTTTTACTTCGCCAAAACCGATACGGATGCCGTTGCGCTCACCGTAGCCGCGCATGATCACGGTGTCGTAATCGTTTATGAATTTGCGTTCGGTGCCATCTGATAGTTTTATAGGTTGTGTGCCGCGCCAGGTTAGTTCCAACATAGAACCGTAAGAGCCTTTATCGGAGCCGCTTATAGTTCCGGACGCATACATGTCGCCCACCTGAATGTTACATCCGTTGCTGCTCTGGTGCGCCAGTTGCTGGTTCATGTTCCAGTACATGTACTTAAAGTTGGAATGGCAGATGCTGTTTTCTGCAGCACCTTCCGGCTGAATAAGCACTTCCAGCTTGATGTCATAGTTATGGTTACCAGAGAACTCCAGGTAAGGCAGTGGTTTCGGGTCCTGCGCAGGGCCTTTTACTTTGAATGGTTCCAGCGCATCAAGGGTTACTACCCACGGCGAAATAGACGAAGCAAAGCTTTTTGCCAGGAATGGCCCCAATGGCACATACTCCCATGTCTGCATATCCCTTGCCGACCAGTCGTTGAACAGCACCAGACCAAAGATATAGTTATCCGCTTCGTTAGGCGTAATGCTTTCACCCAGTTTGGTTTCTTTGCCGGTTATAAAAGCTACTTCCAGTTCAAAGTCCAGAAGACGTGAAGGACCAAAAGTTGGCGCATCGGCATCCGGTGCTTTTGTTTGCCCGTTTGGTCTGCGGATATCGGTACCGGATACAACTATAGATGAGGCACGTCCATGATAGCCAATTGGGATGTGTTTCCAGTTTGGCAGTAGCGCATTCTTTGGATCGCGGAACATAGTGCCAACGTTGGTAGCATGTTCAATGCTGGAATAAAAATCTGTGTAGTTGCCTACTTTTACCGGCATCAGCATGCGCACATCGCTCTGCTTTACAAGGCATTTGTCAATCATGTCGCTGCTGCCGCTTATCTCGTCGTTGTCGTTGCGCAGCAAAGCCGATACGCGGTTACGCACAGCACGCCAGGTTGGTTTGCCAAGGGCAATAAAGTCGTTCAGGTAAGGCCTATGGAAAACGTTCGGGTCAATATCGATCAGCTCAAAAAAGTTAAGACGTGCCACAGCGCACAGGTCCAGCACATATTCGCCGATGGCAACGCCTACTCGCGGGTCCCGGTCGTCAGTTTCAAAAATACCAAAAGGCAGGTTCTGAATCGGAAAATCGCTGTCAGGAGAGATCTCAATCCATGAGTGCAGGGCTGGGTCGTTTGCTTTTAACATGATGCTGTATTGTAAAAGTATATAGGCAAATATAGTTATTTTGATACGGAAGGGAAAGATGATTGTTAATTGTTGGTTGTTTTGTCATTCTAAGCGAAGTCGCATAGTCTTATCTTGTCATTTCGAGTGTAACGAGAAATCTATCTCAAACTACAGTTTCTCCTTTGTGATCCTGAGCGTTAGTCGAAGGATCTTATGCGTCCTTTAGCAAACTATAGTTGCTGGATTGCCACAAGCAGTATCTTTCATAGCTACTGTCGATCCTGGGAGCTTTACTGGCCTACAGTATTATAGATGCTTTGGTGCGCTCACGGCCGCGGGGCCCCGTCTTCGGGCATCGCGCTGCTGCCTTCTTGCTACCCTCGCTGCGCTCGTGTTGGCTGACGGCACCGCAACAAGTCAAAGGCGCTCCACCCAAAGACTGATACCATTTCGATAGCACAACTATAGTTTGGTGATAAGCTGTCATTGCATCGCCTTTCCGTGGCTATAGTTCCTTGGGCCAGGCTGCGCCTGCCTGTTCATGGTCTGCAACTATAGAACAATAGTTGAAACTATAGCAGTAGCAGAAAGTCCCCCTTTTAAGGGGGTAGGGGGATGATTAACCTCCAACTATAGAACTATAACCCCAACTGTAGCAAAACCGGAAAAACTCCCTCTCCTGTTTTTAGGAGAGGGTTGGGGTGAGGTATAAATTTCCCTCTTGGGAGGGGCAGGGGTGGGTTAAAATGCAAACTATAAAACTATAGCAGTAACTATAGCAAGAACCCAGTCCCAAAAATCCATTCAATCCCCATCTATCTTCGGTCCAGACAATCACTTATCACACAAAAAACAGCCCTGACTTAATAGTAAAGCCAGGGCTGTTGAGAAAGGGGTAAATATTTTTTATCCGTTTATTGGAGTCAGGTTTATTGCCTCAACGGCTTTAATTTCAGGTATAGCCTTCAGTACCGATTGCTCTACACCCGCTTTAAGCGTCATGCTAGACATAGGGCAGGAGCCGCAGGCACCCAGCAATTCCAGGCGAAGCACCATGTCTTCGGTAACTTCCAGCACTTTTACGTTGCCACCATCAGCTTCCAGGTACGGCCTGATCTGGTCTAAGGCACCTTCAATTCTGTTCAGAAACTCTTGATCTATGTTACTAACTGCCATATGTCCTTAGCTTTTAATTTCTACGGGTTGTGTTTTAGCCATGGTGGCGTTGCGAACAGAGATCTGCTGCGCGACAGCCTGGGCTAACTCTTTGAAAACACCTGAAATCGGAGAATCGTTCTGTAGCACGGCCGGAGCCCCGCTATCTCCACACTCACGAATGCTCTGTACGATCGGAATCTGGCCCAGAAGCGGTAGTTCGTACTTATCTGCCAGGGCTTGTCCGCCACCTTCTCCAAAGATATAATATTTATTTTCAGGAAGCTCAGCTGGTGTAAAGTATGCCATGTTCTCTACCACACCTAATAATGGTACATTTATCTGTGGCTGACGGAACATCTGTAGACCTTTCATAGCATCGGCAAGGGCTACCTTTTGTGGTGTAGTAACAATAACAGCACCGGTTACCGGCAACGCCTGTACCATTGTTAAGTGAATGTCTGAGGTTCCCGGTGGCAGGTCGATCAGAAGATAATCCAGGTCGCCCCAGTCCACATCCGAAATAAACTGCTTCAGGGCAGAGCTCGCCATTGGGCCACGCCAGATAACAGCACCGTCAGCCGGAGTCAGGAAGCCGATAGACATCATTTTAACGCCGTACTTCTCAACCGGCACAATGTAGTTCTTGCCGTGGTCGCCCTGTATCATGCGCGGACGCTCGTCCTCAACACCAAACATGGTTGGCATAGACGGGCCAAAAATATCGGCATCTATCAGACCAACGCGTGCACCAGATTCAGCAAGGGCAATAGCCAGGTTAGATGTAACCGTAGATTTACCTACGCCACCTTTACCAGAGGCCACTGCAATAATATTTTTTACGCCACCAACTACAGCTGCATTATCAGTGCGGGCTGTCGTTACGCGCGAGGTCATGTTCACTGTAACTTCCGCCTCTTTATCCACCATCATGTGGATGGCACGAATACAGGCGTTACGGATCATATCTTTCAGGGGACAGGCCGGAGTGGTAAGAATAACTGTGAAACTCACGTTTTTGCCATCTACCTGCACGTCCTCAATCATGTTAAGCGTTACCAGGTCTTTGCCCAGGTCCGGCTCCTCTACATAACTGAGGGCTTTTAATATATCTTCTTTTGTGATAGCCATAATATTTAAGGAAAAGCTTGCGCTTTATTGCTGCTGCAAAGATACGAACAAAATCTGTGAGATGCAGGCGCCCTGCTCGTTTGTTTAAACAATCAAACCTGGGATAGGTTTTTGCTGCCTGACAATAATTTTTTTGACGTTTTGCAACCATTTCTTTAAATTATACCTCTCTAAGTGTAAGTAAATGAGCTGATTGCTTATGAAACAGAGTCATACACTGCTTTTTTTACAGTTACTGGGCATGCTGCTTTGTGTGGTACTAGCACTTTTCTGCTTTAGATCGGGGACCGATGAAGCGCATTCGGAAGGAGTATTAACTGGAAAATGGCGCCTTATTCATCTGGAAGATTCTATGAAGGTGGTGGTTCCGCCTACCAGTGTGGTGCAGATCGAGCTTCAGTTTGCGGACGGGAATTTCACATTTCAGCAAAACGATGCCGATAAAGTATTAACCGGAAACATACTTTCAGGTGATTTTACAGGCACTGTAGAGATGAACAGCAAGTTAAAACAAGGCAATCTGGATGTGGAAGAACTGCACGTGACCGAAAACATTCTGCTGGAGCGATACAAGAACTTCGACGATTATTACCTGCAGCAACTTGCCCGTGCCAGCTCTTATTGCATAGAAAAAGACAAACTCATCATTACTTCCCGCGACAAGGCGAACCTGGTGTATGCCTGGGTAGGTGAATAACTTTAAACCGCCGCTGCGTACATTTGCTAAAAACAACATGGACAACCTGCGACTGGAAGTTATTCTCGGTGATATCACAAAAGTTAAGTCTGATGCTATAGTTAACGCGGCCAACAGCAGCCTGCTAGGTGGCGGTGGGGTTGATGGCGCCATTCACAGAGCCGGCGGCCCGACCATTCTGGAAGCCTGCAAAGCCATACGGGCCACAAAAGGCGAGTGCCCTACCGGCGAAGCTGTGATAACTACAGCCGGAAATCTGCCTGCAAAATACGTAATCCACACGGTTGGTCCTGTTTGGCATGGTGGTAATAACGGCGAACCTGAACTACTGGCCAATTGCTACAAAAACAGCCTACGCCTTGCCGATGAGCACAAACTCTCAACTATAGCTTTCCCGAATATCAGTACTGGCGTGTATGGCTACCCAAAATCAAAAGCGGCAACTATAGCCGTGCAGGCTGTTAAACTATATTTCGAAGAAAATACCAACTCAACTATAGAACAGGTACTTTTTGTATGCTTCGACGAAGAGAACTACAAACTATACCAGACGCTGGTGAGTAGGTGAAATAAAAATTAGGAAGTTTGGAGATTTTATGGTGCTTTCATCGCTAAGTCAGTTACTACCCATTCAGTGCGTTTAATAAATTCATTGCACTAACAATCTTCAAATCTCCAAATCTTCTAATCGAATACTCAATGTTGAGACTAACTGCTATCTTTGCTATCCGCTTATAGTTTTGCCATGTCTTTAATCCCAAAAGAAACCGTTGACCAGATCATTGCCCAGGCCGATATTGTAGAGGTTGTAGGTGATTTCGTTTCTTTGAAGAAGAAGGGGCAGAACATGTGGGCCTGCTGCCCGTTTCACCACGAAAAATCCCCTTCATTCTCGGTTTCGCCGGCTAAAGGCATTTACAAATGCTTTGGTTGCGGCAAGGCAGGTAACTCGGTGCAGTTTATTATGGATGTGGAAGGCTCCAGCTTTCCGGAGGCCCTGAAATACCTGGCAAAAAAATATGGTATCGAGATTCCAGAAGAGCAGACGGTAGAATATACCCAGGAGCAAAGCGCACGCGACAGCCTGTTTATAGTTTCGGATTTTGCCAGCAAGCACTACCAGCACAACCTGTATAGTCACGAAGAGGGTAATATAGGCCAGTCTTACCTGAAGCAGCGTGGCATTAGTGCAGCAACTATAAAAAAGTTTGAACTGGGCTATAGTATAGATGCATGGAGCGACCTGACCGATGCTGCCCTGAAAGAAGGCTACAAACAGCATTATTTAGAGGCAACAGGTTTAACTATAGTTAAGGAAGACAAACGCTACGACAGGTTCCGGGCTCGCGTCATGTTCCCGATCCACAACGTGTCGGGAAGGGTAGTGGGTTTTGGTGCCCGCACGCTTAAATCCAACGACAAGAAAAGCCCGAAATACCTGAACTCGCCGGAGTCTGAGATCTACCATAAGAGCCATGTGCTCTACGGTTTGTACCAGGCAAGGCAGGCCATGCGCATGCAGGATATGTGCTACCTGGTGGAAGGCTACCTCGATGTGATTTCGCTGCACCAGGGCGGTATCGAGAACGTGGTATCTTCATCAGGTACCTCGCTTACGGAAGGGCAGATAAAGCTGATTGCGCGCTATACGCATAACATTACGGTATTGTACGATGGCGATGCGGCTGGTATAAAGGCATCGTTGCGCGGTATCGACCTGATCTTAGAACAGGGGCTGAACGTGCAGGTTGTAACTTTCCCGGAAGGCGAAGACCCGGACTCTTATATTCAAAAAGTTGGCGACACGGCCTTTAAAGCCTATGTAAATGCACATGCCCAGGATTTCATCTCCTACAAATCGAGCCTGTATGCGGAAGAGGCAAAAGGCAACCCGGTAAAGAAAGCTGAGGCTATACGCGAGATCGTAACAACTATAGCCAAAATTCCGGACTCCATTAAGCGTACTGTTTTCTTCCAGAGCACCAGCCTTATCTTTGATATAGATGAGCAGGTGCTGATCTCGGAGTATAACAAAATGCACTTGCAGGAGCGCCAACAGCAAAAGTCTGGTAGCCCTGCCCAGGACTTTCTTGTTGCTCCGCCAGTTGCACCAGAGCCTGAAAAAGAAGAGTCGGTAGCGGATATACTGAAGCGGTACGAGCGCGAGATTGTGCGCATGCTGCTAAACTACCCTGATAAGCTACTGGACGAAGGCCTAACAACAGTGCAATACATGCTCGAGGAGCTGGAAGATGTAGAGATACAAACGCCACTTTACGCCCGTTTCATAGAGCTGATTAAAGAAGGACTTGCCGGCGGCAGAATACCAACTACCGACGAATACATCAATTACCCGGATCAGGAAATACGAACCGCAACTATAGATCTGCTGTCTGACCCGCATGAACTTAGCCCGGGCTGGGCCACGCACTCTATTTTCGTACCCCACGAATCAGACCTGTTGCCATATGGCTCTGAGCGTGCTGTGCTGCGCCTGAAATATCGGTATCTGGAGAAACTGATCGACGAGGAAACCCAGAAACTGAGGCTGGTAACAGACCCGCAGGAGCAGGATCACCAGTTGCGCAACATCATCAACCTCAAAATGCTACACAAGCAGATGGGCGACCTGCTGGGTATTGTAATCAGCAGGTAAGCTACTATAGATCCTGCATTCTTCTCCTCTGTTATACAAAAATTAACACCTTTCCTTTAGAGTAGGGCTTTAACTTTCTACCTTTGTGCAATTTTAAGGATTACTGCATACCTGGCGCTATAGTTGGTTTTGAACATTGATGTGCAATTTATAGTTATGGTAAGTAGAAGCTTTGGTTAAATAAGATCAGGCACAAAGTATAAAATGAGCTTAAAACGCTCGTCAAATTATGGAGAATACGAACACAGCTGCTATAAAGCTCGACTCGATCGAGGATGCGATTGAAGATATCCGCCAGGGTAAAATAATTATTGTGGTGGATGATGATGATCGTGAAAACGAAGGCGATTTTGTTTGCGCCGCCGAAATGATCACCCCGGAGATCGTCAACTTTATGGCTACCCACGGTCGCGGTCTTATCTGTACGCCGCTTACCGAAGAGCGCTGCGAAGAACTTGGACTGGAACTGATGGTAGGCCGAAACACGGCACTTCACGCTACACCGTTTACTGTTTCGGTAGACCTGATCGGACATGGTTGCACTACCGGTATCTCAGCTTCTGATAGGTCCAAAACCATTATGGCGCTGGTAGATCCTAACACCGATCCGCACTCGCTGGGTAAACCAGGACATATTTTTCCGCTTAAAGCGAAGAAAGAAGGCGTGTTGCGTCGTGCCGGCCATACGGAGGCTGCCGTAGACCTTGCCCGCTTAGCTGGACTTGCGCCTGCTGGTGTGCTGGTAGAAATCATGAACGAAGACGGTACTATGGCCCGCCTGCCGGACCTGGTAAAAGTTGCCGAGCGCTTCAACCTGAAACTGATTTCTATAAAAGACCTGATTGCCTACCGTCTGAAGAAGGAAAGCCTGATTGACCGCGAAATAGCAGTGCAGCTGCCAACCGACTACGGAGACTTTGACCTGTATGCCTTTACACAGCGAAGCAACGGTGCCAAGCACCTGGCCCTGGTAAAAGGTACCTGGGAAGAAGATGAACCGGTACTGGTACGTGTGCACTCCTCGTGCGTAACCGGCGATATTTTTGGCTCTTGCCGCTGCGACTGCGGGCCACAATTACACGAAGCGATGCGCATGATAGAGCGCGAAGGCAAAGGCGTTGTAGTTTACATGAACCAGGAAGGCCGCGGTATTGGCTTACTGAACAAACTGAAAGCTTACAAATTACAGGAGCAGGGCCGCGATACAGTAGAGGCGAACCTTGAACTGGGTTTTGGCATGGATGAGCGCGATTATGGCGTTGGAGCGCAGATACTGCGCGACCTGGGTGTAACCAAAATGCGCCTAATCTCTAACAACCCGCGCAAGCGTACCGGCCTGATGGGATACGGCCTGGAAGTAGTGGAGCGTGTGCCGATTGAAGTAGCACCAAACCCGCACAATACCAAGTACCTGACCACAAAACGCGATAAGCTGGGCCATGACATTCTAAAAACTGCCGCGGTTAACCGCTAATAACGAATATAGACTATTTAAATTAAGCCAGTGTAGTATTACACTGGCTTTTCTATTTAGTGTGTTCCCTAAAATTCGGGCTACAATTGTTGCTAAATGCATACACTAAAGGCTTGTATACTAGTTTATTAAGTATAGCTATGTGCGTAACTATACTTTTTTTCTCTAAACTAAAGCAGGCTGTGATGTAAGTATTGATGCAATTTTTAAATGTAAGCCTATGAACCACGCTTTATACCTTAAAATCTTATTTTCTGTAGTAGTAATCTTTTCTGCCGCATTTGCTACCCACGCCCAGGTAAGACAGGAGATAGATGTACAAGAATGGCCCACCGGAACCGTTACCTTAAGCACCGGTGAAATACTGGAGGGCGCAGTAACCTATTACCGTGCTCAGGAAATAATATCGGTGTTGGATGAGAATGGAAAATTATACTCGCTTTCACCGGTAAATGTGGAGCAGTTTGAAGTAGAAAATGAATACGGCAGCCGCCGCCACACCTTCAAATCAATTTACTGGAACCAGGGAAAAGAATTTACCGACTTTAAGAAGCCCACTTTTTTTGAGCAACTGACAGATGGCAACACTACGCTTCTGATGCGCGAGAGCTATTACAAGCGAAACATTGAAACATATACTGGAGATTATAAGGAGGGCCACGTACACGATCCGATGGGTTATCCTATAGATGCTATATTTGCTGATCAGATAAAGCCACTTTACTATGTTCTTAAGCCGGATGGCGATGTAGTGCAACTTCAGAATGTGCGCAAAGATTTTCTGAAGTATTGCGGCAAAAGAGCTGGCACTATTAAGAGTTTTGTTCGCAAGCAAAAGCTCCGTTTCGAACAGCCAATGGATTTTACAGCTATAGTTAACTATTATAACACACTTTTATAAATCGCGCAGCTTCAAAACCAGGTAGCTTAAAAACAGAAACAAACCTATAAAAACAACAGAGGGCAATGTAGCCATAGCCGGCGACAGCTGCTCAAACGGCCCTGCTACTTGTCCCCACAAATCGCGGCCCGGCATAGGTGTGAGGCTGTCCAGCGCTTTCATCGGGAAATATTTATCGATGTTGTCTGGAAGGTTATAGTGGATGATGGGTTCTACTATTTTGGTGTAGGCTATAAAAGCAATGATGGTAAGGCCACTTTTCCGGATCAGGAATGCAAAAAGCACGGCTAATGTCATGTAAGCTATTGCCTGCACAAAGTAGTAGGGCAGGTAGTCTATCTGACTGAAAATGGCTGTAGCGGAGGTGTCTTTGCTGTATACCAAACCCAGGTAAAGCCCCAGAACCAGCAGAAAAAGGGTACTGAAGGTTGCGAGCCCAAGCACGACATAAAACTTGCTGAGTACCACCTCTGTGCGCGAAAGCCCATCAATTACCTGTTGCCGCAACGTGCGGTAACTATATTCGTCAGTAACCAACACAATTACCAAAATCCCCAGCAATAGGTTAAAAAAGTGCGCTACATAAGTCAGGCGCATCCATAGTTCCGGAAACTGGTAGGTTTCGTTGCCCAAGGCCTGTCCGTTTATCTCTACACTGGTGCTGGTATATAGTATCAGCACCATCAGCAGGACATAAATGCCCATTATAAACCAGAAAGTGCGGTAAGGCAATATTTTGCGGAACTCTGTTCGGAGTAAATCCATCAGTATAGTTAGGGTTTGATGATTTCAAGGAATTGTTTTTCGAGACTTTTGCGGCGGGTAACTATTTGTGACAGCACAATGCCCTGGGCAAACATGTCGCGGTTCAGGTCGATGCTGCTATAACCTTCCTGCAGTGTAAGAATGATGTAGTCTTTTTCCTGTGCAAACTGGGCGATGTAAGGCAGGCGCTCCAGCAACTGCAGCACAGGTGCAAGTTCTTCCGCGCTGATGATCAGTTGTTCTTTTGCAGCTACAATGTTGCCAACCGGGCCATTGGTTACTAGTTTGCCACTGCGCAATACCGCTACGTGCGTGCATACTTTTTCCACTTCGTCCAACAGGTGGCTTGCCAGTATAATGGTTTTGCCCTGGCTGGCAATACGTAAAATAAGGTCGCGCACTTCGGCTATGCCCTGTGGGTCCAGGCCATTGGTTGGCTCATCCAAAACCAGCACTTCAGGGTCGTTGAGCATAGCGGCGGCAAGAGCCAGGCGTTGTTTCATGCCCAGCGAGTACCCCTTATAGGTAGTATGGCTGCGTGTGCCCAGACCCACCAGGTCCAGCATTTTATCTATGTTGTCGTGGTTGGCTCCCTTGTTATCGGCTATTACCTGCAGGTTGCGCTTAGCAGTAAGGTAAGGGTAAAAATTAGGCGTTTCCAGTATAGCCCCCACACGGTGTTTGGTAGCCTTGCTGATGCCATCTCCAAACCACGAAAAGCTGCCGCTGCTGGGCCGTATCACATCCAGCACCATGCCCAGTGTGGTAGTTTTGCCACTACCATTAGGGCCAAGTAAACCATAAATGCTGCCTTCCTCAACCTGTAAACTCAGGTTATCTACAGCTTTCAGGCTGCCATATTTTTTTGAGAGATTATCTATACTTAAAACTATAGCCACTAATTTACTGGTTAGGGTACGCCCAAAAGCAGGCTTAACAAATATAGTTTTTTTGTTTTATAGTTAAAGTGCTGTTTTTGCAGGAAACTATAGTTAAGCAAAGTAGGCGTGTTAAATTCTGCTTTTCTGGCTTCGTTTTTATAGCTATTTTACACAACTATGGAGCAGCAGGAACTACAGATGCAGGATTATATAAAGCAGGAACTTACAATGAGTGCCGAAAAAGCCAATGTACTTGCTCTTGGGTTTATTGTTCCGTTGCTGCTTGTTTGTGTGCCGATTTACGTTTGGATGTGGCCGGAGCAGTTTGAGGCACATACCATTAGAAGTTTTTTTACAGCTCATAAAGAAAAGATATTTTACTACCCTTTGCTTCTTTTTATTCCCGGTGCTGTAGTGCATGAGTTATTGCATGGCCTTACCTGGGCTGTTTTCTGCAAAAACGGACTTAAATCTATAAAATATGGCGTGCACTGGAAAATGCTTACCCCGTACTGCCATTGCAAGGAAGTACTTCCGCTTAAAGCCTACATGCTTGGCGGTATGATGCCGGGCCTGGTAATGGGAATACTGCCAACTATAGTTGGACTGATGCTGGGCAACCTCTATTTCTTTGCATTTGGTCTGTTGTTTATTTTAGCTGCCGGTGGCGATGCGCTAATTCTCTGGATGCTCCGGAAAGCCAAAAAGCAGGATCTGGTACAGGACCATCCTGACCTGATTGGGTGCATTGTTTACAAAAAAGCATAATTTGTCTTTATTGCGCTGATAGGTAAGTTTATAAGGTTTTTACTATATTGTTTGCTGAACCTGCATAGGCAGTCTTTTTTGCATTCATCCTTTTAAACTTATTATGAAAAAACTTTTACTCTTCCTGCTGCTGATAGCAGTTACACCTGCTGTGCTTGCGCAGCGCCCGATTAACCCGGATTCTGCGGTTACAACTAAACAACAGGTTACAATTAAAGGGAAACGCATTTCGTACAATGCCACTACCGGCATGCAACCTGTTTGGGACGAGAACGGAAAAACGATAGCGGGCTTGTTTTACACCTACTATGAGCGCTCTGATATAAAAGACCGCGCCACACGCCCTTTGGTAATTTCGTTTAACGGTGGCCCCGGTTCTGCATCTGTTTGGATGCACATTGCTTACACAGGCCCACGTTTGCTGAATATCGACGACGAAGGCTACCCGGTGCAGCCCTACGGCTACCGCGAAAACCCTGAATCGATTCTGGATGTGGCGGATATAGTGTATGTGAACCCGGTGAATACAGGCTACTCTCGCATGGCCGAAGGCGTGGATAAAGAAAAACTGAAAGAGAAGTTTTTCGGCGTAAATGCCGACGTAAAGTACCTTGCCGAGTGGATCAATACATTTGTATCGCGCAAAGGCCGTTGGGCTTCACCGAAATACCTGATCGGGGAGAGCTATGGCACTACACGCGTTTCTGGCTTGGCGCTGGAGCTGCAAAACTCACACTGGATGTACCTGAACGGGGTAATTCTGGTGTCGCCTACTAACCTGGGTATTGAGCGCAGCGGGCCTGTAGAAGCGGCGCTTCGACTGCCTTATTTTGCAGCCACTGCCTGGTACCATAAACGTCTACCACAAGACTTGCAGCAGAAGGACCTGGAAGCTTTTTTGCCTGAAGTAGAAGCCTTTACCACGAACGAACTTGTACCTGCACTGGTGCGGGGCGGCTTTATAGAAGATGCGAAAAAGAAGGAAATAGTGGCTAAGATGGCACGTTATGCAGGCATCTCAGAGCAAAGTATACAGCAACATAACCTGAATGTGCCTACAAACTTTTTCTGGAAAGAGTTGCTTCGCAACGACGGATTCACCGTTGGCCGCCTCGACTCACGTTACAAAGGCATTGACCGACAGGATGCCGGCGACCGTCCGGACTTTAACTCGGAACTTACAGCCTGGCTTCATGCTTTTACACCAGCCATTAACATGTACCTGCGCGATGAACTGAAGTTTAAAACCGACGTGAAGTACAATATGTTTGGGCCGGTACACCCCTGGAACCGCAGCAACGACCGCACCGGTGAAAACCTGCGCCAGGCCATGGCACAGAATCCGTACCTGCACGTTATGTTCCAGGCTGGTTACTACGATGGGGCTACCGACTATTTTAATGCCAAGTACAGCATGTGGCAATTAGACCCAAGCGGCAAACTGAAGAACCGCCTGAGCTGGAAAGCCTACCGAAGCGGGCACATGATGTACCTGCGAAAAGAGGATCTGGTAAAAAGCAACGACGACCTGCGTGAGTTTATAAAAGCGTCGCTGGCTAAACCAGGGCAGCCTGCTATGTATTAGCAGGTGGTAACTATAGCTCATCTTTAACAACCTTACCTATGACTAAACTATACTTATCTCTGCTAACCTTCCTTTTAATTTTTAGCCTTACCTGCTCTGCCCAGATCAGTAGCTCAGACATCAGCACTTTACACAATGCTGCAACGTATAAAGGTGGCTATGATGAGTTGATTAAGCTACTGGCGAAGAACATCAAATTCCCACAAAAGGCTGTGATGGATGGTAAACTGGTTACAGTTATAGGAGTTTTGAAGACAGACCGTAATGGAGAAATTCTGGAGGTGGGTACGCTGCACAAAGTAGATGATAACTTTACAGAGGCTTTCAAAAACGTTATTAGAAAGACAAATGGCAAGTGGCAGCCAACCAACGATACCTCCAAATATTTCTATGCCGTTATTCCTGTTCAGTTCAGTTACCACGAGTCGGGCTACACCTTAATTGAGACAAACAAACCTGCTTATCTCCAGGAAACGATAGTTGTATCCTTAGCAGGAAGGCCAGGTGCTTTTACCGGCATGTATGAAAAATATGAGAGTGATCTTGTAGCGCAGGTAAACGAGCTGTACAATAAACAGGCTTTTACTGAAGCAATCAGGCCAATGATGGAACTTGTAAACCTGCAACCCTTGCATCCAAGCTATTATGATACGTTGATAACCTTGCTGCAGAAAACTGGCAATACAGCCGAAGCGAAACACTACGAGCAGGTAAAAGCCTTACTAACACCTATTAATTAATAACCAACAACTATACTTGTGGCAAAAATTAAACTATACCAGATAGACGCTTTTACGGATAAGGTATTTGGTGGCAACCCGGCGGCGGTGTGTGTGCTGGATGCCTGGCTCGATGATGCTACCATGCAGAACATTGGAGCCGAGAATAACCTGGCAGAAACCGCTTTTGTAGTCAAAGCTGGCGACGGATATGAAATTCGCTGGTTTACCCCTACGGTAGAAGTAGACCTGTGCGGACATGCAACACTGGCAGCGGCTTATGTGCTGTTTAACTACTATAACCACCAATCCGAAACTATAAACCTGATTTCTCCGCGCAGTGGATTATTGCGGGTACAACGCAGGGGCGATACCTTAACCCTGGACTTCCCCACGGATGTGTGTGAAGCTGCTGAAACTCCGGAAGCGTTGGTACAAGCCTTCGGGAAGGCACCACAGGAAACCTACAAAGGCAAAACCGATTACCTGCTGATCTATAGTTCGGAGGAGGAAGTAGCCGGATTTAACCCGGACACGAACCTGGTAAATTCTGTAGCGGCGCGCGGCGTTATAGTTTCGGCACCGGGCAGGCAAGTGGACTTTGTGTCGCGGTTTTTCTGCCCGCAGGTAGGCATCGTGGAAGACCCTGTAACCGGCTCGGCGCATACTACACTCATTCCATACTGGAGTAAACGACTGGGCAAACAGGTAATGACTGCAAAGCAACTCTCTAAAAGACAAGGCAGCCTGGGTTGCCAGTACATCGGCGACCGTGTAAAAATTACAGGCAAAGCAGTAACTTACCTGACTGGCGAAATAGAAATTTAAACTATAGCCCCATAGTGAGCTGATTTTCTGCCGGGTGATGACAATAAAGGCAGGTAAGCGACGTAATCAGTACACGCCGGGGGATTTATTATTTCTGCAGATTAATTTTTCAGCCTCATAGATATAAATGCCGGTTACGTATAAGTTACCGGCATTTGTTTTTAATAACTGGTCGGGCAACTATAAATTACAACCCTGAATTATAAGCACCTGTAGATGCAAACACTCAAAAAAGGATTGTGGCTGGTTCTGATTTCCTGCTGCTGGGCCTGCTCTTCTACCAAAACTGAGCCTGAAACGGCCAATGTAGCTACCATGGACCAATTGGCTGAGCGCTATGTAAAGACCCTGCTCAGGTTGGGCCAGTACGACTCCGATATTGTGGATGCCTACTACGGACCAGAAGAATGGAAACCAACCGGCGAGCCTGCTGATACGTTACCTGCTACCGAGTTTTTAGCTGAGTTCGGCGGTATACAGACCTTGCTACATGAGCAGGACACAGCAAACCTGGCTGCAGACGAAAAGCGCCGGCTGGCTATGTTTAAGAAGCAGGTAATTGCTGCCATTACCAAAGTGGAAATGATGCAGGGCAAAAACTATCGCTTTGATGAGGAGGCCAAACTGCTATACGATGCTGAGCCTCCGCATTATCCGCTCTCGCATTTTAAAACCATACTGGCCGATATTGACCGTGAGCTGCCAGGCGCCGGAACTATAGCAGAACGTTGGGATGCTTACCGTGCCAGGTTCGAGATACCAAAAGACAAGTTGGATACTGTGTTCAGAGCAGCCATTGCAGAAGCCCGTACCCGTACCAAAGCACACTATAAACTGCCCGAAAACGAGAACTTTACCCTGGAGTTTGTGACCGATAAAGCCTGGTCGGGGTATAATTACTATAAAGGCAAAGGCTATAGTTTAATCCAGATTAATACTGATTTTCCGATCTACATTGAGCGTGCTATAGACCTGGCTGCACACGAAGGCTACCCGGGCCACCACGTATTTAATGTATTGCTGGAACAAAATTTAGTTGATGAAAAAGGCTGGAAAGAATACTCCATTTACCCGCTGTTTTCGCCGCAAAGCCTTATAGCAGAAGGTAGCGCCAACTATGGCATTGATGTAGCTTTTCCGGCGCAGGACAGAATAGAGTTTGAGAAAGAAGTGCTGTTCCCTTTAGCCGGCCTGGATGCTTCTGAGGCGGACCGATACTATGCCATACTTGATAAAATAGGCCAGCTTGATTTTGCAGGTAACGAAGCTGCCCGGGCCTACCTGAATGGCGATATTTCGCGAGAAGAAGCTGCCGATATACTGGTAAACTATAACCTGTACCCAAGAGACAAAGCCCTGCAGCGCACCCGCTTTATGGATAAGTACCGCAGCTATGTAATAAACTATAACCTGGGCCAGCAACTGGTTCGCAACTATATAGAGCAGCATGGCGGAACCGACGATAACCCTGCCAAGCGCTGGGAGCTATTCGGGGAGCTGCTCTCTAATCCTTACTCAGCTTCGATGCTGTAATAGCATTACTACAAACTATAAAAGCCACCGTTTTAGGTGGCTTTTTTGTTATATATGATGGTTGTGAACGGTAACTATAGTTCAGCTGGTTTTCTCCTGCGGAATAATCGTGATATTCCCGTTCTTTTCCAATATTGCGTATTTGATCTGGTCCAGGCGTTGCAACCCATGCAGGTCTCTTGCCGATTCCAGAATGTCTGATTCATCAATGCGTTCTTTTTGCATGCGGTCCTTCAGTAGTTGGCCTTTGTCCATAATTATCATCGGCCCCCCGTCCACCAGTTTTTCTATGGGACTGTATTTCTGCTTCAGGAGCGATATAATAATGTCGAGCACGATCAGGGTTGTAATGAGCAGTAAACCATTGGTCAGCGAGAAATCATCGCCGAGAAGTGCCTGCTGCGTAGTTTCAGCAATGATCAGCAACAACACAAAATCAAATACGGTGACATCGTACATGGTTCTCTTGCCGCTTAACCTGAAGATAAGTAGCAGAAAGATGTAAATAATTGCGCCTTTTATTATAGTATCCATTGTTCAGCTTCATTAAGGGTACACAAAATGTGACATCGAAATAGTCTCATTATCAGGACCTCTGGTAATTACCTGTATGTTGCCAACATGCATGGGCTTTGTATAAAACAGGATAATGCTTTCGGGTTTTGCTGTACGAAAAGTGTATGTAATGCCTTCCTGGTCAATTTCTATATGCTCCGGTTCCGGTACAATTTCTTCTACTCGTATCTTGTCGTAAAATGGCTTGCTAAAGAAGATCGTTGGGCTTGTAGATTTCAGGTTCTTCAGGCTGATTTTCATTTCTCCTTCCACTTCATCCCGTAAAAAGCGATCATATTCCACTTCCATCGACTGGGAAGGGGTGCTTCTTGTTATTTTGTTTATACCTTTCACGCCCCCACGGCCTGTAAAGCCCAGCAACGCCGCAACCAGTATCAGGAATAGAATTACCCAGCTTATCCGTTGTATGACCCAGGTGCGATGCTCGAGCTGCATGTCTTCATCTATCTCCAGCTCATTGTTATGCTTTTTCATATAAATCACACAGTGGTATAGAGGCATTAAACGTAGGAAATAGCTTATAGTTAATACCTGATATTAGAGTCTATAGAACTACAGTTTAGCTTATCGCAAAGCTTTGCCATTTGGGTTAATTGAGTGTGCAGATGGACTACTGTAAGGCATAAACTATAGTTGTTTGTTTTGTGGAGCAATAAAAAAAGCCACCTTTATGGGTGGCTTTCTAAACTATAAAAAACGGTAGTTGGTACTTAAGCCAGCTTTACAAAAAGCTGCTCTTTGTCACGGCGTACTTTCTTTGCAGTTGCCAGGAAATCGGCTTCTGTGTTGCGATAGCCGATTGGCATCAACGTTACACTACGCAGTCCCTTTTCTTTCAGATTTAGGAGTTCATCCAGCGCATCCGGAGTAAATCCTTCCATTGGCGTTGCATCCACACCTTGCTCGGCTGCGGCAGCCAAGGCAGTGCCTAAGGCAATATAGGTCTGGCGGGCGGCCCACTCATATTGCTGTTCCTGCGTGCGGTTCACAACAGAGTTCATCAGGCTACCCTTAAAATCCGCGAGTGATTCTACAGGCACCTGGCGCACCTGGGCAATATTCTGCATATAAGCGTCTATGTCTGCTTCAGTTACTTTATCCCAGGCAGCGAAGATCAGCAGGTGCGATGCTTCTGCAATCTGAGGCTGGTTATAGGCTACTTTCTGTATTTTGCTGCGCAGCTCCTTGTCTTCAACAACCAGCACAGTATAAGGCTGTAACCCCATTGAGGAGGCAGACAAACGGGTTGCTTCCAGTATATAGTCTATCTTCTCCTGCGGTACCTGCTCCCCGGTCATACGCTTGGTTGCATAACGCCAGTTCAAATGATTAATCAGTGTCATTATATGTAAGTATATTTAATGTATGTACATGCAATTTATAGAGATAACGCCGGAAATCAAGTTTTTGGTTCCGGAAAAGTTTGTTTTAGTTGTGGCACGGAAGTGTTGGGAGAGAGAAAATTTGGCGTAAATAGTTATGTTACAGCTATATATTATAAACAAAAATAGCTGCCTGAAGGGACAGCTATTTTTATAGTTAAAGTGCTATAGTTTACAGCGGTAATTTCACATCCTGCATCAGGCGACCTACCGGGTACATGTTGTGTGTAAACTCGTAGTGCGGGGAGTTCTTATACACAAAATCCAGCTGAGCGCGGGCGTTTTTGGCAAACTCCGGGTCCTGCTTTTTACGTGCCTCCAGTTGCTCGCGCAATTTTGGGTTCTTTTTCAGGTACTCAGCAGCCAGGTCTTCAAACACATAACTCGAGAAGTACTCTTTCTGCATCAGAATAGAATCGAAGAAGTTCCAGGCAAAGTAAGAATCCGGACCTTGCGGTTCCAGCGTCTCTACCAGAAAACGGTTGGCTTCCTGGTTCAGGAACACCACGTAATCTCCTTTCAGGAACTGGCGCTTCATGGTGCGGTTCTCAACCTTTACATCGGAGTGGATGTAGTGGCCTTCGTACGCGCGCGGGCTTGTTTTATAGTCGGTAATGTAATAAGTGTCTACAGCTATAGTTGTGTCTTTGGTAAGTTGCTGCATTTCTACCTTGTTGGTTTTCAGGCGGTCAATTACTTCGTGCCAGGCAAAAGGTATGATGTAGGCAACCGGTTTCTGTACTGTAGTGGTTGGGGTAAAGGTGTTATAGTAGTTGATGTTTCTACTATAAGGCGCTTTACGGTCGTAGTACAGGCGCTCCAGTCCGCTTACTTCGCTGGCTTTATACTTAGCTGCATAACCCAGGAAAGGAATCTGCTCCACTTTGGTTGTGTCGAGCTGCCAGTTCAGATTAAAGTTTTGCTGCTGCAGCGTTTCCTTTTTAGCCTGAGCGCGTAGCCTGCCAATCTCGTCCGCATCGCGGTGAACGGTTTCGATCATGTTCTCCATCAGTTTATAAGTTGCCTGCACACGCTGGTTAAAAGGCTTGAGCATGTGTGTTTCCGGCACAAAACCAATGGTGTTGTAAAGAGCAGTATAACCTGTTGCATAGCGTGGCGACTCCATAAAGCCTACAATTCCCTTGTCAGGAGTTTCGTCGATGGTATTCATGTAAGGCACCATCGGGAATTTATCCTGCTTCATGCCGCTATACAGGGTTGGCAGCATTTTACTGTTCAGGTAGCCGGCCAAGGTTGGGTTCAGTTTGTTGTGCTGCGTGGCAATCAGCGTCATCACGTGCTGGTAATCTGCCCCGTTCGAGGTATGGTTGTCCATAAACACATCCGGATCCCAGTCGCGGAAGATCAGGTGGAACAGTTTTGCATTACGCGAGTCTGTTTTAATGTAGTCGCGGTTCAGATCCAGGTTGCGTGCATTGCCCCGGAAACCATACACTTCAGGGCCTTCCTGGTTGGTACGGGTATGGCTGTTGCGGTTAAGCGCTCCCCCAATGTTGTAAACCGGAATAATGGCCAGTATTACATTATCCAGCTGCTTTCTTTTTTTCTTGTCCTGCAGGTAGTCGCGCACCAGCATCATGGTAGCGTCAATTCCTTCGGGTTCGCCAGGGTGTATGCCGTTCTGTATCAGCAGCACGCGCTTGTTCTTTTGTTTAACTGAGGCCGGATCAAAATCTTTGTCAGTAGAAACTATAACCAGGTGCAGCAATCTGCCGGAATCAGTATACCCATAAGGTACCATCTTTACTTCGTCATAGGCCTTATCAAGGGTTTTATACCATTCAATGGCCTCTTCGTAAGTGGCGGTTATGTTGCCGTTCCCTTTTTCGTAGGGCGTTTTCAGATCAGTTTTATCGGGAGAGCCTGTTGTGAGCAGGGCAGCTAAAAGTAGGGTGGTCAGCATAAGCAAATCTAAGTTGAGAATTGAGGTGGTAAGTTAAGTTTTTTCAGGTGAGAAATCTACCTGAAAAGCGGTAAGCGGTGTAAACAAAAACTCCTGCCAAGCTATAGTTTGCGTGGCAGGAGCGGTGTTGCTATAGCTTGCAGATTTAGTATAACCTGCGGTCTCTTTTGCTTGTGAAAAAGGCTTTATCGAAACTATACTTGCCAGGGCCGATAAACAGCAGGGCAAAGAACAGGATACCAGCCTCCAGGGAGTGAGAGTAACCACCAAAGCCATCGCCGGCAGTTACGTGTCGGAGAGTGGCAACCAGCATGGTAACAACCAACAGCAGGCACGAGATACGCCAGAACAAACCCAGCATAATAAGCGCTCCGCCCACTACTTCAGCAAAGCCAGCCATAAAGCCCCAGAACACCGGCGCGAAGCTGATGCCCAGCAATTCCATAGTTTGCCCGATCTGTATCCATTTCTCCTGGCCACCCGTTAGTTTGGGCCATCCGTGCAGTATGAACATAAAGCCAATGCCGAGACGTAAGAGCAGCAGACCAAAATCTTTGTAATTGTAGCGGTAGTTAATGAAAGCCATGGAGCAATAATACAAATTAGAGCGAAATATTGCAAATCTCTAATATACAAGAATGGCTTTGACAAGTGTGTTTGCCGGCACGGTCTCCGGTGTGAGCCTTGCACGCTGATTTGCAGGTACCTGCGTAGCATCCAGTACAAAGCTTAAACCGCCCTCAGCAGCCACGGCTACCAGGCCACCATCGGCAAGCGTAACCGTGCTAACCGGGTGCGTTTGTTGCAACTGGCTATAGTTAGACCCAACCCGTATGCCCTTAGCTGTTGTAAATGCTTCTGACTGTACATTTAGGCGCCATACTTTGCAATCGGGAGCGCATTCCTGCTCAACTATAAAGCCTTTGTTCTGTCCGTTTGGCCTGATGATATAGGCTGTAGATTCCATGCCTTCCTGCTGCAGGGTGGTATCGGTAATTCCAAAGGCAGCCGGTATGTTCTGGCGCATGGGTTCTATGGCTTCACCAACTGATATAAATCCTACACGGCCGGGCGCAATCTGCAATTGCTCGGCTGAGGGCGTTACAGGTTGTTCGGGCTGGTCGGCTATCGTTTCTTCGATAGCGGCATTGGAGGTTTCATCGTCGCCGCTTGTGTCGTTCTGAGAGAGGCAGGCTGCCATACCTATTCCCAGCAGGATCGCGTAAAATATATTTTTGAGCATTCAGGTGAGGTTCTTATAGCTAAATATAATAATTATTAAACCTTGATGCACAGCATCTGGTTGTTGTATATTAGCACGAAAAAGAAATTCGTTTATTTTATTATACAGCAACTAAAAATATTGAAATGGCTAAACCTCTGATCCTGATCTCGAACGACGACGGTATTACTGCACCGGGCATACGAACACTTGTTGAAGTAGCCATGAAAGTAGGAGACGTGGTAGTAGTAGCGCCCGACGGACCACAGTCTGGTATGGGACATGCTATTACGATAGGCAACACACTACGCCTCGATAAATCCATTGCATTTGATGATCTTGGGATAGAAGCCTACGAATGCTCCGGCACACCAGCCGACTGCGTAAAACTGGCGAAGCACCATGTGCTGAAAGACCGCAACCCTGACCTGGTAGTAAGCGGCATAAACCATGGCTCTAACTCCAGCATCAGCGTATTGTATTCCGGCACCATGTCGGCGGCAATAGAGGCGGCTATTGAAGGACTTCCTGCTATTGGCTTCTCACTTTGCGACTATGGCCACGAAGCGGATTTCTCGCATACAGCGCCTTATGTGGAGCAAATTATTCGCCAGGCGTTAAAACACCGCATTCCGGAGAATACTGCCCTGAACGTGAACTTCCCGAAGAAAAGTGAAGAGCCTATAAAAGGAGTAAAGATCTGCAGACAGGCACACGCCCGCTGGCAGGAAGAGTTTGACGAGCGCCTGGACCCACGTAACCGCCGTTATTTCTGGATGACCGGCAGCTTTGTAAACCATGATAAAGGCGAAGATACAGATGAATGGGCGATCGTGAACAACTATATTTCGGTAGTGCCCTGCCAGTTTGATATGACGGCTTACCACGCCATGTCGAGCCTGAATGAGTGGGATATGTAAACTATAGTTTTATAGTTTAAAAAGCCCGCAACTATAGTTTAGCTGCGGGCTTTTTATTTAATTATCTGAATAGCGCACGGCGCTGCATTGGGCAAACTTTTCCGGGGCGGTAATGGCAAACCTATAGTTGCGGATAAAACGGTTCAGCAGTTGTGTGAATTGCTGCTCCTTTTCCGGTGTAAGCTGCCCTTCCGGAAAGTGAAACAGGAAGTAATCTATCCGGCCATCCGGCTGCATGTAGATTCTGTTCGCACCGCGGACCTGTGTTTCCCATTTAAAATTGTTATCTCTCAGGTAAGTGCCCAGGTCCTGCAAAAGTTTAACGTAGGCATGCTGCAGCTCAGTTTGCTGGTCCGGTGTTTTGAACACAGCTAAAGTAGCATCAGAATGGATGGCACTTTTATACAGGCTGTCCAGCTTCTGGAAGGGGATACCCTGTTTTTCAGCTTCCTGAAAGGTAAGCGCCCTGCTCTGGCCAAGTACGCTAACTATAGTTAGAGCGGCAAAAGTTATAGTTAGCAATAGCTTCTTCATTCCTATAGTTTTAAGAGGCATATATAGTTTTACTTAAACCTGGTAACTATAACATCCGGCTTTGTTGCAGCAGTATCTGTAGTTTTTTTGCTGCTCTTGTCGGTTACAAACTGTATTATAATCACTTTGGTAACGGATACGGCTTTACCATCTACTTTGCCAGGCTCCCATTTGCCTTCCATCAAGTTAAATACCCTTTTGATCTCTTGCTGAATAGCATACCCTTCCTTACCGAAATCGGTGTCTACAAACATAAGCGGACCAATGATTTTACCATCTTCATTTATAAAAAAGCCGGTTTTTACTGTGCCTTCAAAATTTATATCAGCAGGGTAACGCAGGTTCTTAGCCAGAAATCTTTCCAGCGATCCTTCTTTAAATACCGGTTTCACATCTACTTCTTCAAATGAATAACCCGCCTTGGTGTACTTGGTCATTTCCGGGGTGCCCAATGTTGTAGGGTTAGTGGTGTTGCTACCTGTAAAATGAAGCGGCAAAGCTAATTCTGAACCGGCAGGCAGCCCGTTTTTAAGTGCCGGTTCCCATTTTCCGGAAGTGGCACGAACAGCTGCGGTGGCTGCCTCGGTAAGTTTGGCAAGTACTGCTTTGTTCTGCAGCTGGAAGGTAGAGGCATCCATGTAATCCATATTGGCACCGGCACCTACTGTTTTCTTCAGCTTGGTTTCCTCCAGGCGGATGTTCGATACCGCGCCGTCTTTATCTACATAAAAGCGCACCACCACACGGGCGTTCAGGTTTTCCTTTTTGGCCTCTGCCGGCAGTTGCAGATGTTTGGATATGGTGTTGAAAAACGCCTCTTGGCCACCCTTAAATTTCGGCGACTGGTTTGCGATGCTGGCTGTTGCTGCTCTTTCAGATTCGTTCAGGCTAAACCGGACCGGCATTGTGTATTGTACTGCCACCGCTTTTCCGTCCTGGCGTCCCGGTGTCCAGTTGCCGTTGGTCAGGTTAATGACGCGCAGGGCTTCTTCGTCGGTGCCGCGGCCCAGCTTTTTAGCTACCTTCGCATCGTTTACTTTACCCGTCTCATCTACTACAAACGTCACGACCACCAGCCCCTCTAGTCCGGCAGCTCTGGCATCAGCCGGGTAGTTAATGTTATTTGTCAGAAAATTCAATAATTCTTTTTCGCCGCCTTTATAAACAGGCATCTGCTCTGCATACATAAATGGCTTCTGCTCCTGTGGCTTGTTTTGGGCTATAGTTGCTGCCGGCATTGCCATTACTATTGTCAGGGCCAAAAGCGGAGCTGCCAGCAGGGTTTTTAGTGTTGTTTGTTTTGTCATGATTGTGCTCTTATAGTTGGGTTTAAGGATTTAATAGGCAAAGTTCATCCAGGCCAGCTGCTGAGCCGGATTAAATGAGGATAATATGTAGCTATAGTTAGTTAATTAATGCAAACCGCATCGGAATAGTGTATCTTACAGGGACTACCTGACCATTTTGCATGCCGGGCTGCCATTTACCACTCATAGATTCTATAACCCTTCTGGTTTCCTGATCGGCAGCTTCGTCCAGGCCTTTTAGTATCGTAATATCTGATAAGGAGCCATCCGTTTCTATCACGAAACTTGCAACTACCAGGCCTTCTAAACCAGCTTCTTTTGTGGTTTGTGGGTAACGGATACTTCTGGCTATGAACTTGTGCATCTCTACCTCACCACCTTCGAAGCTTGGCATCTGCTCTACATAACTATAAGGTTCCTGTTTAGCTGGTGGCTGGGACTTTTCAGGTGCCGGCTTTTCCGCTGGTTTGGGTATGTATCTTTCTGGTGCTATAGTTTCAGGGGTTGCTACCAACGGGCCGGTTGCTGTTTCAGGCTCAGGTTGTGGAGTTGTGGTTGCTGGAGATGGTTCTGTAAATTGTTTTGCTACAGGCTTTGCCAGGCGTTCTACCATATCGGCTGTTACGTCTTTAGCTGAGAAGAAGAATACCATCAACAATAGTAGTGGTACAGCAAGCAGCGGGCGAACTAGAGTGGTTTGCTCGTTACGTTTCTGGAGCATGCGCAGCCGCTTGAATACCTGTGGCTTATAAAAATGATGCCCTACCGGAATACCTGTTCTGTATAGGGCCTCTTTAGCCAGTAAAGAGGTATAAACATCTGGCTGGTATTCTGTAGTTACAGCGGCATCGGCCTGGTATTCGTGCACATCGCGCAGCTCCGCCTTCAGCAGCCAAACGAGCGGGTTAAACCAAAGCAGGGCGGTCAGCACTTCGTAATACAACACATCATAACTATGGCCTAAACGTACGTGTGCTAGTTCGTGGGCCAGCACCTGCTTTTGTTCCAGCTCGCTCAGGTGTGTTTGCTGGTTCAGGAAAATATAGTTCAGGAAAGCGAATGTTGCGTGTTTTTCAGTTTGCAGGATAGTTGCCTCTGTGTTGTGACCTTGGATAATGGTTGCATCTTTTGCCAGCTGTCGCAGCTCTAGTAATTGTCTGCCTAATCGGATTAAAAGCACAGCTGCCACCGTTGCATAAACTATAGTTAGCATAAAGCTCAGCCTAAAAATACTTTCCGGAACTATAGTTTGCTGCGGGGGGTGAGCAGTAACTATAACCTCAGGCAATACAAATTCCGGCAGCACGACGGCAGGCAGGTAATGCTGCACGGCCGCTATTGGCAGCTCTATAAGCGGGATAACTATAGCCAGCAGTGGGACCAGCAACAGGTAGAGGCGGCTGAACCCAGTACGCGGAAAAGTGCGCAGCACCAGCATGTAAAACACATAGAACAGGAGCAGGCACAGCCCCGACTGCAGGATATAGTTATAAGTTGCTTCCATTTTGCTGTTCGTTTTCTTCGGTTAGGTCTTCTTTTACATGGCGCATCAGTTGATCCAGCTCTTTTACATTCAGGTTGTTATCCTTGGCAAAAAACGAAACCAGTTTTTCGAAAGAGCCTCCAAAGTAGCCGCTCATAAAGTTCTTCAGAAAGAAGCTTTTGTACTTGTCTTCTTCCACCAGTGGGTAATACTCATGAGATTTGCCAAAAGCGGTGTAGCCTACAAAGCCTTTTTTCTCCAGTATGCGCACTATAGTTGATACCGTGTTGTAAGCAGGGCGCGGCTCGGGCATCTGTTCGATAATGTCTTTTACAAATCCTTTCTCTATTTTCCAGAGGATCTGCATGATCTCTTCTTCGGCTTTGGTAAGTTCTTTCATAGGGTGTTTCAACTTGCTGAGATGAATATATAACTAAATACTTAGTTTTACAACTAAAAGTTTAGTTGTATTTTTAAGAAAGACTGATAAACCTCTTCAGCATCAGATAAAAGGGGATTACGTTTAGCAATTTTTTATTGCCAGGTAAGATAAGTTTAAACTATAAGGGCTCCTCCTCAGGAGCCTTTATAGTTTACCGGGGCAGCTTAGCTGCTATAACCCGGGTTTTGTTCCAGCGACTTTTTACTTGCATCAATTTCGCGACGCGGAATCGGGTATACCAGCTCATCCGCATTCCATGGTATCACATACACAACTTCTCCGGTATTAGCTTTCCTGCCAACAAGGTCAGTTTCAGTTCGCTTGAGGTCATGTATTCTAAAACCCTCAAATGCCAGTTCCAGCCTGCGTTCCAGCAGAATCCGGTCAAGCGTAACCGAAGTCAGCGGGTTAAGGCCGGCGCGGGTACGGATGGTGTTGATGTCCTGCAGGGGAGTAGCACCTATAGTTGTACCCAACCGGAAGTTGGCTTCGGCACGTGTCAGGTACATTTCAGCCAGCCTGATGATCGGAATGTTCTGACCAAAGCTAGTCCACTTGCCGGTTGCAATTGCCCCCCAGTTATAGCCTTCATAAAACAGCTCGTTCAGGCGTGCGTCATCTTCTTCATACAGGTCGTAGGTGGTATACCGGTTTGGATTCTCATCCGAAAATTCCGTGTTGATCGCAATATCTGCACGGCCAATACCCTCCAGGTCAGCATAAAAAGTGGTAAGGCCGTCGTTGGCGGTACCGGCATTGTTCTGGTCATTCTGCTGAATCTCAAAGATAGACTCGGCTGTATTGTCGTTGCGGAAGATGGCGGTAACAGATGGGTTAAGCCCGAATCCGCCTTCTGTAATCACACGGTTAGCCTCGTCGCGGGCGCCTGCATAATTCTGCTGCTGCAGGTAAACCCTTGATAAAAATCCGCTGGCTGCATACGTGTTGGCCCGTTCGTTATTACGACCCGGTAACAGGTCACGTGCTTTGATAAGGTCTGCTATTACCTGGGTGTAAACCTGTGCAACCGAGCTGCGGGTTGGCAACGCAGATGCTTCGGCTTCAGTGGTTACAGGTGTTATCCGGACTGGCACACCCGGGTTCTGAGTAGGGTCACCATCGTTCCAGGCTTTGCCATACATTCTTACCAGCTCAAAATGCATAATGCCTCTTACAAACAGCGCTTCGCCTTCCACGCGGTTTCGTTCTTCCTGGTCTTCCATTATATCCAGTTTGCTCAGAATAATGTTGGCCAGGTTAATGGCCTGGTAAGCAGCTACCCAGGTTCGCTGGGCTTCGGTATTATCTGCTGTCATGTTCTTGAGGCTTACCTGTCTGTAGCCGGCAAAAGTACCCAGCCATGATAAGCTTTCTTCTGAGGCCTGCAATTCCGGCAGGAGTAAAAGGTTGGTGCCGTATAGTTCAGGCCCTCCCAAAATAGAGTACATTCCGATTACAGCGCCCTGCAGGTCCTGGGGCGTGTTAATGGCATCGCGTGCATCCACCGATTGCTGCGGTTCCACATCGAGCATATCGTCGCAGGATGTAGTGCCCAGGAAGGTGCAGAATAACGTTGCGAATATTATATAGCGTAGTTTCATAAAAATGCTGCTTTAATGGTTAGAGGCCAATATTTACACCAAAAGTGAAGGTCTTTGCCAATGGCGGCGTATAAAAGTCGTGACCAAGCATTACGTTGCTTCGCCCGAAGTACGTAGTGTTCACTTCCGGATCATAGCCATCATAGTCGGTGAAGGTTGCCAGGTTAGTAGCCTGCACATACACACGAACCGAGGTAAGACGGATTTTATTGATCATGCTCTCCGGTATTTTGTAGCCTAAGTTTACATTGTTGATTCTCAGGAAAGAACCATCCTGCACCCAGCGCGATGATCTGCCGCCACCATTAGCCTCATATAATCGTGCCTGTGGTACATCCGTTATATCACCGGGCTTCTGCCATCTTCTCAGCTGGTCTTTTGTCTGGTTATCGAAGAAGTCGCCGTTTACAGACTGGAAGAAACCTGCCATGTTGAACACATCGTTGCCGGTAACAAACTGCATCAGCACATTCAGGTCAAAGCCTTTATAGGCAAAGTTGTTGGTAAAGCCTCCCAGAGCCTTCGGGTTTGGGTTACCTACGCGCTGCGACTGGGCCAGGCTATAGTTGCTCGTAGTTTCGTCGCTGCCGGCACGCACATAGTACAGTGCATCCCCGTTGTCAGGGTCAACGCCAGCATATTTAGGACCCCAGAATACGGCCATTGGTTCGCCTTCGCGTATCTGCCCCAGACCTCTGGAGTTGCCAAAAATGGTATTGCCACCCAGGTCGGTTACTTTGTTGCGGTTAAAGGCGATATTAAAGTTGGTGCTCCAGGTAAATGCTCCCACCAGGTTCTGTGTGTTTATCACAAATTCAAAGCCCTTATTCTCCAGTTTGCCAATGTTCTTTGTAATAGAACTATAACCGTTGGTGGCTGGTAATGGCAATTCCAGCAGCAGGTCTTCGGTGTTTTTAATATAATAATCTATCTCACCTGTTATGCGGTCGTTAAAAAAACCATAGTCTAAGCCTATATCAAACTGTTTCGTTTTTTCCCAGCGCAGGTCTGGGTTTGGCAGAGAAGTAGGTACCAGGCCAGACTCTTCCTCGTAAGCTGCAGCACTGTAAAGCCCAAGTGGGGCAAAATTGGAAATTTCGGCATTACCGGTCAGACCATAGCTGGCACGCAGCTTCAGGAAACTCAGGGTAGGGTTATCACGCAGGAAGTCTTCTCCGGTCATGATCCAACCTGCCGAAACAGCGGGGAAGGTACCAAAACGGTTGCCGCTGCCAAATCGGGATGATCCGTCGACACGCACGCTGCCACTGAACAGGTACCGCTCGTTAAGTACATAGTTAGCGCGTGTAAAGTAAGAGACAAACACATAGTTGGTTCCGGTGGAGCTGCCACTGATGATGCGTGATGCGCTGGCTATTTTCTTAAACCTGTCGCTCGGAAAACCGCGCGCTTCTACAGACGATGACCTGGAGTTTGCATCCTGGTAACTGAATCCAAGCAGGAAATTTAGTTTGTGAATATCGTTGAGCTGGGTATTATAGTTCAGCGTGTTGTTTGTGTTATAGTTGATAGACGTAAACTGAGCGTTGTAGCCATAGCCCGTAGGACCGCCGTCTTCTGTTAGCCTGCCCAGGTATAGTTCTTCCTGAAGGTTTAGGAAGTCGATGCCATGCTCTGTGCGGAATTGCAGGTTTGGCAGAAGATCGAACTCTAAAAAGCCGGCGCTGATGGTACGGTAGGTAAGGGCATCGTTAAAGCCGTCGCGCTGGTCGATCAGGTTGTTGTAGTAAAAAGTGCGGCGGTTCAGCTCACCGGTCTCAGGGTCTATCTTAGGCTGTATAGGCGGTATGGCGTTTAGCTGGATAGGGTTTGAGAAGGCGTTGTCGTCGGAAACACGTTTATTAAGCGTACGGATAAGCGAAATATTCGTACCCATTCTGAACCTGTCTGATATGCTATGGTCAATGTTCAGGCGTCCGCTGGCCCTGTCGAACTCGTTACCTATTATAATGCCATCAGTCGTGTTATAGTTACCGTTAATATAAAAGCGCGTCTTCTCGTTACCACCATTCAGCGACAGCTCATACTGCGACACGCTGCCAGTTTCAAAAGGTTCCTCGGCCCAGTTCTCGTCGTACGGGGAGTTGATGTCGAGCCCAAAGAAGGAGAACTCTTCTTCCGGATCAAGGCCTACGTTTACAGCAGCTTCTGAGAACAGCTCAATATACTCTGCAGCGTTCAAAAACTTCCTGATCTTGGTTGGCTTGCTGAAACCTGTGTAATAGTTGAAGGCAACGTTTGTTTTGCCGGCTTTCCCACGCTTCGTCGTGATGATTACTACGCCGTTTGATGCCCTGGAACCATAAATAGCTGCTGCCGAAGCATCTTTCAGAATTTCAATGGATTCAATGTCGTTAGGGTTAATGTCAGCAATCGGGTTAAGTGGTTCTAAGTTGGTAGAACCCAGGTCTGATGAGGTAATAGGAATACCATCTACTACATACAGCGGCTGGTTACTGGCAGATACCGATGCTGCTCCGCGTATGCGTATGTTTACCCCTGAGCCCAGTTTTCCGCTGCCCTGGTTAATGTAAACACCCGCAGCCCGGCCTTGCAAAGCACTCTCCAGAGAGGGAGATGGTATATTTGCAATGGCCTCGCCTGAAATCTGGGCCACATTGCCTGTGAGCTCCTGCTTCAATTGCGTACCATACCCCACAACTACAACCTCTTCCAGTTGCTTTTCATCTGATTGTAGCTGCACGTTAAGGGTTGATCGGCCGTTTAAAGGTACCTCCTGGGTAACCATGCCTACAAGGCGGAATTGTAGCACGGCATTGGGTGCTACCGTTAATCGGTAATCACCGGAATTATCTGTAGTTACGCCGTTGGTGGTTCCCTTTTCGAGTACCGTTACCCCGGGTAGCGGAGTTCCATCAGCACCAGATGTAACCCTGCCCGATACCACAACGGTCTGTGCCCAGGCACTGCTACTCAGTAGCATAACACAGAAGATCAGCAGTAAAATTCTGTTCATAAATTGCTGGTTTAAGGTTTTACAAAATTTGAGTTCAGGCTTGAAAAGCTTCTGCGGATCAGAAGCTTTTGCCAATACTCCAGCATACGTAAATCATGTATTTATTCTTTCTTTTATAGGATTTTATTTGCAACTATAGGCGGGGATACTCTACTACATTCACACTCACAAAGCCGCTTCCTTCTTTTATGGTCTGTTGCCAGCCAAGTCGTTTCAGTTCTTTCAGAATAAAGTAGTTAAGGAGACCATGCGCTACCAGCACTGCTACCGATTCCCGGGTAGCTTCGGTGGCCAGTTGTTTGGCAGCCAGCTTAGCGCGTTGACGGGCCTGTTTAAAAGTCTCGATGCCACGGCTGTTAAACCCCAGAAACCAGAGCAGGCGGGCACCCAACAGCCAAAGACGAATAGGTAGTTGTATGAATGGAAGTGAAAAGATCCTTCGTTCGAATTCCCTGAAATTAGGGTCAATGATAAGCTTTATGTCGTGGCCGAAAATGGCCTTTGCTGTGAGTTGGGACCGGATAAGAGGGCTGCAATGTACTTTTGCTATGTTTTTGTACGGAATGGCCTCATGGGCAAGAACAAACTCTTCTACCTGGGCGGCATCGTAATCAGAAATGTATTGGCGGGCGGCAGCGGCACTGAAAAAGCCTTTTTTACTGACCATTGGCCGGGCGTGCCGAATCAGGAAAATGCGTACAGGTTCAGGCGTATCCAAGAGAAACTATAGTTTGTTTCTCAACTATACGGTGTAGCTTAAACTTGTTTCGCGGTACTCAGATCTAAGAAGATAGTTTCACGGATAGAAGGCCATTCATGGCGTAATATGCTATAGTAAATGGTATCGCGGCGGCGACCGTCGTGCATTTGCATGTGGCTGCGAAGTACGCCTTCTTCGGTAGCACCGATCTTGCGCATAGCTTGGCGCGAGCGCAGGTTCAGCACATCGGTCTTCAGCTCTACCCGCTCATAACCCAGCACATCGAAAGCATAGTGCAGCAGCAGGAACTTGCAATGGCGGTTCAGCCCGGTTCCCCTGTAGGGTTTTCCCAACCAGGTCCAGCCAATTTCCAGCCGTTTATCAACTATAGATATGTTGCCGTAAGCAGTACTGCCTGCAAGGTTGCCAGTTGCCTTATCAACAATCATAAAAGTGTAGCGTTGCTGCTTTTCCCGGTCCTTTACTGCATTGTAAACCCAGTAACCCAGCTCCGTATCTGACGCTACCTTAGTAGCCATATAGCGCCAGATGTCTTCGTCGATAACTATAGTTTGCAGCGCTTCAAGGTCTGATGGCTGAAACGGACGGAGTAGCACCTTATCTGTTTGCAGGTTTAGGTCTTGGGTGAAGTTCATGTGGCTGGGGTTATAGTTTGGCGACTTCGGATGTGGGTACTTCCTGCCTGTCCCGAAATATAGTAAAGTGGTTATGCTACAGCAAATTAGTTTTCAGAATATAGTCCTGTATTGGTAAGGGGTTTAAAGATGCAATAGCAAAGTTTACTGATCTGTGTGGCTGAGTAAACTATAAAAATCGATAGAACTTGATAAGAACCCCGAAAAAGTGAAGGAATTGACAAACAGAAACTTTAGTGAACGCGTAAGAGTGTGCACCGGAAAGAATACTAGCTAAGCCTGGTTAAAGAATTATCTGCATAACGGTTGTTGACAGATTCTTTAATTGAAGCAAACAGCAGCTAAATACCCGGTTCTGTAACTGGCGCTACCCGGGTGTAATTTGATATCCGCAGACGCGATACACAGGAATTAAATCAAAGGTATAAAAGCAGTGGCTTAAACCGTAGCACGGGAACTATAGCATCCCGAAATACGGCACTCATACCTTTTTAATAAATAAACAACACTGGCATAGCACTCTACTAGCTTACATCTTACCCGGATGGTTCTGAGAGAGCACTTTCTAGATTTTAAGAGTTGCAGAAAACGATACTTACCAGAGCATATTCAGGAGCAAAAGAACAGTAAAGACATGGTAGAATTTATAAACAAAAGTATTAGATAAAATTTACGGGAGGAAAGAACATGGAAACACATCATCACCCTTCGAAGATTCTGATGACGGCGGACACGGTTGGTGGCGTCTGGACATATGCGCTGGAACTGATCAGGGCACTGGCACCATACGGAACAAAAGTAGCCCTGGCTACTATGGGTGAACCCTTAAACGAGGAACAGCGACGCGAAACAGAAGTTATAGATAACCTTACCCTTTACGAAAGCAACTATAAGCTTGAGTGGATGGATAACCCCTGGGAGGATGTAGAAAAAGCAGGGGAGTGGCTGCTGCAGCTGCGCGATGAAGTGCAACCCGACCTGATTCACCTGAACAGTATGGTACACGCCAGCCTGGACTGGGGCAAGCCGGTCATGGTAGTGGTGCATTCCTGTGTAATGAGCTGGTGGAAAGCAGTAAAAGATGAAGACGCCCCAAAACAATGGAATAAATATAAAGAGTTGGTAGCAAAAGGGTTACAGGCTGCTGATTTCGTGGTGGCGCCAACGCAGGCCATGATGCACCAGGCAGAAGAACTGTATGGTCCGTTTAAACAACAGGCCGTGATCTATAACGGCCGTGGGCAGCACAACTTCCAGTTTGGCCGCAAAGAACCGTTTGTTTTCAGCCTGGGCCGTGTCTGGGATGAAGCCAAGAACATATCCATGCTGGCGCACATTGCATCTGACCTGCAGTGGCCTGTGTATATTGCTGGCGAAGGAAAACACCCTGCCACCGGCAAAAATGTGGAGCTGGAGAATGTGCACTTCCTGGGTCACCTTACAAACAAAGAAGTATCAGATTGGCTTTCGAGAGCATCTATTTATGTTTTGCCGGCCAAATACGAGCCATTCGGCTTAACAATCTTAGAAGCTGCCATGTCGGGGTGTGCGCTGGTGGTAGGCAAAACAGAGAGCCAGGCCGAGATCTGGGGAAATGCCGCCAAGTATGTGGATCCGAACAGCGCCGATGACCTGCGCGACTGCATCAATAACCTGATAGAGGATGAATTCTGCCGAAATATTATGGCCTGCCGTTCTGTGAAACGCTCGCATGGCTATACTGCAGACCAGATGGCACAGGATTACAGCCATATCTACAAACAACTGCTAAAAGCTGTGGTAACAGTTTAAGTGCTGGATGATCTACCTGAGGTTTATTTAATTTCCCGCTTTATTATTCGCTCAGTCACTCATTAAAATTATTTTAGCCGGAATAACCGGTGATAACAGGAAGAAATAAACCGTAACTATAAGATTTAGAAGCCGCGTTTGCTATACTTGCAGACGTGGCTTTTTAATGCCTATTAACACATGAATACAACAGAAGACAAAATACAACCCTGGAAAACACTAAGCTCGGAGATGGTGGTAAACGAGAAGTGGTACAAACTGCGCCGCGATGAGGTAGAACTGCCAAATGGTGTAGTGCTGGATGACTACTATGTAAGTGTGCGCCCGGATGTAGTGCTAACGTTCCCGGTTACCGAAGATGGGCAGGTTATTTTTGTGCGACAATATAAACATGCAGCCAGCAATGTGTTTATTGAGTTGCCCGGCGGTGTAATTGACGACCATGAAACCAACCCTATGGAAGCTGCCCGTCGTGAGATGCTGGAAGAAACCGGTTATACTTCTGATGACATGGAGCTGGTGCTGGAAGTAATTGACAACCCTACTAAAGACACAAACAAAATATATTTCTACCTGGCCCGCAATGCCTACAAAGTTGCCGAACAAGATCTGGATGAATCAGAAAACATCGAAGTGCTGCTTGTGCCTGTGAAAGATGTGGAGCAGATGGTGCTGAGTGGTAAGATTAACGTTTCCGGTTCTGTTGCCTTGTGTTTATTAGCGTTGAGGAAGTTAGGTCTATAAGTTTTCCTCTGTCATCCTGAGTTAAGCTTATAGTTGTTTCAGTGTCATCCTGAGTGTTAGCCGAGACATCTCATATGTCCTATAGCTAACTATAGTTGTTTAATGGACACAAGCAGTTTGAGCTATAGTTACTGCTGATCCTGGGAGCTCTACATGCCTATCGTTTAATAGCTGGCTTTGGTGCGCTCCCGGCCGCGGGGCCCCGTCTTCGGGCATCGCGCGGTGTACCTTTCTTTTGCTCCTGCGTCGCAATGGCTGCGCCACCAGAAATCTACAAGGCGCTCAACCCAAAGACTGAAATCACTTCGATAGCTAACCTATAGTTTAATGCTTAGCTATAGTTGCATGGCCTTTTCGTGGTTGTAGTTCCTTGGGGCAGGCTGCGCCTGCCTGCTCGTGGACGTATCTATAGAACTATAGCATCAACTATAGCGAAATTCCCCTCTTGGGAGGGGGAGGTTAATTCGTAACTAAAGAACTATAGCTTAAGCTATAGCCACAGCCACAGCCTAAATCCTGAAAATCCTGATTGAGACTAAATGTAATTCATGTTCAAACTAAACGCTTTCTTTATCAACTTATTAGCTAGTTAGTAAAGTAGAGAAAATATTTTTTGTATAAAAATGTCTGTACATTTAATGTATATACATTAAATAGTGTTATATTTGTATCAGCAAAGTAACAGAGCAGGTTACTTATCATAAAAAATATGAGCAAGAAGATAATCCATAGAGCAAATACGAGAGGCCATGCCTATCACGGTTGGCTTGATTCTCACCACACATTCAGCTTTGCAGGCTATTATAATCCGGAGCGCATGAATTTCGGGGTGTTGCGTGTGCTGAACGACGATATAGTGGCACCGGGCATGGGTTTTGGCGCGCACCCGCACGACAACATGGAGATCATCTCGATTCCGATATCGGGCGAACTAGCGCACCAGGATAGTTCCGGAAACAAGAAAGTTATCAGAACGAACGATGTGCAGATCATGTCGGCGGGTAGTGGTTTAACACACTCAGAGTTCAATAACTCTGAAACAGATAAGGTTAACTTTCTGCAGATTTGGGTATTCCCGAAAGAGCATAACATAGAACCGCGCTACGAGCAGAAAACCTTTAACCCCGAAGACCGCCAGAACAAGCTGCAGGTAGTTGTGTCACCGGTAAAAGATGCGGAAAGCATCTGGATAAACCAGGATGCATGGTTTACATTGGGCACCCTTAAATCGGGGTTCGCAGAAGACTATAAACTACGCAAAACCGGTAATGGCGTGTATGCTTTTGTAATAGATGGTGAAGTGGAATTGGATGGTGAAAAACTAAACAAGCGCGATGGTATTGGTATTTATGATACCGAATCGATCAGTATAAAGGCCTCTTCTGATGCTGAGTTGTTACTGATGGAAATACCAATGAACTAATAAAAACCTTTGGCTAAAGGTGAAGTCCCCGGCTATAGTTTATAGCTGGGGATTTTTGTTTCAGTACCCCGGCAAAAACTATAGTTTACACCAACCCGTCACTAATGCTGTCGTTAGTACAAGTCTACATACAACACAAAGCTATGGAACAGGAACAGACCACTCTACTTAAAGATTACTCGCAGGAAGAAAAAGGTGCCTATTTTGGCGCACTGGCTATTATGGCATCTGCCGACGGCAAAACCACTGAGGAGGAACTGCAGTTTCTGCAGCTGATGGCCGAAGCAGCAGAACTGCCTCAAAACGTGCAGCAGGAGGTAGCCCAGGTAGCCAAAAACCCGGACATTATCAACCTGGAAAAATGCCTGGATGTGCTCAAGCGAAGTCAGCTGAAATATTCTTTTGTAACCGATATCATCAGTTTCGCTAAGGCCGATGGACAGTACACTCCAGACGAGCAGCAACGCATAAAAGAAGTGTCGGAGTACCTGGGCATCGACCAGCAGCAATACAGCATTCTGGATAATTTTGTAGATAAAGCCGATGAAGCAAAAAAGCAGGGAGAAGACCCAACCTCTCAGTCGTTTTTGAACAAAAGTGGATTCGGCGATATGTTTAAAAATGCAGGGATTTCTCCGGCCATGGTTACCGGCATACTGGGCATTCTGGCACCTATGGTTATATCAGGCATGATGCGCCGACGCGGTGGCAAAATGGGAGGCATAGGCGGCATGATGGGTGGCGGTCTGTTAGGAGGCTTACTAGGCGGAGGTATGATGGGCGGGGGGATGTACGGCGGTCGCAACTATGGCGGGGGCTTAGGTTCCATAATCTCCATACTTGGCGGCCTTAGCGGGCGCCGTGGGTATGGAAGTATGCGCTCCGGTGGTTTAGGTTCTTTGCTAGGCGGCTTACTAGGAGGCGGTAAACGTAGATGGTAATATAGTTGTCTGAACCGGGATTAATGGGGATTTAATGGATTTATGGGATTGGGCTTTTGCTATGGTGGGTGGCTATAGTTTTATAGTTGCTGCAGTGATATATTTCGCTGGCGTGGGTTTGTAAGCCGTGTCCAACGATGGGGTTGAGTTTGTAACTCAAGTTGCCCGGTAGGGACAGGCTTTTGTCTGAATCAGGATTTGCAGGATGAATGGATTTTCAGGATTAAGGCTTTTGCTATAGTTGGCAACTATCGTTCTATAGTTCCGGTTAATCATCCCCCTACCCCCTTCAAAGGGGGACAATCTCTGCCTTTGCTATAGTTTGCCTTATAGTTCTATAGTTGCTAATTAACCCACCCCTACCCCTCCCAAGAGGGGAATTGCCGCCAGCTATAGTTTATACAATCATGCTATAGTTACAGACCACGAGCAGGCAGGCGCAGCCTGCCCCACGAAACTATGACCACGAAAAGGCGATGCAATGACAGCTTATCACCAAACTATAGTTGTGCTATCGAAGTGATTTCAGTCTTTGGGTTGAGCGCCTTGTAGATTTCTGGTGCCGCCAGGCATTGCGAGGGACGAGCAAAAGAAAGGTACACCGCGCGATGCCCGAAGACGGGGCCCCGCGGCCGTGAGCGCACCAAAGTATCTATAGCACTATAGGCCAGTAAAGCTCCCAGGATATGAGGTAGTTTGGAAGAAACTGCTTGTTTCCAGTTGCAACTATAGTTAACTATAAAACGATAGTCTGCGATAGATTTCTCTCAGCTACGCTGGCTCTTTTCGACTCGCGTCTCAAGAGTGTTTGAAATGACAAGTAAAAGAACTATAGGACATTAAACCAAACTTAACTTATCCCGCCAATAACAAATCGCTCAGTATGAAACTGCTCATAAAGCGAATGAATCATGCCATCTTTCAAGCCCACATTCGGTACCATCATACTCTCTAATTTTGCCCACTTCATTGCAGAAAGATAGATTTCTGCGGCAGGAAGAATTACGTCTGCACGGTCTGGGTTCAGGAGTAGTTTGGTCAGGCGTTCCTCCATGGTCATGCTTGATACCAAGGCAAACACTTCCTCTATCTGCTTCCGGAAAATTGGTTTGCCGGGTGTTTTACCTGCCAGGTCGTAAATTTTATTGATGTTACCTCCTGTACCGATCGCGCGGGAAAGGTGATATTTACGGGCATTTTCCTCTATCCAGAGGCGCATTTTATTCCAGAGTTCTTCAGAGTCGCGGCCGTGCATATGGCGGATAGAACCCTGTTCAAACGACTGCGATGCCACTTTCTCGCGGTTTACATAAATGTTGAACTCGGTACTGCCACCACCAACGTCTATGTGCAGGTAGTTGCGTTCATCCAGGAAGTTCACAATCACTTTGTTGATCAGTTCTGCCTCTGCCTCACCGTCTATTACCTGAATGTTAATGCCGAGCGTATCCTGAACCAATTTCAGAATTTCGGGAGCGTTCTGTGAGTTCCGCATGGCTGATGTCGCGCAGATCATAAAATGATCCACGTCGTGCACATCCAGCAGCAGCTGAAAAGCATGCAGCAGCTTCACAAATTTCTGAACCTTCAGGTCGCTGATATAGCCTGAGTTGAAAACATCCTCGCCGAAACGGATGGCATACCGGATGTATTCTATCCGCTTGAAAATAACACTGGTATCTTGGGTAAGGGCACTGGAAATCTGGCATCTGACAGCATTTGACCCGATATCGATGGCGGCTAACTTCAAATAAGTAGGTTGTTTAGAAATAAAACATGCGGCACTTTGCCTTCAAATATAGGCACAAAACAGCATTTGGTGAAAAGCAAACTGTAGGAATTAACTCTCTGGCTGGTAAAGCCAACCCATATCGCCCTTTTTATTGCGCACCAGACTATAGTTGTTATAGTTGGCTAGTACGGCTATTACGGTGCCAGCGGTTAAACTTTCTTTTGCAATGGCGTTCGGTCGGGCTTCAGTGAGTAACTGCTCTGGTTTTGCTAGCGTTTTTTGCTTTATTGGTTTGGTTACCTGCTGGGTAATGCTGCTGGCAATATAACCCTGAGTACCATCGGGCAAGGCGACACGATACCAACTGGCAGTAGCACTCAGAACCTGTAAGGGCGTATGCCGCGGCAGGCTGCTTTTCAACACACTTTTAGATGTCGGCAATTGCTTGATGTTCGCCTGCTTTGTAGCAATCCGAACCCATTCGCCTAAATGAGCCAGGTTAGCAGTAACATTTGGTAATTTGGTTGGCGGCTGATGCAGGTAATGGTAGGGGTTAGCAGCACCGCGCCCATACCGGTAAACTCCAAAATGCAGATGCGGTGCCGTGGTACCGGCATTACCGGTATTGCCCACCAAACCTATCGTGTCACCCACTTCCACACGCTGCCCGGTTGTTACCAGTTGCTCATCCAGGTGGGCGTAATATAGACTGTGCCTGCGGCCCGGATCTGTGAGCCATACTACTTTGCCGCCGCGCAGTGTTGTGTTTACCTGCGAAATATAACCAGCCGACGAAGCAATGACAGGTGTGCCACGCGGGGCGAAAATATCTACACCTTCGTGGCGGCGGCTACCTGCATCCCGTGGGTCGCCCCAGACACTGGAAATGTTCCGGCTACTACGGCCTGGCACCGGGAAAGCCAGCGTTGGCTGCACCGTTATAGCTAGCGTGTATTGCACGTTGCGTAGCAATTCAGGTTGTAGCCGCAGTAGGTAAGTCTGGTCTTCTTCGACCTCAAATACCAACTTGTTGGTGGCCGTGTCGGCAAAGGCTAAATGTTTGAGTGTGCCATCTGGAGTCAGACTAAAAAGATCAACGAACAGCGTAGTCGGCTCATTGGTATTTGCCTGTAGGTTAATCACTAGTTTCTCGCCCTGTTTTGCCTCCAGCTGGTAAGCAGCAGCACGCGGGCTTTCGGCAGCAAAGAAGCCTGTCTCCTTATATGGCAACACTATTTGTTGTGCCTGCAACATCGCTTCTTCGCTGGCGCCTAACCATTTACTGCCCAGAGCGGTGTTCAGCAGTTTGGCATTTCTGAGTGAGGCGGCGTAAGCTTCATAGGGTGTCTGTTTCTGGAAAACAGTCTGCAACGTAGTGCTTTTGCTACAGCCAGTCATGATCAGAACAAGAACCGTGAAAAAGATGAAGTATAGTGTGGTATTCGTTTTCGGGAAAGGCATATCCATCATAATAGGCAGAACCATTTTTCAGCAGAAAAAATGCCATCCAGAGCGAATGTTTTAACCTGTACTGTATGCTCTTGATAAACTGTAGTGGCGCACAAGGCGTAAAAAAGAGATGTGATGTTGGTAAAATGTACGACCGATGACAAAGAGAATAAGATTACAGACCAGAAAACGAAGAGTAGCCAGGCGATTACTTCCTTTGTTTGCTCCGTTTATACTCACCCCCGTTGCATCGACTTTAAGCGCTGGCACAGCTAAAGCAAATACAGCTGCCAAGCAGTGTATCAAGTTTTAAGTTGATGCAGTTCGACCAGGTAGCTTTCAGCCTGTACAACGAAATGCAGCTCTCAAGCAAAGGACTGAAATACGAGGTTTTTCGTAAGGCCCTTACCGGCTACTATAACCTGAAACATGAGGGCTACTTATCCGACAAGCCTGTGCTTACAATGGTTGATTTTACAAAATCATCATCTAAAAAAAGGTTGTGGGTGATTGACATAGAGAATAAAGAGGTATTGCATCATACCTATGTGGCGCATGGGCGGAATTCGGGAGTAGAGTTTGCCGAGAATTTCTCTAACGACAACAAATCGTTTATGAGCAGCATCGGGTTTTATGTAACCCAGGATATTTACCGGGGCAAACATGGTTTGTCGTTGCGGCTCGATGGAGTGGATGAGGGCTTCAATACCAATGCCCTGGACCGTTGCATTGTGATCCATGGAGCCGAATACGCCAACCCCAGCATTATAGAACAGACAGGCAGACTAGGACGCAGCCTGGGCTGTCCGGCTTTGCCCATGGAAGAACACCAGGAGATCATCAACACAGTGAAAGGCAACACAGCCTTGTATATACACGCAGCCGATAATTCCTACACATCTGATTACCTGGATCACGCGACAGCCATGGCAGAGTTAGTTCAGGAAAGCTCAGAGAAGATGCCCGCTAGTACGGATACTTCCATTTAATGCCGCAGCCTACGGCGGGTTGTTGCTCTCCGGATGGTTGCTTTCCTTGTATCAGCGCATCCAGTGCCTGTGTCAGGTCCTGTCCGGTAACCGGTGTGTCAGACTTAGGCCGTGCGTCATCAAATTGCCCATGATAAGCAAGTTTTAAGTTGGCATCGAATACAAAGAACTCCGGCGTGCAAACTGCCTGGTAGGTACGGGCCACCTGTTGGGTCTGGTCGTAGAGGTACGGGAACGGGAAAGCATGTTCTGTTGCGAGCGCTTTCATCTGTTCAGGCCCGTCCTGTGGTTGTGTGGCTACGTCATTCGCGCTAATCGCCACAAAACCTACACCTCGCTGCTGGTAGTCTCTGGCTACATCCACTACCTTGTCCAGAACATGCAGCACATAAGGACAATGATTGCAGATAAACATAACTACAGTAGCCTTGCCGCCTGCCACATCGCGCAGCGAGAACAGTTTACCGGTTACCGTATCGAGCAGGGCAAAGTCGGGTGCTTTTGTGCCTAAGGCGAGGTCGGTGGTTGCGTAAGCCATAGTTTCAGGGTTAGGGTGAAGGATGTGCCTTAGATTTTACTCACAGGTCCTTCTAAAATAACCTTTTCCTTTGACATAACAAACTATGTAACTGTAGATTATTGATCGAACTTTTCAATTCGAAGACAATAAAACCTTATTATACCTTTCCTATCATCCCGATCGATAGCCGGGAGATCTTATATGGTCTATAGTTAACTACTGTCATTTCGAGTGTAGCGAGAAATCTATCGCGAACTATTGTTGAACCTATTGTTCTATAATCAGCTATAGTTGCCACTTGCCACAAGCAGTTCATTTCATAGTTACTTCTTATCCTGGGAGCTTTACTTACCTATCGTTTCAATCTAGCTTTGGTGCGCTCACGGCCGCGAGGCCCCGTCTTTGGGCATCGCGCGGTGTACATTTCCTTTGCTCGTTCCTCGCAATGCCTAGCGGCACCAGAAATCTACAAGGCGCTCAACCCAAAGACTGAAATCAATCGATAGCTATAGTTTCTATAATTTGAGGAGTTATAGTTGCATCGCTTTTCGTGGTAGTAGTTCCTTGTGGCAGGCGCAGCCTGCCTATTCGTGGTCTGTAACTATAGATGTATAGCTTTTGTTTGGCAGTAGCAGCAATTTCCCTTCTAGGAGGGGTAGGGGTGGGTTGGAACGCTAACTATAAAAATATAGCTCTATCTATAGCAAAGTCTTATTGTCTCTTCTTCCAAGATCCTTTCAGGATGACAGAGGCAGGAGCAATAAAAAGCTCCCCTCCTTAGACAAGGAGGGGCAGGGGTGGTTGGATTAACCGTAACTATAGAACCATAACTCCAACCCCATAAATCAGGATAATCCCTTTAATCGCTGATCCACAACCCTGCCATACGTATCGGCCTGCTGCCTCAACCACTTCACTAGCTTTGCATTGAACTGGTTCTTTTGCAGCCGCCATTGCCAGTTGCCATTGGAGGTAGACGGCTTATTCATGATCCCTTCGTGACCAAGCCCCAACACATCTTGCACCGGAACAATAGCCAGCTGGGAGACAGAACTATAGGCTAATTGCAACATAACTTCGTGGACATTATCCTGTGTCACCTCCTGATGTACATAATTACTGAACATTTTTCGGTCTGCTGCTTTGGCATCTTTAAACCAGGCTTTTACTGTGGCGTTGTCATGGGTGCCAGTGTACACCACGCTGTTTTGGGTGTGGTTATGCGGCAGAAACGAACTCTCAAAGGCATATTCATTACTTTCAAATGCAAACAGTAAAACCAGCATACCCGGCAGGTCAAAAGCCTTGATCAGGTCACGCACTGGTTGGTCTATTTCACCTAAGTCTTCGGCGATGATGGGCATTTCGGGGTGGTGCTGTTTTATAAGCGTGAGCAACTCATGCCCCGGTGATTTTACCCATTTCCCGTTGATGGCTGTTTCTTCACCGGACGGTACTTCCCAGTAGGCAGAGAAAGCCCGGAAGTGGTCGAGGCGCAGCAGACTGAAAAGTTGCAGGTTATGATTGATGCGCCGGAGCCACCAGTCGTAGTTGTGTTTGGCCAAGTTTTTCCAATGGTACACTGGCGTTCCCCATAGTTGTCCGGTCTCACTGAAAAAGTCGGGCGGCACACCCGACACGGCACTTGGTCGTTCGTCTTTATCCAGCTTAAAGTATTGCGGATTGGCCCACACATCGGCGCTATCGTGGCTCACATAAAAAGGCATGTCGCCGATGAAATGGATGTCTTTCTGCTCGCAGTAAGCTTTCAGGTTGTTCCACTGGCGGTAAAACAGGAACTGCAGAAACTGTTGCTGCTCTATTTTCAGGGCCTGTTCTTCGGCAAGTTTCAGCATCGCACTTTCCTTTCTTGTGCGGATATCTTTGTCCCATTCTACCCAGCTTTTTTCACTATAGTGCTCTTTAAAAACCACGAAGTAACTATAGTCGATTATCCAGTCTCTGTGCTCTTCCAGGAAAGCATCAAACTCCTTCTTTAGCGCTTTTGGTTTTTGGGATTCATAGTTCAGATAAGCCTTCAGCCAAATCTCTTTTTTGAACAGTGTAGCCGCTTCGTAATCGACCTTGTCATCCGGAAAACTATAGTCGTGTTTCAGATCTTTTTTCTCCAGCAAGCCATCTTCTACCAGCATTTCCGGACTCAGAAGCAAGGGATTACCGGCGAAAGCAGAGTGACTGCTGTAAGGTGAGTTGCCCATGCCTGTTTCGGTTGGGTTTAGCGGAAGTATCTGCCAGTAGCGTTGTCCGGCTGCTTCGAGTTGGTCAGCATATTTATAGGCTTCCGGCCCCAGATCGCCGATACCATATTTAGATGGAAGCGAAGTGATATGCAGTAAAATGCCGCAGCTGCGATGTGGTATGATCATGCGTTTGTTCCGGTTAAGAGTACAACAGGGAATGTTTCGGTAAGAGTGGCTAATTTTAGTCTGCCCGTGAGCTTTTTATTCCCCAGTTCGTCCTGCCATTGCTGTGGCGCACCATTTGGTAGTACGAGTTCGGTATCCCCCCAAACCGGATCACCTGATGGTAAGCCTTTTTCATCAGTCAATTTTGTAAGTAGGAGCGGCACAACAACTATAGCCCATTGATTTTTATACTTTCTTGCGTAGGTTAACACGTGGTTCTTATACTTCCCAGTAGCTTCCAAGGGAATATATTCGCCTTGTTCAAACACTTCCCGGAAGTTGTTGCGCACAGCCAGCGTTCTGAACAGCAGGTATAGTTTCACCTGTCCGTTTTCAGGTTGCTGCAGCAGTTGCTGGTGCAGTTCTGTTTGGTCACCTGTAGCAGCAGCCTGTAGTTTGTCCAGCGAATCCTGGCGCAGACTATAGTCTACTTTCCTGCGGTTATCCGGGTCTACCAGGCTCAGGTCCCAGAACTCGCAGCCCTGGTAAATGTCGGGTACACCGGGGCAGGTAAGTTTTAGCAGCAACTGGTTTAAACTATAGAGCCAGCCATAGTGCGACAGTTTACGGCAGAATGGCAGGAACATATCCAGAAAGCGCTTACTCTTGAGCAGTTTACTGGCCAGTTCTTTGGTAGCTTCTTCGTATTCCTCGTTTGGGTTGGTCCAGTTGGTGCGAGCTTTGGTTTCGCGCAGGGCTTTGGTAATGTACTCCTGCACCCGCTCAATCAGGGTGTCATCAATGGTTTCATCCATCGGCATCACGCCCAGCAGCGCCTGGAAAATAAAGTACAGGTCGTTGCGGCGCGGTACCATACCCGGAGCTACAACCACGGCAAAATCCATCCATTGCTGCACGTTCTGTTCCCATTCTTCCGGCAGCTCACTGATCACGCTGATGCGCATCCGGGCATCTTCGCCGCGCTTGGTGTCGTGGGTGGCCGTACCGTTTATAGAATGCGGGAAATGCTGCTGCCTGCGTTGCATGTGCTCATGGAAACGTTCGGGTGGCAGGTTGAAAATCTCCGGGCTGTTGCCCACTTCGTTGAGCGAGAGCAAACGATTATAGTTGTAAAAGGTAGTATCTTCCACCCCTTTGGCAGCCAGCGGTCCCGTGAACTGCTGGCTCCGCATTACAAAGTATAGTTTATCCCGCAGCAGGTCTTCTGGTTCACTTAAGTTAGGCTGGTATATTTTACGAATGGCGTCGAGTTGTTCCTGGCGTTCAGGAGCCTTCTCCAGTGCAGTTGCATACGCTTTCTCAATCACTTCATGGGCTACATCGGGCAGCGGAAAGCTGTTGCCATACACGCGGTAAACCGGGAAGGATGCCAGCCACACGGCCAGGGCATGGTACCAGGTTTCTTCCGCTTCTTCAGGCACGATCTGCAGGTGTTGCAGCAGGCGCAGCAGGTTCTGTAGTTCGCCCTGCATGCGTTTCTCCAGTATAAACAGCTTTTTATCGAATACCAGTTTTTCGTAATCGGTGGTGGCGGTGGGTACTACACGCTGGTATAATTCGGTCAGCTTTTCTTTTCCCGAAGGGTCAGTCATTACGTTGCTCGCCCACGCTAAAAAATCGTAGCCCGAGTTGCCTTGTATAGGCCAGTAATCGGGTATCACTTCTTCGCCTTCCAGAATTTTCTCTACCACAATATACTTCTCATCGCCGGCCATTTCACGGAGTTGCACCAAATACTTATCCGGGTCAAAAAGGCCGTCTACGTGGTCTACGCGCAGGCCCTGTACTAAACCCTGGTGACAAAGCTGTTTGATGAACTGGTGGTATTTTTCAAAAACTTCTGGCTTCTCGATGCTCAGGCAGATCAGGTCATTTACTGTAAAAAAGCGGCGGTAATTCATCTTCTGCTGCGACTCCTGCCAGAAACATAGTTTAAAGAACTGCAGGTCAAGCAGTTCCTGTAATTGCTTCTGATCTGAGTTTACAGTTTCCAGCAGTTTCTCCAGCGCAGCACTTTTGTTTATAGTTGAATGTAACGCCTGCTTTGCCTGTTGCCAGCGCGCAATGTCTATCTTATCCGAAGCTATAGTTTGCTCTAAGTGCTGCAGGTGCTCTTTTATAGTTTGATCACCGGATTCATCAGCCAGTTTCTGCAGCAGGTAAGGGTAGGAGTTTATACTTGCCGGGTACACATTGTCAAAATAAGCGATATGGAAGCCGGTCTCATCAAAGGTAAGTTTTAGCTGACCTTGCTCCAGCACTTTCTCCAGCGGCTCGCCCAGGAACGGCACCATCACCTTGCCTTCAAACTCGGGGTGGGTGAAATTGATGTCGAAGAAACTATAGAAGTTGGATTTCTGCCCTTTTTCCAGCACATCCATCAGCCACACGTTGGTAGGGTGGTAGGCCATGTGGTTGGGCACGATGTCCTGCAACCAGCCCATGTTGTACTTGCGCAGTTCTTCGGCAACCTCTTCCAGTTCTTCCAGCGTTCCTATTTCCGGGTTTATCTGGTGTGGATTAACTACATCATAGCCATGCTCGCTGCCGGGCGCGGCGGTAAAAAGTGGTGCCGCATAAATAGTGCTGATGCCCAGGTCGTGCAGGTAAGGGATCAGTGCCTTTACTTCCTTTAATTTCAGGTTCGGCGAAAGCTGCAGCCGGTATGTAGCCAGTGGTATATAGGTCATTTATACTTTCAGATTTAAGTTGTCATATAGCTTGGTAAAAAGTTGGCTCCATTCGGAGTCGGTAGGGTGGTTGGCGTAGTGTTGCTGTTTTATCCGGAAGGCGATGTTTTGCGCCTGCCACAGGTCGGGTTGCAGGGTAGTATTGTGCAGTGCAGGAAGTAGTTCGTTCAGCTGGTTAATGAACTGCAGGCTATCTGGTTGCTGCTCCAATTGTTGCATAAAACGCTCCATTCGCTGCGAAATAGCAAAGGTGAGCTGTTCCCGATCGAAGGTGAGCTGCATGCGTTTGGCCTGATCGTTCAGGCGCTTCATTTCTTCCAGGTCCGGAGTTTCGGCGTTCACTTCATCCAGCATCTTTTTATTCAGCATGTACTCCACAATCACCTTTAATGGGCGCGGTAGCGTTACATTCAGCGTATGCATGGCTGCCATTAAAGGGTAGTTGTTATAGTATACCTGCTCAAAATCGCCTTCAATGGCGTGCATGGTGTAGCCCAATACCTTGTTCAGGATCCGGTTCTGGTCGTCGCGAAAGAGGTGCCAGAAAGAGTAGTTGTGCGATTCAAAATGTTTGTCCAGCAGCATGATCACTTCACTGATCATTCCTTTGCTGAAAGCATCTTCCATTTCGGTGTACATCTCCTGAAAAGCATTATCGCCCCGGAAATCACGCACGCCGCCCAGCAACTGATGATCACCGATGTGCAGCACGCCGTAGGTTATAGTTGCTTCGTCCCAGGTGATGTTCGAACGGATGCGGGCACGGCCAACCGCCAGTTTCTGTCGGCCGGCTTCTACTGCCTCGTGTTGCTCGGATGTTACATTATAGCAGTATAGTTTGCTCTCTTTGGCATAGTCTGAGAACAGGGATGATACCGCATAATGGGCGCCCACGCGTAACAGGTCAAGCATGGTGGTTTTGGCGATGGCCGGGTAAGCTTCTGCGGCATTTTTATAGTCATCTTCGTTGCTTTCTGCCTGCTCCAAAATCTGCAGAAAAGTGGTTTCATAGTCTTGTCCGCTAATGCTTTCGGCCAGTTGCAGAGCACGGGCAGCATACAAAATATCCTGCATGGTTTCGATACCGGTCACTTCATCAAAAAACCAACCGCAACTGGTATACATCAGCATGGCGTGGTACTGCATTTCCAGCAATTGTAGAAAAGTGCGCTGCTCTTCTATAGTTAACTCCCGGGAAGTATGCGCACGAATAAATGCCTGTACATTTGCTTCTGACCGGTCGGAGATAACCTGGATATAGTTGTTCCTGCTCTGCCACGGATCGGCACCGAGTTGCTGCATCTGAGAATTATAAAGTGATTCCAGTTCGTCGCGCAGCCAATCGAAAGCTTGCCGTAATGGTTTGCGCCATTTCTGGTTCCAGGTTGGGTGACCACCGGTATTGCAGCCGCAGTCGCTCTGCCAGCGTTCCACCCCATGAACGCAACTCCAGGATGTTTTCTCGATGATCTGCGCTTCGTACTGTGGCGGGAATTTCTCCAGGTACTCGCCATAAATAGTAAGCCTTGCCTGTTGCTCCTGATACAGATGATGCAACGTATAGGAAAGCGCCATTTCGCCGAAGCGGTGGTGGTGACCATAGGTTTCGCCGTCGGTGGCAATGTGTAGTAGCTGCTGTTCATCGTTATTGTAATCCAGCGCGCCCAGTAACCGGTTCTTAAACTTTTCGCCGTTGTGCAGCAAGCCCTCAAACGCCACGCCTTGAGATACGGGTGCATGGTAAAAGAACACAACTATAGTTTTGCCAGATGGCAGGTTGACCAGGTACGGCCGGTTCGGATTTATCTGCGCATTGGTGGCATCGTGCCAATCATGTTCCCCTATTTTGCGGTAGCTCTTGGCCTGGTACGGCGACAAAATCGTAAACTTAATACCATGCTCGGCCAACACTTCCAGCGTAGGTGTATCGGCAGCTGTTTCACCGAGCCACATGCCTTCCGGGTTGCGGCCGAAGCGCTTTTTAAAATCATAAATTCCCCACAACACTTGCGTGTGTTTGTCGCGCTCGTTGGCCAGCGGCATGATCATGTGGTTATACACCTGCGCCAGCGCCGAGCCGTGTCCCGAAAACCGCTCCTGACTTTCCTTATCCGCAGCCAGTATAGCCTGGTAGGTTTCAGGTGCTTTCTTCTCCATCCACTCCAGCAGCGTAGGCCCGAAGTTAAAGCTCATCCAGGCGTAGTTGTTCAGGATGTCAACTATAGTTCCGTCGTTGTCCAGGATGCGGGAGGCGGAGTTGCGCGCGTAGCATTCGTCGGTAATACGCTCGTTCCAGTCGTGGTACGGTCGCGCCGATTCCTGCAGCTCTACTTCGTTGAGCCAGGGATTTTCGCGCGGCGGCTGGTAAAAGTGCCCGTGTATGCAAATGTATCGCTCCATATCTATCTGCTTGCCTGAAGTACTACTACGGACTCAGGTTGCAGAATGGTATTTTCAGAACTATAGTTGCTGCCCGGTCCGCCCCATTTTTCATCAGCAGAATCAAGTATAGTTTGCCAGCCTTTTACACCAAGTTCTATAGTTTGCTCCTCCTTGCTGAAGTTGATAATGCAGCGGATTCCTGCCGAAGTATGGGTAAAATCAAGCACGTTTTCATGTTCGTTCAGCGATGCCTGCAGGTGCTCTTTGCTAAGCTTACTAACTATAGATTTCCGGAGTTGGATGACTGTTTTATAAAACTCGCGCAGCTGGTTATGTTTCTCGCTGTGGGTATAGTTGTACTGTAGTTTGGAGTTGTTAAAGGTCTCTTCGGATTGCGGGTCCGGCGCTTCTCCCTGCCAGGCAAACGCCTTAAACTCATCCTTGCGGCCTTTGCGCACAGCTTCCACCAGGTCCTTGTCGGTATGGCTCACAAAAAACAGGAACGGATTTTCTTCGCCGTATTCTTCGCCCATAAACAGCATCGGCGTGTAAGGCGAAAGCAGAACCAGTGCGGCAATCGGTTTCAGCATCTCAAACGAAACCAGTTGCGTCAGGCGCTCGCCTAACATGCGGTTACCTACCTGGTCGTGGTTCTGAGAGCAAACTATAAACTGTTTGGCCGGGTTATCCGTGGCATCTGTGCCTATAGTTCGTTTGCGGTGCTCGGAGTAAGAGCCGTTGTAAATAAAGGAGTGTTTCAGTGCTTTTACCAGGTGCTCCCGCTTCCCGAAATCTGCATAGTAGCCTTCCGTCTCGCCGGTTACCATGGTGTGGATGGCATGATGGTAATCGTCCATCCACTGCGCTGCCAGGCCATAGCCGCCTTGCTCTATCGGGTTGATCAGGCGCACGTCGTTCAGGTCACTTTCGGCAATCAGATAATAAGTATGGTTTTGTTGTTCTGCCAGATGATCTACATGCTCCTGAAGTTCCTGCAGAAAATGTTTGGCTCCGGTATCCAGTATCGCATGCACGGCATCCAGGCGCAGGGCATCTACATGGAAATCGCGCAACCACATCAGCGCATTCTGGAAAAAGAAATTACGTACGTGGTCGGAATAGGCATCATCGAAGTTCAGGGCAGCTCCCCAGGGCGTGTTGTATTTCTCGGTAAAGTAAGACCCGAACTCATTCAGGTAATTTCCTTCCGGACCCAAATGGTTATAGACTACATCCAGTACCACCGCAATATCAGCTTTGTGGCAGGCATCCACTAATTTTTTAAGTCCCTCAACGCCGCCATAACTATCCTGCGCAGCAAAAGGGTAAACGCCATCGTAGCCCCAGTTCCGGCTGCCCGGGAATTGCGCAATCGGCATGATCTCAATAGCGGTTATGCCTAAATCTTTCAGTTCCGGTAGTTTATTGATGATCCCTTCAAAAGTGCCTTCTTCTGAAAAAGTGCCCACGTGCAGCTCGTATACAATGTATTCTTCCAGCGGCAGGTTTTTCCAGTTCTGGTCGGTCCAGCTATAGTTTGGGTCTATCACTTCCGAAGAATCATGCACGCCATCGGGTTGCGACATGGAGGCCGGGTCGGGTAATTCTTTCTCGTTGTTGAGTTTAAAACTATAGCGTGTGCCGGGTTTGGCATCTTCAAACAAGCCTACCCAATAGCCGAAAGCTTCCCGTTGCATGGCTATAGTTTGCTTCTTCTCTCCATGGACTACTACGTCTACCTGCTCTGCTTCAGGTGCCCAAACCGTAAATGTCGTGCCCGTTTCGGGTACATAATGTGCGCCTATCTCTCTAGTTATTCCCATACATCAGCTTAAGTATACTAAGCAGGATTAACTGCCGCTGAACGGTTTAGGTTGTGCCTGCTCCTAGCAGTCGGTCCGGATTTAAGGGTTTATACTTACAGCTATAGGTAATGCTTCGCTTTTTAAAGGGAAAGAAAACCAGCAAGCGCGAACCAACTATAATGCCCGCTTTTTTTGAAAATACCTTGTTGTTGCGATGGGAAAAGGGACCTATTATGATGCGGGATTATGTTACAGAATTGCTTTATAAATCTTTGAACATCTTACACTTTAGCTGGTTTTAGAACTGGAAAACAATACTCTTATGGAAAATATAGAAAGTAACCAACCGATAACACACGATACACGCACCCTGATTACTGAAGCTTTTGTGCAGCATGTGCTGGAAACAGGCAGAGAGCCCGTGTCGGTGTATAAATTTGCCCAGGGCATCGGCATCCGTGAGGAGGAATTTTATAGCTACTATACTTCGTTTCTGGGTGTGAAAGGTGGTGTATGGGAGCAGATCTTCGAGCGTACCATTGCCCATATGGAAGCGCAACCAGTGCATGCGTCTTATTCGGCCCGCGAAAAACTACTGGCCTTCTACTTTACCTGGATCGAGGAAATGAAGAAGTACAGAAGTTACCTGCTGGCCTTGTACCTGCAGCCGGAAGGTTTTAGAAAAGCCATGCCAGCAGAATTAAGAAGCTTTAAAATAAGATTCCAGGCGTTTGCCAACGAAATTATACAGCAAGGCATCGCAACAGACCAGATCGTCGAAAGAAAGTACATTTCAGATAAATACGCTGATGCCCTGTGGGCTGAAACGCTGTTTATACTACAGTTCTGGCTGAAAGACACGTCCACTTCTTTCGAAAAGACAGATGCCGCCATCGAAAAATCGGTGAACCTGGCCTTTGACCTGGCGGGTAGAACAGCTGTTGATTCCTTAGTTGATTTTGCCAAGTTTCTTTACCAATCCAAGTAACATATATGCCTGATAAACCGCAGGAACAAAACCATATCCCGACTTCCAAAGTGCAGCGAGCATCTAAGTTTATAGGCACCGGTGCCAAGGTTGGGGGCAATTATATTAAGCATTACGCCAAAAAGATGGTAAACCCCTCGCTGAGCAAAGATGAACTGCATGCCAGCAACGCCGAAGATATTTATGCGTCGCTGAGCGAGCTGAAAGGCAGCGCCTTGAAAGTAGCCCAAATGATGTCGATGGACAAGAATGTGCTGCCGGGTGCTTATCAGGATAAGTTTATGATGGCCCAATACAGCGCGCCGCCGTTGTCGTATCCCTTGGTAGTTCGCAATTTTCAGAAGTCGTTTGGGGCAACTCCGGAAATGTTGTTCGATACCTTTACCACTTCGGCTGTAAATGCGGCCTCCATTGGGCAGGTGCATAAGGCTACCAAAGACGGGAAGGTGTTTGCCGTAAAGGTACAGTACCCGGGCGTGGCCGACAGTGTAAGCTCGGATCTGCGCATGGTGCGGCCGTTTGCTTACCGTCTGCTTAATATGAATGCCAGAGAACTGGACCATTACATGGAAGAAGTGGAAGGAAAGCTGCTGGAGGAGACAGACTATAAACTGGAAGTTAAACGCTCCGAAGAGATCTCGCAGGCCTGCAGCCACATTCCCAACCTGAACTTTCCGAAGTATTACCCGGCATTAAGCAGCGAAAAAATAATTACCATGGACTGGCTCGAGGGCGTTCACCTGAAAGAATGGCTCAAGACCAATCCGTCGCAGGAAGCTCGTAACAAGATAGGGCAGGCTTTGTGGGAGTTTTACCACCACCAGGTCCATAACCTCAAAAAAGTACACGCAGATCCGCACCCGGGCAATTTCATTATTCAGGATGGTGTGAAGCTGGCTGTGATCGATTTTGGTTGTGTGAAAGTGATTCCGGAATATTTTTACCATGGTTATTTCTCACTGCTCAAGAAAGATGTGCTGCTGAACGATGCGGAACTGGACCGCCTTTTCCGGGAACAGGAATTTATCAGCGATCAGGACACAGCAGCAGAGCAGGTATATTTCAAAACCGTGTTTAAAGAGATGATCTCTCTGCTGGGCAAGCCTTTCCATACGACCGAGTTCGATTTTGCCGACGATGCCTACTTTACACAACTATACGCGTTGGGCGACCGGGTATCGAAAGATAAAATGTTTCGCAATTCACGGCAGGCGCGAGGCTCCCGGCATGGCTTGTTCATCAACAGAACTTACTTTGGTCTGTACAGCATTCTTAACCAACTACGGGCCCACATCCAAACAACAATACCCGATTGGTTTAAGTAACAGGAAAGCCGTTTGATGAAAATCAGGCGGCTTTTTACTTTATAGTTAGTTGCTATAGTTTGATGTGCTAATTTTTGCGGTAACTATAGTTGGCGAGCGAACATTGCAGATGGCTTTTAAATTCAGCTTTATCTAAAAATAACTATTAGGCTTATAGTTAGCTGCGCTGCTTTCACTGATTCCCTTCACAAAATTTAAATCTGCGTTCTAACGGCCTGTAGTCTACCTTAACGGGTAATTGTGGTAACCTAATCTCATTACAATAGTACCTACTCTGAGGCAAACCTTATTGTAATTCATGGAAGGACTGGACGGAACCCACAGAGTCATTATAGAGAACGTAAAACCTGAACTTAATTGCGGCCAGTACCCGGTAAAGCGGGTGGTAGGCGAAGAGCTGACTGTAACAGCGGATATTTTTGGCGACGGGCACGACGAGGTAAAAGCAGTACTGCTATACCGTCACAGCCGAAGCAAAAAATGGAATGAGGTGCCCATGAAGTTCCTGGGTAACGACCACTGGCAGGCCGCTTTTGTGCCAGATGCAATGGGCATGTACGAGTATACCTTGCAAGGCTGGATAGACCATTTTTATACCTGGCAGAAGGGACTGCGCAAGAAATTTGAAGCCAACCAGGACATAACCGTAGAGCTGCAGATAGGGGCGCAACTGATGGAAGAAGCTGCTGCTACCGCCAAAGCTGGTCAGCAAAAACGTTTGCACAAATGGGCCCAACAGCTGCGAAGCAATATTTCGGCAGCAGATGGGGTAGAGCTGGCGACCAGCCACGATGTAACCGACCAGATGAATGCCTGTTGCGAACGGAAGAATGTAACCAACTACTCTAAAATTCTGCGGGTAGATGTGGAACGCCAGAAAGCGCTGTTCAGTACATGGTATGAATTCTTTCCACGTTCGGCAGCCCAGGAGGCCAACCGTCACGGCACGTTTCAGGATTGTATCCGGTTGCTGCCGCGTATTGCCGAAATGGGTTTTGATACCATTTACCTGCCACCTATCCACCCGATCGGCCGTGCCTTCCGGAAAGGAAAAAACAATGCGACCACATCGGAGCCGGGTGAACCGGGTTCGCCATGGGCTATAGGCGCGGAAGAAGGTGGCCATAAATCGATACTTCCTGAACTAGGTACATTGGATGACTTCCGGCATTTTGTGCATGAAGCCCGCAACCATGGCATTGAAGTAGCGCTGGATTTTGCGATCCAATGTTCACCGGACCACCCCTATGTAAAAGAGCATCCGCAATGGTTTAAGTGGCGCCCTGATGGCACTGTACAATACGCCGAGAACCCACCTAAGAAATACCAGGATGTGCTGCCTGTAAACTTTGAAACCGAAGACTGGCAAAACCTGTGGCAGGAGCTTAAAAGCATAGTTCTCCATTGGATAGACCAGGGCGTTTATATTTTCCGGGTAGATAATCCACATACCAAGACCTTTGGTTTTTGGGAGTGGATGATCCGGGAAGTTCGGGTAAAGCATCCGCAGGTTATTTTCCTGGCCGAAGCCTTTACACGTCCACGCGTAATGGAACGGTTGGGTAAGATCGGCTTCACGCAATCCTATACTTACTTTACCTGGCGCAACTCACCGCAGGAAATTCGCGAGTACCTGACTGAGCTTACTAAAACCGAGATGCGCGAATACTATAGGCCGAACTTCTGGCCGAATACCCCTGATATTTTGCCGGAAGTGCTGCAGCATGGCGGCGAGCCAGCCCACATTATGCGCGTTGTGCTGGCGGCAACACTTTCATCCAACTATGGCTTGTATGGCCCGGTGTACGAGTTCTCGATGGGCACACCATATCCGGGCAAGGAAGAATACATTGACTCCGAAAAGTATGAAGTAAAGCACTGGGACTGGGGCAAGAAGACCAAGGTTTCAGAAGTTATCACGCTCATCAACAAAATACGCAAGGTAAACCCGGCCCTGCAAACCACCTGGAACATTGCTTTCGGTGATACCGACAACCCACAGCTCCTGTGCTTTGCCAAATGGGATAGCGCCAAACGAAACAAGATCATCGTGGTAGCCAACATGGACCCCTACAACACACAATCGGGTTGGGTAAAGGTGCCGATACACGAGCTGCAACTGCCACAGGGCGAGCAATACATGGTGCACGACCTGCTAACCGAGCACAAGTATACCTGGCAAAATGAATGGAATTACGTAGAACTCCGGCCACATGAGATGCCGGTGCACGTTTTCCGTATAGAGGAAGCTAATACCGGAATGGGCCACAATAATTTAGACGATACCTGGCTCCCGACTGAACATACCACCCACGAATAAAAAGATAAAACTACACTATGGCCGCGGACAAAGATCTGTTAGACGACAACATTCACTGGTACAAGGACGCCATTATTTACGAGCTGCACATCAAAGCCTTTAAAGATGGCAACGGCGATGGCATAGGCGATTTTAAAGGACTGATGCAGAAGCTGGACTACCTGGAAAGCCTGGGGGTTACAGCCATCTGGCTGCTGCCTTTTTATCCGTCTCCGCTGCGCGATGATGGCTATGATATTGCCGACTACTATAGTATCAACCCGAACTATGGCGACATGCGCGACTTTAAGCTCTTTGTAAAAGAAGCGCATCGCCGCGGCCTGAAAGTTATTACCGAGCTTGTCATCAACCATACTTCGGACCAGCACCCGTGGTTCCAGCGTGCGCGCCATGCCAAGCCAGGCTCTAACCACCGCGACTTTTACGTGTGGAGCGACGACCCGACCAAGTACAAGGATGTCCGCATAATTTTTACAGACTATGAGCCAAGCAACTGGACCTGGGACCCGGTAGCCAAACAATACTACTGGCACCGTTTCTTCCATCACCAGCCCGACCTGAACTACGACAACCCTGCCGTGCAGAAAGAGGTGTTCAAGATGCTGGATTACTGGCTGGACTTAGGTGTGGATGGATTCCGTTTGGATGCGGTGCCTTACCTGTTTGAGCGGGAGGGGACCAACGGTGAGAACTTACCGGAAACGCACGACTTCCTGAAAAAGCTGCGTGCCCACGTAGACCAGAAGTACACCGGAAAATTGCTGTTGGCTGAGGCAAATATGTGGCCGGAAGACTCCGCATCTTACTTTGGTAACGGCGATGAGTGCCACATGAACTACCACTTCCCGATCATGCCGCGCCTGTTCATGTCGGTGAAGATGGAAGACCGTTACCCGATCATCGACATTTTTGACCAGACACCCGAAATACCTGAAACCTGTCAGTGGGCCATGTTCCTGCGCAATCACGACGAGCTGACCCTGGAAATGGTAACCGACGAAGAGCGCGACTACATGTACAAAGTATATACCCGCGATCCGCTGGCCAAAATCAACCTGGGTATTCGTCACCGTTTGGCGCCGCTGCTGGGCAACGACCGCAATAAGATCGAACTCATGAATGTGCTGCTCTTCTCGATGAAGGGAACGCCGGTGGTATATTATGGCGATGAGATTGGCATGGGTGATAACTTCTACCTCGGCGACCGCGACGGTGTGCGCACCCCGATGCAATGGAGCGACGACCGTAATGCTGGATTCTCTGAAGCCAACCCACAGAAACTATACCTGCCTGTCATCATCGATCCGGAGTATAAGTATGAATCCGTAAACGTTGACACACAGGAGCAGAACAGCAGCTCACTGCTCTGGTGGATGCGCCGCATCATTAATATGCGCAAGCGCTACAAGGCATTTGGCCGTGGAAGCATTAAATTCCTGAATCCCTCAAACTCTAAAGTACTGGCCTTTATCCGCTCTTATGAAGACGAGAACATCCTGGTAATTGCCAACCTGTCGCGCTTCCCGGAGGCGGTGGAACTGGACATGCAGGAGTTTAAAGGCTATACACCACGCGAAGTATTCAGCAAGAATAAATTCCCAACTATAAAAGACGATGCCTACCTGTTTACGATTGGCGGGCACGGCTATTACTGGTTTGAGTTGCAGCCACAGGATGTATCGGCACAAAAGGTACTGGACATGCAGCGCGCTGTAATGGAAATAGCACCATTGCACCAGCGCCTGCCACAAAACATGGTTCGCCAGCTGGAAGCAAAAGTTCTGCCTGCATACATCTTGAACAGGCGCTGGTTTGGGGGCAAAGCGCGCACCATACAGCGCATGCAGATCATCGATGATATGCCTTTGCAGCTGAATAATCAGGGTGTATCGTGGTTGCTGATAGAAGTAAACTATAACGAAGGTCTGCCGGAACTCTACCAGTTGCCGGTTGCCTTTATGCCTCGTGAGCAGGAGCAGGACCTGATCAGTCATCATCCGGCGAGTGTAATTGCGCGTGTTACCCTGAACGGGCAGGAAGGTATTTTATACGATGCCTTGTATGGGGAAGAGTTCCGGCAAATGCTGCTGCATCTGATAGCCAGGCGTCGCCGCCTACGGGCAGGACAGGGCGAGCTTGTTGGCCATAGTCACCAGCGCGTAAGCAATGTGCTGCGTGAGAACAACGGTAATCTGCCATCCAAAATACTGAGCGCCGAGCAAAGCAACACCTCTATAGTTTACGACGGGCAGTTTTTCCTGAAGATCTATCGCAAAATAGATCGGGCTTTGAACCCGGATGTGGAAGTGGTGCAGGCGCTTACAGATAGAGTAGGCTTTCCGCAGGTGCCGCGCTTTATGGGGATGATCGAGCAACAATCTGACACGGGTTCGCCGATGGTGCTGGCCATGCTGCAGGAACTGGTGCCAAACCAGGGCGATGCCTGGGAGAATATGGAGGACTCGCTGAAACGCTTCTTTGAGCGCATCGAGACGCAGAGCGAGCGTGTAAAGACTGCTCCAACTATAGGTACCTTGTCGCGGCCTGTTGCTTTTTCGGATACGCCGGAGCCTGTGCAAATGCAATTGGGTGGGGCATCGGTGAACAGGATAGAGCTGCTGGGATTACGCACAGCAGAAATGCACCTGGCACTGGCCTCTATCCGCGACTCGAAAGACTTTGCACCGGAAGATTTCTCGCTGCATTACCAGCGTTCGCTTTATTCTTCGCTCACCTCGCTGGTTCGCAGCAACTTCGATAGTCTGCGCAAGCACTTATCAAAACTACCGGATAATGTGCGTGCCGAAGCCGAAGAGGTACTGAACATGCGTGCCCAGATACTTGAGCGCTTAAAACGCATCTTCTCCCGCAAAATAGATACCCTGAAAATACGTACGCACGGCGACTATCACCTCGGGCAGGTACTGTTCACGGGCAAGGATTTTATCATCATAGATTTTGAAGGAGAACCGGCTCGCTCGTTCAGTGAGCGCAGGTTAAAGCGTTCGCCGCTGCGCGATGTGGCCGGCATGATCCGCTCTTTCCATTATGCAGCTTACAACGCCCTGTTTCAGCAGGATTCGGCTGGCAAAGAAGATGGCTACCTGGAAGAATGGGCAGAGCAATGGTATCATTATGCCAGCAACTTCTTTATGCACTGTTACCTCGATAAAACTATGGGAACCGGCATAGTGCCTGATAAGGAAGAAGACTTCGAGATTTTGATGGAGACCTTCCTGCTGGAGAAAGCGATCTATGAACTCGGATATGAACTGAATAACCGTCCGGACTGGGTGCTGATCCCGATCCGGGGCATTAAGTACATCATGAAAAAGTATCAGAATGGCTAAGAGAAAACTTGAGAAGGCACCGAAAACAAACGTAACTACACCATTAACTGATGCAGGTAGCGAAAAACCAGCTGCAAAACGTGGCCGGCCTAAAAAGGCGGATCTGGCTGCGGAAATGGGTTCACCAGTAACTATAGTTCCTGATACTGAAGCTAAACCTGCTGAAAAACCAAAGAGAACGCGTACCAAGGCAGTGCCTGTTGAGACAACTGATCTTACACCTGCGCAAAAAGTAAGAGCTACTAAAAAAGCAACAGGCACCGCAACTATAGCACAGGCACAAACTATAGTTCCACAGGAGAAACGCGCTGTTTACCACGATTTAAGTAGGTTCTCGGATTTTGATGTTTACCTGTTTAAAGAAGGCCGCCATTTTACGCTTTATGATAAGATGGGCGCGCATTGCATGGAGCATGCCGGGCAAAAAGGGACTTACTTTGCTGTGTGGGCTCCCAATGCAGAACTGGTTACCGTTATCGGTGACTTTAACCACTGGAACCGCGACAGCCATTCCTTAAAAGTGCGCGAAGATGGCTCCGGCATCTGGGAAGGTTTTATTCCGGATCTGACTGGCGGCGAACTATACAAGTATCACATCAAATCGAATTACCATCTGTACCACGTAGAGAAGAGCGATCCATTTGCTTTTGCCCGTGAAAAGCCACCACAAACAGCCTCGCGCATCAGCGACCTGAAATATGAGTGGCAGGACCACGAGTGGATGGAACGCCGCAAAACTATAGCTGGGCAGGCACAGCCCATGAGTGTATATGAAGTGCATTTAGGATCGTGGCGCCGCAGACCCGAAGACAACAACCGACCGCTGACCTACCACGAACTGGCCGAAGAACTGCCGCAATATGTAAAGGAAATGGGCTTTACGCATGTGGAGTTTATGCCTGTAATGCACCACCCGTTTATGGGCAGTTGGGGTTACCAGATTACCGGTTACTTTGCTGCGGCCAGTGTGTATGGTTCGCCGCAGGAACTCATGCACCTGATAGATGTACTACACCAACATGGCATTGGCGTGATCCTGGACTGGGTACCGTCACACTTTCCGTCTGACGAGCACGGTCTGGCTTACTTTGATGGCACACATTTGTACGAGCACGCCGACCCACGCAAAGGCTACCACCCCGACTGGAACAGCTACATCTTTAACTATGGCCGCAATGAAGTTCGCTCTTTCCTGATCAGCAACGCGCTTTTCTGGCTCGATAAGTACCATGTAGATGGCCTGCGGGTAGATGCGGTCGCCTCGATGCTGTACTTAGACTATAGCCGCAAGGAAGGGGAGTGGATACCAAACGAGCACGGCGGCCGCGAAAACCTGGAAGCCATCTCACTCATTAAAGACTTTAACCAGGCGGTGCATGAAAAGTATCCAGATGTGCAAACTATAGCTGAAGAATCTACGGCATGGCCGGCCGTTACAGGCAAGGTAAACGATGGAGGACTAGGCTTCGATATGAAGTGGATGATGGGCTGGATGCATGATACACTACATTATTTTTCATTAGATCCGATCTACCGCAAGCACCACCAGGGCGAGATTACGTTTAGTATTATTTATGCCTTTTCGGAGCGCTTTATGCTGCCGCTCTCGCACGATGAAGTGGTACATGGCAAAGGCTCACTCATCCGGAAAATGCCGGGCGATGAATGGCAGCAGTTTGCCAACCTGCGCATGCTCTATAGTTACATGTATGCACACCCGGGCACAAAACTTATGTTTATGGGCGGGGAACTGGCCCAAAGCTCCGAATGGAACCATGACAGCAGCCTGGAATGGCACCTGCTACAATACCATTATCACAGCGGAGTGCAGCGGCTGTTGCAGCAACTAAACAAACTATACCAGCAGGAACCAGCCCTCTATGAGCACAATTTCGACAGCAGCGGCTTTGAGTGGATAGATTTCCAGGATGCGCACAACAGCGTAATAAGCTTTTTAAGGAAAGGCAACGACCCCAAAAACGATGTGCTTATAGTTTGCAACTTTACACCCGTAGTACATGAAAACTATAGGTTAGGTGTGCCACACAAGGGCGAATGGGTACAGCTTTTCAATTCCGACGATGAGCAGTTTGGCGGCAGCAACGTGCAGAACCAGGAATCACTGCAGGCAGCAGCAGAACCATCGCACGGCCGCGATTACTCCCTGACCCTGAAGTTACCGCCATTGGCAGTGGTATACTTTAAGTTAAAAAGCTAAACCAGTTTAAGAGTTAGAGAGTTTGGGAGTTAGAGAGTTATTAATTCCTCAACTCCCAAACTCTCTAACTCCTAAACTATAAGTCATTTCCCTTTCCTCAGCGGGAAGATCCGGCGTAAACTCAGCCCTCTTTTAGATTCTTCCTGCGGAACTCCATAATCAGATACAGAACGTACGTCCTCGATAGAGTAAAAAGCCTGCGGATTGTATTCCCGGATGATGTCGAGTACGTGGTTCAGCTTTTTGCGCTTCACGATCATGAACAGCAGGTTTACTTTACCGCGGGTGCCGCGGGCATCTACACAGGTCAATCTATAACCATGGCCTTTCAGTCGCTCTATCAGGTTGTGGGCCGAATCTACAGTAATAACCCGCACTACCATTTGCCCCAACGCCAGTTTCTGCTCGATGCGCAGCCCTAGAAAGTTACCGGTTGCAAAACCGCCGGCCCAAGCCAGGTAAGAGGCCACATTGTTCAGGTTTTGCATTACCTGCGTAATAGCTACCAGCCAGATCAGCACTTCCAGGAAACCCAGCGCCGGCGCTATCATTTTATCGCCCTTTGAGATAAAGACTATGCGCAGGGTGCCAAGGGTAACGTCCATGATACGTGCCAGGAAAATAAGCAAGGGAATAATTACCCAGTTAACTATAGTTGGGTCCAGACTCTGGGATAAGTTCATGTATTAAAGTGTTTTTGTACTTTCTGTCAAGTTAAAGGAAATATCTCTATTAAGACAACCACCTGCTCTGCGGAGTGTTTTACGCTATAGTTGCAATCCATACGTAATGATGCGCAAACTATAGCTTATTGCCTGCCTATATGCTTATACTTAAAAGCCTGAAGGTTAAGGCTGGCTATAGTTTCCATTGCCGTATTTCTGTTTGGTTTAACCCTCATAACTGCTTTTATGACTCGCAAAAATGGTTATTACGTATTAATACGGACACCATCGACTGCTATTACCTAATTATAGTAAAAGGCTAATATTCTGTAAACGATAACAGGGACTAGTACGTAAGAATAAAAGAGCTGACATGTACTTATATGCCCGTCTCAATAAACTATTGTATCACAGATAATTTGGCTGAGAAGCCCCACATTATTACTGCCAGTCTATAACACAACATACTAATGGCAAAACTTATTATAGTATCCAACCGCCTACCGGTTAAACTACAGGAGAAGGATGGTAAACTGAAGTATACCCCAAGTGAAGGAGGATTAGCTACAGGACTAGGATCTATTTACAAAAAAAAGGATAATCTCTGGATAGGATGGCCTGGATTGGTTATTGATGATAAAGATAAACAGGAGCGGATTATAGAAGACCTTCGGCATGACAATATGTACCCCGTGTTCTTGTCAGAAACTGAGATCAAGGAGTTTTACGAGGGATTCAGCAACGAAACACTATGGCCTTCCTTTCATTATTTCAGCCAGTACACCATTTACGAACAGGATTTATGGGAGACTTATGTAGAAGTTAACCAGAAGTACTGCGACGAGATTCTGAAACACGCAAACCCTAACGATACCATCTGGGTGCACGACTACCAGTTGCTGCTGTTGCCGTCTATGCTGCGCAAAAAACTGCCGGATAGTACTATCGGCTTCTTTCAGCATATCCCGTTCCCGAGCTACGAAATTTTCCGGTTACTACCCTGGCGTCGTGAACTGCTGGAAGGTATGCTCGGTTCCGATCTGGTAGGCTTCCATACCTATGACGACATGCGCCACTTCCTCAGTTCAGTAAACCGTATTCTGGGGTATGGTGGTATGCATGGCTGGATAAATACCGGCTCCAGATCTATTCTGGTCGATTCATTCCCGATGGGTATAGACTATGAAAAGTATGCCACTGTAGCAGCCTCAGAAGAAGTACTGAAACTAGAGCAGGAATACCGCAAAAACATAGGCACTGAACATATTATCATCTCCATCGACAGGTTGGATTACTCTAAAGGCATACCACAGCGCTTGCTGGCTTTTGAGATGTTTCTGGAGCAATACCCGGAGTTTCATGATAAAGTAACACTGGTGATGCTGGTAGTTCCGAGCCGCGATGCAGTGGAAAAGTACAAGGAACTGAAAGAAGAGGTGGATGAGTTGGTTGGCCGCATTAACGGCAAGTACAGCCATATAAACTGGAACCCGATCCAGTATTTCTACCGCTCTTACCCGATCGAGACCCTGTCTGCTTTTTACCGGATGGCTAATGTGGCGCTGGTAACCCCTATGCGCGATGGCATGAACCTGGTCTGCAAAGAGTATGTGGCTAGTAAACTCGACCAGAAAGGCGTACTTATCCTCAGCGAGATGGCGGGGGCGTCTAAAGAATTATCGGATGCCCTGCTGATAAATCCAAATGACATTAACCAGATGGTAGCGGCGCTGTACGAAGCCCTGACCATGACGGAAGCGGAACAGCACCAGCATATGCGCAACATGCAGGAAACCCTGAAACGCTACAACATTCACCACTGGGTTGGCTTGTTCATGGACCGCTTATCTTACGTCAAGATCAAGCAGATGTCGATGGAAACCAGCTATTTGGATGAAGCGACCTTCCAGGAGATGAGTGATTCGTACGAACTGGCCAGTTCGAGGCTTATATTCCTGGAGTACGATGGCGTGCTGACCAATTATAGAAACCAGCCATTATTGGCCCGCCCTGACGAGGATTTATTAGAACTGCTTGAGAGCCTGTGTAACAACGCTAAAAACAGGGTTGTCATGATTAGTAGTCGCGAGAAAGGGAACATGGAAGACTGGCTGGGTCACCTGAACCTGGATATCGTGGCAGAACACGGCGTATGGCTGAAACAGCGCGGATCGGGCTGGAAGACGATGATGAGTCTGATGGATGACTGGAAAAGCGATATCCGTCTGATTATGGAACTATATGTAGACCGCACCCCGGGCTCTTTTATCGAAGAGAAAGAATACTCACTGGTATGGCACTACCGCCGCGTTGAAACCGGCCTCGGCGAATTGCGTGCCCGCGAGCTAGTAAATCACCTGAATTTCCTGGCCTCAAACAGCAACCTACAGGTATTGGACGGGCAAATGGCCGTCGAGATTAAAGCACAGGAAATAAGCAAAGGCAAAGCAACCACTCACTGGCTAAATTTATATCCGCATGAATTTGTGCTGGCTGTAGGTGATGATTGGGGAGATGAGGAAATCTTTAAAGTAATGCCCCGAAATGCCTATACGATTAAGATTGGAAACTCGTATTCTATCGCAAAATATCATTTAGATAACCCTGCCGAAGTTCGAGAAATGTTATCGAAATTAATAAAACAGGAGTTGCGGGAGCCTTCGAATGCTAAAATGACAGGATAAAAGAAAGCCGTTGGTTGTAGGACCAACGGCTTTCTGGTTTAAAATGAGATTTCGAGATCGGACTTTCTGTTTGGCAGTAGCTATAGTTCTCTTTTGTCATCCTGAGCGTTAGTCGAAGGATCTTATATGTCCTATAGCTGGCTATAGTTACTATTGGACACAAGCAGTTCGTTTCATAGCACCCTTTTATCTTGGGAGCTTTACTGGCCTACAGTTGCCATAGTTGCTTTGGTGCGCTCACGGCCGCGGGGCCCCGTCTTCGGGCATCGCGCGGTGTACCTTTCTTTTGCTCCTAACGTCGCAATGGCTACGCCACCAGAAATCTATAAGGCGCTTAACCCAAAGACTGAAATTACTCGATAGTAGGTGCTATAGTTATTTAAACAGTATTAGTTACATCGCTTTTCAGTGGTTGTAATTTCGTGGGGCAGGCTATGCCTGCCTGCTCGTTGCCTGTAACTATAAAACTATAGGATCAACTATAGCAATGGCAGAAAGTCCCCCTTTGAAGGGGGTAGGGGGATGACCAACAACTATAGAACTATAATATAGAATATAGTAATAGCAGAATTCCCCTCTTGGGAGGGGCAGGGGTGGGTTCGAACAGCTACTATAAAACTATAGCCTCGCAACTACAGCAGGAGCTGAAAATCCCCTGCCTTGGACTACCGAGAAGCGATTTCGAAAGTAGCGAGCGTAGCTCTGAGGGGATAAAGGGGTGGTTGGACCACAGCAACTATAGAAAGATAAAAGAATTCTCAGCAAACCCGAAATCCTGAAAATCCTTTAATCTTTTAAATCCTGATTCAGACCTAAAACAACGTCCCACTACCACTAGCTTTACCTTCAGACTTCTTTGGCTTAGCTGGCTCTTCGCAGTTTTCTTCGTTAAATACCTGATCGATAGCTTGTTCGGCGGCGCGTAGTTTTTCTTTGCACAGCTTAATGAGCTGCGATGAGCGTTGTACTTTCTGTGTGAGTTCGTCCACATCAACCGAGTCGTTTTCGATGGCTCTTAAAATTTCTTCCAGTTCCTGCGTGGCTTCACGGTAGGTCATGGTTTTGATATCTTTATAGGGTATCATTGGTGTCTTTGTTTACAACTATACTATGGATGATACCGTCTTTCATGCGGGTTTCTACCACATCGTCGGGCTGCACCTGGTTAATGCTTTTTATAATCTTACCGTTCACTAACGTCAGTGTATAACCGCGCAGAAGCAGGCGTTCCGGGTCGTTGGCCTTGATGCTGGCTTCGATCAGTTTTAGGCGGTGTTGCTCGGTTTGTAGTTTGCTTGCCGTAGTAAATTCGAGTTTATCGCTCTGCTTGGTAAAGCTGATCTGTTTCTGCTTGATACTCTCTTTTACTTCCGTCTCTACACAGTGGCTAAGCGTATTTAGTTCATGCTCTTTCATGTGCAGGTAGCGTTGCGCCCTGCCTTCCACACAAACCGATAATTCGCTCAGGTGTCGCTCGCGGGTGTGTAGCAGGTCTTTGGTGTTGGATTTTATATCACGCTCCAAATTACCTACGGTGTGCTGCTGCAGGTTCAGATAATTCTTAGGCTTTACCAGCAAACCACGCGATAGAGTCTCCAAAAGTTCACGTCCTTCCTGCAAAAAATCTTTGGTAGTATTCGAGATACTAAGTTGCAGTCGCTCTAATCGATCTTCCGTAAGCCGTAGTTGCTGCGATGTAAAGAGTCTAATGCTATCATACAAACCTTCGGTATACTCTTCTGCACTTCTGAAGCGGTCAATCAGAAAAGTAGCTACGGCAGTTGGTGTTTTTAAGCGGGTATGGGCCACCAGGTCAGCTATACTTTCGTCGCGCTCGTGGCCGATACCGGTCAGTACAGGCAACGGCGAATTACCAATGGCGGCTGCAATAGTATAATCATCAAAACAGCTCAGGTCTGTCTGCGAACCACCGCCACGTATCATTACTATTGCATCAAACCGTTCGCTATAGTTGGCAATCAGCGCCATGGCTTTGTTTACCGATGCCGGCGCATCGTTGCCCTGCACCGTAGCTGGAAACAGCGTGGTATGGAAACTATAGCCGTACGCGTTGTTCTTTAGCTGATGTATAAAATCCTGGTAACCAGCGGCTGTGGCCGATGAAATGATAGCCAGGCGCTGCGGAACTTCCGGTAATTCCAGTTCTTTGTTGGCTGTCAGCAACCCTTCGGCTTCCAGTCGTTTTATCGTTTCCTGGCGCTGGCGGGCCAAATCGCCGATGGTATAGTTCGGGTCGATATTGTGGATGTCCAGACTCAGACCGTATAGTTCATGGAACCGCACGCTTGCCTGGAACAGGATCTTTAAACCAGCTTTCAGGGGCTGCCCGGTCTTATCTTCGAAAAAGCGGCCGAGCATGGCAAAACGGGCACTCCAGATAGTTGCACGGGCCTGCGCCACTACATTACGGGCATCATCGCCTTTATCAACCAGGGTTAAATAGCAGTGGCCTTTGCGGCGGTCGGGCGTTATTTGTGCAATTTCAGCAACTACCCAGTAGCTTTCCGGAAACGCCACTTCCAGCTCTTCCCTGATCTGCTGGTGCAGCTCAAAGAGCGAAAGCGGAGTCTGGAACTCCTCGTACACACTTGTTTGCCTGAAAAATAACTGCGACATCTGCCTAAACCGAAAAATCCTGAGCCAACAGGCAAATTACAAATCTATTTCAAGAGTTTCAGAATCCGCTCCCCGGAAATTTATAGTTTAGCTAACTATAAACTATAGTTGTGATTAATAAAAAGGATTGAATGGATTAACCCACCGCTAACCCCTCCCAAGAGGGGAATCTTTTAGGTGATTAGGAATTCCCCTCCTGTGAGGGGCTGGGGTGGGTTTTTCGAAACTGTAGTAATAAACTATAGTTCAGGCTACTGTAGTTTCTCCAGGGTTTCATTTACCTGCTGTTGCCATTGCTGTTTCTGCAATATAAGGGGCGGGGCAGCGCGCTCCAGGCAATCCAGGGCAGGGCAGCGCTCGCAGGTTTCATTCACGTAACGGCTTAAAATAACAGGGTCCTGCAGGAATTTGATCTTTCGGCGAAGGTTCTCGTTCAGCAGCAAACCTATACTTACCGTGCCGTTTACCCGCTCGTTCGGTTGTGCCAGTGCAATGACCAGGTACTCGTTCTCGGAGTTGATGTACGATGACTTTTGGATTCCCACCACCGGTTTGTTGGCAGATACATCTATTGGCAGATTTTCCACAGCATCAAACAAAGTCAGTGATATCCAGCGGCGACAATAATGCTCGTTCAGCAGCGATGCGTGCGGGTTGTGCAGGCCGGCCAGGTGCAGCTCCTTGGTAAGAGCAAAATGGTCGGTAGCTGGCTCGTGGTTAAAGCGCAGGAAAAACAGTTGTTTGATGTTGAAGAACCGGGGCAGCAGCGAAGTAATTCGGTGCAAAAAAGTCTCGGGCGATGCCTGATAAGTTTGCATAAGTTGCAGCAGGTATTGCGGTTGCCAGGTTGGCAGGGCAAAGAATTTTTGCAGATCCTGCACCAGGCGGTCTCGGTTTAAGAGCAGTGCTCCGGCAAAGTACGATGCTCTGAAGTTGTTCAGTACTTCATCAAACGAACGCACTTTTACCCAGGTAGCCGTATAGGGCCGCTCCTGTATGTTGAGGTACTGAAAGCCCAACTCCCGCGCCAGCGCAAAAGCCTGCTGTTGTTCCGTTAGCGTTACATTCAGGAGTAAGCGTGGTTCTTCGCCGGGTACAAAAACAGAGCGAAGCGGCTTTAACTCTGGTGTTTCTTCAAAGGTGGTTAGCTCGGTTCTGATGTTGTAAAGTTCTTCCAGTAAACTGCTGAGTTGCTGCAACGTTGGCGTCAGCTCAGGGTCCAGGTTGTGTGTGTTCAGGAAGTTCTCGGCTTCCAGCTCAATGTCTTCAAAGTAGTTATCGTGCAGTTCTTGGTACGAGCGCAAGGCCGAAAAGTAAAACTGCTCTACACGCAGATCGAACGAGCGCGAGATCTCCAGCAACGTCTTAACAAAGGCACTCAGTTTGGCCGGGGCTGTAGCAAAAATGTCGATCAAACGGCTCATGTCCAGCCCGAAATGCTCCAGCGGTAACTCCGACAAAATATTGGAGTGCAGCAGTTCGCCTACCGGTTGCAGCCTTTTAGAAAGTTGTAGCGATACCAGCGAATCATAGGTCACGCCCAGTGCATCGGCAATCACGGCTATCTTACTTGGCTTTGGGTGTTTTTTACCTTTCTCGATCTCATTTAAATAAGAAACCGAAATGTCGGTTGTCACGGCAAGGTCGGTGAGCGAGATGCCTTTTTCGGCGCGCAGCTGTTTGATTTTTAGCCCAAGGATAAGGCGGATGATGTCTTCCTGTAGCTTCATGAGTAGGGTGAAATGGTTCGTCTGAAAATGAAGTACGTGGATTTATAGTTTAACTCCTAAAAAAGCGTAAAAATATTTTTAGCGAAAATTCGCCAAAATGAAAAACTTCGCGTATAGTGCTCTATAGTTGTTGCAATCGTTTCACCACCAATCAGTTATTTTATGTTAGTAGAAAGCGCTATCCAAATAAAAGTTAAAGCTACAGAAGCTTATCAAGACCTGCTTACGCCGGAAGCACTGGGGTTTCTGGAGATGCTGCATCTGAAATTTAACCACCGCCGGGAAGAGTTGCTACAGGCCCGCATCGACCGACAAAAGAAGATTGATGCCGGAGAGCTTCCTGACTTCTTGAATGAGACTGAAACTATAAGAACCGGCAACTGGAAAGTAGAAACTATACCTGCCGACCTGCAATTGCGCCGCGTGGAAATTACCGGACCTGTAGACCGCAAAATGGTGATCAATGCGCTGAACTCGGGTGCCGATGTGTTTATGGCTGATTTTGAAGATGCCACGTCGCCGACATGGGAAAACCTGCTGGAAGGCCAGCGTAACCTGCGCGATGCTATCCGAAGAGACATTGACTTTACGGTGCAGAATGGCAAAGTGTATCGCCTGAACGAGAAGGTTGCCGTGCTGATGGTGCGTCCGCGTGGCTGGCACCTACCTGAAAAGCATTTGATGATCGGTAACACGCCAATTTCAGGTGCGCTGTTCGATTTTGGCTTATACTTCTTCCATAACGCAAAAGAACTGCTGGAGCGCGGCAGCGGCCCATATTTCTATCTGCCGAAACTGGAAAACCACCTGGAAGCCAAACTTTGGAATGATGTGTTTGTAGCGGCTCAGGAAGCTCTTGGTTTGCCTGTCGGAACTATAAAATGCACTGTTCTGATCGAAACTATAACAGCCGCCTTCGAGATGGACGAGATCCTGTACGAGCTGCGCGACCACATTGTAGGACTGAATGCCGGCCGCTGGGATTACATTTTCAGTGCCATCAAAAAGTTCAGAAAACACCCCAATGTGCTTTTTCCTGACCGGACGGATGTAACCATGCAGGTGCCGTTTATGCGGGCGTATACCAACCTGCTGGTGCAAACCTGCCATAAGCGCGGGGCACATGCCATGGGAGGTATGGCTGCTTTTATCCCGAACCGCCACGACCCAACTATAAACGAAGCCGCCTTTGCCAAAGTAGCTGCCGACAAAGCCTTTGAAGCAGACAACGGTTCTGACGGAACCTGGGTAGCGCACCCCGACTTGGTAACAATCGCCCGCCAAGCCTTTGACAAGGTGATAGGAACGGAACCACACCAGAAACACGTGCTGCGCGAAGATGTAAAAGTTACCGCCCAGGACCTGATCAATTTCGACATACCCGGTGGCAAGATCACAGAGAAAGGCTTGCGGCTGAACATAAACGTGGGCATTATGTACATCGGCAGCTGGCTATGCGGCACAGGTGCGGCGGCTATTCATAACCTGATGGAAGATGCTGCTACCGCCGAAATATCCCGGGCACAGGTTTGGCAATGGCTACACCACGAGCACACCAAGACCAACGACGGACAGAAGATTACCGAAGCGCGCGTGCTGCAACTCATCAGAGAGGAAACCGAGAACATCAAAGTAGAGATCGGGATGGTGAAGTTTAAGAACTGCCATTTCGAGAAGGCATCGCAGCTGTTCGCAGAACTGGTGCTGGCCCCCTGCTTTGTAGAATTCCTGACACTACCCGCTTACAAATACATTGACTAATGACTAATTGAGAATGAGTAATGAATAATAAACTATAGCTCACCTCAAACTATAGCATTACGCATTTATCATTAGCCACTAATCATTACTCACTAGTCATTCATCATTATTCATTACTCATTACTCATTATAAAATCCGCCATGACAACTAAGAAAGACAGAATCCGCAACATAGAAACAGATTGGATCGAGAACCCGCGCTGGGCAGGTATCCGCAGACCGTATAGCGCCGAAGAAGTGGTGAAACTACAAGGCTCGGTGCAGATAGAATATACGCTGGCCAAAAACGGCGCCAATAAACTATGGAAACTGCTGCACTCCGAGCAATACGTAGCCGGTTTAGGCGCGCTTACCGGTAACCAGGCGGTGCAGGAAGTACAGGCCGGTCTGAACGCGATTTACCTGAGTGGCTGGCAAGTAGCTGCCGATGCCAACTTAGCTGGACACATGTACCCCGACCAAAGCTTGTACCCAGCCGATTCCGTGCCGAATGTGGTGAAGAAGATCAACAATGCGCTGCTCCGTGCCGACCAGATACAGAGCGTGAACGAAGATGGTGAGACCGATTTTATGGTGCCTATAGTTGCCGACGCAGAAGCAGGTTTTGGTGGTAACCTGAATGCCTTTGAGCTAATGAAAATGATGATTGAAGCCGGCGCTGCAGGTGTGCATTTCGAAGACCAGTTGTCGTCTGCCAAAAAGTGCGGGCATTTGGGCGGAAAGGTTTTAGTGCCTACACAGGAAGCTATCAACAAACTGGTTGCAGCACGCCTGGCTACCGATGTAATGGGCGTGCCAACTATAGTGGTGGCCCGCACTGATGCTGATGCCGCCAACCTGATCACCAGCGATATCGATCCACGCGACCACGAATTTATACTGGACCAGCCACGCACCAGCGAAGGGTTCTACCATGTGCGCTGCGGCATAGAGCAGGGCATTGCACGCGGTATGGCTTACGCACCTTACGCCGACCTGATCTGGATGGAGACCTCGCACCCGGACCTGGAGCAGGCACGCCAGTTTGCAGAAGCCATTCATGTTGAATTTCCGGGTAAGTTGCTGGCTTATAACTGCTCGCCATCCTTTAACTGGGCTGCCAAACTAAGCGTAGAAGAGATGGAAACGTTCCGGGAAGAGCTGGCTGCCATGGGCTACAAATTCCAGTTTATTACACTGGCAGGTTTCCATGCGCTTAACACCAGCATGTTTGAGCTAGCCAAAGCTTACAAAGCACGCGGCATGGCCGGTTATTCAGAACTACAGCAACGTGAGTTCTCGCTGGTAAAAGATGGCTTTAAAGCTGTGAAGCACCAGGCTTTTGTAGGTACAGGTTATTTCGATGCGGTTCAGAATACTGTTACAGCTGGTGCTACCTCAACTGTTGCCTTGGCTGGCTCTACGGAAGAAGAGCAGTTTCATTGATGAAGCTATATTTCAAAAGTAAGAAGTGTAAACCCACCCTAACCCCTCCGAGGAGGGGATTATAGTCTCATTAATGTATTTATTATGGAGCGAGCGTCCTCGCTCGTGTCAAACTATAACTTGGGCTACTGGCCCAGTTGGATTACATATCCAACGTTATTGATAGGTCACGGATTATAAATCTGCGCCAGCATATGGAGTAAATTCCCCTCCTCGGAGGGGAAGGGGTGGGTTTGTTTTAGCAGAAATCGTTTAACATCATACTTAACTAACCAAAAAGCCCGCAGAGACTTTCGAGTCTGCGGGCTTTTTGGTGCTCCAAACTGAGCAGCTATAGTTTATGTTAGTGTACCACACGCAGTACCGGTTCTGGCAGTGGCTGGCGGGTTTCGTGATCAATGGTAAAGTAGCCAACCATGCTCGGGCCGTAGCCTAGGTTTATCTCTATAAACTTGTTCTTCTCGGGCAGCATTTGTATCAGCTCGTTTCGCAGCTTGCCATATTTATCCAGCAGTTCAGCCATCTTCTGCTCTTTGTCGTTCAGATCAGTGTTTTTGGTGCCTTGCCTCATTTCCTGCTCCAGGTCATGCTGCTCCGGGTCAAAATCCGACTTCATGCTTTGAAGCGACAGCAGTTCCACATCCAGTATCCGTATGTCGCGTTCCACTCCTAGGTACTCTTTTACCTTATCCTCCAAAGGTATCAGCGATTTGTCTAAATATTGTGTAAGATTCTCCATAATGTATTTCAGGGTGATATAACTATAGTAATGTATACGCAGCTTCCTGTAATTTATTTACAGTCATTTTTGGATAAAATGAATTTGCGTTTCGAACTATAGCCACCGGAGAAATTTGCGTAACAGCTTTAGTTTATCGCCATAAGGCGGATAGCGGAAAGGCAGGTCGAGCCAGGTGCCGCGGTGCAATACGCTTTTCTGATGAGAAAACACATCGAAGCTGGCAATGCCGTGGTAACTTCCCAAGCCGCTGTTACCAACCCCACCAAAGGGCAGGTTTGGGTTTGCCAGGTGCGAGATGGTGTCGTTAATACAGCCACCTCCAAAAGTAACCTCTTTCAATATCCGTTTCTGGTCTTCGCGGTTAGCAGAAAAGAAGTATAGGGCCAAAGGTTTTTCATGGCGGTTTACCATCATAATAGCCTCATCCAGGTCAGTAAACGAGAGGACCGGGAGTATCGGCCCGAATATTTCTTCCTGCATGGATGGGTGCTCCCAAGTGATATTATCCAGTATGGTTGGGTCAATGTAACGTGTATCAGTATCGGTCTTACCACCAATCCGGATGTTTTCCGGTGTTAGCATTTTGCTCAGTCGTGCGAAATGGTTGTCATTTATGATGCGGGCAAAATCGGGGCTTTCGGCAGGGTGGGAACCATAAAAATCGGTGATGCAATGTGCCATTTGCTCTATAAAGTCTTCTTTGACATCTTCCTGCACCAGCACATAATCAGGCGCTACACAGGTCTGACCAGCATTTAAGAATTTGCCCCAGCAAATGCGGCGTGCGGCCAGCTCCAGGTCAGCATCCTGGGTTACGATGGCAGGGCTTTTTCCACCCAACTCCAGTGTAACGGGTGTCAGGTGTTCGGCAGCGGCTTTCATTACGATACGCCCTACCTGTGTGCTGCCTGTAAAAAATATATAATCAAAGCGTTGGGCCAGCAGGTGGGTAGTGGCTTCCACGCCGCCTTCTACCACAGCCAGGTAACGTTCATCAAAATTCTGGGAAATAATGCGGTTAACAACGGCGGCAGTATTTGGCGCGATCTCAGAAGGTTTTAGTATGGCACAATTGCCGGCTGCTATAGCCCCGATGAGCGGAATGAATAACAGGTTGAGCGGGTAATTCCAGGGAGAGATAATCAGTGCGACTCCATAAGGCTGCGGATAAACATAACTACGGGCCGGAAAATTGATCAGAGTTTCCGGAACGCGGCGCGGTTTTGCCCAGTCATCTACTTTCTTTAATGCCAGTTTCAGCTCCAGTTCTATAAAACCGATCTCGGTACCGTAAGCTTCCAGGGCAGGCTTTCGGAAATCGGCATACAATGCATCAAATAACTCCTGCTCGTGCTGCTTAAGTACTTGCTGTAACTTGTGCAACTGTGCCTTTCTGAACTGCAGGGGCAGGGTATGACCACCCGCAAAAAAAGCGCACTGTAACCGGTGTAACTGCTCTATCCGTCGGAGCGTTTCTTGCTGTACCGGTTGTCTGGTATCTGTTTGTGGAGCAAAAGGCATAATGTTAACCGGATTATGTAGCGTTTGATAGTATAGTTGAAGGTCGCCTGATGTAGTGCTCTATAAATGAGTATACGTTAAAAAGGCGTACGGCAATAGGGTGATGTAATAGGCTTGGCAAATGTCTGCAAAGCAAGGGTAGAAGGTATACTATAGCTGGTTTGCACACGTTACTCAAATTTCCTAAACTATAACTTTCCATATGATAGCATAACGTAAAATACATGAGCTGCTAACTGTTAATGAACCCAAAAGCTATAGTTCGTTCTGGCGAAGGAGCTGCTAAGTGCCTGAACTATAGTTAATGCAAATCCGCGTATGGGAATACCCTATAGCACGACTTAATTTAAGCAGATTTCTGAAGCAAATACAAAGTATAACAGCAGTAGTATAAAACAGGAAGGTAGAAACACAAAGATTTGTATCTTTGGTGAAGAAAATGGCCTGTAGCAAGACAGCAAACCATAGCACCCTATACTATGAAGATAATTGAGTGCCCACGCGATGCGATGCAGGGTTTGAAGCAGTTCATCCCAACTAGTCTAAAGATCGATTACATTAACCAGCTCCTGAGAGTTGGCTTTGATACGATCGATTTCGGAAGCTTTGTATCGCCGAAGGCCATTCCGCAGATGAGTGATACGGCTGAGGTTCTAGCTAACCTGGACCTGGAAAATACTACCTCTAAACTGCTCGCCATTATTGCCAATGTGCGCGGCGCCGAAGATGCAGCTCAGCACAACCAGATCGATTACCTGGGCTTTCCGTTATCTGTTTCTGAAACATTTCAGCAGCGCAATACCAATAAATCTATAGCTGAGGCTATGGGGCAACTGGCTCAGATTCAGGAGATCTGCCACAAACACAATAAAACGCTGGTAACTTACATCTCCATGGGCTTCGGGAATCCGTACAACGACCCCTGGGACACCGACACTGTGCTGCACTTTGTAAATGAGCTGGATAAATTACAGGTAAAGATCGTTTCGCTTTCCGATACCATTGGGGTATCCAACCCGGATAACATTAGCTATTTGTTCAGTTCGCTTATACCAGCATTTAAGCACATCGAGTTTGGTGCGCATCTGCATACAAATCCTAACACCTGGCAGGAGAAAGTTGCTGCAGCCTATAGTTCGGGTTGCCGCCGTTTCGATGGTGCAATTCGTGGGTTTGGCGGTTGTCCGATGGCAAAAGACGAACTGGTAGGTAATATGGCCACCGAAAATTTAGTAGCATATTTCACCGGTATTGGTGTAAATTTAAACCTCAACAACGCCGCCCTTGATGCGGCCATTGCACAGTCTGGTGCTGTGTTTTCCTGATTATGGCAAGAAAAACTATAGTAGATATTTTTATTCCCTGCTTCGTGGATCAGATGTTCCCGGAAACAGGCATGAACATGGTGAAAGTACTGGAGAGCCTGGGCTGCGAAGTACACTATAACCCTAACCAGACCTGCTGCGGACAGCCGGCCTTTAATGCTGGTTTTTTCAGCGAAGCCCGCGAAGTAGCCGACAAGTTTCTCGATGATTTTTCAAATGAAACGTCACAGTATATCGTGGCGCCTTCGGCTTCGTGTGTGGGCATGGTGCGTAATGCGTACCAGGATATTTTCGTGAAATCGTCGAAGCTGGTGAAGTACCGGGCCATGCAGAAAAAGGTGTACGAGTTTACAGAATTCCTGACCGACGTGCTGGGAGTAACTGCTATCCAAGGTGCATCTTTGCCGGGCAGAGCGACTTATCACGATTCCTGCAGTGCTCTGCGAGAGTGTGGTATCAAAGCCGGGCCAAGAGCCTTATTGCAGAACGTGGACGGCTTTGAACTAGTAGAGATGGAAGACAACGAAACGTGCTGCGGCTTCGGCGGTACCTTTGCCGTTAAGTTCGAAGCAATCTCGACAGCTATGGCCGAACAGAAAGTAGACAATGCCTTGGCTACAGGCGCCGATTTTATAGTTTCTACAGACAGCAGCTGCCTGATGCACCTACAGGCCTATATAGACAGACAAAACAAACCAATCCGGACAATGCATATTGCTGATGTGCTGGCGAGTGGATGGTAAGATTGTTGATTGTTAAAAAAAAGCCTGTGCAGCTTATAGTTGCACAGGCTTTTTTGTTTGTAAACTATAGTTTGGTTACCGGTTGAAATGGTAGCTAAAGCCAAAAAGTAAGGTGCTGCTGCTTAAATCCAGATCTAAAGAAGAATTTCTATTATGGGTTGAGTTTGTTTCATAGTACTTCTGCATAGATTTCTGTGATGTATAACTAAGCCGGCCTAAACTTGCGCTGATGCCTATTTTCTCAGTGGGGAAATATACAATTCCCGGTACAGCACTGATGCTGAAACCATCTGTTTTTGAAATATAATGATAGTCTGGACTAGCAGTGCTATTTTCATTTGTCTCTGAATCAAATAGTCCGGCTGATCCGGTCGCATATAAGCCGAATTTATCTGATAACATTATGTACTTTGAAATGTAAGCGCCAAAGTTGTAATTGTCATGTACTGAATTGGTATAAATTTCACTGACACCGACCTCATATATATCGTTATCTGTTTTTGAGCGATAATATCCTATGTATGCACCAATCTTAAGGTTATCCTTAATAAAATAAGCAACACTTGGGCTAAAACTGTATCCAATAGTACTACTTTGAACTTTTCTGGAAGTTATAGGAGTCTTTTGTTCCTGCTCTGATATGCTCAGAGATACATCTCCGGAAAGCACAATGGTTCCTTTAGATGTTTGTGCAAATGCACTGCTGCCGAGCAGCATTAATGCTGCTATGATAATTAAATTCTTCATGTTTGTTTAAAGGGTATATTGTAAGATTATATTGAAAAAGGTTGACAAGCTTGTTTGAGATTTTAGCTATTAGCAACTCGTGCATAACTTATGGTTGAGTTTGCTCAGTATAAAGGCTTTTAACAAAGGATTAGATCTTTGTTAAAAGCGCAGATAGAGACCGTGGATAGTGGATAATACTATTTGATTACTAATTACTAATGGAGCTTTAGTGATTAAAATGGTAGCCAACGCCAAGGGTAATTGTATTGCTGCTTAAATTAAAGCCTAGCTTGGAAGAAGTGGTTTCAGTGATCTGATTTGCCCTGGTGCGCTCGCTTAAAGATCTATTATAACTGAGCCGGCCAAATGAGGTGGACAATTCGATCCTATCGGTTGGAAAGAAGGCGATCCCTGGGCTGACGCTAATCGCAAATCCCTTGCTTTTGTCCTTATAATCCTCAATTGAATTTGAATCGTAAGTCGACTCGTCTGTTCCTTTGTAAAGAGATATTGCGCCAGAACCAGTAACAGCTATTCTTTCTGACAGCATATAATACTTAGATAGTGAGGCGCCAGCACTGTATCTCTTATTTCTATGATGCGCCCTGCTATAAGATGAATTTGAATTGTCGTTTGTACTCAGTGAGTTATAATATTCATATCCTATAAAGGGGCTGACCATTACATTATCTTTAATGAAATAACCAAAACTGCCGCTAAAACTAAATCCGGAAACATCAGATTTATAGTTCTCATCTGAATAGCTGGTTTTATTTAATGAGTTATTTAAAGAAACCCTAGCTGAAACCGCTATAGTACCCTTTGATGTTTGTGCAAATGCACCAGTGCCAAGCAGCGCAAACACCGCAATAGTAAATAATTTCTTCATGTTTGTTTTAAGGTTTAAGAGGTTATATTAGATAATCCCTATGTTGCAATATTCATGCCATGAAGTAGGCTTTAACTATAGCTGATTTGTATTTTATTAATTGGTGCAGCCAAGCAGGGTATCTCTCTTAGCTTACAATCAGCGCTTTGGCAAAACTACAACCATATCCTGCCTTGCGGATTCTAGACAAGTAACCTTCCGTCCAATGTTCTATAAATTCAACTTGCCTGATTAATGCAATACCTATTGGTGGTACCCGAATAGCGCTCCTAATCAATAGCTCTGCGACATCTTTTCTTATTCATAATGATCAAGGTAAACGACTCTACTAAGCTATAAAGACCTCTGGCTACGTACTCCTGCCGATACAGAGGGTATAAGACGGTATTTTGAATGGGAAATACTTATTTCTGTCAGGTTTTGAAGTTGCTACATAATTAGGTGCGTATTGAGTGGCAAAGTAGTGCAAAAACTGAGGGATTTGAAGCAGAAAATATGGTTAGGATAGTGCAATTTGATTTTGAACGGATAAGCATTTTCGTAAGCTCCTCTGATGGTTTATTCAGCAGAAAGTGCTGGGCAGTAAAGGAGCTGTACTTTCATAATGCAACGCCGTATAATGCATCATCTAACTATAGCTGATAAAAATTGAACAGAGCTGAGCATACGGGTGGGCATCCACTCTCACTATCACTTAAAGAATATGCCCGGGGTATTACGGGGGGGCTGCTGTTTAGCTTCCCGATACTATATACCATGGAAGTGTGGTGGGCTGGTTTTCATGCCACGCCGCTACAACTCCTGTTGCTGATGCTGGCTACTTACCTGCTATTGCTTGGCTATAACCGTTATGCCGGCATGCGACCAGGAGTATCCTGGAAAAGTGTCCTGATCGACTCGGTAGAAGAGATGGGCATCGGCTTTGTGATGTCTTTTACGGTGCTGTGGATGCTGAACCGCATTCAACCCGGCGTAACCAGTATAGATGAGCTGATGGGCAAGGTAATCATCGAGGCTATGGCCATCTCTATCGGGGTGTCTATAGGTACAGCGCAGCTCGGCGATAAGGTTGAGGAAGAGGAGCAGGAAGACGAACGCCTGGAAGAAGAAAAACAGCCGGGACATGTAGGTATGGTTGTGCTGGCATTCTGCGGGGCTATTATTATAGGAGGTAATGTTGCCCCAACTGAAGAAGTAATAATGTTGGCCGTGCAAGCCACCCCTGCGCACATACTGGCTATGGCAGTTGCATCGCTGCTGCTTAGTATAGTTGTAGTGTACTTCAGCGATTTTAAAGGCACCAGTAGCAAGCACACAAAAAGTTTCTGGTTCTGGTTTACACTGGATACCAGCGTAAGTTACCTTGTGGCGCTGGCAGCATCGGCACTGGCATTGTGGTTTTTTGGTCGTTTTGAGGGTGTTGGTTTCTGGACCGGTTTCGCTCAAACTATAGTTTTGGGGGTGTTGTCGTCGCTGGGAGCTTCGGCAGGCAGGTTACTCATTAAATAATCAGGAGAGATGGGTACTGACAAGCGACAAGAAGATCATAAAGTTGATAAGAAAAACTGGCTGGAATGGCTGGTATTTGGCATAAGCCTGATAGTGCTGCTGGTTATATTCGGATACCTGGTATATCAGACGGCAAACTATAGTTACAAAGATCCTGAGGTTTACGCTAAGGGAGTACCAGCCCCTTCGGAGTTGGCACCAAACCGCTATAAAGTAACGGTATATAATAAGGGTGGCACTACGGCCGAAGAAGTTATAGTTGAGTTTACACTGTACAGCCAGGGGCAGGAACCAGAAGTTTCAGAACTGACGATCCCGTTTTCGCCGAAAGAGTCGGAGCGGGAAGGCTGGATTATTTTCCGGAACAGTCCGGCAAATGCAGACTCCGTGATAGCCAGAATTGTAAGTTACAAGAAACCCTGATTGATAAGGTTAATAATCCGCTAACAATAAAATACAAAAGGCATGGCAAAAAAGGAAAAGGAAGAAGTAAAAAAACAGTTTCCGATTGAATCGCGGATGCCTCATCCTAAAGGCAAACTTTTAGCGATTGGCGGAAGGGAAGATAAAGGTGAGGAAAAATCAGAGCTGCAAAGCCATAGCCAGGATTTTATAAAAGAGGAAATCCTGAAATGCTTTGTTGATAACCTGAAAGGCAGTAACCCGCTTATAGTTATCATTCCGACGGCAGCATCAGAGCCGGAGAAAACTGCTAACGACTATGTGAAGGTTTTTACCCACCTTGGTGTTACAAACCTGCATGTGCTGGATATCAGGGATCGGTCTGATGCTATGAAACCCGAGAACGTTGAAGTGATAAGTAAGGCCGCAGGTGTAATGATAACAGGCGGAGACCAGCTGAAACTGACTGCCATCCTGGGAGGTACGCCACTGCTGGAAAAACTGAAAGAGCGCTATACCAAAGAAAATATAATTGTAGCCGGTACAAGTGCCGGTGCCGCTGCTTTATCTACTCCCATGATCTATGAAGGGGAAATGAACAAAGGCATGCTGAAAGGCGACGTTCGAATAACCACAGGGCTGGAATTTCTGAAAAATGTAGCTATAGATACACACTTTATACAGCGTGGTCGTATTGTGCGTATGGCGCAATGCATTGCCACAAACCCGGGATGTATTGGCGTAGGGCTTGAAGAAGACACTGCTATACTTGTAACCGAAGGCAAGAAAGCAGAAGTGATCGGCACCGGGCTGGTAACTATAGTTAATGGCATGAACATTACCAGGAGCAATATTTATGAAATAACTAACCAGCAGCCTTTTACCGTCTGCGGGCTTGAAGTGCATCTGCTGTCGAGCAAGGAAACGTATGTATTCCCGACTTTTGAACAGCTGCATGCCTGATTAACTCAGATGAAAGTATATGTTGTGTCTATAGCGCAGGGCCTTTACTGGTTAGTTACCGGTATATGGCCCTTTTTGCATCTTAAGAGTTTTGTTTGGGTAACGGGGCCTAAGCAGGATTACTGGTTACTTTATACAGTGGCCGTACTCATAACTGTAATTGGTGCTATATTGCTGGCGGCCGGAGTACGTAGACGGGTAACGGCAGAAATAAAATGGCTGGGCATTGGCGGAGCAGCAGGGTTGGCTGGCATTGATGTTTTCTATGCGCTGAATGATGTGATCCGCGATATTTACCTGCTGGATGCAGCCGGCGAGGTTGTCCTGATCCTGCTTTGGCTATGGGCCGGTAAAAAAGGGATGGCATAATTTAAATTTCAGAGCGGCGATGCTTCAGACTTACTCCAATAAAAAGAGAGATTACAGGCCGTACCCACACTGATTTCTGATGACAAATTAGATAGCAGCTTCAATTTAATGCAAAAGCTATAGTATCGTACAATAAAAGGGCGCTCTGAACTATAGAGCGCCCTTTTATCTATCCTTTACGAGCTTATGCTTCCGGCATCAGGCGTACTACCAGGCCATCAAGCTCAGGTGTAATGCGCAACTGGCACGACAGGCGGCTCATTTCAGTGGCATGCGGCAACGATTCGATCATAAAGGCCTCATCGTCGTTCATTTCAGGTAAATCGCCGCTTGCCAGCACTTCTACGTGGCAGGTAGCACAAATGGCCATGCCGCCGCAAATGGCAGGTACATTCAGCTCATTCGCCTTCATTACTTCCATCACCGACAGCCCCATATCAGTAGGAGCCTCCAGCACTACACGTTCGCCATCCGGGGTTTCAACGGTTATTTTTATCGCGTCTTCCATGAGTTATAGTTCCTGTATGCCGTTAACGGTGGTATATTTCAAAACGAACTTCTTATCCGGGTAAATGATGTTGTATGCGCTCTGTGCCATCAGTGCCGCCTCATGGAAACCACAAAGAATAAGCTTCAGCTTGCCCGGATAGGTGTTAATATCGCCGATAGCATACACGCCTGGCACGTTGGTAGAGTAATCAAACGTATTTACCGCGATGGCACTCTTATCCAGTTCAAGTCCCCAGTTTTCGATAGGGCCCAGCTTAGGCACCAGCCCGAACAGCGGAATAAAGTAATCAGTTTCTATCTCGTGTGGCGTATCGTTATCAACCAGTACGGTTACCGCATTCAGTTTGCCGTTGCCGTGCACGTTGGTTACGTTCGATTTTAGCAACAGCTTAATGTGGCCTTCTTCAGCCATGCTTACCACTTTTTGTGCCGATTCAGGAGCGCCGCGGAATGTGGTGCCACGGTGTACCAGTGTTAAGTCTTCTGCAACACCAGCCAGGAAAATGGTCCAGTCCAGAGCAGAGTCTCCGCCACCGGCAATTACCACACGTTTGTTACGGAAGGTTTCAGGGTCGCGAACCATATAGTTCACGCCTTTGCCTTCAAAAGTTTCCAGGTTATCGATGGCAGGTTTACGAGGCTCAAAAGAACCAAGTCCGCCGGCAATTACCACCACTTTGCAGGCTACTTCAGTACCCTCCGAGGTCTCTACTACAAATGAGCCATCCTCTTGCTTATGCAAGTGCTCTACACGCTCGCCAAGCGTAAAGGTAGGGTGAAACGGCTCGATCTGTTTCATCAGGTTGTCTACTAGGTCGCCGGCAAGTATACTCGGGAAACCAGGTATGTCGTAGATCGGTTTTTTAGGGTAAATTTCTGCCAGCTGTCCTCCAACTATAGGCAGTGCATCAATCACGTGGCAGCGCATTTTCAGCAAACCTGCTTCAAATACCGCAAACAGACCCACCGGACCTGCGCCAACTATGCATATATCAGTCGTTATCATTAGGTAATAAATTTATTCGGATGTAAGCTTTTTGCTTTTACTGTAAATGTAAGGCCATCTGCCCAGCTTCCATAAACATTTTTGTTTTAATTAACCCTGTTGCGGGGCTATTGTTTACAAAGTTACAACATATGCAGCCATCATTTTATAACGGCTTTCAGGCCTGGATTTGTTCCTGCTATATAGTCTGCAGACGTTACGCGTTAAAGGCGGCATATTCCTGTTGTTCATTATTGAAGCACATATACGCATCCAGGCTATGCATCTGCTACCCCAGCCGTTCGGTTGCCAATTCTTAAGGGGCAGCTTCTGTGAAGCTAGCTCAGGTTTAACCAAGAAGTATAACCGCTGCAGGGCGCATCCGTTTATAAAGGGGTACTTTATAAAAACCTTAGAACAATGGCTAGAAACTATAGAAGAAGTGAGCGGGATATGTCGTATGGCGGATTTTACGGAACCAGTTCGGATGGCGGTTACACCCGCGATTATGACCAGAACAGATCAGCAGGCCGGGATGGAGGACGCGAGATGGGAGCGGGACGCAGCATGCGCGGCAACGACTACTACCGCGATGCTCATGATGACTTCCGGGGATATGACCGTGGCCGTATGTTTGGGGCACATGCCAGAGGAGACATGAGCGGTGGAACCCGTTATGGCGAAGGTGGCAGCACCTACGGAGGCGGCTCAGCTTACGGCCACTCCGATTATGGCAGCCGGCGTAACCAAGACTACGACCGCTACCGCGACGACAGCCGCTACCGCAGAGGTGGATCAGAAGATTATATAGACTATAACAGCCGCAACTATGGCAGCTATACCGGTAGCCGGGAAGAGGATTACGGCAGACAACACCACTATAACACCGGCGGTCGGGGCTATGATAGGGATGATGACATGGGGTATCGCAACTATAGCAGTCGCAACCAATACGACCGCAACACCGGTTACGATCGCTCTTACCGTGGCAACCCGCCTGGCTATGGCTCCACAAACTATAACGAGCGTGACCGTGACCGCGAACGCAGTGCCTATGGCAACCGCGATGATTACCGACGCTACCGCAACAGCTATAATGATTAATAAAGCAGAATGCCCCGGCTGCACAACTATAGTGCAGCGCCGGGGCATTTTTGAAAAACAGGTATGTACTTTAAAGCTATAAAACTATGAAACGAACAGACAGAGATGATTTCTACTACGGAACCGGAAGGCACAGAGACTGGGACCGATCCAGCCGCGACGGCGATTTCGGACGTGACTATGAGAACCGTTTCCGGACAGACCGCGACCGCAACGATGAGTACCGCAACCATGACTACACCATGGAGCGCGACTACTATAAAAACATGCAGAACAGCACCACCGACATGAGCAACATCCGGCAAGGGTATGGGGTGCCAAGTTTCAATAGCGATAGTTACCAGCAGACCAGCGACGATATTGCACGCCGCATGCAGCGCGACCGGGACCGGCTCAGGAACTTAAGCAATTACGGAAACCAGGATAGGGGATACAGTGGCTCCAGGTTCGGAGGATCAAACTATAGTGCGCACGGCGATTTTGGAGGCTCGTCTGAATATGGTGCCATGAGCGGAGATCGCGGAAATGTAGACGACTATACCTCCATGTCTGGTTACGGAGGCGGCTATGGCAGTTCACAACGTGGCTCTGGTAATGCAGAATCAAACTATAGCAGAAGAAACAGTTATGACCGGCACAGCGACAGAGGCAGGGAATCGGGTATGGCAAGAAGTGTTGGCAGGTACAGCCCCGATAACTATAGCGAGTCGACCGGAAACCAGGGCAGCTATGGCAGCCGGGAATACAATCCATATAACCAGGACAAAAACTATAACACCAACCAGAACGATCGCGGCGGTTACCGCAACTATGACCCCAACGACCGACGGGATTATGAAATAACGCAGTAAACTAAAAAGCCGGCAAAGGTGCCGGCTTTTTTACAAACTATAGTTTAACCGTATAGTTTTGCAGATTAAATACAGCATAATTTGCCAGCCATGAAAAACAGAACTGTTGCCCGCCTGCTCTATGCCGAAGAAGTGGAATTGAACGGAGCGCCTGTGCGCCAGCCCTTCCCGACGGAGAAGGTAGATCAGATCGACCCTTTCCTGATGCTGCACCACCATGTCACTACGATCTCTCCGGATGCTGATCCGCGCAGAGAAGGTATCGGGCCGCATCCGCATCGTGGTTTTTCGCCGGTTACGTTTATCTACAAAGGTGGCGTGCATTATCGCGATTCGCGGGGCAACAAAAGTGTGGTTTATGAGGGTGGTACCCAATGGATGGATGCCGGTATGGGCATCACACACAGCGAGCGCCCGCCCCACGACATACAGGAGCGGGGAGGAGTGCAGGAAATCATCCAGATATGGGTAAACCTGCCGCGCAGACATAAAATGATTCAGCCCCGTTACCAGGCGCTCCATGCTACCGATACCCCTGTTGTTAAAGGCGATGGCTACGAAGTGCAGGTAATAACCGGAGAATACGATGGTGTTAAAGGTCCGGTAAACAGCTTGATACCTACGCTGATTCTGCGACTAACCTTACAGGCAGGTGCTACCTGCCAGGTTCCTGTCCCGGCTAACTATAACACCGTTTTTTACCTGCTGGATGGGCAGATCTCGCTACAGGGTTTCGGGCTGATTGACGGAAAACATGCTGTTGAATTAAATACGGGTGGCGAAGGCTGTACAATAACCGCAAAGCAGGACACACGCATATTATTACTGGCCGGCGAACCAATAAACGAAGAGGTAACCATGTACGGGCCTTTTGTAATGAACACCCAGATAGAGGCCATGCAGGCCATGCGCGATTACCAGATGGGTAAAATGGGTATCCTGATAGAGGACGAACTATAGTTTATGAGCATTACTGCAGCAGGTTATCCAGCATGGTGCTGATCTCGTCTCTCTTGCTGACAAGGCCACAGTCCAGGAGCACAGCTTTCTTATAAGTAGCTATAAAAGGAGTGCCGTTCAACTTTACTTCCTTCCTGGATACCGGATTTTCAGTGGCGTCCATTCGCAGGAATAACACATCTTTGTATTCCGCTTCCTTAGACATTTCCTCGAACGATGGTGCAAGCTCTTGGCAAACTTTGCACTCTTTGTCTGTGAACTTAACAATCACATAATCATTTTTATAAAGCAACTGTCGTAGATCTGCGTCGGTGGCGTTGTGTATTGTAACGGTATTTCCTGATTTCTGCATGTTCTAATAACGAAACCGGAGTGCAAATGTTAAAGCAGAACGGGTACTGATAAGGCGCTATCTAATAGATTTACTCCCTGTAACATGCTATTTGTCCTTTGCTTTTTGCTGTCTACCAATTTGAAACACAACGGTTAAGCTAATGATATAATTATAATTAATTTTATAAAAATAATGAACTTTATAAGGTGGTAGCTTGTAATAGCAGAGAAGTAAATGAACAAAACTGTGGAAGAATTAGAAAGATTAAAAAAAGGACTGGAAACAAGCCAGACCATGTTGCTGAAAAATGAAGATGCCGGCTTAACCTGCTCTTTTATTAAATACGGCATGGTACAGGACAACTTCCAGGTGAAGGACGAAGACCTTGCACAGGCTTTAAAACAGACAGGTGTACATGGCGTGGTTGAAGGATATGCGTTTGAGCACTTACGCAACAACTATGGCTGGTTTTCGCTACGGGTTAAGTCCAGAAAACTTCTGAAAGAACTTAAATAATAAACCATCTCAGAAATAAACGGCTGGTTAATACAATATCATTTTGTGTTGCAGCCTTACAGATATCTTCAATAAGGTTTGCATATTTTAGAGCCACTTATATAAGTGGCTCTAACTTTTTTATAGTTGTACTAAACCTAAAATTATTACATCAGCTATACGGCCCTTTTACAGTACTTACCCACGCATAAGCAGATTTAAACGCAGGAATAACAATAAGCGGTAGCTTCAAATCGAAGCACCTAAACTATAATAAATTTTATAAAACTATAGTATGTTTCCGCTTTTTTATGCTATTGAATGTTGGATAGATGAACTATATCGGTGCTCAGCTGGGTTTGTATGGTGGCACAGGTGTGCTGCAAAACCCTCTACTGAATGAATCCAGAAAAAGAACTACAGGCATATTATGATGCCTTAATAGGTACACTACCTCCAGATTTTTCTCCTGAAGCTTTTTTGGCAAATCAATCTTTGTCTTTGTTTGCGCGTAATGGCGGCCGCAGTACTAGCCGACCTATTACTTATTTTGTGCAGGAGCTCGATGGTACAGAAGTTATACCAGGCTGTGAGTTAACTTTTTTGGGCTCAGAGGCGATAGATGAGGAACACTTTTTCCTGTTCTTTGAGGGAAACTGCAGTGGGGTGTACAATAAACTGACTGCAGCCGGACAGATTTTACGGGCAACTGTTGCCATAGTGCAACTTAAAGGGAGAAAGCGTGTGTTGGTGCAGCATGTAGAAGCAATCCCGGAGATACGTTTTGAGCAGGACCATAAGGGCAGCATCTTACCACCGCTTGCACAGGCAGGTTAAACAACCTTTCTTAGTTGTGCAATGGTTGCTTCGTCTATAGGTTTGTGCAGAAAACCATTTACAAGTGCATAGTTTCTGGCCTGTTCCTTTTCCTGGGCATCGACAGACGAAGTAAGAATAAATACCTTGCATTTATGCAGAAAGCGATCCTGTTGTGCTGTCATGGCATCCAGGAAGTTCCAGCCTGTAAGTACCGGCATGTTCAGATCCAGGAAGATGACCTGTGGCCAATGCTCTTCCGGGCCTGTCAGCAAATTCTGCAGCGCTTCCTCAGCATACAGATAACATTCCACTTCATCGGCAAGCCCTTCTGTCTCGAGCAGCACCGATGTTATGAAAATGCTAATATCATCATCATCTACTAAGTAAGCTTTTTTGATCATTGGTAACGTGGTGCTTTGAACTGTATGTAAAACCTGGTACCTAAGCCTTTTTCACTCTCAACCTCTATAGACCCGCCCAATGCCTCTACCTGCGACTTAACCAGGTAAAGCCCTAGCCCGCGTCCTTCTGTATGCACATGAAAGCGGTTGTATAGTTTAAAGATGTTCGGTCTTACCACATCCATATCCATGCCAAGTCCGTTGTCGGTTACCTTTATAAGCAGGCTGCCGTTATGGGCTTTACTGATCTTGAGCTGCAGGAGCAACGAGCGCTCATCAGAGCGGTACTTAATGGAGTTGGTGATCAGGTTGTGTAAAATACTATACAAATAGGCTCTCTTGGTGTAAATAATCAGGTTTTTATCTATCTCCAGGTCTATAGTTGCTTTAATGGCTATAGTTGTTTCGTGCAGGCTTTGTGTTATTTCGGTACAAAGGGTGCGCAGGTTTACTGGTTCTGTGGCATCGCTGTTTTCCGGTGTCTTTATCGACAGGATTTTACTCAGGTCATGTATCACATTATCCAATCGCTGGACGGATATGTCCAGATTCTGGACTGCTTTGGAAAATGCTGCTGATGATGCATCCAGCTTCGCCAGCAGTCGGGTTAGCCCCACAATGTTGGCCACCGGGGCACGCAGGTTATGCGATACAATGTAAGTAAACTGCCTCAGGTCACTGTTTTGCTGCACCAGGTTTTCGTTCAGCTGCAACAGCTTTGTCTCAGCAAACTTCCTTTCTGAAATGTCGGTGTAAAGGATGATAAGCTTTTCTATTTTGCCTTCATCATCCAGAATGGGCGTAATGTCTGCAGCAATCCAAACCTTTTCGCCGTTCTTTTTATACGTGAGCAGTTCCTCCGAGAAAGGTATTCCCAGGCCAAGCAGGCGGCGCAGGTTTTGCAAAGCTTCCTGGCTTGTATCCGGCCCCTGAAGCAGCTTCAGCGGGTCTTTTTGTTCTATCTCCGCCAGCGTATAACCTGTCAGGCACAGGAAAGAGTTATTTGCCCACTCAATCAAACCATTCTTACAGGTAATCATGACGCCGTTAGTTGTTTTGCTGGCAACAAGCGATAGTTTTCTCAGCTCTTCTTCTGCCGCTCTTTTTGCTGTTATATCTGTAAAACAAACGGCTATACCCTCCTCAAAAGGGTAAATTTTATAGTTGGTTATAGTGCCAAGCACCCCGATATATTCTTCGTACTCAGTTGGTCGGCCTGTAGCCATTACTTCCATGCACTTGCGGTAAAAATGCGTACTGATCAGGTCCGGGCTTTCCTGCCAGATGTTTCTTCTCAGCAGTTTTTCTGCGGGCAACTTCAGAAATTTTGCAAAAGTCGGGTTGGCGTATGTAATCTGCCAATGCTTGTTAAGAGCAAAGAACGAATCTGTAATACTGCCCAGGATATTGTTCAATTGCACTGCCTGTTCGCGCAGCAACTTCTCTGCCTGCTTAACCTGCGTTATATCTTTGGCTACGCAATGCACGGCTGTAATCCGGCCGTTCAGCCAAACGGGTACAAGTGTCACGCTCAGGTCCAGCAGTTGTTTGTTCTTGTCAACAATCCTGGTTTCAAAAGTATGGGCGCCGTTCCCGATTACTTTCCGGAATGCCTGCAGCGCCTCTTCCAGGTGCGTGGGAGCAACATATTTCGCAAAGTGCTGTCCCCAGGTTTCGCCAGTAGTGTAGCCTAAAATATTGGCCACCCTGGCGTTGCTCGATTCTATAATACCCTGATCGTTTAAGGTAAACACCAGGTCGGGGTGGTTAAAGAACAGTGCGCTATAGTATGCTTCTTTTTTACTGAGCAGTGTGTTTGCTTCCACCTCTTCTGTAATGTCGCGACAGTTTGTTACTAATCCGCATATAGCCGGATTAGCGAGCATGTTAGTTAAAGTTAAACTCAGCCAGCGCCAGCTGCCATTCTGGTGCAGGAACCGGAAGGGTTTTACTTTTATCTGTTCGGCGTGGTTTATATCCTGTAGCACGCCTAAAATATCAGGCAGGTCATCGGGGTGGACGTGGTGCAGTGCGCTTTTATCTACCAGGTCATGATAGGTGTAGCCCATTTGTTTGGCTACCGCATTGTTGGCATATTTGTACAATCCCTCCGGAGTTAGAATACAGATCATATCATTTGTATGCTGAATGATAGAACTATAAAATTCCGGTGTTAACACACTACTCATATTTGGCTAAATTGGAGTTGAAAAGCCCGGTTGCTTCTGCTTAAAGACCGCAAGTATAAGTTGTAATATGTTGGCAAACCACTATGTTTCAGGATTTTTATATTAAAGCATGATTTGTATAATTTATAGTTGTTGAAATTCTGATGCAGTTGGAGGACGAGCGGTGATGTTGCTATGGATGTATCGTTAAAGTTATAAATTTTAAAAGTTGCATGCTGGCTTATGTTTGCAGTTCTGCTTTAACAGTATTAGCATAGATACATCATGCTATCCAAAGGAGGAGGGTGCACGTATGTTTTAGGAAAAATTTTAAGATGCGCGAGCTTACAGGTTGGATAGAAGATGCTACAGGAATAAATGCAGCGATACTGGGAAATGTATTGCTGTCGGTATTGGTGGTTCTGCTCTTATGGCTGGCGCGGCGGGTGGTTTTGCAGGTAGTGCTGCGCCAGCAAATGGACCTGCGTAAACAATACTGGTGGCGTAAAACGCTGAACTATGTTGTAACCATACTGGGCTTTCTGCTGCTGGCCAACATCTGGTTCAAAGGTTTTCAGCCGATCGCAACTTTTCTGGGTCTGCTTTCAGCCGGTCTGGTGTTGGCTTTGCGTGAACCCGTACTCAATATTGCCGGTTGGCTGTTCCTTATCTGGAAGCGCCCCTTCCGGGTTGGAGACCGCATTGAAATAGATGGCAGGATAGGTGACGTGATTGACATGCGCCTTTTCCAGTTTACTATAAATGAAGTGCATGGCTGGGTAGATGCAGACCAGGCAACAGGGCGGGTGGTGCATATACCCAATGGGAAATTGTTTATTTCGCCGCAGGTAAACTATAACTATGGCTTCCCGTTTTTGTGGCACGAGGTAAGTGTGAACATAACTTTTGAAAGCAACTGGAAGAAAGCCAAAACGATACTGACTTCGGCGGCTGAAAAGCATGGTGAACGGTTAAGCACAGAAGCTGAAGAACAGTTACGCCGGCTCTCGCAACGTCACCTCATTTTTTACGACAGCCTGAAGCCCAGATTGTATACAAAAGTAGTAGAAACCGGCATACGCCTCACGATACGCTACTTGTGCAGCGTTGGCCGTCGCCGCGAAAGCGAACACCGTGTGTGGGAAGATGTGCTGGATGCTTTTCTGGCTTCGGATGACATACGTTTTGCTTATCCAACCACACGGTTCTACCAGCCGGAGCAGGTGTGACCTGGTTAATTCCTGAGCCTGATCACAAGCCCTTCATCGCCCTGTAGGCTTAGTATAGTATCTACCTGCATGCCTTCCCGCTCTGGTATAGTAGCCAGGATAACTTCACCCTCCAGATGCAGTTTTTCTGGTTCGTAATAGCAGGTGGTATGGCCCAGGTTCAGCACAATCAGGAGTTTCGTGTCCTCATGTTCCCGCCGGTATGCCAATACATTGCCATCTGCCGACATAGGTACATAGCTGCCCGTGCTCAGGGCTGGTTCCTGTTTGCGCAACTCTAGCAGGCGGCGGTGCAGGGTAAGCATCGAGAAAGGGTCCTGCTTTTCTTTTTCTACGTTTACGCGGCTATAGGTGTGGGGTAACCTGAGCCATGGTTTGCCATCTGTAAAACCTGCGTTTTCTGAGTCGTTCCACTGCATGGGTGTGCGTGCGGGGTCGCGGCTCAGGTTCAGACCAGGCATGTTAAGTCCTTGCGGGTCCTGTATCTCGTCAGGTGGAATAGCAACATCTGTCATCCCGATCTCATCGCCATAGTAAAGGGTAGGAGTACCGCGAAGTGTAAGCAGCAGCATAGCTGCCACACGTGCCTGAGACTTCCCGATCCGGCTGGCAATGCGAGGTTTATCGTGGTTGCCTAGCACCCAGTTGGGCCAGCCACCGTCGGGCAAAGCACCTTCATACTCATCTACCGCAGCAGCTATCTGGCGGGCATCCCAGGGCATATTGATCAGCATAAAATTAAATGGAAGGTGCGCCCCGTTGTTATCAGTGCCATAGTAGGTGACCAGCCGGTGAATAGGCAGGTAGATCTCCCCAATGATCACGCGCTCATCATATTCATCAACCAGCTGCCGCATTTTAACCACCACATCATGCACTTCGGGTTGGTCGGTAGAGAAGGCGGGGATAAGCTTCTCATACGTTGCCATACTTTGTTTATATTCCGGATTTGGCGGGTTATCGCGCAGCTGATCATCTTTAATCATGTGCCACATCACATCTACCCGGAAACCGTCAACTCCTTTGTCCAGCCAGAAGCGCATCGCATCCAGCATAGCCTGCTGCACTTCGGGGTTGCGCCAGTTCAGGTCGGGCTGCTCCTTCAGGAAGGCATGGTAATAGTACTGGCCGGTTTTTTCATCCCACTCCCAGCCACTTCCGCCAAAAACGCTTAGCCAGTTATTGGGCGCACTGCCATCAGGTGTTGGGTCCTGCCAGATGTACCAGTCGCGTTTGGGATTGTCTTTAGATGAGCGGGACTCCAGGAACCACGGGTGCAGGTCGGAGGTATGGTTAGGCACCAGGTCCAGGATCATTTTCATGCCACGTTCGTGTACTTCCTGAAGCAGGGCATCAAAGTCAGCCATGGATCCAAAAAGGGGGTATATGCCGGTGTAGTCTGAGATGTCGTAACCAAAATCAGCCATTGGCGAAGGGTAGATCGGAGATATCCAAACGGCATCAACGCCGAGCCATTGCAAGTAATCCAGCCGCTGCCGGATGCCGGTCAGGTCACCTACACCATCTCCGTTACTATCCTGGAACGATCGTGGGTAGATCTGATAAATTACTCCGCTTTGCCACCATAAATACTTCTCATCTGCCTCCATGCCTTTTTTTCGTTGGTTATAGTTTGGGTTGTACGGTGGTTAGAGGGTGAGGGTATAGTATTGCCTCTCAGCTATAGTTTCTCTTTTGTCATGTCGAGCATTCTTGAGACGCGAGTTGAAAAGAGCCAGCATAGCTGCGAGACATCTTATATGTTCTATAGTTGGAGAAGACCTCACAGTCTGCGCAGCTCCTGTGAGCGTCTAATGCTATAGTTAACTATAGTTGCCACTTGACACAAGCAGTTCGTGCTATAGTTACTACCGATCCTGGGAGCTCTACTTACCTATAGTTTTATAGTTACTTTGGTGCGCTCACGGCCGCGGGGCTCCGTCTTTGGGCATCGCGCGGTGTACATTCCTTTTGCTCGTCCCTCGCAATGCCTATCGGCACCAGAAATCTACAAGGCGCTCAACCCAAAGACTGAAATCACTTCGATAGCTAAACTATAGTTTAATGAACAGCTATAGTTGCTTGGCCTTTCGTGGTCATAGTTCCGTGGGCCAGGCTGCGCCTGCCTGTTCGTAGTTTGTAACTATAGCACGATAGCTTAAACTATAGCTATAGCAGAAAAGTCCCCCTTCGAAGGGGGGAGGAGGATAACCAGCACTAACTATAAAACAATAGCTTCAACTATAGCAAGAACAGAAATTCCCCTCTCGGGAGGGGTAGGGGTGGGTTATCTCGCAACTATAGAACTATAGCTCAAACTATAGCAATAGCAGAAAGGCGCCCTCTCCTGTTTTTAGGAGAGAGCTGGGGTGAGGTAAAAACCCCTTTAATCACTGGTCAAAAAAACAGCCGGAACATGACTGAACCGGCTGTTGATTTACTTTAAATTCTCTGTTCTACTGCACTGCGCGGGTACCGAAGAAATCGTTTTCGTTCCAGGTTGGTCTTTCAGGTTGTTGTGCTACCAGGTAACCGATCAGGAAGTTAAGCTGTGCGTATTTTTTACCGGCATCGTAATCGAAAACACCATCCGGGTTGTCCTGTGGTTTGTGGTAGTAAACTTCACGCCACTTCTTCACGGTCTCATCCAGGTTATTTTTACCGTCTGCGGTTTTGTTGCCGTATTTAATATGCAGCGCTGGCACACCACGAACTACAAAGCTATACTGGTCGCTGCGGATAAAGCGGTTCTGTTCAGGTTCCGGGTCTTCTTCTACCGTTAATCCTAAATGTTTGCTGGCCTGCTCTACCTGCTTATACAGCGAAGAATGCTGTGCACCAAGCGGCACTACCGACAGCAAAGGAGCGATAATGGCTGGCATATCGGTGTTAACATTGGCTACCATGCTGTTTGCCGGCACAGTCGGGTGGTTTGCAAAGTATGCTGAACCCAGAAGGCCAAGTTCTTCGGCAGTCACCATCACGATCAGGATGGAGCGCTTCGGCTTTTGTTTCAGGTTGTTGTAGATTTTAGCAATCTCCAGGAGGCTGGCTACACCAGATGCGTTGTCGTGTGCACCGTTGTAAATTGAATCGCCGTTGATTGGAGTGCCTACGCCAATATGGTCCAGGTGCGCGCTGTGCACTACGTATTCATTTTTCAGTTTCGAGTCTGAGCCGGTTATTTTACCAACCACATTCTGGCTTTCATAATCGTGGTACAAAGAACTATAGTTTGCTTTTATAGTTGACTTAAGCGCTGCCGATGCTGGCTTGCCTGAACGTAAACTGGCCTGCGCTTTAGCCGGATCCAGGCCTGCTTCTGAAAATAGCTTTTGCAGCGTCTGGTAGTTAATATATGCCAGTAGTTTAATGTCGTCGGATGCATAGGAGCGGGATGCGCCTACTTTTCCGTCTGGTGTCATTACGCTGTTAACGCCGCGTTGCAGGTTAGGCACGCGCGGAGCTGCTACAATTACACCAACGGCGCCGTGCTTTGCTGCATTCTGCAGAATGGTCAGCATGTCCATGCTATAGTTGGTAACCGTGTTCGGGAAATGCTCCGGTGCCCCACGGAAAACCACAACCACTTTGCCTTTTGCATCTATATCAGCATAATCGTCATAGTTCATGTCTGGCGCAGAGATTCCGTAACCGGCAAATACCAACGGTGCTTCCATATTAACCTGTGGTTGTACCGGGTTTGGGTAAATGGTAGCTTCGGTGTCGGTTACCAGTGTTGTGGCCTGGCCTGTACTGCTGGTAAGGGTTATGGTTGCACCCGGTGCAGTGGTAGCCTGGCGCAGGCGCACAGTTTGCAGGTAAGTGTTATTTTCGCCGGCAGGTTCTACTCCGGTTTTCTTAAACTGATCTACTACATAATCCACGGCCATCTGGTAGCCGGGAGTGCCAGGCTTACGACCGAGCAACTTGTCATCGGCCAGGTAATCGATGTGGGCTTTTATGGCAGTTGCCTCTACTTTTTGCATGGCTTTGGTTACCGGTTTCTCCACTTTTATAGTTTGCGAAAAACCAGGAGAGGTAGCCAGCAGGCCGCTCAGCAGCAGGGTTAGTTTTAAGTTGCGCATGTAGGGTGTTTTTGAAATAATATGTGATCTAATGAGTATGTTAAACTATAGCTTCAGCAAGTGATTTTATCTTTTGGGTAACGTTAGCGGCAAAGGTAACCGACATATCATAATAACCTTGCGCGTTAGGTAGGGGAGCAAAATCGCCTATCGTCAGGTTTAACTGCGTGCTGCCATCCTTTTCATCCAGTTCAAAAAGATAAGATACATCGTAAGCAGCCGGGGCCAGTTCTACTGTAGGCAGGTATACGTCCAGCACCAGCTTTTTGCCAGGTTCAAAATCAGTCACAGTCAGTCTCGAAAATCCTTCCCACTCAATTATGCTGCCAGGTTGTAGATGCGCATCTCCGAAGTTCTCGGGCATCTCTTCCCACTGGCGCATATAAAAGGGGTTGGTCAGTACTTCCCATACTTTTTCGGCCGGGGCAGTAATTTTTATCTGATCTGTAACTATAAGTTTCTGCTGCATAGCTGCTGTTCTTACTTGCTCTGCCTGATGCAATTAATATCAGGCTAAACAAATATAAGACTTCTGGCTGCAATTGCGCAGCTTAATTTTGCAAACTATAGCCGGTTAGTATCAGAACGGATAGCCGATGGCAATATTCAGGGTCATGCTGTTGTCGCCCTTGAAGCCAAACTTAAAGTCAGATAACGCACTGCCCCCCTCGGTTGGTACCCTGACAGGAATGCCGACATCGAAACGAAGCACAAAGAATTCCACATCTACGCGCAACCCGAAACCGGTACCTATTGCCAACTGGTTCAGGAACTTACCTGACTCGAATTTACCGCCCGGCCTGTCCGGAGTGCCATCTTCCTTCAGCGCATCTTTCAGCAGCCAGATGTTACCGGCATCCACAAAAAGAGCCCCTTTAAAGAACCCGGCAATCGGGAAGCGGTATTCTACGTTGGCTTCCAGTTTTATGTCGCCGGTCTGATCGAAGTATGAAAAGGCAAGAGAGTCCGGAACATCGTAGGTGCCGGGACCAATACTACGTGCCCGGAAAGCCCGGATACTATTAGGGCCGCCAATGGAGAACTGTTTTATGTAAGGCATTACTGTGGAGTTTCCGTAGGCGTAGCCCACACCAGCCAGCAGGCGCGTAGCAATCTGGCTTTCCCTCCCGAAGTTAAAATAATACCTGAAATCATTCTCCACGCGCAGGTATTGGGAGTATGACCGGCCGGCAAAGGTTCTTGGGTTTTCCTCGGTTGGTTTTTCTGTGCCGGTAAGGCTCTGCAGCGCATTTATAAAGTTACCGGAGCCATCCAGGTTAATGTTATTGAAAAACTGGTGGGTACGGTTTTTTTCCATCTGGTTCGAGAAGGTAAGCTGGTAAATAGAACCTATAATAAACTGGTTCTCGAAGCTGCGGCGCAGGAGTGAATTATCTCTCAGCAAGCTGTCAAACGCTTCGGTCGTCTTACCTAACCTTACATACTGCAGGTTAATGAGTGTCAGGTCGTGGGTAAATTCCTTTTTGGGTCGCCAGTTATAGGCATACGATGCATTAAAGGAGTTCATCGTAAAATACTGCACACGGTTCAGGAAGTTAAAGCCCAGCGTCATGCGGGTCTGGGGAACAAACTCGGTGCGCAGGTTGCGTAGCCTGAACGGCGAAATGATGCGCGGAAACGTAAGCGTACTCTGCACGCCCAGTTCATAAGAGCTCAGGTTGATGTTCTTGTTCTGATTGGATTCTGCACTCGATTGGCTGCCCCTGCCGCCAACCTGACTCTCGAAATTGCCTGTAAAATCTACGCTCAGTAGTTCGGAGCCTTTCAGTGCATTCCGGTTTTTGAAGGACAGCGTAAGACCGGGACCGGCAAAGTTGTTGGACTTGCTCACATACCTGCCCTCCATCTGCAGCGATTTTTTAAAGGACGGCGTGAGGTAAATAAAAGTATCTAGACTGCCCACTTTGGTGGTGTCGGGTTTATAGTCTATGTTCACAAACTTGTAGGCTGAGAGGCCGGCAAGTCGGTTTATAGTTAACAGGTGGTCCTGGCGCGAGTACAGGCTGTCCTGCTCCAGAAAAACGCCCCGCAACAGGTGGCGTGCCCGCACATAGTTCTCGTTCGGGATGTACTTATAGTTACGGAAGCTGATGGTATCGCTAACCGATAAGCTGTCGCCGAGCGCATAGTTGGCAAAAATGTAGATGTCGTCCAGTTTGTAAGGGCGTAGCGTGTAATCCGGAACGTTGTTTTTCAGGCGCATGAGTACATCAGCCTGCCGGTTGCCTACTGTGGTATCTACGCTGAAAATGAGGACATCGGGGCTGAAGTAGTAATACCCTTTGTTTTTAAGGTAGGCATCTATCCGCACCCGCTCAGCAGTCATCTTTTCCAGGTCATAAGGGTCGCCGGTCTTCAGTACCGATTCTGCTTTTGTAAGCTCAATATCCTGCTGCACCGGCAGTGAGTCGGTTGAAGTATAAACGATTTGCCGGATGCGGTATGGTTCACTTACAGTGGCGAACCAGTCTATAGTTGCGGTTTTCTTTTTGAGGTTTATTTTACTGCGTACATCGTTGTTGAAATACCCGCGGTTGTGCAGTCTGCCGCGCATTACTTCACTTACACTGGCAGTATCAACAGTAGACAGAAGTACAGGCGGCTCGCCTAGTTTGTCCTGTATCCAGTTTTTCAGCCCTTTCTCTTTTTCAGTATAAAACGTGTTGTAGATGGCCAGTTTAGGCCGCATGCCCAAAAAGGAGAAATTAGGCTTGGGCCGCACGGTGCCTGATAGCTCTGTTTCGATTATCTTTTTGCGGTTGCTGCTATCGTTGGTGTCGTCTACTTTTACACTAAAGCCTGTGAAAAGGGCATCTTTTTCAGGAATACGGCTGGTGCCGGTGCAACCACAGAGCAGTAGCAGTGTAGCCAGTAGCATGGCTTTGCAAGGGCGTGTATAAAGTAAGGCAGGGATAACTGCTAGCATAGATCGTTTATTTGGTAATGTCTTCTTCTAGTTTTGCGGCTTGTTCCAGCTGGCGTTCCCGCTCACGGCGGTGGCGCTCTTCCAGGTTGCGGAACAGGTCTGAGAAGTTGTTGTACTCGCGCATATAAATCATGCCTGCGCCTGTGGCACGTACGTCTCCTTCCAGGTAATCTTCGAACTGGTTGCGCTGAAATGCCTGCACGCGCAACCTGCCGTCCGGTGTAAGCGAATATTCTACTGAAATGTCACCACCAAAACCACTCATGCTGCTCTGCGCCCGCTGCCCGCCTTCAATCCCGATGTCGGTACCTACGCGCACGGTCAGGCGGTCATCCAGGAACTGCTGGCGAAGCGCTACGTTCAGATCGGTACGGCCCTGCGCAGCCCCTGACGAATAATCTTCATAAGAGTCGATGCCCAGCTCCAGGCCAAGCCCACCGGCGTAGCGCTGTGTCAGGTTGTTCAGCTGGTCGGTCATTACCTGGCTCAGGCTGTTACGGGCTGTTGATGCAAAACCACCGCCGGAACTGGTAAACGGATCAGGAGCCAGAAACCGGTTGAGCACGAGCAACGAAAACACCTGCTTGTTCATTTCGGCTTCGTCGGTGCGCAGGTTGGCAAGGCTGTTGGAAACTTCGCGCGGCATACGGCCCTGCGCACTGGAAGGCACCTGTATATCGAATGAGATATCAGGGCGCAGCATTTCACCTTCCACGTTCACAAAAACCTGAAAGGGTAGTTCGTTCCGGAGTATCGGGTCTGCAGTACCGCCTATCTGCGAAGCGACCAGTTCCATCGGAGCCGTTTCGATGTTATAGATGGCAGTTACCTGCATGTTGGCCTGCAGCACATCGCCGGTCCACGAAATGTAACTGCCTTTTTCTATCTCCAGCTCCCTAGACACCAGGTCGTAAAAGTCCATGCTGTATTTGCCCTCTGTCAGCTCGTAGCGCCCCGACATGTTGATCTGCCCGGAAGGTGTCATGCCAATAAACATTGGATCGGCTTTGCCTTTCACCACCAGGTTGTCGCCGGTTATCGGGTCCAGTACAATGGTAATGGTGCTGGCATCTGTAATGTACAACTGAGCGCTTACATCGGCCCCTCTGAAGCCGGTTAGCTCCACACTATCTGCCTTTATAGTCCGGACTATAGCTGTGGCGGAATCGTTCAGGTTTACGAACTCTACTATGCCTTCCCGTTCGGCGGCACCGGCCTGTTCGGCGGGTATCACAAGGGTAAAGTCAGAACCATCCAGAATGCGGGCCGTGGTTTTAATGACTGGTGTTGAAATATCTCCGGTTACAGTGGCATCAGCATCTATCAGCACACGGCCATAAAACAGCTCATTGTCCTGCACAGTAGAATTCAGCGCCAGAAACTTGTCGGTGCTGGCCGTCAGGTCGAAGCGGTAATCGGTATAGTTTTGTGTCAGGATGTTACCGTTCACTTCCAGGGTATTGCCCAGCGAGTCGGTGAGCGTTACGCCGGGCAGGTTGATGCCGCGCTCGTTAAACACCAGGCGCTCGTTCTGCAGCCTGTACAGCGAGCCAAGCTGTGTGAGGGTAAACTGTGCCTGGTTAAAGTTGAGTTCACCTAGAATATTGGGGTCTGCTACTGTGCCGGTAATGCGCAGGTTGCCGGTAGCGTTGCCGCCCAGGTCATCCATTACACCCTCCATAAAGCCCTGGAAAGATGCCAGGTTCAGGTTCGTGATGTTGGCGGTTAGGTTGAGCAGCGTGGCATTGGGCTGCATCTCTACAAATCCATCTACCAGCAACTGGTTTCCTTCATCTGTCAGGCGGGCATCTATTGTATAACTGTTGTTGGCTGCTGTGCCGGCCACCAGGGCAATATCACCCACAGGCACCCCTTCATAAGCAAAGTCGGTTACGGTTACATCTGCTACAACTCCGGGCACGCCCGACATTACATTACGTACAGTAGCGGTGCCGTTTATAGTTCCGGACATCAGGCTGTCGGATTGCTGGAAAGAGCGGGTAATGTAATCTATCTGGAAGTTTGAGAACGTGGCAATAAGCGGAGCATCGGGTCCCACCTCACCCTGGCTGTTGAGGCTGAGCCCCATGCCGTTGTGCTGCAGGTTTATGTTGTTGGCGTAAATAAAATTAGTGCCGAACTGCAGGTAGTTATCTTCCGGTACCGTCCAGGTGTCGCCGTTTATAACCAGTTGCTCCGGATCGAAAGCAAAGCGGTAGCCTTTGCCCAGGCTGTTGAGCACACCACCAACTATAAATTTAGCAGCAGCACTGTCTTCCGCTATTGCCAGACGCACGAGCAGGTCGTTGTCGCGGGCAGCCCCAGTTAAAGCTACATTGTTAGCCCTCAACGACGGCGAAAGAAGCTGCGAGAGATCAAGGCTATAGTTCATCTTTTCCCGGTCGCCGCGTACCTGCATGGTTAGTCCGTTCAGGGTATAGTCTGTATACCGGATTCTGCTGAAAGCACCGTCCATTTCAAAAACTTGCGTTTCTCCGTTATAAGTGCCGGTTATGGGTCCGGTTGGGCGTAGTTGTGTAAGGCCGGGCACAAAAGACGTGACCACATCAGGTTTCTTCAGGTTTATCTCAAAGGCAAAATCTTCCAGGTTCAGGTTAGCCGGGAATGGCGGATCGGGCTGCAGGTCGAAATAGTTTGAGAAATGCTTCATCAGGGCAGTTGGCAGCGTTTCCAGGGTGTTGCCAAACTGCAGGTCTGCCGCTACTACATCGGACTGTAGTTGTATCTCGGTATTGCCGGTCTGTTGCTTCAGGTTAAGCTGCAGCGAATCGATGGGGTAATTGCGGTTTGCATGTTGCACAAGTAGCTGCTCGCCTGTTAGTGTGCCGTTCAGGGTACTGGCATCCGCGCCGGTAAAGTTGCCCTTCAGTTGCCCGGTTATGCTCAGTGGTTCAGTGTATAGGTTCAGTGCCTGCAGGTTGGCCTCGTTCAGTTTCAGGTCAAAGTTATAGTTGGCATTTTTTGTGTCGCGGAGGTTGAAGGTACCATCCAGGGCCAGGTTCAGGTTTGGGTCTGCGGCGCGGGCGCTAACGTCGTAAACGTTTTTATTGATGCCGGCATCAACTATAATGTTGCGGTAACTATAGTTGTTGTACTCGATCGTGCTCAGGTTTGCCTGCACGTCTGCCACCATTTTTTCCGGGGTTAGGCCCTGGCCTTTGGCGGTAACAGTACCGGCTATAGTTCCCAGGCCCAGGCTGTCGGTAAACAACTCATCCAGGGCAAAACCTGCTGTTTTTATAGTTGCGCTAAAGCGTTCGTTCTCGCCCATATCCACATCAGCGGTCAGGTTACCGATGGAGCTGTTTATAGTTGTCTGGGCATCCAGGTTGGTTAAAGTGCCTTCTATCGTCCCTTCTACTCTGATGCGCTCGGGAATCCGGATATTTGGTGGGATTGTGCCTGCAGGCGCAAAAGCAAGTATGGTAGCCCGGGTAGTCTGCAGTTCGTTCACGTCCAGGTCCAGGAACAGCTTGTCGGGGTTGGTTGCGTTGCGGATGTTGCCGCTCACGTTAACTATAGTTCCGTTTAAGCCGGATGCGCGGAAGCGCCTCAGTATCATGTTGTCTACAGTTCCTTCCACGCTGCCGTTAAGTTGCAGGGTAGAGTTTATCACATTCCGGAACGATGGATTCTGACGAAGTTCAGGCATGAAATAGAGCACATCCTGCATGGCAATGCGGGTATCCACTATGTTCAGGTCCAGTTGCGTATTGCCGGGTTTTTCTGCCAGCGCATCCAGGGAACTATAGCGTATGGTCAGGTCGCGTTGTATGTGGCTGTTGCCGGTTTTCAGGTCCAGGTTGGCGAGTCGGGTTTCCACGGAATCAAACAGGATATCGGCCTGGAAGTTATTCACTCGGAAGCCGCTTTTCTCTTTCAGCTGTAGTTGTTTGAGCGCTACCTGGGTACGGTTCAAACTATAGCTCAGATCGCTGGCCTGGAGCACCACATCCGTAAAATAAAGGTGGTCGTAATCCATGCCGCGAGCCAGGGCAGGCGTGTTAAAATTATCGAATTTGATGTTCAGGCCTGAGATATCGGTTTTGCCTAAGGTAACCACCCAGTTAACAGGTTGCCCCTGCGTCTTTTCTACCGATTCATCCAGGTTCCTGACTGTTTCTACCGGGTTCACGGCCAGCGAGTCGGATGGTTTATATTTTTCCTGAGCGTAAACTATAGTTGTGTTATGCAGGTCCAGGTTATTCAGATCAACGCGTGCATTGGGCAGGTCTATGTTATCAGCGTTAAGCTGGGCTTTGCCTAAATCCACTTCAATGTGTTGTTCGGCCACACGGTTTTCGTAGCGCAGGCGTATGTTTTCCAGGTCTACTTTATCCAGGCCAAAATTGAAAGCAATGGGCTCAGGCTTCGACGGCGGTGGCAGTTTGGTTTGTATATAGTTGATCCAGGTGTTTTTAAGCGCAACATTATTTACCAGGTATTGCTGCTCTTCCAGGTTCAGCTCATCCATTGTAGTAGTAAACTGCCCCACATGCGTTTCTATCAGGTTGCCTCCGGCCTCGTCCTTAAAACTTACACGCACATTGTTCAGGTTGATCACGTCCAGGTCAATAGCCATGGCAGTGGTATCAGCGGGGGTGGTAGTGGCCGTGGTATCGGTAGCAAATGCCTCCATCAGGAAGTCGAAATTCGAGCTGCTGTCGGGGAGAATGTGCAGGTTGAGGCGGGCATCGTCCAGGTCTATTTTGCTGATGCTGATATTGCCGCGAAGCAAGCCCAGAATGTTCATGTCCACACCCAGTCTACCACTGTACCAGAGGGTGTCGCGTTTCTGGTCCTCGATGTAAACTTCTTTTAATACCAGCGAATTTCGCCAGTCTGTTGTAAAGCCTCCGATGTCTACATTCGTGCCCAGCATACCTTCCAGGTAGTTGGCTCCCTTTTTGGCGGCAAAAGTCTGCACCCTCGGGAATTGCAGGGCAATAATTATAATAATAACCAGCGCAATAATGAACAGTAGCAGGCCAAGGATGACTTTGGCTATAACTTTTCCGATATGTTTAGCAGATGCGATAGGTTTGTCTGTTTTTGGGTTCTGCTTTGCCTTTACGGAATTATCCAAACAAGGATAGGGGGCTGTTGAGCTGTTATGCTGTTTTCAGTAAAAATAAGTATGATTTATAGTTAGCCTGTATTTAAAAAGTATAATTAGGAGTCCAATTTGTAGTTGTGCCGCGGTTGGTAAAAGGGCAGAGGCAGATCAAAACAAGAGGTTCAGGTCAAAACAAGAGGTTCAGGAGGGAATTTTTGAAACTATAGATTACAGTATAAAACAGGTATTCTGAGATAAATATTTTCAGCTTTTAAGTTAAAAAGAGTGAACCTGCACACGAACCATGAAAAATATATTCCCGTAAAATCAGATGTTTTTGAAACACCCCGGCATCGTGCATAAATACGCTACTTGAAAGGTACAGGCTTCCAGCTTAGGTTTCGCTTGTCTGACTTGTATAAGTTTCTTTTTACCTAAGATTAAGCACCTATGGCAATTGCAATTATTGGAGGAGGCCTCAGCGGCACATTAACAGCAATTAATTTACTACGCAGCGCTTATGGTTGCGAAACCATTTACCTGATCGAGCAGGACAGGTACAGGATGAACCGTGGCGTTGCATACTCCAGTCAGTTGCCTTTTCAGCCATTAAATGTGCCCGCATCAGCCATGAGCCTATTTCCTGAACAGCCCCTCGATTTTTATGAATGGCTCACAGCCCAGCAACACCGTTATAAAAAGCATCTGAACCTGCCTGTAACCCAGAACGACTTTATTCCCCGGTTTATTTTCGGAGATTACCTGAAAAGCCGGTTACAGGAAGCCGAAATGCTTGCGCCAAAAACTGTAAAACTGAAATGGATTTTTGATGAGGCGATGGCTGTAACCAAAAAGGACAAGGCTTTTCACATACAGTTTAAGGAGCACGAACCCATAGTTGTACATAAAGCAGTGCTGGCAACAGGTAATTTTGCACCCGGTAACTTACCTATCCCAAATCAGGCATTTTATAAGAGCAGTAGCTACGTAGCCTCACCGTGGAGTGCAAAAGGACTGGCAAATCTGCAGCCTGATGCGCCTCTGCTTCTGATCGGTTCCAGCCTGACCATGATTGACCTTGTGGGCAGCCTGTACGCAGAAGGTCATAAAGGTAAAATTTACGTTGTGTCTCGCCACGGATTACTGCCACAGCCTTTTGATGTACATACGAAGCTATACCATGGTTTGAAACTTCCAGATCCCGGCACTTCCTTAACGGTATTGGAGCTGTTCCACACTATAAGACAAGAGATTGTGAAGGCTGAAGAACAGGGCTATAGTTGGCGTAGCGTACTGGATGCGATGCGCGTGCATCTGCCAGCTATCTGGCAGGCTTTTCCGCTGTCAGAAAAGAAACGTTTTCTGCGGCACGTGCGCCCTTTCTGGGAAACCCACCGCCACCGTATGCCAGCCAGTTCTGCCACTTTAATTACAGCGCTACAGGAGCAGGGCCGTTTGGAGCTGATTGCCGGAACTATAGTTGACATGGTTGAGAAAGGAGGAACGGCTAGTGTAACTATAAAAAGGCGGAAACAAACTATAGTTCAAACTATAAAAGTAACCCGCGTGATAAACTGCACCGGACCACAAGGCGACTTCACAAAAGTAGAGCAGCCCCTGATACAGCACATGCTGACTGAGGGAATGATAAAACCAGACGACCTGAGGCTAGGCCTGGTCACTGCACCGGATGCCACGCTGATAAGCGCATCCGGAGTGCCGGTAGAAGGCTTTTATACCTTAGGCCCGCCCCGTAAAGCAACATTATACGAGTCGACAGCTCTCCGCGAGATAAGACAGCAGGCGAAAGAGTTAGCTCATAAATTAATGCAGGATAATAAAAGATGTAAGCCAGTATACTTCTCTCCATCACCATCCGATGAAGCATTACAACTATAGTTTAACATATATGCAAAAAAAAGAGAGCCGCAACTATAAATTGCGGCTCTCTTTTTTCCTTTCAGGATCAGACCTTACCCGGCCTGTTTCATGGTGTGGGTGCACACATAGTTCACAAAGTCATCTACTGTGTAAACTGGTACTTCATCCGGAATAGTGAGGTGATACGTTTTCTCCACTTCCAGAATAATGTCTACCACATCAATAATATCCAACCCGAGACTGGAGAGGTCGCGGACCTGCAACAAACGGTTGGAATCGATATTGGTAACGGATGTGATGATGTTCACCACTTCGTTTTGTACTGCCTGGGTGTTGCAATTAGCATTGTTCATGGCAAATAAAGTAAGTCTGGTAAAATTGCTTTTAGCATTTTTTGTGGTTTTAAAGATTGCAGAGCCAGTAGCCCTGCAATCTCTCCACTAAGCATTATATATTAAAAAAACAGGTAATTCACTTTTATTAGTGCGCAAACTCGTGCGCCATTTTCTTTTCTTCAAGCATCTTGGTTTCGTGCTCCAGTTCTTCCAGTGTTTTCTCTTCCAGCTCAATTTTAGTCTTCTTATCCAGGCCAAACTTGGCAAGTATACGGTCGAAGCCGTAGTAGATAATCGGAACCACGATCAGAGTAAGGAACATTGAAGAGCTCAGACCACCGATCAAAGCCCATGCCAGACCGTTTTTGGTAGCTGCTACCGAACCACCGGCCAACGCGATCGGCAACATACCAATCACCATCGCAAGTGTCGTCATCAGGATCGGACGGAAACGGATTCTTACTGCTTCTGTCAAGGCTTCTTTCACTTCCACGCCTTCGTCTTTCAGCTTGTTCGTAAAGTCCACTACCATAATCGCATTCTTCGCAACCAGACCGATCATCATAATGATACCCAGGATAGAGAAGATACTCAGCGACTGCGCTGCCAGTGCCAGGGCAAGCAAGGCACCGATGATCGCAAGCGGGATAGAGAACAGTACCACCAGCGGATACACATAAGAGTCGTACAGGGCCACCATGATCAGGTAAACGAAGATGATAGAGGCTAGCAAGGCGATACCCAGCGTACCGAAACCTTCGCTCTGGTTTTTCAGGTTACCACCATACTCTAAGCTTACGCCAGCAGGCATTTTTACTTCCGCCATCTTCGCCTGAATGTCAGCACCCACTGTACCGGTTGGTCTACCGATTACCTGCGAGTTCACGTTTACAGATGTTACACGGTTGTAACGCTCCAGCTGCGACGGACCCGTAGACTGGCGGATGTCAGCAAACTGACCCAAACGCACCAGCTGTCCCTGGTTATTCACAAATGACAGGTTGGCGATGTCAGTCACGCTACGGCGGTCAAACTCATCCAGGCGAATGTTGATGTCGTAGTCTTCGGTGCCTGAGCGGAAAGTAACATCGGAGTTACCACTGAAGGCCAACTGCATGCTTGCACCTACGTTCTCCAGCGACAGGCCTACGTTTGCCATTTTATCGCGGTCCACTACCACTTCAATTTCCGGGTTACCACCTTCCACAGACATTTCCACGTCAGCAGTACCATCCACACTTTCCGTAATGGCCATTACTTTCTGAGAGAAGGCCATCACGCTATCCAAGTTCGAACCGGAGATAATGATCTGGATCGGAGCCTGTGAGTTACCAACAAGACCTACCGGAACCGGTGTTACTTCCACGTTAGGCAATTTGCCTTCAATGTCGGCTTTGGCCTGGCGGCTGAACTGGTCGGTGCTGAAGCTACGCTCTTTCACATCTACCAGCGTTACAGACACATCAGCTTTGTAGGCCGTATTCTGACCCTGTTGTGCCGAAGAAGTAGTACCCACGGTAGTAAACACTTTCTTTACCTCCGGGAATGACTCCAGGTATTGCTCTACCTGGCGTGTTGCAAAGTTGGTTTGCTCCACAGTAGCATTCTTTGGAAGTTCCAGCTGTAAGCTTACCTCACCACGGTCGCCGGCAGGTATAAAGTCTGATCCAATAAAACCCATTGGCACTAGTGCAAACGAAGCAAACAGCATCAGTATAGTTATCCCCAGTGTGATGAACTTGTGATTGAAAGCCCACTTCAGCGCTGCGGTAAAGCCATCGATGATGCGATCAAGTAAACGCTCGAAGGCCAGGATAAAGCGTCCGAATATGTTCTTGTCTGATAAGTGCTCCAGTCTTGAGAAGCGGCTGGCCAGTAGTGGGATAAGTGTAAAGGCTACGAACAAGGAGATCATAGTTGACACGGCTACTACTACGGCAAACTGACGGAGGATATCTGAAACCAGACCGCTGGAAAGTGCAATCGGGATAAACACTACCGAAATTACTAATGTGATAGACGTAACTGTCGCCATGATCTCGCGGATACCATCGTAGGCTGCCTGTGCCGGCTTTTTACCCATCTCCATGTGACGGTGAATGTTTTCAATTACCACAATGGCGTCGTCCACCAGAATACCTACTACAAGCGAAAGTGCCAGCAGCGACATCAGGTTAAGCGAATAACCGAACAGGTACATGAAGATAAAGGTGGCCACCAGGGATGCCGGGATAGAGATCATTACGATCACCGCATTTCGGAACGAGTGCAGGAACAATAACATCACTACCGCCACCAGGATTACCGCGATCATCAGGTCATGGATCACCGAGTCGGCCGCTTCCAATGTAAAGTCAGAAGAGTCGTTGGCGATGTTGAAGTGCAGACCAACATTGGCGTAGTCCTGCTCCAACTGAGCCAGGGCTTCTTTTGTCAGACGGCTTACTTCCACCGCGTTGGCATCCGATTGCTTCTGGATAGTGATACCCACTGAAGGGCTTCCGTTTACGCGGGTCAGTACTTCAATGTCTTTCTGTGTATCCTGTACTTCGGCTACGTCAGCCAGGCGCACAATACCGTTAGCATCTTCGCGCACAATCAGGTTGCGCAGCTGGTCCAGAGACTGGAATTTACCAGCCAGACGAATCTGTGTCTGTCCGCTTTCCTGCTTGATCTTACCAGTAGGGAAGTCGAGGTTGGAGTTGCGAATTTTTTGCTGGATCTGTAGAATGGAGAGGTTGTAAGCCTCCAGTTTGTTAGCGTCGATGTTTACTTTGATCTCACGTTCCTGGCCACCCAGAATTTTGATGGCAGCCATACCTGGTATGCGTGACAGCTCCGGCTTGATCTTCTTGTCGATCAGGTCATAGAACTCTGTCGGCGACATGTTGGCCGTAGCACCCATCTTAATGATAGGCAGGTCGTCGAGGTCGAATTTGTTCAGGGTTGGCGCATCTGCATCATCCGGCAGGTTAGCCAGAATGGTGTTGATCTTACGCTGGGCATCCTGCAGGGCAAGGTCCACGTTGGTACCCTGGTTCAGTTCGATCACGATCATCGAGAAGCTCTCCAGGGAGGTACTTCTCATGGTCTTCACGTTCTCTAGCGCCGAAAGGGCTTCCTCAATCTCTTTGGTAACAGAGTTCTCCACCTCATTTGGCGAAGCACCCGGGTACATGGTCATAATGGTGAGTACCGGTGGGTTGAACTTCGGCAGTAGCTCGTAGTTCAGCGATTGGTAGCTGGCAACCCCAAGAAGCGTGAGGACGGTAAACACCACCACCACCAGGGTCGATCGCTGTATTGATATTTTGGTTATGTTCATTTCTAGATAATCTAAAGAAAGAAGTTTTTGCTTTTACTATTTCTCCGGGCCAAAGGACCAGGCTATAGTTTAGCACGAGCGAAGACGCTTGCGCTATAGTTTGCTTATTTCAGCAACGTTACTTTAATGCCTTCACGCAGGTTGATCTGGCCGCTGCGCACTACTTGCTCGCCTGGCTGAACACCATCCAGTATCTCTACTTTATCTTGTGTAACCACACCAACTTTTACCTTGCGGCTGCTGGCAACACCATCCTTCACCACAAATACACTTGGGTTCTGGATACTACCAACTATAGCCTCGCGTGGTAATAGCATGGCATCGCGCTGGTCAGCTACTTCAAAGTAAGCAGTGCCGTACATACCGGCTCTCAGGTTGTTGTTTGCTGCGTTTTTAACTTCCACTTCCACATCAAATTTCAGAGTAGGGTCGGCCTGGGCAGCAATGGCTGTTACCACACCTTCGTATTCCTGTCCGGCACCGGCATCAGCTTTCACAGTTACTTTGTCACCTTTGTTGATCAGGAGCACTTCGCTTTCAGAAGCCTTTACTTTCAGTTTCAGCTTGTCCACATTCACGATGTCGTATAGTTTCGTGCCCTGGTTCAGGAACGAGCCAACTTCAACATATATCTCGTTTATTTCTCCGCTGATAGGAGCTGTGATTCTGGTTTTAGTTAAGCGCTGACGTGCAGCAACCAACTGCGCCTGTGTAGATTTTGCAGCCAGGCGGGCATCTTCCAGCTGACGCTGTGTGATGGCATCACCGGCAGCCAGGTTCTCGAAGCGCTCCAGGTCACGCTTTGCTTTCTCGGCGTTTGTCTGGGCAGTAGCCAGGTCAGCAGCCATGGTGTTACTCTCAACCTGCACCAGCAGGTCGCCTGCTCTTACTTTGTCGCCTTTGCGTTTCAGCACGCTCTTTATCTGACCACTGGTTTCTGATAAAAGGGTCAGGCTCTGGATAGGAGCAAAGTTACCTTGAGCGGTAAAAGATTTATCAAGCTTGGCTGTTTCTACTTGTGTTACTGCAACCGGAATGGCTTCGCTTTTAATGTTTGCAACTGCTGCGTTTGCGGCCATCTGTTCTTTGTTGCTCATCAGTTTAAAACCAACAGCGGCCAAAACAACCAGCACAAGTACGATATAAATTACCTTCTTCATTTTAGTATTTGGTGTATGTCTTATTTAGATAGTGATTCGAGGTTTCCTTTAGCTTTCAGGTAGCTTAACTGGGCTATCTGGTATTTAAGTCTTTCGTTGTTCAGGTTTGTCTGGGCTTCGCGCAGAGCGGTTTCTGCATTCAGCAGGTCGCTTAGTGGTGCCAGGGCTTCCTTATATAGTTGGTTGGTGGTATCGTACACTTCCTGGGCCAGCTTCACGTTGCGTTCCTGGGCAGCTATGTTGTTCTGGCTGTTGCCTAACTGGCTCAGGGCGTTGCTAAGCTCAACCTGTGTGTTCTTGTTGTATTGCTGTATGTCCAGGTCCATTTTCTTTAGCTCTATTTCGCGCTGTTGCACCTGGCTCTTCTTGCGCAAACCATCGAAGATCGGGATGTTCAGCTGCAGACCTACCTGTGAGTTAGGGAACCACATGGCTTCGCTGTTGCCGATCATGCTGCCATCGTATTGCGACTGGTAGTTATAGTTACCGAAAGCCGCCAGCGTAGGGTAGTAACCCGCTCTGATGTTCTCGATTTCCAGTGCCTTCAGCTCTTTCTGCTTGTTCAGGATCTTAAACTGAGCACGCTCTGTTGGTGCTTCGTTTAAACCGGCCATAGTTGGCTGCTCATCCAGCAACACATCATCCGCTGAGCCAGTTAATGCGATCTGCTCTTCCAGCGGCATGCCCATAAAAAACTTCAGCACATTCAGCTGCTGCACATAAGCGGCCTGCAGGTTTTCTTTCTGGTTTTCGAGGTTGATCTTGTTTACCTTGATGCGGTTCACATCTACCTTCTTCACCAGGTCGTTCTTGTATTGCAGCGTCAGGATCTGCTCCAGTTTGGTAAGCATGTCCAGGTTGGCATTAATGCTGTTGAACTGCTCTTTTGTCTGCAACACCTGGTAATAAGCGCTACCCACGTTGTAGATCACATCTTCGGTGGCCATTTCCTTGCGGATACGGTACAGGTCTTCAGCACTTTTAGCGGCCTTAAGCCCCACAAAGTACGATTTGCTGAACAACAGCTGCGTAACCGATAAACCGGCCTGCACGGTGTTGTCAGTACCCATTGGTTTGATAAGCGGGCCGGTACCTTCCGGGTTAAAATCGGCAGGCAACGCAATCATTGATTTCTCAATCGTTCTCACAGCCGAGCCTTTTACTTCTACCTGTGGCAGACCGGTGCTGCGAACTTCGTTTATCTGGTATTTGGAGCCGAGCTCGTCGTATGATGCCTTTTTAATGGACTCGTTATTCTCCAGGGCATAGTTTACAGCCTGTTGCAGGTTCAGCTCCTTCGCGCCCGTTTGGCTCTGTGCGAAGGTAGGTGTCATGCTGAAGAGCGCTAATCCTACTAATAAGTGTTTGATATTCACGTTTATAGTTCTTTTAGTTTTGGTATTTGTAGTTGGTTCTGAAATTTATGAACTGGAAAGACAAAAAAATTATGCCTTCTGTTTCTGATTTTCTTTCTCCCACTGCTCAATCAGGATAGGGAATTGTACTTTCATATAATCCAGGAAGCTAGTGAAACTTAACAGCTTCTGATCATATTCTGAATTTTCACGTTTTCTTACTTCCAGCACACGCTTAAGCAATGCATTAAGCACACCCAGATCGTCCATTCTTTTCATGATCATGTCACGCCAATTCGAAGTTCTTATTCTGAAGTAGCGTTTTCTGTCGCCCGGGAAGGTAGTATATTCAATGTGGCCTGTGTTTAGCAGCATGTTGAGCGCATTGCTTGTGGCGCTTTTGCTTATGTTCAGGGACTCGGTAATTTCTTCAAATGTAAGTTCGGGTTTATCCGATACCAGCAGCAACCCCATCACACGCGCAACGGCAGGCTGGAAACCATTGTTCTCATGGTAGATTCCAATCTGTTCTATCAGCTCCAGTTGTTTATCGCTCAATTTCATAGTAATTATCAGTTTCAGATTGATAACAGTGCAAAGGTATACTATAGTTTCTTTAGTTCATAATTTACAGAACCAAATTTTTGATATCTTTCGGCTATAAACTATAACTAGCTTGTAAGTAGCTGTGTACCAGGTTTTGTAGTTTGCTTGCGGGCATGTTGTATAACAAGAACTATAGTTCTATTGTACGTTGTATATTAATTTGTTCTAAAAAATACTGGTCATGAGACACTACTAACAAGGTTCCGCTATAGTTATTGATGGCGGAGGTCAGTATTTCCATGTTCTGGATGTCGAGGTTGTTAGTTGGCTCGTCGAGGATCATCAGATCGGGTGCGTGGCTGGCAATGGTGAGGCAGCAGAGCATCAGGCGCATTTTTTCGCCACCGCTCAGCGTACAGCAGGGCTTTTCCCAATCTTCTTTTGTAAATAGAAACCTGTTCAGGCGGATCTTTACTTCATGTTCCTGCAGGGCGGTTATGTTAAAGTTTTGCGCCTGTTCGTAAATACTCAGCCGGTTATCTATCAGCGAATAATCCTGGTCTATGTAAATAGCTTTGCTATCGGCCCGTTGTAACGTGCCCGTGGCGGGTTCAAGAGCTCCGGTTATAAGTTTTATCAGGGTGGTTTTGCCAGAACCGTTGAGGCCTTTCAGGGCAATACGCTCACCGCTTGTAATCTGGAAACTGAGCGGTTGCTGCCATAGTTGCCGGCCACTGTAACTATAGTGTACGTTGGTAGCTGTTACCAGCACTTTCCCTTTGTGCAGGTCCGACGCTTCGAATCCGAGCCTCATTTTACCCAGGTCGGGAAGCTCTTTGCGCAGTTCGTGCAGTTCCTGTGCTATAGTTCCTACTTTTTCGGCATGGATGCCCTTTAACCGGGAGGTGCTTTTCTCGGCATTGTTTTTCAGCGTATTCAGCATAATAGTGGGCATGCCAGCCTTTTCCTGCTTCTTTTTGCCGCGGGCATCCAATTTCTGCTGCCTTTCCAGCGAGGCACGCTCTACTTCCCTGGCTTTACGTAATGCCTTTTCTTTGCTCTTTACATCATCGACAAGGGCGTTGTCCTGTAGCTGTTTCTGCTCCTGGTAAAAACTATAGTTGCCCCCATATACGGTTATGCCGCTGCTTCTCAGTTCAAAAACGGTATCGGGCAGGTTCAGCAACTTTCTGTCGTGGCTGACTACCAATATGGTGCTGTTGCTTGCACTAATAAAATTATACAGCAGTTCGCGGCCGGCTACATCCAGGTGGTTGCTGGGCTCGTCGAGCAATACCAGTTCCGGTTTGTGTATGGCAATGGCAGCCAGAAATACCTTTGTTTTCTGACCACCGCTCAGGCATTCTATTTTCTGGTTCAGGTCCAGGTCGCTCAGTTGCCAGTATTGCAGTGCTTCCCGGCAACGCTCTTCTATGGCCCAGTCGTCGTTCAGAGTGGTCAGGTTTTCTTCGGTAACATTGCCGTCCAGTATTGCCTGCAGCGCCTGTAGCCTGGCATCTATGCGAAGTGCCTGCGCTATAGTCAGCTGGTTATACTGCCCGTATAGTTGCGGAATATAATAAGGCGGCGAATCGGTTTTGATAAGGCCACCGGAAGGGGAGAGCACCCCTGCAGCCAACTGTAACAGCGTAGATTTGCCAACACCATTGTGGCCGATCAGGGCGGCTTTCTGGTATCGGTTTAAGGTAAGATTTATGTTATCGAACAATAAATCTTTATCAGGATGTAAATAGGAAACGTTTTGCAGGATAAGCATAACTTCTTTCTTTAAAAGTGAAAACTAATGGCACGCCTGGTAAGGGGCACCAACTTTTAAGACCGAAAGAAATTAGTTATTACATGAAGGGTTATCTGCTTGTGTTTGTGCTACAAAGATACTACATCGCCCTACAAAATAGAATTATAAGACCAGATTTTTGAGTTGATTAACGAAATCTTAAACTATAGCTGTTGCCAGACTTTAAGCAAACTATAGCCTACAATGCGCAGGAGTTTTATGGTTTGGCTGCTAAACTATTCAGACACATAATACCAAGGAATATCCAGCCAACCTTCGTGCACATACACTGTTACCTGGTCGCCGCTCTCAAACTCCTGATACATTTCTTTGCTGACAGATACTTCTTCTATTTTATAGTAACCCTGTTGCGGGGCCAACTCAAGATAATAGGTTGTGGTTTTGCCGGTGCTCTTACGCTTATCTGTTATGGTGGTACTATAGGTTTCCGGTTCTGAGGTGTCGTAGTAGCAGTTCATGAAAACGGAACTGCCAAAACCATACACAAACATAACTATAGCCAGCAGTAAAATGGTCAGGTAGTCTGTTAGTGTTTTGTATCTGAAAACCGGGTTTCCGAGCATTAAAACGGCCAGACCTGCAAGTGCAATCACCCCAGACGCAATCCAGACGTTGGTATAGTCATAGATATCAAAATCTACCATTGCTCTTATCATCAGGCCAAGCGTTGGCATAAGGGTGGCCCACACCACATTGGGGTAAGCGCTGTTATTGTTATCGTTAAACCGGATTAAACCGTCCGACATTCTGGAAGCCAGCATTCCAACTATAGGAATTGTAATGCAGGCCAGCATGGCAAACTGGTATGGCTCCGGGTAAAACCAGGCCCACGCAATAGCTAAACCACCAGCCCAGTTCAGGTATTTGGCTGATTTCCGGGCACGTGCCAGTTTCTCTTCACGCTCATCAACATCGCGGCCAAGGTTCTCATCCTCCAGAATTGTCTGGTATTCATCCTCCAGTTCCTGCACATCCAGGTCCGGATAATAATCTGAGAGCCAGTAAACCAGGTCGTTTACACGGCCATAGTAGGTGCTGATCTGTAGTTTCTTTTTTGTTGCATCAAGTGGCTCTACAAGGATATAGTTCTCGATTCTCCTGAAGCCTTTTATCTCATCCAGGTATAGTTCGCGATATGAGAACAGCGATTGTGTGAACAACTTTTCATCCGTCAAGACCGCTTTACTTTTTCGGCAATCGGCGAGGGCATAGACAAAGAGCAGGATGCCGGCTACATAAGCTATAGCTAGCCACCAGTGGTATTTACTGTTCTCGGCGTAAGTACCATCTCCTGAAACGAAGGGCTCTATAAGCAGCCACAAAAACAAGGCAATAAGGGCCGGCGAAATAATGTAGGTAGCAATAGCCCAGCCCTTGGCCAGTCTGAATTCAGTGTGTTGGGTAGAGGTTTCAGGCATAGATCTTATTTAACCTAACAGGACCACTATAATACAATTAATAGCAGAGTTTATCCAGCCCTTCTGTAACAGAATTCACAAAATTGACCTGTTTGCCTTTGTTGCTTTCGTACATAAAGTCTGTCATACTTTTGCCGGTATACTTCTTAAAATCGCCCACAATAGCCAACCGGACACGATAGTTAGAAAACTTTTGTAGTATCTCTCCAGCCATCCCGTTTTTCAAATCAAAGAAATCTGGTGTGATGTTCTTTTCGTGAATGATAATTTTATCGAAGTCCTGATAATATAAATCACCTAACAGATTTAGCCCATCTTCAGTGTTATTTAGCTCGGTGGCCTCCGAAATCACTTCGGCAACTTTTGAATTGTTGATATGATGGGTTTTGATTTTCAATATCTCTGTTTGGTTAATTTATTCAAGCACTACTGTTTTCTTATGTTGCTGTATAGTTACAGATCTTTCTGGTTTACCTGATTTAGATTCAGTATAGCAGTTGTCGAGCATTAGAATCCATCCCTTTCTTAAATCTATACTTTTAGACGTTGCCACTCCATTTATTTTAATGTTAAGAGCAAGGGTTTTATTCACGTCCAGGCTGCCAAGGTTTATTTTCTCATTTTCATTTAGTACCCAAAGACCATCTTCATCTTGGTAAATGGCTAACTGTGTTACACCAGTAGAAAAGTTTGAATCAATGACTACGTCTCTTACAAGCTCATGCCCATTTATGTTTATGTCTACAGTATCAGATTTAAAGCAGCTACCAATTATCAAGGAAAAGTGGCTCTTGTTTCTCTTCGATTGGCTGTAGGAGGCTCCTACTGTCACTGTAATCAGAAGCGTTGCAAGTAGACTTTTTTTCATAATTTTTATATTTCACAACGGTTGGGCTATGGTGCTTTTAAATGCACTATAGCTGGTGTTAATACGTTTTTTCTTATTTGAAGAAAGCGTCTATTTCAGGTCTGTGGTAATCCACAATCCATTCATTTAGCTCTTCATAGATACTCCTGATTTTTTCTGAATCGTTACTAAATACAAAGCACCCCCTGTCGTCATACATGTAGAACCCTTTGCTGGAATGCACATCAAAAAAATAGACTTGCTGCGGTATGACAGGCTCAAAACCCATTTCCAGATTAGCAATGCCTTGAAGTATGTCTTTTATACTTATGTCAGTTAGCTTAACCTTTCCAACAACTATTCTACCTGCTACCCATTCTTCTTGTGTTAAGTCACCTACATTGATTCGGGCAGGTTCATTGTAAAATTCCTGAAGTTGTTCTTTTTCAATCAGAGTATATATGTAGCCTTTATCCTTAGTAAAGGGAGAAACACCTGCATAGTCATAGAAGATAAGGTATACCTGCTTTTCAGAATCTGGAAAGGTGCTTTGAAATATTTTCTCTGCTCTACCAATTGCCTGTTCAACCCTTACTTTGGTTCCATTTTCAAGCTCTCCGCCTAATTCAAACCTAATGTGGATGTCACCACCCAATGAAAACGGAGAACCAACTTTAGAAGATGGATATACTTTTGCAAGGTACTCTTCAAACTCTTCTTTCATACTTTAAATGAATTACAACGGCTCGTACATGAGGTGAGCAAGGCGTAGCCGCAGCTTTACACATGTGCTTTGTTGGCGTTTCGTTGTTTTACTTTTTCTGCTCGTCCCACATTTCCTGAATCCTGTCCCACCACTCAGTAGCCCATTGCCTCAGTTGGTCAAGTGACAGAACTTCTCCGTTATTATTGAAGATGCGGTAATCCGTTGCTGTCAAAGTCAATTCTCCACCAGCAATTTCTCTTGAACTGTTGCAATGAAGCACATAAACATCTGGTTGGGTAAAGGTATAGCTTTGAACTTCAAGCCCCAGTTTCTCCATTGTCAGAGGGGCGCTTGTTATTCTTTTCTCTGTTTCTCGAAGTGCAACAGGCTTCAATTTGTTGGCTTTATCGTCCTTGAACAGATAGTATTCACACAGTAAACTCCTACACCCCGACAGCTCAACTTTTATTTGGTATTCCACTACGGCAGGAGTCCATACCTGCCCCCAAGGAATCACAAACTCCAAGGTCAAAGCTTCCCTGTCTTTGCTCACTCTTTATCTCGAAGTCGTGAAACATTGAAAACAGTTCTTCTATCTCTTTTTGTTTATTCATGAATACAATGCACGCCAACTATTGTATAAACCACAACATACGCTTATCTGCACTTTAGCTGTAGTTTCTAAACCCCATTGCTATAGTTTACCTAACAAGATAAAGCAATTATTCAATAGCACAAACTATAGTTCGTCCAGCTCTTTCCAGCTCGTGCGGCAGACGTTCATAACGGTTCAGGGCAGCTTGTTTTGCAGCCTATAGTTTATCACATACAGCAGGGGCTGCGTGTTTGTCGCCTAATTCAGGAAGGCCTTCATTTGATGCAGTAATGGATAATGACCTGTCATGCGCCTCATCAGAACTATTTCACCAATATGGAAGGATAAGTGAACAGACGCGTCCTGAACTACCTTGAGTTTGCACTGTAAGTTGGGGTCTGTCAGGTCGAACTTTGAAATTTCCTCCTTCATGCAATCAAGCTGGTGATAGAACTTTGCTATAGTTTTGTTCAGCCTATCCTGGCTTTCACAAAACTCCTCTGCGTTCCATGTCATTTGCTCGTTTAACTCAACTTCACATTCAGGGCTTTGTAACAGATTAAGCTGAAACTCCTGCCAAACAATGAGGTGATTCAAGATCTGCCAGATGGTTTTAGGAACAGCAGGCAAATTACGTCCTGTTTCCTGCGCAGTTAGATTATGAAAGACCTTAAAAGTATCGAAGGAATCAAGAAACAGCCCTTCAAATAGATTTTGTTTCATCTGTTGTTTTGCTGAAATGCTTCATACAGGAATTGAGCAAAGCATGCCTGAAGCTTAATTTGAGTTGGGCGTTTGAGCTGCTTACTTAACCTACTTATAGTAAAGTATTTTCCATTAAAGTCTACCGCGAGCCGTAATATTTTTGTCCTTTTTAATCGCTCAGGTCGCTATAGTACCTTCTGTTCTTTTTTGGGTAAGCTTTCAGGATTGAACCCCACCCGGATAAGCCAGAAAGCTAATACCATTTCGAAAGCGAAGACCGGCATTGCCAATAACACGCCCCAGGCGGATATCTGAGGAATAACTCCAAACAACTCTAAAATGGCTGCTATAAATATACAAATTGCACTGACCATTCCAATAGCTGCCAGCTTGCGAGGCACAAGGTCCGTTTTAAAGAATACATAACTGTATATGAACGTGTTAATGCCGAGCATAAAGTTTGGACCAAGCATAAAAGTCCAGCCATGAATAGCTTTTAAAACTCCGCCCATAGCTGCATAGGTGGCAGTGTCAGGTGCAGGGGTGCTGGTATACATTTGGCTAAGCGATAATAGGGCAAGCACGCTAACTATACCCACCAGAATAAATACCACTTCGAGCAGTCTGAAACTCAGATAACCCAATCCAAGGCTTTCATTATACTTTCTCAGGTAGGGGTAAAGCATTACGCCTGTTCCTGCTGCCGTACAAGCAAGTATTAATTCAGAGATGGCTCCTGTAATGATTTGATTTGAAAAGCTAACGCCAAGAGTCAGGTAGTTGGCGTTGTTTAAAACGGGATCATATAACCTGAGTCCAACTATAGCAGCCACAGTTGCTACTATGAAGAAGACCCCGGTAATAACTGCGTCTTTTTTTGTGCCTGATGATTTCATGCCTTATGTACTTGCGTTAATTTTAAGGCAATATTACAGGTCGCTTTTTCCGAATAAATTAACTTAAGATAATAACGGTAGAAAAGTGGCTTAGTCTGTACTACTTTTTGAAATTCTCTTTCGCATTCTGCTTAACGAGACGGCAGTAATGCCCAGGTAAGTGGCTAAATGGTATAAAGGCACCCTGTCAAATAAATCGGCTCTTGTTTCCAGGAGCTTCAGGTAGCGCATTTCAGGACTCAGGTGTTTAAAGTTGTCGAAGGAAACCTGGTTCTGTACGAGTAAATCACCGTTCATTTGCATGATCATTGATTCGAGCCTTGGCAGTTTTTCGATCAGTCTTTTATTCCTTTCCGTTGATCCAATCGCCACGACACAATCTTCCAGGCAGGCTAAATAATATTCAGAGGGTTGGTTTGTGATGTAACTTACCGGCCTGATCGATTGATTTTCGGTATAGAATTCGGTTGTTTTTTCTTCCCCGTCAATGAGGTAATAACTTCTGATGCAGCCTTTTAATACGAAGTAACATTCTGTGGCAAATTCGCCTTCCGATAACAAAACTGTTCCCTTTTTATAAGACTTTATCAGGTTCTGTTCCTTGATAATATTTACTTCCTCTGCAGTAAGGGAGATATAACCAGTGATAAAGTTTATTATTTCGTTTTCCATGTTTTAATGGCTTTAGGAAGCAGTTATTGAGAATTGTGGATTTTCAAATTGGAATAGGATAGCGTTGAAGCATTGGCGATGTGGCCGTATTCATTGAGCGGCTGGCTGTATATCTGCCGCCCCGTCATATTGCCAATGCATTGTTGTGCGTTCGAGTTGATCGGTAAGGCTCCTTAGCAAACGAAAATATAAGGATCACCAAACGCCTCGCCTGTGATTGGTTACCCATCTGTGCATACCCAAAATGTTCAGTTTACTCATGGTAGCGAAGCCGTACCAGCTTTTTACCTTATCTGAGAACTTTACATTCCGGTATAGCTGATCCCAGCCTTGGCCCTGGCGTACCAGATTTAATACCTGCTGGTGAAGGTCAACCATGTAGTCTCTTTCGTTTTTAATTGTCTCCAATGTAGCGGGTGTATAGTGGCCGATGTCGATATAATCCACATCCTGTTTTAAAACCCAGTCGAGTGTTTCTATCCAGCCATCATAATAAAAGTCCAGAAAATCATTATAGGGCATGGTGTTGGATTGCCCGACATCGGTCAACTGAAGGGCTTTGTAAGCAGGGAACGACACGACCGACATGCTGTTGGAATGGCTGGGTGCAATGTGATGAAGGACCACCGTTTCGCCACCGAGCTTTATGGTCAGTTGTTTTTCATACACAATATCGGGCACCGCTATGGGAAGTTTTTCGCCAATAATGGGTTCTAACCCGTTTTTTTGGATGATGACCTTTGCCCCGTCCTGCTGAAAAATCTGAGAACCTCCTGCATGGTCGTAGTGCGCATGGGTCAGAATGACATATTTTACCTTTACTTTGAAACGCTTTTTAATTTCATCATTCAGCCAAATGGCGGCGGGTGTTAAAGCGGGGTCAATCACAATAGCTCCTGCCTTCGTGATCAATACAAGGCCGCTGTGTAGCGATGGAATGGTATCGTTGGTGTGCCGGTAGAGATTGCCCTTTACCTGCATAAGCGATTTTTGCAGGCCCGGGTTGGGTTTCCCGTAAACATCTTCAAGCACCTGCCGGTCCTTGTAAAGCGATTTATTCACATACTCTGCTCCAACTAATGTGTCTCTGTTCTGTGCCAATCCAACAGAAGCAAAAACAAGGAATGCCATGAGGCAAAGCGGAAATGAACTATGTCTTGTTACCATTTTTAGCGTTTTCTAGGCTTGTTACTAACTTTACGTACAACGGTTAGTACAGGCTGTGAGCGAGGCGAAGCCGAGTATGGAGCCTGTGCAAGGTTAGCGGCAGGCTTTCTACTTATTTTTATGCTCTTGAAATTCTGAACCAATTGTGGGCGTTACCATTCAAGTCGAACGTCTCGATGAATGTTAATCCCACTTTCTCTAAAACCCTTCTTGAAGCGCCATTATTCACATCTACCATAGCGTAAATGTCCTTTAACTTCAGTTGCTCAAAGCCGAAGTCTATTGAAGCTTCAGCGGCTTCTGTTGCATAACCGTTTCCCCAGAACCTTTTAATAAATCTATAGCCTAAATCATAGAAGTTAGTATGGCAATTGGTAGTTTCCTTTACATACTTCAGTCCTGCCCAACCTACGAAACAATTTGTTTCTTTTTCAATAACAGCCCAACGCCCTATCCCGTTTTCTAGGTACTGTTGTCTTATAAACTCAATTGCATTTCTTGATTCTTCAATTCGCTTGATAGGCTTGTTTCCCAGATATCTGTGCACTTCAAAAGCAGAGTCAAGTTCAAACATGCCTCTATCATCAGAAGGTAGTAACTCTCTTAATAGAAGCCGTTCCGTTTCAACAAATATTTGCATGTTATGTCCTTGAATTCTTACTTAAGTTTACCGCCAACGGTTAGTATATGCAAAGCCCGTAGCGCAGCAAGGGTTTTGTATATACAGTGTTAGCGGCTGCCATATTACTCTCGAAGGAATTATAATTTTCAATTAATCTAATGGATTACGTATATTCCATATCTCTCTCATTTTTTTGATTTGTTCTTTTGCAAGTGCTGATGTTTTACCTTTTGGAACTCCATTTTTTTTATACTTATGTTTTAACAGGTCAAAAAGTATTTTATTCCAATTAGCATCAAAATCCATATTTGGAACTTCAATTAGAACACAGCCATGAGTTTTCTGCTTGGATTCATCCCTGAATATAGTTGATACTTTGTCACCCCTTTTTCCTACCTGTAAAGTAAAGGCTCGTGAGTGGATAATACCATCAACGACGACATGTCTATTAGGCATTAAGAACTCAATACCAAACACCATTTTCATCGGTTTTAGAAAAATAATATTTAGTAAAACCGATTTTGGCTTACCAAACATTGTGTAAGGAAGTGACCATTGTAGTTCAGTATCGCCTGGTGGAGTATGATTATGCAACTTGAGTAATTCTGCAACTTCAACATTATCTTCAATGTCAATCATAACAGACGGAATAAATCGTCCTTCCCCAATTAATGGGACTGACATTCCTCCGTCAGCAACCACTTGAAAAATTGGATAATCAACCCGTTTTATTTTATTAAACATTTACAAGCTCTTTAAGGATAAAAGAATCAACGGCTTGAGTGTTTCCATAAGTATCTGTAATCTTTATTGAATATTTTTCTATGCGAAACTCTTTAAATACTGTCGTCGGTTGCTCAAAGATTAACCATTTAGATTGCATACCCTTTTCATCAATTCTAATATCGTTCGCGAAAATAGTGAGTGATTTGTTAGAGATTAAGTTTTGCAAACATTCATCATGAGCCATAATTGCCCTGGCTACAGAATGGTCTGTTCTTATGTATTCAACTTCAAGGTCAGCTTTGAAAGAACTTTTACTGTCCGACTTATTTAAGATTGTAATATGAAATAATAAAAATTTTCTCCTTTTATCGTCCTTTGAGGACTATCTATAACTGTCTATTAAATACAATGTAAAATTTGCTTGTCTGTCCTGATAGGTTTGTCCTGAGATGGCTAATGCTCTTTTTGCAAAACGACTACTTCTAAATGCTGATATGGCAGATAAAACTGCAGCAAGTGCAGCCAAAATTGTCCAATTACTTACTGAGGGTGCGGTATTTGATACTACTTGTAAAAATATCATGATGGAGTTAAATGCTAATTCTTGTTTTTCTATTCGAGTAAATTAAGTACTGTAAAAAATGGTTGCCGCTAACTACTGGATATACGACAACATACACTTATCTGCACTATAGCTATAGTTGCGAAAGCTCATAGCCATAGTTTACTTAACAAGATAAAGCAATTATTTAATAGCACAAACTATAGTTTGTCCAGCTCTTTCCAGCGCATGCGGTAGGCGTTCATGGCGGTTTGGCCCAGTTTGGTTAGCAGCCTATAGTTTACGATGGCCCCGACAGGCGCGCCGATGATGGGTACAAGCTGTGCCATTTTTGCCAGGTCAATGTAGTCGCGGTATTCCTGCTGAAAGCTGCGCCAGTTAAACTGGTTTATGTCGTCGGGGAGGTGTAGTTTTTGGGTTTCCCAGTCAACCATTTGCAGGTACACATCGCGGCGGTGCTCGTGGCTGCTAAAAGCCAACTGAAAGATGTGCAGCAGGTACACGCGCTCTTTGTAATCCGAAGCATCGAAGCCATACAGGGCAGCGATCTCGAAAAGCAGCTTCATTTTAATCCCGAACAGCAACGGAAAATCGGCCAGACCCAGCAGTATGCCGCCGGCTCCAGTTATACCTCCCTCGGCAGCAGCTGCGCGCTTGTAAAACTCAATGCGTGCCTGCACCAGGTTTTCCTGTAGCTGCAGGTTCTGGGCATCTGCCGGGGCTTTGGTAATCAGGCCGGCCCCGAACAGGGTGCCACGCGTCATTTGCTTTATTGCTGTGGTAATGGCATTGTGTATTTTGTCGGGGATGTAACTGTTTATTTTGTGCTGCGCTTTGCGGGCTAGGCTGTTGAAGAAGGTAGGCTCGCGTTGCATCTGGTTTTGCCAGTCGCGGAGCTGGTACAGGGCCCGTTGCGTGTAGTAGTGGTCGGAGAGAGGGATTGCCATGTTGCTATAGTTGTCCTGCTAAACTATAGTTTTATACTTAATCGGCACAACTATAGCTGTCTTATAGTTAGGTACGCTACAAAAGAAGTTGGTTACAGCAAGTCAGGTGAATCTCTGGGTAGCTTTTATCTTGGTCTGGATATAAAAAAACAAACCGCTACAGGTAACACCCGTAGCGGCTCATTTAAGTAAACAGGAAAAAAGTTTTAGGCCTGCTTCACGAGCTGAATCTCGCAATGCAGTTTAATTTCGTTGCTAACTACAACCTGACCAGCTTCAGTTACAGCATCCCAGGTAAGGTTAAATTCTTTGCGATTTACTTTACCATCTACCGTAAAGCCGGCTTTGGTCTGGCCATAAGGGTCTACTACAATGCCGCCATACTCCACATCAAGCGTAACGGGCTTGGTTATGTCTCTTATTGTAAGATCGCCGTGCAGTTTATAGTTGTCGCCGGAACCTTCAAAAGACTTGCCTATAAAGCGCAGCTGCTTAAACTGCTCGGCATTAAAGAAATCATCAGACTTCAGGTGCGTATCGCGCTGGTCGTTGTTTGTGTTGATAGAATCAATATCAGCGGTAAACTCGATGCGCGATGCTTTTGTAAAGTCTTCGTCTTCTGTTTCCACTTCCAAGTTAAACGACTTAAAATAACCCGTTACAGTCGTGATCATCAGGTGTTTCACTTTAAACTGAATTTCGCTGTGGGCCGGGTCAATAATCCATTTTGTAGTAGCCATAGTTTATTGTTTTAGTTTTTTATTAAGTGAGTTAATTAATTTCGTTACACAAATGTACAAACATTTAATGTATATACATATAAAAGCTTGAAAAAGTTTCTATAGTTGTACTAAAGCAGCAGTGAAAGGGTTTAAATCTTAGAAATAAAGTAGCGCAACTATAGGTTAAGGCAGGTTTTGGATGATTACCTATAGTTTATAGTTGGTGGATGGATTAAGTGAGCTATAGTTGCCGGAAACAAAAAAGCCGCCGGAATTTGCTCCGGCGGCTCTCTTTATAGTTGTGCTATGGCTTAAGCATGCTGTTTGCGCTGCAGTGCTGCCACTTCAAGTTTCAGTTCTTCGGCGCGGTTCATTTCGGTCTGCATTTCGCGCTTCAGTTTCAGTTCGCGCTCGCGGGCAGCCTTTTTATATTCGTTAAATTCGCTATCTATCTCGTCAAAAGCTTTCACTTTTTCTACGGCTGTGCGCTTGCTGCTCTTGTATTGCATCATTACAACGGCCAATACAATCAGCAGGGCAACTATAATCACCGAGTTCAGGATTACATAAAACTGCTTCTGCATGTCTATCCCGAAAAACGAGATGTTGTTGATCAGGTGCTGGCTTTTCTGAACTTCCTGCTCTTTGCGGGCAGTTTCTTCGGTAAGGGCTTTCAGCTGCTTTTCCTGTGCTGCTACGTTTGCACGGGCATCTATCAGTTCCTGATCGGCACCACGGCGGGCATCAGCCAGTTTTTTGCTTATTACCTGCAGGCTGTCGTTCACGCTTTTATAAAAAGAGTCGAGCGTTCTGACATTAACTACCTTGTACTGCTGGCCGCTTTCATTATAAGAGTTTGCCTTGTTTTTCAGGGCGTTGTACTGGTTGGCCAGGGTGTTTTTGGATGGCGCTGTTTGCTGTGGTGCGGCAGTTTGCGCCTGCACAGCCGTGAGCATCATCACGAAAACAAGAGATAAAAAGGTCGATTTCATGGTAAGATTGATTTAGATCCGGATGCTATACCGGAGTAAACATAAAATAAAGTGCAATACTGCGCAATTAATTCGCAGCTGATTTAGTGTTAAACATTACTTAAGCCTAACCCCTAAACAGGCCTGTTTATTGTAAAGCTATAGTTGTTTTGCATCTGCATCACACCTGTAACCTGCACGTACCTGTTTGATTAAGAGTAAGTTTACGAACTACATAATCCAAATTTAACCGATATAGTTCCTTAAAAACAGGTTTAGGGCATAACAAAAGCGCCATTTTGCTCACACTGCAATTGATCTAAAGCCTGCTGCAAAAGTGCAAACTATAGCAGTTTGCAGTATTCCCGCTACGTCGCCTGTTCCAACTATAATTATAGAAAGCCTGAAAGGTAAGCGTTCTTAAATGTAATTAAAATGTTGGTATATCCGTATGCAGTGTACACGCTGCTATAAAAAGGTAGCTTTAACCAACCCGGATAAACTATGGATTTGAATAATATAAATACCGACGATAACCCCGATGTAATCCTGATAGGGGCAGGAGTTATGAGTGCGACACTGGGGATGCTACTGCACGAGCTGCAACCCGACCTGAAAATGGAACTTTACGAACGCCTGGATGTGGCTGCCGCCGAAAGCTCTGATGCCTGGAACAACGCCGGCACGGGCCATTCTGCCTTCTGCGAGCTGAACTATACGCCCGAGCGCCCCGACGGAACGATAGATATTTCCAAAGCCGTAAAAATTGCAGAGTCGTTTGAGGTGTCCAAACAGTTCTGGTCTTACCTGATCGAGAAAAACCAGGTCAAACTCCCTGATTTCTTCATTAACAGCATTCCGCATATCAGCTTTGTGTGGGGCGATGCCAATGTGCAGTTCCTCAGGAGAAGATATGAGGCGCTGACCCAATGCAACCTGTTTAAAGGCATGCAATACAGCGAGAACCCACTGCAATTAAAAGAATGGATGCCGCTGGTAATGGAAGGGCGTACTAACACAGATAAAGTAGCTGCTACCCGCATGGAGATCGGGACGGACGTAAACTTTGGCGCCCTGACGCGTCGCATGCTGCATCGCCTGGAAACAAACGGCATAAAACAGTATTTCGGGCACGAGGTTCGCAAAATACGCAGAACCAGCACCGGCTACTGGCGCCTGACTGTAAAGGATCTCAGAACAGGTGATAAGCGCAAGGTGTTTTCTAAGTTCGTGTTTATCGGGGCAGGAGGCGGCTCTCTGCCACTGCTGCTGAAATCGGATATACCGGAGGCCGAAGGTTTTGGCGGTTTCCCGGTAAGCGGGCAATGGCTCAGATGCACCAATCCGGAAATCATTGAAAAGCACAAAGCCAAAGTATACGGTAAAGCCTCGGTTGGTTCGCCGCCCATGTCGGTGCCGCACCTCGACAGCCGCTTTATAAATGGCAAAAAAGAACTGCTCTTTGGGCCTTATGCCGGCTTCTCTACCAAATTCCTGAAAAAAGGCTCTTACCTGGACCTGGCACGTTCTATCCGGCCAGACAACCTGCGCCCCATGATCTCTGCAGGCATCAGGAATATCTCGCTCACAGAGTACCTTATTAACCAGGTGCGGCAGTCGCCGGAAGACAGGTTGCATGCCTTGCGAGAATACTACCCGAACGCCAGCCCCGACGACTGGAAACTTGAAATTGCCGGGCAGCGTGTGCAGGTAATAAAAAAAGGACCTAAAGGTGGCGGCGTGCTGGAATTTGGTACCGAAATGGTGAGTGCTGCAGATGGCTCGCTGGCTGCGTTGCTGGGAGCATCGCCGGGGGCTTCTACCGCTGTTTCGATTATGCTGAAGCTCATACAACGCTGCTTCCCGGCACAGGTGGCCTCCGAGGAGTGGCAGCAGAAGCTGAAGAAAATGATCCCATCCTACGGGCAGTCTCTGTCCAAAGATGCGGAGCTGCTGCAGCGCGTGCGCGGCTGGACCAGCGAAACGCTGGGCCTGCCACGCATTGGAGCAAACTATAAGCAGGACGCCGGGCAACAGGTAGCATAAGAGGCTTAATGGTTATAGTTTTTAATATATATAATTTTAAATATTTGATAATTTAGATGTTAGCTCTGCGAGAGTTATAATGTGCTAACTTTAAAAGCCTTATAGCGTACTACTTTTGCTAATGGGAGTTATGCGCCGCGCGTGCTATAGCTCTTGTACTTAATGCCGTTTAAATGCCATCATCAGAGAAACCCACTACTACCAGCTTTAACCAGGAAATATTTAATGGCGGTGGCGAAATGGGCAGCCACATGCGGGACTATGACTGGAACGACCATCCCCTTGGCAATCCTGATCAGTGGTCGCACAGCCTGAGAATATACATCCGGACTATACTCAATTCAGCTTTCCCAATGTTTCTGTGGTGGACGGATTCGTTTTATATGTTTCATAACGATGCCTACCTGCCGGCATTGGGCAACAAACACCCCAGAGCCTTGGGCAGCAGCGCACGCGACATGTGGAGCGAGATCTGGCATCAGGTGGGTGTGATAGCGGAAAATATTTATTTGACCGGGGAAAACTTTTATGCAGAAGACCTGCCTATTTACCTCGACCGCAAAGGCTTTATAGAAGAAACCTACTGGACCTTTTCCTATAGCCCTGCTTTTGATGATGACGGAAATATAGCCGGTATTTTATGCTCATGCAAAGAAGTATCAGCTACTGTAAAAAACCAGCGCCGTCTCAAAACCCTGAAAGATGTTACCGAGACCCTCACCATGGTGCATACCCTGGAGGAAGGCGGCGAGCAGGCCTGCTCCATCATGAGCGAAAATACCAGCGATGTACCGGTTTGTGCCATTTACCTGATGGATGTCCCTAATAACGAAGTACGCTTGCTGGGCCAGTCGGGCATTATGCAGAGCGGGGAACAGTTGCAGAAAATCATAAACCTTGACGTACCGGAAGAGTCGGGCCTTTTCAGGGAAGTATTAGACACGCGGCAACCTGTAGTTGTAAACTATAGTTTACTGGTGTCTGATAAAGCTATTCTGACAGAAGAACAGGAAGAGCTCAAAGTCGCGCTGCTGCCCGTTACCCTTACCGGAACGAGCCAGGTAGTAGGCATGATCATGGCGGGCATCAGCCCGAAGCTCAGCTACGATACCAGCTACAAGGATTTTCATGTGCTGCTGATGCGGCAGATCGCCATTTCTTTTGCAAGTGTAAATGCCCGCCACGAGACTGAAAGACGGCAGGCCTACCTGAACGAAATATTTCAGCAGGCGCCAGTGGGAATCACTATTCTGCGTGGCCCTAACTATATTGTAGATCTGGCAAACCCTGGCATTTGTGAGATATGGGGAAAGCGATATGAAGACGTGATTGGCAGGCCGGTGCTGGAAGCGCTGCCTGAGGTGGAAGGCCAGGGGATAAGGGAACTGCTGGATGGCGTGTTCAATACCGGTGTACCATTTGTAGCTAATGAGCTGGCTGTTATGCTCGACCGTAACGGCACACTGGAGGAGGTTTTTATCAATTTTGTGTACCAGCCCATGCGCGATGAGGAAGGCAACGTGACCGGTATTATTGCGGTGGCTATTGGCGTAAACGAGCAGGTGCAATCGCGCCGTAAACTGGAAACGATGAACCGGGAACTGCTGGCCACTAACGCAGACCTCGATAATTTTGTTTACTCTGCCTCGCATGACCTGAAGGCGCCTATTTCCAATATCGAAGGCCTGGTGCGCGCCCTTGAAGAATATCTGCCGGATGAAACAGCTGCTTCTACTGACATTCAAAAAGTACTCAGGCTGATCCAGAACTCTGTTGACAGATTTAAAAAAGCCATCTCAGACCTTACAGAAGTTGCCAAAATACAGCGTGAAGATAGCACGGATGTAGGAGATGTTAACCTGAACGAGATCATAAGCGACACCCTGCTGGACTTTGAACCGCTTATTGCTGAGAAAAATGCTGAAATAGAAACCTCGCTCTCGCCGGAAGCCGAGATTGAGTTTTCAGCAAAAAATATGCGCAGCATTGTGTACAACCTGATCAGCAATGCTTTAAAATACAGCTCCTCTGAAAGGGAACTGCACATCCGGGTAAGTACAAAGGTAGAACCTGACTTTGTAGTGTTAACCGTTGCCGATAACGGGCTTGGGCTTAACCCCGCCGATAAGATTAAAATCTTCTCGATGTTTAAGCGCCTGCACGACCACGTGGAGGGTTCGGGTGTTGGTTTGTACATTGTGAAGCGGATCGTAGAAAACGCCGGCGGCCATATAGAACTGGACAGTGAGGTTGGCAAAGGAGCCACCTTCCGGGTATACTTTCCCAACATTAAAAGCTAAGCTGTAACGATCACCACCCAGCGTAATGCGGCGTAACAAAAGCCAAACTATAAATTAAAGTAACTGATTGCCAACTATTAGGCCGTAACTATAGTTGCAGATGGAATTATGCCGGGGTGAGCATGGTTACTATTATACCTGTTTTGGTCAGAAGTATAATTTAGCGTTTCTTTGCAGCCACATGCAACTGCAGATCACATCTTTAAATTCGGGGAGTAACGGCAACTGTTATTACATCGGTAACGAGCGCGAAGCTGTGCTGGTGGATGCCGGTATTTCGTGCCGCGAAACCGAGAAACGCATGATGCGCCTGGGCCTTTCGATGCGCAAGGTAAAGGCTATTTTTATTTCGCATGAGCACTCTGACCATATCCGGGGTGTAGCCATGATTGCGAAGAAGTATAGCATTCCGGTTTACATTACCCCGGATACACAGCACTATGGCCGCCTGAGCCATGAACCGATTACAGCGATCTCATTTACCGCTTACGAGCCGGTGCAGGTAGGTAACCTGACTATAACAGCCTTCCCGAAGTGGCACGATGCCTCGGACCCGCATAGTTTTATGGTGAGCTACGAAGGCATAAACATTGGTGTATTTACAGATATTGGGGAGCCGTGTGAGCATGTGATCAAACACTTTGGCCAGTGCCATGCCGCTTTTCTGGAAGCGAACTACGACGATGGCCTGCTGGACAGCGGCCGCTACCCGTATTACCTGAAGCAACGTATCCGCAGCAAACACGGGCACCTCTCAAACGAGCAGGCGCTTAACCTGTTTACCGAGCACAAGCCGGCATACATGAGCCATGTGCTGCTTTCGCACCTATCCAAAGACAACAACAACCCGGGAATGCTCAAGCAACTCTTCGACCTGAATGCCAACGGTACAGAGATCGTAATTGCATCGCGCTACCAGGAAACCCCCATCTATACCATCACTAATTCGTTTAAGCCCATAAAGCACTTTAAAGGCGAGCAATTGCAGCTACTATAGTTACAGAACTATAGTTTGTTTGCGCAGTTGTGCTATCAGTTCCAGTCCCTGGTCCCAGAGCCCGTACCCGGACTTCGGTTCAATGTGACCAGCGTTTTTTAGCGTGACCAAATCACTTCCCCAGCAATCAGCAAAATATTTAGCGCGGCTATAGTTTACCACATGGTCGTTGGTGCTGGCAACAACTATAGTTGGGAAAGGCAGCTTTTGCAGCGGCAACGGACTGAAACCGGTAATATATTTGGGGTAATCCTGGTTGTCTACATCGCTTGGGGCTACCAGCAAAGATCCTTTAATAGTTTTACCAAACCGATGATACCAGTTAACGATGGTGGCACAGCCCACACTATGCCCGATCAGCATCACCTCATGCAGGTCAAACTTTTGTAGTTCCTGCTCTAGGCGGGCAGTCCATTGCTCGCAGTCGGGTTGTTCCCAGTTGCTTTGGTTGATGCGGTAAAACTTTTCAGGATAGGCTGCTTCCCAAAGGCTTTGCCAGTGATTGGGTCCGGAGTTACGGAGGCCAGGGATGTTGATGTTCATAGTTTATAGTTTAAGGGCTAACTATAGTTTTGGCGCTAACAAAAAGCCCCGGCAAAACTTTCTGCCGGGGCTTTTCTATAGTTAACAATTTATATCTTTCGTCCGACCTTATGGCCTTTGGTGGCATAATACCAGATAAACAGGTAACATGGCACCATCATCCAGTAGGCATGTTGGGTGTCGGTTGATTCGGCAAACTTACCATATACCAGCGGCAGAATGGCGCCACCGGCAATACCCATAATCAGCAACGACGAACCGATTTTTGTAAAACGGCCCAACCCAACTATAGCCAGCGGCCAGATGGCAGGCCACATCAGGGAGTTTGCCAGGCCAAGAAGTGCAATAAATAATACCGAAGTATAGCCGCTTGTTAAGATAGCACCCAACGAAAACAGCACGCCAAGTATAGCCGAGATCTTGAGCGCAACATCCTGCTTCAGGTATTTAGGGATCGTGATGATACCGATTACATAGCCTACCAGCATAGCGCCCAGAGTAAACGAAGAAAAGAACTTGGCATCTGTCAGCGAAAAGCCATTCTCCATACCATAGCTGATGATTGTGTCCACAGCAATAACTTCTACGCCTACATACAGGAACAGTGCCAGTACGCCCAGCAGCAGGTGCGGGAATTGCAGCACACTTGTTTTACCGGTATTAGCCAGCGCCACGGTTTCATCTTCATGGTCGGTATCTATTTCCGGCAAGCTGGACCAAAGTACCAGTACTGCCAATATACCCAGGGCCACGGCCATAAAAATGTATGGGTTTATCACGCGGTGAGCCAGAGCATTCAATTCAGCAGCTTTCTGCTCGACGCTCATGGAGTTTAGTTGTGCTACCAGCGCGTCCAGCTCGCTTGCATCCGAGAAAATGAAGAAACCGAGCACAATTGGAGCAATAATACCGCCAACCTTGTTGCAGATGCCCATTACGCTGATACGCTTGGCAGCACTTTCGGCAGGGCCAAGAATGGTGATGTATGGGTTTGAGGCCGTTTGTAGTAAGGCCAGTCCGGTGCCCTGCACAAACAGGCCCAGCAAAAAGTAACTATAGGTACGCTCTGTGGCAGCCGGTATAAACACCAGGGCACCAAGTGCCATGACGGCAAGCCCGGCAGCCATGCCTTTCTTAAAACCGATCGCCTTCAGCACCCAAGCCGATGGAATGGCCATCACGAAATAGGAGATGTAGAACGCGAAGGTTACAAAGTACGACTCAAAAATGGTGAGTTCACAGGCAATTTTAAGGTAGGGGATAAGTACCGAGTTGAGCCATGTAACGGAGCCGAAAATAAAGAACAGCGCACCAATTATGTAAATGGCACGGGAATCATTACGCTTCTCTAACTCCTGAGGCATTGCGAATTCAGTTTTAGCAGACATAAATAAGGTTGGATAATGCTGTTCAAGATAAGCGAATTTTTAGAAAAATCAGCTGTTTGAGCAATAGCACTATAAAATAAAGAACAGGCTGTATCTAACCTGGAAAGCTGTAAACTATAGTTTATACCTGCGATGCGTAAAGGGCAGCATGCTTAGGTCAGCGGCAGGTTCAGGAATTCGCCGTTTGTGATGTGGTAAGCCCTGCCTTTGGGCAAAACATGCAGTACCAGGTTCTCTACACAGAGTAATTCCCCTTCCTGTACAGTGTTATAGTTGTTCTGTAGTATTTTGCGGCCATCTATCACGATGACAAGCCCCGAACCTATGGTTTCGATGTAGTTGTTGTGTGTGATCAGTACGCCTGTATCCTCGCCAAGCCCGATGCCGATATGAGTCGGGTTGGCTGCAATTGCCTCGATGAGTCGTGGAATACGGCGGCGGTTCACAAAATGGGTGTCGATGATAATGTGCTCCAGCAGGCCCAGGCCACTCGTGAGCGAGACCGTGCCTTTCACCAGAGGATGTCCTTCCAGGGAGCCATTGATCATAATGCCGGACAGTGCCATCGCGCCGGCGCTCGTGCCTGAGATCAGGAACTTGTCTTCGTGCAGGTACCTTTTTTTCAGGATCTGCAACTCCTCTGTTTGCTCAAATACCTGCATGATTCTTTGCTGGTCTCCCCCCGAAAACATGACTGCATCTGCAGCACTGAGCCGGTCCAGATAATCAAGCCGGCCGGTATCACAGGAGCTTTGGATTGGAAGGACCCCTACATTGTCGCAGCCTAGTCGCATAAAAGCTTCTGTATAAACCTGACCAGCTTTTTCAGGGAATTGCGTGGCGGTGGTAACAACCTCTATGCGGGTGCCAATGCCATGCAGCTCATCATGGATACGCTTTAGAATGCCGTTGTTGAAGGCTCCCTGAACAGTGGATTCCAACGCTTCAGGGGCTGTTTGGTCCCCTTTGTTCTCGTTGCCGCCAATGGCTACTATTTTTCCTTTAGGTGTATGCATAATGCTGAATTCCAAATTGGTAACCAGAGTAAACTATAGTTGCTGCTGAACTAAAGTTTTACATTCTTTAGATAGTACGTAAGGCGTAAGGTTACTCCCGCGCAACTATAAAATAACTACAGGTTTCGGATCAGGTCTTTCAGTTTGCGGGCATCCAGCACAGCATTGCCCAGAATGGTGTTGTTAAAGAACACCCATACTTCCATGTCATCTTCCAGCCAGTCTTTCACCATGTAAGCGTAACGCTCCAGTTTCTCATCGGAGTAGGCAGAACTATACATTCTCTCGTCGCCGTGCAGGCGCAGGTAGGCGGTGTTGGTAGTGGTAACCTCTATGCCCGGAAAACGCTTGCCGGCACTGGCCATCACGGTTGTGATCTCGTAATCGCGCAGCAGGTCCAGCGACTCGTCGGTAAACCAGGAAGTGTGGCGGGCTTCCAGCGCAAAAGTCTGCTTGGGGTACTTTGCGCGAAGTGTTCTATAAAAATCTTCAGCCACGGGCCTGTTAAACCTGAAGCTGCCGGCTATCTGTACCAATACCGGCCCCAGGCGCTCACCCATCAAACTATAGCTGGCCATAAATTTATCCAGGGGCGCTTCAATGTCCTCAAACTTGCGGTTATGGGTAATTTCCTGGTGCAGTTTTGGCGCAAACTTAAAATAGGAAGGAGTTGTGCTCAGCCACTTTTCTATCGTTTTGGGCATGGTAAAGTGGTAAAAACTATTGTTTATCTCGGTCGCGTTAAACTCATTGGCATAAAAAGCCAGCCGGTCCGCAGACTTCAGTTCGGGTGGGTACAACACTTCGGGCCAGCGGTAACTCCAGCCCGACGTGCCAATGTAGAGGTTCGGAATCTGCTCCATCAACTATCGTTTTAGGATGGTTTATACGGCTTTTTTGTACAAAAGCTTGCAGTTATAGTTGTTGTGGCCTTACCTTTGCAGCATCTTTATCAGAATTTATAAAGAAGAAGGGAGAGAGCAGGCTCTGAGAACTTCTAGCAACCCGCAACTATAGTTGATACGGTGCTAACACCTGCCCATTTTTTGGGACCTATAAATTAGTACACATGAGCTTACAACACACTTCCCCGGTTTTACACCTGTTTTATAGTTTTAAGGCAATGCCCGTTGCCTGTATGTGTTGTTGCTGTTGTTGCTAACTCCCGGCTTTATTCAGTTTTAACCCTTACACCCAGCTGGTGTAACACACTTCATTGGGCTTAGCCCGGTTTTCACTTTTATTATTTTATGGATCAGATTAAAAATACCGGCGGTTTAGCGCTGGTGCCTTTCTTTGTATTTGTATTCACATTTCTGGGTGCAGGCATACTGCTGAACGATTTTTATGCTCTGCCATCGCCGGTTGCGGTAATGTGCGGTATTGTGGCCGCATTTGTACTATTAAAAGGAAGCGTTAACGCCAAAGTAGATGCCTTTATCCGGGGTTGTGGCGACTCGCAGATCGTAACCATGTGTGTGATCTATCTGCTGGCCGGCGCTTTTGCGATGGTTGCCAAAGCCATTGGCGGTGTAGATGCTACGGTAAATTTAGGTTTGGCTTACATACCAGTGCAATACCTGGCGGTTGGTGTCTTCCTGCTGGCTTCTTTTCTTTCCACTGCAACAGGTACCTCGGTGGGCTGTATTGTGGCGCTGGGGCCAATTGTGGTAGGGCTGGCCGACCAAAGTGGCTCATCGCTTCCTATATTGCTGGGGGCGCTGCTGGGAGGTGCCATGTTCGGCGATAACCTTTCCTTTATATCAGATACAACCATTGCCGCTACCCAAACACAGGAGTGCAGCATGAAAGACAAGTTCCGGGTAAACATCTTTATTGCCGGTCCAGCAGCTATAGTTACGATTGGCCTGCTTTTATTAGCCGGATGGCAAAACACGCCAACACAGGATGTACTGCCCGCAACACAGGACATCAATTTCCTGAAAATAGCACCTTACCTGCTGGTGCTGGGACTGGCGATGTATGGCATAAATGTTTTTGTCGTACTGGTGCTGGGTATACTGGCATCAGGTGCCGTAGGCATGATGGATGGAACGCTGGATCTGCTGCTTTTCAGCAAAAATATTTACGAAGGCTTTACCGGCATGACCGAGATCTTCCTGCTCTCGATGCTGACCGGCGGACTTGCCGAAATGGTGAAGCGTGCCGGCGGTATTCAGTTTTTGCTTAATAAGGCTAATTCGCTCATCCGGGGCTATAAATCTTCGCAGGTTGGTGTAGGGGCGCTGGTAGCAGGCATTAACAGCGCAATTGCCAACAACACGGTTTCTATAGTTGTAGCGGGGCCGGTTGCCAGGGAAATCAGCCAGAAATACCAGATCGATAACCGCAAAACTGCTGCCCTGATCGATATTTCTGCCTGCTTTGTGCAGGGGCTGCTTCCTTATGGAGCACAGATGCTCATTATGTTGAGTTATACCGGAGGTGCTGTAGCATTTACAGAGGTATTGCCTTATGCCTGGTACCTGTACCTGCTGCTGGCCTTTGCGCTGGTTGGCATTTTTACGCCACTTGTGGATAGAGTACTGGACTTAAAAACTACCACCATACCTGTTCGGAAAGCAGTTGCAAACTAATCAGGCCTTCTTCAAAACTATAAAGCCACCTCAGATATGAGGTGGCTTTATAGTTATAGTTAGCTGTGGCAGGCTGTTAATTGTATGCATTAAAAAGCCACGCCAGGGCATCGTCTTCTTCTGTAAAGACCTTCGTTAAAGTATGTTGTTGCCAGTCAGGTAATTTTTCGAGCTCATTCAATGTGCGCGGAACATCCATCATGGCCAGGCTTTCCAGTGTATTAAGCCGGGCAAATCTGCGGAGTTTAACCTGCGGCAGAAGCTGCGTTACCAGTCGTATCAGCCAGTTCTGGTCGGCAAGTTGCAGGTAATGGATGGCACGCGAATCACTTAACCAGTAATGGCAATGATGCGCAATAGTCAGGTCGGCAGCTTTGCTAAAGCCTTCCCTGAACTCGTCGCTGCTCGGGTGGCGAAGCCAGAGTACGCGAATAAACTTTAAGGCGGCTTCCAGTTCAATCCGGATGTAGCTGCTCTCGAAAACAGGTATAAGCTGTAGCTTAAGCAAGTTGCTGGTCGGTTGTACGGTCATCGTTTTTAGTTTTGGGAAGATGAAATAGTCAACCAGTCAAGTGCTTCAGTTTCTGACAGGAAGTATTCTGACACATGGGAATCATAAGACCGTCGGATACGCTCATTTACAGTCTCGCTGGCAAGCTGCTGCATCACATCCGGTGAGCTAACTACTGCCAGGTATTGCAATTTGCTGCGCGATAAAAGCTCTGCAAACTTTTGAGCCAGCCATGTCTGGTCCTGTAGCGTGAGTATACCCATTCGCTGGTTGTTTACGAGCCCTAATTTTGCCTCATGCTCTATCAGGGCGCGGCAGGCTTTCAAAACCCCATAACGAAGCTCCCTGCTTTGCACTTTTCGGGTCCAGCGGAGGCAGATCAGGCTTTGCTGCGGGTTAACTGTAACTTCCATGAAATCTGTGCTGCATCTGATCTCCTTTGCAGGCTCCGGCGTTTTTACCGCAACCGCTAATTCGGGAGTTGCTGCCGCAATTTTACGAAGCGCTTTCAGGCTGCTGTGGAGCGGTATCTGAATGTCGTTACTTGTGCAATCTGCAGCTATAGTTTCTGTAAGCCAGGTCTTCGCTTCGGTATAACTCCCGAAAACCTGTACATCTGGCAAAAGCTCTGTGTTGTCCTGTGTTATATAATTATGCACATGCAACTGCGAGTTATTAGTTGCCAGCACCTGCGCACTGCGTTTGAATGTGATGTTCTGCAATGCCTGCTTTAAAAATTCGGTCGTACTCTTCTGAACCTCCGCCGACGGTACTCCTAATTTTGTGAAATCAAACAGAATATACTCAGCGCGTAAAATGGCAATACATAGCCCGGTATAGCGTACCAGCTGGCGGTATTCCTGATTACTTACGGGGCGCTGCCATATTGCTTCAAACAGCTTTGTTACAGCATTATAGTTCAGCTTTAAAGCTGGCACCAGTTCCAGCTGTAAATAGCGCTCATTCACATTGGGCAGCCCCCTGCCCTTAAATTGTTGTTCTGTTTGTGGGTTTGTTTCCAAAGTATATTGCATAATAACCTAAGCGCCGACTGGGTCGGTAATGTAAACAAATTGATTCTTAGTTATTTAGGTGCTGTTAAGTGTACAAGTCTAACTATAGGAATTGCTTAGAGGTTCAATGGGTTTTACTAATTCTTTAAATAGTTATAGTGGTTGTGTTGCTGTTCCGTTTAATCAGTGTTTTTGACTGCAGAAGTATAACTCATATTGAGTGTTAATCCCTGCAAAAAAACAGGTGAAAAAATGGGAGTGTTTTTTTCAGCGATATAAGTATTGCTTAATTGGGCTTAATGCGCCTTTAGTAGCTCTGGAGCAGGTTATTTATACATAACGTGCTAATATTCTGAATGCTGGATACTGTACTTTCTCAGGAAAAGTATTTGCCATTTTGCCATAAACGGAGTTATTTTGCAGTTGATGACAGTACCAGACACGTTAAAGCATTACGTTGGATTACCTTTGTTTTGGGTGATGCTGATATGGGCTGTCTCGGTGCCAGGCTACGCAACAGAAGGTGAGCATCACCTTCCGGAAGCCATTTCTCAAAGCGCGCCGGTTACAATTTTTAGTGCTTCCGGCAACTATAGTTTAACTGATGAAGGCGATGCTCCTAAGCAGGATATTGGCCTGTTCCCTGATGCAAGTGTTTCCTTAGCACGCCTCAAAGTACAGCAGCCTTATGTTCCCATATTAGCAAGTCCGCTTTCATGGAATATCGCTGTTCTGGTGAATGTAAACCGTCTGAAAGTGGCGATTTCAAACTATAGCCTGTCGCAACAACTAACGATTTCAAACTTACCCAACGCACCCTAGGCAGCCCAATTGCTGATCATAGTGCGTCTTTCTTAAATTTCACTTACTATAGTTTCAGGTGTGCTGGCAAATGCAGGTGCACCATTTTTTCCGATCAACCGGCTGCGACATATGTATCTCTGCCTGCTTTTAATTACCTTATTATCATGAATTCTACGCCCTTACCGACTCTCGATACTTCCTGGCTAACCGACCAACTGGTGCAACTGGGTCTACATGCTGTTGCAGCTGTGTACCTGAATATGTTGTTGCTTTTGCTGGCAACGGTTCTGCTGTCCCTGTTATCTGGTTTTATAGCACGAAAAATAATGGTGGGTATGCTCCAGAAATTTGCAAGTCGTACCACTACCAGCTTCGACGATTACCTATTGCAAAATAAAGTGGTACTGCACCTCTCCAGAATTTTTCCGCTAACTATAGTTGTATTAGCCATACCAGTCATCTTTGCTGATTTCAGTGGCTGGATTGCACCGCTCCTGAAGCTGACGGACGTGTATGTGGTGCTGTTGGGCATCTGGATCATCCGGTCTGTGCTACGTACCAGCCGCGACTACCTGAAAACCTTTGATTCCCTGAAGGATAAGCCCATTGATAGCTTTACGCAGGTACTGACCATCTTTACCTTTTTTATAGGCGGCCTGATGATCTTCTCGTTACTAACAGGCAAACCTTTATGGACCTTTATTACAGCTATGGGAGCGGCATCGGCCATTCTCCTGCTGGTGTTTAAAGATACCATTCTTGGTTTTGTAGCCAGCATTCAGGTATCTACCAACGACATGGTACGTATCGGCGACTGGATAACAATGGAAAAATATGGCGCAGACGGCGATGTGGTAGAAATTAACCTGACAACTGTAAAAGTGCAGAACTGGGATAAGACCATCACCACGATCCCGACTTACTACCTGATATCTGATTCCTTTAAGAACTGGCGTGGAATGCAGCGCACCGGTGGCCGGCGCATCAAGCGCTCTATTCATCTGAAGATATCGAGCATTAAATACTTATCTCCGGAAGATGTTGCCAGACTAAGTAAGATACATCTGCTGAAAGATTACCTGCAGGAACGACAGCAACAGATAGACCGGCATAACAAGGAAAAGGGCATCGACAAGACCTTGCTCATTAATGGCCGTAACCTGACCAATGCAGGCGTTTTCAGAGCTTATGCCAGCGCCTACATTGCCCAGAACGAGAACGTACACAAAGAGCTGACCATGATGGTTCGCCAACTCGAGCCTACAACCACGGGCATGCCGATAGAGCTCTACCTGTTCTCGAACGATGTGCGCTGGGTGTACTACGAAAATATTATGGCCGATATTTTTGACCACCTGCTGGCAGCGGTACGCTATTTCGATCTGGAAGTGTTTGAAATGCCTGCCTCTGATGACATGCGCCGCCTGAGCGAAGCACAAAACCTGGTTACAAGGGCAATACCGCCACTGGAAACATTGCAGAATTAACAACCTATAGTTTAACAAAACGCTTAAAACGTTCTAAAAGCAACGGATGCACTTACCACATCTTATCACCGATCTGGGTTTGATACTGGCGGCTGCCGGTGTCATGACTCTTATTTTTAAGAAACTGAAGCAGCCTTTGGTGCTCGGTTATATTATTGCCGGTCTGCTGGTGGGCCCGCACGTGGGCCTGTTCCCTACTATCTCTGAGCCCGAGAACATTACCATCTGGGCTGAGATAGGGGTGATTTTCCTTTTATTCAGCCTTGGACTGGAATTTAGCTTTAAAAAGCTGGTAAAGGTAGGTGGCGCGTCTACCATCATGGCCTTTGTAGAAGTAATCTCAATGCTGTTGCTGGGCTACCTTACCGGTAAGTTACTCGGCTGGTCCACTATGGACAGCATCTTCCTGGGCGGTATTCTCTCTATTTCTTCCACTACCATTATCATCAGGGCGTTTGATGAGCTGGGCGTTAAGTCGCAGCGCTTTGCCAGCCTGGTGTTCGGGGTGCTGATTGTAGAAGACCTGGTTGCCATTTTGCTGATGGTACTGCTGTCTACTGTTGCGGTAAGCCAGCAGTTTGCCGGTGCCGAGATGGTAACTGCCGTACTGAAGTTGGGTTTCTTCCTGCTGCTTTGGTTCCTGGGCGGTATTTTCCTGATCCCGACATTCCTGCGCAGGGCCAGCAAACTGATGAATGACGAAACGTTGCTGATCGTGGCGCTTGGCCTGTGTTTGCTGATGGTAATACTTGCAGCGCAGGCAGGTTTCTCTCCGGCACTGGGCGCTTTCATTATGGGCTCTATCCTTGCCGAAACCACGAAGGCTGAGAAGATAGAGCACTTGATCACATCTGTTAAAGACCTCTTCGGAGCCATCTTTTTTGTATCGGTGGGTATCCTGATCAATCCTGAAACCATTATTACCTATGCCGGTCCAATTGCCCTGATAACGGTGGTAACGCTGGTGGGTAAAACGATAAGCATTGCAGGTGGTGGCCTGATTGCAGGACAGGGAATCAAAACATCGGTACAATCGGGTTTAAGCGTGTCGCAGATAGGGGAGTTCTCCTTTATTATTGCCACGCTGGGCGTTACCTTAAATGTTACCAGCGATTTTCTGTACCCGGTGGCAGTGGCAGTATCCGCGATCACAACGTTTACCACACCGTACATGATCAAGTTCTCGACACCGGCCTACCAGTTTGTAGAACGTATTATGCCGGCTAAATGGAAGCGTTCTCTGGATGAGTATAGTTCAGGTGCACAGGTAGTAAGCAGCACCAGCGACTGGAAGCGGTTGCTGCAGTCTTATGTGATCCAAACAGTAGTATTTTCTGTTATCATTATTGCTATAGTTCTGCTATCAGCCCAATTCCTGAATCCGTTTATTACAGAAAATGTAATCAATGGCACTACAGGCAAGTTAGTAACTACAGCTGTTACACTGGTTTTCATGGCGCCGTTCCTGTGGGCGCTTGCTGTGTACCATCCGCTAAAAGAGGTGCAGGGCCGCTTATGGGCTAACCGCAACTACCGCAGCCTGATCATTGTGATGGAGTTTGTGCGCATCGGTATTGCCGTGTTGTTTATCGGGTTTCTGTTGCACCAGTTCTTCCCGGTGCAGGTTTCTATCGTTGCAGGCTTGGTTATTATCATGCTGCTGGTTATTTTCTCTAAACGGATCCAGAGCTTTTACATCCGCATCGAAAACCGTTTCATGTCTAACCTGAACGCCCGCGAGATTGAAGAGGCCAGCCGCATGCACCACACGCTTACTCCATGGGATGCACACCTGATCCGTTTCGTGATACCATCGGAAGCTGGGCTGGTAGGCAAATCGCTTGTGGACCTGCAGGTGCGCGAAAAGTATGGCGTAAATGTGGCCGTTATAGAGCGGGGCAACCGCACCATTACGGCTCCTACACGCAACGAGCTCATTTTTCCGGGAGATGTACTGTATGTTTTCGGGTCGGATGAACAGATCGAATCCTTCCGCAGGTTTATTGAAGAAGAATGCATTTTGCCTGAAGTGGAAGGAGAAAAAGAAAATGTAGCGCTGCAGAAGTTGCTGGTGTCGGGTGGCTCAGTACTGTTAGGCAAATCGATACGGAATTCGGGTGTGCGCAGCCAGACCAATGGCCTGATTGTAGGGCTGGAACGTAACGGCGAACGTATTCCTAACCCGGACTCGGAGCTGATTTTTGAGGAAGGCGACCTGGTCTGGATTGTAGGAAACCCGGACCGGATACGAAAACTGGAAGCCAGTAGTATAATAGATGCAGTAGCCTAAACTATAGTTTGAAAGCGGGTCAGTGAAAACTGACCCGCTTTTTTATCAGCAATTGATAGTCTTAAAATATGACTGCTAAGTGCAAATGCTTTTTTATACTAAATTAGCTTTATGAAGCTAAAAAGCAGGCACTATTATATCCGTAAATCGCATCGCTACCTGGGTGTTGTACTTGGCTTACAATTCCTTTTCTGGACCATTGGTGGCTTATATTTCAGCTGGAATGACCTTGACGAAGTGCATGGCGACCATCTGCGCAGCGAGAAGCGGTATTTGCCTGCAGATTTAGCACTGGTGTCGCCGCAGGTAGTGCTGGATAGCCTTAAGCGTACACAGCAGATTGATTCTATAGCAACTATACAGCTTGTGGAGATTGTTGGCGAGCCGGTTTACCAGGTGCGCTATTTTGCCGGCAGCGCCACACATGCCGCTGGCGAAGCAGGTGGCCATGCGGGGGCAAATGCTACCAACCAGAAAGTGCAGTTAGCGCGGGCTACAACCGGTGAATTACTGCCTGCCTTAACAAAAGAGGAAGCCATAGCAGTTGCCAGCAGCCAGCTTAAGGCACCTGTTAAAGTAGAGAACGTGGAATACCTGACCGAAGCAGGGGCACACCACGAATACCGCGAAAAACCGCTGCCAGCATGGGCCATCACGTTTAGCCAACCTGCTAACTGCACCGTGTATGTCTCGGCAGAGCTGGGTACGTTTCAGGCCATCCGGCATAACCAGTGGCGCATGTTCGATTTCCTTTGGATGCTGCACACCATGGACTACGAGAGCCGCGATAACTTCGGAAACCTGCTACTGCGGGTATTTTCTGTTTTCGGACTGCTGACGGTTATCTCAGGGTTTGTGTTATTTTTTGTATCATCTCCGCGCCGGAAACTTGCCAATAATTACCAGAGGGCAAACCGGTAACTATAGTTCAACTTCATCCCGATACACCTGTTCCCAGGTCCATCCATCGGTTTCAATTAACACTGTTAGCAGCGTGCGCTGGTCTTTGAGCCGATTCTGAAAGGTTGCTGCTATCGTTTCTTTGTTTTGTAGGGGAATGCCAGCTTCCAGCAACTCATCCAGCTCTGGCATGGGAGGTCGCTCGTCGGGTTTAGCGTCTTTAATGTACTCGCTTTTTACCAGTTGCAGGTATTGTTCCAGGGTGTTCTTCAGCATGGTAAGCTTAAGTTTATCGTTCACTTGCGGTTGCGCACTGTACTGCAGCAGGTAATAGGTTTCGGCAAGCAAGGCAACCCCCACTGATATAGAGAACTGGATGCGATGGTTATGAAAGTAGTGAATAATAGGATAGGAATGGTGGTGCGTAATGTGCTGCATCAGCATCTGGCAGATGGTGGTAGTGTTATCGTAAAAAGACGAAAAGTCTTTCCCGTTCCAGCTGTTGCGCAGTATCTGGTTGGGTGTGTGGCCCATGCTGCTGATATAAAAACTTAGTTTACTTTGGTGCTCTACTGCCTGCAGCACCGGTATAAAATACGTAATAGATGCCGTGATAGAAGCCAGCCCGGCGAAGGCTGTAATATTGGTAACAAGGCGCCAGAAATCGGTGGTTGGAATATAATCTCCCACACCTAAGGTAGAAAGGGTGTAGCCCGCATAGTATAGCTGCTCCAGCAGGTTTGCATCTGCATTAGTATTGCTGTTTTTAATAGCGCCTTTATCAGCCATCAACATCAGCAGCATACTGCCCCAGAGAGCAATGATCCAGGTTAGAAGTATAGTTACCAGTATAGCAGAGCCCACATACGATAACATCCTGGACCTTCCGTTTTTGCGGGATGCATACAGGAACAACATCCAGATGCTTCTGGCAATATGATTGGTAAGCGAACCTGCGCCGTTGGAGGATAATGTAGTTTTGGTGATATCCAGCGCAACAAGTATGAAAAGCAGGATGCCCAGCCCCAGGTAAATGTAATTCATACGGTATGTGTTAGGTGCGTTTGCTTAAACGCGGAGATGCGGCAAGTGTTGAATTGCTGGTGCAAACTTATAGTTTGGTAATTAGCTATAGTTTAAAGGATACTATAGGCAACTATAAAAACAGAAAAGGCAACCTGTATAGGTTGCCTTTTCTGTGGTATGTAAATAGAAATTACTTCTTGCTGTAAACTTCTTCGTTGCTGCCGCACTTCAGCATGGCATCACCAAAGTATGGGTTGCGAATCTCTTTGTTAGAGCTCAGCCAGTAAGCACCCTGGTCGTTGTTAGCCATAGGGCAATGCTGATAGTAAAGTGTTTCGTTTGCAGCACCAAATGCTTTTGTAAGGGCAAAGGTAGCTTCTGAAAGCAGCTCAAGCTGCGCACGCTGTAGATCAAGATCAGCAGCTTCGGCCATGGCTGATGCAGCCTGTTTCACTTCGCTCAGTCTTTCTTCTGCAAAAGTTTTCTGCTCGCCTTCCAGCGCACTTACCTCTACTTTTTCAGCGGCAGCTTTAACCTCTTTTGCATCTGCCTGCGCCTTTCCGGCATCCGACGCTACCAGGTTGTCTTTCAGTTTAAGGTAGCTGTCTACAACCGCTGCAATCTGCTCTTTAACAGGACCGTTTACCGACGTATAGTCAGGCGTTTCAACAACTATAGTAGTGGCGTCAGGCATGTTATCGCCGTGGGCCATACCTTCGTGGTGGTCAGCGTGTTCGTTTGCGGCTTCCTGCTTGCTGTCAGTGCAGGCTGTAAATATAAAGGCTGCAAGGGCAGCGGCTACGAGTGTTTTTCTCATGGTTATGTTACTGGATGGTTGAAACTATAAATATAGGAATTGGTTTGATGATTCTGAACTATAGTTCTGTGTGCAACTATAGTTGCTGGTATTGCCTATAGTTCTCTTCGGATGCAAAGTACAGCACATCGCCGTTGGCTCCACCTGGTTTAAGCGCAATAAATGCCGCCGACTTATCAACTTCCTCGCCGGTTAGCGGATCTTTTGTATAACGCACTTCACGCTGATTTTTTATAGTGTTCACGCACATCTCGCAGCAGCCGTAGTACATCTTATCCTCAAACTCAACCGGGTATTGCTTTTTACCCATAAAGGCGTTGTTTACCATGCACACCAGGTCTTTTGGCAGGCCATCTTCTGTCATTAATTCAGCAGGTGTTGCTGTTGCAGCTTGCTGGGCAGTATGCATGCTGTGGTCCATGGCTGCTGTCGTTTCGGCAGGTGCAGCATCAGCCTGTGTTTGCGCTGGTTTATCCGACGAGCAGGAAGCCAGCACAAGCGCCGATAGGGTAAGGTTATAAAACAGGTTCTTCTTCATAAGTAGGTATTATCGTTTAAAAATTAATCTGTTCAAGAATAACAAAGCCGAGCGCCAGCCCGATAGCAAGATACAACAACCATTTCATCCAGGATGATTTCGGATTGGCAGGTTGTTCGTCGCCGGTTCTGCAGCAGTCTTTCATAATACAAAAATATAATATTAATGTTGATGGCTGGCAACAGGGTCGCCGCCTTTTTTAAGTACAAATTCGCTGTATAGCAAATAAGCACCAGAGATCACCACTCTGTCGTTTTCTTTGATGCCCGAAAGTATGGCCACGTTATCAGCGCTTTCTTCTCCGAGGGTAACAACCCGCGCAGCAAAAGTGTTTTTTCCGGTTTGCACCCACACATGGTTATGCTGGCTGCTTCTGATAACAGCATCGGTTGGTATAACCAGACTGGAACCGCTTTTGCCCGGCAGTACAATATTAGCCTGCATGCCCGGCATGTAGTTACCCTGTTTGTTTGGCAGTTCGGCGCGGAGCACAGCTACCTGGCTTCCGGACCTGTATTCGGGACTCAGGAACGTAACTTTGGCTGTAACCGGATCAGCAGCACCCTGCACCGAAACCTGCACCTCATCGCCTACCGATACATTGGCCACTTCCTGCGGGTATAGTTCGGCCTCTACCCAAATGCTGCCCAGGTTACTTAGTTTATATAATTCGCTGCCTTCCGTTACATACTGGCCCTCAGCGGCTGCTACTTCAGTTACTAAACCTGAGGCTGGCGCTACAAACGTGATGCGCGGGTTAGTAGTGCCTCTTCTGGCAAGACTACTGATCTGGCTTTCGGTTAAGCCATATAGTTTGAGTTTCTGTTTGGCAGCGTTCAGGAAGGACGCAAACCGCGGGTTCTCTGCGCCCAGTTCCTGCTGCTGTTTTAAAGCCAGTAGGTATTCCTGCTGTAGCGTCAGGAGCTGTTCGGAGTATAGTTCGTATAGTGGCTGCCCTTGCTTTATTGGCTGACCGGTTTCTTTTATATGCAGTTTATCTATACGCCCTGCAGCGCGGCTGCTGATCACGTCGGTCTGTTCTTCGTTTAGCGCGAGTCGTCCGGTCAGGATAGTGTTGTTGTTCACATCGCCGAATTTTATGCGCTTTACTTTGATATTTCCCAATGCGATCTGGCCATTACTCAGCATCAGTTCGCCCTCTTTCTGCCCACTCTGCGACACAGGTACCAGGTCCATAAAACAGATAGGGCAGGTGCCCGGTTCGTTCTGCACAATCTGCGGGTGCATCGGGCAGGTGTAGGTAACTCCTTCTGCGTGTTTGTGTTCTTTGCCAGAGCAGGCCGCTACAATTATAGCCACCACCAGCAAAAGTATGTTTATGTATCGTTTCATAATTCAATTTTGAATGAGTGATGGAGTGAATGTGTGAATTTTACGTCTCCACATTTTCAAATCATTTTTTTACTCTTATAAAGCTTTCGCTATCTACCAGGAACTGGGCGTTGGTAGCAATTACATTGGTTTGCTGCAGTCCGTCCAGCACCTGTATCTGGTTGTTTTCGGTTGTGCCGACCTGTATGGCAATTGGCTCAAAACCACCCTTTACTTTTTGGAACACAATTGCGCTTGCGCCCACGTCCAGCACAGCAGCTTTTGGTATCCATAGAGAAGGTTCTGTGCTATAGTTTACTTTCCCGTTAACCAGTTGACCGACCATTGCTGCTTTTTGCTCACCAGGCAGGTATACCCGAACCTTTGCAAAGTTTTCGCCGGCCTGGTAAAACGGCTGCAGCAGATCTATTTTAGCCTGCACCTGCTTGTCGGTTACCTGCGGGAACGTGACCTGCAAGGGAGCACCTTTGGTAAGTGCATTTGCAGCGGCGGCAGCTACGTTAAACTCTGCCCACAACTGGTTTGGGTTTACTACCTGTAGCAAGGCCTGCCCAGTGCTCACGTACATGCCTTCGCGCAGCTGTATTTCCGATCCGGCAGATGCCGTTGGTTGCGGCACTGCAGGTGTTGTCGTGGCTCCACTGCCCATTCCATCCATGCCCGACGCCGCAGGAGCAGCCGCCATAGTTGGCGCGGCAGAAGCAGTAGGCGCTGTGGTATTTAATCCAATTACATAGCCATCGTAAGGACTATAGATCGCGAAAGTGTAGCTCTCTTTTCCGGTTCTTACCAGTTGGTTTATCTGGGCATCGGTAGCGCCTTGCAGTCTTAGTTTTTGTTTGGCTGCTTCAATCAGTTGCTTGTCTTCGGGGGCAGCGCGTACCAGGTAAATCAGCTCCCGTTGCGCCGTTATCAGGTCCGGACTATAGATCTCCATCAGCTTCTGGCCTTTGCGGACGGGCTGGAAATTAAATTTTACCTGCAGTGATTCTATTCTGCCGGCCACACGCGCTGGAATGGTGTATACCCGATTCGGATCGTAGCTGATGATGCCCTCCATATTTATAGTTGCCTGCACACTTTTATGCTCCGGTTTTGTGGTAGCAATAGAGGCAACAACTGTTGTGTTGGTTGGCTTCAGCAGAAAGGCCAGATCTTCGGTAATTTCTATGCCCTCGCTGTGCGCATTCTGTGGTACCAGGTCCATGCCGCAGATAGGGCAGGTCCCGGGCTCATTCTGCACAATCTGAGGGTGCATCGGACAGGTGTAGGTTGTGCCCTCTGCGTGCTTATGCTCATCACCTGAGCAGGCCGCAACAACTATAGCCAGCACTAGCAGCAGTATGTTTATATATCTTTTCATCGTTTCTAATTTTGAATGAGTGGTTGAGTGAGTTTTAATTTTCAAATCTCCACATCTCCAAATTTTCAAATCTTCAAATCAACTACTTCTCAATTTCCTTTTCGTAGTTCACCACCATCTGGTAATACTGCTGCAGGTCATTCAAGTAATCCATCTGCGCCATGTTCAGGGCTTCCCAGGCATCGATCACCTCCGGCAGCTGGGCGCTGTTCTGTTCATAGGCCAGCATGGTTACATCGTAGTTCTTCTTTAGGGCCGGCAGAATCTTGTTCTTATAGTTTTCGAGGTGGTGGTGCAGGGCAGTTGCTTCTAGGGCCATGCTCTGCGCCATGCCCTGTGCTTCGGCCAGTATTGCTTCGCGCTCCTGTTGCATCGCGTTTATCTCCAGGTTCATGGCCTTGGTATTAGCCTTATACATTTTAGACGACCACGGTGCAATCGGAATCGAGACCATCGCCATAGCTGAGAACTGCTGCGGCATCATGTCTGACTTCGGGTACATGTGCTCGAACTGAATACTGAAGTCCGGTTTGCGTTCCAGTTTTTCCAGCTGCACATTCAGACGCATGCTTTCAATGCTGCGGTCTATGCGCTGCACATCGCTGCGGGCAGCCGCCAGGTAAGTAGTATCTATCGTTGGCAGCATATGCTGGTGCTGTACTATAGTTGTGTCGATCTTGTAGCGTTGTTCACGGGGCAGGTTCATCAGGGTATTAAGCGTAATGTTCTGCTGCGTGATCTGCCGTTCGGTCATCTCGATCATGTTATCTACTTCGTGCATCCTGGCTTCGGCTTTATAGATGCTGCCGAGCCTGCCCTGGTTATAAGGGTAGCGGATGCGGGCCAGCTTCAGCATGTAGTCCATAATCTTGCGGTTATCCTGCAGGGCATCTATTTTTTTCTCCAGCACGACCCAGTTATAGTATGCCGTTTTGGCCTGTGCCCGCAGCTCGTTATAGGTCACATTCCGGCCAGAGCTCTCTATAGCCGCCCTGGATTTCATGTACTTTTCCTTAGCGCGCAGCTTGGCAGGGTTTGGGATACTTTGTTCTGCCGTGATCATGTAAGCACCTTTGTCCCCAGCATCCATCACCTCGGCTCCCGGATAAGGGTTCATATACAGACCGCCGCCTACCATAGGGGCCATCCAGCTCTTTGCACCTTCGGCGTACGCATCCATGGCTTTGGCACGCGTGTCGTACATCTGCAGCATCGGGTTTTGTTTGCTGATGCGCTGCAGTACGCTGTCCAGGTTCATGACCTGTGGCTGTTGTGTCTGAGCCAGGGCAGGAACTATAGTTAGCAGTAAAGCTATAGTTGCGATTAACCCACCCCTGACCCCTCTGAGGAGGGGAATTTCTGAAGTATATTTTTTAGTGACTAACATCGTAGATCTCAATTTTGCCGTGTTTCTTTAACTCGTACTCTTTGGTCATTTCGAACACTACCGGTGTTACCAGCAGAATGTGGATGGATGATGTAAACACCCCCCCGATCAGCGGAAGCACGATAGGCAGCATCACATCAGTACCCACGCCCGTTGCCCACAACACAGGAATCAAACCGAAAAGGGAAACAGAAACGGTCATGATCTTAGGGCGAAGGCGCTTGGCTGCACCCCGGAACACGTACTCGCGCAGGTCTTTTTTAGTGATCGTATCTGAACTGTTTCCTTTCAGGGCTACCAGCTCGTGCATGGCTTCGTTCAGGTAAACTACCATCAGCATCCCGGTTTCCACGGCCATACCAAACAAGGCAATAAAGCCCACTGCCACGGCCACCGACAGGTTTACGCCATAGAAGTAAACTATAAATACCCCGCCCACCAGCGCAAATGGTATCGTTACCAGGTTTATGAAAGCCTCCTTAAGCGAGTTAAAGGAGAAGTACAGGATCAGGAAAATGATGATGAGTACCAGCGGAATGATGAGTTGCAGCGTCTGGTTGGCACGCACCTGATTTTCCCACTGGCCGCTCCACTCCAGATAATACCCATCAGGAATACCAGTAACTTCCTGGTTTATCTTTTCAATGGCTTCTTCCACGGTACTGCCCAGGTCGCGGTCGCGCACGTTAAACAGCACGGCTCCGCGCAGCTGCGCATTGTCGGAACTGATCATAGGCGGGCCCTCGGTAAACTTAATATCAGCAACTGACGACAGCGGTATAGTTCCGGCAGAAGGTGTCTGGATCGGAATGCGTTTGATGCGCTCCACGCTGTTGCGGTACTCCTGCGCAAGGCGCACGTTAATGGCAAAGCGCTGGCGGCCTTCAATGGTATTGCCTATAGTTGTTCCGCCCAGAGCCGACTCAATGATCATGTTCACATCATCCACGGTCAGGCCGAAGCGGCTCAGGGCATCGCGGTTAATGTCGATTTCCAGGTACTTTCCACCCGTGATCGGCTCAACAAACAGGTCGCGTACACCTTCCACACTACCCAGGGCATCACGTACTCGCTCCGATACTGCTGCAATGGAGTCCAGGTCCTGGCCGTACACTTTTACGCCCACGTCCGTTCTGATACCGGTTGCCAGCATGTTAATGCGGTTGATGATAGGTTGGGTCCAGCCATTTACTACGCCCGGTATCTGCAGTTTGGAATCCAGTTCCTGTATAATGTCTTGCTTGGTCATGCCTTCGCGCCACTCCGACTGCGGTTTCAGCATAATAATCGTTTCGATCATGCTGATAGGGGAGTTGTCGGTGGCGGTGCTGGCACGGCCTGCTTTACCCAACACGCTCTCTACTTCCGGCACCGATTTAATGATCTTGTCCTGTACCTGTAGTATGCGCTTGGCCTCAGCATTGGAGATATCTGGTAAGGTTACAGGCATGAACAGGATAGAGCCTTCGTCGAGAGGTGGCATAAACTCATTTCCGAGGTTAAACAGCATGGGTACAGCTATGAGCAGTGCCAGTACGTTCAATCCTATCGTTGTTTTGCGCCATTTCAAACACCACTTCAGCACAGGGCTGTAGACTTTCTCCAGGGCGCGGTTTATCGGGTTGGCGTTTTCTTCTTTAAACTTCCCTTTCAGGAAAAAGGAAATAAGCACCGGTGTAAGTGTGATGGCAATGATGGCATCAACTATAAGTATAAAGGTTTTGGTCCAGGCCAGCGGCCCGAACAGTTTCCCTTCCTGACCAGTAAGCAGGAACACCGGCAAAAAGGAAACAATGATGATTACGGTACTCCAGAACACACTCGGCCCCACCTGCTTGCTGGCCTTCTCAATGATCCGGATTCTATCTTCTTTTGATAATTTCATGATTCAATTTTGAATGAGTGATTGTGTGAATGAGTGATTTAGCTCATCCAACTTACTCTTCTTCCATCCATTCTTTTCCCTTTGTCGCATCGGCCAAATGCCGGTAAGCATTCTCTACCATCACGATCGCATCATCCACAATCACACCTATAGACAGCGCAATACCGGTTAGCGACATGATGTTGGAGGAGATGCCGAACGCATTGAGCAGTATAAAGCCGATGGCAACAGAGAGCGGCAACTGAATAAGAATAACCAAGGCGCTGCGCCAGTGAAACAGGAAAAGGAATACGATCACCGAGGCCACCAGCATCTCTTCGATCAGGGTCTTTTTAATGGAGTCTACCGATTCGTTGATCAGGCCACTGCGGTCGTACACAATGTTGAACTTCATGCCCTCGGGTAAACCTTTGGCTACTTCTTCCATCTTCACCTTCACGTTGTCGATCACTTCGTCGGCGTTCTCGCCATAGCGCATCACCACAATGCCACCCACTGCTTCTCCTTCGCCGTTCAGGTCAAAAATGCCCAGGCGGCTTTCTCCGGTCATCTGCACGGTGGCTACGTCTTTTATGCGGACAGGTATGGTGTTGTTGGTAGCAACGGCAATGTTTTCGATCTCCTCTGCCGATGCCAGATAGCCGGTAGTTTTAATGATGTATCCAATATCAGAGAGCTCGAATTTGCGGCCGCCTCCTTCGTTGTTATTTGCCCTTACAGACTGGATAACCTGCGGAACTGAGAGATTATAATAGGTGAGTTTATTCGGGTCCAGCGTGATCTCGTACTGCTTCTGGAAACCGCCGAAAGATGCTACCTCACTCACGCCTTTCACATTTTGCAGTGCAAATTTTACGTACCAGTCCTGAACGGCACGTTGTTCACCTAGGTCCATGCCGGGAGCATCCAGGGTATACCAGAGAATGTGGCCTACGCCTGTTCCATCCGGGCCAAGGGTAGGAGCAACGCCTTCAGGCAGCATATTGCCTACCGAACTCAGGCGTTCCAGCACGCGTTCGCGGGCCCAGTACACATCGGTCTCGTCCTCAAAAATAACGTAGATAAAGCTCATCCCGAACATGGAGCTGCCGCGCACATATTTTACATCGGGCAGGCCCTGCAAATTGGTGACAAGCGGGTAGGTGATCTGGTCTTCGATGATCTGGGGGCTGCGGCCCATCCATTCTGTAAAAACAATTACCTGGTTCTCCGAAAGGTCGGGAATGGCATCTACTTTATTTGTTTGTACAGCATATAAGCCCCAACCGAAAAGCGCAGCCGAAATGAGCAGCACAAAGTATCGGTTACGGAGCGAAAAGGAGATTAATTTCGCAATCATGTAAATAAGTTTAACCTGAACAGGATCTGTAAAGCTGCCGGGTTGCAGCAGAAAAGAGATGATGCCAAAACTATAAACTATAGCTATAGTGCAGCCAAATGCTTTGATCAAAGGGCACAGCTACGCCAGCCACAAAGCGGCATCAGAACCTGTTGGGTTATAGCAGGAAGGATTGCACCAGCACCGGTATGTCGCGGACGACAGGAGGGGAGGTGTAAAGTGCGTAAGCAGGTTTAAGAGTAACTTTCGGGAAGTACAGTTGCAGCACTACAGCATGAACTATAGCCAGAAACTGGTAGTCGGGAAGTTTGGTTAGCTGGATGGATTTAGAATCCGAAATGTTGTCCTGGCGCTCAATTACCAGTTTATGATCGTTGCAGCAGTCTTCGTCAGTCGAGGTATCAGCCGGTTTATGGCAGGCCGGCAGTGCTTCTTTCTGCTGCTCCATCGGGCATTCTGCCGCCTGGCCTAGAAAGCTCAAATCACGGATATCGCCGGCACAAAAGTGCAGCCCCACCGACAGGCCTGTAGAAGTTACAAGCACCAGTAGGGTAAGCGTTAGCAATATGATCCGTTGTAAGCCTTTCATGCTCTGAATGATACTCTGCAAAGGTAATACTTAAGACAGGATGGTGTTTATACTTTTACAGAAAAGATTTACAGATTTAGCCATTCGCAGGGTATAGCTGGCTATACAGCTATAGTTTCGCGATGAAAGTGTGAGCGTATAACTATAGTTTATAGCTGAGAATTGTAAAAGCCCGACTGTATTTTACAGGCGGGCTTTGGTATAACTATAGTTTTATTGCCAGGTCATGTTGCCGCGGCCTCCACTTAAGCGGTCACCTTCCTTATCACGTGGCCAGATGTCGGCTTTGTTTGTTAAGGCAATTGGTTGGGCCGGGTTAGATGGCACAATCGCGATGGCTGTATAATAGGTAAACTCAAAAGTCTTGAATGTCCAGACAGCAATGTATTTCCCGTCTGGCGACCAGGTGCTAAAGCTTTCTTCGTTGTCATTATCAGACGCAGTCAGCTGCTTCAGGTTTGAGCCATCTATGTTCATGGTCCAGATGTGTTTGTTCAGCATAAAGGCTACTCTTTTTCCATCCGGGCTAACAGATGGCAGTAGTGGCGTCGGGTTGGCTAACTGTGGATTTATGTTGGTCAGGGTAGCGGTGGTTCCGTTTAGCGTTGCGATGTATAACCCTGCTTTGGCAGACGGTCTGCTTGGCACGTAGCCATCCGAAGAATGATCCCCGGCTACTACAAGTCTGCCATCCGGCAACCATACAGCACTGTACATATCCGGAATACCCGCTACATAATTACCTGCCAGGTCTATGATCACGGTGCCGCGCTTAACCGGGTATTTCGATGGCTCAAAAATTTTATTGTGTGTGAAAGCGATTTTGGTACCATCCGGCGAAAGCTGTGGCGAGTAAACGGCGGTCGTTTCTTTGGTATCATACACCACGGTTTTCTGCGAGCCGCTGGCGTTGGTTATTTCCAGTCGCTCAAACACACCGGAAATGTGCAGGGTAGAGCCATTTGGCATGCGGTTTGGCATCCGGCCTTCAAACAACTCCGGGTTTGCCTTGGTCGCAAAGTTGTATTCTCTTACTGATGACGACCAGTCGTGGGTTAGTTTTCCGCTCCAGTTGTTTGTCTCAGTTACAGGGTCTACTTCTGTGTCTTCGGAGTCGCAACTGGTAAACAGAAAAGTACCTGAAATAATCAGCATTGTGAACAAGGTGTAAAAATTACATCTCATGGGTTTAGGGTTTTTATGATTAAAGGTGATTAATCAAAGAATAGATATAACCCTATATATGGATGTTAACTAAAAAAGTTACATAAAATATAATTATTGGTCAAAATATGTTGCTGATGACTAGCTAAATTGGTTCAGAATTAATGAAAGATTATCGTTTAGTTATTTGCCTGGCTCGTGTACATCTTCTTCTTCCACGTCATGTTCGTCCATTTTGCTTTCTGCCCATGCAAGGTCTTTTTCTTCGGGTTGGAGACCCTCCTGGTCAGCACCATGTTTTTCGTCATAAAGCAGTTCTACCAGCATCGGGAAGTGATCGGAACCGAAGTAAGGCAGGCGTTTTATTCCGATGAGCGTGAAATGTTCGCTGTGGAAAAGGTGATCGAGCGGCCATCGGGCAAAGAAAAAGCTTGCATGAAATGTATTGAACATGCCGCGACCTATCCGTGGATCCAACAAGCCGCTGATCTTGCGGAACAAACGGGTAGTTGCCGACCAGGCCACATCATTCAGGTCGCCGGTAACGATAATCGGAGAAATCTCATCAGATACGCTTTTGGCAACTACCAGCAACTCGGCATCGCGCTCCGACGATTTCAGGTTCTCGGTTGGGCTGGGCGGTGCCGGGTGCAGAAAGTGTACCCGTACTTTAATGCCGGATCGGAGCACGACCAACGCATGCATAGAGGGCACATCAGGCTCTACCAGATATTGGATAGCCGTATCTTGCAGTGCCAGTTTCGAATATACGTGCATGCCATAGCGGTTATCCAGCGGGCACTTCATGGTATGCCTATAGTATGTTTCCAGTACCGCCAACTGGTTTTCCCACCATTTGTCGGTTTCAAGCGTAACCAGCACATCAGGCTCATACTGGCTTACCATTTGTATCAGGCCTGCTGTGTTACGGTTGGGTGTCAGTACATTGGCAGTTAAAATGCTGATCTGGTTTTGCAGTTCCCGGCGACGTGCCTGCTTTACTTCCACCGGAAAAAGGCGGGTGTACGGTATAATCCAGCCGGCATGGTAGCACAAACTCCCGAAAGCGATGCCTGTCATCAGCCAGCTTTCATAATCCGAGAAATCAAGCAGGATAAATTCAGCTACCAGCATGGCAAAGGCCAGCAGCATAAACTGAAAGCGCGGAAAATCAAGGCCACGCACCCACCAGGCATTGTGGCGCCAAAGCGGGAGCAGGGTCACATACAGCAGCAGGTATGTCAACGCTATCAGAAGTTTAACCATCATCAGGCTATACTTCCGGCAGCAGGAAGGGTTTGGCTAAATGCCAACTATAGTTGTAATAAGGTAAAGCCAGTTGCTGGTGCTATAGTTGCAGCCCTTAAAAATCCTGTCCCAGCGAGATGCGGCCCACGTTTTTAAGGTCGTTCAGCTCCTTGTATAATTGCTTTACATGCAGAGCTTTCGGCACGTAAACGTATAGCTTTATAGTGGTGTGCTGCCTGTTTTTAGACTGTACAATGTTGATGTTGTTGGTAATGATATCGTGGTTTTCCAGAATGCCCAGTATTTTGCTCGTTTCTATTTTGGAAGATTCATAGGTTATTTTCAGGGTTTTGAGCGTGCCGGTGTTCAGGTAGCGTTTGCCAACCTTATCGAGCACGGCCAGCACAAACAACAAAACTATAGTTACCACTGCAGCTGGTGCATACATACCCACTCCTACCGCCAGGCCAACTGCTGCCACTGCCCAAATGGTAGCCGCTGTAGTTAGCCCATGTGTGTTGCCTCCCAGCCTGAAAATAGCGCCCGCACCCAAGAAGCCAATGCCGGAAACAACCTGCGCAGCAAGTCGGGCAGGGTCTACGTTGCGGTATTCTGAGAAGGTTTGTGGTATGTAAACCGAAATGAGCATGAGTAGGCAGGCGCCAACGGCAATTACAATATGCGTGCGCAGCCCGGCCTGCTGCCTGCGCTTTTCACGTTCCCAGCCTAAGAGGCCACCCAAAACAGCACTTAACAACACCCTGATGACGACATTGCCCAGGGTAACTTCATGAGAGTCAAATAAAATAAGATCCATATAAACTAGTTAACACCAACTAGACTAACCTACTGGAGTGCGCTTTGTTAATTGCTTACTAAGAATTGAATGATGCAGCGGCCTCAACGGAGAAACAAATCTTGGCCGGCAGATGTACCTGAACTATACTTTTACAACTATAAAAAGTTGCTGCGCTACTACAACCTGCTGTAGTTGAACGTAAAAACTTTCTGCACAAAAAAACGGCTTCCCATTGCTGAGGAGCCGTTTCTGTCTGTACGTATAGTTAAGCGCTATTCTTCCGCCACTTCCGACTTCATTTTTTCTGAAAGGATAAACGAAGCCCCTTTCTGCACAACCTGTGCATTTTCAGGTAACGCTTCTTTCAGGTTTACTTCCGTAAAGCCGCCTTCTGTTACTCCTGTTTCCACCGGAATCATTTTAAACGAAGTATCGCTGATCTGATGAAAAATGTAAGCCTGATTTTTATAAAGTACAATGGCTTCTTCAGGAACCGATAGCGCAGCGTGTTTGCCCGCCAGAATATGGCCGTTGATGTACATGCCGGGCAGCAAGCCTTTGGTACCGTTTTTCTTTATTTCGGCGTGCACCGGCACAGCACGTGTTTCTCCTTCAAAAGAGCGGCCGATGGCAAATACTTCGCCTTCCACTTCTTCTCCCGAAACATTAGGCGAGGTGAAAACCACTTTTTGGCCTTTCTCCAGTTTCGCGAAATCCTTTTCAAACACACTCAGGTCCAGGTGCAGGTGACTGTCGTCGATGATCTGCAGGATGGGCTGGTTCGGTTCTGCGAAGGTACCCAGGTTTACAGTTACTGCCTGCACGTGGCCCGATATAGGTGCAACCAGGTTCAAAGTGCGGGTAATGCGACCGTTTTCCACATTTTTAGGAGAAATGCCCAGCGTCTGCAGCTGCTCGCGCAATGAATTTAACCTTGCCTGCAGAACCTTTACGTTAGAGTTGGCCTGCTGGTAGTTTTTCAGAGCACCTACCTGCTCGTCGGACAGCAGTTTCTGGCGCTCCAGTTCCTGGCGGGCCATGCTTAGCTGGCTGCTCGCAGTCAGGTAAGATTCCTGCATGCTAAGCAGGTCAGGGTTTTCTATAGTTGCCAGTACCTTGCCTTTCTGTACGTAATCGCCTTCAATTACATGGATGCTGCGCACCATGCCACCTACCAGCGGGCTCACGTTGGCTTTACCTTCCGGTGGCAACGAAAGCTGGCCTTTGGCCGGTACGCGCGTAGAAAGCGTTCTCTCTTGCAATGGTCCTACTTCCAGTTTGCTTACCTGCTGCATTTCTTTCGAGAACTGGACTATATCAGGAGCAGTAGCTGCCGATGTTGTTTCCGTTGCTTCGGTTTGGGTAGCAGGTTCACTTTGCTCTGATGAACAGCCTGTTGTAAAAATCAAGGCGGCTAAAGCAGCCGATACTATATATCGTTTCATGTTATTCTTCTCCGGTTAAAAACTGTAGGTTAATGATGCTCTGGTTATAGTTGAGCAACGCGTTCAGGTATTGCAGGCGCAAACTATAGGCTTGATCCATGGCCTGCACAAACTCCACGTAATCCACTTCGCCGAGCCTGAAGCTCAGGTTAGCAGCTTTTTCGAGTTGTGTTGCCTGCTGCAGGGCACCCTGCTCGTAGTAGTATAGTTGCTGGGCTTGTTTTTGCAGCTCCTGAAGTGCATTTTGCATGTCGGTTTCCAGCTGCTTTTGCTGTGCTTCGGCCTGCTTTTGTGCGGCCTGCTCGTTCAGTCGGGCGGCCTGTATTCTAGACTTTTGCGCACCAAACCAAAGCGGAACCGAAATGCCGGCTTCAACGCCTGTAAAGCGGTCCGAGCTTCCATATACACGTCCCGGATCAGTGGCAAAACTCTCGCCTATAAAAGTCTGGTTAAAGTAACCGATACTGAAGTCGGGCAGCAGGCGTGCTTTTTCCAGTTTTGTTTCCTGTTTCGCTACCTGCACTTCTCCCTGCAGATACTGCAGCCACACCTGGGCCGCAATGGTATCGGTAAGCACAACGGAACTATACTTTTGCTGCGGACCAACTATAAAACGGATCTCACCGGCCGGGGCATGTAACAGCTGGTGAAGGCTGTTTTCCGCCATTTTAACTTCGGCATCGGTCTGTGCCAGTTCAGCTTTCAGGCCCAGTCGTTTGGCTTCGGCGGTGGCTCGTTCCAGAGCGCCCGTTTCGCCGGATTTTTCACGTACGCGGGCGGCGTGCTCAAAATTAGCAAAGAGCGAATCGCGGGACAGCAACATTTGTTTGCGGCTCTGTAGATGCTGCCATTGTTCGAATGCCAGTTTCACATCGCGCAGGACCTGTCGCTCTGTTATGCGTTGCCGTATTTCGGCCTGCGTGGCGTTTGCATCGGCCAGTTTTGCCTGGTTACTATACACTGTAGGGAAGGCAAATTCCTGCGACACCGTGATTTCTTCGTCTTTCTCAACGGTACTGATCTGGCCACGTTTATAGTTCAGGTTCGTTTTAGGCAAATCAAATGCTGCTCCCTTCAACGCTTTTTGCTGTGCTGTTTGCAGCTCGGCAGCTTTCAGCGTCGGGTTATTTTCCTTGGCATACTGGAGCGCGCCCTGCAGGTCCAGTTGTTGTGGAGCCTGCTGTGCCTGTGCCGTAAAAGTACTACCAAAGTACAGACCTAAACCGATCAGTAAAGTAGCCACATGGTGTGCTTTTGCCCGCTTCAGCTTGCTTTCTTCACGGGATGTGAAGATGTAATACAGCACCGGAAGCACTACCAGCGTGAGCAGGGTGGATGTTACCAGACCGCCAATTACCACTGTTGCCAGTGGTTTCTGTACTTCAGCACCTGCCGATGTAGAGAGCGCCATTGGCAGGAAGCCCAACGCTGCCACCGATGCTGTCATCAATACAGGCCGCAGGCGAACGGTTGTTCCTTCAATTACGCGTTCATACACATTATCCCAGCCTTCTTTCTTGAGCTGGTTCAGATAACCGATGAGCACGATGCCATTGAGTACCGCCACACCAAAGAGCGCAATAAAACCAACACCTGCCGAAATACTGAACGGCATGTCGCGGAGCCAGAGCGCAAAAATACCCCCAATAGCAGCCAGCGGAATGGCTGTAAAAATCAATAGACTCTGCTTAACAGAATGGAAGGTAAAGTACAGCAGCACCAGAATAAGCAGCAGAGCTGCCGGAACTGCTATCTGCAGGCGTTGCTTGGCATTGATCAGGTTTTCTAACTGACCACCATAGGTAATGTAGTACCCGGCCGGCATCTTCAGTTCCTGCTCCAGTTTCAGTCTAACCTCCTCAACTATAGATTCCACGTCGCGGTCGCGCACGTTAAAGCCTACTACAATGCGGCGCTGTCCTTCTTCGCGGGAGATCTGCATCGGGCCGTTTTCGTAGCGGATGTCAGCTACCTGTAGTAATGGCACCTGTCCACCATTTGGCAGTGGCACAAAAAGGTCTTCTATATCACCGAGGTTCTGGCGGTAATCCTTTTCCAGGCGCACTACCAGGTCAAAACGACGGTCGCCCTCGTATACCGAACCCGCTGCTTCGCCGGCAAAAGCGGTGCGTAGCACGCGGTTCACGTCCTGTACGTGCAGGCCATATTGCGCCAGTTTCTCACGTTTCAGGTCTACTACAATCTGCGGCAGGCCGGTCACTTCTTCCACAAACATATCCTGCGCGCCACGCACCGGACGAATAATACGTTCGGCATCAGCGGCAAGTCTGCTTAGTTCATCCAGGTCCTCACCGTAAATCTTCACGGCCACATCCTGGCGTGCACCGGTTATCAGCTCGTTAAAGCGTAATTGAATTGGTTGCTGGAAGCCATAGTTTACGCCCGGAATTACCTGCAATGCCGAATCCATTTTGGCGGCCAGTTCTTCGCGGGTGCTGGCGCTGGTCCATTCGTCGCGGTCTTTGAGCAGGATCATCACGTCGGCAGCCTCAATTGGCATCGGGTCGGTAGGAATCTCAGCCGTACCGATCTTGCCGATCACTTCCTTTACTTCCGGGAAATTCTTCTGCAGTATTTCGCTGACTTTTAGCGTTGTCTGGATGGTTTGTTCCAAAGATGCTCCCGGCACCAGGCGCAGATCCATGGCAAAGTCGCCTTCATCTAATTGCGGAATAAACTCACCACCCATGCGGCTGAACACCACCAAACTTATTGCTAACAAACCAACGGCTGTACCTAAAATGATAGCCTTGCTGCGCAGCGCAAAACGGATAACAGGTTGGTACGCGTTCATGATCTTATCCATGATGCGGTCGGAGATGTTGCGCTTGTGCTTGGATTTTTTGCTCAGCGCCAGTGTCGAGATCATCGGCACGTAGGTAAGCGACAGGATGAAGGCACCTAGAATGGCAAAGCTCACGGTCTGTGCCATTGGCTTAAACATTTTACCTTCTATGCCTACCAGCGCCATAATTGGCAGGTAAACAATAAGGATAATAAGCATACCGAAAGCGGCAGAGTTCATTATCTTGGAGGCAGCGTTCTCCACTTCATGGTCCATCTCTTTCTGGGTGAGCTTGCGGAGCGGCAGGTTGGCGTTTTTGCTGACTATAAAGTGCAGCACCGATTCCACAATGATTACCGAGCCATCCACGATCAGACCAAAGTCAATGGCACCTAAACTCATCAGGTTTCCCGACACGCCGAACAGGTTCATCATGGTAATGGCAAACAGCATAGAAAGCGGAATAACCGAGGCAACTACCAGACCAGCACGTAGGTTGCCTAATAGCAATACCAGTACGAACACCACGATCAGGCCACCTTCAATCAGGTTTTTGGTAACGGTATTCACGGCGCGGTCCACCAGCTCGCTGCGGTCCAGGTAGGCATCTATCACGAGTCCTTCGGGCAAGCTGGCCTGAATTTTTTCTACGCGCTGCTGTACGTCTTTTATCACCTGCGATGAGTTGGCGTCCTTGTACATCAGCACGATTCCACCCACTACTTCGCCTTCGTTGTTGCGGGTCAGGGCACCGTAACGCACCGGGTGGCCAAAGTTAACTTCTGCAACATCGCGCACCAGCACCGGCACACCTTCGCGGTTGCTGATCACGATCTGCTCAATATCCTTAAGCTCGGTAACCATGCCCAGGCCACGGATAAAGAAAGCACTGTTGTTTTTCTCAATATAGGCCGCCCCGGTATTTTCATTGTTGGTACCAATGGCTTCCAGCACTTCCGGTACGGTTAGGTTAAAGCTACGGAGGCGGTCGGGGTTAAGGGCTACTTCGTATTCTTTTAAAAAGCCGCCAAAACTACTCACATCGGCCACGCCGGGCGTACCCAGCAACTGCCGACGCACTATCCAATCCTGGATGGTGCGTAATTCCATCGCGCTGTACTCTTTCGGGCTGTTTGCTTCCTGATGGATGGTGTACTGGTAGATTTCGCCCAGACCAGTACTAACGGGGGCCATTTCAGGCTTACCTACGCCAGGTGGAATCTCATCAACGGCCACATCCAGGCGCTCTTTTATAAGCTGCCGGGCCAGGTAAATGTCTACACCGTCTTCAAAAACAACGGTAATAACAGAAAGGCCAAAGCGCGATACCGAACGCATCTCTACTACGTCGGGGGTGTTGGCTAAGGCAATTTCGATTGGGGTGGTAATAAAGCGCTCTACTTCCTGAGCGGCAAGTGTAGGAGAGGATGTAACTACCTGCACTTGGTTATTGGTGATGTCGGGAACGGCATCTACGGGCAGTTTGGTAACGTTGTAAATACCAACTACTACCAGCGCCAGTACCATCAGCCCTACCACCAGTTTATTATGGATGGAGAAACTAATTATCTTCTGAAACATTGATCTGTAATTTAATGCTGGAAAAAAATCTTCCGGTACGGTGAATCAGGCTGCACAAAAGGCAGCAAATATGCTATAGGCCTGGCTGTATGTAGCAGGAGGCTATAGTTACCGAAAAGGGTGAAGGAGTTAAACTATAGATCGGGGCGGGTGCCACCACACAAAGGCGATGCGTTTTTCCTGGGGCACCAGTAACTGTACCCGCTCGCTGTTAAGCTCTACAAAAAACCTGAAAACCAGTTGGCTAGATTCCTGCGTTACTGTAAGGGTGGCGCAACAGGTACAGGCACAGAAAATAGGGCAGGTATCTTCATGAAACGGGCTCTCGCCGGTAGTGTTGGCAGGGTCTACCAGGATGTGTGCATGCTCATGGCGGTCCACTACTTTATCAGTGCATGGCTGCCAGGCCATACCAAAAATAAAGACAGACATGAGTAGGGCAAGAATTTTCATGAAAAACAAAAATAGTGCTTCAGGCTTAATATCCCAGCATGAGGGGCTGTTTTTAATGTTTAAACAGCTTAAAGTCTATAGTTTAAAATTAGTATAAATATAAATAGGGTATTGGCGATGAAGGATAAATGCAGTAAGGCAGGAGGTGAACTATAGGTAAAGTCTACTGTGTGAGTAGAAATTTATGAGTCTTGTGTATGAGCGATTTTAAACTCCTGAAACAGGTAACTTATAGTTTGAAGGGTGGCAAAAAAAGCCTTTGCTTGGGGCAAAGGCTTTCTATAGTTTAGGATTTGACGTATCCCCGTTTGGTTTCCGGGCCTATCCACCCTAGATGTGTGTGCTTAAAGTGGTCGTTGTATTTCAGGCCATAACCGAGGGCTCGGTCCATGGCGCTATGTCCGAAAAGCAACAGGCCGGCGAACTGCAGGTGCTCTTGCCCCATGTATAAACCCAGTATCCCGACAATTATAGCCACTCCCTGGTGATGAAAAAGATTATATAGCCAGGCACCTACTTTGGGGTTTACCAGGTAACCGAGCATGCCCAGGTCTGGGGCCAGCAGCAGGGCGAAGAACAGCCACCACTCAAAACCGAGGTATAAGGTACCTACATAAGCGAATACAAGCTTTGCCAGGTCTTCCAGTTTCAATAAAGTCTTCATATAATTCATCATTCATCATTAACCATTACAAATTACTCCACCACTGCCTCTATTTCAGAAACTGCAGATGCACCGAAAAAACCGATTGCCCCGCCTGAAATGTTGCCCGGCGCGTTGGCTGGCGTACTTTCAAAAGGCCCGCCGTTGGAGTTTTGCTGGTTCATGAGGGCATGCCAGAAGTTGTAGGCCGGTTTATCTATGCCATAAAGCTCTACACGCAGACGGTCGTTTTTCTGTACTAAAAAGCCCATGTTGGCGTGGCCGTAGCTGCCATCGTATAGTTCGTCCTGCAGCACAGCCAGTTCATCAGGATCAAGTACGCCGTTCACGTATACATTCCATCTATAGTAGTTGCCCTTGCCTGCAGGGTCTGCAAAGTGAAGAATCGGGAAATAACCCTCGTCTTCCATGTGCGTTTTTTTGCGGTACTCGAATGTAAGCGAATCTATAGTTGAAACACTTGGCATAAAGCTTTGTGCGGTGTAGGTCTTGCCATCTACCACAACATTCAGGTAATAGGTATAGCCCGGCACGCCCTGAAGTGTTTGGGTTTTGTAAAGCCCGTTGCCAGCAGCAAGCAGCGTTTCAGAATTGCCGTGGTTATCCGAAATGGTAACAGTGGCATTATCTACGCCTTGCGTGCGCCCTTCTTCCAGGTAGCCTTTTGTATTGGATAAGCGCACGGTGTATGGTCCCGGCTTGTTTGTGATCAGGCCTTCTACTACCAGTTTGGTATCAGCGTTTCGGAGTTCGTAGTCTATTACTTCTTCGCAGCTGGTAAAGGCAAAAGCTATAGTTGCCAGCAAGTAAACATATATCTTTTTCATAGTGGTGGATGCAGTATTAGTTTAAAATTTAAAGTTATAAGTAAGCGATGGCAGCAGCCCGAAAAGGTAGGTTTTAACAGCTTCAGTTTTGGTTCTGTCGTCTTCGCTTTCGCGGAAATAAATAGAGAATGCGTTCTTGCGGGCATAAGCGTTGTAGATGCTCAGTGTCCAGGAACTGCCATATTTCTTAAATTCGTTGCGTGGTTTCTCGTAAGTAGCCGAAAGGTCCAGGCGATGATAAGCCGGCAAACGGTAACCGTTGCGCTCTGAGTAAACCGGGTAGGTTTTGCCATTGTATTCGTAACGGCCAACCGGCATGGTGATGGCGCCGCCGGTGCTGTAGGTCCAGTTGGCACCAATATTTATGCTAGGGCTGAATTCGTAGCTCAGTACCAGGTTACCTGAGTGTCTGCGGTCGTGGCGAGGAGCGTAGGATCTGCCATCGTTAATACCCGGCACGGTGCGCTCAGTTTTAGACAACGTATAGCTTACCCAGCCTGTCAACAGGCCTTTCTGTTTGCGCAGGTAAAACTCGGCTCCGTAGGCTTCGCCGGTACCGCGCAGCAGTTCAGTCTCAAGGCGCTCGTTCAACAGAATTTCAGCATAATCCTTGTAATCGATCTGGTTGCCCATCCACTTATAGTATACCTCTACAGAGCCTTCAAACATGTTGTCGTGGAAATTGCGGAAGTAACCTACTGCAACCTGGTCAGCGATCTGTGGTTTTACATAAGTGCCGCTTGGAATCCAGATGTCGAAAGGCATAGCAGAAGTGGAATTGGAAAGCTGGTGCAGGTACTGCAGGGTACGGTTGTAGGATGCCTTCACAGAGCTCGCATCGTTCAGGTCATACTTTGCGGCAATGCGCGGCTCGAGCCCGTAGTAGCTTTTTATCTTCTCGAAACGGCTATAGTTTACAGTATCAACCGGTGTTTCAAAAGCATCGTCGTAGCGGTAAACTTTACCCGGGCCAATGTTAGCGAAGGTAGAGAAGCGCAAGCCGTAATCTATCGTCAGTTTATCCGTGATCTGATGCTCGTTGCTCAGATAAAGGGCCGTTTCCAGCGCATTTGTGGAGCTGAGTTTCAGGTCATTTACATAAGAGTTTCTACCAGCTTTTATCTCTGCCGGCATAAAGTGATGGTATGTAGCATGCAAACCAAAGCGCAGCTGGTTTTTAGGGTTCAGGAAATACGTGTAATCGTTTTTAACACCGTAATCCCTGATCTGAGATTTCCAAGTAAACTCTGATTCTTCTTCTCTGGATCCCAGGGCGTAATCAAAGTTAGAGAAAATGAAAGTGGTGTTGGAGAAAAGCCTGTCGTTGAAAAGGTGGTTCCAGCGCACTGTACCTGTGGCGTTCCCCCAGTTCATCATAAAATCTTTTGTAGCGGCTACATCACGGCCAAAGTAACCCGACATAAACAGGCGATTCTTATCATTCAGGGTATAGTTTACTTTGGCGTTCAGATCATAGAAGTAAAGGTCGTTGCCTTTAATGTCTTCGTCGCTGCTCAGGCCAAAAAACATGTCGGCGTAGGTGCGGCGGCCGGAAACTATAAACGAACTCTTGTCTTTAACGATAGGCGCTTCCACGGTCAGGCGGCTGGCTATAGTTCCGATGCCACCTGATACTTCCATCTTCTGATTGTTGCCTTCCTTCATCCGGATGTCTAGTAGCGAAGATAAGCGACCACCATGCTGGGCCGGAATGCCGCCTTTGTAGAGTTGCACATCCTTTATGGCATCGGCATTAAATACCGAGAAAAAGCCCATCAGGTGCGATGCATTGTACACAGGTGCTTCGTCCAGCAGGATGAGATTCTGATCAGAGCCACCACCACGCACGTAAAAGCCGGAAGTGCCTTCGCCAGCATTTTGTACTCCGGGCATCAACTGTATGGCCTTTACAAGGTCCACTTCTCCCAGCAGGGCCGGCATAGTTTTTATTTCGGCAACCTGCATTTTAAGGGTGCTCATTTCCATGCTACGCACGTTATTGTCCTCCTTGCGCGTGCTCACTACCACTTCCTTCAGCACGGTACTGTTCTGCTCTAATTGCATATCCAGTTTCTGGCTGGCTGTTAGCTGTACCTGCTTCGCTATAGTTACATAGCCCAGGTAGTTATAGTTGAGCGTATAGTTGCCTTTGGGTAGCGTGAGCGAATAAAAACCATACTCATTGGTAATTACGCCGGTGCCAGGCAATTCCTGCACACTCACCGACGACCCGATCAGGCCTTCGCCGGTTGCTTTGTCTTTCACATAACCGCTTATGGTTACTTTTTCCTGAGCTGCTGTGGCAAACGCCAGGCAAGCCAGCAGCAACGTTGTCATTAAATACTTAATCATAGTTTTATTGTAGAATGTAGGTAAGTGCGTGCAATTGTGTTTCTGAAACACAGCGCAAAATTAGGCTAACCTGTTGGGGTAGCTATTATATAATTTCTGTAAAGTTTTATATAAAATTCCGGAGAAGGTAGTATGAATAAACTACTATAGTTGCAGCGGATGGCGATAGGCCGGTAAGGTAAAAACTGCTTTTTTCATGGTTTTGTAGAGTAGGTTTAAGTAGCAGCAGAACAGGACGGTTAAGTGACCTATTCTGAAATCGGCCGCAAAAGTAAAAGTTTCCTGAGAATTATGTAACTGTGCTTTGTTAATTTATTGTTAACATTATACCAACTATAATATTTTATAGATGAGCCGACCATTCTTGACTTCGAAGCTATAGTTATAATAGTGACCATTTTACTGAGTGCACCTATAGCCTGAAGCTTGTCCGCTTTATTTCCAAACTATAGATCATAGCTTGAATACTCTCGCTCATATCGAATTATAGTTCGAGCGAACCGCAACACGGGGATTAGGAAATCACCGGCAGATAGCTTTCGGATTTAGAAGTCCGAAAGAGCAATGGTTGGGAGTTCCTTCCAGCGGGTCGCAGATCAACAATTATAGTTTGTCACGGATTAAAGATCTGCGCCTGTAAATGCGCTGGCAAAAGAGAGTGAAATTCCCCTCCTCAGAGGGGTTAGGGGTGGGTTAGTTATTGCTGAAAGCACTTTCAGACTATTGTTTCAATTAAACCGCAAGGCGAATGACGTGCCCACACCTTCTTCCGACTGTACCTGAATAGACCCGCGATGTAATAGCACGATCTGTTTGCAAAGGCTGAGCCCAATACCGGTGCCGTTCTTTTTGGTACTGAAAAACGGGATAAAAATCTTTTCCTGCACTTCCCGCGACATACCCGTTCCATTGTCAGATACCTTTATCACTGTTTTGTTTTGGGTATCGGTAAAGGCAGTAAGTAAAATCTGGGGCTCAGGGGATTCTTTTACTGCTTCAATGGCATTGACAACCAGGTTGATCAGCACTTGTTCCAGCAAAGCAGGGTCGGCGTTAAGGGCTATCTGCGGGTTTTTGAGCTCAATTAATAGCTGAATGTTTTTCTGGGTGAGCGTAGGCTGCATCAGCCGTTGCAGGTTCTGGAAAATGGTCTGCACGTGCACGGTCTCCAAATTCAGGGTCGTGATCCTGCTCAGGTTGCGGTAAGTTTCGGCAAAGCGCAGCAGGCCCTGGCTCCGGCGTTTTATAGTTTCTACGCCTACTTCCAGGTCTTCCATGTCATCCTGCGTAATGTTTTCTGCGCTGGTCTGGTGCAGGCGGTGTTTCAGCGTATCGGCCAGCGACGAAATTGGAGCCACCGAGTTCATAATTTCATGCGTCATCACGTTCAGCAGCTTTTGCCAGGCCTGTGATTCGGTTTCATCCAGCGCTTCGCTCACATTCTGGAATGCGACCAGTTTATACCGCCGCCCTTCATTCTGAAAGGCCGTAGCTGAGAGCAGTACTTTAAAAGATGTTTTCTCCAGAAAAGTGGTATGGGCTGTGGTAATGCGTGTCTGGCCGGGCTGTAGTTTCAGCACTTCCTGATACAGGGCTTCGTCGCGGTTGGCCAGCGCCTGTATGGTGGACAGGTGAGGCAGGTGCAGCATTTTCTTCAGCGATTCGTTGAGCAGCACTACCTGACCGGTTTCGGTTTCGTAGGTCAGGATGCCCGTGTTGACCAGCGTTACCACCTGCTGCAGGTTCTGGAACTGGGATTCTTTTTCTTTGGTAAGCGCCTTAAAAGTAGAGTTGATCTCGTTAAAGCCTTTGCGCAGCACTTCCAGCTCAACGGGCGCTTTTTCTTCGTTAAATGACCTGGAAAAATCGCGGTAGTGCACCGATTCCACAAACTGATCGAACTCCTGCTGCGCTTTCTTTACAAACCGGGTAAGTTCATAAACCTGGTAAGCAACTATAGGAACTAAGAATACCAGCACTTCAGCTAACCCATTCAGGACAACTATAGCCGGTAAACTGAGCGTTACCAGCAACAGCAATATCCTAAATGTCAGGCGGGCTTCAAATGTTTTAAATATCATATTTGCCTAGCCTGCGGTACAATGCGGTACGGGTAATGCCCAGTTCCTTTGCAGCTTTGGTCAGGTTGCCGCTGTGTTTCTCGAGTACGCGGTTTATAGTTGCTTTTTCGAGCTCACCCAGGTTGGTTTCCTGTATAGTTGGTGCAGCGGTTTCCGGGTTTTCGATAGGCGAGAACAGGATGTCCTGGGCTTCCAGCAAGGGGGCATCTGCCATAATAATAGCACGTTCCATAGCATACTGTAACTCACGCACATTTCCCGGGTAATGGTAAGTCTTCAGTTTTTCAGCAGCCGACTTCGAAAGTTCCGGCACCGGGCGCATGTATTTTGCTGCATACATATTCATAAAATGATTAGCCAGCAGCAGAATGTCGTTGCCACGTTTTCGCAACGGCGGAACTATAATTTCAACAGTATTAATGCGGTAAACCAGGTCTTTCCGGAATCTGCTTTCATTGGCAAGTTCGGCCAGCGGTACGTTGGTAGCGCACAACAAACGCACATCAATATCAACCGGTGTGTTAGAGCCAAGCGGAATTACCTGCCTGTTCTGCAGTACGCTCAGCAGCTTTGCCTGCTGGTGCAACGATATATTACCGATCTCATCCAGGAAAATAGTGCCGCCGTGGGCAGCTTCAAAACGACCGGCGCGGTCTTCGCGGGCATCGGTAAAAGCACCTTTTTTGTGGCCGAACAACTCACTCTCGAACAACGATTCTGTCAGCGCGCCAACATCTACTTTTATAAAGGGTTTGTCTTTGCGGTTGGAGTGCTGGTGTATAGCCTTGGCAATTACCTCTTTGCCTGTACCATTTTCGCCCAGAATCAGTATATTCGCGTCGGTTGGAGCCACTTTCCTGATCTTGAGCAATATATCATGCATCGCTTCCGACTCACCCAGCAGATCTGAGTTGGCACCGGGTTGTGCTATAGTTCGGGAAGCACTTTTTTTGCCTGAACCTGCCTTCTGTAAGGCATCGGTTATAGTTTGCAGCAGCTTCTCATTGTGCCAGGGCTTTACCACAAAATCATGCGCCCCTTCTTTCAGCGAGCGTATCGCCAGGTCTATAGCGCCATAAGCCGTGATCATGATAACCGAAGTATCCGGGCGCTGCTCTTTTATCTTTTTCAGCCAGAACAGACCTTCGTTTCCGGTATTCAGGGCACTTTTGAAATTCATGTCGAGCAGCACTACATCAAATGCACGGCTGTTCAGCAACGACTGTATCTGCTCCGGATTTTTTTCGGTAATGATTTCCTTTACCTGTGGCTTCAGCAGCAGGCGTACCGCAGTAAGTACGTCGGTGTCGTCGTCAACTATAAGTATGGATGCTTTGGATAATTGCATAAGGATACTGCTATAACAGCTAAATAAACTATAATTATGCCACTAATACAAACCCCTGAATCTGAACAGCTTTGGCTATAGTTGGCAGAACAGTAGTGTGCGAATTCGCACGCTTGGCGCACGGTTTTGCACGTGTATTACTGTTGTGTTTATGTAAGTTGTTGGATTTCAACAATATACCAAATTGGCATTTTGTGTGCGAAGTGGGATCTGTGTTTTCATCTTTTCCTGGTTCACCTATTTTAGCCTTAAAACTATGCTGAGAAACTACTTTATCACCGCCTATCGAAACCTGTTCCGGCACAAAGGTTTCACTTTTATAAACATTGCCGGGCTGGCGCTTGGCCTTACCGCCTGCCTGCTGATCGGGTTATTTGTGTACGACGAGTTGCAGTATGATAAGTTTTTGCCGGATGGCGACAGGATTTACCGCATTTATAACGACCAGCGCGCCGAAGAAGCTGCCGGTGAGATAGCCCCTGTTCCGCCTATGTATGCCACTACCCTGGAGCAGAACTTTCCGGAAATAGAGGAGGTGGTGCGGATTCTGATGCTGCAGTTCGAGGCAAACAACCTGGTAGAAGCCGGTGATAAAGTGATCTACGAGAAGGGCCGGACTTTTGCCGATCCAAATTTCTTTAAGGTATTTCAACTACCCTTCCTTTATGGTTCCCCCGAAAAGGCTTTGGATGATCCATCCTCTATAGTTATATCCGATCAGTTTGCACAGCGTGTGTTTGGCGATACCGACCCTGTGGGTAAGAAAATAACAGTAAATAAGCTGGGATACATAGTACGGGGCGTTTTTGACAGCAACAACAAGTTTCATTTGCCGGTAAATTTTGTGATGCCAATGGTTGCCGCCGAACTGCCTCCGGAGCGTATGAAACGCTGGACCTGGCAACAGTTTTATACTTATGTAAAGCTGAAAGAAGGCGCTGACCCCACTTTTGTGCAAAAAAAGTTTAAAACTATAACCGATAAACAGGTAGACCCGGAGTCAAACAAGCCGTTCAACTATAACCCCGTTTTTCAGCCGCTTAGCGAAGTCTACCTCCATTCAGCTTCTTTTAAATACGATCAGTCTGTGAAGGGGAATATTACGTATGTGCGTGCCCTAAGCATTATTGCCGTTTTTATACTCCTGATCGCGTGCTTTAATTTTGTGAACCTGGCAACCGCTAAATCGGTGCAGCGTGCCAAAGAGGTAGGCGTACGCAAAGCTATTGGCGCGAGTCGTTCACAACTTACCATGCAGTTTCTTGGCGAGACAATTATCCTGACACTTATAAGTGTTGTGTTTGCTGCTGCACTTACATCCTTACTGTTGCCTTCGCTGAATGCCTTCACCGGAAAAGCCATGCAGTTCAATATTTTTGCCAATCCGGCTTATGTACTGTTGCTGCTGGGCTTAACTGTAGTGGTGGGTATACTGGCCGGCCTTTACCCGGCCCTGGTGCTGTCGGGATTTAAACCGGTTAAGGTGCTTAAGAGTGCTGTAGTTGTACAGAGCAGGGCCGGTCGCATACAATGGCTGCGGCACGGTCTCATCGTATTGCAGTTCTCACTGTCTGTTTTCCTCATCATCTGTGCGTCTATAGTTTACAAACAGGTATCGTACCTGCATAACAAGGACCTGGGCTTTAACAGAGAGCAGATCATGTTTTTCCAGATGCGCGGCGATAACATGTTCCAGAACTATGAAACCTTTAAAAATGAGCTGAAGAAAACACCCGGCGTAAAAAATGTATCGGTAGGGTATGGTTTTCCGGGGGATGCCACGGCAGGCGATGGTATTATAGTACCCAAAAACGGGGAACGGGTGCACCACAGTGTTACGCAACTGATGGTAGACTATGATTACATGCAAACATTGGATGTGAAACTGGTAGCTGGCCGGGCTTTTTCCAAAGACTATAAAACCGATGCCGACCAGGCCTTTATGCTGAACGAAACAGCTGTAAAAGAACTTGGCTACGGTACAGCCGAGAACGCGCTCGGTAAAACACTGCAGTGGAATGTCTGGAACGACGCTAACCCCGACTCACTTAAAACCGGAAAGATAATTGGCGTTGTAAAAGACTTCCATTATAAGAGCCTGTACGATAGAGTAGAACCAACCGTAATGCAGATATTTCCGGGGGCTTACTTTAAAGTAGCTGTAAAAATAGACGGCACCAACGTGGCCAATACGATAAGTGAAGTAAAAGAAATATGGAGCAAGTTCTCGCCGGATTACCCGCTTGAATACATCTTTATGGACGAGAACTTCGATAAGATGTACAAATCGGAGGATAAGCTGAAAACATTGCTCTGGATCTTTACCGGGCTTGCCATTTTTGTTGCTTGTATGGGCCTGTTTGGCCTGGCAGCCTATGCCGCAGAGCGCCGCAAAAAAGAGATTGGTATCCGCAAAGTGCTTGGTGCCGAAAACCACACGATCGTGGCGCTGCTTTCCAAAGAGTTTTTGGTATTGGTGTTGGTAGCTACTTTGATCGCCTTTCCGCTGGCCTGGTATGCCATGCGTGCCTGGCTGGATGACTTTGCTTACCGCACCGATCTGGATTGGTGGATCTTTATTGCTGCCGGGGTAGTGGCTGCGTCGGTTGCTTTTATAACGATAAGCTACCAGGCACTTAAAGCAGCAAAAGCCAACCCGATTTCGAACCTGCGCTTCGACTAAACGACATCTATTGTTTGGCTCAGCTATAGTTCAGTAAAGCAGTTGCGGTAAATACGTAATGTACTGTGGTAAAGCTGTATTTGTAGCAAATGTCCCTGTAATAACGGTATATTGAGTATCTGTTAGTATTTTTATTGCGTATTTAAGGATAATTCTATGAATGCAATGTACAAGTTGTGTTACTTTAAGATGGAGAGAGACCATACTTTTTAGGTGCTGAGAATGGTCCTCTCTCATCTTATAGTTACCAAGCATGTATTGATACGAAAAATCAGGGGTAAAGTCTATACACTATAAGTACTGATGCAAAGCACCGGTTTACACACCGGTGCTTTTCTTGTTTCCGTAACTATAGTTTAAGTGTATCAGCAAATAAGTATTTCAGAACTTTTAAGCTACGGGCTAAACGCATGGCAAATAACAAACCGGTAAAGGTTATCATCGCAGAAGACCATATCATACTACGCCAGGGGCTGCGCGTCCTGCTGGACGAGGACGAGGAGATAGAAGTAACTGGCGAAGCCGGAGACGGTGTAGAGCTGATGGACCTCCTGAAACAGGAACAGGCTGATGTAGTGCTGATGGATATTAACATGCCGAAAATGAATGGCTTTGAGGCTACAGAATTTGTGGCCAAGCAATACCCTGAAACAAAGGTGCTTGCGCTTTCTATGCTCAATAATCTGCCTTATGTGCAGAAAATTATGCAATGTGGTGCATCTGGTTACCTGCTTAAAACCACAGGCAAGGAAGAGCTCCGCATGGCAATAAAGCTCGTGGCAAAAGGTACAAACTATATCTGCAGCGAGCTGTCGATGAGTATGCTGTCTCATAACAATGCCAGTTTCGATCCTGAAACAGAAGACAAGGCCGGCCTTTCGAAACGTGAAATAGAAGTATTATCGCTTATTGCAGAAGGCTATACCAATGCCGAGATAGCTGAGAAACTGTTTACAAGTAAGCGCACCATTGAAACGCACCGGCAAAACATTCTGGAAAAAACAGGAGCCAAGAATACAGCTAATCTCATCAAATACGCGATTGCGCATAAGATCATAAAAATGGAAATGCCGCAATAATAGGCAAACTATAGTTTAAGTCATTTTCCGGCAGCATCCGTATCACTGAACAAACGAGAGGCGCAACTATAGTTGCTTTGTGCCTGGTATGCTGTACCACTGGCCGCCTCATCCTGTTATTGCCTATGAACACAACTTCCAAGCCAGCTGTAACAGATCTGAAAGCGTTCGAAAAGGTGCCCGATCTTTACCTGATTCTATCCCCTGAATTAGATGTGCTTACCGTTTCGGATGCTTTTTTGCAGGCTACCAACACGCAACGCCCCCTTCTCACGGGACAACCTGCTCTTCGTGTATTACAACATGTTTATCCTTATAACAGTGGCGGACTGTTAGCTGATCTGGCACAATCGCTGCACCATGTGCTGGCGAGCAAAGCGCCCCACGAATTGCCGGAAGTGCTGGTAACACAGGAAACTACAGAATCAGAAGATAACCTTGAAAATACATGCTGGCGATTCCGGAATTTGCCTGTAACAGATGCAGAAGGTAATCTTCTATACATCATACACAAAGCCGAAGACGTATCTGCACTGCATCAAGCTCAGACCGCCCTGCGTAACGAACACCAGCATTTTAACGATGCACAGGCTATTGGCCGGATCGGGAGCTTTGAACGCATTTTACCAGGAAAATTCGTTAGCTGGTCTGATGAACTATTCCGCATTCACGGCCTGGAGCCTACACCCGATTATGTCTCAACTGATTATTTTTTATCCTTCGTTCACCCCGATGATCTGCAGCAGACACTGGATGCTATAAAAGAAACACATGCTACAGGCATACCTTTTAATTTCACACACAGAATCATCAGGGCAGATGGCGAAATCCGGTATGTGCAGCGCCGGGCACAACTCATTACAGATGCGCAGGGAAAACCAGTTAAAGTGTATGGAACCCTGCAGGACATTACAGACCAGGTACAGGCCGAGGAAGAGATGCTGCGCCTGAAAGATGAAGTTACACGTAATGCCACCGACAAGTATAAAAAGATCATTAATTCGCTGGATGAGGCTTTCTGTGTGCTGGATGTGATCTTTAACGACGAGATGGAATGTGTCGATTTCAGGTACATCGAACTGAACGATATATTTGAAGAACAGGTAGGCGTACCTAATGTATTGGGCAAAACAATAAATGAGCTGGTTCCGGATATTGAGCCTTTCTGGAAAAAAACTTACGGGCAGGTTGCACTTACTGGCGAGCCCATCCGGTTTGAAAGTTATCTCGGGTACCTGGATAAATGGTTTGATCTATATGCCTTCCGGATAAACGAGATGGAGAAAAATCATGTGGCCGTACTGTTTAAAGATGTTACCCAGCGCAGGAAAGATGAGCAGCGGCTAAATGAACTGAACGAAAACCTCGAGCGCCTGGTAGAAGCCCGTACCGTTGAGCTGCGCGAAAGCCAGTTGTTAACAGAACAGGTAATGGAAGCCACCCCGGATTTTATCATGGTATTTAACCTGCTCACAAACAAAGTAGAATATGTAAACCAGGATGCCTATAAAGATGACCTGACCCGCTACCAGGAGACCCTCAGAATTGATTATGACAGCATTATGGACCGGGCCCATCCTGATGACAGGGGCAAACTCAAGGCCTTTGTAAATAGTTTCAGAACACTGCTAGATGATGAGATCTATACATTGGACTATAGGGTACTTAAAGACGACACCACAACCTGGTACCGCTCGCGCGGCAAAGTGTTTAAACGCGACAAAGCAGGCAACCCTTCCCATTATATCAGCGTGGTGCAGGACATATCAAAGGTGATGCAGCTGGAACAGGAAAACCTGCAGATGAAGCTGGACCTGCAGAAAAGTACCTTAATTGCCATACTGGAAGCCCAGGAAGTAGAGCGCCGCAGAATATCGGAATCGTTGCACAATGGGGTAGGGCAGCTGCTATACGCCGCGCAACTAAACCTGGACCGACTGCAACCCACAACAGCCCCCATCAGCGCACTAAAGCAGGCGAAAGAGCTGCTATCCCAGGCTATTTACCAGACGCGTAAAGTATCGCATGAGTTGGTGCCAGGCCTGCTGTTAGAATTCGGGCTTGATAAGGCATTGCACGACCTGTGCACAATGTATGATGAGAGCGCGCTATATATCAGCTGCAGCACAGAGGGGATAGAAGAACGGCTGGAATCTTACATCGAAATTGCCATTTACCGTATTTGCCAGGAGCTGATCAACAATATCATCAAACATGCTGAGGCTTCGGTGGCAGCCATACAGGTACGCAACATTAAGAACAAGATCATACTGCAGGTGCGCGATAACGGCATAGGCTTTGACCCTGACAATATACGATCGAGAGGAATTGGCTTACAAATGATTGAAGACCGCGTAAAACTGCTGAACGGTATATTTGCCATCACATCTCCCAAAACCGGCAAAGGCAGCCTGGTCACTATCCAGATCCCGCTCTCCTGAACTATAGTTATGCACAATTAAATTATTTAGGCTGCGTTGGCGTTTACAGTAAACTATAGTTTACAGCAGGTATTGGCAACTCCCGCCGATGCCTTATCTTTAAAACCGGAAAAATTGTGTTGGCAGTTAGAATTGGTATGAAGTTTCCTTTATTCAGATATATAGTACGCTATTGCGTAGCGATAACATTTTTTATAATGGCAGCCTGCCAGGAATCTGCACCGGTGCAGCAGGCAAAAGCAGAAACAAAACCCGCACTGGTACGAGAACAGGTAAAGGTGCCGGCAGCTTTCACATCCGACAGTGCGCGCATCCTCAGCCAGGAGCTGGACTCCCTGTTTAAGACGATACACAAACGAAAAGGCTTTAACGGTACCGTACTGGTTACGAAATATGACCAGGTGCTGTATAAAGGCGCCTTTGGGTATACAAACTTTTCAGAAAAAGATACGCTTACCACCAGCACTGCCTTTCAGCTGGCATCTGTTTCCAAGCAGTTTACCGCAATGGCTGTAATGATGCTGCAGGAACAAGGCAAATTACAGTACGACGATAGCGTGCAGGTGTATCTGCCCGAATTTCCCTACAAAGGCATTACCGTACGGCAATTATTGACGCATCGCTCAGGTTTAGGCAACTATACCTACTTCAGCGACGAACTATGGCCGGACCGCAACACACCCATTACCAATAACGATGTACTTAAACTGATGTCAGAACACCAGCCGCCGGTTTACTTTCCGCCCAACATGCACTTCGATTACAGCAATACAGGTTATATGTTGCTGGCCAGCATTGTAGAGCGGGTTTCCGGGCTGGAGTTCGGAGAGTTTCTGCAGCAGCATATTTTCAGGCCATTAGAGATGAACCACACCTTTACCTATAGCAAGGATATGGTAGCACTTACCGGTAAAATTGCCACCGGTCATACAGGCGGCAGACGCAAACGCTCGCCTGATTACCTGGACACCGTGCTGGGCGATAAAGGGATTTACTCTACGGTAGAAGACCTGTATAAATGGGACCAGGCGTTGTACACAAATCAACTGGTAAAGCCCGAAACCCTGCAGGAAGCTTTTAAAGGCTCAAGAAACAAAAAGAACCTGAAAGAAGACTATGGGTTTGGCTGGCGCATACTGCAGCTTGCCAGCGGCGATACGGCCGTGTATCATGGTGGCCTGTGGCATGGCTATGCGACTTATTTGCTCCGCAACCCCAAAGATCACAGCACGATCATCATGCTGAGTAATGTGCCTAATGGTAGCATCCGCTACGCAAAAGATTTGCAGGAAGTACTGTATCCTGCCCAGCCCGCTAAAACAGGTGATAAGAAATTAGCCTCCAATAATTTATAATTCAAGGGAGTTAGTTATAACATTGAACACAGGAGTACGTAATAAGTACTTATTTTATAGATAATGTACCTTATTGTGTTTGACCGGCGCTTGTGTCCGGGGTAGTTTAATGTTAATCTAATGGCAAATTACGATACTATTCCGGGCGCGCGTGTTACATATAGCGCATCGGGTAAACCGGGAGCAGAAAGTAAGGCAGCACTAAAGCCTTTTTGTTTAAAAATTAGTATAAACTCAGTCGTCTCCCTCTTAGCTATAGTTACAGTAGCCCTGATAACACTCAGCCTGGCGGGAACCTGCATAAAGCATTTCACCGGGCATGATTCGGGTTATGGGCTGCTCCCAAAGTTTAATCTGGATGCCGAAGGCAATATCCCGTCCTTTTTTTCTGCTTTGCTGCTGTTTTTCTCAGGCGTTCTTTTCCTTATAATTAGTATGTATAAGCGAGCAGTAAAAGATGCCTTTACACAGCAATGGAGCATACTGGCCTTTATATTTATGTATATGGCAGTAGATGAAGCAACCGAGATACATGGGCTGGTCATGCGCCCGTTAAATGATATGTATAGTTTCAGTGGGGTGTTTCATTTCTCCTGGGTAATAATTGGCATTGCTTTATTGCTCTTTGTTGCAGCGTACTTTGCCAGATTCTTCTTTTCGCTTACTAACACATTCAGGGCCCGCTTTATGGCTGCTGCCATCGTTTACATTTGCGGCCTGATAGGTATAGAAATGGTGGGTGGTGCTTATGCTGAAATGTACGGCGAGGCAAACATCACTTATGAATTGCTTACCACCCTTGAAGAATCACTGGAAATGGCCGGCATGATCTTGCTTATCCGTGCATTACTGCTCTACATGCAGGCATACCTTTCCGAGATCTCTGTTTCGCTGCACTCACACACCAACGAGAACAGATAAGTGGGTAAATAAAATCGACCCATTCTCATGAAGCGATTTCCGATGGACATCACGATCAGGAGTTATCTGAGCAGTAGGCACACTTATCTAATCAACCCAACCTCTATTGTTGCATTCGTTTGCTCGTCTAGCACAGTAAATGCGCCATTGGCTTTATTCTCAGCGAACGGATCGTAAAAGGTTTCTTTAGCGGTGCGCAACTGCACGTCTGCAGTTTCATTCAGATTCAGCTCAGCTACCGCCTTCAATGCATTCAGTGATACAACATCTACCAGGTTAGCAAGCGCACTTACTTTGGACCTTGATACATTTATGCCATGTTGCACCAGGTAACTGCTGCCAACGCGCAATGGCTTTTTATCCATCCAGCAAATAGTAGCTTCCATTTGGCGACTCTGTTTCGGAAGTTGCCCAGAGCCGTAGTTGTCTGGGCATGGCAAAACGAAGCGAACCCAAAAGCTAAGGCTCCGGCACATATTGGTTTCAATATCGCATTCATAGCTTTGAGTCTATAGTGTGTAAATTATGTAAAATAAGATAGGTTTTTATTGTTTCCTTTGATCAATCTATAGTTGACCTGGGTGGGCTTGCAATGCCTGGCTGCGCTGGCAAAGCAAGCAGCAACAGAATACCGGCTGCTAAACCGTGATGCCAACCATAGCACCAAAGCCGGTATACATCAGGCTGGAGTAAAAAAGATAAGCGCTTGTAAGGCAACATACCAGCGGCAACACAGGATAAAGCGGCACTCGGAAAGGACGTTCGAGGTTCGGGTCTTTGCGGCTTAGCACAAACAAGGCAATGCCAACTAGTAGTAAAAAGTACCAGAAAACAGATGCCGTGTATTCAACTATAGTTTCGAAGCCGTTACAGGTGAAAAAGCCCAGACAGACCAATGCCAGTGAGATAGCGACCTGCACCAGAAAGGCATTTACCGGAGATGATGTACGTTTTTTCCATTTACCCAACGCCCCGGACACAGAAAGATCGCGGCCAAGTGCGTAGTTGGTAGCTTTAGCAGACATAACCGCCGAAATAGCCACCAGTACCTCGATCAGCACCACACCGCCTTCCCTGAGGGTAACCTGCATCAGGTCGCCTGCCACAACCTCAGAAGTGGCCATACCATCTAAACCGGTACTTTAAGCAATGACATGTTTACCAGGATATACACCAGCGTGATGATGAGAATACCAGCCAGCAGCGCTGTAGCCATGCCACGCCGGCCCGTTTTCAGTTCTGCAGAAATGTAGGCGAAAGATGTGGAAAGGGAGTAAAGAAGCAGCCTATTATGAAATTATATGCCTAAGTTTGGGGTTAACTATAGGATACTCTACAGCTGATGACACAGGAAGAATTTGATAACAGGTATGCTGCAGCGCTCGATGATATTATTGCTGCCATGGCCGAGCATTCCGAGATCGACCCTGAAAAATTTTATGGCATGACCTGTATTCTGGAGAATCTCCGGTTCTTTAGTCCTGTTTTATATGGCGCATTGCAGAAGCGCGAAGAATAATTGACAGTTTTAGCCAGCACCCGCTGGCTTTTTGTTTGATGATCTGGTATATTTTGAGAATATTACCTTGATTATGTCTGCCTTAGGTAAGGTATGGCAAATAAGAAGATCATCAAAACAACACGCATGCTACACTACAGAAACTATGTATTTGCCTTAGCACTACTGCTTGGCCTGGCTGCAGCTACCACTACCGAAGCACAAACCAGGCAGTTTACACGGCAGGATACCCTACGAGGCTCCATAACCCCGGAACGTGCCTGGTGGGATCTTACCTATTACCACCTGAAAGTGCAGGTGAATCCAGCTGACAGCACTATAAAAGGCAGCAATGTTATCCACTACAAAGTACTGGAGCCCAATAAGGTAATGCAGATAGACCTGCAGGAGCCGATGGCGATACAGAAGATAGTGCAGGATGGAAAGGAGCTCACTTTTAAGCGCGATGGCAATGCTTATTTTATTCAGCTGGCAGCAACGCAGCGCGCCGGTGCCCAGAATAAGCTGGAGGTATTTTATGGCGGCAAACCAATAGTAAGCACCAATCCACCATGGACCGGGGGCATTACCTGGACAAAGGACAGCAACGGCCTGCCATTCATCGCTAACTCAAACCAAGGCTCTGGTGCCAGCATCTGGTGGCCCTGCAAAGACCACATGTACGACGAGCCCGACAGCATGCAGATAAGTGTACGCGTACCCGAAAACCTGACGGATGTGTCGAACGGAAGGCTGCGTGGCATAGAGCCGCACAATGATGGTACAAGAACCTTCCACTGGTTTGTCAATAACCCGATAAACAACTATGGCGTGAACCTGAGTGTGGGTGATTATGTGCACTTTGGTGAGAAGTACGAAGGAGAGAAGGGCACGCTGGATTGCGACTATTATGTACTGCGTGAGAACCTGGAAAAGGCAAAAGTGCAGTTTAAGGATGCCAAGCGCATGTTGCAGGCATTTGAGCATTGGTTTGGTCCTTATCCGTTTTATGAAGATGGCTTTAAACTGGTGGAAGTGCCTTACCTGGGCATGGAGCACCAGAGTGCCGTAACGTATGGCAATGGCTACCAAAACGGCTACCGCGGGCGCGACCTGAGCGGCTCGGGCTGGGGCCTTAAATTCGACTTTATCATTATCCACGAAGCTGGCCACGAATGGTTTGCCAACAACATCACCAACAAGGATGTGGCTGATATGTGGATTCACGAAAGCTTTACCAATTACTCAGAAAACCTGTTCCTTGATTACCACTATGGCAAACAGGCGAGTAGTGAGTATGTGATTGGAACGCGCCAGAACATCAGAAACGACAAACCGATTATTGGTATTTATAATGTAAACCGCAGCGGCTCGGGCGATATGTACTATAAAGGTGGTAACATGCTGCACACGCTGCGCCAGATCGTGAACAACGATGAAAAATGGCGTGGCATTCTGCGTGGCCTCAACAAGGATTTCTACCACCAGACAGTTACTACTCAACAAATAGAAGATTACCTAAGCCAGCACACCGGGCGCGAACTGAAACCGTTTTTTGACCAATACCTGCGCGACGTACGCATCCCGAAACTGGAGTACCAGGTAAACGGCAAAAAGCTGAAATACCGTTGGACTAACACGGTGGATGGCTTTGATATGCCGGTGCGTGTGATGATAAACGGCCAGGAAAAATGGTTGGAACCAACTACCGAATGGAAAGAGCTGAAGGGCCTGAAAAAGAATGCTACGGTGCAGGCAGATCCGAATTTTTACATAGAAGCATCTGAGGCTACTGCTGCATAAACTATAGTTTATTTTAACCGGCTATAGATACCGGTTCTGACAATGTGAAATACAAAGCTGGCATGGCTGCCTATAGTTTAAAACTATAGGCAACTATGCCGGCTTTCTGACTTCGGAGTACTTTAATTGGCGTACATCGAGCCGATCATGCTTTCGTATTTCTGCACGATTACCTTGCGTTTCAGCTTGAGTGTAGGAGTTAGCTCACCGTTCTCAATTGTAAACTGGTAAGGCATCAGTACAAACTTCTTCACCTGCTCTACAGGGTTAAAGTCTTTGTTGTACTTGTTGATCGCCTCACGGATGAGCGCCTTGATCTGTTTGTCCTGCGTAATGGCCTGGTCACCGGGGTAGGGTTTTCCCTGGTTGTTGTACCAGGTTTTTACTGCCTGAAATGCAGGTACTACCAGTGCGCTCACAAATTTCTGGTTTTCACCAACCACCATAATCTGCTCTATCCAGTCGCTTTCCACCATTTTATTTTCGATGGGCTGCGGCGCCACGTACTTGCCGCCACTGGTTTTAAAGAGCTCTTTTTTGCGGTCGGTAATCTTCAGGAATTTCCCATCTATCATTTTACCAATGTCACCGGTACGCAGCCATTCGCCATCCATTACTTCGGCAGTCAGGTCGGGGCGTTTATAGTAGCCCAGCATTACGTTGGGGCCTTTGCAAAGTATTTCGCCGTCTTCCGCAATTTTAACCTCCACACCATCGAGTAATGGGCCAACTGTGCCAAACATCCGGTTCTTCTCGCTGTACCGGTTTCCGCTTATGATCGGGGATGCTTCAGTAAGACCATATCCTTCCTGTATCACAATACCGGCAGCGGTGAATACTTTCAGCAAACGGATCTGGCAGGCGGCGGCGCCTGTAATAACTGCTTTCACCTCGCCACCCAGCGCCTCACGCCATTTACTGAAGATCAGCTTATCGGCAAGGGCTAACTGCAACCTGTAGTCCAGGCTTTTAGGTGTATTGATCTCGAAACGTTCAGCCAGCTTCAAAGCCCAGAAAAACAGTGCTCGTTTAATGCCTTTCAGCTCTTTTCCTTTCGCCAAAATGCCTTCGTACACTTTTTCGAGCAGGCGGGGTACTGTGGTAAACAGCACCGGTTTTACTTCGCGCAGGTTTATGGCTATTTTGTCCATGCTTTCGGCGTAGTAAATGGAAGTGCCGGAGTAGAAGAGGCAGTAAGTAGCCATGCGCTCGAATGCGTGGTTCAGGGGCAGAAAACTAAGCGCTCTCTTGCCCTGCACACCGATCTCCTGAATAATTTTAGCGCTGCCGAACACATTGCTCAGAATGTTGCGGTGCGTCAGCATTACGCCTTTGGGTATGCCGGTGGTGCCGGATGTATAAAGTATCGTTGCAACATCCTGCTCCTGCACCTGCGCTCTAAGCGTTTCCAGTTCAGTTTTTATAGTTGGGGTAACTTCTGTCAGGAGCTCTGTCCAGCTCGGCACATAGTCAACTGGCTTAAAAGTATAGATCAGCTTTAGCTCCGGCAGTTGTTCCTGTATAGCTTCCAGTTTGCGGTACAGGGATTTATCGCCTACAAATGCTATTTTTACGCCGGCATCCTGCAATATAAACTGTAGCTCGTTGTTGTTGATGTTCGGGTAAACCGGCACCGATACCGCACCTATCTGCTGTATGGCCAGGTCGGCAAGCATCCACTCGGGGCAGTTCTGGCTGATGATGGCAATCTTATCGCGGTTCTCTATCGTGCCATCGGCGCGGGTGATACCCAGGTGTAGCAGGCCTGCACTTAACTGATCTGCTTTTTCCTGTACTACGCGCGTGCTATAACTGCGCCATTCGCCGTTTTCTTTTGCGGCCATCATATCATCCAGCGGAAAATGGTGTAGCTGGTAGGGCAGGCAGTCAAATAATCTTTTAGGCTCGTGGCCTGGGGTCGTGGGTGTCGTTGTCATTTCTCTTCACATGGCTTTCCTGGGAGCAGCCACTGTACACACTTACGCGCATTTAAAGCAGCTGTTGTACCTGCAAATTTAAGCCTGTTTTTAGTATAGTGTATCAGATGCCAACGTGGAGCCAGTAATTATTTTAACCGGGCAAAACCGGCGGCGTATAAAATTGAAAGAGAATTAACACGCCGGATATATGACAATACGAATTGCAACTATAGCACTATGCTGGCTGACAATACTGCTGGCCGGATGCTCCTCTATACGCGTGCTGGATACCAAGGCAGATGAAGGCTTCAGGTTAAGCAACTATAGCACGTTTGATTTTTATGAAGTAGAAACCGGTGGTGATGCACTGGAGGCTTATGCGCCGCAGCTGGACTTTCTGCGCCAGGAAATTGCCCGGCAACTGGAGCAGCGCGGGCTAAAGCAAAGTTCTTCCGATCCGGAACTGAAAATAAACCTGGGATTGGTGGTGGCCAGTAAGGTGCAGACCCGCGAAACCAGGTACGGGAGTGATGCACCCTACTACATCGGGCAGCGCCGCTACACCTGGAAAAGCGAAGAAGTGGTGGTGAACAACTATAAGCAGGGCACGCTCTCGTTGCACTTGGTTGATAATGCTACAAACAAGCTGGTTTGGCAGGGCGCTGCAGAAGGCGTTTTACCGGAGAATAATACCCCGAAAATACAGAAACGCATCAGCGAGGGGGTGCAGAAACTGCTGCAGCAAATTCCGTAGTAGCAAACAGAAAGGCGCCACCTGCGGCAGCGCCTTTCTGATGTACAACAAACTAACTTCTTACACTAATTATTAACACCTTATGCCAAAGGTAGCCCCGCCTTTTGAACTATAAAATAGCTGCCCTAAAGCTTTACCGTTATATAATAAAGCCCTGATTTGAGCGTAACATAGCAGCCTTTTTGTTACCGCTTTGTTCTTAAACTATAGCTAACTGCTGGTTTGGTAGCAAACTATAGTTCAGGCTGCACGGTCCGGAGGTAGCGCGTTCAGTACCCGTTCCGCCAGTGCATCGCAGCGTTTGTTTCCGAACTCAAAAACCTCCCGGTTAACCGACAATTTAAACAAGCTTTCCTTAAGCATGGCTTTTGCCCGGTGCAGCCGAACCTTCACGTTGCTTTCTGTCAGGTCCAGGCATTCTGTTATCTGCTGGATGGACATGTCTTCTATTTCGCGTAGTGTATACACGATCCGGTACCGGGCTGGTATGCCGTCTATGGCTTTTTCCAGCAGCTCTTTAATTTCCTGCCGTATGGCTAATTGCTCGGGGTTCATCGGGTTGGTTTGGTTTAACAGGTGAGAGAAATCATCCGGCTGGTCCAGCAGTAACTTGCCGGTCGAGAGCTTTTTCTGCTCGCGCAGCCGTGCCAGCGCGTTGTTAATGCCTATGCGGATAAGCCAGGTAGAGAACAGGGCATCGCTGCGGAACTGGTAAAGCTTTTCGAATGCCTTCAGGTAGGTGTCCTGCATCACATCTTCTACTTCCTGTTCCTGCTTCAGGTAGCTGCGAACCACGCGGTACAGTTTCTGGTTATGCCGCCGCATCAGCAGTTCATACAACGCTACCTCGCCGGCGAGCACGCGTGTCACCACCTCCGCATCGGTAAGTTCTGTATAGTTTGTTGCAGTTAATTGTTTCATGGCTTTGTGATAATAATTAGCTTGTTTTGTAAGTATTTATTTGCTGGTTAGATGCTCTGAAAACCAGTTGGTTACATTTAGTGTAACGTTTTTCCTGCACAATCATCTAATCATCAGAATTAACTTTAAAAGAGGAGGACAACATCATGGGAACTATCGCATCAACATCAACAGGCATGCACAGGGCCGAGCGCCCCTCATACGACCGCCTGACCACTGCCATTAACCTGCTGAAATATACTTACGGCATTGTGCCTATAGTAGCAGGGCTGGACAAATACACACACCTGCTCACCAACTGGAATAAATACCTTGCCCCGGCTGTGGCTGATATTCTACCTTTCAGTGTCGGTACTTTTATGAGTATTGTTGGGGTAATCGAGATCATTGCCGGTGTGCTGGTCCTGATCAGGCCTAAGATAGGCTCGCTGATCGTAGCGTTCTGGCTGGTAGGTATTGCCATTAACCTGCTGATCTCCGGGCAGTACTTCGATGTGGCTGTTCGTGACCTTGTTATGGCAATCGGGGCATTCTCGCTTTATATGCTGCTGCCTGACGAAAGAGTTTAAGTAAGACAATAAAAACCATAGAATACCTTACTGCAGCGCCCGTTCCGGCATCATAGCGCCGGCACCGGCGCTGCGGTTTGGTTTTGGGCCTGAGCTATAGTTCCGGAGCACGTGTCTGGGCAAACCCTGTCGTTTAAGTATACTAATCTGCAGGTTATCGTAGGTATAAGGGCTAATACAAAAATATGACAGCTCAACAAACTATATGGACCTTTGGCCACTCTACCCGCAGCCCCGAAGAAGTTATTCAGGCATTACAATCCTTCGGGATAGAAGTGCTGGCAGATGTGCGCCGCTACCCGGGCTCCCGGAAATACCCGCATTTTAACGCAGAGGCGCTGGAAGAATACCTGCCCGCAGCGGGCATAAATTATACACCCTTCACAGCGTTAGGCGGGCGCCGCAAACCCAGACCAGATTCTCATAATACCATCTGGAGAAGTGAATCGTTCAGGGGGTATGCCGATTATTCGGAGACAGCAGAATTCAGGAATGCACTAGAGGCGTTGAAGGATCTAGCCCAGGAAAAACGTACGGCTTATATGTGCTCAGAGGCAGTCTGGTGGCGTTGCCACAGGGCCATCATCTCGGATTGCCTGAAGGAAGAGGGCTGGCTTGTAATGCACATAATGAAGGAGGAAGTAGCTACAGAACACCCTTACACCGCAGCTTACCTGCAGCAACATGGCATGGAGAAAAAGTAATAAGCAGCCTTCCCCCCGAGGAAAAGCTGCTTGTTTCTGGTGTAACTATAGTTGATGCTAGTTACCGGCAATGCGTTCCCATATCTCGTTAACAGGCTTGCCAGTGCTGCTCTGGCCGCTGTGGTGCCACTTGCCATTTCTTACTTCGAAGTTAAACGACAGCTGCATGCCTACCCGGCTGGAGTCGCGGGAAAAGAACTCGATATTTTCGGTATATTTTCCGTCTTTAGCAGTGTAAGTACCGCCTCCCGTTCCGGAAAATTCGCCGGTTTCTGAGTTAAAGGCGATCCACTGGAAACGTGTGCCGGAAAGTACCTTCAGCGTTTTGCGGGGGCCTGGCCGCATGGTGTTCATCTGCCCGTTTTGCTCGCGCCCTGTTATGCGCCAGGTTCCTGCCAGCGGAGAGCCTGCCTTTGTTTCGTTCACTTTTTCCCAGTTCTCGGTTCTGTTTTGTTGCCCAAGGCCGGTGGTCTGCCATGTATTGCTCTTTAGAGTGGATTTACCGGTTTTGGATTTGCCTACCTGTGTTGAGTCGAATGTGTTAAATTCATATTTCTCGGTGAGCTGTCCGTTGGCTATCGTATAAGTACCGCCATAAGTGCCCACAAATTTCTTGTTGCGCTCATCAAATACAGCTACCGTAAAAAAGCCATCCTGCACAATCTTAACTGTGGTTATCGTTTCGGCTGCATTCTTGGTTTTGCTGGTCAGGCGCCAGGCACCTTCCAGACTGTTTGCCTGCGTCTGTTGCTCGGCCTTTACCTGCTTTGCTATAGTCTCAGGGGCTTTAAAACCGGCAAGCAGCGCCAGGCTGATCACGGCAACACCTACACTTTTCAGGAGAGAATGCTTTTTCATAATTCAGATTTATAGTTTGACAGATCGGTTTCACTGTATTTTATTACGTGCACTTCAGTTGGTTTATAGTTGATGCCTGCCACTATAGTTTGGTACCTGCTGCAACTATAACTCTCATCAAAACTATAGTTGCGGAAGAAATAATTTTTCAGGCGGAGTTAGCATCATTTTAAAGGCGAACGCTTAACTTCCATTCCGCTACCGATCAGATTTATGAAGATAACGAAATACCAGCAGGCCTCTACACTATGGCTGGAGTACCAGCAGGCACTGAGAAACTATATACGCAGCCGGGTAAAGGATGAAGATACAACGAACGAGATCACACAGCAAGTGCTGATGAAGATTTACGGCGCCTGCTGCTCCGACCGAGAAATTCAGAAAGTAGATGCCTGGCTGTTCCGGATTGCGCATAATGCGGTAGCAGACCACTGGCAAACCCACAAAAAACTCAGCCACGACCTGCCTGATGTGCTGCTGGAAGATGACAAATCGGTCTGGAGCGAACTGGTGGAATATGTGGCACCCCTGATAAACCTCTTACCTGAAATGTACGCCAAGCCCCTGTACATGTCGGATATAGAAGGCCTTAAGCAGACGGATATAGCTGCACAGTTAAACCTCGGGATAAGTGCTACCAAAAGCCGGATACAACGGGGTAGAGAACTGCTGCAAAAAGAGATACAAGCCTGCTGCAACACAGAAACTGACAGCAGGGGCACTATAGTTGGCTTTAGTGTAAAAGATAGCTGTGCACCTTTGCAGCAACTCCGAAAAAAAACTGAATAATTGCTGCGTCTTTTTCAGGGCTTGTCAGTCATCCTTAAAAACAAGGTTAAACTTAAAGCTGATACAGCCATGAAAAGATTTCACGTACACGTTCGGGTTAAAAATTTACAGGAGAGCGTCGCATTTTACAACGCTTTGTTCGGAACTGCTGCGGCAATTGTAAAGCCGGATTATGCGAAATGGATGCTCGAAGACCCAAGAATTAATTTTGCCATATCAACGGGGCATGCACAGACTGGAATAGAGCACCTGGGGCTACAGGTTGATTCTGAAGAGGCGCTGCAGCAAGTGTATGCCAACATGCAGGAAGCAAAAGGCAAAGTGTTTGAAGAAGGAGAGTGCACCTGTTGCTATTCCAAAAGCCAGAAGTCTTGGATCACAGATCCGCAGGGTGTGGACTGGGAAGCATTTTACACTCATGGTACAGCCACTGTATACGGCGAAGGCATAAACGCACGTCCCGCCCCGGAGGTGATGGAGAAATGGGATGGCAATGATGGAATAGATGCTATAGTTGCCAATAACGCCGAAGCTGAATCTATAGTAGAAAAAGCCTGCGATGGAACCTGCTCTGCAAAGTAAGCTGAAGGTGAACAGTAGGTTATGATCTCTGAAGAAGGAAGTTCCTCCTTCTTCAGAGCATTGCTGATTTATTCTGTAAACTCTCTGCCAATGGCGCAAACGTTCTCGCTCGTAATGAACTATAGTTGGGCCTCCGGCCAGTTAAAACATTGCTGTTCCATACATCAAGGTGTTTTGCTGTTCCGGGCAAGAAGGTCCGGAACTTAAGCTGCTGCAGACATCCTTCTCCGCCTTATTCCCAACACGGAGATTAGGAAATCCTTCAACATAAAGCTTTCGACTTAGAAGTCCGAAAGAGCTTGAGAGTAGAGCCGTATTCCTTTTTGATGCAACTATAGTAGCACATACTCCTGATTTAAGCAGGATTGCTATAGTTTATAGTTAGCAACAAACTCTTAATTCAGTAGCATAACAGCCTCTATTTATATTGCGCCCTGAACTGCTCCGGGGTAAGGCATGTCTGTTTTTTAAAGAATCGGAAGAAGTAAGTAGTATCGAAATAGCCAAGCTCCAGTGCTATCTGGGAAATGGTAAGATCGGCATGCACCAGCAGCCGCTTCGCCTCCAGCAGCACTCGGTATTGAATCAGTTCCTTCGTGGTTCTTCCCAAAGCATTCTTGCAGACCTCGTTCAGATGTTTAGCAGTAACGTGCAGTTGTTCGGCATAAAAGGCTACCGGTTTGTGCTCTTTGTAATGCAGGTTTACCAGGCGCTCCAGTTGCTGCAGTAGTGTTTGTTCGGTAGCTATGGTTTCTATCTCAGCATCATCAGGCCTGTATATCCGGCTAAGCCCGATCAGCAGCACATCCAGGTACCTGCTGAGCATCACATTTCGCATGGGCAGAGCTTGTTCGTACTCCTGTTTAAGTAGTTGCAGAGTAGGCAGAAGCGTTGCTTCGTCTTGTGCTGTCAGATGTAGTGCTGAGTTCTGGAGTAGGGCATTAAAGAACGGAAAATCATACAGCAGTCGGTCCGGGTACTCCCGTGTATAAAATGCATGTGTAAAGAAGATCACAAGTCCGTCGGCATCCTGCGACAGCTGCCAGCTGTGCACCTGCCCCGGAGTCATAAAAAATACGGTTCCCGGTTTAACATCATACGCTTTAAAATCGATGGTATGTGTGCCGGTGCCTTTGGTAATGAGCAGTACAATATAAAAGTCGTGTTTATGGGGCTCCCGGATAAAGAGATGCTCCTTTAAATGAGCTGCAAAAGAGCTGAAATAAAAGTAATGATCCTTCCTGGCCTGCGCCTCAAAATCCTGAATCTGGTAAATAGGTAAATGATCTTTTTGCATGAGCGCTGCTGCGTAGCTATAGTTGCAACTTAGCCGGATTGCCCAAAACACGGCTTTGGGAACTACCGGAGCATAAAAGTACAGTATTTCGTCTCATTTGTGCCGTGAAACCGGCTGTTAAAAGTTGTATTTTTGCTTAGTTCATAAAAGGTAAACGAAATGGGGGAGAGAAAATCGGCTTTATATAGTATGGCTACCGTAAAATGTCCGCGCTGCAGACAAGGAAACATGTTTCCGGAAGGCACACTTTACACTACACGGTTTGCGGATATGCACAAAAGCTGCCCTTGCTGCGGACAGATATTCGAACCCGAAGTAGGCTATTATTACGGGGCCATGTATGTCAGTTTTGGTTTCAACGTGGCTATTTTCCTAGTATCGCTTTTTGTGCTGTATCAGTTTGTAGAGGAAGTAACGATGGCCATGATGATAGGCGTGATAGCTGTAACGGTAGTCGGGTTTTTACCGGTTATTTTCCGGCTTTCCAGGGCAGTCTGGATCCACATTTTTATCCGGTATGAAGGGCCGTGTAAAGAAATATCTGAAAATGCAGCAGCCTGAACTATAGATTGATATAACAGATTGCTATACACCTGAAATTCAAGCAACCTAATAAATGCTGAGTTAAAGTTAGAAATAAAGAGGAGTCAATTATTGGCTCCTTTTTTAGTTTGATGATATAGTTAGTGGAATGAGTAGGAGCAAGGTTTTAACTATGGAACCAGATTAATAACAACCCTAAACTATAGATAGCATAAGCTATAGTTCGGTGGTGCCTTATTTTAGAATCAGTTGATAATACTGATCGATTCGAAAAACTTTTCTTTATCCTGAAGGCTAGCTGCATCACCGGTTTCTGGGTACCAGCAATGGAAAGAGTACATGTTACGGCCGACTACAAACATGCGCATATAATTCAGGATCGTCATTCCGGAATCGGGGTCGGTTGTTTTAAAAGTAATCTCGCGCCCTGTAGTTTTGCCTAACTTCAGTTCAGTTGCATTTATAAGTTCACCTTTGGCTCGCTTTATGGTACCCATTTCTGCTCCCATTAAAATAACTTGTGCATCGTATGCTGTTATTTGCTGTTCCTTTGGCACCATAAGATCTGCTACTGAAGCAACAAAGGCGGTTCGGCCATTGTGAACTCGGTACCCTTCAACACCAAAGGCTTTCTCAAGTGGCGGTAAAGTAGGAAGCTCGACACTTACTTCTTTCCGGAGAGTAGCTTTCTGCCAGTTATCGGGTAGAGTAATAAAAGAAGTTGTCAGAAACAGGAAAAGCAGGAGTAAAGGTGTTTTCATCGGGTTGAGGTTGTTTGTTTTTGATAAAGATAAACGTTTTCCGATGAGTAAAAGCAGGTATGGCATAACTATAGTTTAGAGCACTTCAGAGACCTGCACTATTTAAATAAGTTGACAAAAAAAACAGCCGCTCTTCCATTAAAGGGCAGAGCGGCTGTTTATAGTTTCAGGGAGTATGGTGGCTTAGTTGCCTGGCCATGCGTTCCACGGAATACGGCTTAGGATCAGGATCAGGCCAATGCCGTAAAAAATAGCAATGCTCTTAAATCCTCTGTTGTCGCTACCTATCTGGCGCTTCGCACGCGAATAACCAACTGTGATCAGCACAACAGCAATGATCATGGTAAGCGGGTGCTCCAGTATGTAAAGTCTGGAAACTGAATCGCCCATTGCCTCGCCGGAGAAGTTGCTCATACCAAGCGGAGATACAAAATAAAGAACGATACCGATTACCCACTGCAGGTGCACCGGGATTAGTCCCAGCAGACCGAGTTTTCTGTCTTTATCGGTAAAGGATTTGTTGCCAAACCACCCGGCAAGCGCCGCTACAAAGCTCACAAGCAGACCCAGTAGCACTAGGTAGCTAAGATAAGAATGCAAATGCTGTATTCCTGTATACATGCTGTTATTTAGTTGATGTCTGCTGTAAATATAGTCATTAAAAGATAGACAAATGCTTGCCCTCACCAGATTTTACGCCAAACAACTGTCGCAGCCAGACAATTGGAGCCACAACCAGTACGGAACAGCTTTTTTACGCATAAAGAATAGCGGTGATCAGGATTCTCTGATGTAGAAAGGAAAACACTGTAAGTGGCAGCAAACTATAGTTTAACCACAAAGCCACTAAATGACGGGGCCGCACGCTATAATGAGGTTATGTCAGTTTTCAGTTTAGCCGTATAAGGTAGCTTACACAGTCATCAATTTTCAACAACTATAAACTGAAATGGGCATGAAAACTACTTTACTCACTTCCTTTTGCCTGTTGCTCTCGGCAATTGCAATGGGCCAGGCAACTATACCACCCGCTGCCACGCAGATAAAGCTGGCCGTGCAGGCGGCTCCGGCAGATAAGCGGGATGGCGCCACCGTATACGGCTACAACCAGAAAGGCGAATTTGTGCAGTTACGAAAAGGTACAAACGAAATGGTATGTCTTGCCGATGACCCGAATCAAAAAGGTTTCTCTGTATCCAGCTATCATAAAGACCTGGACCCCTTTATGGCCCGTGGCCGCGAATTGAGAAAGGCGGGAAAAGAAAGCAAGGAGATCTTTGACATGCGGGAGCAGGAAGTGAAAAGCGGAAAGCTGAAAATGCCGAAACAGCCTACCTCGCTGTTCGTTTTTACAGCTAAAGACGAGAATGTGAACCCGACTACCGGCGAGGTAAAAGATGGTTACCTGCGTTACGTGGTGTATATTCCGTATGCCACCGCCGAGAGCACCGGCCTGCCCTTAAAGCCCGAAGCGCCAGCCATGCCCTGGATCATGGACCCTGGCACGCATGCAGCGCATATCATGATCACGCCGCCACCACCGGCAGGCAAGCAGTAAACAGGCGGGCCGGGTAACTTAAGGCAAGTACGACGGTTGGAAATAAACCTTCTTTGTTTCCTACGGCGTTGTTTTAGGGCTGTATAGTTTGCTGATGATGGAAAGGCTGTGGATGCTTATATGCTTAATGTTTAGGTGTGTTGTTTTGCCAGAGCAGTTTATAGTTGTCTTAATTTTTTATAGCCTGAACACTATTAATTCCAACAAGTTTGTATCTTGATTTAAGCAAAAGCAACTATAGCTTGTTAGACTACCTGAACTGTACAAATTGTAAACTATAACTAAACCATAAAACAGCGAAATGGATACCAGCAACAGAACTGCAATAACCGTAGAAGCTACCGTAAACGCACCTGTAGCAAAAGTGTGGCAATACTGGAACGAGCCGCAGCACATCACAAACTGGGCCTTTGCCTCCGACGACTGGCATGCACCTCACGCTGAAAACGATCTGCGCGTAAACGGAGCTTTTAAAACCACAATGGCCGCCAAAGACGAAAGCATGGCTTTCGATTTTGAAGGTGTTTATACCGATGTGGAAGATCAGAAACTGATTGCATACGGCATGGCCGATGGCCGCAAAGTAAGCATCTATTTTGAGGATAACGGCAACCATACCAGGATTACCCAAACCTTTGATGCAGAAGAAAGCATGCCGGTAGAAGTGCAGCAAAGCGGCTGGCAGGCAATACTGAATAACTTCAAGAAATACGTAGAGGCAAACTAATAACTATAAACTTTCTGCTCATAGATGCCTGAAGCCGGGAGATGACATTTTCTGTCGTTTTCCGGCTTCAGGAATTTTAAGAGAAAAACTCATGAATTTTCTGGTAGTTGAGGAAGCTGGCCGGGGTTCCGGTATATGTAAAAGACACAGCATGTATTAAAGTGGTGAGGCTATAGTTACCACCTTAAACTATAACCTCACATATCAGTATCGGCAACGTATATTCCTACAGTAAATCCCTTTTCCAGATGCAGGTAATTCACAGAAACGTATGCTTTGCAGTTACAGTAGTCATTACGCTGGTTGCCTGCCAGGAGAGCACTCAGAACCTCGCACAAAGAGAACCTGCCACCCACCTGCCAGCAGACACTTGTAACAACCCCGATGCGCATATTTTGTGTTGCTATGAGTATATACCGGAAACACTGACGTCTACAATGAAAATAGCCGGGGACAGGGAGCACGGGGAAAAGCTACGCATCACGGGTACTATCTATAAAGCAGATGGGAAAACACCTTACCCGGACGTGGTGCTGTACGTTTACCAAACCGATGATAACGGCTACTATTCTAAAGCTGGAAATGAAAAGGGTTTCCAGAAATGGCACGGGCGATTGCACGGATGGTGCAAAACAGATGCGAGGGGGTTTTACGAAATCCGGACTATACGTCCTGCCCGCTACCCTGATAACAGCATGCCGGCAAACATACACGCTGCTATTAAAAAACCAGATACAAACCAGAGCTATTATGTTTCTGATTTCGTGTTTAAAGACGATAGTCTGGTTAATGCCTCTTACTTAAAAACCATTACGTCGCTGGTAGGTGGTACAGGTATACTGGATGTAAGAAAGTTGCCCGACAGTACATGGGTCGGCAAACGCGATATTATCCTCACAAAGTAATTGCCGCAAACTATAGTTACACTATAGGTTTACACCCCGAACTGGCACAAGTGATGATTCAGATGTTTGTAAAACATGTTGTTCCACTGGGTACTGGTCAGTTTGCCAAACGAGTGAGAATCTTTCCCCTCAAAATGTGATTCGCCTAATTGCTGGGTCTTTTGGAGAAAGCCAACCAGGCGGTTTTTTTCCACTTCAAAGTCTCTGGCATCAGCGATTTTAAAATGCGGCGCAGTATGCCCATTCTGCTTAAAGGGCTTCTCATTTACTACAAAATCCTTCACAAGAAGCTTCACCAAAAACTTCATGATCGGGTTTGGCGTCGGGTGTTTGTCTTCGTACACCAGCTCGTAGGTCACGTTGCAATGTGCCAGCATCTGGGCCACATCCATCTTACCCCATAACTGTCTGCTATCGGGCGTTAAGGCATTTACACGGTTTATCAGCTCAGCTGTAGTTTCAGGGGCAAATACGTTTTTCATCTGATTGGCAATTTTCTGTTTTGATAGTGCGGCCCGGCTTTACCATTTCCTATCCGGATCAAAGTGTGCTATAGTTGGTGTAGCTATAGTTGAAGCAGAAGCGAAAAGCATGCATGTAAGCCAGGATGTGAGCCGCTTTACAACTGCAGTATATTAAAATTTTGCGATATTACTGCAGCAGCAAGACAATTTGGTTCGCAAACCAGTCTGATCAGCGCTGTCTATTCGCAAATTCATTCGCATAACCTTTGACGTGAGTCAAGAAACCAGCTATAGTTTCAGAAAATCAATTTCTATCTCATTCTTTCGTGGTTCGCGCTTAAACAGGTATTCTCCGTTACGGATAGACATAAGCACTTCTGCTCGCTCGCGAATGGCTTCATATGCGTCGTAAGCATCCAACACAATAAAGTTGGCTGGTTTCCCCGCTTCAATGCCGTACTGGTCATTTACACGCATAATGTGTGCGCCGTGGTACGTGATCAGGTCAAACGCTTTATTGATCTCGTCGATGTGAGTATAATGGGCTAAATGGATTCCGTTATCCAGGATATTCATCATGTTTCCGTTCCCTAAAGGGTACCAGTAATCCGCAATTGAGTCCTGTGCAAAAGCAACATGATTTCCGTTGTTTAGTAGCTCCTTTACACGTGTCAGGCCCCGGCGTTTCGGATAACTATCGCCACGCCCCTGCAGATGCGCGTTTTCTGTAGGACAGGAAATAAAATTGATCTGTGATTCCTTAAACAGGCCCAGCATTTTGTTAGCGTAACTATTTTCAACTGCACCGAAGCTGCAGGTATGGCTTGCTGTAGTATATGCTCCATAGTCTTTTTCCATCACAAGCGCATTCAGCACCTCCAGAAACCGGCTGTTGGGGTCATCGTTCTCGTCGCAGTGAATATCGATCATGACCTTGTATTTTATGGCCATGTCAACAATACGCCGCAACGATTCTACCCCATGTTCATAGGAAATCTCGAAATGAGGGATTCCGCCTGCTACGTCAGCACCCATTTCAAGGGCTTTTTCCATTAACTGTTCCGCACCTTTATAGCGGAAGAATCCTTCCTGGGGGAATGCAACCAGTTGCAAAGTCACGATGTCCTTCAGTTCTTCCCGCAGCTTGATCAGGGCTTTCATTCCTATCAGGTTCGGATCGGTAATATCTACATGCGTGCGGATAAACTGCACCCCATGGCTCAGTTCTTTTCGGATGCCTTTCATGGCACGCTCCCGCACAATTTCTTCGGTCAACGATTTCTTGTTCTCACTCCACCGCTGAATTCCCTCAAACAAAGTCCCTGATACGTTTGCATTCCCTTCGCCCAGTCCCGAAAAGATATAATCAAGGTGTAAGTGAGGATCAACGTAAGGAGGTAATACCAACCGGCCTTCCAGGTCAATTACTTCATCTGCGTTGCCAAGATCGTTCCCAATAGCTTTAAACTGTCCATTTTCTACTAAAATTTCGCGGGATTCGGGGTTCCCATAAAGCGTTGCGTTGATATATTTTTTCATTGATCTGGTCTCCTTTTTATTAAAATTTGGATGAGGATATATGCAGGTATAGAATCTTCATCCTGTTAGCCAAACAAGAACTTTTGCTAAAAGTTATAACGTGTCTGGCTTAAGACCGGGCATACACTTTAATTTAAAGAGCTGGACTATAGGCCATAGTTGCAGTGTATGGGAATAATAGTTTTTAGGCGCAGGGCTATAGTTTGCAACTCCTATGAAATGCTGCTTACAGCAGGGCTTGTTGTGTTAATTGAGCGGGACTCAACTCTAAAATTAAAAAGCCACTCCAGACGAGCTGAAGTGGCTTTTATTTATATAAACCAGAGTTAGGACTTATCGTTTAACGCACATCGGCCATCCATTTGCGGAGGAGAGGCCCTAACAACATAAGCAGGATACCGAAACCGATGGCATAGATACCAATCTTACTGATGATGTCGGCATAATAAGGCAAGGAGAGCACAGGGTTATCAACCACGTTTTCCGGAACACTCATCAAAGCTCCGATCTTGCCGGCCAGAAACTCCCCAATCGCGCTGGCGAAGAACCAGATACCCATCATCATGGCTACAATTTTAGCAGGGGCCAGTTTCGTTACCATCGACAGCCCGATAGGAGAGATACAAAGCTCCCCGCAAATGATAAAGAAGTATCCGAAGATAAAAGCAGCCAGGGAGATATGACCTGATTCGGCACCCCAAACTGTAGCGGCATAGAAAACACAAAAGCCCAGTCCAAGCAGTATAAATGATAAACCGAATTTTAAAGGAGTAGATGGTTCCAGGCCCTTTCGGTTAAGGGCAGGCCATAACCAGGCGAAAAAGAAACTCAGCACAATTACCCAGGCCGGTGGCAGAAAGTTATTGACAGCCAGCGCCGGTAGCTCTACGCCTGCCACATGCATGTCCACGTTTCGCATGGCAAACAGGTTAAGCGAGCCTGCATTCTGCTCATAAAACGCCCAGAACAGCGTTGAGAAAATGATCATCACCAGCGCAGCAAAGAGTTTATTACGGGCAATACTTTCCAGTTGGAAGGCGATGTATAAAATATAGCCTAAGGAAATAGCACCCAAACCGAACATAATGATATCCATGAGCTCGTAGCGGTGGAACAAGGCAACTATAATCGGAATAATCAGCAGCGAACCGGCATAGATAAAAATCTCGGTGGAAATACCGGCAAACAGCGGCTTGTTCAACGTTGCCGGGTCAGGTGGCAGTCCTTTTTCTTTCAGCGATTTTCTGCCAATTGCAAACACAATAAGACCTAAGATCATGAAGATACCTGCCAGACCAAAACCATAATGCCAGTTTATCTGCTGCCCCACGTAGCCACAAAGTAGTCCGCCTAGTGCTGCCCCAATGTTGATACCCATGTAGAAAATAGAGAAGCCGCTGTCTCTGCGAGGATCATTTTCGGTGTAAAGTGTACCCACCAGGCTGGAGATGTTTGGCTTAAAGAAACCGTTGCCGCAGATAATAAAGGCCATCCCAATGAAAAAACTCCAGTCTTCGGGCACAGCCAGCACCAGGTGTCCGATACTCATCAGAATTCCGCCATAAAGCACTGCTTTGCGGTAGCCTAGGTATTTATCGGCCATTACACCGCCTAACAGTGGCATGGTATAAACCAGCGCTGCATAGGAGCCAAGTATAGCATAGCCTTTCGGTTCATCGAATTTCAGCTCGGTAACCATGTAGGCCAGCAACAGCGCCTTCATGCCATAAAAAGAGAACCGTTCCCACATTTCGGCGAAGAACAGCATGTACAATTGTTTCGGGTGGCCGGTAGTTGCAGGCGCTTCCGGAATTTCTGTTTCAGTCAGGTCCATATATGTTTGAGAATGCTTTTAGAGGCTGTACGATGCTAAATGTGTAGAAAATAAAACAGTATTTATAGGAGCTAATATACTGATTTTTGATTCTGATTGGTTTGTTGCTATAGTTGCGTAGTAAATAAATATAGGCGGAGTATCAGACTATAAGTTTACGGAAGTTTCTAATAATGTTGTTGAGTATGTAGTGGCCTCTTAACTCTGCTTGTAAGGTCTCGATTTAAGTACCTCTAAAAGCTTACATTAGGTTTATACTATATATGCTTTTGCATGAAGCATAAATAATCTTTATTTTGGAAGTTAAACCGATTCTTAAAATCACTTACCAAGTAAACATGTATCGCTTTCTGTTTAAAGCTGCTGGTATTAATACCTTGCTTGTCATCACATCTTTTAGCTTGATCGTAAGCGGCTGTGCTACCCCAGCAAACACAATAGACCAAATTGAGGACCGTGGAGTTATTGCGGATAAGGCAATGGTTGTATCTGCTCATCCGGAGGCTTCCCGGGTAGGGTTGGAAATCATGAGCAAAGGAGGGAACGCATATGATGCAACAGTTGCCACGCAGTTTGCTTTGGCGGTGGTTTTCCCTGAAGCCGGCAATATTGGTGGAGGCGGTTTTACGGTGTATCGTTCCTCAGATGGAGAAACAGGATCTATAGATTACCGCGAAATCGCACCTGCAGCAGCATCTGCTACCATGTACCAGGATAGTGAGGCCAATGTAATTGCGGGTCTGAGCACAAACGGGCATTTAGCGGTGGGCATACCTGGTACAGTAGACGGTATGGTTAAACTGCATCAAAAGTTTGGTGTGCTTCCGTGGGCGGAGGTAGTGCAGCCTGCAATAGACCTTGCGCGTAATGGCGTTGTGCTAACCCAGAGAGAAGCAGATGGCCTTAATAATATGCGGGATGCCTTTCTGAAAATTAACAAGCATATACCTTACCTTACTGAAAAACAGAACTGGCAGGCCGGGGATACCCTTTTTCATGGAGAACTGGCGCAAACGTTGGAACGCATCCGGGATGAAGGACGTGAAGGGTTTTATGGCGGTAAAACAGCCGAGCTACTTGTTCAGGAAATGAAGCAAGGCAAGGGCATAATTTCAAAAGATGATCTTGCAAACTATAGTTCTGCCTGGCGCAAACCCCTGGAAGGTACTTACAAAGGCTACAAAGTTATTTCTATGGCGCCGCCATCGAGCGGTGGTATTGCCCTGTTGCAACTACTGACAATGGTGGAGCCTTACGATTTAAGCAAGTATAAATGGCAAAGTGCAGAAGCAGTTCAACTGATAACAGAAGCTGAGCGCAGAGTGTATGCTGATCGTGCTACTTACTTAGGTGACCCTGATTTTGTGAAAGTACCGACACAGGAACTGCTCAACAGGACCTACATGGGAGAAAGGCTGAGTACTTTTACTATGGAAAGAGCAACACCTTCTTCCGAAGTAAAAGCGGGGAACTTGCTTTTTGCAGAATCTGACCAGACAACCCATTTCAGTATAGTAGATCCGATGGGTAACGCAGTATCTACGACTACAACTTTAAATGGCAACTATGGCTCTAAGGTGGTTGTAAAAGGTGCCGGCTTTCTGCTTAATAATGAAATGGATGATTTCAGTGCAAAGCCAGGTGTCCCGAACATGTTCGGATTAGTAGGTGGCGAGGCAAATGCTATTGCGCCAGGCAAACGCATGCTAAGCTCCATGACACCAACCATACTTGAAAAAGACGGCAAGCTGTTCATGGTGGTGGGCACTCCGGGTGGTTCTACCATCATAACTTCGGTATTTCAGACTATACTGAATGTGCTAGAACATAACATGACCATGCAACAGGCTGTAGCAGCACCACGGTTTCACCACCAATGGTTACCAGATGTAATTCAGTACGAGCCGGATGCTATTAGCCCGGCTGTGAGAACTACATTGGAAAACAAGGGATACAAGTTAGAGCCGCGTAAACCATACGGCCGAGTAGATGCTATACTGGTGTTGCCAAACGGAAAACTGGAAGCCGGCGCCGACCCGCGCGGTGATGATGCTGCCGCAGGTTTTTAAGCTATGTTGCTGTGTAGAAGCTTCAAAATCTAAGAGGTTCAGTTTAACACGATAGTATCACCTGAGGAGGCATAGGTTCTAGAGATATTACCAGGTCAGAAGACATAGCAGTTACACGACCGGCACTGGGTAGTATCTGGCCCGGATTCTTATACTTATGCCTGTGAACCCCGACATACGTGGCGATTATGCTCACTTTCCTTTTCACATAGTGTAGTTCCATTAGTCTGTGCAGGTAAGCTAGCGCAGGATATACCTATTCTCCTGTATGCTTTCAAGCCCCACTCAAAAAGAAAAGCCATTAGGACCAACTATGCTTGAATGGAGAAAGGCTTTATGCTCTCCTCTATGCTGATTGTACTATTAGTTCGGGCGGTTAGGCAAGTTGAGCAGCTTGGGCTCTATTACTATAGCGAGCTTTATAAAAGAACAAAGCCCGTAGCGTTTTAAATACTGTTCGCATTCAAAACGCTACGGGCTCTTAATTGATGCAACCGTTTGAGGCCGATTTTTAAGGTCAGGCCACTAACTGTTTAATTTGCATACTGTTCCTTCTCCGCATTTTCCTTACGGAGCTTACTATGTTTTTTACCGTACAGGAAGTAGATAGCAATACCTATAGCCATCCAGCCCAGAAGACGATACCACGTTTCTGCTGGTAAGCCGGCCATCATACCCACACACACCAGAATACCAAGGATTGGAATCAAAGGAACGAACGGTGTCTTGAACGGACGGTGACGATCTGGCTCTTTTACGCGCAGGTACCAAACACCGGCACACACAATTGCAAAGGCAAGCAATGTTCCGATAGACACCAGGTGGCCTAATTCATCTACTGAGAAAGCACCCGCTACCACAGCGCATACAGTACCAGTCAGGATCGTACTTACGTGCGGTGTCTTGAATTTCGGATGCAATTTACCAAAGATAGGAGGTAACAGACCGTCTTTAGACATAGTATAGAAAATACGTGGCTGGCTCATCAGCATCACCAGCATTACAGAAGAAAGACCAGCGATGGCACCAATCTTCACCAGGTCGCGCAGGAATGTATAGCCAGTCTTCTCAATACCTACAGCGATAGGCTCAGCTACGTTTAGTTGGCTGTAAGGCACCATAGCTGTTAAGATACCAGATACCAGAATGTATAGAACGGTACAGATTATAAGAGAACCTAAGATACCGATTGGCATGTCTTTCTGCGGGTTCTTAGCTTCCTGAGCAGTGGTAGATACTGCGTCAAAACCGATATAGGCAAAGAAGATCACTCCTGCGGCTCTGATTATCCCACTCCAGCCATACTCACCAAAACCGCCTTGGTTTTCAGGTAAAAATGGCGTCCAGTTGGCAGCAGCTTCTTCCGGGTGGCCAAACAGATAATTCGCTCCGGCCAGGATAAACAGCAATACAACGCCTACTTTAATGATTACAGCGAAGTTGTTAAATCTGGCGGACTCGCTCATACCGCGTACCAGTAGGATGGTAATCAAGGCAATTGAAATGGCAGCCACTAAGTTGAAAATACCAGTAGCGTGAGGCAGTGTAGCAATGTCAATACCCTCTGAAGCAAGAGATACAGCCAGTTGCTCTGTGTTACGTACCCATGAGCTGCTACCAGGCAATTGAACTAGTTCAACTCCTGAAGCATTGCTCCATTCCGGCGGAACATTCACGCCCAGATCGCGCAGGAAAGATACCACGTATCCGGACCAGCCTACAGCCACGGTTGCTGCACCAAAAAGATATTCCAGGATCAAGTCCCAGCCAATAATCCAGGCCACGAATTCACCTAAAGTTGCATAACCGTAGGTGTAGGCCGAACCGGCAATAGGGATCATTGAAGCAAATTCAGCGTAACAAAGTCCTGCAAATGCACAGCCTAATCCGGCCAGAATAAAGGCAATTACAATTGCCGGGCCAGTGTACTGTGCGGCCGCACTACCTGTTAATACGAAGATACCAGTACCAATAATGGCCCCTACCCCCAGGGCTACCAGGTTGACTGGCCCTAAAGTTCGTTTCAGGTTGTGCGCCCCTTCGATTGAAGCGTCTGCGCTAAGCTGGTCTATGGACTTCCTAGCGAAAAGTTGGTTTGCCATAAAAGAGTAAAACTTAGAAAATAGTTAGTTGTAGTTAGTTTGTAATAGGTTAGAAGGAGCTAATATAAGTACTTTTCGCTATATACATAATACGTATTGGCGGTTGAGTATCTGAGTATTTATATTTTTTAAGTCACTCAGTACTCAATATTTCAATATAGCCTACATCAAATATGCTATCAGAGCAGGATATCTGGCTTCATCATCACGCGAGATGTATACAACTGAGAATCTAAACCTGTATTAGCTTGTGCAATTTTAAGCTTGGTCAATGTCTGCTGTTTCTCATTTCATTTTCTGTTATAATAGTTATAGAATAGGTTACATGAGGTTGATTTTAAACTTTTGTTAATGAGTGTTAAGCAAGTAAAATGTGAAGCTGGTAGTTACTTAAACTATAGTTGTCGGCAGTAACGTCAGAGCTTCTATAGTTTGCATTAGCGAAACTTTATAGGGTTGAAAACAAGCGAACTATAAGCTGTACCATTCGGGAGTGGCTTAAGCCTATCGATACTTGCCTAAAATTAACGTTATAGGATAATACCAGCCAGCGTCGCAGACATGTAAGAGGCCAGCGTCCCACAGATCAATGCTTTAAAACCCAGTGCAGCCAAATCCTGGCGACGTTCCGGTGCTAACTGGCCTATGCCCCCAACTTGTATAGCTATAGAACTGAAGTTCGCAAAACCGCAGAGCGCAAAACTAACTATAACCAAGGTCTTGGGGTCCAGCTGACTTTTTACTTTCACCAAATCCAGGTAAGCAACAAATTCATTGATCACCATTTTCTCGCCCATCAGAGAGCCGGCGATCTGTATGTCCTGAGAAGGCACGCCCATCGCAAATGCGAAAACAGAGAAGAAGCTGCCTAGTAGATCTTTCAGGCTTAAGGCGCTCAAGTTATAGCCCATCAGGTGTGGATCACCGAAGTAAGCTAAGCCTCTGCCTACATAACCTAACAGGTAATCTGCAAGTGCTATCAACGCTATAAAGCCAATTAGCATAGCCACTACATTCAAACCAACTTTTAAACCATCCGAAGCGCCGTGCGAAATGGAGTCAACAAGATTACTGTGCTCCTTTTTTACAGATAGCGTAACGTTGCCGCGAGTTTCAGAAGGCTCTGTTTCGGGGTAAATGATCTTAGCAATAGCCAGCGCACCGGGGGCAGCCATCAGGCTGGCTGCTATCAGGTACTCGGCTGGTACACCCAATGCAATGTAAACTGCCATAACGCCTCCGGCAATGCAAGCCATACTTCCGGCCATGGATGCCAGTAATTCCGAACGGGTCATGTTGTTCAAGTATGGCTTTATCATGATCTGTGCCTCAACCTGCCCCACAAAAACACTGGCAACGTTAGAGAGTGCCTCACTTCCACTTACCCCCATCAGTTTGTAAACCCCTTTTGCTACCAGCGATACGATGCGTTGCATCAGGCCAATATGATATGCTATGCTTACAAGTATGGATACAAAAATGATAGTTGGGATAATCTTGAAAAAGAAGATGAAGTCGTTGCCAAGGCCAAAAGCCTGATCCATCAGGTCTTTTTTAACTATAGCACCAAATACAAACTCAGCCCCTTTATCGGAGAAGGCCAGTAACCTGGTAATGCCTTGCCCAATCTTAGCAAAAATAGCTTGCCCAACCGGCACTTTTAAGATAAAAACAGCTAGCAATAATTGTAAACCAAGGCCCGAGGCAACAAGCCTATAGTTGATAGCCTTTCGGTTATTTGAGATTAGAAAAGCGATGCCGAGTATTAAAGCAATACCGATAAGGCCGGAAAAACGCTGTAACATGATTGTTCAGGAGTATTAAAAAAATATTTTAGTTAGATGCTTTCTCAGTTGCGACTACCATAGGCAGCTTCAGGCTGTTGATCACATCGACTACTTTGATGAGCTCATTAACCTGAATTGTTTTATCTACACGGAGCACTACAGTTGGTGAAATAGTGGTTGCAGAAATAGATGCCAGCGCTTCTTTTAAGCTTGCTGCCGGCACCGGCTGTTGCTCAATGTAATATTCCAGCTGCTCTGTAATGGTCAGGTTAATGATATTTCGGGGCACTGACTCTTCTGAAGATGCTTTTGGCAACAGCACTTTAATAGCATTAGGACTTGCCATGGTAGCCACGATCAGAAAAAAAAGCAGGAGGAAGAAGAGGATATCAGATAGCGAAGCTGCTTCTACGGCAGCGTGACCCCTGTTTTTAGTTCGCCTGAAGTTCATAGGAATTGCTTTTGCATAAAATATCCAGGAAGTTCAGCGACGTCATCTCCATTTTGCTTACAGATCGCTCTAGCATGTTATTAAGAATTGTATAGAGAATGTAAGCCGTAATACCTACTACAAGGCCGGTTGCAGAGGTGATCATTTTCTCGTAAATACCGGCTGCTATAATATCGATACTGATGTTTTTGTAGAGCGAGATATTGAAGAAGGTCCTGATCATACCTGTTACAGTGCCAAGGAAACCCAGCATGGGCGCAATGGTAGCAATGGCGCCAAGAATACCCAGGTTTTTCTCCATGTGCGTAATCTCTACACGGGCCATAGTTTCCATGGCGCTTTCCAGGTCTCGCATGGGAGCACCTATGCGGCTGATGCCTTTTTCCAGGATGCGGGCGGTTGGTGTTGTCGATAACTTACAGATGGTCAAAGCGCCATCTACGTTATATTTTGTCAGGTTGTCGGAAATGCTTTCAAGTAAGCGATTATCTGTTTTGCCTGCTGAGCGGATGTAGAGAAAGCGTTCTACAAAAAGATAAACCGATAACAGAGAAAGAAGCGCCAAGGGAATCATGATCAGGCCACCTTTTTGCAGCATACTTAAAAGTGAAAACTCAACGCTGGCAGGAGCACTGGCCTGTAATAGAAGTGGTCGCTGTACAGTTAATAGTACCGCAGAAATAATGGAATACATAAGCTAAATAGGAACATGGTAAATGACTTTTCTTAAAATTAAACTGACAGATAGAAGCATAGGCGTACTGTTCTGAAACTATCAGAATAGACGGCATTTGGCGAAACTGTCAGGAAATGGAAAAAGAAAAGTATGTACTATGGCCCTTTGGGCACTATGCAACAGAAATTGCGGGAAAGCGGGACAGGTGCAAACCGGGTTACCTTACCTGTTTTTACAAAAAGATAAGGAAGAAAAAAGAATATGAAAGCAAGTGCAATCGCGAATGTAAGCGGAGTGTTATCGTGAACGATACCTAAACTATGGGCACTGCCAATACTTTGCTTTAACGTAAGCTGTTTTTCAACTTCTATAGTCGTTGGGGCTGCATCAGAAAAAAAGCTGCGAAGTACATGCTGCTGCATGGAGAGCAGCAATAATGCAACAAGCATTATGATCGCTATCCGAAGGCGGGCAGGTATGTCTTCTTTTTTGAGCATTAACTGTAAAGTTAGCAGATGAAAAACCAGATTACCAAATTTTGGGATTAGATAAAAAGCAGCAAACTGAAATTGTGTGCTTTCTCTTCACTCTGGCTAATAGAGCTGAGTAGCTGATAAATAGTGTATGCTTTGTATCAGGCGCATAGGCCTGAGGAGCCAATGCAAGGAGTATGACAACACTATAGTCATCTCAGTTTTACCTATAGTTTCTGCTCCCATTTTTTCCAACCTGTAACAGTGAGCCTCACCCAGATCACAGTCGGTTTAGCTATCTGAAATACTTTGCCACGTGTTTTCTGTCTGATAGCTAATTACTTCCGGTTTGATTTTAAAGCTGTTTTACTGAAGAAGCCGTACTTAAATAGGTGCTTATCTCTTAATTATTAAAGAAAAATAAGAGACGGATTTCCAGTAAGTTTTCTGAAAAGTAGAATGCATTTACCGCATTTAATAATGGATTTGTGCTTAATACTTGGTGTGGCAAGTATAACTACTTTGATTTTTAAAAAACTAAAACAACCACTCGTTCTCGCTTATATCATTGCCGGTATTTTAGTTGGTCCTTATTGTCCATTCTTTCCCGGCGTAGTTGAAGTAGAAGGCACCCAGGTTTGGGCAGAAATAGGGGTAGTATTTTTATTGTTCAGCCTGGGCCTCGAATTCAGTTTCAGAAAGTTAGCGAAAGTCGGTAGTGCTTCTTCTATTATGGCGCTGACAGAAGTAATTATCATGCTACTGCTTGGCTATCTTACAGGCAAGTTCCTTGGGTGGGGAAGCATAGACAGCATTTTTCTGGGTGGTATTTTATCGATTTCTTCAACTACAATCATCATCAAAGCTTTTGAAGATCTTGGTATGAAAACACAGCGCTTTGTTGGCCTTGTTTTCGGCGTTTTAATAATAGAAGACCTCGTTGCCATCTTACTCCTTGTGCTGCTGTCTACAATTGCATTAAGCCAACAGTTTGCAGGTACCGAAATGCTGGTTTCTTTGCTAAAACTCGGGTTTTTCCTGATGATATGGTTTCTGTCAGGAATCTTGCTGATTCCTACCTTCTTAAAGAGAACCAGTAAACTATTAGATGATGAAATGTTACTGATCATCTCGGTCACGCTTTGCCTGCTGATGGTTATTCTGGCCGTACAGGCTGGGTTTTCTCAGGCGCTGGGAGCTTTTATCATCGGTTCTATTTTAGCAGAGACAACAAAGGCAGAAAAGATAGAAAGTGTAATAAAGCCAGTGAAAAATCTTTTTGGAGCAATCTTTTTCGTGTCGGTCGGTATGCTCATCAATCCGGAAATGATTGTAACTTATGCAGGTCCAATACTTATTATATCCCTAATAACTATAGTTGGCAAGTTCATTAGTATCACAGGTGGCGGACTAATGGCAGGCCAGGGTTTAAGAACATCCATCCAGTCAGGTATGAGCGTGTCTCAGATCGGGGAGTTCTCTTTTATAATAGCCACATTAGGCCTGACACTAAAGGTGACCAGCGATTTTTTGTATCCGATTGCTGTAGCCGTATCGGTGCTAACTACCTTTACCACACCATACCTTATCCGTTATTCAGAGTTGGTTTACAGAAAAGTTGATTCCGCGCTCTCCCCGAGGTGGCAGGAATTATTAAACCATTATACTTCCGGGGCACAAACCATCAGCGCCACCAGCGACTGGCAACTTATCTTAAAATCCTACATCCTGAATCTTGTAATTTATGCAGTCGTACTTACAGCTATTGTATTGCTTGCTGATGCTTATTTGCATTCTTTTGTTGCAGCCAATACTACCCAATTGCTGTGGGCTGATTTAGTAACCAGCTTTATTACCCTGATTTTTATGGTCCCTTTTCTCTGGGCTTTAGCTATTCGTCATACGCAGAAAGAAGCCCAGACCAGGCTTTGGGCAACTGAGAAGTACAGAGGGTTGATTTTGGTGATGCGGTTTGTGAGAATTGTAATAGCTGTGTTATTCGTTGCCTTTTTGCTGAATCAATTTATTTCCACCCTGATAGCTCTTACTGTTGGCGCAATAATGGTCATTCTACTGGTGATATTCTCTAAGCGTATCCGGCAGTTTTATATAACTATAGAAGATCGTTTTATCGATAACCTGAACGAAAGAGAAATAGAAGAAGCCCGCAGAATGCACCGGAATATAGCACCCTGGGATGCGCATTTAACCAGTTTCGATATAAAACCAACTTCATCTGTCATCGGCCAGACATTGGTGCAACTACAAATCCGTGAAAAGTTCGGAGTAAATATTGCTGTCATCGAAAGGGGAGACCTGACTATCATGCCTCCCTCGCAGAACGACTCGCTTTACCCCCGAGACAGAATTTATGTGTTTGGTACAGATGAACAGATAGAGCAATTCCGGCAATACCTGGATAGTCAGTCTGTTCTGACAGAAGTTGATGAGACCAGGAAAGAAGATGTAAGGCTCCAGAAGTTTATAGTTTCTGCATCTTCCAGGTTGCTGCACCGCACTATAAGAGAATCTGGGATACGGGAAAATACGAAAGGGCTTATAGTTGGCATAGAGAGAGGACAGAGCCGGATATTGAATCCATCATCCAACCTTACTTTTGAACAGGGAGACATCTTATGGATCGTCGGCTCACCAACCAGGATTAAAAGTCTGGAAGAAGCTTAAGGCAATTGCTTTTGCTGATTATTGCCGGTCATTCAAAAGTAAAGTCATTTAAATCAATTGTACTGGTAATATGTAGAATAAGGGGCCGGCACAGTTGCGGCGCTTCCAACTATAAGCATTGAGCAAAACCAGACAGTTTGTATAGTTGCGAGCACTGTTTATAGTTGGAAGCATAGACCACTTCAACCTTCAGCCCTTATCCGAACATATTTCATTTTAAGCCAAATCGTATCTTAATGCGGTAACCTGTCTTTTACAACACCATATGTAAAAGTCCCAACTATAGCTCCGGCAATTACCAGCAGGAAGGCCCAGAACCCATGGCCTAAATTCACGAATAAGGGACCAGGACAAGCGCCGGTTAGTGCCCAGCCTAACCCAAAAATGGTGCCCCCGATCAGGTAACGTGCCACTGACTTTTCTTTTGGTTTAAAGACGATCGGGTTACCCTGGTAATCGCGTAGATTATACTTTTTGATAAGGTAGGTGATGATGGTACCCAGCACTACCGCCGTACCGATAATACCATACATGTGGAACGATTGGAAGCGGAACATTTCCTGGATGCGGTACCACGAAATGGCTTCCGATTTACTCATTACGATGCCGAATAAGATGCCGGCTATTATAAATTTTAATCCTTTCACGTTTTTATTACTGACTAAAAATTAATTAAAAAATGAGTGGCAGCAGTACCCAGGTGGTAATCAGCCCGCCGATAAAAAAGCCAATAACAGCGATAAGCGAAGGTAACTGCAGGTTTGATATTCCACTAATCGCATGGCCTGATGTACAGCCACCGGCATAGCGGGAGCCAAACCCGATCATGAAGCCACCCAGCAACAGGATCAGAAAACCTTTGACCGTTAGCAGGGATTCCAGGCTGAAGACTTCGTCCGGCTGTAATGATTCCGGTGCTGATATACCCAACTGGCTTAAATCCTGGATAGTGGCCTGAGAGATTTGTACGGCTTCACCGGTCGACAGGAACTCTGATGCAACGAAACCGCCGACTATAGCTCCAACTAAAAACAGCAGGTTCCAGGTCTGAGCCCGCCAGTCAAAATCAAAAAACTTTACTTTTTTACCTGCACCACAGGCAGCACATATCACCCGCAGATTAGACGAAAAACCGAACGATTTTCCGAAGAATAACAGGATCATCATAACAAAGGCAATTACCGCACCCGATACATACCAGGGCCAGGGCTGACTTATAAACTCTATCATTGTAAATTAATTAGCTGGTTGAATAGCCCAGGTTTTCGTAACGCTACAGAGCAACCTGGTACAAACTCAGTAAGCTGGTTATGTTTGAAATTCAGTTATCGATTAAGAATAGTACAAATATCGGGAGTTAATTTCCCCGGTTCAGTGACTTTGGTCACGCAGGAGTATTTAGGCAAAAAAGAGTTCTTTCATGAATATGTAAATACCCATCAGAAGTACAAACCAGCCAAACGAAGTCTTTAGCTTATCCGCATGTATTTTGGTTGAAAGATAAGTACCGATGAAGATGCCAACTATAGAAATGGTAGAGAAAATACCCAATAGTGCCCAGTCTATATCGTAATTATACACATCCCCGATAAAGCCAAAGAGTGATTTGGCTGCAATAATGAGTAGGGAAGTGCCTACTGCCGTTTTCATATCGAGCTTGCTAAACGGCACCAATGCCGGGATGATCAGGAAACCACCACCTGCACCTACGAGCCCGGTAAGCGTGCCTACTACCAAGCCTTCGGCCAGGATGCCGCTATAGTTGAATTTCGGTTCAGGATGCTTTTCTGTTGAGATGGTGCTCACTACATCTGTAGATGTATCAATATTCTCATCTGCCGGCTCTGTGGCAACTTTCTTTTTTCGGATCATGGAAATAGAGGCGAACACCATTAAGCCCGCAAACAGGAGCATCAGAAGCACACCTTTCGTTACCGTAAAGTCACCTACTGAGAAGATATTTTCCGGGATAGCCGGTACCAGGTAGCGGCGCGTGAGGTATACAGCTACGATGGATGGTAAACCAAACACAACAGCTGTTTTCAGGCTGAGCAACCCTTTCTGGTAAAATTTGTAAGACCCGACCAAACTGGTAAGCCCAACTATAAACAGGGAATAAGCCGTTGAAATAACCGGGCTCAGGCCCAGCAGGTATACCAGCACTGGTACGGTAAGTATAGAGCCACCACCACCAATCAGGCCTAGCGATAAGCCAATTAGCATGGCAGCTATGTATCCGAGTATTTCCATTATATGTTGTATTTAGATAACAGTACAAAAGTATAGAAGACTAAGCCCAACTTCAGTGACTCTTATCACAGAAGGACTTATAGTTTAAGAGTTAGAGCGTTTGGGAGTTTATGAGTTAGAAAGTTAGAAAGGTATAAGTTTGGAAGTAAGTTTATGGTTTGAGATCTAAATTTGAGTTATAAAGTTGTGTTTCCATTTCTATAACTCATAAACGCTCTAACTCCTAAACTATAGACAGGTCGTGCACCTGAATGTAATTTCGGTGTAAGGTAATGGCGCCGGTTTGCTCTAGTTTTTTCAACAGCCGCGAGATCACTTCACGGGAAGAGTTGAGTTCGCTTGCAATTTGTTGGTGGGATAGTTTTACTTCGTTGCCGCTTACCTTTACATGGCGTTTCAGGTAAAACAGCAGCCGTTCATCTAGCCCCTTAAAAGCAATGCTGTCCAGGGTTTGCAGCAATTCTTCGAAGCGTTGGCGGTAAGAAGCAATCACAAAGCTATGCCAGGTTTTATACTTGCCCAGCCATAGTTCAGAGAGATGGGAGGGAACCAGCAGCACCTCGGCTGGTGTAACGGCTTTTACCATAATCTGGCTTTTCTCGGTACGGGCAGTACACATCATAGATAAAGCACAGGCATTACCCGCTTCCAGGTAGTACATCAGGAATTCATTTCCCTCGTCGTCGTTGCGGTATACTTTAAGCAAACCACGCAGCAGCAAAATTGTAGATGTAATGTACTGCCCCGACCGCATGACTTCTTCTCCTTCGTCCACTTCTTTCAGTGTGCTTTCTGCCAGCAATTCATCCAGCAGGGAGTCTTCGAGAGAAGGAAATTTTTTGAGTACAAGCTCTTTAGGTATCGGCTGCATGCGGTAAAGTTTAGTAAAACCAGCTATAGTTTAATATCGAGAGGAAATATGGTAAAGTTTAACATGGTAACAAAACAAAGCCCGAACTATAGCCTGAGCAGGAGAGGGGCAAAATAAGAAAGCCGGTACAGCATTCGCTGTACCGGCTTTACTTTAGTTAAACTTCATATTACGCTTTCTTAAAATCATTTACGGCCTCACTCAGGTCATAGACTGTTGCGGTTGGTAAGGCGGCTTCTACAATGCTGCTACCTGCCGCGGAACGGTACCCGCCTGCACAATGTACAGCGATAGGTTTTGCTGTAGGAATTTCGCCGGCACGCTCGCGTAACTCCGGTAAAGGAATGTTAATTGCCTTTTCGAAAAATTTACCAGCCTTTACTTCAGAAGCATTGCGTATATCCACAATCGTGTACCCATCCTGTTGCTTGCGGAATGTTTCTACATCGATTAAGGATGAAGTATAGTCTGCATCACCGTCCAGCACAAATGCGCCTTCAATCAGGAGTTCGTACCCGATCTTTGCTGCTTTCGAGATCAGATCATCCAATTGAGTATCACTTTCTGCTATCAGGTAAAACTTTTCTTCTGGCCCAACTATACTTCCCAACCAGGTTTCAAATTTGCCGCCATTCTGTATGTTTATTGCGCCTTTGTAGTGCCCTTTTTTAAAAGCTTTTTCATTACGTGCATCAACAATTAAGGAACCTTCTTTGGGTTTATAGTTCTTATCCAGTTTTTTAACGCCAGCTATACCTGATTTTAAATCTGGTGCACCCTGTTTGTTCAGGTCTACATCGTAGCCAAAGTACTTCGGAATAAAGGGCTGGTCTTCGGTCAGGATCTTTACGAACGCATCTTCGCTCATGGGCTGTAAGGCATAGTTTCCCAGCTTCTCAGCACCAATTGTGCTGCTGTTAGCGTCGCTCAACGCTTTGCCGCATAACGAACCGGAACCATGCGCCGGATAAACTATAACATCATCGGCCAGCTGCATTAGTTTCTCCCTGGTACTTCTGTACATAAGGCGGGCAAGTTCTTCGCGTTTGGCTGTTACGTTGCCGGCATTTTCACGAAGGTCCGGGCGACCTACATCACCGATAAACAAACTATCGCCTGTAAACACTGCTTTGTTTTTCCCTTCGTGTTCCAACACCACACTGATCGAGTCAGGGGAGTGGCCAGGCGTGTGCAGCGATTTTAGTTTTATCTTTCCTAGCTGTATTGTTGCGCCATCGTCAAAAGCCTGGTGCGGGTAATCTGCGCCAACCAAACTATGAGTGTATATCGTAGCGCCTGTTTTATGATAGATTTCCAGGTGCGAACTCACAAAGTCTGCGTGCGGGTGTGTTTCAATTACGCCTACTATTCTGGCGTTATTCAGGGCTGCAAAATCGTAGTATGGCTGCGGGTCCCGGGCCGGGTCAATAAGCACTACTTCGCGTGCGTCTTCGCTTAAAATCGCATAACTGTAATGCGCCAGTCCTTTATCTTCAAATTGCTGTATTTTCATGATTGCTTGATTTATAGTTTGTTGAATATCCAGTTGCAATATTTTATAGTACAAAGATAGCCTGCAGGCGCCGCCAGTTCAGTGACGATTGTCACACAGGAAAATCATCTATTAACCTGCCGCTTAGCTGGCCGTTTTAACATCGATTTCATTAGAGCTCTTCACGCACAAACTCCTGCAAAGCAAATGCACACATCCAAGTAAAGCTATACACCGTTATACAGTTCAGATGCCGGTAAAGGCTTTTAGTGGTAAAGCAGAAAACAATAAAAATGAGTATAACTCACTTCATTAAATTAAGCATTCTATGAAATGGCAAGGCAGAAGAAAAAGTAGCAATATAGAAGACCGGAGAGGCCAGTCAGCCGGTGGTTTCGGGGGTGGCAGAGGCATAAGTCCCATGCCGCTTGTCCCTTTGTTCAGGCTCCTTTTCTCAAAAGTGGGGCTTATTATAGTGGCCATACTGGTGGTGCTGATGTTTTTGACTGGCACCAACCCTATTGCGCTCCTACAGCAGTTTTTGGGTGGAGAACCTCAATACGCACAGTCAGTAGATTACCAGCCAAGTCCTCAGGAGCAGGCACTGGAAGACCAGACGGCGGTTGTGCTGGCAGATACGGAAGATGTCTGGAACAAGCTGCTAGATGGATATAGAGAACCCACCTTAGTATTTTACTCCGGGCAGGTAAGTTCTGCCTGCGGACTTTCCTCTTCAGCCACAGGACCATTTTATTGTCCGGGCGATGAAAAGCTGTATATCGATCTGAGCTTTTTTAGTGAAATGGAAAACAAGCTTGGTGCTAAAGGGGATTTTGCCCAGGCCTATGTGGTTGGCCACGAGGTAGGGCACCATATCCAGAAATTAATGGGAACCATGGACCAGGTAAACGCTATGCGTAGCAGGTTATCCGAAACCGATTTTAACAAACTGATGGTACGGTTAGAACTACAGGCCGACTTTTATGCTGGTGTGTGGGCGCACCATACTCAGCGGGCAACAGGTTTTATGGAACCCGGCGACCTGGAAGAAGCCCTGAATGCTGCCAGTGCCATCGGCGACGACCGCCTGCAGAAGCAAGCTACAGGTAGAGTTGTGCCCGACTCCTTCACGCACGGAACCTCTGCCCAGCGTGTGCGTTGGTTCAAAAAAGGCTTTGATACAGGTGATGTGTCGCAGGGCGATACTTTTAATGCCACTGAGCTATAGTTCAGCAGCAGGGTTTTGGTAGAACAGGTTCTTCCCTGAAGAGTGAAGCTATAGGAATAGATTGGAGGCATTAACAAAACGAGCCTGTTTGCTTAAAGAATTTATCAAATTAAAAGCCGCTCCATTTTATATGAGGCGGCTTTTCAATTTCAATAGATCAAAGGATGAAACCATTAGATTGAAGTAATTTTTGGGAACTGATTCCGAAAGGCACGTTGATTTATGAAAATGTTTTACCTTCGGTACATCAAATTATGCTATTCAACTTGAGCGCTTCTTTAACTTTATTCACCGGCAGCTTTACTTCCAAAGCTATTAAAATAACGCTTACATTACTGGCTTTTGCAGCCTGGTTTTCGACTTATAGTTTCGGGCAATCTACACCTGAAGCTGATTTTCTGAGAGCCCGGGAAATTGCTTTTAAAGAGAAGAACTATAGACAGGCCATCCAACTATGCAAACAGGTATTGCAGCAGGACCCGCAGTACATAGATGCCCGTATTTTGCTGGGCCGACTGCATTACTGGAACGGCGCCGCCGACTCTGCTATAGCTGAACTAAATAAGGCGTACGGGCAGATGCCTGCTTACGAAGATGCGGCGCAGGCTTTAGCAGATGTGCTATATTTTGAGAAACAATACGACGAAGCGCTTCAGTACCTTTCAGCCGGCTTAACACAACATCCGCAGTCGCGGGGGCTGATGACCCGGAAAGCTACCGTACTGGCAGCGAAGGCCAACTATAAGCAAGCCTATAGTGTAGCAGACAGCCTTTTAGCAGGCGACCCCAACAATGACCAGTTGCTTGCCTTAACCAGCCAACTACGCGAGTATAGTTATGAGAACCGCTTAGAGCTAACCTACGACTATACCTATTTTGACGAGCAGTTTGCGGATGCCTGGCATTTGGCAGGTATCAGTTACGGCAGGCAGACTAAAATAGGTCCTGTAACCGGACGTGTGAACTACGCCAACAGGTTTGCTACCAAAGGCTGGCAGTTTGAAGCGGATGCTTACCCGAGGCTTTCCAGGACATTCTATACCTATACCAGTTTTGCTTACTCTGCCGATCTGCCAGTTTTCCCGAAAGTGAGAGCGGGGTTGTCGTTGTACGCCAATTTGCCGAAGGCCTGGGAAGTTGAAGCGGGAGCCCGGTTTCTGCGTTTCGATGAGTCTCTCTGGTCATATACTTTCTCGGTGAGCAAGTACATTCAGAACTTCTGGATTAATGGAAGAACCTTCCTGACGCAGGGAAATAACAGCGTAGCAAACGCCTATAGTTTAACCACACGCTATTACCTGAAAGGAGCTGATAACTACGCCTCGCTTATAGTTGGCTGGGGCGTGTCGCCGGATGACCGCTCGCAGGCTGTAAGGTTAAACAGCAATGAGAAACTACAGTCGTTCCGGATAGGGGGCGGCTACAGGTTTGCAGTTGCCAAGCGACACATTTTCTCCTTGAACAGCACTTATGAAAACGTAGAATACCAACCCGAAACAAAAGGCAACCAACTGAATATTTCTACACTTTACCAATTCCGGTTTTAAACTATAGTTTGCTTAAGCTTTGGGAGCTTCGGTTGGAGCCGTGTTAAAGCCCTGGCGCGTCATTTCGCCCCACGAGTTTTTCTTGCGCAGCAAATCCCAGATGCCTTTGATAGATGACCACACTACAAACGGGTGAAAAGCGAAGGGCTCAACTATAGCTGTCAGGATAAGTTTGCGTAGTTCGCCCCGCTTTTTGTACTGGTTAAAGGTAGCCACTTCCATCAGTATCGCAAACGTAGAAAATAGCCAGCCAAAGATCAGGATGAAGGCCGTCAGCACGGCAAAGAATGGCCAGTTAATGTAGCCCATAAACGCCAGAATCAGGAAGATCACGAAACCGGTAAACTCAATAATAGGCGCGAGAAGCTCATAAAACAGCCAGTAAGGATAGCTCATCAAGCCCAGTACGCCATACTTCGGGTTCAGGAAAAGCTTGCGGTGCATGCTAAGCGTTTCGATGGTTCCGCGCATCCAGCGGTTACGTTGCCTGCCCAAGATCTGGTAGCTGGCCGGTGCTTCTGTCCAGCACAGTGGGTCTGGTATGAAGGCTACTTTATACGGAATTTTACGGTCTGCCATGTAGCGGCGCATACGCACTACCAGCTCCATGTCTTCGCCAACGGTATTATGGTTGTAGCCACCGGCATCAATAGCTACCTGCCTGTCAAACGCGCCAAACGCACCGGAAATCAGCAATAACCCATTCAGGTTGCTCCAGGCCATGCGGCCAAGCAAAAACGCCCGGATATATTCCAGTGCCTGCACGCGTGGCAGAAAATCTTTCGGTAAGTTAACGTCTATCAGTTTCCCGTTTTTGAAGACGCAGGAATTGGCAATTCGCACTACGCCACCTGTTGCAATTACCTTTTTATCGGTCTGGTCCATGAAAGGCTTTACAAGCTTCAGCAACGCATCCTGCTCCAAAATGCAATCCACATCAATGCAAACCAGATACTGATTAGTAGCCAGGTTTATGCCGGAATTAAGCGCATCGGCCTTACCGCCATTTTCCTTATCAATAACCAGTAGCTTGCTGTATACCGGGTTGGTGCTTTTATAAACGGCTTTTACCTTTTTGGTTGCCAGTTGCTGGTGGTAGTTCAGCTGCACAGGCTCCAGTTGATAGGCCTGAATCAGCTTTGCCATCGAGTCGTCTTTGCTGCCATCGTTTATCACGATCAGCTCCAGGTTGTTGTAGTAGATGCTGAGCAGCGAGCGTACGTTTTCGATGATGTTGGCGCCTTCGTTGTAAGCCGGGGCCAGGATGCTGACCGATGGCGCAAAAGGAGAGGATGCCAGCAGGTTATAGTTAGTGAGGCGGCTGCGGCGGAGGTATTTAACTGCTTCAACTATAGCCAGTGTACCCAGGAAAATATAACAACTCAGCATGGAAACAGCATAGATCAGCAGTCCATAGTGAAACAGATTGTATAAAAACGCCATGTAGTAATTCGGTATTTGGGTTAGCTAAAAGTCTGAACTATAGTTTGTTTATGCTTGCTGTTGCAGGTGCTGCATGGTTTTCATGGCAGCCAATCGTACGCTTTCGTCTGGCGCTAACTGTAGTTCCTGCAGAAAAGGCAGCTCGCCTGCGGTACCTGTTTTCATCAATCCTGAAAGGATTGTTAGCTGCAGAACCTTGCAGCTTTCGTTGGTATAGTGCGTTCGTAGGGCGGTAGCAGCTGGTTCAGATGGGATCTCACCCAAACAAGCGATGGCCTGTCTGCGCACGGCATCATCCGGGTGGCTTAAGCAGGAAATCACATCATTCTGAAACTGGGTGGCATGCTGCTCGGCAATGAGCTTAAGCGTGAACTGCACCACACTTGGGTTAGGAGAGTTGAGCCAACTGGTAACTATAGTTTCGGAAGAAATTGGTTGGTTTGCCAGTAACTGTAGCAGCTTAATCTGGTGCCATTCAGTAAGCGGGTACTTCAGGTTTTCGAAGAAGGAGAGGCCTTCGTATTGTAGAAGGTATACTAAAGCAATCTGTGCCTCCATACGCACCATCGGGTGACGGTGGTTGGCTAACGGATAGATCTCGTCGATGTAGGCTTTCTGCTCCATTACGGCCAGTTCCTGAATGCCTTTGGCCTTTTCAAACCACCTGCCGTTGCGCATATCGTACGCCGAAAGTCTGTCTAGCTGCAGCTCGTTGTACAGCTTGATGAGGTTGTCGCCAGATTGGCCGCTCAGGTCATTTTTCAAACGGATCAATTCGGCTAACAAGGCTTTCCGGGCAAAGCGGCGATGTACCAATGGTTTTATGTCTTCAGGTATCTCAAAGCGTTGCTGCTTGTCGGCGTCCTGCAGAATAATGCTCACCAGCCAGTATTTAAACTGTTGCTGCAGTTGCGCCTCCCGGTTGGAAATGTTCTTTTTCGCCAGCATAATGTACAGCATGGCGCCGATCAGGGTAATAATGATCGTGGCGAGCACACTGATAGCGATAAAAAACAGCTCGATGCTGGTAAAGCGCGCTAACTGCTGAAGTGCTGTAGAGAGGATTGAAGTCACTTGTTTTACCAACTATAGTTAAGAAGTCCGCAGCGAGAACCGCTTTACACGCAGGGCCAGTTCGTTCGGGCTGAAAGGTTTTGTAATGTAGTCATCAGCGCCTAAAGTAAAAGCCTCAAGCACCACATTTTCCTGCCCCATGGCCGACAACACGATCACCGGAATGTTAGCATTCAGCTTCTTCACAGCGCTCAGCACTTCCAGCCCCGACGCAAACGGCATCATAATATCCGTAATAACCAGATCCGGCGTAACTTCTGTTAACTTCGCAAGCGCATCCTGGCCATTTTCTGTACTGATCACTTCGTGCCCGTCTTTCACCAGACGAAATTCCATGGTGGCCAGCGTAATCGGCTCGTCTTCTGCAATTAAAATCTTCATGGTAACTATGCGTCTGTTTCTGTTAGGGATAGATATGCTTCTACTTCTGTTGTAATGGCTGGCATAAGTGCTCTGTATAAAGCAAGGCATTTTTCAATCTGCGGCTCAAATACATGCAGGTGTTCCTGCTCCGGAGCTTCTTCTTCCATCAAAAGTATAAGCTGGTATAGTTCATTGATCTGGATGGCCGAAAGGCTGCCCTTAATTTTATGTGCTTTCTCCAGAAACTCTACTTTGTTATTGACGCTTGCCAGTGCTTTCAGCTCATTCAGGTACTCCGGTAGATTACTCGTGAAAAGTGCCAGAATACGTTTTATGAAATCTGTATTCTTTAATTGCAGTAAATTGGTAATGCTATAAGGTTTTTCAGCCGCGTTACTTGCTATAGTTTCAACAGTGGATGCTATAGTTGCAGGCTCGGCCTGTATCGAAACAAAACGCTCCAGGGTTTTTGCCAGGTCGTTGATAGAGAACGGTTTGGCCATGTAGTCAGAAGCGCCGATCTCGAGGCAACGGTCGCGTTCGTTTCGCAACACGCTGGCTGTCAATACAACGATAGGTGTCTGTAGTTGCAGCGTTTGCCGGATGTAAGCAGTTGCCTGGAAGCCATTCATCACCGGCATGCGCAGGTCCATAAAAATAATGTCGAATTGCTCGCCGGCATGTAGCAGGTCCACGGCTTCCTGGCCATTGTTCGCAATAACCGCTTCCATTTTATGCTGATGCAGTGAAGACGTAAGTACCGCCTGGTTGATCTCGTTGTCTTCTACTATAAGCGCACGTTTTCCGCTATAGTCTTTTTTAACAAAAGCTGTGGCCGCCTGGTTGTTGGTAACTACAACATTGCTGGTATCGTGGGCAATGCCATAGTTTATTGTGAAGGTAAAGGTGGTGCCTTTGTCTTTTACGCTTTCAACCGCAATCTCGCCACCCTGTAACTCGATCAGCCTTTTGGTAATGGCCAGTCCAAGTCCGGTACCGCCATACTTGCTCGAAATATCAGTAGACTCCTGCGTAAAGTTTTCGAAGATCGTTTCCAGCTTATTGGTATCGATGCCTATACCTGAATCGCTAACTATAAACTCAACTATAGCCTGGTCTTCTGTCTCGTTAAGCAGCGTCGCTTCCAGACGCACAAAGCCTTTCTCTGTAAATTTCACCGCGTTACTCAGCAGATTATTCAGGATCTGGTTTAAGCGGTGCGGGTCGCCGGTCAGGAATCTTGGAATGAACGGGTCAGCAGACACAGCCAGTTTAATACCTTTTTCCCTGGCTTTTTCGCGAAACAACATAGCGGTACCCGCAATGGTGTCATTAAAATCAAACGTCAGTTTTTCTATCGTCAGCATGCCTGCTTTTATTTTAGAAAGGTCCAGAATATCGTTAATCAGATTTAGTAAAGTGTCAGAAGAATGCTTGATAACCTGGAGGCGTCCTTTCTGGTCTGGTTGCAAAGAAGAAGAAGTTAAAAGCAGGTTTACCATGCCAATAATGCCATTCATAGGGGTGCGCAACTCGTGGCTCATGTTAGCCAGAAACTGCTCCTGCAATCGCTCTGCCTGCTCGGCATTTTCGCGGGCTTCCACCAACTGCTGCTGGTGCTTTATCTGCTCGGTAATATCTTTAAACAACGTACAAACCCCGAATAGCTGTTTCTGGCGGTCGTAAAGCGGAAATTTGGTGATTTCCATTTCCAGCACCTGGCCGTTTTGCAATACCACCTGCTGCTGCCATTCTTTCGAGTTCAGGTTGCTGCCGCCGTCGGCATCATAAGTAGCTAAAAACTCCACCAACACCGGTGCATCATCTAAAACGGCCTGTAAACTATAGGTTGGCACATCGCTTTCTTCTAAATCAAAAAGCTGATGAAATGCTTTGTTAGAGAAGATGTGCTCGCCCTGTGTGTCTTTGATCAGAACTGCCTGTGGAGAGTAGTCGAGAATAGCTTTAAAGCGCGACTGGTATTCCTCTTTCTCGGCGTTTGCGATTTTTACGGCTTCTTCGCTGAGCTTGCGCTGCGTAATGTTTTTGGCGGCGCAGCAGATGCCAATAATGGTGCCGTCGGTGTCTTTTACCGGGAAATAGGTAGAAATGTAGTAGGCTTCTCCGTCAGCTAACGGGAAAGTTCTTTCCACTTCTATCTTCTTACCCTCAAGTACCTGGTTATAAATTACTGCGATTTTTTCTAATTGATCATCAAACAGCTTGCGGAAATCATCTCCCGGTTTACAATCTACACCGTAAGCCTGCTGTATAATGCTATAGGCGTGGTCATTTAGTAGTACCAGTCTATAGTTCAGATCAAGTAAATAGATAGCTTCCTGAGAACTGCTCAGGATGGCCTGCATATTTTTTTCAGACTCTTTTAACTTTAGCTCTGCAGCCTTTCGCTGGGTAGAAGCGGCTCTTTTTTCCTTTTCCTGTTGCCAGCTTTTCCAGATGGCATATAGCAGCAGGATGCCAAAAAAGATAACACCTACGGTTAGTACCCGGTTGGTGGCCTGCACAGCTGTTTTACTCTCTTCTTTCTGCTGTGCTAACTGTGCTCTGGCATGTGCGTGCATAATATCAGCATGGTACCTGATTTTATCCATGTACTGCATGCCAATATTCGTTTTGAAAAGGGCCATAGCAGCATCGTGCCCCTGCTGTCGTTTTATCTGAATGACTTTGGACGAGAAATCTGCCTTTTTCTTCAGGTAATAGGTTAAAGAGTCGAGGTTCCGTTTCTGAATTTTATTACCACTAGCCATTAGTTCCAGCTGGCTGATAACAACATCCAGGCTCTCGGCTGCGTCTTTCAGTGGCTTTTCATAAGAATCAAGGCCAGTTAAAAGGAACCCGCGCGAGCTCGTTTCATAGTCCTTCATCAGCGAGATGGTTTTCTCGATCTGATAAATTTCCTCCTGAGACTGTAGTACCCACTGCGCTAGCTCATTCTCTCTTTCCATGTTGTAAGAGATACCAAAAATGAGCGCAAAAAATATGAATAGGCCTGATACAAATCCGGTTAATAAGCGCTGATTTCCCTTCGTTCTGCTTATCAGTTCTTGGCGTTTTAGCATAACGTATGGGACTCTTGTATTTGTTGATTCATGAACAATTCTGACTATTTGCGCACCTATTCAATATTTTGAAAGAAGGTAAGAACTAAAATTTTATAAGTAGCAAAATTAAAATTAAAATTGTTCCCTGACAGAATGTTTAATTTAATTTATTGACATGACCATACCAGTTAGGCTTCTAGGCTTATAACATTTGGTATTGAAACTGTTTAAATGAATATAGGACAGCCAATCTGTGATGCTAATTATATTGGTGGAATGGATTGCACTATAGGCAGATAATTGTACCTGTATTTGCACATATCCTATCTAAAATGCAACCCGTTTTTTAGGATAATTGCGATATGCCGTAGGGTATTACCCTTAAGCCAACATGTTATAGTGCTTCAGTAAAAATTGGAGAATATCGGTTCTTGTGGTTAATTCAGATAATAGGCCGGAAACACAGAGTGGAGTACATTTTGATACTCTGTGAGCCACTGTGGAATTTAACTACTTTAAAAAATATAAAGCGGAAATAAGAGTGGAGTGCCTATACTAAACTTGTGTATGTATTTCTGCTTGTGCTGCTATAAGCTCTACACTGTTTAGACCTCTATAAAAAAATAAAGCGGGATAGGAGTTCACCTATACCGCTTTATCTTAACTTTCAGAACAAGCTAATCTACTGAACCAATTGTTTCACCTTTAGATGAAATTCTGGCATCAATCATCTTTACTGAGGTAATTCAGGCGGAGCCATTCGTTGGGTTCGGGTTGTAATGGCCCCTAAGAATGCTTCCAGTTGCTGTCTTTCTTCCAGTGTCAAGTCAAGCTTGCGCAGAAGCGGTGATGGGATAGGTCGCATAGCCTCATCAACCTGTACATGTCTTTGGATAGGAGCGGGGTTGCCCAGGTTATAAAACTCAATCACATCTTTAAGAGACGGGAAATTGCCATTATGCATCCATGGACCTGTTAAAGCAGTTTCGCGCAGAGAAGGTGTTTTAAAAGCGCCTATATCTTCTCTTTTCTTGGTTATATGGTATCTTCCAAAATCTTCCATTTTCGAGCCATATAAAGCCTGCCCGTCGTTGTGGAATTTATTATCCGAGAACAAGGGCGTGTTATGACAATTGATACAGCCAGCTTTTGTCCGGAAGAGGTGAAGCCCTTTAATTTCCTGATCCGTCATGGCTTTGGAGTTGCCGGAAACAAAAGAATCGAAGCGGCTGGAGTTGCTTACAATCCCACGCTCAAAGGTTGCAATGGCTTTCTGAATTTTGTCAAGCGTTATTTCATCAGAGCCGTAAGCTTCTTTAAACTTTGACTTATATCCTTTTATCGCTTTAATGTTCTTAACCATTGCCTTCAGGCTATGGGCCATTTCCACTTTATCCTGCACCGGAAACTGGGCCTGGTCTTCCAGGGAAGGTGATCTGCCATCCCAAAAAAACATTTCATAAAACCCTGTATTTATAATCGTCATGGCATTACGCTTCCCGGTCTGACGGTCGTGCCCGAAAGATACACGGCGGCCATCGCCCCAGCCTAATTCCGGATCATGACAGGAAGCACATGCAATTTGCCCTGATAAAGAAAGTCTCGGGTCGAAGAACAGGGTTTTGCCCAGCAATTCTTTTTCCTTAGAATAAGGATTGTCTGCAGGGTACTCTGGCCTACCTAATTTACCAATGTCCCGAAAACCATCTTTAACGCTGGGATCAATTTGAGGAGCAGGCCAGTTTGACGGATCTCCACTATAGAGACGGCGAAGATCTTCTACCGAATAAGCAGGTTCATGGCCATAATCAACAAAGGAAACCAGTGCAAAACAGGCAAATGATAAGCCTAGTTTTAACAGGTTACGTTTCTTTTTTACATCCATGTTACAGGGCTAAAGTTACTGTGCTTATTTTGTAGGTCCTTGCAACAGAAGCAGGACCACCAATAGCAGTTTCATTGAAGTTAACTACCACGTCGATCAGCCCGGTTTCTTCGTTATAAGTGCCCTGGCCACTGATGCCAATTTTAAAAGTAGAACCATCCGCTCTGGTTACCACCACATCCTGTGGAATCACATTTACTTTTCCTTGTTTAGCTCCTGCAGCAGACGGAATTAGTTCTAATGTTCTTTCTGAATTAATCTTAGCAGTTTTAATATTGGTTGAGCCTATCTGCGAGCTGTATAACTTTACCATGTTAAATAAAGCTACGCCACTTTCTGCTACTGCATTGTTCACAAAGCCAAGTACAGCGGCATCATCTTCTGCCAGTGCCGTGAAGTTACTGGCTACAGTCTGCCAGCTGGCGCTTTCTGTGTTATGGTAATAAACCTTAGGCTGGTAATAAATATTGCTTGGGTCTGCCCATGTGCTGGCAGGAGAATAAGGTTTCAGGGTTAAAGTAAATTCAGGGATCGTACCTAAGGTAATTGGTTGCATGCTCGAGTCGAAGGAAATTTTAACTTCCTGGGTTGTTCGGGCAAGTGATGGAAGGGCCTCTACCTGTAGTGTTACCTGCAGCGGACTTTCTTTAATCGTCTGGCTAACGATACGGAAATCCTTGTCTATTTCAGCTGATTTTGAAGTATAGTTTAGTTTCAGGCGTTCTTCCAATTCAGCTTTTGTGATAGGTGCATCAACGTTTATAACTATAGTTGCCGATTTTGAGGTTGAGTTTCTGTCAATAACAACGGCCTCCTCAGCAAATGACAATCCTACGGTAGCAGTCGGTGCAGGCTCAGTGTCTTTTTCGCATGCTGTTGCAAGAAACAGCACTAGGAATATCAACAGGTAGCGGTTCATCATTCTCGTCATGATTTAAAAATTTTAAGGTGAAATAATAGAGGTTAGTTTAGTTAGTATCCGGGGTTCTGGAGTAGTTTAGGGTTTACATCAGTTGTTGCTTTTGGCAGGGGCAATATCAACCGATAATCCTCATAAGGCAGGCTGCATACCTGGGCGCTGCAATCCATTCTATTAATGCCTTGCTTTCTGCGTAACAGGTCGTAATGTAGGTTTCCTTCAAAGGCAAGTTCCTTTCGACGCTCAAGTAAAATGGCATTAAGTAATGCTGTCTTATCTGTTATGTTCAGTTCCTCTGCTACTGCATCAGCCCGAAGCCTGATCAGGTTCAGGTCTTGATTGGCCTGCTCCAGGTTACTTAATTCAGCTGCTGCTTCTGCCCGTATCAGATACATTTCTGATAGCCTTAATAGCTTAATGTTGGTCGCGTTAACACCTCCTCTGCCATATTTTTTGGTGAAATAGTAGAGGGTTCCATTTATCTCTTTACTATTAAACAGGCTTTGTGCGCCGCGTATATCCGTGTCAGAGTAAAGTGAAAGCAGGTCATTGGTAGCTGCAAAGGTTAATTTGCTGTCCAATAAATCATAGTAACTGCCCAGGCTGGTGCCAGAAAAGTTAGGACCTATAGCTAGTTCAAAAATAGACTCTGAGCTTGGTGTAGTTGCTGACCAACTGCTGGTATAGTTATTTGTAGATACCAACTGATACTGTTTACTACCGATAACTTCATCAGCCAATTTGTAAGCATTCTGCCAGTCGCTTTTATAGAGATAAACCTTGGCAAGTAATGCTTTTGCAGCGTTTGAGTTAAAAAAGTATTGACTGTTTCCACCAAACACCGGATTGCTGTTTTCAAACAAGGCAAGAGCAGTAACAATATCTTCTTCAATAGCAGCATAGGTTTCTGCTACTGTAGACCGCTCCGGAAGTGGATCAGTATATAATCGTGTTTTAAGATTTACCACTATACCAGGGTGGCTGGCATTTGCAGTATGAGTGTAAGGTCTGGCGTACAACCTTGCCAGATCGAAGTGTAGCAATGCGCGCAACATACGTGCTTCTGCCAAAACCCGGTTTTTATCTTTTTCGGTTGCGTAAAGGGTCGTTGGGGTATACTTGATAATGTTGTTAACTGTATTGAGTATACTATACAAAGCACTATAGGTATCTTGCATAGTGCCTTCCAGGGCTGTCTGCCTGAAATTAAATTCTTCGTACAAAAAATCCGTTTGCCGATTTACGTAGTGGCTGTTGCCGGCAGTAATATCCGGATACAGCATAAGGCGGGCATTGTATGTCTCAATTTTAACTAAGGAACCATAAGCACCAGCCAGAGCAGTTTTAACACCATCCAAATCTTTGAAGGTCTCTTCTTCCGATAGTCGATCTCTCGGTTCTTTCTCCAGTAAGCTCTCACACCCGACCAATAATGGCAGGCAAATAAAAAAAGCCAGAATATTTTTTCTATTAAACATGATAGTCAGATTAAAGCCCAATTCTTACACCTCCTGTTACCGTCATCATTTCAGGATATATAAATCTTACTTCAGCAATGCCATTTCTGCCTTCAGGGCTCTTCTCCCTATACCAATAAAGTAGGTTGGATGCATTTGTAAACACTGAAAGGTTTTTCATGCGCAGCATACCCGTTATGTGCTCCGGTAACTGATAGGAAAGCGCAACGTTCGATAATTTTATATGTGAAAGGTCATGCACATAGCGTGATGAATTGCTGACAATGGATCTTGGGAAGTAAAGTTTTGGCACGTTGGTTATATCGCCTGGTTTCTGCCACCTGTCGAGCAGGTTAATGCTCTGGTTGCGGTGGTCCAGGTTCCGTCCGTCAGACTGAATAGAATAATCAGCCAGGAAGCTGGCGCCATAAGAGTAAATGATGTTAAAGCTAAAGGTGATAGTTTTATAGTTAAACGTATTTACTAAGCCACCTTCAAAAAGTGGTAATCTATCGCCAATAACCATGCCTTCAGAAATTGGAAGTACATTGGTTTCTTTCGCGGTCAGCTTATTGCCGTTTTTATCATAAAACCATTCTTCACCTGAGTCCGGGTCTACACCACCCCATTCGTAGCCCCAAATACTTCCTGTGCTGGTGCCAACTTTTGTTACAGACGCGCTGGTTGCCGCAGAGTACTGGCTAAGGAAACCATAGTTAAATGCTGTGATTTTGTTGCGGTTTAAGCCAAAATTAAAGCTGCTTGTCCAGTTAAGGTTTTGATTCTGAATGTTTGAGCTGTTAACGGTAAGTTCAAACCCGCGATTTTGCATGGTACCCGTATTGGCAGAAACACCTTTGAAGCCTATTTCGTGTGACACTTCTATAGTTGATATCAGATCCTTAATCGTGTTCTGATAAACCTCTGCAGTAATATCAATCCGGTTAAAGAATGTGGCATCCAATCCAAAGTTAAGTTTTATGCTTCTTTCCCAGCCCAGGCCAGGGTTAGGGGCTGCTGAGCCATCTGGCACTGAACCAGTGTTACCGTTGTAATTAGAAGTTCCGGTGAAGGCATACAAGCCTCTCGCGGCATAAGTACCTATTCTTGAATTCCCTGTAGAACCATAGCTGGCTCTGAAACGAAGGTGGTTGAGTACATCTGTGGGCTGCAGGAAGGATTCTTTTGTCACGATCCAGCCTAAACCTATAGAGCCGTTCAGGGCTACCTGCTTATCTCCTCCAAACGCTGAAGACTTATCAGCCCGGGCGTTAACGTTAAAAAAATACTTCTTATCAAAACTATAGCTGGCCTGTGAATAATAAGATAACGTAGCTTTTTCATTTTTGGAAGAGGCGGATTGCTGTGTTTCGGCCTGGCTGAGCTCGCGCATACGGTCATAGGTAAAACCAGAGCCATACCCGTTCAGCAGGTTTGTTTCCTGATCCTGCATCTGTGTGCCGGCAATTACATTAACACTATGTCGTGCAAGAAACGTCTTATCATACATGCCCTGCATAAAAGCAATCCAGCCCAGATTTTTTCTGTCATAAATGCGCAGCGCCCCATTCAGGTTTCGCCCTGTTGCATTGCGTGCAGATCTAAACTGCGTCTCCTTTTTATCATAGTAGTCAGTACCCAATGTGCCGGAAAAACTCAGTGCATCTGTTACTTTATAGTTCAGACTAGTGGAGCCCATAAAAGATACTCCTTCATGATAATCCTCGTTTTGCTCCTGTACTGCAATCGGGTTTGCCACTTTCATATCGGGAAGCTCGTTCGGGTCCCCGTTCTCATTGTAAGGCGCAATATTTGGTGGCAGTATAACTCCTCCAAAACTGTTTACCCCAGACTGGCGCGTAAAGGCTGGACTTATTTTGATGCCTAAGTCAAATTTATTGCTGAGCTTGTGGTTAAGGCGCAGGTTAACAAACAACTTGCTCAGCTCATTTCCTCTTGAGCTGGATTTCTGGTTCATATAGCCAGTAGAGAAACGATAGTTTGTAGCTTCGTTACCGCCGCTTAAACTAAAGTTGGCATTCTGGTAGCTTCCATTACGATTGAGCAGATCAAACCAGTCCGTATCTATAGTGCTGCTTCCGGCTCGCAGTTCGGCTGTTTTAACGGGCAGCTTGTTGTTTATATATGCTTCCCGGAGAACTTCATAATACTGTGGCCCGCTCAGGTACTTAAATTCGTTGATGAATGTTGAAACTCCCGTCGAGTAGTCGAAGTTTACCCTTGTTTTACCCGCAGTACCGGCCTTGGTAGTAATTATAATAACTCCATTTGCAGCATCGGCACCATAAATTGCAGAAGCTGATGCATCCTTAAGCACAGAGATGGACTGTATATCCTGTGGGTTAATGTTAGATAAGGGGTTCAGGTAGTTTTCATTATTAAAACGCGTACTTTCATCACCACGCTGCTGCTCATACATTGGCACCCCATCCACTACATATAAAGGCTGTGTTGATGTATTTCGTTTTCCACCAAAACTGGTGATAGAGTTCTGGCCCCGAATGTTCACTTTGACCGGCTTGTTTGGTTCAGTGGATGTTTCTACCTGTACACCAGCAATCAGGCCCTGCATCATTTTGTCAAAGCTTTCAATAGGTCTGTCTACCTGTAGCTCCCGCGATGTAAGCTGGCTGATGCTACCTACCACTTCTTCACGGCGTTTTTCGCCCTCATAAGAGCTGGTTACCACCACCTCTTTCAAAGAATGGGTATTTTGTTCCAGTGCTACCTCAAACCTGCTCTGGCTACCTACCACTACTTCTTTGGTACGCATGCCCATAAAGCGGAACTCCAGTACAGTAGCTGGTATATTTTCTTTTACAAGCCTGAAAGAAAACTCCCCGTTAAGGTCTGTAGAAGTGGCTTTATTTGTCCCTTTTACAATTACCATTACGCCGGGTAGTGGAGAATTATCTTGCTTGTCAACCACAACGCCGTTTATTATTCTGGTATCAGCTACATTCAGAGTCGTCTTTCTCTTCCTGATGGTTATTGTGTTATCGTTCTGCAGAAAATCTACACCAGCCAGAGAGCCAATCTCACGGAATGCATTAAAAAGACTACCGTTAAAAGTGATGGAGATCTTTTGTTCCAGGTCCAATTCTGTTGCATCATAACTAAAGCTCATGTCAATCTGCTTTTCAAGATCGCCTAAAACGACCCGGATCGGCTCTTGCTTTACGTTAATGCTAACATTAATCTTTTTCCAGTCTCTGGTCTGTGCATATGTAACATGGCAGGATAGACCCAGCAAGCACGTAAATAGCAACAGGTAAAAACGATTGAAATTTTTTCTGTGAATGGCGAGATTTACCATGATCTATTTGATAATAACTGTATCCTGCTGAATGGTGTATGATAAGCGTTTAGCATAGCAGATGCTTTTTATAACTGCTAAATAGTTTTCGTTATGAAAGCGACCGCTGTAGCTCCAGTTTTCGTTTGGGCTTTTGTTTATGAGTACAATGCCATAGTTCTGAAACAGCTTATCAGATACTTCTTTAAATGAAGCGTCCCGGAACAACAGAATCCCGTCCTTCCAGCTTACCAGGTCCTCAGCAATAAAGCTGGATGTGGTCAGGGTATTAGCCGCTTCTGAATATGTGATTTGCTCGTTCGGCTTCAGTATGATTTCCTGTTTTAAATCAGTGACTCCTACTTTAATACTGCCTTCTACCAGCGCTACTTCTATCTTCTCTTCGTCAGGCTTAAATTTTATATTGAATTTGGTGCCTAGTACTGTTGTAGTCAGTTTATGAGCCCGTACAATAAAGGGCTTCTGGGGATTCTCTGCGATTTCAAAGTATGCTTCTCCGTCTAACTTTACTTCCCGTGTTTCTCCTCGAAAGGACTTGGGATAAGTAAGTGTACTGTTAGCATTAAGTGAAATGGTAGACCCGTCTGTTAACTGTATCGTGCTGCGCTGGCCCGGCGGGTTATAGATGGTTACCCATTCTGTTGGAGCGGCTGCTGGAGTTGTTAGTGGTTTTCTTAAAATAAATACAAGCAATACAGCAGCACAGGCAAGTGCTACCACTGCCCAACGTTTTGTGTTATGGAGCCTGAATTTCGTTGTTTCGAATTCCTGTACTTGTGGGGCAGAAGTATCAGCTTCAAACTGAATGAAGTCCTGAAGGCGTTTATACTCTGCTTCAAATTCTTCCTGCGGCAGCCTGATGTGTAGCATGTCCACCAGGTTCTCTGCAGTCATCACCTCATCAATCATTTCAGGATGACGACTTATCCAGTTCTCCCAGAAATTTATGGCCGTTTCATCAGTTCTTAAGCGATAACTGATGAATGACTCATCTGCTGCAAAATCTTCAGCTTTGTATAAAGTATAGTCCATTCTATCTGCGGGGAGTTGCCTTTATACAGCAGTGTCAGATAGTTGGAGTTTTTACCAGACTTTTTTAGAAAAAATTTAAAACGTCGCTAGATGCAAATAGAAAGGGGATAAGAGCCTTCATGTGATGACGTAAACGCTTTAGCGCTTCGTAGATATGGTTGTAAACCGTGCGCGTCTCAATAGAGAGAATAGAGGCTATCTGTTCAAATGTAAGCTCTTCATAAAACTTTAGCCGGATGATTTCAAACTGGGTTTTGGAAAGCTTAGTAAGCACTTGTTGCAGTTTAATGCGTGTGGCTTCGTCTGTTTGTAGTTTTACTAAGATATCCTCATAACAAGCCTCCTGAAGGTTATCTGATGCATGGTCATCACTCTCCAGTAACTGGTCGCTCAGGTTCACACGTTTTATTTCTTTTAGGATCTTACGCTTCAGGTATGTGAACAGGTATGAACGACTATTGGAAACACCTTGTACCCGGTGACGTCCGTTCCAGATCTCACAAAACATTTCGTGTATACAATCTTTCACTACCTCGCGATCGGCGTGCACACGGCAGCCAAACGCATAAAGCTGCTGATACTGATTCTGATACAGTGTCATAAATGCAGCTTTGTCGCTCTGTCTTATTTTATCCCAGAGTTCGGTATCCACAAGGTAAGAGTAAAGTTGTTTCGAATAGATTGAGTTTTGTAAAACCTGTAAATCTGCACTATAAGAGCAACAGATATAGTATTTAATCTATCAATGTAGATGGTAAAGTTTTGAAATGCAAACAGAAAACGGAATTTAACATGCACAAATGCTAATAAATATGTGCAGAATGGGATAGGTTATTTTCTAACAAATTAATGTACAATAATATCGAGTAAAGCCTGCTAATGTTTTAAGTACAACTATAGCATACAGGTACCTTATGCTGTATGCTATAGTTGTGTACCGGAATGTGAATTCGAACAGGTTATGTACTTATATAAAAAGAAACAGCCATGCTACTCTGATCATTATGAGTGTGCATGACTGTTTATATCAGCTAAAGCGAAGTGCGTGATTCAGGTTGGCGTCCATCTATCGTATCCGCCTGCTATAGTTTGGTTCCAGTTTATCTCAACAAGTCCGGAGGAACCAACTATAGATGCAGCAACCAACTATAGCTATAGTTTCATCTTCATCTTCATGAAGACGCAGTTAATCGCTCATCCTGATTTACTAATTGTTCAAGTAAGGCTTCTACTTTTTCAGTTTCTACCAGCAAATGGTCTTGTTGGCCCTGGGTAGCATTTTTTGCAACGCGCCCCTGCGATTTACATATAATGTAATTGTAATCCAGCTTCAGTTTAGTAGCAATATCAAAGAAAGGCTCAATCACAAAGCCTTCATTAAATATCTCGACGAGCTTGGTTCCGGGCTGGCAGAATAGCATACTGATCAGACCTGCACCTGTGGGAGAGAGTATAAATTTGGCACTGGAGAACAGTTGTATCTTATCGGCGATGGATAGTTTGCTGGAAACGATCGTATTGAAGCCATATTGCTGGAGGACCTGCTGCAGTTCATCTTCGTTCAACACATTTCGGATACTGGAGTCTTTTCGGCTAATGAACAGGAAAGGCCCTTCTGACTCTACCTGATGATCATGTGCAACAGCTGTTGCAGGTACAAACGCCTGGCGCATGTACGTTATGAGCCATTCTGGCACCAGCGTATAGTTTCCTCTCGGCGCAGTGGAAGCAATCAAGCGGTCTGCTATCAGGTGGGTATAGTTCTCCCCGGAAATGATTTTCTCTTTGGGAATGCCAAGTATTTCAAGCGTCTCAATCTGGTAGCTGTACCTGGTACTGGGCACCAGGAAATAATCAACCTGTTCAAACAGCCTGCTTTTCTGCAGCAGGTGTAGTCTCGGAAGCACATCCAGAAACCAATGCCCAATGTTATTTATACCAGCACCACCTGACAGCATGGTAAAAACAGTGCCGTTGAATTTAACCGGCTCCGTAAAATAGCTTTGCCTGAAAATGTTGTTTTGCTGCGGACTTACTACTTTCCCATCGATTAAACTAAGCGAAACATTATCAACCAGTTTACCTTTTTGGGTAACAACAGCAATGCTGCATTCATTGTCTGTATGAAGTCTGCCGTTGGGTACTTCTACCACCACATAATCCGTGATTACACTTCGCTGCGGTTTCCAGTACTCAGAGCACGCCTGGTAAAGCTCTTCTGATATATCCAGTGTGGTAACATGATTCGGATAAATGCTGTGGATAATAACACCTTCGTCAGAGGTTTGGGTGTCTGCTATAAGTGATGGAATTGTATAAACTCCGTTTGGCCTTAAGTAAGTACGGTAGGGTACAAAACGCTTTGCAAACTTATTTGCACGTCGGGCTACCTTTTGCAGGATTATTTTTGATTTCATAGAGGGCGGGCATAGCTTACGTTCAACATGTCAACTGAGTACTTTCAACGATATTGTACTATATAAGTTGGTATAGATATAGGAAGAATTCTAAATTTATTATGGCAGGTGTATATTGCCTGAAAACCAGGCGAAGTTACCAGAGTACAAGTAAGCTTATAATTATGTTCAGTTGCGCTGTAAAGCCATTTTATAGTTCTGATTTTCAGTCTTTAATACCTGCATTGCATTTTGGAAATAGAACTGTAGTTGCTATCTTAAATTTCACTACTTTGACCCGACAACAGGAAACCAAAACCAAATGACCCGACTTATACTTGGAGCAGATATTGGAGGCACTCACATCACAACTGCCCTTGTTGATCTTTCAACCCCTAAGATCCTGCACGAAACGATGACTCGTCAGCCGGTGGCTGCAAATGGAAGTATAGCCGATATTATTGCCAGTTGGAGCAGTGCCATGCTTACAACTATAGGGAAACATAAGACTGAGATCAAAAAGGTTGGTATCGCCATGCCGGGCCCGTTCGACTATGAAAATGGCATTGCTCTGATGCAGAACCAGGACAAGTATGACGCTCTGTATGGTGTAAATGTAAAAGAACTGCTGGCCGGGGCTTTGCAACTGGATACTCAAAACATCCGATTCCAGAACGATGCCCCCTGTTTTTTGCTGGGTGAAGCTTTTGCCGGTGCAGCGCAAGGATACAACAGGGTCAGTGGTTTAACCTTAGGTACCGGACTGGGATCGGCAACTACAGTTGGCGGCAAATCCTGGGACGCTAATCTTTGGGATACCCCTTTCCGTGATGGCATTGCCGAAGAATATTTAAGCTCACGCTGGTTCGTAAAACGGTTTTATGAACTGAGCGGCAGGAAAGCGGCTAATGTGAAAAGTATAGTAGAGCTGTTGCCAACCGAGCCAAAAGTGCAGGAGTTGTTTGCCGAGTATGCCGATAACCTGGCTACTTTTTTAGGCGATTTCGTGAGGCAAGAACAGCCGGAAGTAATTATACTGGGCGGCAACATTGCAAAGGCTTTCAACTTGTTTGGCGATGCCTTGCAGGAGAAATTACTAGCGCAACGAATGACAATACCTGTAAAAACAGCTCAGTTAGGTGAAGAAGCTGCTTTGCTGGGTGCTGCCAGTTTGTGGCAGGTGCCAGCAAACCTATAGTTTATAGTTTCCGGAAATAAGCCTACCTTTAAATATCACCTTAAATTTTAATACTTGCCCTAACTCTTAAACGAATGAAGAAACTTGTACTGTCTGTTCTGCTGCTTCCGCCGCTGCTAACCTTTGCACAAACCAAACAGTCACCCAACCTTGTAAAGTATGTGAACCCTATGATCGGTACGGCCAAAATGGGCCATACATATCCGGGCGCAACTGTGCCCTTTGGTATGGTGCAGCTGAGCCCAGACACCGATACGATACCCTATGAAGTGAACGGCAAGTATAACAAGGATGTATACAAATACTGCGCCGGCTACCAGCACGATGATAAAACGATAGTTGGTTTCAGCCACACCCACTTCAGCGGCACCGGCCACTCCGACCTGGGCGATTTCTTGATAGCGCCAACTACAGGTAAACTGCAACTAAATCCTGGCACCGAAGATAAACCGGAAAGCGGTTACCGCTCGGCTTTCTCGCATGCCAATGAGGTAGCCGAACCAGCTTACTACAAAGTTAAACTCGACGACCACAACATCCTGGCAGAGCTTACAGCCACCAATCGCGTGGGTATGCACCAGTATACTTTCCCGAAATCCGACGAGGCGCACATTATCCTGGACCTGATGTCGGGTATTTACAACTATGATGGCAAAACCACCTGGACCTTTGTGCGCGTGGAGAACGACACTCTGATCACCGGTTACCGCCAGACAAACGGCTGGGCGCGTACCCGCACAGTATACTTTGCGATGGCTTTCAGCAAGCCTTTCTACCAGTATGGCAACAAAGATTACTCCGAGGCGCAGGTATATAAAGGTTTCTGGCGCAAGTTCGACCAGACCAAAAACTTCCCCGAGTTTGCCGGCAAAAAGCTAAGAGCCTACTTTGATTTTAAAACAGAAGAAGGAGAGAAGATCAAGATCAAATTTGCCTTGTCGCCGGTTAGTACCGAAGGCGCTTTGGCCAACATGCGGGCTGAAATTCCGCATTGGGATTTTGACAGAGTAAAACGCGAAGGACAGGCCGCCTGGAACAAGGAACTGAACAAAGTGGTAGTTGATGCCGGCAAAGATGATTTGGTAAATTTCTACACCGCCATGTACCATGCCTTTTTAGGCCCGACTACCTATATGGATGTGGATGGAAAGTACAGAGGGCTTGATATGAACGTGCACCAGGCCGATGGCTTTACCAACTATAGCAGCTTCTCGCTTTGGGATACCTACCGTGCTCTGCATCCGTTGTTCACCATCCTACAGCCAGCCCGCAACAACGACATGGTAAAATCGATGTTAGCACACTACGACCAGAGCGTGCACAAAATGCTGCCTGTGTGGTCGCACCACGCCAACGAAAACTGGTGCATGATTGGCTACCACTCGGTGCCGGTAATTGCCGATATGGTGATGAAAGGAATATCCAATTTTGATGCTAACCGCGCCCTGGATGCCTGTGTACAAACCGCTCGCACCCGCTACTACGATGGACTTGGCTACTACATGGATATGGGTTACGTACCTGAAGACAAGAATGGTTCTTCGGTATCTAAAACACTGGAGTATGCCTACGACGACTGGTGCATTGCCCAAATGGCGAAGAAGCTGAACCGCCAGGACATTTATGAAGAGTTTAGCAAGCGTGCTTTGAACTATAAAAATGTATACGATGCCAAATCCGGGTTTATGCGCCCGAAGTTGAGCGACGGTACCTGGAAGAAAGAGTTCGACCCACTGGACACGCACGGACAAGGCTTTATTGAGGGCAACTCCTGGAACTATAGTTTGTATGTACCACACGACCCGGCGCAGATGATCGCGATGATGGGAGGGAAGACACGCTTTGCCCAGCACCTGGATTCGCTCTTTACCATGGAACTGCCGGACAAATATTTCGAGAATACCGAAGACATTTCGCGTGAAGGTATTATCGGCAACTATGTGCATGGCAACGAACCATCGCACCACGTGCCTTTTCTTTACAACTGGACCGACCAGCCCTGGAAAACACAGGAGCGTACCCGCATGGTGCTTAAAGCCATGTATAAACCAACTGTAGACGGCCTAGGCGGGAACGACGACTTCGGGCAGATGAGCGCCTGGTACATCTTCAGCGCGTTGGGCTTTTACCCAGTAGCTCCCGGCTCTGACCAGTATGCTATTACCAGCCCGGCGATTAAATCGGCAACTATAAACCTGGAGAATGGCAAATCTTTTACCATCGAAACCAAAAACCAGAAAGACAGCAATGTGTATGTGCAGAAAATTGAGCTGAACGGCCAGCCAATCAACCGTACCTATCTGACACATGGGGAGATCATGCAAGGTGGTAAGATCACATTTTACATGGGCAGCAAGCCTAACAAAAAGCTGTTCGCTGTAGCACCCTAACAACTGAAACTATGGTTGCCACAAAACAAGAAAGCCTTTCCAATTCGGGAAGGCTTTCTTGTTTTGGAGGGTGAATTTCATGGCCTTAGTTAATTGCTTTTTCTCTACTAAGTTTACCCACCCCTAACCCCTCAGAGGAGGGGAATTACTCCATAAGCCTATCGTGTAAGACGTGAGCGTCTTCGCTCGTGTCGAACTATAGTTGGGCGTCCCGCCCATTGGATCACAGATCCACGAGTATAGTAAGTCACGGATCACAGATCCGCGCCAGCAAATAGGTTAACTACAGAACTATAGCTTCAACTATAGCAGTATCATAAATTCCCCTCCCTGGAGGGGGAGGGGTGGGTTGAACAATAGCATTAACTGAATTAAGTCCTTCTCACCTTATACCCCGCAAAGCCATAGTAAACGATGAATGCATAGCAAAGCATCGGCACTATAAACGATAGCTGCAGATTGCCGCTAAGGTCAGCGAATAAACCTTGCAATGGCGGTATTATGGCCCCGCCAACTATAGCCATCACCAACAGCGATGAGCCTTGACTGGTATTTCTTCCGAGGCCTTTAATTGCTAAGTCGAAGATAGTCGGGAACATAACCGAGTTAAACAGACCAATCGCAATGATGGCCCACATAGCCAAAGAACCTTCTGCTAGTACTCCTATTAACAGCAAGCCTATAACCGCTATGGCAAAAAAGGCAACTGTTCTGTTCGGGATGAATCTTGCTAACAGCAATACGGCTAAATTCAACGCAATTAAGCCAAGTATAATCAGTGCCTGCTCAAGGTCATACAGGAAATAAACTGTAAGGAAAGTGACAAGGGTGATGAAAACAATTACAATAAACTTGCCCAACCGCTTAATTGTGCTCAGCGCAATTGCTCCAAAGAAACGCCCAATCATAAGACCACCCCAATAAAAGGCGAGATAATGCTTTGCTTCAGATTCGGTTAATCCGGTGATATGTGGTAGCTTAATGTAGTTGATCAACGCGCTACCAATACTAACTTCAGCGCCGACATACATAAAAATGCAGATGATGCCGAGCACCAGGTGCCGATGCTTTACGGCACCTGCTCCAGTCTCTATTTTACCCGTACCTTCCAGGCGTGGAAGACGAGCTATTTTAATGAGAGCAGCAATCAGAAGGAGAAGCGCTGCGAGCCCCAAGTAGGGCAGTTTCACCGAGTCTGCACTATCGATGTCAGCGGATGCTACATAATCAAAAATAAGATAGCCGCCGATGATAGGGGCAATAGTGGTACCGAACGAGTTCACTGCCTGCGACAGATTCATGCGGCTCGAAGAGTTTTGGGGTGGACCAAGTATCGCCACATATGGGTTAGCTGTGATCTGCAGCACCGTAATGCCTGAAGCCAGCACAAACAGCGCCATCAGGAAGAAACTATAGCTATGGAGTATGGCCGCCGGATAAAACAAGGTACAGCCCAAAGCCGCTACTATCAGACCTATGATAATGCCATTCTTGTACCCGATCTTCAGGATTGGATCTCCTTTGGTAGTAGATAGCAAAAAGTATAGAAACGAGACAATGAAGTATGCCCCGAAAAAAGCGGTCTGGATGAGCATGGCCTGCCAGAACTGCAACTTGAAAACATGCTGCATTTTCGGGATCAGAATGTCGTTCATGCAGGTGATAAAGCCCCACATAAAAAACAGCAGAGTAACCACTACAAGCGGCGAAGTATAGTTTTTGTAATCCGGAGAAAGCGCTGCCGACTGGGCAGTTGCTTCTTCAGGGGCGGTTGGGGTTATAGTTGCCATCGGGTTTAGTTTTGGACGTTTGCTGTTGGTGCTGGAATAGCTTTTTGATCATTGGAGAAAGAATAAGGCACAGCATCGGCCTGTGTGCCACGGCTCCTGTTAGGTTCGGCACCCATCTTGATTTTAAGCCTTCCGCCTTTCAGGATGTCTTCATGCGAGATCCAGTTCTTTTCAAATTTCTTTCCGTTAAGGGTAGCTTTCTGTATGTACAGGTTTTCTTTGCTGTTATCCGGCGCTTCGATCACAAACTCTTTCCCGTTTTCCAGTTTTATAGTTATTTTCTTAAACAGTGGTGCACCCATTACATACTGGTTTACCGCAGGTGTAACCGGATAGAAGCCCATCGCAGAGAAAATATACCAGGCCGAAGTCTGGCCGTTGTCTTCGTCGCCGCAGTAGCCGTCTGGGGTTGGCAGGTACATGCGGTTCATGGTTTCGCGTGCCCAGTATTGCGTTTTCCAGGGTTCTCCGGCATAATTGTACAGGTAGATCATGTGCTGGATAGGCTGGTTACCGTGTGCGTACTGGCCCATGTTGGCGATCTGCATTTCACGAATCTCGTGTATCACGCTGCCATAATAACTCTCATCATAAACTGGTGGCAGAGTGAATACCGAATCCAGTTTCGCCACAAAGTTCTTTTTGCCACCCATCAGGTCGATGAGCCCCTGCACATCATGGAAAACCGACCAGCTATAGTGCCAGCTGTTGCCTTCGGTAAAGGCATCGCCCCACTTAAACGGGTTAAAAGGAGACTGAAATGTACCGTCTTGGTTCTTGCCGCGCATCAGGCCGGTGGCGGGGTCAAATAAATTGCGATAGTTCTGGCTGCGCTTGGCGTACAGGTCAATTTCTTCCTGCGGCCGGTTCAGTGCTTTGGCTAGTTGGTAAATGGCAAAATCGTCGTAAGCATACTCCAACGTACGGGCAGCGTTCTCGTTGATCTTTACATCGTAAGGCACATAACCCAGCTTGTTATAGTATTCCACACCTGCACGCCCAATGGCTGTAATAGGACCTTCGTTGTTGGCGCCATGCAGCAAAGCTTCATACAAGGTATTAATGTCATAGCCACGCAGGCCTTTTAGGTAAGCATCTGCCACTACCGACGCAGAGTTATTCCCTATCATGATATTGGCATAGCCCGGGCTCGACCACTCGGGAAGCCAGCCACCTTCTTTGTAATCGTTTACCAGGCCAGCCTGCATTTCTTTATTTATACTGGGATACACCAGGTTCAGGAAGGGGTAAAGCGCCCGGAAAGTGTCCCAGAAGCCAGTGCCGGCAAAACGGTAGCCAGGGTATGTCTTGCCATCGTAAGGGCTATAGTGTACAGGTTTGTTATTTGCATCTAACTCGTACATTTTGTGCGGGAAGAACAGCGTGCGATACAAGCAACTATAGAACGTGCGTAGTTGCTCCTCGGTGCCACCCTCTACGGTAATGCGGCTCATGGCCTGGTTCCAGAGCGACTTGGCTTTCTGCTTGGTAGCCTCAAAGTCGTCGTTGGTCAGTTCGCGTTTCAGGTTAAGTTCGGCCTGCTCCAGGCTTATAAAAGAAGACGCCACACGCAGGTTCACTTTTTCGCCTTTGGTTGTTTTAAAACCAACTATAGCACCGGCATGGTTGGCCTTCATTTCCAGTTTGCCTTTTACAAGCACCGAGTCCTGCCAGGCATAATTTACCGTAAATGGCTTATCACTATAGATAACAAAGTGGTTCTTGAAGTCGACTGGGTTGCTGCGGGCTGCGCGGGTTGTATAACCTACTATCTTGTTTTCTGAGGGAATAACCTTGATGTAAGAGCCTTTGTCGAGCGCGTCGATCACAATAAAAGAGCTATCGGATTTAGGATAGGTGATGCGGAATTGTGCGGCCCGTTCGGTAGGAGTGAATTCGGTCGTTACATCATGGTCTGCCAGGTAAACGCTGTAGTAGTAGGGCTTGGCGATTTCTGATTTATGAGAGAACCAGCTGGCGCGGGCATCCTGGTCGAATCTGGCTTTACCGGTTACCGGCATGATCACAAACTGGCCGTAATCGTTCATCCACGGCGAAGGCTGGTGGGTTTGCTTAAAGCCCCTGATCTTGTCATCGTCGTAGGTGTAGGCCCAGCCGTTTCCCATCTTGCCGGTTTGTGCTGTCCACAGGTTCATGCCCCAGGGCACCGCCACGGCAGGGTAGGTGTTCCCATTCGACATAATTACCTTGGAATCAGTGCCCATCAATGGGTTAGCCAATTCTTCGGGTTCAAATTTTGGCTTTTGTTTTTGTGCCAGCAGCGTGGTGGGCGTGGCAACTTTAGCTGAGAGAATAAGGAAAGTAAAGGAGAGTAGTTGTTTCTTCATGCAGTACGTGGTGTTGTTTTAAGGCAAGAGTAAAGTTTAGCTTTCGTAAAATTCAATGGGCAGGTCGTCTGGGTCGCTGATGAATGTGAAGCGCTTACCGGTATGCTCATCTTTCCGGACAGGTTCAGGAGTTATGCCTTTATCCAGCAGTACTTCTATCGTTTCATCCAGGTCATCAACTTCAAAAGCCAGGTGCCGCAGGCCGGTAGCTTCCGGTCTCGATGGCCTATTAGGTGGATCGGGAAACGAGAAAAGCTCCAGCAAATAAGCACCGTTCAAAGCCAGATCCAGTTTGTAAGACTGTCTTTCCTGGCGATACACTTCCTGCAGCACTTCAAGCCCCAGTACATTGGTATAAAAAGCTTTTGACTTCTCGTAATCAGAGCAGATCAGGGCAATGTGGTGTACGCGCCTCAGTTTGAGCATAAACTATAGTTAACTATAAGCCTGATTCCAAGTGAGTCAGCTACTTGATAACTATAGCTACCCAATTGGCACCTAATATAGCAAAATCATAGTAAGTATTTTTCCTGCCCTTCGTTTATTCCAGATCAGTTTCGAATTGTGTTTGAGCTACTTTTAAAATAGTTAAAATTCTGCCGCTGCTCAACATTTTATCTATTCACGAGTTCGGCTCCTTATAGTTATCGATTATCCTATCCTGATTAAGAAATTTAGATTAGTTTATCGCTCCTAAAGGAGAAGGCGATTAAATTTCGTTTAAGCTTATTGGAATAATTATCTTGACAATCAGTATTTGAAAGAATCAGATTTAGCGTTATTTAATTTAAAATGAGACAATGAGTACCAGGTCAGGAGATCAGCAAAAGAAACAGCGTCAGAAAGAATTCAAGGAAAGGAAAGAACATCAGGAAGTCCGTAGAGCTTCAGAAAGGAAAGGGAAACGTGATTCGGGTAGTAATGATGATGAAGTACCTAGGGTAGAGAAGGTTAATCGCTAAAGCTTAGTTTATTAATTTCCTGGACTTTAACTGAGTTACCTTTAGAAGGTAATAAAGGGGCCATTTGAGAAAGAATAAAAGATATGGCCGCTGGACTTAAAGATTATATGCCCTATATCAAGTGCTTTAATACCTGTGCAAATAAATAAATTTAAACTTATTAAAGTAGTTCATGACCTTTCCCATACTACAGGATAGATAATTATATAATTATAAGGAATAAGCCTGGTAAGAATTGCCTATCTCTATCAAATTGAGACTAAGAATTGAAGATATAAGGTGTTTAATTAGGAGTTAAAACCTTTACAGGCAGTGCACTTAAGCAAAATACAAGTTATATGCAGAAGGCATTGAATTAAAATGTACAACCTTCTGCATATAACTGTTGCTAGAGCCGATGTTTAAAAGGATATGAAGAAAAGCAAATGTGTGCTCGCTTCTTGAATTTATAGTTTATATAAGGTACCTAGAATTCAACTATAAAGCCTAGGGTAGGTACCAGGTTGCCGTCGTTGTTCTCCAAAATAACCGGGATAGCATTGCTGCCATCAGGGCGAAGCGCGTTGCCATCAGTAGTTGTAAAGCCAGTATTGCTTGCATTGCGCTCGAAAGTATAACGTTCAAAACCCGGCGTGTTACTGCTTAGTACATTGGCAATATCTAGGAACAGGTCCAGGGTAACGCGGTTGAAATTCCACTTCTTGTCGATGCGCACGTCGAGCTGGCTGAACGGGTCTAAACGCGCTGAGTTTAGTTTGCTATAGTCCAGAATGCCTACACCCAGCGACGCATAGTTCCTGCGGGATGCTTCCAGGTCGAAAGGCGTGGCAGGTGCTCCACCGGCGTACCTATACTTGGCACCGAACTCCCAGTTGCGCGGCAACTTCTTGCCCAGCAAGCCCGATACCAGGTGGCGGTAATCCCAGGCACTGGAAACGTACTGACCATCCAATCCAGCAAATTCGCTCACTACATAGGTATAAGATAGTACTGAGAACACAGTTCCCGTCAGTTTTTTCTGCACGTAAAACTCTGCTCCGTAGGCCCGGCCTTTGCCGTTTGTAACCACAGCTTCGTTGCCGATTGCGCCAAAGTCGCCGCCCTGGTTTGCCAGCGAAATACCATCTCTTATAGATACCGGGTAATTGCTATAGTCTTTGTAGAAACCTTCGAGGGTAAAGCGCAGGTCCTGACGCGGTAAAAATTCAGAGCCTAACACATAATGTATGGACTTAATGTAATCGGCATTTTTGTTCAGGTACGTGCCATCTTCCTGATAGCCTAAGACTGTATAAATTGGTAGTTTATAGTAGATGCCTGACGAGGCGTTTATAGTCCATTTATCATTAATCAGATAGGAGAGTGCCAGGCGCGGCGATAATGTTTTTATTGGATTGTTCCCATCCTCGGTAAAGGAGTTCATGTCGGTGCGCACACCCAGCGACAACCCCAGCTTGTTATCGAGTACTGACTTGGAAACCTGCCCGAATGCTCCATAACGGAAGAAATCAAGATCTGTATTATAATTCAGCGTAACGCCCGGCTGTACCAGGTTATTCTGTTCGTCGCGCAATTCCTTCCGGATTACACTAAAAATATCGTGGGTAAACTGCACATATTGTCCGGATACGCCATAGGCATAGCGCCAGCCATTTTTATATTTGTTTACGTCCAGGCGCAGTTTGTTTTCTGTTTCTCGGGAACTGGAGTTGAGCGTAAAGGTGCTGTTTTCTCCTTCTTCGGCAGCTTCATATTTAATAAGCGAGTTATCGAAAGCATTACGGCTCAGGGCAAGGTTAATATAGCCATCATTCACCAGCCTTTTCACGGCCACTCCCGTGGTATAGTTCCATTGGTTAATGTAGGGCGTAGAGCGCAGGATGTATTCGTTTTCCGGTGTGCTTTCGCGCGGCACGCCAAATGAAAAATCATCAATGGCACCTACGCCAATAAAGGAGATAGATGTTTTATCTTTTAGCTTATGATCTACTTTGTACTGAAAATCCCAATAGTTCGGGCGAATAGGCAAGTCGAGCAGCTTGAACAGAAATTGCAGGTATGACCTGCGCGCCGATACCAGGTAAGTGGTTTTTTCTCCTACAGGTCCTTCCAGGGTGGTAGCAAACTCTGAACCGCTCAAGCGTACGTTACCCGAAAAACGCTCTGGGTTGCCATAACGCTGCCTGAACTCAAATACAGAGGCCAGTGCATTGTCGTACCGGGCATCGAAAGCAGATGAACTAACTTTTAAGTCTTCAATAAACGACACATTTAGAATGCCGGTAGCTCCGCCCGAACTGCCTTGTGTGGTAAAGTGGTTGATGAGCGGGATCTCAATGCCATCCAAATAATAGACATTTTCGTTTGGGGCACCACCGCGTATGATCAGGTCGTTGCGGCTGCCGCCGCCAGTGCCGTTACTAGCTACACCCGGCAGCACCTGCACCACCTTCGAGATGTCAAAGTTACCACCCGGGTTGTTGCGTATTTCTTCCGTAGTCAGGCTCTGCACCGATAAGGGCGTAATCAGATCGGCTACTGCTGCACTTTGCCTGCGGTTGGCTACTACTTCTACTTGCTGCAGCTCATTGGTATTTGGTACGAGTTCAAAATTCAGAATCTGGACGTTTCCGGTAGTTACGCTAACATTATACCTTGCTTGCGGCTGAAAACCTAGATAAGAAACCTGTACCATATAGCTGCCCACTGGTATACTCTCCAACCGGAAGGTCCCCTTTTCGTTGCTCGCGGTTCCTAGCTGCGTACCCATTACCTGCACCGTTACACCTATCAGCGGTTCCTGGGTATTGCGGTCACGTACTGTACCCGAAATTACACCAGTCTGGGCAAGGCTTATTATAGGCAGAAAGAAGAAGAGTAAAAATATGATTCTCATATAAATATGGGCTAAATTAATTGCTCGTATTACAACTTTTCTTTAAAAATGTTTAAAAATAAAGCTGAAAAACTCAACGATTAGGCACTTAGGAAATACTGCTTCCTAAGTCAGGGTTATGGCTTGACCTACCTCTTCTTTAAAACATTAAAAATGAATACAGGGCGGTAAAGCTTTAACCCCTATTGCATTTTGTAGTATGTGAAAGTCAACTCTGTTAGCAGCTTCTTAAAGATGCTGTAGTAGCACAGTCTAAACGATAATTATTAAGTTTCGCCTCCAGATAAGCTTATTTTGTTGAGATTTAGAATACATCTTTAAGGTTTAAATGCTTTTTACAAGTTGAAACCTGTGGTAAGGAGTGGTTATTAGAGGTATAATTTTAATTTTATAGAAGCACTTAACCTGATGCGGCCCGTACCTTAGAAATAAAGGATGGATCGCTTACTATCTTTAGCTACCATGTACGAACTCTTCTTTCAGAAATTCAACGAAAAAGTGCCACTCACGCCTGAGGAGCAGGAACAGATAAAAGCGTACCTGACGCCGAAAAAGCTGCGCAAAAGGCAGTATCTGTTGCAGGAAGGAGATATATGCAAATCTATTGCCTTTGTAGAAAAAGGAGCCTTGCGCGCTTATACTGTTGATGAGAATATGAACGAGCATGTTATTCAATTTGCCATAGAGGGCTGGACGATCTCGGACCTGTTTAGTTACCTGACGGCTGAGCCTGCTACCTACAACATTGATGCCCTGGAAGATGCCGAACTGGTGCTGATCACACGTTCGGCCCACGAAGAGTTCCTTAAGAACCTACCCAAGTACGAAACCTATATTCGGCTGCTTATAACAGGTGCCTATATTGCCTTGCAACGGCGCTTAACTTCCAACCTCAGCCTGCTGGCCGAAGAACGTTACACCAGCTTTACAGAGACTTACCCCGATATTGCCCAGCGCGTGCCGCAACATATGATCGCCTCCTACATGGGCCTGACGCCGGAAACCCTGAGCAGGGTGCGGAAAAAGATGGCTGACCGCCGTTAAAACCACTTCCTTTACTTGACAAAAGTCAAGGCTCTTTCTTGACATGGCGCAAGGCGCTGTGGCTAGGTATGGCCGTACCTTTGTATTGTTAAAACATTGTAACTATGAAGACAATACAGACCATCGCCATTATAGGTGCTTCCGGAAACATGGGAGCTGCCATTTCAAAGAGTCTGGCTAAAGGTAACTATAGATTACTTCTTTGTGCTAATGACCTGAACAAAGTACAGGCAGTAGCAGATGAAATTATAAAAACAAATCCTGCCGCATCAGCAGAAGCGGTAGATTGCTCAGTAGATGCTTCCTGGGAAGCCGACATAATCATCTCGGCAGTTCCTTATGCTGCAGAGAAAGAAGTGGCTGAGAAAATAAGAGAAGTAGCCAACCAAAAGATCGTCATCAGCATTGCCAATCCTCTGAACGAAACCTACGATGGGCTGGTAATAGCGCCAGATACTAGCGCTGCAGAAGAGCTGCAGAAACTGCTGCCAAATGCGAAAGTGATCAAAGCCTTCAACACTACGTTTGCCGCCGATTTCGCTACTCCGGTGATTGATGGCAAACAGGCAGGTGCCTTTATTGCTGGTAATGATCCGGAAGCACTGGAGACAGTTTCAGAACTGGTGAGTACTGCAGGGTTTAACCCAATTGTAGCTGGTAAGCTGGCTGTGAGCGGTACCTTAGAGCGCATGCAGTTGCTGCTTATTCAACTTAACATGAAGTATGATTACAATTGGCTTGCCGGCTGGAAGATTCTGCACCAGTAAGTTAGTCAAACTATAGATTGACGATTTACCTATCTCTCAGCTCTTGAGGAAGAGAGTTAAACTTTCAAGTAGAAGCTGATATCGTCTCTGCAAGTATTATAAATCAAATTTTAACGCACAAACTATAAATTAAACCAATATGAAAAAGTTATTAGTCATTTTATTCGCTTTCTTTTCGTTAACAGCTATTGCTGCCATAAGCAGCATCTGGACAAACGACGATGCGCATTCGCAGCTTAGCTTTACGGTATCGCACCTGGGTATTGCCGATGTGACCGGTACCTTCAACGATTTTGATGCAAAAATCACTACTTCTAAACCTGATTTCAGCGACGCTACTTTTGAATTGACTGCTAAAACAGCATCTATAGACACAAGAGTGGAAGACAGAGATAATCACCTGAAAAGCGCTGATTTCTTTGATGTAGCCAAATATCCGACATTGACCTATAAGAGCAACTCTTTAAAGAAACAGGGCAAAAACAACTATAAGCTGAATGGCAACCTGACCATGAATGGTATTACCAAGCCAGTCACGTTAGACTTAGTGTATCGTGGCACAGTTGAGAATCCTATGAGCAAAAAACAGACAGCAGGTTTCCAGGTAACAGGCACTATCAAGCGCTCTGACTTTAACCTGGGCAGTGGCTTCCCGGCACCAATGATCAGCGACGAAGTGCGCATCAAGGCAGACGGCGAATTTATACAGTAATATTATCTGAAATGTCAACTATGAAAAAGCTTATAAACCTGTATCAGCATACTAAAAATACGGATATAGCACTTCTGGTTGTAAGAGTAACCGTGGCCGGCCTGATGCTGGCCCACGGCTTACCCAAACTTGAAATGCTTCTCTCCAGTGACCCAGTGAAATTTTCGGCTTTATTCGGACTGAGTGCAGCAAGTTCGCTTGCTCTGGCAGTTTTTTCCGAAGTGATATGTTCAGTACTGATTTTGGTTGGATTAGGAACAAGGCTAGCTGCTATTCCGCTTATTATTACTATGCTGATAGCGGCCTTTTATGTACATGGCGCAGATCCGTTTGCTAAAAAAGAGCCTGCAATTCTGTACCTGATCCCTTATGTGATGTTGTTGTTGACTGGTAGTGGAAAATACGCCTTAGACCATTTGCTGCGCCCAAGATTATTGCAGGCTGCATACGTCAGAAGACTTTCTATGGAGTAATCTGGCAGTCTATCAGAATCTGTTTTTCATCAAACTAGGAATGACGACCAACTCTGTTGTGATTTGACAAGTATCTGAATACAATGTTCATGGAACTGATCAGTAGTGGCAGTCAAGATGAACTCAATAAATAAAGGCCGAGCAAAAAGCCGCAATGGCTATTCTGGTACAAGACTATTACTGGCTACCAATATACACGCCGCGCCTGAAAGGAATTAAGAACGATGTATCCTACTTCTGCCACAAAATACTGGACGGTTCGCTGAACATGATATTGGTGAGGCTAAAGTAAGCACTAGACAATTTAAACTATAAGCTATGGCAGTTACAGAAGATTTAAAAACAAACACACTCCTGACAAACCTTGCGTTGGACTACCTGGTGCGCCCCGCAACAGAAAGTTCTGGAGAACAGAAAGCACTGATTCTGCTACATGGGGTCGGGAGTAATGAGCAGGACCTGATAAGCCTGGCGCAGTTTATGCCAGGCAATTTTACGGTGATCTCGCCCCGCGGTCCATTTGCGCTTGGTGAAGGACGTTACGCCTGGTACCAGGTTGATTTTTCAACGGGCAAACCTTCAATTAACGCCGCGCAGGAAGCACAGAGCCGGGAGATTATCAAAGATTTTGTAGCTCAGGTAAAGGCAATATACAGTATTGATGAAGTATACCTAGGAGGATTCAGTCAGGGCGCTATCATGAGTTATACCATAGGCCTGACAGCACCTGACCTTGTTAGTGGCGTACTCGCTTTTAGTGGCAGGATACTGGAGGAAATAAAACCATCGGTTGAAACTGCTGATAAGCTAAAGAACCTTAGCGTGTTTATAGCTCACGGCACGCAGGATGCTACGTTGCCGGTGCATTATGCGCGCGAAGCAAAGACCTTTTTAGAAAGTAAAGGAATTACCCCAACTTACCACGAAGTAACGATGGGCCACCAGATCACAGGTGAAGTGATTGTTGATGTACGAGAGTGGTTAAAAAAAGCCAACTAGCACAGTATAGCTTAAAGCTGTTCATTTTAAATTAAGTTGACTCAAAACTATTTAAGTGCTGTTATGGCACAATGGAATACTTAGGTTTAAGCAAATAATTGCTTGGGAGCTACAGTAAGCTTTTTAGCCTTTTATCTGGGTAGTTTAAGCTTTGAAGAACTGATAGGCTTAAGTGCGGAGGCTATTTTAAAGGTTTTCTACAAATAACGGCAGAAGAATTTGTAAAGCTCTTAATACCCTCAATCTCGGTTAACTGCTGTTCACGCGGTTGCTTTATTCTTTAGCCTGCAGGTTTATTATGTATCCCTTATGCAACCTTTTTACTGTTATTCGCATCATAGAAGTAGTATGACTTATTCTAATAAAAACTATGATGAAAGCAATTGCATTAAACTGGGTAGGTAGGGTTAGACTTTTACTACTTTTAACAGTAACTATGTTGTTTGGTTCCTGTGAGGATAGTAAGTGTATAAAAGGGGAAGGTGCAATGGATACCCGGCTTCTTAACTTAGATCCATTTAGAAGAATTAATGTGCAAGGCGATTTTAAAGTTTACCTGACACAGGGTACCGTTCAAAAGGTAGAAATTCGAGGGGAGCCTAACATACTTGATCAAGTGGAAACGGCTGTGCGAGATGACACCTGGAAAATTACCCATGCGGAGTGTGTACGGAGGAGTAAAAGTGTAGAAGTGTATATTACGTTACCGGCTGTAGAGTCTTTGTACCTGAATGGTTCAGGTAGTATTGAAGGCAGGAGTAATTTCACGGCATCTGACCTGGATATTGAATTAAACGGATCAGGAAATGTAAGATTGGATGTAGAAGCTGCCAGAATCATATCCCGTATAACCGGTTCAGGGAAGTTACAACTGCAAGGCATTACTCCTTTACATCGTATCGATATTTCAGGTTCAGGTCGGGTCGAATCGTATGATCTGGAATCCGAAAGCGTAGAAGTAACTATATCTGGATCAGGTATAGCTCAAGTGACTGCTGCTACAAAACTTGATGTATCTATCTCTGGAAGTGGTATTGTCTACTATAAAGGAGATCCTAATGTAAGTCAGCGGATCTCCGGTTCAGGGAAGGTAGTGAAGCAGTAGCCTTTCGGGAATAGTATCGTATCATAATTCGAAATGGATGATTACCGAATCACAAGTGATAAGGGCTTTTTAACTCTTTATAGCAAGATATAGGAGTTTTCGGAGCAAAAAGATAACGGGAAAAGCGATCAGTCTGATCGCTTTTCCCGTTTAGTGTGTCAAATGAAGAATTATCTAACATTATTCACATTTTCAAACTGTAGTCCTCCTTTAAGAAGTTAGAATGATGTGAGGAGAGTTAATTGTTACATAGTTTTATATTGAAATCGAATTTGGGGAGCGCATCTGGTATGATGCCTTAAGAGGTTGTTTCTATTCTAAATGATAGTTCGGATTGTATTGGCTTTTCTGAGTTATCGCGCGTTCATTTCCTCAGTACCCTAATTATATAAATGCATTAACCCTAAGAGTGAAATCAAGGGTTAATTTAACACTATTTAAAAGCACAAATGCCACCTGCCCCGACGGATGATTGATGTATCTTATTTTTTTATACTGATAGTCAGAGTTGATTTATTATCGTAAAGATGTAATACGTCTTTAGAAACCTGATCTGTTTTTCCCCTCATCAACTGCTGTAGGCAGTTAGAATTACCCTGTTGTTCAGTAGTATCTGTTTTTATGATGCAGCTGTGTCTTCACCCTTTTTGCTATGCCTGAAAAGTAATGTGCTCATCAACTATAGGTGATGGATATTTTGCTTCGTGTCTTGATGCTTGACTTATCGTTCGTAAGCTTAATTAACGAAGGGTATGAAAAAAGTTGCCTTTTTGCTCAGTCTGTATAGTATAGGATTTCTCTTCACCATATCGTCCTGCGAAAATCGTAAAACACAGGACAAAAATGAGGCTAATACAAACACTGATACCTCTGCTAACCAGTCTAAACCGAACGTGCTGCTGATCGTGGTAGATGACCTGGGATACTCAGATCTGACTCCCTTCGGTGGAGAAATCCGCACTCCCAACATCCAGCGATTAGCCGATAACGGGTTGATTGTACAACAGTGCTATACCACCCCGCTTTGCGCCCCATCCCGAGCCATGTTTATGTCCGGTATGGATAATCACATCAGCGGCGTTGGCGCTATGCCTCCTTTTCAGGCAGCCAGCCAGTACATGCAGCCCGGATACGAAGGGTATCTGAACGACCGTGTTATGACACTTCCGGAGGTGTTGCAGGAAAATGGCTATCATACCTACATGAGTGGCAAATGGCACTTGGGCCATGAAGAAGGCAAGCGCCCGTTCGAGGAAGGCTTCGAACGCAGCTTTTCTTTTCTGGGTGGAGGAGCAAGCCATTTCAGTAACAGCTTTCCCTTAGGGCCAGAAGAAGTGATTCACACTGTGTACTATGATGATAGTGTAAAGGTGAAAAAGCTGCCGGACGATTTTTACTCTTCCAACTATTACGCCGACAAGATGATCCAGTACATTACCGAGCAAAAGGACGATCGACCATTCTTCGGTTACCTGGCATTTACGGCACCCCACGATCCGCTGCATGTACCAGACGACTGGATGGATAAATACAAGGGCGCATACGACAAAGGCTATGACCACATCCGGCAGGTACGGATGGAGAATATGAAAAAGCTTGGCCTTATACCGAAAGACCTTCCGATGAACCCTGGCTCAGGGGAATATAAAAAGTGGAACGAACTTTCGGCTCAGGAGAAAAAGGTAGAGGCCCGCCGCATGGAACTCTACGCTGCCATGCTGGAAATTATGGACCTGAATATAGGACGCGTGCTGGACGCCCTGCAAAAGAAAGGAAAACTGGAAAATACCATTGTTATCCTGATCGGTGATAACGGCGCTAACCCCAAAGACCCATCGTTCTATAAAACTGACATGAAGCCGTTTGATAACAGCCTGGATAACATGGGTAAACCAAACTCCTTTGTATCATTGCAAGGGGCGTGGGCCGAAGTAACCGCTACGCCTTATTCTTATTTCAAAACTACCACAGGTGAAGGAGGTGTCCGGGTGCCATTCATTATCTCGGGGAAGGGCGTAACTATAAAAGGGATAGATGCCAGCAACAAAATTCTGGGCACTGATATTATGCCTACGCTGCTAGAGATTGCCGGAGCTAAGCGGCCTGATACATACAAAAACAATAAATTAGCGGCTATGACCGGTACTTCATTCAATAAATTATTAAGCAACAAACGAAGTACCATTCGGGATGAGAACGCCGGCTATGGAATTGAAAGTCTGGAAAATAAGGCCTACTACAAAGGGGATTGGAAGATCCGATTCCTGATGCCTCCTTTTGGTAAAGGACAAGACTGGCAATTGTTTAATGTGAAGGAAGACCCAAGGGAGAAGCAAGACCTTGCCAGGCAAAAACCGGAAAAGCTCCAGGAATTGTTAAGCGGCTGGAATGAATATTCACAGAAAGTAGGATATATACCCTATCATGGTGGCAGAGCCTATACTGTGTTGGGTCCAAAAAATTTTTTTAAATCGAAGCTGGATTCCACGAACAAGGCTCTCATAGAAAAGGCTGCACTGGAACTGCAACGCGGTGGAGAGTAAAGTGCAGAATTGTACTCCGGTGCTTTAAAGTACTGGCTAGAAGATAGAATCACTGTACATCTGTAACGCATTCAAAACATTGCTTTTTGCCTTTGACCATTAATGAGATGCTGTGGATATAGTTAAATAGATAGGTTTAAAATTAAACTTCTTGCATGGTGATGTCCACTAAACAAGCTCCTTTTATTTTTTGCAGTGTGCTTTGCCTGACTGTGTCCTGCAAACAAGAAAGCGCACTGGAAGAGAAAACTGTTGTTGTGGATGAGGCACGAGCTTCCTGTCATGAAAGTATGCCTTCCCGGTTTACGACGACAGTTAAATCAGACTCTATAAAGAAGGGCGAAGTATCACACGAAGGGATGGTGTGGATAAAAGGAGGTGCATTTTACATGGGCGCAGCCGATACTGAAGGAAGGCAGGACGAGTATCCCCTGCATCAGGTAAAAGTGGATGGCTTCTGGATGGATGTTACTGAAGTTACCAATGCCCAGTTTGCCAGCTTTGTGGAAGCCACCGGCTATGTGACTACAGCTGAACGTGTGCCGGAATGGGAAGAGATCAGGAAACAATTACCGCCTGGTACTCCAAAGCCTGCCGATAGCTTATTTGTGGCAGCGTCGCTCGTGTTTACGCCACCTGCACATGCTATAACATTACAGGATGCAAGACAGTGGTGGTCCTGGACAAAAGGTGCCAGTTGGCGTCATCCCCAGGGGCCGGGCAGCAATTTGGAGGGTAAAGAGCAACATCCCGTCGTACATGTATCGTGGGACGATGCGGTGGCTTATGCTACCTGGGCCGGGAAGCGGTTGCCGACGGAGGCTGAATGGGAGTTTGCTGCAAGGGGAGGAATAGAGAATCAGCCGTACCCTTGGGGAACGGAGGCGATAGAGAAAGGAAAACCGAAATCCAATACCTGGCAGGGACAGTTCCCCAACCAGAACAGCAATTGGGATAAGCATACCGGCATAGCCTCAGTCAGCTCATATGCCCCGAACGCGTATGGCTTATACGATATGGCAGGAAATGTATGGGAGTGGTGTGCCGATTGGTATGATGCAGAATACTACATCAGCCTGAAAGAGCAAGTTTCTTACAATCCCAATGGGCCTGCTAGAAGCAATGACCCAACAGAGGCTTATGTTCCAAAAAAGGTAATGCGGGGTGGATCCTTTTTGTGTAACGACTCCTACTGCAAAGGGTACCGGGCGTCTGCCCGCATGAAATCTTCACCTGATACAGGATTGGAGCATACTGGTTTCCGATGTGTTAGCTCCCTGTAATTAGGAAGAGAATGTATTGAAGATAACACCATAGCGCTGTGTTTTCAATTTACAGATTATTATGGAAACTATAGCTGAGTAGGGCCCGGATATGAGTTTTAGTATAAATGCTGTTTGATCGAAGAGTCATTATAAGTAAGCATGTTGCTCTTTTATCGAGCAGTGTTTTCTGAGTCTTGAATAGGTCGATAAGTCAAACTTTAGGAAGATTGATCGAAACCCAAACCATTAGCCTTGCAGATCTCCAGTTGGGTTGCTATATGCTAGAACTATAAATTTAATAAACCAGGAGTCTGGCAGGCTTGTGTAAAATCTATAATTCATAACTGAACTTGGGCTAAAACCTTACATTGCATTTGCGGAAGTAAGAGCCAAGATCCCAGCTTCTATTTTATTTACTCGATGTAATTCTCAGCAGGTAGCAATTAAAGCAAAGTATTATTTTGTGTTTAGCTATAGTTTACCTGTTTGATGCCTGAAGCTATAGTTATATTGTTGACTTATAGCCAAGCTTTAACTTCAAATCCGCTTTCACGTTAGGTTGCCTACAGCACCACAATTTGGTTCAGGGTCAGTGATCTGTAACTATGGAAGTGCTGCAACCTATAATGTGCATGAAAACAAAACATTTTATTGAGAGCATCACTTCTACTTTCATCGAGCAGGTAAAAGAGTACGCCATTTTTGCCATGAATCCGGATGGCATTATTGAAACCTGGAACGAAGGCGCAGAGTTTAAGGTGTACTTTCTGGATTGTGTAAGTTAGGATAATTAGGGCATTAGCGGACACCGATACGCTGTGCTTAAAAGTTGTTGACTTGCATGTCGGATCTGAAACGGGGATAGGATAATCGTATAGCAAGTGTTAAGGGCTTTTCGCACGTAACAGCCGAATACAGTAGATTTTAGTAGAAAAAGAAAAAGGGAAAAGCGATCAAAATAATCACTTTTCCCTTTCAGTAGTCCGTAGGGGAATCGAACCCCTGTTGCCAGAATGAAAATCTGGAGTCCTAACCCCTAGACGAACGGACCAACATGTGTTTTTGTCGTTTGACGATGCAAATATAGGGTACAAAAGTATTTTGCAAAACATTTACGGCTAAAAAAAACGTAAATTATTGTAAGACCTTCTTTATCAGTATACAAAAAATATATTGGTTTTCCTTAATGCTAATTGTAACTTCGCAGCATAATTCGTGTTATACTATCGAAATCATACATCTTACCAAATACTTATATCATGTCTAAAATAAAAGTTGCAATTAACGGCTTTGGTCGTATCGGTAGACTTACTTTTAAGGCACTGCTTGCTAAAGAGAATGTGGAAGTAGTGGCCATCAATGACCTAACAAATACTAAAACCCTTGCCCACCTGCTGAAGTACGACTCTGTACACGGTAAATTCGACGGTACTGTAGAAGCTTCTGATAATGGCATTATCGTAAACGGTCGTGAGATCAGAATTACAGCGGAGCGTGAGCCTAAGAACCTTCCTTGGGGACAGCTTGGCGTAGATGTGGTTCTGGAGTCGACAGGTCGTTTCGTGGACGAGCAGGGCGCTGGTGGTCACCTGGAAGCCGGTGCTAAAAAAGTAGTTATTTCAGCTCCTGCAAAAGGCAACATCCCAACTGTAGTACTGGGTGTTAACGAAGACATCCTGAAAGGTGAGGAAACTATAGTTTCTAACGCATCGTGCACTACAAACTGCCTTGCACCAATGGCGAAAGTGCTTGATGATACATTCGGTATCGAGAAAGGTTATATCACTACAGTTCACGCTTATACTTCTGATCAGAGCCTGCAGGATTCTCCACACAGCGACCTGAGAAGAGCACGTGCAGCTGCTTATTCTATTATCCCTACATCCACAGGTGCAGCTAAGGCTGTTGGTCTTGTACTGCCACACCTGAAAGGTAAACTGGATGGCGTTGCAATGCGCGTTCCAATTCCGGATGGCTCTCTGACTGACCTGACTTGCGTACTGAAGAGACCAGCTACCAAAGAAGAAATTAACGCGGCAATGAAGAAAGCTGCTGAAGGTGAAATGAAAGGTATTCTGGAGTATACAGAAGATCCGATCGTTTCTATCGATATCGTAGGTAACACGCACTCTTGTATCTTTGATGCAGAGATGACATCAGCTAACGAAACGCTTGTAAAAGTAGTAGGCTGGTACGATAACGAAGCCGGTTACTCTAACCGCGCAGCTGACCTGATCGCTAAGATCGGACAGTAATTATTATAACTATAGTTAAACTATAGTATCTTACAAGGAAGCCCGCTGAACAGCGGGCTTTCGTTTTTTATAACCGTATATATAGTAATGATTTAAATAAATTGTTAAATTGATATATATCATACTTATATCAATAGGTGTAATATACTTTTGCATAAACAAACACTATAAAACCACAGACACCATGAGACGCATACTTGTACCAACAGACTTTTCGGAACAGGCTCAATACGCTTTTGAAGTAGCCGTAAGCATTGCCCGCAGAACAGGCGCCGCTATTAAATTACTACATGTTATTGATGCCCCACGTGGTACCAGCTTTAGCGCTACAGGCGATGTTATCTTCAATGATAACATGGAACAACTCTATATGATGCGCCTGCTCGAAACTACAAAGACAGATATGCACAAACTGATAGGTACAGTGGAGCATAGAGGTGTGGAAGTGGTGCAGGAAGTGGATGTGGCGAGAATTGTCGGTAAAATAAGACAGGTAATTGCAGACGATAAAATAGACCTGGTGGTAATGGGCTCAAAAGGTTCTAGCGGGTTAGACGAGTTCCTGATAGGATCCAACACCGAGAAAGTTGTGCGCACAGCCGAGTGCCCTGTAATAACCGTGAAGCAGCGCCAAACTGATTTTCATCCGAGAGAGATTGTGCTGGCATCTAACTTCCGCCGCGAGGTTGGCAAAGCCATGGAGGTGTTCAAATCATTTCAGCAGCTGTTTGATGCACGTATTCACCTAGTATATATCAACACGCCAGGAGCATTTGAGTCGAGCTCTAATTTAAGAAGCAAGCTGGCACACGCTGCCGAAAAATACGCCCTTCAAAACTATACAATCAACATTTACAATGATGTAGTGGAAGAAGACGGCATTCTGCATTTTGCCGAGGATATTAATGCGGATATGATCATGATGGCGACGCATGGTCGAACTGGTCTGTCGCACCTGCTGAGTGGCAGTATTGCCGAGGATCTGGTAAACCATACCAGCCGCCCGGTTCTTACATACCAACTATAGAGCCAATCCTTATAGTATGCAAAGCCCGGCTATAGTTATATGGCCGGGCTTTTTGTTTACACTTGTATAGTTTACTTTTGCAGCTATACAAACACGTGCAGCATGAGTAACTTACCCCGCATCCGATTCATTATAAACCCTGTTTCCGGCACAAGGAGTAAGGTGGATGTGGCTGCACGCATTAAACTATACCTGGACCACAAAAAGCTGGATCACGATATAGTTTATACAGATTATGCGGGCCATGCCACCGAGCTGGCAGCTGCAGCTGCAGCCGATAACTACTATGCTGTAGTAGCTGTTGGTGGCGATGGAACCGTAAACGAAGTTGCCCGAAGCCTGCAGTACACCAATACCGCCCTGGCCATTCTTCCGAAAGGTTCCGGAAACGGGCTGGCGCGTCACCTGCAGATCCCGCTTCAGCTAAACAATGCCATTAAGATGCTGAATACAGGGCAGATCTCGCAGATTGATAGCGGAACTATAAACGACATGCCTTTTTTTACCACAGCAGGTATTGGTTTTGATGCTTACATCTCGTCGGTGTTTGCGGGGAGTAAAAGCCGCGGGTTAAAGACTTACGTAGAGCTTATTGTAAAAGAAGTTCGCAACTATAGGCACCTGCCCGTAAAAGTCTGGATAAACGATAAAGAGCTGGTTACTGATTGTTTTGTAATGGCCTTTGCTAATGCAGCTCAATATGGGAACAACGCTTACATTGCGCCCCTTGCCGATATCAGGGATGGTCTTTTGGATATATGCCTGATCCGGCAGCTGGATGTAGTAAAAGCCCTGAACTTAAGCTATTGTATGCTGACCAAACAGCTTGCAAATGCTCAGAGTGCTGAGTATTTTAAAACCACACAGGTGCGCGTAGAAACAGAGCAGCCTATGATGTTCCATGCCGACGGTGAATATAAAGGCAAAGCAAGCCAGTTTGATGTAAAGCTGAACCCGCTTGCTCTGAAAGTGCTTATTCCTTCGTAATTAGTTTTTAATAATAAGTAATGATTAATTAGTTTTCGATCATTACTCATTCATCATTTTCAATTAGTTTTAGAATCGTGAAAGATAAAAATAAGAAAGGCCGAAGTGGCGTAGTTTACTCTACCAGCTCTGATTTTGAGTACCAGTACGATCAGGAGCACGAAGCCGAAACCCTGCCGCCGCAACAGCAGAACCTGAAAGTAATGCTGGATAAAAAATCGCGCGGAGGCAAGCAGGTAACGCTTGTGGAGGGCTTTGTGGGTACCGAAGACGATCTGAAAGAACTGGGAAAAATGCTAAAGAATAAATGCGGCGTAGGCGGCTCAGCTAAAGACGGCGAAATCCTGATACAGGGCGATTTCCGGGATAAAGTGCTGCAAACCTTACAGGCAGCTGGCTACAAGGCCAAGAGAGTAGGAGGGTGAGGGAAAGTTAGAAAGTTATAAATTTGGGAAGTTAGAAAGTTGTTGATTCCTTCTACATTTCTTCAAGTTCTGACTTAAGTTTATTTATTATTTCGCGCTATCTCAGCATTCAGGTCGTTTACAAGTTGCTTAGTACTTCTTTTTGTTCCAGGCATACGGATCTCTAAGTACTGGATATCAACCATTGTCATGATCTCGATGGCTGTATAAAGCTCCCCGCTTATAACAGTGCCTGACATTTTACCGATATTCTGTAGTGTAAACTCTCTGAACTTTCGCTGGCCTTCGGGGCTGAGTTTGATCAATAAGACTCTCGATCTGCCTTTTGGAGCTTGAGCGTATCCAACTATAGCTTCTTCAAAATCCTGGATGGTGAGAACCGGTTCCGGATTTACGCTGAAAACCTCATCAGTACCTTTTAATCTAACTATAGCTGTCCCGGTTTCAGAGAACAGATACTGGCCCGTTTGCAGTTTTTCCTGGGCTATAGTTTCTGAATAGCTCAACAGAAACAAAACTATAGTTAGCACCGACTTCATAAGCCTAAATCTATAGTTTAGTTAGATACCTGGTCGGCCCGTGCAGGTGGTAAAAGTTTGCAGACTGTTGCACAAAAATACGGCCTGCCAGCGCTGCTGCTTTAGGCGGAACTGGTTTATAAATGCGGGTATGTTTCTCTTTATGCTGCGTGCGGGTAAAGCCTATCGTTTCCAGTTTCTTATCAAGCTCTTTTGCCGTTATACTTTTAAGCGGAATTCGGCGCTCCTCGCGGCGGTACCATATAACTATAGTTACACTAAACAGAAGGGAGAATAGAGCTGCCGTGACCAGAATCTCAGTTATAGTTGCAGCTGTGTCTTCTTTAAACTTCCCGGTTATACCATACCATACAGCGGTCAGTAAAGTATACATCAGAAAGAAGTACAAACTCAGTTTCAGGAACCGCAGCAAACTATAGTAACGCATGTTTTTAATGAATAATTAATAATGATGAATGGCTGATTAAACCAATTAATAATTAGGCATTACAAATTATTCATTACCCGCTGCAGGTCTTCCGGAGAGTCGATGCCTATCGTTTCAAATTCGGTAAGGGCGGTGGTTATTTTAAAGCCGTTTTCCAGCCAGCGCAACTGCTCAAGCGATTCCGCCAGTTCCAGCGCCGATGGTGGTAACTGAGTGATCTGCTCCAGTATGTCGGCGCGGTAACCATAAATGCCGATGTGCTTATAGTAGGCATGCTGTTTGTGCCAAATATCCTGCGGCACGTTGCGGCAATAGGGGATAGGCTGGCGGCTAAAATACAGGGCATCACCTGAAGTGCTAAGCACTACCTTAGGGGCATTTACATTAAACAGCTCTTCTTCGGTAGTTATCTTTTTTACCAGCGTTGCCAGTTGCGTGTTCGGACGCTTAAAGCAGCTGGCCACCAGGTCTATCTGCTCTGGTTTTATAAAAGGTTCGTCGCCCTGTATGTTTATAATGTACTCGTACGGCTTGTTGTTGAGTTTGTAGGCTTCAAAGCAACGGTCGGTGCCGCTCTGGTGGTGCTCACCAGTCATTACTGCTTTGCCGCCAAAGTCCAGTACGTGGCTCAGAATACGCTCATCGTCAGTGGCAACTATAACTTCTGCTAGTCCGGCTGCCGAAGCCTGTTCATAAACTCGCCGAATCATGGTTTTGCCATTTATGTCGGTGAGTGGTTTGCCCGGAAAACGGGTTGATGCATAACGGGCCGGAATAATGCCGAGTACGTCCATAGTCTATAGTTTAAAATGCAGCCCAAATATACGGAACACCGGACGTTAATTTACAGTTAGCAGCGCGCCGACTTCTTCTTTTTGCCCAGGCGGCCCATTTTTTCGGCCTTCTCTATGTAAAGCAGCGCTTCCGGAGTTTTGCAGGCGGTGTCGCCCATATAAACACTTACTTTGCCTATTCTCTTAGCTACTTCCTTTGCTTTTCCGCTAAGTGCAGGCACATAAGTACCGGTCGCAATTACAAAACCATTCATGGAGTAGCGCACGCGGTTGGGGCTTACGTGTATAACTTCTGCTACGTGGTCGAGTTGCTGGCTCAGGTATTCCAGTTCTAAATCATGATCCGCTTTTACGGCAACAAGGCTCGCTAGCGTAGACCAGCCGGCTATGGCGATCATTTCGTTATCAGATTTAACCCACTCTTTGGCTAACTCCAGGCCGTGTGCACTTTCGGCGGCAACCCAGGCCACGGTATATTCGCTGTGCATGTACCAGACTGTATTTTCCACCCACTGCTGCAGGTCTGCTTTGGTCATGGCTTTTTCGTCGGCAATAAGGCCGGCCAGGTACATGGCGTCCGAGTTTCGGGTTTGGTATAGCTCTTTTGCTAAACTATAGTTCTTCTTAATCTTTTTCTGGATCGGTTTCAGGTCGCCAATCTTTACGCCGAAAAACGGTTCCTGCGCTCCATGTTTCAGGTAGATATTTTTAATGGTGGGGCTACCTAATGCAGCCAGTTGCTGCATTACTTCTTTAGTTGTCATCAGCGGTTAGCTAACTATAGTTTATAGTCGTTCTATTGAGATAATCCGGATGCCGGGCATAGACCTGTCTTGGGTAGAAAGCCCGCAACGGCGGTCTATCGTTTCTCCGGTTTCTGTGTAGGTAACGCGCACTGGTGTTGCGCCTTCTTCAGCCTTAAACGACTCATCTATAGCAGCCTCGTCTTCCGGTTTATATTCTTTCCCGTCTATGATCAGTTTAAATCCACAGCCATCTACCATGTATTCTCCAGACCAGTCCAGGGTGGCTTCTTTGGTTATAGTATTATTTTTTTCTTCTGTATCCATAGTTTGTTGAGTGCAGGATGCCAGTAAAGCCGAAGCTGAAAGTATAACAGCAAGTAACAGGTTTTTCATCAGTTTGAGAGTTTGTAAGTTAGAAAGTTTGGAAGTTAGAAAGTTGTAGAAATGCTATACGTTGTGCCTTAAACTATAGCTGATCAACAATCAACAATCAACAATCAAACCATTAAACCTTTTTTACCTTTAGGGAGAAAGTGCTGTGGTCTACAACTTCTACGGTTTCGCCTTTTTCGATGTAGCCTTCTCGGGCCTGCGCATCGTAGAGTGTATCATCAATCAGAACGCGGCCGCTTGGGCTCATGCGGGTGTGGGCAATGCCTGTTTTACCGATCAGGTGCGAGGCATCGGCTGAAGAGCGGTAGCCTTCGGAGCCCTGGAAAGAGTTATGCAGGATAACGCGCTGCATGGTACGACTGGCTGCAAAACGGCTCCAGGTTAGTGCCACCAGTATTACAGCGCCCACCATCCCGATCAGCACCGAGATCATACTTTGCATCAGGGTATCAGATGGCACGAACGTAAAGTCGAACGCCTGGTTGTTTACCATGATCAACACCAACGATACAAACACGAGGATAATGCCACTGATGCCCGTTACGCCAAACCCCGGTATGACCAGCACCTCCACACCGATAAGTATAAGCCCGACCACAAACAGCAGGATCTCCCAGTTCTCGGCAAGGCCATTCAGGTAATACGGCGTTAGATATAAGATACCGGCAACTATAGCTGCAGCCAGCGGAAAACCAACGCCCGGCGACTGTAGCTCAAAATACAAGCCGCCCATAATCAGCAGCAGCAGAATACCGCTCACAACCGGGTTCAGGAAAAAGGAAATGATCTTATTAGTAGTGCTTAGCTCATACTTTACAACATCTGCATGTTGCAAATTAAGTTGCGCCAGCACCTGCTCCACGTTAGCTGCTACGCCATCACTGAAGCCATATTTTATTGCTTCTGTGGTAGTTAAAGTCAGTACCTGGCCTGCCGCAAGAGTAGTATCTACACTGGACTCAACCATTGCTTCGGCAAGATTAGGGTTGCGGCCCTGGGCTTCTGCTGTAGAGCGCATAATGGAGCGCATATAGCTCTGGTATTTTCCCGGAGCAGGCTCTCCATTGGCCCCCACTACGGTTGCAGCCCCAATGTTGGCACCAGGCGCCATGTAAATGCTGTCGCAGGCAAGTGAAATAAGTGCCCCCGCCGATGCTGCATTTTTATTGATGAACACATACACTGGCTTTGGATATTCCAGAATGCGTTTGCGAATCTGATCGGCATCGTTCAGTGCTCCGCCAAAAGTGTCGAGCACCAGCAGCACATGGTCGGCTTTTATGGCTGTGGCCTGCTCCAGTGCCAGCTCGGTATAGCGGTTGGTGCGTGGGTCAATCTCTGACTTTATTTCCATCAGCAGCACTTTCTGATTTTGTGCCTGCACTGCCAACGGTAACAGGAAAAACAGGGGAAGCAGGAAAGCTAAAACTCGGTGCCTATAGTTTGCGTCAGATTTCATAATTTTGCAGGTAACAGGGTGCTATTTTGCCTGAATATAGTAAAAAAATAAACGTTATTCTTCCACTACTTTATACATACGATTTCGGGGCTCCGGTGTGGCGCCTTCGCCCCGATACCACGGCTGACAGGCTGGGGGTGGAAGTGCGTGATGCCGATCTGTTGCTGACCGATTTTTACACACTATGTGCTGAACAGCATGTATTGCATAAATTACCTTTGTCAGCTACAAAGAACTGGTGGCTTGGCCTGGAAGATGCGCACGATGGTTTGTTGTTTTTACATGGTTACGGCGATAGGCAAATAGGCGAGCACAAAGGCATTTTTGCTTATGATGCAGCCGGCGGTAAACTGGTTTGGGAGCAGCCGGAGCTGGCCTATTACGGCATCAATTCAGACGGTGTGCTGGCGCTTGATTTAAAGCAGAAAAATTTGCTGCAATTGCAGTCAGATACCGGAACTATAACCATGCAAAATGTGTCGCTGGAAAGCGGCGCAGCAGCTGTTGCAAACTATAGCAATACCCGTTTTCAGAACTGCATAACACCCATGTTGTACCTGGAGGGAGAAACATATTTTGCAGAAGTAGCTGACTTTCTGGAACAACAATTACAACTGCAGGCAGTGCGGGGCATAGAGTATGCTGAAACCGATACCTGCATCGTTATAAGTTTTTACATCAGCACACCCGACGGTAAATTGGATAATGTGCTGAGTGTGTTTGACCTGAGTGGGGAGCTGCAATTAAATACCCGTATTGCCCTCGGGATTAGTGGGATAGGTTCGGATACTTTTATTATCTTTAACAAAAAATTATACTTTATTCAGGATAGGAATATACTAACTGTTTATAGCCTTTTATAGTTTACCTTTTAGCCATGGTACGCATCTTTCTACTTGCCCTACTGTTATCGCCTGTACTTTCGTTTTCGGCTGCTGCTTTTGACCTTTCTGCACCACGCGACTCGGTAGGAGTGGAGCGCCGCAATGGCAGGTTCTTTATCAAGCACAAGGTTGAACCTAAAGAAACCTTGTATGCCCTGTCGCGCAAGTATGGTGTCCCGGTTGCCCAGATCGTTGAGTCGAACCCAAGCGTAGAGGCCAGCATTAAAATAGGCCAGGTAGTACTGATCCCGAGCAAAGCCCCGCTTTCAGCAGCTGTAAATGCTGCTACCTCCACACCTGCCAGCACAGCAGCAAAACCTGCTGCTCCTGCAGCCAGCAACCGCACGTTTACTGTAAACCAGAAAGGTGAAAAAATACACAAAGTAGAGCCTAAACAAACGCTATATAGTATTTCGCGCATGCACGGTATTACAGTTGATAACCTGAAAGCCTGGAATAAACTGGCTGATAACAACATTGAAATAGGAGCAGAGCTTATAGTTGGCAAAGGCGCCGTACCAACAGCCAGTAAGCCGGTTTATGTACCTGAAACAGATGATGAAGTCGCTGTAAAGCCAGTTGCGTCTACCGATAAGAGTACGAATCAGGCAACTACTTCGACCAGATTTGAAACTGCTACTACTGAGTCTGCTACAGTTGTGAGTGAGCGCGAAGAGGAGGCTGGAACTACCGAAACTGAAGCTGGCGTAAAGAAAGTGATCGAAAGCGGTATGGCCGAAATGATCGATCCGAAAGCTGATACAAATAAGTACCTGGCCCTGCACAAGAGCGCCCCTGTAGGCACTATTATGCAAGTGAAAAACGGCATGAATGGGCAAGTAGTATATGTGCGGGTAATAGGTAAACTACCTGATACTGGCGCCAATAATAACGTAATTGTCCGTTTATCTAAAAAGGCTTATCAGAAGCTCGGAGCTGTTGATCAGCGCTTCAGAGTAGAGGTGTCGTATATGCCTTAATTTTAAGATAATAACGCAAAAGAGCCTGAGCAGTAATGTTCAGGCTCTTTTGCGTTATATGTGTCTGTGTTTCTCTTCTTTTGTCATGTCGAGTGTAGTCGAGACATCTTATATGTCCTGTAGTTTCAACTCCTGTCATTTCGAGCAAAGCGAGAAATCTATCTCAGACTATCGTTTTATAGTTAACTATAGTTGCTACAAGCTGCTTCTTTCATTGTTACTTCTGATCCTGGGAGCTTTACTTACCTATCGTTTCAATCCCGCTTTGGTGCGCTCACGGCCGCGAGGCCCCGTCTTCGGGCATCGCGCGGTGTACATTTCTTTTGTTCGTTCCTCACAATGCCTACCGGCACCAGAAATCTACAAGGCGCTCAACCCAAAGACTGAAATCCTTCGATAGTTAATCAATAGTTTGTTTGAGTAGCTATAGTACTGTGGCTTTTCGTGGTAGTGTTCCAAGGGGACAGGTAAACCTGTCCTGTTCGTAGTTTGTAACTGTAGGTAGATTCCCCTCTTGGGAGGGGCAGGGGTGGGTTAATTGCCGACTATAGAACTATAGTTCAAACTATAGAAGAAAGAGCTCCCCTCCTTGGACTACCGAGAAGCGATTTCGAAGGTAGCGAGCGTAGCTCTGAGGGGCAGGGGTGTTTTGATCACGCTAACTATAGAACTATAACCAAACTATAGCAAAGCCCCAATCCCAAAATTCCATCAATTCTCCCTTAATCCCGGTTCAGACAAAAATCCTGTTAATAAGAAAAATCCCTTTAATCACTGGTCCAAACAAAAAACGCCTCCTGCGAATCTCACAGAAGGCGTTTCTTATATTTCTATAGTTTAATTACAGCACTGCAGCTACATCTGTGTATTCCAGGCCGAAAGCTTCAGCCACACCTTTGTACACAACTTTACCGTTCACCACATTCAAGCCCAGCTTCAGTTCATTGCTCTCAGTGCAGGCTTGTTTCCAGCCTTTGTTGGCCAGTTGCACGGCATAAGGCAAGGTAGCGTTGGTAAGCGCCTGTGTAGATGTGAAAGGAACCGCACCCGGCATGTTAGCCACGCAGTAATGCACCACATCATCAATAATGAAAGTCGGATCCTGGTGCGTAGTTGGCTTACATGTCTCGATGCAACCACCCTGGTCTACAGCAACGTCAACCAGTACAGTGCCCGGCTTCATTGTCTTCAGCATGTCGCGGGTAATCAGGTTTGGAGCTTTTGCACCAGGTATTAATACCGCACCAATAATCAGGTCGTGTGTTTGCACCAGCTCACGGATCACATAGCTGTTAGACATCTGCGTTGTTACATTGGCAGGAAGCACATCATCCAGGTAACGCAGGCGCGCCAGGTTAGTGTCCAGGATGGTAACATCGGCACCCATACCGGCAGCCATTTTAGCAGCGTTGGTACCAACTACACCACCACCCAATATCAATACTTTGGCAGGGCGAACGCCCGGTACACCACCTAACAATATACCACGGCCTTTTAGTGGCTTCTCAAGGTACTTGGCGCCTTCCTGAATGGACATACGGCCAGCAACCTCAGACATAGGTACCAGCAAAGGCAGGCTTCTGTCAGGGCGCTCTACAGTTTCGTAAGCAAGGCAAACTGCTTTGCGCTCGATCATGGCGTGCGTAAGGGGCTCGTAAGATGCAAAGTGGAAGTATGTGAACAGTAACTGATTCTCTTTGATCAGGTTGTATTCAGATTCAATCGGCTCTTTTACTTTGATGATCATTTCGGCGATACCATACACTTCATCTATAGTTCGAAGTATGGTAGCGCCTGCATTTACATAATCCTCATCAGCAAAACCGCTGCCTTCGCCGGCAGTTGCCTGTACGTATACGGTGTGGCCGTTGCGCACCAGTTCATTTACACCAGCAGGGGTTGCACCTACGCGGTTTTCGTTATTCTTAATTTCCTTTGGAACACCAATAATCATGTCGTTCTATTATTAAGTTGTAGTATAAGCTGCACAAATATACCATTAACTTCAAGTTATGAAAGTAATAAAAACTACATTTTTTATAGAAAATATCAAGCTCAGGGAGAGCTATAGAATTGTACTGAAACTATAGATGGCAAGGAAACGGAAGGGTATAAAATGAAAAAAGGCAGCGATAAAATCACTGCCGTTAGTACAAAATAAAACTATGAAAAAAACTATCTGAAAGGTGTCGGCTATTTGCCTTCCCTTAACATATCTTTAGAAGCCTGCTTCTCAATTACATCTGCTTTAAGCGTCAACCTAAGATTAGGCATTACAATATCGTTTGAAAGAACAGTTATCTGCTCATTTTGCTCTTTTAACATCAGCGGGATGTAGGTAAGTTCCAAAACTGCCTGTTCTCCTGCTTTAAGAGCTGGCTTCGAAACTTTATAGCTCACGCATTTGCATTTGCTTTGAACTCCCTGCACAACCAGGTCCTGCCGACCTGTGTTTTTGATGATGAACTGCGCTACAGCTTTTTGTCCTTTTTCAAGTTTTCCAAAATTGTAGCTAGTGTTACCAACAGCCAAACGCGGCGACATTAGTTTTTGTTCCTGCGTATAACTGTTTTTCTCCTCTTTTGGTCCAACTTCCCCCTTAATATACAGGATATGGTTGGTTGTTTTACCATTAGAAGTTACTGCAATAGACCTGTGAAACGCGCCCGGACGGCCTGTACTGTTATAAACTGCTTTTATAACACCTGTTTTACCAGGTAATATTGGTGTTTTCGTCCAGTCGGGGGTGGTGCATCCACAAGATGGCTGCACGTTGGCAATAATTACCGGCTGGTCGCCTACGTTTTTTACCCTGAACTCGTAAGCTGCCTGTGTTCCTTCAGGCATCGTGCCAAAATCATGGGTTTCCTTTTCAAAGCTGAGCTCGCCCTGGGCATTTGCTCCAAAACTAATCAGCAAAAGGAAAACCGATGCAATAAAGTAAAAGTTTTTTCTCATTTCAACAAACGGAGAAGCAATTAATCGTAAAAGTAAGGCCATATATCAGGGCTAAGCAAAGTTAATCATCTTTTACTTAACGAATCCCACTATCATGCCAAATTTAGTGAAGGCTGGCCTTAATTTGAAGTTTAGGCTAATCTTCTGTAATTTTGAATTAAATTATACCAAAAGTATAACCCCGATTTATCATGCAGACTGCTGAAGTATCTATAACTCAAAAACTAACAGCTGAAGAAATACTTCAGGACTACCGGTTGGGCTGGGAAAGCCGCCAGGCTAGCCTTGCAGGCCGCAAGGAAGTGTTCATGGGCAAAGCCAAATTCGGAATTTTCGGAGATGGAAAAGAAGTAGCCCAACTGGCCATGGCAAAGTTCTTCCAGAACGGTGATTTTCGCTCTGGTTACTACCGCGACCAGACTTTTATGTTTGCGATTGGCGAACTTACACTGCAACAGTATTTTGCCCAGCTTTATGCCCACACCGATGTAGAGGCCGAGCCATCTACTGCCGGCCGTGCCATGAACGGACACTTTGGAACGCGCCTGCTGGATGATGAAGGCAACTGGAAAAACATCATGGAGCAGAAAAACTCCAGCTCCGATATTTCGCCTACAGCCTCTCAGATGCCGCGTTTAGTTGGTCTGGCTTATGCATCTAAACTATACCGCCAGAACCCGGAACTGCAAAACCTGACACAGTTTTCGGTAAACGGTAACGAAGTTGCCTTCGGAACTATAGGTAACGCCTCTACCTCTGAAGGAATGTTCTTTGAAGCTATTAACGCTGGTGGGGTACTGCAGGTACCGATGCTGGTGTCGGTTTGGGACGATGGTTACGGTATTTCGGTACCAGCTGAGTACCAGACTACCAAAGGAAGCATTTCTGAAATTCTGGCCGGTTTCCAGCGCACAGCAGAAGGGGAGCAAGGCTACGAAATATTTAAAGTAAAAGGCTGGGATTACGCAGCCCTTTGCGAGACTTACGAAGCCGCAGTGCGTGTTTGCCGCGAGCAGCATGTGCCGGTACTGATACACGTTGAAGAAGTAACCCAGCCACAGGGCCACTCGACATCAGGCTCTCATGAGCGCTACAAGTCAAAAGAGCGCCTGGAGTGGGAAGCTGAATTCGACTGCTTAAAGAAAATGCGCGAGTGGATTCTGGCCAACGGCATTGCCACAACTGAGCACTTAGACCAGATAGAGAACGAAGCGAAGGAAGCCGTACGTGTTGCGCGTACCAACGCCTGGAATGCTTTCGATTCAGGAATTAAAGACGACCATGCTACAGCACTCCAGTTACTGGATAACCTGGCGGCTGACAGCGATCATATTACTGAAATAGCAACTATTACCGAGGAACTGCGCAAGGTTACTGTACCGATCCGCAGCGATGCAGTTAGAGCAGTGCGTAAAGCCCTGCGCTATGTGCGTGATGAGCGCAGCCAGGCAAAACGCGAGCTGGTAGGTTGGCTGGAGCAAACTATAGGCGAAAACGCTGATCGCTTTAACTCATACTTATATAGCCAGTCTGAAGAGTCTGCTCTGCTTGTAGAAGAAGTAAAGGCTGAGTTTGATGAGAACTCTCCGGTTGTAGATGGCCGTGAAGTACTGCAGGCTGCCTTTGATGCCATTCTTGCCCGCGACCCGCGTGTATTTGCCATCGGTGAAGACGTTGGAAAGATTGGGGACGTGAACCAGGCCTTTGCCGGTTTACAGGAAAAATATGGCGAATTGCGCGTTACAGATACTGGCATCCGGGAGTGTACTATAGTTGGTCAGGGAATTGGTGCGGCATTACGCGGCCTTCGCCCGATCACTGAAATTCAGTACCTGGATTACCTGCTGTATGCTATCCAGATCCTGAGCGACGATGTGGCTTGCCTGCAGTACCGTACTAAAGGTGGGCAGAAAGCGCCGCTTATTGTTCGTACCCGTGGCCACCGCCTGGAAGGTATCTGGCACTCTGGGTCTCCTATCGGTATGATCCTGAACAGCATCCGTGGTATGCACGTGCTTGTACCGCGCGACATGACACAGGCCGCAGGTTTCTACAATACCATGTTGAAGTCTGATGAGCCAGCGCTTATAATAGAGTGCCTGAACGGTTACAGACTGAAAGAGCGCATCCCGAATAACATTGCAGAATTTACTGTGCCGCTTGGCAAACCGGAGATTCTGAAGGCAGGCGACGATGTAACTATAGTTACCTATGGCTCTATGTGTCGCATTGTAATGGAAGCAGCCCGACAGCTGGAGGAGTTTGGCATTTCAGCTGAAGTGATCGACGTACAAACGCTGTTACCTTTCGATATCGACCATGTAATTACAGACTCTATCCGCAAAACGGGTCGTGTGTTATTTACTGACGAAGATGTGCCGGGTGGTGCAACTGCCTTTATGATGCAGCAGGTAGTGGATGAGCAGGGAGCCTGGAGATGGCTGGATTCGAAGCCGCAGTGCCTGGCAGCACAGGCGCATCGTCCTCCTTATGGCTCCGATGGTGATTATTTCTCGAAGCCGAATACTGAGGATGTATTTGAAGCCGTTTATGACATCCTGCACGAAGCGGATCCGGCTAAATACCCGACGATCTACTAAGTTTAAAATACAGTACAATAAAAAGGCCCTGCAGCTATAGTTGCAGGGCCTTTTTTGTGTTATAGTTTCAGTTCTCTATAGTTACTCAACAAGCAAAGTTACCGGCTCCGAAACCACTACGTTGCTTTTGTTGGGTACAGGCAATTGGCGGTCGTAAATAAAGGCCTCGAACCGGAGTACAGTTCCCGGGTCAACTTCAAGTGCTGTAATTACATATTTAAACCTGATCTCACCTTCCAGCGGTTCTACACGCTCATCTGTCGAAATTCTGGGGAAACGCTGCTGCAATTCAAAACCGCCTCTGAATGGCTCGAATGTCAGGCTGCCGTCGGGCTGACGAACCTGTTCATAAAACTTGAGATGGAAGTTATTATAGAAGGGAGAGCCAAAGTTGAAGGGGGCCTGGCTGTCCGGGTCTGTAGCACCAGCTCTAGAGTCGTATGGTCTGAGACCCAGGTTGCCATCGCCATCTTTGTAACCAATTACAAACGTCAGGGTATCTGTTTTTATACCGTTCGGCTCATGCGTAAACTTCTCTATGCGTTTAAACTCAATTTCAGGCTCTATAGGGTAGTTCGGTTCCTTGCGGCAGGACGTAAAGGCCAGCAGCATCAGGAGGCAGGCAAGGCTGTACTTTAGCATATTGTTCATAAGGGGAAATCGAAAAAATGAAGCTAAATTTACTAAATCAAACGATTAGATATAGGATTTGTTATAAGTTTATTTGATGGATTTTAAGGCGCAGTACAGGCAACAGTTACTTGAGCAAACTATAGATTTTACCCGGATGGCGCTGTCGCTCTTCAGGTACCAGGCCGTGCATAACCCGGTTTATAGTTCATTTCTGCAGCACCTGAACATCCACCCCGACCAGGTGACAGATATAAAACAAATCCCTTTCTTACCTATAGAGTTCTTTAAACAGCAAAAGGTTGCAACTGGCAGCTTCGAGCCGGAAGTAACATTCCTGAGCAGCGGAACTACACAGCAAAACCGCAGCAAACATTATGTGGCCGACCTGCAATGGTATAACCAGGTTACCAAACATATTTTCGAGCGCTTTTACGGCCCGCTGCAGGAATATATCGTACTTGCCCTGTTACCGTCTTACCTGGAGCAGGGTGGTTCAAGCCTGGTGGCAATGGTAGATTATTTTACACAACAAACCGGTCAGCACGAAGAAGGTTTTTACCTGCATAACCGCGACCAGCTTTTGCAAACTATAACTATGGCTAAAACGCGCGGCAAAAAAATATTGCTGATAGGCGTAAGCTATGCGCTGCTGGATTGGGCTGAAGAGCTGCAGGGCAATCATGATTTTAGTGGCGTAACCATTATGGAAACAGGTGGCATGAAAGGGCGCCACCGCGAAATGATACGTGAAGAGCTGCATAGTTACCTTATAAAAGGTTTTGGTGTAGAAACCATTCACTCAGAATATGGTATGACAGAACTGCTCTCGCAGGGGTATTCCAAAGGCAATGGCATCTTTTACCCTGGCCAAACCATGCAGATCCTGCTCCGCGACCTGAACGATCCGTTTGACAAGGGCAACCACCACCGCTCCGGAGGCATAAATGTTATTGACCTTGCTAATGTGGATTCCTGTGCTTTTATAGAAACCAAAGACATTGGCAAAATGCACGCGGATGGCGGTTTCGAGGTACTGGGCCGTTTTGATAATTCGGATATCAGGGGTTGTAACTTGTTAATTGCTTAAAGCATCTTCCATGGGGTATCTGGCTTTTATAGTTTTTGTAAGTGTTGCGCTGTTCATTTTCCTGCGCTGGGCAACGCGTAAATCCAGGCAACGGAAAAAGGTACTTGCTACGGATTTTCCGGTGGAGTGGCGTAAAATATTAAGCGATAGGGTAGGCTTTTACCACACGTTGAAATCGGACGAAGAGAAACAGCGCTTTGAGAAGATGTTGCAGCTCTTCCTGGCTGAGAAGAAGATAACCGGCATCGACGTACAAATCGACGACCTGACCAAAGTGTTAGTAGCATCCAGCGCTATTATTCCCATTTTCGGGTTCAGAGACTGGGAGTATAGTAATCTTGGCGAAATTCTGGTTTTCCCCGAAAGCATTCACAAATATAAGGACGAGAAGAGCGGTGCTGTTGCCGAAGTGCTGGGGCGCGTAAATCCGTTTCAGAACGACCATTATGTTACCTTATCAAAGCCGGCTTTAGAACGTGGTTTTAACGATATGGCTGATAAGAAAAATGTAGGAATACATGAGTTTGCCCATATGGTAGACCAGGCTGATGGCGAAATTGATGGCGTGCCGGGAGCGTACATGCCTGATGAATTGGTGAAGCCGTGGAAAGAGTTGATGTACAGCAAAATAAAAAGCATCAGGCGCGGAGAGTCTGACATTGATGCTTATGGGGCCACCAACGAAGCCGAGTTTTTTGCTGTAGTTACAGAGTACTTTTTTGAGAAACCGGACAAGCTCGCTGAGAATCACCCTAAGTTGTATGCACTGCTTACTAAGGTATTTCATCAGAACCCAAAGCGGAGGTTTAACCTGAATTTCAGGGAGCTTTTAAACCCCTATGGCAAGCGATTAGGACGAAACGAGGCGTGCCCATGCGGCAGCGGCGAAAAGTATAAGAACTGTTGCCTGCTTAAAAAGTCAGCAGCATAAAAAACCCGCAGATCAGAAGCTGTACAACTTCAAATCTGCGGGTTTATAGTTTATAAACTATAGCTTACGCTACAACCGGGCGGGCATAAGATCTGGCATCTTCTAAAGTAATTTCGCTTCCGCTCATAATTACTAGGCGCTCTACTACGTTGCGCAATTCACGCACATTGCCTCGCCAATCCAGTTCCTGCAAATACTCCATGGCATCAGCAGCTATAGCTTTAGGCTTGTTGCCATAGTCGTTGGCGATGTCGTTCAAGAACTTGCTTACCAGGTCCGGAATATCCTCGCGGCGCTCGTTCAGGGGCGGCACATGAATCAGGATTACACCCAGGCGGTGGTATAAGTCCTCACGGAAGTTTCTGGCTTCAATCTCTTCCAGCAGGTTTTTGTTAGTAGCCGCAATTACGCGCACATCTACCTGTATGTCTTTATCGCCGCCCACGCGGGTAATTCTATGCTCCTGTAAGGCCCGAAGCACTTTGGCCTGCGCCGATAAGCTCATATCACCCACCTCATCCAGGAATAAGGTACCGCCATTTGCCTGTTCAAACTTGCCAATGCGCTGCTTCACTGCCGATGTAAACGAGCCTTTCTCGTGGCCAAACAATTCACTCTCGATCAGTTCACTTGGTATGGCGGCGCAGTTTACTTCCACCAAAGGTCCGTGGGCGCGGTTGCTGTGCTCGTGTATAGAACGTGCTACCAGTTCCTTGCCCGATCCGTTAGGTCCGGTAATCAGCACGCGCGCATCAGTAGGGGCAACTTTTTCTATTGCTTGCTTTACCCGGCCAAGTGCTTCCGAAGCTCCAACCATTTCATAGGTCTTTGAGATCTTCTTCTTCAGGATCTTGGTTTCGGTTACCAGGGTGGCTTTATCCAAGGCGTTGCGTACGGTTACCAGCAGGCGGTTTAGGTCCGGTGGTTTCTGCAGAAAATCGTAGGCGCCTTTTTTGGTGGCTTCCACGGCAGTATCAATTGTTCCGTGTGCCGATATCATGATAAAAGGCACATCCGGCGCAATTTCCATCGCTTTCTCCAACACCTCAATGCCATCCATGCCGGGCATTTTAATGTCGCAAAGCACTACATCGTATTTAGATTTGCCAAAAAGCTGCAGCCCCTTCTCACCGTCTTCGGCTTCGTCAACGGTATAACTCTCAAATTCCAGAATTTCCTTCAGGGTGCTACGGATGGCCCGCTCATCATCTATGATCAGAATTTTGGGCATAGGTAGATTCAGTTTAGGTTATCAGGCTAAATTAAATAATAAAACAGCCACCGGCAAGGGTGGCTGCTGCACTTGTACGTTTATAAAACTGATTTAGCTATACTTATAGTATGTGCTTATTTATTAAATGTGATCACGCTGTATAGTTCCGGCTCCAGGAAATATCCGCCCGGGTGGCGTGCTGTATAATCGAAGTTGATCCATAGTTCGTCGTTAGTCTGGTGAAAGTGGATCTTGCCGTTGTTCACTTCATCCGGAAACAAGGTTCTTACCACATGGCTCACGTTGTCGATATCATCTGATTTGCCAACTTTCACTTCGGTGTACATATGGCTCTCCGAGATCACGACACGCGCTTCACCGCCAATCGCCATGATAGATGACGCCATCAGGATCGCATAATCGTCGCAATCGCCGGCTAATAGCTCCATGCTTTCCACTGGCGGTGAATAGTAATCCATGTTTACCGGGTCGTTCACGTATTTCCAGTTGCTTCGGATATGCTTGAACAGGGAAAAATAGCGAACCAGCTTGCCATACTTGCGGTAATACTCATCGTGGAAGTAGCGCGTTGAGTTTTCTACGGCGAAGTTCCGCACTTTAGGGTGCGTAGGCTGCATAGCGTTTTTCACGCGCTCCTGCTGAAAATAGGTACCTTTTACCGGCTTAAAGTACGATACCTTATGCGGGTTGCTGGTCATATTCACTAGGGCAGCGTTATACTCCGAGTAAATGTCGCTGAACGTATGGTTCGGGAATTTACTGTTGTAAAAGAAGACACCCATAATGGTGAAAAAAGAAAGTACGGTAAGTTTAGGGCTGATGCGGGTAACTATAACCGACAGAGCCGCCGATACCATAAACCAGAGCAGGAAGTGCAGCTCATAGTCCATAGATTTGTAAGGCGGAATGTAAAAGCTGAGTAGCACCGCCATCGGAAAAACGATGATGATCTGGATGAACCGTACGGCAAACCCTTTTGCCAATTTAGGTTGTAAGAACTGCGCCATATATCTCCCCTCTCGCTAAAAGTTGATGCAGTATTCAAAACCTGTTGACTACGCACCTGTTCATTTGTATTCTCCTAACGCAATTTCCGGGCCTTATTACTCCCGGCAAGTGTAATTTTTTTTCTGAAAGCATTGAGCAACTGCTCATTTCTGAAGTTAAGCAATTTTTTGTAGTTAGAAAAGAGAATTTTAGTGAAGGGTAAAAATTTATACTTTTGGGAGAATATTTTTATACCTGATACTAAACTATAACTATGAAGAATCTGATCTTACTATTCATGACGCTAACGTTTTATGCGTTACCTGGCCATTCTCAACATCTGAAGCGCCGGCCTTTTCTGGGCGTGCAGGTTGCGCCATTAACAGACTCGCTGGCTACGGCTAAAAAAGTACCGGACGGCAAAGGCGCTATAGTTGTGTCCGTAATCCCAAACAGCACGGCAGCCGCGCTTAAACTACAGCCACAGGATGTGATCATAAGCATAAATGGCAAAACTATAGCCAGTACACAGGATGTTGTAGCCACTGCCCGGGCCTTTAGTGTAGGTGAGAACGTAACTATAAACTTGTATCGGAACGGTGAAAAAACGCAGTTAAAGGGAAAAGTTAAGCCGATGCCTTATGAAACTGACCCAAAGGCAGAAGTAATTTACGATGAAGTAGCCTTGGCCAATAACGGCTATTCCCGCGCCATCATGAAGAAACCAAAAGGCAAAGGCATTTTTCCAGCTGTGTTCTTCATACAAGGATTTACCTGCTACTCCCTGGATAACATGCCGGAGCACGACACGCAGCGCCGCCTGATAGATGGGCTGGTTCAGAAAGGGTATGCGGTATTCAGGATGGAGAAGCCGGGCATGGGCGATAGTATGGGCACCAAACCCTGCCAGGACATTGGCTACAACGAAGAACTTGCTGCCTTCGCTGCCGGCCTTAAAAAGCTGAAGTCTTACGATTTTGTAGATCAGAATAACGTGTTCCTGTTCGGCCACTCGCTGGGAGCAACTACAGCACCGCTTATTGCTATGGATAACAAAGTAAAAGGCATTATGACTTATGGCGCTACAGGTAAACCATGGCTGGAATACATGATAGAGCTGGGCCGCGAGCAGCACCCAATTATAGGTGTTGATTACGTGCAGATTGATGAAGACCAGAAAATAGCGATACCATTGTTGTATGAGTTTATGGTGCAGAAGAAAACCCCAGCTCTACTTGCCCAGAACGAAAAGTACAAAGACTACATGCAAACCTACTTTGGATGGCAGGGCGATGAACGCATTTTCGGCAGGCACTATACTTACCTGCAGGAGCTATACGATGTACCTGTGAATAAATCCTGGAAAGAGGCAGATGCCTATGTGCTTTCGATGTTTGGAGAAGCCGATGTGCAGGCCATTGATGCTGACGGTGCCAAAATAATTGCAGACGTTGTAAACAGCTACCATCCAGGCAAAGCCGAATACAAGTTCATTCCCGCAACCGACCACACATTTGTAAAATCCGGTAGCCAGAAAGCTTACTCCCGCATGCAAAACGACGGCACTTACGACACGTTTATGGCTGATAATTTTAATTATGAACTGGTTGATATACTGGATGCCTGGATGAAAGACAAGCGTGGAAGATAATTATGTATTTATAACAGAAAGGGCAGCTATAGTTGTAGCTGCCCTTCTGTGATAGTTGGTCTTTATATTCCTTGCAGTTTCGAGTGCAGGTAGAAACCAGGAGAACTATAGTATTTTGCATCTGGCTCTTACTATAGCTGCAACTATAGATGTTGCCAATCATTCACACATTCAAAATTCTGTTATTCAAAATTAAACCTACTGATACTGGATATACATGGGCTTTGGCGTAAGTGCCAGTACTTCTTCCGGTGTCATTAAGCGGTGACCATTTCGGGTATCATTTTTATAGAAGATCTTGAAGCCTGTAAACTGCACCGGTTCATTTTTGATGTAGCGGCGATAGGTATCTTTCTTCAATGCAGGGCCGCCCCAGCCGTCCATGTGCATTACTACCTGGTAGCGTGGGTCCAGTTTAATGTTATGGGAATTCGTGATCATGCGTTGGGTAAAGCGGTGCACAATCAGCAACTTTGGCGGAATGCTATGTTCCGTAACCAGGTCTGCCAGTAAACCGGTGGCATAGTTAATATCCTCGGCATCAAAGGAGCCGATTCTTTTGCCGGGCACACCACCCTCTTTCATGGCAAATTCGGCATCTATCCCTAAATGTACATTGGGCAACTGCAGGTATTTAACCAGGCGGGGCAATTCTTCCTGCAGGGTGCTCTGGCCTACCTGCACATCCAGAAACACGATTGCGTCGCGCTGCCTTGCCATTTCCAGTACATCTTCAATCATCTTATCCGTCATACGCAGTCTGTACTTACTGCCACGCCCGGGATGGCCTTGCGCTGTAACCACAATGGCATGCAGTGCAGGTTGAACCGGAATTGTAGGGTCGGCAGCCTGCCAGTTAGCTACTTCTTCATCAAGCTTTTGTAGCATTTGCTCGGGCGGCAATTCACCTAAAATTCCCATGCGTTTAGAGAGCGGGTTGCCGTAAAAAGCCAATATCCGTTTCTCAGGAAGAATGGCACCCGGTAGGGGCCTAGGGCCAGGATAGATCCAGGAGGTATCTGGCTGCAGGGCTATAGTTGTCGTATCCAGTTTGTCTTGAGCTACTGTGTCCTGAGTAACTATAGGTTGGGGTAAGGCCGGCTCTGTAACCTGTACAGCCTGTTGGGCTTCTCGTTCCTGCATGCAGCTGGTAACAAGTAGAGTAGAGCTAAGAATAAGGGGTAAGCGGGATTTGGCGGGCGCTACAGCCGCAAGTAAGCGGGAAAACATAAATAAAAAATAAGGGTGTGATCGTAGCTAAAATTAAGGAATTTATATGTTCATCCCATACTTTTCGTCACTAATTTAGTGAATCTTCCGGGCCAGATTTAGAATGCGTGTAATGTCGCTTCAGCCACTTGCTTAAACCGGCAAGCCCCGGAAAAAGTACACGTTCTGTAATATTGGCCTGGTCCAGTTTGTCGCGTATTTCCCATTTCAGCTCTGCTGGTATGATTACCCTGAAATACAGTTCCGGATGCTGCTGCAGCCAGGAGCTAAGCTCCGATTTTACATCAGACATCATCGAAAATAAAGCATACTGCTGAATAATGCGGGCGTCGAGTGATGGCGGCTCCAGGAAAAGCACAAACTCCTCTTTCTGAAAACTGCCAAGTTTTTTCAGTGTCGGGCTAACGGGCGCAAGAATTTCAGGGGTAAATACGCTGGCTCCTTCATCGTTTACAGCATCCAGCAGGGCAGGAGGCAGGAACTGCTTCGATTTTACATAGTCCATGCACCAAACTGCGCCATCTTCTTCGTATTTATCGAGTAGGTCCGTTACAAAGTGCAGGGCAACGTATGGCGAATAAGTCCAGTCTAGCAGGCGGGTTGGCAGGCCGTGGTGTTGTGCCAGTGCCAGCCAGTTCCAAATAGTATCGCCCTGGGGAGCAGTGCTATGGGCATATTTACGGAAGTTGCGGAGAATATGCGGCTCCAGTTTTTCGTATTGCGGGCCGAGGCGTGTGATGCTGGTGCTCAGGTCGTAAGATTTGTTCCAGCTGCCCCGGTATACATAAGACGAACGAAAACGGCCAAGCTGGGGGTCCCAGCTGTGGTCGAAGAGGGCAGCCTGCAGCTCGAGCCATGAGGTTACAGTAATGTCAGTACCAGCGTGCGTCATAAAGTTGGTGTTTGAAGTTTCTTACTGAAATAATGTACCCGGGTTTCAGGTTAGATGCTATGGGTAAGATAACGGAATTTTCTATTTTTACAGTGAACAATCCAGATAGCGATGATCAGAATTTACCATAACAACCGCTGCAGCAAAAGCCGCCAGACGCTGGAACTGCTCCAGAGCCATAACCAGGAAGTAGAAGTGGTGGAGTACCTGAAGCAGACTCCTACCGCTGATGAGCTGCGCGAGGTGCTGAACAAGTTAGGAATGAAACCCGAACAACTTGTGCGCAAGGGCGAAGCCGTGTATAAGGAGCTGTATGCCGGTAAGAACTTGAGTGATGCGGACTGGATTCAGGCAATGGTTGAAAATCCTGTACTGATAGAAAGGCCAATTGTAGTAAAAGGTGATAAAGCCGTTATCGGGCGTCCACCGGAGAATGTGTTGGAACTGCTATAGTTAAGCGTAACCTATAGTTTCTCTTTTGTTATCCTGAGCGTTAGTCGAGACATCTTATATGTCCCGTAGCAAACTATAGTTGCCATTTGCTACAAGCAGTTCGTTTCATTTCAACCTTTTATCCTGGGAGCTCTACTCACCTATCGTTTCAATCGGGCTTTGGTGCGCTCACGGCCGCGGGGCCCCGTCTTCGGGCATCGCGCTGTTGCCTTCTTGCTACCCTCGTGCCTCGGGTTGGCTGCGCCACCGCAACAAGTCAAAGGCGCTCAACCCAAAGACTGAAATCAATCGATAGCTAAGCTATAGTTTAATTGATCAACTATAGCTCGAGCCTTTCCGTGGTTATAGTTTCTTGTGTCAGGCTGCGCCTGCCTGTTCGTGGCCTGTAACTATAAAACTAAAGAAGCAACTATAGCCGAAATTCCCCTCTTGGGAGGGGCAGGTTAATTGCAAACTATAGAACTATAGCTCCAACTATAGAAAAGACAGTTCCCCTTTGAAGGGGGAAGGGGGATGACAAACACCAGCTATAAAACTCTAGCTCCAACTATAGCAAAAGCATAAAAGCTCCCTCTCCTATTTTGGGGGTAGGGGTCCTAGATAAAAGGAGAGGGCCGGGGTGAGGTAAATTGGACCAAATCTTAACTATAAAACTCTAACCATAACATACCACCTAATCCTAATAATCTCCAAAAGTCTCTCTAATCACTGGTCCGGAAGCATACTATAAATTACAACCCAATTCAACCTGACCTTGTATCTTCACACAGTGAACTAACTACGCAACCATGAAACAAGATTTAGCTGCCATTAAAGCCCTGCTCGACGACCGTGTGGAGAAGTATAATCAACCTGACTTTATTCCTAACGATCCGGTTTCTATTCCGCACCTTTTTACTAAAAAGCAGGATATTGAGATAAGCGGCTTTTTTGCTTCTATTCTGGCTTGGGGGCAGCGCAAAACCATCATTAACAACTGCCTGAAACTAATGAGCCTGATGGATAATGCCCCACATGATTTTGTGCTGCACCATCAGGAACAGGACCTGCAGCGTTTGCTCGGCTTTAAACACCGCACTTTCAACGACACTGACCTACTTTACCTGATTCATTTTTTTAACTGGTATTACAGCCAGCATGAGAGCCTCGAGACGGCTTTTACAGGTGTACACAACGAAATAACAGCGCAGAAGGACCGGTTAATGTACTTTCATGATCTGGTATTTAGCTTGGAAGAGGCACCACATCGCACTAAAAAACACATCTCAACACCTGCCCGGAAATCGGCTTGTAAACGCATAAATATGTACCTGCGGTGGATGGTGCGGAAGGATGAAAATGGAGTTGATTTCGGAATATGGCAAAAAATGAAACCTGCCGATCTGGTTTGCCCCTGCGATGTGCACGTAGAGCGCGTAGCACGCCGGCTGGGCCTGATCACACGCAAAGGAATGGACTGGCAGACAGCCGAGGAATTAACCGGGCACCTGCGCGTTTTCGATCCTGCCGACCCGGTAAAATACGATTATGCACTTTTCGGACTTGGCATAGAAGAGAAGTTTTAAACCATAGTTGCTGCAATGGTGGCCGATTGAAACTATAGCATAGAACCATCAAAACGGTAATTTTGCAGGCTATACATCGCAGTATAATAAAAGCGTAGCCTTACAGTTTTTATACAATTTGTTGGTAATACTCATATATAGTATACCTTTGTTAAAACCGCTCTTTCATTTTCAATTAAACATTTATCAATGACTGCTATTCAGAAACACAATGTAAATGTATTTGGGAAGGGAGTAAAACCTATCCTTTTTGCTCACGGCTATGGTTGCGATCAGAAAATGTGGCGTTTCATTACGCCCGCTTTCGAAAACGAGTATAAGATCGTCCTGTTCGACCATATTGGCTTCGGCAAATCTGATACTTCAACATATTCTATCAGCAAGTATCACAGCCTGAGTGCATATGCCGACGATGTGCTGGCAATTTGCGAAGAACTTGACCTGCATGATGTAATATTTATAGGACATTCTGTGAGCGCTATGATCGGTGTGCTGGCAGCGAATAAACAACCAGAACGCTTCTCAAAACTGGTTCTGATTGGCCCTTCTCCGTGTTATGTTAATGATGGCAACTATACCGGTGGCTTTACCGAAGAGAATATTAAAGGACTGATCGACTCGCTGGAAAGTGATTACCTGAACTGGTCGAACACAATGGCACCGGTTATTATGGGCAACCCTGAAAAGCCGGAACTGGGGCAGGAACTGGCAAAGAGCTTCTGCAGCAGCAACATCGACATCGCCAAGGATTTTGCACGTATCACATTCCTTTCAGATAACAGGGCAGACCTGCAGAAAGTAACAACCGACACACTAATCCTTCAGTGCTCGGAAGACGTAATTGCGCCTGAGGTAGTGGGTCAGTACGTACATCAGCAGATTCCGGGAAGCCGGCTTGTTAAAATGGAAGCAGTCGGACATTGCCCGAACCTGAGCGCCCCTGATGAGACCATAACCGCGATCAAAGAATTTTTAAAAGTATAAACAAGGCCTGTAAAGGCTGCATACTTACAGAAGGAAAGGCCTTACATAAATGAGTAGAACGGAGTTAAGAAAAGCAAACGGTGATATCTTTTTCGAAGCTAGGCGCCTTGCTGATAACTCCTATATTTATGTAAACTGGATTGGAAGGCAGTCTTTGGAGAGCATCATCATGGGCGGTAATCACCTGTTGCACATGCTCCGTAAAGAAGCCTGCTATGCTATTCTGAACAACAATCACGAGATTGTCGGGCCCTGGGATACAGGAGCCGATTGGATAGCGCACCGATGGGCACCCCAGGCAAAGGCCTTAGGTGTTAAGTATTTTGCCCATATCATGTCGTATGGCATTTATGGGCAAAATTCGTTTAGCACGCTCCAGCCCCAACTCGAGCAATTATTTGAAGTTGAAGTTTTTGAGGATGAAGGCCTTGCCCGGAACTGGATCTACGAAAAGCTAAGGGGGCAGGCACAATTATAGGGATGCTATAGTTCACCCGAACTATAACTATAGGGATTTACTTCCAGATCGTCAGGGCAACGAATTAGCAGCTCGCTTATAGTTTGCTGCAGCATAGGGTGCACCAGGTTGGGCGCTATTTCCTGTAACGGTTGCAATGTAAAACGGCGCAGGTGCAATTGCGGGTGCGGTATAGTCAGGCGCTGGGTTTGCTGCACCAAGTCATCATAAAACAGGATGTCGATATCTATCACACGGGATCCCCAGTGCTCAAGGCGCTCGCGACCCAGCTCATGCTCTATCAGGTTTATAGTTTGCAGGACCTGTTCAGGGCCAAGCTGTGTTTCAACTTCCAGCACCTGATTCAGGAAACTGGGCTGGTCGGTTTTGCCCCAGGCTGCGGTCTCGTAAATACCGGAAGCCTGAACGATAGGTCCGACCTGCGTAGCTATAGTTTCGCGGGCCTGCTGTAAATATAAGGTACGGTTGCCGAGATTGCCGCCCAGCAACAGGTATAGTTTAGGCATGCTTCCTGAAAAATTCTATGCTCAAATCGGCGGCTCTACGTGCTGCTTCGGGTAATTCATTTGCTTCGTATGGGTGCTTTCCGCCAAAGGAATGGTCGGCGCCGGGCAGCAGGTGCATTTCGGCATCGGGCTTCCAGCTTTTCAGGTCGTGGGCCATCAGTACAGGCAACGTTTCGTCTTCTTCGCCGTGCAGAATAAGCAGAGGCTGCTTCATGTCTTTGATCACTTTCGGAATTTCCAGGCGCTGTTTATTAGCCAGGTAGTTTTCCATGATCTGGTAATACATCGGCATTTTCTGGCCGGTACGAGCATTGGTAATCCACTGCACGCCTTCATTCTTCCATTTGTCAACTTCAAGTTCGTCCCAGCGCTGATCAAATTTATTCACGGCAGCCCAGGTTGCTACAGCCTTTACGCGGGTATCTTCTGCTGCTTTTAAGATAACAGAGCCGCCCCCTCTGCTATGCCCAATCAGGTAAAGCTGCTTCGCGTTCATTTCTTTATAGGGCAGAGGTTCTTCCACATTATGTACCAGGTCGATCAGCGCTTTCAGGTCATCCAACTCTAAACAGAAATTGTTGTTACCGAACGCTTCCAGGTCGTGCACGTCGGAGTAGTCTTCTATAGTTGTGCCGTTGTAGGCAAAGTTAAATTTGATGAACATAAAACCTTGCTCAGCAAAATACTTAGCCAGCAGGTTAAAATGGCCCCAGTCTTTAAATCCTTTAAAGCCGTGTGTAAATATTACGACAGGTTTTGGCTCGCCGGATGGAACATAAACGGCATCAGCGGTAAAAGGGCGCCCGTGTTCCGGGTAAACTATAAAATCTACTTTAAGCGTATCAGACATAAGGGAAAATTCAGGTTGTATTAATGGATGGTTAAACGTAATTAATTCAGGATTGTTGATTGCCTGTTTGTGTAATGACTCACTGACTCTGTACTAATCTGCCTGACCATTACCGGCAAAAAGCAACTACGACCATCGTTAATTTTATGCAAACTATCATTTATTGTAATGAAAACGAACTAATGCATTTCGGTTTTGGGCCAATAGTTTAGTAAGCGGGCAATTTTACGATTCAACAATTCAACAATTAACCAAAGCACGTTTGGAAACCATATCAGGAGGCAGTAATATTGCAAACCCATTATTATGAGCAGTAGCCTGAACCAAATACAAGCGCCGATTGCGGCCGAAATGGAGCTTTTCGAGAAAAAGTTCAGAGCTTCCATGAAGTCGAAAGTGCTTTTGCTGGACCGCATCATGAGCTACATCGTGAAGCGCAAAGGCAAGCAGATGCGCCCGATGTTCGTATTCTTCACTGCCAAACTCTTCCACGAAACTATAGCTGATTCTACTTACCGCGGAGCCGCCTTAATTGAGCTGCTGCACACGGCCACGCTGGTGCACGACGATGTGGTGGATGATGCCAACTATAGACGCGGCTTTTTCTCTGTTAATGCGCTCTGGAAGAACAAAATTGCCGTACTGGTTGGCGACTACCTGCTCTCGAAAGGCCTGCTCCTGAGCCTGCACAACGACGACTTCGAACTGCTCAAGATCGTATCAAACGCGGTGCGCGAGATGAGCGAAGGGGAGCTGCTGCAGATTGAAAAAGCCCGCCGCCTCGACATAGATGAAACAGTTTACTTTGAGATCATCCGTCAGAAAACTGCTTCGCTGATTGCCTCTTGTTGTGCAGTTGGTGCTGCTTCGGCTGGCGCCTCTAAAGAGGATATTGAAAAAGCCCGTTTGTTTGGTGAGAAAGTTGGTATTGCGTTCCAGATAAAGGACGACCTGTTTGATTATGGAACTGCTGAGATAGGTAAGCCGGTAGGCATCGACATCAAAGAGAAGAAGATGACCCTGCCGCTGATTCATGCCCTGCGCAACGCAGACTGGCTGACCAAACGCCGTGTGATTTATAACGTTAAAAACAACAATGGCGACAACAAGCGCGTGCAGCAGGTAATAGACTTTGTTAAGCAATCCGGCGGCATAGAGTACACCATTGAAGTAATGAACCGCTACCACGCTGAAGCGCTCGCAATTCTGAACACTTTCCCGGACAACCCATCCCGTCGCTCACTTGAGCAGCTCATTGCCTATACCATAGAGCGGGAGAAGTAATTGTTGATTGCTGGTTGTTAATTGTCTGAACCCGGAATAATAGAGATTTTAGGATTTGCCGAATGTAGAGGCGCAATACGTTGTGTCTTTTTTATTGCGTATTTTTCGTCTGAATCAAGATTTAGAGGACTAATGGATTGACAGGATTTTATGTTGTGAATCAAGCCATCAGATAATCAATCAAAACTCACAAAGAAAAATCTTATAAAATCAGTCTAATCCCCATTAATCACTGGTCCTGGAAATCTGTAAACTATAGCTGTAAAACTATAAGGTTGCGCAGGAGCGAAGTAGGTAGTTTTGTGTGTGCAAAATAAACCTATGAAAAAATGAGTTTGAATACCAATACCTGGAACCGCCTGCGGTACACCTTGTATTTGCCCGTCTACGACCTGATTGCAGACCGCATCTTCCGGAAATACAGGAAACGCTCTGTAGAACTGCTGAATGCAAAACCCGGCGATGCTATTCTGTTACTTGGCGCCGGCACCGGCCTGGACCTGCCTTACCTGAAAGGCTACACCAATCTGACGGCCATCGACATTACACCCGGCATGATTGCTAAATTGCAGGAACGGGCTGAGAAGTTACACATTCCGGTTAATGCCCGTGTTATGAATGGCCAGCAGTTGGATTTTGCAGATAACAGTTTCGATGCTATAGTTGCGCATTTGATACTTGCCGTAATCCCTGACCCGGTTGCCTGCATTAAAGAAGTAGAACGTGTGCTAAAGCCAGGCGGAACGGTCATGGTGTTTGATAAATTTCTGCCCGACGGACAACAGCCAACTATAGTTCGCAGATTCTTTAACCAGATTGCTGGTACGCTGTTCTCCGACATAAACCGCAGCATCGGAGCTATAGTTAGCCATACGTCACTAACTATAGAACTGAATGAGCCAGCAACATTAAATGGTACGTTCAGGTTAGTCAGATTGAGGAAGCCAGAACTATAGTTTTAATAAGAAACTATGGCGCGAGCGTCCACGCTCGTGTCGAACTATAGTCTGGGCCTCTGGACCCGTTGGATTACAAATCCAACACTATAGACAAGTCACGGATCACAGATCCGCGCCAGCGAAAAGTGCTGCAGAAACAACAAATAAAAGACGCTACTGTTTTTAGGAGAGGGCAGAGGAGGTAAAACAAGAAAGGCCGTTACTATAACAGTAACGGCCTTTCCATTTATACTTTATACTGATTTAACAATCAGCAATCAACAACCAGCAATTAGATCTTTTCCGCCAGCAACTCGTCCATGGTCTTGTTAAAATCAGCCAGCCAGTCTTCGTAATACTTTCCGGTGCCAGGGCCTGAGAAGCCGGTGTGTATTTTGCGTACTTTTCCATCGCGACCGATGTAAATGGTAGTAGGGAAGGAGAGTACATGGTTAAGAGCCGGGAGTGCTTTGGCAGCCGCTTCTTTATCAGATGTGCCGGCTACTACCAGGTCATAGTTTACGTTCAGGCGCTCTTTCATTTTCTGCAGGCGTGGGGCTGCTTTCTCAAACTCAGGGCTGCGCTCAAAACCTAAACCAATAATCTCCAGGCCGCGGTCTTTGTTATTGTCATAATATGGGGCCAGGAATTTGGTTTCGTCCATGCAGTTAGGGCACCACGAGCCAACCAGCTGCACGATCACCACTTTACCTTTATACTTATCGTCATTAAGCGAGATGTTGCCATTGCCATCTATATTAGGGAAAGAGAACTCTAGCTTTTCGTAACCCGGCTTCAGGAAAGTGAGCTTGTTGGCATCGGCCAGCTGGGCGTTGGCGTTACGTTTAGCAGTCCAGGTTTCGGTATAGTTCATGCCCGAGTAAAAGTCGCCTTTCAGGTTATTCTCGTCGGTTGGTGAGGCAGTAAACAGGTAAGCATGGTTGCCATCAAACGTCGACAGGTTCAGCTTGTCGCCATCTACTTGTCCATCAAGGTAACGGTAGTCTCCGGTCTCGGTCAGGAAAGTACCTGTCAGGTTGTTGCCATCCTGCTCAAACACACCCATAGCTTTATAGCTGTTGCCGGTTGTGTCGGTAAACACTACTTCCCATTTGCCATCGTAATTATAGTTTGCAGCAGCAGGGCTGGCTTTAAAACGGTTAGTGTTGCCGTGCTCAGCTGTAAAAGGCACTGAATAAGGATAGGAAAGGTCGTTTCGAACAAAGCGGCCTGCCATTTTACCATCGTCCACTTTAGCGATCAGGTCGGCGTCAAAAATGTGGAGTCTTATTTTTACAGAATCGCCAACAGTCGAAATTTCGTCTACCAGAATGCGTTCTTCTCCGTTCACAAGGTAAAGCAGGGTGCTGTCGTTGCGCTCTTCTGCTTCCATTATAAAGGGAATTTCTACATTGCCGGCGTGCTTTAAGCTAACGCGCCAGGTGCCTGGTTTTATAGTTTGTGTAGCAGCGTCTGTTTTATCTTGCTGGCAGGAGCTAACCCCGAATGTTAGCAGCAGGGCAAATAACAAAATCAGCCTTGCAGAAGTATTAGAATAGGTACGTTTCATGGGGTAAAAATACGTGATGGAATCTGTAAATGCCAAACAAGAAGTTTCCGCAACTTGTTTATTAACTAAAGGTTATATTCATTCGGGCTAATGTTGCTGAATAGCCTTCAGATTTCGTACATTTGTGTACTTCGGAAAAGAAGCATTTTATACATTAACAATAGCAAAACTATGGCATTTGATTTAGGAATGATCAAGGCAGTTTATGCCGGTATGGGTGAGCGCATTAACGCTGCCCGCAATACAGTTGGCAGACCGCTGACGCTGACGGAGAAAATCCTGTACGCACACCTATACAATGGGAACGCATCGCAGGCATATGAGCGCGGAAAATCTTACGTTGATTTCGCCCCGGACAGAGTTGCAATGCAGGATGCTACCGCGCAGATGGCCTTGCTTCAGTTCATGCAGGCTGGTAAACCAACTGTGGCAGTTCCGTCTACAGTGCACTGCGACCACCTGATCCAGGCCCGCGTTGGCGCAGACGCAGATCTGAAAGACGCATATTCTGAAAACAAAGAAGTATACGATTTCCTGGCCTCGGTATCAAACAAATATGGTATCGGTTTCTGGAAGCCGGGCGCAGGTATCATTCACCAGGTAGTGCTTGAAAACTATGCATTCCCGGGTGGTATGATGATCGGTACTGACTCGCATACGCCTAATGCCGGTGGTCTGGGTATGATCGCGATTGGTGTTGGTGGTGCTGATGCCGTAGACGTAATGGCCGGTATGGCCTGGGAGCTGAAGTTCCCGAAAGTGATCGGTGTGAAACTGACCGGCAAAATGAGCGGCTGGACATCGCCAAAAGATGTTATCCTGAAAGTGGCTGGCATTCTTACAGTAAAGGGCGGTACCGGTGCTATTGTTGAGTATTTCGGCGAAGGTGCTGAGTCTATGTCTTGTACTGGTAAAGGTACTATCTGTAACATGGGTGCTGAGATTGGTGCAACTACTTCGGTATTTGCTTACGATAACAGCATGCGTGCGTACCTGAACGCTACAAACCGCGAAGAGATTGTAGAGATGGCTGATGCAGTTGCTGAGCACCTGCGCGCTGATGATGAAGTATACGCTAACCCGGGTGCTTTCTATGATCAACTGATCGAGATCGACCTGAACACATTGGAACCACACGTAAACGGCCCGTTCACGCCGGATGCAGCCTGGCCAATTTCTCAGTTTGGTGCTGTAGTAAAAGAGCACGGCTGGCCAGCTAAACTGGAAGTAGGTCTGATCGGATCGTGCACCAACTCATCTTACGAAGACCTTACACGTGCCGCTTCCGTTGCTGCACAGGCGGTAGAGAAAAACCTGGTTGCACAGGCTGAGTTTACTATTACGCCGGGCTCTGAAATGGTACGTTACACAACTGCCCGTGATGGTTTGTTAGATACATTCGCACAAATGGGTGGTGTTGTTCTTGCTAACGCCTGCGGCCCGTGCATCGGCCAGTGGGCTCGTCACACCGACGATCCAACCCGTAAGAACTCTATCATCACGTCATTCAACCGTAACTTTGCCAAGCGTAACGATGGTAACCCGAACACACACGCGTTCGTGGCTTCGCCAGAGATTGTAACAGCGTTTGCTATTGCCGGTGACCTGACATTTAACCCGCTTACCGATACTTTAACTACCAAAGATGGGCAGCAGGTAAAACTGGACGAGCCAAAAGGTATTGAGCTTCCGGTGAATGGTTTTGCTGTTGAAGATGCAGGCTATGTTGCGCCAGCTGAAGATGGCAGCCAGGTTGATGTAGCCGTTAATCCACAGTCTGATCGTCTACAGTTACTGGAAGGCTTTAAGCCTTGGGAAGGCACCGACCTGAAAGGTCTGAAGCTGCTGATCAAAGCACAAGGTAAGTGTACAACTGACCACATATCAATGGCAGGTCCGTGGTTGAAGTACCGTGGTCACCTGGATAACATCTCGAACAACATGCTGATTGGTGCGATCAACGCATTTAACGGTGAAGCCAACAAAGTATACAACGACATGACCCGTGGTTACGATGCGGTTCCAGCTACTGCCCGTACGTACAAAGCTGCTGGTATCGGTACTGTAGTTGTTGGTGACGAGAACTATGGCGAAGGTTCATCTCGTGAGCACGCTGCCATGGAGCCACGTCACCTGGGTGTTCGTGCGGTTATCGTGAAATCTTTCGCGCGTATCCACGAAACCAACCTGAAAAAGCAGGGCATGCTGGCACTTACATTTGCCGACAAGGCAGATTACGACCTGATCGAAGAGAACGATATGATTGATATCCTGGGTCTGGAGAACTTTACGCCAGGTCAGCCACTGAAAGTAGTGTTGAACCACAGCGATGGCACTAAAGATACTTTCATGGTTAACCATACCTACAACGAAGGTCAGATCGAGTGGTTTAAAGCTGGCTCAGCGCTTAACCTGATCCGTTTGCAGCAGAAGCAGAACGCTAACGCGTAAGTAAAGCTGCTTGCTATAAACAAAAGGCCTCACCAAATGGTGAGGCCTTTTTCTTTTGCAGCATTTCTGAGGCAAACTATAAACTATAGCACAACAATACGCCTTAAAACGTAAGCGTTGCTGTATTTTATATGTGCCTGATAAATACCGGCCGGGATTTGCTCTAAATTAATAACAGCGCTTATATTGCTCGTAAACCGGACGATTGGTTTTATTTTTCTTCCTGTCATATCCGTCATAAATATTTCAGGGAACTTGCCTTCGGTGCCATCGGGCAGCAGGTCTAAATTGATCACATCATCAGCAGGGTTAGGGTACAAGGTTATCCCTTTCTCTATTACATCTGGGGTAAGCGCAAGCACATTCACCTGTTTAGTTATGGAAATATCAGTACAACCGTTAAGACCATCTGCAGATAAGGTTACTCTGTAAACACCCGGAGCAGGGAAGCTAACTGTTGATCGCTCACCGTGATATTCATTCAACGACGCATTCTCAAAGGTCCAGGCAAGGTTCAGGGCATCCTTCGATACACTAACAAAAGTAACCGGAGTACCAGGGTAGATTTTATCTGCCTCAAAAACGAAATCTATAGTTGGCACCGGGAATAGGGTGATGGTAGCAGAAGAAAGGCTGCTCTCGATCACAGAGTCAGCATTAGCAGCGTAAATAGTGGTTGACTCAGTTACAGAAGTAAAGGTATAGGAGTTGCCTGAACCTATAAGCTTTTCCTTTTGGCTGTCTGCATAAAAATGGAACCTACTACCTCCTTCAGGAGCCCAGGTGATACTTCTGCCGGGGCATATTGTTTGAGCAAAAGGTACCGGCGCCGGACCTGCTAATGCCTCCAGAACCTTGATCTGCTTGGTAAAGGTATAAGTGGTGCAGCTATAGTTATCAGATGCAGTTATGCTTACAGAGTAGGTGCCAGGGCTCGGGAAAGTAAGCGTAATGAATTCTTCGTTTCTAATTTCTGTATCCAAAGCGGACCAGACTAAGTTATGCCCGCCTGTGCTCTGGTTTGTAAATGTTACCGGGAAGCCAGCATATATTTTCTGCTGGTCATACGAGAAATCTAAGGTTGGAGCAGCTGGCAACACCAAACGGGCGGAAACTACACGGCTCTCAAACACTGAGTCGGCGTTGGTCGCGTAAATGGTTGCGTCTGCTGTAATGTTCTCCAGTGTGTAGGATGCGCCACTGCCTAAAAACTTCTTTTTCTCCTCATCCGCATAAAACCTATAGTTCTTTCCTCCCTCTGGCTCCCAGGTATAGTTGCTGCCCTTGCATACGATCTCTTCTACCGCAACAGGAGCAGGGCCGCTTTTTATCTGCATATACTTCTGCTGCGCGGCGTCGGCATGTTGTTGTAGTGCTTCCAGGTTATCGCCGGCAACTATAGCAAACGATACCACTCTGGATTCGCCGGGGGCAAGTTTGGCTAACTTGCCACCAACCACATGCGATACGTTGTTGCCGTTTCCGAAACCGTTTGCTTTGGTACGGGACACCCCATTCGCCATTAGGTTATACTTTTCGGCATTGGTAAAGCCATCATCCACAGCTATACTTCCGGCTTCACCCATGTTATCAATGGCATAATAGGTCGGCTCCTGAGGGGTAAGGAGTTTAATACCTGCCAAAGGGTAAGCGCCAACTGTGTTGTACACATAACCTAAATTGCGGGTAGCATCCCAGTCGGCTGCGTTCTGGTAGTATACCCCAATGTCCCAGTCGGCAAACAGGCCGGTTGCAACATTTTTTAGTGTATCAGCAGTCAGGTTCTTTACCGTGAATTCCTGGATGATGTAATCCTGATGGGTCTCTGTATTCCAGGCCAGCGAACGGTGTTTTACCTCAACGCCAACGGTATTGGTGGAAGGGTAGGTATCTTGCATCAGGCCGCGTATTTCCTGAGTGGCAGCTGTACTGTTGTAATGGATACGTGCCGGAACAACAGGAGTGAAATCACCGTCATTCTTCCAGTTGGCATTACGCAGGTTATCTGATACCCGCTCCGGAGATACCCCGATCATTAAACCGCCCTCAAACAGCATAGAGCTACTGCCTTTATACTGCATGCCCACACCCTGAGACAGGTTTAGCCCGTTATATCCCAGGTTACCTTTGCTGTTTACTGTCAGGCGTAGGTTATTCGCATCCAGGGTATGAAAGTCCGGATTTACTACAAGCTCAAAATACTGGTAATCAGCGTAAGTGCCATCTGTAAAATCAAGCCGGAAAGCTATCGTGGTGTTAAATGGCATGTCCGGAGCTATAGTTACCTGGAAAGGAGACTGGTGATTGTTGGCAGTGGCCATCGTTCCCATGCTGCCCAGCACCAGAGCCGGATTTTCAATACTGATATGCGGTGAAGTAGTGCTAAGCTTTACCTGCAGATTAGTTACCGGATCGAGCACGTTCAGAAAACTGGCCTGGAAACTGACCGTACTGCCGGATTGGGCCGAACGGTTGCCGGTAACTGCGAAAGACGTACAGCGGGCTGCTTTCAGTTTAGTTTGCTTCAGTGCTTTTTTTATGTTCAGTCTGCCGCTTCCGATCATTCCCTCGAATGGCTGGTTAGCTGGTATGTGACTTACCTTGTCGGTTGTAACCCGGACGCGCTCCATAACCTGCTGGGCATTCAGGTGCGGGTATTGTGCTCTTACCAATGCAGCAGCAGCTGCCACCATTGGCGATGCAAAAGAGCTTCCCCAGTTGTATCCGTAAGAGTTGGTGTTGGCAATGGACGTAGAGTAAATATCGAAGCTTGGCGCGAGCAGGTCGATGTGGTAACCCCAGGTATAGTCTTTGTACTTGTTATCGTTCTTGTCTGAACCGCCCACTGAGAGCACATTGGCATAAGAGGCCGGGTAAAGGTTAGCCTGTTTTTTTGAATTTCCTGCTGCCGATACAATCACGGCATCCCTGTCCAGCACGGCATAGTTGATAATGTCCTGCTCGTATTGCGAGTAAACCTCGCCGCCCCACGATAGGTTAATGATCTTGCAGCCTTTATCTATGGCATAAATGATAGCTTCGTAGCCACCGCCAAAGGTACCATCTGCACTCGACGAAAATACTTTTATAGGCAGGATCTTCGTTTTATATCCAACGCCGGCTACACCTATGCCATTATTAGGGGTTGCTCCGGCTACGCCAGCTACGCCCATACCATGGCCCCCCCAGCGAGGAGCAGGTTGTACATTGTTATCTTTATCAGCAAAATCCCAGCCGGCAAAGTTGTCTATATAACCGTCGCCGTCGTTGTCAATGCCATCTATCGGGTCGTTATAATTGTATTTGATGTTATTTTTAAGGTCCAGGTGATCTATCCTGAAACCCGTGTCAATGATACCGATCACGACGTTGGTATCGCCGTGTGTTACGTTCCATGCTTCGTAAGCCTGTATCAATTTCAGGTAATATGCCGTTGTTTTAGTGGAGTCGGCGTGCGGGTCGGAAACAGCATGGAAAGGCTCGCGCAGGTAAACAGGCTCTACATATGCTACCTGGCCGGTAGAGAGCAAAGCACGTTTTACCTGTTCAAAACTGAGCTCTGAACTATAGTTTGCCTGGTAAATGCGGGAAATATCAGTGTGGAGGGCGCGGCGTGCATTAGCTGCAGCCTGCATTTGGGGGAACTTCTGATGAACATCTTTCGCACCGATCTGTTTAAGAGCCTGTTGCAAACCAGGTACGGCGGCAGTACGGGCATTGTTAAGCTGACCGGTTTTAAGTTTGTAAACTATAGTATGAGGCTGAGTTTGCGCGCCAAAGCCAGTCTGTTGCGCGAGTGCAGGCAACACAGCTAGTGTGGATAAAGCCAGCAGGCACCAGCAAAACCGGTAAGCTGCCATCAGAAGAGTAAACATTTATATCAAATTTTAATTATTAAAGGGACAACAGCCGGCATATAAACCAGCGCAAGGAAATGTAATAAAATGCTTGTTAAATATAAGCTGATTTACCGTATTACAACCAATCGTTTACTTTTTTTTACGTAACTTACCACACCCCGATTGTACAAACCATTAAATAAGTATAACTAAAAAACTATGGCTACTCATTTAGCAGACAAACACAAACCAACCCTCGATACTGCAGTACGTGCGCTACATGAGCGTACTTTCTTCACGCACTTCCCGGAGAACCCATCTCCTGAAGTTTATGGAGAAAATGCAGATAAGGAAGGTCGCGAAAGCTACACAAAACATCTGAATAATAAGTTCGAAGAACTGCTGCAGGAAAACCCGGAAAGCTGGACAGGGCAGGAGGAGTCGCCTTACGAACAAAAAGCATTAGGTATCAGCTACCCATTCTTCTCACCAGAGACATTGGTTTCGCGTGCTGAGGAAGCGTTTCACCAGTGGCGTAAAGTGTCGCCGGCTAACCGTGCAGCCCTGCTGATGGAAACACTGGAGCGCATGCGCACCCGCTTTTTCGAGATCGCCTATGCCACTATGCACACCACAGGCCAGGCCTACATGATGTCGTTCCAGGCCTCGGGCCCGCATGCTGCCGACCGTGCACTGGAAGCCATTGCAGCCGGTTACGAAGAGCAGACCCGTTTCCCGGAGAGCACTGACTGGGAAAAGCCGATGGGCAAGTATAACCTGAAACTGAACAAAACCTGGAAAGCCGTACCGAAAGGTGTTGCGTTGGTTATTGGTTGCTCCACTTTCCCGACCTGGAACTCAGTACCGGGCATGTATGCCAGCCTGGTTACAGGTAACCCGGTTATCATTAAACCGCATCCTAAAGCCATACTGCCAATTGCTATAGTTGTAGCCGAAGTACAGAAAGTGTTGCAGGAAAACGGCCTGAACCCAAACATCTGCCAGCTGGCTGTAGACTCCGAAGAACGCCTGATCGCGAAAGAACTGGCTGAAAACCCGAAAGTGAAACTGATAGACTATACCGGTGGCACCGAGTTTGGTAACTATATCGAAAGCCTGCAGGGCAAAACGGTGTTTACTGAGAAAGCTGGTGTAAACTCTATTATCCTTGATTCTGTAGATGATCTGGACAAAGTGGCGCAGAACCTGGCATTTTCGGTAAGCTTATACTCCGGCCAGATGTGCACGGCGCCGCAAAACTTCTTCATCCCTGAGAATGGAATTAAGGCTGGTGGCGAAACCCTGCCATACGAGGATGTAGTGAAAAAACTGGCTGATGCTATAACCGGCCTGGTAAATAACCCGAAAGCCGGCCCGCATATTCTGGGTGCGATCCAGAACCCTGCTACATCAGCAAGAGTGAAGGAGGCTGACACTATAGGTGGTAAACCAGTACTTACTACCTGCGATTTCAGTAACCCGATGTTTGCAAATGCCCGTACCTGCTCACCGGTGATCTACGAAGTAGATGCTGCTAACAAAGAAGCCTACAGCCGCGAGCTGTTCGGTCCGATCATGCTGATCATTAAAACGAAAGATACAGACCAGAGCATTGAACTGGCGAGCAGCATGGCACGCGAGCATGGTGCTATTTCGTGCGGCGCTTATACCACCGACCCGGAAGTGAAGGAAAAGATAATGGATGAAATGGCTTTGGCCGGCACTCCGGTAAGCTTTAACCTGACAGGCGGTATTTTTGTGAACCAGAATGCGAGCTTCTCAGATTTCCACGTATCGGGCGGTAACCCGGCTGGTAACGCCTCTTTTACAAACCCTGAGTTTGTGATCAAGCGGTTTACATGGGTTGGTTTCAGAGAGCCTGTAGTTGGCTAATTAAGCGAAACTATAAACTATAAAAGCCCGGCTGCTGCAACGTAGCCGGGCTTTTTGTTTTCAGAACTATAGTAACTATAGCTATAGTTTACTTAAACAGATTTTCGATGTCGTTTTTCAGGTTGTCTAGGCCGGTACGCAGGTTCTGCCACTTATCCTGGGTGTCCTCCTTGTCGTTCAGTTTTTCTGCTATCAGTTCCCGCTTTTTCTCCAGTGCCGCAATGTGTTCGTGGTAGGTATGGTTAGAATCAGCAGTAGTAGCATTTACTTTGGCCCGCAGGGTTTTTATTTTGCTATCCAGTTCATCCAGGCTCTTTCGGATCTCTTCACGCGAGAGATTGTTAGGTGCCCGCATGTGCTCCGGTTTCAGGTGATATGTATCCATAATTAGAAGGTTTAATTCTGAATCAGATTTACCACTACATACTCGCTTATTGCCCAAAAAGATGTGTTTATCCGCTAATTGCTATGCTTGCCTTATTTTTTATAGTTTATTTAGAAATAATCTAAATAAAAATTTGTGCTTATGATTTCCCTTACTACATTTGCCGCTACTTAGAATAAATCTAAATAACAGGCATTATATGTACCGATCTCTACTAATTATATTTCTCACTTTATTTGTCCTTCAAGTGGCTGTGGCGCAGAATGCAGGCCGTATTGAGGGACGAATTGTATCTGAAAGAAATGAACCTTTGTTGGGTATCAGTGTGGCTTTGCAAGGCACAACGATAGGAACCACTACCGACGAAGAAGGAAAGTATGTGCTGAAGAGTGTTGCTTCAGGAGACTATACCTTAGTGGCATCTGGCATTGGTTATACAACTATAAAGCAGGAGGTAACAGTCGAGCCAGGTTCAACCAAAACTATTTATTTTTTGCTGCCATCGTCAGCGCTTGCCTTAAGCGAAGTGCAGGTAACAACCAGCAAGAACGGGGAGTTTGTGCAGCCCATTGGTACTACAGCTACTAAAATGGATGCTCCTTTAAAATCAGTGCCACAGTCGGTACAGATCATTTCGCGCCGCGCCATGGACCAGATGCAGGTAGTACGCCTCGATGATGCAATGCGCAATGTAAGTGGTGTAACGATGGAAACAGGCTTTGGAGGCCGCACCGATATTTTCCAGGTACGTGGTTTCAGAACCAGCACAGAGAGTATCTTTAAGAACGGATTTCGTAACAGCGTACGTACCTTCCGCGAAACGGCCAACATTCAGCAGATAGAAGTGATGAAAGGTCCTGCTTCTGTTTTGTATGGTGTAAGCGACCCGGGCGGTATGATAAACATTACAACCAAAAAGCCTACAGCGTACACCTTCCACGATGTTCAGCTTACAGCAAACAGTTTCGGCCAGTTCCGTCCGGCTATAGATTTCGGAGGTGCCCTGAATGATGATAAATCTTTGAAATACAGGTTTAATGCGGTATATGAGAATGGCGATACCTACCGCGACTTTGTAAGTACCGAACGCCTGTTTCTGGCGCCAGCCTTCACCTACGACTTCTCTGAGCGTACATCCTTAACACTAGAAGCCGAATACCTGGACCACGATCAGGCATCTGACAGAGGAATAGTTGCCTTTAATGGAGTGATTGCAGATGTGCCTGCTAGTCGCTCGATAGGGGAGCCTGATAACGTAGGCAAACACCAGAACAGGTTGGTGCAATATAACCTGCAGCACCGTTTTAACGAGATCTTCAGTTTGCGTCATGCTTCAAACTTTACCTACTCATCAGAAAAAAGGAAAGTGGTTGAGTTTCTGGGCCTGCCAAAGAACGACGACACCAAATCGAAAGTAACCCGAAGACTACAGGACCAATATAACTTTGAGCGCAATTTTGCTACTCAGAACGAACTATACGCCACTTTTAAGACTGGTAATTTCCTGGAGCATCGCACTGTGGCCGGCGTTGAAGTTGCCTATTCTATGTTCGACATCTGGTTTAACCGCGCCAACTACGATACACTGAATATTTACAACCCACAGTACAGCCGCCTGCCTAAGCCAACTAAATTAAACTTCGGCGACGACTACCGCGACAATACGAAACTATACGGCTTTTATGTGCAGGATTTTCTATCGGTAACGCAACGTGTAAAACTGTTACTGGGAGCCCGTTACGATATCTGGAACTTTGAAAAAGTAAGCCAGGTGTTGAATAAAACAACAAATACATTTTCGGAAGTAACTACTACGCAACGCAACACTGCCTTTAACCCGCGTGTGGGCCTGCTTGTAGAAGCTTTTGGTCCGCTGTCGGTATATGGTAACTGGTCGAAAGGGTTCCAGCCAGAACCTGGCCGAACCAGAGAAGGAGAGGCGTTTGAGCCAACAACTTCAGACCTGTATGAAGCAGGTATCAAATCTGGTTTACTAAACGACAAGGTCAACATTAAGGCAGCCTACTTTAACATTACCCGCCGCAACGTGCTGGTAACCGACCCGCTGGATAACGCCTTTAGTGTACAGCTTGGTAAAGTGCGCAGCGAAGGCTTTGAGGCTGATGTAACCGGCGAAGTTCTGCGTGGACTGAATGTAATTGCCACCTATAGTTACACAGATGCCCGCAGCATTGATGACACCGATGCTAAAAAGGAGGATGTCCGTTTCAGAGGGGTGAGCAAGCATAGCGGAAGCCTTTGGGCAACCTACGAACTACAGAATGGCACGCTGCGTGGCCTGGGTATCGGTGGCGGCTTCACCAGCTTCGGTGACAGACCTGTAGATGCTGCCGATAGTTTCAGATTACCGGGCTACACCCGCTTCGATGCCAGCATTTTCTACGACAACTATAAGTACCATGCTGCTATTAATATAAAGAACCTGACGGATGTGAAATATTACGACGGTTCGCAATCTGCCACAGCCATAATGCCGGGCGCACCAATTAACGTGCAGGGAACTATAGGTTTTAGATTCTAGGTACCTGTTGCTATAGTTTGATATTGTTACAGCGGCACAGCTTTGGTTGTGCCGCTACTTTGCTTAAACACACATGAGAAAACTGATCCTGCAACTGCACCTTTGGGTAGGCCTTATAGCCGGAGCTATACTTTCCGTGGTAGGTGTTTCGGGTTCGATTTACGTATTTCAGCCTGAGCTTACCAGCAGCATTTACTCCGAACTATACCAGCGCACAAGCCCCGGTACACAAACTATAGCTGCCGAAACTATAGTTGCCAGGGCACAGGAGCAGTTTGGAGGCAATGTTACAACACTTTACTTCCCGTTGCGCGAGCTCGAGAACTACATTGTTAAAGTAGAGGGTAAGAAAGAGTTTATCTTCTATGAGGGCGGTACAGGCAATTACCTGGGAGAATTAGCTAAAAGAAGAGGTGTTTTGGATGATGTGCTGGAAATACACCGTCAGCTAACGGTAGGGGAGATCGGTTCTGTTATAACCGGAATTAGTTCTTTGCTGCTTTGCCTGATTCTGCTCTCAACGGGTTTATACCTGTGGTTACCCAACAAAAAGAAACAGCTGAAAGATGGTTTTATTCTGAAGCAAAAGGCCAGCTTTAAGCGTCGCAACTACGACATCCATAAAGTATTCGGTTTTTACTTTAGTCTGCCGCTTTTCCTGGTTGGTATTACCGGTGTCTACTTTGCTTTTCCGGAAGAAGTACAGACCGTGGCTGATTATGTTACCCGCGCAGAGGAACCAACACCCGATCCGGCAACGCTTAAGTCGGAGTATCGCGCTGATATGCCACAGCTAACTATAAATCAGGCATTGGTGATGATGGAAACCATGTACCCGGATTACCATAAACGGAACCTAATCATGCCAAAAGACAGCGCTGACCGGGTGTACTTTTCTGTAGTTAACACTTCTGAAATAAATGCCGGTCCTGAATATCGCCCGCAAGTTTACATCGATCAGTATACAGGCAAAATACTTTATGCCTATGAGCCACATAAGGCTCCTGCAGGCAAGCAGCTTACACGTAACTGGTTTGTCCCGATCCATTTCGGTGAGATAGGTGGCCTGTTTACCCGCGTCCTCTGGTTCCTGGCCGGGCTAATGCCATTTTTACTCTGGGTAAGTGGCATTATTATCTGGCGCAACCGGAAAAAGGGAAAGATGAAAACAAGCTTTAGGCCTCAGGTAGGTGTGCTGAAATAGTTATCAGGATATGTAAATAGAAAAGCCCTTCCGCTATAGTTAGCGAAAGGGCTTTTTATTGTCGGAGTGGCGGGATTTAAACTAAAGCTTAAGCATTTCACTGTCTGAATATATCGCAGATCAGGTCTATATCAGCTTTTACATTATAGTTAAATACTTTTGTCTTCAATGGCATCCCAAAAATCAAATTCGTGGATTAATGTAACGGTGCTACCTTCTTTGCGCAGGGTAATAGCTTTCTCGACTTTTCTGCCGTAGCAGGCAAAAGCCCAACACGGATTGCCACTATCACCAACAATTAAGTAGTCTGTTTTTTTTTGTTATACCTGAACTGATAGTTCCACCAAGATTTGAGACCGCAACTTCTGCTTCTTTTCTAGAGCCTCTGCTAAAGAGACCTGTTAGGCAGAATACTTTTCCATCGAAGTTTAAGTCAGGATTTGCAGTGCAGATACCACTAATCTTAACATCTGCAATCTCAGTTGAGATCTTTTCTGTAAGTTCTTCATCTGTGAGTTTAACAAATTCATTGAAGTATGCTAAGAGTCTTGTCCTTTCCTGCTCATCAACCTTACCATCCGACAAGACAGAAGTTATTAAACTGTAAATTTCATCATAAGGGTAATAAGAGTTCAGGTGCTCATGTTGCTCCAACCAGCTATCTAGAGCCATTACTTCAGCATCGTTAACAACACCGTCGGATAGAATACCGTGGCAAATACCTTGAAGAGTTTGCAGATCAGCTGTTGCAGCATCATAGTAAATACTATCATGTTCATACTTCTCTAAAAGCCATAATAGGTCTACTACCCATTCAACATCGCTAAGGTCATTGCTAAGTGCTTCGTTGATTACTTGCATCAGCTCCTTAAATGGATTTCTGTTTACAAGTTCGTTGTGTTTTTTGCACCAACTTTGTAGCTCTTTAATTTCAGAACTATTGATAGTGCCATCTAAGTTTATACCTATCAGAATTCCTTTTAAAGAATTTATGGCTTTATCTGCCTCACTACGACTGGTAAATAGTCTAAAGGCTAAATTTTCGTAAGCTTGTTCCATATATTAATTTTGTAGTGTCTTTTTATTTATGCCTGGTAATTCGATCACCTAGAAGAATAAACTCAATCAGAATAAATACTTTACTTAAGTATGCAATACTAGAACAGGTGAGATAGTGATACCTGCTAGTTAAGTATTTACTAATATAGTAATATGTTATTGTATTTAAACAAAAAAATAACGGCCTGTATAAATACATATACAGGCCGTTATTTTGTCGGAGTGGCGGGATTCGAACCCACGACCTCCAGCACCCCATGCTGGCGCGATACCAGGCTACGCTACACCCCGAAATTTGTGTGTAAAATAATAACTTGCCTGATTTTATAAAAGCACTCTGTTCTATAATATTCTGACTAAGGCAAGTGCTTACCTACTTGCGCTGCAGTGTATGATCTGCACTATAATAACCGGCTCCTTTAATCAGTAAAAATATACTCCCAAGTAACATCGACCAATCGGTGCGGCTGCCATGCAGCATAGCCCAAAAACCTTCGTTTGAGAATAATTCGGTTTTAGTTGTGGCAAGGGCTACCAGCATAATTATAATAAGCGGTATAGTGGCCAGCCTGGTAAGTAACCCCAGCAGTATAAGCGTACCACAGGCAATCTCAAAAGTGCCTACAAAGCTCCCTAAAATCTCAGGTGCCGGCAACCCTATTTTTGCAAAGCGCCCTGCCCCGCGCACATCCGGAAAAAGGAACTTCTGAATACCTTCTGAAAGAAATACTGCACCCACCATCAGGCGAATAAGTATAGTAGTGCGGGCGCTATCGGTCTTGATAAGTTTGTATAGCATGGTTATGCATTAAAAAAGATCTGCAAGCATATACTTACAAGGCTTTATATATTGGCCGTTCACCAATACAAATTAGGGGTATAATTTAGTTAAATAATTAGTTTTGAGATATTTAAGATGCGTTTTATGTGCTATGATGAATTAGAGTTTAAATAGCTAATATATCTGAGAATGAATAACTGGATGGTGGTGAATCATATAACATGTTCACTATCATAAGACTTGATAGGATCAGAGGAGTTAAGAATTGCATCCGTGTTTAGTTCGAGTATTGAGGCTATCTCGAGCAAACGCTCTACAGTGAGCTTAGTGATGCCTGCTTCTAGCTTGGAGTAAGCTTTTTGAGAGATGCCTAACCTGAAGGCCATATACTCTTGTGTATAATTTTTTGAAAGGCGATGCAGCCTAATGGCATTTGTAATCATAGGTAGTAGTATAAAAGTTTAAAATCTAATTCGGGCAAATAAGTTACCTTATGTTGCCAACCTTTTATGTTTATTGAGTCATTAGTGTATAGATTGTAATATAATCATGAATGAATATATTAGTAAATATGCATTTTTACAAAAATTGATGGGCAAATATGGTGATGTGAATTTTCACAATGAGCATCCTGATTTCAGTTATTTGGCATTCGACAAGGTGTAATTGATATGCTGTTAAGCATATCAATTACACAAGAATCCACAAAATTCATCCAAATATCTCTGATCCTTTTTCAAGAACCTAAGGGTATAAAATAGTACTTTCAGTACTTGAGTAAGCTTTTTTAAATGCAGAAGTTTGAGATGCTTAAGCAACTTGGTCTTGAGATGGATGCAATGCTAGCTAACATCTAAATTAAGGCCGCATTCAATAGTCTGCTACTTGAGTGGCAACATTACTCTCTTTGCACAAGCAAGGGTTAAATTATTGTTTAACTTTTAAACTAAAAGAATGAAAAAACTTATATTGTCATTTGCATTGGCGTGTGTAACTACATTCTCATTTGCGTTTAGCAGTGACGCTGTAGTAGTAACCGCTGAAGAAGAACTTATATGCGTACCGGTGACGTATTCCTGCGGCGAGCTAGGTGTTGTATGTGCTTATTCTGCAGCTGATTTGCTTGAGTATACTCTGTTAACAGAAGAGATAGCCTGCCCATAATTATAAAGCGGGCATCTAAGCATTAGGTGTCCGCTTTTCTCATCACTTTAATTTATAATCCATGTTTAAAGTAACCCTTTCTTTATTCCTGCTATTGATCTTCCAGGTAGCTGATGCCCAAAGCACACAGGTAACTCCCAAAAAAACCAGCAGTCTGAAGTTGAAACTAACCTACAGATTAAGCTATCAACCGGATTCAACAGACAGTAATAAAATTTTGAAGGAGGATATGTTGCTGTTTATTGGTGATGATTTCTCCAAGTTCCAGAGTCTGAACCGTTATCTGTTCGACTCATTGGTTGCGGATGTAGAGAGTAAAGGGGGAATAAAGCATCTAAGTAAGGTTGGGTTTAACGCATCTACGCTCCCTAAGTCAGGTTTTAAGTATGAAATTTACAAAAACTACCCTAAAGGTTCCATTACAGTTATCGACAAAATCGAGATAAGCGATTATGCTTATAGCGAGCCTCTGAACCTGTTCAGATGGCAAATCACAAACGAGAAAGCCACTATCGCAGGCTATGCCTGCCAGAAGGCTACAACAGTGTTCGGAGGGCGTCAGTACGTGGCTTGGTTTACCAACGAAGTGCCTGTCAGTGACGGACCCTACAAGTTCAACGGTCTGCCCGGGTTAATAGTCAAGGTCAACGATACCAGAAACCACTATGTGTTTGAATTGAGCAGCTTGAAGAAGGCAACCAGTACCGAATCTATTGCTTTTCCAAATAAGCAGCTCATCGGTACATCCAAAAAAGAGTTCGCCAAAGGCGCAAAGGATTTTAACGAGAATATAGCAGCCAGGCTTGGCGATATGGTTACCCTAAATGATCCGGACGCTCTGAAGAGAGCAGAGCAAAATGCAAAAAAGAAAAACAACCCAATAGAGCTCATAAATTAACTATTCAAATTTAGTAAAGGAAATGTGCTGGCAAAGTCCAATGAGGGATGATAAGAATACTGCTTCTATTCAGCGCTTTGTTTTTTAGCTGTGCCGCCCAGGCGCAGGTGAAAATAACTGGAGATGTGTCTGATACAGCCGGGATTGCCGTTGAGGGTGTCAGTGTAGTGGTGCTGACACAACACGATAATCTGACCCTAGCCTTTGGGCTGACAGATCAGAACGGGGTTTTCTCTATTGAAGTAGATGTTGCTATTGACTCGCTCAAAGTAGTGGCGCAGGCACTTGGCTATGGCAGGCAACAATTTGTGATAGGTAATACGAGTCAAAGGTTACGGTTTACTCTGGCTAACCAGTCGCTGGAGCTTAGGGAGGTAACAGTAAAAGCAAGCCCCATAACCAGCAGCAATGATACGGTCAGCTACCTTGTCACTGCCTTCACAGATATAAAGGACAGATCAATAGCCGATGTTTTGAGAAAAATGCCTGGCATCGAAGTAGAAGGCAACGGGAGGATCCTGTATGAAGGGAAGCCTATTCAGAAGTTCTACATAGAGGGCCTGGATCTGCTGGAAGGGCGCTACAATCTTGCAAGCAACAACCTACCTGCTGCAGACGTGACATCGGTGCAAATACTGGAAAATCACCAGCCTATAAGGATACTGGATAGTCTGGTTACTTCTTTTAGCCCCTCCCTGAATATAAAACTTAAGAACAACATTACTACTACTGGTACTGCAAAAGTTGGGACAGGGGTACCGTTTGCGCTTTGGGATGCGAATCTCACACCGATGCTTTTCACTAGAAAGCATCAGCTGCTGGCATCCTACCAGACGAATAATGCAGGGCATGATGTTTCCACTGACTTGAAAACATTGACAGCCGAAGATCTTAGGGAGCAGGCTGAGTGGGGTGTGTCCCAGGGGGAACTGCTTCGCCTAAGGGAGCTTTCACCGCCGCGGTTTTCCGGAGAACGTTACCTCTTAAACAACGCTCACCTGGTAAGTGCAAACTATCTTCGCAAAATCAGCAAGGATATGCAAGTACGGGTCAGCGCGTCGTACCTGAATGACTACCAGCGGCAGGTGGGTGAAACGAGGAGCATTTTCTTTACGCCGGGAGACACTGTGACACTGAGGGAAACCAAAAATAATAAGCTGTATACCAATGCTGCTGAAGCGGGTGTTACGATGTACAGGAACACGGCAGACAAATTTCTAGAGAACCGGTTAAGGCTAAAAGGGAGTTGGGATTCCAAATGGGGCAGTATTCTGAGTAGCGGCAATTCCTTGCGGCAGGACCTGGTGAATCCAAGCTATTCTGCCGCTAACAGATTGCGTGTCATCCAGCCTTTTGGGAAGCAGTTAATCGAGTTTTCATCTGTAGTGAGTCTCGACATCATGCGTCAGCAACTAAACATAGAACCAGGCCAGTTTGGGGGACTCATGGCAGAAAGACAACAGGTGGACGAGATGGAACAGCAATTGCAGTCATTGGCCTTTCACACATACAATACTGCGAGCCTGACCAAGGCCTTAGACAACTGGACACTAAACCAAAAGGTAGGTGTACAGTTGGAGCACCAGGAGTTGGGATCAAACTTGCTAAGCATTTTGTACGGGGAGGAGCCTCGTCAGAAGAGCCTGGCTGTGAATAAGCTGGGTTGGCAGCGCATGAGGTACTTTATAGAGTCCGAGGCTGAGTACAAAACCGCACGCTGGAGTATAAATGCTAGGTTGCCGGTTAATTACAGAGTCTTTGAGTTCGGGCACATACCGCATCTGAGCGGGAATCGCCTGAACGGGGTTACAGCCGAACCAGGGATAGCTGGACGTTTCAATCTTACGCCCATGTGGAAGGCTACTGCTTCCTTCAGGATGACGAATCATTACGGAACCCTTGACCAGTTCACGAGTGCTTACCTGCTTAGGGATTACAGAACCCTGCAGCTATACGACGCACCCCTGCAGGAAAGACAAACCCGAAACTATATGCTTGGATTGGCTTATCGGAATGCCCTGAAATCACTTTTTACAAACCTGACCTACACCTATAGTTCGTCTGAGAGCAACTTACTCTACCAGAATTCCCTGAATGAAGATGGCTCGCTTGTCGTTAGCGGCATCGAGCAGCGCAATCCGATGGAGTACCACAGCCTCGCCTGGCAGGGGAGTAAGTATTTCAGTGAGCTCAGAACAACGCTGAAACTGGGCTCCAATTTTTATGTCAGCAACAGAAAGCAATTACTGAACGACCGTCTGGTTGATGTAGCGCACCGCTATTACTCCGTGCGCACAGAGGTCAATGCAAAGCTTTTCGAATGGCTCAGCGTTAACTACATTGCCAACCTGTCCTTGCTGGACGGAGTAGTTGGGCAAAAAAATATGGGAGAGGTGTACCAACAGGATTATATCCTTGATTTGAGCTTCTACCCTGTGGAGAATCATTATTTTGGTCTGAAAACAGATGCCTACGTGACCAGCGGTGCTGATAATGGTACTCCCAAATACTACTTTACCGATGCTGTGTACCGATTCTCCTTTGGTAAAAGAAAGATAGATACTGAGCTCAGATGGACCAATATATTTAATACATCAGAGTTCATTCATGTATACACTGACGGTTTTGCAAGAGTGGAGAATCTTTACAGACTCAGGCCTTCCCAGTTAATGGTTTCACTCAAATTTGCATTATAAGCCGGCTTTTGCTATTCCATATTCAATAGATAGGCAATACGTATAGCCTGCAACAGAAAGTTTAGAGTACTCGCACAGAACCGAAGGGTAATAACAACTGCATTAAGCTACATTGATCTAACCCTCATAGCATATGTTAAAATATGAGTATACCTGAAGGCTCTTGACTAGGGATCACAGGTGCATTTTGGTGAGTATCGCTGAATTAAAAATGAAGACTATAAAAAACGCCAGCCACTTCTGAAGTAGCTGGCGCCTGAAATTGTACTTGTGCACCCGAGAGGATTCGAACCCCTAACATACGGTGCTCGTTCTTAATGCCTTATAAATAGAACCAAGCTTTGTTCACTGAGTAGTTCACTACTATAGCAATCCAGTTTTAACTTATAATTCTAATTTGTTTGTAATAGTGATTTTATTGAGCCTATTGGGAAATGTACTTAAACTCTGTTAAAAGAATATGCTATCAGTGGATATAACAGAACTAACGCAATATCCTTACAGGCCAGTAAATCTATGAATTTTATTATGAATATAACTAATTAAATAACTAAAGTAACCGTCTTTGCTTTCCTACAATACTATATGTAGAAGTAGTTTTTGATGGACCAATAGAAGAAAACTTTTTAGTAGTTAAGGTAGAAATATGTATGCTAATATCAGTACCTAAATTATTGTTTATTATCTCGTCGAAGTCAGAATAATCAATTTCCCTTACATCATTTTCAATACAGTTATATAGATATTCAGCAAATGTACTTGCTCTAATAATCACAATGGGCTGGGATTCAATATCGCTCTTTACTGCAGGTGCATAACGGGGAGTTACAACTATAGTATATTTCCCTCCTATCTGCTCCCTATGAAGATCTAATCTTCTAGCATTTAATCCATGTAGTTTATTTTTTGTAGACTTAGCATCCACTGCAAACTTGGTTTTCTTTTCAGTGAATAAGCATTCTATATCAGTTTTACCTGAACCACCCACACCTTTTGCTTCTATGTTATAAAACATGTTAAAACCATCTACTAGAACATCTTCAAATAAATAAGCTTCCGCACCATCATTGTTATTTGAGTATTGTTCAATGAGCTTAGGTAGATTAAGAAGGCTTAACTTTTGCAGGTTATCAGATAATCCGATTTCTTCTAAAAGTTCTTCTGGATAAAAACTATAAATCTCTTTAACAACATCAATCCTTAACCTTTCCGGGTCATTTAATTGTAGAGGGACCTGAGTAAAAGGATATGTGTTTAAAAATTTATCACAAAGCGGAATAATATCTTCACTTAACTCTACATAATTTCTTGTAACCTTTCTAAGAGTTCGTGGAGTGTTTTCTTTAGCCCTACCATGCTGCAGAGTACAGATTACATTTCCTATTGTTCTTTTGATGATACCCGCACTTATAAAGAGTGTACTTACATAATAATCCCATTCATAAGATGAATTGACTAAAACATGACTACTTTCATTGAAGTGTTGTGTTATTTCATTATCTGAAAGCTTTCTAAATCGCAGTATTTGTTTAACTAACGATTCATAAGAATTATCATCTATATCCTTTACAAAAACTATTAATGCAGAAACTTCAAAAGCATATAGCCTGAAGTCAAGACGTGAATCTCTTAGGAGCTTAAATAAAAGTCTGAATGGGTATAGATTGAATTCTTTATCTGTACCTCCATGTGGATGATGGTACTGCAAAGACCAAAGCATTGCAAAGAAAATCTTAGTAAGCTTTTCTGGCTCATCAATATGCTTAAGGTATAGGTTTCCCAAAGGGCTAAAAAGGAACCTATTCTGTCCATCTATCTTAGCCTTATACCCAAACATGTAGTATGCTAAAGTATTAATTCTATGATTAATAGAGTCTAAGGGAAGTTCTGGATTTCTCTCTTTATAGTAATTCAAATCTTTCAGTCTCAGAAGTAACTTTTTCTTTTCTTCTTCTGAAATCAAAGTTTTGGAGTATGACTTTAAAATAATGGCAACAGCTGTTATAATATTTAAGCTAGATGTATGCCTATACAAAATCCACTTTTTCTCTTCTACTCTATGTGTCATATTATTGCCCTATTTTAGATAGTATTTTCTGTAGCATCAGAGGGGGAACACACTCACCAATCACTGTTCTAATAAATGATTCGTTTGCCCAATCTGGGAATTTTATAGTTTCAGGAATTGAAGAAACAATAAATGTTTCTAATAATGTAAGCACCCTAGCATCTGAATAAGTGCCGTCATTAAGTTTTCTACCAGGATGAACATTATTATGAGAACTTATACTGCCACAATATGTAGTTCTCGCATGAGCAGGCTCATCCCAACTCATCCTTTTGAATGTATTGTGAAAGCCCTTAATTCTTTCTCCATTTTCCTTTTTAGGATAATGTAACTCATTTTTTAATGCGCTCTTTCCGGTAGGAGTATGTTTCAATGCTAATACTGCTCTAGGATTATGTTCCTTAGCTTCATGCCATAATATGTCACTTTTTTCTCCAGATTCTAAGGAGGGAAGATGACCTATTGAGTCCTTAAGTGGAATTTCAGGCTCTATTTCAGGCCAGGCCCACTTTAAGCCTTTTTTAAAAAGTTTTATTATTGCCCTAGGACGAGTTTGACTAATACCATAGTCTTTTGCATTAAGTACCTTTGCTTCAATGTTATATGAATTGCCATATTTCTTATTCAAAATGTCTTCTAAGGTCAATAAGTTAACATCAAATAAATCGCTCTTATAAGGGAAGTACATATCTAAAAATCGAGCTACATTTTCTATCAAGATATAGTCAAAGTTTCCTGCATCAATTACTTCAAGAGTATTATAGATTAAGTAGTTTCTTGGGTCTAATACTAAGTGGTTCTGCAATTTGTTCTTTCCTAACGTACTTAACCCTTGGCAAGGGGGGGTTGCAATTAAAAGCTTTACAGAAGGGTCTATTTTTTTTATAATTTCTCTTTTAACCTTATCATCTCGAATATCTCCTTGTATAACTTCTGTTTCTGGGTAAAAGAACTTATAGCAGTCACTTCTTTTTTTTATTAATTCATTCGAAGCAATAATATCAATACCAATGTTCTTTAAGAACAACTCTCCAATGCCTGCGCTTGAAAAAAGTGAAATAGCTTTCATTAAACTAATTAATACCTTGTAATAAATTGTTAATCATTTTTGGCGGGATTGACTCGCCTATACACTGCCTTATCAAAATCTCTGGGGTGTTCTGAGGAATTTTCCAATCTGTGGGTAGAGAAGATAAAATCATGAGCTCTAGCGGGGTTAAGACTCTTGCATCAGAATATGTGCCGTCTTCTTTTAATCTGCCAGGATGTACATTCCTTTGTGAGCTAATCGCATCATTTCTTATAGTAATGGTAGGTGCTGGTTTATCCCAATTGATACGTCTATAAGTTGATTCATAGCCCTTTATTCTTGTACCGTCTTCTTTCTGTGGGTAATGAACTTTATTAAAAAATGCAGATTTGCCAGTAGGTGTATGTTTCATCCAAGTTATGTGCTTTTCCACATGCTTTCGAGCAAAGTGCCAAGGAATGCTAGAGGTCTCGCCAGATTCAATACTTGGTAAGTGCCCTATTGCATCCAACACAGTGATGGCTTTCTTTTTAGCAGGCCATGCCCAAGTTGTACCCTTCTTGTACATTTTGATAATTGCCCGCAATCTCTTTTGAGGAACATCATAGTTTGCTGCATCCACTATTTCAGCCTCGATATTATATAACCCTCCAAACTCATTTTGAAGTATATCCTGTATATGAACTAGCTTTTCTTTATAGGGCAATAAAAGCTTTAGCAAAGACGGTACGTTTTCAATAAGAATGTAAGCCGGTTTTTTTAAATGTATGAACTCTACAATTTTGTAAAATAGGTAGTTTCTTTCATCTTTTAACATGCTCTCATTGTTCCTGTTCTTACCTGCAACGCTTAGACCTTGACATGGAGGCGAAGCAATTAAGAAATCTATTGCTCCTTCTGAGCTTTGAATAATGTTTGTGAAAATATCAGCACGCTGTATATCACCAGTAATCATAGTAGCGGAAGGATATATAGACTGATACAATGCAGCTCGACTTGGTATGATTTCATTTGCTACTTTAATATCAATCCCAACTTCATCTAAATATGTCTCAGCTATTCCTGCGCTTGAAAATAAGGAAACCCCTCTCATGATGTATTAATAGAAATGAATTCTGATTAGCAAATATAGTTAAAAAAGTATCTAAAGACCGGGCTAAGTCCAGCAATTTGAAAGGGGCGGCTTCCTGAATATTGAGAACTTATAGAAGGTTTAAGCTGTTTTTTATATTATGGCAGACAACATTAGTGAGAAGAGCAGGAGCTTTATAATGAGTCGTGTTAAGAGCAAGAATACTAAGCCAGAACTGCTAGTTCGTAAATACTTATTTAGTCAAGGCTATAGATTCAGATTGCATAAGAAGGAATTACCAGGAACACCTGATGTTATATTACCAAAATATAAAATAGCCATTTTTGTTAATGGATGTTTTTGGCATGACCACAACATTGGATGTAGGTCTATAAGATACCCTAAGTCAAATGCTGATTACTGGATAAAAAAGATAACCCGTACAAAAGAGCGTGATAGGCGAAATATAAGTGATTTAACAAGTTTAGGTTGGAAAGTAATTGTTGTGTGGGAATGTAAGTTGAAGAAGAAGGAATTAGAGATAACACTAAAAGAGTTAGTGCAAAATATAGAAGTCTAATCTGCTTAACTTCGCATGTTAATAGAAATTAATTTGATAGGTCTATATAAATATACTTCAACCAGACTGAACAGAAACCTTTAAATAAGCAGTTAGACCTAACATTACACTTTGCTTAGTGCTCTATTCCAAATATCATAATATTCTTCTCTGGTGAAAATATCGCTCTTACTATAATGCGGGTAGTTCTGAACATAAGGTGAAGTGATGAAATCTTT
>NZ_JAAGWD010000004.1 GCF_010686685.1 Pontibacter burrus | reverse complement strand
TCCCTGAATAAAAAAGAAATTAAGATCAGCAGTCACTACAAAAAAGGAAAAACAAGCACGGATAACTACGCCCATAAACCACCAAGGCCAGCAGGCAAGCCTTGGCGCTTTCTGGCCTTGTTCGTTATAGCTAATTAGAAAGATGAATAAAACATTGAATTGCTACTCCTTTATCCTATTTATACTTTCAGGATTTTTGTTTTCGTGTTCAAACAGCAAAGCCTCTTTCGGCGCCAATGAATCATCTACTGACTCAAGTATAGTAGTTGATACTTTCTCCGAATTTCCACCAGAGATAGAAGGTTGCTCTTGTTACTTCTCCAGTAATAAGAGTGACTTTGAAAGTGACCAGTATATCTATGTGGATGACTATGGAAGCAATGCCTTCGTCTCAATCAATGGAGAAATGAAAAGCTTTAGTCTAAGTAACTCCCAGAAAGTAGCAGACGACCATTTCATCAAAACCTGGATTTCAGAAGATTTTGAAATTTCGCTTGACTATAAACAAGTGGGTCAGGTAGAAGAGACTTGGCAGCAAAAAGGGACAATGCGAATAAAATCAAAGAAGGGTAAAGAAGTAGTTAAAGAGTTTTATGGAGAATGTGGTTGCTGAAAGAACAACAAGCTATAACCACACCTATAGGTCAGCTACGCCACCCTATAGCCCAGTACGTTAGGCATAATTGCTATACCATCAGCTTGTTCAAAGCTCATGTAAATAATTATTTCATTCCAGCGGATCTTAGAGGGAGCTCTCCCAAGTTCAAATCAAAATAATGATGACTAAAATGATGAAAACAAATCTCCTTGGTGTAATCAGCCTTATGTTCTTGTTAGCATGCAAGCAGCCTGTAAGTAAGGGAACAGATTCGACTGCTACAAATGCAGGTCCAACCACAATAGTAGCAGGTACAGCTACATTAACAGGCAGCATTACAAGTCCGAACAATACGAGAAAGGACAGCATTTATGTACATGTTTATGTTCCCCATCCAATTTCGGGAGAGACTGTTTCATATAAAGCGCTCGTTGATCAGTTAGGAAAATTCTCTGTTGATGTGGATGTTGAAACCGCTGTTTCTTTAGTCGGTTTGAATACAAGTTTAAATCCATACAAGACCCTTTATGTAAAATTAAAAAGTGGTGGTGTTACTAATTTCGCAATCGCTTATAATTCGGATTTTGAAGTGGAAAATGTTGCCGTTACGCCTGCAAATATGACTCAGCATGATATGATCCAAGGCTTAGCGATCCTACCTAAAATGTCTTCTGGTAGGCGTGATAAGGCACCGGAGCCTTTGTATAATAAAAGCACAGATTATTTTCTGAAGCATGCGAAGACTGTTTTGTCAGAAAGACTTGAGATTTTGAATATAGATACATTACTGTCGAATGGATTGAAAGAAGTGCTGTCTAAAGATTTTCTTCTAAACATGTATGTAGGGCAAGTCTTTGATTATGAAACTGCGATGATTCGTAATTATGGAAACACAACTGGCGACAGAAGCAATAAACCTGATCTACAGAAGCCTGACAGATCCTACTATCGTTTCCTGAAGGATTTCAAGCTCAATGATCCACAATATTTGCATGCCTCCGAATTTTCTAATTTTCAAAAAGAGATTCTCCAAAATGAAGTAATAGGGCTCCCTAAGATAGGAGAAAGCGATATTCCCTCCTGGCTGGCAAGTGTGAAGGTTATTTTATCGGATTTAGTCGGATTCGAAAACGGACCATACTACGATGTTTTAGCAGCCAATGCTTATGCCAGACAACTAAATGAGGAAGCAAGACCGCTCACCGAAAAGCAGAAAGAGCATATAGCGGCTTATTGGAAAAACGGAGAAATAGCCAAGATACTGTTTCGGAAAAACCAGCAGGTTGCTGCATTAGACAAATTCAAATCACCTGCTGTTGTCATTGACATCTCATCTGTTTCGGACGACAAAGTAATCCAAACAATTTTAGCTAAACACAAGAACAAGGTTGTTTTAATTGACCTTTGGGCAACATGGTGTGGCCCCTGCCTGAAAGCAATGAATGAATTCAGAAGTACAAAAGGTGAGTTTCATGATAAGGATGTTGTTTTTGTATATTTAACAGACACGTCCTCCCCTCGGGAGCGATGGGAAGAGAAAATTAAGGGAATAGGCAGTGAGCATTATTACCTGACAGACGCTCAGTGGGAATACACCATGAACCAGTTTGAGTTCGAGGCTATCCCGGCATATCTATTATACAACAAAGAAGGTGTGCTTATCAATAAATTTACTGCCTTTCCTGGAAAAGAGAAAGTGAAAGGGATGATCAACGGCCTGCTGTAAATTGAGCAACTCCAGGTTGCTAATGGTCTAAATACTGTGCCTAACTAAGCACATGAATAATGCAGCGGCTGAAAGCCTCGCTCACCTCATATACGAATACCGTTGTAGCACATTAGTAATTATTAATGGAAAAAAGTAAAAGCCCATTAATGTTCTGGCTCATAAGTGGAATCATTCTCACTATCACAGGACTACTGGCTTTTATAAATCTGGAAGAATGGTATGTGATTGGCATTTTGAACAGGACAGTTGGTTATCCATTCGGTGGAGAAGGAACAACACCATACTACTATAAAACTCCAGAACTATATGCTTTAGTTAGTTTAATCTGGGGACTGTTATTTACTGGAGCATTTGTTTTTGCTGTTTTGGCAATCATCCAGAAAAATAAAACAAGAATGGTTGCTGCACTTGGGTCAACAGTTTTCCTTTTGGCAATGCTGTTCGTGCACGGGCTTATTGAATAAAGAATAACGTACTACAACGCAATGCATGCTGTATTCACGCGTCCGTTAGCAGCAAAGCTTATTAACTGAAACACAAAATTTTAATTATCTAATAAAGCTTAAAAATAGGTAAGAACTAAAACTACTCGAAAATGTATGGCTTTGTAAATTCTGCCTTAGGCTGGTTTCATTTGGCTACTGCCTTATTGGCTATGATAGCTGGTGCTTTTGTCTTAGCTGCTAATAAAGGTACAGTACAGCATAAAAGGGTGGGCTATGTTTATGTTGTTGCCATGGTTTTAGTTTGTGGGTCTGCACTAGGTATCTACAATCTGACTGGAAGATTTGGAGTGTTTCATATCATGGCTATTGTTAGCTCTCTGACATTGGTATTGGGAATGGCTCCCTTGTTTATTAAGATTCTCCCAAGAAAGTATAAAGCTGTTCATGTTTGGTTTATGTATTATTCAGTCTTAGGACTGTATGCAGCATTTGCATCAGAATTAAGTGTGCGGATCCCAGATAAGCCTTTCTTTGCCATGGTTGGAATTGCAACTGCTACAATATTTGGAGTAGGAACTGTTTTTATCTTAAAAAAAGAAAAAATTTGGACCAAATACTTTGAACAGAGGCTCCAATACCAACAAAGTGCATAATATAGTCTCTCCCACATTATAGCACGAGCGCAGTTAAACAATTTTCATAAAGCTTTTCCCATAACAAACAACCTAATACTCATCACTCACATGAAACACACCCTCCTACTCATTTTTCTGCTTTCTATAGTTTCAGGACAGCTATTCGCACAGGCGAAACCCATCAACGAAGAAAGCTTTATTACCATCGGCGGCATAGAGCAATGGGTAACTATAAGCAGCGAAGATAGGAGCAAGCCAGTTATTTTGTTTCTGCATGGCGGGCCGGGCAGCACCATGAGTCCGTACGACGATGCCATTTACGGGCACTGGAAAAAAGAATTTGTGCCGGTGTACTGGGATCAGCGTGGCGCGGGCAGAACCTTCGGCCGTAACGCCCCCGAAGAAGTAACCGAGGATTATTGGATAGAAAACCCGCTGACCGTGGAGCAAATGACAGCCGACGGCATCGAGCTTTCGGAGTACCTGCTCAAACACCTGGGCAAGAAAAAGATAACGCTTGTTGGCACTTCCTGGGGTTCTATATTGGGCGCTAACATGGCCCTTGCCCGCCCAGATCTTTATACGGCATATATCGGACATTCCCAGATAGTAAACTATACATCCGGGTTTGTAAATGCATACAACATGGTGCAGCAAATGGCAAAGGATGCTAACGACCAGGAATCGCTGGATAAGCTGGCTGCACTGGGCTCTCCGCCTTACGAAGATGCCCGAAAAGAAGGTCAGCTCATGCGCATCATTAAAAATTACGAGAAACAAAACTCAGTAGCAGCGCCACCTACCTGGTGGAAATTGAAGCCTGAATACGACAACGAAAAAGACACTCAGGACCGATACAACGGCGATGATTATTCGTTCCTGCACTTTGCCGGCCACAAACAAATGGGCATTAAACCGATGGCCGCTGATGTCGACTTTATGAAAAACGGCCTGCACTATAAAATACCAGTTTACCTTATACAAGGCGATAAAGACATCTTAACTGCTCCGGATCTTACAAAAGCCTACTTCGATAAGGTAAAAGCCCCGAAAAAAGAATTTGTATTGGTACCCGGTGCTGCCCACGGCCATAACCAGGCGGTAGTAGATGCCCAGTACAAAGCTGTAAAAAAGGCTTTAAAACTTAAGTAATAAAACCGTTAAGTAATAAGCCTCAATGACACTTATCTATAGATTAATTCTTTTAGTTGTTGCTTGCCTCCTTTCTGTGCACATAGTTTCTGCACAAAGTATGAGCAGACCACGATCACTTGCTGCGAGTGGCACCTTTATTCATGCAAAAACCAAGACCCCATTTCCTAAAGATTTGGCTGGTTATAAGCGAAAAAGTGTTTATGCTTTTGATAAAGAGAAAACGAATATTGGCACCGTTTACTGGAGTGCAGACAGGAAAACGAAAATGTCAGTTTATTTATATCCGTATGAAGTAGGTACTGAAGACCGCCTGAAACAAGCTTATTCTACAGCTTACATGGAAGTTGCTGTTACCTCTAAGAAAGGTATTACTGCTACTCAAAAACCAATAAGCTACATAAAGGATGACTATAAGATAAACGGCCTCCAGGCGAACATAAAATATGTAAAGGAAGGAACAAACTCTTACTTATCTGTATTTGAGTGTGGTAAGTGGTTATTTAAATTTAGGATTACTTCTGAAGTACTGGATTCTGCTGCTATCCAAGAACTTGCAACAACAGTAATCGATACATTTGCTCCGACGAATCTTGTAAAGCTTGATCCCTTAGATATTAAGCCCACTCTTCATCTTGCACCCGGCGCCACAGCTGACTCAGTAATAACTGTATCAGTACTGGGAAGTGCTTTTGAAAAGATGCAATGGGTAACCGATAATGTCTCTCCCTTAGAGAGAGCAGCTGGTTTTCCTGGTTTATATTTAGAACTACATGTAGCTTCATTAAAAGCATTTGCAGCACAGGAACAAGATAAGAGAATGACTAACTCAGCTAGATTACCAAGCACAACAGCCTATCTTGCAGAATTAAACAAGATAATTTCCAGCGGGTACCTGAGAGAATTTATCATGAAAGAGTATGACATGCTCCTGATCGTTCCAGAAAATATCACACTAGATTTCGAAGGGTTTCTACAGTGGAGAAAGTTAAATCCAATCAGTATTGATTTAAGTAGCCGATTTTATGTTTTATCCTACAAGTAAATAATTCTTAATAATGTAGCAGCAACCAACTATAAACTATAACCTCATGAAAGACAACTTACCAACCATTACCCTACTCATAGCTACTTACATCATCGTCAACCTGACAAATTACCTGGTAGGCTTTGAATACAAACTGCACGAAGAAGGTGTGTTTACTTATAAGTTTATAGTTGATGTACTGTCGTGGGCAGTAGTATATATGCTTCTGCAGTTCTTATATAAGAAATTAATATTCCGCAGAAACATTTCACAATAGCGGGAATCTTACTTTCGTACAACTCTATAGTTTAATTCGTCTGTAAACATTATATCGGAATTACGTTAGATAGCATCAGAGTTATATTCTGAACTACCTATGAAACCGATATACCTGCAGGCACTGCTTGCACTCATATTTATAAGCATTAGCGGCTGCGCCCGGAAAAATTTCTACGCAAAAACCCCCATTGTAGACCCGGCTGTTTACAAGCAACTACAGCAAAATCCTGCTGCTTTTGATAGCGTTACGGTGCAGGCCGGCAAACACTATAAGCGTGGTGCCATTCACCGGTTATTCTGGGGTACGCATTACAGACCAGTCTGGACAGCGCCGGTAACTGTACCGGTGCTGGACCTGAAAACTGTAAAAGGCGGCCTGAAATTCGAAAAACTTGGCGGTGGTTTCCAGACCACAAGTATGACCCTATCCGATAGCACCGGATTTACTTATGCGCTGCGCTCGCTGGATAAAGACCCTGTGAGTGTGGTACCGGCTGTATGGCACAAAACTTTTGTTGCTAATATCCTGCGCGACCAGACATCGGCCATAAACCCGTACGGCGCCTTGATGGTACCACCTCTTGCCGAGGCTGCAGGAATTCCTCATTCCACTCCCAAACTATATTATGTTGCTCCTAACGATACCAGTTTCGGAGAACACAGCGAGCGTTTCAGCAACAACATTTTTATGCTGGAAGAGAAATACGACGGTAAAGAAGCCATTACACCAGCCCTAGGCGATGCCGTGGATATTGTGAGCTCCAAAAAAATGCTGAACAAAATGTTCGAGGAAGACGACCATTTTATAGACCAGCAAACTTTTGCCAAAGCCCGCCTGCTGGATATACTGATGAACGACTGGGACCGACACGAAGGCCAATGGGAGTGGGCAGAATACAAAAAAGGTAAAAACACCATTTACCGCCCCATCCCCAAAGACCGCGACAATGTGTTTTACCGTTTCCAGGATGGAATCATTCCCTGGATCTTCAGCCGCAACTGGGCCATCCGCAAGTTCGAGTCATTTGATGAGGACATAAACGATGTATACGCCCTGGCTATGAACTCTGAGTTTTTGGATGAGCGCGCCCTGTCGCAGGTAACGCGCGAGCAGTTTGATTCGGTAGCTGTGCTGCTGCAAAAGCAGATTACAGATGACGTGATTCAGGAGGCAGTAAGGCAGCTTCCGCCATCGGTTTATGCTATTGAGGGAGAAGACACGGCAAAAAAACTTCGGAGCCGGCGTGATGGATTGCGCAAAGCTGCAGAGGAGTTTTACGAAATTTTGGCCAAAGAACCTTTTGTAACAGGAACTGATGAAGAGGATAAATTTGAAGTAAAGCGCCTGAACGATAACGAAACCGAAGTTATAGTTTCCCGCAAATCAGATGATGTAATTACTTATCGTCGCACATTTAAGCACTCCGAAACCAAGAAAATCACACTATACGGCCTGGCAGAAGATGACGAATTTGATATCAGCGGGGAGGTAAACAAAGGCATAAAAGTAATGATAGTTGGCGGTCGTGGCGAAGACGAAATTAAAGACAAATCAAATGTAAAACGCGGTGGCAAGAAAACCTGGGTGTACGATACCAGGCGTGGTACCGAAATAGAAGCCGGTCCTGAAACCAAAGACAAAACCACGAAAGATATCCGGGTGCACGCCTTTGACCGGGAAGGATTTTAGAATGTTAAAAAGTTTGAGAGTTAGAGAGTTTTGGCCTTCTGACGCTTATCTTACAATAATAATGGTTCATAAAACTGCTGTTTCAATTAATAAAACGCTGCAGGTGCATCGTTTGCTTTTCGGATTGTTGTTTGCTTTGCTAATGAGCAGCTGCCAGCGTTATCCGCATACCGTAAAGCAGGTAGCCACAGCCCCTGCTAACGCCGGCACTATCACCAACTATAGCGATAGTACCATCACCCTGGCTGCTGGTATGCACTATAAACGCGGAACCTTGCATACCTTGTTGTATGGCAAACACTACCGCCAGGCATGGTACACGCCGGTGCCTGTAAAAGTGCTCGATATCGGTACTGCGCACGGTGGGCTGACTCCCGCAAAAATGGGCGGCAGCCGTCAGACCATCAGCCTGCGTGCATACAACCCGGATAGCATCGAATATGTACTCCGTTCTATAGATAAGGAACCTGCGGGTGCCTTGTCACCGAGATGGCAGAAAAGCTACGTTGCCAACATTGCCCGCGATGCCACCTCGGCCACGCACCCGTACGCCGCCCTTGTACTGCCCGACATGGCCAAGGCAATCGGCATTTACCACACAACCCCGGAAATTGTGTACATTCCGCACGACCCCAGGTTAGGTAAATTTACGGAGCAGGTAGGCGGCACCGTTGCGTTGCTGGAACGTCGGCCTGCAGGCAACCAGCAGGACAACCCGTATATGGGCCACGCCCGCAAAGTAAAGAGTACTCGCTCTATGCTCACCGAGCGTTTATCAGACAACGATACCAGAGTAGATGCCCGCAATTACCTCAGAGCGCGTTTATTTGATATGCTGATAGGCGATTGGAGCCGGCACGAAGACAACTGGCGTTGGGCAGAACTGGAGCCTGAAGACAAAGCCTACCTATACCGCCCTGTACCACGCGACCGCGATAACGTGTTCTATAAATTGCATGATGCACCCATCCCCTGGATAACACGCTTGCTCCGTTTTAAGCCGCACTTCAGAACCTACCGCCGCAACGTGCCCGACCTGGCAAAGCTAAACTATAACGCACGCCACCTGGATGCCCTGATCCTGGCTGAACTTAACCAACAGGACTGGCAGGAAATTGCGGACAGCGTTAAAACGGCCCTCACCGATGAGGTCATCGAAAATGCTTTTAAGGCAATGCCAGATACCATTTATAAATTAACGGCAGCACCCATAGTTGCCAAAGTAAAACATCATCGGAACAACCTGCACAAGCTGGCACAGGAGTATTATGGCATCCTGGCAAAGCAGGCTATAGTTGTGGGCTCTGATAAGCACGAGCAGTTTGTAATAAAACCACTGAACAAAAAAGAAGTACAGGTACAGGTATTTAAAACCACAAAGCAAGGCCAGGTAAAAGAGCTGTTGTTTGACAGAACCTATCATGCTGATGATACCAAAGAACTTATTTTGTATGGGCTGGATGGAAACGATCAGTTCTTACTATCAGGTGAAGACATTAATCCGATAAAGATCAGCATCTGGGGCGGAGATGGGGAAGACACCTATAGTACAGCTACCGAAAAAAAGAAAAAAGGGAAACGTATCTGCATTACCGACACCACATACGGCAACAACTATAAAACCGGTAAAGCTGCCCGTGTTAAGCTGGACGACAACCAACGTGCAAAAGACTTTACAGGCTCCGGGTGGTTGCTACACTTTTACCTTGATTAAAATCTCCGCCAGTTATAAACTATAGAAAAGGGCAGTATCCATACCGGATACTGCCCTTTTCTATAGTTTATCAAGCGTTATAGTTATCTGTCTTTCTTACTCGTGTTCTGGCCACTGTCGCTGCCACTGCGGTTGTTTTGGTCCTTAGCGTTTTGTGCGCCCTGGCCCTGTTGCTGGCTTGATGAGGCATCAGTACCACGCATGCCGGAACTAGTTGCGCCAGTACGGTTAGCCTGGTTAGAATCGCCCTGGTTCATGTCAGTGTTCTGACCCTGGCCACTTCGCTGCTGTCCCATTCCGGAACCCTGGCTGCCTTGCTGGCCGCTCATGCCTGATCCCTGGCCACCGGATTGCTGGTTTCTGTTCTGTCCCTGCATACCTCCTGATTGCTGGCTACCCTGCGGTTGGTTCTGAGATCCCTGCTGCTGGCCTCTGTTCTGGCCTTGGCCTCCTTGCTGTTGGCTGCCCTGTTGTTGACTACCCTGTGGCTGCTGGCTGCTGCCCTGCTGCTGATTTTTATTAGATTGCTGGTTGCCTTGCTGGCCCTGGTTTTTTTGTTCGTCTTTCATAGCTTGTATACTTAATATAGTTAATAAACTGTGGCCTGCTTCGTGCCGGCTACATCCTATTTTATACGTTTACAAGCTACTTTAGTCTAAGCCAGCCAAACTATAGGTTTTTGTTCATTACAGTAGCCGAAGCCTGTGCTGCCGGAAGGATCAGCACCTCAGCCAGGTTTACGTGCGGCGGACGCGTAACTATAAAAGCAATCAAGTCAGCAATATCATCAGCTGTAAGTGGCTGGTAACCCTGGTAAACGGCAGCGGCACGCTCCTTATCTCCCTTAAATCGTACTTCAGAGAATTCTGTTTCCACAGCCCCCGGGTTTACTTCCGATACTTTTATACCTGTCTGTATCAGGTCAATGCGCATGGCTTTTGAGAGAGCATCTACTGCATGTTTAGAGGCGCAATACACATTGCCATTTGCATATACTTCTTTACCGGCCACAGAACCAACATTGATGATATGCCCTTTGCCCTGCTCCTGCATAAATGGGATGATAGCATGGCTCACATAAAGCAGGCCCTTTACGTTAATGTCAAGCATCGCATCCCAGTCTTCCAGCGCGCCGTCCTGTATCGGGGACAGGCCATGGGCATTACCGGCATTGTTTATCAGCACATCAATCTGCTGCCACTCCTCAGGCAACGATGCAAAAGCAAACTGTACAGCCTCCTTATTGCGCACATCAAACAAGAGTGGTAACACAGTAGTAGTGTCTTCCAGCTCCTGCTGCAATTCTTCGAGGCGCTCTTTACGGCGGCCGGTCGCTATAATGCGGTATCCCTGTTTTGCCAGTGCAACGGCCGTGGCGCGGCCTATACCGGATGTTGCTCCGGTAACAACTGCTATTTTAGACATCTCTGTTTTATTCAAAGAAGAAGATTAGTGAAATATTATGGTTTGTCTGCTTTTGCAGCAGGCGGCTATAGGTACTTTGTGTTTGTTTATGCTGGTTCAGTAATCCATGCGAGAAACGGATCTCCGGTGCAAACTTAAAGAACGGGTAAAACATATCTACCCCAAAACCATACTCCAGTGCCAGGTCAAATTTATTTACAGCCAGGCCACGGTCCGGGTTTTCGTCGCTTTTACCGCTGCCCAGGTCAATGCCCGGCTTTACACCTGCCACAAAGTACATCCGCGCATTAGAGCGGCGCTGCGCTTTCAGCTTTAGCAATACAGGCAACTCTACCATGGTCGAGCTGATGGTTTTATCTTCCGTCATCAGTTCGCCGGTTTCCTGGGGCATATCAGTAAACTCGATCCTGCGGCTATAGAAGCCTACGCCAGGTACAAAACGGGCATCCAGGTAATCTGCCAGGCGGACGTTCAGCACCAGACCGGTATAAAAACCAGGGCTGAATTTTGGGTTTACGTTGGTAGTACCTTCCCCACCTGATGGATCGGCAGCCAGTTGATCGGCATATTCCTGCGAGTGCTGGATCTGGTATCTGGTTAGCGGAGCTGCCAAGTAAAAGCCATAATGGATCGGCTTGCTATCGTAGTCAGGTTTATTAAGCGTGTTTATTCTTTTCTGGGCCTGCGCTGCCGGAGCAACTATAAATAGAGCCAGTAAGGATAATAACGCTATTTTCGTCCGGTGTAAATGGAGCTTATGCCAAATGTTAAAGGGTGCCATTGTGTAGATTTAAATCCAACTTTCTCATAGATTTCCAGGAATGCGCGCCCGTCCGGGAAAGCCTGCACCGACTCGGGCAGATACGTATAAGCGGCATTATCCTTAGAAACGATTTTACCTATCATAGGTAGTATGTTCCTGGAATAAAATTGGTACAATTGTTTCATCGGGAAGCTGCGCGGGTTCGAGAACTCCAAAACTACGGCCATGCCGCCTGGCTTCAGAACACGGTGCATCTCGGACAGTCCTTTCTCCAGGTTCTCGAAGTTGCGTACACCAAAGGCTACGGTAATTGCATCAAAGGAGTTATCTTCAAAAGGCAGGTTCTCGGAGTCGCCGTAGCGTAACTCTATCTTATTTGTCAGCCCTTTTTTTGCGATTTTCTCGCGGCCTACAGCCAGCATCCCTTCCGATATATCCACACCGGTAATTTTGTCCGGGTTCAGGCGCAATGTTTCAATGGCAAAGTCGGCGGTGCCGGTGGCAATATCCAGCACTTGCTTGGGTTGAATTGGCTTAAGCATGCTTACCGCTTTTTTACGCCAGATTATATCGATGCCAGCACTAAGGAAGTGATTCAGGAAATCGTACTTACCGGCAATGTTGTTAAACATCTTCGCCACCTGCGATTTCTTGTCCTCGTTCTGGTCTTTGTAAGGTACTACAGCCATAGTTGCAATTAATAAGTATGCACAAAAATACGCGACCTGTACCTATAAAACATGGTTTATCTGCAAAAAAACAGGCCGGGCATATACCCGGCCTGTTCTGCTTATAGTTAAATCCGGCTCCTGTGAGCCCAAACTATAGTTTATTGTTGTGTAGGCTGGTCTGCTCTAGGTATAACCTTAAACTCTGTTCTTCTGTTCAGCTGCATGTTCTGAGCAGAGTTATTTGGAGCAACTGGTCTGCGCTCGCCGTAGCTAACTGTCACCAGTCTTCTTTCAGAGATGCCTTTGCTCTTCAGGTAATCGTAGGCAGCATTGGCACGGTTAGCACCCAGTACCATGTTATACTCGTCGCTTGCACGTGAGTCGCAGTGGCCTTCAATGCTCAGGTTAACCAGTGGGTTGGCCTTCAGGTAAGCTACTACTCTATCCAGTTCGTTCACAGACTCTGGGCGAAGTGTATACTCATCCGTATCGAAGTAGATCGGTTTCACTGCCAGCATACCAGCACGCACAGCTGTTGTATCTACATAATCGATGTAGAAATTACGGGTGATAACAGTAGTATCGTTCAATACCATTGGTATTTCCATTTCTTCAGTTGTAATCAACTTGCCGTCCTTCGAAACCTGGATCTGGAAATTACGGCCAGACAATACATCCACCTGGTAGAATGCTGAGTCAGGGCGTGTTACATCGCGGTAAGAGATCGGACGCTTGTCTGCCTGCAGACCGTTAAAAATTAACTCCACACCTGGTATGGCAAGGCTGTCCAGTTTAGAGAACACCTGGCCCTGCACACGCACGTTGCGGATATAGTTTATAGTGTAGATATCTTTCTCACCGTAACCACCAATTCTGTAAGACGACAGATAAGCATAGCTGCCATCCGGGCTCAGACGGTAATAGGTATCATCGTCTGGTGTGTTTACCGGTGCACCCAGGTTTACCGGCTTTGCCCATCTTCTGGCAACTGAATCATATTTAGAAGCAAAGATATCGTATCCGCCCATAGTATTGTGGCCGGTAGATGCAAAGTATAAGGTACCATTGTGCTCAGAGAAGTACGGGCTATCATCATCAAATGGCGTGTTGATAGTGTTGCCTATGTTTCTAGGAGTTCCCCAACTTCCGTCAGCCTGGCGCTGCGATACATAAATATCCAGGTCGCCATACTCTGAGTAAGCACTTGTAGAGAAAAACAGGGTCTTGCCATCTTTTGTGATATAGGCATCAGACTCATAGTGCTTTGTATTGATGTTTGGACCAATACTCTTCGGCTCACCCCAGGTACCATCAGCCTGACGCTCAGACACCATGATGTCCCCATTATTATCAGCGCGGTAAAGCAGCAGCTTTGTATCGTTATCAAATAGCTGGATAGAAGCATCGTGGCTTGCACTGTTCAGCGCACCTGCTACGCGTCTGGTTGGCGACCACTCGTCTTCTCCAATTCTCGTCGACTCGAAAATATCTTCGTAGTACTCACCATCGCGGGCAGGCGTACCACCAGTGGCTTCAGAGCTGCGTGAGGTATACAGTAGGTAGTTATCGTCAGATGAAATAACCGGGCTGTGCTCTGAGTAAGCAGAGTTTACCACACCACCCAGGTTCTTTACGAAAATGTCTTTCGGGTTCGCTACTTCGCGTTTTGCGTTACGGGCATGCTGAATCAGCATAGCCAGTTCTTCACGGCGCTCCTCATCGCGGCGGCGCAGGTTTTTCTGTGCTTCCTGGAAGTGCTCAATCGCACTATCGAAACGGTAATTAATGTGATCGGCGCGGCCTAACCAGTAACTGATGTCGCGGTCTACATTAGGCTTGATCTTCTGAGCACGGTACAGATAATCAGCTGCTTTTTCCTTATCAAAGGTCATGTAGCTGATACCGGCATAGTAAAGAGCCTGGGCATTGTTTGGATCGTTGGCCAGCACCTGCTCGTAAAATGGAACTGCCGCTCTGTAATTTTCTTTGGCAAAAAGCTTGTTTCCGCTTCTAATCAGCTTTCTATTGCTTTGCGCTGAGGCTGTTACAGCCACAAGGCACAACAGGGCTAACAGCAAAGAAAATCGTGAAAACGATTTGGCTAATTGATTCATGTTGTAAAGGTTCGTTATACTTTTGAGTTTTTGACTGGGCAATTAAACTTCAGGTAAAAAGGCTAAAAAAGAATTAAAAAGGCACAAAGCACCCTTTATTTCGCATCTATACGAGTAATATTAAAATTAGTATATGTCAGTATAGTTTTATTTAGGATCGTAGACTGTAAATTTTTAAGCTACTTGTGCTTATACATAGAAATAATTACAGCGGTTCTGATAAAAAGAAGTAAAAAGCCGCCTAATTATAAAGTTCCTAATATATAATTGTCTAATCGCAAATATATACAAATTATAGTATTTATATATGTTCAGCTATTGTTTTGTATTGGAAATTTATAAAAAGAGCCGGATAAAGTGATTTAACCGGCTTTTAGTGTAATCAGCTATAGTTCTACTGTTCTGAAAATAAGATCTGGTATAAATCCAGTGCGCCCATTCCACCCGGCCTGTCAGAAGAAAAGTAGGCCGTAGTACGTTTCCTGTTAAGCGTAAAATACATATCGTCGTGCGGAGAGTTGATCGGATATCCCAGGTTTTGCGCCTTCTGCCATTTCCCATCGCGCAACTCCGATCTGAAAATATCAAAACCACCCATGGTGTTATGGCCGCGTGAACTGAAGAAAAGGGTTTTCGTGTCGAAGTCTACAAATGGTGAGTCTTCATCATACGGCGTATTAACATCTGCCCCCAAATTTATGGCAGCGCTCCAGGTTCCATCCGGAAACCGCTGACTTACATAAAGATCCAGGCCACCAAAACCACCTGGCCGGTCGCTGGCAAAAAATGCAAACTGCCCGTCTGCTGATATGTGAACCGATGTCTCATTGGCCAATCTGTTAAGTGGTATTGGCATCGGTTTCGGGTTTACCCATTTACCTTTAGACTGATCGTAACTGCGCAGGCCATCGGCAGGTGAGTAAGTGTATAACAATTTACCATCTGGGGAGATTGTTACAATGGAATGCCCTGTTTTAGCATTGCTGGCTGGGATGTACTCTTTTGCGTTCTGCCACTGCCCGTCTTTTTTATGAGAGAACCTGATTTCTTCGGGTCCTTCAGGAGCATCATGGGCTGAAAAAACCAATAAGGAATCGTTTAAACCTAATACCGGAGCAAATTCTACTTTCGCAGAGTTTACAACAGCTCCCATATTTACAACTTGCGCAACAGAAGATTGTGCCAGCAATTCCATTCCTGCGTTACATTCGTCTATACGCTTTCGGATCACCTCAACATAGTTCCAATCGGCACGGCCAGTACCATAAATCTCCTGCTGGTAATATTTTTTGGCTTCTTCAAACTCATAGTTCTGGTGCAGGGCCTCGGCCAGGTTCACGATCACCTTTTGCCCGAAACGCGGGTCCAGTTTGTTTACTTTATCCAGGCACAGGCGTGCTTTGCGTGGTTCGCACATTTCCAGGTAGCTGATGCCAAGTTTATACAGCGCTTGGGTATTGTCCGGGTCTTTATCCAGCACTTTCTGGTACCACACGGCGGCTTCAGCAAAATCAGCTTTGGCATATGCTTTATCGGCGCGGCGCATGTTGGCATCCGGAGCTGTTGAAATCATACTGCTGCAAACTATAAATAAGAGCAGCACAAACGAAACTACAAGTGTTTTACCGGCCGGCTTATACTTTAAGCGGAAAGCAGGCGTTTTACCAGTTGTGCGTAACCAAGGAAAAGGCATATACTTCATGTTTGGCAAATTAAATGTACCTTTGTTCGTGCTTATGCTTCTGTTTTAAGTTGCATAAGATAGCAGATTTATACATTTTGGAACCTCTATATTACTAATATCCGGGGTTTGCACCAAATCAGAAGCGGCGGCATGGTTATAAAAGAAGCAAAATTTTTAATGAGTAATACAAAAGTGGAGCAATGCCCTGCCCCCACTATGCCCGAATATGCTTTTATTGGTCGTTCCAATGTGGGTAAATCGTCGCTCATCAACATGCTCACCGAGCAAAAAGGGCTTGCCAAAACATCTGCACAGCCTGGCAAAACGCAACTCATTAACCACTTCCTCATAAATGACAGCTGGTACCTTGTGGACCTTCCAGGCTATGGTTATGCTAAAGTAAGTAAGGGAGCGCGCGAAGACTGGCGCAAAATGATAAATTATTACTTCCAGAATCGCGAGAACCTTGCCTGTGTATTTGTTCTCATCGATTCGAGACATGAGCCTTTAAAGCAGGACCTGGATTTTATAAATTACCTTGGAAATCTTGGCGTGCCATTTGTACTGGTTTTCACAAAAGCCGATAAGCAGTCATCTGTAAAGACAGACTCAACTATAGCTGCCTATAAGCGTAAACTGCGGGAAACCTGGGATGAATTACCGCACATTTTTGTAACATCTTCGGAAAAACGGGTAGGGCGCGAAGAGTTGCTGAACTTTATAGAAGAGGTGAACGGACAGGTACAGTTATAAAAGCTTTATTTATACTTCGAGATTTTTTTAATTTTTAAATTGTTATGAAAACTAAATTTTCATTTTTGTTTATTTTATTTGTCTTTGTGGCAATAACAGCCTCAGCACAAACTGCTGAAACCGTAAAACAGGAAGAAAAACCAACTTACTGGATACCAAATAACGTTCTGCCTGCCGCAGAGCACTACGAAGGTGGCAAAGAAGCCATGTACGAATTTATTGCCAAGGAACTGAAGTACCCGCCCCTTGCAAAACGTAACCGTGTGCAGGGCGAGTGTATTGTTAGTTTCACTATAAATGAAGATGGCTCTACATCCGGTTACAAAGTATTACGCAATATGGGAGCAGGCACTGGCGAAGAAGCTTTACGCGTAGTAAGACTGCTTAAGTTTAATGCGCCGGGCTATGCGCTTAATGTGAGCCTTCCGATCATGTTTAAACTATAATTTCACGTTTATAAACCTATGCCAATCGATCTAAGACAAGTTGCAGCCATTTCCGGTATGAACGGCCTGTACCGTGTGGTAGCTCCTACCCGTACCGGTGTAATCATCGAATCCTTATCAGACAAGCCGCAGCGCTCTATTGCGCAGGCCCGCCAGCGTATGTCGCTGCTGGATGAGATCTCTATTTACACGACCGACGAGGAAACTACTGTTCCGCTGGCCGAAGTGTTCGACCGCATCAACGAAAAGTATGGCGATGACCTGCCTTTAAGCGAAAAACCAGACGACAGCGAGTACAAAGCCTTTTTGGAATCAGTACTTCCGGACTACGACGATGAGCGCGTGTATGTGTCTGACATGAAGAAACTGGCCGCTTGGTATAAGATCGTAAAAAAGCACGTTGGTTTTACCGCTCCTGAAAAACCAGCAGCTAAAAAGACCAGCAAAAAAGCCGAAAAGGCACCTGAAGCAGCTGAAACTACACCTGCCGAAGGCGAAACCAAAAAGACTAAAAAGAAAAAAGAATAATACTGAATCAAAAAGGCCTTCTCACACAGAAGGCCTTTTTGATTATGGTCACTATTTAAGTGCTTATGGAGTTTGCACCTCTCATTCTGGCAAGTACAGCAAAGCACCTTCAGCTGCTTTTCGAATCTGAGGATGATCTGAATCAGTCAGAGAGCATATTGCAGCTCGAACAGGCTGTGGCGCAAGCCGTGCTACACCTGCTTCAGCAAGACCTGAACCGCCTGCTGAACATCCTGTACCGGGTAGATGTAGATGAGCGACAGGTAAAGCAAGCTATGAAAGCTGCTACGCAGGAAGAAGTTGCGTTACAGGTTGCCCGCTTAATAATAAAGCGGGAACTGCAAAAGGCGCAGACCCGCTTTATATATCGTTATAACTAAGTCTAGTTGCAGGTTATACTGCTACTTCACTTTTCATAAAAGCTTCAACCTTATCTACCATTTCAGCAGAACCGATCACAAGCGGACAGCGCTGATGCAACTCGGTAGGCTCTATATCCAGAATACGGCGTGAACCGTCTGATGCCTTTCCGCCAGCCTGCTCAACTATAAAGCCAAGTGCGTTACACTCATACATCAGGCGCAGTTTGCCATTTGGCGCTTTGGCTGTAGATGGATAAATGTATATACCACCCTTTAAAAGGTTACGATGGAAATCAGCTACCAAAGAACCGATATAACGACCTGAATAGCCACTTTCTTTGCAGTAGTTCAAGTATTGTTTCACACCTTCCGGGAAGCTGTTTACGCCGCCTTCGTTGCATGAATAAACGGTGCCGGTTGCCGGTGTTTTAATATCAGGGTGAGACAGGAAAAACTCGCCGAGCGAAGGCTCATAGGTAAAGCCATTTACGCCGTTGCCAGTTGTATACACCAGCATAGTAGACGAGCCATAAATAATATATCCGGCAGCTACCTGGTGCGTACCATTCTGCAGGCAGTCTTCCAATGTTCCGTCACAGCCTGTTTCAGACTTTCTTCTGTAAATAGAGAAAATAGTACCGATCGATACGTTTACATCAATGTTAGATGAACCATCCAGCGGGTCGATAGCGACAATGTATTTGCCTTTTTTGTTACCAGTCTGGATAATTTCTTCTTCTTCCTCTGAAATGATGGCACATACTTCGCCGCCGTTACGCAGCGCTCTGATGAAGCGTATATTAGCAATTACATCCAGTTTTTGCTGTTCTTCGCCCTGCACGTTCTGCTGACCAAATCCACCTGTCACATCCAGCAGGCCGGCACGGTTGATCTCACGGTTCACAATTTTGGCCGCCAGCGCAATGTCGCGCAACAGCTGCGAAAGTTCTCCGGTTGCATACGGGAAATCTTTCTCTTTTCTCATAATAAACCTGTCGAGCGTGGTGCCTACAGGTAGTGCCAGATTAAAATTCATAAGAGCAGAAGTTTATACTTAAATATATAGTTGTACAAAAATATCATTTTTTGATTCATAAACGAAGGCTACCTATTTTTACGAGGTATAATCGTTAACTGAATGAAAGTATTTAAGTTTGGTGGTGCCTCGGTAAAGGATGCAGCCGCTTTCAGAAACCTGGCCCATATAGTGCAGCAACATGGCGGCATGCGTCATTTACTTATAGTTGTATCGGCGATGGGCAAGACCACCAACGCCCTGGAACAGGTATTTGACCTGGCATTCAGGCAACAGGATTATACGCCGGTACTGGAACAAAGCAAAATGTACCACCTGCAAATTGTACAGGCGCTGTTCCCGGACCAAGGTGCCCCTATATACGAAGAGTTCGAAGACCTGTTATCTAAGCTGAACTATAGCCTGCAGCACCTCAACCACCAGGCAACTTACGACCAACTATACGACCAGATTGTGAGCTACGGAGAGCTGCTGGCATCAACTATACTGCACCATTACTTAAAGTCGCAAAACCTGGCTAACACCTGGGTTGACAGCCGCAAGTATATACAAACCGACACAACCTGGCGCGAAGCCAAAATTGACTGGAACTGGACAGAACGACTTGTAAAACGCGACCTGCCTGCTATACTTAACGAACACCTTATAGTTACACAGGGCTTTTTAGGCGGTACCAACAATGGCCTTACTACTACACTGGGCCGCGAAGGCTCAGACTTTAGTGCTGCTATTTTTGCTTATTGCCTCGATGCTGAAGAGATGGTTATCTGGAAAGATGTGGAAGGTTTACTGAACGCGGATCCGAAATACTTTACCGACACCATCCGGTATAGTGAAATATCTTACCAGGAAACAGTGGAGATGGCTTATTATGGCGCTTCTGTTATCCACCCGAAAACGATAAAGCCGCTCGCTAACAAGCTGATTCCGCTGTATGTAAAATCTTTCCTAAACCCGGCCGGCGAAGGTACTCGTATCTGCGACTGCCGCTACGATAAGTTGGCGCCAGCTTACATTATAAAGGAGAATCAATGCCTGTTGTCTTTTAGTGTAAAGGATTTTACGTTTATATCAGAGAAGAACCTGGGGACTATTTTTAACGCATTGTCTGAGCTAAGGCTTAAAATTAACCTGATGCAGAATTCTGCTATTTCATTCTCTGTATGTACAGACTGGCATGAGCAGCGCATACAAAAATTAAGAGATACCCTGCGGGATGAATTCGTAATTCACTATAACACAGGCCTAAAGCTCTATACGATCAAGAACTATGATGCAGCCAGTATCCGAAAGGTTGCAACTGACAAGGATGTTCTCTTAGAACAACGCACACGAACTACATACCAAATTGTTATAAAATAGTATTAAATCAATCAAAAACTTGTATATTTGCTCATACGGTAGCAAAAGTTCTCCAAAAATTACAGTTAAACAAAATATATTTAACACGTATATACGGGAACAGCTACCACCTTATAGCACTCTGTATGCAGCCAGTAGAACAAGTAAATAAAATCTTTATAGCTAAGTTATTTTTATTGTTTGGTTTACTGTATCTGGGCTTTGTGCTGGAAGTACCGCAGTTTGTAAAGGCTTCTGAAAAGAAACCAAAAGGTGGCAGCTATGCTTCCCCTGCACACGAGGAGGAACCAATGTTGATAAAGAACCTATACTATCAGCTGGTATCTGGAGAATTGCCCGATAAAGAAGAAGTAAGCATCTGATAAAACTATAAGCCTGCAGTAGCAGGCTTTTTTTATGGGCTTGCTACAAAAAACCTTAATTTAGCCTGCATAACAAAAAGCTAAGCATAACTATGGAATTTATACTTGTTACCCCACAGGCACAGCCCCATGTAGCACTGATACAACTTAACAGACCTAAAGAACTGAACGCCCTTAACCTGCAACTGATGGGTGAACTGCGCGATGCACTGAAAGAGCTGGACGATAACGATGAGGTGCGTGCCATTATCATAACAGGAAACGAACGTGCTTTTGCAGCTGGAGCTGACATTAAGCAAATGGCTGGCAAAACCGCCATTGATATGCTTAACATCGATCAGTTCTCGACCTGGGATCAGATCCGCAAAACAAAAAAACCAATTATTGCAGCTGTTTCGGGTTTTGCCCTTGGTGGTGGTTGCGAACTTGCCATGACCTGCGATATGATCATCGCTTCAGAAACAGCTATGTTCGGTCAGCCTGAAATTAAGATTGGCGTGATGCCGGGAGCTGGTGGCACGCAACGCCTGACCAAAGCAATAGGAAAAGCCAAAGCCATGGAAATGGTACTGACTGGTAAGTTTATGCCAGCCGAAGAAGCCGAGAAACAAGGCCTGATAAACCGTGTAGTACCGGTTGAACTGTATTTAGATGAAGCCTTTAAACTGGCAGCCGAAATTGCTAAGATGTCTCCTGTAGCTATTAAACTGGCCAAAGAATCTGTTAACCGCTCTTTTGAAACCCAATTAGACGAAGGCCTGCACTTTGAGCGCAAGAATTTCTACCTATGCTTCGCCTCAGAAGACCAGACTGAAGGCATGAACGCTTTTGTAGAAAAACGCGCACCTGAGTTTAAGGGAAGGTAACTATAGTTAGAAAGTTTAGAAGTTAAAAAGTTAGAAAGTTGTCTACACAACAAGTTTAGCTTCAATATAACTTGCGGCAAACTATAGCCAAAACTATAGAACTATAGTTTTGGCTATAGTTCTATGCTGGCGCGGATCTGTGATCCGTGACTTATCTATAACATTGGATTTGCAATCCAACTGGGCTGAACGCCCAACTATAGTTCGACACGAGCGAGGACGCTCGCACCATGGTAATTATTCCAACCATAACTCAACTATTGTTTCCAGCTAAACTATAATTTAAACTCGCGCAGAAAGCTAGTTACAAACTGATTCTATAGTTGTCCACAAGTTGCACTCTTTTAAACTTATGGTAATCCCCCGTTCAAACCTATAGTTCTATAGCTGAAACGCAAAGTATTGCGTCTCTACATCTTCTAATTCCCAAACTCACTTACTCTCTAACTCCTAAACTTCTTCAACTTTCTAACTTCCAAACTTTTTAACTTTCAAACTTACTTCTATCTTTGCAGGAACTTTCCTTAGTTAAGAATTATTCTTATCTAGTATGCAGCAAAAACTCACGCGAGACGAAGTACGACAGCGCCTATCGGATGGTGGACTAAAGGCCACACATCAGCGCATTGTTGTATTTGAGTCGGTGATGGAACTGCATGGGCACCATCCTACTGCCGAAGATGTGCATCAGCACCTGAGATCGGCAAATCCTACCATCTCGCTGGGTACGGTTTACAAAACGCTGGATACGTTTGTGGAGACAGGCCTGATCAAAAGGGCGCTCTCGGAGAAAGGTGGTAAGCGTTACGATGCGAACACGCATGTGCATAATCACATCTTCTGTAGCAGAACCAAAGAGATAGTCGATTTTGAAGACGAAGAACTGGAGCAACTGCTGACAGACTTTTTCAGCAAACGAAAGCTGGAGAACTTCGAGATCAAAGGCTTTTCGGTACAGCTAACAGGAAATAAGGTGGAGCCCGATAAACAAATCAGTATTATACGAGTTTCTAAATAGATTATTAAAACCCTAAAAATTAAATAAACATGGCAGTATTAGTAGGTAAAAAAGCACCTTCTTTTAAAGCAATGGCCGTTGAAAACGGTGAGTTCGTAGAGAACTTCTCATTGGAACAGTATATCGGTAAAAAACACGTGATTTTCTATTTCTACCCAATGGACTTCACTTTCGTTTGTCCTACCGAGATCATCGCTTTCCAGGACAGAATGGAGGAGTTTGAGCGTAAAAACGTTGCTGTAGTTGGTTGCTCTACTGACACACATTTCTCTCACTTTGCATGGCTGAACACACCACGTAACCAGGGTGGTATCGAAGGTGTTAACTACCCATTGGTAGCTGATGCTTCTAAAACGATTGCTCAGAACTACGATGTATTGGCTGGTCACTACGAGTACAACGAAGAAGGTCAGGTAGAATTTGTTGGTGAGCCGGTTGCTTACCGCGGTCTGTTCCTGATCGACAAAGAAGGTGTAGTTCGTCACCAGGTTGTAAACGACCTTCCACTTGGCCGTTCTATCGACGAGGCGCTGCGTATGGTTGATGCCCTGCAGTATTTCGAAGAGAAAGGCGAAGTTTGCCCGGCAAACTGGTCTGAAGGTAAAGAAGCGATGCAGGCTACAAAAGAAGGTGTATCTAACTACCTTGCAAAGCACTAAGCTTTAAAAGTAACTTATTGATAGAAAAGCCCCGGCAAAAATGCCGGGGCTTTTTGTTTTATTTAAACAGACAGTGTCGCATCCTTCTCAGAGAAGAAGAGCATCCTTATTTCTCAACCTTCTTTAAGTAGATAGTTTGCTTTCTGATCCATAACGTATCAGAACCTTTCAGAAACTGGTTATGTAAATGCTTGTCAGCATCTGTATTTACTGTCAGGAACAAACTTTTCTTTATACTGCCTATCTGCCGCAAGAAAACCTCCTGATACCGCTCAATTGCCAGGATACTATCATTCCGCTTTACAATAAATAGCTTGTGCAATTCTTCCAGTTTTTTGAAATCATTTTCCAGCCTGTAGCCTTCTGAAGCAGATGGGTTCAGAACCATTACCGGAGTTAGTTTTAATGGGTTGAAGGTTATGTTTTGTTTTTGGTACGAGGCAGTATAAGTATGAGAGAAGCTGTTTTCTATGCTTGGATCCGGCTTAAACTCGCTGTAGACAATTACAGTATCCTGCTCCTTAAACTCTGCTTTTAAAACATTGGCAACTATAGTTGAGAACAGGTACTTACTTCCGCCTAAGTGTTTTGCCTTATCGCCGGTTACTTTACCATCTTTGGTATACACTTCAACATCGCTGGTCTCGACGTTGTATAGCTCAAAGGTAGCCGGAGCCTTAATTGTAGGCTCATGCGTTTCAACTTCATCTTTGGAACAACCAGCAAGTACTCCAATAATGGTGATTAGAGAAAGATTATGTATTAACCTATTTATCATCTGCCACAATTAATAATTCCGAAACGTCTATTAACGTAAAACAAGCCTTATCAGCTATAAAATAAAAATCCCCGGCCATTCAGGCCAGGGATTTTTGTTTATATCATTCTATAGTTCAGCTTACTGTTTTATCCACAGCGCGCCGTTCTTGGATGCATATTTGCCAATCTTACCTTCCTCATATAATTTCTGCAGATACACTTCTGCCTCGCTCTTTTTCACACCAGCAAGTACCGCAAACTCTTTGGTTGTAAGCGTGCTATAGTTGGCAAAAAGTGATGTGTAATCAGTATCATACGCTTTTTTAGTTGCGTCCGGGTGTAGCTGCAGCAGCGCCTGCTCATACTGCTCGTAAGGGCGCGAGCCATATACCAGCACACGGTTATCGTTCTCATCCGATACAAAAATGGTCGGGAAGCCCCGAACACCCAGCTGTCGCGCCATAGTTAAATCCTGCTGGAACAGCTCTACTGCTTTTCCTTCAAAATCAGCTTTTAACTGCACTACATCCAGGCCGGTTTGTTCTGCAGCGAGTGCCAGGTTTTCCCAGCGGGCAATGTTTTTCTTCTCTAAAAAGATCATTTCCTTTATCCTGCGCAGGAACTTCACGGCTTTTTCTTCGCCTTGCAACTGGGCCGCTTTAAAGGCTATAGATGGCGGGTAAGAAGATGGCAGCGGATCTTCCAGCCACAGGTCGCCGTCTATTGGCATTTCGTAGTAGGCGCCGGCTTCTTCCCAGTGCTGGGCTACGCTGGCTGGTCCGTTCACGTCGCGGCCACCGTAAGTATCCCAACTTCTCAGCAGGCCGCCCATGCGGTATTCTACTTCAAAATAGGATCCGTACTCCAGCGCCAGTTTCTTTAGCTGCGGATCGATGCCCCAGCACGAAGAACAGATCGGGTCGGTAAAGTATAATAGTTTGATTGGCTTCTTAGTGGCAGCGATATTGGTATCTTCTATAGTTGCTTCTGAAGTTGGTATTTCGCAGATACCGGTTTCCATATCGCAATGCATCATTGGTTTTGTCTCCATGGTTTTATTTCTCGTTAAACATTGTAAAAAATAACCTGTTACTATAGTAGCTAACAGGCTGTATTGAACTACTTTTACAAAGGTCGAACTATAATCAGGGAGAGTCAATTAGTCAAAAAAACATGACTACCAATAATTTTTCACAAGGCGATCCGAGCTGCCCCGCCGAGAACATTTTAAAGCAATTATCAGGTAAATGGAAGCCGCAGATCTTTAGATTGGCGTTGGGAGGGCCGGTGCGGTTTAACAGTTTGCTGCGCCAGTTACCGGGCTCCAATAAGCAATCAGTGGCTACAGCACTCAAGGAAATGGAAGAAGCAGATATCCTGGTTAAAACTATAGTTCAAGAAAAACCGCTGCACATTGAATATACACTGTCAGAAAGAGGACTAGCAATGGTGTCCGTATTCAGAAGTATGGAAGGATTCTTGAACTGATTACTTAGGCCAGCTTAACCCGTGCCGTAGCATGGTTTATCAACTATAGTTAGGTCAACATAGTAGCAAGAAGATAAAGCAGATCTTTATTCCTCATCTACAAACTTAGCAATACATCTAAATCCGAGATATAAATGTGGTGAGTTATACTGCATCGTTCTGGTTGTGCTGCCATCTAACTCGTCTGGGCTATAGTTGTTACCACCCATTGCTACATATTCTGTTAATGTCATTTCACTAACATTATCAAAAATATTTAAAATCCTGTTATCCTTCCGACTTGCATTCTGAACAAAATAAACTCCTGAACGTCTTCGTTGTTTTCTTTTAGTTTTCTCCAGCTCTTTATTAATCCTTTCGAACTCTGAATGTAAGAGAGCTTCAGCAATTTCGCTCCATTCTTCTTTCGTAGGCAGCGTGTACTTAACCTTCCTGTTCATATTTTTACTTACAACCTCAGACCGCCAGTTACAATAATCCAAAGCCTGCTCGTAAGTAATTAATACAATCGGTTTAAAGTAATTTTCGGGTAATGTATACCAGGTATTGCTTTCCTGAGGATAAAGAGTATGCACTTCTGCAGAATCCAGCTGCTTTTTTCTATAAAACATGTATTCCATCCAGTGCACGTTCAGGACTTCTGTTCGATCTATATAATAGTCTTTTACTTTTGCGGTTCCTATAGGTGGGACATCACCCGTTCCCAGGAACAAAATGAAGAGCAGAGCGAACATGACGGATATGGTTGGTTAAAATCAGTATTCCGAATATACTATTTTTAGCTGTTTAATCAGCGGCAGATAATCATAATTTAAGGAAATTTGCGTTAATTACTTACGCTAACTTAACCAGCCATAACCCTATAAAGGTTGCCAGCAACCCAAGCAGTACGCTTGCAAGCACATAAACTATTGCCGGCCAATACTGGCCGCCTTGTAGCAGGCTTATCGTTTCGCCGGAGAAGGCTGAGAATGTGGTAAAGCCACCCAATACGCCGGTCGCCAGGAATAAGCGCCATTCATCTGATAGAGTACCTTTGGCAAAAAGGCCAAAAACAATCCCGATCAGGAAACAGCCTACTATATTTACTACCAGCGTACCAACCGGAAATTGGGTCAGGCTTTTTGATTGTATAAGCTGCGATAACAGGTATCGCCCCACGCCACCTATAAAACTGCCTGCCCCAATTGCCAGAAGTATCTTCATTTAAACTATAGTTTAGTGTTTCTGCTCGTAATCGTAGTTCACCATCCAGTTGATACCGAATTTGTCGGTAAACATGCCGAAAAGCGCACCCCAGAAAGTTTTATTCAAAGCCATTGTTACCTGGCCACCGGCAGATAAGCCATCAAACAGGCGTTTCGCTTCGTCTTCGTTATCGGCGTTGATAGAGATAGAAAAGTTGTTGCCCATTACCGTAGCATGACCGAACGCTTCAGAAGAATCTGATCCCATTAAAGTAGTTTCCTTGCTGATCGGCAGCGAAATGTGCATGATCTTGTCTCCTTCTGATTCCGGGATTGGGTTTTCGGAAGGCATGTCTTTAAAGCGACCTACATACGGGAAATCGCCACCGAAAACAGATCGGTAAAAGTTGAATGCTTCTTCGCAGTTGCCTGCAAAGGTCAAGTAAGGGCTGATTGATGCCATGGTATAGTTTATAAGGTTAGATGATCGTTCTGTTTCCAAATATAGAACAATTAATACCTATCCCAATCAGGTAAACTATAGTTTAGGTTTGCTTTTTATAGGGCTTTAGTTCTCCGTCTTTTACCAACCAGGCTTTATCCGCTTGCTTTACAATTTCTTCTTTATCGTCAGAGTAAGCTTCTACAATTCTGTATTTCTTATCCCCGAAATGCTTGTCTAAACGGGCAATCTTCTCCTCTTCCTTGCAGGCTTTGCCATCAACCAGGTACGTATTGTCAATATAGTTTGCCTTTGTCCCGAAGAACCCATCAATCTTGTATAGTTCAAACAGCGGCTCGACGTAAATTTCCAGCCCGCCGGTAGCGCAGAAAACCTGTACGCCATCCTTTTTCAGCTTATCCAGCCGTTCCTTTATTTCCCGGTTAAAATTCTCCGGGTACTCTTTCTCCCAAAACTCTTTGGCGTATTCTTTCACCTTGTCGGGTGGCAGGTTATCCAGGTAATTAAAAAAGTTCTCTTTAAACTCGGTTTGTCTGATCTGGTGCATTTTCAGCAGGGCTTTATAATAGAGCATCTGCACATAATAAGCAGCTTTATGCGGTTTTTTAGTGCTGATAAACTTAAAGAATTCGTCTTTGGAGCTCTTGTTATAGAAGGTCTTGTTCAGGTCGAAAACTGCTATTTTTATTTCCTGCGCGCTGCTGTCTGCCATTTTGAGTTTGCTGTTTAGGGTAAGAATTGTACGCAACTATAGTTGGCAGAGGTAAACACAATCAAAACTATTGCAACCTAAACCGCTATATTTGCAGCAAATCACAACCTATAGTTTTGAAACTACTCTACGACATTGGCCTGAAAGCTTACAACGGACTACTCACCGTGGCGGCACCTTTTAACCAAAAGGCAAAGCTAATGCTGCAGGGCCGCGACAGGCAGTTTGAGAAGTTGCAAGAGGCGTTTGCTGGCAACACAGCGTCGGTCGTGTGGTTTCATTGTGCTTCGTTGGGTGAATTTGAGCAGGGCCGCCCGGTTATAGAAGCCTTTAAAGCCGAGTTTCCAGAGTATAAAGTGCTGCTTACCTTCTTCTCCCCTTCCGGTTACGAAGTGCGCAAAAACTATAGCGGTGCCGATTTTATCTTTTACCTGCCGCTGGATAGTGCTGCCAATGCCCGGAAATTCATAACTATAGTTCAGCCAAAGCTGGCAGTGTTCGTAAAGTACGAGTTCTGGCATTATTACCTGCAGGAGCTGGAGCAGCATCATATTCCGATACTTTCTATTTCGGCTATTTTCCGGCAAGACCAAGTTTTCTTTAAGCCATACGGGGAATTTAACCGCAACATGCTGCGCCGCTTCACGCACATCTATACGCAAAACAAACAATCGCTGGAGCTGCTGCAAACTATAGGAGTTACCCAGGCAACTATAGCCGGCGACACACGCTTCGACCGTGTACTGCAGACTGCCGCCACTATAAAACCGATACCTGTTGTGGATGCTTTTACTGCCGGGCAAAAGGTGTTTATGGTAGGAAGCAGCTGGCCTGCCGATATTGATGTTTTACTTCCGCTTATCCAGAAGTATAAGTCAACTATAAAGTTCATCATCGCGCCACACGAGATCCACGAGAGTGGCATCTCAACCCTGATACAAACTATAGGCGAAGGTGCTGTTAGGTTCTCGCAGGCGGATGCCCAAACTATAGCCAACTATAGCGTGCTGGTGATCGATAATATTGGCATGCTGTCGGCGCTCTATAGTTATGGCACGTACGCTTACATTGGTGGTGCTTTTGGCAAAGGACTTCATAACACATTAGAGGCTGCCGTATTTGGGTTACCGCTGTTTTTCGGGCCTAAGTATGGTAAGTTTCAGGAAGCGGTGGACCTGGTAAAACTAGATTGTGCTTTTCCGGTGAATAATGCCGATGAGCTGCTGGCTGCTTTTGAGAAGGTACAAACCACACCCGGCGCTAGACAAACTATAACCGACACCGAAAAACAATACGTACAAGAGCAGGCAGGTGCCACCACACAAATTATGGCCGATATACAGCGCCTGTTAAAAAGATAAGATGAAAGGAGTTGTAGTTAAATCGACGGGATCGTGGTATTTGGTTCGGGATGCGGAAGGCAAGCTGCACCGTGCCCGTTTGCGCGGAAAGTTCAAAATAAAAGGCCTTAAGGTAAGCAATCCACTGGCTGTTGGCGACCGCGTGGAGTTTGACGTGGAAACGACCGGCGAAGACACCGCCGTGATCCATAAGATAGAAAACCGCGAAAACTACATCATCCGCCAGAGTACGCATAAAACAGCCTACTCACACATCATAGCTGCCAACCTGGACCAGGCCCTGCTTATAGTTACCCTGGTTTCGCCACGTACCTCCTTCGGATTTATTGACCGCTTTTTAGTCACCGCCGAAGCTTACGACATCCCAACCGTACTAGTCTTCAACAAAACTGACCTGTACGACGAGGAGATGCGCGATTACCAGCGCCAGATCAGCCACATGTACCAGCAAATTGGCTACAGCAGCATCACGGTTTCGGCTAAGACAAACGAAGGAACTGAGGAAATGAACAGCCTGTTGCACGGCAAAACAACCTTACTTTCGGGCCATTCGGGTGTAGGCAAATCTACGCTCATCAACCTTATAGTTCCGGACCTGGAGCTGAAGACTTCTGAAATTTCTGATTTCTCGGATAAAGGCGTGCACACCACTACCTTTGCCGAAATGTTCGAGATCGACAATGAGACTTTCATCATAGACACGCCTGGTATAAAAGAACTGGGTATAGTTGATATCTCAAAAAACCAGCTGGGCCACTACTTCCCGGAAATGCGCGAGCGTATGAACCAGTGTCGTTTTAACAACTGCACCCACTTTAATGAACCCGGCTGCGCTATAGTAGATGCCGTGCGCCACAACGAGATTTCGCTTACCCGCTACGAAAGCTACCTGAGCATGTTGATGGGCGACGATAACCGGAAGTGATTTAGATGATAAAAGGTTAGAAAAGTATAAGTCAGAAAGTAAAGAAGCAGAGTTCAGGAGTCGCGCCTATTGCTATCCTGCAGCCATTCTTTTGCAGTTGCCTGATCATTGAATTCCTTATAAACTATATGGGTTTCTGGTAATGTCTGCAAGTCCGCCACAAGCTCTTTCACAAAATTCTCGCGGTTTATATTAGTAGTGCCTAAACGTGCCACCCTTTCAAGGCGGGTACTGACCAGGTTCTTAGCAAAACTCACATTAAGCTCTACATATTCCTCATCCGATACAGCGACTACATCTTCACGGGCATCTATCAGTAGTCTTTTAATATCATAACTGCGGACCTTTTCCACCAGAATCTGCATGGTATAACTTAACTCAGGGCTTGTAGCGGTATCGCTTGCAAACCATTTAACTACCAGAATGTCGGAGGCTACATCATAATCTAATATGAAAAGGCCATCTTTATGCAGAATCATTTGAGCTGATAAGATATTGTAAGAAAAAACAGAGGCGTAATATAACGAATTATGGTCAACAGCCGGATTCCTTTACAGCTCAACTACTCATTTAGTTTAGGCCCTTTTCTATTTATTTTATGCGTAAAGTAGTCGGGCTATAGTCATGCACCTCATCCTAACATTTCGCCTTAACGTTAACAATTTATATTTCAGATACATAACCACTGTGACAATGAAACTGGATAACGCGAACATTCTGATAACCGGTGGCACCTTAGGAATTGGCCATGCCACTGCAGAACTACTTATAAAATACGGAGCCAATTTAGCCATAACTGGCAGGGACGAAAACCGCACACAACGTGCAGCCCGCGCGCTGGGGGCATTCCCTATCACCGCCGATGTCGCCGACCCCGGTGACATCAGGCATACCTTTACTACCTTCATGAATGAGTTCGGTCGGTTGGATGTACTGATCAATAATGCGGGAATTGGCCTTCATAAGCCGTTAGATGAGGTTACGCTGGAAGACTTTGAAAAAATTTACCGGGTAAATGTTTTTGGCGCAGCTATGATGGCAGCAGGCGCGGCACGGATCTTTAAAAAGCAACGGCACGGACATATCATTAATATCGGCTCTACGGCAGCAACCAAAAGTTATGAGGGCGGCACGGTTTACGCATCGTCTAAGGCAGCGCTGCGCAGCATGACGCAGAGCTGGCAGATGGAGCTGCGCCGGTACAATGTACGGGTTATGTTAATTAACCCCAGCGAAGTAACTACTGCCTTTGGCCGGGAAGAACGGGAAGAGCGGCGCACAGAGCCCAACAAACTGCGTGGCCAGGAAATTGCATGGGCCATTAAAAGTGCTCTGGAGATGGATAACCGCGGTTTTATACCGGAGCTTGCTGTATGGGCCACTAATCCCTTCTGAAACTATAGCAGCGGCAGATAAATACGTGCCGGCTATAGTTTAACTTATTGCGCTATAACTTCTTTGGCTTCGGGTAACAGCACTTTGTTTACCACATGGATCACCCCATTCTTGCTCATCATATCGGCATCCGTTACTTCGGCGCCGTTAATCATCACCTTGTTTTGTTCCTTTGTTACCTGTAACTGCTGGTTGCCAAGCGTTTTTATAGTTGACCCCTCCTGCAGTGCCGATGCATCTACTTTACCTGCAACTATATGGCTGTTAACCAACGCGGTAAGCTCTGCTTTGTTGGCTGGTTTTAGAAGCTCCTGCATTGTATTGGCTGGCAGGGAATCGAACGCTGCGTTGGTGGGTGCAAACACTGTGTAGGGGCCTGTATTGCTCAGCACTTGCACCATCCCGGCTTTCTGAACAGCTTTGTAAAAAGTGGAAAGTTCGCGGTTATAGCGTGTGTTTTGTGGTATTGTTCTGGAAGAGCCTGCATCCGCAGTTTTTTGTAACGTTTGGCTGTTTCCGGAAATCAGTTGCTTGGCAGCCTCCTGGGTATCAGAGGCCGAAACCGAATTACGTTGCTGCAATTGGTCGTGGCTGGCATCTGTACCACAACCTCCCGCCAGTACTATCAGCGCCAGCGCCAGCATATAGTTTATAACCTGTTTTGTTTTCATAAAGCGTTAGGGTAAGGGCGCATCTTCAGGAAATGCCGGCTTTATTGCCACATTATCATTATCATAAACTATAAATTGCTTACTTTTGTTATCTATAATTGATGTTGAAGATTAACCAGAACTATACATGAGAACTGCAGAAATCCATACAGCTAAAGGGATAATGAAAGTTGAGTTTTACGAGAAAGATGCTCCTAAAACAGTAGATAATTTTGTAAAACTGGCTCAGGATGGCTTTTACGATGGACTTACTTTCCACCGTGTCCTTCCTGATTTCGTGATTCAGGGCGGCTGCCCTAATACCCGCGATGGCGCAAAAGGGATACCAGGCACTGGTGGCCCGGGTTATAAAATTGACTGCGAACTGAATGGCGAAAACCAGTACCACGACCGTGGCGTGCTGAGCATGGCTCATGCCGGACGAAACACTGGCGGCTCTCAGTTCTTTATCTGCCACAGCCGTAAAAACACAGCGCACCTGGATCGTAACCACACCTGCTTCGGCAAAGTGGTAGAAGGCCTGGATGTGATCGACCAGATCCGCGCAAACGACCGTATCGAGAAGATTGTGGTGAACGAAGAATAAACACTGCGTTACCTAACTATAGAAGCCGCCCCGCACAGGAGCGGCTTTTTTTTTGCCTGAACTATAGCGTAGTACCTATATTATATAAAGCTATAGTTTAAACTTTCTAACAAAACCGAGTCCTAGCCAGTATTTATTTTTAATTTAGAAATAAAGCAGCCCAGTGTTTTACAAGGGCTCCTGTTTCTGCTAATCCCTCGTTAGCAGAAACATCCTTCTCTCTGAGGCAAATAATATGGTTGCATAACAGCCAGCAGGCTTACAAACAAATTCATGAAGAAACTCGCTTTACATTGGCAGATCCTGATTGGTATGGCTCTTGGCGTAGGCTGGGGCATGATGTCCAGTTCTCTTGGCCTCAATCAGTTCACTGCAGACTGGATCAGTCCTTTCGGTACTATTTTTATTAACCTGCTAAAACTGATTGCTGTGCCGTTGGTACTGGCCTCGCTCATAACCGGTATTGCCAGCCTGAGTGACATCAGTAAACTATCCCGCATTGGCACCAAAACTATAGTTACCTACCTGGCAACAACTGTTCTGGCTGTAGTTTTGGGCTTGGTGCTGGTAAATATATTTGAGCCTGGCAAAGCTTTCTCCCCTCAAAAGCGCGAAGAGTTTAAAGAACAGTATGCTGCTACTACCGTTGAAAAATCGAGTGATGCTGCCGCTGTAGAGCAGTTAGGCCCCCTGCAACCTATAGTGGATATAGTGCCCGAGAACCTGTTTATGGCCATGACCAACAACGGCAGCATGCTGCAGGTTATCTTTTTTGCGCTGTTCTTTGGCATTGCCCTCATCCTGATACCGCCCGATAAGGCTGCGCCCGTCAGTGCTTTTTTTGATGGCGTGAATACTGCTATCCTGAAGATAGTAGACATTATTATGATGGTTGCACCTTATGGCGTATTTGCTTTGCTGGCCGGGCTGGTGGTAGATTTTGCCGGCGACGACCCGGGCGCTGCCTTAGAGTTGCTGATGGTGCTGGGCTACTACTGCATTGTGGTCATTATCGGGCTTTTGTTAATGATTTTTGCGGTTTACCCGATATTGGTTGTTGTTATAGGCAAGTCTAACTATAAGCATTTTCTGAAGGGCATATTTCCGGCGCAAATGCTGGCTTTCTCAACCTCTTCTAGTGCAGCGACTTTACCGGCAACGATGGAGTGCGCTGAGAAAAACCTGGGCATAAACAAGGAGATTACCAGCTTTGTATTACCTCTGGGCGCGACTGTAAATATGGACGGTACCAGCCTTTACCAATCGGTAGCTGCGGTGTTTATAGCCCAGGCCTATGGCATTGAACTGGACTTGGCAGCGCAGTTGGGTATTGTAATGACGGCGACACTGGCTTCGATAGGTGCTGCCGCTGTGCCTGGTGCCGGTATAGTTATGCTGGTAATTGTATTGCAACAGGCAGGCATCCCGATAGAAGGTATTGCACTTATACTTGCGCCCGACCGCCTGCTGGATATGATGCGCACTACCGTAAACATTACCGGCGACGCAACCGTGGCCATGATGGTAGCCCGAACCGAAGGCCAGTTGCATCCACCTACAGAGATAAAAGTAAAATAGCGTATAACCCAGCCCCGAGCGCGAAGGCCCAGTAACGACTTTCGCGCTCTTCGGGCAATTCCTCTTTCAGCACGTTCATAATTACGCCCCCACCTACAAATGCCATCAGTACAATTACCACTGTCTGGGGCACTTCTTTCACAAAACCTACTCCCCAGCCTAGCACAAGAAACAGTACCAGTATCCAGCGGCCATATTTGCGGTAGGTTTCCCGGTGATGCTCCATAAGGCCAAAGTCGTTCACCAGAAAATGTAAGGCCATCGCTATTGAGAAGAGTATCATTTCGTGTACAGGCCCTTCTTCCCGCTGGAAAAGAATGTACCCGATCAGTGCATTATAAATGGCAAACGACCCAATATGTACCCAGAAAATTCCGGTAGGCGCTATCTTACTGTCCTCCTTGTTATCTTTGGCAACCTGTACCCGCTTCATAGATACTACTGAGCGCTCCAGCCCATAAAACACGGCCAGCCCGAAAAGCGACACCAGGTATACATGATGCTCCAGGAACCGGGTTGCCCACCAGGTATTTTCCTGCAGGTGCTCCTGCCCTTCCTGCAACTCCGGGAACAGGTGCAGAAAAACGTAAGCCACTGACACGCCTCCCGCTCCGGACAGCCAGATACTACGTGGCACCCCTGCCAGGAAACGCAACCTGTTCCCGTAAAAATGGATCAGGACAAGAAACAGTATAGGCCAGACAGATATAGGATGCTCCATAGGTATTGGCTACTTTAATTTACCTGCGCAGGTTGCTGCATTTAGTGGCCTATCGTAACTTATTCATTATATTGACTTTGATAGAATGCAGGTTATAGTTACAGCTAATAAATAAGGCAGATAACTATAAGTAACTTAAGTGTAAACGCCTCACAAAAACTATAAAACTATGATACCAGATTATATTAATCAGAATAAGGCATTATGGAATGCCAGAACCCAGGTACATGTCGACTCTGCTTTTTATAATGTGGCGTCTTTTAAAGCTGGCCGAAGTTCTCTTAATGATATTGAGCTTGAACTGTTGGGCAGTGTAGAGAGCAAGAAAATACTCCACCTGCAGTGCCACTTCGGGCAGGATACCTTATCGCTGGCGCGAATGGGAGCGGATGTAACCGGCGTGGATCTTTCGGATGTGGCGATTGCGAAGGCGCAGGAACTGGCAGCTGAGCTAGATTTAAACGCCCGCTTTATCTGCTGCAATGTGCTGGAGCTCGACAAACACCTGGCGGAGCAGTTTGACATCGTTTTCTGCTCTTATGGAGTAATAGGCTGGCACCCCGATATGCAAGTCTTCGCAAGTATAGTTAGCACGTTTCTTAAACCCGGCGGTGCATTTTACCTGGTAGAGTTTCACCCCTTCATCTGGATGTACGACAATAAACAGGAGAAAATTACTTACTCATATTTTAACGAAGGGCCTATAGTTGAAACTGAAGAAGGAACTTATGCAGATAAAGATGCACCTCTCTCGCATGACTCCTACACGTGGAACCATCCACTTAGCGATGTAATAACAGCGCTTCTGCAGCATAATTTAGAGCTAAGCCTCTTTCGGGAATACGACTATTCTCCCTACAACATCTTTCAGGAGACGACTGAATCCGGAAGCCAGTACCGCATAAAGGATCTGGAAGGGAAGTTACCACTGGTATATGCTGTAAAAGCAATTAAAAAGTAGAGAAACGGCTCTTACAGCCAAACATAATTACATTAAGAGATTTGGAACAATGCTTTAAAAGTAAAAGGCAGAACCTTCGCTCTGCCTTTTACTTTTCTAACTTTCTAACTTCTAAACTTTCTAACTGTTAAAAGTCGTCTTCATCCTCTTCCCCGAACTTGGGCATCGTAAACATACCACTGAGCAGGTCTTTGAACTGCAACCCGGTGCTGAGTCGGCTTTTGCTTAACTGGCTGTGCTCTGCCAACCCATGCAGGGCAAATTCCATCATAAACAGTTTCTCATCACCTTTCACGCTTTTCTGGTGTGCTTCAATCAGTTCTTCCAGGCCGGGTACTTTCTTAAGCGCTTTCTTATAGTCTGCCGCCGATGCATCGTTCAGAATATCTACGGTGTTGCCATCGCCAAACCAGTCGGTTATCGTTTTGTAAGGATTGGCCTGTTTGCTTTTCTTCACCTTATCCGGGTCAGGGAAGTATTTCAGAAACTGTGTACGGATGGCTTTCCCCATCAGCACCTGCGCCACATGCCCTGCTCCTTCCTGCTCGCCTTCATACACCAGCTCAACTTTACCTGTTACAGATGGAATGGTGTTCAGGAAATCTGCGACACGCACATAGGTTTTGTTTTCACCGTTCAGTAACGCACGACGCTCGGCAGCGCTCAACAAATTTTCGAAAGCAGATATGGTTAAACGCGCTGATACGCCACTTTTCGGGTCTACATACTCACTCTCGCGTGCTTCAAAAGCCACCTGTTCTATCAGATCGCCGATGATGTCGTTGGTTTGCACCAGTTTATTCTGCTCGTCTTTAATGTGCGCCTCTTGCTGGGTAATTTTCTTACCTACTTCTATCGTTTTAGGGTAATGTGTGATGATCTGAGAATCGATGCGGTCTTTGAGTGGTGTAACGATAGAACCACGGTTGGTATAGTCTTCGGGGTTTGCCGTGAACACAAATTGTATATCGAGCGGCATGCGCACTTTAAACCCACGGATCTGGATATCGCCTTCCTGTAGAATATTGAACAGCGCTACCTGGATTCTCGCCTGTAAGTCGGGCAATTCATTAATTACAAAAATGCCGCGGTGAGAGCGTGGAATCAACCCGAAGTGGATCACGCGTTCATCAGAATAAGGTAACTTCATGGTAGCCGCTTTTATCGGGTCGGCATCGCCGATCAGGTCAGCTACCGATACATCAGGCGTGGCCAGCTTTTCGGTATAGCGGTCGTCGCGGTGCAGCCAGGTAATGGGTGTGTCGTCGCCATGTTCATCTATCAGGTCTTTGGCGTGACGTGAGAGCGGTTGCAATGGATCATCGTTTAGTTCAGAGCCTTGCACAACGGGTATGTACTCATCTAGCAGGTCTATCATCTGGCGGGCAATACGGGTTTTAGCCTGTCCGCGCAAACCCAGCAGGTTAATGTGGTGCATTGAAAGGATTGCCCGCTGCATGTCCGGAATTACAGTTTCTTCGTAGCCCCAGATGCCCGGAAAAACATCTTCCTTGTTCTGTAGCTTTTTGATCAGGTTCTGGCGCAGCTCCTGCTTTACCGATTGTGGTTCGTAACCGGTTGCCTTCAGTTGTCCCAGTGTTTTTATATGTAATAGCTTATCGGCTGGTATGTCTTTATAATCCATTTTTTCAGTTATCAGTTGACACTTATCAGTAAGCAGTTTTAATGGCTAAATGGTTGGTGGTTAAATTGTTTGTTTATTCGTCAGAATCAGGATTAGAGGATTAACAGGTTTTATACCTTTCTAACTTTTTAACTTACAAACTTTCTAACTTTAAAAGCTTTTCTTACGGTTGCGGCCATAGTCACGGAATACCAGGTGGCCGAGGCCCTTGAGCGAACTATAGTATGCCTGGCCGTTATTCACTTTGGTAAATTCGTCCACGAACTGCTGCAGGTAAGGGTCTGTTGCAATCATAAACGTGGTGATCGGAATTTTGAGACGGCGGCATTGTGCAGCCAGGTTCAGTGTTTTGTTTACTACTTTGCGGTCCAGGCCGAAGCTGTTTTTATAGTAGTTAAGGCCAATTTTAAGGCAGGTTGGTTTCCCATCCGTGATCATAAAGATCTGCTTGTTCGGTGTTTTTCGTTTCCGCAGAATATCCATGGCTAGCTCTAAACCGGCAACTGTATTGGTATGGTACGGTCCTACTTCCAGGTATGGTAAGTCCTTTACTTCTATCTGCCAGGCATCATTCCCAAAAACGATGATGTCCAACGTATCTTTCGGGTATTTCTGCTTCACAAGTTCGGCCAGTGCCATCGCAACTTTTTTGGCTGGCGTAATGCGGTCCTCGCCATACAAAATCATAGAGTGCGATATGTCGATCATCAACACTGTTGAAGCCTGCGTTTTGTGCTCGGTCTCGGTTACTTCTAGGTCCTGCTCTGTCAGTCTGAACTCGCCTAAACCGTGGTTTACCTGCGCGTTGCGGATAGAGTCAGTCATGGAGATCTGTTCCAGCGCATCGCCAAACTGGTACTCTCGCCGGTCGGTACTGGCCTCGTCGCCGATGCCGGTGTGTGGGGTGGCATGTGTGCCTTGCCCGCCTTTCTTCAGCTTCCCGAAAATCTCTTCCAACGCACTGCGCCGAATATCCTGTTCACTTTTGGCCGTTAAACTAAAGCTTCCCCGTTCCTGCGGATTTTCGTCCAGGTAACCTTTCCGTTTCAGGTCCTCAATAAAATCACCGATGCCGTACTCATCGCTGGTCAGGTTATATTGTTTATCCAGCGAGCTTAGCCAGGAAAGCGCCTCCGCCACATCGCCGGAACTTATCGTTACCAGCTGCAAAAATAACTTGAGCAGTGTCTCAAAGCTTGGCTTGCTATCTTCCGGCGGAATATATTCTGCAAATCTGTACCCTAAAGCCATAGTTTGTAATGCGTTGTATAGTATAACAACGCTACAGGTGTTTTGTTAGTTTACCTTTCCTCAGCCCCTTCCTAAGAATAGGAAGGGGCTGAGGAAAGGTAAAAAGGGCAGGCTACTTGCGTAACCTGCCCTTTTCTATAGTTCAAACTTTATAGTTTTAGTCAGCTATCCAGCGGAATTTGTACTCCAACTGCGGCACTTTCATACGCTCGGCTACACGCTTTAAACGTGCTGGCAGGGCCACAACGTAGTCGCGGGCACGTTCTCCGGCTTCGTTCAGACCTGTAAGTGTTTCTATTTTCCACTCTTTAATCAAGCCTTCCAAAATGTCGGTATAGTCAGCAGAAGTGTAAACACCAATGCGTTGCGCGGCATCAGTAAAATGCCCGAAGGTTTTGCCCATATCTACGCCAAGTTCGCGCATATAGTGTGCCGGCATCACAATCTTTTTGCGCATCATGTCTTCAAAAGCCAGCATCATTTCGTTTGCATCGGCTTCAAATATTTTACTCACAAACGCTTTATAAGCTTTGGCATGGCGGGCTTCGTCAGCAGCTACGTGACCGCAAAGTTTAGCCAGCACGTTATCGCCTTCACGCTTCGCAATCTGGGCCACACGGCGGTGCGAAATATTGGTAGCAGTCTCCTGGAACGATGTGTATACAAACGAACGGTATGGGTCGTTATCCGTCATCAGGTCAAAACCATCCGCAATCAGGTATTGCGTAGAAGCTTCCATTTCGCGCATGTTAATGCGGCCACTCAGGAACAGATAACGGTTTAGGATATCGCCATGACGGTTTTCTTCAGCAGTCCAGGCACGGTTCCAGCGCATCCACGGGCCGTTCGGATCGCTCGGTAATCCATCTATTGTCATCAGCCAGCTTTCGTAGGTTGGCAGTGCTTCTTCTGTAATAGTATCACCTACCAGCACGGCCAGTAAATCATAAGAAAGTTCTTTGGCGCGCTCGCGTAATTCCTTTATCTCACCCAAAAAGTTATCAAGTGTTGAATCTGGTAAGAGGTCGGCTGGTTGCCAGCTATCTTCTACTGACTTTAACAGTTCAGTAATTTTTTCGCCGACAAAATCTTCCATCCATTTAATTACTTCTGCACGCGAAGAGACTGCTGTGATCATAAGTTGGTGATTAATTTTAAACTCAAATATACAGATTAATGCCGGAACATTGGCAGCCGATTTTAATTAGTTACTAATGAAATAAGCGTATAGTCTGCTTTTAAATAAATATGTACGTGAAAAACACGAATTGTTTATCTGATAAATCTCAGAAAATATAGAACATAGTTTATGTTTTTATAATTCAAACCTAGGACTTGCCGTAGCGTAGACTATAGTATAAGCGTCGGATAAAACTCAACGAGATTTCGCTGTTGCTGAGCCGCGTAATAAGCTGAGAAATAACTCCGGGGTTGGGTGTTATATCCCTCAGCAGCTTCAGAAACTGTTTTGTTTCTGTAAAATGATTGGTCAGATAGGCATGGCGAATCTCATACTTCAGCCGCTGGATTAAGGCTGTTTTTTCGTCTTTGGTTCTCAAAAGTTTTACAGCCTTCTGACAGACCTCTAAAGTAGATCGCAGCATTTTACCATCAGATGTATAGTATTTGGCTGAGAGCGAGTTGTGATGTAATCTACGTTTGGTGGTTATCTCCGGCAAGTAGCTATAGTTCCAGTTTCGGGCAGAACGCACCCAGAAATCAAAGTCTTCATAGGCAAGGGTTTCGTCATAACCATTAAGCTCTTCCAGCACCTCGCGCCGCATCATCATAGTAGGCGGGCAAATAAAGTAGCGTTTCAGAACTTCCCGGAATACATCTGCGTCCAGTGAGGGCTTGTATTTCTGGCTGTGCAGATGCAGAAAATTGGAATGATCATCGATATAAGCCGCATCGGAATACACAACGCCGTAGCTTTTATCTAAGGCCAGAAACTGATTAACCTGCTTTTCTACCCTGTCCGGCAGTAGCACATCATCGGTAGCAAAATCAATTATAAATTCGCCTTCTGATGCACGCCATCCTATGTTAAAAGCTTTGGTGTTGCCCACATTCTGGCCTGTACTAATAAAACTGATTTGCGGAAACCGGCGGCAATATTCATCTATGATCGTGGGGCTGTTATCGGTACTGCTGTCATCTACCACAATCAGCTCCAGGTTTGGATAGGTTTGCGCCAAAGCAGAATCCAGGGCCTCTTTCAAGAACCTTTCGTGATTGTAACACAGGCAGATTATGCTGACGCGTGGTAGTGGCATCGGTTAGTTTAAAGTTCTAATTTAAGCATTTGGTCAATAGGTGGCTTTAAATTTTGTTGCTGCAATTATAAAACCGACGTTTATAGTTTCTCATTTGTCATTTCGAGCCTAAGCGAGAAATCCATTTCAAACTATAGTTGTTTCTTAGTCATGTCGAGCGTTAGTCGAGACATCTTGTATGTCCTATAGTTGGCTATAGTTGCACCTTGAAACAAGCTGTTTCTTTCATTGCTACTACTTATCCTGGGAGCTCTACTCGCCTACAGTTTCATCTCTTGCTTTGGTGCGCTCACGGCCGCGGGGCCCCGTCTTTGGGCATCGCGCTGCTGCCTTCTTGCTACCCTCCTGCGTCGGATTGCCTGCGGCACCGCAACAAGTCAAAGGCGCTCAACCCAAAGACTGTGATCTTTCGATAGCTAAACTATAGTTTGTTTGAGTAGCTTAAGTGCTGTGGCTTTTTCCGTGGTAGTAGTTCCTAGAGGCACGCTGCGCCTGCCTGTTTGTGGTTTGTAACTATAGAACTATAGCCAACTATAGCTATAACCTTAAGTTCCCCTCCTTGGATAAGGAGGGGCAGGGGTGGTTGGACTACCTTTACTATAGAACGATAGCTCAAACTATAGCAGACGCCAACAGTCCAGTCATACTAATCAATCCAATCTCCATTAACCCCGATTCAGAAATTAATCACTGGTCTGTGCAAAAAATTTCTTGACGCAACTAATGATGTGATCCTGCTCTGTTTCAGTGAGGCCGGGGAAGAGGGGGAGGCTCAGGCTGGTATTGACCAGTTCTTCTGACAGCGGTAAATCGCCAGACTTATAGTTAAGGTAATGATAGGCTGGTTGCAAATGAATAGGTACCGGGTAGTGAATTGCCGTCTGGATTCCCTGCTGCTGAAGGAACTCTTTTAATTTATCGCGCAAACGGGTACGGATATTGAAAATGTGGTATACGTGGCTGCAATGGTCGGCTGAGATAGGTAATAGCAGATCACCGGTTTGGTTTAATTCCTGCAGATACACCTGTGCCAACCGTTGCCGTTCTTCGTTCTGCTGTTGCAGGTATCTCAGTTTAACATCCAGTACTGCCGCCTGTAGCGTATCCAGCCGGGAGTTTATACCCACTATGTCGTTTTGGTATTTTGCGGTTTGCCCATAGTTGCGGTACCTGGTTACAAAAGCTGCGACCGCTTCATCATTCGTTACTACGGCTCCACCATCGCCTATAGCACCAAGGTTTTTGGTAGGATAAAAACTAAAAGCAGCCGCATGACCAAACGATCCGGCAAACTGATTCAGGAAAGTAGCGCCATGTGCCTGCGCTGCATCTTCTATCAACTTTAAACTATAGCGCTCACAAAGCTGCAGAATTTCGTCCATTTCACAAGCTTGCCCATATAGGTGCACTACAACTATAGCTTTGGTTTTAGACGTAATAAGCTTCTCGACAGTAGATGCTTTCAGGTTATAGGTTTTAGCATCTGGCTCAGCAAAAACAGGCGTTGCCCCCAGTTGCACAATAGCATTTGCCGTAGCTATAAATGTATTGGCAGGCAAAATCACTTCATCGCCAGGTACAATACCAACAGCTTTCATTGCCAGCACCAGCGCATCAAAGCCGTTGCCCACTCCTACCGCATACCCTGCACCTAAAAATTTCGCAAAGTTCGTCTCAAAAGCCTCAACCTCGGGCCCGAGAATGTACTGTTGTCCGCGCAGCACGCCTGTAACAGCCTGCTCCACTTGCTGCGTTATGCCGGCAGGCCAATCCCTGAATGCGAAGTATGGTACCTGCATAACTATAGTTTGCTGATCAGATTTTTAAACGCCTCATAATCCCGCAGGTAATCATGCTCATCGTAATCGGTGCTGGCCAGGCACAGGGCTATAGTTCCTTCGGAAAAGGTGAGTTCGGTCCAGCAAAGCGCTGGAATGTATAAGCCGGTGTTAGCTTCTGAAAGGGAGAATTCGGTTACCCCTGCACTAGTCTCTGCTTTCACTTTTATAGTTCCGCGCAGTGCAATCAGTACTTCTTCGGTGGTTTTGTTGGCGTGGTGGCCGCGCACCCTATCTGGTGGTGTGTCATTTATCCAGAACACGCGCTTAACAGCGAAAGGCAGTTTATGAGCAAACTGGGTAGATGTAAGCATACCTTCGGCACCATTGCCAACCTGCTCAAAAGCTATTAAATACGGAGTTACAGCCAAACGAAGTGCAGTTATAGTTTAGCTGCAAATAAGTCTAAAATCATCAAAATTGCTAATTCCTGTGCGGGTGCTACGATGGTCATTCTCCGCTTCTATTTACAATTAAGCTGTCATCCTTCCGGAAAGTTTTGCAAATTTGTTTTGATGATGCAGGATACTTACAGAACGATAGCCCAACCGACCGAAAGCATTTACAAAGAAAAAGGCAGTAAATTTCTGGCCTTCGCCTACCCTGTTTATTCCGAAGAAGAAATAAAAGAATACCTGACCGAGCTTCGCAAAAAGTATTTCGATGCCCGCCACCATTGCTATGCCTATATTTTAGGTGCTGATAAAAGCCGCTACCGCGCTAACGACGATGGTGAACCAAACCACTCTGCCGGCGACCCCATACTCGGGCAGATCCGTTCTGCTGACCTTAGCAACTTGCTGGTAGTAGTGGTACGCTATTTTGGGGGAACCAAACTTGGTGTAAGCGGCCTGATAAACGCCTATAAAACTGCCACCGCCGATGCCATTGCAGAAGCCACCATTATTGAAAAACACGAAACTACTTTTCTGAAAATACACTTCGCCTACCCGCAGATGAATGATGTGATGAGCCTGGTAAAGGAGTATAACCTGGACGTGCGAAAGCAGGAGTTTGAACTGGATTGTAAGCTAACGATAGAAATCAGGAAGCAATTAGAAGAGGAAGTAACTGCAAAGCTTGAAGGTATTGTTGACGTACGTGTGGAACAGAAACTATAGTTTGCCTGCCTAAAACTATAGTTAAGTATCTCTACTTATGTTTCTTATTTAAAAGGATCCTTGTGTTTCTATAGTTTCATTTCTGTCATTTCGAACACAGTGAGAAATATAATACAAACTATAGTTGAAGCCATTAGCCTAAAGCTAACTATAGTTGTCACTTGCCACAAGCAGTTCATTTCATAGTTACTACCAATCCTAGGAGCTCTACTCACCTACAGTGTTATAGTTTGCTTTGGTGCGCTCATGGCCGCGAGGCCTCGTCTTCGGGCATCGCGCTGCTGCCTTCTTGCTATCCTCGCTGCGCTCGGGTTGGCTGCGCCGCCGCAACAAGTCAAAGGCGCTCAACCCAAAGACTGATATCATTTCGATAGCACAACTATAGTTTGGTGATAAGCTGTCACTGCATCGCCTTTTCGTGGTCATAGTTCCGTGGGCCAGGCTGCGCCTGCCTGTTCGTAGTCTGGAACTATAGCACAATAGCACAACTATGCCTATAGCCGAAATTCCCCTCTCGGGAGGGGCTGGGGTAGGTTAAATGCCAAGAACTACAGCTCAAACTATAGCAAAGGCAGAAAAGTCCCTCTTTGAAGGGGGGGAAGGGGAAGGGGATGACGAACACTAACTATAGAACTATAACTATCAGCTATAGCAAAAGCCTTAATCCCGAAAATCCATTCATCCTGTAAATCCTAATTCAGAAACTGATCACCTTGAAAAACAAAAAAGGCCTGCTAAATCAGCAGGCCTTTTATAGTTTGCAATATTATATGCTTAGTTCTTCACCATTTTCGTCTGGAAGTACTCTTTACCAGTTTCGATCAGGATGATGTAGATACCGGCTGGCATCGCATTTACTTTGCTATTAAGTGCAGTCTGTACTGCTGCCTGCGTACCAGTTGTAGTTAATACTTTCTTACCATCTGTTGAGTAAACAACCATGTTAACCTTAGCTGAAGGCGCTACACGCTCTGGAAGCTGCAATCTAACATTGCCACCATTAACTATAGTTGGATACACACTGAATTGACCTTTTGTACCATCGGCAATACCTGTTGGGGCATCATTTGCTTCAATAGTCAGGGTAAAGGTTTTAGCAGTTCCTATTGCCAGGGCATTGCTTACACTTGTAATTTCGAAAGTAACCTGCTCAGCCTGTTCTGTTTCAGTGTCGTCGTTAAATGTAATGTTAAACTTAACTGAAGTGGCACCTGCTGGTACTGTTACTACAAGTTTACCATCGGCTACTGCTGGAGTAGTTGTATAGTCGCCTGTAGCGCCGTAAGTAACACCTGTTCCGTTTGTAACTGCAATGGTAATCTGCTGTTCTGCTACCGGCGCTTTGTCAAGCGATAAGGTTACTTCCATAACACCTGCATCTTCACTTACCGATTTTGTTGCAGCAGCAAAAGTAACTGTAGATTTGTCGTTGTCGGTGATGGTTAATGCGTAAGTTTTAACTTCACCAATTGTTATGTTCGCGTTAGCATCTGTGATCTGGAACGTTACTACTTCGTTAGCTTCAACATCAGTATCATCGTTTACTGAAATCTCAAACTTAGCAGTAGTAGCACCAGCTGGTACAGTTACTACAAGCTTGCCATCAACTGTTGCAGGAGTAGTTGTATAGTCGCCGGTTGCACCGTAAGTAACACCTGTTCCGTTTGTAACCGCTACTGTAATCTGCTGGTCAGCTAAAGGAGCCTGATCCAGGCTAAGGGTAACTTCTGTAACACCTGCATTTTCGCTCACTGTTTTAGCAGCCGCAGCAAAAGTAATAGTCGGCTTGTCGTTATCAGCAATTGTTAACGTGTAAGCTTTTGCATCACCAATTACTAAACCAGCACTTACACCTGTAATCTCAAATGCAATCTGCTCAGCGTTCTCAACATCAGTATCATCCTTTACCGAAACTTCGAACTTAGCAGTAGTAGCACCTGCTAGTACAGTTACTTCTATTTTGTCGTCAGCAACAGCAGGGGTTGTAGTGTAGTCGCCGGTTGCACCGTAGGTTACACCTGTTCCGTTAGTAACTGCAATGGTTATCTGCTGCTCTGCTATCGGCGCTTTGTCAAGCGATAAAGTTACTTCTGTAACACCAGTATCTTCATTCACTGACTTTGTTGCAACGGCAAAAGTAACTGTAGATTTATCGTTGTCGGTGATGGTTAAGGCATAAGATTTAGCATCGCCAATTACTAAACCAGCGCTAACACCTGTAATTTCGAATGTAATCTGCTCGTTAGCTTCAACTTCGGTATCATCATTTACAGAAATTTCGAACTTAGCAGTAGTGGCACCGGCAGGTACAGTTATTTCCACTTTGTTGTCAGCAACTGCTGGTGTTGTAGTGTAGTCGCCGTTTGTGCCGTACGTTACACCTGCGCCATTTGTAACAGCAACCGTAATTGTCTGATCAGCAATATGCGCTTTGTCCAGGTTCAGGGTTACTTCAGTTACACCGGCATTCTCGCTTACTTCTTTAGATGCAGCTGCAAAAGTAACGGTAGCCTTATCGTTATCTGTGATGGTTAACGTGTAAGTATTTGCCGCTCCGATGATAAGGTTTGCGCTCTTATCTGTGATCTGGAATACTACCTGCTCATCTGCTTCAATCTCGTTATCATCTGTGATCTCAACTTCGAAAGTAGCTGTAGTAGCGTTAGCCGGAACTGTTACCGTTACCACACCATTAGTAGCACCAGTTACTGTATAGTCAGCCGAGGATGCTGTTGCACCGTTTGCCACACCTATAGTTACTGTCTGAGCTGTAGTCTGTGCCGCAGAAAGCGTCAGGCTTACGTTGTACTTCTCAGAACCTTCGGCTTTAGTAGCAGTTGCCTCTGTGAAAGTTACCATTGGCGTAGCCGACAGATCGAAGCGAGCTGAAACCGGCACGTGGTCAGAAGTAGTGTTTCTGAAACCGCTGATGCTGCCCACAAAGTGATCTTCGATCGTAATAGAACCATTAATATAATCATCAGAAAGTGATGACGATACTATGATATGATCCAGGAAGCTCTTGAAAGAACCTGACTCGTAAGTGTAACCACCTGCTTTACTTATATCCAGTGTAAGCGCATTATAGTTGGCATCGTTTACAAACTTTTCGAAAGTAGATGGCAGGTTATTAACCACTGATACATCCACATCGTCATTGTAGTCACCCAGGATTATGATGTTCTTGCCAGCGTAGTGTGCATCCAGTGAGTCCTTCAGCATCTCTACGTCGAACTTACGTTGTGTGTGCTTGCTTACATCTGTGCCGCTGTTTGCTCTTGTGTGCAGGTTAACCAGGCTGATGTTTTGCTTAACGTTGTTTATAGTTGTCTCGAACTCTACCATAAACGGTAGACGACCACTCGCCCAGAATTTGGCGCCACCTTCCGGATAGCCAACAAATGCATCAGCATACTGTCCGTTTCTTACATCTTCATAGAACTTGCTCAGCAGTACTTTCTGGTTCTTAACTTTTGCTACCTCCGGCTTGTACAGGAAATATAGTTTCTGAGGCACCAGGTTTCTGGTTGCATCCCATGAGTAAGAGTAAGCATCAGAAACAACAAAGTTGTAACCAAGCTCAGTTGCCAGGCGCTGGATTTCAGTGTCGTTCGAAACCTCCTGAAGCGCCAGGATGTCAGCATCCAGGTCAGTGAAAACTTTCTTCGCGTTGGCAAATTGTAAAGCTTCGTCAGCAGGGCCAAGCTCAGCGCCTTTTTCGTCTTTATCTGCGCCAAACCACTCCATGTTCCAGGTAACTACATCCAGGGTAGCGCTTCTTAGCATAGACGTACCTTTTACTGTACCCAGCACTGTTTCAAAGTTTGTGCCTGAGGTTGCCTTAAGCGTGCCTTCAATACGCAGCGCAGTAGACTTTGGAGAGAAACGCACAAACAGTTCTGCACCTGCCGCTGCTTCTGCTGCAGTGTAAGTTGCAGTCTGGCCGAACGTTGTGTTGTCTTTAGATACTTCGAAATCGGCAGTGTTACTTGAGAAAGTGAACTCCTCTGTAAAACCAATTGCTTTGAAAGTTACAGTCTGGGCTGCACTTGTGCTACCTGCTGCAACCGCACCAAAGTCGAACGAAGCATTGCCAGCTACAAATTTGGTTGTCTCATTATTGATAGAGAAATCATCCAGTGTCCAGCGAGATGCACCGTTGGTTTCATCTTTAGACGTATAAACGAATGCGATATACACTGCAGACTGCTTGTACTGATCAAGCAGGAACTCAGACTGCGTCCAGGTGTCAGACCCAACAGCCGGAAGCGATACATTCAGCTCGGTCCAGGTTGCTGTAGATGGTGCGCTTGTACCATCGTAGTTTGTAGACACCATTACTTTTAACGCAGGACCGTTAAATGCAGAGATAGTCCAGAAAGAAAGTACCGGAATGTTAGTAGCAGTAAGGTCAAGAGCCGGAGAAATAAGCCAGTCTTCGTTGTTGTTAGATTTGCTGTTAGCAAAACCATTCAGCTGAACGGCGTTGCCGGTTCTGCCAAACGTAGTACATCCCCAAACCTGATCACCTGTTACGTTATAAGCAGTCCATCCGCCAGGTAGTGTAGTACCACAGTTATCAAAGTTTTGTGCGAATGGGCTTGAAGCTATAGCACTTACAGCAACTACTACATCAGTAGCGTCTTTGGCTGTATGTGTAATGTTTCCTATTACTACACCTATAGTTGCAGGCTTAACGCGCACATAAATACGTGTATCAGCAGCAAGTTCATCACCAGTAAAAGTAAGTGTGTTTGTATAAACACCTGTTTCTGATGTTGAGATCGTGAAAGGAGCATCAGCCGTAACGGTTATGTTCTCGTTCGCTGCGATATTCTTTGCAGATAGCAGGTAAGAACCCTGGAAAGTTGTGTTTACTGCTTTCTCTCCTAGGTTTATAGTTGTTACGTCAGTTTTAAGAGTTGGAGTAGTAATTTGTGAATCATAAACCGGAGTAAACTCAAAGTCGTCTACTGAAAGTCCGTGGTCATTACCCGCATCATTTGCATCTATCCATTTGATAGTAAAGAACTCACCATCTTCTATGTTAACATTGAATGAATGCTCAATAACCTGTCTATTTGCACTTGCATTTCCATCTAGCGCTGCTGCTGTAGTACCAGTTACAGGGCTTACAAAATCCAGTTCTGAAACTCTTGTAAAATTATCCAGTGTGGCTGTAATTTCAGTAATAGCAGCAGCAGTTACTCCGTAGCTAAATTCAATTGTCTGGGCTGAAGCGTTTCCACCATTTCTCCATTGCTCACCGATATATTTAACTTTTACCGAAGATATTTTGCTTCCAGATTTATTCTGAAATTGAACTCCATATGCTATTGCTCCGGTAGAATTAGACTGTACAGCACCTAGAGATCTGTCTGCACTATTTCCAAAACTATAAAGTGCCCCCGCATTTGCACTACCTGGGCTGGCCTGGTAGATCGTCCGGGTTGAATACCATCCAGCAATTGTGGTGTTATTAGTCCATACGTTAGTTGTACCGGTAGTCGCTAATGTATTAAAGTTTTGAGAATAACTTGACCCTTCGCTAAGAAGAACCTGCCCCCAAGCGGTACTACTGCCGAAAAAGGCACAACAGACCACTACAAGAGCGAAAAGCTTTTGTAAATGTTTACTCATAATAAAGGTTGTATAGGTTGATTGATTACTGAAAGGATAATGCGAAGCTTATTGGCACAAGCTGTGCCGATACAGAGTAACTGACTTGTGTATAGCTGCCGCATCACACAAATCTAGCAATTAAGAACTTACTAAATGTTATGGAATTGTAAGATTATTATAGCAATATTCAGATTCATGAATAAAGCATATAGTTAGCAGGTAAAACACAACTAACTATATGTTTCTTATACTTTCGCTAATGCCTGTTCCAGGTCATTTATCAGGTAATCCGGATCTTCCAACCCAATATAAAAACGGATCATGGTAAAAGGTAAGCTCGATTTATAGTTCCCTGTGTTATAGGAAGCGGCTACCGGGTAAATCAGCGACTCATGCCCACCCCACGATGCAGCCATCAGGAAGTGCTTTAAACCATCGCAGAACAGGTCAACTTTGTTTATATCTTCGGTTTTAAGTGTAATAGTAAACTGGCCGGTATTGCTACGCATCTGTTTCTGAGCCAACTCATATTGCGGGTTTGTTTCCAGGAACGGATACAGGACTTGTTCTACTTTCGGGTGGTTGCTCAGGTACGCTACTATTCTTTTGGTGGTGGCTGCGACGCGTTCCATACGCACCGGCAATGTGCGCAGGCCACGCACAAGCAACCAGGCTGCATGTGGGTCCAGTATAGCGCCTAAAGTCATGTATTCCTGCACAAATATCTTGTTTATCGTTTCGTGCTTGCCGCAGATTACACCGCCCATTACATCCGAGTGTCCGCCGATGTATTTGGTACAGGAATGTACTACCAGATCTACGCCCATAGCCAGTGGGTTCTGGAAAAGTGGTGTGGCAAAACTGTTATCGATGATGGTTACACAGTTATGGGCTTTGGCAATGGCAACTATAGCTTTAATGTCCTGTAGTTCAAAGGTAAACGAGTTAGGGCTTTCCAGGTACAGGAGTTTAGTATTCGGTTTCAGGGCGTTTTTATAGTTGTTGGCATCTGTGCCATCTACCATAGTTACTTCCACCCCAAAGCGCGGCAGAAACTTTTGCATTAAGGCATTAGTCCAGGAGTAGGGCTTTTTGATGCACACCACATGGTCGCCGGCTTTTACCTGCGAGAGCACCGCTGCCGACACAGCCGCTATGCCGCTTCCGAATGCAATGGCGTGCTCCGCTCCTTCCAGGGCTGCCATCTTTTTCTCGAGTAGTGTTACGGTCGGGTTGTTGCCGCGCGTGTAGAAGTAAACATCCGGTTCATGCTTCAGCATTTCGCGCATTTCTGCCACGGTTTTGCAGGCAAAATTGCTGGTCTGGATAATGGGCGGCGCTATGGCATTAAAGTATAGTTCTCGGTCTTCGCCAAGCTCGTTCAGAATGTAGGAAAGCTCCATAAGCTATAGTTTGTTTTTAACCCTTTTCTTATTACTCTCAGGCAGATTTTATAGTTGCTTACCGGCTCTTTTTCAGGGATTTACAGATCAGTTACAATTTTATTTCACACACCATGCAACTCCCTGATTTACAATAACTTAATTTAATAAATTCATATCAAAAACACGCCATTTTTGCAACCGATAAGTGCTCAGAAATGTTGAGTATACATGAAAGAGAAAGAAGAAGAAAACGTTGTAGCCCTGTACGCTGGAGAGCAGCAACAGGAGGATAAGGAGTGGCAGAAATCCATACCTGCACAGGTGTTTCTGAACTACTTCTTTGCGATCAATTACCATATAAAAAACACAACCGGGAATGGTCTGGAGCAGCTTGCATTTTTCAGGGAAGCTAAGCCGGAGCTTACCGAAAAAGACATTGAAGCTGTAAAGCGTTTGCTGCTTAACAGCTGGAGCACTGAGTATGCTTTGCGTGCTACCGCCGAACTCGGCGACGAAGCCTATATGCGCAATGCCCTGCACTGGACTTTCCCGCAGGCTTATTATACAGTATTTGCTGGCTTGCAGGCGTTTTTGCGTACGCGCGGTGTAAATTCCAGTAACGATGCCTTGGTACTTCGCGAAGCTGGCCGCTTGGTAGTGAAAAATGCATACCCACATGCCATCAGCTTTTACGCGTCTGGTCATTACGATGATTTTAACATCCATCGTTTGCCATTGGCACACTATAAACCGGGCTTGCAGATTGCCGGCAAAGAGCTGGAAGCTCAGGCACAAATAGGCCAGTTCCTCAGAACCACGCGCCGCATGAAAGCCAAAGCTATCCGCCAGAACGTGCAGGGCAACCCGACTACAGCCATCCGTAGCAGCAAAACAGGTGAGGTGCTGCAGAAGTTTGGTCCGCAGCACTGGCAGCAGTTAACGTGGCGCATTGGCTATACCTCCCTGTTCGACCTGATGGCTCGTCTGCGTATTTCCAGCTCACACCGCGAAATCGAACGTTTTGTGCAGGCTGAGATTGACTTTAAGCTGTTCCACGAATCGCTGCTGGAGATTGTGAGTTACCTGAATGGCATACACGAAGCGTATGTGGCACAGGCTATGAGCATTGAGCAGTACGAAGCCTTTGTAAAGGAGCTACCGAAGCACCTGCAAAACTCGTTTGTTGCGGCAAGGCTCCAGGAAACTATAAAACCACTATTACGCCCCGACGAAGATTACCAGCTCGGCGCAGCTGCCTAATATTTTCCATTTTTACTTTTCCGGAACTCCTGCAGGCTTATGCTTGTGGGAGTTTTTTTGTCTGAATCAGGATTTTCAGGATTAACAGCTATAGTTTATTCTTTTGCTGGCGTGGGTTTGTAACCCATGCCTAACTATAGTGTTGAGTTTGTAACTCAACTGGCCCGGCAGGGACAGATATACAATGGCAGTAACTATTGTTCTATAGTTACAGCATTAACCCACCCCTACCCCTCCCAAGAGGGGAATTTCTGCTACTGCTATAGTTTCAGTTATCGTTCTATAGTTTACTAAGAAATCCTGTCAATCCTTTAATCCTGATTCAGACAAACTTTTTAACTTTCTAACTCCTAAACTCTCTAACTCCTACACTCCCAAACTCTCACAATTATTCATTAATTTTGCAGCTTGATTTTTAGACATCAATTTTAGTATAGAATCGCATGCAACTAAGCGAACAGGAACTGCGCCGCCGCCATGAGCGCGAAGAGCTGGAGAAAATGGGTATCAACCCATATCCATCTGAGACATTTGAAGTTACGGCTACTGCCAAAGAGATAAAGGAGAATTTAGATAAGGATAAGAACAACTACCAGGAAGTAACGCTGGCCGGCCGACTGATGAGCCGCCGCATTATGGGTAAAGCTTCTTTCGCGGAGCTGATGGACAGCACCGGTCGTATCCAGATCTATGTTTCACGTGACGACATTGCGCCGGGCGAGAATAAGGACCTGTACAACACCGTGTTCAAGAAAATGCTGGACATCGGTGACTTTATTGGTATCAAAGGTTATGCGTTCATAACGCAGGTAGGCGAGATTTCGGTGCATGTTACGGAGCTTACAGTTCTGGCTAAATCGTTGCGCCCGCTGCCTATAGTTAAGCGTGAGATAGACGAGAACGGCAACGAGATTGTGCACGATGGCTTTACCGACCCAGAACTGCGTTACCGTCAGCGTTACGTAGACCTTATAGTTAACCCGCATGTGCGCGAAACATTCAAGAAGCGGACGCAGCTGGTAAGCACCATGCGTAACTACCTGGCAGAGAAAGGATACCTAGAGGTAGAAACGCCAATTCTGCAGCCTATACATGGTGGCGCGGCGGCTCGTCCGTTTAAAACGCACCACAACACCCTGGACATGACGCTGTACCTGCGCATTGCCAACGAACTATACCTGAAGCGACTTATAGTTGGTGGTTTTGATGGCGTGTTCGAGTTTGCCAAAGACTTCCGTAACGAAGGCATGAGCCGTTTCCATAACCCGGAATTTACGGTAATGGAGCTTTACGTTACTTACAAAGACTATAACTGGATGATGGACCTTGTGGAGGAAATGGTAGAGAAAGTTGCCCTTGCCCTGCACGGTAAAACAGAAGTTCAGGTTGGTGATAACGTGATCAACTTTGCCCGCCCATGGAAGCGTTACACCATGTACGAAGCCATCGAGCACTTCACAAAGATCGATATCTCGAACATGGAAGAGCCGGAACTGCGCCAGGCTGCACAGCAACTGGGCATCCACGTAGATCCAACTATGGGTAAGGCTAAAATTATAGATGAGATCTTTGGTGAGACTGCAGAGCCTAACTTAATCCAGCCGACTTTCATTACGGATTACCCTGTAGAGATGAGCCCGCTGGCCAAGAAGCACCGCAGCAAGCCAGGTCTGGTAGAGCGTTTCGAGGCAATCTGTAACGGTAAAGAGATTTGTAACTCTTTCTCTGAGCTAAACGACCCGGTTGATCAGCGCGCCCGTTTTGAAGAGCAGCTGGAGCTGGCTAAACGTGGCGACGTAGAAGCCATGGCCTTGGATGAAGACTTCTTAAGAGCACTGGAGTACGGTATGCCACCAACCGCCGGTTTAGGTGTTGGTATAGATCGTTTAGCCATGATCATGACTAACTCTAATTCGATCCAGGATGTGCTGTTCTTCCCGCAGATGAAGCCGGAGAACAAGGATAAAAAAGAAGACGAAAAAGCAGGCTAATACTTCTGCAACTATAGTTATAAAACAAAAACGCCCCACAGCAATGCGGGGCGTTTTTTTATAGTTTATAGTTTGTTACAGGCAACGCTGCATGTTGGTACCACCTGTCGGCCCTAAAGCGGGGTCGGTGTTTGTTGTGTTTACTTCAGTGCTGCTCTGGTTGGTAAGGTTCTGGTAGTGGTTCATGCGCTCTGTGCTAGAATTTGAGTTGCTCTTATTTGTCCAGGAATTTACTTTGCCTTTTGTGCTGTTAAAGCTTTGTGTTACTTTATCGCCTAAGCGTGTAGCTGAGTTTTTAAACTGTTTGCGCAGGTCTTTTCCTTTTTCTGGAGCTAACAAAATGCCGGCAAGCACTCCCACGCTGGCTCCTGCTATCACACCGGCTGCAATCTGCCCTGCCGAAACACCTTTGTTTTTCATACTGGTATGCTGGCCGTATGCGGTATCCTTTGCATCGCGTTCGCTGCTTCTATAGTTCGCTTTGTTGCTAAAGTTTGTGCTGGTTCGGGTGCTGCTCTGCTGTGGCGCAATCAGGTCAGACTGGCGCATTTGTCTTACGGTGGCGTTGGTGTAATTTGTCTTACTCTCCCCGAGTGATCTGCAATCCATGTTTGTTTTCATAAGTAAAGATTTATTGTTCTTAAAATAGGTAAACGGTAGCTCCCTGGCTATTATTATAAACGGGCACCTAAGGGTAAGGTTAAAACTATGTAAAAGATAAAGCGCCTGTTCCGTTACGAAACAGGCGCTTTAAAATTTGCAACTGGTTACAGCAGAGCCTCCTCAGCGAGCAATTCTGCTCTGGCCCGTGCTATGCCATTTGCCTATGATTTAGGCATTACCGCCTCCGGTTGTGGTACCGCTACCAGTAGTTTTGTTACCAGTACTGCCAGCTGCTGTGCCAGCGCCACCTGCATTACCAGAACCGCCAAATTTATCCATTGCGCTGGAGCTCATGTTTTTGATCTCGTCCAAACCTGTCTGCAGGTTTTTCTCAAGATCTTTGCTCATTTTAGAAGCCCATTTTTTTACGCTTGATCTGGTAGCTTCACCAGTATCAGGGGCCATCATTAATCCAGCAATAACACCGGCGCTTGCGCCAGCCAGCAGAGCCAAAATTATTTTTCCGCTATTGTCCTTCATAGTCGTAGTTTTATTTAAGATTGATATAGTTTTATCACGATATGTGTGCCTAGATAACGTCTAAATATAGCATTTAGTTATATTTATAGTATAGAATATTGTTATAATCCGGATAAAGGCACAAAAAACCGTCTCTAATCTGTTTTAAAACAACTATAGACTATTACGGATGTTGTCTATCAGCTTAACAATGTCTTCTTTAGTCTTTCCCAGTTTTATCTGCAGCCTGCCAAAAAGCTCATCTTCCTTACCTTCGGCATACATCAGGTCTTCATCTGTAAGCTCAGCATAGTTTTGCTTTAACTGTCCTTTTACGTCATCCCATGAGCCATGCATTACCAGGCTGCTGCCCGCGCCTGTCGTACCAGATTTCTCCAGTTTGCTCATCCAGTTTTTCATAGTTCTTTCCATATCCTCACCAGCTTTTGTGAGGGTACGTTTCACGCTGTCGCGTGTAGTTTGTCCGTTGTCCGGGGCCAGCAAAATACCAGCTACAATGCCCGCACCAATGCCTGAAAGCGTTGCTAAAAGAATCTTTCCGTTCTTATCCATTTTAAATTTTTGTAAGGTTTGATATATATGTGAAGGTGCCTGGTAAAACCGGCAGTCTCCTACTTGAATTTAATGGCGTATACTCCTACAATAAATTTGTAATTTCGCGCTTCAGTTTACATACGGTAACCTTACTGGTTAGTTAACCAAACTATAAATACCTGTTTAGCTGAGCTCATTTTTTATACTTATACATATACCTTATACTATGAAAAAATCAGTAATCGTGCTAGCGCTGGTATGCATTGGCAGCCTGGGTGCCTGCAAAACAACGAAAGACCAGACCGCCTGCATCGATCCGAGCAAAATCAATCCGGACGCCATTTGCACCATGCAGTACGACCCGGTTTGCGGCTGCGATAACAAGACCTACGGCAATTCTTGTGTTGCTATCAATGCAGGAGTAATCTCATTTACCAAAGGCGAGTGCCCAACTACCAACTAAGCTGCAACATGAGCGAGAAGAAATACTTTAAGCAGACAAAGCCATTCCGGGTGCCAACCACCGATGGCAAATTAATAGAAGAGCACTTTGGCCATGCCTCTACACAAACCGGCGAGTTTAGCGTAGCACACATGGTAGCCCCGCCGCACTGGAGCGAACCACATCAAACACCTGATTTTGACGAGATAACTATAGTTACCCGCGGCCGAAAACTGATTGAGATTGATGGCGAAGAAGTGGAAGTGAAAGCAGGCGAAACGATTCTTATTAAAGCTGGCACACGCATCCGCTACGCTAATCCTTTTAATGAAGAAACCGAGTATTGGTCTGTCTGCATCCCAGCCTTCGACATCAACTCTGTGCACCGCGAGGATGAGCAGTAGATTTGGAGATATGAAGATTTGAAAATTTGGAGATGATCCAAGTATAAATTTAAAAGCCGCAGCTAACTATAGTTGCGGCTTTTTTATCTAAAAACTATAGCATACAGCTTGGTTTAAGCGCAGCAGTAAACCAGGCCAATTAATCATTTGCGGGTGCTGCTGCCCAGAACTATAGTTTCTGAAGTTACAACATCAACGTAATCTGTAACTATAGTTTCTGCTGCTATAGTTCTCTACTATAGTTTCTACTGCTGTTCCGGATTTGTAATCTGGAACCTACTAATCAGCGGATTTGCAATCCGCTTTTCCCAATTGCTGAGGCCTCAACTGTTGCGGATTACAAATCCGCGGGTACTTTACTTTCGGATTGCAAAATCCGAAAGAGCACGATTATTAATCACAACTTGGCGGGACGCCAAAGTATAGCGCACACTCGCGGGACGCGAGCGAGGGCACCAACTATCAGTTATAAAAAACAAAAATGCCCGGCTATAGTTTAGCCGGGCATTTTTTATACTTCAGGACATGAAGATCATTTTCAAATCTTCACATCTTCAAATTTTCAAATCTATTTAGAAATCATTTCTACGATATCCTCAGAGATACCCATAGATGAGAAGCCGCCATCGTGCATCAGGTTTTGCATGGTAACGTAGCGGGTCAGGTCTGAGAACAGGCTGATGCAGTAATCAGCGCAGGCTTCGGCTGGTGCGTTGCCAAGCGGCGACATTTTATCCGCATAATCATAGAACGCATCAAAACCACCCACACCTGTACCGGCTGTAGTTTTAGTTGGCGACTGCGATACAGTATTTACACGGATCTTCTTGCTGCGGCCTAAACGGTAGCCATAGTTGCGGGCAATCGACTCTAATACCGCTTTCGCATGCGACATGTCGGTATAATCAGGGAATACGCGCTGCGCTGCAATGTAAGACAGAGCAACTATAGAACCCCAGTCATTCATGGCATCCTGCTTTTCAGCAACGTGCATTACTTTGTGGAAAGAGATAGCCGAAATGTCCAGCGTTTTCAGGAACCAGTCGTAGTTCAGGTCACCGTAAGATTTGCCTTTGCGGATGTTCGGGCTCGAGCCGATAGAATGCAGTACAAAGTCGATCTTACCACCCAGGATTTCCTGCGCCTGCGTAAACAGGTTCTCCAGGTCTTCAACTGATGTTGCATCAGCAGGTACAATTTGGGCGTTGCATTGCTCAGCCAGTTTGTTGATCTCGCCCATGCGCATTGCAATTGGTGCGTTGGTCAATACAAACTCAGCTCCTTCTTCATGTGCACGCAGTGCTACTTTCCAGGCAATAGATTTTTCATCCAGCGCACCGAATATGATTCCTTTTTTTCCTTTTAAAAGATTGTTGGACATTTCTTTATCAAGTTAATTTTGTTCCTTTTTCAGAAATCCCGATGCACCAACTATAGCTCCCGGAATTACACGGCAATATAGCAATATCTGGTTAAAGCGATAGCAACTCTTTTGCACTTTGATATGCGTTAGCACTTGGGTTAGCACCGGCAATCATGTGGGCAATCTCGTTCACGCGCTCTTCTTCGTTCAGCTGTTTAATGCGGCTAATTGTGCGGTCTTCGCGGTCTTCTTTGTACACAAAATAATGGTAATCGCCCTGAGCGGCAATCTGCGGTAAGTGCGAGATAGCAATGATCTGGTGCTTCTGGGCCATCTGCTGCATCATGCGGCCCACTTTTACCGCTACTTCACCAGATATACCCGTATCGATCTCATCGAAAACTATAGTTGGCAGCGCAGTTTTATCAGCCAGCATGTACTTCACGCTCAGCATCAATCGGGAGAATTCACCACCTGAGGCGGCCTTAACCAGTGTTTGCGGCTGGGCTCCTTTGTTGGCACTGAAAAGAATATTGATCTCGTCGGTACCGGTGGCTGATGGCTGGGCCTCTTTGTGTTGAATTACGATGCGTGCGTTTGGCATACCAAGGTCGGCAACCAGGTCGTGTAGTTCCTGCTCAAATTTGGCAAACGAAGCCTGACGGCGGTCCGATAATTCTTTCGCCTTCTTCAGCACTTCCTGGTAAGCAGCGTCCATTTCCTTTTTTGTTTTGGCTATGGCCGTATCCAGGTTCAGCACGCTACCTACTTTCTGCTGAAGGTCTTCCTGTATAGTTAACAGCTCAGCTATAGTTTGTACCTGATGCTTGCGCTGCAGGGTGTAAATCATGTTCAGGCGCTCCTGCACTTCCAGAGTGCGCTGCGGGTCGGCTTCGGTTTTGCGCTCAGCATCTTCCAGCTCGCCGGCAATGTCGTTTAATTCTATCAGAGCGCTTTCGGTACGGGTGCGCAACTCTTCGTATTTGCTTGAGAACTGCGCCAACTGCCCTATTAGGTAAGCCGTGTCTTTTAAAGCGGATGTGATGTTGAAATCAGATTCTGTCAGGCTTTGCACAGCCTGCGTCAGTTTTAGTTTGATATCCTCAGCATTTTCCAGCTGCTTCAGCTCATCTTCCAGTGCTTCCTGTTCTTCGGCCTGCAGGTTGGCTTCATCCAGCTCATTCAGCAAAAAGGTATGATAATCCAGCTCCTTCTGCGATTGCGCCAGTTGGTCTTCCAGTTTTTTATAGTCCGACTCCAGCTTTTTGTACGTGCGGTAGGTTTCACTATAGGCTTTCAGATACGACAGGTTTCCGGCATAAATATCCAGCGAGGTGTTGCCGGCATAAATATCCAGTATGTTCAGCTGATAGCTGGTATCGCCTAACTGCAACGTATCGTGTTGCGAGTGTACGTCCATCAGGTTCTCGCCTATCTTGCGGATCACATCCAGCGTAACCGGCGTGTCGTTCACAAAGGCACGGCTTTTGCCGCTCGGGCTGATCTCACGGCGCAGAATGCAGGTATTATCAAAATCCAGGTCTTCGGCGGTAAAAACCTCCTGCAGGTTATACTGCGAAATATCGAAAACGCCTTCGATCACGCATTTCTGATCCTGGTTAAAAAGCAGTTTGGTATCGGCACGGTTACCCAGCAGCAGGCCAATAGCACCCAGCATAATGGATTTACCGGCACCGGTTTCCCCGGTAATAATATTCAGCACCGGTGAAGGGTGCATTTCAAGCTGCTCGATCAGCGCGTAATTCTTTATTTTAAGGTCTATTAACATAGATTATGACTCAGGACTATAGACTTAAGATGTAAGACTTTTGTCTATGCGAAAGTTCGGAAATTCTGTTATTTTTTTACCAAGTATAAGTATAGTTTATACCTGTTTCTGAAATTAAAAGAGATAAAACGGATGTCAGGTTACGAAATGCAACTATAGTTACCAGGCAGCTTCTATATCGTAAATTACTTCCTGTATCTGGTTTGTTGGCAGTACCTGCTTGTTTAGGCGCATATCCTGGATGGTTATAGTTTCCGGTGAAGTTTGCAGCAGCTTGCCTGTAACCACTACCCTATTCCGTAGAATCACCTGCACAGCTGGCTGCGAAAGCAGCTCCATCTCATGTTCCTGTAATTTAACTCCGGAGATACGTATCTGGCGTTTGCCCATGTAAATTTCTAACTAAACTATAGTTTAGCTTCCGTGAAGATACGCGCTTTATCTGAAATTCTAAAGCCTAGCGCTTGAGCAACTGGTCGTATTTGGTGCGGTTGGTTGGGTCGGCTTCGGTGAGTAAACTATAGGCTGTTTGCTTGGCAGCAGGCGGGGCAGCTTTAAACATGTTCAGCAACTCATCCGACTTGGCATCGAAGAAAGAGCGAACTATAGCTGAGCCAGGTTTTTGCTTGTTTAGGCGTTGTACTTCCTGCAGCACTTCCAGCACTGTTTTGCGGGCTTTTTCCGGATCTTCGGCCATTACATCCAGGCCTTGGCGGTGCATTTTATATATCCCTTCGCGGAACTGCGCAAACTGTGGGTCCTGCAAATTATCAATCAGCCAGTAGCGGTTGCGATTACTGTCGAATGCTTTCCAGCCCGGGTAGTTTGTGCCCTGCGATGAGGCTAGGTTTACCACACTTCTGGCTTTATCAAATGCCTGTCCGCCACCTAACTTGCCAAAACTGTCGTTGTCCATACCGATGATCATGTAGGCATAAAAAGCGAGCATAGACGTCAAGTTAGAACTATAGTTGTTATCGGCGTACTGCAACAACTGGGCATTGGTGTATTCAAAAGTCCAGTCCTTATCAATAAAGCTAAAGAGAATAGATTCGTAACCTGTGCCATAGGCAGGCCTTACCGACACCACCTGCACATTGGCCCTGAACATGCCGATCTGTGGCATTTCGGTCAGGTTAATGAGTATGCGGCATTTGATACGCTCCTCTGCAGTGTAAGACTGGTTGGTCCAGCGCTGGGTATTCATCAACTCTTCTATGCGGTTCTGCATTTCGGTAAACAGCTGCCTGTCCGTAGACTGTACCTGCTCACTGTTTACTACCACATCGCACAGCAGCTCCTGGGCTTTCGCTCCAAGCGTAGCTATACTCAGCATTACCAGCAATAGAAGTTTCTTAGCCATGTAGTCGGTCCCAAACCAGGTTTACAATATCCTGCGCCACTTCTGTTTTCTGCTTCAGCTCAAACGCAGTGGTTTTGTCAGGCTCTATTATCGTTATTTTATTTGTATCGTGCTTAAAACCGGCACCCTCGTCACGCAACGAGTTCAGCACAATCATATCCAGGTTCTTTTTCTTCAGCTTTTCGGCTGCGTTGGCACTCTCGTTGTCAGTTTCAAGGGCAAAACCTACTGAGAATTGCCCCGGTTTCTTCTGTTTGCCCAAAGCAGCCGCTATATCAACGTTTTTAACAAGTTCTATTGTAAGTTCGTTGCCGGCTTTCTTAATTTTTTTATCCGCTACCACTTTAGGTTTATAGTCTGCCACAGCTGCAGCATAAACTATAATATCGGCGGCATCAGCATGTTCCAGCACCGCTTCATACATTTCGTCGGCAGTAGTTACGGGTAGTACGGTTATAGTTTGGTCTTCAGTTTTCTGATTGGTTGGGCCGGACACCAGGATTACTTTTGCGCCACGAGAGGCAAAGCAGGCAGCCAAGGCAAAACCCATTTTTCCGGTAGAGTGATTGCCAATAAACCGAACCGGATCGATAGGCTCGTAGGTCGGGCCCGCCGTAAGCAGTACAGTCTTGCCTTTAAACGATCTTTCCTTCACGCGCAAAAAAGTTCTGTAGTACTTCTACAATTTCTTCAGGTTCCGCCAGTCTGCCCTGCCCTATCAGTCCGCTGGCCAGCTCTCCGTAGCCTGCTTCTATAATGTGGTTGCCATAGCCGCGCAGCTTAGTAAAGTTACTTTGTACCGATGGATGCTGATACATATCCAGGTCCATGGCGGGAGCTATAAACACCGGGCAACGAGCAGACAAATAAGTAGCAGATAGCAGGTTATCGCAAAAGCCATTGGCAAATTTGGCCACTGTGTTGGCACTGGCCGGTGCTACAACTATAGCATCAGCCCACAGGCCAAGTTCTACGTGGTTGTTCCAGAGGCCGCCTTCGTCGCGTACAAAATGGGTAAGCACGGGCCGTTTTGAAAGCGTGGCCAGTGTGAGCGGGGTTATAAACTCAGAAGCAGAAGTGGTCAGGATAACCTGTACTTCTGCTTCTGCTTTTACGAGTTGGCGAACCAGCAGAGCAGCTTTGTAGGCTGCTATACTTCCGCAAACTCCCAGTATTATTCTTTTATGCCGGAGCATGTGCTGCAATTACAGCGTTTCCTCCTCAGACGATTCTTCTTCCGGGTTGCGCACATATACTTTGCCTTCCAGAAACTCCTCGATAGCAAGGCTGGTAGGTTTTGGCATGCGCTCATAATATTTAGAGATTTCGATCTGCTCGCGGTTCTCGAACACCTCTTCCAGGTTATCTACTGTTGTAGCAAACTCAGCCAGTTTAGAGTTCAGCTCTTCTTTCAGCTTCACAGAGATCTGGTTGGCTCTTTTAGAGATAACTGCCACAGACATGTACATGTTGCCGGTCTGCTCAGCAAAATCGGCCATGTTGCGTGTTACGATTGATGATGGAACTGCTGCCATATATAGTTTATACTTATGAATTTGCTTGATTTCTTTGATTCTTTTGATTTTTGATCCGCTCTAGCTCAGCCAGTGTGTTGTCGTAGATTTGGTTGACACTACGCGTATACTCGCTTTCAGGATACTGATCTACGAAGGCCTGGTAAAAATCTACCACTTCGTAAAAGCGTTCTTCCTGCTTATTCGGCACGCTTTCCTTTGCATATTCGTACTGCGACTCAATTTTAAGGTAAGCGGCCTGCTCGGCATAAGGCGAAGAAGGATGTTCTCTCTGGAAACCGCCAAGGGCTACTACAGCCGCTTTATAGTACCGGATCTTATAGTACAGGTAAGCGCTGTCAAATGCTTTTCTGTCGAGCTTTGTATTCAGATCGTCCAGTATCTGGGTTGCTTCTTCCAGGTGCTCGCTCTGCGGGTAGCGCTGCATAAATTCTGTTACCGCATCTATGGCAGTATACGTGCTTGCCTGGTCCTGCTCAAACTTCGGCGACTGGTTATACAGGGATTTCACTTGCATAAACATGGCGCTTTCAGCTTTATCGCTTCGGCCGTAAGTAGTATAAAAGTTACGGAAATATGCTTCGCTCAGCAGGTAGTTACCCATCTCATAGTTGGCACTGGCCTGGTAATAAAGCGCATCTTCAGCCTGTTCAGTACCTGTCAGCAAAGGAGTTACAGCATCCAGCAACTCGCCGGCACGGTAGTAATCGCCTTTGTTATAGTACTCAACCGCAGCCGCATACTTTTTCTGTACATCGTTGCTTTTTAAGAGCTTCTGATAATTACTGCAACCTGCGGCTGTCAGCAACAGGGCCAGAAGCACAACGATATGGGAGAGTCTTTTCTTCATGAACGGGCAAAATTATACAATATCATTCTGATTTACAACTAAACCTTTGTAACCTGAGCGCACAAAAAAATGCTATTGCTTACGCAGCGTTGCCCCCTGCTTCGTATCTCTTCGCTGCCTGGCAGGCGTGTTTTTCTGATTCTTTTTGGTAGTGTTGGCAGGTTTAACCTGTGGCTTTGGTGCTACCGGAGCACGCCGGGCAAAAACATCAGGTCGTGTTGGCCGCTGGTCTTCCAGCCACACAAAGCCATCCAGTTGCTTTTCGGCTGGCTGTAATTCATGCGGCGGTATAAAACTGGCATCCGGGTTTACCAGAAACGAGATCCTGTTCAGTTTATTTTCTGCAAACAATAAAATCATGTTGCTGCAAATAGTTCTGTTCATGCCGGTCAGGGTTGTATCGCCTTCCAGTGCGAAATAAATACTCTCGCCGTTCCCATTCACATTCACGCGTTTCAGGTCGCCGTTGGCAAAAAAGGCAACCATGTTCCGGCCTTTTACCTGATTGTGGTTTTTCAGGGTGTCTTCTGATGACATAAAGGCGTTGCCGTACATATACATGCGCTCTATGTTGCGGTTGCGCAGGTGCATGTGAATAGTATCTGCCACCAACTGGTTGTTTTCGCTCCAGAGCACAGGCTTCACGTTCATGTGCATCACCGAATCGGTACGGTTAAAGCTCAGTGAGTCGCATTTGCCCTGCAGGTCGTTTTTGAAGATCTTCACGTTGTTAAAGGCAAACAGCATGCTTTTGCCGTTCGGCCCTTTCGCCTCGCGCGAGATGAGCGAATCTGCTGACAGGTACAAGGTGTCAGCGTCCATCACGCTTTCCATAACCGGGCTGCCCGAAACTTTTGCTACCCCCTGTTCACGCCAGTAGCGTCCCAGTTGCCCTCTTATCGTCACATCGTCCTTCAACGACCTGAGTGTTACATTTTTACGGGCAATGCCATAGCCTGTGCTTTGGTCATAGTATAGTTCGTCGCCACCCAATCTATACTCAGGCGTCAGGATATACGCATTTCTGCCAAAGTTCGAGACCTTTGTAAGTGTGTTATAGTTGCCTTCTTCGGCATAAAGATCGCCGCGCTGCCCTTTAATTACCGTTGGCCCCAGGAAGTACACAATCTTGCTCTGGGTATTATAACGCATATTTTCAGCGGTAATGTTATAGTCTGCGGTGGTTACTTTTACATTCTGCTGAAAGTTGAGTTCTTTGGTAACAGTGTTGTAAGTACCACGGCGGCTTTCCAGGCGGTTCTCAGGATCAACGAGCACACCACCTTCTGTGTACACAGCAGTTCTGTTTGTCAGGTTATAGTCCAGGCTTGGTGTGGTCAGGGTCATGCGTGGGTCGCGCATCACTACATTGCCAGTCATACGGGCGGTACGTCTCAGGCCGTCATAGTTTGCCTTGTCTCCGGTTATCGTTACAGAATCGCCCTGTACCATGCGTACATTACCGAAAGCATCCAGCACCTGTGAGTTGCCACTATACTGATACACAGAATCGGCATACAAGTAAGTTTCACGCTGTTTGAAACGCACATTGCCAATAAGCTTATCTACCCTGCGTCCATTTATAGTTGTACCTACCAGGCTGTCGGCTCCGATCAGCTCTACCCTGCCCGACTGTTGCTGCTGTGCAGGCTGCTGTCTGGCTGGTTGCTGCTGCTGGCGTTGTGTTTGCGGGGCCTGCCGTAGCTGACTGTTCTGCCCGAAAACCACCACCGATAACAGTGTAAAGACAATAGAAAACAGTAATTTTGTATACTTCATTTAATTCCCTGACAAAGGATTAAGGACGTTTATGACAAAGGACTTTTCTTTTGTCCATCGTCTAACAGTCTTTTGTCTATTATATACTTCAAAATTAGAAAAAATTTACCAGCCGCTGCCCTATGCTACAGAAAGTTTCAGGTTTTATACAAGCACATAACCTCTGCCAGCCAGAGAGCAAAATTTTAGCGGCCGTAAGCGGTGGCATCGACTCTATCGTTTTATGCGAAGTGCTGCACCAGTTAAAGTATACGTTTGCCATAGCACACTGTAACTTTGGCCTGCGCGCCGAAGATGCCGAAGCCGATCAGCTGTTCGCGAAAAAGCTGGCTAAAAAGTACGAGGTGCCGTTTTTTACCGAAAATTTTAACACCCGCGCTTTTGCCGAACAGGAAAAACTTTCGATACAAATGGCTGCCCGTACCCTGCGCTACCAGTGGTTTGAACAGGTCAGGGAGCAGGAAGGTTACGACTACATTGCCACTGCACACCATAGCAACGACCTCACCGAAACTATATTGCTGCATCTTACAAAGGGTACGGGCATTGCAGGCCTGCACGGCATTCCGGCTAAAAACGGCCATATTATCCGGCCCATGCTTTCTGTTACAAAAGACGAGATTTATGACCTTGTAACCGAAAAGAGACTCATCTGGCGCGAAGACAGTTCCAACGAAACCACCAAGTATCAGCGTAATAAGATCCGCCACGAAGTAATTCCGGTGCTGAAGGAGATAAACCCGAGCCTGGAAGAGACCATGCAGCAAACTGCTGAGCGCGTAAGCCATGCCGAAACTATAGTTGCTGCCTACATCGAAAACCTGCGTGAGCAGAGTGTTAAAGAAGCTGAAGATGCCACCTATATTTCGCTGGTGCCATTACAGAATGCCACCGGTTTGCCCGTGGTGCTGCATGAGCTGCTGCGCCCGTTCAACTATAGCTATAGTGTGGTGCTGGAACTGGTTGATGCATTGGAAGGCATATCGGGTAAGCAGTTTGATTCGCCTACGCACACATTGGTAAAAGACCGCGACCAACTGGTCATCACACCTAAAAACCTGAGCAACTTTGGCAGTGTTGTTATAAACGAAGGAGATACAACTATAGAAGCCGGCAATTTTACTTTTAGTATTAAGTATGCAGATGCTGCCAACTATAAGCTGAATACCAAACCCCATGTGGCCGCCTTAGATGCAGAACAACTAAAGTTTCCGCTGAAGCTGCGTAGTTGGCAGGAGGGAGACTGGTTTGTACCCCTAGGTATGAACGGCAAGAAAAAGATCAGCGATTTCCTGATCGATAAAAAAGTACCGGCCAACCTAAAACCCCAAACCTTAGTACTGGTATCTGACCAATCTATAGTCTGGATCGTTAATCAGCGCCTCGATAACCGCTTTAAAGTGACAGATAAGACGCAAAAGGTGGTGGAAATAAGCCTGCAGGCAAAGCCTTCGGTTTCTTGACAAAGGACGATTTGACAAAAGACAAAGGACTAAATTATCTATAAATAATCTTTTGTCCTTTGTCTGGCAGTCTTTTGTCCAAAACCAACGGTTTTAATAATAGATTTTTCTAATTTTACAGGAGTTAACCGAATTCTCAAACTAACATAAAGTATATCCGATAATGAAAGTAACTGTAGTTGGAGCTGGTAACGTTGGTGCAACCTGCGCTGATGTTTTGGCTTACCGCGAAATCGCGAACGAAGTAGTTTTAGTGGATATTAAAGAAGGTTTTGCTGAGGGCAAAGCGCTTGATATCTGGCAGAAAGCCCCTATCAACCTTTACGACACACGCACTGTTGGCGTAACGAACGATTACAGCAAAACTGCTGGTTCTGATGTAGTGGTTATCACATCTGGTTTGCCACGTAAGCCAGGCATGACCCGCGACGACCTGATTTCTACAAATGCAGGCATCGTAACATCAGTAACAGAAAACATTGTAAAGCATTCTCCTGATGCCATCATCATCGTGGTTTCTAACCCACTTGACGTGATGACTTACGCGGCACACATTACTTCTAAGCTGCCACGCACACGCGTTATGGGTATGGCTGGTATCCTGGATACGGCCCGTTACAGAGCATTCCTGGCTGAGGCTTTGAACGTATCTCCAAAAGACATCCAGGCGGTATTGATGGGTGGCCACGGCGATACTATGGTTCCACTTCCGCGTTACACTACAGTAGGTGGTATCCCGGTAACAGAGCTTATCGATGAAGAAACACTGAATGCTATAGTTGAGCGCACCAAGAATGGTGGTGGCGAGCTTGTGAAACTGATGGGCACTTCTGCCTGGTATGCACCGGGTTCAGCAGCTGCGCAGATGGTAGAGGCTATCGTTCGTGACCAGCGTCGTGTATTCCCGGTTTGCGTTCGTTTAGAAGGTGAGTACGGCATTGATGGCGTTTACCTGGGTGTACCAGTTATCCTGGGCAAAAACGGTATCGAACGCATCATCGCGCTTGACCTGAACGAAGACGAAAAGCAACTGCTGGAGACTTCCCGTGGTCACGTGAAAGAAGTAATGGACGCGCTGGATAACATCAACGCTGCCAAAGCTTAAGCATAAAAGTACTTATTGATAAAGAAAGGGCCGCTTCAGTAATGGAGCGGCCATTTTGGTTTCTATAGTTGTGGAGCTTTATTCTTTAATTCGAATAGCCGCAGGTACAGGAATAGTTACTTTCTCATTCTGTTGAGCTACTCTCTCTGCATACCGGTCCGCAGCTTCAACATTCTTTTTGAATGTAAGAATCACGATTCCATCCTTAAATTCCTCGCTCAGGTTTTCGCCTCCTTCCATTTCTTTAACAACCTGCACTTCATTTATCCAGTCTGGGTTTATCTCTTTTATAGCCGTTTCTGATAATTTATAGGTAGCCCCATTCGTCAAAAGCACCATAAATGGCTTCTTAACTACTGTGTTTTTTGTTTCTACTGGCTGAGTTGGAACAGATTGCGCAACTGCATTACCAGAGATAAGCGCCAGCACCAGAGCCAGGCAAGAGGGGAAGTGTTTCATAGAAAATGTTGGGGTTTGAAATGGAATAGAAGGTAGAGATAAAATGCTTTAAAAGCTAAAACTATGAAGATTTAGTCTGAATCAGGATTTACAGAATTAAAGGATATTCAGGATTAGAACTTTTGCTATAGTTGTGGCTATAGTTTTATAGTTGCTGCTATTTGGCACTATCACCTCAGGAAGGTCTATTTTACTTCCTAATAGCTCAGCTATAGTTTTAGATCCCCCCTTTATCCCCTCAGAGCTACGCTAGCTACCTTCGAAGTCGCTTCTCGGTAGTCTAAGGCGGGGAATTTCTTCTACCTTTCCTATAGTTTGATTATAGTTCTATAGTTATGGCCTTAACACCCCTGTAGTCCCCTCAAGGGGACAATTTCTGCTATTGCTGATCTGAGCCATAGTTCTATAGTTACAGACTACGAGCAGGTAGGCGCAGCCTGGCCCAAGGAACTACCACCACGGAAAAGCCAAGCAACTATAGCAGTTCAAAAACTATAGTTTAGCTATCGATTGATCACAGTCTTTGGGTTGAGCGCCTTTGACTTGTTGCGGGGCCGTCAGGCAATCCGACGCAGGAGGATAGCAAGAAGGCAGCAGCGCGATGCCCGAAGACGGGGCCTCGCGGCCGTGAGCGCACCAAAGCAAGAGATGAAACTGCAGGCTGGTAGAGCTCCCAGGATAATTGGTAACTATAGCACAAACTGCTTGGGGCAAGTGGCAACTATAGGTAGATATAGAACTATAGCTTCAACTATAGTTGGCAACAGATTTCTCACAATATTCGAAATGACAGATTGGCGAATTAAAGGACATCTAAGATCCTTCAGCTTCGCTCAGGATGACCTGATAGAAACTATAGTTGTAACATATTACTCGGCTACACTCGATACGAAAAACCCTACTCTTTCTGACTAGCCTGAAACAACTTCTGTTTTTCTTCTTTAGAAAGGCTTTCGTAACCAGAACTGGAAATCTTATCCAAGATAAGATCGATCTCTTTCTGGCTGGGTTTACCTACAGAGCTTGTAGCACTACCGTTTGATTTACCTTTAAAAGCAGTATTGCTCCGGTGTGTTACTTTTAGTTTTGGTCTGCGATGGAACAGGCCGGTGAAGAAATCAAAGATGGCATGGAGGGGTCGGCCCAGATCGCTGCCGCGTTGCAACTGCTTTATAAACACCCAGCCAATTAATGCGCCGCCTAGGTGAGCAATATTACCACCAGCGTTATCGCCAACGGCACCAGAAATGGAAAGAATAACAAGAAATAAAGCGATATACTTAATGCGAACCGGCCCTATCAGGATAAGGTTAAAGGTATAGTTTGGCAACAGCGTAGCAGCCGCTACAACTATAGCCAGCACACTCGCCGATGCCCCAATCATTACGGAATTGGCTGCCCTGTCTTCAAAATAAGGTATAAAGTTGTAGGTAAGCAGATACAGTATACCTCCCGCAATACCACCAAGTACATACAGACTCAGCAGTTTTTTATCACCAAGGTACTCGCGCACCAACTGCCCGAACCAGTATAGGTTAAGCATATTAAAGATAATATGCAGAAAACCCTGATGCGTGAAAAAATAGGTAATCAGCGTCCAGGGGCGTGTGAGCAATACAGATGGGCTGGAATGCAGCTCAATAAAGCTCATCAGGTATTGAAAACCGGCCTCGCCTACTGTATAATACAGCAATAAACGCAACACGATCAGCACCACGAACACGATCACATTGATCAGGATCAGCTTTTTGAGCGTGTTGTTTGGTTGCTGGAAAGTGTCTTTTATATCTTGAAGTATACTCATGTAATCAGGTCCTCTGAAAGCGACTTAGGTGATACGGATGCTATCTCCGCAAAGTAAACCTATCAGGTATTGATCGTGTCGCAGGATTCTATACTTAATACTCACGGTAATCGTTTCGTCCCCACATCCTGATGAGTATATACGCAAACAGCATCCCTCCAAGGTGTGCAAAGTGGGCCACGTTGTCGCCGGCAACACGGTTAAAGCCAGCATATAACTCATAAGCGCCATATAGGAAAACAAAATACTTCGCTTTTATAGGTATGGGCAGAAAGAGTAGCATCAGCTCCAGGTTCGGGAACAGCATGCCAAAAGCCATCAGAATACCGAAAACTGCTCCTGAGGCCCCTAGCATTGGGCTATTAAAAATAGTATCAAAAACATTGCGCACGATTGCTTTGCTTTGCTCCACATATTGCGGCACATCGGGGTTGTTTCGCATGGCTATGGCCATTTCGCGGCCAGAGCCCTCTTTTACATGATCGTCCATGTAGTTGTTAAAGGCCACAGGGCTAGGATTTTCGATGTAGGCTATAGTTTCCTGGCGCAGTTCGTGCAGCTCGTAAGCACGCACGCCGGAGTATAGCACGCTTGCGCCAAGCCCGGTAATCAGGTAAAATGCCAGGAAACGCTGTGAACCCCAGAAACGCTCCAGCAACGGACCAAAGATGAACAAGCTGAACATGTTACTGAACAGGTGCATCCAATCTCCATGCAAAAACATGTGTGTCAGGAACTGCGTTGGGTTAAAGTAGTCGGAACCGAAGTGGTAGAGCGCGAACTGCCGGGCATCAAAGAAATTACCCTGAAGTATAAAAACCACTATGTTGATGACCAGGAGATTCCTGACCATGGGTGTTATATTGAACATGCGTTATATCTTTTGAAGTATAAAAGCTGCTTACGTAAACAGCCCCACATTTATACCTGGTTTGATACTATGTTTGGATAACAGCAACCTATAAGCTGCAGATTAATTTTTCTGAAACAGATCGTGTAACTGGCTCAGCTCCATAATTACAAGTGTTTTCAGGCCGCCTGGTGTATAGTTTGGCACTTCGCAGGCAAATAGTTTATCTACCAACGAATTCATTTCCAGTTCCGACATACGGGTTTGCAAACGACCGGCCAAGCGCTTGGCAATGGCCCGTGCCAGATTTTCTCTTGTATCTAACTTTAGCGTGGCCAGGTTGTTTTTGTATTGCTCTACCAATTCTTCCAGCAACTCTTTCTCGTTTGCAGCCTGCACATCAGCCGGTATCGCATTCAAAATGATAGTGTTCCCGCCAAAATCCTCGAACTGGAAACCAAGCTCCAGAAACTCCGCTTTCAGCTCTTTTACAAGGGCGGCATCGGCAGGCGATAGTTCTATAGTTTGAGGGAACAGCAGCGTTTGCGAGGTAACTACTTTTTTCTGCAGCGATGTCATGTATTTCTCATACAGTATGCGCTCCTGCGCCGCCTGCTGGTCAATTACCATAATGCCGGACTTTACCTGCACCAGCAGATATTTCTGATGCACCTGCAGCGTTTTGTTGGAAGTAGCCGGGCTGGTATCGGCAGCAAAGGCATCATCCAGCAGGTTAACGCTCGCAGCTGACGAAATGCGCTCTTCGCCGGTAGGCTGGTTGCGCAGTGGTTCGTATAGTTGCTCCCATCCTGCCGAACTTACCCGCTTAGGTGCCGGTGCTGAAAAGCCTGACGATGAAAAAGTAGTACGTTCCTGTTCAAAACCTTGCTCATTGTTCTGAATGCGGATAGGCTGCAGCGGGGCAAAATTTACATCCCCGTCAAAATCTAAAGAAGGGGCAATGTTGTGCGCACCCAACGATTTTCGAACAGCCGAATGAACTATAGCATACACCGTTTTCTCGTCGTCGAACTTGATCTCGGTTTTGGTCGGGTGAACGTTTATATCAATCTTATCTGGCTCGATATCAATAAAGAGCACATAAAATGGATAACTTTCTTTGGGCAACAAGCCTTCGAAAGCCGTCATGACAGCGTGGTTGAGGTAGCCGCTCTTTATAAAGCGATTGTTCACAAAAAAGAACTGCTCGCCACGTGTTTTTTTGGCAAACTCAGGCTTACCAATGTAGCCCCGTACGCTCAGGAACGGTGTCTCCTCGTCGCAGAGGGCCATTTGCTCTTTATAGTTGTTGCCGAAAATGCCAATTATGCGCTGGCTGAGCTTTGACGCGTGCAGGTTAAATACTTCCACATCGTTGTGATACAGCGAGAACGCAATCTCAGGGTAAGCCAAGGCCACACGCTGGAATTCATCCAGTATATGGCGCATCTCTACCGCATTTGTTTTCAGGAAATTGCGCCGGGCCGGCACGTTATAAAATAGGTTCTTGACAGCAATACTGGTACCGGCAGGCGTTACGACAGGCTCCTGGGCAACTATAGCAGATCCTTCAACTATAAGTTTGGTGCCTGCCTCGGCGTTGTGCGGTCTGGTTTTAAGCTCTACCTGTGCTACTGCAGCAATTGAGGCCATAGCTTCGCCACGAAAGCCCATCGTACGGATGCGAAACAGGTCCTCGGTGCTTTTTATTTTGGATGTGGCGTGGCGCTCGAAACACATACGGGCATCAGTCTCGCTCATGCCTATTCCGTTGTCCACTACCTGTATCAGTTGCTTTCCTGCCTCCTTCACGATCAGCTGCACACTGGTAGCCTTCGCGTCGATGGCATTCTCCAGTAATTCCTTTACCACCGATGCAGGCCTTTGCACTACCTCACCGGCAGCGATCTGGTTTGCTAGGTAGTCTGGCAGTAAATGTATAATATCGGGCATCCGGTGTCTGGCTAATTTAAAATCTAAAATTTAGGCCAAAAAACTGGGCTGGTAAAAAGCGGCCGGATTTTTGACTTTTACTAATTTGTAAAAACAGAACTTATTCTGAATAAAATTTATTACTAATTTACAGACGGATTAAGAAAAGACAGCCGGGAGCTTGAAACAAGACTAACTGTTGTATCCTTAAATTTGCAAAATCAGCATGTACGGAATGGGAGTTCGGGACGTTAACAGCAAAAGCAGCAGCCTGCTTGAATAATTTGCTTTAGCAATGATTTGCCTTCGTCACAACAAAGTCCGGGTTCACGGGCAACCTCCTGAGATAGTCCTTATTAACCGGGTTCTATCCATGTTTCCTTAACCGCCTTTTGCAAAAATAGGCTTAATTTCGACTTGTTCCAATATATAATACCAGCGCAGGATGTTGAAGAGTTTTAGTTTAGGATTGCTTATACTTATTTTTCTCGGGATGGGCCCTCTGATGTCGTTATCGCCGTCAGAAGAAATTGTGGTGGGCACAAAAGAGAAGAACTGGGTAGATAGCGTCTTTAACTCCATGACGCCCGACCAGCGCTTAGGCCAGCTGTTTATGGTGGCCGCTTATTCTAACAAAGACGAAAAACATTTCCGCGAACTGGATACCCTTGTAAGCCGCTATGGCATTGGTGGCATCATGTTTATGCAGGGGGGGCCTGAGCGCCAGGCACGCCTGCACAACCGCCTGCAGGCCCGCGCCAAAGTACCAATGCTGATTGCCATGGATGCGGAGTGGGGCCTGAGCATGCGCCTGGACAGCAGCACGCACTTTGCCCGCCAGATGACGCTGGGCGCCATGGAGGACGAGAAATACGTTTACCTGATGGGCCGCGAAATTGCCCTTAAAATGAAGCGCCTGGGTGTGAACGTAAGTTTTTCGCCGGTGCTGGATGTAAATGTCAACGCTGCTAACCCGGTAATCGGGAATCGCTCTTTCGGCGAATCAAAGGAAGAGGTGACAAAACGTGGTATAGCGTATATAAAAGGCTTGCAGGACCATGGCGTAATTGCCGTTGCCAAGCACTTCCCGGGCCATGGCGACACAGATACCGACTCGCACCTGGCGTTGCCGGTTATCAAGCACGACATCAAGCGCCTGACTGAAGTAGAGCTTTACCCATTCAAAAAATCGTTTGATGCAGGCGTGATGGGCGTTATGGTGGCGCACCTTTACCTCCCAACTATAGACAGCACTAAAAACCTGGCTACTACCCTCTCTAAACCACTGGTTACCGGGCTTTTGAAGGAGAAAATGAAGTACAAGGGTCTTGTGTTTACGGATGCCCTGAACATGAAAGGGGTTGCCAATTACTACAAGCCTGGCGAAGTAGACCTGAAAGCCCTGATGGCTGGTAACGACGTATTACTTTTCCCGGAAGATGTGCAGACAGCCGTTAACAAAATCAAAGAAGCTATTAATGCAGGCGAAATAGATACAACTGAACTATACCTGCGTGTACGTAAAATATTACATGCCAAGTATTGGGTGGGCCTAAACAACTATAAACCGGTACAATTAGCTAACCTGAAACAGGATATGGCGCGTCCGCTGGGCAATGTGGTGCAGGAGCAACTATACGAGCAGGCTGTTACCGTCGTACAGAACAAGAACAACCTCATCCCATTCCGTAACCTGGATACTTTAAGTATTGCTTCAGTAGCAGTGGGTGTAGCACCAAACAATAAGTTTCAGGAGGTATTGAGCAACTATGCACCGGTAGCAAAGTTTTCTATCTCCGATCGTTTTGCGCCTGATTCAGCTTTTACCAACATCATTCCGCAGCTGGAAAACCATGATGTGGTAATTGTGAGCATACACAACATGAACAGCACCCCGGCCCGCGATTTCGGGATTGGCATTGGTACCCGCGCTTTTATACAATACCTACAGGACCGCACCGATAAAAAGATCATCGTTACGGTGATGGGCAATGCCTATAGTTTAAAGTACTTCGAAAACGCTGACTGGCTGACTGTAGGCTACGAAGACAACCCGGTTTCGCAGTCGCTGATGGCACAGGCTCTGTTCGGAGCACGAGCAGCTAAAGGGAAGTTGCCTGTAACAGCATCGGCTAAATTTAAATCGGGTACAGGCATCAACACACCATCGCTGAACCGTTTAAAATACGGCACCCCTGAAAGTGTTGGAATGGACTCTAAAGTGCTGGCTCAGATCGATAACATTGCCCTCGAAGCCATTGCTTACGCAGCAACACCGGGTGCACAGGTTTTAGTGGTGAAAGATGGCGCCGTGATCTTTAACAAATCATATGGCAATTACACTTACGACAAAAAAAAGCCGGTTACCAACAACACAATTTATGATGTAGCTTCCATTACAAAAGTGGCTGCTACCTTGCAGGCTGTTATGTTCCTGAAAGATCAGGGCAAGATCAACCTCGATGAAAAGATCTCGACTTATTTACCGGAACTGAAAGGCACCAATAAAGAAGGACTTATTCTCCGCGATATCCTGACGCACCAGGCTGGTTTGCAAGCTACGTTACCGCACTGGCAGAAAACGATGGACCACCGTACCCTTAACCAGGTGTTTTATGCCAGCACACAGACTGATGTGTTCCCGAACGAAGTAACACCAGGCATCTATTCCATTAAAACTATGGAAGACTCGTTGTGGACCTGGACCGTGAACTCTAAGTTACTGGCTAAGAAAAAAGATGCGAAGAGCTACGAGTACAAGTACAGTGATCTTGGTTTCTACATCCTGAAGCGCATGTCAGAAAAGATGTTGAACCAGCCGATTGACGAATTTCTGGAGCAGAATTTTTATGCTCCGCTGGGTATGAGCACGCTGACTTACACGCCACTGTTAAAGCACCCACGCGAGGTTATTGCCCCTACCGAAGACGATAACTATTTCCGTAAATCGCTGATCTGGGGTACTGTGCACGACCAGGGCGCTGCTATGTTGGGTGGTGTTGGTGGCCATGCAGGCTTGTTCTCTAACGCTAACGACCTGGCCAAGCTTTTGCAGATGAACCTGAACCATGGCGACTATGGTGGCCACAAGTATTTTAATTCGGATGTGGTAACTGAGTTTGCCAAGAAGCAATATAAGAGCAGTCGCCGCGGCCTGGGTTGGGACAAACCATCGCCTGACGGAAACGGCCCAACTTCTAACATGGCATCGCTGAACACTTATGGCCACACCGGCTTTACCGGTACCGGCGCATGGGTTGACCCTGACAATAAACTGATTTATATCTTCTTATCAAACAGAGTTTACCCGGATGCAAGCAACACCAAACTGGTGAAATATAACATCCGGACCCGCATCCACGATGTGATTTATAAAGCTATTGTTCCTAAAACATAAATCTTAACTATATTTTAGCAAATGCAGCAACAAAAGTTGGCTGCATTTGTTGTTTACACCGTATCCCGGAATAACTATGAAAATTGGTATAGTTTGTTACCCAACATTTGGGGGAAGCGGCGTGGTAGCCACAGAACTCGGTAAAGCTTTAGCGCTTAAAGGCCATCAGGTACATTTTATTACCTATAGTCAGCCAGCCCGTCTCGATTTTTTTAACGAGAACCTATTTTACCACGAAGTTTACATTCCATCGTATCCGCTGTTTCAGTATCCGCCTTACGAGCTGGCTCTATCAAGTAAGATGGTGGACATCGTAAAGTTCGAGAAGCTGGATGTATTGCATGTGCACTACGCTATACCGCACGCGTCGGCAGCTTACATGGCCAAGCAGATCCTGAAAACGCAGGGTATCCACATTCCTGTCATTACAACACTGCATGGCACCGATATAACGCTTGTTGGCAAGGATGCTTCGTTTGAGCCAGTAGTTACATTTAGTATAAACCAGTCTGATGGCGTAACTGCTGTGTCAGACAGCCTACGCACCGAAACCTACGAATTCTTCCCGATTGAGAAGGACATTGAAGTAATTCCGAATTTTATTAACCTGGATAAGTTTAAGCGTCAGAAAAAAGAGCACTTCCGTACCGCCATCAGCCCAAACAACGAAAAGCTGCTGGTTCATACCTCTAACTTCCGCTCCGTTAAACGTGTGGAAGACGTTATCCTGATCTTCAGCAAAGTAAATAAGCAGATTCCGAGTAAGTTATTACTGGTTGGTGATGGCCCGGAGCGGCCTAAAATGGAAAAGCTCTGCCGCGAATTAGGCATTTACAATGATGTGCGCTTCCTGGGCAAACTCGAAGCTGTGGAAGAAGTGCTGTCTATTGCCGACCTGTTCCTGATGCCATCTGAAAAAGAAAGTTTTGGTCTGGCTGCACTGGAAGCCATGGCCTGCGAAGTGCCAGTTATCTCAACAGATGCCGGCGGCATACCGGAACTGAATATAAACGGCGTAACTGGTTTTGTAAGCCCGGTTGGCGATGTAGAAAGCATGGTGCAGAATGCACTGTTTGTGCTCGCAGACGAGAACCTGCCGACCTTTAAAGCAAACGCCCTAGCCCGCGCCCACGATTTCGATATAGAAAAGATCGTCCCACGCTACGAAGCATTTTACCAGCAAATCATTAAAGCCCAGCTAACTGAAGCAAACAGGTAGTCTCTGTCTGTAACGGGATTAATGAGATTGAGAGTTTGCTATAGTTAATTACCTCTCCCCAGCCCTCTCCTAAGAACAGGAGAGGGAGACCAGCTATAGTTGTATAGTATGCAGTACAACTCACCTCAACTGGACAGTTTCTGCTTTTGCGATAGGTTATAGCTATAGTTCTATAGTTACCAATTAACCCACCCTTACCCCTCCCGAGAGGGGAATTCTGCTGTTCTATAGTTTCAACTATAGTCCTAAAATTCCAAACCACGAGCAGGCAGGCTACGCCTGCCCCAAGAAACTATAACCACGAAAAAGCTACAGAACTATAGCTAACCACCAAACTATTTTTGTAGCTATCGAAGGATATCAGTCTTTGGGTTGAGCGCCTTTGACTTGTTGCGGTGGCGCAGCCAACACGAGCGCAGCGAGGGTAGCAAGAAGGCAACAGCGCGATGCCCGAAGACGGGGCCCCGCGGCCGTGAGCGCACCAAAGCAACTATAAGACGGTAGGCCAGTAAAGCTCCCAGGTAAATGGTAACTATAGAACAAACTGCTTGTTTCTAGTCGCAGCTATAGTTGGCTATAAAACTATAGCCTTAAATAGATATCTCACTCTGTTCGAAATGACTAAGTAGAAACTATAGTTATAAAGCTCTTTCAGAGTTTTACGGAAACGCCAACGCTATCAGCGCAATCAAAACACTTGCGCAATCTCCTGCTTCACATAGTTGAGGGCTCGTGCAGTAGGGTCAGTCTCGGAAGCGAGAATCGATTCCAGGATACGTTTGGCAAGATCAGTGCCTTTCGATTTATCCGGCATGTCGTGGTACGTCTTATTGATCAGGTTTACCACCTCTTCGCGGGCGTGTTTTACCTGCTGCCAGGCCTGCTCACTCATATAAACCTGCTGCGACATGTTATGGCTGAACTCGTTGCGTATCTCACTGAGTAATAAACGATGATAATCGGTGGCTGTATGGCCCGCACCGCTTACGCGCAGCAGCAGGTTGCTTGGCGTAATTCGCTCTAGCAAGAGTACAACCCGTTCGTAGGCCTGTAAGCGTATTTGAATAACGACTTCCCCGTTTTTCTGCTTCAGCTCCATCAGGCGGAGTTTATAATCGCGCTCGTTCTGGTTTTTTACCAGTTGGTACATTGCTACAGCCACAATAACGCCTGGTATTGTAATCTTCAGTATATCTATAATCAGCTCCATGTTCTCAGTTTAGAAGTCTAAATATCGTAAAAAATTAATTTAATAAACCTGAAATCATTTTACGCACTTCACTGTTATGTTGGTAAGGCCCGTAAGTGGTACGTATATATCTTTAGAAATGCGTAACTTTGCTACCTGTTAGAAACTAAACAACTATGGCAACAGAAATAAAAACTGCACCAATAACGATAACTGAAAGAGCGTTAGCTGAAGTTAAAAATATTATGTCTGAGAAGAACGTGCCAGCTGAGTATGGCCTGCGCATTGGTGTGCAGGGTGGCGGTTGTTCTGGTATGTCTTACCTGCTGGGTTTTGACAAGCCGAAAGATGCAGATGAAACATTCCAGCTAGAGGGCGTTACACTGATCATGGATAAAAAACATGGCATGTATGTAATGGGCATGGAGGTTGATTTCCAGGATGGCTTGAACGCCCGCGGCTTTACTTTCAGCAACCCACAAGCAAAGAGCACTTGCGGCTGCGGAAGCTCATTCTCTGCTTAGGAAGTACCTTTTTTCTCTTTATATAGTCAGCGCCTGGCCCACCCGCCAGGCGCTGACGTTTTAGAGCAGTTCACGCTAATAGGTTTTGGTCATAGTAGCAGATACTACCAGTATAAAATCGGCTTTGTTGCGGTGCTCGTCGCTTAGCTTTTCCAGATCTTCCTGGGTTACAGTAGTTATAGTTGCCAGCTTCAGATTTGGCTGTGCTTGCTTCAGGTACCAGCCAATGCCTTCGTAATTATCAGAGTGGTAGGCTCCGTTCAGGTGGAGTAGCTTATTTCCTGCAGTTACCTGGTTTAAAATGACGTGCGCCATGGTGGCATCCTTCAGCGCCTGTGCCTGCACAATGTTTTCGGCTTTGGAGTTACCGTGCGTGCTACCACCAAACATGCTCATCATATTTTTATAGCCCGGCAGGTTCATATCTACAACTATAGGCAAAGGCACTATCAGTTGTTTAGCTTCGGGACTGAGGCTCTCTAATGCTTTTAAGCTACCGGTAGCCACCATGGCAGCATAACGGCGCGGCACATTGGTAGCTACAACCGGAATACCTGCTTCTCTGGCAAACCGAACGATGGGCCTATAGTCTGTTTTATAGTTAGTCCAGGGGCGCGATTCCTGCTCAAAATTGTTCTCCGCTATTTTCCCGCTCAGGTATTCGTTCAGCACCAGCTGCACGTCAGTCTCGAACATTTCGGCACCTACAGTTAATTTCTGCTGATGGATCTTGTGCAGGTCTTTGGTTACTTCCAGCTGAAGCCAGTGCGCGATCGGATCGTTATGTTGCTCTCCAAACAAGATCACATCGGCTTTCTCAAGCTCTTTCAGCATTTTACTGTATTTAATACTTTTACCTTCTTTTGTAAAAAGCTGGTAAGCTGGTTTATCCTGTGCTGTAACAAAGGTTGCTGCCATACAAAGCAATAACAGGGTTAAGTATACAATGCGCATTATCCGGAAGTATAGTTCTACGTTACAGCAATATACAAATTCCCGATTAACCTTATCAGCGTATGAAAGAACTATACTTTGCAATAGCTATATTTGCCGGACTGGCAATTACGGTCCAAACCGGTATTAACTCCCAGTTAAGCATTGTTACCAGAAACCCGGTGCTCACTGCCCTCATCTCGTTTGTGGTAGGCACTGCGGCCCTCCTGCTGTATTTGTTGTTCTCTGACAGAAATGCGCTGTTACAGCCAGTCAGCGTTCAGGCAAAATGGTGGCTGTATACGGGAGGCTTGCTGGGCGCTTTGTATGTCTCAACTATAGTTGTTATCGCACCCAGGTTAGGCGCGGCCACCACGCTCGGCTTTGTAGTTGCCAGTCAGCTTATCTTCGCTGTTATCTTTGATCAATTCGGGTGGCTGGGTTTCCGTTGCGCGAGGTGTCTGCATTAAGAATTGTAGGCGTGCTGCTGCTTATAGTAGGTGTGTACCTCATCCAGAAGTTCTAGAAAACAAAAGAGCCGGTACTGCAAAATACCGGCTCTTTTAAACTATAGCTATAAGTTTATATTAAACTCTGTAAAACAACCACTTGGATAGCTCCTTATAGTTGATCTTTTTACCATACATCAGGATACCAACGCGGTAAATGCGTGCAGCCAGCCAGGTGGTAAAGATAAAGCCAAGGACAAGTAACGCCATCGAAAGCAGCAATTCCCAGGCCGGCACACCAAACGGTACACGCACCATCATTACGATAGGTGAAGTAAACGGTATGATCGACATCCAGAAGGCAACAGGGCCATCCGGGTTTTTGAGCACTACTGAGTAGGACATGATGAAGGAAATTACCAGCGGAATGGTAATCGGCATCATAAACTGCTGGGTATCGGTTTCGTTATCAACGGCTGCACCAATGGCTCCGAAAAGCGAGCCATATAATAGGTAACCGCCCAAAAAGTAAAACAGGAAGCAGCCCAAGATCAGCAGCAAAGGCAGGTTGGCAAAACTCTGCGTTACATCCTGAATTGTGTTGGCAAATTCGTCAGCCTCAGCTTGCGTTGCTTCACCTTTTTCTTCGTTTATTACATCCACACTTTTGCCCTCAGCAGCCACTCTGCCGGCTTCCAGTTGCTCCATTGGCGTAGGTGCAGCATCAATCCCAAAAGCAGCCGACACGGCTGTAACCGCCACAAACGAAAGCACGATCCAAAGCAGGAACTGGGTAAGCCCTACTGCTGCAATGCCTATAATTTTACCCATCATCAGCTGAAATGGCTTAACCGACGAGATGATCACCTCTACAATGCGGTTGGTTTTCTCCTCAATTACACCACGCATAATCTGCACACCGTACAGGAAAATGAAGAAGTAAATGATAATGGCTGCCACTACACCTGCTGCCGACGTTATCATAGCATTGTTATCCTTCTCCCCTTCGGAGCTCAGGTTTATCGTATTCAGCTTTACGTTGGCTTCAATTTTATCAAGCGTTTCACGGTCCAGGCCGGATGCCATAAAGCGCTGATTTTCGATTTCTTTCTCCAGCGCATTTTCAAGTCGCATCTGGGTTTGCAGGCTGGTATTTTTCTTGCCATACACCGTTATGCCTTTTGGATCTTCAATTGAGATTTTCGGGATATAAAGTAATGCGGTGTAGTCAGTTTCCTGGTACAGTGTTTTCGCCTGCTCCAGGCTACCTGCAATCGGTACGAACTTCAGGTCTTTTTTGTCTTCCAGTTTTCCTTCAAACAAGCCACTTTCGTCCAGCACCATCACTGTTTCTTCGTCGCCCGACATGGTCATCAGTAGGCCGGGCAGGATCATAAACGCAGCCAGCAGCAAGGGCGTCAGCAGCGTCATGATGATAAAACTCTTTTTGCGAACACGTGTCAGGTACTCGCGTTGTATGATCAACCAGATTTTACGCATGGTGTGTTTCCTTTACTTTACGGATAAAAATGTCGTTAATGCTTGGTACCAGCTCTACAAATGAATGTACTTCCACTCTGTCAATCAGATAGCGCAGCAGGTCATTTGGTTTTGCCTGGTTTAATATTCTTACGTTTGCCCGGAAAACTCCGTGGTTCTCATGCTGCTCCAGTACTTCAAAATCCGGAGAAGTGATCATCAAATGGCCATTACCGATTATCTGAAAGGTATCGGTCTTGTAGGCATCTTTAATTTCGCGCACCGGGCCGTCAAGTACTTTTTTAGATCGGTTAATCAGGGAAATATGGTCGCAAAGCTCCTCCACCGACTCCATGCGGTGCGTAGAGAAGATGATGGTTGCTCCGTTATCGCGCAGCCTCAGTATCTCATCTTTTATAAGGTTGGCGTTGATCGGGTCGAAGCCAGAGAAAGGCTCATCCAGGATGATGAGTGACGGCTCGTGCAGTACCGTAGCAATAAACTGTACTTTCTGCTGCATCCCCTTCGACAGGTCTTCTATGTTCTTGCCCAGCCACTCGCGTATCTCAAAACGGTCTATCCAGGTTTTGATACGGGCAGTAGCTTCTGCTTTAGACAACCCTTTAAGCTGCGCCAGGTAAAGCAATTGCTCACCCACTTTCATTTTTTTGTAGAGTCCGCGTTCTTCCGGCAGATAACCCATTTCCTTGATATGGTCGGGCTTCAGGCGTTCGCCACGGAAGTAAATTTCTCCTTCGTCAGCACCGGTTATCTGGGTTATTATACGGATAAGGGAAGTTTTACCAGCTCCGTTAGGGCCTAATAAGCCAAAAATGCAGCCAGCAGGTATAGAGAAACTGACATTATCTAAGGCAGTATGGTTGGCATAGCGTTTCGAAACGCCGTCAATCTTTAGAATACTCAAAACTGAAAACCATTTAGTGTAATCAAAATTAACTTTATCTGCTCAGAACGACAACACTATATTATGTGTATCCTATATTTTTCGACAAACCGGAATTGTATCTAGATAAAGAAGTTATAGTTGAAGTCAGAGTATAAACAGAAGAGCCGGTCCTTCAGCAGAAGGACCGGCTCTTATCTATAGTTATAGTTACTTATTGAAAGTAGTCTTTCACTTTCTCAAAGAAGCTTTTTTCGTTCTTGCCCGGGTGCGGCGCAAAGTTATCAGAATCGCGAAGGCGCTCCAATGTAGCACGCTCATCAGCACTCAGGCTCTTCGGTGTCCAGACATTCACATGGATCAGCTGATCGCCTTTTCCATATCCGTTAATGTCTTTTATACCTTTGCCACGCAGCCTGAAGATTTCACCGCTCTGTGTGCCTGGTTTTATGTTAATTTTCACCTTACCGGTTATAGTTGGTACTTCTATATCAGCACCCAGCGCTGCATCTACAAAGCTGATGTACTGGTCGTAAATGATGTTATTACCATCACGCTTCAGGGTAGGATGTACTTCTTCTTCGATCTGGATCAGCAGGTCGCCGGCCACGCCACCGCGCTCTGGTACGTTACCCTTACCGCTCATAGACAGCTGCATGCCATCCATAACACCGGCAGGTACATTAATCGTGATCACTTCTTCCTGTAACTCTCTACCGCTGCCATGACAAACATCGCAGTTGCGGGTTACAATGCGGCCTTCGCCGTTACAGGTAGGGCACGTTGCTGTGCTCACCATCTGGCCCAACATAGTGTTTACCACCTTGCGCACCTGGCCCGAGCCCTGGCACTGACCGCAGGTCTGCATATCAGTACCATTTTTAGCACCGTTACCACCACAGGTACCGCAGGCTACATAACGTTTAACCTTTATCTTTTTCTCAACGCCGTTGGCAATCTCCTCCAGGTTAAGCTTAAGTTTAATGCGCAGGTTGCTGCCTTTACGCTGACGACGTCCGCCTCCTGAGCGACCACCGCCACCAAAAAAGCTTTCAAACGGGCTGCCACCACCAAAAATATCTCCGAATTGCGAGAAGATATCTTCCATGTTCATGCCACCGCCGCCGAAGCCACCATTCATACCCTGATGGCCGAACTGATCGTATCGTTGACGTTTCTGAGGATCGCTTAATACCTCGTATGCCTCAGCCGCTTCCTTAAACTTGTCTTCAGCAGTGTGGTCATCCGGGTTTTTGTCCGGGTGGTATTTAATGGCCAGTTTGCGGTAAGCTTTTTTGATCTCCTCTTGCGAAGCTCCTTTGCTTACCTCCAGCACCTCATAATAATCTCTCTTAGCCATTAGCTTACGCTCCTATTACAACTTTAGCGAAACGGACAACCTTTTCATTCAGCATATAGCCTTTCTCAAGTACGTCCACAATTTTGCCCCTCAGGTCTTCTGACGGTGCCGGAATTTGTGTTACAGCCTCATGAAAATCAGCATCGAAATCGTCGCCGGGCTTTAAATCCATTAACTGCAGCCCTTTTTGATTTAGTGTAAGCTTCAGTTTATGGAATACAAGCTCCAGGCCCTGCAACAGCGCATCTACATCTTTGGTTTCCTCCATCGACTGTTGCGCGCGCTCCATATCATCCAGCACCGGCAGCAGGTTGCTCATCAGGTCTTCGTTGGCAGTTTTAATCAGGTCGATGCGTTCTTTTGCCGTGCGGCGTCTGAAGTTTTCAAACTCTGCCATCAGCCTGATGTATTTATCTTTCATTTCTGCCAACTCTGCAACCGTACTATCTTCCGGGGCTTCTGTTGCGGTCTTTTCGGTTTCGTCTGCCTGGTTCAGATTTTCTTCCGTTTCAGCACTGGCAGTGTTCTCTTGCAACTCCTCGTGCTCCTGCTCTTTTTTAATATCTTTATCTGACATAATGCCTTAAAAAAGTTAGATGAATAGGTCTATTTTGTCTTTTCAATTGTCTTGCCAAACCGCTGCTTGTGCCATTCTGGCACAGGTTTAATTGTCGAATTGCTAAATTGTTTATTGTTGTTTCTCGCAAATCTTAACAATTTAACCACCCAACCATTTAACAATCAGCATCGGAGATGCTTTAAAAAAAATCGGTAGACAGCCTGGGAGCCTCTACCGATCTGTAACTATAACTATAGAAACTGGCTTAGCTGTTAAGTGCGTTCCAGATCATATCTTTCAGTTGGGTTATATTTTTACCGGTTATACTGGATATGAAAACGGTTTCCAGTTCTTTAGGCAACGTTTTGCGCATCTCGTTTTCCAGTTCCTCATCCAGCATATCGGATTTGGTAATGGCAAGTATGCGCTTTTTATCCAGCAACTCCGGGTTATAGGTTTCCAGCTCGTGCAGCAGAATATTGTACTCTTCTGCAATGTCGGCACTCTCACATGAAACCATGAATAACAGCATGGAGTTCCGCTCTATGTGGCGTAAAAAGCGTAATCCCAAGCCTTTACCTTCCGAAGCACCTTCAATAATCCCCGGAATATCGGCCATCACGAAAGATTTATAGTCGCGGTAAGCTACTACACCTAAGTTAGGCTCTAAAGTAGTAAAAGGATAGTTTGCAATTTTAGGTTTAGCTGCCGAAACTACAGATAACAGTGTGGATTTACCGGCATTCGGAAAACCTACCAAACCAACATCGGCCAGTAGTTTCAGTTCCAGCACTACCCACTCCTCTATGCCAGGTTCGCCGGGCTGTGCATAGCGTGGCGTCTGGTTTGTAGGCGATTTAAAATGCGCGTTTCCTAATCCACCACGGCCACCAGGTGTGAGGATGATCTCCTGTCCGTCTTCGGTTATTTCGCACATTATCTCACCGGTCTCGGCGTTTTTGGCAACTGTACCAAGCGGAACTTCCAGTACCTGGTCTCCACCCTGAGCGCCACTGGAGTGGCTTGGGCCACCGTTATGGCCATTTTCGGCAATCACGTGCTTACGGTACTGCAGGTGCAGCAGCGTCCAGAGCTGTGAGTTGCCTTTTAATATAACATGCCCGCCACGGCCACCGTCTCCACCGTCAGGTCCACCTTTAGCGGTTTTCTTATCGCGGTGCAAGTGCGCGGAGCCGCCGCCGCCGTGTCCGGAGCGGGAGCATATTTTAACGTAATCTATAAAGTTGGATGATGCCAAATCTGGTATGGGTATGCGCTTTGGGCGCTATAGTTCTTACTTTTCTTCTTTCTTCGCTTTCAATGCATCTATCTTACTGCAGATAGATCCAAAGATCTCATCAATCTCGCCAATGCCATCTACGGCAAAGAACTTACCCTGCCCTGCATAGTAGTCAGCTACCGGCGTGGTTTTGGTGTTGTATTCATCTACACGCTTCCGGATCAGCTCTTCGTTCTGATCATCCGGGCGACCTGAAGTTTTACCACGAAGCAGCAGGCGTTTCGTCAGCTCTTCGTCGTCTACTTTCAGGGCAATCATGCAGGAAATTTCAGTGCCATGCTCTAACAGTAGCTTATCCAGCCCCTGTGCCTGAGGAACAGTACGCGGAAAACCATCAAAAATGAAGCCGCCGGCGCTCTTGTTCTCAAGCACTTTGTTGGAGATCATACCGATCACCACTTCATCCGGAACAAGCAGGCCGTTATCCATCAAAGATTTTGCTTTCAGCCCGAGTTCGGTACCAGCTGCAATTTCAGAGCGCAGCAAATCGCCGGTCGAAAGATGTATCAAACTATATTTTTCGATCAGCTTCTGGCTTTGCGTGCCTTTACCAGCACCTGGAGGACCGAATAAAACGATGTTAAGCATATCTTAAGTTTGTAATAAAAATCAAAAATAAGTATAAAATTTCTGAAGTGCTTACTTTTTTAACCGCAGGCAGCACCTATCGGTTACAGGCATAAGCTGGTATGAATAAATAATTTAGGATACGATTTTATAGATATCGCGCAGGTTGCGCCCCAGGCCGTTATAATCCAGTCCATACCCTACCACAAAATCATTCGGTATCGCTTTGGCCACGTATTTTACATCCAGCTGATGCTGTAAGCAATCCGGTTTCATCAGCAAAGAAGCTATCTCGACAGAAGCAGGTCCTTTTGCCTGTAGTTGCTGCAACAGGTTATGTACCGTGTGGCCCGTATCAACTATATCTTCGAGCACAATGATATGGCGACCCTCCACATTTTCAGTAAGGCCCAGCACTTCTTTTACTTTCCCTGTACTTTCCATATCCTGATAAGACGATAAACGGATAAAAGCGATCTCGCAGGGGATAGAAACACGTTTCAGCAGGTCGGCAGCAAACATAAAGGAGCCGTTGAGCACAGCTAGAAAAAGCGGGCTTTTGCCTTCGTAATCCAGGCTGATCTGCTCGGCAAGCATGGTGATGCGGGCAATGATCTCTTCTTCGTACAGGTATGTGCTAAAATCGCAGTCGTGCAGCGTGATTGTACGGGGGTTCATAATTAGGCTGTTTGTGAATTGCACAAAGGTAGCATTTTACAATATGATAAAAAAAGAAGCCCGACCTTTACGCCGGGCTTCTTTATACTCTGTTGGCTGGCAGTGGTTACTTTGCTGGAATACCAGCTATAGTTACTGTAGTTTCGGAATCTATAGTTTGGCCTGTTGCCGGAGCCTCCTGCAGTATTTCCGTGTTCAGCTTTGGTTCTTCCGGTATGTCTGGCGTGCGCTCTAAGGCAATGTGCGGCGCAATCACCAGCGATACAATCGACATCAGTTTGATCAGGATGTTCATACTCGGGCCTGAAGTATCTTTAAAAGGATCGCCTACCGTATCGCCGGTTACAGAAGCTTTGTGCGGCTCAGATCCTTTGTATTCCATCACACCATTGATCATCACACCTTTCTCAAAAGACTTCTTGGCATTATCCCAGGCGCCACCGGCATTAGACTGGAACATCGCCATCAGTACACCTGATACGGTAACGCCGGCCAGTAAACCTCCGAGAATTTCTGCAGACGGAGTATCTTCAAACACTCCTCTGAAGCCAAAACCAACTATAATCGGAACTATAAGTGCTATGGCGCCAGGCAACATCATTTCGCGAATAGCAGCCTGTGTAGAGATGGCTACACATTTTTCGTATTCCGGTTTGCCGGTGCCTTCCATAATGCCCGGAATTTCGCGGAACTGACGACGCACTTCGTGCACCATGGCCATAGCTGCCCTACCAACTGCCGCTATTGCCAGCGCCGAGAAGATGAACGGAATCATGGCTCCTATAAACAGACCTGCCAGTACAGGTGCTTTGTAAAGGTCAATAGAGTCGATGCCAGCAATACCAACGAAAGCTGCAAAAAGGGCAAGCGATGTAAGAGCTGCAGATGCAATGGCAAAACCTTTACCAGTTGCTGCAGTTGTATTACCAACAGCATCCAGGATATCTGTTCTGCCACGCACTTCTTTTGGCAGTTCACTCATTTCGGCAATACCTCCGGCGTTATCTGCAATCGGGCCGAAAGCGTCGATGGCCAGCTGCATGGCTGTAGTTGCCATCATACCAGCCGCTGCAATAGCAACCCCGTATAAACCTGCCGCTGCATAAGATAATACGATACCAGCTGCCAGCACTATAATTGGCATTACCGTAGAGTGCATACCCACCGCCAGACCGGCAATAATATTCGTTGCATGGCCCGTAGACGACTGCTGAACGATAGAGTTCACAGGCTTTTTGCCCATGGCTGTATAGTATTCTGTGATGATACTCATTAAGGTACCAACCACCAGACCAACTATAACCGCTATAAACACATCAGTTGCCGAGAAGTCGAAATTGCGCAGGTGCATTTGCTCCGGCAGCATCCAGTGAATCACGAAGTATGAGCCGATAGCAGTTAAAATAACCGAAATCCAGTTGCCACGGTTAAGCGCTGCCTGCACATCGCCACCCTCACTTACCCGGATGAACAGCATACCGATCAGAGAGAAAATGATACCCAGACCGGCAATCAGCATCGGAAGGATAACCGGCGCTAAACCTCCAAAATTATCCTGTGAGATTACTTCGCGACCAAGAACCATCGTTGCCAGAATAGTTGCCACATAAGAGCCGAAAAGGTCAGCACCCATACCAGCCACGTCGCCTACGTTATCGCCTACGTTATCAGCTATAGTTGCAGGGTTACGCGGGTCGTCTTCCGGGATACCGGCTTCTACTTTACCCACCAGGTCAGCGCCCACGTCGGCTGCTTTGGTATAAATACCGCCACCCACACGGGCAAAAAGGGCAATACTTTCAGCACCTAGCGAAAAACCAGTTAGTACCTCCAGGGCTACTTCCATTTCATGGCCGTTAATGTCGCCACCTACACTATATACAAAAGTATAATACAGCACTATAAACAGAGAGCCAAGACCCAGCACTGCCAGACCGGCCACGCCCATACCCATAACTGAGCCACCTGCAAACGAAACGTTCAGCGCGCGAGACAGGCTGGTACGGGCAGCTTCGGCGGTGCGCACGTTGGCTTTGGTAGCGATGCGCATACCTATAAAACCGGCTACAGCCGAGAAAACAGCCCCAATAATAAAGGCTATTACAATGGACCAGTGCGATTTCTCGCCTGTGGCACCCAGATAGCCTAAGAAGATACATGCAATGATTACAAAATAGAAGAGCACTTTGTACTCCGCTTTTAAGAAAGCCATGGCACCATCCGCAATATGACGCGAAATTTCGGTCATGCGTTCGTTGCCAGCCGGCTGCCTCGTTACCCAGGCCGAGCGTACAAAAGTATACAGCAAGGCTGCCAGACCGAGAGCTGGAATAGCGTAAAGAATATTTTCCATTAAAAAAGGGTTAAGAGTGTTTGGTTAAAGAATATTAGAATATAGCTATTAAAGAAAAGCGAAAGGCTTGAATTTTCCAAATATTTTTAAATGAAAGGGCTTTTGCAGCACATCAGCTATAGTTCTTATTCTGAACCGGTTGGGGCTATAGTTAACGGAAACCTGCCTCGCTATCGTTTAAAACACAAAAGCGCAGCCTTTGTAAAGCCGCGCTTTTTATTATAGGAGGGAGTAAAGCCAGTAGATGGACAGCTTCAAACTATAGCCAGGCTATCGCTCTCAAACTCCTAAACTCTCTAACTCCCAAACTCAAAAACTTCTATAGTTTCTCCATCAGCACCTGGTATAGTTTTACCATACTTGCGATGTCGTTTTTGTTCACAATTTCATCGGGTGTGTGTACATTATCTTCCGGGGCACCTACAAAGCACCAGTCCCAGGGGTAAGCTGCCTTTTGTAGTTCTTTAGCATCGCTGCCGCCAGCTCCTTCCACTTCCAGCTGGTAAGGCACCCCGGACTCCTTGGCAATGCTGATGATTTTCTGAACGTACGAGCGTCTTGGAATGAGGCTATCGCGCATCGAGATCACTACGCCTTTGCCCGGTTGCACGCCTTCTGTAACCCAGGTTATATCGGCAATCAGTGCCTGGCGTACATGGTAGTGTTCATAAATATACTTCGCCAGATACGCCACAGAGCCGCCGCCATGTTCCTCCCAGCAACTAAAAGCAATAACACCGTTTTCCAGGCTCTCGGCCAATCTTAATGCTGCCCAAACGCCCAGCCGGTTATCCAGGTAACAGCTTTGCACCGTTTCATTGGTTTCCCGGAAGTCGCAGGCGAAGGTGAGGTCGGTGCCGCGTTCAATTTCACGCTCAAACTCATACTGTAAGGTATCCTCTTCTTCGTTATAGTTTAGGGTGCAGTTTATTTCGCCCTGGCTATCGGTACCGGTAAGTTTATATCCTATTTTGATGGCAGGACCGCCAATAGGCACAAGTTGTTTACCATAGCGTACGGTAAAGCCAATAGAGTCCATGTGGGCAAAAACAGCGGTACGCGGCTCCCCGAAAACAAGCAAAATACAATCCTGAAAATCTTCGTTATTTACTATAACGGGTTGAACCTTCCACTGAACTTTATGCTGATTGATATAGTTAAGCAGGAAGTCAGTCATATTTTTTTCGTTGCCTGACGGGGCATGTACCTGGCAGAGTTGTTTCAGGAGTTGCATGTTTGTAGATTTGGGTCTGAGCTCAAAATTAATAAAAAGTTACACCTCATTTTACTACTTTAGCCGGTAGTTGATGGCGTTTTAAAAGGCAGAATTTTACTATTTTACATGAAGAAGTTTTTGTTCATCACCTTAAGCTTATTCTTACCTGTGCTGGCTTCGGCACAACAGCAGGGTACATCCGGTGATACAACTGCCATGCGCCAGGTTAACATTGGTACTATAGATGTGTTGCCAACAGCCGTGAAAGTAAAGGGCATGCTGCTGCTTAACAAAGACGTGCAGTATGAACTGGAAGGCGCTGTAGACAACATGTACAACTTTAAGTTTGAGCGTGCCGAGAAACAATTTAAATCGCTGCGCCGCCGCTACCCGGACCACCCGCTCCCATATTTCCTGATGGGTTTGAGCCAGTGGTGGAAAATCCTGCCATCCAACATTAAAACACTGGAATATGACAAGCAATTCTTTGCTTACATGGACACGACCATCCAGAAAGCTGAGAAACTATACGATAACAACGAAAATAATACCGAAGCCGCTTTCTTTATAGCTGCGGCAAACGGCTTTACAGCCCGCCTGCACTCAGAACGCAGCAACTGGCGTAAGGCTACCGTGCACAGCAAACGTGCCATAGAGTATATGGAGATTGCCAAAGCCGGCAATGGCCTAAGCCCTGAATTCCTTTTCGGCGAGGCGCTGTTCAATTATTATTCTATCTGGATTCACGAGAACTATAAGATGCTGCGCCCGGTACTGCTATTCTTCCCGGATGGTGATAAAAGACTAGGGCTGAAACAACTGCGCCACGTAGCTAACAACGGTTTTTATACTGGTACAGAGGCTAAGTACTTCCTGATGAAGATCTATGCCAATGAAGAAGGTAACCTGGGTGAGTCGATAAAGGTAAGCAAATCGCTGGCTGATAAATACCCCGACAATGCCTATTTTCAGCGGTTTTATGCGCGACTGCTCTTTATTCAGGGGCATTTTACAATGGCAGAACGTGTATCGCAAGACATACTGGACAAGCTGGAGCAGAAAATGCCTGGCTATGAAGCTGTAAGCGGGCGCTATGCCACCTATATTCTGGGCTACATAAACCAGAACAAATACCGCGATCTTGATAAGGCAAAGCAATATTACCTTAAATCGATCATGTACGCCGAGATGACGGATGAGCGTGAGTCAGGTTATTTTATTAACTCCTACCTTAACCTGGCCCGTATCAGTGATCAGCTAAAAGACAAACCGCAGGCCAAGCGCTACTATACGATTGTACAGAATTCATCTGATAAAAAATCTGCAGCCAACAAAGAAGCCCGCACCTGGCTAAAGGCGAATAAGAAAGTTAAGTAAACAATTTAAGAAAGGCTTCTTTTTTAGCGTCTATAGAATAGTTCTGCTCCACCCATAGTTTACCAGCGCGGCCGAGCTTTGCTCTCAGCTGTGCATCCTGAAGCAACTGCTCCAGGCGTTCATACCATTTCTGGTTACCAGAGCAGGTAAAGCCGGCGATCTCGTTGGGCACAACTAAAGTGTTTGCTCCTACCGCAGAAACTACAGCCGGAATGCCTAATGCCATGTATTGTATGGCTTTAAATGCACATTTCCCTTTTGCCCATTCTGTATCCGGCAAAGGCATTACCCCAATATTTACCTGCAGCAAACTATCCACTTCAGTATCTTCTGACCAGGGTATAAACCGCAACGACTTCAACTGGATATCAGGTTTTTGGTCGGCTATAACTATAAATTCGAAACTATAGTTTTGCTCCAATTGCTGCAAAACAGGCTCAATCAGCTTTAAATAAGGCAAGGTAGAGTGTGAACCGATCCAGCCTATAGTTATAGTTGGGGTACGCTGATCTTTTAGCGGTTGGTATTTATAGTTTGTATCAACTATTGTGGGTACGTAAAAACTGGCTGTATTATGTTTTAACGCATACTGTTGCAGGTAATGATTACCACAGCTTACTTTATAGCTCCATTTAATGATTTGCGTGGTTTTAGAGTGCCATTTATAGTTTGCGACTATGCTGTTACTCTCGGTTGTATTAGCCAGCCAGATGGCATCGTCAAAATCGAAAATAATCTTTGGAAGAAATAGCTTCGCTGCCAGCCATTCAAACCACGGCGGGCCAACTGGAGTCGCTTCGCGGTGGATAAAAACATAGTTATAGTTGCGGAGCTCAAACAACAACTTAACCCGATTCAGTAAACTTTTCGCCAAGCCGGCCAGCTTCAGCACCGTGTTGCCTGATTTGTAAAGTATTGAGTAAGTTGCATCATCCCAGAAAGGTACTAACCTATAGTTTATCTGTTGCTCTTTTAGCACAGGCAGCCACTGCTCCACCCGATACCGTTGCGACGCGGCTTTGCCTTCCGGGTAAGGTACTATAAACAGCACTTTCATGCCTCTTTATGCGGCTGGTTAAAGAAGTAGTCATAAGCTTTCCGGAGCATTTCTACGGACCTGTATTTTAGTGCCAGTTTCGGTATTTCTTGTCGGTGTGTCGGGTCCTGAACTATAGCTTTTATCTTTTCGATAGCGTTCTCCAGGCTGCCAGGTGTGCTTAAATTGAAAAGTGCCCCGCCACCTTCCTTTTTGATGATGTCGGATTCATCTCCAATTCCTTCAGTAAGCAATACAGGAAGTCCGTTTGCCCAGTATTCGCCTATTTTAACCGGTGAAAGATACTTTTTAGATGGCCCGGGTTTGTAGGTAGCAAAAGCGAAATCAGAAGCTGTTAAGTAATCAGGAACCTGTCCATGTGGCACCGAAGCTATGTACGTTTTCTTTGGATCAATTTTATGTTTCTGGAGTTGTTGCTGTATTTCTTCTTTAGCTTGTGGTGAAAGTATCAGTAACCTGAAATCAGGGATAAGTTCGAAACATTTCCGATAAACCTCAAAAGCTTCATCATCATAATAGAGTCCGCCATATTTACCCACATACACTCCTATAGTTGCGCTCTGCCAGTTAAGCTGTTTCCGGGCTTCGGCTCGTTTCTCCGGATCAAAAGCAAAGGCCAAATTGTCAGCAACACAGGGCACTACTCTTATTTTTTCTACCGCTATTCCTTCTGCCAAGAGTGTTTGCTTATAATTGTTCGCAACTGGCATTACTCCTGACGCATGTTTCTTTTGTAGCTCCTGCCAGCGCTTTTGCAGGTTATACTTTAAACTAAACTTACTCCAGACTCCTGATTCCAGCATATACTCGGCATGTGGCTCAAACAAACTCACATAAAACGGCACTTTAATATTTTCCCAGACTTTAAAGGCTAATGCTCCAGCCATAGCTCCATGAGCCAACACAGCATCAACTTTTTGTCGCTTTACTACTTGCAACAACAGCTTCGGGAAAACTATAAAATCATACGCTTTATTAAGAAAGGGAATACTATAGTTCCTGCTGTATATAGGAATATGCTTTACATTATTAAGCTCATCTGGTAAAAGTTTACTTTGTGGCTTGGCCTCCCGTTCTATAGTTATTAGCAGAACTTCAGCGATACTGCCTGTTTGCTTCAGTAGTTTAAGATTAGGCAAAACAGCAGCCTGCGTCAGCACGTCAGATAGCGGCCAGTAGCTGATAAATAGTATTCTCAGGTTTAACACTTTACCAAGTCCCCTCCAGCATGCACATTAGTTTTTGCATATGCACATCAAATGAAAATTTTGACTGCAAATCCTTTTCCAGTACTGCTTCATCAATTAATTGTTCGTTTCTATCTTTATAAATGAAGCTAAGCTTCCGAACACAATCAGAATGGTTCAAGGCTTTGTATAAAAAACCTGTTACCCCATCTCTTACAATTTCATTTGTGCCGTCAATATCAGAGCATAAAACGACTCTTTTAGCCTGTAGCGCTTCTAATATAACCAAAGGTAAACCTTCGTACTCCGATGGCAGCGTAATTAAGTTAAAAGTTGGAAGTAATTCCAATAATAAACTGTTTTCAACCGGCTCTATTACATAGATAAAATCCTGCAGCTTTAAATCCGCAATTAACCGTTCTATTTGCTGTTTCTGGCTCCCTTCTCCCAAAATACACAAAACAATGTCGTTTGGGAAGAGCTTTGCTTTCTCCACAAATGCAGCAAAGGATTTTATAAAGAACATTTGCCCCTTGTAGCCTTCTAATCTACCTGGAAGCAATATCTTATACTTTGATTCTGCCTTTTTCAGCAACGTAACTAATGCATGTCGGCTTTTACTGCCAATACTATTACCAGTTGGTACATTGCCGGGTAGTGCGTTGTAAATTACTTTCTGATGCGCGTGCCTCATCAGATTGAGCTCAACATCTCGCTTTACTGCTTCAGATACAAACAAATGGCCGTTATCAAAACGCTTTGCAAGCAATATATTCACTCTATTTATAATATAGCGCCTTAATGTATTAACCGGAAATTGCCTATACTGGGTGCCATGGAAATATTGAAACAGCCTTAGTTTCCTATCTCTATTCAAAGAAAGACCTTTAACTAACCTCATCAGGAAGTGTGCATAGGCTGTATGAGCAACAACTGTTTCGATTCGGTTTTTCTCAATAAAAGTTTTAATCTTTGAAACTATAGCCGGGGAAGTAAATAATGATTTTATAGAAAGATAAGCATCATCCTGGCCGGCAAACAGCATTCTGCTTTCAGGAAACCTTAATTGAAATGAGTCAAATATTTTCTGATCAAATTGTGAAAGGACTACCAGATATACATTATAAGAATTGTCTTGTAATGTCTTTAGCTGGTTGAGCACCTGCATTGTAATGCCCTCATGTGCTACCATAGGCAGTACAATCAGCACTTTTTTGCGCGTTTGTAACAATTGATCTTCTGGCCCCATTTTAGGTAATTATACAGTAAACTTAGTCAGACGTGCTCCACACAAGTACTTTAGTTGTAACAATAAGTATAAATTAAGAACTTATTCAAAAAACAAAGCCATATTTCTTTTAAATGAAAAAAGAGCGACTGCTGATACTTTGTGATCACAACAGAGCGGATTTTTTATTGCCCTATAAAAGGCTTAAAGAGGAGGCAGAGCTTTTCTTTCTTGAGTTTGCTTCTGAGAGGAGTATTACCAACTATAGTTATAAAGAATATGGGGAAGCAATTTTCTGGAGTGAATACAAAGATGCCTTTGCCCTTTTAGAGCAAGTAAGGCCAAAAAAAGTTATTTTCCTCTGGATTGATTCTTACCAGCAGGTAGCGCTAAACCTGGCCTGTAAATTAAAAGGAATTAAAACCTACATAATTGAGCACGGTATTCGTGACTGGCGGGCTAATATTGAACTGGAAAAGTATTTTTTCAATCCTGCTAAATCGAGCCTATCCTCCAGAGTCAAAGAACTTTCTCTTGAATTAATACCCCGGTTTAAAACACGTCTTTTTTTATTAAAGACATTAAAAAACCTACCTGAGCCTGAGAAATCCTTCTTAAGCAATTATATAAAACTGAGAAGAAGGAGCACCTTTCATACGGTTAAACAAAAAGTACTATCTGAGCTAAGATTACCAAGCGCGTATATTTCCTACAGCCCCAAAGTATTTAGCGTGCATCAGCATTTTGACAATTTACGTCCTGACTTCAGTGTACATTATATTGGGGTACCGATGTATGATGAATTAGCTAACCATATCCACAATGTTGAACCTGTATCTAAATCCAATAACATACTTTTAGTAGACCAAGGGCTAGCTAACCGGAATTTATTGGGATGGAACAAAAACTCTTACAAGCAGTTTTTAAAGAATTTAAGCAACTACTGCCAATCAGCCGGCTTTACCTTGAGTATTAAATTTCATCCATCAGACACAAACGCGATAAGAAATTATGATTTGGGCAATCTCCCGGCTAATGTCATAGATGATGCACAACTAGCGCAAATACTTCCGCACACGCCTGTCATTATTGGTTTCTTCTCTACGCTTCTGCTTCCGTTAGCTGCTCTGCCTCACACTACACTTATTACGTTGGAGAACCACCCCATTGGCAAGTTGGATGTATCTAAATCTTTTGTAGATGCAGGCGTCGCGCATCCTGTCTATAGTTTGGATGAGTTACCTGCAGTATTAGGCAATATTGAACAGTTGCACCAGCAGCAGTTACCTAATAAGAAAAAATTTGAAGAAGAATGGCTTTATAAATTTGATGGGAAAGCGGGAGAAAGGCTACGGGATATACTTTTGAATGACGAACTATAAAAAAAGCCGGCCCCAAACTTTAGTTCAGGGCCGGCTTCTTAATTCAACTATACATTCTCCACAGTTTCAGTGGGGGTTTGTATTTTTTCTTTAAAGTATTCCAGCGTTCTTTTCAGGCCTTCTGCACGATCAACCTGCGGTTCCCAACCCAGAATTTCGCGGGCCTTTGTAATATCGGGCTGGCGTTTCTGCGGATCATCTTTTGGCAGGGGCTGGTATTCCACTTTCAGCTCTACGCCGGTCAGTTTGCAGATCTCTTCGGCGAATTCTTTTATCGTGATCTCCGATGGGTTTCCGACGTTTACCGGCAATGCATAGTCACTGAACAACAGGCGGTAAATGCCTTCCACCAGATCATCCACATAGCAAAACGAACGAGTTTGCGACCCATCCCCAAAAATGCTAAGCGGTTCGCCACGCAGGGCCTGGCTCAGGAAAGCAGGTAGCACACGGCCATCATCGAGGCGCATGCGCGGACCGTACGTGTTAAAGATTCGCACAATGCGTGTCTCCAGGCCATGGTGCATGTGGTAAGCCATCGTCATCGCCTCCTGAAAACGCTTGGCCTCGTCGTAGCAGCCGCGCGGCCCAACCGGGTTCACGTTGCCCCAATAGTCTTCGTTCTGCGGGTGCACCAGCGGGTCGCCATATACTTCGGAGGTAGAAGCAATCAGCATGCGGGCTCCTTTATTTTTTGCCAAACCAAGCAGGTTGTGTGTACCCAGCGATCCCACTTTCAGTGTTTGAATCGGAATTTTCAGGTAATCGATGGGGCTGGCAGGCGATGCAAAGTGCAGGATATAGTCGAGCTTACCTGGCACGTGCACAAACTTAGATACATCGTGGTGGTAAAACTCAAAGTTTTTAAGCTTAAAAAGGTGTTCGATGTTTTCCAGGTTGCCTGTAATCAGGTTGTCCATGGCAATTACATGAAAGCCTTCTTTTATGAATCTGTCGCAAAGGTGTGAACCCAGAAACCCGGCTCCCCCTGTGATTAATACGCGTTTTTTTGCCATGCTTATACTGTTGCTTTTAATTCTGATACCGGTTGTTTCACCCCGATGCCATAGTAGGTGAAGCCTTTTTCGGCCAGGTCTTTGGCCTCGTAGATGTTGCGGCCATCAAAGACCACTTTCTCTTTCATCAACTTGCCGGCCACGGTAAAGTTTGGCGAGCGGAACTCAGGCCACTCAGTTACCAACAGCAGGGCGTCAGCATCAATCAAGGCTTCGTATTCGTCTTTGCCATACTGGATGGTGTCCCCCAACAGGTGCTGGGCCTCTTTCATGGCTACCGGGTCGTAGGCTTTGACCTGTGCCCCCTGCTCGAGCAGCTTTTTGATGATCACCAGCGAAGGCGCCTCGCGCATGTCGTCCGTTTTGGGCTTAAAGGAAAGGCCCCACACGGCAAAGGTTTTGCCAGCCAGGTTGCCCTGAAAGTGATTCATGATTTTATTGAATAGCACTGACTTCTGGTGCTCGTTTACTTCCTCCACCGACTTGAGCACACGCATCTGGTAGCCATTTTCATTGGCTGTCCGGATCAGGGCTTTCACATCTTTGGGAAAGCAGCTACCGCCGTAACCAATGCCCGGGTAGATGAACTTATTGCCAATACGGGCGTCAGAACCAATGCCCCGGCGTACCATGTTCACATCCGCTCCCATGATTTCGCATAAATTGGCAATGTCGTTCATGAAGCTGATTTTGGTAGCCAGCATGGCGTTCGCGGCATATTTGGTCATCTCGGCCGAAGGAATGTCCATGAAGATGAGCGGGTGGCCATTCATCAGAAAAGGCTTATAGAGCTTTTGCATTACCTCTTCGGCTTTCTCAGAGGCTACACCCACCACAATGCGGTCAGGCTTGAGAAAATCCTCGATGGCAGCGCCTTCTTTCAAGAACTCGGGGTTGGAGGCCACATCAAAAGCAAGATTGGCACTCCGGGCAGCCAGCTCTTCTTCGATGGCCTGGCGTACTTTCTGGGCCGTGCCTACTGGTACGGTGCTTTTGGTTACCACCACCAGGTAGTCGCTCATGTGCTGGCCAATAGCGCGGGCCACAGCCAGTACGTACTTCAGGTCGGCAGAGCCGTCTTCGCCCGGCGGGGTGCCCACAGCAATAAAAGCCGCATCGCAGCCCTGGATCGAGGTGGCCAGGTCGGTAGAAAAGGAAAGGCGTTCTTTCTGCGTGTTGCGCAGCACCATCTCTTCCAGGCCCGGCTCATAGATCGGCAAGATGCCCTTTTTCAGATTCTCGATCTTCTGCTGGTCTATGTCAATACAGGTCACATCAATGCCTACTTCGGCAAAACAGGTACCCGTTACCAGGCCCACATAACCCGTCCCAACTACTGCTATTCTCATAAATCAAGTCTTATCTTAACTGCAAATTTATACTTTTATATGTTAGATTATACTTTAAATAAAGTACAACCTGTTTGCTCATTTATTTATTAGTTGTTACGCTGAAAAGTATTTCGCCACCAGTACTGGAACACCAATAACTGCCATATCTGCGTTTGAACTGTCGGGGCAGATTTACTGCTAAACTCTTTTTTTAGTTGCTTTATTTGTCTTGCATCAAATATTTGCTGGGCTTCAATCAGCTCATCTGCTAAATACTCCTGTACTAAACCGGCTCCTTCTGTTTGCAGGAATGACAATAGCGGAACTTCGAATCCTTTTTTAGGGCGCCTGTATAGTTCGGCGGGCAATAATCCCCGGAATGCGTCCTGCAAAATCTTTTTCTGGTATACGTTATCTATTTTAGATGAAACCGGCAGCGAAAAAGCAAACTTCACTACCCGGTGATCCAGAAACGGACTCCTGATCTCCAGGCCGTTTGCCATACCCATCAGGTCTGTTTTAGGGAGCATATCATTTGCCAGCACCAGTTGCCAGTCGGCACAAAGTACGCTGTTCAGGCTATATTTGTTCCTGCTTAAACACTCCAGCAGTCTGCTTTTTCTGGCCTTATATAACCTGTTATACGCTTTGCCCCGATGTTCCGGCTTTAGTAGCATTAAGGCTTGCTGTTCTTGTTGCCAGGTAGCCCAGAACCAGTAACGTTCCGGAGCCGCTAATTTTGCGCCAGCCGCAAACCGGTGCAGTTGTCTTACTTTGTTTGCGATAAAAGAGTTTCTGGATTTAGGAAGATTTGCCCATACCGGATCCAGCGCCGTGATAAACCGGGCAGCAGTACTATTTGTGATTGCCTTTAACTCAGCGCGGTGCTTGTTATATCCGGCAAAAAGCTCATCTGCCCCGTCACCTGACAATACCACTTTTACCTGCTTACTCGCTTGCCTGCTTAAACTATAAACTGCCAGCGCCGACGAATCTGCAAAGGGCTCACTCAGCCCATCCAGCATCCCGAAAATGCTTTGATACAGGTCCTGGTTGCTTAGCCTTACTTCGGTATGGTTGGTTTTGTATTTGTTAGCTACCAAACGGGCATAGTGGCTTTCATCAAAGAAAGGCTGCTCCGGGAAGCTGGCTGAAAAGGTTTGCAACCCGGGAATTAGCTCTGACGCAAGTGCCACAACAATAGATGAATCAATGCCACCGCTCAGAAAAGCGCCAACCGGCACATCGGCAGTCAGGCGTTCGGCTACGGCTTCGCGCATCAGTTGTTGCAGACGTACCTGTTGTTGCCTGTAAGTAAGGTTTGTATCTTCTGTTAAATCCTTGTCAAATGGTGCTTTGTACCAGTTATGATGCTGCACTTTTTCGTTGTGTATAAACAGCGAGTGCCCCGGCATCAGCTTTTTGACACCTTTTAGGATAGTTGCAGGCGCTGGAATATAAGTAAGCTGCAGGTACTGATAAAGGGAGGTATAATCAAGCTCCTGCGGCATGCCCAGTTGCATTAATGCTTTTAGTTCGGATCCGAATAGAAACTGGTCGCTGTCGCGGTAATAAAGCAACGGCTTCTCCCCAAAACGATCACGGGCAATAAAAAGGCTTTGCTCGGCAGCATCGTAAATAGCGAATGAAAAGAAACCGTGGAGCTTTTTAAGGAATTTCTGTCCGTGTGTAATGTATAGTTGCAGTACTACCTCCGTATCAGATTCAGTCTGGAAATTAACTCCTTTTGCTGCCAATTTAGCGCGCAGGGCTTTATAGTTAAAGATTTCCCCGTTATATGTGATCGTGTATCTACCTGTAGCGTCAGTATGCGGCTGGTCTGCACCTAAACCAGGAGCGATTACGGCCAGCCTGCGGTTAGCCAGGGCCACTGGGAATTGCACAAAACTACCGTCTCCATCCGGGCCGCGGTGGCGGAGCGCATTGGCCGCCAGATTCAGCTTTTCAATAGCCGACCTGCCTGCTTCTGTAAATGCGAAAACTCCAGTTATACCACACATATATCCTGTAAAGATAGTTTTTTTATAGTTCCGGCTGCAGTGTTTAACCGGCATATCAAGCTAAAAAGTAAGGCTGATTTACATAAAATTAACAACCTCACGGCCTAAAGACAGTATAGTTTTAGTAATAACACCCTGATTTACTATGAAACCAGACTGGCTAGATCCCCAGGAATATCCATTCGAATCGAAGTACCTGACGTTACCTTGCGGCAAAATGCATTACATAGACGAAGGCGAGGGCCCCGTTATTGTGATGGTGCATGGCACGCCGGCGTGGTCGTTTATTTATCGAAACCTGATAAAGCTCCTTCGCACCCGGTACCGCTGTGTTGCCATGGATATGATCGGATTCGGGCTTTCTGATAAGCCGGACGATTTCAGTTATAAGCCAAGGGCCCATGCTGCCAACTTCGAGGCCCTGATGAACCACCTGCAGCTAAAGAATATTACACTTGTGGTGCACGATTTCGGAGCACCGGTCGGGCTCGCTTATGCGCTTGATCACCCGGAAAATGTGCGCAGCATAGTGATGCTAAATACCTGGACCTGGTCGCTATCAAAACACAACACATTTTCGAAGGCAAGTAAATACCTGGTTGGTCCGCTGGGTAAGTTCCTGCATTCAAAGCTAAATGTATCTACAGACGCTTTGGTAAATGAGCTGTTAGGCGATGCCAGCAACCTGCCGGAAAGTATACGCCAGCATTACATTAAAGCTTTAGGCCAGCCAGAGCAGAAAGTAAAATCGCTTGCCTGCGCGCGCGAGCTGGTTGGTGTAAGTAAATGGTATGAAGAGCTTTGGCAAAAGCGCAAAAGCATACAGGACATTCCTACTTTAATTCTGTGGGGCGAGCGTGACAAGCTCGTTAAAATTGAAGCGCTGCAAAAATGGAAACGATTCTTCCACGAATGTTATGTCATTCATTTTGAGGAAAGCGGTCATTTTCTGCAGGAAGAAAATGCCGATGAACTGGCCAACTATGTTAGCAATTTTATAAAGGAAGAGCAGAAGAGAAACGAACCTGCATATCAACTATAAAGTTTATTATAAGTACCATGAAAGCGAACAAACCTTTAAAGGAAGCCATTTTCAGAGCACCCGAAACTACAGATGAAAATAAGCAACCGCAACAGGAGCAACTATACCACATGGGCACAGATCCTAAAAATGTAAAAACCACAAAGCAGCCCTCACAAGATCTTATAAATGAGTCGCACCGCAACCGCATGGAGACTTTCCAGCAACTACGTGAAATGGACCAAGATGTTGTCGGCAAGATAAAAGACAAGAAAAAATAAAGCTGTCGCAGATTTTATGAGCAGTATAGCCAGTCAAGTTAACTCTAGCAGGCCTCTGCCCTGCTAGATTGGCTATAAATTACAATAGATAAGTGTGCGGTTATCTCAACTCAACTTTCTTATGAATAATTTACACTGCCCGGTAGATAATGGGATTGGATAAATTAACATGATTGGAGCTTTGCTATAGTTGGAGCTATAGTTCTATAATTATTGTTGGTCCAACCACCCCTTGTTTTACCTCACCCCAGCCCTCTCCTTTTATCGAGGGCCCCTACCCCCAAAACAGGAGAGGGAGCTTCTATCCATTGCTATAGTTGCAGCTATAGTTAGCGTTAGTCATCCCCCTTCAAAGGGGTGACTTCTGTCTTTGCTATAGTTGGAGCTACAGCTTTTAGTTGCCAAATGAACACCCCTGTAGTCCCCTCAAGGGGACAGTCTCTGCTTTTGTAATTGGTAGCTGCTATAGTTCTATAGTTACAGACCAAGAGTAGGCAGGCGCAGCCTGCCCATGGAACAACGACCACGGAAAACCCAAGCAACTATAGCCATTCATCAAACTATAGTGGTAGCTATCGAACTGATTGCAGTCTTTGGGTTGAGCGCCTTGTAGATTTCTGGTGCCGTCAGGCATTGCGACTGTAGGAGCAAAGGAAAGGTACACCGCGCGATGCCCGAAGACGAGGCCCCGCGGCCGTGAGCGCACCAAAACATCTATAAAATGATAGGTAAGTAAAGCTCACAGGATTACAGGAAGTTTGAAAGAAACTGCTTGTGGCAAGTAGTAACTATAGTTAACTAAAGGCCATATAAGATGTCTCGACTAACACTCGACATGACAGGGAAAAAACTATAGATTGTGATTAATGCCTCACGCACATCACCCCTCTCTCAACTAACATATTAACAATAACAACGAACAAACTATAGAACTATAAATTTTATAGCAACGCCTCATTTGTGTACCTACATCCTTCTCCTTATCTTTCAAAATCAAACCAACCTAATCCTTAACATGCTATCTAAGTTCTATACTTTACTAACCCTTGTTTTTCTATCAACTCCGCTACTGGCACAACAGAAAGTAAACTATAGCCTCTCGTTTCCGAATGCGGTGCACCATGAAGCAGAGATCAGCGTTACCTTTTCCAGTATTACTTCTGATACCCTAGAGGTACTGATGAGCCGTAGTTCACCGGGGCGTTATGCGCTGCATGAGTTTGCAAAAAATGTGTACAGCGTAAAAGCTACAGACGCTCAGAGCAAAGCACTGAAAGTATGGAAAGCAACTCCGCACCAGTGGAATGTAATTGGCCATAACGGCACAGCAACTATAACTTATACACTGTTTGGCGACCATGCTGATGGTACTTACACCGGCATAGACGAAACGCACGCGCACCTGAACATGCCTGCCACCTTAATGCATGCTGTTGGGTTTGATAATGCACCGGCACAGGTTACCTTCAACATACCAGAGGGCAGTAACTGGAAAGTAGCTACCCAACTGAAGCACGAGCAAGGCAATACCTATTTCGCGCCAAATTTCCAGTACCTTATGGACAGTCCCACCGAGCTTAGCAACTTTGATTTTGCCGAATGGACTGTGCAGGATGGAAACAAAACCCAAACTATACAGGTGACATTGCATCACAACGGCACCAAAGAGCAGTTTAACGACTATGTACAGAAAACAAAGCAGATTGTAGCAGAGCAGCACGCCGTATTCCAGGACATGCCGGACTTTGATTTCGGGCGCTATACCTTTATTGGTTGCTACATGCCACAAGCTGCCGGCGATGGTATGGAGCACCGCAACTCAACTATAGTTACCAGCTCACGGTCTCTCGCCGAAGCAATGACCGGCCAGCTGAACACAGTTTCTCATGAGTTTTTCCATGCATGGAATGTGGAGCGCCTGCGCCCGAGAACGCTGGAACCATTCAACTTTCAGGAGGCGAACATGACGGAAGCGCTTTGGCTTGCCGAAGGTTTTACCAGCTACTACGGTGACCTGACCATGGCCAGAAGCAATGTTTTCAGCCAACAGAAGTATATTTCAGACCTGGCAGGCGACCTGAACTATGTACTGCTCTCGCCAGGTAGCCAATACCATAGTTTAATAGAGATGAGCCTTCAGGCACCTTTTGTGGATGCTGCCCGCTCCGTTGATCAAGTAAACCGACATAACACGTTTATCTCTTACTACACCTATGGCAGCATGATCGGCCTGGCGCTGGACCTGACGCTTCGCCGGGACTATAACAAAACACTTGATGATTTTATGCAGGCACTATGGCGTAAGTATGGCCAAACTGAAAAACCTTATACGATGGCTGATGTTGAGGCTACGCTGGGTGAAGTAAGTGGCAATGCAAAATGGGCTTCAGGCTTCTTCCAGGACCATATTTATGGCAGCAAATTACCGGATTACGAGGCCCTGCTGGCACTCGCCGGCTTAGAACTGCGCAAGGCTAACCCGGGTAAGCCTACACTCGGAACTACTGCATTGAGGTTCGATAAATCAGGTGCAACTATCATGATGGGCACTTATGTTACGAGCGCTGCCTATAAAGCCGGTTTGGAGAGATCAGATGTTATTACCGAGATAAATGGTGTAAAGCTGAAAAAGGAAAAGGATCTTGAGAAGGCTTTGAAAAATAAAAAGCCCGGCAATACCGTTAAGATCACGTACAAGCGCTTAGGCCAAACCAGAACTACAGACCTGGTACTGGATGAAGTGCCAACTTTGGAGGTGGTAATACGTGCCGGAGCAAATCAGGAGACAACGGCGTTGAGAAATGCCTGGTTGGGCAGTAAAAGCAACCAGTAATTGTGTAGTTAATCTCTGATTCAGACGTGCTTGATTTTAAACCTTATAAACCCTAACTTAGTTGTAATAATTCTGAAGATCGACCTTACGTGAATAAAGTAGTAAAAATATGGATGGTTTGCCTGTTCTGCTTTGCCGGAAATGCCATGGCCCAGACAGACATGAAACCAGCTAAAAGCACCACCCCGGCTGCACCCCGCATAAACTATAGTTTAAACCTGGGAGCCAGCTATAACAGTATTTTTGGTGCCAGCAGCTATGTACAGCCCACCGCCCGCTACCAGATAAGCGACCGTTTCAGTGGATATGCCAGCTTTACCTATGTGCATAACATGCCGCAGAACTTTGCGGTTACTACTACCGAAGGTGGAACAATGGTGCGTCGAACCAATGGCCATCAGCAGTATATAGTAAGTGTCGGCGGCGATTATCTTGTAAACGATCGACTGATACTGAGCGGTAACGCCTGGAAAGATTTTTCGACGGTTCCGCAACAGCTTGGTGCTTACAACAACTTTAACTACATGGGCCGTCAGGGCGCGGACTTTAGTGCTACGTATAAGATCACGGATAACTTCTCGGTAACCGGTGCGGTGCGCTATACCGAAGGCGGTTCGCCATACTATAGCCCGTTCTATAACTCCGGTTTTGGCCGCAGTCCGTTCGGTTACTAATACAAGGTTTACATAAGCTAAGGCGCTTTTCTGGCAACAGGAGAGCGCTTTTTGTTTACCTGAGCTAACCTAAACAGTACAATTTTAGTTATTACATCATTACCAATTATTTTACACCTTGCAGCATACCGTTCCCAAAGTAAGGCACATCAACAACCCGAAGCTCGAAACTATAAAACCGGGTTACAAAGGCAATAAGCTCATAAACAACCGCTTCGTTAACGGCGACGAATATTATGCTCCTGATTTCAGCAATGTGTTGCGCTGGAAACTATCCGGCAATCCGCAAAAGGAAGAGAAAAAAGGTGATAACTATTCGCCGCCCCTGATCCGGAATAAGGACTTTATACATGCTGAAGAAGACATGATTGTGTGGCTTGGCCATGCCTCTTTCTTTGTCAGAGTGCAGGGTGTAACATTTCTGATCGACCCGATTCTATACGATCTTCCCCTGATAAAACGGAAGGTAGATTTGCCCTGCCAGCCTGAAGACCTGAAGAACATTGACTTTTTGTTGCTTTCTCACGCCCACCGCGACCACCTGGACCTCAAATCGATCAGAGCGGTTTGCAAAAATAATCCGCAGTTAAAAGCACTGGTGCCCTTATGTGCCGGTAGTTTAGTGCGCAACGCCAGCAAGCACTTGCCCTACCAGGAGGCTGGCTGGTATCAGCGATACGACCTGGTTCCCGAACACCTCGAAGTTTATTTTGTACCGGCTTCGCACTGGCACCGCCGTGGCCTGTTTGATATGAACAAGGTACTCTGGGGCGGTTTCATCATCAAAACAAAAGAACAGACCATTTACTTTGCCGGCGACACCGGCTTTAACGGCCATTTTGATGAAATAGCAGAAGTGTTTGGCCCATTAGATATTTGCATTATGCCGGTTGGAGCCTATAAGCCAGCTTTTATGATGCAGCGCAGCCACTTAAACCCGCATGAGGCCGTGCGTGCCTACAACCAGTTGCGTGGCGGTACTTTTATACCGATGCACTATGGCACTTTCGACCTGTCGGATGAGCCGGCGAGCGAACCGGTGCGGCTTTTGGAACAGATTGCTGCTGCCGGGCTGATGAGCGGCTTACAGTTACCTGCCATTGGAGAACCGCTTCTGCTCCGTAACCTGGTTTAAGCAATGCTAACATAGCTCCGTACTTTTGCTATATTTGCAGGTACTTCTAACTAACAGACAGCGCTATGTCTTCAACCCTGATCATCGGTTTAATTATCGGTTATTTCTGTATACTTATCCTGATTTCTTATTTCACCAGTAAAAACACCGACTCCGAAACTTTTTTCCTGGCCAACCGCCAGTCGCCGTGGTATGTGGTGGCGTTCGGCATGATCGGCACCTCGCTTTCGGGCGTAACGTTTGTTTCGATACCGGGCATGGTGGAAGTAGCGCAGTTCTCGTACCTGCAGTTGGTATTGGGTTACCTATTGGGCTATTTTGTGATCGCTACTGTGCTAATGCCGCTCTACTATAGATTAAACCTGGTTTCGATCTATACTTATCTGGAGCAGCGCTTTGGCTATTGGTCTTACAAAACCGGTGCGGCCTTTTTCCTGCTTTCGCGCACACTAGGGGCTTCCATTCGTTTGTTTCTGGTAGCGGGTGTGCTGCAATTAGCCGTTTTCGATGACCTGGGAATTCCGTTTGCCGTTTCTGTGATCATTTCTATTACGCTGATCTGGGTTTATACATTCCGGGGAGGCATGAAAACCATTATCTGGACCGATACTTTCCAGACAACTGCCATGCTGATAGCTGTAGTTACCACCATCTGGCTGATTTCGGATGAGTTGAACATGGGATTTCAGGGGATGATTGAAAGTGTGCAGAACAGCCAATACTCGCAGGTATTTTTCTGGGATGTAAAAGACAGCAAGTATTTCCTGAAGCAGTTCTTTTCCGGTGCCTTTATCGCTATCGTGATGACCGGCCTGGACCAGGATATGATGCAAAAGAACCTGAGCTGCAAAAACATTGGCGAAGCGCAGAAAAACATGTTCTGGTTCAGCATTATTCTGGTGTTTGTAAACCTGCTTTTCCTGACGCTAGGTGCGCTGCTTTACATTTATGCTAACTCAAAAGGCATAGACCTACCGGCTAAAGGCGACGATGTGTTCCCGTTCCTGGCACTTAACCACTTCACGCCGTTTCTGGGCATTGTGTTTATATTGGGTATTATTGCCATTACCTACGCCTCCGCTGACTCTGCGCTTACAGCCCTTACCACATCTTTCTGTGTCGATTTCCTGAACTTTAGTGAGCGTAGCGAGCATGAGCGCGTACGCCTGCGCTACATCGTACACTTCAGTATTTCGGTGGTGATGGTGCTTGTGATCATTGCCTTCCACAAACTTAACTCCGAAAGCGTGATTACAGCTGTATTTAAAGTGGCTGGCTACACATACGGGCCATTGCTAGGGCTTTACACTTTCGGGCTCTATACAAAACGGGCTGTACGCGACAAATACGTTCCGGCCATTTGTATCATTTCCCCTATCCTTACTTACATTATCAGCGCTAATTCTGTAGAGTGGCTCTATGGCTATGAGTTCGGTTTTGAGGTTCTGATCCTGAACGGCCTGTTGACGCTATTAGGCTTATTTGCCATTTCGTCGGGCAAAACTGATGAACTGGAACTGGCCCAGGAGCAAGCGTAAACTATAAGTTTATAGTTTAGAGCTATGAGTTGAAAGTTGAGAGTTGCTTGTCAGGCCGTTTAGCTTAAAATAGTATAGTTAACTACAAGCTACAAAACGGGGTCTCATCCGTTTAACTCATAACTTTTAACTCTAAACTCTAAACTCTTAACTATTTAAGACCTCTTCCAAATAAAGGCGGCTATACCTGCTATGTGCGCTATTATGCTTACCTTTGCAGGATTATATGGGGTATAATGCACTATACCTTCAAAGCTACGCGGGCAACCGGGTAGCCTATAGTTTTAACGCACAGTATTATTAATGGCAAAACGCGGATTCGGGCAAACAGGAGCACAGGACGGCGAAGAACGGAAGAAGATCACAAAAGAAAGCTTTCGTCGCGGGCTCCGCATTTTCAGCTACGTATTACCCTACAAATATAAGTTTATAGTTGGCCTCACGTTTCTGGTCTTCTCAAGCCTTACGTTTATGGCCTTCCCATACCTGGTAGGTCAGCTTTTCGATTCAACATCCGGCAACACCAACGGCGCCCTGTCAGACATTAACGTGATCGCGATGGGGTTATTCGGCGTGATCCTGCTGCAGGGTATATTTTCGTTTTTCAGAGTCTACTTTTTTGCACAGGTAAGCGAAAATGCCGTAGCCGATATCCGCAGGGATTTATACAGCAAGTTTATGCAGCTGCCAATCTCGTTTTATGAGAAGCGACGCGTAGGCGAAATTACCAGCCGTATTACCACTGATGTGGCCCAGGTGCAGGATGCCATGTCCATCACACTGGCTGAGCTTTTCAGGCAATCCACAACGCTTATAGTTGGCGTCATCATCATCATGTGGACGTCTATCAAGCTGTCGTTGTTTATGCTGGCTACTTTCCCGGTGCTTATAGTTCTGGCACTGGTTTTTGGGCGCAGAATTAAGACACTGGCAAAGAAAACCCAGGACGAACTGGCAAATACCAACGTGATTGTAGAGGAAACCCTGCAGGCTATAAACACGGTAAAAGCATTCACGAACGAAATGTTTGAAGTTGCCCGCTACCGCACTACACTCAGCAAGGCAGTAAAAACGGCCATCACTACGGCAAATTACCGCGGTGCCTTTATCTCTTTCATTATCATAGGTTTGTTCGGAGGTATTATACTCGTGATCTGGTATGGTGCTACCCTGGTAGCCAACGGCGATATTCAGCAGGGCGACCTGGTTTCGTTTGTATTATACACGGCCTTTATTGGGGCATCTGTAGGTGGCCTGGGTGAACTATACGGCAAGGTGCAGTCGGCTTTAGGGGCTACAGAACGCATTTTAGAGATATTGCAGGAGCAGGAAGAACCGACAGATAAGAGCGTTACCGCACTTAGCCAAGTGCCCCGTGTACAGGGCAACATCAGTTACCGAAAAGTTGCTTTCTCCTACCCTACCCGCCCGGATATACAGGTGCTTAAAAATATCAACTTTGAGGCTCTTGCCGGTGAGAAGGTAGCTGTAGTTGGCCCAAGCGGTGCCGGTAAGTCAACTATTATACAGCTGCTGATGCGTTTTTACGATGTGCATGCCGGAACTATAACCGTAGATGGCAAAGACCTGCGTGACATGGACCTGACTACTTTGCGCGGCAATATCGGCATTGTGCCACAGGAAGTGCTGCTGTTTGGCGGAACTATACGCGAGAACATTGCCTATGGTCGCCCCGAGGCAACAGAAGCCGAAATTATTGATGCTGCTAAAAAAGCAAACGCCTATAGTTTCATTACGTCTTTCCCGGAAGGCTTGGAGACCTTAGTTGGCGAACGCGGTATAAAACTTTCAGGCGGGCAGCGCCAGCGCATTGCCATTGCCCGAGCAATTTTAAAAGATCCTGCCATCCTTATACTTGATGAAGCAACCAGCTCTCTTGACTCAGAGTCGGAGCAACTGGTACAACAAGCCATGGATGTGCTCATGAAAGACAGAACCACTATCATTATTGCGCACCGTTTAGCAACTATAAGAAAAGCAGACAAGATATTGGTGATAGATGGCGGCGAGATTGTGGAGGAAGGCTCTCACGAGGTACTCTCCGCAAACGAAGACGGCATTTACGCCAACCTGCTCAGACTACAGTTTGAGCTCAGCTAAAAGTATACTTATTGATTTTCCTGAAAACCTGTCGGAGCTTCCCCGGCAGGTTTTTTATTTTACTGCTATATACTTAACCTTATATTTTTCGTAAGTTCGGTACAAAATTATACTCATAGCCAACGTTGCCTGCTGCATGCGCATTTACCTTACCTGCACCCTTATAGTTCTTCTGGCTTTCTATTTACCTGCTCCTACTCAGGCACAGGAGTTTACCCAAAATATACGTGCGCCTTTTAGCGTCTACCTCGAAATTGGAGGAAACTCCGATGCCTACACCCTCAACCTAGACCGCATCATGTATCAGCGTGAAGAGTGGAAAGGTGGTTTACGCGCGGGTGTAGGAACTAACCTGTTTTTTATGAAAGAGGAGCCAGGTGTTTACCCTGTTGTGCCCGTAGAAGTTTACGCCATGTATGGTAAGTCCAAAAGCAACCTGGAAGTGGGCCTTGGCTATACACGCCGGTTTACGGATGCGCCGGAACTACTGCAGAATATGTTCTTTGCCCGGTTGGGGTTGCGCTACCAGGTACCCAAAGGCGGCTTGCTCGTTCGCTTCGGCCTGACGCCCTTTATCTCGCCGGAAGGAAAGGACAGAAAAACAGGCGAAACAGGCATTGTACCCCGTTTTGGCTTAAGCGTTGGCTATAGTTTATAAGCCTGGCTATAGTTTAACATCCACTAAAAATCGCTAATATTACATACTCATTCATAAACAGATCAAAACAAATAAACTTATGAAAAAGAAACTGATCGGCTTCGCTTTTGCTGCTGCTTTACTTCTTGGGGCCGGCACTACTCAGGCACAAATTCAGACACCGGCTGCCAGCCCGGCTGCTACCCTTACTCAAAAAGTAGGTTTAACAGATGTATCTGTTTCATATTCACGCCCTTCGCTGCGTGGCCGTACATTTGGTAAAGATGTGGCAACTTACGGTGAAATGTGGCGCACGGGAGCTAACAGCCCAACCCTGATCAAGTTCAGCGACGATGTAACAATACAAGGCAACAAAGTGCCAGCCGGAGAATATGTGCTCCTATCCGTTCCTGCCCAAAACGAATGGACCATTATCCTGCATAAAAACAAAGAGCTGTGGGGCAACAACGATGCACGCTATAACCAGGCAAACGATTTGCTTCGCTTCACAGTAAAACCACAGACTAACCCAAGAACAGTAGAGAGCTTTACCATTAACTTTGCTAACCTTAAAAACAATAGCGCAGATATAGAGTTATCGTGGGGTAAGGAGATTGCCACTTTTACTGTAACTACAGAAGTAGACAGCAAAGTGATGGCCCAGATACAGGAAAAGGTAATTAACGGTACTAACGTATCGCCAGCCATGTATGCTACAGCTGCTTCTTATTACCTGAGTGCAAACAAAGATCTGAAGCAGGCTTTAGAGTGGATGAAAAAGGCTAACGTCAACGATCCAAAATTCTGGAACCTGCACACACAGGCTAAAATTCAGGCAGGGCTTAAAGACTATAAAGGCGCTATAAAAACCGCAGAGCAATCTATAGCTTTAGCCAAGAAGGAAAACAACCCTGAATATGTACGTATGAATGAACAGGCCATTGCAGAGTGGAAAAAAATGAAATAAACCTGTTTAGTAAACTATAGAATAAGCCTCTGCTATGGCAGGGGCTTATTTTTTTACTTTAACCTGATCTATAATTGAGCGAACAAAACGAAAAATTACACTCGGAGGAACACCTCGGCCCTGCCCGCGAATTCTGGTGGAACGAAGATTACCTGGAACTACTGGCCCAGCGCCTGCATGTGAACTATAGCCAGACCTTAGTTGATATTGGTTGTGGTAAAGGCATGATGGGTTTTAAATTCTCGAAATACATGCCTGCAGGCAGCCACGTGTATGGCGTAGATTACGAACCCGGCTATATTGCAGAAGCACGCCAGCGGGCCCACTCACAGTTCGGGCACAACCAGATAGACTATACCTTTAAAGTAGGCAATGCCACTGAAATTCCGCTGCCCGACAATATTGCCGACATTACCCTTTGCCAGACCCTCCTGATCCATGTTAAAAATCCACAGCGCGTCATTCAGGAGATGATACGGGTTACCAAGCCTGGTGCCTGGGTGGTAGCCCTGGAACCCAATAACCTGGTACCCAACCTCATGTTCGACCGTTACGGCGAAACCGACTTTAATGTGGAGAGCATGCTGGATGTACTGGAAATAAAACTCCGGATAGAGAAAGGGAAAAAGAACCTGGGCGAAGGCTTTAACTCGCTGGGCGACGTTGTGCCAGACCTTTTCCTTAAAGCAGGCTTACAGAATATTAAAGTATGGATATCTGACAAAGCGCTTTCCATTATTCCACCTTACGATACGCAGGAAAAGATATTGCGCGTAGAGCAGATGCTGCAATGGATAGAGACTGAAGCCATGGGCTATGACTACCAGGATAACCTGAACTATTACATGGCAGGCGGCGGCACCAAAGAAAAGTTTGATGCATACTGGGAACAACTACTTTATAACAAGATCATGCTGAAGCAAAAGCTGCAGAAAGAAGAATATATTTCGGCAGGAGGCAGTCTCGTTTATATTGTGGCAGCACAGAAGCCCCGGTAACTATAGCTAACTATAACTATTGCCTGATTTGCCAGCATTATAATGTCAACCTGGGCATCTTGTGGTTGATGCTGCACATTTTATGTAACCCTGCACCATAAGCCTCGTAAGGACTTAGAACCATTTTAGCCAAAACCCAAAAATTATGCCTCTTCAATCTACTCTTTACCCTTTATCACCTCCTTCTGCACATCATACTCCAGGTAATTTTTCCTTAATTATCTGATCATTAATACTATATTTGTTTTGTAGCGTTTTCCGGCATCTTTATCTCAATGCCCCGCTACGCTCTTTTTGCAGAAAGAAATTCCTTTAAATGAAATTATCGGTAAAACTGTTTGTCGGGTTCCTGCTAATCTCGGCACTGTTTACAGCTGTAGCTATAGTTAACTTCCGGCTCTCCGAAGATGTGATCGAGAACTCAAATTGGGTTACCCGTTCGCAGGCGGTGGTGCGTACATCTGCCGCACTACAACGCAATATCATCGACCTGGAAACTGGTATCCGGGGCTATCTGCTAAATGGTAACGAGACGTTCCTGATACCTTACACGCAGGCAACGGAACGCCTGCCGGGCTTATTTGAAGAGATAAACCAGTTTGTTGGCCAGTCTAAAGAACAGGTAGAAAAAATTGAGCACATACGGGATATGCACCTTGCCTGGCAACGCAAGTATGCCAGGCCCCTTATTGCCATGACCCGTGCTGATATGCATAACAGCACGGTAGAATTATCACAGAAAATCGACAGTCTGGTACTGGGCGAAAAAATCCTGATGGACTCGATGCGTGTAGCGTTCAGTGAGTTTAATGCCTATGAGTACAAAATAAGGGGGGAACGTACTGCCCGCCTAAATAAAAGTATTGAAACTACCCGGCAGGTTTCTTCTATCCTGACTATACTTTCGGTAGTGCTCGGTCTGGGTTGGGCGTATTACATTACCCGCCTGATCACGGGCCGCATCATGAAAATGGTGAACCTGGCCGACCGTATCTCGAAAGGAGAATACAAAACCCAGATTGTTGATACAGCCAATGACGAACTGAGTATGCTATCGCATTCGCTTAATGTAATGGCTGCAACTATAGACGAAACATTTACTGAACTGGAGCGCACCAACAAGGAGCTCGACCAGTTTGCGTATGTGGTATCGCATGACCTGAAAGCGCCTTTGCGTGGCATAGAAGTAGCCTCCAGGTGGGTAGAAGAAGATATGGGCAGAGAGCTTCCGGAGAATGTAAAGCAATACCTGACCATGATGCGCACACGCGTACACCGCATGGAAAACCTGATCAACGGTATCCTTGCCCTGGCGCGCATTGGCCGCTCTACGCCGCAGGAAGAAGAAGTAGACGTACGTGCCCTGCTTCTTGAAATTACTGAACTGCTGGCCATACCAGAGAATTTCAGGATCATATTGCCGGCTTACCTGCCTGTGTTATATACAGCACGCGTACCACTGGAGCAGGTATTTTCGAACCTGATCAGTAATGCTATCAAGTACCATGACAAACCGGAAGGGCGGATCACGATCGGGTACCAGGAACACAATAACTATTACACGTTTTCTGTTTCTGATAACGGTCCGGGCATCGATAAAGACTATCATGAGCGCATCTTCGTTATATTCCAAACGTTGCAGGAGCGCGATGCTTTTGAGAGTACCGGGGTAGGCCTGACTATAGTTAAAAAGATTGTAGAATGGCAGGGCGGCACCATTCAGGTACAGTCCAAACCAGGCGAGGGAGCAACCTTTACTTTTACCTGGCCTAAGAAGTAAATTATATTTATTTGATTATTTTTGTGTTAGAGCACCCTTATACATTTAATAAATGAGTGAAAAAGTAAACAATATCCTGCTTGTAGAAGACGACTACCTGGATATAATGAATGTAGAACGAGAGCTGAAAAAGATTGGCCTGACACAACCTTTGCATGTGGCACGTAATGGTCGTGAGGGTTTAAAGATGCTGCGTGGCGATGGGGTGCCCCGAATTTCGCCTGCGCCCAGCGTTATTTTACTGGATATAAACATGCCGAAGATGAACGGCATCGAGTTTTTAACTGAGTTGCGTCACGACCCGGAGTTCAGCCACATTCCGGTGTTTATCATGACTACTTCCAACGATGAGTCAGACCGCCTGGCTATGCAGAAACTTCAGGTAACAGGTTACATTCTTAAACCACTCAGTTTCGATAATTTCAATAACAACCAATCGTCGTTAGATAGCTTCAGCCTGTTTCTGGACCTGATAAAGTTAAAGTAGACTATGGTTCTATAGTTCGAAAATTGGCAGCTGATTAGGTAAAAGTGTGAACGAGCGCCGGTGGTAAGGTGTGGCTCCGTGCAGGGCAATTGCCTGCCTGTGCTCAGGGGTAGGATAACCGGCATTACGTTCCCAGCCAAACATATCATAGGTTTTAGCCAGTTGCTGCATCACATCATCGCGATGCGTTTTTGCCAGCACCGAAGCTGCCGCAATAGCCAGATACTTTCCGTCTCCTTTCACGATACAGGTATGTGGCACACCGGCATAGGGTTTGAAACGATTCCCATCCACAATCAGGTACTCTGCCGTTTCTGCTAAACTGGCAACTGCACGGTGCATAGCCAGGTATGTTGCCTGCAAAATATTGATCTCATCTATCTCGGCAGGTGTGGCTTCGCCAATAGCCCATGTTACGGCATCACGCAGCACATCTTCACGTATCAGTTCCCGCTGCTTTTTATTAAGCTGCTTAGAGTCGTTGAGGAGCTTATGCTTATAGTCTGGTGGAAGGATTACGGCAGCGGCAACTACAGGTCCGGCCAGGCAGCCACGTCCTGCTTCGTCTACACCTGCTTCTAAAATCTTACCGCTGAAACCTGCTAATAACATACCTGTAGTTTAAGATCTGGAACCAACATACGGCACAAAGCTACATAAAAAATATACCGGTAATGCAGTACCAAACTATAAATGCAACAGCACTTTACCAGAAAACCGGCTGCACAGTAGTGCTGTTAGAGAGCACGCGGCAATCGTCGGGCATAACATACGGCCCTACCCGAATGCCCAGTTCCTCCCGGTTTATAAAAAAAGCTTTGCTGGCCATTGCTGATGCTCCAAAAAAACCAAGCACACGCTCATCCGGGTTACTGATGCTACTCATATTACCGATAACATTAGCTGGAGGCGGGTCCTGTATGCTGCCTCCACGCTCTATTTGCGATTTGAGAATGCGCCAGTAGTTAAAAGCCGCTTCTGAGAGCGAATATTGCTTTACCTCAAGATGGTATTTGAAACCAAACGCCTGTTCCGTTACCGGTATATGGGTAACCAGATGCCGCTTTAAATTGGTTCCGTTTGTCAGCCGGTCGTCTAGCACGTTTATGCTGTTGGTATTGGCTGTAACCCAGCAGGTTTCGCAGCAGTCTTTTGGCATTGGTACACGTACGTTTCCTACTTTCTCGGTATAGTCCCAGGGTTGGGTACTTACCCTGAACGTTCCCTGCCAGCGCCACATATAATAGTTTTTCTCTGCTGCCGGATCTTCCGCATCCAGCAGCACATGCACGGCATACCGTGTTACCTGCACATCTTCTTCATTCAGCTCAAAGTAAGGCCTGACCTCAAAATACAGACTATCAATAGGACCAACAGGCTGCATGGTTTCCGGAGCCGAAGTATATTGCTGGCCGCCTTTTGTGGTTATCTGCAAGGTATAGGTAACTCCAACCTGACCTCTGATGCCGTCGGCACTTGTCTGATAAAGCCCCGGAGCTGTTTCGGTTAGCGTTTCCTGGTTACCTCTGTTGTCGGAAATAATAACGCGGGCACCAGCTTCCACCACACTCCAGTTGTCGTGGTAGGAATCGTATTGTTTGCTCCGGCTCAGGCGTACACTATAGGGCCCTGGCTCATCTGTGATCATGCCATCTACAACCAGCCGCCTGGCATCTGGGTCCAACTCCAGTTCCAGTGGATCGACGCAGCTGTTAAAAAGCAGCAGTATTACTGCCAAAAAAATAAGTCTCAGACTTTTCATAGGGCATTACCTAAATTTAAAATCGTAGGAAATGGATGGTAGCGGCACGCCCACCACCGCCAGCTGATACGCTCTGGGAGGTGAACCAAAAACCTGCTTAAAGAAAACAGAATAAGGGTTTTTGCGACCATACACATTGTACACAGCAATGTTCCAGGTTCCTTCCCAGCGCTTGTTTCTGGATCGGTTTGGGAGTACAGCCAGCGACAGATCCAGCCGGTGATAATCGGGAATACGGTAGGCGTTTCGTTCTCCAAAATCCGGCACGATGTAGCCATCAATTACATAATGTGCAACAGGTGCTGTAATGGGGCGGCCTGTACTATAGGTAAAGTTGAGTGAGGCCACAAGCCGTTTGTTTAGTTCATAACTGCTTACCAGGTTCAGGGTATGCGGTTTATCATAGCTGGCGGGGTAGTAATTGCCCTGGTTTATAGTTTCTTCTGCAGTAGCCCCATTTACGGCAATTTCGGTGCGGGAATAGGTATAGTTTACCCAGCCAGTCAGGCGGCCAGCCGTTTTGCTGATGCTTGTTTCCAAGCCGTATGCCCTGCCCTTGCCCGGCAACAGGTCCGTTTCAATCATTTTGTTCAGGTATAGTATGGCCCCGTTTTTATAGTCGTGTATATTCTCAATGCGCTTATAGTATAACTCCAGCGCGCCTTCAAACCGGTTGTCGCCGCTGTTCCGGAAATATCCTACGCTAACCTGATCACCAATCTGTGGTTTAAGGTATGTGTTGCTCGTCTTCCAGATATCGGTTGGCGAAATAGAAGTAGTGTTGGAAATGAGGTGCAGGTACTGCCGGTTGCGGTTATAGCCAATTTTTACGGCGCTGTTTTTACCAAGGCCAATATTTACAGAAAGCCGCGGCTCCAGACCGTGGTAAGATTTAATTACCTCACCGCTGCTATAGTTCAAGGTATCTGTAATAGTACCCTCCTGCCTTGGTTCGCCTGCCTGGTACAGGTATACCGATGCCGGACCGTACACTGCATATACTGAATACCGCAGGCCATACATCACCGTTATTTTATCCGAAAGTTTTACTTCATCGTTCCAGTACAAAGCGCTCTCCAGGGCATGTTCTTCAGGTAAAACTACCGGCTGCACTTCTGATTGACCAGAAGCAGGCTGCAACTCGCCCTGTGCAAACCTATAGTTTACTGCCGAGGCGCCAAATGTCACCTGGTGCCTGTTTTTGGTCAGGTAAAAGTCAGCTTTCAGGTTGGCCAGCTTAATCCCATTGCTGTATTCAGATGCTGTAGCAGGTTCTTCGGTTAATACTTTAAAACTATAGTTTGTAAGCACACCAGTTAAATCCGCATAAAAATCGGTGTTAAAAATGCGCGTGTATTTTATAGTTGCAGCGTTGGTGCTCCAGTTATACAAGGTATCCCCGGAAAAGCCGAAGCGGTCATAACTGCGGTACCCAAACAGGGTAAGTTTACTTTTCTCGTTAAACGTATAGCCTGCTTTTGCCGAAATGTCATAGAAAGATGCACGGCTGTTCTTTATGTTAACATCTGGCACCCTTTTCAGGAGCCAGTCTGAGTAAGAACTGCGGCCTGCAACTATAAAAGAGCTTTTCTCTTTTGTAATCGGTCCCTCTACTGTTAACCTACCCGAGATGAGCGCGATACCGCCACTCAGCAGGTAATTGGTACGGTTGCCTTCACGCTGTTTTACATCCAGCACCGATGCAATACGACCTCCATACTGCGCCGGTACGCCACCACGGTACAGCGTTATGCTTTCAAGCGCATCAGGGTTAAAAACGGAGAAAAAACCGAACAGGTGGGATGTATTAAAGATGGGCACATCATCCAGCAACACCAGGTTCTGGTCAATGCTTCCGCCCCTCACATTAAAGCCGGTCGCCGCTTCACCCACCGAACTGATGCCGGGCAATAGCTTAATGCTTTTAATAACATCTGCCTCGCCCAGAAGCGCCGGTGAGGTTTTGATCGTGTTAATGTCGATGCTGGAAATGCCACTCATCACGCTCCGTACATTGTCGTGCCGTTCTCGGGCTCCTACTACATTCACTTCTGATAACTGCACAGTAGCGCGGCGGAGAGGGATGTTCAGAACTATATCGCGGGTACTGTTATAGTTTATACTGTCTTTACCATAGCCTACAAAAGAAACCAGTAGCGTGCCGCGGCCAGCGGGTACATTTAAACTATAAGCACCTCTCTCGTTTGTAGTTACACCTGTTTTGCCTGTAGCTGCATACACTGTAACGCCGGGAATTGCTTCGCCATTTGCTGCATCGCGCACTACACCACTGATTTTGATATAGTTGCTTTGCCAAGCCCGACCTGCACATACTCCCTTTATAGTTGTAAGTAAAAAAAACAGGCACAAAAAGCCCACGACGGCAATGGGGTGTACATGCTCTTTCATAAAGGCGGCGCCGGGTTTTAGATGGATGTTAGGTTTAAGCCCCGTTTTTAAGGTATGTAAAAAGACAGGCTGTTTAACCTGTCTTTTTACTTCTTAGCTACTTAAATGATTATTCAAAACCAGTACTTCTGTGCCCATATACGTGGTAAATGGTTCCGAATGGGTCAGGATTGCCCTCCGCATCTTCATCGTCGTTAAACGATACCTGGAAGTAAATGCTATCGCGTAGTATACCGTTTACACGCACCGCATCCACAAACACCTGACCATTGGTTATAGTTACCTGAGAGTCGTAGGTTTCATTCTGCAGCTCATTGCCGCCAAATGTGCGGGCACGTGCATCTGCAGGAGATTTCACTTTAAAATCCCAGAAGCTGCCATGGTCATCAACCCATATTTCAGTTGGTATATTTGCAGATGTATTGTAGATCAGCAGCTCCCCCTGGTCTACCAATGGCTCAAACTGGCCTGGCGCTGTCTCTATACTAAAGGTTACTGTCCAGTCGCCGGAAAGCGGGTACGTGGAAGTGAACTCAATCTCATCATCGTCGTCATCATCGCAGGAGGTAATAAAACCTACAGACAGGAACATGACAAGCAGTAAAATATATTTTGGTTTCATCGCTATCTTATTTTATCGTTCATGAATTTGATTGTCCGGGTTCTACTGTCTTTCCCACACCCTTCTGCTATCTGCTATACCAAAGTTTGGCAACGACACGAGTAGTGTCATCACACCGCCCTGTAAAGTTCCTGTACCTTCCACAGGTCCGAAACCACTGAGTGCATTGCCTGGCAGGGTCAGATTAACGCCATCAGTAGTTATTATATAGGACGGGATCAGGTTAGGCCCCCACACGTTCGGCATCAGGTAAAAACCAGGCGCCAGTTTGGTTACGGTTGATGATACACCGCTTCTAACGTAGGTTCCGGCAATGTTAACACCGGCCTGTTCAGGCGCTGGCAATACAGCTACTGTACGGGTAGTGGAACCTGGAAAACCGTCTGAGTTTACGGCAGTGTATACAATGTCATACACTCCGGGTGTACTGGTATCAACGGTGCCCGATACGGTTACTGGTAGCTCTGTTTCCCCTTCAGTGGCTGTTACGCCCGGGTCCACAAATTCTCCGCCCTGCACTATCGAGCTAAACCTGTCTCCACTCATCTCAAACTGGGCGTAGGTTGTAATGCCCGATACATGTGCTGTATCGTCGTCTTTCTCACAGGCACTAAAGGCAAATAGCAGCATTGTGAGCAGAAATAACCTTAAGCTTATATTTATGCGTTTCATTTTATTTACTTTTTAAGGTTTAATTAGTCCTTCACATCCCACCATACCGGTACATCTATCTCCACCAGGCCAGGGTAGTTCGTATTTCTTACCGCCTCAGTGTTAGGGTACAGTAAACGTTTCGGAATAAGACCAGTACCCAAGGTAGAAGCTGCTGAAGGCTCTATAAAGCTTGGATAACCGGTTCTGCGATATTCGGTCCAGGCTTCAAAACCCTGGGTTCCGCTAAACGATACCCATTTCTGGGTGATGATCTGCTCTACCTGTGCTTCTACTGAACCACCTGTTGGATAAGGTACGCGTTGTAACAGGGCTGTTGCTGCAGCCACATCTTCACCCACATAATCCAGCGATGCTCGGATGCCCTGGGCATAAAGCTCACTGGCATCGCCTACGCCTCCGGTCCAGCCGCGGGCAACGGCCTCAGCCTGCAGAAAGTAACTCTCTGCTGCTGTTATGTAAGGTACTGCAGTTGTTGGACTGGCAACCGCTGGCCCTGGTTTTGATACAGTGTTCGACTGGTTACCAGTACGGTCAGGAGTACATTCCACACCCTGGTCCACGCCTACAAAACTACCCTGGTTGCTACCAGCCTGTGCCGGAGAAAAGAACTTATCTATTCTTGGGTCTTCTGTTTCCTGCAGATAATCCAGTATCGTGTTACTGGCCACTACGTCCACACCGCCCCTGAAAACTACCTGGGTCTGGTAGAATGGGTTCCTGTTCTGAGTCTGGTCGGCAAACGCTATGTCACCGGTTTCGCCAATCTGCAAAAACTCTGCTCCTGCACTGTACATTGCCTGAATGCCTGCCTGTGCTACATCCGGCCGTACATAAGCCTGACGCAGGAATATTTTGAGTTTAAGCGTGTTGGCGAATCTAAGCCATTCGGTCATATTACCACCGTACACAAGGTCATCATCACCTGGTGTTGCACCGCTTGGATCAATCAGCGCGATTGCTGAATCCAGCCGAACCACCATGTCATTATAGATGTCTTCCTGACTTTCATATTCCGGATTAAGATTATTGAGTCCGTTCAATGCTGAACTGTAGGGCACATCACCCCAGGCATCTGTAATCACCTGTATAGTATACACTTCCATTATCTGGCCAATAGCAGCGTAGTTGTTCTGTTCGTCGGTAAGTGCCTGTTGGCTTACAAATCTGAAGTCGTTTAAGGCGCCGGCATAAAGTTCACCCCATACCCTGGCATCGTAACTGGAAGATGTGATCTGGTATAGTTCCAGGTCGCAGTACTGGTTAGCTGCTCCGGCCTGGGTCCAGTGTTGTGCGAAGAAGTTACCCAAAAACTGGAACTGGTTTCCTAAAGTATAGGCCAGTTGCCCCTGCGCTGCCGGTAATGTTAACGCCGGCGTTGAGGTAGGCGGGTTGTTAGGGTCATCGTTCACATCCAGGAAGTCATCGCAGGCAGTAAGTCCTGCTAAAGTGGCAATCACCCCTGCAAGCATGTATTTATATATTCTTTTCATGGTCTTGATCTTCAGTTATCTTTAAAAAGTGACTCTGATGTTGGCACCCCATGACCGTGTACTTGGTGTGCTACTAAAGTCGTATCCTTGCAGGTTACCGTTACCGAAGCTGTTCATCTCAGGGTCGATGTATGTGTTCTCATCTGGTGTCCAGAGGATCAGGTTACGACCGGAAACACCGACTTCTATATTACCGAAGAAGGTTTTCTCAACTATAGATGCCGGCAGCTTGTAGCTCAAGCTCACTTCGCGCAGCTTGGTAAAAGAAGCATCCACTATATTCGTACCTTCAGGCAGGTTACCCCAATACTCGTACAGGTTATCATTTGTAAGCGGAGTAGTATTCTCTACATACTCACCTGTGCTACCAACCTCAACAACTGAGTTAGGGATGATGTATGGCTGGCGGTCGTTGAACAGCGTTTCTGGTGCAGTACCTGCAAAACGCTGGGTACCTCTTGTTCTGGAATACATTTTACCACCCTGGCGGGTATCAAACACAAAGGAGAAACGAGCACCCTTATAGGTAAGCGTATTCACAAGGCCGCCTGTCCAGTCTGGTTGTATGGTTCCCTGGTAAGTTTGTTCTGGCGCTGTTCTTGGGCGACCTGTAGCAGCGTTCACTACGATGCGGCCCTGAGGATCGCGCAGGTAATCTTCTGCTTTAAAGGTACCATAAGGACGGCCTCTTGAAATAACAAGGGCTGCAGATGCCAAACCACCCAGCGAGATCTCGTTCTCACCAAATACATCTTCTACCTCGTTATCATTTTTTGTGAAGTTCACGCTGATGTCCCAGGTAAAGTCATTGGTTTCGATCGGGATACCGCCAACCAGCAGTTCCACCCCTTTGTTGCGTATGGTAGCCGCATTCAGGTTGGCAGAACCAAAGCCGGTAGCAAACGAAATTGGCACACTAATAATCTGATTATCAGACTTAGAATCGTAGTAAGCCACGTCGAAGCGCAGGCGCTCCTTAAGCATTCTTACGTCCGCACCTATCTCCCATGAACTGGTTTCTTCTGGCTGCAGGAAGTTATTACCAATTACGTTACTCACCTCAAAACCAGGTATACCGGCAAATGGGAAGTTCAGGTCAGTACCGGCAAAGCCATCGCTGATGTTACCAGATACAAAGACAGACCGGGTAAAGAAGTTTGGTGCGTCGTTACCCACTTTAGCATAGTTTGCCCTGATCTTTGCAAAGTTGATCGGTGAATTATCAGCTAAACCAAATGCATTGGCAGCATCAAATGCTATGTTAACAGATGGGTAAAAGAAGCGGTTATCGTCTAGAGGCAGTGTAGAAGACCAGTCGTTACGTCCGGTAAGTTCTAACCACAAGTAGTCTCTGAAGCCCAGTTTGGCAGAACCATAAACACCTACCAGCCTTCTGATATCACGGAAACTGGTCGCTAATGGGGTACCAACTATGTTACTAAGAGATTTAAACTGGTTGTTGGCAAGCGCATCCGCTTGTGCAAACAGGTTATCGTTCGTTCTCTGGTTAATGTTATGTCCGATCAACAGTTCCAGGTTCAGGTCTTCTGAGATATCGAAGCCATAGGTTGCCATGATGTCGGAGTTTATCTCACGGTAGTAAAGCTGTGTCTCAGAATACATACCATCATCGTTGTTGGCCTCATTCTGCCCCTCCACATCCCGTATGGCCATCCACTGCTTACGGCGGTCATTGTAAAAGTCTGTACCTAAACGGAAGGTAACATTCAGTTTTTCAATCACTTCGTATCCGATGGTTATGTTACCAAATAAGCGGTCCACATCGTTCTCGAAAGTCTGATTGGCCAGCGACCAGTATGGGTTTATGGTGTAAGGAGAGTAATAGCCTGCCTCATCGTTAAAAGGGTTTGACAAATCCTCCAGCTCCCGAACCGGAATATCACGCGGAGTTTGGATAAGTTGATTGAATACAGAGTTGCCCTGCCCTGTCATGGCAAAGTCGCCGCCCGATTTGGTATAGGTTAAAGATACCGAAGAGTTAAATTTGTTCAGCAGTTTGGTACTTCCTTTTACTGCCAGCGAGTTACGGCTATAGTCTGTAGTAGGTACTATACCACTCTGGCTCGTGTTGGAATAAGAAGCGTAGTAGGTTGCGTTCTCGGCTGCTCCTGAAAGTGAGATCGTATTGATCCAGGTTGATCCATAATCGAAAAACTCCTTGATATTATCTTTCAGGGCTACATATGGTTTATAGCGTTGCTGTCCGTTTATGATCTGGCCCCAAGGCAATACCTCGCCTGTAAAAACCGGGCCCCAGCTGGTGTTTTCCAGCAGGTCGGGTGCACCGAAGAAGCCCTCTCCATAACGGTTCTGGAATTCAGGATAGCGGAGCACGTCTTCTATTGTGTAAGATGATACATAAGACATTTCAGCTTTTTTGGTAGCTCCCCTGCCGGATTTCGTGGTGATCATGATCGCTCCGTTTGCCGCTCTGGAACCATACAAGGCAGCAGCAGCAGGGCCTTTCAGGATGTTGATAGACTCGATATCGTCCGGGTTAATGTCGTTGGCGCGGTTACCGACATCTATACCGTTGTTCAGGTTATCTCCTGTACCGGAGCTACTATTATCTACGGGTATGCCGTCTATCACAAAAAGCGCCTGGTTACTTTGTAATACAGATTTCGCACCCCTGATAACAACCCTGGTAGAAGCACCCGGACCACCGCCCTGGCTCTGAATATTCACCCCGGCCACTTTACCCTGCAGCGCGTTGGCTACGCTTCGTTCGCGACCCTGAGTTAGCTGCTCCGAGTTCACCTGCTGCGTAGCATATCCCAGTGTTCTTTCTTCTTCCTCACGGCCCAGTGCTGTTACCACAACTTCCTGTAGTTGCTGTGCATCGGTTTCTAAAGCCACATTTATAGTTGTTGCGTTGCCGATGCTCCGGGTTACTGTCTGGTACCCAATGTATCGGAACTCGAGTGTATTGCTACCTGCCGGTACGTTTATAGTATAAGCGCCATCTACGTTGGTGGATGTACCTACTGTGGTGCCTTGTACTATTACAGCGACGCCCGGTAGGGCTTGTCCGTTGGCGCGGTCCGTTACGGTACCGGTCACCGTCCTGCCTTGTGCAAACGCCTGCTGAAAGAGGGTGAACATCAAGACAAAACTAAGAAGTAATAGTTTTTTCATTTGCTCTCATTGATAAGATGATTTAAAGAGGTTATGCAGATTACACGAGCCAAACAACCACTACCGGGCTGCGCATGCCTGGCTGCAGTGTTTATGGAAGAGTAATTGCTAAGTAGAGCTACAAGGTAGAAGAGTTCAGGAAACGTTATAGTTTTCCTCAAAGACCACCAAAGTAGGCCTGCATGTAGAGGGAGAGCAATCGGTGTTAAACAATTCCTTATACGTGCCCAATCAAATTTAATCTTATTAAAAGCTTATTTAAGAATCAAAAATCGACGAACAATTGCTTTTAATAGCCAAATTGATGTGCAAACACACAGTTTAGAGGCTAATTGATAACTATAGTTACAAAAAAGCCGGTGCACCTTAGCGTTGAATGGCAAGGCACACCGGCTATCCGGTTTTTTATCAGCTGTTTACTGCTGCATCAGGTAGGCTTTTATAAAATCATCCAGGTCGCCATCCAGCACACTTTGCACATCTGTGCGTTCTACGCCTGTTCTTACATCCTTCGCAAGCTTATAGGGGTGCAGTACATAGTTCCGGATCTGCGAACCAAAGTCAATCTTCTTTTTAGTGCTCTCGATCCGATCGCGTTCTTCGTTACGCTTCTCCACCTCTATCTGGTAGAGCCTGGATTTCAGCATGCGTAAGGCGTGTTCTTTGTTCATGAGCTGAGAGCGCTCTATCTGGCACTCAATTACAATACCAGTTGGCTTGTGCTTCAGGCGTACGGCAGTTTCAACTTTGTTTACGTTCTGGCCACCTGCACCTCCCGAGCGGAAAGTATCCCACTCAATGTCGCCCATGTTCACTTCAATGTTGATCGTATCATCTACCACCGGGTAGGCAAACACCGAGGCAAACGATGTATGGCGCCGCCCACCGGAATCGAAAGGAGAGATACGTACCAGGCGATGTACCCCGATCTCTGATTTCAGGTAGCCATAGGCAAAGTCGCCGGTAATTTCTAGCGTAGCAGATTTTATTCCTGCGCCATCGCCGGCCTGGTAGTTTAGCTGCTTCACACTAAAGTCATGCGACTCAGCCCACATGATGTACATGCGCATCAGAATCTCGGCCCAATCCTGGCTTTCGGTACCACCGGCACCCGGGTTTATTTCCAGAATAGCGCTTAACTGATCTTCCTCACCGCTGAGCATACGCTTAAACTCCAGCCCTTCTACTGCTTCCAGTGCGGCTTTATATTCCTGCTGAATCTCTTCTTCGGTTACGTCGCCTTCTTTGTAAAACTCAAACAGCGTTTCGAAGTCGCCATACTTCTTCTCTACTTCTTCGTAGTGATCGGTCCATACCTTAATGCCCTTTACCTCTTTCAGCACCTTCTCGGCTTCTTTGGAGTTGTCCCAAAAGTCAGGAGCTGTGGTCTTGGCCTCGATGGTGGCTACTTCCTCTTTCTTGTTGTCGTAGTCAAAGGTACCTCCTCAAGGCTTCTACGCGCGCCTTTAAATCTTTTACCTGCTCTGCAGTCATTGTTCTATAGTTTGTGTTTAGTGCCTATACTCTATTTTAAACAAGAAGATGCTGAAGCAACATCCACAGGACTTACTTCAGCATCTCACTTTATAGTTCTGTACTTACAGGTTAATCTTGTAAACCCAATTGTATGGGTCCGGAGCCTGTCCGGTTTTAATTTTATCCAGTTCAGCGGCAACCGAATTTGATATGTCTCTTCCTTCAAAAGGCGGCAATTCCAGGTCTTCGCCGTTATAGTGAATAGTAGCAATCTGAGCTATAGTTGCGGCGGTACCAGTACCAAATGCTTCCTGTAGTTTGCCGGCTCTGTGCGCTTCCACTACTTCCTCCACGCTTACACGGCGCTCTTCTACCTTGTAGCCCAAGTCTCTGGCTAACGTCAGTACGCTGTCGCGGGTGATACCCGAAAGGATTGTTGAGCTTACGGCAGGCGTTACCAACACACCATCTATCACAAACATCACGTTCATTGTGCCCGATTCCTCGATGTATTTGTGCTCTTTGGCGTCGGTCCAGATAAGCTGATGATAGCCTTTCTGTTGCATCTGGCGTGCCGGGTAAAGCGCCGCGCCATAGTTGCCTGCGGCTTTGGCATAACCTGCACCGCCATCAGCAGAGCGCACATAGTTGGTTTCGATGGCTACACGCAGCGGCGCGTTGTAGTAGGCACCCACCGGGCACGAGAAAATGGTAAATCTATAGTTGGAAGATGGCCTTACACCAATAAAATCATCGGTGGCAAACATGAACGGGCGGATGTATAGCGCGCTTCCTTCGGTTGGTGGCACCCAGGCAGCATCCAAACGAAGCAATTGCTCCAGCCCCTGCATAAAAATATCTTCCGGCAGCTGCGGAATGCACATGCGCTCAGCCGACACATTCAATCGTTTATAGTTGTCGTACGGTCTGAATAACAGGATATCGCCATCTGCACTACGATAAGCTTTCATGCCTTCAAAAATCGCCTGACCATAGTGAATAGCAGAAGTAGCCGGGCTTAGCGACATGTTACCGTAAGGCAAGATCTGCGGCGCCTGCCATGCATCATTCTTGTAATCAGCTACCAGCATGTGGTCCGAAAAGATCTTCCCGAACTCGATATTGTTATAGTCCAGTTGTGAAATGCGGGATTCCTGTACCTGCTGTGTAGTTATAGTTAGCGTATCTGTAGTCATAGTGTAGTTGTTGGTGAAGGGTTATTAAACTCTTGGCTTCCAGGTTACTTCCTCAGCCTGCAGCTCGTAAGTCATACGGCGGCACAATGCAAACAGATAATCCGACAAACGGTTTAGATAAATAATTACCAGTTCATCTACCGGCGACTCTTCCTGCAACCTGATGGCAAGGCGTTCGGCACGGCGACACACGCAACGCGCTATATGGCAGAAAGATACCGACTGATGGCCGCCCGGCAGTACAAAAGCACGCAGCGGCGGTACCTCTTCGCTCATAGTGTCGATCTCCTTTTCCAGTAACTGTACGTCTTCGGTATGCAGGTCCGGCGTAACCATCTTCACGTTTTTATCCGGATCGGTAGCCAGCATGGAGCCAATGGTAAAGAGCCTGTCCTGTATCTCTTTCAGTATGTCAGCTCTGGATTTGTTTACTTCCTGGTCGCGTACCAGCCCGATGTAGGAATTTAACTCATCAACGGTTCCGTAAGCTTCTATCCGCAAATGCGATTTGGCTACACGGGTCCCCCCTATCAGCGCGGTAGTGCCTTTATCGCCGGTCTTAGTGTATATCTTCATTGATGCTGTGCGCTTCCCGCATCATGGCTGCGGTAGCTACGTTTTCGTTTATAGTATCCGACTCTATCAAACCATCACGCAAACGAACTATACGGTGGGCATAGCGGGCAATATCTTCTTCGTGGGTTACCATAATTATGGTGTTACCTCTTGAATGCAGGTTCTCGAACAGCTCCATGATCTCGTAAGATGTTTTGGTGTCGAGGTTACCAGTCGGCTCATCGGCCAGAATAATGCTTGGGTCGTTAATTAAGGCACGGGCTATAGCCACACGCTGGCGCTGCCCGCCCGAAAGTTCGTTGGGCTTGTGTTTTCCACGGTTGCCAAGGCCTACACTTTCCAGTGCTTTCTGCGCCCGCTCTTCGCGCTGGGTTTTATTATAACCAGCATAGATCAGTGGCAGGGCTACGTTCTCTAAAGATGTCTGACGCGGCAACAGGTTGAACGTCTGGAAAACGAAACCGATCTCTTTATTGCGCACCTCGGCCAGTTCGTTATCCGTCATGTTGCTCACATCGTTTCCGTTCAGAATGTAGGTACCGCCAGTTGGTGTATCAAGGCAGCCGATGATGTTCATGAGTGTGGATTTACCTGAACCGGAAGGGCCCATAAACGCCACATATTCTCCTTTGTGTATGGTTATAGAAACATCCTGCAGGGCGTTGATTACCTCTGCTCCCATGCGGTATACTTTAGAGATGTGGTGTGTATCGATGATGATGCTCATGCAGGCTGTTTTTATAGTTGCCAGTTATCCAATTTCTGCTGAACAGCCTCGCGGTGCTGCTCAAACTCCTTTATAAATGTAGTGTATTCTTCTTCAGCAAGCAAGTCCTGCAACGTTGCCAGTGCCTGTTCGGCATAGCTGTTAAGCCCTTTGTTCAGGCTCTCCAACGCATAGGCTTTTTGTAACTCTGCCGAGAATGGATTATATGTAATACCTGCCAGTAAAATCTCATAGGCAGTCATTTCGTCGGGCTCCTTTTCTGCAAAATAAGCTGCTGCCCTCTTTACTACTTCCTCATCGTAAAGCAGCAACTTTACGGCCTGTCGGTATTTTTCAGCTGCTTCGCGGTCACGGCCTTTGGCGGCTGCAATACTTGCCTTAAAGTATAGTTTGTATTTTCTGTCGTGCGTTGTAAAATGCAGGTTATCCATGCGGTCTAGCAACACATCGTAGTTTTGGGTATTATTCCAGAGCCTGAGCTGTTGCAGGTTCAGGCGACTGCGCAGTTCGCCTTCGGGCTGCAGCTGCGGTGCCGTTTCTTTAATGGCTTTATTGGCAGATTTCCACTGATGTTTATTCATCAGGTAATCAATGCGATTGATCAGGGCAATGCGGCGAAGCTCCTTTTCGCTGATAGCGTTGATCAGGGCATCCACCTGCTTCACACTGAGCATTGGCAGATAGGTTTGCAGATACCTTACTTTATCGTCGTCCGGGGCAGTTTTTACAATCGTATCAAAATCTTCTTGCAGCACTTCTGCCATCTGGCCGGCAACTTCCTGCGCTGAGGCTATCTCTGTAAAACCTACTTCCTGTAGCGCGTTTATGGCTTGCCGTGGCTCGTTTGCCAGCGCAAGCGCATATCCATGCGACAGGTAAGCCTGTTTATAGCCATGGTCTTTTGCCAGACCAAAGTAGTGGGCAGCCGCTTTATAGTTTTCTTCTTCCAGCATCCAGACGGCCAGAGCATTATAGTAATAACCACTCCGGCCGCTTACCGAAAGGGCCAGGTTCTCAACTATATTTCTGGCTTCTTTAGGGCGACCGTTGTAATGATGTATGAGTGCTTTGCTGTATAAAAGGTCTTCGTGGAAAATCTCGTTCCCCGGTGAGTTCAGATAACGATCAACTGCTTTTAAACGTGTCGTATCACCGTCGTTCAGGCTGCTCAGGGTTTCGTTATAGAACAGCGTAAATTCTTCAACAGCCTCTAGCGTGTCCGGCGCAAAATAATCACTGGTTCTTGTTGTACCCGCTTTTTCGCCGAGCAACTGGCGCAACACTGCCACATTGCTTCGTAGTGGGTTATAATCGGCATTCCGGGCCTCGGCAAGCAGGTTGCGGGCAGGCTCTAACATCCCCTGTCGTGTATAAAAGGCCAACCTGTTGCTCTGAATGGCTTCTTTGTTACTGCTAAATTTCTCTGCCAGGTTAAAATAGTATTCTACAGAATCGGTAACACTGGTTTGCATGTACAGCAAGGCCATGTTATTGTATAGTTCAGCACTTTCCGGAAACTTATCTATGCCCTCGTGCAACACATACAGCTTCTCGAAAAAATATTGTTTCTGGTCGTAGAGGTTGGCCATGCGCACATACAACTTCGGGTTAGGGCGCTTGCTCGCAGCTCCCTTCAGGTGCAGGATTTCGTTGTTGCGCTGCGACTCCGATCTGTAAATTGTGGCCAGGCTATAGTTTGCCTTCACGTTGTTCAGGTCATATACATCACTTTCTTCATAAAAGCGTTTTGCCAGTACAGTATTCCCAGATGCCTGGTAAATATCACCGACATAACTATAGTAACCTGCCTGCGCATTAAAGTAAACACTGTATTGCGAGCGGATGATCAGGATAGCAAGAATTACAGTGCTCATCAGGAAGAACGAGAACAATGTAAATACCTGCGGCTCATAAACCACCTTATACACGGCCTTTCGCTCTTTTATCAGCCTGCCGAAATTCATGAGCAGATAAAGGAAGAAAAGAGCTCCATATACCAGGTGGGTATAAATGATCATGTCCTGGTACAGCACCGTAATGGAGTCGCTGGAAGTAACAAAGGCATAGCCGATGCTCAGGAAGGCTACAGTGGCAAAAACCAGGTATAATACCGCACCTGTAGGCCTGAACGGAAAATGTTTGCCATAGAAAGCTTCGCGTTGCCGCATCCCCCAAAAGCCAGCCACTACCGAAAGCAATAGCAGGAAGTAGGCATTTACGAACACCATATCGGCCTGTATGTAACCGATCTTGCGCAGGTAAAGCAGCAGCAGGTTGAGCAGGTACAGCCCCGCAATCAGGATAAACTGCCACATACTGAAACGGCGCTCCGGTGTGGCTCCCTGTGTATTGATCCAAAGCAGGGCATTTACATTTTCGTACGATACCCAGATTATAAAGACTATCGCAACTACAAGCGTGGCCAGCGAACTATAGTTTACCAGGTGCAAGGCCGTAACCGAAGGCGAAAACCCGGATTCGGCAAAAATGGCTATACCGGCTACCAGAAGCGTCAGCAACATGGCCACTACCCGCAGCCCAAACGAAACGTGTTTCCAGAACGCCTGGAAAGCATAGCTCAGCCCAGCCAACAGAATAATCAGCATCAGCAGTGTTGTCTGCCCCGATTCAGCGCCCAGGATCTGTAGTTGATCTATGTTGAAGGATGCCAGGAAAAGCATGAGCAGCAGTACCCCGGCAAAGTAAGGGATCTGCCGCATGGTACTGATGGCAGCACTGTAGAAGGCAATGCAAACGGCAAGAATACCCAGGAAAACAGCAGCAGGCCAGGTTTTTACTTCAAGGGGGCCTACATCATACTGCTCCAGCAGCAGGTAGCCGTCGGCATACAGTGTAAAGGGTTGGAGTAGTCGCGTAACTTCATGCACCGGTACCGATACCACCTGCAGGTCTGTGATTTTGTCCCAGGCGTAGGCAGCAGTATTACCGGCTATATAATAGTAAGCGCCCAGCAGCAGGGCCGCCGCCGAAAGCACCAGTAAAAAAAGATAGGGATACTTCAGGGTAGCATCCCAGTTCTTCCAAAAGTTCGCTTTACTCATAAACAGGCTTACCGCTTACTCCAGTACCTTTGGCACTCTAAAGTAATCGGAGTCTTTTTTAGGAGCGTTCAACAATGCTTCTTCGTGGGTAATGGTATTTTTGGCTACGTCTTCGCGCATCACGTTCATTTCGGCAGTCATGTGCGTCAGGGGCTCTATGTTTTCCGTATCCAGTTCACGTAGTTTGTCTACCCAGTTCAGGATCTTGTTCAGGTCGCCCAGCATCTCCTGCTCTTTCTCTTCGCTAAATTCCAGTCTGCTCAGATGTGCTAATTTTCTGATGGTTTGAATATCTGTTGACATCCTTGTTATAGTTGTGTTTGGTTAACTCTTGTTGAATAATATGAAATACGCGCTCTTTTAAAGCCGGCAGGTCCTCCAGTGTCATACCTGTGGTTTCAATTGGCTCGTGTATGATCATTTTAAGCGGATGACGGCGGATTTTTAGCCCCACCTCTTCCACGTCGGGCATAAAGCGCTGGTTATACGGCATCGAGACCGGCACAACGGGCAGCTGCTTTTCAATCGCGATCTTAAACGGTCCGTCTTTAAACTCCAGCAACTGTTCTCCGGCTGTCTCGCCTATAGTTCCCTCCGGAAAAATAACCAGACTGCGGCCCTCATCCAGCGTTTTTTTAGACTGGATATAGCTTTTGGCGCTGCTCATGGCACTTCTGCGGTCTACGCTGATGTATAGCGTACCATATACTTTACCCCAGAGCGGCACCTTAGCCAACGAGCTTTTACCTACAAAGTTAAGAAAACCGGGGATAGCCCGCAGCATCATGGGTATATCGAGGTACGAACTATGGTTGGGAGTAAAAATGTAACGTTGTTTCGGGTCGAACTTCATGCGCCACTCCACCTGCAACGGCGTAAGGAACATGCGTAGAAAAATGGCAGACCAGAGCCTGTTGATGTTATGAACATGCCTGTGCCACTGTGGCTTACGAATAAGAAATACCTGAACAGGATATGTTACCACAAATGGCACTATAAACCAGGTACAGCACCAAGTTGTATAAATGCGTTGCGACAGGTATTTGAGCACTTTCATGGTTTCAAATGTAAGAATATTCCGCCATTGTTCAACGCTCCCAAAACCAACTCAGGTATAGAATGATTCAAAAGTATTGTGTGATACCAATGCTATAGTTTCTACTTCTGATATTTCGAAATTCATGAGAAATCTATTTCAGCTTATTATATGTCATCCTGAGCGTTAGCCGAAGGATCTTATATATTCTATAGTTACTACTTGCCACAAGCAGTTTATGCTATAGTTACTACTGATCCTGGGAGCTTTACTGACCTATCGTTTCATTTCTGCTTTGGTGCGCTCACGGCCGCGGGGCCCCGTCTTCGGGCATCGCGCGGTGTACATTTCTTTTGCTCGTACCTCGCAATGCCTGGCGGCACCAGAAATCTACAAGGCGCTCAACCCAAAGACTGAGATCCTTCGATAGTTAATTTATGAGTTTGGTGATAGGCTATAGTTACATCGCTTTTCCGTGGTAGTAGTTCCTAGAGGCAGGCTATGCCTGCCTGCTCGTTGCCTGTAACTATAAAACTATAGGATCAACTATAGCAATGGCAGAAATTCCCCTCTTGGGAGGGGCAGGGGTGGGTTAATTGCCAAATTTAAAACTATAAGGCAAACTATAGCAGTAGCAGAAACTGTCCCTCTTTGAAGGGGGTAGGGGGATGACAAGTGCCAACTATAAAACTCTAGCTCCAACTATAGCATCAACATCAAAGCGCCCTCTCCTGTTTTTAGGAGAGGGATGGGGTAAGGTAAAACTTTAGCAAAAGCCCTGATCCTGTAAATCCTTTAATCCTGAAAATCCTGATTCTGACAAAACCTGCCGGGCCAGTTGGGTTACAAACTCAACCATATCGTTAGACATGGGTTACAAACCAGCGCCAGCGAAATTTAGTACTGCAGCAACTATAGCAATAACCAGGCTCCTTCCCCTGTTTGGGGTAGGGGCTCTCGACAAAAGGAGAAGGTTAGGAAGGGGTGAAACAATAAACTATAGCAGTCGGCCCAACCCTACTTATCCATCAAATCCCCTTAACCCCGGTTCAGACTCACACCTAACAAAAGAGCGGCTTTTAAGATACCGGCTACGCTGATGGCGTCGGTGATCTGGTTGTTCATAGCCATGTGGACGGCTTCTGAGAAAGGCAGGCGCTTTATCTGCAGCACTTCCGTTTCTTCGAAAGCGGTGTCTCCGGGCGTTAGTTCCTGCGCCAGAAAAACAAAGCCTTCTTCGTCGGTAACAGAATTGGAGGTATGCAGGCGGCAAATGTTTGTCCATTTGGCAGCTGTAAAACCGGTTTCTTCCTGCAGCTCGCGCTTTGCCGATTCCAGAATATCATTCTCCACCAGGCCACCGCCCATCGGAATCTCCCAACTATACTCATCAAGTGGGTAACGGTACTGCCCGATCAGGTAAGTATAGCCTTCATCATCTATCGGTATAATGCCAATAGCTTTGTTTTTCATGCTTACTACACCGTAAATTCCTTCGTTGCCGGCTGGTGTCAGCACACGGTCTTCGCGTACCTTTATCCAGGGGTTATGATAAATATCTTCTGATGAAAGTTTAGTCCAGGGGTTATGCTGCTCGTCTGTCATGGCTATAGTTGGTATACTGCAAATGTAAAGCGTTTTAGGCTGATGGCCAGCTTTACAACTTACTTTCGGGCGGCAATCAGCTCTATTTCTACCTGAGCGCCTAAAGGCAGTGCGGCAACACCTATAGTTGTACGGGCAGGGTATGGCGTTGTAAATTGTGTTTTGTAAACCTCGTTCATCGCTTCAAAGTTTGCCATGTCAGTCAGGAACACGTTTACTTTCACTACATCGTCCGGGGTTAAGCCTGCAGCTTTCAGCACAGCAAACAGATTTATAAAACACTGCTTTGTCTGGGCGGAAATGTCTCCTTCTACCAGCTTGCCGGTTGCGGCATCAATCGGGGTTTGGCCAGATAAATATAACAGGTTACCGGTCTCTACGGCATGCGAATAAGGGCCTACTGACACGGCACCTTCGGCGGTAAATGCTTTTCTGCTCATAAAAGTAAATTTTAGTTACTGCTCCCCTATTGCTGAGGTTTCTGTTTGCTTAAGGCTAACAAGATCGTAATTTTTGATAAAGCATAATATATTCCGGGCCGGATAAGCCAATACAGTATTATGCCCATCAGGCTTACCAGAATGCCGAACCCCGTTGGCAGCGCAGCACCAAATGTAAATGTCATTCCGAGCACAAAACCAAGCAGGCACTCGGCCCGGTAAATTGGTATAAAGATCGCAAACGGAAGCATACCTAACACCAGGTAGCCTGTCTTATCTTCGTACCCTAAGGTAAAGCAGATAGCTATTAAACTCCCGAAAAGCAAAGCGCCGGCAAACCTATAAATTATATTTTTAAAAGAGATCCGGGTTTCTGTCTTGTTTCTGAACAAACGCTTTTGGACGCGATATAGTAAATACCAGGTTAGTAAGGGAAGCAAGGCCGCACCCCACCAGTTAGAGATTGCAGGAAAGCTTGCATCTGCTGCGATATGATGACTTGGTACGCCCCCGTGGTTATGTTGCCAGATCAGAAGTGCCCATATCGCAATGGAAACTATAGCTGTAAAGCAAAGACGAAGTTTGTAGAATTCTTTACTGTTCATAATGGCTGAGTTAAGTTATAGTTTAAATTATTAGGTACTCTCTCGATTTCACCCAGCACTTCACAACTTCCACACTCCCGTGGTTTTCCTACAAAACTACCTGCGCTGCACTTCCATTTTGCTACCTTACAAAGCACGGAAATGTCGCTTGTTACAGGTATTGCTTTTAATGGTAATCCTTTATTTTATCACCGATATATTTCAATGCCTTGTCGTAGGTTTCAATCCCGTGCCCCACATTGGCAAACACTTCTATCCCTTTCAGGGTTGTTAAATGTTTTTCTGCATTTTCGACAGACTTTTTAAATGGAAATAAAAGGTCTTTGTCGCCTACCAGCAAATAGGTTTGCGCTTTAACAGCTGCAAGTTCGTTGCCCATATAATAAGGCTTCTGCGTGTTGTCTTTGTAACGACTTATTGCAAAAACCTCATAGTCGACAAGCATTTTTTCTGAAAACTCCGAAAGCTGATGATTGGGTTTTGAGAAAACGGCCTTGTCCAGAAATTTCAAAACGTTCTTTTCGGTTGGTTTTACAATTGGCAGCAGGTTATAATAAAGATTCTGAAACGTTAACGAAAAGGGTTGCAAACAACCCGGATTCAGCAAAAAAGCTGTTTTAATCTTCTCGGGCTTCACAATTCCCAGCTTCATGCATATCAGTCCGCCAAACGAAGCGCCTGCTACAAATGCCTTATCAAGACCTAGCTTATCAAACACTTCGGCTGCCCAAAAACCATAGTCCAGTGATTTTATATCCGGAGTGTTTCCACTACTTAAATTAGGAAGACCGTTTGTTTCCACCATATAGATGCGCAACTTAAGGCCGAGGTTGCCTAGCCCTTTATCAAAATCCCAAATAAGGGCTGTAGTTCTTGCTCCCGGAAAAATCACCAACGTATCCAGGTGCTCTTCCTATGTATTGAGTCCCCAAACATGAGTTACTCCAAGTGCAGTCTCGACCTCGAATCGCTCGTACTTTCTTCCGTTCTGTTTCTCCAACTGTGTTACCCAGTTTTCAAAATAACTGAGGTCAGCTTCAGGATCTTTAAAATAAGATCTGCCCTTTATTTTCATTGTTGTGCTAGCGTATTTAACTACCTCTAATGGTCCTGACACTTGTGCTGCAGCGGATGCTGCTATAGTTTATTCCGCACTATCTCATTTAACCAGATTGGGCCTAATAGTGAAGTACAGTAACTATAGTAAAACATAAAGCTATAGTTATCAGTCATAAGAAACCGATAACTATAGCTCTAAAAGAAAAATATATTTTTACAAAGCCCCTGCTTTGATCTCATCCACTACATCCGGATCGAGTAAAGTTGAGGTATCGCCGAGGTTGGAGGTATCGCCTTCGGCTACTTTGCGCAGGATGCGGCGCATGATTTTGCCGGAACGGGTTTTGGGCAGGCCGCTTACGATCTGAATCTTATCGGGCTTGGCAATCTTACCAATCTTCTCCACTACCGTTTCGATGATTTCGGCACGCAGATAATCTTCGCGCTCCGGTTTGTCCTTGCAGATCACAAAAGCGTAAATGCCCTGGCCTTTCACATCGTGCGGGAAGCCTACCACTGCCGACTCCACCACATGCTCGTTGTGGTTAATGGCTTCTTCAATCTCAGCCGTGCCAAAGCGGTGACCCGATACGTTTATTACATCATCTACACGACCAATAATGCGGTACCAGCCATTCTCGTCGCGTTTGGCGCCATCTCCGGTAAAGTATAAGCCTTTGTAGGTAGAGAAATAGCTCAGGCGGCAACGCTCGTGGTCGCCGTAGGTAGTACGTATCATGCCCGGCCACGGAAACTTCACACACAGGTAACCTTCCACTTCGTTGTCGGTAATTTCGTTGCCTTCGGCGTCTACCAGTATAGGTTGTATGCCCGGTAGCGGGAATGCAGCATGTGCCGGTTTGGTAGGCGTAACATTGGCAAGTGACGAGATCATGATACCGCCGGTTTCGGTCTGCCACCAGGTATCAACTACCGGGCAGCGCTCTTTGCCTACGTGCGTGTGGTACCAATGCCAGGCTTCTTCGTTTATCGGCTCCCCTACCGAGCCCAGCACTTTCAGGGAATCTAAACTATAGGAAAGCACATCATCAATGTCGCCACCCATCAACGAGCGGATGGCCGTTGGCGCTGTATAGAAAATGTTTACGCCGAACTTATCGCACACCTGCCAGAAACGGCCATTGTCCGGGTAAGTCGGTACGCCTTCAAACATCAGCGTAGTAGCACCGGAAAGCAGCGGACCGTAAAGCAGATACGTATGGCCTGTTACCCAACCGATGTCGGCGGTGCACCAGAACACGTCGCTTTCCTGGTACTGGAACACGTTCATGAAACTATACTGGGCATACACCATGTAGCCGCCACAGGTATGCACTACCCCTTTGGGCTTGCCTGTAGAGCCAGAGGTATACAAAATGAACAGCATGTCCTCAGCATCCATTTCCTCGGCTGGGCAATCTTTGGCTACATCTTTTACTTCGTCGTGGAACCATACATCGCGGCCTTCTACCATGTTTACAGCCCAACCAAGGCGCTCAACAACTATAACTTTCTCAACAGAAGGGCAGCTTTCCAGAGCCTCATCTACCACACGTTTTACAGGAATCTGCTTGGCGCCACGGTTTAGGCCATCTGAGGTGAGTACCATTTTGGCACCGGCATCGTTTATTCTGTCAGACATGCTTACAGCCGAGAAGCCGGCAAAAATCACCGAATGCACTGCTCCAATCCTAGCGCAGGCCAATACAGCAAAAGCCAGTTCCGGAATCATGGGCATGTAAATACACACGCGGTCGCCTTTCTGCACACCATTTTTCTTTAGCACATTGGCAAACTGGCACACCTTCTCGTATAGTTCGCGGTAGGTATAGCGCACAAAGCGTTCTTTCGGGTCGTTGGGCTCCCAGATCAGGGCCAGTTTATTGCCGCGCGTTTTCAGGTGGCGGTCCAGGCAGTTTTCAGTTATATTGAGTTTACCGCCTTTAAACCATTTCACATTTGGCTCCTCGAAGTTCCACTCCAGGGTGGTGTTCCATTTTTTGCGCCAGGTAAATGTGCTGGCAATATCGCTCCAGAAGCCTTCGGGGTCGGAGACACTGCGTTGGCAGGCATTCTGGTATTCTTCAAAACTTTTGATCTGATGGCTTTGCATGGGTAAGGCAGGTTGTTTTAAGGTAAGTTAAAAGTACAAGTTGCTTACAATACATTAAACGTGCACACTTGTACTTTGTAGGTATTGTTAAGATAGTTTTTATGCTATAAAGATGCAAGACGCCCGCAACTATAAAAGAGCATAATCACCGGTAAATACACATCAGGCCAATGATTATGCTATACCCGCAACAGCCTGTCGTTGTCCGTTGATCGTTATTTGTTGATCACTAAACTATAGCTTGAATCCAAATTCACTGAACACAAACTATAGCTTCCCAGATAACCTTTCATCCATAATTCGTAATTCATCATTCATAATTAAAAAGCCTACATGTTGCGAACATCCTGCAGCACCTCGCTATAGTTGTCGGTGTTCTGCATGAAGCGGATGATCTTGTGGGCAACATCTTCGGGCTGAGCCAGCACATTACTGGCCTTATAGTCGCGGAATTTTTCGACAGTGCTAAAGCGCTCCGCATCTGCTTCTCGGATCTGGCCCTGCATCTGGGTATCAACCACGCCGGGTGCCAGTGCATATATTTTAACGCCGCTTCCTCGCATGTCCTGCTCTTTCTGGATCGTCATGGAAAGCATATCGAGCGCTGCTTTGGAGGCACAATAGCTTGCCCAGCCATCGATCGGGTATTTGCCTGCGCCAGAGCTGATGTTAATGATAAGCTTTTGGGCGGGATGCTGCTGGTACACCTGCAGGAAAGAGTTCATCAGCATAGCCGGAACGATCACGTTCACGTCAAACACAAACTCAAACCGTTCGTTCGGCATGCCTTCGCCTACATAGCCAATATCGCCCAGCACGCCGGCATTGTTTATCAGCACAAGTTTTTCGGCATCTTTGTAAGGCAGAAACACCTTTTGCAGGTTGTGCTCTACGGCAGGTATATCCGAGAAGTCCAGGGGCTGATGACGGTAGTTTTTATGGTTGATTGTGCTGTTGCGGCAAACGCCTACTACGCAATTGTTATCATCTTTTAACAGTTCTTCTGTCAGGGCTTTGCCTATTCCTTTACTGGTTCCGGTTATGATGTAGATATTCACTTTGCTCACAATTATGAATGATGAATTAAGAATTACGGGTGTGGGGTTGGGAAAGGTTATTCCCGCTCAAGCTTACAAACTATAGAAACTAAACTATAAAACAAAAGCCGGCAGCTCTGCTTCCGCAAATCTGTCGGCTTCTATAGTTTCACTGATCCAGGAAAGCTACACCAGCCCATTAGCATAAGTAGTTACGAGCATTAGATTCCCCTCACATTTCATAAAGGCCTGTTAAGGTTAAAAATCAGCGCATACACTTATCCACCTAAACCATATTACTCTGAATACCTGATACTTGCGTACAAAATATTGTACCCTCCTAGCTGTATTTTTTAAACCTTAATACTATGAAAATTTTTATCAGAAGAGCAGCATTCTTCCTGCTTACTGCTGCCTTATGCCTGCAGGGCTGCGACGGCGATGATCCTCCAAACCCCAACCCCACTATTTCACCTGACCCTGTTGATATCCCCTATCCTAACCAGACAGGCTGCCTCTTAAAAAGTATAATCAGGGATGATGTACGCGAGCTTCATTTCTTCTATGATAAACAAGCTTATATCAACTCTACCACCGAAAATGATATGGTTGTATTTTCGCAACTACAAACTGTTTTTAAATATGACGATAGTAGGAAGATAACACGCCAGGAATACTATTATGATTACCACCCAGACCCCAGCATAACCCATACTTTATACCAATACAAAGATGGGCTCATAAGTCTGGCTGAGCACTATCTTGGCGATGACAGGGTAGTGTATACTGAGAATTTTACTTATGATGAACTTAACCGCCTGATCAGAATTTCTGATACAAAAGGTAATAGCAAGTCCTTTACTTACGACGAAAGAGGGAATGTGATTGAAACTATACAAACTATAGAATCTGAAGAGTTGCGTATAGTTTATGCTGATTACGACGACAAACTTACTCCTCTCAGTAGCGCTACCGGTTACCACAATCTCTATTCTCCCGGAAAGAACAACCCCGGTTCTTCGGCTACTTACCAGAATGGCGATCTGGTTAAAGAAACAACTTATACTTACGCGTACAACGACAAAAACTTACCGACCCGCATCACCGAAAACTCAAGCGACGGAACTACAGAAGTTACAATTATAACGTATCAGTGTAGTTAACTATAGCACTGCTTATAAAACAAAAAGCCGGCAGCTTTGCATCTGCAAAACTGCCGGCTTTTCTGTAAACTATGGTTGCAAACCCAGCGAATCTGAGATTCGCTCCTATAGTTAGGCACCGAAGAAACTTCCGCGCCGGTTTTAACATTCTAACTTTTTAACTTCCCAACTTTCTAACTATAGAATATACTCGCTCAGGTCGCGGTTTTTCACCATGTCTGATAGCTTTTCCTGCACCAGTTCGCGGGTTATCACAATCTGGGCATTGGCGCTTATCTTGTCCGGCACATCAAACAGAATGTCGTTTAGCAGGCGACTCATGATGGTCTGCAGGCGACGGGCACCAATATTTTCTACTTCAGCATTTACCTCATAAGCCAGGCTTGCAATCTCATCAAGAGCTTCGTCGTTAAAGGCAAGCGACACATTTTCTGCGGCCAACAAGGCTTCGTACTGCTTGGTAAGCGCGTTTTTAGGGAACTTCAGAATCTGGTAGAAGTCATCCTTAGTCAGGCTTTGCAGCTCCACACGAATCGGGAAGCGGCCCTGCAACTCTGGTATCAGATCAGAAGGTTTTGCCACGTGGAACGCACCGGCAGCTATAAACAAAATATGGTCGGTATTGATGACGCCGTATTTAGTATTCACTGTTGAGCCTTCAACTATAGGCAGCAGGTCGCGTTGCACACCTTCGCGGCTTACGTCTGGTCCGCCGCCACCTTTTTTGCTGGAACTGGCTACTTTGTCTATCTCATCAATAAAGATCACACCGGAGTTCTCTGCTTTAAAGATCGCTTCTTCCTTCACTTCATCCATATCGATGAGTTTGGCAGCTTCTTCTTCCAGCAATATTTTGCGTGCCTCGGCTATCGTCACTTTGCGCTTTTTGGTCTTCTTCGGCATCATCCCGCTGATCATCTCCTGGATGTTCATCATCGATGCCTCGTCCATGCCAGGTCCTAAAACGCCCATGCCCGGCATAGCACTTTGCTGCACGCGTATCTCAATCTTACGGTCTTCTAGCTCACCATTACGGATCTTTTCACGGAATCTTTCGCGTGTACGCTCGTTCAGTTCATAGTCATTCTCCGGCATGGCATTCGGGTCCGAACTCATATTTACCGGCGATGTGCTACGTCCCTGAACCGGCGGGATCAGTGCATCCAAAATGATGTCTTCCACAATCTCGGCCGCACGCTGCTTTACTTCTTCCTTCTTCTGGGTCTTCACCATGTTCACCGACTGCTCCACCAGGTCGCGCACCATGCTTTCCACGTCGCGGCCAACGTAGCCTACTTCCGTAAATTTAGAAGCCTCAACTTTGGTAAAGGGTGCATCAGCAATTTTGGCAAGGCGGCGGGCAATTTCCGTTTTACCCACACCCGTAGCTCCAATCATCAGGATGTTGTTCGGAACAATCTCTTTCTGAATGTTTTTATCGGCATTCATGCGGCGCCAGCGGTTGCGCAGGGCAATGGCTACGTTACGCTTGGCATCCTGCTGCCCAATTATATATTTATCCAGCTCCGCTACAATCTGGGCTGGTGTTAAATGTTCTAAGGAATCTAACATCTTATTCGTTATTAAATGATCTGCTATAGTTATAACAGGTAAATTTATTCTGTGTTCTTACGCTTCAGTATAGTGCCGGTGTCGGTGCTTATAGTTACATAATGGCTTGCACCAGCCGGGTGATAAAAGGCACTGCTATAGTTCAGTTCAAATGCCCGCACGCGCAGCATAGCACCCACCGAAAAACCTGCCCCTCCCGAGGCGTTCTCTAACCGCAATTCTTTACGGCGCAAATGGTTATACCCGGCGCGTATCTGAAAGTTTTTGCTGAAAATAAACTCCGTACCTACCACAAAATGGCGCGCTATCTTATCTCCAATCGATTTCTCTTCTTTAATCTCGTTACCGTTCGCATCAAGGCGGCCTTTTGCATCAGGGTCCAGATATACAACGTCAAACTGGTACAGATGGTGTGCGGTAAGCGATAACCTGACCGGCATGTGCTCCGGCTTATAGCTGGCTCCAAGCTGTGCATCAAAAGGCATGACCTGTCGCTCGCCGCCATCAAAAGGCTTTAACTGGTAGCCAATATTCTTAAACGCAAGCCCTACCGTAAAGTCTTTCTCCGGATGTTTGAACAAACCACCCACATCGGCCAGCAACCCAACTGCTTTATTACCAGCTATAGTTGATACGGCCAGTCTGGCGGTTGCCCCAATGGTAAAAGCTTCGGCCTGACGGGCGTGGCTCAGGCTAAATGTATAGTCGTTAACGGTAAAACTGCCTTCTTCCATACCTGTGGCATCACGCTGCACAAAATCGCCATAGTTCAGGTAGTTTATAGCTGCAGCCCAACGCCCCAGTTTCTGGTGGTTAAAGGCATAGGCTAAGTTGCTTTGTTTGATGTCGGCCAGATAACTTACATAGCTCAAACTTAACTGGCGATCCATTTCCGGATTCAGTAAGGCCGGGTTGGCTGTTACCATGTTCACATCGTGCCCAAACGAACTAACATTTACTCCACCCAACCCCGCCTGCTTAGCGCTTACCGGCAACTCCAGGAACGTAAAAGCACGCTGCCCTCCCACCTGCGCCGCGAGCGGAAAGCTCAGCAGGAAGCAAAGTAAGAGGGCAGCAGTGTATTTCATATTAATTTTAATTGTTGATTGTTAATGGCTGATTGCTGTCTCCAAAATAACAATTAACAACCAGCAATCAACAATTAATCTATTTCCACTTTGCGGTCTTCGGTTACAGTCAGGTTCAGCGGGTTCTTTACTTTTTCCTGTAGCAGCGCGATCTTCACCACTTCTTCTACACGGTCAACATAATGTATCGTCAGGCCTTTAATGTAGTTCTCCGGAATCTCGTTAATATCCTTGCGGTTCTTCTGGCAAAGGATCACATCGGTAATTCCGGCACGTTTGGCAGCCAGTATCTTCTCTTTTATGCCACCCACCGGCAACACCTTACCCCGAAGCGTTATCTCTCCGGTCATGGCTAATTTAGAGCGAACCTTGCGTTGCGTGTAAACCGAGGCAATGGACGTAAAAATAGCAATACCTGCCGACGGGCCATCTTTTGGAACCGCGCCCTCCGGGAAGTGAATGTGCAGGTCGTACTGCTCAAAAATTCTATAGTCTATGTCCAGCAGGTGCGCATGCGCTTTTAAATGCGACAGCGCCGTAACCGCAGATTCCTTCATTACATCGCCCAACTGACCCGACAAGGTAAGTTTGCCTTTGCCTTTGCTCAGGATGGATTCCACAAACAGAATATCTCCACCCACCGAGGTCCAGGCGAGGCCCGTTACAACACCGGCTGTACTGAAATCCTGGTAAATCTCTTTATCAAAGATCTCGGCACCCATGATCTTCACTACATCCTCGGGTTTTATAGTTGTCGGGTACTCTTCTTCCATTGCCTTTAGTTTGGCAATGTGGCGAACCAACTGGCCAATCTTACGCTCCAGGCTACGCACTCCCGATTCGCGGGTATAGTCTTCGATCACTTTCTGCAGGGCAGGTTTTGTGATCTTTACATCGCTTTCTGTCAGGCCGTGCTCTTTTATCTGCTTCGGTACCAGGTGGCGCTTGGCTATTTCCAGCTTTTCCTCCATGGTATAACCGGTCAGCTCAATAATCTCCATACGGTCGCGCAGGGCAGGCTGTATCGTATCTAAAGAGTTGGCCGTAGCAATGAACAGCACCTTCGACAGGTCGTACTCCACATCCAGGTAGTTGTCCATAAACGTATGGTTCTGCTCCGGGTCCAGCACTTCCAGCAAAGCCGAAGACGGGTCGCCACGGAAATCAGAAGCCAGCTTATCAATCTCATCCAGGATGATGACCGGGTTGCCCGAAGCTACTTTCTTGATCTGGCTGATGATCTTGCCCGGCATAGCACCCACATAAGTTCTGCGGTGCCCACGAATTTCTGCTTCGTCGCGCACCCCACCCAGTGACATTCTGACATACTTACGACCTAAGGCAGATGCAATAGAGCGACCCAGCGACGTTTTACCAACGCCCGGAGGACCATAAAGGCAAAGAATTGGCGCCTTCATGTCGTTCTTCAGCTTCAGCACGGCCAGGTATTCCAGAATGCGCTCTTTTACCTTCTCCAAACCATAGTGGTCGGTATCCAGTATCTTTTTGGTGCGCTTCAGGTTAAAGTTATCCTTTGTATATTCTTCCCACGGCAGGTCCAGCAGAAACTCGATATAGTTCACCGCCACCGGATATTCAGCGGCCTGCGGGTTAAGGCGGGCCAGCTTATCTATCTCTTTCTTAAAATGTTTGGCAACTGCCTCCGGCCATTTCTTCTTCAGGGCGCGCTCTCTGAAATTCTCGATCTCCTTATCAGGCCCTTCCTGTCCCAGTTCGTCCTGCAGTACTTTAATCTGCTGGCGCAGGAAATAGTCGCGCTGCTGCTGGTCTATATCCGTGTGAACTTTGGTATGGATTTCCTGCTTCAGTTCCAGCAGTTGAATCTCGCGTAACATCAGTTGCAGCAGTTGTGTACCGCGCTCGGTGCCATCATTCACTTCCAGAAGCTGTTGCTTCTGAGCCACTTCCACGTTCAGGTTACTCGACAGGAAGTGCGTCAGGAAAGCAGGGCTGTCTATATTATCCAGTGCCACCTGTGCCTCCTGTGGTATTTCAGGGTTCAGTTTCAGGATTTTAGCCGCCGCATCTTTCAGCGATTGCACCAGCGCCTTTACTTCCTTGTTCTTTTTGTTCAGGCCGGTTTCCTCGCAATAGCTTACGCGCGCCTCCAGGTACGGATCCTCCTGGGTTACTTCTTCTATCTTAAAGCGGCTGTGGCCCTGTATAATTATAGTTGTATTGCCATCGGGCAGTACCAGCATCTTTAATATTCTGGCAACCGTACCTATACTGAAAATGTCTTCAGGAGTAGGATCGTCGGCGTTGGTATTCTTCTGGGCAACCACCCCAATCGTTTTATCACCTTTATAGGCTTTGCGCACCAGGCGCACCGATTTTTTACGGCTAACAGTTATAGGCAGCACCACGCCCGGGAACAGGACCGTATTGCGCACGGCCAGAATAGGCAGGCTATCCGGCAGCTCGGCAGCAGGTATTTCGTCTTCAGGGTCAGTAGTGATAATTGGAATCAGATCGTCGCTATCGTTATCTGAAACATTGCTTAACAGGAGATTATGCAAAAAATTATTCAATGTATACTTCATAGTTAAGTGGATGCCATAATGACATAAAAAGGCCACTTTTGCGGCTTTAATGGAGTTGCTGTACTATAGTCAAGACTTGTGCCAAGTATGTTGCACTGCCTTAAGCACTGGGTACAACAGCAGGTATTTTACTTTAGATTAAATGTAATATTACTGCAATTGCTGCAAAAATATAGCTCAAAATTAATATCTTTGAACGACAGGTAAAAACAAGATGGCAAATGAATAGATTGTACCTGCTTGTAGTGTTTGTGCTGTTGCTGCCGGTGTACTGTAAAGCACAGGAATACAAGCATGTACCGCTCGAGCCGGAATCAGGAATTAAAGTACACCGCAAAACTCCTAAGCAGGAGGTGCAACTTTTGTTTCCTAACCTGAACAAACTTCCCTATTACCACGACGCCAAGAAACTCGAAGTCATCCGGAAACTGGAGAGAAAAGGACGCTACGACGAGGTACTGCCATTGCTGGAAGCTTATGTCAATAACTTTGGTATAGAAAACTTCTACAAAGAGACATCGCTGCTCTGGCGACTAGGCCAGCTACTGGAGAAGCAAGGCCAGACCGACAAAGCCAAGGCACTTTATCGTATGGTGCTCAAACATCACCGCTCTGATGTACGCCGCGTGTACTCTTACTACGATTCGCTGGAACAAAATACCAAAGATTATTACGTTCCGCTGGATTACTACTATGAGCTGGTGGAGTACCGTAAATCGATTGCTACATTTAAGCCACCCAAGGGCGTATACCTCAACATGGGTAATGCCATCAACTCGCCTTTCGAAGATTACGGACCAACTATAAATGCTGAAGACGAAGTACTCATCTTTACATCGCAGCGTAATACGCAGGGGTTAAACGGCCGGGCAAACGAGGATCTGTTTTATACGCGCCAGCAGGATGGTTACTGGGAAGAAGCCAAGTCGTTCGGGAAACCGATCAACAGCATATACAATGAAGGTTCTGCCTGCCTGAGCCGGGACGGTAACACCTTATACTTTGCCCGTTGCGAGTCTCCGGACGGCTATGGCAACTGCGATATTTATGTGGCAACCAAACAAGCTGATGGCACCTGGGGCAATATTCAGAACTTAGGCCCTAAAGTCAACTCTTCAGCGTGGGACTCGCAGCCTACCTTATCTACCAGCGAAGACACCATTTATTTTGCATCCGACAGGTTGGGAGGTTTTGGTTTGTCAGATATCTACTATACCTATAAAAACAAAAAAGGCGAATGGGTTCCCGCCGAAAATGCCGGACCTGTCATTAACACCCGCGAAAGTGAGGTAAGCCCGTTCTTTCACCCGATGTACCAGGTTTTATACTTTAGTTCGCGTGGCCAGCTCTATAATTTCGGCGATTTTGACATTTACAAAACATATAGGGTTGGCGGCCAGTGGCAGGAGCCACGCAACATTGGCCCACTGGTAAACGGCCGTGGCAGCGAGTATTACTTCGCCATCGATTCGCAGTCTAAAAACCTGTACTATGCCCGTTCCGAAGCCCGCGACATCCACAACCTGGACTTGTTCTCATTTCCGTTGCCAATGGAAGCGCACCCGCTTGCTGTAACTAAAATTGAAGGAACCCTGCTCGATTCACTGACTCAGAAACCCCTTTCAGGCATTATTTCGGTGATAGACCTGGAAAATGGGATTGAAATATCATCGAAGTACATCCGCCCGGATGGTACTTTTGAGTTTGACCTTATCGACAATACCCGGTATATGATGCTGATCCAGAGCCCCGACTTTTTCACCATCGAGCGGGAGATTTCCCTGATGCAGGATACGGCCCTCCACATCATGACCACACTCATAGACTATAGTATACCGATGGTATTTAAGAATATTGAATTTGATCAGAACCGTGCCGACATTAAAGAGGACATGAAACCGATATTGGATGAAGTAGCCCTGTTCCTGGTTGACCACCCTACTTACCGGCTCGAGATTTCAGGTCATACGGATGCTGCCGGGGACCCTGATTTTAACCTGGCCCTCTCGCTGGACCGCGCAGATGCCATCCGGAGATACATAGAAGGGCAAGGAAATATTACCCAGGGCCGAATAGATGCGTATGGATTTGGCAGCACAAAGCCATTGCGCGAAGAAAAAACGCAGGAAGATCGTAGAATTAACCGGCGCGTGGAGTTCAAACTTATAAAGCCAAAAGCTCCTGCGCAATCGACCCGTTAAACTTATCTTAAATGCCCTTTACAGCTGCCCATCCGGCTATAATCATTCCACTGCAGCGCCTGCACAGCCGATGGCTTTCCACCACAGGGCTTATCGTTGGCAGCATTTCCCCGGATTTTGCCTATTTTCTGCTTGGCCCTAGACTTAGCAACCTAAGCCACTCTTTGAAAGGGTTACTGCTGTTTAATTTACCGATGGCATTTGTGCTGGCTATCTTTTTTCATGTACTAGTTCGTGACCAGGTAATACAGTACCTGCCGGATTATTTCAGAAAAAAAGCATTAGCTATAGAGCCACTTCGCATTGGCAAGTACCTGCTCCGCAATGCATATATTTTTGCCATCTCGGTTTTGATTGGCGCATTTGGCCATTTACTCTGGGACAGCTTTACACACTATGATGGCTACTTTGTAAGGAACAACGCGTTTCTGCTGCAGCCTGTATCGCTCGGGTTTATAGAGGTGCCGCTTTGTCGGGTGCTGCAGCATGTCAGCACCGTTGTTGGCTTTAGCATACTTGGCTGGCACATCAGTACTTTGCCTTCCGCAACTATAACACAAAAGCGCTGGTATGCATGGATAGGCTACTGGATTTTGATTGGCTTTATAGCAGCCGTATTTTTACTCCTTAACCTGCCGACGCATGTCCATTTGTCTTCGCTGGAGAAACTGGTTGTGCCTTATTTAACAGGATTGCTGCTTGCTATAGTTGTACTGGCAATACTTGGTAAAATACGGCAGCTTTTCTCTGCTAACAGCTAATACCTGGGTCAGCTACATCATCTGAAAGGGTAAGCCATTTTGATCTCTGTATAATTTAGCAAGCATAGCATGTTCCACGTAGAACTACAATTGCAACAGTACCGCTCAAACTAGAACAAACTGAATCCACCTGCTGGGTAATTTTCCCGATTAACCGAACCAAAGGCCTAACTATAGTAAGTCACAAGTGAAGATGCTCGCGCCATGATTACAGTGTTGCCGCTATAGTTCTTTAAACCTATAGTTTTGATCAGCTATTAAAACAAAAGCGCTGCTGGTTTACACTCAGCAGCGCTTCATAGTTTATTGTATCAGCCAGTCGGCTATAGTTGTCTTACTTAAAAGATCAGCTTAAACACATCGTTGAAGATCGCGAAAGCCATCAGGCCAAGCAGCAATACCATACCTACTTTCTGGGCATTCTCCAGGAAATTATCGGAAGGCTTCCGGCCGCTGATCATCTCATAGGTCAGGAACATTACGTGGCCGCCATCTAGCGCCGGAATTGGCAGGAAGTTCATAAATGCAAGTACCATTGAGAGCATGGCCGTAATAGACCAGAACTTATACCAGTTAAATGTATCGCCAAAAATCTGGGCAATACCAATCGGGCCACTCACTGATTTAGATGCGGATACTTCGCCACGGAAGATCTTACCAAAACCTTTCAGGTTAGCTGTAATTACGCCAAAAGCCTGTTCTGTACCAGCTGGTATTGCTTCTGTAAAACTATAGTCGCGGGTAGCGTAGTTTAACAACGGGCGCTGTGCAAACCCGATCGTTCCATCTGGTTCTACCTGTGCTTTCAAATCCAGCACTTTTTCATCGCGCTCAACCTGCATCGTAATCTCTTTTCCGGCATTCTTTGCAAGCAGCTGCTTAAACTCATCAAAGAAGCGGGCTTCCTCACCGTTTACTGTCAGAATATAGTCTCCGGATTTCAGGCCAGCATCTGCGGCGTTGCTACCGGCTACTACATAATCCACTACAAACGGCTCGCGCGGCTGTATGAACAATACACGTTCCTGCTTATCAGCCAGTTTATCCATTAAATCAAGCGGCACTGGTATTTCTACATTTTCGCCGTTGCGCTCAACGGTATAGTAGGCACCACGATCCAGCAATACATCCAGCGAATACACATCGTTGAATTTCTCCAGTGGTTTGCCGTTAACAGCTACTATCTTATCACCGGTCTGGAATCCAATCTCTTTCCCGATTTCGTTTGGAACAACGCCATACTTAACTTCCTGAGCCGGCAGGTATCTTTCGCCATAGTTATAGGTCAGGAAAATATAGATTACGATACCTGTGATTACGTTTACAATGATACCGCCCATCATCACGATCAGGCGCTGCCAGGCTGGTTTTGCTCTGAATTCCCATGGTTTCGGTTCTTCCTTCAGAGCTTCCGTATCCATAGACTCATCCACCATGCCGGAAATCTTAACAAAACCACCAAGCGGAATCAGGCCCAGCATGTATTCTGTTTCACCAATCTTTTTACTGAATAATTTAGGAGGGAAACCGATCGCGTATTTCTCTACGCGCATGCCAAACCACTTGGCAGTAAGCATATGGCCCAACTCGTGCAGGCCAACTAAAATTGTAAGTCCCAGAATTAACTGGGCAACCATGATAACTATATCCATCTAAAAAAAATATGCAATTATAAGTCTTGAGTAAAGCCGCTAACCAACTATAAAATCTTGTTTCTTACAAAATCGGTCGCCAACAGGCGGGTTTCCCTATCTGTATCAACATAGTCGGTGTAAGAAGGGTTTGCAATATACGCAACTTTTGCCATACAGCTTTCAATCAGATCCGACATCTCCAGAAAGCCAACCTCGTCCTGCAGGAACGCTCCAACGGCTATTTCGTTGGCTGCATTCAGGATGCAAGGCATGTTTCCGCCCTGCGCCATGGCATCAAAAGCGAGTTGCAGGTTACGGAAAGTTTTCAGGTCGGGCTGCTCAAACGTAAGCTGCGGGTAATCCAGAAAACTGAACCTTGGGAAATCGGATTTCAGGCGGTTCGGATAGCCTAACGCATACTGGATCGGCAGCTTCATATCAGGCAGGCCAAGCTGCGCTTTAATAGAGCCATCCTCGAACTGCACCAGCGAGTGAACGATAGATTGCGGGTGCACCACTACCTCGATCTGGTCGTTGCGCAGACCGAACAGCCATTTTGCCTCAATTACCTCCAGCCCTTTGTTCATCAGGCTGGCGGAATCTATGGTTATTTTGGCGCCCATGTCCCAGTTCGGGTGTTTCAGGGCTTGTACTTTGGTTACAAACTTTAGATCATCTATCGTTCTACCACGGAACGGACCACCGGAGGCTGTAAGAATAATTTTCTCGATCGGGTTATGAAACTCGCCTGCCAAACACTGGAAAATAGCGCTGTGCTCTGAATCAACAGGGTAAATGTTTACCCCTTTTTCGCGGGCAAGGTCGGTTATGAGCTGTCCTGCCACTACCAAGGTTTCTTTATTAGCTAAGGCTATCTCTTTGCCTGCCTCTATAGCACGTATAGTTGGCTGAAGCCCTGCATACCCTACCATGGCGGTCAGAACCATATCCACGGTACCCATTTCAACGACAGAGCAAAGCGCGTTAGCTCCGACGTATACTTTAATGTCTTCGTGTTGGAGGGCGGTGTTTACTTTGTCGTACAGGTCTTCGCGGGCAATTACGACTACATTGGGCTTAAACTGCAGCGCCTGTTCAATCAGCAGGTCGGCGTTGTTGTAGGCGGTTATTACTTCCAGTTCAAAACTTTCGGGGTTGGCGGCAATCACATCCAGTGCCTGTGTCCCGATAGAGCCTGTTGAACCAAGTATGGCGATTCTTTTCATTATCTGTTTGTAAATCAGAAGACAAATTTAATGCCTTTTGATGGTATTTCTGGTTTTATATTGAAAAGCTATTGTTTAAAGCTTTTCGTGATTTTGGGTTTTACCCCAAGGATTTTATCTGTTCTATAGTTTCAGCTTTGTCATTTCGAACACTGTGAGAAATCTATCTTAGCCTATAGTTATTTCTTTGTCATCCTGAGCGTTAGTCGAAGGATCTTATATGTCCTCTAGCGAACTATAGTTACAGCCGGACACAAGCAGTTCGATATAGTTCCCGTTTATCCTGGGAGCTTTACTTGCCTATCGTGTTATAGAGACTTTGGTGCGCTCACGGCCGCGAGGCCCCGTCTTCGGGCCTCGCGCTGCTGCCTTCTTGCTATCCTCCTGCGTCGGATTGGCTGACGGCACCGCAACAAGTCAAAGGCGCTCAACCCAAAGACTGATAGCTTTCGATAGCTACAACCATAGTTTGTTGAAAAGCTTTAGTTGCATCGCCTTCTCGTGGTGGTAGTTCCTTTTGTCAGGCTGCGCCTGCCTGCTCGTAGTCTGTAACTATAGAACTATAGCTGCACCTATGGCAAAGGCAACTATTCCCCTCTCGGGAGGGGCAGGGGTGGGTTAACCCTGTAACTATAGATCTTTAACCCAACTATAGCAAAACCCCAATCCCAAAATCCATTAACTACGTCTTAACTCCAGTCCAGACAAACTATAGCTTCGCGACTTCTATCAGGCCTTCTGCCAGATTTCTGTCGTTACTCAGTCTTGGTACTTTATTCTGCCCACCCAGTTTACCTTGCGATTTCATATAGTTCCGGAACGTACCGAGCGGCAAAACGCGTACTTTCAGATCTGCCAGAATATTGCCGGTTATCAGATCGTCGTAATAACTGTTCTGCTTTTGCAGCTGTGCGTTCAGTTCTTTTTCAAAATCAGGCAGGTTGCCGGGCACCTTCGAAAACTCTATCAACCACTCATGATACGACTCGCCTTCACCACTGCTCACAAACGGGGCTACCGTAAACTCCACCAGTTCTGCCGTCGGGAACTTCTGCATTGTCTGTTGCATGGCCTTCTCTACTTCCTCACCGATCACATGCTCCCCAAAAGCCGAAATAAAATGCTTGATGCGCCCTGAAACGATCACCTTATAGGGCTTTAAGCTGGTAAACTTCACCGTATCGCCGATGGAGTAGCCCCACAAACCGGCATTGCTGCTGATTACAAGCGCATAGTTTTTATCCAGCTCCACCTCACCTATCGTTAAGCGGGTCGGGTTTTCATTAAAATATTCCTCTACAGGTATAAATTCGTAAAAAATGCCGGCATCCAGCAGCAGCAGCAAACCTCTATCCTTCTGCTCGTTCTGGTAAGCAAAAAAGCCCTCCGATGCCGGAAACGTTTCAATGCTATCCACGTGCCGCCCGATAGACTCGAACATCTTTTTGCGGTAAGGCTCAAAATTCACGCCACCATACACAAACAGTGAGAAATTCGGGAAGATATCCTTTATCTGCTTGCCGGTCTGGCGCATCAGCTTATCGAAATACATCTGCACCCATGGCGGAATACCCGAAATGAGCGTCATGTTCTGCTCTATCGTTTCTTCAATGATCTCGTCGAGCTTATGCTCCCAGTCTTCGATGCAGTTGGTTTCGTAGCTCGGCATCTGGTTGGTGCGCAGGTACCCGGGCACGTGATGGTTAACTATACCCGATAAACGCCCTGTTTTAATGCCACCTACTTCTTCCAGCACCGGGCTACCGGACAGGAAAATCAGTTTCCCGTCAAGAAATTTAGAGTTACCGGTTTCGTGTATATAGTCCAGCAGCGCATTGCGGGCGCCGTTTATATGATTCGGGATGGAGTCTTTTGTGATGGGGATGTACTTGGTCCCGGATGTGGTACCAGAAGTTTTAGCCAGATAAATAGGCTTTCCGGGCCAGGTTATATCTTTTTCACCCTCTTTGATCCGGTTAAAGTAACTACTCAGGCCTTCGTAGTCGCGCACAGGTACGGCTTTTACAAAGTCGGCGTGAGTCTTTATAGTCCCGAAATGATGATCCCGGCCGAATGCGGTTTGCCGTGCCTGCGAAATAATACTTTTGAATATATTCTGTTGTGCTTCTAGGGGATGCTGCACCCAATGCTGCTGCTTACCGTGCACATACGCCGCCATGTACTTGCTCAACCACGCTTTTACACCCATACATTGCTGTTTTTATAGTTGGTAAAGATAGACAGTAATCGTTTTAATGCCACCATATTGCCTTACTTAATGCATCCACGATAAATTTTGCCGGATAAAGTAACCTATAACTATAAACAGAGTTTTATACTTTATCTAAACAAACTATAAAAAATCATGAAACAGCACAAAGCAAAAGCCCAATGGAAAGGCAACCTGAAAGAAGGCTCAGGCGAATTTGAAACAGGCCGTGGAAACGTAAAAACCGGCTATTCCTTTGCATCGCGTTTCGGCGATGATACCAGAGCCACTTCGCCGGAAGAACTGATCGGAGCAGCACATGCCGGTTGTTTTTCCATGTTCCTGAGCGCCCTGCTCAGCAACCAGAACATCACCGCAGACTATATCAGCACTACGGCAGATGTAACTTTAGGCGAAACCGATGGTGCCCCAACTATACAGAAAATTGTGCTCACTACCGAAGGTAAGGTGCCAGGGATAGAAGATGCCGAATTTCAGGAACTGGTGCAGGAAGCCAAGCAGAAATGTCCTGTTTCAAAAGCACTGAGCGCTGTACCCGACATCACTGTAAACGCCACACTTAAAAAATAATTTATTATCTTGCACTAAGACCGCCCAAAGGGCATATGTTTCACTTAACCATTAAGGCATGGCAGCATCTGGCAGTAGCAGTGCACGATCGTCGTTGTTTATCCAATTAAGTCCATCACGCAGCGCAAAGCTGTCGTTTACAATTCAGCTTACACTTACATTGCTATGGTTGGTATGGGCAGCCCTGCTGGCTTTTTCCGACACTACTACAACCAGTGAGTCGTATCTGTTTTATGCTTTTTTTGGGCTGGCAGTAGCATTTTTTGTTTATGTGATTCTTCAGAATACTTCTATTTTCGGATTTCAGTCTTATATAGAAGTTACACCAGAGTATTTGGTTCGCAAGCACGGTGTTTTTCGCCCGAAGCATGTGGTGGCCATACCTAATATAAAGGCGGTACATATTACGCCGCTGGCCCTGCGCGTAACCGAGAAAGACGAAACACAGACTTATTTTGATCTGAAACAGGTGCGCAAACGCCGCGACCAGATGAAGATCAAGAATAAGGTACGTGACCTGGCAGCAAAGCACGGTTTCGAACTGACAGAAGCTAACGGCAACCATTAAGCCGGGAATATACCTCTAAAATAATGCGGGCTGCACTGGCTTAAGGTGCAGCCCGCATTATTTTAGATTAAGGCATTAATTTATTCCGGAAAAAACCGGAGTTATTAAACCCTTACTCAAATATTTTGCCCGGGTTCAGAATGCCGTTCGGGTCGAAGAGTTGCTTTATGCCGCGCATCAGGCGTAGCTGTACTTCGTTCAGGGCAATAGTAATATAAGGCCGTTGCACCAGCCCGATGCCGTGCTCCCCGCTTATAGTTCCGCCCAGCTCCACACACAGCCTGAAAATCTCTTTTATTCCTTCCGGTAACCTGTGCTGCCAGTCGTGGTCACTCATGTCGGCTTTTATAATGTTTACATGCAAGTTACCATCTCCGGCGTGGCCGTAACACACCGATTTAAAGTTATACCTGGCTCCTATCTCCTTTACTCCATGCAACAGTTTTGGCAATTCGGCACGTGGCACTACAGTGTCCTCTTCTTTATAAACAGAGTTGGATTTCACGGCATGGGCCACATTCCGGCGCAGGCGCCATAGTTCGTCCTTTTGCTTTTCGGTATCGGCTACCAGAATCTCGTCTATATCAAACTGCTCCAGCACAGTGTATACCTGTTCTGCTTCCTTAAATAGCTGATCCATGTCAGTACCGTCCAGTTCTATCAGCAGGTGTGCCTGTATGTCTGACGGCAAATTAACTTCTATCCCCAGGTAGCGCCCCGACCACTCAATTGCCTCGCGTTCCATAAACTCCAGTGCCGACGGAACTATACCTGCCATAAATAACTTCGATACCGCTTCGCACGCCTGCTCTTCGTTACGGAAAGGCACCAGCATTACAATATTCTGAGGCGGATAAGGGATAAGCCGGAACACGATCTTCGTAATGACGCCCAGTGTGCCTTCGCTCCCGATCATGAGCTGCGTCAGGTTATAACCGGTGGCGTTTTTAAGTACGTTAGCTCCGGTCCAGGTTATTTCGCCGGTTGGCAGCACCACTTCCACGTTCAGCACATAATCCTTTGTTACGCCATATTTTACTGCTCTCGGCCCGCCGCTGCTCTCGCTCAGGTTACCGCCTAAAAAGCAGCTGCCCCGGCTCGATGGGTCGGGTGGGTAATATAAACCTTTGGCAATAACGGCCTCCTGAAATACCTGGGTTATTACACCTGGCTCAACTATAGCCTGCAGGTTACGCTCGTCTATCGTTACAATTTTATTTAACCGTTCGGTAGATAGTATAACTCCCTGATGCACAGCCAATGCCCCGCCACTAAGCCCAGTACCGGCTCCGCGTGGTGTAACCGGAATCAGGTTTTTATTGCAATACTGCATAATAAGGCTGATTTCGGTAGCGTTTGCAGGTTTAAGCACTACTTCCGGAGCATACCGCAGGTCTTCGGTTTCGTCGTGGGTATAGCGCAGCATGGCTTCGGTAGCAGTTGGTAAAATTATATTTTCTTCACCAACTATAGCAGCAAAGGAGGCAATGGCTTCCGGAGTAAGAGAGTTAAATTTCATTTTTATAAAGAAAGGGCATTCACTATATTAGCAATCCCTATTTTTTTATTTGTATTACCCTTGCCAAATTAACGTGTTGAGAAGAGCTTTTACAACTTCAGCCTTATTTATCTTTTTTATCCTGCTCATGGCTTCATGCCAGTCGTCAGGACCCGTATTTAGTAAGCGTGGCGAAGTTTATAAATCGGCCCGCGAAATTGCCGATGAAAAACGCCAGGCACGTAAAGCCCGCAAGCTTGCCCGCAAAAACGGTGGCAGCGAACCAGCTCTGGCCTCAAAAGACCGCACCAGCCGCACAAAAGTAAAACGCGATGTTGACTCCCAAATTGCCAAGGTAATTCAGACCGCCCGCTCCTATACCGGCGTACCATACCGCTGGGGTGGCACTACCCGCGTTGGTATGGATTGCTCTGGCCTGCTTTGCACTTCGTTCGAGAGCATCGATGTTAAGCTGCCGCGCACATCGGAAGAGCAAAGCCGTTTTGGAAGAGAAGTAAGAGTAAAAGACCTGAAGGAAGGTGACCTGGTATTTTTTGGAGCCAACGGGCGCAGCAACCAGATTACACACGTAGGTATGGTTACCGAAGTTGTAGACGAAAACAACGTGCAGTTTATCCACTCCTCCACCACCTTGGGCGTTATCGAAAACAACCTGTTCTCAGACTACTATCAGAAAATATTCATCAAAGCAGTGCGGCCGGCCATTTAGTCTGGTGACTTTTTTAGCCTGGCGGCCTTCGCAGAACTATAGTTCAATCCTGTTATATTTATACAACTATATTATAGTTTAGTACAAAAAAATATTGTAACACACTATTCAAAACCGGCATCCTACGTACTATAGGTAGTTATAAACTATTGCTCATTAACTACTTATAGTCTCATGAAACACTATTACACTTACTTATGCCTTTTGCTGGTAATTATGCTGCCAGTACAATTGGCATGGGGGCAGGGTGCTACTACCGCAGCAATGAACGGAACCGTAAGGGACCAGAGCGGAACGCCTTTACCTGGTGCAACAATTATAGCTGTACATAACCCCACCAATACGCAGTATGTTGCCACTACCAACATAGAAGGCTATTATAACATCCAGAACATGCGTGTCGGCGGCCCCTACACCGTCAGGACCTCTTACGTGGGTTTTCAGGAGCAACGTTCCGAGAACATCAACCTCGCCCTTGGCCAGTCGGCCCGCGTGGATTTTACACTGAATGAAAGCAGCCGCGAACTGGGCGAAGTACAGGTTTTAGGCGAACGGAACGATGTCTTTAACCAGGACCGGACCGGGGCAGCCACCAACGTATCGCGGGAGCAGATTGAACGCCTGCCAACCCTAAGCCGCAGCCTACAGGACTTCACAAGACTTACCCCACAGGCCTCCGGCAACTCAATCGGGGGTACCAATAACCGCTATAACAACATTACAATAGACGGTGCCGTGAACAACGACGTTTTCGGCTTATCTGGCAGCGGTACGCCCGGTGGTTCGGCAGGTACCCAGCCTATTTCCCTCGATGCTATACAGGAGATACAGGTTGTAATTGCCCCTTACGATGTAAAGCAGGGTAACTTTACGGGCGGTGGTATCAACGCGATCACCCGTTCGGGCACCAACAAGTTTTCCGGCTCTGTATACGGTTTTGGTCGTAACGAGAACATTATAGGCAAAGCAGTGGAAGGTCCGCGCGAAAAGGCCGACGAATTTAAGAACTACCAGTATGGCGTGCGTGTTGGTGGGCCTATTATCCCTGATAAATTATTCTTCTTTACAAACTATGATGCTACCCGCATTACAGAGCCTGTCCGGTTTGCACCTGGCTCTGCCGAATCGCAGATACCACTAAGCGCTGCACAGCAGGTAGCTGATTTTGTGTTAGCTACCTATGGCTATGATGTAGGCTCGTTCGGAAATTTCGACCGCGATACAGAAAGTGACAAGATCTTTGCGCGCCTGGACTGGAACATTACAAACAACCACTCGCTTACGCTCCGTCATAATTTTGTAGATGCCTTCCAGGACTCGTATTCCCGAAGCCGCTCTGAAGCCCGTTTTGGCAATAACGCTTACCGGTTCAATAGCAAAACGAATTCTACTGTTCTGGAACTTAACAGCCGTATCTCAAACAGTTTTTCTAACAACCTAATCATCGGGTACTCCCGTATCCGCGAAAACCGCGAAATACGTGGAGCACTTTTCCCGCAGGTAACCATTTTTGACCCGGTAGGCACACTGGTATTGGGGTCAGAACGATCATCTACAGCTAATGAACTAGATCAGGATATCTTCGAATTTACCGACAACCTGTCGTACCTGTTAGGCAAGCACAACTTCACCATTGGCACACACAATGAGTTTTTCAAGTTCCGGAACCTGTTTATAAACAACCTGAACGGCCGCTGGGACTTTAACTCCATCGAAAACTTTATCAACAACATTCCAGCCCGTGTGCGCGCAAGCTACTCGCTAACCAATGACCCGCGCCCGGCTGCTGAATTTAATGCTGCACAGCTTGGATTCTATCTTCAGGATGAATTCACTGCCTCTGACAGGTTAAAACTGACCCTTGGTGTACGTGTGGATATACCGATCTTCCCGGATGAGCCGGCACGTAACACAAAACTGGAAACCGACTTTGCCGAAATTTATCCGAACCTGAGAACCGACCGCACACCGAGCGGGCAGCTGCTCTGGGCTCCTCGTTTCGGCTTTAACTTTACGCCTACCCAGGACCAGAGCCTGCAGATACGAGGTGGTACCGGTATTTTTACAGGACGTGTACCCTTTGTATGGATGTCGAACCAGTTTGTGAATACCGGTACTATACTTGGAACTATAGATGTGCGCAACCCGGCTGAGTTTATAGCAGACCCTAACAACCAGACAGCCGCAGGGCCGCCTGTGCAAACAGTGGAGGTAAACGTAATTAACGATGATTTTAAACTGCCACGCGTTTGGCGCAGTAACCTTGCCTTCGATTATACTTTACCGCTTGGTATAATTGCCACCGTAGAGGGTATTTACTCTAAAACGCTGAACGATGTAGTGTACCGCGACCTGAACCTGGTAGACCCAGTCGGACAGTTGCCTGGCGTTGACAACCGCAACTTTTTCTCTGATGCAAATAACAGCCGACGACGCAACGACGCCTACACCAACGTAATATTACTGGATAACACGGACGAAGGCTACCGCTATAGTTTAACCGGCCAGTTACGTAAAGATTTTACCAGCGGTCTGAATACGTCTATCGCTTACACCTATGGCAAATCGAAGGATGTGAACAGCGGCACAAGCTCCACTGCCTTATCTAACTACGAGTTCAACCAGATCGTTAATAATCCAAACGATCCGGAGCTTGCTTACTCCCGCTACGATGTGCGCCACCGCATAGTGGGTACAGGTGGTTATACTTTTAAATGGGGCGAAATAGCTGCAACTGGCATTTCGCTGTTTTACCAGGGCCAGTCCGGATTGCCTATTACGTTTGTGTATAACCAGGATCTGAACGGTGACGGCAACGTTGCCAACGACCTGATCTATGTACCGCGCAACCAGAGTGAAATAAACCTGGTTCCGGTAACTATAAGCGGCACTACCTTTTCGCCGGAGCAACAGTGGGCTGCGTTGGACGCCCTGATCAGCGGCGACGACTACCTGAACGACAGACGTGGCCAATACGCAGAACGCTACGGAGGCCGAATGCCCTGGACACACCAGTTCGACCTGCGTGTTTTCCAGGATTTCTACATCAACGCCGGAGAAAACCGACACACGTTCCAGATTACATTTGATATCTTTAACGTGGGTAACCTGCTTAACCGCGACTGGGGCCGACAATATTTTGTGAGCAACAACGCGAATGAGCTCATCCGTTTTGCAGGCCGAAATGCAGCCGGCGAACCGACATTCACTTTCAACCCGAACAACCGCATCTACAATATTTCTCAGTTCGACTCCAGATGGCAGGGCCAGTTAGGTTTGCGTTACATCTTTAATTAACAGCTACAACTATAGTATAATAAAACCCCGCAGGTACTTTACCTGTGGGGTTTTGTTTTATCCGGATTAGCTTTGCCAGCTGCATTACCTATAAAAACTGGGGATTGCAGGTTGATATTAATACGCCATATCATCAAACCACTTTTGCTATAGTTTAGCAGCAACTATAGGGTAGTAAGCCCGGGTAAGGTGCGCTTATTTACTTCCCCGGTTACAGCAGACTTACAAGCTGGCATAGGCTACTTTTGAATCTGTTACCTTAACACAGGTGTTTCTCAGCAATCGGTTCTGAGTCAACATTTACCACTTAAACCTGCACAGAAAGGCCTGCTTTCTAAAGTCCTGCTTTTTTTAATATTAAGTTAACATTTCTGTTAGGATTTATCATCTGTAAAAACTTACCTTTGCGCCAAAATCAATCAACCCATTTTATGAAAAACTTTTATAGTATTCCTCAGCCTGTACATAGTACAAGGTGCGGCAGGGAGCAGAGAGTTACAACAAAACATTCGAAGAATTTCGTGCAGAAATTCTTCCTCTCAGCGATGCTTATGTTGTTATCTATTGCTGGCGTACAAGCTCAGGTAACAACAAGTAGTATCAACGGATCCGTTAAGGATGCGAGTGGTGAAGCCCTGATCGGTGCTACCGTAAAGGCAACTCACCAGCCTTCTGGTACAGTTTACGGTGCTGCTACTAACATCGAAGGTCAGTTTAACATTGCCAACATGCGTGTTGGTGGTCCTTACCTAGTTGAGGTAAGCTACATTGGCTTCCAGCCTACAAAGTACGAGGGAATTACCCTGCAACTGGGTCGTCCGTATGTACTGAACGCTACGCTTGCTGAATTAGGCAGAGAGCTGCAGGAGATCGTAGTAAGCGCAGACCGTTCTTCAGTATTCAATGCTCAGAGAACTGGTGCCGCTACAAACGTATCAAGAGAGCAGATCAGCTCGCTTCCAACAATCAGCAGAAGCTTAACAGATTTCACAAGACTTACACCACAGGCCAACAACAATGGTTTCGCTGGTAGAGATGGTCGTTTCAACAACGTTCAGATCGACGGTGCAAACTTCAACAACGGTTTCGGTCTTAACTCAAACCTTTTACCAGGTGGTAGCTCACAGCCGATTTCTATCGACGCTATCGAGCAGGTTCAGGTTAACATCGCTCCTTACGACGTTAGACAAAGTGGTTTTACCGGTGCTGGCGTTAATGCAGTTACAAGAAGCGGTAGCAACGAGTTCTCAGGATCTGTTTATGGTTTCTACAGAAACCAGGACCTGGTTGGTTATAAAGTAAACGGCAACGATCTTCCTGATCCAAACGAAACATCAAGCCGTACAATGGGTTTCCGTCTGGGTGGTCCGATCATTAAGAACAAACTCTTCTTCTTTGTAAACGCAGAGAACATTGAGAACGTAGGTACTAACCCATTTGCGGTTAACCTTTGGAGACCATCTGAAGATGGTGTTGCTAACCCGGATCAAAACATTGCCCGTACGAAGCGCTCTGACTTAGAAGCAGTTCGTAATCACCTGATCAATACCTGGGGATATGATCCAGGTGCGTTTGAGAACTATGCAAATGACAACGGTTCAAAAAGCAATAACTTCTTAGCGCGTATTGACTGGAACATCAGCGACAAGCACAAACTTGCCGTTCGTTACAACCAGGTAATCGGTCAGCAAAGCTCATTGGTTAACGGCGCTTCAGGTCCACAGCCTCGTTCAGGTGGTGGTAACAACTCGGCGTTCAACCGTGTTAGCCAGAACTCTATCGCTTTTGAAAAGACAATGTACTCAACTGACGACATTATTCGTTCAGGTTCCATTGAGCTTAACAGCACCCTTTCTTCAAGGTTATCTAACCAGTTCCTTGCTACTTACAGCCGTATCCAGCAGACTCGTAAATCTCCAAGTGAGATCTTCCCAATGGTAGATATCGGAGATGGCAGCGGTATTGCTAACAACACGTACTCTAACTACATGACTTTCGGTTATGAGTTGTTTACTTACGGAAACGACGTTCTGAACAATAACTACAGCATCCTGAACAACCTTACTTACCTACTTGGTAAGCATACAATTACAGGTGGTTTTGCTTATGAGTCTCAGAAATTTGGTAACCAGTACATCAGACTTGGTACTTCTTACTACAGATACAACTCAGTAGCAGATTTCTTAACTACTGGTACTCCAAATGAGGTTGCTCCTATCATGTTCGGTCTTACTTACCCATACGAAGGTCAGGACCCATATGCTCCTATCGTTCTGGGTACAGGCGGTATCTATGTACAGGATAAATACTCAGTATCTAACCGTTTAGATATAACTGCAGGTGTAAGAGCAGATATCCCGGTTTACATGAACGACTTAACAGCCAACCCATCTATCGATAACCTGGTGCTGTTAGATCAGTATGGTAACCCTAAGAAATACACTACCAGCGAGTGGCCTCGTACAAGAGTAATGCTGTCTCCTCGTATCGGTTTCAACTATGATGCATTTGGCGACGGTTCATTAACAGTACGTGGTGGAACTGGCTTGTTCTCAGGTCGTGTACCATTCGTTTGGTTAACAAACATGCCATCTAACTCTGGTGTGATCCAGAACAACGTAGAGCCTAACGGTTACGCTTCTGTTGCTGGCTGGATTGGCGATATCCGTTTCAACCCGGATCCTTACCACTGGTTAAAGAACACACCTCCAAGCGCTGCTGACGTATTCATCAAGAATCCTAAGGCTGGCGTTCCTAACAGCTTCGCACTTGTTGACAATGAGTTCAGAATGCCAAAAGTATGGAGAAGCAGCATCGGTGCTGACTACACTATACCAGGTACGCCACTTGTAGCTACTACTGACATTCTTTTCACAAAAGATATCAACGCTGCTTACCAGTTTGGTGCTAACAGAAACCAGGCTTCTCAGCATATGAACTATGGTGGCGACGGTGAGAATGATTACCGTGCTTTCTGGCCAGGTGGTGCTAACACAGCAAAATACAATGCTGCTGCTGGTGCTAACACAGGCGTAGTATTAACTAACACTACAGTAAAAGGTTACTCTTTCAGTGCTACAGCTGGTCTGTCTTTACCTGAGCGTAACGGTCTGTACGGTGGCTTATACTATACTTACACTGATGCAAAAGATGTTTCTGGTAACCCAGGCTCAAACGCATCTTCTGCCTGGACTGGTAACCCAACAGTTAACGGACCAAACGAGCAGATATTAAGCTACTCACAGTATGCACTACCTCACAACGTTGTAGCTAACCTTTCTTTCCGTAAGGAATACATCGGTCACTTAGCTACTACTATTTCGGTATTCTACAATGGTTCACACCAGGGTCGTTTCTCTTATATCTATGGTACTGACTTCAACAACGATGGTATCAACGCCGACCTTCTTTATATACCGAACAATTCAAACAACCTGAACTTCGTTGACAATAAAGTAGGTGACATTACATTTACAGCTCAGCAGCAGCGCGAGGCATTCGATGCTTTCATCGAGAATGATAAGTATCTGAAAACTCGTCGTGGCCAGTATGCAGAGCGTAACGGTGCCCTGTTACCTTGGTTAAACCGTTTCGATGTTAAGTTAGTACAGGATGTATTCACTAACATTGGTGGCAAGCGTAACACACTTCAGTTCAGCGCTGACATCATGAACATCGGTAACCTGATTAACTCTGAGTGGGGTATTCAGAAGCAGTCTAACGGTGCTCAGAACCTGTTAAGAAGCTCTTACAACGCTAACACTGGTGTAAGAACTTTCACAATGACTACAGTATCTGAGAATGGTCAGACAGTATTACCAAAAAATCCTTACAGAGATGTAACTACAGTTGCAACTACATGGTACGGACAGCTTGGTCTACGCTATATCTTCAACTAAGCATCGCTTAGACTTTACAAAAAGGGGCAGCAGTAGCTGCCCCTTTTTTATTTGCTTTTTGGCTGTAAATATTTTGCGTTCTGAAAAATTGCTTTAATTTTGTGGCACAAACGGGGGATTAGCTCAGCTGGCTAGAGCGCTTGCATGGCATGCAAGAGGTCATCGGTTCGACTCCGATATTCTCCACTGATAACCAAGCACTTACAGGATAAAACCCGTAAGTGCTTTTTTATTTGCATACAATTTACATACACTTAGCTTGCTACTGCCTTAATTTCGGTTGCTCATTCACTTTCTTCCATCACGGCTTATGTTTCTTTAGACATTTATTTATCATTATCGACTAAATGATTATGATATTACTATATTGACATAAAATTAAACTCCAATTATAATCATCAATGTAGTATAAGATATGGAAACTACTTACTCTAACTGCCCCGCCTGTAAAAGCAAAATAGGTTCAGGTTTATTTTCTGGACATTCCTTAGCAGATGAAAAACTTGTTCCATTTATAAATGAATTTTCAAAATACAAGCACCCAGCTTTTTGTTCAAATTGCCAGTTTAGTGCTCTTGATGAGGCTAAAAAAAATTGGAATGCAGAATTGAGAAGCATAAGAACAGATTTAGAACAGCTAATCAAGATTATTCCCATCGTTACTATTCATACTCCTGTTAATTGGCAATATGAAACTTTAGGAATAGTTACAGGTCAAACTACAACAGGAACGGGTGTATTTTCTGAGGTAGCATCTTCCTTTACGGACTTCTTTGGAGGCCAATCAGGAGCCTATAATGAGAAATTAAAAAACGGTGAGGATTTGTGCATGGCTCAGTTAAGGATCAAGTGCCTTGAGTTAGGAGGCAATGCAATAGTTGGTGCTGACATTGATTATTCAGAAGTTGGAGGGGGTAAAGGTATGTTAATGGTCTGTATGGCCGGAACTGCTGTAAGAATTACAAACTCAAACATTTTAGGAGAAGAAAAGCATAAAGCTTTTGAAACTATTCAGCAACAACTTACAAGAAGGACTTATCTGCAAAACTTTGCCTCATTTAACAAAATCATAGTTTAGATTTTGTAGATAATGTAACAGAGAAAACGGCTGGCTTTATTTGTTTAATAATGGAGTAAAGAAAACAGCCGCTCGCACTATGTATGTTGAAGAGTTCGAGCGGCTGTAAAGCCTTACCTCTTTGGGGGTAAAACACTTTGCAACATTACCTCTAAGTCATTTAGCTGTTCGGTACTAAGTTGTTGTAATGCTTCCTGACTTAATACAGTACCGTTAATTTGAATGTAGTTGTTTTGAGTTTGTATTAGTGTGCTGCCATTTTGCTTTGGAGTTGTAGGTGTCATCACCGTTAGGAATAGTTTAGCCGCTGAAACGTCGCCATTAACAGCATATTTGAATACCCTGGCTAATACTTTATCTGTCATAAGTCGGAACTGCTCTTGATGCTCTAAATAGAGAGGGTTGGTGGCGTACTCTTGCAGGTGCTTATGAATGGTTTGGCGGCTTAAACCTGTTTCTTTTGCTAACTCTCCTTTTGATGGCATACGCCCATATTCCTGCATAAGTGAGGATATTGCATAGGTAATATGATTATGATTTGTTTCCCAGATGCTATTTTTTGTTTCTTTAGCCATTATAGGCTCTATCTTCTTATAGAACTTGTCAAGTTCTTTGCCTTTCAGACTATTGTAAGTATCTGTAAGCATCACCCCAAATTTCTTTTGTTCTTCTTTGGTCAATACTTCTAAATCATCATAAGTAATAGAATCTAATGCCAATAATGTATCTATTTTGGCCTGCGTATCTGTAAACTTTTGTAAACTCTTTTTAGTGGATTTCATACGGTTTAAACTTAGTTGTTAGATTCTGTAAGCAATTCCTTATAGTTAATACCATGTGCAGCGCAACGGCTTAAAAACGCACCTATTGAGGCTATTCCGTTGCACTTCTTTAAACATCTATCATACTGCCTGTCAGTTTCGCTTTGGCTGTACTTGGGGTGGTACTGGCTTATCTGATGGAAATAAACCCGCCCGCTTTCGCCAAATGTGCTGGCAAAATTGCTGCCTATGGGTAGCCAGTCGTTTAGATAAGAAGATGTTATGTCAATACCCTGCTTTGCAATCTCACTTAAACAAGCCTCCACTTTTACCCGCTCGTCTGTTGCTCCTGTTGTCTGTGAGGCCTGTTGTCTGTATACAGGTGTAGCGGTTTCATACTGATAAAGCGGCTTTGCCAGATGGTTAAAATATGCTTCGCTATCACAACTGTAACCCCGTAGACTTGCCACGTTCTTTGGGGCTGGATCAAGTATTACTCCTATTACTGCAAAGGCTTTTTGCAGGTATGCAAAGTGCTGCTTATGCTTGTCGGGGTATGCTATAGGTATTAAACCCCAATACCCTTTACCACTTACACTAAGGCCGCAATACGCCACGTTAGGAATGTTGCATATCTGATGCTTTAAGTCACTATAATTGGTAATATGTTGGTTATCCTTAAAGTCTATATCAAATTGTATAAACCCGCTGTGCAGGATTAAGTCCTTTTCTGATCGGTAAGAGAATATGCCAGACGGTGTTATTGCTGGCAGTAAAGCTTTAAGCTCTTTTCTGCCACTTCTGATTAGCCCTACTGTTGCAGCGTGGTTATCTGATGTGAGCCACGTATGCAAATTTACAGTTACAGGGTTAGCGGCTGTAGTGTAGTCCTTGAAACAGGACACGAATGTATTTAATATACTATCCATAGATAAAGCAAATGATTAGTTAATTGCCCTACTCTGAGCGTTTCCTGTTTCTTTGTACTAAAGAGAAAGAAACAGGAAACGCTATTTCAGGCTTTGTTTCCTTATCGTTTCCATTGTTTCCAGTTGGAAACCTACCATCCGTTTTTTTCAGCTTTAGCAAAAAGTTTAGTAACACTCCCTTTACTGCCGTAGCCTATGCGTTCCGCTATTTTCTCATAGCTCAAGCCACTTTCTTTTAGCTTCTTGGCCTCTTCATATTTAGCCTTTCCAGCTTCATCATCTGGCTGTTTAACCAATAATTCAAAGGGAGTACGTTCGCCTGTGTTGGAAAATGTCAGGCTTTGTTCGTCTAACCTTAATACAAAGCTCTCTTTCTTAAAATTTGCTGGCAGATAGTTACCTTTGACTATGCATAAATGCCGTTGGTCAGGATTGATTAAATCTGCTCTCAACTCAATTACCAATCTCATTTTGGCTTCTAGTCCTTGGCCGCTCAACAGATTGTTTTTACTTGGCTCCAAATGCTCTGTGCGTTTGCCCGTATGATGCAGGAAAAGAATCATACATTGATGCTTTTCAGATAGCTTTTGATAAGGGTTTATAAAAGCTCTGATCTTCTGAGTATCTTTTAGGTCATTACCGAATACATCTGAAAAGCAATCTATAATAACCAGTGCAGCTGGCTTATTGGTTAGTGTATCATTTAATCGACTTAACAAGTCTTCATAATCAAATATAAAGCGTAGGTTATTGAGAGCTTTAGGTGTGTATTGGCTGGCTTGTCGCTGCAATAGAAAGGCTGTTGCTTCTTTGCCGTCTTCTGATGAAACATAAATACAGCTTCTTTGCCTGGTATTAAATTCAAAACCTACAAAGTGGTTTTCACCTGCAACTAGACTTATAGCTAGATTACGCAGGAACATGCTTTTACCTGTATCAGATGCACCCGCAACGGTGGCCACCCCTGTTTTAGGCAAAATTGGATATAATAGATACTCCATTTCCTGCACATCCTCTAACAATAACTGCTCTCCTGTTACTTCTATATCAGTGTAAGCGGATGCAGGCGTATGGTTATCTTCTGCATAGTTGTTTAAATCCAGTCCTGTTGGAATTATTACAGTGTTCTTTTCCATCATTAAAACAGGCTAAGTTGAGAAGAATAGTTAGGGGCTTTTTGGGGATCTGTGGTAAGATAGGATGCCCTAAAACCTGTAAGCTTACAGTAGTTGCGTGTAACCTCCCATAAGCGACCTGCTTTTTCAAGGCGGCGTTTATATCGTGTGAGGCACTTCTGAGGGATACCCGTTGCAGCAGAAACCATTGAGGCTGTGGCTACATGCGATTCTAAAAAACTATAGAATGTTTGCAGTTGGGTTAGGTGGGTGTTACCTTTGGCCTGTCGAGTTACCAAAGATTGCACAGGGGTAAGGTTATGTTTCTTCATGACCTATCCCCTTTTTTGTTTGCGCCTTGCTGAAGCTGCTAATAAAGCCGTAGCATTGTCGCTGCTCTTCTCAACTGTCTGTTCTTCTACCCAGTTAAGAAGTTCCTTACGGCTAAATGTTAGCCTGCTGTTATAGCGTTTGCAAGGCACCAGATTTGAAGCCGATAATTTATAGAGTTTAGACTTGCTAAGCCCTGTAATCTCTAACGCCTCATCAAATGTGCAGCGGTCAGGTTTGGGAGTTGGAGTTGTTTGTGGGGCTAATGCTTTGTTAACTGCACTCTGAATCAGTGTGCTCAGCTGCTCTCCAGTTAATTGAACAATTATCATTACAGTATCATTTAGTAAAACAATACTGCAATAGTATAGCAGGTAGTAGTGCAGCTTCAATGCTACAATATGCAACTGCACTTAAACTGCAGTCGATTTTTCACGGGGCTATGTTGTTATAATTGTTATAGGCATCTTAGGGCGGGAAAAATTATACTTATCTACCATAACTTTGTGTAGGTAGTCTATCTTAAAACATTTCACAACTTTGTTATCTTCTTGATATTCAAAATTTGATATTATCCACTCTTTTAACTGCTTCTTATTACATTTTGTAATCAGTTTCGCACTATAAAGTTCATTAAAAGCGTATGCAAGAAGATTCCCATTATTGCAGAATAACAGCGGCTTTTTAGTTGTTTTACCCTCATTTAAAAGCATCTGCAATGCTTCATAATCTTTTTTTGCAAAATGAGGTTTAAGTGAGTTATAAACGTTATCCCTAATATCTGAATTGAAATAAGGTATACCCGCTTCAGGCTCGTTTATAGGCTCATTACTATTTCTCTGTTGAGGTTGGTTGGAGGTTTGCAGTTCTTTTAGTTGCTCTTCTAACCATTGTTTAAGCAATACATATTCGGCGTATACTTCACTTGATAGATAACTTTGCAACACCCTATCCCCTCTAAACTCTTCTTTGGTTAGCCATAAGTATACAGAATATTTACTGCTCCCATCAAAAGGTTTAAAAGCGTTGTTAATATCGTATTCTTCAGCCTCTTCAATAAAAGTGTTAATCTTTGCTAATAGCTTCTCAAATTTAGATAACCTCAATTCGGCACGGCTTGAAAAGTGCCGTATCTGCAACATTTCTAAATACTGTTGTGCGCTATACCTTACAAAATACTCCCATCTTTCGGCAAAGGTGTTTTGTTCAGGAAATTTGTATTCTCCATCCACTATACTTCTAATCGACTTAATGTATACTTGGCTTTGTATATCAATACCGAATAAGCTTTTATACCAGTAATTGCTATCATATTCCCGCAATCTATTATTTCGTACTATTAGTGCATCAAAGTCAAGAAATGTTGGCAATGGCAAGTGCTGTACACTCTGCCTTACTTCTTCAGGTAAAGACAATTCATATTCTAACCCCTTATACCATGCCTTTAACCCTTTATCTAAAATATCAATAGTAGTAAGTTGCTCATCAAAAAACCACTTACCAATATGGTTATAGTACGGCCTCCCAATGAAATTAAAATGTTGCACAAAACTTAACGCAGATAATTGAAGATCTAAGGGTTTATGCTTAATCTCATTTCCTTCATCATCAATCTCCCACCCTATCTGTTGCAGGCTGATTTTATTAATCATACCCATCCAAACACCTTTAGCCGCAGTTATAGCTTTCTTTAATCCTTCAATAATTTCGGGGTTGGCTGCATGATATTCCTGCACAAAGTTGTGATAATGAGCTTCCCAATCACTATTAAGCATACTAAAGGTTTCTAAGAAACAAGCTGTATAATCCTTAGATAGAAGTTTCTTCATCTATTTACAAATTAGAAGTTAGTGAGCAATGCAGCGTTTTTAACCCGCTCTTCCTGCTCAAATGAGGCTAAATAATTTTCAGTAGTCTTCAGATCGTTATGGCCTAAACTCTCTGATATAAAGGCTATGTTAGCTCCAGACCGTTTTAATACTGTGGCGTAACTATGCCGTGCTGTATAAGTACTAATGTTAGGTATACCCAGCTTCTTACCGATGGCTTTTAGCTTGGTATTCATCAACTTTGTGATGTTCTTGATCTTTGTGCGCTCTTCTTCGGGGCTTTCTTCGCCTTGCAGGATAGGGAATACAAACGTATCAAGGTCTAACTCTTCGTTACCCCAACGGTTTATAATGGCCTGCATTTCGGGTAACAGGGTGGCATGTATTAACTTCTTTTTCTTCGCCTTCGCTAAGGTCTTCTGTCTGTAGAAACAAACCTCTCCATTACGAATATTAGCATATCTTAATTTACAGATATCAGTTATGTTTGCTCCATTGCACAGGTAAGAGAAGAACCACAAATCGCGACATTTTTCTATAGTATCAGTTTCACACTCATACTGTACTATCTTCTTAATTTCGTTTAGGGTTAGGGCAATGTTGCGGCCTGCATGCTGGGGTATTTCATAGCGGCCTTTCCCGAATGGGTGTTGAGCGGGTTTGATGATGTCGGCTGCCTTTGCCTCGTTTACCACAACCTGCAAGGCTCGCATGTACATTGATATTGTGGTATAGCTCTTGCCCTCATCTAATAGGTATTGCTCGTACCTTCGTAACCAATCAACTGTAATATGTTTAAACTCTATTACAATCTTCTCTAAGTCAATTTCTATATTTTTGCCTCTTTTGAATAGCCTAATACTCCTTAGGGTGTACTTATACCAATCTGCTGTACTGACCTTACCTAATGCTTTCAATTCATCAATTTTAGCATTAAAGAAGTCATTAACTGTTCTAATCTTTCCCTTACTCAATCGGTTATTAAGTACTTCAAAACTAAAAGCATCATCTTTAACTAAGGCTTTTATAAATTCTTCAATCTCATCAAAAGCCGCTTTAACACTTTGGCTCAACTCCTTTAACTCTTTTTGCTTCTGCCTTGCAAGATTAGCTGTTTTATAGTTGGACAATAACGCCCAATCTTCAGCCGCAATATCAATAGCTGGAGTCGGTGAGTAATAGCGTTGCTCCCGTTTATGGGTAACTCTTATCTTTAAAGGAAATAACCCGCTCTTCTTTGCCCTCCTGGTGTCAATCATTGCGACAATCGCAACATCTCTATGTATACAATCAAACATGGCTTATAAGCTAAGTGAGTGTATGCAAATTTTCCTTTGCATACAATTTGCATACAAGTATAGAGAATTAATGAAAATTAAAGAAATGACATGTAAAGTATTTCATTAGCTTTACAGTTAATTATCAATGATTTATAAAACAGATACAAATACATGAATTATAAAGAAATACTATCTGTTTTGCATGGCATGCAAGAGGTCATCGGTTCGACTCCGATATTCTCCACTAAAGGCAACTATAGTTTATAGTTGCCTTTTTTGTTTTATGGCCTTCTCCCAAAAAGCAATTGTAACTATAGTTAGTTGCTTTAATCTTTCACTGTAGCTCTTCTGAAATAAAGCTATCAATCTTCTCAATACTCATTAAGCCATAGTTAAAATTCAATACTTTATATATATTGCATACAACATATTGTAATAGCTTATCAGTTGATAGGTATCGGCAACATAGCTGGTAGCTCGCAGGTGAAGCAAAAAATAATGAATGGCGACGAATCAGGTGCTGGTACCGCACCAACTGATAAGGTAACAAAATTACAGCACGAGCTGGCCCTATGCGAGACAGAGCGCAAGGCCCTGCAGCAGCGAGTAAAAGACCAGGAGCGGATTATTCAGCTTTTGGAAGGAAAGTAAGGAGCAATACTTTAATTAGTTTAATATGCCTGAATCTTTTGTATCAATCTTTCTTGGTGTCTTTAGTGGTATACTTACCAGTATTATTATCTGGGCTTTTGTAAAATTATTTAGAAAAGTACTTATCCCCTGGTATCAACAAATCATTTACCGTGGCATAAACATTTCCGGTGAATGGACCTGTAGCGTCGACTTCCCTGGTGGAGTTCATACTGACCAAATGATCAGCTTAATTCAGAAAGGGCACAAAGTCCAAGGTACATTTATAACAAAAACTACAGCCCCAAATAGAGAGGGAAGTACAAATTCATTTAGAGCAATCGGCGAAGTATTTGATAACTATGTAGATATAGAATATAATATTATAGATAAAAGATATATTGGCAGAGGCTCATTTATGTTTAAGGTGTTAGAAGGCGGTGAAAAGCTTCAGGGTGGTCTTGTCGCAATTGATAGAATCTCATCTAATATCATTACTTCAGAATCAATCGAGTGGACAAGGAAAAAGTAAACTATGGACAACCTGACATTCTCTCAGAGAATAGGAGAAAAACCTGTAAGAGAATCAATTCAAATAGATAATGTAGACGAGGATTTAACGATTAGGCTCTGGAATGTAATTGTTATTAACTTCTTTGGGAAATTGCCAAACCTACGTTATAGTCAGAGTAAAATAAGAAATGACAAAGTCTGCCTAAAAATCTGGACAGACTTTTTAGGCAAAAGAGCTGATGAAATATTTACTTCTTCTAGCATTAATATAGATGTAGAATTTGTAATTAATAACACATATCATTGGTTCGCTCAAGCAATATGGTATGACAAATATGACTTTCTTGAGTACTTAGCCAAAATACTAGATAAGCCTAAGCTAGTAGCTGACTTTTCAGAAGCTTGCAATACTGCACTAAAAAGGGGAATGGCCGGCTACAGGATTATAGGCACTAGAGTAGTACAGATAACTTCAAATGAAGAAGTAGTTGAAATTGAGCAGGCTCTCACTAACACATCTTCTATCTGGCAACCTGTAAATATTCACTTAAAAACAGCCATAGGCTTCCTATCCGACAGAGAACCCGGACTACCGAAATTCAATCAAAGAATCAATTTCAGCAGTAGAAGCTACTTGCATAATCATTACTGGCGAAAATAGCACAAGCCTTGGTAAGGCTTTAACTACTATAGAAAAAAAGCACAAGCTTCATTCTGCCTTAAAAAAAGCTTTCTCATCGCTTTATGGCTATACCAGTGATGCAGGAGGTATCCGTCACGCATTACTAGAAGATGGTATAGACGTAACCATGGAGGATGCGAGATTTATGCTGGTAACCTGTGCTGCTTTTATTAACTATCTAAAGGCTAAAGTCGAGCAGCAGATTTTAACAGCATAACAAGAGGCATAGTATGGAAATTAGCAAATCATGGATCACAATTACTTGCCCTAAGTGCAGCTATAGCATGGATGCACAGCTGATTCAGGCCAAATTAGAAGAGACAATTATCTGCCATAACTGCAAAGTCAATATAGAACTGAAAGACTCTACAGCTTCTGTTCATAATTCATTAAGAGATATTGACAATGCACTAAACGACTTAAACAAACTTTTTAAGAATCTATAGGATGTACTATACACATAATTTAAGAAGCAACCTTCAGGAGTGGAGAAACAGGCTGTACAAATCAACCTACAACAATTTTAACAACAACTATAGCTTCTTCTTCAACAAGTTCAAAGAAGTAAGTGTTTTGAATGCAATTATAGAGCAATGTATTTCAGATAACCCTCTAGATGAAACTTCTTTAGAAGAGATGGAGGATCAACTAGATAATAGATTTGGGTTCTCGTTTAACAATGAAAAACATGCAGCTGCAGTTCTCTACCAAATGATAAAGCACTTTGAGCGCAAAGGATACGAGCCTGTTAACATAGCCTTTAATTTAGGTGCTGCCAGCAGTTTTGATGATTGCTTGGACAACTTTCTGAATAATTTTGTTGAGCCTATAGTAGTATACATTCAAGATAACTTAGAGCATAAAAGCTTTATATTATACTTACTTCTAAGGTATAAAATGCGGACAGAGTGGTTTCTGCGAGAAAACCTTTATAACCAATACAAGTCAGCAACTTCTAATTATGAACAGATATTTGAAGATGATTTAAGACTGTTCCTATTCGATCAGGGAGTTGATTACCCATTTTCAACACCAAGTTCCGCTTCTGGCCGTGCAGATATTGTTAGTCAATTAGATAGTAAAGATCCGCTTGTTTTAGAAATCAAGGTTTTCGATAAAGAAAAGAGCTACACCAAAAAGCGCATTGTGAATGGCTTTACTCAAGTTGTGAAATATGCTAACGATTATCACAAAGACACAGGCTACCTGGTAGTGTTCAATTTAGACAATGTTGAAATTGTTATCAATAAGAACGAGCCAGAGAAGCAGTTACCTACAGTTGTGCATTTCAACAACAAGACCTACCATATAATCATCATAAATCTCAAGCGAGAAGCGTCAGCGAGTAAGCTAGGTCAGCTCAAAACTGAGATTATACATGAAAGTGAGCTTTATGAGCAATTGGTTTAAGTAGACTTAATAATGAAAGAGAAGAAACTACAAGTATTCGTTTCATCAACCTTCACAGACTTAAAAGAAGAAAGACAGGCCGCCGTTGAAGCCATACTATCAGCTGGCCACATACCTGCTGGTATGGAGCTTTTTACTGCGGGTGATGAGTCACAGATGACTGTAATCAAAAGGTGGATAGACGAATCAGATGTTTATTTGTTAATACTAGGTGGCCGTTATGGGAGCGTAGAGGCTAAAACAGGCAAGAGTTACACTCACCTTGAGTATGAATATGCCATTGAAAAAAAGAAACCCCACTTTGCTGTTGTTGTAACAGATAAGGCTTTAGATGCCAAAATAAGCGCTATTGGCAGAGAAGCATTAGAGCAAGAGCACCCCAAAGAATTGAAGGAGTTCAAGACTACTGTTTTAAGTGGGAAAGTAGTTAAGTTTTGGGATGACTACAAAGACATAAAACTAGCTATTCATGAAACCCTATCCGAATTCATGTACAGCAAAGATCTAATTGGATGGATTAGAGGAGATAACGCCGTGAACACTGGCGCCCTTGCTGAAGAGATCGCTCGACTTACTAAAGAGAATTCTGAGTTGAGAAACCAAATATCGAACTCTAATTCTAGAAGTGAACCTTTATATGCTGGATTAACATATACGCAACTATCAGGCTTATTGAGAGCCAATATTGTAAAAGTTGAGCATGATGAGTTTGATCTTTTACAGGCTATTGAGTTCTATGGACAAAGAATATCTTTAGGTACTCATGGCTACACTATTGAAGAACGAGACATGTTCAATAAGTTAGCGAACTTTAAACTTCTTCGTACAGAATTAAACTCAAATCGTGGAATGAAGTTTTACTTCACAGACGAAGGCCACAATTTCTATTTACGTATTTTACTTACTGCTGAGAAGGAGTTCACCATAGAAAAACAGCAAAATTAGGTGTGCCAACTGGTGTGCCAAATGCCACTGTTGGCACACTAAAACGCCTAAAAAGCACCTTTTACGATTACCAAAAACCATGTATACACACTTTAAATGGCTATTGGGAGTACTAAGATCAGGGTTTAAAACGTTTGAAGACTTTCCGATATTCTCCACTAAAGGCAACTATAGTTATAGTTGCCTTTTTGTTTTTGGGCATCTATAAACTATAAAAAGCTATAGTTTATAGTTTAACCTATTACTTACTCGACGAATAATAATTCCACCCCACTTTCATCACCTCAGCTACCTTGGTAGTATAACACGGCGAGGCAAACTCTTTTCGTAAGGCGCACTCATTCCCCTCTCCCTGCATGCCGTAGCCTACTGTGGCAAAGCCGAATCTTTCGCGCAGGTTATCGAGTGTCTGCATCAGCCTGGTATCTCTTTCGTGGTGCCCCGCATTTAGCAGCGAAAGTTGCACCTGGTTTTCCGGTACAATATCATTCAGAATGATGCCTGTTTTCTTGTAGCCGTAGCCTTCCCGGAAAATGGCTTTCAGGGCAAGCTTTGCATAGTGCAGCAGTTCCAGCTCGCTGCTGGTAGGTGCGTTAAGCTTTATAGTGCGGCTGTTAAAGTATAGTTTGTCCTGTTCGTTAAAGCGGCTCGTCTGCAGGAAAACAGTCAGGGCACCGGCGCAGCTCTTTTGCTTCCGGAGTTTGGTGGCGCAGCGTATGGTATGTGTTGCCAGTGCTTCTTCTATCGCACTCAGGTTACCTACTGTTTTGGCAAAGCTCCGCGAGGTGCAGATGTTCTGTTTGGCCGGTGGTACCATTTCCATTTCTATACAGGGTTCGCCTCTCAGCTCTTTTACCGTGCGCAAGCCCACTACCGTAAGGTACTTTCTGGCAAAGGCATCGGTTACATGGCGCAGGTCCCAGGCAGTATGCACTCCCAGTTCAGCTAACTTTTTAGCATAGCGCCTGCCTATTCCCCATACATCGCCTGCTTTGGTGCGTTTTAAAGCTTCTTCTATGTGCCGCGGATCTGTAAGCACCAGCACTCCTTTTGCCTTGCTTGATTTTTTAGATAAGCGGTTTGCTACTTTTGCCAGGGTTTTGGTTGGCGCTACCCCGATCGCTACAGGTATGCCCGTCCATTGCTGTACGGTGGCCTTTATCTCTTTAGCATATTCTTGTATGTCGGTATTGTAAAAGTTCGAAAGATCCAGGAAGCTCTCATCTATACTATAAACTTCCAGGTCGGGGCTGAACTGCTGCAGTGTCTCCACTACCCTTCTCGACATATCGCCATAGAGTTCATAGTTGCTGCTGAATACCTTTACCCCATGCGTTTTTACCAGGCTTTTTATCTCGAAGGCAGGTACTCCCATTTTTATGCCCAGCGCTTTTGCCTCGTTGCTGCGGGCAATCACACAGCCATCGTTGTTGCTGAGCACTACTATAGGTTTCTCTTCCAGCGATGGATCGAACAGGCGCTCGCAGCTTGCATAAAAGTTGTTACAATCTACTAAGGCAAACAGTTTACTCATAAGCGTTTTACTATACCTACCACTACTCCCCATATCCGGCAGTTATCCGGGTTCTCAAACTTCATGGCTTTGTATTTCGGGTTCTCGGGCATCAGATAAGCGCCGTCCTTTTTTAATAGCAGCCGCTTTATCGTAAACTCGCCTTCCACAAAAGCCAGTACAATTTTACCTGTTGTTGCTTTCACGGAGCGGTCTATCACAGCCATGTCGCCGGGCTCTATGTGCGCGCCTATCATACTATCGCCTTCTACCCTTACCAGAAAGGTGGCCGTAGGATTGTCGCTGAGCAGCCGGTTAAGATCTATGGGCTCAGAACTATAGTCTGCAGCCGGGCTCGGGAAACCTGCCCTTACGCTCGCCGAGAACAAAGGCAATGTGGTGCCCGCATGCGGGTTAAGGCGGTATATAGTAGGGTAACTATAGTGTAGAGGTATAACTTTTGCTTCCATATGATTCTGTTTTACGAACAATATTAGCAAAAGCTATATTTAAAACTAAAATAATTAGCAATAAATAATTTAGTTTGATTACTTGTGTCTCTTTTTCAATGATTTAACAAAAAGCGGTATGACTGGTTAGGTATACAGAGGCGGTGCTATAGTTACGTTCTCAAAATCTTGCGAAACTATAGAAATCAAACACCCCACCCCAAAGGCCGTACCTCTATTAAAGTGATGTGTAATTTTTTAACCCGGAAACCATGGCTTTTAACTTTGAAGACAACAAGAAAGATGCAACGGTACTGTTGCACACGGTAGCAAACGAATTGCAAACCGACGACCTGAACAAGGCCGGCCGTATTTTCAGAGCTGTGCTGCATGCTATCCGCGACAGACTGCATTTACATGAAGCGGTCCATTTCGCATCACAGCTCCCCATTATCTGGAAAGGCATTTTCTTTGACCAGTACGAACCAGACAAAGTACCGGTAAAGATCCGCGACTCTGATGAATGGGTAAACTATATCCGCAACAAGAACGCCTATGCCGCCAACAACGATTTTCTGCTGGATGATGAGATCATGTTCTCTTTCAGAGCTGTCTTTGCTGCTCTGCAGAAATCCATCTCGGAAGGACCGCTACAGCTGGTAAAAGAATCGCTGAACCAGGAAATTCAGGAACAACTGGAAGTTTAGTCTGAAACTATAACTATAAAGCCGCTGCAGGTGCAGCGGCTTTATAGTTATACAAATAAACCTTCTACTGAAAGGTAACGCTCCCCGGTATCATAACAGAAGGTGAGCACCTTCGCTCCTTCCGGTATTTCGCTCTCCAGTTTCTGCGCTACCGCCGCCAACGATGCTCCCGACGAAGCACCTACAAAAATACCTTCTTCCCGGGCAGCGCGCCGGGCATAGTCAAAAGCATCACTTGCTTCTACCTGCACTACTCCATCCAGCAGCGTGGTATCCATAATGGCAGGTATAAAGCCGGCACCTATGCCCTGTATGGGGTGCGACCCCGGTTGCCCGCCACTCAGTACCGCCGAAGCAGTTGGTTCTACAGCATACACTTTCATGTTCGGATTACGGGCTTTCAACACACGTGCCACACCTGTAATGTGCCCGCCAGTGCCTACTCCGGTTATCAGGTAATCCAGCCCGTCCGGAAAGTCCTGCAGAATTTCTTCAGCCGTAGTCTGGATATGCACCTGCGTATTGGCTTCGTTCTCGAACTGCATCGGCATCCAGGAGTTGGTGTGCTCTTCCAGGAGTTCTTTAGCCCGTTCTATAGCACCTTTCATGCCTTTTTCGCGGGGAGTAAGCTCGAGCCTGGCACCGTAAACTGCCATTAGCCTGCGCCGCTCCACCGACATCGACTCCGGCATTACCAGTATAAGCTGATACCCTTTTACAGCCGCCACCATGGCAAGCCCCACGCCTGTGTTACCAGAAGTAGGCTCCACGATCACGCTGTCTTCTTTTAAGATGCCTTTCTGTTCAGCGTCTTCAATCATGGCGAGGGCAATGCGGTCTTTTATGCTGCCGCCGGGGTTGTTACGCTCCAGCTTCATCCAGACCTCTGCCTTGCCATTGTATAGTTTGTTGATGCGCACATGCGGGGTGCGGCCTATTGTTTCCAGTATCGAGTTTGCTTTCATAGTTTAGTTTATAGTTATATCGAGAAATTGAGCACTTCTTCGGGTTCGGGTGCCTGGCGTACTTTTATCTGCGGATGGTGATATACCCGTGAATAAGGTGGTACGCTTTCGGTGAGCCACACATTACCTCCAATAATGCTTCTGGTACCTATCACGGTGTTGCCCCCGAGTATCGTTGCGCCGGCATAAATCACTACATGGTCTTCTATAGTTGGGTGACGCTTGATGTTGGCCATTGTTTTCTCTACACTTACAGCACCCAGCGTTACTCCCTGGTACACCTTTACATGGTTGCCAATAACCGTAGTCTGGCCAATCACTACGCCGGTGCCATGGTCGATGCAGAAATAAGAACCTATAGTTGCTCCCGGGTGGATGTCGATACCAGTACGGGCGTGCGCATAAGCCGAAATGGCACGCGGAATAAGCGGGATACCCAGTTGGTACAGCGTATGTGCCAGCCGGTAAAAAGCAACTGCCTTAAAACCGGGATACGTCCGGACCACTTCTTCCAGGCTTTGCGCGGCTGGGTCGCCGTTATAAATGGCTTCCGCATCGCCCAGCATCATGCGGTGTACCTGTGGCAGTGCCTCCATGGCGGCCTGGGCCAGGTGTGCGGGTGTATCAGGTAGTTTATCAGCTATGCCATCCAGGATCTGTTCCAGTTCTATCTGCAGGCTGCGGGTGTACAATTCAAATTCGGCAAAAGAACTATAGCGCTTTTCAGACAAAGGCGGAAAAAGCAACTGCAGCACCGAATCAGCAACGCGACAGGTGGCAGACGCCGGCACCAGATGGCGGGTATGGGTATGATCCTGGTATAGTTGCTGTAAAAAGCTCTGTTCCATAAGCTGTGTACGGTAATGGCTTATAGTTTGTGTAGGCATCAACAAAAAAGGAGGAGCCGTTAACCAGCTCCCCCTTTCGTGCTTATTATTTAACTCAGGAATTCAGCAGCATTATTCGTCGCAGTGGCCCGGGCCAACCTCGCCGTTGTTATACTTATCCAGCAGCTCAGACCAGGCAATAAGCTGCGCTCTGGCTGGGGAGGTTTCGCCGTTAAAGTAGGCCTCTGCCCCGGTAAAGGCATCCTTTACATCAGCTGGCATAGATGCGCCGGCAGCTACGTTAAGTTCAGCGGCAATAAACTGGTGTGCCAGTATGAAGTAAGCGTTTCCGCGTGGCGGCTCGTTCAGCACCTGCAGGTAGGTCATACCGCTGCTATAGAACTGCACTTCCAGGTAATTATCCCAGGTGCTGTTGTACTGTTTGCGGCCTGGGTCGGCGTGGTTTTTCCAGTAGCCCTGTGTACGGGTGCAGCCCTGCTCCGGCTCCTCAGGTACCTCAACAGCACGAGTTACACAGAACTTAATATCATCAATAGCAGCAGAACCTACATGGCCTTCGGTGCCGGCCAGTACTACCTTCATGCTTTTAACATTGGCGGTACCTTTCAGGTCTACTGTCTGCTGGCTGTTATCGCCTAGTGGCTGTAGCATGGCATTGTATAGTTCGTTACCGCCGGCATCATACAGGTATATCCAGCTGTTGTCCTCATACTCATCTATATCCAGCACATTAACCGACTGCAGCGTTACAGCCTCAGAGAAAGTAAGCAGCATCTCGCCACCCCATCGGTTATCGTTTGGCTCATGATCTACCCCTATCTCATTTATGATCAGCGCCTTTCCCCAATCCAGTGTATGCAGGTCATCATCATCGCCGGTTGGTATGCCTGTTTCAAAAAGATGTGCGCGGTTATCTTCGGTCAGTATGCCGGCTTCGTTTCGTGCGCGGTTATAAAGTTGTACCTGTACTGTGTTGTTAGCCGATGCTATTTCTGAAATGAACCCGCTAGTAGACCCGTTTTCAAAGTCGATCACGTCACAGAATTCCTCTTGCTTTGGTTGCGGCTCCAGTATTTCTCCTTCCGGGTCGCAGGCCACCAGCGCCACCGACATTACTCCAAGCAATCCTAATTTAGATAAATGTTGTTTCATAGTATGTTACTAAACGTTTAGAGTGAAAAATTACCGCTACTTATATAGAAGTAGCCATATATAAAAAGTACAAAATATTTACACTCCTTATTCATACTAAAAAACCAACAGGTGGTTTTAGTTTTTATAAAAAAATATTCAGATAGATAAATAAGTTAATGATAACACAGGATAAGCAGTACAATTTTATCCAGGCAACGCTCTGCACTACCTGCGCAAAAAAGTTATAAAACAAAAAACCTCTCAAAGAATGGTTTACCATCCTCCGAGAGGTTCTCGCTATAGTTGTTGAACTATATTATCTTGGGCAAACTCCGCCCGGGCAGAACTGGATCACATCAATAGCGCCTGATCCGCCACGTCCGTCTTTGGTTATAAAGTTTACGCGCAACTTAGCCACTCCCGATACGCCGTTACCTTCCAGCACCAGCGGCTGAAACTTGTAGGCTCCTGTTACAGGCAGTTCTTTCTTGTAAATCACACGACCTGAAGCATCCAGCAGTTCCAGTGTAGAGCCGCGTTCGTTCTCTTCGATATCTACAATGTAAAGGCCGCGCATAACTACAGTTCCGAAACTGGAGAAATCAAGCTCTATGCTTCCGCCTCTGTTGTGGATGGTACTGTTAGGGCCGCGCATATCACCTATCGTAAGCACGTTGCCTAACCTGAACGGGCCCTGGTTTACAGCTTTGTAGCCGGCGTTATTTTTATCCGGAGACATTGTGTTATAGGCCAGCGCAAGGTTAGCGCCAACTGGTTTTCCGTTTCTTAGCTGTTTAGCTGTTACTTTAACCGGCAGTGTGGTATAACTGTCTTTCACAACCATTACCTGGCTTAGCGGGCCGGTTGTTTCTGAGAAGTTAAGGATGGTAGTACCCGGAACGGTTCCGAAATTTTTGGTGGCTGTGGTGGTAAGCGGACTTACTTCGGCTTCGGTTTCCTGGTCGCAGGACATGGTAAGGGTGGTGATAAAAGCAAGGGCAAGAGTGTAGATAAATGTTCTCATGGCAACTAATGTAAAAAGTAAAAAAAAGTATGCTGTCGCCAGGGTATCAACGTAGGTTGATAGATCTAAAAATTGTATTTAAATGCACCCTTGGCTAAGAGCATTTCAACCTTGTACGGGAGGGTTTTAAAAAAAGATGGTTGCAAAATAAAAATAAGGCCAACTTTTTTCTGATATGAAAAAATGTACATATCATGAAAATTGTATTATAGATGTCGGAAAACTGCACTTACTAGCCCACAGCTTACATTTTCATCGAAATACTTTCTGTATATACCCTTCATCCTATGTTATAAAAAATTTCAGGTATGCTCCCGTAAAGCAACATTAAGTCCCCGGTAGTTCCAGGTTTTAACTATAAAGGGGAGCCCGAAAGCTCCCCTTTATAGTTATGGCAGGTGGTAAATTATTCTTTATCAGATTCGGCACAGCGGCCCGGGCCAATATCACCTTTGTTATAAGCGTCCAGCACGGCAGCCCAAACCAGTACTTGCGCCACTTCTATATCGGCTTTGCCTTTAAAGTAAGCATCTGCTCCTCTAAGGGCATCGGCTACTTCGGCAGTAGTGGAAGCGCCGCTACGGATGTTCAGGCGGGCTGTGATGTAAGGTTGTGCCAGCATAAAGTAAGGGTTGCCTTTAGATGGCGTGCGCTGCAGCAGTTGCAGGTAAGTTTCGCCGCTGTCGTAGAACTTGGCTTTGGCATAGGTATTCCAGGCGCGGTTATAGTTCTTGGCAGCCGGGTCGGAGTGGTCGAGCCAATAGCGTCTTATCTCCGTGCAGCCATATTTCTCTTCTTCTTCAGGACCATCGGCAGCAAAGCAAAAGGCAATGTTATCGATAGCCGCAGAGCCAACTATACCTTCACCATCCAGCACCACTTTCAGCTTGTGCACGCCGCTTGTGTTACCCAGGTCTACGGTTTGCTTGCTGTTATCGCCAAGCGGTACCAGTTGCGTTTTGCGCAGTTCTTTGCCCGAGGCATCGTACAGGTAAACCCAAGAGTTGTTTTCGTTGTCGCCTTCGCGGTTGTCAATATCCAGCACCCGCATCGATTTCATGGTTACCGCTTCCGGGAACGTGAGTGTTATATCGCCACCCCAGCGGTTATCGTTCGGCTCGTTTTCTTCGCCCAGTTCCTGTATGATCAGCACCTTACCCCAGTCCGAAGTGTACAGGTCGGCATCATCGCCGGTAGGGTTCTGAGAATCGAAGATCATAGCACGGTTCTGGCTCATGTATTCGCCTTTGCTGTTGCGTGCGCGGGCATGTACACGAATGGGGCCATACCCGTTTTCGGTGCTGATCTGTTTGATATAGGTTCCGGCTTTTTCGTTTTCAAAGGTCAGGTTATCGCACACAGTTGCCTTGCCGCTCCGGCCACTTTCACGATCAGCAAAAATGGTTTCGTCGTCGCTACAACTATACAGAAAAAGGGCTGCAATAAATAATAGGGAGAGTTTAAGTTTTTTCATAGTCTGCAGTTTTGGTTCGTAATAAATTTGCATTGCCTCTGCAGGTTTTGCATTACAGGCAACTATAGTTACACAACTATAGCAGCGCGTATTAATCTACCTTTACGAAAAACACTATATAAGGTCAAGCTATTGCATCAAAAATATCCTATCCTACACCTCTGTAAAACCTGACACAAACTATAGATCGCTATTACTTTAACGGCTTTAAAGACAGCTGAACTATAGTTTTATAACAATAAGCATATCACACCATCTATAGTTAAGACATACAGACCACAGTATCTATTATTTAAATAATACAATTAATAAACTATAACATATCATGTTTAATGCTCTACTTTAAGCATAAGCACAGCCTTTAAAACAGGAAAAGAGAAGGGTAAATTTAGAATTTTCGTGAGGTGGCTTTTACGAAGAACAGCAGGTAAAGCAATGCCAGCAGCGTAACAGCTGCCCCCGACCAGAACACCATCCGGAAGTTATCGGCATTGTTGTTATATAGCCAGCCCGAGCAAAGTGCCCCGATACCGATACCGGCTTCCATGGCAATATACATCGTAGCCATTGCGCGGCCACGGTGCGCCTCGTGGCTCAGGTCTATGGTCCAGGCAAAAACGGTAGGTGAGTTCATGCCCTGCCCTACCCCGAACAACACGCCTGCCAGCAGCAACTCCGTAACATTTGATGCCATACCAAGCGCCACCATAGCCAGCAACAACACCAGCGAGCTAACCCGCAACACGATCACGCGCCCGTATTTATCGGATACCCGCCCGGCCACAAACCGGATAGCCAGCGAGGCCAACGTAAAGCTCATAAAAAAGAGCCCTTTGTTACGAACACCCAGGTGCTCGCTGAAGTCGGGAACTACGGTAAGGATAATGCCAAAAGAGAAAACAGTAAAGAACAGTACGACTGATGGCGCTATCACACGCGGCTCAAATAACTCGCTCCGCGATATGCGCAGCAGCCCCATCCGGAAACGGTGCGTATCCTGCACGGTTTCCTTCATGCGCGCCACCACCGCCACCGATAAAAAAGCAGCCAGCGACGAAGTGTAGAACATCACATCCAGGGAGAACTGATTCGCGATAGCGCCGCCCACTGCCGGACCAGCCGCCATGCCCAGACTACCGCACAACCCTAGCAAACCGGTAGCTTCGCCGCGCCTTTGTACCGGTATAATATCGGCCACATAGGCGGCTGTGCCAGTAGGCGTAAACCCCGTAGAGAAGCCATGCACAAAACGCAGCAGCAGAAAAGCAGCTACCGAGCCGGTTACAGGATACAGGAAACCGCAGAGGATGCATACTGCCCCGCCTACTACCATTACCGGTATGCGGCCTACTTTATCGGCCAGTTGCCCGCTGAAAGGCCTGGAGAGCCCTGCTGTAAGGGTAAAAAGTGAAATGATAAGGCCTTTGTATTCTGCGCCGCCCAGGCTGGTGAGGTAATCGGGCAGCTCCGGAATGATCATATTAAAGCTGGCGAAGAACAGGAACGAACTCAGGCAAAGCAGCCCGAATTGCAACCCATAAACTTTAGTCTCCTGCTTTTCCATCCAGATTCAGATTCAGGACGCAAAGTTGGCAAACTATAGTATAGGAAACTATAGCAGGACAGGAAATGATACGGTGCAGCGTGCTAATATAAGATCGTATAAATGACGTTTAGATGTGGTTATAGTTGTTTTATTTCTTGCTTTTCCACTTTCTATATCCTACTACATCCTTCCTTACTTTTCTTTTCCATTCATTCCCGTAAGTCCTTTGTAGGTAGTCAAGGATAACGAAGTTATACTCTTCCGTTAAACTATAGTCGGGACCTGTACAGCCATCTTCAAAGTAGAAGACATTATACTTACTTTCAAAACTGCTGTCTTTATCATACACAACAGGTGCTATTCCACTTCGGAGCAATAGAAATGGCATCTCATTCTTAATATCTTTATCTGCAAGTTCCCGAGCTTCATTAACCGTAGTAACAAATACCAACTTAATGGCACCACTATTATTGATGTCAGCATCGGTAAACTTTCTTGATTGACTAAATACGACAAAAGGGATTAGGATTAATAAACCTGTTAGACCGAGGTATTTCATAATTTACATACGCTATAACTTATGCCATTTATAAGATGACCAGCCTCGGGATAATACAGGCTGATAAAGTCAGCTTCAGCAACTATAGCTATAGTTATGGCAGGGATATTAAGCTTGCTGCAACCGGGCTTTTCCTTGTGCCAGCACGCCGTTTACCTTTATGTTTTGCTCCATAGCTGCCAGGCTGATACTTGCCTGTATGTGGCGGGCTATTTTAGAATCCGGGATATGATGGAGCGGCATCACCAGTTCTTTCTCGTTGCGAAGCTCGAACACTACTTTCTCGTCGGTTAACATTACTGCCCGGATCTGTGTCCAGAACAGTTCCTGTTTGCGGCCAAAAAAGGTAAGCCGGTAGCCCAGCCTCGACGAGTTCATGGAAAAGTAAGTTTCCCGTAGCGGAATCAGGTTTGCACATATGGCCAGGCCTGCAGCGCCAGCCAGCACCAGCAAGGTTGCCGCTACCAGCCATCCCGGCCGCATTGCATCAAGCCACAGCATTTCCCGAACTATAGCAAATCCGCCACCGCCCAGCAAAAACAGACTGAGCAAAAACAGATTTCGCTTTATTTGGGCAAGTTGTCGCCTGCTATGTAGGGATACAAACATTTACAAAGCGCTCCGGGTAATGGAAATATTTTTATGAAAGGCTATTGCTTCAAGCTTTTGTTTTGCCTTTTTAAGTGCGGCCTCGTCGCGCAGTTTAGACAGTCGCACCAGGTGTTGCTCTTCGTTTTTAAGTATGAACAGCACATTGGTAGGCTCCAGGCGCATTACATCTACTTCGGCCCAGTCAAACTCCTGCTCCTTTTTAAAAAGACCTGTGCGGTAGCGCACGCCCTGGCCTGTAACCGTCACATGTCCTCGGAACTCCGGATGCCGGTAAAACCAGATACGCACCAACAGCAGTAAAAAAACTACCAGGTGTAATAAGTATAAACCAAGAAAACTATAGGTAAAGCCTTTTGTGATAACCAGGTAAGCAAATAAACCGAGCTGCAGCAGTAACAACAATACCGCCATTAAGGTAGTGCGCTGCTTTGCTTTCAGTTCGTCAGCGTGATTTACTTTAAATAATCTAAAATGTACTTCTTGCATAAATGATATGTAATCACGTTAAATATAGCTATTTTATAGTTTAGTACAAAATCGAAACCGCATTTAGAAGCATCGGTTACGAGCAGTTTCCGCTGATTTTAGTATATTCAGGCACTCAACAACAACACACATGAAAAGACTCTATGCGTTGAGCCTGGGCCTCTTACTGCTCAGCTCCTGCCAGTACCTGCCACAAAAAAGTGCTGAGCCTGCAGCCGGCCTGAATAAATTTGCTGACCCGCAACTGCAGCAACTGTATACCTTACAGGACGAACGCAAAACCGCCGACCTATTGCCTTACCTGCAACACGGCAAGTATACTTACCGACAGGAGGCAGCCCTTGCATTCGCATCGGTGCAGGACTCGCTGGCCCTTCCGCAACTGCTGAGCCTGCTTACCGATACATCTACTGCTGTGCGCTCTGCGGCTGCTTATGCCATTGGCCAAACCGGGAATTCGAAAGCGGAGCACGCACTTATAAGCCACATAGAACACGAACCAAAGCCAAAAGTGCAGGCCAGCATGCTGGAGGCACTCGGCAAAATAGCTACTCCGCCCGGCGTTTACTTTCTGGCAACGTACAAGGCAAACAACCCGATCGCCCAAAGCGGGCAGGCCTGGGGACTTTTCCGGGCCGGCATACGCCAGCAACACTCCGAACAGAGCCTTGCGCTGGGAGCAAAATTTCTATCTGAAGCATACCCTTACGAAACCCGCCTGGCCGCAGCAAACTTTCTGGCCCGTACCCCACGCGTTGACCTTACTTCGTTCCGCGACGAACTTCTGAATGCCGCTACTTCCGATTCGTCGGCAGATGTACGGATGGCTGCCACACAGGCACTGGCAAAGGTACGCGCCCTTGGCAAGGCCGGTCTTTTAAGTGGCATAGCCCAGAGCGATCCGGATTACCGTGTGCGGTTAAGCGCCATCCGTTCCATGACAGGCCTGGATTATGCCGACATCAAAACTGCCCTTCTTGCCGGGCTGCAGGATAAAAACATAAACACAGCAGTGGCAACATCGGAGTTTCTGGTAGCTAATTATGCGGGCATCAACACAACGGATATGCAGCAGATACTGCCAAAGCTGACTAATGCCCGTGTGCGTGGCAACGTGATCTGGGTGATTCTGCGCAACAGCCCGGCGCGGGGTATGCTGAGTGAGCGCTACAAGAGCTACTTCCAGAACGCAACCGACCCTTACGATAAAGCCCAGTTCCTGAAAGCGCTGGCAGGTGATTTCAACAACTATAAGTTTATTTCTGAGGCTATGTTTGCGGCTAAACAACCGGTTATCTCTACCACCGGCATGGATGCCCTGCTGCTGATGCGCACGCAGTCCGACTTCCCAACAGCGCTGGAAGCGGATTTTGCACAGATCTTCCGGAAGGCGGTAGGTTCGGGCGATGTGGCCCTGGTAGGTATGGCCGCCGGCGCTATCCGCGATCCGAAGCTGAACCTGCGCAGCCACTACAGCAACTATAGTTTCCTGACGGAGGCACAGCAAAAACTACAGCTGCCCCGCGACATGGAGACCAACATAGAACTGCAGCGAACCATAGATTTCCTGAACGATAAGGAAACCGCAACTCCTGAAAACCCTTTCACCCACCCTATTAACTGGGCACTGGTAACCAGCATACCAAAAGACCAGCAGGTAGAGATCCGTACAAGCAAAGGCGTGATCGTGTTGCAGCTGTTTGTAGAAGATGCCCCGGGCTCGGTGGCTAACTTTGTAGAGCTGCTTAACAAGAATTTCTTTGATGGCTTATTCTTCCACCGGGTAGTGCCAAACTTTGTGGCGCAGGGTGGTGATAAACGCGGCGACGGCTGGGGAAGCTCCGAATATTCTATCCGGTCTGAGTTTGCTCCTTTAAATTACCGCGAAGGCTATGTAGGCATGGCATCGGCAGGGAAAGATACCGAGAGCAACCAATGGTTTATTACGCACTCACCTACTCCGCACCTGGATGGCCGTTACACCATTTTTGCTAAAGTTGTGGAAGGCATGGATGTTGTGCACCAACTACAAATCGGTGACCGGATGGACTATGTAAAATTACGTACTCCGCTACTAGCAGCACCCGTTCAGTAACCGGGCATAAACAACTATAAAACAAAAAGGCGACACCAGTGTGTCGCCTTTTTGTTTTATAGTTGTGCGGTATTCTAGCTGTTTGCTATAGTTTCATCGGCTGTAGCCCAGGCTTTTATCAATGGAATAAACTCCTGCTGCAGTGTGCGGCTACGATCTTTGCCATACCAGCCATGCAGCTTTTCAGCCATTTCCTTAAAATCCATTTTCTGCTCCTTGGCATCCAGCACCAGTTGTTGTGCCGGTTCTGGTCGCGGCCCCCAGGTACCCAGTTCTTCCAGGGTCTCTGCATCCAGCGCGATTAGTTTTGGTATGGAGCGGCCACCGTTGGTCAGGTAGGCATCCATTACATCCAGGTGCTCATCGCGAAGCAGCAGTTTTACTTCTATCAGCGGGCTGGCATCGGCAATTTTAACAAGACCGGGCAGGTTTTGCGCGGCATCGCCACACCAGGCTTCGGTTATCACCAGCCACACCATTTTGCGGTTTACATTTTTCAGGGCATCCAGCATTTCGTCTGTCAGCACAGCGGTTTTTTCGCCGCGGCGCATGCGGTGTAGGTTCATGCGGGTATACTCTACCAGGTCGGGAGAATGGTTGGTACCTGTTGTTTTATTTTCGGCCAGCAGTTGTTCTGTTAAGGCTACGTAGGCACTATAGTCCATGGCCTGGGCCAGGTGTGCCGGCGTAATTACATTGGGTGTGTTTTCTGTTGTCATGTTTCTAATTCGTTCTGCACTGCCCGGTATTGCAGGCTAGCTGCAATACCGGGCTCACATACGAAACACGTATTTACCGGAAATGTTTCAACTGCACCATCGGGCGCGCCAACTATAGTTTAGTACCCGCTTTCGCTTTCAAAGGACTTCTCTCCGGCAGGCACTTCTACCTGCAGAAAGTTCTGTTTCGGAGGCAGCGGGCAGGTAGCATAGGTTACAAAGGCGCAGGGCGGGTTATAGGCCTTGTTAAAATCCACCATCACGTTTCCATTTTCGTCGGGCAGGTCGGTGTACAGGTAGCGGCCTGCGCCGTAGGTTTCGTGGCCGTTGGTTTTATCGGCAAAGATCACGAAAAGCTGATTACCTTCCTGCAGCACATCCAGTCTTTGCTCTTTTCCGTCAATTTTAAATACCAGTGTGCCCGGTGTTTCCTCCTGACTGGTCTGGCCAACTATGTTGGTAATGGTAATGGTACGACCGGTGTTATTCGGCTCTAGCTTGGCCTGTATGTTGTAAGCCGGGTTCACCTCATAACGGTTAATCCCTGCAAAGTTTTTCCGGATATCGCTTTCAGTATCGAGCAGGCGCACGCCGTATTTGTCGCCGCGTTTTATGACAAACCAGGTCAGCGAACCGTGTTTCAGCTTTGGAGCCTCTACAGTATCCGAACTATAAACTATAGCTTCCTGCACTGGTTTTCCGTCCAGCTGTACATCCACACCTTCCTTTAGTTTAACTTTTACCTGGTTATCGGCCAGCACAAAAGTACCTGCCTGCTCGGCTATCTTGCCTTCCGGAAAAACAAGGTCGTTGCCGGGTCCGCTACCAAAGGTATTCTCGCCGGGCTCCAGCCAGAACAAACCAACCAGTGCCAGCCAGCCATCTTCTTTCTTCAGGTTACCGATGCGCTGCTCATGCCACGCTTCTATAGTTGCTTTGTAAGCGGCCGCATCTTCGGTAGTGGCAGTTGCTTCGGATTCGGGCGAGCTGGTACAGCTGCTTATAGTTGCCACGCCAAACACAAGCGCCGCAGCGGTTATCAGGTTCTTGAGCATCCCTTATTATCTGCTTTTTTTACTAAGCCTGCAAGTTAACATGTTTTACCTGAACCACAGCTTTCAGTCTACTCCTGCAATGGCACTGGTAGCAACCAATAACCCGGCTTATCTTTTATTAAACGATGGCAACTCTTAAAAAGCATAAAAAACACAAACTATAGTTTGACTTTTACCATATTATTTAGATATTTGTCTAAATACCTAATCTTGATTGTGAACAAAGTTTTTAAAGCCCTGAACGATAATACCCGCCGCGAGATCCTGAACCTGCTAAAGCAAAAGGATATGACCGCCGGCGAGATTGCAGAGGCTTTTAATATTACCAAGCCCAGCATTTCGCACCACCTGGACATTCTGCACCAGGCCGAACTGGTAACTTCGGAAAAGCAGGGGCAGTTTGTTATTTACTCGCTCAACACCACCGTGCTTGATGATATTTTATCCTGGATGATAACGCTTAAGAAATAACCCGATGAAGCAAAGAAGCAACTTACTGGAGTTCCTGATCTGGGGCATGATGCTTGTGCCGCTCGCTTACCTGTTCCTTAACTGGGCTGAGTTGCCCGACCGCGTGCCCATCCATTTCAACTTTAAGGGCGAAGCAGATGACTGGGGAAGCAAAAATTTCCTGGCAGGGCTGATTCTTTTCATCACGCTGGGTGTAAACCTGCTGTTGCTGGCCATTCCCGCCATCGACCCGAAAGATAAGATTGCCAACATGGGTAGCAAGTACCACCAACTGCGGCTGATGATGGCTATTTTTATGGCGGCGCTGTCTGTGTTTATAGTTTACAGCGCAAAAGCAGGCAGCCTGGAGAACTCTAATTTTGTAAACCTGCTGGTAGGGTTCCTGTTCGTTTCGTTCGGCAATTACTTTCAGGCCATTAAACCAAATTACTTTATCGGCATCCGTACGCCCTGGACTTTGGAGAGCGAAACCGTGTGGCGCAAAACACACCGCATGGGCGGCAGGCTCTGGATAATTGGCGGTATTCTGGTATGCCTCACAGCGCTCCTGCCCGATCCTACATTCCGTTATGTGTCGTTCCTGGTGGTGGCAGCCCTGCTGGTACTGATTCCGGTGGTATATTCTTTTTTGCTGTCTCGCAGAGAGCGACAGGCAGCCCATTAACAAAAACATCAACTATAAACCCTCTGCTCAAATGAAAAAGTACCTGCTGTTTATATTTGCCCTTGTACTTACCGCCAGCCACGTGATAGCGCAGCAACGCGCCCAAACTATAGATGGCTCCTGGAACGGTGCCTTAACTGTAGGTGGTACCAAACTTAGGCTGGTCTTCAACATCAGCAATACCAACGGCACCCTCACCGCCACTATGGACAGCCCCGACCAGGGCGCGAAAGGCATTGCGGTCAGTTCGGTAAAACTGGTGCAGGACAGTGTGTTTCTGGATATCCCGATGATACGCGGGTCGTATGCCGGCAAAATAACCGGCGCCGAAACAATTGACGGACATATGAAGCAGGCTGGCCAATCCATGCACATTCCGCTTACAAAAGGGGAAGCCGCTGAAGCCAAACGCCCGCAGACTCCGGTAAAGCCATACCCTTACCAGGAGACCGAAGTAACTATAGCTAACAAAGCAGCTGGTTTTAACCTGGCAGGCACACTTACCCTGCCACAAGGCAAAGGTCCGTTTCCGGCTGTTATTCTGATCACCGGCTCAGGCCCCCAAGACCGCGACCAGACCATTATGGGGCACAAGCCGTTCCTGGTTATAGCCGATCACCTTACCCGCCAGGGCTTTGCTGTGCTTCGGCTTGATGACCGTGGTGTAGGTAAATCGGGCGGGAACTTTGCTACTGCCACCACCGCCGATTTTGCCACCGACCTGGAAGCAGCCTATAGTTACCTGAAAAACTATAAAGGCATCAACCCTAAAAAAGTGGGCCTGATCGGGCATTCGGAAGGTGCGCTGGTTGCCGCTAAAGTAGCTGCTAAATATCCTGATGTGGCTTTCGTAGTATTGATGGCCGGTAGTGCCGTGCCAGGTACAGAATTGCTGGTAGCCCAGAACGAGGCTTTACTTAAGACCGCCGGCATGCCGGAACCACAACTGCAAAAGTACCTGCAGCTACGCAAGGCGCAATTTGAGGTAACTACTACCGAAAAAGATGTATTCAGAGCAGCAACCGCTATCCGCGAACTGGAGCAGCAGGCTAAAAAAGACATGACGGAGCAGGAACAGCAACAACTGGGCCTTACCTCGCAAAACGAGCAGGCCATAGTAGCTCAGCTAAGCTCTCCCTGGATGCGCAATTTCCTAGCTTACAACCCGGCCCCTACCCTGCAGAAACTGAAAATGCCGGTACTGGCCCTGAACGGAACCAAAGACCTGCAGGTGCCTTATCAGCAAAACCTGCCAGCCACCGAAAAAGCCCTGACAGCTGCCGGAAATAAAAACTATACGATAAAAGAACTGCCCAACCTGAACCACCTTTTCCAGACGGCCACTACCGGTATGGTAAACGAATACGGGCTGCTGGAAGAAACGATAGCACCGGTAGCACTGGAAACTATAAATTCCTGGATGAAGCAGGTAGTAAAGTAAAGCCAAAGTATATTTTATAATCGGAGGAAAGGAATCAGCACAGGTGGTAGTTACCCCAACTATAATTGAAATACTTTGAAACCGGTAAATAAAAATCGGCGCTATAGTTTCAGAAACTATAGCGCCGATTTTTATTTAGATCGTTTGCTGTTTTATTTTAACTCAGCTGTCCATGGCAGGTCGCTCGGGCCGTGTGTAAACGTTCCGCTCATTTTATCTGCATTAAATGTACCCGTTAACACATAGTTTCTTGGATTGTCATCAGCAGCGTCCATGTCATAAGTCAATTGGTTTCCGGTCACTTTCCAGGTGCCATAAGTCAGGTACACGCCCGGCGCATCCGGCTCATCGTATACTGTGGTTCCATCAGCCTTAAAGGCAACATCAGCATACCATTCGATAGTTGCTGAGTATTTAAAAAGCATAGACCACGTGGTGCCTGCCAGACTTTTTGTTTTAAGCTGAACCTCATCGCTGTAATAAGTACCAGTGGGGGTTGTGGCATATACCTTTACAAAGTAGGTAGTGTTCGGGTGCAGCTCTTCGATGGTGGCAGAAAAGGAATTACTGCTTTCTGTTGTCTTAGAATTTGCGGTAGTGGGGTTGCTTGTCAGGCTCCATACAATACCACGTGCCGTAACATCTTTCCCAAGGTCATTTACTTCGCCTTTCACCTCAAGTGTTGTAAAGGTAGCCTTTACATTGCTTTGTGTGGTTGTCAGCGAGAGGGCTGGATTTGGCTTGGCTTCTTCTTCGTCGTCGCCCAGGCAACTAACGCACAAAAACAAAATAGAAAGAAGCGAAAAGAATTTAAGTACTCCTGATACTGTCATGCATTGAATGGTTATAGTTTTGCTTACTATAGTTTTAAGTCTTATTTCAGCTTGCTCCGACTACCCTAGCATTAAATCTGCACAAGTATAGTCAAAACAATCATATATATATGCATTAACCCATATATAGTTTAAATTATACTAGTTTTTGAGTGTCTTTTTCGGCTTACAGGTTGTGTGCGTGTACAATTTAGTTTTTCTCTGTGCCTGCCTGATTAGTGTATATTTGCCTGGCAAAGTAGAAGAAACGATTGCTTACCGGGTGAAACAGGTAGTGAAGTAAAGCTGCTTTATTTTGCCGGGCTCGCTATAGTTTGTTGCTGATGTTCGGATGGAAATGTGTAAGTTTATCAACACATTTATTTTTAAAACACATTTAATCTATCCAACAAACTTTTACAGAATGAAGAAGCTTTTTACCCTGCTCTTTTTGCTTACTTTTTCGGTTTCGGCTTTTGCTCAGAAATCCGGCTTAAGCCTGAACCTGCAGAAAGATCAGGTTTACAAACAAACTACTACCTCCAGCAGCACTATTGTGCAGGACATTAATGGCCAAAAGCTGAATATGGTCATGACCATGAACGGCACGATGTCTTACCGTGTGAAGGCTGTGAATGCAAACGGCTTCAACATGGAAGCCAGCTTCGATAACCTGAGTATGGCGATGCAGCTGCCGCAGGGTGCTGTAGAGTTTAGCTCAGAAAAGAATGACCCGAACGATGTCTTTTCAAGAATACTTGGCTCTATGAAGAATAAACCGTTCAGGTTGGTAATGAGCAAGAGCGGTAAGGTTACAGAGATACAGGATATAGATGCGCTTTGGGGTACGGCCATCAACCAGTTTAGCGAGCTGTCGGAGGCAGAGAAAGCCCAGATACAGGAGCAGATCATGAAATCGTATGGCGAAGCGGCCATGAAGGGAAGTATAGAATCGGCAACTGCTATTTACCCCGAAAAGCTTGTTAACAAAGGCGATAAATGGACAGTAAGCACAAAACTGGAAGCTGGCATGGCTGCTGATCTCACTACTGATTTCCAGTATGCCGAGAACAACGCAGATCATGCGCTTATCAAGGGAAATGCCACCATCGCGACGGCCAATAAAGATGCTTATATTGAGACCAACGGTATGCCGATGAAATATAACATGGCTGGATCGCAGGTTTCAGAAATAAAAGTAGATAAAAAGACCGGCTGGATTCTGGAAGCAACAATTAACCAGAACATGAAAGGCGATGCGCATATTAAAGATAATCCGCAAGTGCCAGGCGGCCTGACCATACCCATGACGGTCGCAACTGAGATGACCATCTCCGGTAAATAACTACCACTTTATAGTAGAACTATCTACTGCGCCTGATAATGTTATAGCTTTGTCAGGCGCGGTTTCAATTACGCATCTTCAAAAAAATATACCCCATTCATTCCAGGTCAATAACTATACTTTCGGGCGTATTGCCTTTATATTACGGATGTTATAAAACTACGGGGCACTATAAAAACAACGGTATGAGATATCTCAAATTATTAACGATACTTTCTGTTCTGGCAATAACCTTAACCGGATGCACCATTCTGACAAACTCTTTCGGTTACAAAGAAACTGCTGAAAATTTTGTGAATGCCATTATGGAGGAGAACTATGACGAAGCCGTCTCGCTTATGGCTATGGAACATGAGCTGGCAAAAGGGACAGACATAGAGAACCTGAAGCAGGGGCTCGGTAGTTTGCGTGAGATGGTAGCGAAGAATTTTGGCACGCAGCTTACCTATACCTTTGTTAAAACAGAGAAAACCTTTACAACAGGCGATAACAAGCAAATACCCAATACAACTGTACTTCACCTGCAGCTTGAAAACGAAAAGGAATTCGGTTATTTCATGGTGCTGTTCGACGACCATTCTCAGAAAATACTGAACATACAACTACAGGATGTAAAGCACGCCATACCAGGCATGGCTACCTTCTGGTTGTTTGGTGTATTGGTATTAGCGGTACTGGCTTTTAATATCTACATGGTGGTTAAAGTGAAGAAAAGCAACGTTACCAAAAAGTGGCGAAAGTACCTTGCTATCATCCTGCTCAATGTTCCAACTATAGGCTGGTCTGCTGTGGGCGGTTTCTTTTTTAAATTACTCAACTTCCAGTTCATGTTCGGTATAAGCTTTTCAATGATGGGATACCTGAACTCGGCGCTGGCATTCGGAATTCCGTTGGGATCGCTATATGAACTCTGGAAATTTAAGAACGGCCTTTACGAAACTACAGACTACACTGCAACAGAGGCGATTAGCTAAAAGACCGAAATACAATAGCCACCTTATTCAACTATAGCCTGAGTAATAGTTTATGCCAGCACAAACCCACACCATCCGAAACGCCAGGCCTGAAGAGTTTGCCGAACTTGGTAAACTGATGGTACAAGTATATGAGGCGCTCGAGGGTTTTCCGAAGCCACACGAGCAGCCTAACTACTATAGTATGTTAAGCAACATCGGAGACTTTACTCAAAAGCCGGGTGCAGAGCTTTTAGTAGCTATCGGTGATGATGGAAGGTTAGCAGGTGGCGTAGTATACTTCCGGGATATGCAATACTATGGCTCAGGCGGTACGGCTACGCAGGAGCAACAGGCATCCGGTTTCAGGTTACTGGCTGTTGCCCCCGGCATGCAGGGTTCGGGTATCGGGAAATTGTTAACGCAAGCCTGTATTGCCAAAGCCAAAGCACATGGAAACCGACAGGTCATTATCCACAGCACCAAAGCCATGCAAACTGCCTGGGGCATGTATGAGCGGCTGGGCTTTAAACGCTCCCTGGACCTGGATTTTATGCAGGGCGAGTTACCGGTTTTCGGCTTCAGGCTTATGTTATAACAACCCAACTATAGTTTTTAAAAGACTGGCTTTTAGCGCGGCATGATTATAGTTTCCAGCTTACATGCCAGGCTGTACTTTACCCGGTTTCTCAGGATTTTTACAGAACAAACTATAGTTGAACCAACAAATTAAGCCTCGGTTTACTTATCTTGGGCTGATAAACTATAGCCTGTAACTATAAACTGCTTCCAAAGCCTGAAACGCTTCCTGCTATAGTTGAGCGAACCACTTTACAACACATGAAAACAAAACTACCGGCAATTCTTATGATCGGCCTGCTTCTGTTGGCAGGCTGCAAAACACCAGTTCCTACCCTCTCCAAAAGCTACCAGCGCACGATAGAGCACAGTACCCAGGTGGATGTGCCTATCGTTTATGAGGCCATGCAGATAGCCTTAAGCCTGACAGACACCTACCAATCAGATCCGAACCTTGTAAGAAAGAACACGCCGTATTACCAGGCCATGATCAGCCATTTCGGGGCGCACAAATCTCACCAGCTTGTTCTGGAGCTGGAGAAAACACTGAAGAAGGCCGGCGCTTATGGCGAAATAAACACGCTGATCAGGCTGCAGGCGCTGAACTATGAGCTGCAAAACGGAAAGCTGCACAACAACCGCAACTATAGCATACCACTGGTTTACAACATAGCACCTTATCCTTTATTCCTGCTCCATAATAACAAACGACTGATTAACTCCTTTATTAAGGAAACTGGTTTCGAGGCTTTTTACCAGCAGCACAAAAACCAGTACGCCTCGCTTGTGCGCATCAACTATGCCCTCTGCAATTATGCCGGCATGCAACAGTGGCTGGCGCAGGAATTCCCTAATGTGCCGCATGAGTCTTTGCGCGTCGTTTTCTCGCCGCTAACAGGCGGGTTACATAATGTACGGGAGCTACGCAGCAGGAATGGAGCTACAAAGCAGACGATCATGTTTGTAAGCGCCCCGGACTACGAGATGAGCAGAACGGACTGGACATTCCCTGAAAAATCGGCTTACGCCAGCAGGGTTGTGTTTACCGAGATCAACCACACCTACATTAACCCGGTTACAGACCAGTATAAGGCACAACTAGCGGCAGCCATGCAAAATCTCAGCTACTGGAAAGCAGACAAAGTTACCGGCGGCTACAATTCCTTTATCCTCACCTTTAACGAGTACATGACCTGGGCCGCCTTTACTTTATATGCGCACGACACCTACCCTACCGATGTGTTTGAACGCGTAACAGCACAACAAGAGGTTTTTATGGTTAAGAGAGGATTCACCAGGTTCAAGGAGTTTAATCGTGAACTGCTGCATTTGTATAAGCAGCAACCCAAAGAAGGTAAAGTAGAAGACCTGTATCCCGCTATCATCAAATGGATGAAGACACACTATAACACGGCGCAACAGCAAAATACAGCATCCTGAGCGATACCCGGCTATAGGTGCCAACCTGCCTTTTGCTGTTCCGGATTTGTAATCCGGAACTTATTAACTGCGGATTTGCAATCCGCTTATTTGCCCGCTGCAAAGGCTGTGTAGTTCTCAAACTATAGTTACCAGCTATAAAACAAAAACTCCCGCTACAATACTGCAACGAGAGTTTTTGATATGAAACTATAGTTTATAGTTACTTCACATTGTTCAGTTTGGCGCGAACAGCTTCTACGGCTTTCTCCATTTCCTGCACCTGCTGTTTACTTAGCTCCTGCTGCTTCAGGTTGGTCTGTACATTCTGCTCCAGTTGCTTCAGTTCTTCAGCGTTCTTCACCAGTTCGGCTTCCAGTTGCAGTTTGCGCTGGCGGTTCTTTTCTATAGTTGTCTGTATGTCGTTTGCTTGCTTTACCACGCGTTCCTGCTCCAGTTTGGTGGCTCTCAGAACATCTTCGGCCTGATTTATCTGCCTGAAGATGTCTTCGCGGTAGGCTTTGCGGGCAAAAGCCATCAGGTAACCCTCGGCAGCGGCATACTCTTTTGGCGTTGCAGTTTTATCTACATATGCTACCCCCATGTCCAGCGACCACCAAACCTGGCTACCTTCCGGAGTTGTGTTTATAGTTGAGATAATGCGCATCGGGTTGCTGGAAATCGTATCGAGCACCACACCATCCAGGGTGTAAACGCCTTTGGTGTATTTAACTTTCAGCTTGCCGGCTTTCTCTGATAGTTGGTTCTTCCAGAGTTTTTCTACCATAGCCGGGTCCAGCTGAACGGTTAGTTGCTGGCCCCGCCTGTTTACCCCGTTCACGGTTTGCTCTTTCTCCTCTACCCGCCCGGTCTGGGCATAACTCAAACCTGCTGCAAAGCATAGCAGCACCAGTAGTAAAGCTTTCAGTCTCATAAAATAATGTTGGATTAGATAATTGGCTCGCTACAAAATGTAACGCTACGAAAATAAATAAATCAAATGAAAAACAGGACCGTGCCGATGAGTAATTTAGTTAAAATTTTAAACCGCATTATCAAATACTCCCTACCTTTGCAGGTTAATAGTAAAGAATACTGGTTCGGTATAGTTTAAAGTATAACATTTGCTTATAAAGGTTGTTAGGGAACTATGGAAGTAACAGTTTGCCGGAAAGAACATTTTAATGCAGCGCACCGCCTCTACAACGCTAACTGGAGCGATGAGCAGAACGCGGCCGTGTTTGATAAGTGCAGCAACCCGAACTACCATGGGCATAACTACGAAGTGATTGTAAAGTTAACGGGCCCTGTTGACCCTGACACCGGTTATGTTTACGACCTGAAGAAACTGAGTGAGCTGCTTAAATCAGAAGTGATAGAGCGCTTTGACCACAAGAACCTGAACCTGGATACCGAAGAATTTAAAAATTTGAACCCTACCGCCGAGAATATTGCTATAGTTATCTGGAACAAGCTCCGGGCAAAAATCAGCGATACTTACGCATTGGGCATTACCCTATATGAAACTGAACGAAACTTTGTTGAATATAATGGATAACCAGGACTTGGAGAACGACTTTGAAGCGATGGATGACCATATGATGAGCTCGCTGGATACGCCGCTCCGCCCTGATGCTTTTGACCTGACCGACCAGGAGAAGATTAAGATTATTGAAGGCCACTTCCGTGAAATAATGCATACCCTGGGCCTGGACCTGACAGACGACAGCCTGAAAGGGACGCCGCACCGTGTGGCTAAAATGTACGTGAAAGAGATTTTTCATGGGCTGAACCCAGACAACAAGCCGGCCATTCGCCGTTTCGAGAACAAGTATAACTATAACCGCATGCTGGTAGAGCGCGATATTACGCTATACTCTTCCTGCGAGCACCACTTTGTGCCGATCATTGGCAAAGCCCACGTAGCTTATATTCCGGGCGAGCATGTGATCGGTTTATCTAAACTGAACCGCATTGTGCAGTACTACGCCCGCCGCCCGCAGGTGCAGGAACGCATGACCATGCAGATTGCCAACGAACTGAAGCAGGCGCTTCAGACAGATGACGTTGCCGTACTGATTGAAGCCGACCACCTGTGCGTGATGAGCCGCGGCGTGAACGACGTGACCAGCAGCACCATTACGGCCGAGTACAGCGGCCTGTTTGAGCAGGACCAGTACCGCAACGAGTTTTTGAGCCACATCCGTAAAAAATAGAAAATCAGCGTATAAAACTGTAACTCTTAAGGTTAGCACAACGAAACTATACCCAGTTTACGTATAGGGTATCTTCTATATTGCAGCTATCTTAACAACGCACTATGCCCGAAAAAATACTCATTACAGGTGGTTCCGGTATGATTGGTACCCGCCTTTCCGAGATGCTCATTGACCAGGGTTATGAAGTGGCGCACCTTAGCAGGACCCCCAGCAAATTCTCGAAATACAAGACCTTCCGCTGGGATCTGAGAGAAAGCTACATTGATGAAAATGCCATTACCTACGCCGATTACATCATTCACCTGGCCGGTGCCGGTGTAGCCGACGAGAAATGGACCGAAGAGCGCAAGCGCGAGATCCTGAAAAGCCGCGTAGACAGCGCCCGGCTGCTATACGATTGCCTGCAAAAATCAGAGCACCACGTTAAAGGTTTTATCTCGGCCTCTGCCATCGGTATTTACGGCGACTCCGGCGACCAGCTAGTTTCTGAAGAAAGCATACTGGCCGATGATTTTCTGGCCGAAGTTTGCAAAGCCTGGGAAGCCTCGTCGTGGCAGGTAAGAGAGCTTGGCCTACGTACCGTTATTTTCAGGCTTGGTATTGTGCTCAGCAACCTGGGTGGTGCCTTACCACAACTCGCCCGACCAGTAAAACTGATGGCTGGCGCTCCTCTTGGTTCCGGTAAACAGTACATGTCCTGGATCCATATTGACGATGCCTGCCGTTTGTTTATAAAAGCCATAGAAGACACCCAGTTTGAAGGTGTATACAACGCTGTAGCGCCACACCCGGTAACTAACAAAGAATTTACCAGGGAGCTGGCCGATGTGATGCACAGACCGCTGGTGCTGCCTAAAGTACCTGAGTTTGCTTTAAACTTAATGCTAGGCCAGAAAAGCGGCGTAGTGCTGGATAGTCAGCGGGTAAGCGCCAACAAAGTACTGCAAACCGGCTTTACCTTCGAATACAACTACCTGGACGAAGCCTTGGAATCGTTTTACGACAAAAACCATAGTTAAACTATAGTTTATAAAAACAGAAAGGCCAGCTATAGTTGTAGCTGGCCTTTCTGTTTTTATAGTTTGCCGTTATTTAATCCGAACTATCGCCTGTTCCGGAGTTGAGCTGCTCCAGAATATCGAAGAGCTGCAGGTTCGGGTCCAGCATGGTAGAGTCGGTTTCTACTTTGCGTGGCAGTACAGTAGTACAGTTATACTTCTTGTTAATTTTCACGGTTGGCCCCGGGAAGCGTCCCATCGTATAACCCAGCTCCTTGTCTTTATAAATCCGCTCCATGTACAGGCCAAACACCGGCAATGCTGTCTTAGAGCCTTCGCCGAGGTTAGATGTACGGAAGTGTATGCTGCGGTCTTCGCCACCAACCCAAACACCTGTAACCAGGTCTTTGGTTACGCCCATAAACCAGCCATCGGAGTGGTTTGATGTGGTTCCTGTTTTACCGCCAATCTCGTTCCCTTTCCAGAGGTCGTATTCCCACAGCGCCTGCGATGTTCCGCCTGGCTCCTCAATACCACCTTTCAGCATGTGCATCATCAGGAATGCAGTTTCCTCGCTCAGCACTTTTTTCTGTTTCGGCACAAACTGGTGAATCAGGTTGCCATTGCGGTCTTCGATGCGGGTAATAAACATCGGCTTGGTATGGAAACCGTGGTTCGGGAACGTACTATAGGCGCCCACCATCTCATAAACAGAGACATCGCTCGGCCCCAGGCCAATAGAAGGCACCGACTCCAGCGGGCTGGTAATACCTAAACGGTGTGCGTATTTCACTACAGTCTCCCAGCCAATTTTTTCGGTTAGCTGCACCGTAACAGAGTTTACAGATTTACCCATACCCCGGCGTAAAGTCATTGGTGCACCGGTATACTGCCAGTCGGCGTTGGTTGGTGACCAGCTTTTCTTTTCGCCTTTCTCTACATAGTTTACGGTAATGCGCGTGTCTACAATCTTATCGCAGGGCGAGTAACCGTTATCGATTGCGGCCACATACACAAAAGGCTTGAAGGTAGAGCCCGGCTGACGGCGCGCCTGTTTTACGTGGTCGTATTTAAAATATTTATAGTTGATACCACCTACCCAGGCTTTAATATGACCTGTGAACGGGTCCATGGTCATCATCCCGCCGTGCAGAAAACGCTTATAGTAGCGCAGCGAGTCCATCGGACTCATGGTTACTTTTTTCTCCAGCGAGTCATTGTCCCAGGTAAATACCATCATCTCGCGCGGGGTGTTCAGTTCGCGGTTAATGGCCTCTGTATCATTGCCGTATTTCTGCTTCAGGCGCTGGTAGTAAGCGGTCCGCTTTATAGTTGTCTCAATAAAACCCGGAATCTCTTTGTTGTTTTCGTCTACCCACGGGTTTTTGCCCTGCCAGTGGTTGTTAAAACGACGCTGCAGCGTGCGCACGTGCTCTTCCATGGCATCCTCGGCGTGCTGCTGCATCCTAGAATCTATCGTGGTGTAGATCTTGAGGCCATCGCGGTACAGGTCGTAGCCATTCTGCTTACACCACTCCTTCAGGTAATCGGCTACGGCACCTCTGAAGTATGTGGCAGGTCCATCGTAATGATTTTCTACACTATAGTTCAGCGTTAGCGGCGTTTTGCTCAGCGAATCGGCCTCGGCTTGGGAAATATAGTTGTACTTGGCCATCTGCTCCAGCACTGTGTTGCGGCGACGTGTGGCGTTTTCAGGGTTAAAGCGTGGGCTATAGTATGTCGGGGCTTTCAGCAAACCAACCAGCACGGCTGCTTCTTCGGTCTTTAAACTATCCGGCGAAGTGGCAAAAAACGTCTTGGAAGCTACTTTTATACCGAACGAGTTACTACCGAAATCCACCGTGTTCAGGTACATGGCCAGGATCTCCTTTTTGGTATAACGCTGCTCCAGTTTTATAGCCGTAAGCCACTCTTTTGTTTTAGAAATAACCAGGTTAAGTCCAGGAATGTGGCCTAATACGCCTTTAGAGTCGTCGGTTCGGGTTTTGTACAGGTTTTTGGCCAGCTGCTGGGTTATGGTACTGGCTCCGCGCGGCGAGCCGGTTAAGCTACCGTATGCTGCCGAAACTATAGCCTGCGGGTCGATGCCGGCATGTTCGTAAAAGCGTACGTCTTCTGTCGCAATAAGTGCATTTAGCAGCACTGGCGACATTTTTTCGTACCCCACCGGGCTGCGGTTTTCCCTGAAGTATTTCCCGATCAGTTTTCCATCAGCCGTGTATAATTCAGATGCCTGATCGCTGCGCGGGTTCTCCAGTTTATCCAGACTCGGCGAAGAACCGAATAGGTAAAACAGGTTAAACTCTACGCTCAGCAAGTATAGCACCAGCACGGTTAACCCTATAAAAAAGCTTTTCCAGGCAAACCGGATAATTTTTCGGTATATAGATGGAGACTTAGGTTGTTCGATTTTGTCTTGCTCTTTCAGCATTGTATGCAAACAGGGCGTAAACCCATAAAATTCCAGTTGGCAGCTTCTCCCGAAACTACTGCAAATATACTTTATGCGCTTAACATACCTGTTAATTATGTATAAAACTTAGTAAAGTGATTTTTATACACTACTTAATAGGCCAGGCTGCCTATATTTGCCATTACTAACTGCTAATTACCTGTATCATATGCAAACTTCAGTTTCGGATGCTCTGAATAAGATCATCGGCCTGCCGCTCACTAAAACTACCCGCCACGATGTGGTACAATACCTGCACTTTGGAAAAACACATTACCGTACGCCGCAGGGCCTGGTTTTAGATGTGGGCGAGCTTACCCTTACCCTGAACTGCCCGTGGCAACTTTTATTGCCCAACGGCGACAGCATTAAGCATGATGAAGTTTTTATGCGCAGACGTGAAGCAGGTTTGCCAACTCCAAAGTTCGACTGGAAAGTGCCGGGTGCCAACCTGCGCGACCAGCGCCTGCAGGAGCTTGTAAACGCCGGCGGTACCATGTCGCCGCAAAGTTTTGAACTTACCGAGAACAACGGTTTCATTTTATCTTTTGAGTACGGTGCCAAACTCATAGTTACCCCGGACCCGGCAAAAGAGTTTGATGTTTACTGGCAGGTTTTCAGCAACACCGGCGATGGCTATACTGTAAGTGTGGCCAAAGACGGAGCTGAAGCGTTTTAACCGATACCGTTTTAAACTATAGTTGCTTCATTTTTTCAGAGCAGTAAAGCAACTATAGTTTAGCCTTCGCTCTTTCGGATTTGCCATCCGAAAGGCATACTAGCTGCGGATTTGTAATCCGCAACAAGCGGCTGGTTTGCCATAAACTATAGTTTATAGGTCGGGCCTGATACAACCAAACCAACCCCTGCAGAGTATGTGCTGAAAAAAAGCACGTGAACATAAGGCTACAACTTTTTGAGCTTGAAGACCAGCGTTGGTTTCCGCACGTAATCCGGCAGGGCATGCTGGATTTTCTACGTTTTATGATCACGAAGCTGCATGCCTACGAAGCAGCCGTTCCCCTGCTACAGGAGTTACTCACGCGTACAAACCAGCACCATATTACCGACCTTTGCTCCGGAGCAGGCGGCGGCATCGAGACCATACAACAGGACCTGAGCCACCGCATGGGGCAAACAATAGGCGTCACACTCACCGACCTGTATCCTAACCTGGCATCTTACCAATTCCTAAAAGCACAAACACACGGCACTATAGATTTTATTTCTGAGCCTATAGATGCTACAGCCGTACCAGAAACTATAGCTGGCGTGCGCACCATCTTCTCGTCTTTTCACCATTTTCCACCAACTATAGCCCGGCAAATTCTTCAGGATGCGGCTAGTAATCGCGCACCAATCGGCATTTTTGAAGGGTCCAAGAAAAGCTGGCTCGAGATGCTGCTGTTATGGCTGGTCTTCCCGTTTATTATATTGCTGGTCACACCCTTCATCAGACCATTTAAGCTAAGCAGACTCTTCTTTACCTACATCATTCCACTGATTCCGATTGGCATTATCTGGGATGGTACTGTATCCTTACTGCGCATCTATACACCCGGGCAACTACAGCAAATGCTGCAAACGATAGACGCACCCAACTATAGCTGGCGAACCGGCCGCGCCGGCGACAAACCCGGAAAACACATCATTTACCTGCTAGGATATCCGAGTTAGAAAGTTAAAAAAGTATAAGTTAGAAAGGTGTGAGTGCAGAGACGTAATATTTTGTGTCTTAAACTATAGGAGAGTCAACCATCAACAATTTAACAATCAGCAATTAACAATGAACAGCTACCGCGATTCGCTTACTTTAATGCGGATACCGTTTTCGGTTTATCTGATGCCGGTATTCTGGTTTGCGCTGAGCGTGCTGCAGCAGGTTGATGTGGGCCAGGCTATAGTTGTTTTTCTGATTCTGCATTTACTGGTTTACCCGGCCAGCAACGGCTACAACTCGTATTACGACCGCGACGAAGGCAGCATTGGAGGCCTTAAAAATCCACCTAAAGTAAACCGCCAGCTCATGCACCTTGTATTGTTGTTTGATACATTGGCTGTACTGCTGGCTATAGTTATTTCTCCACTCTTTGCGGCATTGGTAGCCTTATATCTGCTTGTCTCAAAAGCTTATAGTTATGAGGGCATCCGGTTAAAGAGATACCCGGTTATCAGTACTGTAGTTGTTACTTTTTTTCAGGGTGCTTTTACGTTTGCCATGGTGCAGGTAGGTGTTGGTTTAACTATAACTGAAGTGCTGCAGTGGCCTAATGTTGGCTTTGCTATAGTTAGTACGTTGTTTCTGTGTGGCTCCTATCCGCTTACACAGATCTACCAGCACGAAGAAGACAGCCGCCGTGGCGACAAAACCCTGAGCCTGCTGCTTGGCATTACGGGCACATATATTTTTGCAGCTATCAGTTTGCTGACAGGCACTGCTATTTTACTGTGGTTATACTTTGCTACAGGCCAGCTCATTAGTAGCCTGATTTTTCTGGTAGCCACTGCACCGGTGCTTTATTTTTTTACCAGTTGGGTGATTCGTGTCCGCCGGAACAGTGCCGAAGTTAACTATGACAACACCATGCGCATGAACAAAATATCTTCGGTTTGCATTAGCGTAGCCTTCATTATAATACTTGTGATCCACCACCTGCACTATAGTTAAACTACACTATATAACTATCTGGCAGTATTGCGTATAAGGTGTAAAAAACAGCTGCATTTTGTGAAACTTCTCTATGCGATTTTGGCGGGACTAGCCGGCACAGCCGCTATGAACCTGATTTTATACCTGCTCTCACTTGTTACGCACCGGGTACTTAATGTTCCACAGTTGTTGGGCACTATGTTACTTGGCCGCACCCACCCCGATGGTAGCCTTTCAAGATCATTCAGCACGAAGCTTTTTGGCAATGTGGCGCACTTTTTAGTGGGCATTTTATATATTATTGGTTACCTGGCGCTTTGGGAATCCGGTGTAGGCACTGTTACCGCATCATGGAGTCTGCTCATCGGTTTTGACAACGGCATCCTGGCCATGATCATCTGGTATTTTTTCTTCATGATCCACCCCAAACCACCGATCATCCAACTCGAAAAGTACCTTATTACCCTTGTGTTCAGCCATATCTTTTTCGGGTTCGCAGCCACCTATGTTTACTACCGCCTCAACCAGCCAGAGCATAGTTTCTGGCAATGAGCTATAGTTTAAGAGTTTGTGAGTTAGAAAGTTGGGAAGTTAGAAAGTTAGAAGGTTACATCGAATCCTGTCAATCCTTTAATCCTGAAAATCCTGATTCAGACAACCATTTAACAATTCAACAATATAGCAATCAAAAAGAACGGCCTGCAACTATAGCTGCAGGCCGTTCTTTTATAATTGGTGCTAAACTATAGTTTAGCCGTTCATCGAGATCAGGAACTCTTCGTTGCTCTTGGTGCCTACCATTCTGTCTTTCAGGAACTCCATAGCTTCTACCGAGTTCATATCCGACATAAACTTGCGCAGGATCCAAACACGGTTCAACTCGTCTCTGTCCATCAGCAGGTCTTCGCGGCGCGTACCAGATGCAGGCACGTCGATAGCCGGGTAGATACGCTTGTTAGCCAGCTTACGATCCAGCTGAAGTTCCATGTTACCGGTACCTTTAAATTCTTCAAAGATAACCTCGTCCATTTTAGAACCAGTGTCGATAAGCGCAGTAGCGATGATGGTAAGTGAACCACCGTTCTCTACGTTACGGGCAGCACCAAAGAAACGCTTCGGCTTGTGCAGCGCGTTGGCATCCACACCACCCGACAGGATCTTACCAGATGATGGAACTACGGTGTTATAAGCACGTGCCAGACGTGTGATAGAATCCAGTAGAATAACCACATCGTGGCCGCACTCTACCATACGCTTCGCTTTGTCCAGTACAATGCTCGATACCTTTACGTGGCGCTCGGCAGTCTCATCAAACGTAGAGGCAATTACTTCTGCCTTTACGCTGCGGGCCATGTCGGTTACCTCTTCAGGGCGCTCGTCAATCAGCAGGATCATCAGGTAAACTTCCGGGTGGTTTTCAGAAATAGCGTTGGCTATCTCTTTTAATAACACAGTTTTACCTGTTTTAGGCTGCGCCACAATCATACCACGCTGGCCTTTACCGATCGGGGCAAAAAGGTCCAATATACGGGTTGATAACTGGCTTGGCCTGGTAGTTAATTTTAAACGCTCTTCCGGGAAAAGCGGCGTTAAATGTTGGAACGGGATACGGTCACGGATTTCCTCAGTAGTACGGCCGTTTACAGAATCTACTTTAAGTAGTGCAAAATATTTCTCGCCTTCTTTTGGTGGGCGGATCTGGCCTTTTACAGTATCACCTGTTTTTAATCCAAATAGCTTTATCTGAGATGGCGATACATAAATATCATCCGGAGATGCCAGGTAGTTGTAGTGCGTAGAGCGCAGGAAACCATACCCGTCCTGCATCAGCTCCAGAACACCCTCGTTTAGGATAATTCCGTCAAACTCCTTGAAATTGCTGGTAGATGCATTAACCTGCTGTTGCTGCTGCTGATTGCGACGCTGGTTATTATCGTGGCGGTTGTCGTTTCTGTTTGACTGATCGCGGTTGTCAGGGCGTTGCTCACGGTTGTCCTGGCGTTGTTCGCGGTTGTCGTTGCGCTCAGGGCGCTGCTCTCTTGCCTGGTTCTCAACGCGTTCCGGTCTTGGCTCGCGGTTCTGATTCTCAGTACGCTCCGGTCTCGGTTCGCGTACTTCGGCGCGTGGCTCAGCTACGGCTTGCTCGCGGTTGTCGCGGCGTGGCTGTATGCGTTCGCGTTGCTGCTGCGGGCCATGGTCTTTGGCGGGCGCAGGGGCAGGTCGCGGTGCACGCTCCGGCCTTTCGGCACGAACTACAGGTTTGCTTTCTTCTAAAGCTGGTGCCTCGGCTGCAACTGGGGCTTCGGCAACTTCAGTAGTGATTTCAGAAGATGACTCTGGCGCTGGGGTCGCTGCGCCTACAGGCGTTTTGTATTTTTTAGGCAATTTTTCAGGCGGGGTTATAGCTTGCTGGTCCAGGATTTTGTAGATAAGATCCTGTTTGCTAAGCTTTTTAAAGTTTTTAACACCCAGGTCTTCTGCAATTTCCTTGAGTTCTGAAAGAAGCCGGTCTTTCAATTCTTCAATATTGTACATAAATGTGGTATGGTGGTTAATATATTGCCGGAAGCGTGTTGATACGCGAACGCAGCGAGAGTCTAAGTCTTAATTATAAAATCAGGAAACTGAATAGATAGCGTAGAATTTGTGAGGCTCAGGAAGGGCCTTCTATAAAATGCACTGCAATGTTATTGCAATAGCACCTAATTAACAAATATTACGGGTCATTTTATCTAAAATGTTTCATAAAAGATGTAAAAGATTCTGGAATTGCCACGTACTACGCAAAAAAGTATATTTTTGTACCTATACTTAACACTCTATTATGCTACAACTATCCGTTTTAAGAGAGCAGACAGACCTGGTAGTGGCAGGCCTAAACAAAAGAAACTATAAGAACGCAGCCCAGGAAGTTGCTGCCGTTCTGGACCTTGACCAGCGTCGCCGGCAGGTACAGAGCGAGCACGATGAGCTGCAGGCCAGGTCGAACAGCATCTCCAAAGAGATCGGAATTCTGATGAAGAACGGCGAGCGCGAAAAAGCCGAATCTTATAAAACACAGACTACAGAATTAAAGCAGCAGGCCAAGACACTTGCCGAGCAGCTAACCACGCTGGAAGAAGAACTACAGGCTGCCTTATATAAACTGCCTAACATACCACACGAAAGTGTGCCGCAGGGCAGGTCGGCTGAAGATAATGAAGTGGTGCTGCAGCACGGCGAAATACCAACGCTTCATGCAGGTGCGCTGCCTCACTGGGAGCTTATCCAGAAATACGACATCATTGATTTTGACCTGGGCAATAAGATAACAGGTGCCGGTTTCCCGGTTTATAAAAAGCAGGGAGCCCGTTTACAGCGCGCGCTTATCAACTTCTTTTTAGATGAAGCTCTGAAAGCCGGTTATGTGGAAGTGCAGCCGCCAATTCTGGTAAACGAGGCATCGGGTTACGGCACAGGCCAGTTGCCAGATAAAGATGGCCAGATGTACCACGCTACGGAAGATAACTATTACCTGATCCCAACAGCTGAGGTACCGATCACAAACCTGTACCGCGACGAAATTGTACCGGTTGAGAAACTGCCGATCAAAAATGCGGGCCATACACCATGCTTCAGAAGAGAAGCTGGCTCATGGGGTGCTGATGTACGCGGTCTGAACCGTCTGCACCAGTTTGATAAAGTAGAAATTGTACAGGTTACGCTGCCGGAGAAGTCGTATGAAACGCTGGAGGAAATGAGCAGCTACATACAGGGCCTGTTGCAGAAACTGGAACTGCCTTACCGTGTGCTGCGCCTGTGCGGTGGCGACATGGGCTTTACCTCTGCCCTTACCTACGACATGGAAGTGTACTCTACAGCGCAAGGTCGCTGGCTGGAAGTAAGCTCTTGCAGTAATTTTGAAACGTACCAGGCTAACCGCCTTAAGCTGCGCTACAAAAACGAGAGCGGTAAAACGCAGCTGCTGCACACGTTAAATGGTAGCGCCCTTGCCTTGCCGCGTATCGTTGCTGCTATTCTGGAAAATAACCAGACACCAGAAGGTATTAACATGCCAAAAGTGCTGCACCCATATTTAGGGTTTGAGAAGATTAGTTGATTTGGAGATTTGAGAATTTGAAGATGTGGAGATGAAGCTCCGCTGAAATATAAAAGCCGCTGATGTTCTCAGCGGCTTTTCTTTTATAGTTCGACACTCACAGGTCTGGAATACACTGTGAGGTCTATGCGGCTCAACTCTTTCTGGGATTTCCTGATCCTCAAATTACTACAAACGCGGATTAGTAAATCCGCTTCAGTTTTAGTCCCAGATTAAGAAATCCGGAACAGCGATCCTTTACTCATCTTCAAATTTCCAAGTTTATAACTACCCACCAAACTGCTCCTGGTATGCCTGGTAGTGGTTCTTGAGCTTATATTTCTTCAACTCGCCTTCTTTGGCGGTTTTTATAGTTTCTTCGGTTATAGTTTGCTGCTCCAACAGATGTAACAACACGCTGTTATTTTCGGTTAAGCCCTGCTGCAGGGTAGCAGCCTCGTAGCGTTGCAGGAACTCTGCAACTATAGCCAACTTATTTTTCTGTACCGTTATTACCTGCGCTGCCACCAGTTTTTCCAGCGCTTGCTCTACTTCTTTTAAGGTAAATACTGTACCATCTATAGCATCGGCCATAAGTAGTACTTCCTGCAGAGGCGCAGCACCTTCACCTCCGGTTGCCAGCAGCAGCGCTTCTAAAAATTGGGTTTCGGTTGGCTGCCAGGCCAGATTATAGTTGTGCATCTTATTTGTTATTCGGATTTTTACAGCGCAACGGCTGCTATAGTTTCGGCCTCAAAGTTCTGAATACTTTACCTTACTATCTATACTATTATTCATCTTTATCCTTACTAATGAATAACAAAAACAAAATTGCCTGCCTGTTCCTGATCGTTATTGCCTTCCTGTTTAACCCAGTAATTGGCGAGGCTCAGAAAGTAAAATCGCGCCAGTCAAAAACAAAAACAGCAGAAAAGAATGTTGCAGCCAAATCATTGCTCTGGGAAGTGAGCGGCAACGGGCTTAAACAACCTTCTTACCTGTATGGTACTTACCACCTGCTAAACGACAGCTACCTGAACACCGTGCCTGAAGTAAAAGCACGCTTTGAACAGAGCAAAGGGGTTGTGGTGGAAGTGGAATTAGACTCCGCTAAAATGATGCAGATGGGCGCCAAAATGGTTATGCCTGACAATAAAATTTCGTCTCTGCTAAGCGCTGAAGATTTTGCCCTGGTGGGCCAGGAAGTAAAGCAAACCCTGGGCTACGACCTGAGAATGCTCGACCAGATGAAACCGGTGACACTGATGCTGATGCTGAGCATGACCGAATATCAGAAACAGGAAGTGGTGAAGCAGTACACGGGCCAGGCGCTTGATGCTTACTTTGCTAATACCGGCCGCAAGAATGGCAAAAAAATCACATCGCTGGAAACACTGGAGCAGCAGTTTAACATTTTGTACGACCACTACCCTATAGACAAGCAGGCTACCCAACTGGTAGAATATGTGAAGAACAAAGAGAAAGTGATAGAAGCATCTAAAAACCTGTCTGCTTTGTACCTTGAGAAAGACCTGGCTGGCATGTGGGATGTATCAGTAGAATACAACAAACTGACAGGCGGAGAAGATATGGCCTACATAGTAGACGACCGTAACAAAAACTGGATGACACAGTTACCTGCTATCATGAAGGAGCAGTCGATGTTTATAGCGGTGGGGGCGATGCACTTACCAGGCCAGAACGGTTTGATAGAGTTGCTGCGTAGCGCTGGCTATACAGTAAAGCCATTGCAGTAGAAACTACTATAGTTAATAACCAGATCGGCCCCGCAGGAACTATAAACCTGCGGGGCCGATTTTTATGGGTTATAGCTTATAGTTGATGACCGACAAAACTATAGCTGACGCCAGATCAATTATTCACAAACCCAACTATAGCCTGCTCATCAATATCGCGCATGCATTTAAAGTGCCCGAGTGGACATTCTGATCTTCCGAACTTGGTGCATGGTCGGCATGGCAGCTCCACTCCAGCCTCGTAATGTTTGGTAACCTGGTATGGCTGCACGCCCAGTAACTCCGGCACGGTGCTTCCCCAGATCGTTACCAAGTTTTTATCAAAGGCTTCAGAAATGTGTGTAAGCCCGGTATCGAACCCGACTACTTTAGCTGCCTGTTTCACCACGTACACCGACTCGTTCATGTTCAGTTTGCCGCAGGCATTGTAAACGTTAGAGCCAGCCGCTTCGGCTATAATGGCACCGTTTTCTTCCACATCTTTGCCGCCCAGCAACACAACCGGCTTGTTCAGTGAGTTGCAGATACTAACTACCTGCTCGTTCGGCATGCGTTTGGTAAAGTGTGTGGCGCCAATTATAAAAGCGACATAATCCTGCTGGTGCGTTTCCGGTAGAAGCGTCCTCAAACTATAGTTGCCAGGCAGGAAGTAGTCTACCGGTTTCTGGTCGTTTACTACTCCCAGGAACTTTACCGTTTCGAGGTAGCGGTCTACCAGGTGGGTTGGCTTTACGGTATTTAGCTTAAACTTAAGCGCCAGAATTTTGCGGATGCGCTGCTTCTTGAACGTAGAGAATTTTACACCCAGCTTATACTTCACCAGCACAGAGCGCAGGCTGTTGTGCAGGTCTATTACATAGTCGTACTTTTCCGCGCGCAGGTCCTGAATGGTGTCGTTTAGTTTTTCCTTTAGCAGGTGGAGTTTATCCACGTAAGGGTTGTTGTCCAGTATAAACCGGAAACCGGGTTTGGTCAGGTAATGGATTTCCACGCCCGGAACCTGCTGCTTCAGGCAACGGACTACCGGCGTGGTGTAAATTATATCCCCGATCGAACTGAACCGGATGATGAGTATTTTAAGCTTCTTCTGTTGCAATGTGGGCTATATGATTTAAAGGATAACTAGATCGGGAAAACTATAGTTTATTTTCTCCTGCTGTAAACCCACCCCTACCCCTCCCAAGAGGGGATTTTCAGCCAAAGTATAATTCCCCTCTTGGGAGGGGCTAGGGGTGGGTTTATACTTTGGCCAAAGCTTTATAAAGTAAATTTAAACTATAGCCGAGTTAACAATCAGCAATTAACAACCAACAATTAAATCCCAGCCTTGCGCTTGTTAAAGTAAGCTTCTACTTCCTCAACTGGCTTGGCATTAAAGGTCATTTCTTTGGTTAATCCGCCTTTGCGGCCTACCAGCACGCCGTACTTCATATCGTCGTAGCCGCTGGTGTGATGGGCGTCTGGGTTTATGCTGAGCATTACTCCTTTTTCGAGAGCATATTGCACGTGACGCCAGTCCAGGTCTAAGCGCCAGGGGTTTGCGTTTATTTCGATGATGACGTTGTTGGCAGCGCAGGCATCAATGACCATTTTATGATTGATAGGATAGCCTTCGCGGCGCAGCAGCAGCCTGCCAGTCGGGTGACCGAGCATGGTGGTGTATGGGTTCTCGATGGCTGTGATCAGGCGCTGGGTTGCCTTTTTCTCATCCATGTTCAGCACACTATGGACGCTGGCAACTATAAAATCAAAGGTCTTCAGGATGTCTTCTTCATAGTCCAGCGAACCATCGGTCAGGATATCTGATTCAATGCCTTTGAAAATTTTGAATGGAGCCAGTTTCTGGTTCAGCTCATCTATCTCTTTTTGCTGGCGTAGCACATCGCCTTCACGCAAACCGCCGGCATACGAGGCTGTTTTGCTGTGATCGGAAATGCCCAAATACTGGTAGCCCATGTCACGGCAGAAAGTGGCCATTTGCTCTAAGGTATGCGCACCGTCGGAATAGGTACTGTGGTTGTGCAGAATACCTTTCAGGTCGGAGAGCTCAAGCAGTTTTGGTAGCTTGTTATCCATGGCCAGCTGCAGCTCATTGGTGCCTTCACGCAGTTCCGGAACTATAAAAGCCATACCAGCTGCGTTATACACATCTTCTTCGGTTTTGTGGTTCTCTTCGCGGAGCACGTTCAGCATGCATTTACCGGCAGCAAACACCTGCGTCAGATGGGCTTCCGAGGCTGATCGCAGTACTACTTCGTTGGCAAAGCAGGCATCATCTACCAGTCTAATTTCGACCGTCAGGCCATTTAAGCTATAGTTGCCGCGCCATACACGGGGACCGGAGTTGCGCACATCCTGCTCCAGCACGTCAATTTTGCTTAGCTTTTCGCAGGCGTCGGTATAGTTATCGGTGGCCACAACAAACTGCAGGCTTTCCACAATCTCCATGCGGCGGCGCACATCACCAACTACTTCTACTTTAGCATCGGGCAAAGCCTGTTTTATAGTTTGTAGCAGTTCTTCGGCAGCGGGCTCGGCTTCGGCATAAAGCAGCTTGCCGCGGTTTTGCTGGGTGAAGAGCAGCGCCTGTTTTATGTTTTCCTGGGTTTTAGCGCCAAAGCCTTTCAGTTTGCTCAGTTTGTCCTGCTCGCAGGCTTCCAGCAACTCTTCCACGGTTTCGGTGCCCAGTTCTTTCCAGATGGTACGTACTTTTTTAGGGCCAATGCCTTTAATGCGCAGCATCTCAACTACGCCGGGCGGAGTGGCCGCCAGCATCTGGTCCAGCTCGGCAAAAGAACCGGCCTCGTTTATCTCGATTATTTTAGCGGCAATGCCTTTACCAACCCCCTGTATACTTTCCAGTGTGGCCTGGCTCATGCCTGCGAGCGGTTCTTCTACCAGCTCCAGGGTAGCGGCGCCATTCACGTAAGAGCGTACCTTAAACGGGTTCTCATCGTGCAGCTCCATCAGCTCGGCAGCCAGCTTAAACAGTCGTATGATCTTTTTATTTTCCACGGCGCTATCTCGTATAGTTACAAAGATAGGAAAACCGCTTGAACCTTTCTTGCGGTCGTTTTATATTCATTTGTTTCTATATAAAACCAGAAATCCCTATCTTGGCTAAGTTAACAAACTGCCTTTGCAGCAATTTATAGTTTATGAGATACGCATCGTTTCTTTGTTTGGTATGCCTGTTGTTGCTTGCCAATACCTGTAAAAGAGCCAGTAAAGTGGAACAGCAACTTATTGGCAAAACCTGGCTGCACGCTTTTGAAGAAGATCAGGAAGACATCACCACCTATCGTCCCAACACCTACGACTTCCCTCCATCGCGCGGCCGCACAGGCTTTATGCTGGAGAAAGGCGGCATCCTGAAGAACTATAGCATTGCCCCTGCCGACGGGCTGGAAGAGCAACCCGGCACCTGGCAGTTTATGCAGGACGACGAAATTCTGATAACTATAAAGCCGGAAGGGCAGCCACAGCAACAGTACCTGATCAAGATCGTGTCGCTGGACCATGACCTGCTGAAGGTAAAACGCGAAGAAGTAGCCGAAAGCCCGATCAGGTAGTATGAAAAAGTATAACGAGTTCAGCCCTAAAACCCGACTACTGGTGCTTTTTATAGTTGCAGTGTCATTGGTTTCTGTCGTGATTTATAACGAAGACAATGAGCTTTTAAACTTTGCACAAGGTTTTATGGGTGGTCTTCTGTCCGTTTTTGTAATTGCCGAGATCGTATTCTTTTTAACAAACCGTAGCAAAGCAGATTAAACTATAGTTACAACTTTATGCAACAGCTTACACCTAAAACTAAAGCCATCTTATTTGCCATATTGCTTACATTTTCATTGGTCATGATATTCGCTGATCTAGACCTTCCTATCTGGCAAGGCATTTTTTATGCACTTTTCGGCGCCAGTGGTATGGGTCTGCTCATCGAAACAACCCGGCTAATTATAATGTCACGGGCCAAAAAATAAACCAACTATAAACAGCAGAAACTATGTTCAGATACGAAAACTTACCCCGGAGCAAGCGTTGGCTTATCTTCTCGGCTTTTTTCCTGGTATCAACAGTACTGAATGTTTTTGATGTTGCCCCTGATTTTGTGAAGGGAGTTTTGTTTGGCCTTACACTGGCTTTATTGCTACAGGAAGCCCTTATCTCGTTAAGTAAAAAGCAGTCTTAAATGCTGCAACACACCTGCATTAATTCTTTTTATAATACTTATACACTTACAAATTTCAAATGCATTACTGGTTAGTAAAATCGGAGCCTGAAACGTTTTCGTGGGCAGACTTAGTGAGAGACGGACGCACTTGTTGGGATGGAGTGCGCAATTTTCAGGCACGTAACAACCTGCAGCAGATGCAACCCGGCGACATGGTGCTGTTTTACCACAGCGTATCAGAAAAAGCTATAGTTGGCATTGCCAAAGTAGATAAAGCCGCTTACCCCGACCCGACCACCGACGATGCTAAATGGGTAGCTGTAGACCTGGTACCATTCCGCGACTTTAAAGACCCAGTAACACTGGAGCAGATTAAGAAAGACGAGCGCCTGCAGAACATTGCTTTGCTGCGTCAGTCGCGGTTATCTGTAATGCCATTACAAGCCGAAGAGTTTGACATACTGCTTGCCCTCGGCAACTAACTATAGCTATAGTTTAAATTTAGGGGCAACAAAACAACGATTGGCGGCTAAACTCAGTACAAAGCTTTAGCCGCCAATCCTCTATACTTTACCTGTACTGTTCTACACCTTGCCGATATGTACAAAGTATGCCTGTTGTTCCTGCTTGTACTTGTGCTTTTTGTTACACCCCTTTTTGCACAAGAGCCCGCTCAGCCTTACCGCATAGAGCTGGAGCTGGATATTTATAAAACCAACGCCGAGCTGATTACTGCCCCCGACAGCAGCCTGTTGCTATTTACCAAAACCGACGGTTCCTGGACAAGTGCCCCAACTTTTGAGTTTACGCGCTACAACTATCAGCTAAAGCCAACCTGGAAACAGAAAGTAGAGCTCCCAGCCCTTAGCAGGTACATGACGCATTACACCGATCTGCCGCATACCTATATCGCCATACAAGGCAAAGATCAGCATGATTTTCAATTTCTGAAGTTTCATTTGCAAAGCGGAAAAGTTACCAAACACGCTTTCAGGATTGAGAGCATTGATTCGGTTTATGTATTTAAGGTGATCGACAACAATTACTTCCTGGTATCTCGCTCAGATAAAGATGGTACCCCTATTCTGCTACACCTGAACGAGAAAACCGGTGAAACAAGGCCCTTGCCTGCTGTTTATGGGTCGGAGTCTACCTTCTCGGATATACTGGTGCACCAACCCGAAAAACAGGTAAGCGTGGTCATGTCGGAATCGAACGGGAGAATGTCGCGTCTGCAGACCAAACTTTTTGATACCCAGGGCAACCTGATCGACAACTACTTTATACTTCCACAACCCGACAAGCGCCCCCTGGCGGCAGAAATAACACCCGGCGACACGACCACCCGGCTCTTATTGGGCACTTATGCCAGCCGCAGCCAGCGCTATGCTGCCGGTTTTTTTTCGATGCCGATGGCAGAGGGCACCGATAACGCCCGCTACTATAGTTTCCAGGATTTGAAGAACTTCTTTAAATACTTAAAGCCAAATCGCGAAGAGCGCCTGCGCAAACGCGAAGCCGGCCGCATTTCATCAGGGAAGGAATCAGGTTTACAATACCGTGTCCTGCTCCACGACGTTTATCCTACCGAAAATGGTTATATACTGAGCGGCGAGGTATATTTTGCTGAGTCAGGTGGCGGCAATTTAGGGCGGATTTATAGTACAACAGGCACGTCGGGCACAAAAAAACTATACCATCGCACACAGGCCATTGCGCTAGGTTTCGATTATAACGGTGCACTGCTCTGGGACAATAGTTTTCCGCTGAAGGAAGTACAAAGCAACGAGTTGCGTCCAACTGTAGAAGTTGTTGCAAACCGGCATGGCAAGGTAGTTATCGCATATCCTATCAAGAGCAACGAAATTTACTACCAGTACATGGATCAGGATAAATACATTGAAGAAGAAACCAAATTTGAGATTCAGCCCGCCACAGATGGTGCAAAAATCACTTCTACCAGCCTTTCCGGTATCCTGAGTTGGTACGGGCTAAATTTTGTGGCCTATGGCTGGCACAACGTAAAAGCCCCCGGCTCCGATAGCCGCACCGTATTTTACATCAACAGGGTCTCGTTTTAAGGTTTAATTGCTGAATAGCTAAATTGTTGCGTGTCCTGGAGGCTCGATCTAACTATAGCTGATACATAAAACACTGATAAAACAGGAAACTATAGTTTAAATCTCATCAGTTAACAATTAAGCCACCAAACCATTTAGCAATTAAAAAGAACTCTCCTATATTTGCACCTATACTTCCGGTTATGCAGAAAAGACTCATTGTAAACCAACAGTTGCTCGATATTATGGTGATGCGCCTTTGCCACCAGCTAATTGAGAACCATGGCGACTTTTCTGATTCTGTTATACTAGGGCTGCAGCCACGCGGCAAATATGTAGCAGAGCGCATTCAACAAACGCTGGCCACCATTCTGGGCAAACAAGTACCAACCGGCTACCTCGACACCACTTTTCACCGCGATGATTTCCGCAGACGCGACACACCGCTTGCCGCCAATGCCACTAAAATCGATTTCCTGATTGAGGGCAAAAAGGTAATATTGGTGGATGATGTGCTGTATACTGGCCGTTCGGTAAGAGCCGCCATGGATGCCATGATTGCCTATGGCCGCCCTGCCAATGTGGAGCTGCTGGTTTTGATAGACCGCCTTTACACACGCCACCTGCCTATACAGGCTACTTATGTTGGCCGCAGAGTCAATTCGCTGCAAAGCCAGCGCGTGCTGGTAGAGTGGAAAGAGCATGATGCCCCGGAAGACAATATCTGGCTGATTACTAAATCCGAAGAATAACTTTTACCATGCAAGAGCTCAGTGTTAGGCACCTGTTAGGCATCAAAGACATTACCCCGCAAGATATTCAGCTTATTTTCGAGACGGCGGATAATTTTAAAGATGTTCTGAACAGGCCCATTAAAAAAGTGCCTTCGCTACGCGATATCACCATTGCTAACGTTTTCTTCGAGAACTCTACCCGCACCCGTTTATCATTTGAGCTGGCTGAGAAACGCCTTTCTGCCGATGTAATCAACTTCAGCAGCAGCGGCAGTTCCGTTAAAAAAGGTGAAACGCTGCTTGATACGGTAAACAACATCCTGGCCATGAAAGTGGACATGATCGTGATGCGCCACTCAAGCCCGGGTGCGCCGCACTTCCTGAGCCGCCACATCAATGCCAACATCGTAAACGCCGGCGACGGAACCCATGAACACCCAACCCAGGCATTGCTGGATAGCTTCTCTATAAGAGAAAAATATGGTGAAGTAGCCGGCAAAAAAGTAGTGATCATCGGCGACATTCTGCACTCGCGTGTGGCCTTGTCCAATATTTTTGCCTTACAGAAATTAGGTGCTGAGGTAATGGTTTGCGGCCCGATAACGCTGTTGCCAAAATATATTAAGGAGCTGGGCGTGAAAGTGGAATTGGATGTGCGCAAGGCTCTGCAATGGTGCGATGTAGCCAATGTGCTCCGCATACAGCTTGAGCGTCAGCAAATGAAGTACTTCCCATCTTTGCGCGAGTACACGCTATACTATGGCATCGACAAGAAAATGCTTGATAGCCTGGATAAAGAGATCACGCTGATGCACCCCGGCCCGATCAACCGCGGTGTAGAACTAAGCTCCGACGCTGCCGATTCACATCATTCTATTATTTTAAATCAGGTGGAGAATGGTGTTGCGATTCGTATGGCAGTGTTGTATCTACTTGCTTCTAAAACAGCGTAACAACTATAATTCTCGTTCTTCACCTCGTCACGAGTAATAGCCCAGGGATCTTATCTATCGGATAATTTCCCTTCTGTCATTTCGAACACAGTGAGAAATCTATCTTAGCTTATAGTTGTTTCTTTGCCATCCTGAGCGTTAGTCGAAGGATCTTATATGTTCTATAGCTAACTATAGTTGCCATTGGACACAAGCAGTCTGTTTCATAGTTACTACTGATCCTGGAAGCTCTACTTGCCTACTGTTTTATAGTTTGCTTTGGTGCGCTCACGGCCGCGGGGCCCCGTCTTTGGGATGAGCGCCTTGTACATTTCTTCTGCTCCTACGTCGCAATGGCTACGCCACCAGAAATCTACAAGGCGCTCATCCCAAAGACTGAGAACGCTCGATAGCTATAGTTATTATAGATAGAGATGTTATAGTTGCATCGCCTTTTCATGGTCATAATTCCTTGTGTCAGGCTGCGCCTGCCTGTTCATGGTCTGTAACTATAGATTGATGACTCAACTATAGTAAAGACTGAAATTCCCCTCTTGGGAGGGGCAGGGGTGGGTTAAAACGTCAACTATAGAACTTTTGTCTAAACTATAGCGAAGGCAGAAAAGTCCCCCTTTGAAGGGGGTAGGGGGATGACTAACAGGAGCTATAGAACTATAGCTTCCAACTATGGTAAAGGCAGAGATTATCCCCCTTGAGAGCAAGTGAGAACAGTTGTTTGAAGCTTGCGAGCACAGCTCACAGGGGTGTTAAATCAGTGGCTGCTAACTATAGCTCCAACTATAGCAAAAGCATAAAAGCTCCCTCTCCTGTTTTGGGGGTAGGGGCCCTCGATAAAAGGAGAGGGCTGGGGTGAGGTAAAACAAAAGCGCAAATCCTGAAAATCCTTTAATCCTGTAAATCCTGATTCAGACAAACTGAGCACGCCAACTATATTTAACAACCTCAATTCCACCAATCAATCAAATCCTCCTTAATCTGCGGTTCAGACATGAACCTATACCTGTATCAGCTCTTTCTCCTTTTTCCCGATCAAACGCTGCAGTATAAGCCCAAACAGGATGACAGCTACGCAGCCGATCACGTTGAACCACAGGAAAGCAATATCGGTGAAGTAGAAACAGTAGAGTACCACCAACTCAGCGAGTATAGCAGCAAAGAAAACTGCATTGCCTTTGATGCGCTTAAAGTAGAAGGCCACCAGGAAAATACCGAGTATAGTTCCGTAGAAAATAGACCCTATAATGTTTACGGCTTGTATCAGGTTATCGAGGAGCGAAGCGAATGTAGCAAACAGGATCGCTATAATTCCCCAGGCAACCGTGAATAACTTGGAGGCATTCAGGTAATGCGTATCGCTGCCATTGGGGTTAACTGAGCGTTTGTATATATCCACAACTGTAGTTGAGGCCAGCGCATTCAGCTCAGAGGCTACCGACGACATGGCTGCTGAAAAAATTACTGCCAGCAGCAAACCAACCAGGCCGGCCGGTAAATACTTCATCACAAAAGAGATAAACACGTAATCTGTGTCGCGGGTTTCTGCATCCGGAACGGCTGTTTTTATTAGGGTCTTTACTTCTTCGCGCACTTCCTTACCGGCGGCGCTTAGGTTCTCTACCCGCGCCTCGGCAGTGGCTATGGCAGTGGCATCGTCTGTTTTCAGGGCAGAGACAAGCCCCTGCATGGCCTGCTGTTTTTCCTCAAAAATAGAACTATAGTTTGCCTCCAAAGTGCGAAGCTCGTCGCCGTGTTCGGTGGCGTATACCTTGGTTTTGGTGCCTTCGTTAAAGAACACCGGCGGCTGGTTAAACTGGTAAAACACGAATACCATTACGCCTATAAACAGGATCAGGAACTGCATCGGTATCTTCAGTAAGCCATTAAATAACAAACCTAACCGGCTTTCGGCAATAGATTTACCACCTAAGTAACGGGCCACCTGGCTTTGGTCGGTCCCGAAATACGACAGCGCCAGAAACAAACCACCCGTCATCCCCGACCAGAAATTATAACGATCGTCCCAGCTGGTTTTCCAATCCCAGGAGAAGTCTACTACATTCATTTTACCGAGCTTTCCGGCCACCGCCACCGCATCCCCAAAACCCACATTATCCGGCAGGTAACGTACCACCATAATTCCGGCAATAATCATCCCGCCCATCATCACGCCCATTTGCTGCTTCTGGGTTACGCTTACCGCTTTCGTGCCACCCGACATGGTATAGATGATCACTACCACGCCCATAATCAGGTTGGTTATAGTTAAACTCCAGCCTAAAACGGTTGAAAGGATAATAGATGGCGCATAAATGGTAATACCTGATGCTAGACCACGCTGTATCAGAAACAAGAAGGCCGCCAACGAACGGGTTTTCAGGTCAAAACGGTTCTCGAGGAATTCGTAGGCCGTGTATACCTTCAGCCTATAGAAGATTGGAATAACGGTGATGGAGATAATGACCATCGCGATAGGCAGACCGAAGTAGAACTGCACAAAGCGCATTCCATCTTCGTAAGCCTGACCCGGCGTGGAAAGAAAAGTGATCGCACTGGCCTGCGTCGCCATAATAGACAAGCCGATGGTCCACCACTTCATGGAGTTGTCGCCTTTCAGATAGCCTTCTATGTCTTTACTGCCGCGGGTTTTCCAGATGCCGTAAATCACAATAAAGCCCATAGTGCCCAGCAGCACGATCCAGTCTAAGGTTCTCATTCGTAGAATTTAGTGATGGCGTAGAACAGAAGAATCATAAAAGCCAGGTTGCCCAGCACCAGCCAGTACCAGCCTTTCCAGCTTTTAAAAAATGGCGGCTTCTCAATTGCCGGCTCTTCGTCTACAGGGTGATCGTCTTTCATATTTTGTTTTGACAAAGGATTATGTGACAAAAGACAAAGAACACAACTATAGCTATAGTCTTTTGTCCTTTGTCTAAAAGTCTTTTGTCAGATTACTTCATACTCGATTTAGATGCATTTCCGGAGCCATCGTGTTTGCCCAGCGAGATCAGGTTAACGAACAGACGATAAGCGCCCGGTACACCTGCCGGCAACTCCCTGAACCACGAATAACCGGTATAAATGTAGTTGCCTTTACCATATTTGGCTACCAGCAGACCGCCATCGCGGGCTGGCTCACCCGGGTCGTTTGATGATAAAATAGCTTCGTACTCGCTACTCCACTCGTTCGGGAAGTACAAGCCTCGTTCCTGTACCCAGCCTTCAAAATCTTTTTTGGTAATCTTGTTTGGCGTGTTCAGCACCGGGTGGCCTGGCTTCAGGAAACGTACTTCAGCATCTTCCACCGTAACTCTGTCGCGAGAAAGCTTTAACGGATACGGCCCTACATTTGGCAGCACCAGCGCGTGATTGGTATTGTACTGCACAATCAGGTTGCCACCGTTCTTCACATACTCCATTAAAGTTGGCTGATGATGCTTTAACCTGTCTACAGTATTGTAGGCACGCACACCTAATATAATGGCATCGAACTGCTGCAGGTAATTCAGGCGCATGTCGCTGTCGCGGAGCATGGTTACATCGTAGCCAATCTGGCGCAGGCTGGTCGGGATGTCGTCGCCGGCACCCATAATGTAACCTATCTTTTCGCCATTTTTCTTCAGATCCAACTTTACAATTTTAGCCGTTGCATCCGGGAAGGTGGTTTGCGCCGGTATGTGGCTATAGTTGATCTCATCCAGGCTATTGCTATAGTTTTTGCCATCTATAGTTGCCACTGCCTGTAATTGGGTTTCGTGCTGGCCTTTTGGTGGCGTAACAGTAAATGTCACGTTTTGCTCTGCTCCTTTGGCCTGTAAGTTAAAAGCTATAGTTGCAGGTTCTGCTTTCCAGCCTTTCGGCAGATCCAGACTTACTTTACCGGCTACGTTTGCTTTGCCGGCTTTTACCCGCACATTTACCTGCTTCGGCTCCTGGTCAGCAAACATATACACCCCTTCGGCCACATTTACAAAAACGGGCGGCGTAACTATAAACGGGCGGTACACTTCGCCATCCACCGGGTCGGTGCGTTTATAAACAACCGGAACTGTCACCTGAAGTGGCTCGCCGGCTATAGTCAGTTTAAAGGTTACCTGTGCGGCAGGATCGTTTTCGGGCTTACCAATATCCTCGAAACCATCCACAGCAAACATGCCCAGCGTGCCCGGCTTGCGCAGCCAGTAAGGTTGCGCATAAGCCATAGTTGCAGGCAGTTTTATAGTTGTGCTGTACTTCACAGGATCGTTGTTCGCCAACTGTTTCTGCAGGGTAGTGTCTTTTTTAGCAAAACTATAGTTGATGGCATTTATAGTTACCGGTGTTGCCGAGCGGTTGATAGCCTCGATGTTAAAAGCCAGCGACTGCCCGGGTGCAGCTGAGAAATCAGAAGCGGCAACTTCCAGGTACAGGCCCATCGCATCCTGTATCAGCTCATTTATGGCTTCCGTTTTCAGATTTTTCCAGTAGCTGTCAGGTAGTTTCTGTAGTTCTTTTCTGGCAGCAAGTAGCGTCGGAACTATAGCTGCAGGCTCGGTTGGTTTATAGGTATCAATAGCTTTCTGGATGTGTTTCTCAACCTTGTCGCCACCTTTTACACGAGCCCAGGTAGTGTTCACGCCCTCAAGCAGTTCCTTATCCGCTTTGTCGCCTTTAGTGTGCTGCAGGTATTCCAGCGAGGTGCCACGTGACGCACCGGCGCCAAAACCCTGGCTTTTGTGCATGCTGCGGCTAGCTGCGGCAATTTCGCCATACGACTGACCCAGCAATGGATTGTAACCACCCACATCTACTTTCAGAAGCTTATCTACATATTTATCAAACTCGGCCTGACTGCCAAAAGACCACACACCGGTGTTCCAAAGCAAGCGCTTTGGCTGCCAAACCTGCACGTACTTCAGTTGCTCCGGAAAGCGTTTTGGGTCGGCGGCTGCGGTAAAGGCTTCTTCGGCTAAAATGGCGGAGGCTGTGTGTTGTCCATGTCCGGCACGCTCGTCGGGCGGAAAGCGCGTGATCATCACATCCGGCCTGAACTTACGGATCACCCAGACCATATCGGCCAGCACCTGCTCTTTGTCCCAGATATTAAAAGTCTCGTCGGCGTTTTTAGAGTAGCCAAAGTCGTTGGCGCGGGTGAAGAACTGCACTCCCCCATCGGTACAGCGGGCCTGCAGCAGCTCTTGTGTTCTGATAATACCCAGTTCTTCGCGTATTTCCGGACCGATCAGGTTTTGTCCACCATCGCCGCGCGTAATGGAAAGGTAACCGGTATTGTATAGTTTCTCGTTGCTGAGGTACGTTATCAGGCGGGTGTTTTCATCGTCGGGGTGGGCGGCAATGTATAAAACCGAGCCAAGCACATTCAGCTTTTTAAGTTTGTGCAGTACCTCGGCAGACGATACACTGGCAGGCGTTTGTGCGTATGTAGCTGGCAACATGGCAACTGCAACAGCAAATGCCAGCAAAAGCCGCACTTTTTTACAGAAGGAGATCATAGTTTAGGTAACAGGTAGATATAAACGTAACGTGGCTTTTGAGAAAGCGCAAAGTAAAACTAAACATTTTGAGTGATTTTTTTTGCTGCTGTAAAGGTTTTACCACCCGGATAGCATAGTTTAGCAGATACTCAACACTTTAAACTATACAATTCAATTCCTCGCTGCGAACATCAGCCACGCAAATACCATGTAATTATACAATTAATACTTACTTAAACCCACTATATCTATATATGTTTTTTTAAATATTAGATGTATTAAATCCTAAAATAAAATAGTCCATAATTTTGCAAGAATATATTTCAGAATATATATTTGTAGAACGCAAAGAAGTTTTGGAATTTTTTCTACTAATTCTGCGATTTATATCTTATAAACATAGGATACCGGTTACTATATTGCATGGCAGCACCTGAAACGAAAGTGCAGTATAATCCCTTACATCCGGCTAGTTAATAATTTATGGCAAACCAGCACAGCAACAAGATAGAGGATTTTGCATTCGACTATCTTCAAAAGCATTACTCCCAGCAATGTTCTCCTGCAAACGTATTGGTTAGCCACTCCGAGAGAGCGAAACGTGGGACATCGCCCGATGGTATTCTCACCTTTAAAAGAGACCTTAACAATGTTTTTGTTGCCAGCGTGAGTATGGCGCAGGCCGCAGATCTTACACAGGTGCTGACAAACTATAAAAAGAAGGGCCTGGGTTTACTGCGTTATGTTACGCCTATTATACTAGCCATTGCCTGTTTCTTTTTAGGCAAAAGCCTCAACAACCTGCTGGTCATGCTTATTTCTCCGGTTATAATGGCACCGCTGGGTTTTATGCTGCACTCTTACCTGCTTAAAAAACATTATGTAGGTAAAGTAGAGAAAATACTGGATACTGTTAAACACATTCCGGCTGATGAGCATTGGATCGGGCTATCAATCAGCAGCCTCACTTTCCGTAAAAACCCGATGGCTAACATCATGCTCGACCTTTGCAGCAAAAAAGGAATTGGTCTGATTACCGTAGGCCAGCGTGCCAAAGTGGTATTAATGAACAAACCTGAACGCGAGAACTGCCGCCGCAACGACTTCCTGTCATATTACGTGTCTGAAGAAAATATCCGCAAAGCTACGCTTGGTGACCATGTGCTGCGCGTAGCATAAAAAATACGTCTACCATAAAAAGCCCTGTGTTTCAAACTAATCTGAAACACAGGGCTTTTTATTTAGTACAATAACTATTACTCCTCTAAATAAGATAGTTATGACATTAATGATCATCATAATACTGGCCATTGCTCTGATCATCGGTATTATCTGGTTTAAAGCAAAAACCCCTAAGTAAGCAGCAGTGCCCATGAATTATATCAGGATTTGTACCTTGCTATACCTTGCCGTGCTTTTGCTCTCCTGCCGTGGCGATGAACCGAAGCGCATACCCGATACCTTACCTGATATAATAGGCTCTGTTATAACTATAAGCCAGCCTGCTACCCAAGACCAGAAAGAGCCTCTACAGCTACTCGTAAAAGCAGACGATGAACAGGCAACTAACTATAGCCAGGCTAGCGTAACCGTAAATAAAAACACGCTGATCGAATCAAAAGACGGCAAACACCTGAAGGCCGGGGCGCTGCAGGAAGGCCAGCTAATTGAAGTATGGTTTGAAGACGAGGTGATGGAGTCGATGCCGGTACAGGCAAGAGCCAAAGCAATACGAATAAACCTGCAACCTTAGATCAGACAATCAAAATCAGCTGCCCTAGGTATTACGGTTGTTGGCCCATGCAGCCCAAAAGGTGCAGCGTAGGACTATATCTAAATTCTCCCCTCTCCCGCTGCTTATTTGTAACACTTTAACCGATCTACAAATGGAGCATGTGTTTCAAGAAAAAGTCCGGTATACAAACGACCACGATGAGCATTACCTGGCTATTTCGCATCACAAGCAGTATCAGTATGTGTATGCAAAATGGGAAGGGCATGTTAGCCCCAAAGAAGTAATTACGGCTGCAACCACTTTCCTGGAAGACCTGCGCCAGCACCACTGCCCCAGATAGCTAAACGATAAATCAGAGGTAACTGGCGACTGGCAGGAAGCCAATGACTGGCTGGAATATGACTGGTTACCAAAAGCCTATGAAGCTGGTCTGCGCTGCATCGCGCACATTTACTCGCTTAGCATGTTTAACCAGTTAGCTGCCGTCGACCTGCGGCAGCGCATATCGCCGCCGCTTAAGATGAAGAATTTTGCTGAGATTGAATCAGCCCTTACGTGGATACAGGACTGCAATACAGAAGATGAGCAGGCACCGCTCCCGGAGCTATAATTGCCTATAGTCCGGCAAGCGGAACTGGTGCTTCATAAACTACTTCAATTGTATCCAGGTGAAAAGTAGCAACTGGTTCTTCAGATTCGACATACACTATTTTGGCAGGTGTAGCCGGTGCGGTTTGTTCCAAAGCATCCTGGATGATAAAACCAAAACCAAATAAAGAAGCGGATAAAAGGACTAGGATTTTCATAGTTTTAAGTATTTAAGTGTTAATTAATGTGTCAAAGATATTATATAGTACTATGTAATGCAAGCTACTGTTGCATACTTTACTACTAAACTATACCAACAACCTATATTTATCCGTGAACAGCCGTTTTAAGCAGATAAAAAAAATCATCAAAAATAGCCTTATGATCCTACCTGAAAGTGTAGAAAAGCATACGCTTTGCATTCGGTTTCTGCAATTATGTCGGGTAAATGCTCAACCTATACATATTCTGTTATATTTGTAGGCACCAAAAAAATATATGGAGCAGCAACAAACACAACAGACCATGGAAGCAGAGCAGAAAGGCACTGGTTTCAAGCGCGAAATCACTTTATTCGATGCGATCATGATCGTAACGGGTGGTATGATAGGTTCCGGTATCTTTATCGTAACCGCTGATATTTCAAGAACTGTGGTTTCGCCCGCTAACATGCTGCTCGTATGGGTGGTTTCGGGTTTCTTAACTATAGTTGGCGCCATAAGCTATGGCGAGCTTTCGTCTATGTTCCCGAAAGTAGGCGGACAGTACGTATACCTGAAAGAGGCATATAACAAGCTGGTGGCCTTCCTTTATGGCTGGACCTTATTCCTGGTGATACAAACCGGTATAATTGCTGCAGTATGTGTGGCATTTGCCAAGTTTACAGGCGTGCTCTTCCCTTGGTTTTCTGATAACAACGTGCTGTTTAGCATTGGCAGCTTCAACTTTAGTACGGTGCAGCTGTTGGCTATAGTTAGTATTGTGGCGCTTACCTACAACAACACTAGGGGCGTTAAAAACGGCAAGTTTATCCAGAACATTTTCAGCAGCACCAAACTGATCGCGCTGTTCGGCCTTATCTTGTTGGGTTTACTTTTCGGCGTAAATGAAACGGCTATTCAGGCTAACTTCTCAGATTTCTGGGGAACGCAAACAGCTACAGACGGCACTTCCCTTATACCACCGGTGGGCATAGCGCTTATTACTGCCATTGGCATGGCTATGGTTGGTGCACTTTTCTCTTCTGATGCCTGGAACAATATTGGCTTCTCAGGCGATGAGATCGTAAACCCGAAACGCACAATTGTTTTAAGTATGGTGATCGGTTCGGCGCTTGTAACCGGTATTTACCTGCTCATTAACTTGGTTTACCTGCTGGTGCTGCCAATGCACGGAAGCGCAGACGCCACCGACATTATGGGCCAGGGAATTACCTTTGCCAATAACGACCGTGTTGGTACTGCAGTAGCTGAGATTATTGGTGGTTATAAAGCGACTATAGCCATTGCCTTCCTTATTATGGTTTCTACTTTTGGCTGTAGCAACGGCGCCATTCTTTCCGGTGCAAGAGTTTACTACGCTATTGCAAAAGACGGCTTATTCTTCAAAAATATGGGGCGTCTGAACAAAAATGGCGTACCGGCAGCAGCGCTTTGGTTCCAGTGTATATGGGCTTGTCTACTTTGCCTTTCAGGTTCCTACAACCAGCTGCTCGACTATGTGATCTTTGCCGTTATGCTGTTTTACATCCTGACGATTATCGGGATATTTGTACTTCGCGTTAAACGTCCGGACCTGGCGCGCCCTTACAAAGCCTACGGTTATCCGGTGTTGCCTGCCATATACATCCTTTTTGCATCGACAATCTGCGTTATTCTGCTTATTTATAAACCAATGTACACCTGGCCTGGCCTTATTATAGTTGCATTAGGTATCCCGGTTTATTATTTCTTTAAAAAACGCTTTATCGCTGAAAACCCTGAAGCATAAGACTTCGGTAAATAGATAAGCAAGAGCCTGTTCTGTACAAGAGCAGGCTCTTTTGTTTTAAGCCTTTGCAACTATAAACCGGAACACTGCCTTGTTGCTCGCGTAGGAAATACATCATAAAATTAAAACCATGAGCAACACCACCGATGATGCTATTCCACCCGGCTGGAGCTACAACCCTGCCACCTTGACGCAGCGCCTCCCGATTGTAGCCATGGCTATAGTTGGTTTTACCATTGCCATGTACCTGGGCCTGTTTCAGTTAAAAGTGATTTCTACGGTTTGGGAGCCCTTTTTTGGCAACGGAAGTCAGAAGATTCTCACCTCGCCTACTTCACAGCTACTTCCGGTACCAGATGCCATATTAGGTGCCTTTGGTTATTTTATGGATGCAGTGGCCGGTATAATTGGTAGCACACGCCGCTGGCGCACCATGCCCTGGATCGTGGTCTTGTTTGGCGTGTTTGTTGGCCCCTTGGGGATGATCAGTGTGTTGCTTGTAATATTACAGCCGGTTTTATATGATGCCTGGTGCACGCTGTGCCTGGTAACTGCCGCCATTTCGGTAATCATGATCGGTCCGGCCATGGATGAGATGCTGGCCAGTTTGCAGTACATGAAACGGGCAAAAGACGCCAATGTATCGTTGTGGAAAGTTTTCTGGGGTTATAAAGAAGTACAAGGTAAAGTAATTTAATATGTGGGCACAGGTAATAAATGCACTGCTGGGTATCTGGCTGACGGCCTCACCGGCTATACTGGGCATAGAAGATAAAACCATCTCGAACAACGCGCATATTGTTGGCCCTGTTGTCGCCTCGCTTGCCGTGATAGCCTGGTGGGAAGCTACGCGTGTGGTACGCCTTTACAATATACCGCTGGGTTTATGGTTATTGCTTGCCCCGTGGGTATTAGGTTATGATCAAACGTCTGTCATTATAAACGACATGGTTATTGGAGCAGCTATAGTTGGGCTGAGCTTTGTAGAAGGCAAAATAGAAGGCACATACGGCGGTGGCTGGTCGGCCATCTGGAAAAAAGACTCGCTGCACACCACCGAAGCCCGCCGGACACCAAGAGTATAGTTAGTTTAGGAGTTTAAGCGTTTGGGAGTTTTAGAGTTAGAAAGTTGAGAAGTGTGGAAGTTAGAAAGTTGAAATACTTATGCTTGATATTGAATAAATTAGAGTAAATTATTCACTCATTCAGTATTCAGTTATTCAAAATTCTAACCTAAACTATGAAATTAAAGACCACGCACGTAGTGGCTGCGGCTGTAGGTTTGCTTATAGTTGGCACCGCCTTTCTTATCCGCTCCGACATTCCCGCCGAAGAGCTGCAGGCCAAGTACAGTTCGCCTGCTTCCCGCTACCTGACTATAGATGGTGCTAACCTACACTACCGCGACGAAGGTCAGGGAACGCCTATTATTCTGCTGCACGGCACAGCTGCTTCGCTCAACACCTGGGATGGCTGGACCGCAGAACTCAGCAAAAATTACCGCGTGCTGCGTCTCGACCTGCCCGGCTTCGGGCTAACAGGCCGCAACCAGACTGATACCTATAGTATAGACTACTATGCCAATTTGCTTCTGCACTTCATGGATAGCTTGAATATTGAAAAGGCACATATAGCCGGCAGTTCTTTAGGCGGCCAGATTGCGTTCGATTTTGCAGCTGATCATCCGGAGCGTGTGCAGAAGCTAATCCTGATATCGCCTACCGGTGTCACCAATGCCAACGACAAAAGCATTTCCATGCCATTCCTGATGGCGCAGACACCGCTTCTGAAACATTCGCTGAAGTACATTACGCCCCGGTTTATAGTGGAAAAGAGCCTGAAAGAAGTATACGGCGACGATAACAAGCTCAGTGACCAAACTATAGATTTGAGCCATGCTATGTTGCTTCGCGAAGGTAACCGCGAAGCGTTCATCGCCCGCATGAATACTATAGATACTGACAACCTACATAAACTGGCACAGGTACAGGCGCCAACTTTTATCCTTTGGGGCGAAGCTGATGCCTGGGTACCGGCCACTGATGCCACACATTTCCAGAAAACCATTAAAGGCGCACAGCTTAAACTATACCCGGGTGCCGGACACATACCCATGGAAGAGCTACCCGAAGAAACTGTACAGGATGTCTTACAGTTCCTGAACTCCGATCTTGCGCTTACCATCTAAAATTTAAAGCCCTGCCAACTATAGTTTTGGAACAAGTTATAGCTGGCGGGGTTATAGTTTATAGATGAGCAAAATATATTTTATCAGTGGGCTGGGTGCCGACTGGCGCATGTTTCAGTTCCTGAAATTGCCGGAACACCTGCCACAACAGCAAATAAACTGGATAGAACCCCTGTCTGTAGATGAGCCGCTGCAAGCCTATGTGCACCGCCTGAAAGAACAGATAACTGAGGCAGCTCCGATACTGGTAGGGTTGTCGTTTGGCGGAGTGGTAGCTATAGAACTGAACAAGATCCTGAAACCTCAGGCTACGATCATCATCTCCAGCCTTGCTACCCACCACGACTTGCCCTGGTACTACCGGTTGCTCGGCAAAACCAGGTTGCAAAAGTGGCTGCCCTTTGGCTTAATGAAATCCGTGCACCCGCTGGCGCCGCTCTTTTTTGGGGCACATACCAGGCCGGAACGTAAACTACTGAAACAGGTAATTTTAGAAATCGATGAGAAATTTTTGCGTTGGTCGTTGAGCCGTTTACTGGACTGGAAACAGGAGCAACCGATTCCGGGACTGATACAGATCCACGGTACTTCAGACATCGTGCTGCCCTGTTGCCCACGCCCGGATATGATCATTATTCCGAAAGGAGAACATTTAATGGTGATGCACCGCGCAGATGAAATTAGTGCTATCTTGAGCAAAATTTTAGAACAGCAATGGACAAAAGCAGATATATCGCCAGAACCGCAGACGGCCAGGAAGTAGAGCTAACGCAGGCAACCATCATTAAAAGCAATAACCTTTACCCATTCGGGCAGCACAACTACGCCATTTACGAAACGCCTGATGGCCAGTTTGTAAAAGGCATGAACAACGGCGAGCGCGAAATCATGCTTACCAGCTATGAGCTGATTGAAGAAAGCGAAGCCCGTAACTATAGCCACCCTTACTACCGCGAAGACTAAGCCAATGCAGTTCAGTTTCTGGGAGCAGGATACCTATTTTAGTAACATAGATGTGCTGGTTGTGGGCAGCGGTATAGTTGGCCTGAATGCTGCTTTGCATCTGAAAACTACGCAGCCTAAGTTAAAGGTAATGGTGGTGGAACGCGGTTTGTTACCCACAGGTGCCAGCTCAAAAAATGCCGGTTTCGCCTGCTTTGGCAGCCCCACCGAATTGCTGGAAGACCTGGCCCACCACACCGAAGACGAAGTATTCAGCCTGGTGGAACGCCGCTGGAAAGGCCTGCAACGCCTGCGAAAAAACCTGGGCGATATAACGATAGACTATAACCGCTGGGGTGGGTACGAGCTGTTTGAGCCCGCGCAGCAGGAACTATACGAGCAAAGCATCGCCCAACTTCCCTACCTGAACCAGCACCTGCAAACTATAGTTGGCGAACCCAACATCTATAGAACTGCCGATGAAAAGATCAACACGTTTGGGTTTGGAGGCATCAGCCACCTGATAGAAAGCACTGCCGAAGGGCAGATAGATACTGGCAAAATGATCTTGGCACTGACGCAAAAAGTACAGTTGCTGGGTGTGATTATCCTCAACAACCTGGAAGTACTGCAGCTTCACGACGATGGCCAAACTATAGTTGCTGCCACTGATAAAGGCGTAAACTTGAAGGCCCGCGCTGCTTTAGTTGCCACCAATGGTTTTGCAAGACAGCTTTTGCCAGACCTGCCTGTCGTCCCGGCACGCGCCCAGGTGCTCATTACCAAACCTATAGTTGGCCTCAAATTAAAAGGCACCTTCCATTTCGATAAGGGCTATTATTATTTCCGGAACATCGGCAACCGCGTACTGTTCGGCGGCGCCCGCAACCTCGATTCTAAAACCGAAGAGACTACCGAATTCGCCTTAACCGACCTGATACAAAACAGGTTAGACGAACTACTGCAACAGGTTATTATTCCGGATACTGCTTACGAGGTAGAACAACGCTGGAGCGGCATTATGGGCATGGGGCCAGCCAAAACAACTATAGTTCAGCCAATTTCAAAAAGGATCAGTTGCTCGGTAAGGTTAAGCGGAATGGGCATTGCTATCGGCTCGCTAGTTGGTGAAGAAGGCGCTGAGTTGGTGCTGCAGCAAATATAGTTTGCTCAATAGTTGTTTATCGAAATTCGATAATTTTTTATTGTTTTTATAAATATACCTGTTATATTTGGTTGAACCTATATAATAGCTATGGAAAAGAACAGACTACTCGCAATTGCTTTGATTACAGGCAATATTACTAAAGCCTTTTTTGTACTTCTGATTGCGGTAATGACCGTGGTACTGATTCACTGGCATGTATCTCCGGAAACTTACAACGACGTGGTTATAACTATAGATAGCTCGAACGAGGTTAGGTATGTATTTAAGCACAATGATAACCCTGCCAGCCCGGAAGCTAGCATCTCAATAGCAGATACCGGAGCAGTGCTCTCTCAAATTAGCAACGCTTCTTTTTACTTTCATTTTTTCCAGACAGTAGGGCATTTTATTATCTTAATCCTGATCCTGAACCAGGTTACCAGGATTATCCGGTCTGTAAAGGTGCTTGAAACTTTTAGAGGTGCTAACAGCCAGGCTTTCCGGAAAATTGGAATCTATTGCGTAGCCATGGCTTTCCTTGGCTGCATTAAATGGTTTGAAGTGGGTACCCATACGCGCATGAGCTTCTCTTTAGGAGCGACACCACTTGCTTTTGCCCTGGGAGCTTTTATAATGTCCGAGATACTTAAAGAAGGAAATAAACTATACGAAGCTGAGCAGCTTACCATATAATGCCAATAGTTGTAAACCTGGATGTGATGATGGCCCGCCGGAAAATGTCGCTGAATGAACTGTCGGAGCGCGTGGGACTTACGCTGGCGAACTTATCTATCCTTAAAACCGGCAAAGCCAAAGCAATTCGGTTCTCTACCCTTGAAGCCATTTGCGAGGTTTTAAACTGTCAGCCCGGCGATATACTGGAATACCAACCCGAAACCGAAATTAAAGACCAATAGCCACAAAAAAGGGAAGTTAATTTTTTAACTTCCCTTTTTAATAGGTGCTGATCGAACCTGTTAAGCTGTTATCCATTGTTGTTGTGTGGTTTGGTTAAGTGGCATTCGTTTCTGAGAAATCTCTTTCTCCGCTTTGTAAAATTGCTGGTACTCTTCTTCGCTTAATTCCTCCCGAAGGGCAATGTGAAAACTGGCAAGTTCAGGGTAAAGCTTGTTTCGCTCCAATCGCTCCTGCGGACTCTCAAGGTTAAAATCATAAAAGCTTTTCATTTGGTGCTAAAGATTTAAAATGTTGATTTTTAATTTGTTGAAAGAATTAATACTCCTTTAAAAAGAGTTTTGTTCTCTATATAGCTACCAATTAGCCACCAATTGCAATCCATCCTGAGTATAGTTCTAAAATCATACAAAATAAGTTTATCATAACTTGCTTATAAGTACTCTTGAATTCATTAATCCTACCCAAAATAAAAAACCCGGCCAAGAACGGCCGGGTTTTAATATGTTAATATAATAGCTATAGTTTAGTTCAGGTTTACGACATAAAAGAAGAGGAACATAATGACTATGAGCGCAATAGAACTGTCTGTCACCAATTTAAGATACAGGCTTGTAACAACCAGTACGTCTTTCAGTTGTTCCGGCAAACTATCAGCTACCATAATCTCTCCTTTACTGAAATTGAAAGCACCTTGCTTGAAATCAATAACCCGGTTGCCAGCCTGGTCCTGAACAGAGCGGTTGTTGGAGAAATATTCGCTGGTTAAACTATAGGTTTCGCCATTGGTAAACGAAACCTGTGTTTTGCCTAACAGAGAACTGGTAGCCACCCCAACCCGCTCACCTTGCTGCAGTATTTCTACCTCCTGCTCAAACCAGCCACATTTTTTAAACTGTGTGGTGGCAGCGCCCGAAGTATAAACCGCATCATGCGAAGACCATCCTTGGAAAGTAAGCTCTCCTGCCGGTAACCCAGCCGCACTTAATGAAATCTCGCGCCCCCAGGTGTCTTTTTGTCTCCAGTTCAGAATATCCATCAGTTATTGCTTTTTATTTAAGACCAAGTACATCTACGCCCTGCTCAAACACTACATCTACTGGTATGCTTGCTTTGCTCAGGCGATCCAGGTCGGCTTGCAGGTTGGCATCTACCAGGCCTTGTTCGTTTAGCAGTTTGCCTACACCAGCATAATCGCCGTTGCCTTGCAGCGTCAGTATCTTTTCAGATAGTTTGTTCATGGCTTCGCGCATTTTGGCATAGTTTACTCTGTACTTGCCACTTTGCTCGTCGCGCTCAAAAGCGCCATGCTCTTTAAAGAAATTGAAGCGAACCATGTTGGCCTTACCATGCGCACTGGCAGCACCAAAACGCACCGAACGGAAAATACCAGCCAGGAAAGTAGTATAGTAATCTTCCAGGCTACCTTCCAACTCACCTTTCTCGTGCAGCTGCGTGATCATGTATAAACCAAGAATATCGGCTTTCCCTTCTTCCAGGGCTGATGCATGTTCTTTCAGGGCTTCGCGTACAGTGCCTTTGCCATTTATCGTGTTTTTGATGCCGAGCCCGTGCGCTACTTCGTGGAACATAGTATTGGCAAAGAACGCATCAAAAGTTACGTGCTTCTGCTGCTCATCGGCAATCAGTTCATCTGCAATCGGCACCATGATTTTATCAAACTTAGCACGCATGGCATTTTTGAGTTGCAGACGGCGGGTACCTTTTTTCAGCTGCACCTCTTCGTCGTTTGGCAGGTTAATGGCTATCGTTTTGCTGCCTGCATTGCTGTCGCCACCATAAAATACCACATCGTAGGCATTCAGGTCAGAATCGGTGCCCGGGGTTTCTTTTTTATAGTTGGCCGCTACCGGCAGACCGCGCTGGAGTTCAGGTAAAAAGGCTGCATACTTGGCCAGGCGCTTGCTCCAGTCCTGGTCTTTTATCAGAACGTAGGCTTCGTGGGCAGCTTTGTAACCAAACAGGGCATCTTCGTAGGTTTCAATCGGGCCGATCACCACATCTATCGTGTTGTTCTTCATATCCATCCATGCCAAGTCGCTTGGCTGGTAGTTGTCGGTCAGCAGGGCATCAGCGCGCAGGGTCAGGTATTTTTTCAGACCAGCGTCTTCGGCCAGGGCAGCGGCTTGCTTCAGCAGGTCCGATGCGCGTTTCACATCATCTTTAAACTGCACATGGTAAGGCACCGTAATTAGGTTACCATTGGCATCGCGGCGCACAAACGTATACAGGCTGGCTTTGTCTTTCAGGTTCGCTTTTTCAAACTCTTCCTTGGTCATATCGGCCGGGTAAAAGTTAGCGCCTGCTGGTTTCGGGCCAGCACCCTCAATAAACGGTTCGTTGTTATTTAAGCGATCCCAGGGGCCATAGTTGATCTGCACAAACTGTTTGGCAGCATCGTTATCAAGCGCAGTCAGCAGCGAATCGCCTTTACCGTAAGCTTCGTACCAGAACAGTTTGTCCATAATTTTGCCTGCCTCAATCAGCAACGGTATCATCTGCCGCTCTTTTTCAGTCAGCTGGCTTAGGTCGGAGGTCAAACGTACAGTGGTATACATATCCAGTTTCTGCTGAAGCGGATTTGTTGTTTGTGCTGTTTCGGTAGTGGTTGTAGTTTCGTCGGTGGATTGGCTGGTGCAGCCTATCGTTGCTGTAGCCAAAGCGGTGGCCAGTATCAGGTGGTGTGGTTTCATCATAGTTTATTTGTTCTGATCCTGAAGGTACTAAATTAAGTGCTATAGTTAAAATGGTATAACTCAACTATAGTTCAACAAAAAAGAGATGAAACATACTTGTTCCATCTCTTTCAGTTTAAAGTTTATGTGTGCTTACTCAGCATCTCCGCATTTTATCGAATCGCCTATATAACCGGCAGCTGTTTTTGCGGCATCGTTGCCGGTAGGCAGATCGCTCAGGTCGTAGGTAGTGAGCTTATCCAACGTACTAAGGTATGCTTCTATAGCCGCCAGTTCAGCAGCATATGCGTTGCCTGATATCCAGCCAAATTTTCTGTTCATTAGTACAGTAACACCCTGCGCAAAGGCAGCTTTAGAGTCGGCTATACCTCCTTTGTTGTTTGAACCACCTTCTTTTTTATCGCTGGTAATAAGCGTTACAGCTTCTTCGGCGGTGTAGGTGTGGCCACCTATAGTTACTGTGTTGCCCTGCCAATTTGCAGACTTATGGAAATAACCCTGCCCTTCGCCACAAAGGTCTTCTACTTCGCAGGCCGGTCCGGCTATAGTTGTGCTGGAACAGGTATTGCTGACTCTGGCCCAAACGGTTGCAGATTTCACTCTTACAGCCTGATTTAGCGTTACGGTTACCGTATAAACTTTTCCGTCGGTCAGTTTTTCGGTGAAATCAGACAGGCGCAAGTAACCTGTTACTGCAGACATATCGCAGGCGCTGCCGTTTCCTTCTTTATAAGATGGCACAAGAGCTTGTGTAGTGGCGCCGGTAACTGTTGCAGAAACCACATTGGCAGCGGAAAGCGCAATCTGCGTATCGTCGCAATCTGTTAATGTAAGCAATAAAGCACCCACGTTGCCCAAGTTACCATCAACAGCTTTCTGAAGTGTAAAGCTCCAGGTTTTGCCATCAGCAGAGCCAATGCTCGAAAACGTTAATGGGTTAGTTGTAAGAGCAGCTTTTGCAGCGTTGGTTGCAGATGCATTTAACGCAGCCGATGGAGTAACGTCTTCCATGTCTTTTGAACATGAAACCATAAGTAGCATGGCACCTAGGCCGATACTTAGTTTTTTGAAAGTGTGCAGCATGTTTTTGCTTATTCTTTATAATGGAATATTACAACTAACCAATACCACAAAGCTATAAAATAGTTTCAATAAAATATTTATTTATTTACATAAATAAATCATTATGCTAACATCTATTTCCAGTTATAACTTACTGTTACAGCGGCCCTTAAAAAAGAAAACCGCTGCCTTCCTTATCAGAAAGCAGCGGTTTTATAGTTTAATAAAACTATAGTTAAAACAGGCCAAATAATTCTACTTGTATCTTTTCTATAATCTCGCCCAGGTCTTCAGGGTTTGCTACAAAGTCCAGGTTGTTAACATCTATTACCAGCAACTTACCCAGGTCATAATTCGCCATCCAGGTGTTGTAATGCTCGTTCAGGTTGCGCAGGTAATTTATGCTGATGTTGTTTTCGTAATCACGGTTACGCTTCTCTATCTGCCCGATCAGTTTCGGCAGGTCCGCTTTCAGGTAAATCATCAGGTCAGGCGCTTTCACCATACTGATCATCGACTGGAAAAGAGAAAAGTAATTTTCATAATCGCGGGTAGTCATCAGGCCCGAGTCGTGCAGGTTTTTAGCAAAGATGTGGGCATCTTCGTAAATGGTACGGTCCTGTATTACGCTGCGATCGGTTGCCTGTATCTGCTGCACCTGCCCAAAGCGGCTGTTCAGGAAAAACACCTGCAAATGAAAAGCCCAACGCTCCATGTCTTCATAAAAATCCTTCAGGTAAGGATTGTTCTCTACGGCTTCCAGGTACAGGTCCCACTTAAAATGCTGGGATAGTTTTGTGGCCAGTGTAGTTTTGCCGGCGCCAATGTTGCCAACGATCGCAATGTGCATATAAAACTAATAATTTGGTAAAAGCTGACTACAAAAGTAAGGTATTTTGCTTAGATACCACTTGTAAAATATAGCAGATTTATAGTACAAATCCCACAGCCAACTATAGCCCCATTCAGCCTTTTATTTAACCCCGCCTGCAAGCAGGCGTACAAGCAAGTATCACTAAAATACAGAAAGCTATGACGAAGGGACACAACCAAAGCCACCACAAGCAGAGCAGCACTTCCCCAACCAATGCCATAAAACAGGACGAGAACAGGCATCTGAAAGACAAGAACAAAGACAAAAGTTCGAACCAGGGCCGCAACAAAGAAACAGACCAGTCTGGCGGCACTAAGGGGCAGAACGCTATTTAAAACAAAGCGCCCGGCAATGCTATAGTTGCCGGGCGCTTTTAACTTTGTCAGTTATAGTTGCTTATCGTTGCTCGCGTCTTTCTTTATACTTTTCAGAGGCATCCCGGCTTTTCTTGAGCGTAGCCATCTCTACCTGCAGTGCAGCAATCTTAATTTTATCCCCGTTATTTAATTCATCCAGCACTTCGGCTTTCCGGCTGTTCAGCTCTCCAAATACGAACTCGGCATATTCCCAGTCGCGGAGTGTCCAGTTACGGCGGTGTGCACGGGTGTAGTCTATCATCCGGATGTAAGCGTTACGCATGTTTGCAGGTTTTATCTGTGCAATCTGCGTGGTGCCGGTCAGGGTTCGCTCCCACCGCTCCAACTCACGGCCATCCAGATTCACGGTTTCAGCTTCGTTGCGCTCTTCCCATGTATTGTACTGGCTCTTAATTTCCGCATACTCCTGCTTCGACTCCTTTGATAGTTTATCCGTATTCCGGTCAAGTCCTGAACTCAGTCTTTTAAACTCCTGCTTTACATGCGGCCATTCTGCGCGGGTAACGCTGTCTGCCTGCGACGTTTTTTTACGCATCCAGGTTCTCAGGTCTGCCAAGTCGCGTTCTAACTGTGAGCTGCTTTGTGCCTGCGCTCCAACTATAATCCCGGTAAGTAGAAATGTAAGGAAGTATCTTTTTATAGTTCTCATATCACCAAATGTAACCAATGTAATAACACCGGTCTACTATTAAATATTATGCCAAACCTATATAACAGCCGCTAAAAATATGAATTCGGTTGAATATTGCCTTTCGGGCAGCGTAAACATTCCTTAACACAAATTGTACTATCCTTTAATCGGCAAATACGTTAAATGAAGTAAAACAAACTTACCCAGACCTGTAAAAACCTGCCAATATGGCTGTCAGGCCATTAAAAACAACTATCGCCCTATGAGCAACCCAAGGAGTAGCTTTCATGAAACCGTTGTATCCATTACCAACAAAGATGATATTATTCTGAGCACGGACAAATTTCCGTTCAGAACAACCCTTAGTCTGCACCCACTCATCGAGTACTGGGAAAACAAAGCAAACACCGACCCCAGCTGTAACATTGCGCGTGTGCAGGAACTGGCTGGCCTGTTGCGTAACAACCCTGCCCTGCTCCAGCCTGTTGAGGATAACAGCCTGATAGACGACCATATCAGCACCATCGATATCCTGATGGAGGACATTTTTCCGAGTGCGCTGTGGGAGAACGACCTGCGGGCAGCGGTACTGCCTTTCCATTTCGATAGTTTTTATGCCACTCCCCGCATGGAGGAGCTGCAGCTGCTTGGCGGCGGCAATTACCCAGAAAAGCTAAACCTGAACCCTAAAACGCTGCTCTTCCGCTTAACTTTACAGGCATATACCATCATTCTTGAGAAGTACTATAAAGCAAACTTCAGGGTAGATCAGCCCCTTATTTTTACCAGAAAAGATAAATTTACCCAGCTGGAACGTCACTACAAACTCAGCACCGATCTAAAGTTTATGGATGTGAAGGTGAAGGGAGAGCTGAAGCAACTTAAACCGCAGGAGATAAACTTCCTGATAAACCGCTACAACAACCTGGACCTGTGGATGCAAAAGCTACCACCGGATAATTTCGAATTCTCGGGCTTCGTGATCTACGATTTTACGGAAGTGACGATAGAAGAAACCATGTCGTCGTTGCGCAACGACCTGTTGGAGCAACATGCCGTTACTGCCGAAGAAAGCTTTAAAACCCTGCAACAAAAATTACGTGTCTTGTTCGAACTTCCGGGCATCCGTTTTGGTCTGGCCTCTTGCCCCGGTGTCCATGAATTTGACACCAGCTACTCCCGCAAGATCTGGTATGGACTGGTCCTGAATCAGGATGCTGAGTTCAGCATGAAAGATATAAAAGGTTCGATTTACGAACCGGTTATAAAGCACGGCTACACGATTATAGTTGAAGACCTGAAACTCTTTACTAGCCCTACTAAAGTTGAGCAGGCTTTACTTGATAAAGGCATCCAGAACCTGATCATCGCTCCGCTACAGTATGAGGGCCAGCAGATCGGGTTATTTGAGCTGGCATCTCCTATACCAGGGGAACTGAACGCCCTCTCTATGATCCGGCTTAAGGAAGTGTTGCCGTTGTTTGCGCTGGCCATGCACCGTGGACTGGAAGAGCTCCGCAGCAGCATCCAGAACATTATTAAGGAAAAATACACGGCCATACACCCTGTTGTAGAATGGCGTTTTACACAGGCCGCCATGAACTTTCTGGAACGACAGGAGCGGAATGCCAGTGCTGAAGTAGAACCTATAGTTTTCCGGGATGTATTTCCGCTTTATGGGGTGTCGGATGTGCGCAACTCTGCCATAGAACGAAACAAGGCCATACAAGGCGACCTTCTGGAACAACTGGTACTGGCAAAAGAGGTAATACTTGCTGCAAAAGATAACCTGTCTTTGCCTATTCTGGATGAGCTTATTTTTAAGATCGATAAGTTTTCTCAGAACATTGTAGCAGAACTGGCATCCGACGATGAAGCGCAGGTGCTGGACTTCCTTCGCCTGGAGGTTGAAAGTCTGTTCGATCATTTTCTGCAAAATAATCCGCAGACTGAGGGCGCGATTAAGCGGTACAAAGATGCGATTACGAACCCTCACCGGGTAGTTTATAACAAGCGCCGTGCATACGAAGAGAGCCTGTTTATGATAAACGAGACCATCTCTACCTTTCTGGACCGCGAAGAAGAAAAGGCGCAGCAAATATTTCCGCATTATTTTGAGAAGTATAAAACCGACGGGCTGGAATACAACATATACATAGGTGCATCGCTGCTGAGCAACGGCCACTTTGAACGTATTTATTTAAAGAACATGCGCCTGTGGCAACTCATGCTGACCTGCGAAATTGCGCGACGCATCCAGAACCTGCGCGCCACCTTAAAGTTGCCACTCGAGATTGCTCAGCTTATTCTGGTTCACAGCGACCCTATCTCGATCCGGTTCAGGCTGGACGAGCGCAAATTTGATGTGGAAGGCGCCAGCAACATCCGGTATGAGATCATCAAGAAAAGACTGGATAAGGCAACTGTACATGATGAAACAGAACGCCTGACCCAGCCAGGCAAAATTGCTATAGTTTACACCCAACAAAAAGAAGCGGCCGAATACATGCGGTACATTGAGTTCCTGCAGTCCGAAGGATATATTGAAAAAGAGGTGGAGATGCTGGAAGTGGATGACTTGCAGGGCGTGCAGGGCTTACGGGCCATTCGTATAACGGTAAGCTTTAAAGAGCAGCTTCGACACGATATAAACTCCGGCGACGAGCTTTTAAGCATTGCCCAAAGTGCAAGCCTGAATTAATATAACCCAAACCAAACAAATAGGTAAAATCATATATTAATTGCATTATAAAAAACTTTGCAACTTTTCATTCTTTGCATAAATAGAACTATAAACGCTATAAATCAGAACATTACACATTTATATACCATAACAAAACACCGTTCCGCAAGCTGATTTTTATTATTTTTTCTATACAAGTGCAATTATTCTTCTAAGTTTGTCGTTTTCAAACCAACACCAGCATACAGAACTGGTTATTTTTTAGTTTTTACGTTTTCAACTTTTAGCCAAATGAAATTGAAAAACAGATTTATGCCTGCCATGCTGCTTGCTGGCGTGCTGGCGTTCGCGTCTTGTGACGAAAAGGAAAAAATCGCACTTCAGCCAACTATGGAGCAGGGTGCAATCTCTCACGTAATGGCTGACTCATCAGAAGTTACATCTTACAACTACACAGGTAAGCAATTAAGCCAGGTTAACCATTACAATAAAGAAACAGGTGAACTGGAGTCTTTCGAAAAGTTTATCTACGACAGCAAAGGTAGAGTTATTAAATCAAGTACTCATGCTGGCGCTAACCACGCGCTGCTAACGGATCAGGAGCACGCCTATAACGACAAAGGTTTGCTTTCTGAAACTAAAACTGCCTACTACAACGGCAGCAAGCTGGAATACAATGCCATAACTACCTATGAGTACAACGCTCAGAAGCAGTTGGAGAAAAAATCAGTATTGGAAGGATCTGACAAAGAAGCTGCTAAGCCTAAGTCATATACAACATATGAGGCACTTCCGAATGGCAACATTGGCCAGGAAAAACAATATGTGGTAGATGGTAAGGGCACAGGTAAATTGTTCTCTACAACTACGTATTCTTACGATTCCAGCAACAACCCATTCTTTAATCATGCTGAGCCAGGTGCTGAAGCCAGCCCGAACAACATTACAGCAGCTTCTACGCTGGTACACAGCAGCGAAAAGACATACCGTTACAGCTACACTTACAAGTATGATGAGCGCGGCTACCCAACAAGCCAGACTGTAACATCGCCTTCAGGTAAGTCTGAAACATTTACGTACCTGTACGGCAACTAAGTATAGCCTTACATTAGTTTAAACAACAGCGGCTGTAAGTATAAAACTTGCAGCCGCTGTTGTTTTATAAGGGGCTACAGGGCTCAAAACCGAGTTAAATCACTATATTTGTTGATACACCTATAGTACAAACAATGTCTAAAACTAAAATTACAGTAAACAGCAACGGTTCGCTGCGCATTGAAGGCGATTTTGAAATAACCGATAAGGAAGGCAACATTTACGGACTGGGTGGACGCACCCTGGTATCGATCTGCCGCTGCGGCCTTTCCAAAAACAAACCCTTTTGCGACGGCTCCCACAAAGGTCACTTTGAGCACGATGCCACCGCTTTTGATCTGCCAGAGAAAAAGCAGTAACCTAACTTACCTTAACTACAATGGCAGAACGCTTAGTAACTATAGCCAGCTTTAACGAACCTACCGAGGCGCACATTATGAAAGGCCGCCTGGAAGCAGAAGGCATTTTGTGTTTCCTGAGCGATGAACATATTGTTGGAGCACAGCCTTTTTATTCGGTAGCAGTCGGAGGCGTAAAGCTAAAAGTAACTGAGCGTGATGCAGAAGAAGCACGCGTGGTGCTGGAGCGCATCCAAACCGGGAAAAGTGAATTCCTGCTGGATGATAACATAGAACTGGCCCCTCCTATGCAGGAGCATGTAGTTGCTTCCACCTGTCCTGTTTGTGGCTCAGACCATATTGCCGAAGAGAAATACAACAAAACGGTATTCTCGCTGAGCTACCTGCTATTTGGGTTTCCGTTGCCCTTTCTCAGCCACAAGTACAGATGCTACAACTGCGGTCACACCTGGAAAATAAAATAAAATAAAAAAGGAGCCTTAACGGCTCCTTTTTTATTTCAACTATAGCTACGTTAAAATGCTTCCTCTATAAATGGTTTCGGAAAAGTTGTCCAGACATCATCTCCTGCGCGGTCTATAGGCAATTCGCTTAATTTGTTGTATCGGCGCATATCTACCCAACGGTGCCCTTCAAAATAGAGTGAAAACCTGCGCTGCTCCAACATTTCATCAATCAGAGCAGCTTCGGATAATGAACCTGCATACGGTCCGAGGCCATGTCCTTGCCTGATAATGTTCAGTGCTCTTACAGCTTCCAGCGTATTGCCAGTCCGGATGTTAGCCTCTGCGTAAATCAGAATCAACTCCTCATTCCGGATGATCGGGATAGGGTCGGTGTTGGTCTTATATAAAGCCACATCGTACCTGCCGGTCAAACCATCCAGAGATGCCGCTTCGTCCCGTTCCAGCACTTTCGATCTTCTGTCATCATTAGGGGCAATATCCGCAATAAAACTTGGATGGGCGATGCGTATCTCACCAGAGGAGTTAGGCGCTACAAACACCGGATTAAGCACGTCTCCGGAAGAGGCACTGAATACGTAATAAACACCTTTGTTAAAGTTGGTATTTAATTCCAGGAAAGAGCCTTGCAGAAAGGTTAGTGCTTCGCCAAATTCTTCGCGGTATACAGCCACACGGGCCGCAAGCGCACGGTTAAACTGCAGAAAACCTGCCGGATTATTAAACCCGGCGAAGCCTTGAGACAATGTAAAAGGGAACGTTGCGCCGGCAGCTGCAAGGTGTGCCGCACCTTCATTCAGCAACAGCGCAATAGAATCCAGCGCAGCCCCTCTCTCTACAAAAGGACCCAGGTTATCTGGGTCATCCACATCCAGTCGTATGCCAGGCTCCCACATCATGGTCAGGTTCAGGAGTAATTGGTGCGCTTTTATAGTTTTGGCAAATCCAAGGTACCCCTGCCGTTGCTCTTCTGTAATCAGTGTGGTGTTAAATACCGAAGCGATCAGGATGTTGGTATTTTTAACAACACGGTAGCGGCCGGCCCAGGGGTTAGTGGTGTAAAATGTGTTGTTATCCAATACAGAACTACCTTTACCTAACAGATCGGCAGTGAACCGTGGGTCAGCACTGGAAAAACGGTAATGCTCACGCCCGATCACGCCCATATTATCATAATATGTTCCCAGAAAGTTGCGCATTCCAGCTTCTGTGCCCACTACCAGGTTATTCAGGTCGTCTACGGTAGCGTTGTTCAGCACCGACTCTACAGTTGGGTTATTCGGGTCCGGAATATTATCTACTTCGCAGCCCTGCAGTACAAGCCCGGTTGCCAGCAAAACCAGCACTGCCTGATACTTTATCTTATATATGTAACTTTTCATAAAAATCAGATTTAGAATTAGAAGCCGATTGTAAAGTGCAGGAAGTATCGTTTAGAGGACGGGAATGGTGTTACATCTACACCAGTGGACAACCCGTTGCCACCAAAGTTCGATACCTCCGGGTCGTAGCCATCATATTCTGTGATAGTAAACAGGTTAGTTGCCGATGCACCAATCCTGATCTGGCGTACAACTCCTTTAAATGCGCCTTCCAGCAAAGCGGTTGGGAAGGTGTAGTATAGCCCAAGCTCGCGCAGGCGCAGGTATGATGCTTCCTGCACAAATGGTTCAGCACTAACGCCCAGTGCTCCGGTTCGTTCTGCCGCATTCGACACGCCGTCTCCGTCATCGTCATCGTCATAATCAAAAGAGGTACCTCCGAGGTCTGTCAGCAATTGGGTCAGGTTTATGTTATCGCCGCCTTGCTTCCAGTGCAGCAGGAACGAGAGTGTCAGGTTATCCTTAATGGTAAAGAAGTTTTGGAAGTTCATCTGGAAATCTGGTGCAGCATCGCCCAGAACCACAACCCCTTCATCTCCTTTTATACCTTTAATCTGGGTAGCTGATTTTCCTTTCTCTATAAAAAAGGTACCGAGCGTGTTACCGAAACCACCCAGCGGGAAAGGTGGCACATCCAGTTCAGTAATCTCGGAGTTGTTTACCCAGTAGCTTGTTCTGGAATTCCACTTAAAACCTGGCAGGTCGAATGGTGTGGCGCTTAAGGCGAGTTCTACCCCACGGTTGCGGAGCTCACCACCGTTTACCACTCTGGTTGAAAAACCGGAAGAACCCGGAACGTTCTGCACAAGAATAAGATCCGACACTGTTTTTACATAGTAGGTTGCTTCCAGAATCACCTTATCTTCCAGTATGCCTATATCCAGACCGGTTTCAAACTCTTTCTGACGCTCCTGTTTTATGTCAGCGTTGCCGCGCTGGATCGGAACTATAATGCCCGGGCTGCCCCCTATGTTAAACGGCGAAAACGAGGTATACTTGGCTCCGAATGGAGGGAAACCACCTGCTTCGCCATAAGCTGCACGCAGTTTTAGCATGTTCACGCTTTCCTTGGTCCAGAAGTCGAAGTTAGCCAGGTTTACAGCCAGCGAGAATTTAGGGAAGGCTACAAATTCGTTTACATCGGCGTTATTGGAAGATTTATCGAGGCGCAGGCCGGCAGTGGCAATAATGCGGTCTCTGAAGTTTACCTCCTCCTGGAAGAACAAACCTTTATTGCGCACAGGCAGCTGGGTCTGGTCTACAGTGACGGCACTTGACTGGTCGAGGTTGGTTTGGGAGCCGATCAGCTGGGTAGCTATAGTTAGCACCTGGTCCTGATTAAAGTTCTCGCGGGTCGCGCCAATGGTAGTTGTAAAATTCAGATTATCATCGTTAAAGCTCAGGTTGTTTACCAGAAATGCAGCAAAGTTTGTGTTAAGGTTATAGTTGTTACCCTGTATAGAGGTACCCTGGTTACCATTGCGCTCAAACTGCAGTATTCTCGGAAAGATAGCAACAGTTTTCAGGTTATAGAAGTCGAGCCCTGCCCTGATTACCAGTTTTGTGCTGCTTCTATCGGTATTATACAGATTGGTATTTAAAGTTAAACCGCCCAAAAAACGGTCTACGTTTTCCTCGTTTGTCATCAGGTCGCGCGTCTGCAGGAAATTGGAGGCTGCAAATGGGTTGTCCGGATACAGGCCGCTCTCATCCCGAAACAGATCTGCAAAGCTTGGCGTGCTCGATAGTGCTACCCCAAAGGAAACACCAGCGTTATCGTTGTTGGTAAGCCCCCGTCTCGCTATGGAGTTAACATAGTTTGTGCTCAGGCTAAAATTAAAACGTTCAGATATTTCGTGGTCGAGATTAAAGCGGAGGGATTTTTTCTCATAACCGGTACGCTTCACTATACCTTCTTCGTCCTGTATCAGGCCACCTACATAAAACTGTGTTCGCTCGCTGCCGCCGCTAACATTCAGGCGGGTGTTATAGAGCATGCCCTTATTGCCATACAGTTCCTTTTCGTAATCTATCAGGCGGCCAGCATCACGGGCAGCAATAAACTGTTCAACAAGGTCAGGCCGGTCTTTATAGGTTGATCTTACACGTTCTTCCGTAAATGTGCGCACACCTAGTAAATGTGCCGCTTCAGTGAAGCCAACATCCTGCGAAATATCCACCAGCGTTTTACCAGAAGCACCGCGTTTAGTAGTGATAATTACCACACCAGCTGCGGCCAGCGAACCGTAAATGGCAGCTGCCGAAGCACCTTTCAGCACTTCTATAGTTTCAATGTCGTCGGGGTTTATATCGGCAATGCGGTTAGAGGCATTATCCTGGTTAGAAGCATTTCCCTGGTTGGCTGCAGCGGTTACCACGTTCAATCCACCTGAAATAGAAGAGTTATCAACTATAATCCCATCTATCACATACAGGGGTTGCGCATTACCAAAAACCGACGTTACACCGCGCAACCTCATGGCGATACCACCACCCGGCGCACCTGAGTTGGCTACTACGTTAGCCCCAACCAGTTTTCCACTTATAGCAGCATCCATTGTTTGCGGCGAAGTAGTTCCGGTTAGTTCGCGCGTGTTTAAAGTTGATACCGCGTTGGCAGCGTTGGTACGTTTTACCGTTGTAGCCAGACCGGTTACTACTACTTCGCTCAGGCTGGTTGTTTTTTCTGTTAGCTGTACGTCGAGGGTAGTTACAGCTGGTGTTACAGATATGGTTCTGGATTCGTAGCCAAGGAAGGAAAAAGTCAGCCTACCCTGAGCTGTGGGGAGTGTAATAGAATAGTTACCTTCTACATCGGTGCTGGTACCGGTAGTGGTACCAACTACTACAACGGCTACACCAGGCAAAGCCATACCGGAGCCGGCATCCGTTACCTTACCGCTTACAGTTGTTTGCCCATAAACAGTTACGGACATAAACCAAAACAGTAAAGCCAGAAGCTTTAATGGGTAATGTTTTTTCATAATAAATAAATTAATAGTGAAAGTTTTAAGGCAATAGGGAGAGGGAGATGCAGCGCATGCCTTATGCCAGCATAGTGATTATACGATAAGTACTGCTTAAAGTATAATTATCCTAATAATAATACACTATAATAAACTTATTTATATGATTATATATATATCCTAAACTTAATGAGTTAAGCATACACAGTAGTTGAGGCGTATAAAAAGTGCAATCAGGAATTGAAACAGAAAGTATCGGCAACAAAAAAGCCGTAACCCTGAGGTTACGGCTTCCATAGTTCGGTAAAAATTAAACTGCTTAGTTGCCTGCCAGTCCGTTTACAAGCTGTACATACTCTGCGCGGGCTTCCTCCTGGCTCTTGCCCTCCAGCTTTTTCCATGCATCCCACTTAGCTATATTCTTAAAATCGAAACCGCCTGGGCGCTCAGTATTTACATCCCCTTCAGTTGCCTGTTTAAAAAGTGAGTACAGCTTCAGGAGCACGTCATTTGATGGGCGTTCGGTTAAGGTTTTAGAGCGCTCTACTGCACTTTCAAATTCCTGTTGTGTAGCCATAAGTATAGATTTATAGTTAGTTTACAGACACAAGTTAACCAAAAGTAGTATGCAAGCATACAGCTTTTGCTATTTTATTTATTTGCGATTCTGCGTACATTTAATATTGCGCTGCACAAGCTGCGGCAGTTAACCATAAACAGATCGTAAACTATGAAAAACCTGAAACCTGCGGCTGCCTGTGTAGGCACGCTGCTATCGGCTTCGCTGGCAGTAATAGGTACGGGTTGCTCATCGGGCAACACCCCTAATGCTACCACTACGAACACCGATACCACCGAGCAAATCATCACTGCTCCGTCCACTGTTGCTACTCCGCTGCCGCCAGTTGCTAAAAAAGTACCTAAAGAGCTTACCACGCACGGCCATACCCGCACCGATAACTACTACTGGCTAAACCAGCGCGAAGATCCGGAAGTGATCAATTATCTGAATGCTGAAAATGCCTATACCAAGCAGATGCTGGCACACACCGAGGAGTTGCAGGAAAAACTCTACAACGAGATTGTAGGCCGCATCAAGCAAAACGACGAATCGGTTCCGTTTAAAGATAATGGTTACTGGTACTATACGCGCTTTGAAGCTGGCATGGAATACCCGATCTATGCTCGCAAGAAGGGCACTCTGCAGGCACCGGAAGAAGTAATGGTAGATGCGAATGAACGTGCCCAGGGACTAAACTATTATGCTGCTGCCGGCATGAACGTGAGTCCTAATAACCAGCTGCTTGCCTTTGCGGAAGATACGGTGAGTCGCCGTAAATACACGATCCGTTTTAAGGACCTGAAAACAGGCAAATTACTGCCGGACCATATTCCGAACACTACAGGCGGTGCCGTTTGGGCCAACGACAACAAAACGGTATACTATACCATGAAAGACCCTGCCCTCCGCTCTTTTAAGATCTTTAAGCACACGCTGGGCACACCTTCCTCACAGGACAAAGAAGTGTACCACGAAGCCGACGAGACCTTCAGCACGTTTGTATACAAAACCAAGTCCGATAAATATATTATTATAGGCAGCGGCAGTACAGTGGCAAACGAATACCGCTACCTGGATGCCAGTAATCCAAATGGCGCATTTAAGGTGATCCAGCCTCGCGAGCGTGGCCTGGAGTACAGCATCGATCATTTTGGCGACAAGTTTTACATTGTTACAAACAAGGATGGTGCTACCAACTTTAAGCTGATGCAGGCCCCTGTTACCAACCCGGGCAAAGCAAACTGGAAAGATGTGATTCCACACCGCCCGGATGTGTTGCTGGAAGGCATTGAAATCTTTAAAGACTACCTGGCACTACAGGAGCGCAAAAACGGCCTTACTCAAATACGGGTTACGAAATGGAATGATCCTAAAACAGATTACTATATTGATTTCGGTGAAGAGACCTACGCGGCCAGCATAGGCAATAACCCTGACTTTGACAGCAAAGAACTACGCTACGAGTATAGTTCGCTTACTACACCAAACTCTACCTACGACTTTAACATGCAGACCAAAGAGAAGGAACTGCTGAAGCGCCAGGAAGTGGTTGGTGGTTTTGACCCGACTCGCTACGAAGCACGTCGCATTTACGCTACAGCTGATGATGGCACCAAAATCCCGATCTCGCTGGTATACCGCAAAGGTTTGGAACGCCATGGCAACAACCCTACACTGCTTTACGCTTATGGTTCGTATGGCATCAGCATGAACCCGAGCTTCAGCTCTGTACGCCTCAGCCTGCTGGACCGTGGCTTTGTATATGCCATTGCGCACATACGTGGTGGTCAGGAAATGGGCCGCCAGTGGTACGAAGACGGTAAAATGCTGAAAAAGAAAAATACCTTTACCGACTTTATAGATGCATCCGAATTCCTGATCGAGCAGAAATACACCAACCCTGATAAGCTGTTCGCTATGGGAGGCAGCGCGGGCGGCCTTTTGATGGGTGCTGTGATAAACATGCGTCCGGAGCTGTACAAAGGCGTAATTGCAGGTGTTCCTTTTGTGGATGTGGTTACAACCATGCTCGATACCAGTATTCCGCTAACAACCGGAGAGTTTGACGAGTGGGGTAACCCGGCTGAAAAGCAGTACTATGATTATATGCTGTCTTACTCGCCATACGATAACATTCAGGCCAAAGCATACCCGAATATGCTGGTTACTACCGGCCTTCACGACTCGCAGGTGCAATATTGGGAGCCAGCTAAATGGGTTGCCAAACTCCGCGACATGAAGACGGATGACAACATGCTGTTGTTGCATACTAACATGGAAGCAGGTCACGGCGGTGCATCCGGTCGTTTCCAGCGTTACAGAGAGACTGCCTTACAATATGCGTTTTTGTTAAATCTGATTAACCAGCATCAATAATGACCAGTGATTAAAGGGATTTCTCTGATTAAATAAGATTATCTCCTAGTATTTAAATAGCCGCTGCCAAACTATAGCAGCGGCTGTTTTTATTACCTATAGCTTCTCTTTTGTCATGTCGAGCGTCAGCCGAGACATCTTATGTGTTCTATAGCTAACGATAGTTACTACTCGACACTTAGCAGTTCGTGCTATAGTTACCTCAAATCCTGGGAGCTCTAAGAGCCTACAGTTTCAACTCTTGCTTTGGTGCGCTCACGGCCACGGGGCCTCGTCTTCGGGCATCGCGCGGTGTACATTTCTTTTGCTCCTGCGTCGCCATGCCTGACGGCACCAGAAATCTACAAGGCGCTCAACCCAAAGACTGAAATCGCTCGATAGCTAATGTTCTTATAGCTTTGATAAGCTGTAGTTCTTGGCCTTTCCGTGGTTGTAGTTCTATGGGGCAGGCTGCGCCTGCCTGTTCATGATCTGCAACTATAGAACCATAAGCACCAATAGCTATAGCCGGAATTCCCCTCTTGGGAGGGGAAGGGGTGGGTTAATTGCCAACTATAGAAACACAGCTCAAACTATAACCATCAACTATAGCAAAGGCAGAAACTGTCCCCTTGAGGACAAGTGAGAACGGGAGTTCGAAACTTGCGAGCGTAGCTCACAGGGGTGTTAAATCAGCAACTATAAAATTATATTCCACAATTATAGCAAGAACATAAGAGCTCCCCTCCTTGGACTACCGAGAACGAGAGTTCGAAGGTAGTCCAAGGAGGGGCAGGGGTGGTTGGACCTGCACTAACTATAGAAGGATAGCGCAAACTATATCATCAGCAGAAAATCTCCCTCTCCTGTTTTGGGGGTAGGGGCCCTCGATAACAAGAGAGGGCTGGGGTGAGCCAAACAGTCCACCTTTGCTAATCCCTCAAATCACCCTTATACTGCAGTTCAGACAAACTACTGATTTACGCTAATCACGATCTTACCGAACTGTTTGCCGGCTTCCATGTAGCGCATGGCTTCTTCGGTTTGCTCTAATGTAAATACGCTGTCAACTACAGGCCTTACTTCTTTCTCGCGCACAAAGGAAATCATTTCAGCAAAGTCGTCGTTGGTGCCCATGGTGCTACCGAAAATTGCCAGCTGCTTCCAGAAAATTTCTGCCGGGTTTAGCGCTCCAATTCTGCCGGTTGTGCCGCCATACATACCAATTCTTCCACCTGGGTTAGCCAGCTTTACCAACTGAACAAAACCCTCGCCAGCAGCGCCATCAATGCTTACATCAAAACCACCGGCCAGACTCTTGAGCTCTTTGCCCCAGTTCTCGTTCTTATAGTTTACGCCCCCGGTTGCACCCAATCGTTTTGCAGCTTCAATTTTCTCATCAGAGCCGGATGTAACCCATACTTCGGCACCTGCTGCTACGGCAAACTGTACGGCAAACAGCGCTACGCCCCCACCTGCACCGGTTACCAGTACTTTCTCTCCTTGCTTTAGTCCGCACTTGGTAAACATGGCACGGTAAGCGGTTACACCCGCTAATGGCAGGGCAGCAGCTTCTTCCCAGCTCATGTGTTTTGGCTTTTCGTGCAGGTTTGTGGCACGTACTTTTACATACTCGGCAAAGGCACCGTCTTCGGGCATGCCCAGCACTTTAAAATCCAAACCCTGTGCATGTGGGTTATCGCCCCAGTCGCTCGATGGGTCCAGTATCACTTCTTTTCCTATCCAGCTTTTACCTACGCCTTCGCCCACTTCGGTAACTATACCAGCACCATCCGAGCCAAGTATTGCGGGGTAATCTTTGGTGAAATACTTGCCATACTGAATCCAAACGTCGCGGTGGTTAAGAGCGGCTGCTTTTACCTGCACTATGGCTTCGCCGGGTCCAGCAACTGGTATTTCTTTCTCTATTAATACAAACGAGGAGTTTATCGCTTCAAGGTATATCGCTTTCATGTTCAATCTACAGTTAGATGTTAATACAAAGTTATCATTTATAGGACAAGCGCAAAGTAAGGGTGAGGTTGCCATTTATAAGAGCAGCCCGTAAATTGCAACTATAGCCAAAGCACCATTATGACCAACTATACCTTCCGCACAGCCACTATAGCCGACATCTCAACTATAGAAAAACTGGCACTTGCTACCTGGGAGCCAACCTATAAACCGATACTCAGCAAAGAGCAGATCGATTATATGTTTGGCGTGATTTATACACCAGAGGCACTACAGAAACAGATGCAGGAAGACCAGACCTTTATATTACTCTTCCAGCAGGAGGAGCCACTCGGTTTTGCCAGTTATAGTTTAATAAATACCAATGAGCAGGGATATAAACTCAACAAGATTTACCTGTTGCCAGCATGCCAGGGCAAAGGTTTAGGCAGACTGTTGCTCTCGCACATTGAGGAGGAAGTACGAAAGCTTGGCGGCCGGGTGCTGGACCTGAACGTGAACAAGTACAACAAAGCGAAGGCTTTTTACGAAACCTGCGGCTATCACGTCCACCGCGAAGAAGACATTCCCATTGGCCCTTACTGGATGAATGATTATGTAATGCGGAAACAACTATAAAAGAAAAGGCAGCCATACGGCTGCCTCTCACAAACTTTAAACTTAAGCAAACAAATTCTCTCCCGTACAGCAGGCAAATTTTCAAAACCTCCTGTTTTTCATTAAGATACAAAATTTTAAACTATATACCTAAATTAAAGTACAGTAGTTATCCAGCATAAGCATTTACCAACTATAGCACGTTATAGTATTGCTCCAACAGCAAGGCATTTGTACGGCTTATACTTGGTTTAAGGGCATCTTAGTTACAAACAATGCTGGCATGGTACCAGAAGTTGCTTCTAACTAACTAAATGCTTAAATTTTATATCTTTGATCTGATCAGCAACTATAATTATACCTGAAAGTGAAGCACCTGACAACATCTTTTAGAAGTATAGCACTAGGCCTGAGCCTTTTGCTGGCAGTTGGCTGCAACAAGCAGCAGGAGCAGCAAGCCGAAACCACACCTGAAGCACCGGAAGAACCAACCCTGGAGCCACTTACTTCCGAAAATGCGGTAGAAAAATTAACCGCCTTTGGCAAGGAGAACCCTGATACGATAGCTATTATCAGTACCCGACACGGCGATATAAAAGTGCGCCTCTATAAAGACACGCCGCTTCACCGCGCTAATTTTGTACGGTTGGCTAAAGCTGGCTTTTACGACCAAGGCGAGTTCTACAGGGTAGTAAAAGATTTTGCCATACAAGGCGGCGATTCTGATAACCGCACCATGAAGCAAGGGGCCTACAAAATACCGCAGGAGTTTAACCGTAAATACATCCATAAGAAAGGCGCGCTTGCACAGGCACGATACGGCGATGAACGAAACCCGGACAAGGAATCATCATCCCACAACTTTTACATCGTGCAGGGCAACCCTGTACCGCTTGAGCAGCTCCGCTCCTGGGAGGCTACCCACGGCATAAAATACACCCCAGAAGAGATCAGAATTTATACCACAATCGGCGGAGAACCTTCGCTGGATACGGAGTACACTGTTTTCGGGGAGGTGATTGAGGGGCTGGATGTGGTAGATAAAATAGCCGATGAACCGGTAGACGGCAGCAAATGGCCAAAAAATATAGTGACGCACAAGATTAAAGTGCAATAAACAAAAAAGCTGCAGTACATATCTACTGCAGCTTTTTTGTTTATTGGTTAGCCTGTTACCAGATCTTTGCCCGCTCGTTTTCGACCCGAAACAGCTCGTCGCCTTGCTTACAGCCAAAGGCTTCGTAAAACTGCGGCATGTTTGAAACCGGCCCGTTTGTTCGGAACCTGCCCGGCGAGTGCGGGTCTGTGAGTATCTGCTGGTTCTGAGCTTCGTCGCGCATGTTGATGCGCCAGATCTGTGCCCAGGCCAGGAAGAAACGCTGCTCCGGTGTAAAGCCGGCTATCAGTCCCGGGTTTTTCTTCTTCAAAGCCTTTTGCAGGGCTGTATACGCAATGTTAAGGCCCCCAATATCGGCAATGTTCTCGCCCATAGTTAGTTTTCCGTTTACGTTCAGGTTATCGAGCACTGAGTAGGAACTATACTGCTGGTCTACCATAGAAGCGCGGGCATTAAACTTATCCAGGTCTTCTTTACTCCACCAGTCTTTCAGGTTTCCTTCAAAGTCATACTTGGCACCCTGGTCGTCGAAGCCGTGCGTTAGCTCGTGGCCAATTACGGCACCCATACCGCCATAGTTTACTGCATCATCAGCTTCCGGATCGAAGAAAGGCGGCTGCAGGATACCGGCCGGAAATACAATTTCGTTCATGCTCGGGTTATAGTAGGCGTTTACAGTTGGCGGTGACATAAACCATTCGGTGCGGTCTACGGGCTTTCCTATTTTGCCTACGTTCTCACGGAACTCAAACTGGCTGGCGCGCATCACATTTTCGGCGTAGGAGTTTCGGTTTATCTCCAGGTCTTTGTATTCCTTCCACTTCTCCGGGTAGCCGATTTTTACAGCAAAAGCATCCAGCTTCTGTAGGGCACGCTGTTTGGTTTCGTCACCCATCCAGTCCAGGTCGCGTACGTGCTCCTTAAACGACTCCTGCAGGTTGTTCACCATCTCCATAGCTCTCAGTTTTGCCTGCGGCGAGAAGGTTTTCTGCACATACAACTGGCCCAGCGCTTCGCCAAGGGCAGCATCTGTTGCACGCAGCACACGTTTCCAGCGCGGCTGCATTTCTTTTGCACCACTCAGTACTTTGCCATAAAAATTGAAATTCTCCTGCACAAATTCCTGGCTCAGGAAAGGTGCTGCGGTGCGCGCCACATGCCATTGGGTGTAGGCTTTCCAGTCGGCAACAGGTACACTCTTCAGCATTGCATTTAACTCTTTAAAGAAAGCCGGCTGACCAACTATAACTTCTTTTGCGGTATGTGCTCCCAATGCGGTGAGCAATTGCGTAGCCATCAGGTTCGGATTCTGTTTTGAGAAATCCTGAACGGTCATTTTGTTATAGTTTGCGTAGGGGTCGCGCAGCTCTACACGGGTTCGGGATGCTTTGGCAAGCCGTGTTTCCAGGTTCATTACTGTCCTGGCTTTTTTCTGAGCTGTGGTGGCATCATCTCCGATCAACTGGAACATATTCTGCAGGTGCTTCAGGTATTCAGTCCGGATGGTTTTGGAACGTTCATCTTCTTTCAGGTAAAAATCCCGATCAGGCAAACCTAAACCGCCCTGCATAGCCCAGAGTGCATACTGTGTGCTGATCTTATCGTCCTGGGTAACATACATGGAAAAATACCCGCTGATGCCTTTGGTCTTCAGGTCGGCTACTGTGCGGAGTAATTCATTGGTGGTTTTGGCAGCTGCTATGCGGTCCAACTCAGGTTTTATAGGCTTCATGCCTGCCTGGTTAACTGCTGCGGAGTCCATGCCGGAAGCATAAAAGTCGCCTACCAACTGAGCGGCTGTACCTTTTGCAGCTGTGGTGTTGGATGCAGCTTCGGTGAGAAGCTCCCGCAATATGGCATTGTTCTTTTCGGCCAGTTCGTTAAAAGAACCCCAACTGCTTTCAGATGCCGGAATCGGGTTATTCTTGAGCCAGCCACCATTAGCATACTGGTAAAAGTCTTCGCAGGGGTTTACGGTAGTATCCAGGTTTGCCAGGTTCAGGCCGTGGCCCATTTCCATTTCGGCGCTTTCTGTTGTAGTGGTCGTGGTAGCGGTATCCTCAGGCGATGTGGTAGAAGAACTGCAGCCAGACAGCAGCAGGCTGGCAATGGCAGCAGATGAAAGTAATAGATTTCTTTTTTTCATATTGCTGTTGTTTGGTTTCAGGTTCAGGCTTATGCTCAGATTATACCTTTATACTCTATAGTTGCTTTTGCAGATGCAACTATAGCCTATAGCTTTACTAATTTAATACTATAGTTTCTTTAAATTGGTGTAGTAACTTGATACCTTTAGCTAAACTTCCGGCTCGTGCTCTTAATCGTTAGACCTATTATACTGGTAACGCTGCTTTGCCTGACTTTCTCACCTGGTGTGTCGGCGGCTGACTTACTGTTTGCAGCTGTAGTGTTTTATGGACTTGATTTTCTGCTCCGGCGCTGGTTGCAGGCAAATAAGAGAAAAGAAGAAGCGGCACATATTCGTCTGGTATTACAGCTTCACCCTACGCCCTATTATAAAGCCCTTAACCAACAGCAGCAACTGGAGTTTGAGGACCGTCTGGTCCGGTTTATACAACTGAAACAGTTTGTGCCGCGTGGCAAGGGCATGGAGGTTACCACCGAAATGAAAGTAAAAATTGCGGCCTGTGCCGTGCAACTTACCTTAGGCCTGCGTGAGATTCACTTTGCACACTTTAAAACCTTCATCATTTACCCCGACCGTTACTACTCCACTATTTACAAACAGTACCATTGCGGCGAAGTAAACATGCGCGGCCTTATTGTGCTCTCCTGGCGCGACTTTGAAATAGGAAACTATAACCCAAAGGACGGTCTTAATCTCGGACTACACGAAATGGCACATGCCCTGCACCTGGAAAACAGTATCCGAAACCAAGAATATGATTTCCTGAACCGTGCGTATCTGCAACACTGGACTGTGTTATCCGAATCGGAGCGGCAGCGGATGCAACTGGAGAAGAGCATCTTCAGGAGGCTTTGCACTGCCCCCGACGAACATGAGTTTTTTGCCGTAGCGGTCGAACTCTTTTTTGAGCTGCCGCAGCTTTTAAAACAGGAACACCCCGAAATCTATAGTTCGCTGGCCAGGCTATTGAACCAGGACCCGGCAGCAAAAGTTACGCATCAGATTATACAGACAGCTTAATTACCAGAGCTCAAACTATAAACTATAGTTTAGCTATAAAGCAAAGGCCCCGGCTAAACTATAGTCGGGGCCTTTTGTAACACTACAGGGTTATAGTTATTGCACCTGTCGGTTCTTCACGTAAGTGTTCAGCCAGGTATCCATTTCCCAAAGCATGTGCAGGATAGATTCTTTAGCAGTGTAGCCATGGCTCTCGTGTGGCAGGAACACCAGACGCGTAGTGGCACCGTGGCCTTTCAGGGCGTTATAGAAACGCTCGCTCTGCATCGGGAAAGTACCGGAGTTGTTATCAGCCTCACCGTGGATCAGCAGAATTGGCTCCTTAATTTTATCTGCAAATGAGAACGGAGACATTCTGTGATACACATCCGGCGCCTGCCAGTAAGTACGCTCCTCCTGCTGGAAACCAAACGGCGTGAGCGTACGGTTATAGGCACCGCTACGGGCTATACCAGCGGCAAACAGATCAGAGTGAGCCAACAAGTTAGCCGTCATGAAAGCGCCGTATGAGTGGCCACCTACTGCTATGCGTTTCGGATCTGCAACACCCATGCCTACTACCTTGTCGATTGCGGCTTTGGCACTGGCTACCAGCTGCTCGTTGTAGGTATCGTTTGGCTGTGCATCGCCTTCGCCAACTATAGGCATATCGGTTCTGTCTAATACAGCATAGCCTTGTGTTACCCAGAACAGCGGCGAGCCCGAGCTGATACGTGTAAACTCATAAGGAGAGCTTTTGACCTGGCCTGCGGTAGCTGCATTCTTAAACTCACGCGGGTAAGCCCACATCAGCATCGGAAGCGGCGCATCACCTTTTTTATAGTCTTTTGGTAGGTATAAAACGGCATTCAACTTCACACCATCGTTACGCTCGTACTGTAACAGCTCTTTCTGCACGCCTTCCAGTTGCGGGGTTGGGTGCGGGAATGCGGTTACCTGCGTCATCTGTTTTTTGTTCAGATCGCGTACGAAGTAGTTCGGCACATCTTTCTCAGACTCTCTTCTGGTGATGATCTTTTTGCTGTTCAGGTCGATGATATCTACCGGGCGCTCATAGTAAGGTGCCTCAGAGCGGAACAGGATATTCGCTTTGCCTGATTTCAGGTTAAATTCGCTTAGGAACGGACGGTTGCCTTCCGGTGACCCACCTTCCGAGATCATGTAAATATGCTGGCCTTTTTTGTCCATCAGCAGCACACTACGGCCAAACTTGTTTCTGGTAAACACAGGTGAGCCCGGGTCGTTGTAACCGTCTTCGTAAGAGCGCTCGATCAGTACGGTTGGCTTGGCAGGTTTAGCTGTATTAACCAGGCTTACACGTTCTGTACGGTTTTTCCACCAGCGCTCGTTTACCAGTGCCACATCATTACCCCACTGCACACCACGGTATCTGTATTTGGTAGCTGCCAGCTTAGTTGGTTTTGCGGCAAAAGGAGCATCTAAGGTATAAACTACGTCACGTTCGGCTACTTCCTTGTTGGCATCACCGCCGTCCTGAGCTTCGGCCCAGTAAAGTGTAGCAGGCTTATCAGGGCGCCAGTTGTAGCTGCGCGGGCCTTTAGCCACAGCATCAAACGCGATCGGAATATCTTCGGCTAAGGGTAATTGTGCCAGTTGTTTTACTACTTTGCCTTCGCGGCTCCATACTTCTACGTTGTACGGGAAGTAGTAGTGCGGCACCAGGTAAGAGTAAGGCTTCTGTATAGTTTGCACCAGCAGGTACTGACCGTCCGGCGACAGGTCCATGCTCTTTACAATGCCCGGCTTACCAATGTTCTGTTGCTGGCCGTCTATCGTTACCAGTTTCAGTTGGGTTTGCATAAAATAATCAAACAGCTGCTCGTCGTAGCGATTCTTCAGCAGGTCCTGGTAGGTGCGCGATGGTTTTGCTTTACCTATGTTCTCCTGAATAACCGGTCCGACTGGTGCCAGTGCAGGCTTCGGCATTTCGCCTCTGTTCTCGTCAATAAACTTCACTACCAGCGACTTGCTGTCCGGTGTCCAGTCGAACGGACGGCCACTGTAGGCGTCGTTTATAGTTGCGCTGGTTAGTTTTTTTGCCTGTTTCGTGCTGATGTCGGCAATCCATAGTTCGATGCCGTTGGCAACGGTGTTTGTAAAGGCAATGTACTTTTCGTCCGGTGACCAGGTAATGTAAGACAGGCGTGCATTTTGTGGCAGACCGGCGATCTGGCTTTCCTGCCCACCATTAACCTGCTTTACCTTTATATTGCTGAACGAGGAACTACGGCTCTGCCCGTTTGTAGCCGGGTTAATACGTAGTCCGGCCAGTCGGCTTTCCGGCTGTGCCAGTTCTTCTATGCCTGCATATCCGGGGCGCTCCATCAACAGCATCAGGTTGCCGGTGGAGTTAATGCTTACCGATGGCGTTCCAGGCGCTTCAATTATATCGGCTATGGCCTGAGGTGGCCGCTGATAGGTCAGGTTCAGATCCTGGCCACCTTGCGCAAGCGCCACAGGAGCAGGAGAACCACCCAACAGCAACAAGCCCAGCAGTGCCAGGCCTGCAGTTTTGGTTTTGTAGAGGTTCATGTCAGTTTATGGGTATAAGATTAGTTTGTATTGCTTAGATGAAATATACTGAGAATAGTTTAATTTGAGGGGACGTCACTCTATAGAAATCAGAATATTCAGATTTGGCAATATTATTGCTATGAATATTACACATTTAGACCTACTCTATGAAGACAAACTCTACCCTCTCACTTCTTTGCTTCTCGTTGTTGCTCAGTGCACCAGCGCTGTCACAAAACAATAGAATCTCAAAACTGGAACTCAAAGGAAAGGAAATATTTATAGTTGGCCCTACCAACATGCTGCTGGTCGATACATTGATCATGCACGATAAATCAACTATAAAATTCTCACCAGCCACACAAAGTATACTACAGGCAAATGTGGCGTACATCGGCAATAAATGTACTTTTTCATCAAGAGGCATGAACGGTGAAGATGCCAATAAGGAGAGCTCAGGTTCTCCCGGGCAGGATGGTGGCGACCTGGTTTTAATTATGTATCTAAACGAGGTAGGTAGCTTAACAATTGACACAAGGGGTGGTAAAGGCGGAAACGGCAAAAATGGTAGTAATGGGGCCAAAGGCGAGCCTGAACGTACTGAGCAACGAGCTGTGAAAGGCCCGGACGGCAAATACACTATCGAAACAGTGTTTATTCCTCCAAAGCTTGGCACGGATGGCACAAATGCAACCACTGGTTTTGCAGGAGGCTTTGGCGGCAATATCCAGCTAATTTACAGCACTAATGGCTTCGTTCCAATCTTTAATAACTCAAAAGGGAAGAACAGGATAATGATAGAAAATAGTGCGGGCAATCCTGGGAGGAATGGTAGACCAGGTAAAGGTGGACTTGGAAGCATGGATGGCAGACTGATTGAAGTAGCTACTTATAAAACATTTGATGGGGAGTTAAGAATAGAGAAAGTAGAAAGCATTACTTTATAGAGAGCAGATTTGTCAATTTTATTACCTCACGCAAACACAGCAGCTTATGAAAACCAGGATCTCATTACCCGCTATTATTTTACTGTTTCTGAGCCTGCAGGCGGGTGCACAAACTACAAAACTTACCAGACTCGAAATTAAAGAGAAGGAGGTTTATATAGTTGGGCCTGAGAATTCGCTGATCGTTGATACACTCATTATGCAAGACAAGGCTACGATTCGGTTCTCTCCGGAGAAGGCAGGGATACTCAATGCGGATATGGCTATCATTGGTGAAAACTGCACAATATCCTCAAAAGGTGCAGATGGTTTAGATGCGAATGAAAAGATTTCCGGCAGCGCAGGGCAGAATGGAGGGGATTTAAAAATAACCATACATTTTGATAAAGTCGGAAGTCTGACTATTGACACTCGGGGTGGGCAAGGTGGAAACGGGTTACAAGGAAAGAATGGCGCAAAAGGTATAAAAGAGTATAGCAAAGTAAGTTTTATTAAAGAGCCGGACGGTAAAACAATCAGAGTTGTTGAAAATAGTCCCGAACAATTGGGCACAGATGGCACAAATGCTACCACCGGCTTTAACGGCGGCAATGGTGGGGACATCGAATTGGAATACAGCACGAATAACTTCATACCTATTTTTAATAATTCAAAGGGCAAAAACAACATCTTTATCGTTACAAAGGGCGGTATTTATGGTAGAGATGGCAAACCGGGCAAGGGAGGTATTGGTAAAAGAGATGGCAAGCTGATCCAGACCAATAAGGTAAAATCTGTAGACGGGCAGATAAAATTGAAAAATGTAGGTAGCGTGCCGGAACAGGAAAAGTAGTGCAACTGGTAAACTATAGATTTTTATCCTTTTCTGCCGTAATTGTGTATAGAGACATTACAAGAACTTAAACTACTACATGAGCAAAGACTTTCAGACACCCGAAAAAGTGATTTATGTGTGCACGGGGAGCAAATGCAAAAAGAAGGGCGGTAAAGAAAACGGAAAAGCACTGCGTGAACTTATAAAAGATATGGGCTTGAAAGGGCGCGTAGAAGTAGTTAAAACCGAATGCACCGACCGCTGCGATTTTGCTCCTGTCATGTGTTTTCAGCCAGACAACTACTGGATGCACCACACCACCGAACATATGGCCAAGCAGGCTTTTAAAGATCATATTTTAAACAATCCTGATAATCCAGCCTAAATAAAAGAAGCAGCGCCTTTGGTTTATCTCCAAAGGCGCTGCTTTTATAATTAGTTCTAAATAATGGTTTAGCCTTCGTATGTGTCTTCGTAGGTAATTTTTGGTATACGCTTATCAATTTCATACTGGCCGGTACCTTCTTCGCCAATCACATCGAACAGTTCCAGCGCGCGGCGTGCTACATATTCTTCTTCTATCTGTTCTTTCAGGAACCACTGCAGGAACGTGAACGTCACATAATCCTTCGATTTCTGACAGCGGTCGGCAATACGGTTAAACGACTGCGTTACGGCAATTTCCTGCTGCAGGGCCTGCTCAAATACGCTTCTGAACGATTCGAACTCGATCTGCACACCGGTTACGTCCGGCGACACAGCACGGCCGCCCATATCCGATACATATTTGAATAAACGTAGCATATGCTCACGCTCTTCGTCTGATTGTTTTTTAAAATATCCGGCGCTAAAGTCGAAACCATTGCGGTCGCACCAGGCACTCATGGCCAGGTACATGGCCGAGGCATCTGCTTCCATTTTGATCTGCTCGTTAAGCACTTTTTCAATTTCCTCGGTAAGTGAGGTTCTTAGTCGCAATAAGTCCTTCATAGGGTTTAGGGCTATTTATCTGATGTTATATGCACTGGGGCATCCTTTATTCATACTTAAAATAGCACAATATGTTCAGATATGGAAGCCTGCGCAGGAAATATGGAAGCAGTCTAAATAAAAAAGCACAGGTAAACCTGTGCTTATCAACTAGCTATAACTATAGCTTGTGTTATGCAACCTGTGCGTACAGGCATTCGTGCAGCATGCTATTCAATTCCAGCACAAAGCGGGCACCGCTCAGCAACTCCTTAAAATTGTAAACTTCAGGCAGGCTTAACACATACATTCTGTCGCAACCGCAAAGTGTAATCAACTCATAATCAGAGCAACGATCGGTATTGTTCGCCATAGAGCTCAGGTCGATGCTGTCTACTGCTTTTTTCAGACGAAGAAAGGCATCTATTTTATAGGCGGTAACAGATCCGGCAAAATCAACAAATATTCTGTTGCGCTTATCGCATTGGTATACAGCACCGCTTTCAGTCGTAAAAATCTCCTGCATCGTTTGTGTTTTCTGCACCGTTCCCCCTGGGTTCACTTGTGGCTGATTCATGATGACACAAATGTAATTACTATTTAGAATCAGTCCAAATAAATTTTAATGATCTTTATCATGATGTGCTGAAGGAGAGTTAAAAAGTTGTTCTGGAAAGTGATTTAGGAGGTTTTTAGATTTGTCTGGACTGCAGATTAGTAAATTATATGTGTTTTCGGGTTATGCTATAGTTGGAACTATCGTTTTATAGTAGGGGTGAGTTATCCTCCTTCGCCCCCTTCAAAGGGGGACTTTTTGCTACTACTATAGTATGAGCTGTCGTTCTATAGTTACTGAATTGACACCCCTGTAGTCCCCTCAAGGGGACAATCTTTGTCTCTGCTCATAGTATGAGCTGTCGTTCTATAGTTACAGACCACGAACAGGCGGGCGCAGCCTGCCCCTCGGAACTATGACCACGGAAAAGCAATGCAACTATAGCCACTCAACAAACTATAGATTAGCTATCGAAGGATCTCAGTCTTTGGGTTGAGCGCCTTTGACTTGTTGCGGTGGCGTCAGGCAACACGAGCACAGCGAGGGTAGCAAGAAGGCAGCAGCGCGATGCCCGAAGACGGGGCCTCGCGGCCGTGAGCGCTCCAAAGCAACTATAAAACGGTAGGCTGGTTGAGCTCCCAGGATCAGAGGTAACTATAGCACAAGCTGCTAGTGGCAAGTGGAAATTATAACCAACAATAGAACTATAGCTACAACTTTAATTTGAGATAGATTTCTTACTGCGTTCGAAATGACAATAAAGTGGAGGATATATAAGATGTCTCGACTAGGCTCGTCATGACGAAGGATGAACAATAAAAAAGGATACAACTATAGCTGTATCCCTTCCATATTCTTAAATTAAAACTTACGCTCTACCGTAAGCAGTTCTTTCAACTATACTTCGGCCTAAGGTAATCTCATCAGTATACTCCAACTCACCACCAACCGGTACACCACGAGCAATTGTTGTGATCTTCAGGTTCTGGTGATCGCGTAGTTTGCGGGTCAGGTAAAAGGCGGTGGTGTCGCCTTCCATCGTCGGACTGATCGCCATCAGCACTTCTTTTACCTCTGTGTTTGGCAGCAAGCGTTCCAGCAAACTATCTATGTGCAGATCCGATGGACCAACACCTTCTAAAGGCGAAATAACACCACCCAACACATGGTACAAACCTTTGTACTGAGCCGTATTCTCAATCGCAATCACATCCCGAATATCGCTTACCACACAAAGCAGGCTACGATCACGCAATGGATTAGAGCAGATACCGCAAACTTCGGTATCCGAGATGTTATGGCACTGCTTGCAATGTTTTACTTCAGTACGCATCTTCACCAGCGACTCGGCTAGCAGAAACGTGTCTTCCGATTCATGTTTGAGCAGGTGCAGCGCTAAGCGCAGGGCCGTTTTTTTTCCTACACCGGGCAGCTTGGCCAGCTCTTCCACGGCATTTTCTATCAGCTTCGACGGAAACTCCATTTAACCTCCTTACTGAATATCCGCAGAAAGCGATTTTTGGTGCAGCGTAGTGCACATACCTGCCAACTCCTCGTACGAGCCCATTTTAACCGTACACTTGCCTTTGTAGTGGATCAGTAGCGTACATTGCTCTGCTTGTTCCGCCGTGTGGCCGCATACTTTTATAAGGGTCTCGATCACGTGGTCGAAAGTATTCACGTCATCATTAAAAACGATCAGCTGGCGCAGGTCGGTATTTTCTTCCAGCACCGCAACATCTTCCTGATGTAAAATTTCTCTCTCCGTATTCATAGCACAAAATTACGAACTATACAGCACTTTATGAAGCAGATTCTCAAGTATAAATCCACTTATGCCGGCTGCTTAAACTATAGTTTTTAACAATCCGGAACAGTTTATAATTCCTGCAAAAGCAACAACCTGAACTATAGTTTCAGCACCTTGTTAAGCATAAAAGGCTCTATTTTTGCTCTTTAGCCAGAATACTGTTTTCTTGCATATTATTACGATTTCACAACCAACCAATTCACTCTGATGATCCTTTATAACCGCTTAAAAGGTCTGGTCTTTACCCTTCTGCTGGCTGTAGTTTCGCTGCAGTTGCAGGCCCAGGACAAAATGCTGACCATGGAAGATGCCATTATTAACCCGGCGCTTCAACCAGAAAACCTCCGTCAGCTTAACTGGGTAGCAGGCTCCGACGACTTTACCTATGTTAAAGACAATGCACTCGTACGTGGCAACGCGAAATCGACGAAGCACAACACTATACTTACTGTTGATAAGCTGAGCTCGGCAATTCAGGCGGCAGGCGGAAAAGAAGTGAAAAGCTTCCCGATGGTGCAGTGGAGCGATGCCAACACACTAGTGCTGAACATGCAAGGCAAAATCTTTAACTATAACCTGAAAACCGGCAAAGCAACTATCGTTACCACGTATGCTGCTGATGCTGAGAATGCAGAACTGGACCCAACCAAACAGCGCGTGGCTTATACCAAAGGTAACAACTTGTATATTTCGCTTCCGGGTGCTGCAGATGTAGCCGTTACAAATGAAAAGAACGAAGGGATAGTTAATGGCCAGGCAGCACACCGCTCTGAGTTTGGTATTTCAAAAGGTACGTTCTGGTCGCCTACCGGCAAGAACCTGGCATTTTACCGCATGGACCAGACCATGGTAACGGATTACCCACTGGTAGATGTTGCCCCGCTTCCTGCCAAGTTGAACAACATTAAATACCCGATGGCTGGCGGCAAAAGTCACCACGTAACAGTTGGTGTTTACAACACGGCTACCAAGCAGACTACCTTCCTGAAAACCGGCGAACCTGCCGAGCAATACCTGACTAACATTACCTGGAGCCCCGACGAAAAGCACATTTACATTGCTGTCGTTAACCGCGACCAGAACCATATGAAATTAAACCAGTACGATGCAACTACTGGCGAATTTGTGAAGACGCTGCTGGAAGAGAAACACGCCAAGTATGTGGAGCCTGAGAAAGGTTTGTACTTCGTGCCTGGCAAGCCGAACCAGTTTGTAAGAGTAAGCGAGCGAACCGGTTTCGACCACCTGTACTTATATGATGTTAATGGCAAAGAGATCAGAACGCTTACAAAAGGCGACTGGATGATTACGGATGTACTTGGTTTCAGTAAAGATGGCAAGAAACTATACTATAGCTCAACTGGCGAAGGCCCACTGGAGCGCCACTTTTATAGCGTTGACCTGAGCAATGGCAAGAGCACACGCTTATCGCAAGGAAGCGGTACCCACAATGCTACGCTTAGCCCGAACGGCAACTATATCCTGGACAACTATAGCAGCCAGGTAACGCCACGCAAGATCTGGGTGATCAGCAGCAAAGATGGGAAAGTAGCGCAAACACTGCTGAATGCCAAGAACCCGGTAGCTGATTATGCACTTGGCGAAGTTACTATTTTCCCGATTAAAGCTGAAGACGGCACCGACCTGTATACCCGCATGATTACGCCTCCAAACTTTGACAAAAACAAGAAATACCCGGTAGTGGTGTATGTGTATGGCGGTCCGCACCTGCAACTGGTAACTAACAGCTGGATGGGTGGCGCTAACCTTTGGATGCAGTTAATGGCGCAGAAAGGCTACATCGTGTTTACCTTAGACCCACGTGGAACTTCCGGTCGCGGCCTTGAATTCGAACAGGCTACGTTCCGCCAGCTGGGCACTGTAGAAATGGCAGACCAGCTGCGCGGTGTGGAGTACCTGAAATCGTTGCCGTATGTTGATGCCAACCGCTTAGGCATACATGGCTGGAGCTTCGGTGGCTTTATGACTACTACGCTGATGCTGAAATCGCCAGAGACTTTTAAAGTAGGCGTGGCCGGTGGTCCGGTTATCGACTGGAATTACTACGAAATAATGTACACCGAGCGCTACATGGACTCACCGGAGCAAAACCCGGAAGGCTATAAAAATGCCAACCTGCTGAACCACGTAAAGAACCTGAAAGGTAAACTACTGATGATACATGGTACCGTAGATGACGTAGTAGTATGGCAGCACAGCTTGGCGTTCCTGAAAAAAGCGGTGGATGAAGGTGTATTGCTGGATTACTTTGTGTATCCGGGACATGCGCATAACGTACGTGGCAAAGACCGCGTGCACCTGATGCGAAAAGTAACTCAATACCTGGAAGATAACCTGAAACCAGCTACGCAACAATAACTATAAAAAAGGCGCTGAGATCATCAGCGCCTTTTTTGTTACCTGAACTATAGTTTATTCAGATGGAGCAAGAACGCCCGCGCCATAGGTATGGTCGGCAATGTAAACTATAGATTTACCTTAACCCCCTGAATTGCGTACCTTTGCAGCACATCCATAGTTTATAGTTTTATGCCTGCACCTTCTGCATCCTTTAAGAAAGCAATTAAACAGTTAACTGATACCGAAAAGGAAGCGCTTCTTTTAAAAGCCGTTCGCCGCGATGCCGAACTATACGATATGTTCTCGTACGAGCTGGGTGAACTGACACTGGAGGAATTGCAGGAACGAAGCCAGGATGTGATACATGAGCTATTACTGAACGCTACGGGCCGCAGCCTGACCAAAGCGCTGGCCAAGGCTTTGCGTAAAGCCATAAAAGAGATTGCCCGCTTCAAGCGCATCACCAAAGACAAAAAAGCCGAAGTTGAGCTGCACCTGTATACCCTGGATATTATCTTCCGGAACTATACCGGCCAATTCGATAGCTACTATAAAGTATTTTATACTTCTACGGCTAGGCTCTTGCTTAAAACCATTCAGCTCATCCGCAAAAACCTGCACGAAGATTACCACCTGGAGTATAAGGATACTGTAGATGATTACCTGAGCCAGATCCGGAACCGCAATAAACCGCTGCCAGTAGAGCTGCCACAAGAGTTTGAAGTAGATTAATCGTCTGAACCTGGATCAGAGGATTAATAAATATTCGGAATTGGCTCTCTATGATTTATAGCTGGCGTTGGTCCAACCACCTCTAACTCCTCCTTGTCTAAGGCGGGGAGTTTTATGGCTACTACTGTAGTTGAGGTATAGTTTATAGTTAACATTTTAACCCACCCCTACCCCTCCCAAGAGGGGAATTCTGCTATTGCTATAGTTGGAGTTATAGTTTTATAGTTGATGTTAGTCCAACCACCCCTGCCCCTCCTTATCCAAGGAGGGGAACTTTGACATTGCTATAGTTACTTTGTTGTGACATAGTTACAGCATGAGAGCAGGACAGGTTTACCTGGCCCCATGGAGTTACTACCACGGAAAGGCGATGTAACTATAACCACACAACAAACTATAGCTGTAGCTATCGAGTGATTTCAGTCTTTGGGTTGAGCGCCTTTGACTTGTTGCGGTGGCGTAAGCCAATCCGAGGGACGAGGAGAGCAAGAAGGCAGCAGCGCGATGCCCGAAGACGGGGCCTCGCGGCCGGGAGCGCACCAAAGCAACTATGACAACAGTAGGCTGGTAAAGCTCCCAGGATCAGTAGTCGCTATGAAAGAAACTGCTTGTGGCATGTAGTAACTATAGTTAGCTAAAGGACATATAAGATTTCTCGACTGCGCTCGAAATGACAATAATGTAATGGACATATAAGATGTCTTGACTACGCTTACCATGATTAAAATTACTCAGGCAACTCACTTACCTGTATCTCTTCTAAATTTATTTCAGATAGTTGCTTCAGTTTGCCTGCTTCAAAAGCCTTGTCGTAGTTCTGGATCGGGAAGTTTTTGTCTGCTACGGTATAGTTGATGTAGTCCTGGAAACGAATACCGCCTATCGTTCGTGGGTTTACAGCCTCGCGGAAACGGGTGCCGCTGCCATCCACTATAAACGAGTAAGCCAGGTAATCCATCGTGTAGTTCTTTTGATGGAACCAGTATACGTACTCATCTTCGTGGTCTTCGCCGCCGCCTTCTTCGGCAAACGTAACCTTCACTTTGTAATAAGGCTCTCCTTTTATAGTTGCTTCGCCGAGGTACTCTTTCTGCACGGCAGCATCATTTAAAAAATAAGGCAGCAACGCGAAGTAGATCACAGAGTTTACAGAGTTGCTAAATGCCTGCTTACGCTCGTCCGGTAGGTCGACTACTTCATCGTTTATAGTTCGGGTAAAGCCACTGTTGCGCAGCACGTCGTGCACGTGCTGGCCCGTAGAGTCGGTAAAGGAGCGGCTGTATACAAAAGCGCCATTATCACGGAGCGAACGGTACACTTTATCGCGGAGTCTGAACTGGATGATGCCTTTATCGAACTTGCTGCCGCCGTGTGCAACTATAGCTTTGTCTACAATCTGCTGGGCAGAGGGAGCTTCGGGCTTGCAGGCTGCCAGTAAACAGATGAATAAAAGAAGGGCTAGGGAAGTACGGATCAGGCGCATGAGGTTAAACAATTTTGGTACTGAAACTATAAAGGTAGCGCATATCTTATAAAAAAACCGCCCCGGCACTACAAAGAGCACCGGGGCGGAATCAAAACCTTAATTATCTACGAGAGATTACTGCTTTGCAGTTACATTGAATGATACAGTGAAATCATCCATGATCACGTTATCACCTAAGTTATCGAAGAAGCTCTTAGAGCCATACTTCACATCATACTTAGAGCGGTCAACTTTTACATCAGCTTTAGCAGATACCACACCATTTTTAGTTGTGATAGTAGCCGGGAACTGAACTGGCTTCGTAATGCCTTTGATTGTAAGCAAGCCATTTACGTTATAGTTTGGCTTGCCGGCAGCAGCCTTCGCAATCGGAGCTAAAGACTTAATTTCGAAAGTAGCGGTTGGGTGCTTTTCTACGCCAAAGAAATCATCAGACTTCAGGTGACCTACCAGTTTGCCGTTGTACTCAGCATCTTTAATATCTTCTACAGAGATAGAGTTCATGTCAATTACGAACTTACCGCCTGTTACTTTGTTTTTATCTACAGTAAGGTTACCGCTCTTCAGGGCAATAGCGCCATAGTGCTCGCCACCAATTTTCTTACCATTCCATTTTACTTCGCTCTGCTCAACAACAGCATTATAAACACGTCCTTTAGATGAGCTTACTACTTCTGTAGTTGACGCAATCGTGTTATCAGTTTTTGTTGTATTACCAGCGTAAGCCGTTAGCATAAGGGCACCGGCAAGTGAGGCAAGAATTGCTACTTTTTTCATCGTACTTAAATTTAATTTATTGTTAGGTATTGGTTACTTTATTAGTCTCTAATCTTATCGAGCAGGGTATTAAGGGTTTCGGCTTCCTGTTCTGTCAGGTTGCGCAATCCTGATTTGGTGCCACCATCCAGTTCATCCATCTGCTTCAGCAGCGCCAGTGCCTTGTCTGTGATCAGCACATCTACTGTGCGGCGGTCTTCGGGGCACTGCTTGCGTGTTACCAGCTCTTTAGCTTCCAGCTTATCTACAATGCGCGATGCGTTGGAAGTTTTATCCAGCATGCGCTCTATAATCATGCTGATGGTTGCCGGCTTTGGGTGTTGCCCGCGCAGGATGCGCAGCACATTATATTGCGGCAACGTTACACCAAAAGGTTTGAACTGCTTGCTCTGCTCCTGCTCCAGCCAGTTAGAAGTATACAGTACATTAATGTATGCTTTGTGATACTCGCTTTTGAAGGCGCTCTGCTTTATTTCTTCTTCAATTTTCATTTACACTACTGAATGATGATGCAAATTTAGTGTACATACATTTAATGTACAAACATATTACACATTTTTTTTCGGATTGGTTTCAAAAAGGTAGAAATTAATTGCTGGTGGTTGAATTGTTGATGGTTAACAAGCTGTCAGAGCTGCTCCATTAAGCTATAGTTGCCGCATCTTTTTCAGATCATCCTGATAAAACGCTCCTGCTTTTCCCTAGCGCACCTTGCGTGAGCCTTTACGCCCTCTGCGGTTAATCTAAATCCTTCATGAACGCAAAGAAGGCGCTATAAGTCAATAGTTATGCGTAATACAAACCACAAACAATTAACCATCAACAACCAACAATTAAACCTATAGTTAGAAATAAAGTACCCCCCGCTCTTCGCGCACCAATTTAAACGGCTCATCTTCCACAATCAGAAAACCGTCCAGGTCGGCAAAATCGAAGCCGGCGCTCAGCTGCATAGCACACCAGATACCCAGGCTTGTTTCAACCATGCACCCGATCATACCAATAAGGCCATGTTTGCGCACTTCCTTCAACAATCGTACCGCATTCAGGTAGCCGCCAGCTTTCATCAGCTTTATGTTCACCCCATGGAATTCCTGTCGCAGCAAGGCAAAATCAGCATCATCGGTTACAGATTCGTCTGCTATAAGCGGCAACGGGCTGAGTGGTTTAAGGTGGGCATAAGCCGCTGCTTCGGAGGCTGGCATAGGTTGCTCTATAAATAGTACCCGTTGTTTATCTATGGTTTTCAGAAAACCCAGCAGCGTGTCAGGGTCTTTCCAGCTCTCGTTGCCATCTATTACCACCGGTTTTTGCACCACATCCAGCACTTCCTGCAGCAGATCTGGGCCTTGCTCACTGTTTACTTTGATCTTTAAACATGGGAAACGCTGTAAATTGTGCTGCAGTATAAAATCCTTAACCTGCCCCGGCTCCATTATGGGCAACGAAAAACAGGTGGCCTGCTGATGTGGCAATGGCTGGCCCAGCAACTGGTAAATTGGTATTTGTTTCACCTGACAGTAGTAATGCAGATAGGCAGCCTCTACGGCAAAGCGCAGCGAGTTTACAGGCGGGTGCTCAGTAAGCAGCTGCAGCAGGTCTTCCATCGATTTTATAGTTGCCAGCCCTGCCATCAGCAGCACCTGGTACTGCTGCAGCAACAGATCAGGAGTTTCGCCATAGCGAATGTTGGGAGCAGCTTCGCCAAAACCACTAAAAGTACCATCCGATACCTGAACCAGAAAATTCAGCTTCTCGTCGCTTGAATTGCGCGCAATACGCCAGGTGTACTTTAATTTGAGGTGCAGCGCCTCAATGCGCCATGTCAGCATATCGTTTCCTTATGTAGATATTCTCCAATATACTGATTACGATCTATATAAGATGCAGCCTCGCCATAAGTACCTAGAAGCAAAATTCTGCAACTTTTAGCCTTGGCATTAAGCTCCTTCTGATTATATTTGCTAAATATCACGTAGTGTTCCGGAAGCTGAAAACCGGTTTTGTTGCCTTTAAACACATTTAAACAGCTGGCAGGCTACCAACAGACGCTTGCTAAACTTTACTCTTTTCATGAAAAAACTCTCCTTTATTCCATTGGCTGCGCTGCTAAGCATCACGCTGGCAGCAATTGTTACGGTACTGCAGCATTATGGCATCATTAACTTATCTACCGATGTACTGCGTGCCGTGCGCTGGGCTTGTATTGGTGTAGTGCTGGTTTACGGTATCAAGAAAAAGTCGCTTACCACCTGGATCCTGATCAGTATGATCGTGGGTGCTAACATAGGATATGATTTCCCGGAAGTAGGGCAAAGTCTGAATGTACTGAGTAAAGTTTTCCTGAAGCTGATCAAAACCATTATTGCGCCGCTTATTTTCGCTACACTGGTAGTTGGTATTGCCGGACACTCTAACCTGAAACAGGTGGGCAGTATGGGCTGGAAAGCCTTGGTGTACTTTGAGGTAGTGACAACTATAGCCCTGTTTATTGGTCTGGCTGCCATTAACCTGAGCAAAGCCGGCGAAGGCGTAGACATGAACCTGGCAGAAGTAAACGAGGAAATTACAGCCCCTGAAAAGCAATCTGCCGCCGATATTATCCTGCATACATTCCCGGAAAACATTGCCAAATCGGTCGCGGAAGGTCAGGTTTTACAAATTGTAGTGTTCAGTGTGTTGTTTGCTATTGGCCTTGCTATGGTAACCGAGAAGAAGCGTAAGCCAATGCTCGATTTCTGCGAGAGCTTATCTGAGACCATGTTCAAGTTCACGAACGTCATCATGTACTTTGCGCCGGTTGGTGTGGGTGCTGCTATTGCTTATACTGTGGGGCACATGGGGCTCGGTATTCTGGTCAACCTGTTCCAGTTACTTGCTACATTGTATGTAGCGCTGCTTGCGTTTGTGTTGCTGGTACTGCTACCTGTTGCTTTAATCGCCCGCGTTCCGGTTATCCGTTTCCTGAAAGCTATCTCGGGTCCGGTTTCAATTGCCTTTGCTACTACAAGCTCAGAAGCTGCCCTACCACGTGCCATGGAAGAAATGGAGAAATTAGGTGTGCCGCGTAAGATCGTAGCTTTCGTAATGCCAACCGGCTATAGTTTTAACCTGGATGGTACAACGCTATACCTGTCGTTAGCTGCAGTGTTTGTGGCGCAGGCTGCTGGCATTCCGCTTAGCTGGGATCAGCAATTGGTAATGGTATTTACCCTGATGCTAACCAGTAAAGGGGTGGCCGGTGTACCAAGAGCCTCATTGGTAATCCTGCTAGGAACTGTAGCATCTTTCGATCTGCCTGTTTGGCCTGTGTTTGCCATCCTGGGTATAGATGAGCTGATGGACATGGCACGTACTTCGGTTAACGTAACCGGTAACTGCCTTGCTACCGCTGTAGTTGCCCGCTGGGAAGGTGAGCTGAACATACAACCAGAAACTGGTATTGTAGCAACTACAAACCCTGAGCTGGCCGCCGAACTTCCGGAAGCTGAGCAGGAAAAATCAAAAGAACTGGTATAACTATAGTTCATAAATAGCTGAAATCCCCGCCCATACCAGGCGGGGATTTTTTATGCATCTGCTCACCGATAAATCCTTCAGGTTAATAGACACAAACCTGCTTTATATCTGATAACTTGAGCAAAAAAAGGTATTCTGCTATATTTAAGCATCCGGATTACCGTACATACATAAACTTTAACCTACTAAAACTATAAAACATGAGAAACAAGATAGTAGCGATGCTGCTGCTCATGCTATGCACCATTTCGGCTGTGATAGCGCAAAACCAGCAAAGCAGTAAGATTCTGCCCTACCCTATCCACCAGAAAAAGCTAGATAATGGCCTGAACGTGGTAACAGTACCCTACAACAGTCCGGGCATTGCTGCCTTTTATATAGTTGTAAGAGCCGGCTCGCGCGAAGAAGTGGAGAAAGGCAAAACCGGTTTTGCACACTTTTTTGAGCACATGATGTTCCGGGGCACTGACAAATACAGCACTGAAGCTTATGGCGATATTATGAAGGAAATGGGCGCTGCCGCCAACGCCAACACCAGCATCGACCGCACCCTGTACCACATGACCGGTAACGCCGATATGCTGGACAAGATGTTCGAGATCGAAGCAGACCGTTTCCAGAACCTGAAATACAGCGTGCACGATTTTAAAACTGAAGCCGGCGCCGTGAAAGGCGAGTATACCAAGAACTCCGCCAGCCCATACCAGCACCTATACGAAAAACTGGTAGGCACTGCCTTTACCAAGCATACCTACGCGCATACCACCATGGGCTTTTTTGAAGACGTGGTAGATATGCCTAACCAGTACGATTACTCCCTTACCTTCTTCGACCGCTTTTACCGCCCGGAATACACCACCATACTGGTAGTAGGCGATGTAACACCGGAGCGTGTAAACAACCTGGCGCAGCAATACTTTGGCAACTGGAAGCGCGGCAACTATAAGCCTAACATTGCAACAGAGCCAAAACAAACTCAAACACGCTATGCGCACGTGCAGCAGCAAGGTTTTCCGCCATATTTAACACTGGCCTTTAAAGGACCTGCTTTCTCTGACAACAGCAAAGACCTGCCGGCACTGAGCATTCTTTCCAACATCCTTTTCTCGCAGAACTCCGACCTGTACCGCAAACTGGTAGTGCAGGAGCAGAAGGCACGTTTCATCGGTGGCGGCCCGCAGTTCTCCCGCGACCCGAACCTGATTTCTTACTCGGCATCAATAGTAAATGCAAACGATATGCAGTATGTGAAAGACGAGATGATGCGCGTGCTGAACGAAGCCAAAACCAAGCCGATAGACGCAAAGAAGATCGCCGACACCAAATCGCGCATCAAGTATAGCTTTGCCATGAGTATGGACAGCCCCGACGCCATTGCCAATTCGCTGTCGCAGTACATCTGGCTGACAGGCAACCCGGAAGCACTCAATAACATGTATGCAGTGTTCGACACCGTTACGGCCAAAGACCTGATGGATGTAGCCAAAAAGTACTTTACACCAACTACGCTCACGGTAGGTACCATTGCCCCGACAGAGAAATCGCCTGTAAAGTAATTTTATAGTTAACCAGATTTAGAAAGAGAAACGATGAAAAAGATAGCTGCTTATATATTGCCTGTTGCCCTGTTGGCTGCCTCCTGCACCAAACAGCCGCAGGCATCTCAGCAAACCACCACTACTGATACCGCCACAACCACCGAGACAGCTCCTGTAGCCTTTGATGCCAACACGGCTTTTGGTCCGGGCAAAGTAGTAGAATTACAGAATCCACAGTCGAACAAGGTTATTATTAAACTGATGTTCAAAAACGGCTCTATGGCTGACCCAAAGGGCAAAGAAGGTTTGACCTATGCTACTGCCCAGATGATCGCTAACTCCGGTACACAGGACATGACCGTTACCCAGATTCGCGACAAGATTTACCCGTGGGCGGCTGGTTATGGCGCCAGCACCGATAAAGAAGTTACTACTTTTACTTTTATAGTGCACCGCGATTTCCTGAATGATTTTTATCCGATCGTGCGTGGACTGATGCTGCAGCCAGCTTTTGCCGAAGACGACTTTAAACGTGTAAAATCGAACCAGCAGAACTTTGTTGACCAGGTGATTCGTGCTTCATCAGATGAAGAGTACAGCAAAAAAGCTCTGGAAGACCTGTTGTTCCGGGGCACCAACTACCAGCACATGGTTGAAGGCACTTCGGCCAGCGTACCAAATATTACCCTGGAGGATGTGAAGAACCACTGGCGCAGCCTGTTTACCCGCAACAACCTGATGATAGGCGTGGCCGGCAACTATAGCGCTGACTTCCTGAACAAACTGAAGGCTGATATGGCGCAGTTATCAGAAGTGAAGCCAACTATACCACTGGCTGGTCAGCCTAACAAACCGAACGGCGTACAGGTAGAGATCATTCAGAAATCTGATGCGTTGGGCTCGGCTATCTTTACTGGTACACCGATGCCGGTAACGCGCTCTGCCGATGATTTTGCTGCGCTGATGGTAGCTAACTCGTTCCTGGGTGAGCACCGTAAGAGCTACGGCAAACTATACGACAAAATCCGCTCTGTGCGCTCCATGAACTATGGCGATTACTCTTACATTGAGTGGTACGACCAGGGCGGTAGCTTCCAGTTGCCAAACCCGGGCGTGCCGCGTACATCCAACTACTTTGCCCTCTGGATTCGCCCGGTACAGATTGCCGAAGGTTTGAAGCAGCAGTATGCCGAACTAAAGGACATCAATGTAGGCCATGCACACTTTGCCCTGCGCCTGGCCATGCGCGAAGTGGATAACCTGATCAAGAATGGCATGACGGAGCAGGAGTTTGAATTGACCCGTAAGTTCCTGCGCTCTTACATGAAGCTATATGCCCAGACCGAAGAGAAGCAGTTAGGCTTTATGATGGACTCACGCTTTTATGGCCGCGAAGACTACCTGAAAGAGATGGACCAGTTATTGGCTAACCTGACGGTGCAGCAGGTGAATGATGCCGTAAAAAAGTACTGGAATGTGCAGAACATGTACGTAACTATAGTTACCGACGACAGCGAAGCTGAGCCACTGAAGCAGGCGCTACTGAACAACACGCCCTCGCCGATGAGCTACTCTAACCTGGTAAAAGAAGGCCTGCCGAAAGAAGTACTGGCCGAAGACGACATCATTGCCAACTATAAGCTGAACGTGAAAGACGTGAAGATTGTAGACAGCAAGGATACCTTTAAATAAACTATAGTTTATAGTTCCGGAAGCCGGAGTTCTGATCTGCAGGGCTCCGGCTTTTTTATAGCTGGCATTATTTTGGTTATAGCAAAATCAGAATATAGTTTTCCATTAATCTACAATTAGATACTTTTGCAGACTTTTAGATTGTAATTTATGAAACAAACTTACACCCTTCTGTTTGTGCTTGTTATGTTATGCGCGGGTTGCTCTGAGCCGGAAGATTACTCCCCGGTTTTGCGTGGCACTATTAGCGGGAAAGTAATAGCCTACAACGAGTACCAGGAACCTGAATCTGCGGAAGGTGCTACTGTAACTATAACCGGTTACAAAATAAACATGCAGGCCACTACTGATGCCGCTGGCAACTATAGCATTGAAAATGTACCGCACACAGACCTAATAATTACTGCCCAGAAGCCCGGCTTTAAAGGCAGTCAGCGTGCAGAACTCAATTTCTTTACCGAGAAAGAGGAAATAGATATCCGGATGTCGAAAGCGCCCTCTGTTTATGTAAAACAGGCTGAGCTGTTCTGGCACCAGAACGATGCCTTGAGAGCAAACTTTATATTAAGTGCTGCTGTGCCTGCTGGTAAAGATTATAAGATAGCCACATTTGTAGGTAAAACACCCGATGTATCAGACACAAACTATGCGGTTAAAAGTGTAAACGGCTTTACGTCACTTGGCGAAGATAGCAACCTGGTACTTCCATCAATCTCTGTTGAAAGCCTTAAAAACAGGCACGGCTTTAAGGCCGGCGATGTGGCATATGTAAAGATATACACAGGCGCAACTGTAATTTATGGCTACTGGGAAGGCGATAAGTATTTCGAGGGGCCGGGGCTTAACACCAGCAACGCGCAAACCTTCACGATCAGGATACCATAAAACTGCAGGCAGCATAGCCTATAGTTTAAAAGCACAAAAGCCGCAGCGTAACACCTGCGGCTTTTTTATTTCAGTCTACCAATTAAAATCATCTTTCCACAAAAAATATAGTATTAACAGTATGTTTCATTTGCATAAATCATATTTTATAATAAAATTACACAAATAAATCTATCTATATTTCCAAATCATGATCACTAACTGAACTATATGAAAAAGGTATTCAAATTTATTGGCTACGCATTGGTAGGCATCCTGGCCATTATTGCTGCCGGTATAATCTACATGCAGTATGCTTTTCCGAACGTGGATGCGGCTCCTGCCATAACAGTAAAGGCAACACCTGAGTTACTGGAAAAGGGTGAGTACCTGGCAAACCACGTAGCTGTGTGTATAGACTGCCACTCGGAACGTGACTGGACTCGGTTTGCAGGGCCTGTAGTGCCGGGCACCGAAGGCAAAGGCGGCGACCGCTTCGACCATTCAATGGGTTTTCCGGGTGTGTTTTATGCCAAAAATATTACCTCTGATAAAGAAACCGGTCTTGGCAGCTGGACCGATGGCGAAATTTACCGCGCCATTACATCCGGCGTAAACAAAGAGGGCGACCCGCTCTTCCCGGTAATGCCCTACAAATCTTTCAGCCAGATGCAGGAGCAGGATGTTTATGCCATTATTGCCTACCTGCGCACCCTTGACCCGATCAAAAACAATATCCCGAAGTCGGATGCGGACTTCCCGATGAACCTGATCCTGCGCACCATGCCATCTACTCCTGAAAACAACATGAAAGCGGTGCTCGACGACGATCAAGTCTCAAGAGGGAAATACCTTGTTACCATTGCTTCGTGCAACGAATGCCACACCCCTGCTGACAAAGGCACACCAATAGCGGGCAAAGAACTGGCTGGTGGTTTCGAGTTTAAGCTGCCGAGCGGTACACTGCGCTCAGCCAATATTACGCCAGATGAAGAAACCGGCATTGGTGCCTGGAGCGAAGAGGCTTTTGTTGCCCGCTTTAAGCAACACGAGAACCCTGAGATGGCAAACCAGAAGCTTGCTCCCAACGATTTTAATACTATTATGCCATGGGGTATGTATGCAGGTATGACGGAAAAAGACCTGCGTGCCATTTACCAGTACCTGCGCACCGTAGAGCCAAAGAAGAACAAAGTAGAAAGATATACACCGGCAACTCCTAAATCATAATCTATAGCTTTAACCTTATCTGCCAGAGAGCCTTTTGTTGTTGCAAAAGGCTCTTTTTTATATCTTTAATAGGCTCTAACAAGCTAAAACAGACACGTATAACCGATCAGAACTATAGCTCCTCACCTATGAAACTACTTATAACAATAGCCCTTGTATTTGTAACAGCACTCAGCACCACGGCGCAGAGTCAGACACACGAGCTGCATGATTTTGTAAAGCGGTTTGATTACTTCCTGAAAACCAACACGGCCAAACTGAGCTGGTCTGCCAAAGATTCTGCCAACACCATGCCCGTGCCCATGCCCAACGCTATGGACGCCAGCAGAACCCGCATCCCCGACCCCACAACCGGCCTTTGGCATTACCCGAACCTGCACAAAGTATATGACCCCAAAACCGGCTTTTACATGGATTATGAAGGTTACAAATACTATAGTTATAAAGCTGATACTATAACAGGCAGCATTTATAAAGGAAAAGAGCCTGTGCAGATTAAGCGTACCGAAAAGGTGAAGCAATAACTATAGTTCAGTTATCAGCTTCTCATATTGCGCATGGGTGAGCTGCCAAAGGTTTACTTCCTGCTCAAAATTTATAGTTCCGGGTATGGTTGTGTGCCGCTTTACAAACTCGAAACCTGTTTTAGCCAGTGTTTTATTCGGAGCAGGATTATGTGCATAAGGCTCACAGTAAAGGGTTTTAAGCTGCAGCTTCTCGAAGTAGAATGGGAGTGATTTCTTAACCAGTTCCGTACCAACTCCTCTTTGCCTGAGCGCCGGTTGCCACAAATGCAGGTGCATATAGGCTGAATCACCAAACACGATCTTGTTCACGTTGCTGTGCCCTACAGGTGTGTTATCTTCCTCCCAAATCAGGGCATAACTCTTCCGTTCGTTAACCGGCAAACTTAGCTGTTGCGTGAGCATGGCAGCCCATTCCTCCCTGTTTGGTAACTTAGCCAGGTCTACACCCATGCCAATTAAAAAGTCAGGTTCGGCGTTAAGCCAGTAATCTGCTAATAGCGGGATGTCTTTTGTCTCAAGTTCGCGTAAACTTAGGTGTGGCATAATGCTATAGTTGTTTGCTATAGTTAAGGTAACTATAATTCCGATTACTCCAGCTCCCGGATAACTTTGCAGGGATTGCCTGCCGCAAACACATCAGCAGGTATGTCTTTGGTAACTACGCTGCCTGCACCTATCACAGTCCTGTCGCCAATGGTTACGCCGGGGCAAATTACCACGCTGCCGCCTACCCAGACGTCTTCGCCTATCGTAATGGGCTTGGCAGATTCCAGTCCGGTGGCGCGTTCTTTATAGTTGAGCGGGTGCGTGGCGGTATAGATCTGTACATTCGGCCCGAAAAGCGTGCGGCTGCCAATTGTTACCGGCATCACATCCAGCACTACGCAGTTAAAATTGAAAAACACCTTTTCGCCGATAATCATATTATAGCCATAATCGCAGTAAAACGGGGGTTGCAGCCACAGGCCTTCGCCGGCATAGGGTATCAGTTCTCTTAAAATGCGGGCACGTTCGATGGGGTAATCTTCGCGGGAGTTATTAAGTTGTTGCAGCAGCAGCCTTGTCTTCGTCCGCTCTTCTGATAGTTGTGGGTCCAGTGCATCGTACAGCTCTCCAGCCAGCATTTTTTCTTTTTCGGTTTTCATCGGGTGTTAATTGGTTTATAGTTAGCAACTATAGTATGCTGGTGAATACTCTACTCACTGGCTTTAGTTATGTTAATGTTTAAATCATGTTTTGAGCAGTTTGCCATAAATCAAACAATATTTATTGTTTATCAATAAATATTGTTTATACTTACAACATAAACTATAAAACCCGACAACTATGGAAAAGCATACCAAAACCCAGACGCAGACGATCCTGACTATCATGCACGTACTGGCCTGGATTGTATTTATAGGTTTACTGATAAAAACAGGCGCTATACTTTTCACTTTTATATTCAGCTACTTTAAGCCAACTGTGGCGCAGGACCTCTACCGCGGCCTCGACCTGTATGACCTGCGTCAGGCGAGTTTTTACAACTATAGTTTACATTATTCATTTATAGTTGCTTTGTCTGCCATGAAAGCCTACATCGCTTACCTGGTTATCCAGACATTGTCTAAGGTTAATTTGCAAAACCCGTTTACAGCTGAAGTGGCCGGCAGAGTAGCAGCCATTAGTTATGTTTTGCTGGGCAGTTGGATTGTGCTGCAGCTAAGCAGTGCGCACAGCAAATGGCTGGCAAAAAGCACAGGCGAATTGCTGAGCAGCGGCAATGGAGGCGAATATTTATTTATAGCCGGGCTGGTATTTATAATTGCCCAGATCTTTAAGCGCGGCGTTGAAATTCAGTCTGAACAAGAGTTAACCGTTTAAACCATGCCTATAGTTGTGAACTTGGATGTGATGATGGCTAAACGGAAAATGTCGCTGAACGAGCTGTCGGAGAAAGTGGATATTACGCTCTCAAACCTGTCCATCCTTAAAACCGGCAAAGCCAAAGCCGTTCGTTTTAGTACCCTGGAAGCGATCTGTAAAGCCCTGGATTGCCAGCCGGGAGATTTACTGGAGTATGCCGAAGATTGATGAACGTAGCGTTCTTCTATTTAGTTTGGATTCAGGTTTTACGTCGGTTGCAGGTCTGTAACCATATCTTCAAGCATATGCGCTAATATAGGAGCACATTTTTCCTGGCATGAAGGATAAAAATGGCTGTGTTTCCAGGTAGCTGATTTAGGGGATTGCCCCCACCAGAACTCTGCCAAAGCTAAGGGCTGCATCTGGTGCCGGAAGGCGTAGTGTAATAGTTTAGGAGCAGCGCATTCACCGGCCCCGGCAGGCGGGTTATTGTTAAATTGTTTTTGAAAGATGGTGCGCAGGCTTTTTTCTTGCCCGGCCTGGTTCAGGAAATGATATTGGTCAAAAAGTTTAGCCTGTAACGCAACAGATGTCGTTTTTCGCAACTGCTGAAGCGCACCGATCATCTCCTTGTTGTCTGCCAGTTCTTCCTGTAGTTCCTTTATCTGCTTGCTTATCTGTGTAAGCTCCTGCATTCCGATGTTTAGAAAACTGCCTTCTTTAAGGGCATCATATACCGGGGGAACGAACTTTGCATGATGATAACCTCCCGCCAATTTACCCGAAAAGGCTGCCAGGTATCCGACCTCATGCTGGGCAGTTCTGACGACCAACACCCCAAACATTTTACCAATGATCCTGCCTTCACTGCTATCGTTCAGCCCGAAGTTATGCTCCCACTCCTTCTGCTCGCTTAGGTAATCCTGCAATTCTCTGGATGCCAGTAAGCTGATAGGGTGAGGTTTATAGTTAAAAGGATCGGTAAACGTATCAGGTAAAGCAAAATGCTCTATTGATTCATTAAACGGGATAAAGAAGTTATTTCGGGGAGGTAAGGAAGGCGGCAAGCTGATACTTTTACTATTAATAGGGTGCAAAAGTAGCAAGAATAGCCAAGAGTTTGTCCGGTTTAGCAGAATTGCATTATATATTCTAACCAACCAGTAAGTATAGCCTTAGAACTACTATCAGAAACACGCATTGATTTGTAAAGCATAAGCTCGCCAACTGGAATACTTGCTGATGTTTGCCGAAGAGTAACCATACCGCCAGTTTGAGCGCAGCGGTAACTGGTGGTTGTGCATGGCAGCAGTTTGCAACTGGCGAAACTATAGTTAGCTACTAGTATTAACGCCTATCAATTTCTCTCCACCATGAAAAGTTGTCAGAAATTATTATTTCATTCTTTTCATAGTGTAATGTTGTTTTCATTGGTATTGTTCTATACTGCAAATTATACTTGTCTGCAAGATGACGTATCTCTGGAGTATCATCATAAGTTAACATATACTTTCCCTTTAATAGAGACGTCAGCCTAAATAGGTTTTCGTGGTCAATGTTGTAGTGAGTATATAGTCGCTTACCCGCAATTGTGTATGGTGGATCTATAAAAAAGTAAGCATTTCCGTTATCCAAATTTTGTTCTAAAACATGAAAAGCGTCGCCTTTTAGAAATTCTATTTTATCTTTCACATAACCAATTGCTAATATTCTATCACGTAGTGTTTTAGGATACCAACGAGAAGTAATTCCTTTTCCCTTCTCTCCATTTTTAATCATTCCTGAACCTTTAGCTAATATACCACCGTGAAAAACCCTATTTTTAAGAATTGTACAGAAAGCAATATCGCGAAGCTCTTTGTTCGGATTCTCTAATTCTGCTTTTACATTTGCATGGGTCAAATCATATGTATAGATTTTATCTGCAAGCCATTTGTTACTACCATTCAAAATAACTTCCCAGACGGCAGCAACTTCTTCGTCCAATTCAACCATAGTAATTTTGTCAGCCAGTTTTTCAAATGCTGCTGTCAAACTTACGATACCGCCACCTGCAAAGGGTTCTAGTAATTCATCTACCGTTCTGTTTTCCTGTTTTAACCATTGCCTAACTGTTGGGACCAACCATGTCTTACCACCTGGGTACCTGAAAGGGCTTCGCTGGGGCACAGACGCAACATTAATAATAGATTGGGTATTACTTGCTTCGCCAATATCAAATAAGGTCATTTGATTCTTCATTCTACCACTATGCTTTCAATGTTATTAATATCAGATGTACCCGCTCTTTTATTGTCGAGTTTCTTTTGCAATATTTCGGTGAATTCATTTATTGCACCCGCTTCAAACTTAGCAATTTGTTCCAAAGCATTCGCAAACTTTGTATAAACAACCCGCTGCAGTTTAAGCGATAGTGTTTTAGCCTCTTCATCAGCTACAAGATCATAAAGAAAAAAAGCAAAATCTGACTCAGCTTTATCAAATTCAGGCAGCGCTGGGAGTGTATCATAGAAACTTGTCTGTAATGCTACGACCTGCTTTTTGCCCCATTGCTTTAAAATCGAACCTTTAGCAATTATTTGTGGAATTAAACGCTTTCTTGACGAAGAAAGATAATCTGGCTTAGGATATTTGAAAGCCTGTGTCCAAGTAAAGTCAGGCGTTGGTTGTTCCATGTATGCAGAGAACGGACCAGTTAAATTTCCTGAAATATAGACAGCCTGAACTTCAAGTGAACCAAAATCTATTATTCTGCCTTTATCATCATAAGACACTAAAACATAGTCGATATTACCTGCTGACTTTCCATGTTTATCTTTTAATCTTATCTCTCCAATATGGGTCCAGGTAGCCTTATTATTGAAAATAAAACTTGCAGCATCACTAATGATACTCCAGTCTTCTCGGAACCTTATAGGACAAATTACTACTTGCTTGCCTTTATGATTTAGACTACAAACACCTAAAGGGAACTCAATACTATTCTTAGTGCAATTGGAAACGATATTATTGAAGGGGCAAAGTTTATTACTCTGATAACGTTTAGCTCTTTCGCTTTCATTATCTATAGGAAAGCCAAAAACTTCACCTAGGGGTTGTAAATCTTTATTTGAGCTCATATTACCAAAAATAATAAAATTAGCTAACTATAGTTTATAGCTCAAAATATAAATATAACCCCTACCCCTTCAAATAATCCACCATTAATTCAGCGGCGCGTTCGGCGGTGCGGTATTCTCCTATTTTCTCACGCACCAAGGCATAACCTTCTTTCTGTCTTTTGATGAAAACCTTATCGAAGAGGATGCTTTTGAGTTCGGCGGTTACCTGTTTGCCTGTAAAGTCGTCTTGGATGAGTTCGGTAACGACAGGTTTGTTGGCGATCAGGTTTACGAGGGAGATGTAAGGCACTTTGATCACCATTTTACCAATGGTGTAAGATATTTTGCTGGTTTTGTAGCATACTACCTGCGGCACGTTAAACAGGGCTGTCTCGAGGGTGGCTGTGCCGGACGTAACCAGGGCCGCTACCGAGTGCGAGAGCAGGTCGTAGGTCTGGTCGTATACTATTTTAATGTTCTTGTCTTTGTTGTACTGCTCGTAATACTCCTTCCCGAACGTTGACACACCGGCCACTACAAATTGGTAATCGCGGAACGAAGGGAGCACGCTCAGCATCACATCCAGCATGTTCTCAATTTCCTGGGCGCGGCTGCCGGGCAGTATGGCAACGATAGGTTTGTTGTTCAGCAGCCGGTTTTTCAACCTGAAGTCCGGGTTCGCCACGTGGTCGGTTACTGAATCTGATACCGGGTTACCGATGTAATCCACGTCGTAATCAAAGCGCTTGTAGAAATCCTTCTCAAACGGCATGATCACAAACATGCGGTCTACTACTTTTTTGATTTTGTGTGCACGACCCTGGTTCCAGGCCCAGATCTTCGGGGATATGTAATAGAAAACCTTCAGCCCTTTACTTTTGGCAAACTTGGCAATGCGCATGTTAAAACCGGCATAATCCACCAGTATCACCACATCAGGTTTATAGTTGGCGATGTCGGCTTTCGCTTCTTTCAGGTAACCGAAAATCTTGCGCAGGTTCTTAATTACTTCGGCAAAGCCCATAAAAGCCATGTCCTGGTAATGGCGCACCAGCTCCATTCCGGCTTCCTGCATCATATCGCCGCCCCAGCCACGTATCTGAGCCTCGGGATCTTTCTTCCTGAGTTCTTTTATAAGATTGGAACCATGCAAATCACCTGATCGCTCGCCAGCTATAATGTAGTATTTCATGTAATGCAGAAACGTAATGGGCTACCTGAACAGGTATAAGCGCACTAAAATTAAAAAAGGAAATTATTCTCCGAAGTACTCCACGTAGTTACGCGGCGTTTCGTAAAGCTTGAGGCTGTGTAGTTTAGCGCTGGATATCTTTTCTATTTGCGGAGCCAGGATGTTCCAGAACTCTACGATCAGGTTCTCGGTGCTGGCCAGTTTGCCTTCCATAAACGCCACATCCAGGTTCAGGTTCTTGTGGTCTACCTTCTCGATGATGTGGGTACGGATAAGCGTGCTCAGTTTTTTCAGGTCGATCACGAAGCCGGTGTCAGGGTCCGGCTTGCCTTTTACGGTAACAATAAGCTCGTAATTATGCCCATGCCAGTTGGTATTCGCACACGGCCCGAAAACCTCCTTGTTCTTCGCCATCGACCAATTCGGGTTGTGCAGCTTGTGGGCTGCATTAAAATGCTCTAATCTGCTAACGTAAATCATTTAACTGCTAAACTTGTAATTTTTTCTGGACAGCAAATATACAAAGAAAGGAACACCAAAGAACGATGTAATAATTCCGATTGGCAGTCCGGTTGGCGGATAAATTATTCGGGAGAGCAGATCGCAGAGCAGCATGAACAAGCCACCCACAAAAGCACAGAAAAGCAGGTTACTTTTACCCGTGGTTCCCAGCAGCCCGCGCGTTACATGCGGCACTATCAGCCCCACAAACCCAATAGGCCCCGACGTAGCTACGGCAAAGCCCGTAACTATAGAAACAGTAGCCAATATAGCCCAGCGCGTATGCGACACCTGCACACCCAGCGCCTGCGCCCTTTCGGAGCCCAGCATCAGTATATTTAATTGCTTTTGCAGGAAGGCAAAAAGTAGAAGCGCCATGATAAGCGCCACCGCAGGGTAAGGCAGCAGGGTCCAGCTGGCCCGCTCGAAACTGCCCATACTCCAGAAAATAACCGACTTTAGTTTAGATTCGGAATCAGACAGGAAAGTTAGCAAACCCACCATAGCTGTGCAAAGTGAGCTGATCGCAATACCGGCCAATAACAATTGTGCAGGAATGAGCTGACGTTTGCGGTAGCCGAGTATCACCACCACCAGCGTAACTATAAAAGCACCTGCCATGGCCAGCACCGGCGGCATGTAAAAGCTCCCTATCGTTATCTCCACAAAGCCAAAGAAAACCAACACCGCGCCTAACGATGCTCCCGAAGCCGTACCCAGCAAATAAGGGTCTGCCAGCCCATTGTTTACCATTGCCTGCATTAAGTACCCGCAAAAAGCCAGCGATGCACCAACTACCAACGCCAGCAGCAAGCGCGGCAAACGCAGATGCACGATAGCGTAATGCGTGGTATTATCTGGGTTATAGTTGAGGAAAGCTTCGGCTATAGTTGAAAGATCCGATTCAAACGAACCGACCTGCAGGCCCAATACTATAACTATAGCTATCAGCAGCAGGGCCAATATAAAGTACAGGCTGCGCATCATGGGTACAGAAATCCTTCCAGTTCTCTGAGAGATTCCACAATTCTCGGGCCCGGCCGCTCGATCAGGTTGCCGGTTGGCGCGTAAATTCTGCCGTCTTTATAGGCTTTTATCTTGCGCAGCTCCGGGTATTGGCTGAAAAAGGTCTGCTCCAGTTTTTCTTTGGTACCACCCATCAAAATATCCGGATTCAGCTTTAGAATGTATTCGCGGGTAAGGGCCGGGTAAGGCTGGTCAAACGTTTCCTTCACAGCATTCTCTGCTCCTAAAATGCGAAGTTTATCAGTCAGCAGCGTGTTCTGGCCATACACATAGATCGGGTCGGTCCAGGTAATCGTCAGCACCTGCAGCGGATTTGGTCGGTTTCTATAGTTGGTTTCGAGCTGCTGCACTTCTTTTCTCAGCGAATCGGCCAAGTGGTTAGCTACCTGTTCGCGGCCCATAATGCGGCCAATGTCCTCTATCCCGCGCAGCACATCCTCAACGGTTCGGTATTTCTGGTAATACACCGGTATGCCCAGTTCCTGCAGGCGGGCGGCATCTTCCAGGGGCGTCATGCCTTCGCTGGTAAAGATCAGGTCGGGTTTCAGGGCGAGTACCTGTTCCAGGTCTACGGGGTAATTACTGACCAACGGTTTGGTGTAAACGGCCGCTGGGTAATCGCAGTCAGGAGTCCGGGCAATAATATTGGCGGTATCAACTATAGCAAACAGCATTTCGGCCATAGCGGATGTAAAGCCGAAAACTCGCACCGGTTGCTTTGGTAAGTGAAGTTCGCGGCCCAGGTCATCGGTTATAGTTATGCCCTGATCCTGATTTTGCGGTTCCTGCTTCTGCTGGCAGCCGGCTATAGTTGCAACTATGAAGCTCAGGAGATATAAACTATAAACTATGGCTTTGTTCTTCATCGGGGCAGGACCTGCTCTTGATATTTTCGTAAATTTAAGCAAAATCTAACATAGCCCTAATTCTATGATCGTAGTTACCGGTGCTGCCGGGTTTATTGCCAGTTGCCTGGTAAGCCGATTGAATGCAGCGAACTTTAATGACATTGTAGTGGTGGATAATTTTTCTGTCGCTAAAAAAGAAGATAACCTGAAAGGCAAAAAGATAAAGGAGTTTGTAGACCGCGACAACTTTATAAAGTGGCTGGACAAGCACTACGAAGAGGTAGAATTCATCTTCCACTTGGGCGCACGCACCGATACCACCGAGTTCAACAAAGATGTATTTGACCTGCTGAACCTGAACTATTCCAAAGCCATCTGGAACGCCTGCTGCGAATACCAGATTCCGTTGGTTTATGCATCTTCGGCTGCTACTTACGGCGCTGGTACGCTGGGTTATGACGATGACGAAGCGACTATTCCGTTACTGAAACCACTTAACCCATACGGCGAATCAAAGAACGATTTCGATATCTGGGCACTGCAACAAACGGCGAAGCCATTCTTCTGGGCTGGCCTAAAATTCTTTAACGTGTATGGCCCCAACGAGTACCACAAAGGCAAAATGGCATCGGTTATTTTCCATGCCTACAACCAGATAAAGGCCCACGGCAGCATGAAACTTTTCCGCTCGCACCACCCCGACTTTGCCGATGGCGAGCAGATGCGCGATTTTGTATATGTGAAAGATGTAGTGGAAGTGTGTATGTTCCTGATGCACCACCGCAAAAATTCCGGCATCTATAACTTAGGCTCCGGTAAAGCACGCACGTTTATGGCTTTGGCGTTAAATACCTTCGAAGCTATGGGTGTGGAACCGAATATTGACTTTATGGACACCCCCGAAAATCTGCGCGATAACTATCAGTACTTCACCGAGGCCAACATGAGCAAACTCCGCTCTATCGGTTACGACAAGCCATTCTATAGTTTGGAAGAAGGTGTGAAGGACTATGTGCAGAATTATCTGATGGAGAGGAAGTTTTACTAGGAATTAAGTATTCTGAATGCTGAATTATGAATTGAGTTTCTTGTTCAGCGGAATTACCAACAGGTACAGCTATAGTTCAGATACTATAGTTGCACCTTTACTTTGAATATGTAACTTGTTAGCCGCATTTAACGGATGATCATGAAATACTTCTTTGCCCTTGCCATACTTTGCTGCCTTAGCTTCACAGCTATTGCGCAGTCGCAGAACCCGAACTATAACAAAGCCCTCGCCGACTCGCTGGGTGCCGACGATTATGGCATGAAGCAGTATGTACTGGCTATACTGAAGACCGGATCAAACACTACTACCGATAAAGATAAACTGAACCAGTACTTCCGTGGACACATGGAGAACATCGGCAAACTGGTAAAAGAAGGAAAACTGGTTGTAGCAGGCCCACTGGGCAAAAACGACAAGAACTACCGCGGCATCTTTATTCTAAATGCTAAAACCGTTGAAGAAGCCAGGAAAATGGTAGAGACAGACCCGGCTGTACAAGCGAAGGTTTTTGATGTGGAGTTATATCCGTGGTATGGCTCTGCTGCTTTGCCTGTGTATCTGGATACGCACAGCATAATATCGAAGGAGAATCCTTAAAGCAGTAAACACTTGGTTTTGCAGGTGTAGTTGTAGGCCTGCTTCCAATGCCGTTGACTTAAAGAGTTTGATCTACTAAACTGTCATTTCGAACTTAGTGAGAAATCTATTTAAGGTAGGTTTACGAGTGTTCAAAATAAATCTTTCCTATCGTCGAGATGACAATAAACTTAAGTTGACGGCATTGGAATTGATACTATAAAGGCCCCTTACTCCCTGTCAAAAATTTCTTCGTCGTTTTTAAAGGATTTAAACTCCAGCGGATTGCCGCTATAGTCCAGCACAAACATGGTAAGCTGCTCCCCCTTTTTGCCTTCGTAGCGGGTGTATGGTTTTACCACGAACTTAACTCCGGCATTTGCCAGGTTTTCCTGTATTCTCATAAAATCTTCGTACTGCAGAATGCAACCAAAGTGCGGAATGGGTACACTGATACCATCCACCTTACCACAATAATCCAGAGGAGGTATATCTGCGCTGATGTGGGCCGACAACTGGTTACCAAAGAAATCAAAATCGATCCAGTGCTCAGTAAAGTCGCCGAGCTTGCAGCCTAAAATGCCGTTGTAAAAATCGCGGGTGCTTTGTATGTCTTTTACTTTAAAAGCGTAATGGAATGCACTCATCTTAATAGCCTAATTCAGGTGAAACAACATTTTTAAGTGGCTCCCTTCGCTGAAGCCTGTCATAGTTATCTAAAATTTGCGAAACTGCCGATGCCGGATCGGTAATGCTGGCAATGTGTGGTGTAATGTTGATCTTAGGGTGGCTCCAGAAAGGATGGTCTTCGGGCAATGGCTCCTCCCGGAATACGTCCAGGCTGGCACCTGCCAGGTGTCCGTTATCCAGTAACGCTATCAGGTCCTCGTCTACCAGATGCCGTCCTCTTGCAACATTTATCACAAAAGCATTTTTGGGCAGCTTACTCAGTGTTTGCCTGTTTAGAATATTCTCGGTTTGCGACGTTAAAGGCAGCAGGCAGATCAGGATATCAGACTTCGCCAGGAAACTATTTAACTCTTCTGCTCCCTTATATACTTTTATAGTTGCCAGCTGTTTTTCTGTGCGTGCCCAACCATTTACCTTAAAGCCTAATTTGGTGAGTTCTGCAGCGGCATGTGCACCCAGCGTCCCCATCCCCATTATGCCTATAGTTGTGTTATCGGTGGTGAGGTAGCGTTTGTGGCTCCAGTTGTGCTGCTGTTGATTCTGCTTATAGAACGTTAGGTCCCGCATGTGGTTCAGCACCAGTGCCACTACAAACAAGCCCATATCCCTGGTCAGGTTCGGGTCTTCCAGTTTGGTGATGATCGCTGAAACAGGTAGTTCCGGGTCGCGGAGAATATGATCTACGCCAGCGCCCATCGAGGCAATGCATCTGATGTTAGGATATTCTTTGAACACCCCCAACGGATGCCCCCACGTTAGGGCAAACTCTACTTTATCTTTAGCCGCTACATCCGGATGAACCAGCACTTCCAGCTCAGGCCGCTTCGCCTTCAGCGCCTTTTCCCAGCCGATTGTTTCTTTTCCTGCTGTGATGATAACTATAGACATGGTTGGTGATTGGTAATGCAGTGTTCGTTGGTTTTATAAAGGGCTTGTTTAAGGCAAGTGGCGGATTTCAAAGCAAATTCTTGTCAACTAAGACAATGAAAACTATGAGAATTGTAGCGCCTGAATAAAATGTACATCGTGCAATTTGCTATAGCTTTTGTTAGCCAATAGTGTTATTTTACTCTTGTAGCTGTAAAATTCCGTCATTAATTCGATTTAATATAGTTTCATAAACTTCCTTACCCAAAATCTTTTCAAAGACTGAATTGATATCTAAATCTATATTGTTTATTCTAAATACTTGGTCTTCCAAGAAGGGACTCTTCATTATAAAAAAACACTCTGTTTTAGACTTTACTATTCCTAAAAACTGGGGCTCATTTTTAAGATCAGATATTTTGATAATTCTAGTACTTTGTGTCTCTGTGAGCTTTTCAACAAAGCTTTTGAATTCTGAGGAATCTTTATCAATAATAATCTTATTCTTTTTTGTTAAAGTCCTCAATTCACTTGTAACGTCGCTATATTGTTCGATTTTATAAATTGTAAAGTCTTCACTATTACATTTAGATTCCTCAAAATTAGATAAGACAAAAACTGATTTTTTGATCTTAACCAATAGAATCGGTAAAACCTCATAGATATTTTGGTGAGAGATTTCTAGAACTGTATAATGCTCGCCCTTGCTATTCGTTAAATGTAGATCAAAAATTCCCGACTTGTTTCCAAATGAAAATGTATAGTGAAACCCTTTACTTAGGAATGAATATCCAAATACTAATTTATTCCCAAGGATCGTAAACCACAGGTTATTATTTAATTTTATTCTGTTAGCAATTTTATTCATGAATTCCACTTTAAGCTAACGTTACTCGTGCAGCCGATGGACGAGGCGAAGCCGAGCATAAAGGCTGCACTTTGTTGTATGATGTTTTACCTTATTTCTTTTAAATCTGTCTTTAAAATCCATAAAGAATTAGGCTTCTCATTATGGCATTCAAGTCCACGAGCTTTTACATCACAGTCAAACTGTAACAAAACTCTATTCTTGTAAGGGAAACCCAAATCGTCAGCAAAATTTACTACAGTTCCTTCTTCTTGGATTAACTTCCAATAGTTCTCTTTCTCTTCACATTCTTTACTAGGGGTTGTTGCTCCATTGAATGTTTTGAGTATGAATCTTTCCCCCTTTTCCATAATTAAAAATGACATACAACTATAGTATACAAGGAGTTACTTCGGTTATTATCCTGTTAGTTGGAAGTTCTTTCTAACTATAGGACTACAAGCAACAAACAATATAGAAATTTATAAATTAAAACAGTACCGATACTTGCGTGCGGCCTGTATGCACCGCATTTATGCCATTGGCTTTGCGGCCGTCGTAATTCAGGGAAATGTTAAGGCCATTGCTTAGGCGTTGCTGCACGTTCAGGCTCCAGGTAATGTTATTGCCGGGGCGCAGGGCGTTTAATATCTCATAGCCTACAAATGAGTTTTCTTCTCCGGTAAAGCCGATGTTTACATATTTGAGTGTAGCAGTGGCAGCTCGTTTGTTTACCTGGCTTAATCGGGTTTCCAAGCCTAGTTCATGAAAATTTGCTTGTTGCTCTCCTTCTTTTGTGTTCAGTTCATTCTCGCGGCGTGAGAATTGGTACGTTCCGGTAAAACGCAGGCGAGTGTTTGGCTGATAAGCCAGCTCCGGCATAACCTCAGCAGACCGAATTCGGAAGTTCTTTGATTCCAGGAAATTAGACTGATTCTCGCGCACATTAGTCCCAAGCGTAAGTTTAGAGCTGAGCACCTCGTTCAGGTTTACCCGCCCGATCAAACTATGGCTGCCTATATTGCGGGTTTCCGTACCGTTAGCCAGCAACGACTTCTGCTGATTCTGCTGAAAAGTATATTCCAGGCCATAAAGCGGATTGCTGCGGTTAAAGTATACCGAGTTACGCAGTGTGCGTGCCATCGAAATCAGGAATTCATCTTCGATGTCCTGGCTGAAGGGGTTGAAACGGTTCTGCAGGTCATTGTCTGTAGTCTTCTTATCGATACTGACAAAAGATAGAATAGCAAATTTGGCCGCAAAGCCTTTCACCCCATTGGCTGTGCGCCAGCTGCGCGGCGCATTGGTATTGAGCCTGTAGGTAAAGCGGTTAGTATAGGCGTTAATGTATTCGTCAGTCGGCAGAAAAATCTTGATGTAGCGTTGTTGGTCTACGGTCTGGGCTTCCAGGTAATCATTCAGGTCGTTAGGGTTACCGCCTTCGCGCAAGTAGTGCGTGCCCTGCCCCGGCAGCGTTTCGCGGAACACGAACACCTTCTTCAGCTCACGACCTGTGGCTACTTCATAAGTTAATTCTGAGCGGAGGCTTCCTTCCAGCATCGTGGCATTCCAATCGGCGCGGCTTTGGATGGTCTCTTCCAGCTTCCCATCCGACAGTTTCATTTTACGGTAAGTAGCCTGCAGGGCCAGGTCGCTTTCTACACCAATGGGTGTGCTGAGTGCGGCATTATAAGTCTGGCCTACTTCCGGTGACCCAAACTCGCCGGCTATAGTTGGACGCAGGTCGGTGCGGTGGCTATAGTCTACTCTGAAACGGGTGCGGGCAGTGTCGCTGCTTTCCACGTAAAACAGGTGCTCATCAAAATACTGTGCTGATCCTACCAAAGAGTCTGAACCTATAGTTTCAATCCGATTCTTGTCGAAGCGATACAGGTAACCCGGCGAAAAACTCCTGAACTTATAATTTGCACCTACATCGCCACGGTACCAGGTAGACTTATTCTTGTTCTGCTCGCTATTGAGCATGAAAAGGTTATTGCGGAGCTCTACTCTGCCAATCTGCTTCAACAAATCCATGTAATGTTGCACGCCCTGCAACTGGTCTTCGCGGTTACGGCTACTGATCCTATAGTTAAATAAGTTTAGCTGATCTTTTACAGCACCTACCGAGAAGTTAAAAATATGGTCTTCTGCTTTTGTATCAGGGTTCTGGAGGCTCCAGTCGCGGTCAAACTCTATAGGGCGGTAACGGTCTATTGGCTCAAAATTCTGATCGGTATACTCATAGTTAAGTGTGCTGTTCAGTTTGTATTCGCCAAGAAAAGCCACTTCCCTGTCCTGCACCTGGTATCCAACGCGCAGCGCTTTTCCATTGTCGTCGGCAGCATCTAAGGCAGAAAAACGGTTCAAGTCGTTTTGCGAAGCCGCTCCTTCAACAAAAACATTTACTCCTTTCTGCAGCTCGTAACCGGCGCCCATAGTTACCAGCTGTTTTTTGCGCGGCGTTGGTATAATGCGGAGCGGGGCATAGCTTCCCTGCTGAACTCCGTTTACCGGCGCCACCCAGCGGTACACGCGCCCATTTACAGTGGTATTCGCTACCACATAATCGCCGCGCCCCTGCCCTACTTCCGTAAACCGCACGTTAAAGTGTGCGGTAGCCGGGTCTGTAGTATACACATAAATCTCATTCGGGAAACCACCAACTATCGTATCGCGCCGGGCATATAAAACCTGGTTCGGATCAAAAGCCACGCTGTCAATACCCGGAATAACGGCACGGTTAAGGTCATCGCCTATTCCCGCCAACAGCACTTTGTCTTCGTCGCGCAAGTCCAGGTTCAGGAGGTTGTTCGGGTTGTCCTGCTCGTTATAGTAGTTGCCGTAAATGCTCAGTTTATCCAGCTGCTGGTAATGGCTGGCGTGGTAAATGGCCCGGCTATAGTTCTGTTCCGAGTATTCAAAATCAACCTTTATGCGGGAATTTCGGGTAATAACATGACGCGTAGTAAACGTGATCTCAGCCTGGTTATAGTCTATCGTATAATCGTAATCATAGCCACGCAGCAACAGCTTGCCATCTAAAAAAACTCGCTCCGAGTTAGCCAAAATTATAATGAAGCGTTCGTTATTGGGTCCGCGCAAACGGTATGGCCCCAGCACCCCTTCCTGTGGTTGTATCTCCTGCGAGGTAAATTTTCCCTTCGATGCCGACGCGGCTATAGTTGTGGTTCCCTGCCGTTCTGGTGTGTTACCGAAAGTGGTCTCGAAAGCAGCGCCCTGTACGTTTTTGTAGAACTGCAGAAAATATGAGGGTTTGTTACGCAGCACTACATCGCCGGCCGTAAGTTGCCATAGTTTGTGCTTGAGCGTAATGTATACTTTATCAAACTCCTGAAGCTGCTGCGTATTTCCTTCCGGCTGAAACGGGATGTTCTGGTCTGTAATAGCGGCGGTAATGCTTATCTCGTCGGTTAGCTTTCCATCTAATTGTAAGTTTAAGGCAGAGTTTACGAACACGTTCTGGGTATTACCAAACGAGATGCCCCGGCTTATGCTACCGGTCTTGTTCAGCCCCGGCGTTTTGAAAATCTCTTCGCGTTGGGTAATGTCTTCCTGGTAAACGCCTTTGTTGAAAGAGCTCATATCCAGCTGGTTTATATCTCTCCGGAAGGCCGGTTTGGTCAGGTTAAGTGGCAGCACCCGGTAGCAGATCAGCACCGAATCCGGTAAGGCCCTCATCGTTCCAAGTGTATCAATAGCTACCGAATCCGGGGCAGGGAAGCGGGTAAAGGTAAACTGGTTGGTGCTATAGTTGTAATCAAAGGCGTACTGATCTTTTTTTGGCCCGAAGAACTCTATAGTTGATGGCAGGATCGACATAGAGTCCAGTACTATTGGCTCTGAGGTTACGCGCAACCATTGGCAACGTTTGTTACTCAGGGGCGTTTGGGCCAGCAACGGAAGGCAAACTATAGTTAGTAATAAAGTAAGTATAAGCTTTTGGCTACGCATGGTTCGCCAGCGGTAACGTAATCTTAAAGGTAGTGCCTTTGCCTTCTTCAGTTTCAAACCAGATTCTTCCGCCAGCATTTTCAATTCCGCGCTTCGCCACCGCAAGCCCTATTCCAGAGCCTGTATACTTAGTACTGAAGTTGGGCACAAACACTTTATGGCGGATATCGGCTGGTATACCGCTTCCGTTATCTTTTATCTGAATATATACCTCTTTGGCGTTGTGTGTCAGCTCAACCTTTATCTGTGGTTTTCGGCTAGTAGGAACAGCCTGTATAGCATTCAGCAGCAGGTTATTAAATGTTCTTACTGTCAAACTTTCGTCGGCCATTACCATTACTTCTTCAGCAGGTATGTTTACCGTAATATTAGCCGATACCGGGTCATTATGCAGGTCCGCCGCTTTGCGTAGGGCAGCTGCCACATCCATTAACTCTGCTTTAGGCTCCGGCATGGAAGTAAAACTGGAGAACGAGGTGGCAATGTCGCTCAGGATGTTGATTTGTGTGATCAGTGTCTGCGAGATCTTACTAATAAGCTGCTCAACATTTGGTCGGTTCTCTTCTATCGCTTTCTGCAGATACTGCAAAGAGAGCTTCATCGGGGTAAGCGGGTTCTTGATCTCGTGTGCTACTTGTCGGGCCATTTCGCGCCAGGCCGCTTCCTTTTCCTGAATAGCCAGATCCTGCTTGTTCTGTTCCAGCGTCAGTAGCATGCGGTTGTATTCATTCACCAGCATCCCGATCTCGTCGGCTCCTTCGTAGGCCAGCATTTCGTTCTTTCCGGTCAGGGAGGTGCGCTTCAGTTTGTCGGCCAGCAGGCGCAATGGCACAGTTAGTACCCTCGACGCAAAGAATGTGAGCAGCATGAACAGGATAAACATCACCGTAAAAATGTTCATGGTTGTCGTGATCAGTTCGATCAGTTTCATATCCAGTTCCTTCTCCGAATCGAAGAACGGGATACCGATAAAGCCGGCTATAGAAAACGGATCGTTGTTTGCGCGCAGCGGCAAATACACCGCATTAAAGGTTAGGTTACCTGTTCGCTCCTCCAGCAGCACCCGCAGCGCCTGCCTTTCCGAAATGGCTGCAAAAGCTTCCGGGTTAACCAGCTTGGATAACAGGCCGGCTTCAAAGATCAGTGGCTGACTGGTTGTAAGTAACCTGCCGTCGCGGTTATACAGGTTAATATCTGCCTCAGAAATAGCTGCTATCTCAGTGATACGTTGCTGCAGTTCATTCCGGTCATATGTTGCAGGCGCGGTCAATAGTGCGCCTAGTCTTTCCTGCACTACACGTCCCCGCTGCTCATAGGTTGTCATCAGGTCGCGTTTGTACGACGCTGTTACCAGACTGGCAGTTGTAAGGCTTACAAGCAACAAAGGAAGCAGAATACCGAAATTCAGGAAGATCTGGATCTTGGTACTGAAATTCGGCCTGAACTCGCGTATATAATTTGGCCTGCTGGCAAATATAAGGAGCAGCAATACTATAAACCCTGCCGTATAAATCAGGTACATAAACGAGAAATTCGAAAGAACTTCCCAGGCACTGTACTTCTGTGTAGTAACCACCAGCACGCGGTGCTCGCCGTCCTTCACCCCAAAATGGTGAAAACCTCCCTGGTTATGACCGTCTTTGTAAAACTCTGAATGACCAATATGCGCAACATCCAGGTTGGTAGCATAATCGTACTGCCCCTCGCTGAAACTAAGTTTCTTGTCTTCATAAATGGCATAGCTTAACAGGTCTGTCCGGAATGGCTGTGTTACTTTCTGGTTACTCAGTAACTCAGGCACCAGACTATGGGGAAGCAATTTCTGCAGGCTTAGTTGCAACACAATAGTGCCATGCTGTTGCGCGCCCAGCGGCACATCTATCAGTTTTAAGTATTGCCTTGAGTTATACCTGTTAGGATCCTGTACCAGAAACAGGTTTTTGCGCTCTGTCCGGTTTTCAGGTGTATCAAATCTCTTTAGCAGTTGCTGCAGTGTAGTAGCGGTTGTATCGGCACTTTCCAGTGAGTTTCCCTGGCTATCGAACAGTAATACATTTGTTTCATACTTATCAAAGTCTTCGTGCAGGTATTGCCTTGTGATCTTGCGTTTGATGAAAGAAGCATCCACATAAGGCCCTATCATTTTAGAGCGGATCAGGGCATCGCTTGCTATCTTGGCTGCAACTTCATCCAAAAAGTATTCTCCTACCACATCGTTCCCCTGCAGAATACCAGAGGCGAATGCTTGCTTGTATTGCCGCACCTGGCTCTGATAATGCCTGTACAGGGCAAAAGCTCCTGTCAGTGCGCTCATCATAATTACCAGAAAAACAAAAAGGTAACTGCGGTAGGCTGAGCTTACAATGTTACGGTGTTGCGCCGACAGCAGTACGACAAACCAGAACAAGGTGCCATTCACAATCAGGGCCCAGAACTGAACCGGCCCGAACAGGGCAGCAGCCAGCAGTACTATAAAAATGAGCAGCAACAGTTTGTAAGACCAGCTTAAATTACCCTTTAACAACACAACTACTGTGGTTGAGAGGATATATGCAAAACCGCAGAAGGCCAGCGTGTGCAGAAACATCACGCCATAAAGAATGATCTTGTACCGCGAAAATTCCAGCGACTGGTTAATATCGAGCACCAGCGGTGAGTTATGGTAAATGCCGTAATAAAATCTGAAAAGCACCACCAAGAATGTATACAGCAGCACCATACAGGCAGCTATCAGCAAGCGGCTTTTTTGCTTTGGCAGGTGCCGCAGCTTATCAACTATTTTGTACTTAAAATACAGATACAAAGCCGCCACAGCCATCGTTAGCAGCAACAGCATATTCAAGGCAAGATCTCCAATAGAAGGCGACCAGTATGACGAAGCATAAAGCCTGGAGTCGAAAACAGGCAGATCGATAATGACGAAAGGCAGGTTCAGCAGCAGAAGGCTAACACGCAGGATAACCAGCAGCAGAAGTAATGTTATAGTGCCTTGTGCATAGTTGCCAAGTTTAATTTGCTGCCTGCAATACACGGCAGCTGCCACAATGTAAAAAATGATTGCGAGTACCAGCAACACCAGCAGCACAGTCTGGTTTCCGTTGTCGTTATCGATCGTTTTTAACTCTACAGAAAACAGATACTTACCTGTGGGCGACTTAATCTGGGGCAAAGACATTTTTGGATCCTGCACCACAATAACGCTCGCTTTATGAAAGATCTCCTGCGATAAACTTTTGCTCAGGTACTCATTCTTGATCCGGTAATCTGTTTCCAGCGGAATGTATACATAAATGCGGTAGTTGCCTTTGTTCTGTGGTACTATAATATAAGAGCCATATTCACCACCCGACATGGAAATAGCTTCTGTCTTAGACAACAGATCCAGTTCTGTCATAGCCGTGTGATCAGACCAGAAAACAATCTTGCCTTGCTTGTAAACCAGTGTTGGATATACTGCTTCTTTTAAAAGCTCAGAGAAGGAAAGGCTGTCAGTGGTTAGCTTTTCTGCTATGTGTCTGGCCTGTGCGGTCGCTTTAAGAATAGCCCTATCGGTACGTTCTTGAATCGCTTCGATTTGCCCCTGGTCGTTTGTAAGCGCAGCGGGCAGTTTAACTACATTAAAATGAATGGCCGCTGTAGCCGCAAAACACAGCAACGACACCAGGAAAAGCAAGTAAGGAATTAGCTTCCGATTCAAACCTCAGCAGTTTATTACACGAATTTAACCAAAACGATAGAGAAGCCCTATTGATTCAGAATTGAAATATACTTTAAAAACAGGTGATTCTGCAATTTACGAACGATAGTTGTTCCTATATTCCAAACTATAGTTCTGCCTTTGCTGTACAAAAATTGTGCTAAAATAAAACCCCATTCAGAAGCCTGTATTACCAGCCACTCCTGAACGGGGTATATAAACCTAAAATACTCCTGCTCTATAGTTTAAGGCAGTTATTCTATAGTTGCTTCTTTCTTTTTCTTATTGCTTCTGTACCACAAAAAGCCTACGGTACCAATCAGTACATAAGGTATTACCATCAGGTACAGAATGCCCATATTCAGGCCCGAACCAACACTATTGCTTCCCTCCGATCCGCCTGTTCCTACGTTAGATTCAACAGAAGCACGGCACATAGCGCACTGGCTGAAAGCAGGGTTAGTAAAACCTATAGTTAGCATTAAAAGCAGCACAACAGGTAATATATTTTTTAGCATCAACTTTTTCATGATTCTATAGTAAGCTTATAGTTTTACGAAAATTAAGTGTAATAAGGTGAGATGAGCAGGTAAACCAGCACACCAGATATGGCTACATATAACCAGATCGGGAATGTCCATCGAGAAATGCGACGATGCCGTACCAGTTGGTTGGTAATCCCAAAGTACACTGATAAAAGTACCAGCGGAACTATAACTACAGCCAATACAATATGTGTTAGCAGCACAAAATAGTAAATATACTTCAGTACGCCATCGCCACCATAAATTGTACGCTCACCCAGGAAATGGTAAGTAACATATGATACCAGAAAAACAGCCGATAAGCTGAAAGCGGTAAGCATAGCGGCACGGTGCGCTTTTACATTCCCCTTTTTCACATTGATATACCCAACTATAAGCGCAATGGCTGTAAGCGAGTTTAGAATAGCGTGAAGCGGTGGCTGGAAAGATACATCAACAGCTGTGTTTGCTGTAGCGCTGTCAAAATAAAATAATGCGGCAACAACAACCGGTATAGCGATAGAAAGTATTGCGATCAGAACAAGTGCTTTCCTATCTCCTGCTTCTGTTACCTTATTTTGCCTTACTGTATTCATCTAATAATACTCTGATTTCTAAAATTAACCTGTCCACGTCTTTCACATCTGTTCCATCATAGATTCCACGTACAACATGGTTTCTATCTACCAGCATAAGTTTCTCAGAATGTAATATCCCATCTGCTCCACCGGTTTCTATAGTTCCCAGATCAAAGCCCTGCTGTGCCAGACTATAGATTTTTTCTTTGTTGCCTGTCAGGAAGTGCCACTGCGATGTGTCGGCTTTATAGCTTTGTGCGTAGGCATTTAATACTTCCGGTGTGTCCTCCTCAGGCTTAACCGAAATAGAAAGCAACTCAACCGTCGGATTGTTTTGATAAACTTCGTGCACCCGAACTAACTGTGTGCTCATCTTCCTGCAAAGTCCCGGACAACTGGTAAAGAAGAAGTTTACAACATATAATTTATCCTTGAGCGCGTCCTGTCTGAAAACGGCACCTTGCTGATCTGTGAACTCAAAAGCAGGTACTTTCCTGAACAGCGTATCCCCGTTAGCCTCCGTTACAACTTGTCCACTTTCATCAACTACCGGGAAGTAAGACTTAAGCGTAAAGTGATGCTCGCCAAAAGTATAGATAAATATAAAAACGAAAAGAGGCACTAATATTAGGAAGCCTAGTATTAGTGCCTTTAGCTTACTCATTAACAGAAGTCTTATTTAAAGTAATTCGTAATTGACTCGTAGTAGTAGCTACCTTCCGCTATCAGTGCTACCATCAGCCAGATAACAAGGGCTAACGGCAATACAATAGACCATATAAGCGATTTTGTTTCGTGCTTTAAGTGCATGAACTCCGCTACAATGTAGAAGGCCTTGAAGATTGTAAGTATAATAAAGATCGCGTTACGCAGGGTACCGGCCTCCATAGTAAAGGCAAAAAGGAACTCTATCGCAGTTAATACTACCAGGATAAAGAAGGTTTTCCAGATCGCCTTTGTTTGTGGCTTTGGAATTTCGCCGGTTGTGTTAATATCGTGCTCGTGATGCGTTGCCATATTTTATAACGTTTATACCTGTTTTTGCTTCAGGTAATTAGTTTATACTTTGTTCTTTTAGATCAGGTAGAAGAATGTGAAAACGAATACCCATACAAGGTCTACAAAGTGCCAGTAAAGGCCAATTTTCTCCACCATCTCATAGTGACCGCGTTTGTGGTAAACACCATTTACCGTACTAATAAATGCAATCACCAGTAGCGTCCAGCCTATAAATACGTGGAAGCCGTGGAAACCTGTGATAAAGAAGAACAGGTTAGCAAACAACGGTGGACCATACTGGTTAAAGGTCATGTTTGCCCCATGGTAAGTTGTACCATCAGCAAGCAGCATTCCTTCGTCTGTACCCATAATAAAGTGGGTCCACTCCCAAGCCTGGCAGCCTAAGAAGGTTGCACCAAAGAATATTGTCCAAAGTAACCACTTCTGCACATCATTCTTATCCATTCTGTGTCCGGCTTCAACGGCAAGTACCATTGTTACAGAACTCAAGATAAGAATCATTGTCATTAATGCCACGAATGCCAGAGGCAGGTCCATGCCATGAAGGCCCGGGAAGGCATTAAATACTTTTTCAGGAATCGGCCACCACTCGGTTGAGAAAGTGAAATCTGCAGCTTTACCTGTAAAAGGCATGTGAGCGTGACGTGCAACACCATACGTAATCAGGAAAGCGCCAAATGTAAATGCATCCGACAGTAGGAAAAACCACATCATGAGTTTTCCATAGCTCGCTTTCAATGGTTCGTTGCCACCATCCCATGTACCTGTATTAGGTGCTTCCAGCGTAGTTGAAGTAGACATAGTTTATGTATAAAACGTGTTTAGTGATTTAGCAATAAAAAGAAGTACAAATATAGCCAAAGTCCACCTAAAAAGTGCCAGTACGTTGTACATAACTGAATTCGCACCATATTTTTAGAATGCACTTTATATTTAAAGCTCGCTATCAATACGATAGCTAAATAAATTAATCCGGTGATAAGGTGAAATCCATGCACCCCTGTTAATACATACAGGAATGAACCTGATGGGTTGCTATCCATGCCACCAAAGTATATATTATTCGATACCAGATTTCCCCAGGCATTCACTTGCCCATAAAGAAAAATAACACCAAATATAAAAGTAAAGGAAAGCATCAGTTTGATCATTCCCAGGTTATCTTTCTTGGCAGCGTTATAAGCCAGTTGCATTGTAATACTGCTAAGTACAATCATTACCGTTGTAAGAATAAAAATTGGGGGTAAGTCAAACTCCAGCCAGTTACCTTCTTCGCGTCTTACAATATAAGCACTGGTAAAAGCGCCGAACATCATCACAATACTGATAATGATCAGCCAAAGGGAAAATTTAAGTGGATGTACACCACCCGTAGTATTATTATCTAAATTAGTAACCATGGTTAAACTATAGGTTAACTTTGTCTAAAACAAAAGCGATCTGTACGATCGGCAAATATAAAAATGATCCGAACATGATGTTCATTGCTGCTTTTTTAGAGCATGTGCGCATCAGGTAAAAGGTCTGAGCTAAAAACAGTACACCGCAAACAACTGCAATCAGGGCAGATGTTTTACCAGTCATACCGAATTGAAGCGGCAGTAAACTCAGCGGTATTAGCAGTAATGTATAAATCATGATCTGGATAGCAGTTTTCAGATTCTTTCCACCTTCCATTGGCAGCATCTTAAATCCTGCTTTCTTATAATCATCGTCCAATACCCAGGCAATAGCCCAGAAGTGCGGAAACTGCCAGATAAATTGTATACCGAATAATATCCAGGCTTCTACCCCTAATGTACCAGTAGCGGCAACCCAGCCAATCAGTGGGGGCATTGCACCAGGTATAGCACCGACAAAAACACAGATCGGGCTGATGCGCTTTAAAGGTGTATACACAAACCCATAAAGGATAAGCGATACAATTGATAAAGCTGCCGCTAATACATTAAATGTATAACCGAGTAAAAGTGCCCCTGCAAGGCCAGTAATAACACAGAAAACAATAGCTTCAGATACACTTAAGCTGCCGGTAGGTAATGGGCGCTTCGCGGTACGCTTCATATGCTTGTCATGCTCTTTCTCTAATATCTGGTTGATGATATTAGCAGAACCTGTTACCAGCATGCCACCTAAAAACACCAGCGCAATCTCCCAATAAGATGCAACTGGTCTGCCCAGAATAAAACCTATCGCGCTCGAAAAAGAAACGGTAAAGCTTAACCTGAACTTCAGCAGCTTAAAATAAGCCGAAGCTTTTGTACCAATTCCTTCTTGTGGCAGTAGCGCTTTCTTCTCTTCTATCAACATCACTATACTATTGCTACCGTCTTTTTATACGCCTGTTTAGTGGCGTAATGATAAATAATTAAAATCATAAACTGCGCTCCAAACAACAACGTTGCAAACAACAGGTGCAACGGCTGCATTACCGGAGGCATTGCAAAATAGCTCAGAATTATTCCAAAAGCTATTTCAGCAACCAATATTGCCAGCATTATGTTCGTCCAGCGTCTGATTCTAACATCTTTCAGCTTATATAATAAATAAGCCATGTAAATATGCATCGCTGCAAGTGCTATCGAAAAAGAGCGATGTATATAAAAATCAGTTCCAAGATTCTCAATCCATTTATCTCTTTGCGCATCTCCAAGTGTGAATGCTATAAGATCAATTTCCTCTCTGATCTGTGTACCCAGAATAATCTGACCAAATGTTGCTACCAATACGATCCAGATGATCCATTTCAGTTTGTTGCTTACTGGCAAAGTCGCCGGGCTGTCGCGTTCTGCTACCCTGACTACTGTAAATTGCAACAATGCGACTAATATAAGCGCAAGCGCCATATGAATGGTAATAGTGATTGGCAACAGGTTTGTTGAAACAACAATGGAGCCTAACCAACCCTCTATACCAACAAGTATGAAGCTTATTAATGCTAAGTAAAAAACAGGTGGATCTGATTTAAGAAATGGAACAGCATACAAGACTGTCAAAAAGATCAGGATACCGATTGCAGCACCTACCAACCTGTTCAGATACTCGATCCAGGTCTTTGTGGCATTAAACTCAGTTTCGGTATACTGACTTGGATGCGAGAAAATATACGCAGCAACTTTGTCAAAGCCAGCTTTCTCAAGATACCCTGCCAATCGCTGGTTCTTGACAATACGCTGCTCTTTATAAACCTCCAGATAGTCTTCAGGTAATTGGTTAACGTTAGTTGGAGGAACCCAACTTCCGAAGCACTTAGGCCAGTCAGGACATCCCATTCCTGAACCCGTACTTCTTACGATTCCTCCAACTAAGATTAGAAAGTAAACAGCAAGAACTGTAATTACCCCTATTCTTCTAAATTTTAAAATTTTAGAAGATTTGTTAACCATGATAATACTATTCTAAAACACGCTCCTGTGGCAGGTTAGATGACTGCGTCTGGGAGAATGGAATATGCTGAGGGATAAAGTCTTCTTCAGCACCTGGTTTGCTATAATCGTAAGGCCATCTGTAAACCGCTGGAATCTCACCTGGCCAGTTACCATGACCTGGATTAATTGGTGTAGTCCACTCCAGTGTGTTTGAGTGCCATGGATTTTCTGTTGCTCTGCGACCTTTAAAGATGCTATAGATGAAGTTGAACAGGAATATGAACTGTGCAAGGAAACCAAGTATAGCAGCAATACTGATGAAAGTGTTAAGATCAGTGAAGATGTTGAAAGCTTCGAAACCGGTCCAGTTATAGTATCTTCTTGGGAAACCGGCGATACCAACATAGTGCATTGGCATAAACACCAGGTAAACCGCGATAAATGTTAACCAGAAATGAACGAAACCAAGTTTCTCATCCATCATACGGCCAAACATTTTAGGGAACCAGTGGTAAACACCGCAGAACATACCGAAGAAAGCTGCAGCACCCATTACAAGGTGAAAGTGTGCTACTACAAAGTATGTGTCGTGCAGCTGAATATCCAGTGCAGAGTTACCAAGGATGATACCAGTAAGACCACCAGAGATAAACAACGACACGAAACCAATGGCAAACAGCATAGCTACTGTGAATCGGATGTTACCTCTCCATAGTGTAGCGATCCAGTTAAACACTTTTACCGCTGATGGTACCGCAATAATAAGCGTCAGGAACATAAACACCGAACCTAGGAACGGGTTCATACCTGTTACGAACATGTGGTGAGCCCAAACTACGAAGGATAGTACTGCGATACCTAACATAGAGCCAATCATCGCTCTGTAACCGAATATAGGCTTACGTGCGTTCGTAGCGATAACTTCAGATACAAGACCGAAGGCTGGAAGAATAACGATGTAAACCTCAGGGTGACCCAGGAACCAGAATAAGTGCTGGAACAGGATAGCGCTACCCCCTGTGTTTGAAAGAGCTTCTCCAGCTATATAGATATCTGAAAGGAAGAAGCTTGTACCAAAGCTACGGTCGAATATTAATAGAAGCGCAGCTGATAACAGAACCGGGAAAGCAAGCAGCCCCAGTACAGCAGTTAATGTAAATGACCAGATTGTAAGAGGAAGTTTCGTCATAGACATACCTCTTGTTCTCAGGTTGATTACTGTCGTGATATAGTTAACACCACCAAGTAGCTGTGACACAATAAACAATGCCATACTGATCAGCCAAAGCGTCATACCTGCAGCAGAGCCCTGAATTGCTTGTGGTAAAGCACTCAAAGGGGGATAAACTGTCCAGCCACCAGCCGCAGGGCCTGTCTCAATGAACAGGGAAATAAACATGAGCACGCTGGCAATGAAGAAAATCCAGAATGAAAGCATGTTCATGAAACCAGATGCCATATCCCTGGCACCAATTTGTAAAGGAATTAGGAAGTTACTGAATGTACCAGATAGACCTGCAGTCAGTACGAAGAATACCATGATCGTACCGTGCATTGTAACTAACGCAAGGTAAAATTCCGGATCCAGTTTACCATTTAGCACCCACTTACCAAGAATTGGCTCCAGAAAAGTGAAGGTTGCCTCTGGCCATCCTAACTGTAGTCGGAACAGGATAGATAAGAAGCCGCCAATAAAAGCCCAGATAATACCTGCAAACAGATACTGTTTGGCAATTACTTTGTGATCCTGGCTAAAAATGTACTTCTCAATAAAATTTTGTTCGTGATGATGCTCATGCTCATCATGGCCATGATGCATATCCGTTTGATGAATAGCGATATCTGTACTAGACATTTTCTTAGTATTTAAAATGCTATAATTCTTTTACTCTACTCTGCTGCAACAGCTGCATTCTCAGTTACCGGCTGCTGAGCAGCTGCTTGGAACTTTGCTACATAATCAGGATTCTGAGTTGCAAAAGCCTGTTGCTTCTCCAACCACGCCTCATAATCTTCCGGCTCGTCAACCACTACTACATAACGCATAGCAAAGTGACCACGACCGCAGATTTCGGTACAAGCTAATTCATATTTAAATTCTGGATTGCCAGTCTCACTCTGCATTTCATACGTAGTTTTTGTAGGTACGAACCAGAATTTTGTTGGCATACCAGGCACAGCATCCATCTTCTGACGGAAATGTGGCAGGAACACGCTGTGGATCACATCACGGGAACGGATCTTAAATAAAACAGGGCGACCTTTTGGTACATGTATCTCCAGTGGGTTTACGATATCATCATGAGAGTTTGGATCTGAGAAATCAATACCAAACTCATTTGTCGCATCAATCAGAGAAGTTTTAGTTACTCCTAGTTTCCCATCCGGGCCAGGGTATCTAACCATCCAGTTAAATTGCTTACCCATTACTTCTACTACAACTGCATCAGCAGGAGCAGCACTAGTAATTTTAGTCCATGTCTGCCAGCCAGCAAATACAAGCAAGGCCATTACAACAGCAGGAATCATTGTCCAAACAATTTCAAGCTTGTTGTTGTGTGGGTAATAATAAGCGCGCTTATTATCTTCATGCTGGTATTTGTAAGAGTACCAGAACAATAGTATCTGTGTAATAACAAATACAATACCTATCACAATCATAGTTGTCCAGAACAGGTCATCTGTCCACTCACCGTGAACAGAAGCAAGCGGCTGGTTCATATCATCCCAGGCAGATACAAATGACCAGGCAAATGCGGCACCGCCTATCAGAAGGAACAACAGTAATAAGGTACTGTTTACTTTGTTACTTGTTTTAGTGGTACCTACTGCTTTCTGAGATGAACCTCTGAAGATAGATGCCAGCGTTCCTATCCTGAAAAGTTGGAAAAGAACTACTAAAAGCAGAAGTATGGATATACCAATAGCGATCGTAATCATTATATTTTGTCTTTAGTAATATCTTTAAACGTGATGGTGTATACTTTCTTCCAGGAATGGGTGGTTAACCGGTACAAGAGACGCTTTTGCAAGTCCTTTTGTAAATGTTAACAAGAACACTCCCAAGAATATAAGTGTTGTTCCAATCTCAATAAATCCGATCCCGGCATCTCCACGCATTGTACCTGGCATCATCATTAGATAGAAGTCTAGCCAGTGGCCAAGTAGAATAGCTATAGTTACTATCTTCAGCATGATCATCTGGCGTTTTGCATCTCTTGTCATCAGAACAAGGAATGGGAACACAAAGTTTACCAGTAGGTTTACAAAGAATACCCATTTGTAAGTGCTATCTAGGCGTGCCAGGAAGTATAGTGATTCTTCAGGAATGTTTGCGTACCAGATCAGTACGAACTGTGAGAACCAGATATAAGTCCAGAAAATAGAGAAAGCGAATACAAATTTGCCAAGGTCGTGCAGGTGGTTAGCATTTACCATTTTCAGGTATCCGTTCTGCTTCAGGAAAATAACTGTCAGCGTGATTGCAGCAAGCGCAGCTACGAACCAACTAGCAAATACGTACCAGCCAAACATAGTGGAGTACCAGTGCGTATCAATTGATAGTACCCAGTCCCAGGCAGCCATTGAAGAAGATACACCGAAGAAAACAAGGAACATAGCTGAAATTCTGATGCTCTTGTGATAGTAGCTTGTGCCACCATTTAAATCTTCGTTGATAGAGTTTCTTCTAAGCCAGTTAAAGAACAGTATCCATACCACAAAGAATATGATCATCCTGATCAGGAAGAACCCAAAGTTCAGGTAACTTGCCTTACCAGAGATAATTGGATCGTAACGTTCGTCGTTTATATCATAAAGATAATCGTGCGTCCAGTGGAAGATGTCGTGGCCACCAACAAGGAAAAGCACAAGCATCAGGGCGCCACCTATCGGCAGGAAATAACCCATAGCTTCAGGAATTCTTTTGATCAGTACTGACCAGCCAGCATAGGCTACATACTGCACTGCCACAAAGAATACACCCAGTAATGCAATACCGGTAAAATAAACATTATTCAACCATAGGTTTACTAACAGGCGCTTAAACCAGCTTGCCGGCTCGTGAGCCACTGCTGCCGCATCGCCATGTCCTGCTCCATGATCCGCTCCACCACCTGTAGCCATAAAAATGATGCCTGCAATAACCAGTACAACACCTATAGCTATCATCATGAAAAACTTATTATTAGTCTTTCGTGGTATAATGAGTCTTTCTTCTGTCATTATTCTTAATAATTAATGCTTCGTCTTAGTTATTAGGAGTTGCTGTTTGTGCTGTACCAGTTGTATCTCCCGCAGCTTCATCCTGAACAGTGGTGCTTGTCTCACCTTTCTGTAGCTGCTGCACATACATTACAATTTTCCAGCGCTCTGTAGGATCAACCTGTGAGCCATGTGGCATCATACGTCCACGTCCGTTTGTAATAACATGGTAAATATGACCAGCTGGAAGTTCTGCTACCCTACCAGCATTGTAAGCTGGAATACCTTTAAATTTCTGGCCAACCAATCCTTGTCCATCGCCTTGTTCGCCATGGCATGGTGAGCAATAGCGTGTATAAAGTACTTTACCCTCACCCAGATTGGCGCTTGTTCTTTCAAGTGGGTTTTTCAGTTCAACACCTGCAGCTTCAGCATTGTCTTCAGAAAGGTATAAGTTATACCCTTGCTTACCACGTGCAACCGTACCCGGAGCAGGCTGGCGCATGTTCAAACCACCTGGATTGTACTTATTATCTTTTATTTGAGAATAAGGGTCAAGCGGAACTGAGTGATACATGTCTGGTGCATACTCCAGACCTGGGTCTTGCTCGTTGCTGCAGGCAAAAAGCACCGCAGAAGAGAAAAGTACAGCAGAGGCTTTTAAGCCAATATTCATGAAATTTTTCATTACTTGATTACCTCCTTCTCGTTAACTTCAATGGCGCCATTTGAGCGAAGCAGGTTATTAAGAGCATTTACATCTGTAACACCCTCGTTAACTTCAATTGCCATTACAAACTTATCGTCTGTAGAGCGCTTATCAAATACATTAACTTTTAGTGATGGCTTCAGTCGCTGCACAATGAAGAAGGTAATTACCATACCAAAAGCAGCACATAATACTGTAAGCTCAAAAGTTACCGGAATAAATGATGGAATTGCAATATGTGGTTTACCACCTATGATCATAGGCCAGTCAAAACCCAGCATCCAGATCTGCATCCAAAGCGCAAAGCTTGTTCCGAACAATCCGCAGAAAAATGCAACGATTGGTAATCTGGAACGCTTAATGCCTAACACATCATCCATACCATGCACAGGGAATGGCGTAAATACGTCATATATCTTCGTGCCGGCAGCCCGTACATTTTCGATGGCTTCTAAAAGCACATCTTCATCATCGTAGATACCTAAAACAAACTTCTTATTCATTGCTATGATGTGTATTAGTGTTAGACTCAGATGAAGTACCATGCATTGATTTTGCATGCGAAGAGTGGTGGTGTTTCACTTCTGAAGAAGATTTCAGAATGTGCTTCACCTCTGCCATGTTCACTACCGGGAAGAATTTCGCGAATAACAGAAACAGGGTAAAGAACAAGCCAATTGTACCAACATAAACTCCGATGTCAATGATTGTTGGAGAGAACATGGCCCATGAAGATGGCAGGTAGTCTCTGTGAAGCGACGTAACGATAATTACGAAACGCTCGAACCACATACCAATGTTTACGAAGATAGAGATAATGAAAGTAGCGGTTAAGCTTCTTCTGATCTTTCTGATCCAGAATAACTGTGGAGTAATTACGTTACATGTCATCATTGACCAGTATGCCCACCAGTAAGGTCCGAAGGCACGGTTAATGAATGCATATTGTTCGTATTCTACACCTGAGTACCAGGCAATAAAGAATTCAGTTGTATAAGCTATACCAACTATAGATCCAGTCAGAATAATTACCTTATTCATTGACTCCACGTGCTCAAGTGTGATATAGTCTTCTAGTTTGAACACCTTACGCGTGATGATCATTAGCGTAAGTACCATTGCGAAACCTGAGAAGATCGCACCAGCCACGAAGTATGGAGGGAAGATAGTCGTGTGCCAGCCTGGAATAACTGAAGTTGCAAAGTCGAAAGATACGATCGTGTGTACAGAAAGTACCAGTGGAGTTGCAAGACCAGCAAGGATCAGGGAAACGGTTTCATAACGAGACCAAGCCTTTGCAGAACCTGTCCAGCCCATTGATAACAGTGCATAAGCTCTTTTTGCTATCGGACCAGTTGCTCTGTCACGTATTGTAGCGAAGTCTGGAATCAGACCGATGTACCAGAATACTAATGATACAGAGAAGTACGTTGAAATAGCGAATACGTCCCAAAGAAGCGGCGAGTTAAAGTTAACCCATAGCGAACCAAATGTGTTTGGCAATGGAAGTACCCAGTATGCTAACCACGGACGGCCCATGTGCAGAACCGGGAACATTGCCGCGCAAATTACAGCGAAGATAGTCATCGCTTCTGCTGCACGGTTAATTGAAGTTCTCCACTTCTGACGGAATAATAGTAGGATAGCTGAAATAAGTGTACCGGCGTGACCAATACCTACCCACCACACGAAGTTGGTGATATCCCAAGCCCAACCTACAGTTTTGTTAAGTCCCCACTCGCCTATACCGTACCATAAAGTGCGGTAAACTGAGTAGAAAAATATAGCGAGGCCTACCAGGGATACCGCAAAAGCGGCAGCCCAACGCACGTTAGGCTTCGCTTCTACTTGTCTGCAGACATCTTCAGTGATGTCGTGGTATGTTTTCCCCCCTGTTACAAGAGGCTCTCTTATCGGAGATACATGCTGCATAACTCTCTCGAATTTATTTTTAAGCTAAGTTTCTAATTTTAGTCAGGTAAGTAATGTTCGGCTGTACGTTTAGCTCTTCCAGTACGTGGAAAGCACGTTCACCCTGCTCGCGTGCCAGTGTTTTCGAGATACGGCTTTCCGGATCTTTCATGTCACCGAAGATAATCGCTTCAGTTGGGCAAGACTGCGCACAAGCTGTTACAATTTCACCATCTTTCGGTCTTCTGTTCTCACGCTTCGCTTCTAACTTACCAAGCTGTACTCGCTGTACGCAGAAGGAGCATTTCTCCATTACACCACGGCCACGAACTGTTACATCCGGGTTAAGCACAAACTTACCCAGGTCGTTGTTCATGTTGTAGTCAAACTTATCGTTGTTAGCGTAAGCGAACCAGTTGAAACGACGAACTTTATAAGGGCAGTTGTTAGCGCAGTAACGAGTACCTACGCAACGGTTATAAGCCATCTGGTTGATACCTTCTGAGCTGTGCATAGTAGCTGCAACCGGGCAAACTGTCTCGCATGGTGCGTGGTTACAGTGCTGGCATAGCATTGGTTGGAAAATAACAGAAGGGTTTTCTGCAGGATCTTCCATCGTTGCATAGTCTTTCGGCTCATGCTCCACTGCGCTATAGTATCTGTCGATACGCATCCAGTGCATCTCACGACGCATCAGAACCTCAGCTTTACCTACAACCGGAATATTGTTCTCTGCCTGGCAGCTAATGGTACAAGCACCACAACCAATACAAGAGTTAAGGTCGATAACCATACCCCAGTGGTGGTTCTTGTACTCGTAATCATCCCAAAGAGAGATAGTAGAAGGTTTTACAGGTCCGTCATGCGTAGCAATTCGGATATATTCTGTTACCTCTTTTGGATTTTTGATATAGTTAGCCAGTGTGTTCTCCTGAACAACCAGACGATCCATGATCGTGTGGTGTGTCTGCATCTGAGCAATTTCAGAAGTAGCACCAGTTTTTTCAATTTTTACAGGGCTGCTGTAGCTGATCGCATTATTAACTACTGTAGCAATAGGGTAAGCATTCGCGCCCACTCCTTTCGCAACCGGCATAGAATCCAGCTCGCGTCCGTAACCCATTGCAATACTTACTGTGCCCTGTGCCTGGCCTGGCTGGATCAGTACTGGTAACTCAATAGCTTTACCATTAGCGAAAGTTACTTTCACTACATCACCCTGAGTTATCTTGAATGCATCAGACTCAGCCATGCTTCTTGGCATCGCCACATAGTTACCCCAAGTTGCCTTAGAGATAGGATCTGCCATTTCCTGCAGCCATGGGTTGTTTGCCTCAGCACCGTTACCAATAGCTACTTTTTCATATAGTACCGCCTCAATGGCACCACTTGCAGCAGGTTTTGTAATACCAGCAGAACCTATAGTTGCTGCTGTAAATGTATTTGAAGTAGCAAGCATGCTGCTGCCATTCTGCAGTACACCATCATGTACAGCCTTCTCCCAGCCCTGATTAAAGTCGCCTGTAATAACTTTTCTCCAGTTATTGCGCAGGTACTCATAGTAGCTATTAGAATTGCCACTCCAGGTAAGCAGGCTGTCCTGCATCTGGCGGGTAGTGAAGATTGGAGAAAGAACCGGCTGTGCTAAGCTCAGATAGCCTTTCTTAGGCTCGAAGTCGTTCCATGACTCCAGGAAGTTATGATCCGGAGCAACAATGTCAGCAAGTGCTGCTGTTTCATCGAGACGCTCAGCAAATGTTACTTTCAGGCCTACTTTCTTCAGTCCTTCCGCTACTTTATCAGCAAGTGGATGATCGTAAGCTGGGTTAGCATTGTAGAAGAATACCGCTCCAACAGAACCGTTATTCATCTCGTTGATCAGGCGGATCATCTGAGCATCATTACCCTGCTTAACAAAGTATGGAGATGCTGTGTCTATAGTTGTACCATTTGCACCAAGTGCATTGTTAATAGCAGCAACCATTGCCTGAACAGAAGGATCGTTCGAACCCGATACAACAAGGGCCTTACCAGAGTTTGCTTTTAGATCTCTTACTGCATTAGCCAGTGATTTAGCGTCGATGCCAGCTACGTTTGCAGCAGAACCTCCACCAACTATAGCACTGTGCAGCGCTGAAACAACTGCAAATTCATCAGAAGGCTTGATCGGAACACGAATATCGGCGTTAGCACCAGTAAGCGACATGATAGTCTCGAACTGATAGTGGCGCGACATGTCTTTCTTCTCAGCAGAAAGCTTTCTGTTCTGGATGTATTGTTTTGCGAAGATAACCGGCGCTAACCAGGTACCTAAGAAATCTGCATTAACACTAACAATAATATTAGCCTGGCTGAAATCATATCCAGGAACTACACCATTGTTAGCTGAAAGCAGGGCTGAAGATGAGTTGGCATCGTAAACAACGTGTTCGAAATTACCGAAACGTGAACCAAACTCGTTGATCAGCTGCTTTGTAGAAGGGGAAATTACTGTAGATGAAACTATAGCAACTTTACCACTTACAGAACCTAAACGGGAAGCGATTTCTTTATCAACCTGCTCCCAGGTTGCTTCTTTACCTTTTAATAAAGGAGTACGAAGTCTGTTGTTGTCATACACGCTAAGCACTGACGCCTGTGCTCTTGAGCTTGTACCTAGCGGCGTAAGTGCCGAAGTAGGGTTTGGCTCAATTTTAATAGGACGTGCTTCACGGGTTTTAACAAGTATGCTGTTGTAGTCACCGTTCAGGTAATAAGTAGTGGCATACCAGTTAGCTACACCTGGTTCCACATCAACAGGCTTGTTAAGATAAGGGATAGCTTTACGTACCGGTGCCTCGCACGAAGCAAGCGATACAGCAGCAACACTAAAGCCAAGGAGCTTCAGAAAATCTCTGCGGCGTGTCTTACCACCTTCAGAAGGCTCCTCTCCACTGGCTTCACCAACCGGCAGGAATTCTGGAAACTCATTATGAGCATGCTTTGCGAACTCCGGAGTATTCTCTAACTCCTCAATTCCTTTCCAGTATTTTATTCTGTCTTGCATAATATATTTAGAAAACTCGAATATTCAGATAATAATTAACTGCTTAGTAGTGGCACTTAGAGCACTCTGTACCACCGTTAGAAGCAACTGTGAATGCACCTTTAGATGACTGCTCGTGCAGTTTCACCAGGTTGTCATAATATGCGTTGCCTTCTGTGTTAAGCGGAGTTTCGCGGTGACAGTCGATACACCAGCCCATTGTAAGCGGTGAGTACTGATACACTACATCCATCTCCTGGATTGGACCGTGGCAGGTCTGGCACTCTACGCCACCAACCTGGGTGTGCTGCGAGTGGTTGAAGTAAGACAGATCCGGCAGGTTGTGGATACGTACCCACTCAATTGGCTTATTGCGCTCAATAGCTCTGTAAATCTTCTGAATCTCAGGAGACTCTTTTTTGATCTGGCTATGGCAGTTCATACAGATGTTAGCGGAAGGAATGCTGGCACTCTTGCTTTCGTAAACAGTAGTGTGGCAATAGCTACAGTCAATCTGATGCTCACCGGCGTGCAGTTTGTGCGAGAAAGCAATTGGCTGCTTCGGCGCATAACCCTGCTGGATACCAATACCCATCATCTTATCAAGACCAAGGTCAACAAGTACCACTACAAAGATCAGCAGCACAAGAGTACGTACGGCTTTAGACTTATAGATCTTGGAGAAGTCGAAACGCTGGTTAACGATCTCGTTATCAGCTTCGTCAAGTTGACGGTTCTTGTTCAGGTAGTTCTTTAACAGTGACGTGATCAGCAACAGTGTTACCACCAGTACGATCAGCACAATGATCAGCACTACAAGCACAATATCAAGGTAACCACCAATTGCGCCTATTGCATCAGTTCCTACATTAGCTCCAGGAGCCGCACCTTCAGGGCCTGCTACTGTTGTTGGAGCTGCTGCTGCAACATTAGCCTGTGCATCAACATAAGCAAGAATAGCTTTCACATCATCATCAGAAAGAGATGCAAATGATGGCATGGCCTGCTTGTTATACTCATTATAAATAGCAATCGCATCTGCATCGCCAGACTGAATCAGGGCCTGAGAGTTTTTGATCCACTTGATCAACCAGCCTTCGCTTCTCTTGCCTGTTATACCTTTCAGACCTGGTCCAACAATAACGTCGCTGCCTGCAGAGTGGCAAACCGCACAGTTATTTTTAAATAGGGCAGCTCCTGCATCAATAACGGCAGGATCCGCAGAACCTGTTTCAGCACCTTCAGTAGAACCTGGCTCTACTCCTTTTGCAGCTACTTCCGCCTGCTCGCTCTCCTGAGCCTGCACCCCGAAGGTTACAGTCAGTACTAGCAAGAAGGCTAAGAAAATCTTGTGTGTAGTTTTAAGCATACAGCTAATCATAGCCATCATCACTTGTGAGTTTAGTATAATGGTGAATTTACTTTTCGGCCACAAATCTACTACTCGAATTCCATTATTCAAACACATACTTTTTATTTTTGGAACCATCGCTGCAGACCAATCGTTCTTAGCCGCTTATCGTGCAAAATCTTACTTAAAATTAATTTTTAAGGCTTTTTATTTAGAATCATTACAAATAACACCGTATATCCAGTACAATTTACCCTCTTAATTTTTACCAGAAATTCATAAATAAAGTACAATCAACCTTTTGTATACTATAGAAGTCCCGGTTAAGTTTATAATGCAACTTTTTTTGCCTTTTTATTCTATTTTCAGATTCTCTTTCAAACAACATCAGGCTTTATAATATAGTGTTGTTTTTAGATGTGTCCTATAGTTGCCGGTCAGTCGCTAACTATAGCCCACCTGACTGCACATTTTCTCAGCATTTTTATTAAGGTAATGCTTTGCTTTTCAAAATACTTACCCGTATATTTGCGGGCTAAAATCAAAAAATTCTACAACAGAATGGAATTAAAAAATTACGAAACGGTCTTCATCCTGACGCCTCTTTTAAATGAGACGCAGATGCAAGAAACGGTCGAGAAGTTCAGACAGGTGCTTAAGGAAAATAGCGCCGACATTATCCACGAAGAGAACTGGGGCCTGCGTAAGCTTGCTTACCCAATCCAGAAGAAATCAACTGGTTTCTATCATCTCATCGAGTTTAAAGCTCCAGGCACAATTGTAGACCAGTTAGAACTGGCTTACCGTCGTGATGAGAAAGTTGTTCGCTTCTTGACTACTGCACTGGATAAGCACGCAGTTGCTTATAACGAGCGAAGAAGAAATGGCGAGTTCAAACAAGCTAAAAAAGAGGAGGTTAAAGGATAATGAGCTTAGTTAACGAAAGAGTACACAAGCAAGAGAATCGTCAGAAATACTGCCGATTCAAGAAAAGCGGCATTAAGTACATCGACTATAAAGATGGCAACTTCCTGCTGAAGTTTGTAAACGAGCAAGGCAAAATCCTTCCAAGAAGATTGACAGGTACAAGCCTTAAGTTCCAGCGTAAAGTATCTCAGGCAGTTGCAAGAGCACGTCACCTGGCTATTTTACCTTATGTAACAGATTCTTTAAAATAAGGAGGGATAGAGATGGAAGTAATACTTAAAGATGACGTTAAGGGCTTAGGCTATAAGAACGATATCGTAACAGTAAGATCAGGTTACGGCCTGAACTACCTGATCCCTCAGGGTCTTGCTGTTCTTGCTGACAAGTCAAGCAAAAAAGTTGTTGCTGAGAACATTCGTCAGGCTGCGCACAAAGCTGAAAAAATTCAGGCTGATGCTCAGTCACTGGCAGACAACATTGGTGATCTGACATTGGAAATCCCTGCTAAAGTAGGTGAAACTGGTAAGATCTTCGGTTCAGTTACAACTAACCAGCTTTCTGAAGCACTGAAAGCAAAAGGCTTTGATGTCGATCGCAAGCGTATCTCATTCGATCAGGATGTGAAAACTGCCGGCGAGTACACAGCTTCGCTTAACCTGCACAAAGAAGTGAAGCACACTGTTAAATTTAACGTGGTAGCAGAGTAATCTGAAGGTAGATTATCAAAAAGGGCTTTGGAGCAATCCGAAGCCCTTTTTTTATGTTTATACTATAACTTAGTAGCTTTACGGGTATCTCAACTATAATTTATGTTCCGAACCGAAGTAACGATGCCGGAAACCAACCTGCGCCTGAATCTGCCGGAAAAGGTAGTAACTATAGGTTCCTGTTTTGCAGAAGTGATCGGCGCTAAACTACAGCAGTATAAGGCCGTTGTGCTGGTAAATCCCTTCGGCACTATTTTTAACCCTATATCCGTAAGTAAACTACTACAGGCAGTAGCAGGAGAAAACTTTAACATTACAGATAGCCTGGTACAGCGTGACGGCATTTGGTATAGTTATGACCTACACTCTTCTTTGTCGTCGGCAAACAAGGATGAACTGGTACAGCTGATTGAAGACCGGATCGGGCAAACACGTAATCATTTACAGAAAGCTAAACTTGTTATTATTACACTGGGTACTGCTGTATCGTATAAGCTGGCCGACTCCGGAACTATAGTTGCCAACTGCCACAAACTGCCAGCCCGCCAGTTTTTCCGGGAACTGCTAACTATAGCTGACATAACTGATAACATGGCCCTGGCTATAAAGTCTCTGCATAAAACAAACCCGGAACTACAGTTTATCATTACAGTGAGTCCGGTACGTCATGTAAAGGAAACGCTGCAGGTAAACAGCGTGAGTAAATCGCTTCTCAGGGTGGCTTCTCATTATTTAAGCGAGCAACTGCCAGGTGTGTTTTATTTTCCGGCTTATGAAATTATGCTGGATGATCTGCGCGACTACCGCTTCTATAGTTCAGATATGCTGCATCCTACCCAGGTTGCTGAAGATTACATCTGGCAAAAGTTTGTCGCTACTTACCTCCACCCTACTTACCAGCAGTTTATTCCGGAATGGGATAAAGTGCAGCGCGCCATAGCTCACAGGCCATTTCATCCGCAAGCCGAGGCACACCAAACCTTTCTCCAAAATACTATTAAACAACTGGAGCAACTCTCAGAAACCTATAAAGTAGCTGCTGAAACAGAAATTAAAATACTGAAGGCCCAACTGATAGGTAACTAAACTATACCTGCCTGCCCGTACAACGTAGAAATAAGTGTAACTATAGCACCTAACTATGGCAGACAGGAAACCCAACAAGCTTATAAATGAGAGCAGCCCGTATCTGCTGCAACACGCCTACAACCCTGTAAATTGGTATCCTTGGGGCGATGAAGCGCTTCAACTTGCTAAAAACCAGGAAAAACCTATTTTAGTCAGTATCGGTTATGCTGCCTGCCACTGGTGCCACGTAATGGAGCGCCAGAGTTTTGAGAACGTAAAGATAGCCGAGCTGATGAACCAGCACTTTGTGTGCATTAAAGTTGATCGCGAAGAACGCCCGGATGTGGATGCCATTTATATGGATGCCGTGCAGGCTATGGGTTTGCAGGGCGGGTGGCCGCTGAACGTGTTCCTGAATTTGGATGCGAAGCCTTTCTACGGTGGCACCTATTTTTCACCTAAACAGTGGGAGCAGCTGCTACAAAACATCTGCCTTGCTTACCAGAACAACAAGCAGGAGCTGGATAGCACGGCAGAGCAATTTGCCGAACATTTGAAGATAAGCGAGCTTGAAAAATATAGCATTCCTAAAGGGTCTGAATCGCTGAACGAAGAAGAGCTGAAACAGCTGTACAAACAACTCGGCAAGCGCTTCGACAGAGAACACGGAGGGTTGTCGCCGGCTCCAAAGTTTCTGATGCCCTCTATTTACCTGTTTCTACTGCGCTACTATAATCATGGCCAGGACGAAACGGCATTGGCACAGGTAAAACTCACGCTCCGGCAAATGGCTTATGGCGGGATTTATGACCAGGTTGGGGGCGGCTTTTCACGTTATTCAGTAGATGCAAAATGGCTGGTGCCCCATTTCGAAAAGATGCTATACGATAACGCGCAACTCATAACACTTTACTCCGAAGCATACCAGGTAACCAAAGATCCGCTTTACAAGGAGGTAGTATACGAAACTATAAAATTTGTGGAGCGCGAACTCATGAGTGAGGAATTTGGCTTCTATTCTTCTTTAGACGCCGATAGCGAAGGCGTAGAGGGCAAATTTTATACCTACACCAGGGATGAATTGCACCGTGTACTGAGAGATGAGGAACCGCTTTTTTCGAAGTACTATAGCATAACTGCTTCCGGCAACTTTGAGCATGGCCGAAATATTCTGCATCGCCAGATGAGCGACGAAATGTTTGCCCAGGAAAACGTGCTAGAGCCGGAGGTATTGCAAGCTATGGTAGCGGCCTGGAAGAAAACGCTAATGAAGATACGGGCAAAACGGGTGCGACCTGCACTGGACGATAAAATACTCTGCTCCTGGAATGCACTGATGCTAAAAGCTCTAGCCGATGCATTTTATGTGTTTAACGAACAGCACTTCCTGGATCTCGCCCTTAAAAATGCTGTGTTTATTTTTGAAGAACTGCGTGAAGGCGATAAACTATGCCACACTTACAAAAACGGAAAAGCAACTATAGACGGTTTTCTGGAAGATTATGCACTCCTGATCTCCGCACTGATCAGGCTTTACGAAGTTACCTTTAACGAAACCTGGCTGCTGCATGCAAGGCGTTTCACGAATTATGTGCTAACTCATTTCGATGACCCGAATGAGCCGCTGTTTTACTTTACCGACAAAAACGCAGAGAAACTGATCGCGCGCAAAAAAGTACTGCTGGACAACGTGATTCCGGCATCAAATTCTGTAATGGCGATTAACCTGCACCTGCTGGGTTTGTACTTTGATGATGAAAGGTACCAGCAGAAAGCTGCTGCCATGCTTCAGGCTGTAAAACCTTTGCTTGTAAAAGAGCCGTCTCACCTCAGCAACTGGGCAATTTTATACTATAACCTGCTCACGCCTACTGCAGAAGTATCTATAGTTGGCAAAAAAGTACCAGAATTTCGGGAAGAGCTCAGCACTTTCTATTTACCTAACATGATTTTGATGGGTAGCGATCATAAGAGCACCTTGCCGCTGCTTTCAGACAAAGTGCCCTTAGATGGCAAAACCACCATTTATGTATGTTATAACAAGACCTGTCAGTTGCCTGTAACAACCCCAGCTGAGGCGCTGAAACAACTACAGGGCTGGCAGCAGGAAAGCAAATTTCCTGCCTTGTAAGGCGTCTATAGTTCAGACTCTATAAACCAGAAGCTGCTGATAGCTTGCTCTGTAGTGGTACAACAGCACAGCCAGTAGCACCAGCACAACTATGCCGTTCAGCAACAGGCTTTGGTCATCAAATACATGAAACAGTAAGATATTGATGCTGATGGGTACCAGCATGAGCAACGCCAACGGAACAAACCTGTTCACCAGCAACAAAATACCTGCTGTAAGCTCAGCCGCCTTTAACGGAATAAAAACATAAAGTGTGGATACGAGCACCTGCATAAACGGCACGTCCAGTGATGTTGGGCCAATAGGCTCCACGCCTAACAACAGCAGAAAACCATTGAAACCGGCAAATGCGAAGATCGCTCCTAACAGCAACCGGGCCGCAGTAACTATAACAGGATATTTCATTAGCATACAGTTAGTTAATTACCAAACTATAGTTTTGCAGAAGTAAATGTGGCGCTTTATAGTTGTATCTCAAAATGCAGCTCACAAAACTATAGTTGCCGGTATCCTTCACAGCCATTCCAAATCTATAACAGGCCCTTAGCAATTCGCTCCTTTTTTTCCGACATTTGTATAGTACACAATGTATTGACTTCGCCCTTGTCTGAGCTACTGAACTTTAATTACCCCCCTGAGCCGGCCGTGGAGCGCGTTACGCTTTTTGCCGACGTGATACTTCCCTTGCCGCTGCCAAAGCTGTATACTTACCGCATTCCGTTTGAGATGAACGACGAGGTGTTGGTAGGTGCGCGGGTAATTGTGCAGTTTGGTTCGAAGCGGGTTTTAAGCTGTATTGTTGCCGACATACACGAACAGGCACCAGCAGATTACCAGGCAAAATACATTCTGGATGTGCTGGACGATACACCTATAGTTACAGCGCCTCAGCTGAAGCTATTTAAATGGATTGCGGATTACTACATGTGCACACTTGGTGAAGTGATTAATGCCGCTTTGCCATCAGCCTTAAAGCTGAGCAGCGAATCGCGCATACAATTGCACCCGCAGTTCAACCCCGAAGAAGACGATATTCCGCTCAGTACCCAGGAAATCAAGATAATTTATGCGCTACAGCAGAATCAGCAGCTGACTTTTACTGATGTCGGGAATGTGCTGCAGGTAAAAAGCTACCATAAGTACATTAAATCACTGATCCAGAAAGAGGCGATCATCATATTTGAGCAGGTAAGCGACAAGTTTTCGCCGAAAGTGGTGAAGAAAGTGCGACTGAGCGAGCATTTTGTGCAGGAAGAAGGCATGCTGGAGGAGCTTTTCGAGCAGCTTACGCCTAAACCGAAACAGCTCGACATTCTACTGAACTACCTGCAACAGGTACCAGTGCACCAGGATGTGCATTTAAACTATAAAGGCCTCGAGAAATCGGTACTCAGCAACAACCCGCACCTGTCAAAGTCGTCGCTGGATTCGCTGATAAAGAAAGGCGTGCTGGAGCAGTTCGACCAAATTGTTTCCCGTTTCCCGGTAGATGACTCACCGCGTTTGCTGCCGATGACGCTATCAGAACATCAGCTGCAGGCCAAAGACGAAATTCTGGGCTTATTTAAGGAGAAAGACACGGTGCTGCTGCATGGCGTTACGGGTAGTGGCAAAACCGAAGTTTACATCGACCTGATAAAACACGCGCTGGAAGGCGGTGGGCAGGTGCTATACTTACTACCCGAAATTGCCCTAACGGCTCAGATCGTAACGCGCCTGATGAAGGTGTTCGGCGAAAAACTGGGTGTATACCATTCCAAATTCTCGGATAACGAGCGTGCCGAAGTGTGGCAAGGCGTGCTTTCGGGCAGGTTCCAGGTGGTGGTGGGCGTACGTTCAGCGGTTTTCTTACCGTTCCATAACTTGTCGCTGATTATAGTGGACGAGGAACATGAAGCGAGTTACAAGCAATACGACCCGGCTCCGCGCTACAATGCCCGCGAAACAGCCCTGATGATGGCGCACCTGCAAGGAGCCAAAACACTGTTGGGCTCTGCCACGCCCGCCATCGAAACATACTATAACTGCCAGACCGGCCGCTGGGGACTGGTTAGCATGACCAAACGTTTTGGCGAAGCGCAGTTGCCGGATGTAGAACTCATCAACACCCGCGAAGAGCAGCACCGCAAAAACATGCACAGCCACTTTTCGGGTAAACTGCTGACAGCTATTGAAGAACGACTGCACCGCCACGAGCAGGTGATCCTGTTCCAGAACCGCCGCGGCTATGCGCCTTTTATTGCCTGCGACGAATGCTCCTGGATTCCAAAGTGCCGTAATTGCGCTGTAAGTTTGTCTTACCATAAATTCAGCAGTGAGCTGCGTTGCCATTATTGCGGCTACCATGAGCGCATGCCTTCTGATTGTCCTGCCTGCGGCGCTACTACCCTCAAAAGTATGGGCTTTGGTACCGAAAAGATCGAGGACGAGCTAAAGCTGATGCTGCCAAAAGCGGAAGTACAGCGCATGGACCTGGACACCACCAAGAAAAAGAACAGTTACCAGCAGATCATCGCTGATTTTGAGAACGGCAAAACCAACATCCTGGTAGGCACCCAGATGGTTACCAAAGGCCTGGACTTCGAGAACGTGAGCTTGGTAGGCATCCTGAACGCCGACAGCATAATCCATTTCCCTGACTTCCGGGCACATGAGCGGGCATTTCAGTTGTTTGTGCAGGTAAGCGGGCGCGCCGGGCGTAAAGGCAAGCCGGGTACCGTTTTTATCCAGACCCGCGACCCGATGCAGGCAATTTTCCGGAAGGTGAAAAGCGTGGATTATGAAGCGTTGTATGCGCATGAGATAGAAGAACGGATGCGCTTTGCGTACCCGCCGTTCGTGCGTATGATCCGTGTTACGGTGAAGCATGCCGATGAACGGACTTCGGAAAATGCAGCTATAGTTCTGGCAAAGGATTTAACTGACAGGTTGGGCAAGCAACAGGTGTTAGGGCCGGAGATTCCGTATATCTTCCGTATTCGCAACCTGTTCCTGAACGAGATACACATCAAGCTTCCACGTGAAAACGTGAACCTGCGCCAGGCAAAAGGGCAGATAGCCCAGGCTATTCAGCAACTATACCTGCTGCCGGATTTTAAAGGAATAAAAGTTGTGGCTGATGTAGACCCAATGTAGTTTTCGAAAATATTTTTGCGATGCAAACTGCCAAATTGGGCTAGCAAGAGGCTTTTCAGAAAATTCTGGAAAATTTTTGAAGATTTTTTATGGCAGGCTGTAACTCTTGAAATACAGCCCCGTATACATGGATACCTTTGGCTAAAAGTTGAAAACCTGAAAATCGTAATTTCTACCAAGAACTTATAGATTTTCAGGTTTTTCCTTTTATATCCCTTTCCGGATGCGGTAGATGTACATAATACCGGCTAAGAAAAACAAAGCCCCAAATATTATATCTATCGTATCGCTCTCGCCTTTGTAAACACGGTACATATTAAGTCCGGCTGCCAAAAAACAGGCTACTGCTAGTATTATTTTAAACGTTTTACTCTTCCCCATTATAATTATTATAGTTGCTATTGTTTGTTTTAGGGCTTTAAGATAGGGAATTTTAGCCACAAGCCTGCAAACAGAATTCTGGCATCACTTCACAACTATAGCTCACATCAATCATTACTACCAATCAGCTGAACTATAGTTCTAATCAAAAATGCTGCGAACTACATCAGGCAAAACAAGATCAACACCTGAAACCTATAGTTACAATAGTAAAAAAACTCCCCGGTTTGCACCAGAGAGCTTATTATAGTTAAGGAGATCTTTACTGCCCCACCACAAATACAGCGTTTCCGAACATCAGTTTGCCGCTATGCCAGAACCCGCGGAACAAGGGGTTATCCAGCATATACACTACCTGCCCTCTGCCCATTGGTTGCGTGCCCAGTATAAGTACATCCTGTAGTTTTGTTCTGGCAGCCGCCCCCACGAAGCCGGTGGTATAGTTGTCTTTCTTCAGCACACCCACGTTCCAGCCATTCTCGAGGTACTTAAAGGCATTTGCAGAGCGGATGAGCGCAAAATATGTATCACCGTAGCCAAAGGCCAGAGGGTGTGTATTGTCCAGGTTTACCCGGAAAACACTGCCTTGTACTTCTTCGGCTAGTGCTTCACGTTCACGGTCGCCGTAAGTTCTCAGCAGGTCGTATGGGTTCTTGTCTTTCTTAGCTTTCTCTTTGGCATCTTCTTTTTCGTCGTCTTTCTTTTCCAGGTTAAACTCTTTTTTGCCTGCCAGAAAAGTTGCTGCGCCTTCCATGGCTATCAGTTTGCCACCCGACTTTACCCAATTCTTAACCTGTTCCAGTGTTGCCTCATCCAGTACCCGGCTATAGTTGCCCGACGGTAAAATAAGCACATCAAACTCCTGCAGCGGCACATTCTTAAAATAAGATGTATTGATAACGGTAACCGGGTAGTTGATCTGCTGCTCGAAATAATGCCACACTTCCCCAAAAGCATAAGCAGATACGCCTTCGCCAGTCATAACGGCTACCTTTGGCATCTTCAGATTCCGCACATAACCGGAACCGAAGTCGGCACCTGTGGTTACAAAACCTGTTCCGGTAGCGCCTAATTCTATCTGGTATTGCTTAGCAAGCTCGCGAACTATCGTATCAAACTTATCACCTAACCGCTCGTTGCCGGTGCGGGTAATAATAAGCGAACCTGGTGTGTACTGCTGTTTGTCTGTTTCAAATGCTTTTTCGGCCATGCGTACTTTTATGCCCTGCTGCATAAGCCCGGACATAAATCTCAGGTCGTCCAAGCTGTTCCAGCGGGCCAGATAAGCGTACGGTTTTTCTATAGTTGGCTGAGCTATAGTTTGTTCTGTTAGTGTTTTACTCTGAGGGTCCAGGCGCTTATTCATGGCATAGGCCTGCACCCCAAAAGCATACGGCAAAGCCCAGGAGGTAATATCATAGGTCAGGGAGTCTTCCAGCATTGAACTTGGCTCGAAAAGCACTTTTACCAGTGTAGACTTTGGCTGGTGCATGCTGATCACGATGTCCCGCTCTCCTACTTTTACATTCTCTTCTTTGCCCGTCGCATAGCTAAAGCCACGCCCGGATGTGCTTTTGCCGGCATAACCATATTGAATTTGCTGGCGCTCCAGGTAATCTGTCAGCGTTTTTAGGTTGCCTCTGCTTTGCGCATCATTTCGTATCACAAAAGCTTTATGGACGCCGGCTGGTTTATTCAGGTTGTTCTCATAGTATTTCCGGAATTCCTGTTTCAGCTGGTCGGCTTTTTCGGATGTGGCCTGCATGGTAGCCATACTTGCGGCAACGTGGTGCGCAATGCGGTCGGTAAGGGTAAGCGTATCGCCATTCTGCGTTCTGATGGCCAGCCCTGCCCTGCCAGAGCCACCTTGTTCATAGGTCATGCCGATGGCCCCGTTAAAGGTTGGCCAGGTATCGCCATAGCTTGGGTAAAACAGGTCGAAGCTCTCGCGAGTGAAGTACAGCCAGTTGTTTTTATCGAAGTAAGCGCGGTTATAGTCTCCTATAGTGTGCTGAAACTGCCGCTGCCACGGCGTGATGCTTTCGTGCAGTGGCTTGGCGGCCGGCGAAAAGTAATATGGCGACTCCACTCCCATCTCATGAAAATCGGCGTGCACCTGCGGCAACCAGTTGTTGTATACCTCCAGTCGCTTTTTCGATTCTATCTGCGTTTGCCAGGCCCAGTCGCGGTTCAGGTCGAAGTAATAATGGTTTGGTCTGCCGCCCGGCCAGGGTTCGTAATGTTCCCAGGCATACGGCGATGCATTTCCGCCCTGTGCAGCTGCCTGCTGGTACCATTGCACGTAACGCTCGCGCCCATCTGGGTTCACGCAAGGGTCAAGTATAACGATCGTATTCTTCAGCCAGTTCTGGGTTTGCGTATTTGCCGGATTTGCCAGTTCATACAACACCTGCAATACTGCCTCTGAACTTACAGCTTCGTTGCCGTGCACGTTGTAGCTCATCCAAACTATAGCCGGCTGGTTTCCCTGCACCTGCCCTTGCTGTACTCCTGCCTGCTTCAGGTTATTTTGCTGTATCTGGTCCAGTCGCGCCAGGTTTTCTTCTGTTGCCACATAGGCCAGCACCAATGGTCTGCCTTCGTACGTTTTGCCGTACTCCTGCACTTTTATGCGCTTAGGAGCCTGTGTAGCCAGGTAATTTACATAGTCCAGGATGCGGCTGTGCGTGGTGAAATGCTGCCCAAGCTCATAACCCAGAAACTGTGCCGGTGTCTGGATGCGCTGCTGTGCCGAGACGAACTGCGCACAAAGAAACAGCAACAGGAAAGCAGCAAATACTCTCAGAGAATTTCTCATGTATAACACGTGTAGGTGAAAATAAGGGAAGTAAAAACTATAGCTGTAAAGTTACAGTTTTCGGTTATTAAACAAGGTTTATACTATATTTGGCTGAACTGGTTTAAGTGAGGCGCTGTTGCTTTCGTAAATAAGAGGTATGCCGGCCAAACCAACTATAAAACAGCTGTTCAAAGGTATGCTTCGCGCCTTCGGAATTACTATGTTGTTATCTGTTGCTATCGCTTTTATTCTTAGTTTCATCCCTGTGGGCGCTGGCACAACTCCAACGACCCAGCAGGATTCAGTCCAGATTTACCTCACCTCCAATGGCATCCACACCGACCTTGTACTGCCTGTTAAAACAGACTATATAGACTGGCGCAACAAAGTACCACTACACCATTTTGCCGGAGCCGACAGCAGTTTTACACATATTGGTTTTGGCTGGGGCGATCGTGCCTTTTATATGCAAACCCCGGAATGGAGCGATCTAACTTTAAAAGTTGCCCTGGATGCCATCTTCTGGCCGTCGCCATCTGCCATGCACGTAGAATATATCCGACGGCCGCTCACACCCAACAAGCACCAACGCCCGATCTGGGTAACGCCGGAGCAATACACACAACTTGTAAACTATATCTCCGGCTCATTTCAAACTCAAAATAACCAGGTTATGCTTATAGAAGGCAAAGGCTATAGTTCCACAGACAATTTTTACGAAGCCCGAGAGAAGTTTTACTTCCCCAAAACCTGTAATTACTGGGTGAATAACGGATTAAAAGCTGCCAACCTGAGAGCAGCCTTCTTCGCTCCCCTGCCCTTCGCTGTGATGCGACATTACCGGTAACTATAGTTTGGTAGCCGGGCTATAGTTGCTACCCATGCTCAAAGCAACTATAGTTAAGAGCAAAACTATAGCTATGGCACACTATGGGTTTACAAATCCATCTTGCTTTCATTTCTTACTAAGTATTAAAATAAAAAAGACGGGTAAAATACCCGTCCCTTTCTGCTTTAAACCCTAATAAGTTTACTGTTTCAATAGTTTAAAATTGTTGAATGTACCGTTAAAGCGCGTGGTAATTATGTACATACCAGCCGGCAGATCAGGTCCCAGATCCAATGTAATCGTATTCTTACCCTGCTCCACCTTCACGTTTTTAATCATGAGTTGTCGGCCCTGCAGGTTTGTAACTGCCAGCTCCATTACGGTGGCTTTCTCAGCGTCAATTTCCAGCTTCACTTCCCGCTCAAATGGGTTCGGGTACACCATAGCTTTATTACTTGCCTCACCAAAGGCCACCGCCACCGGACCATAGTAAGAGAACTGACCATCCAAGTCTAGCTGTTTCAGGCGATAGTAGCGCGTGCCAAACTTGCCATTTTCTCTGTCTACAAACTCATAGAGCTGCTTTAACGAGCTGGTGCCATTCTTGCTTGGGACAAACTCCAGCTGCCTGTAGTTCTTGTTATCCTGCGACACCTGTAACTCGAAGCCCGCATTTTCTTTCTCTGATGCTGTAGCCCAGGTCAACACGACTGTATTGTCTTTGCGCACACCTTTAAAGTAGATGAGCTCTACTGGAAGTGGAATGATACCTCTATTATCCATTATAACATCTGGCAGGCATATTCCGCTAGGTGTTCTGATGATACACCTCACAAACAAGCCCTCCGCCGGATTATTAATCATAATGCTGTTGTCTGGATATCTTGTAGTGGTATAGAGTGTTGCGGAACTTTCGCTGGCTCCGACATACCACTCATACACAAAGTTGTCATTCATGGCAACACCCTTTGTAATGTGGTCAGATTTCGCAACAACTTCCCAGTTCGTCGTGTTATCTCTCCAGAACACTTCAAGCTCCCCTGCTACTATCGGATAAGTGACAGCTGTAACCGTAACCTCACCTACTTTAGGAGTAGAACATGAACTCGAATTAGTACCTGAAACCGAATAAGTACCTGGGGTAAATGTTCCGAAACTTAATGGCTCTGTACTGCTGCCTGTTCCTGTTCTTGTTACTGGCGTAAAGCTTGGGTCGCCTACTTTGGTTAAAGTATATGTAACCCCAGACTCTGAATTTGCCAAAGTTATCAAGGTTCCGTCTGGCTGTGTTACAGGGCAGAATGGAGGTCCGCTGACAGTTCTGAGCTGAGGCAATGGGTTTATAGTTACCGGTACTTCCCCAAGCATTGGAAGCGGGCAGGCTGGGGTAGAAATTGTAGTCGCAATAACGCTATAAATACCTGCAACAGTCTGATTACCAAAACTGATTGAACTACCAGTTGTACCACCTACAGGGCTACCTACATCTGTTACAGTACCATCAACTGCTCTTCTTCGAAGCTGGTATAAAACTCCGGTTTGAGAGTTACCTAACCCAACTATAACACCGGCGCCGCCTGCGCAGGCACTACCTCCTCCTGTAACTGCATATTCAGTCGGCAGAGCTGTCTCTAATATTTGTATACTGCCGCTTATAGTTATGGAGCAATTAGTTGCGCCGTTTAATGCCTGCACAGTGTAAGTATCAGCTTTAAAGTTTCCGAACGATATGGCGCTGCCAGTACCTTCAACTGTACCAACAATTTCTCCTTTGCTGTTACGAAGGTTATAGGTCACACCAGACTGTGAACTTTGCAAGCCTACAGGTGCACCGGCCCCTCCCGCACAATAACTACCACCACCTGTAAAGGTCTGAGTAAGTGGTAGTGGATTAACCTGCACGGTCACACTACCCATAGTGGTAGTACATGCGGCTACCGTACTTCCAGCTATAGTTGTTGCTACAACTGAGTAAACGCCTTCATCAGTATGGGCACCGAATGAAATTGACTGGCCGTCAGAACCATTTATTGGTAACCCAACATTAGTTGTTGTGCCGTCGAAAGTTCTTCTTAGCTGATAACTTACTCCCGTCTGTGAACTACTTAATGTAATCGGAACGCCCGCTCCGCCGGCACAAAACTCTCCATTGTTACCAACTGTTAGTGTTTGTGTAGTCGGTGGCTGTGTAACATCTACCCTAACTGCATTTGTAGTGAAGCATAATCCTACACCTGTGCTAATCTCTACAGTATAAACCCCTGTTGTAGTTTGTCTACTAAAGGTTATAGCGCTTCCATTACCTGTACGCGTTTCAACAGTTTCAGTGCCATTTCGCTTCAACGTGTATGTAATTCCTGATTGAGAACCTGAGAGAGTTATTGGTACGCCTGTTGCCCCCTGACAAATTGCGCCACCTCCAGCTAAAGTTTGCTCTAAAGCCACAACCATAGTTATGGAATTGTTAGAGGCTACAGGACTACACTTATTTTCCTGAGACGTAAAGGTCAGATCTACTTTATCACCATTCTTAAGATTATTGGCAGTAAACTGATTAGATGTTGAATAAAGAACTGAGCTTACTATACGTTCATTTACTCTCCAGTTAAGCATCAATGTTGATGACACAATAGCGTTTACTGCCGGAGTAGCAGTAAAGGTTACTGGTGTACCAGGGCAAATTGGCCCTGTAGGGTTTGCTGTTATACTAACTTCATAATTCTCAGGCATCCCCAAGTAAATGCGGTTTGAGAACAGAACATTTCCTTTATTGTCATTGACTACCATCTCTGGTTTGTTATCATACACATAACAAGGAATGGTTATTGGATTTTTTGGTTTGGCCCTCACTGTAAAGAAGTCTTTCGATGATAACCCCGCCTGACTTACGGTTGGCCCGGTTTGCCCTTCCTGGTTGTCAACAGTATTATTCTTCCACCAGTCGAACAGGAACAGATCAGTAACATCTGTTCCACCTACCCAGGTAACCTGCTCAAAGCGCGGATTATCCGGGTAGTTAACTTTGGTAGGGTTCTGTATCACACGGGCCGTATAGGTCGTGTTCTGGCCAGGACAGACTGGGAATGGGCTGGCTGTTAGTATAAGAACTAACCGGGCAGTTGGTGTAACAGTGATTGTTACAGGGGTACTTATATTTTCTGTTGTACTGGCACAGGCTGCAGATCGTACTATTCTTCTGAATGATGTTGTTGCAGTTAATGGGCCAGGACTATAGTTTTGAGCGGTAGCACCTTGTATATTAGCGTAAGCTGAGCCACCCGTGCTGCTTTGCCATTGATAACTGTACGAACCGGCTCCGCCCCCACCACTAGGTATACTACCTGTGAGTGTCTGAGGAGTTGCATTCTCGCATATAGTATGTGCTGAACTTATGGTATTATTTGTTAGCGTTGGTCTTACTGTAATAGTTGCAGAGCTGGTACTTGAACAACCATTCTGCAAAACAGTTAAAGTATAAGTTGTGGTAATGTTGTTACTACCTGTATTTGAAATCGTAAGTGTTGGCTGTGCCACATTATTTGCACTCAACCCTGTTGATGGAGCCCAGCTATACGTATAGCCGGCAACTGGAGCAACACCTAAAATAACTGATTCACCGGAGCACATTGTTTTATCTCCACCAGCATTTGCAACCGGAATAGGATTAACTGTGACAGGTATACTACCTGATGGTGCGCCGGCGCAACCACCTGCGGTATTGGTAATAACAACATAGTAAGATCCACTTGTGGTTGCAGTATAAGTTCGAGCACTACCTACAGGCGTATTTGGCGTTGGGCTAGTGCTATTAAACCATTGATAAGTATAACTACCTGTACCTACCGGTGTTGCAGGTTCAGCTGTAGCTGTAAGAACAACAGAACCACCATTGCAGAATGTAGTTGCAGAAGCTGCCGCTATAGTTGCTTTTGGCCGGGTGTTAACTGTTACTGTAACAGCTGCAGATGTTGTACTTTCACAGCTGCCACTACTTTCAGGGTTTATGATTGTTACAGTATAACTACCTGCTGTTTCTGCTTTATAAGTTAGTCCGGTAGCTTCAGGTATAACTGTTCCACCCCTTCTCCAAACATAAGAATAGTTTCCACTAGCAGGCATTGTAGGATCAGCTACAGCAGTAAGTACTACAGAACCACCCTCACAGAAGGTTGTCGGAGATGTTGTAGCTATAGTTGCTTTGGGTACTGTATTTACAGTTACATTTATTGTATTAGACTGCGCACTACTACAAGCACCAGCTGAGTTTGTAATGATAACGTAGTAAGCACCGCTCTCAGTTGTTGCATATGTTCGATTAATAGCACCGTCAATAATACCGCTAGCATTATACCACTGGTATGTATAAGTACCTGGCGAAGCTGGAGCTGATGGTGTAGCTGTGGCAGTGAGTGTTACTGAGCCACCTTGGCAGAATGTTGTAGGAGCCCCGTTGGCAGATATACTGGCAGTTGGTCTGGTATTAACAGTGACTATAGTTGGTTCAGAAGTTGTGACACTGCAACTTGTAGGTTTGCTGGTATCAGTTACTCTTACTCTATAGTTACCGCTTACGGTCGCCGTAAAGGTTCTACCGTTGCCATTTGCGGTAATTTCTGTAGTTCCATTCAACCACTGGTAAGCATATGTACTTCCTGCTGGTGCCTCTGGTGCGCTTAGAATAACCGACCCGCCCTGGCAAAAGGTAAGATCTCCATCAACCATTATAGTTGCTTCCGGCATCGGATTGACTGTTACTGCAACAGGTGCTGATGTAGTTTCGCAACCTCGGCTACTGAAAACAGTCACACTATAGTTTCCGGAAGCATTTACAATAATAGATTGTGTAGTAGCACCGTTGCTCCACAGGTAACTAGAGCCGTTGCTGGCTGTAAGTGTTACACTGCCACCCGCGCAGAAAGTTGTTGTTCCGGATGTTGAGATAGTTGCGACTGGCAAGGGCCACACTGTTAGATTTACAGTTGCAGATGCCGGATTACAAGAAGCTATATTTTCAGTTACGTTTAATCGTATAGTTGTACTCAGTTCGCTTGTAACACTGGCAGGCGCTGTAACAGTTATAGTTGATGTCGTAACCCCCTCAGCATTGGTAGACTCATTTATGTCTGAAATAGTAAATCTGCTGTCAGAAGATGACCAAACACCTGTACCGTTGGAGTAAGTACCGACAACAGTATAAGTTGTAGCCCCGTTCCGCTGCTCGCATTGCTGTACTATAGTTGGTGGGGCTATACTTGCTGTTGGTTGAGGCAGTACTGTTACAGTTACTTCATCTGACTCTTTATCGCAGGACACACCGTTTGTGGTTTTAGTAACTACTACTCTGTATGTTCCACTTTTATCAGCAACAAATACCCTTGTATTGTTATTTGCTCCATCTTTGCCTACTGCAGGTAAATAAGTGGTTCCATCTTTTATCTGCCATGCATAAGAATAACCAGTTCCTGCAGGAGCTTCAAGCCGCACACTTCCAGTATTACAAAAAGTAGTAGCTCCAACTATAGATATAGCAGCACTGTTTGGTCTCTCACTTACTGTAACAGCAATTACATTGGATGCCACCGAGCAACCGTCTCTGGTTATTACTGCATAGAAATTATTTGTACCAACCTCTTCTACTTCATAGGTACTTCCTGTTGCCCCTGTAATAGGTGAATTTACTCCATTAGGGATACCCTTATACCATTGATAACTATAAGCTTCGTTATCTACTGCAACCAACAGTACCGAATTGCCTATACAGAAGCTTGTTGGGCCAGTTGGTGTAATGGTAACATCAGGCAGAGGCTTCACAATTACATTCACAAGTATCCGATCACTCTCACACCGGGTTGTAGTATTATAGGTAGATACATAATATTCTGTATCAGCATTAAGTACTGGAGTTGTAAATGTTAGCCCTTCTCTTAATATACTACCCCCGCTTTCCGCACTGTACCAACGCAGCGTATTGCCATTCGCTCCTGCAGTTCCAGATAGGGTAACGGTACCGTTACCACATCGCTCAAAAGGGCCATTTACAACAGGGGTAGCCGGTATTGGGTTAACTGTAACGGTAATAAAGTTAGAGTTAACACTCTGGCAAGTGCCACTAGAGTTAGTTACAACTAAAAAATACCTCCCTGAAGCATTTGCTGTAAAAGTGCTCTGGTTTGCACCGGCAATCTCACCTCCAGTCTGCTCATACCATTGATATGAATAACTTCCTCCATTTGCTGGTGTGGCTGGTGCTACGCTGGAGCTTAATACTACAGAAGAACCATTACAAAATGAGGTTGCTGTTGCAGCAGAGATACTTACCAGCGGAATAGTGTTGATTGTTGCCGTAACCGGAGTTCTGGTTGCACTCTCACAGCCTTCAGCACTTACAGTACTCACATAAAAAGTAGTATTAGCACTTAGTGATGGGGAATATGTACCATCTGTTTGTCCTGAAATCGCGCTGCCACCTGATGAAGCAGTATACCAGCGATAACTACCACCAGAAGGCGCACCACTCGCAGTTAATGTTATAGTACCGCTACCACAACGTGCTTCGGATGTAGTAGAGGGGGCATCTGGCAACGCATTTATCCGAACTGTAACAGGTGTAGAAAGATTACTTGGGCAGTTCTCAGCTGGGTCTGTGATAACTAATTGATAAGAACCCGCTTCAGTTGTACTGTAAGATATACTTGTAGCATTACTTATAGCTTCGCCATTTCTGTACCACTGGTAAGAATAAGTTTTTCCGGTTGGTGGTGATGGTGCAGTTAGAGTAGCTGGGGTTCCGGCACAAACACTTACAGGGCCTGCCGGTGTTATAGTTGCTACCGGCCTTGGCACTACCCTTGCAATCACTTCTGTTCTGGTAGCGCTTTCGCAGCCCTGCGGGCTTACTGTCGCAACATAGTATCTAGTAGTTGTACTAATATTCGGGGTAGTATAGCTTGAACCAGTTGCGCCTGTAATGGCGTTATTTCCTGTTGGACCTGTATACCACTGATAACCGCCGCCTGCAGGTGCACCTGTAACAGTTAGTACCGTTGATCCTGATTCACATATCAATGTAGCTGTACCGCTAACTGAAGGTACTGATGGCCGTGGGTTTACGTTTACTGTTACCTGAGATGTTACTGTACAACCACCTGATACAGCAGTTACTGTATAGGTAGTTGTTGTAGTTGGGTTTGCTGTTACTGTTGCACCTGTTGTATTACTCAACCCAGTAGCTGGAGACCAGGTATAGCTTGTAGCTCCGCTTGCTGTTAATGTAGTTGATTGCCCAGCACAAATATTAGGCTGCGATGCTACGACCGACACTGTTGGAGGTGTAGTAACAGTAACTGGTACAGCTGCAGATGGGGCACTTGGACAGTTTGCCCCGCCTGTAGTATTAGTAATTATAACTGAATAGCTTCCGGTTACATTAGCTGTGTAAGTCCTGCCAGTAGCATTAAGTATATCAGTGCCATTATTTCGCCATTGGTAAGCATACGTTTGCCCAGCTGGAGCATCCGTTGCAGTCAGTACTACTGATTGTCCTTGACAGACTGGTGCAGGAGTTGTGGGAATAACAGTTGCTGTTGGTGTTTGAATTGCTCTAGCTGTCACAGCTACTCTTACTGAGCTCTCACAGCCCGTTAATGTATTATAACTTCCCACATAAACTGTAATAGGGTTATTATCAGTTAAATTTCTTGTATAGTTTGCACCAGTTGCAAGCACAATTCCACCAGTTGCAGCTGAGTACCATCTATTGGTTGCCCCTGCAGATGGATTATTTTCTCCAACTACAGTGCTAGATAAAGTTATAGGACCTGTGTCGCATCTAGTAACAGTTGTGTTTGTTACAGTTGGAGGAGCGAGATTGATGCAAGCGGCAGTAATGACAAAATTATCTAAGACTAATTGGCTCGCATTTTGTCCACTAAATAAGTGCAAACCTATAAAAAGGCTTTGCTGCGCCGTTACCTCAAAAGTTGAAGTGAAAGTATTATTTGCAGTTTGAGAAATTAAAGCACTCCCAATTACTACTGCTGAACCACTTCTAGCAATCGCTGAAGTTGTGCCATAAGTAAATTCTAAGTTACCGTTTAATTCAAATGTATTGACCTTCCTTGCATCAATCGAAATTGTGTAAGTAATTCCGGGATAAAAGGTATAAGAATTTGCTGTACCTGCATAAACATCAAAACCTCTACTGGTCTGAGGACCACTCCCACTACCAGATACTCTTAACTCTCCGGCAGTAATGGTTATGCTTCCTCTACCTATGGGGCCTGTTGTTGTCTTTGAGGTATTACTAAAATCATCTCTAAACGGCTCGGTGGTCTGTGCAGAAACCTGTTGCCCTATAAGCAATAATGCCAGCAGCAAATGAAAAGTAAGAAGCGAAATTAACTTTTGCCGGCTCATGCCCGGCCAGCTGATCAGGTTTGTAAAATTCTTTCTCATGAGGTTAAAAACTTTTGGGGATTAAAGCGATTTGGGTCTGTGTTGGGTGTTGCTCCCGGGTTAGGGCTGAGGCGGTGTGGTAGCAATAAGGCAATACAAGGCCAGCCACCTTAAAAAAGGTGGCTTTCCACTGAACTATAGCTGGTAACTATAGTCCGAAAAATTTATATTTAAGACTTATCTGGTGGACGCAAGATGTTATCCCTGCAATGGCAGCACACATACCTGCATATTTGCACAAAAACAATAAAGTATAAATTCACCATATATCTTTGTTATATTTTGTTCAATATTTTATCCATATAGTACAGGTAAAATTGATATATGTTGCATTTATCTATAACTTTTTCAATACACATCTAACAAAACATACGTTTAAATTAAATTATATTGAACTATATATACATATATGACTTTTCATATATGTATAATTTGAGTACAATTATACATTTTGCTAAAACAGAACTATAGATGTACAATTAGAAAGAGAGCAAGAAGCTTGATAATAAGAAAACTACAACAGGAAGCAAACACGAGGCTAATGAGGCGCTAACTATAGCTTCAATCTAAAATAGTAAGGGCTTATAACTGAAAGGTGTAGTTACTTTACGGGCTACTGGCAGCATAAAACCATACAATCTGTAAAGCCGAAAAACAGCATATCGGCAACTCTATAAATTCATTGTATTCACCACCATTTCTAGGGCTTAACTATTTGCAAAAGGCACTATAAAACAGCAAATTGCATTTACAACTTACTATAACTAAATACTTTAATTAATCTATGAAGAAACTGTACGCTATAGTTGTTACAGCACTATTCTTATGCACGCAGTGGGCACAGGCACAGACCACCCTCACTTACTATCTGCCAAAGGACGTAAGCTATAACAAGAACATTCCGACACCGCAGCAGGTGCTGGGCTACGAAGTGGGCGAATGGCACGTAAGCCACGACCAGCTTGTAATGTACATGCGCCACATGGCTCAGGCATCAGACAGAATCACCTTGGCAGAGTATGGCCGCACACACGAAAACCGTCCACTTTACCTACTCACCATCACATCGCCGGAAAATCACAAGAACATTAACCAGCTGAAGGCACAGCATAAGCAGCTTACCGACCCAGCTGCATCTGCGAAGCTGGACATCAGCAAAATGCCGGTAGTGGTTTGGATGGGCTATAGTGTGCATGGCAATGAGCCAAGTGGCAGCAATGCCGCTTTACTGGCAGTTTACCATTTAGCTGCCGCCGAAGGGCCTGAAATCGACAAGTTGCTGCAGGAATCTATCATACTTGTTGATCCGTCTATAAACCCTGACGGTCTGAACCGTTTTGCAAGCTGGGTAAATACCAACCGTGGCAAAAACCTGGTTACCGACCCTAACAGCTCCGAGTTTAACGAAGTATGGCCGCGTGGCCGCACCAACCACTACTGGTTCGACCTTAACCGCGACTGGCTCCCGCTACAACATCCTGAATCGAAGGGCAGACTTGCCAGCTTCCATGAGTGGAAACCAAACCTGCTTACCGACCACCACGAGATGGGCACCAATTCCACTTTCTTTTTCCAGCCGGGCATACCAAGCCGCAACCACCCACTCACTCCGGAAACCAACTATAAATTAACCCGCGAAATAGGCAACTACCACGCAAAGGCGCTGGACAAGATCGGCTCGCTGTACTATACAGAAGAAAGCTTCGACGACTTTTACTATGGCAAAGGTTCTACGTATCCGGACATTCATGGTGCAGTAGGTATTCTGTTCGAGCAGGCTAGCTCGCGTGGTCATGCGCAGGAAAGCGTAAATGGCGTACTTACCTTCCCGTTCACCATCCGTAACCAATTTGTTACCACACTTTCGACTCTGGAAGCAGCCCATAGCATGCGTGAGAAGTTACTGGCACACCAGCGCGACTTCTATAAGCAGGCACTGAACGAATCTAAAAAGGCAACTAACAAGGCTTACATTTTCGGCTCAGAAACAGATCCTGCGCGTGCTTACCATCTGGCAGATATTATTCGTCAGCACCAGATTTCTATTTACAGACCGAAAGAAACTATAAAAACAGGCAACCGCACTTATTCGCCACAAAATGCATTTATAGTTCCACTGGAGCAGCCGCAATATAAACTGATAGAGGCCATGTTTGAGAAGCGCACCACGTTTCAGGACAGCCTGTTCTACGACATCTCTGCCTGGACCTTCCCGCTGGCTTTTGATCTGGAATATGATGCCCTGACAAGCAAGAACTATAAACCTGCACAACTCGGCGAGCTGGTAACAAACCCACAATTACCAACCGGCAAAGTAACAGGCGGGCAAAGCACCTATGCTTACGCTTTTGAGTGGAAAGATTACTACGCTCCGCGCGCCCTCAACATCTTATTCAACAAAGGCATACAGGCAAAAGTGGCGACCAACACCTTTGCAGGAAACGGCAGAACCTTTAACTATGGCACTATACTGATACCTGTAGCAGGGCAGCCTGTTTCATCAGCAGATCTTTATACCTTATTACAGGATGTAGCTACTACCAACGGCATTGAGATAGTGGCCATGGAAACCGGCCTTACCACGGAAGGGATTAAACTGGGCAGCCCGATGATGCAGAACCTGCGTAAACCTAGCATTATGTTACTTACCGGCAATGGCGTAAACAGCAACGATGCCGGCGAAGCTTGGCACCTGCTCGATAACCGCTTCGATATTCAGACTACCCTGATTACAACTGACCAGTTTAACCGCGCCAACCTGGATCGCTACAATGTGCTGGTAATGGCAGATGGCTCTTACAACAGCATATCAAAAGATAAACTGCGTACCTGGGTACATCAGGGCGGCACGGTGATTGGCATGGGCGAAGCTATTAAATGGCTGGCCTCAAATGGCATTAGTACTATAACGTTCAAAGAGAACAAAGACAACCAGGCCCGCACCAGAAGACCTTACACCGAACTGAGCAGCGAAACAGGTGCCCAGGTAATAGGCGGTGCCATTTTCGAAACCACACTTGATCTCACGCACCCACTGGCGTATGGCTACACTGACAACCAGCTACCAATCTTCCGCAGCAATACGCTGTTTGTGGAGCCATCTAAAAACCCGTATGCAAACCCGGTAATATACACCAGCAAGCCGCTGATGGCAGGCTATATCTCGAAACAGAACCTGGAACAGGCCAAAAATTCAGCAGCTGTAGCGGTAACAGCTATAGGTGCTGGTCGTGTCATCGCTATGCCAGATAACCCTAACTTCAGAGCATTCTGGTACGGCACTAACAAACTGTTCCTGAACGGCATATTCTTTGGCAATATCATCAGCAGCGGATCTGCCCGCGCAGAATAAAAATATAACTATAACCTGTTAAAAAAGCCCGGACTTTGGTCCGGGCTTTTTTTATTTCACATTATCTAAGTTCTATTCCTATACTACTCCAGCCGAATAACGATACAATTACCGCACTCTGCCACTCATTAAACTAATTATAAATATAGTTATAATTACAAAACCACATTTTTATTCCTTTTAATTTACCAATAACTCTATTACAATTATGTTATTTATTAATTATCAATAGCATACAAAAATCTTACTGCTTTGCCAAAGAACATATTTTAGTAATATTGCCTTCTGTTTTACCTTTACTACTATCAGTAATACACAAATTAGTTTATAAGAATATATAGCATAACATTTAACAGTACATCCTATACTTTAAGTTTATATAGTGCAATTTCAAAACTACCGTGATATAAGATCTTCCGTTTTTACTTTTTGCTTATGAGAATACTTTTACCGCTGCTGTTTATTTTCTTTTTTTATAGTTACGGACCAACAGCTGCAATTGCACAAGGGCAGAGTTGTCAGGCACCTGCTGTTACGCTGCCTGGCAACCATTTTTATTGCGGGCCTACCACTATTTCGTTCAGTGCTACTAACCCAAGGCATCAGCCGGTATATACGGCCAACGGAGGAGCCGTAGCCGACCTGAAATATAGCTGGCGCCTGAACGGAACCGAAGTTGCTACCGCTGCATACCCTAACATCAACTTCCCGACGCCAGGAGAGCAAACCATTACCGTTACTGTTACCAAACCCTGTGGAGAATCGGCGACGGCATCGCAGATAATTACGATAGAGAAAGTACCGGAGGCCCCGAATGTAGAGAGCATGGCTGTTTGTACAGGCAGCAACGCCACCCTGTGGGTAAATAACCCGGACCCGAATCTGCTTTACAAATGGTACGATACCAATGGCAACCTGTTGGTTTGGGGTACTTCCTATACTAAAACTAATGCATCTTACACCGTAGTTTATGTAGAAGCATTAACGGCTTCAGGTTGTACTTCACCGCGCACGACAGCAACTATAACTTCGTCATTAACCAATGGTAATGCCACCGTACTCAACGGGGATCAGCAGATATGCGCCGGCACCAGGCCAAGAACCATTACAGGTAATGCGCCACAAAACATGACCTTCCAGTGGCTGATAAGTACTACAGGCCCTAACAGCGGCTACAGCCCTATTGCATCTGCTACCGACAAAGACTACACGCCACCACCCCTATATGTCACTACCTGGTTTAAAAGAATTGCTTACAACGGAGGTTGCGGCGAAGAGACCAACACGGTAAAAGTAACAGTTACCCCAATGCCAGCCATGCCTATAGTTACCGATGCGCTGGTGTGTTATGGCAGCCGGGCTACGTTTACTGTGTCCAACAACGACGGTAACACCATCTATAACTGGTATGCCACTTCAACCAGCACTACCCTGCTGGGCACCGGGCCAACCTTTGTTACACCTAACCCGGTAACAGGGCCTGTATCGTATTTTGTTGAAGCTACTACTACCGCTCAAACCAACTGCTTCAGCTCTGTTCGGGTAGAAGTAAAAGCCAACTCTACTCCTCCAATCACTAATAACACTATTGGTAACAACCAGGCACTTTGCACAGGCGGCAAACCAGATCCGCTAATCGGGTCGACGCCTGCAGGCGGTGGCGGCGCTTACATATACCAATGGCAGCGCAGCACCGACGGTACTACCTTTACAGATATTCCGGGTGCCAATGCTATAGATTACGCGCCAACTTCTATGACAACCACTACCTGGTTCAGAAGAATGGTAAAAGGAGCCAGCACCTGCCCTGCCACTTACAGCAATACCGTCCTGATCTCAGTAACACCAATGCCGGCCTCTATTGATATTGCAGAGCCGATGATATGCTATGGTTCTCCGGCAACCATGACGGTTACTAATCCGGATGCAGGTTTTACCTATAGTTGGTACGATGTGGAAGTTGGAGGCACAGTACTGGCAACCGGTACTTCTTATACAACAGTTGCCCTCACTACCAGCAAAACCTATTATGTAGAGGCTACTGCTACTTCGGGCTGCTACTCTACACGCCGCTCAGTTCAGGTAACCGTAACACCACTTCCACCTGCGCCTACTGCAGCTAATGTTACCGTATGCGAAGGCAACAGCGCAACGCTTGCCGTTAACCCGACCGACGCTACAATTTTCTACAGATGGTACGACAGCAACCATACCTTACTGGCAACCGGCATCAACTATAACACAGGGTTGCTCACTGCCAATGCTACTTATTATGTAGAAGCAGTCACCAAAGCATCGCCTGGTTGTGCCAGTCCTAAAGTTGCGGTAGAAGTAACTGTAACACCAGCTATCACCAACAACACCTTAACTGCCGACCAGGCTATCTGCAGTGGTACTGTACCTGCCGCGCTGCAGGGTTCCTTACCAGCCGGCGGTGGTGGTGGCTTTACTTACCAGTGGGCAGCTTCGGAAGATGGCAGCCTTTTTCAGAACATAGCAGGGGCAACCGGTAAAGATTATGCTCCTGGTGCCCTGACTAAAACTACGTGGTTCCGAAGAACGGTAATTGCCTCAGGCAACTGCACTCCTTCGGTTAGCAATGCGGTCAAAATAACAGTTAACCCGCTGCCAGCTACCCCTACGGCTCAGAGCCAGAACATTTGTACCGGCACGGCAACTATACTGCAGGTTAATTCTCCGGATGCCAACTATAGTTATAAGTGGTACGCTACGCCAACCGGTGGTAGCGCACTGGCAACCGGCGCTACTTATAACACAGGCATTCTTACATCCAACAAAACCTATTACATCGAGGCCATTTCAGAATCGGGTTGCGTGAGCACGGCTCGTGGCGCAGTAACAGTGACTGTAACGCCACTACCTGCTATACCAGAGGCTGATAACGTTGCTATTTGTGCTGGCAGCTCTGCATCCCTGGCAGTGCTTTCGCCGGATGCCAACCTGGTTTATCGTTGGTATGATGCAGAAACAGAAGGCACCTTACTTGCGACCGGCACCAACTATACAACCGGAATTCTATCAGCAAACACAACCTATTACCTGGAAGCTGCAACTATAGGCGGCTGCACCAGTCCGGACAGAAAAGAGGTTTATGTAACCGTAACGCCGCTACCAGCTACGCCAGAAGTTGATAACACGACCATTTGTGCCGGAGATGCAGCTGTTCTGTTTGTAAAGAACCCAGACCCTACAGTTACTTATAACTGGTATTCCGGCGGTACGCTACTTTCTTCCGGAGTTACTTTTACGACTGCTATACTCGGTAACAGTACTACGTTCTTCGTGGAAGCTGTGGCTAACACCAGTACAGCCTGCACCAGCCCATCCCGCAGAACAGTTATAGTTACTGTTACGCCAAACATCGGCAACAATACCATTTCTGCCAACCAGACCATCTGCAGTGGCGGAACCGCGACCAGCCTTACGGGCACCTCGCCAACAGGTGGCAGCGGCACTTACACTTACCAGTGGGAGCGCAGCGAAGACGGTGTTAACTTCTCCAGTATAGCAGGCGCGAACAATGCATCTTATGCACCGGGCTCTTTAACTATAAGCACCTGGTTCCGCAGAAAAGTAAAATCAGCAACAGGGGCGTGCCCGGAGCATGTGAGTAATGCAGTAAAAGTTACGGTTTCTCCGTTACCAATTACGCCTGCTGTTGCCAACAGCACGATCTGTGCCGGCGAAACTGTAAGATTAAGTGTAACATCTCCGGATGCCACACTCACTTATAAGTGGTATAGTTCGGCAACAGCAGTTAACCCGATTGGAGTTGGACCAACCTTAACTACGGAAGCACTTACGGCCACCACTACTTATTATGTGGATGCGACAAGCAGTGCAGGTTGTGTAAGCAGCAGAAGGGCAATAACTGTAACTGTGAAGCCTCAGCCAGCTATGCCGCAGGCGCAGGACAGAACCATTTGTGCCGGACAGAGAACAACGCTTTCAGTAACTTCCCCGGACCCGACAATGGTTTACCGCTGGTTTAATGTTAACGGCGATCTTCTGACAACGGGAACAACCTACACAACAGAATTATTAACAAACAGCACTACATACTTTGTAGAAGCGAGCACAGTAACAGGCCCTGTCTGCACCAGTCCGCGTAAGGCTGTTATAGTTACGGTAAGCCCGATCCCGACAACGCCGGTTGCTTCTGATGTAACTATTTGTACCGGAACAGCAGCCAGCTTAACTGTACAGTCGCCAGATGTAAACCTGGTTTACAACTGGTATACTTCTGCTACGGGAGGCTCACCAATTGCAACAGGCACATCCTTCAGTACCGGTACCCTTACTTCAGACAGAATCTATTACCTGGAAGCAGCAACAACCGCAGGATGCGTAAGCCCACGATCGCAGGTTGCAGTTACCGTTACACCATTACCGCCAACACCAATTGCTGAAAGCATCACCATCTGCACCGGTTCAGCTGCTACCCTAGCGGTAAAAGATCCGGCTGCTACTTTAACTTACCGTTGGTACACAGCAGCGTCTGGTGGTACACTACTGGCAACAGGCAATACCTATGCTATTAATGCTGTTAACGCGACCACCACGTTTTATGTAGAAGCCGTATCGGTAGGCGGCTGCGCCAGCACATCGCGCGGTGCGGTAACCGTGCAGGTAACGCCATTGCCTGCTACACCAGATGCAGATAATGCTGTGATATGTGCCGGCGACAATGCCACGCTTTGGGTAAAAAACCCACAGCCGGGGTTAATTTATCGTTGGTATGAGGGCGGAACAGTGGTTGCAACCGGTATCTCCTTTACAACAGATATCCTGGGTTACAGCCAGACTTACCAACTGGAAGCAGTTACCAGTACATCAACAGCCTGTGTGAGCCCATCCCGCAGAACAGTAACTGTAACCGTAACTCCTCCGATCACCAACAACAGCATTACCGCTAACCAAACCATTTGCAGTGGCAGCATTCCAGCCCAGCTTACGGGAACATTACCGGCAGCCAACGGCAGCGACTTTGCTTACCAGTGGGAACGCAGCGAGAATGGCACCAATTTTACAACTATAGCAAACGCCACCGGTCAGCACTATGCTCCTGGGGCGTTAACCGCCACTACCTGGTACCGACGCATCGTAAAAACAGCTAACGGAACCTGCCCGGCACACTATAGCAACGTAGTAAAAGTTACGGTTGCACCGATTCCTGCGACGCCACTTGCCGACAACCGAACAATCTGCGAGAATGCAACAGCAACGCTGCAGGTAAATAACCCGGATGCAAACCTAACCTACCGCTGGTATAATGTAGCAACAGGCGGTAGCAGCATAGCCACCGGCGACTCTTACACAACAGCCATCCTTACAGCATCTGCTACATATTACGTTGAAGCAGTGAGCTCAAATGGTTGTTCCAGCGCGCGTAAGCCGGTAACTGTAACCGTACAGCCAATGCCAGCTCTGCCACAAGCCGACGACAGAACCATCTGTGCCGGCCAGAGCGCAATTTTAACCGTAACAGCACCAACATTGAGCTACACTTACAGGTGGTACGATGCAGGCGGTAATTTACTGGCAACCGGAACTTCGTTTACCACGCCGGCGCTTACTACAAACGCTGTTTATTATGTAGAGGCAACAACAGGTGGTACTCCTGCCTGTACCGGTGGCCGCAAAGCAGTAGCCGTTAACGTTACACCACTTCCGGCTTTACCTGTTGCAGATAACGTAACAGTTTGCTCCGGCACAGCAGCCACCTTAACTATAAACTCTGTAGCTCCCGATGTTACTTACAACTGGTATAGCACCGCAACAGGTGGCACGCCGGTAGCTTCCGGAACATCCTACACAACCAATGCGCTTACTTCTAACAGAACCTATTATGTAGAAGCCGTTTCGGCTTACGGATGTATCAGCCCGTCACGCCGTGCAGTTACGGTTACTGTTACACCACAGCCTGCCATGCCGGTAGCAGCAGATCTTACCATTTGCGCAGGCGAGCGGGTAACGTTAACCGTTTCTAACCCGGATGCCACGCTTATTTACAGATGGTTTGATAAGAACGGGGCACCGCTGGCAGCCGGCACAAGCTATAAACCAGCTGAGGCCATTTTCACCAGTACCACTTACTATGTAGAGGCAGCGCCACAGGCATCTCCAAGCTGCACAAGTCCGCGTGAGGCCGTGAATGTGACAGTGACGCCATTGCCTGCAGCACCTGTAGCAAGCGATGTTCGTATCTGCGCAGGCAGTACAGCGACCCTTTATGTTGAGAACGCCGCCCCAACTATAGTTTACAACTGGTACGACGACAACGAAATACTGGTAGCCACAGGCTCAACGTACACAACACCTGCCCTCGCTTCCGATGCCATTTATTACATAGAAGCTGTTACGGCATCAGGTTGTGCAAACACCGCCCGAACTATAGTTACGGCTTATGTTACGCAGCCAATCTCCAACAACAGCATTGTCAGCGGCAACCAGATGATCTGTAGCGGAGCTACGCCGGCACTTATAGTTGGTTCTTCGGCGATGAGTGGAGCAGGTTCGGTAACCTACCAGTGGGAAAGCAGTGAAGACGGTACAAACTATAGCCCGATAGCGGGTGCAACCGGCAGAGATTACCAGCCGGGCGCGCTGCACGTAGCTACCTGGTTCCGCAGAGTGGCTTCCGTACCAAACGGCATCTGCCCTGCCCAGCGAACCAACATCGTAAAAGTAACCACGCTTTCTGCCCCAACAACACCACAAGCCAATAACATTACGATCTGTGCCGGAGCACGTGCTACGCTTTCAGTGTCTGCGCCGGAGCCAGGCTATACTTACCGCTGGTTCAATGTAGCTACCGGTGGTAACAGCTTATCGGTTTCCACTACATCGTTCTTCAGTGTAGATGGCTTAACAGCAGAAACCACTTATTATGTTGAGGCAGTAAATGCAGGTGGCTGCGTTAGCCCTCGCAAAGCGGTAACAGTGTTTGTTACACCGCTGCCGGCAACACCTCAGGCCGAAAACAGTGTGATCTGTTCAGGCGAGCGTACCACTTTATCGGTTACAAACCCGGATGTGAACCTGAACTACAGATGGTTTGACAAGGATGGTAATCTGGTTGGCAATAACTCCTCTTACCAGACACCAAACCTCACGCAAAATACGGTTTACTATGTTGAAGCTTATACCACATCAGCCCAGGCATGCGCCAGCCCACGCAAAGCGGTAACGGTTAGTGTACAGGCCTTGCCGACAGCACCTGACTTAAGCAATGCGATTATCTGTGCAGGAAGCGAGACAACTCTAATAGTAAACCAGGCAAATGCAGCATTTAAGTACAAGTGGTATACCGTTGCAACAGGTGGTGTAGCCATCCATACCGGTACTTCTTACGAAACAGGAGCCCTTACCTCTAACAAAACCTACTATGTAGAGGCAATTAACAGCTCCGACTGTGTAAGTAGCAGAACACCTGTTAATGTAACGGTGGCCCTATTGCCAGCCACGCCTGTAGCCGCAAACAAGGCTATCTGTGCTGGCCAAACGGTAACTCTTAGCGTAACACAAACCGACCTGACAATCAGCCACAGATGGTATAATAAGGCAGGCGATTTACTGGCCACAGGCAATAACTTTGTCATAGCAGGCTTAACAGAAAGCACTACTTATTACGTGGAAGCAGTTACAGCTGCAGGCTGTGTAAGCCCTGCCCGTAAAGCTGTTGTGGTTAGTGTTGCACCACTGCCGGCTACGCCTACAGTTGCTGGGGCTTCTATCTGCTCCGGCGAAAAGGTTACCCTGTTCGTAGCAAACCCTGACCCTGCCCTGACCTATAAGTGGTACAACGATGTAGCCGGTACAGAGGTGATCGGAACAGGAATCTCGTTCACTTCGGAAACAGCACTCTACTCCAGCAGATCTTACTATGTAGAAGCTGTGAACACGGCAGGCTGCACGAGTGCCGCCAGGGTTCAGGCCAATGTACAGGTGGTAGGCAAACCAAGCACTCCTGTGGCGAATGATGCCACGATCTGTACTGGCAGCCCGGCTACACTTTCTGTTGTCGCCCCTGACCCGGAACTGGAATACCGCTGGACCGACGCAAATGGCACTATGGTAGGTGTAGGCACAAACTATACAACAGTACCGCTATCATCTAACGCGACTTTCTATGTAACGGCTTACAGAGCGATTCCTGGCACTACCGCTTATTGCGCCGGACCGGCAGAAGCAGTTACGGTAACAGTAACATCTGCCATTACAAATAACACGGTAAGCGGAACACAGACGATCTGCAGCGGAAGTGCGCCATCGTTACTGCAGGGCTCACAGCCGGCCGGCACCGGACTTGCCACCCCTTATTACCAGTGGGAGCAGTCTACCGACGGAGTTAACTTTGTGAGTATAGTTGGTGCCTATGCCCAGAACTATACCCCGGGAACGCTTACGCAGGATACCTGGTACAGAAGACGCGTGAACGTGGCCGGCCCGTGCGGCGAAAGCATAAGCAACGCAGTCAGAATTACGGTGTCTCAGTTGCCGGCCATGCCGCAGGCAGATAATGTTACAGTCTGCGCGGGCTCAGCCGTTACCCTGCGTATCAACAACCCGACAAGTGCCTTGAGCTACCGCTGGTATTACACCGCATCAGGCGGAACTGCCATTGCCTCGGGCGTTACCTTTGCCACGCAGCCACTGCACACAACTACAACTTATTATGTTGAGGCAGTTAACACGGTAGATGCAGACAAAGGCATTGCCTGTGCCAGCAGCAACCGTCGTGCAGTAACGATCACTGTAAACCAACTGATCACCGACAACACCATCAGCAACCCGCAGGTGATCTGTAGCGGCAATGTGCCGGCAGCCCTAACCGGTTCGGTAGCTTTTGAGTCGGGCCAGCCTTACACTTACCAGTGGCAGCAGAGCTTTGACGGTGGTAACTTCATAAACATAACCGGTGCAACCGGCCAGCATTATGCACCTACTGAAGCTGCAACCAGAACAGTTTGGTACAGACGCGTGGTACGCTCATCAGGCCCTTGCGCCGATCACATCAGCAATGCTGTGAAGATGGATGTAGTACCGCGGCCAACTCTGCCAACTATAGCTTCTGTTTCAATCTGCCCTGGTGCAACCGCCATATTACAGGCAAACGGCATACTGCCAGGCACTAAACTGGAATGGTACGATGCTCCGAAAGGCGGTACTTACTTAGGCGAAGGAACCATGTACAGAGCCACGCCTTACAGCACTACTTCTTACTGGGTACAGGCTGTAAACAGCAACGGCTGCGAAAGTGCCACCCGCCAGGAGGTAAGAGTAACGGTTGTGGAGCCGCAGGCTTATGTTAGTGCCGATGTAACGATACGGGAAGGACGCTCAACCAAACTGACAGCATCGGGAGGAGCAACCTATAGTTGGTCGCCGGCTACTGGATTAACTGCCCCAACCAGCCCGACACCGCTGGCCAATCCTGAAAAGACCACGACCTACACGGTAACGATCACAACTGCAGAAGGCTGTACAGCTACCGCCTCAGTAACAGTAACCGTTGTTCCGGCTATCATCCCGATGAATGCCATGACGCCAAACGGCGACGGCATTAACGATGTGTTCCATGTGGAGAACCTGGATAAGTACCCTGATTGCAGAGTGGAGATCTATACCCGCTGGGGAGAAAAGATTTTCGAAAGCAAAGGCTACAGTGAGCCATGGAACGGGACACACAATGGCAAGCAAATGCCGCTCGGCGCCTACTATTACATCATTTATCTGTCGAAAGACGAAGCACCAATTTCAGGAAGTATAACTATTATTAAGTAATGCCGGCTATGAAACGTATTTTAACTATAGTAGTGGCACTGGTTGCCGCAGCAGGCACCACACTGGCACAGCAGCGTCCGCAATACACGCAGTACGCGCTGAACAATTTTCTTACAAACCCTGCAGTGGGCGGCATCGAAAGTTATGCAGACCTGCGCACAAGCTACCGGGGCCAGTGGGCCGGCATAGAGGGTGCACCTGAAACCTATTATTTTACCATCCATGGTTCGATCGGAAACCCTGCCAGTGGCAGAACATCTCCGAAGGCCCGGAAAACTACCCGGTCAGGATTCTCGAGTGCAAACAGTTATAAAAAGTCGGTGCCGCACCATGGTGTTGGCGCCGTTGTGCAGGTAGATAAGGCCGGATTGCTTCGTACATCCACTATAAACGGGACGTATTCCTACCACCAACCTATTACGCGCTACCTTACACTGGCAAGCGGCCTTTCAGGCGGTTTTACCCAGTATAACGTGGACGTAGACCGTGCCCAGGTGCTGGACCCCAGCGATCCGTACCTGGTGGGTGGTAACCTTACGGCGAGCAAGATTGATGTTGGTGTAGGATTATGGTTATACAGCCCTGATTTTTATGTTGGCTTATCCGGGATGCAACTCCTTAAAAGCAAACAGGAGATCGTATCTACCGACGAGCCATCTATGATGCTGCAGCCACACTTCTACGCCACGGCTGGCTTCCGTTTCCAGACAACAAACGACCTTGCCGTAATTCCTTCGGTTATGGTGAAGATGACAGACTCAGCCACACCAGCCGTTGACCTGAACGTGCGGGCGCTGTATGCCCAATATGTGTGGGGTGGTATGTCGTACCGGCACAACGATGCCTGGGCGGTTATGGCCGGTGTTAACCTGAGCTATCTGTTTGATGTGGGTTATTCTTATGAGATTGCCACATCCAGCATGAGCCGCGTAACAGCTGGTAGCCACGAAGTAGTAGTAGGCATCAAACTCAACAACGCTGCCAGAGTACTTTGCCCGCAATGGGTTTGGTAGACATAGTTATAGATCAGTTTAGCTCAAAATCCCGGCAGTTTCTTTCTGCCGGGATTTTATTTTTCAGGTGTTGCTGGATGGCCCGGTGATTGAGGAGAATGTTTGAATCAGGTTTTGTGGGATTAGGATATTGGTGTACTTGTGGCTATAGTTCTATAGTTGGCGTTATTCCAACCACCCCTAACCCCTCCTTCTCTAAGGCGGGGAATTTTTACCTCACCCCAGCCCTCTCCTAAAAACAGCAGAGGGCGTTTATGTGCTACTGCTATAGTTATAGTTTCATAGTTTCTCTTTTAACCCACCCCTACCCCTCCCAAGAGGGGAAATTTCTGCCGTTACTACTTCACTAGCCAAGTTCTATAGTTACAGACCACGGTAGGCAGGCGCAGCCTGACACAAGGAACTACCACCACGGAAAGGCGACAGAACTATAGCCATTCCAACCATAAGAACTATAGCTATCGAAGGATTTCAGTCTTTGGGTTGAGCGCCTCGAGAGTTTCCGTGAGCGCACCAAAGCAAACTATAGCACAGTCGGTGAGTAAAGCTCCCAGGATAAGAGGAAACTATAGAACGAACTGCTTGTGTCGAGTTGTCAACTATAGTTAGCTATAGAACGACGGCTGTTTAGCAACTATAAGTTGAGATAGATTTCTCGCTTTACTCGAAATGACAATAGGCAGGACAAATAAGATATCTCGACTAACGCTCGACATGACAAAACAGGAACTACAGAACGGTAGCCTATAGAGTCTAAACTCTTACTTTATAACCTCCCCCTACTTGTAACCAAATCATCTGAACATCAGAAAGAAAAGAACAGACATTGCTGCAACAGCGAATTAAGGGGAAACCATTACCTTTGCAAACTATAAACTCTACAACCATGAGCGCCAGAAACCTACAGTTACTTCTAGAGACGGCTTACGATGCTGAAAACCCGCAGGTGTTTGAAGAAGGAGCTGCCACCGTTTATAAACAGTTTGAAGAAGCATACCGCAGCTACATTAAAACAAACAAAACGACCGAAGAACTGAACTTCAGGTTTGAGCGTGTGCGCCTGGGCATGGCCATTGCTTTTGTAAAAGCCTATACCCGCCTGTCGGATAACGAGACGAGCGTGGAGGCACTGCAGATTTTACAGGAAGCAATAAATGCAAAAAGCTCAAAGGAGATTGACAAAATTGTGCAGAAAAAGATCGCGGTGTTTGACAACCTGTACCACGAGATATTCGTGAACGAAGACCGCCAACAGGTATTGGCCTTGTTCGAAGCCACCCTGGATGCCGGTTCGAGAGAAGAACTTGACGAACTGATGATTGAGGGACTACAGTTACTGACAATGATCGACTTTGAGCACCACGCCCAACAGGACGATGACGATGAACCGCTGGACGAAGACTTCCTGAAAAGTATACAGTAGCGCCAACTATAGTTACCCGAATGCAGATTACTTTAACCACTCCTGCGCTCTTGTTTCCGGCAATTTCGTTGCTATTGCTGGCTTATACCAACCGTTTTATGGCACTTGCCAACCTGATCCGAAGCCTTAAAGCCAGGTATGCCACAACCCAGAACCGCCTGATTTACGGCCAGATAGAAAACCTTCGTATCCGGCTTATCCTGATCCGGAACATGCAGGCATTAGGCATTTCCAGTATGTTTGGCTGCGTGCTTTGTATGTTTATTTTATTTGCAGGCTATGAAGTGGCAGGTAAGTATGTTTTCGGGCTTAGCCTGTTGCTACTAATGGGCTCACTTGCACTGGCACTCCGCGAAATACAGATCTCGGTAAATGCGCTTACTCTTGAACTGAACGACCTGGAAGAAGAAACCGAGCAAAAGTGAAAAGTTGAAAGTTATTTGAGCATCATCGCATACAACTCTTAACTCATAACTCTAAACTCTTAACTATAAAATAACTCTCAACTAACTACATGTCTGATCCTAAAAAGCTGGCCATAAAAGATTTTGTGTATGAGCTGCCAGACGAACGAATCGCTAAATTTCCGCTGCCCGAACGCGATCAGTCCAAGCTGCTGTATTATAAAAACGGAACTATAGCCGACCATACTTTTACGGACCTACCACAACTCTTACCTGCCAACTCGCTGCTGGTGTTTAATGATACCAAAGTAGTGCAGGCACGCTTGCTTTTCCAGAAAGAGACTGGCGGGGTGATCGAGATTTTTTGCCTGGAGCCTGTAAAACCGCATACCGAAGTGCAGCTGGCCATGCAGCAAACCGGCCACTGCACCTGGAAATGCCTGGTTGGCAACAACAAACGCTGGAAAGGTGGCAAACTATACCTGCACTTTGAGGGCGGCACTATAACTGCAGAGCGCGAAGCACAGCAGGAAGGGCACTTTCTTATAAACTTTACCTGGGAGCCTGCCAGTTTAACATTTGCCGAAGTACTGGAGCGCTGTGGTAGATTGCCGCTTCCGCCTTACCTCAACCGCGACCTTAGCCCCGACGACCGCATCCGTTACCAGACCATCTATGCCAACCAGGAAGGCGCTGTAGCTGCCCCAACTGCCGGCCTGCACTTTACTGACAGGGTAATAGAGCAACTGAAGGCGAATGACATCTCTACCGCCTATCTTACGCTTCACGTGGGCGCTGGCACATTTAAGCCGGTAAAAGCCGAGGTAATGGAAGCGCACGAAATGCATGCCGAGCAACTTTACCTGACCAGAGATTTTATAGCTCAACTGCTGCCTCAGGTGGAACAAAATAAGCCTGTGATTCCGGTTGGCACTACCAGCATGCGGTCCCTGGAAAGCCTGTACTGGCTGGGGGTAAAGGTTTTGCAGCAACCCGAACTACCCAAAGAGCAACTTCACATAAGCCAATGGTTTGCTTATGAAACGACAAACTTGCCATCAGCAACTATAGCTTTAACTGCTCTGCTGAACTACATGGCAAACTATAACACCGACCACCTGCATGCCAGCACCCAGATCATGATTGCGCCGGGCTATAGTTTCCGTATCTGCAAAGGGTTAGTTACCAATTTCCATCAGCCGGAAAGCACACTTTTGCTGCTAGTATCTGCACTTATTGGCGAGAACTGGAGAACCGTTTACCAGCATGCCCTGCAAAACAACTATAGATTTCTGAGCTACGGCGATAGTTCGCTGCTACTGCCATAGTTTGAAGTCCGGTGATTAAGGAGATTATTGGGATTAGCAGGAAACATGCCGCAAGTTTAGCTTTTGCGTAACTTGTGGCGGTGCATGGCAGCCAGTCTGCAACTGGCTCTGCTTTGTAAAAGCAAAACAAACTATAGCTGCAACTATAGAATTATACTTGAACTATAGTCCTATGCTGGCGCGAAACTGTGATACGTGACTTGCTTATAAAGGTGGATTTATAATCCGACTAGGGCAGAGGCCCAACTATAGTTCGTTACGAGCGAGGACGCTAGCGCCAGCAACCGTGTATCAGCAACTATAGACTATATCATAAGCCTTAGCTATACGCCCACAAGATCCTTTCAGGATGACAAAGAAGAAACTACTGGTAATTATAACTTCGAACAATCTTAAAAAATAAAAAGCCTACCCCGGATAACCAGAGCAGGCGCTTTATTTTAGTGCTATAGTTTGGAGATCAGTTTCTCTTCTCCAAGTCTTCAGATTTACAAAACTATAGGCCGTACTGCGAGATCAGGTACACCAGCGATGCCATAGAAGCAGCTCCTAATTGCATTTCACGGCGGTTTACGGTTTCAAACGTGTCAATCTCGGTGTGGTGGTAATCGAAATAGCGCTGCGAATCTGGTTTAAAACCGATCAAAGCTACTGTTCCCTGTCCTTTTAATGGGCCAATATCGGCACCGCCGCCGCCACGTGTTAAGTCATGCAAGCCATATGGTTCCAGCAGTGGTTTCCAGGTTAATACTTTTGCGTACTGACCGTCGTTGCCATCAATTCCGAAACCACGCGGTGTAAAGCCACCTGCATCCGATTCAATTGCTGCAACGTGGATCTCGCCTTTTGCTTTGGCTTCTTCGGCATACTTACGGCCACCGCGCAGGCCATTCTCTTCGTTCATGAACAGCACGGCACGTATGGTTCGCTTCGGCTTTATACCCAATTCTTTAAACAGGCGCAACACTTCCATCGACTGCACTATGCCTGTTCCGTCGTCATGCGCGCCTTCGCCCACATCCCACGAATCCAGGTGACCACCTACAACTATAATCTCATCAGGTTTCTCGGTTCCTTTTATTTCCCCGATCACGTTATAAGACAGCACATCCGGCAGTGTTTGCGGAGTCATGCGCATGTAGAATTTCAGGTTTGGATCTGTCTTCAGCAGGGCACTTAGTCTTTCGGCATCGCGGGTGCTGATGGCTGCTGCCGGAATTTTGGTAACGCCATCCTGATAGCGTGTTCCGCCTGTATGAGCTACATCCTGCAGCTCGTTGGCCATAGAACGAACCAGTACACCTACCGCTCCCAGTTTTGCAGCTGCAACCGGTCCGCCGCCACGCTGGTCTACCGCGCCGCCATAGGCAGCCATGGTATGCACGTGCGTATTATCGAAAGGGCGGTTAAAGAATACGATCTTGCCCTGTACTTTCTTTTTGCCAAGCTTCTCGAGCTCCTCAAAGTTTTGTACTTCTACTACTGGCGCACTAATACCCTGATCACCGGTGCTTACCGAGCCACCAAGGGCGAGAATATTGGTTTCTATAGTTCCGGTAACGCCAGAGTTAATTCTGCCAATTTCTTTATCTCCGCGCACCCAGTATGGCACCATCACTTCCTGCAGGTACACCCGGTCCAGGCCCATCTGGTCCATTACCTGCTTGCCCCACTCCACGGCAGCAGCTGCCTGCGGAGAGCCGCTTAAACGTGCGCCTATGTTCTTGGTAAGGTAGCGCAGGTCGTTGTAGCTTTTGTAGCTGGTAAGGGCATTGTCGTAAAACTGTTTGATAACAGCGGCATCGTCGGGTGACTGTTTCTGCTGCTGAGCCAGCGCTGGCATTGCAGCTAAAGTAGCCGCAGCAAACAGCCAGTGGCGGAGTCTGGTTTTAAGTAACATGATAAAGGTGAGTGTTGTGTTAGTTTAGTTTGTTTGTGCCTATAAGTTAGAAAAATGTTTTTGGAGTTATAACATATAAATATGACTATATCCTGCTTTCAGGTTTAAGTACAGCTTCTTTCAGGAATTATGCTTTGAACCTTGCACAGCCCTGATGCTATAGTCTGGTGCTTTCCGCTTTAATGTACTCCAGCGCTTTCTCCAGTACTTCGTCGCGCCCCGCTTTTACACCGGCTATAGTTGGTTTCACCTCTATATCAGGTACAATGCCAATGCGTTGCGTTTCGCGGCCGTCGGGGTAGAAAACGCCTATGCCTGTAAACACTGTTTCGTGGCCGCCTACCATTTTAAAAGGGATTACATTGCCATCCGCACCTGCCGTCTGGCTTCCGACTATAGTTGCATCAGCGGCAGTTTGCAGCGCCATTATAGTAAACTCGGCATGGCTCTGTGTAGTCTCGTTTGCAAGCAGCACAATTTTGCCTTTGTAGGCGTTTGGGTTCTTTTCTCCGGCTTTCTGGCCTGTTACCCATTTAAATTTCCCCGGGTAGGTGAGATCAGGAATTGTAAATTTTGCAAAATTACGTGGTTCGGGGTTCAGGTACTTTGCCACTTCGAACATAACTCCATTCGGGTAATTCCTGACATCAAAAATGATTGCCTTACAGTTTGCCAGCTCCTGCATCATCGTCTGCACATCGGGCACATTAATCAGCCCCATATCTACATAACCGATGTTGCCTTCCAGCATTTTCCACTTATCGGTTTTGGTATCGGCTTTGAATTTTAAATCTCTGCCCATATAGCGCGCCACCTGTTTTTCAGCTATAATCCCGTTGCGCTCAAAAGTTATAGTTACAGCATCCGTCACGCCATTAAAAACAGCGTTAGCCATATCTCTGCGCAATGTAGACTGGTTTGAGGCCGGTATAAACTTTTCTTTTGACTTGATGATATCACTAACCTGAACTCCGTTTACCCGGTGCACCACATCCCCGATCTTAATATCATGAACAGCAGCCAGCGAATCGTTGTAGAAGCTGGTAATAATAGCTTTGTCATCTATAATTTTGAAACGGGCAGGCAACCAGAAATGACCAAACACAGTTGGAGCAAGCGCTACAGAAATGCTGGCATGGCTGTCGTTGATTTTGGTAACCAGCTCTACTATGGCCAGGTGGTACTCATTCAAGTCGTTCGCTTGCAGAAACCGGGGAATCATCTCGGCAAGCACATCATTCCAGTTCTGGTCAGTTCTGTATTTGTAAGGAAAATAGTATTCTATGATGTTCCAGTACCTGAAAAGGTTTAACAAGCGGTAGGCTTCGTCGGGGTACTTAAAGTATAGTTCGCTGTAAGGTTCTTCGTTCTTAAGATCCAGAAAACCATACTCATTTATACTAGCATAGTGATTACCGTCCTGTGCCCTGTGCTGCTCTATTACATCAAGTGCCTGTATCAGCTCATCCGTGAAAAGCGTTTTATCATTGGTCCAACTTAAGTTAAAGTTCTCATCGAAAGTTTTCGTATTTACTTTTTTCAGACCAAGTAGTGCTTCCATCACGCTCTTTGAAGCTTTTCGGCTACGGGCTGCCTTCACATCACCCAACTCCTTTATCCACTCCACATAAACCTGGCTCAGCTCTGACTTTGATTGCGCAGCTTTTATCTTGGGCAACTTGTCTATCAGCTGCTGATCCCAGTTCAGTTTGCCGCTGGCCACTGTAGGATGATAATACTTCAGGAAGCCCCAGACCCTGGCCAGCGACTCCAGCTTTTGGGTTTCGGTTATAGTAGTTGAACGGGCAGAGCAGCTACAGACAGTAAGCAGCATGCATAGCGTAACCAGCACTAGTAGGTGCGGCGCTCGTAGATTAAGTTTGTTCATCGGGTATGGCTAAAAGTTGATTCAGGCTATAGTTACTTTATATCCAACACGCGTTTCATATCTTGCGGCTGTAGCACCAGCAGACCAACTTCAGGCAGGCGCGAGGTCAACTCTTTCCAGTTGGCGTCTTTCTTGTACACTTCCCGAAGCAGTTTTATAGCTCCGTTCACGTCGCCGTTGTTCGCCAAGGTAATGGCATGCCAGTACTTCATTTCCAGGTTATCAGGGAACATGGTTTCGGCTTTCATGTACTCTTGCATGGCCACATCCATCTGCCCTTTTTCTACCGCCAGGTCGCCGTTGTTCATGTGCTCGTAAGCGCGATATACTTTCAATAGCCGCTCCAGTTCATCCAGTGGCTTTTCATGATCGTCAACACGCAGGTCTATCGTTTTATCGTCCCAGGGTTGATCTGTTTTTTTGCCTTTTACCACCACCAGCACCGCAGATTGCTTGCCACGTATGTCGCCGCCTTCGCGCTCCGCTGCCTGCATGGCCAGTACCACTCGCTCGGCCAATGGTTTGCCCGCGCTTTGTTCAAAAGCTTTTGCCATAGCCGGCCACACTTTATCGGTCAGCATCATGTTGGCCTGCACCGAGAAATTTTTACCTGTAATATGTCCAGCATAGCGAATGCATTGCTTACCAGTATGGGTGGCCACACGCCCCTGTGCATCCAGAATAGAGACCTGACGCACTTCGCGGCCTTCATCGTCTTTGAGCAGGATCGCCAATGCTTCTTCCGGCGTTTTGCCCTGTTTCAGAAGCTCCAGTCCGCGCAACCCAAACGATTTGTTGGTGAACGATTGGGTAGCAACTACGCCTACCCCAGCCTCAACCCAAGGTACGGCAGTACCCACCGAGAACCAGTGACTTTGCACACCCACCGCCATTTCGCCGGTCTGCGGGTCGCGGGCAACTATAGAATAGGTATGGGCAAGCGGCTCTTCGGTTTTGTAAACCTGCGCTCGTGCTGCAGGCACTGCCAGGCAACAAAGCGATGCTATCGTGTAAAGTGTCTTTTTCATGAGGTTGCGAGTAACAGGTAAATTGGTTTGCGTTGGAAACTATAGCAACTATAAGCGCTTTGGCCTTTTACGTGCTTTATACACTTCTACCTCTCATCTCCGGAATTTTACAGCCACAACGCCACATTAACGTATAAGTATAGCATAAAAATTAGAAAACTACAATACAGGCGGTAACTGCTGCCAACTAACACCCAACACATGAAAAACCCTTATCCTGAAAAAAAGAAACACCGCTTAGCAATACTGATTGACGGCGACAACGCCCAGCCCAGCCTGATAGTTAAGTTACTGGCCGAAGCCGGTAAATATGGACAAATCACAATCCGGAGAATTTACGGCGACTGGACCACCCCACAAATGAACGGCTGGAAAGAATGCCTGAACCACAACGCCATTCAGCCAATTCAGCAGTTCCGTTATACGGTTGGCAAAAATGCCACCGACAGCGCCCTGATTATTGATGCCATGGACCTGCTGCACAGCGGCCTTGTGGATGGTTTCTGCATTGTGTCATCAGATTCAGATTATACGCGCTTGGCTACCCGCATAAGGGAGGCAGGTATTTTTGTAATGGGCATCGGGCAAAGCAAAACGCCCAAGCCCTTTGTAAATGCCTGCAACGTATTCATTTTTACAGAGAACCTGGTAGAGAATATTGATGAAAAAGAGCTTGCTGATGCTGAGCCCGCAACCGGAACAGAAAATGGACCTCGCCCAAACCCGGTTCCGCTGTTAAAAGAAGCTTTTACCATGGCTGCCGACGAAGATGGCTGGGCACATTTGGGAGCTATAGGTATGAACCTGCGCCAGCTCGACCCAAGTTTTGACCCGCGCACATTTGGTTACGGGCAGCTGCTCCAACTCATAAAAGCACATAAAGACCTGTTCACAATCCGGAAGGAAGATGACAAAGGTCCGTCGGCTGTATATGTGAAGCGGGTTAGCAACCGGCGTCACAGCCGCAAAAGAGCCCCCTCCGAAGTATCCTAAACTATAAACACCATACCTATGAAAAAAGTAGTTCCAGTTTTTGCCATTGCACTGCTTACCATGCCTCTGGCTTTTGCCCAGGAGAAAATGAGCTGCTGCACCAAACCTTCTGCCGATGCCACCACCCAGTTTGCCATGCTGGGCAGCGATAAGAATTTCCAGGCGAAGCACGATAACCCGTTGCCATTTACCTTGCAGAACCAAAAAGGCAAGATGGTGACGTTTAAAACGCCTGATGGCAAAACCGGCAGCGCCTACGAAATTAAAGCTCCTAAAAAGACTGATAACTATCTGCTGGTGATACACGAGTGGTGGGGACTGAACGACTATATAAAACAGGAAGCGGAGCGCCTTGCCAGCGAACTGGGCAACGTAAATGTGCTGGCCCTGGACCTGTATGACGGGCAGGTAGCCGCAGACCGGGAGAAGGCGGTGCAATACATGCAGTCTGTTACACCGGAGCGCGGGAAAGCTATTATAAACGGTGCTATAAACTATGCCGGCAAAGACCCGGATATTGCAACTATAGGTTGGTGTTTTGGCGGAAGCTGGTCGTTGCAGGCAGCTATAGAAGCCGGCGACAAGGCCGAGGCAGCTGTGATATACTATGGCATGCCGGAGCGCGATGTGGAGCGGCTAAAGAAACTGGATGCGCCGGTGCTTGGCATTTTTGCGCAGCAGGATGGCTCCATAACGCCGGAAATAGTGCGGGATTTTGAGCAGAAAATGAAGCAGGCGAATAAAGACGTAACTATAAAAATGTATGATGCAGTGCACGCCTTTGCCAACCCAAGCAATCCCAAATACGACAAACAGGCGGCTGAAGACGCACATAAGCTAGCAATAGCCTTCCTGAAGAAACATCTGGACTAACAGCTTTTTTACTTTTAGCGATAAGACCGGCAACTACGTAAGTTGCCGGTCTTTTTGTTTCTATGCTATAGTTTAAACAACCGGATTGCACTGTTCCATCAAAGAAAAAAAGTACCTCGATTTAAGCTTTCTAGCCACCAACTATAACTTTTTAACTATAGCATTTATTCTTCCACAGTAACAATTTCTAAAGACCTACTCTTGCTTCAGCCACATTTCTATGCAAACCACTCAACCTCACAAACACCTAAAAAACAACTATTTAAGCACAAATTCCCCTATCCCGAATAAATTTTAATGCTTTCTGTCAACGATGTTTAAACAAACAAAGTACAACTCCTAACTATAGCTCAACAACACTCTATATTATAATTTTTAAACCCTAAACTATAATTATTTTAATACGATGTAACACCTTTAACTCACCTCACTATGACTAGAATTTTAAGCTTGCTGCTGCTCTGCTTCTTCCTGACGGGCAGCATCCATGCACAAAGCAAACTCGATAAGGAACTGAGCAGCTTACTGCAAACCACCACCGGCTCACTGGGCGTTATTGTTACCTTCCACGGAAATACAGCACCAACCTCTGCACACCTCTCCCTGCTCAACTCGCTGGGCATTACCAAAGGCATCACGTTCAAGTCGTTACCTGTCGCTGGCGTTCTGGCTACTGCCACCCAGATTGCAGCGCTGGAACAAAACCCGCAGGTACGCTCTATTTACCTGAACAAGCGGCTCACTTACTTTAACCATGATGGCACGCACCTTACTGGTGTGCGTAAGCTACGAACCGATAAGGACATGATTGCCCGCAACAACGGCATGCCGGTTTCAGGTAAAGGTGTGGGTGTGATGATTATTGACAGCGGTGTGGACGGTACCCATGAAGACCTGAAGTTCGGGACACACCTGGTGCAGAACGTGCTCGGTGTAACGAACCTGAATGCCCTGAGCGACCTGCTGCCGGTTACCTGGCTCGAAAACGTGCCGAACACGGATACCAACTCAGGCCACGGCACGCACTGCGCCGGCTCTGTAGGCGGCACGGGTGCTAAATCGGGGGGCAAGTACGAAGGAGCTGCCCCTGGCGCCCACCTGATCGGATATGGTTCTGGTGCTGCCCTTTTTGTGCTGGATGCCCTGGGAGGTTTCGATTATGCACTAACCAACCAATACCAGTATGGCATCCGGGTTATCTCAAACTCGTGGGGTACAAACGGCGATTTTGATCCGAACCATCCTGTAAACGTTGCTTCAAAACTGGCTTATGACCGTGGTATGATCTCGTTGTTTGCAGCCGGTAACGAAGGCCCTAGCTCTGATACACACAACCCATATGCCATTGCGCCATGGGTAATTTCGGTTGGTGCCGGCGACAAAGATGGCAGACTGGCAGATTTTTCATCCAGAGGAGTTAAAAACGAAGGCGGCAGCTTTACTGTAGATGGCAGAACCTGGACTTATGAAAACCGCCCAACTATAGTTGCTCCCGGTGTAGATATAATTTCTACCAGAGTAATTGCCCCTATAGCATCGCTGGAAATTCAGAAAGACGTGGAAGAACTTGAACCGGCGCACGTACCGTTTTACACACATATGAGCGGTACCTCAATGGCTACGCCACTCGCCGCCGGTATTGTGGCCCTTATGCTCGAAGCCAATCCTTCGCTTTCGCCTGACCAGGTAAAAGACATCCTGCAGAAAACCGCGACCAATATGCCGGGCTATGAGCCTTGGGAAGTAGGTGCTGGTTATGTAAATGCCTACGCTGCTGTAGATCATATCTTCAGAAATACGACCTATGGCACTTACTCTAACTTAACACGTCGCTTCAGCAGCCATGTAAATACCAGTACCGAAGTAACACCATTTACTATTGACTATAACCCGCTTCTAACTGCCAATAATCAGATCAGCTTTCAGGTAACAGAAGGTACCAACAGTATCGAAGCCAAAATAAGTACTGGTGGCTTGCTTGGTCTGACGGGCAACCCGCTTAACCTGATTCTGCTGGGTCCGGATGGAAGCGAGCACCGCGCCGGCATTCCGGTTACATTTACACTGGCTTTTGACCGGGGTATAGCAGTTGCCGCTCCTGCACCCGGCCAGTGGACCTTGAAAGTTGAAGGCTTACAGGGCATTGGCTTACCTGAAACTATAAACGGCACCCTGCACCAGCAGCGCGTTACCGGCACCACCGGCCTTAACGATATTGCCGGCCACCCGGCTGAGGCATCTATAAAAATGGCAGTCGGCGCGCGCCTTGTTGATGGTATAAGTGGCAGCTTTAAACCAAACGATTATCTCAAACGCATTCAGCTGGCAGACTACCTGGTAATGGGACAGGGAATTCGCCAGTACCTACCAGTTAATGGTGCTGCAACATTCTCAGACCTCAGAGGAAGTGAGGTGTTGTTAGGAGAATCGGTTGCAGCAAAAGGTGCTACCCTGCGCGACAGATTCCATACTTATAATGGCGTGATGTTACCAGATGGCACGGGCAAATTCTCGCCGGCGGGTAACGTAAACAGGGCAAGTCTGGCTTACTCGCTGGTACAGGCACTGGGCTTGCAGGATCATGCTTTAGCGCGTAATGGTAAAGCCGTTACGGTTACTGTAGATGGTAAACAGATACCGATTGATGATGCCAAACAAATACCTGCCGGCCTGGAAGGATACGTGAGCGTCGCACTTGAACTGGGCCTGATAAATGCTTTATATAGTGTTACCCAGGGCCCGCTGGAGCTGTTCCCTAAACTGAAAGCTACCTTTAAACCAACTCAAAATGTTACCCGCGCCGAGTTTGCGGTTATTATTACCCGCACACACTCCAGCTGGAACAATGCTACACAACCGGTTGCTACCACTTCATCGGCTGCGCTGCAGGCAGGTGTACAATGGGAAGAGAGTTACGCTTATCCGAACCCAAGCACCGGCCTGAGTACGATCACTTATTCAGTAACTACTGAGGGTCCTGTTTCTGTAGAGGTTTTTGATGTGATGGGCCGCAAAGTGCAGACTCTGTTGCAAGAAACGCAGAAAGCCGGCCGCCATGCCCTGGAATTTGATGGCAGCAATTTGCCAGGTGGCACCTACTTATACCGCATTACAGCTGATGGCAAAACATCAAGCAATAGAATGGTTATCACAAGATAAAAAATTCATAATGGTTTTATGGTTTGGAAAAAGCTCTCCTGCTGGGGGAGCTTTTTTTGTGGCTATAGTTTATAGTTGCACTTCAGGAATTGCGTAGCTTTTTATCTGCAGCTAAAACTTATTACATTTAGCCTGCAAACTATAACCATACCCCCTTGCTGCCACAGGAGAATCGCACCCGTAACTATAGTATTATAATACTGATAACTATAGGGCTGTACACGCTGCTGCCATTTCTGCTGCTCACACAATACACTCACCCAGCCGCCGACGATTTCAGCTTTGCTGAGAGAGATACAAACCTTAGCTTCTGGGCTGCACAGGTTAAATATTATCTCAACTGGTCAGGCAGATACTTTGGTACAGCCATTGTGCGGATAAATCCGTTAACTTTTGACTCCCTAGTTGCTTACAAACTATACGCTTTGGTGTTGCTGCTATTGTTAAGTGTAGCGGTCTATGCTATAGTCAGAACAGTTGGTCAAGATACTTTTAACAGGAAACAAACTACAGGGCTGGCCGCTATGCTTTTAACTTTGTATATCCTGCAGCTTCCCAGCACCTCCGAAGGCTTTTACTTTTTCTCAACCTACGCCACTTACCAGTTCCCAAACATCCTGTTGCTGGTGCTGCTTATAGTGCTTTACAGATTCTTCCGGGCTCAGAACAGTGCTGGTCGCAAACTATATACAGGTTTGGCCATTTTACTTTGTATTGCTATAGTTGGCTCTAACGAAATGGCGCTGGTCATTACGTTTACTACCGTTTTTGTGCTGGCAACTATAAACCTGAAACATAGATTATACCGCCCTTATCTCATCTTGCTGCTTATAGTTTGCATTATTTGCTGCCTGGTGGCTGTGCTGGCACCCGGCAATTTTAACCGCATGACAGAACACCCGAACGGCGGCAGGCTGGTCTAGTCGGCAGTGTATGGTGCATTTATGACAGGGCTTACCTTTTATCGTTGGCTACTACCTGTTCTGGCAACTTCTGTAGTTTACCTGTTGTACTTTGGTTTGCCATTGGCAGACAAGTATAAAAATAGCCGCTTATTTTCTATTGACTTTCGCCTGGCTGTTGTCTACTTTCTGGGCACAATCTTTTTGATGAACTTCGCCTTTGCCTGGTCTACGGGAGAACGACCAACGCCGCGCCTTGAGAATGTGATTTACTTCTTTTTCCTGTTCGGGTGGTTTTATGTGTTGCAGGTGGCAGTGCAGCATTATAGGTCACGGTTGGCTTCGCTGAGAACTATAACTCCGGTAATCCCAATCATGGTCTTGGTTATTTTTATCCTGAGCATCCTGAACATAAATAACAACATCAGCACAGCCTATGTAGATCTGATTTCAGGAAAAGCAAAAGCTTATGATGCTGCTTTAACCCAACGCTATCGTTTATTAGAAGCATCGGATTGTCAGGTGTGTGAGGCTCCGCCCCTGCCTGCTGTTCCTGCAACCATCCACTTCCACGATCTTATCTCCCGCGAAGAAAGGCACAAGCCAGGCATAGATATGGAATGGATAAACCGAGGCATGGCAAATTATTTCGAAAAAGATTCTGTCTACCTTTCTTCCCCAAATCCGCCTGTAATGGACAATCTGAGCACTTTACGCAACGTTGGGAAAGGAGTACTCAGAGAAAAAGCAGTTATTGAATAATTTTTTTCAGAGAGCTTGCAACCCTTTTGCACCTATAGATACTCTTGTGTTTAGAAAGCATCCATAAACCTGCTTCTTAAGCGGGCTTGGGTCCCCAATGCTTTCACATAAATGTGTTTTAGGTGTTAAAGTGAACATTAGCTCTTGTTACTTGTCGTAACGGGGCTTTTGTTTTTTAGGGCACTTCCTTTCAAACTATAGCACAGCGGGAAAGCTGTTTAGAATTCATTCAGGGGCATACTTACTGACTTCTTCTTTCATCTGGATGACAATCCAATTGACACTTCCCTGCTACGTTACTCGAACTATAGCTCTTCATCAGGTAAATATGTCGCAGCCGTTGTTGTCAGCTTTAGATATAGTCAGACAAAACCAAAGCTATGGTTATAGATTGTGACAGAATGACATAAAAAACCAGCGTTTTGGGGCTTGGCATATTGGTTGATGTAGTGCTTTCAACTGAAATAGAATTTAAGTTAAGAAACTATAAATAAAACTATAGAATGGGAAAAATAATAGGTATTGACTTGGGTACAACCAACTCCTGCGTTTCAGTAATGGAAGGTAACGAGCCGGTGGTTATACCTAACAGCGAAGGCCGCAGAACAACTCCGTCTATCGTTGCATTCTTAGACAACGGTAACGGCGAGCGCAAAGTAGGTGACCCTGCCAAACGTCAGGCAATCACAAACCCGCAGAACACCATTGCGTCTATCAAGCGCTTTATGGGCCATAGCTACAACGAGGTTAGCGAAGAAGCAAAGCAGGTATCTTACAAAGTAGTACAGGGTGCTAATAACACCATCCGTGTGGAGATTGGCGACCGCCAGTATACACCACAGGAAATTTCTGCCATGGTACTTCAGAAAATGAAGGCTACTGCAGAAGATTACCTGGGTACAACCATTACAGAGGCGGTTATTACGGTACCAGCTTACTTTAACGATGCACAGCGCCAGGCCACAAAAGAGGCTGGTCAGATTGCAGGTCTTGAAGTGAAGCGTATCATTAACGAGCCGACAGCAGCAGCGCTTGCTTACGGTTTGGACAAGAAGCACAAAGATCAGAAGATCGCTGTATTCGACTTAGGTGGTGGTACTTTTGATATTTCGATCCTGGAGCTGGGTGATGGCGTGTTTGAGGTACTTTCTACGAACGGTGATACACACCTTGGTGGTGACGACTTCGACCAGGTAATCATTAACTGGTTGGCTCAGGAGTTCCAGAACGACGAAGGCATTGACCTGCGCAAAGACCCAATGGCGTTGCAGCGTCTGAAAGAAGCAGCTGAAAAAGCAAAGATCGAGCTTTCTTCCTCTCAGGAGACAGAGATCAACCTGCCATACATTATGCCGGTAAACGGTATTCCGAAGCACCTGGTACGTAAACTGACTCGCGCTAAGTTCGAGCAGCTGTCTGACGACCTGGTACGTCGCTCAATGGAGCCTTGCCGCAAGGCGCTTCAGGATGCAGGCCTTTCATCAGCTGATATTGATGAGGTGATTCTGGTAGGTGGTTCTACCCGTATCCCGAGAGTACAGGAAGAGGTTGAGAAGTTCTTCGGCAAGAAGCCTTCTAAAGGTGTGAACCCGGATGAAGTAGTAGCAATTGGTGCTGCCATTCAGGGTGGTGTTCTGACAGGTGAAGTAAAAGATGTACTTCTGCTGGACGTAACGCCGCTTTCACTGGGTATCGAAACAATGGGTGGTGTGATGACCAAACTGATAGAGTCGAATACAACTATCCCAACCAAGAAATCGGAGACATTCTCTACGGCATCTGACAACCAGCCGTCTGTAGAGATCCACGTACTGCAGGGTGAGCGCCCAATGGCTCGCGACAACCGCACTATCGGTAGATTCCACCTGGACGGTATTCCACCAGCACCACGTGGTGTTCCGCAAATCGAAGTTATCTTTGACATAGATGCCAACGGTATCCTGCACGTAACCGCGAAAGATAAAGCCACTGGCAAAGAGCAGAAGATCCGTATCGAAGCTTCTTCTGGCCTGAGCGAGCAGGAAATCGAGCGTATGCGTAAGGAAGCTGAAGCCAATGCCGAAGCTGATAAAAAAGCGAAAGAAGAAATTGAGAAACTGAACGCAGCCGACTCAATGATCTTCCAGACCGAAAAGCAGCTGAAAGAGTTTGGTGATAAGCTATCTGCAGGAAACAAATCTGCGATTGAGGATGCCCTAGGTAAGCTAAAAACTGCTCATGGCGCTAAAGATGCAGCTGGTATTGATGCTGCTCTCGAAGCCCTGAACAATGCCTGGAGTGCAGCGTCGCAGGAGATGTACGCAGCCGGAGCCGGACAAGAAGGTGCCCCAGGTGCACAGGCTGGTGGTAATGGCCAGGCTGGCGGCCCGCAAGGCGCAGCCAACGATGGCGGCGTAACCGATGTAGATTACGAAGAAGTAGACGGTAATACAAATAAGTAGTAACCCGAATACGCAACTATAGATAAAACGCCCCGCTGGTTTCAGCGGGGCGTTTTTGTTTTAGGACTTTAGTTTCCGTTTATTGCATCATCTTTATATTATCATCTTCATTCACACGCAATAAACAAGATACTAACCACCCTTATCACTTTTATGAAACAACTTTACATTACACTTTTACTAGTGCTTGCCGGCACGGCAACTTTTGCTCAGAGCGATTTCAGACCCGGTTTTCTGGTGCAGAATGGCGATACAATCTCTGGATTGATAGATTACCGCGGAGCACAGCGTAACACCAAAGTAGTTACTTTTAAAACTACTGAAAAAGCTGATCAGCAGAACCTGGCACCTGAGCAAGTGCAGAGCTTTGGCTTTAAGAAAGAGAACAAAATTTACGAATCCAAGCTGATACCTGCTTTCGACACTTTAAATGTCCCACAAGTGCTGTTTGCAGAAATATTAGTCAGAGGCCAGGCTAATTTATTTTTTTTGCGCGACCCCATGCAAAAAGACCGCTTTTATATTTCTAAAGGTTCGGAAGCACTAGAAGAGCTTAAGGTAGAAGAGTTTAAACAGAAAAATATGCAGGAAGGACGTAAGCTTGGGCATCTTATGTTGATGCGCCGCGAGTTGTATAAGCCTGTACTTATGAGAACTTTCCTGGATTGCAATTCTATAAAAGAGGCTGACATAGATAAAGTTGTGATTGGGCATAATTCTTTAACAGCTATTGTAAGAAAATATAATCAGTGTGTTGGCCAAATAGAGTATGCTAAGCCACAACAAAAAATACGTACAAGTGTAGCACTTTTAGCCGGATTCAGTAGTTCATCTCTTTCCTTTACTCTTGATGGTAAGGAACAGCTTTTCAACAACAACTCTCTTAAGCCAATAGCAGGTGCATCTTTCAACTTCTCGATGCCAACTTTTAGTGAGAAGATATCCATGCAGATAGAAACACTGTTTACAACAAACTATTTTGAAGGTAACACTGGTGATGACCCATTAACACCGGGCAACAATGCTGGGGAGTATTACATTGATGTAAAGCACTTCAAAATTCCTACAATGTTACGTTATACTCTTCCAAGTGGCACTTTCAGACCATATATTCAGATAGGTCCAGTAATGAATTTTGTTGTGTCGGAAGAAAACGAAGCCAAGACATCCATTACGTTTGGTGGCTCTACACGCACTACTACAAAGCCATTGTTAGAAGAAGATGACTTCAGGAATTTTGCCATAGGCCTAACTGGTGGTGTAGGCATCTCCTATCCTTTATTTGGAAAGATGTTCAGCTTAGAGGCACGTTACGAAGCAAACAATGGAGTCTCACACTTCAACTATCACTCTACCCGAATGCAGAGTTATTCTCTACTGTTATCTTATAAGCTATAGGCTGAAAACATGAAAAACAAAAATCCCCTGCTGGAGTATAGCAGGGGATTTTTGTTTTTGTAGCATTGCACTTAACCTACCAAAACCGTACATTTAACTATGCTAGCAAACTTTTATACCAGCAGTTTACACACACCTATTGGTTACCTGAACATAACCACTACCGACACGCACCTGGTATCGTGCCTGTTCTCGGATGTGGCTTACCCAACTACAGCAGAGCAGCCAGTCATAATGCAGCAAACTATTGCACAGCTAACCGACTATTTTGCAGGAAAACGTAAGGAGTTTGACTTACCACTTCAGCCTGAAGGCACCGATTTCCAGAAGAAAGTATGGGGCCAGCTAAACACGATTGCGTTTGGTAAAACAGCATCTTACATGGATGTGGCAAAAGCAGTATCTGGTGAAAAAGCGATACGGGCGGTTGGTGCCGCCAACGGCCGGAACCCGATCTGCCTCATCGTGCCCTGCCACCGCGTTATCGGCAGCGACGGCAGCCTGACCGGATATGCCGGCGGACTATGGCGTAAAGAGTGGCTCCTCAACCACGAAGGCATAAAACAACCTGCCCGCCAGCTCACATTTTTCTAACTATAACTCATTATAACACAACCTGTTTGCACTCTTTTTAGTATAAGCAACCGTAAAACGGCTAAAACTAAACTATAAAACGATGCAGGCAATACACCTTAATTCAGGCGCACGCGTGAAACCAGCCTCTCTGGTGCTGCGATCTATTGCGCTCTTTATTGATGTTGTTTTACTGCTTATAGTTGCTGCCATAGCTGATTATTATACCATCAGCAGCAACGAGGCTACTTTTCTGTGGAAACCTGAAAGCTTGCTGTATATTTTGCTGGGATGGCTCTACTTTGCCGGGGCTGAGTCGAGCATGAGCCAGGCTACGCTGGGCAAGTACCTCCTGGGCATAAAAGTGATCGACAACTACAACCACCGGTTAAGTTTTAAGGCAGCAAGTATCCGCTACTTTACAAAACCGGTTTCGGTACTGATCTTATTGTTCCGGTTTGTACGTGGCTTACCAATTGCCCGGCACCGGTACTTCCATAACCGCATTACCGATGCTTATGTGGTAAAACAGCAGCCACAGCCTTACACTTCAGAAAAATAAAAAAGCCCGCTCCTTAACAAGAGCGGGCTTCTGTTTTATAGTTCAGCTCGTTAATTGGTAGCTGCGCCGTAAGTGGCAGGTTCTACAGTGGCCGTACCATCAGCACCAACGGTTATTTTAAATATATGATCATACTTGCTGTCGGCTACTGCCTCAAAAGGCTTTTTAGCACCGAATGCCTCCACTATAGTCAGGATAGTATTGGAGTGGCCCGCTATAACTATAGTTTTACCGGCATGGTTTTGTAGCACCTGGCTCTTTAAACCGGCATTGTCTCTTGCGTTATAGGTTTGTATGGTTAAGCCATTTTTCTCGGCAAGCGGCTGGACCGTACTCTGGGTGCGCTTGTAGGGCGTAGCATAAACAGCATCTATTTTTTTACCTGCCAGGTATTTTACCAGTTCTTTAGCACGCGCCTCTCCTTCCGAAGACAGCGTAGGATCCTGGTCAGTTGGGTCGGCGTCTGCTTTTTCGCCATGACGCACTACATAAATTGTGGTTATAGCTTCTTTTTTAGCACGTGATTGTGCTGCTACCCTGTTAAGCGGGGCCAACAGGCAAGAAAGCATTAGGCCGGTTATAAACACCAGTGCAAGACGATAGGAATGAGACATTTTTTTCATAAGTTTCAAAAGTGTAGATCAGAGTAAAATTATCTTAAATTCCTGTTTCTGCAAGTATCGCTTTGGCCTTTTTATTTTTACCTCTGCTCTTCAGCAAATCTGCAAGCAACAAACGGGCTTCATACTGATACTGATTTTCACGAAGCGCGGCTCTGTAAGACTTTTCGGCCATTTTTGGCTTATTCAGTACTTCCCACACAATGCCAACCGTAGTTAACCGCTCAGCTTCTTCGGCCGGTGTGTCTGCCCGCATTTGTTGGCGAAGTAGTTCGCTTGCCTTATCGGGTTCGCCGAGCTGTGCCAGCAACGAAACCAATCTATAGTTGTCGGAGCCTACGCGTTGCCTGCCGTTTAGCAGTGGCTGAAGTGTTACTTTAGCAGAATCTTTTAACCCTAACCCTACCTGATAATCAGCCATACGCACCATATATGACGCGCGAGGCGTGCCACTGGCACTCAGTATGCGCTGCACTTCCTCTAACGTAGTGTAAGCTTTTGTATAGTTGCCTTGTGCAGCCAGCACATCGGCATATTGCTGACGCAGCGTATAGTTCTGCGGTTTTAAAGAAACAAGTCGGGCCAGTTCCGCTTCACTTTCCGGTGCTTTTCCGGTTGTACCTTTTAGCCAGTGTGCATAAGCCAGAGCTTCATCGCGGCGGTCGCGCAGGTAAGTTGATACCGTTGGGGCATCTTTCACATAACTCTCCGCTAAAATAATGGCTTCCGGGTAATGCCCGTACGAAGCGTATATTCTGGCAAAATCCATTGTTACAGTTGCCCGGGTCATCAGGTCGTCTTCCAGTTGCAGCGCTTTGCGATACAGTTCGGTTTGCTGCTTCAGGGCATCGGTTTGTTCCAGTTTGCCATCCCGGCGCATGACTTCCAGCAACTCGGCGCGGGCCACATACACCGGCGCATAGTTCGGGTTTATAGTTTCGGCTTTGGTAAGCCAGTTTCCGGCCTCCCGGTACTTGTGCTGCGCCCGGTTTATACTGGCATAAGCAATTAGTGCAGGTTGATAGTTTGCATCCCAGGTTAGGGCAGTATCCAGCAATGCAGCAGCCTGGCTATAGTTGCGGCGAGCCAGTTCACGCTCCGACAGGTTCAGGTACACTTCAGCCCAGTTGCTGGCCATAGCCTGTTTATCGCCGGCCAGGTAAGCCCGCTGCCGTTTTACCAGTCCATCCAGGAAACTATAAAGTTCCGGGTCTTTGGCTTTCAGATCGGCGGTGGTGTTGATGGATTTGTGGTTGAGCGGGTGCACTTTTACTGGCTCGAAGTAAGCCGGGTAAGTCTGTGCCAGGTACTCGTGTTCGTTGTTGGCGGAGTAATAGTCCAGGGTGCGATTTTCTTTCATCGCATTCTGGTACAGGCGGCGCACTTCGCGGTTTTCGGCATCGGTAAACACCCTGCCATGAAACTGGTGCACATACTCGTGCAGCACCACATTGCGCTCCAGATACGAGCCCCGCACTACGTACTCAATGGCAGCAGCGCCACTTCCTACACCCCGAATATCCATCCACTGGCGGTTATCAAACGTAGTGGCCTGCCGGAAGAACGGCGAGTTCATGGCAATGGTCAGGTCGTGGTGAAGCGGCGGAATCACGAACTTTTCGTTTTGCCTGCTCAGGAACGGGAAATAAACAATACTCTCGTATAGTTGCGACCACACCATTTTCTGCACTTCGTTGCCGGGGTAATACGTCACATCCGGGAAAACACGGGCAAAGTTTACCGGGTCTTTTATAGTTGTAGTTCGGATGACCTGCTGCAGCGAATCGTAGTTGTGCAGGTAAGGCAGTTGCTTTTGTTTGATAACGGCTGCCAGGGCATTATGTGCCGGACCGTAGTGTTTCTTGCGCTTCAGGATGTGCTGGAAAATGGTCTGGGCAGAGTCCAGTCGCTGGGCGCGGTCCATATCGAAAGCCATATAATACACCGAGCCACGCAGCATGGCCGGCAACACCGACGTCGGGTATTCCTGCTGCACCTTTGCGGCTACAGCCAGTGCTTCCTGTAGTTTGTTCTGAGCGATCAGTTTATCGGCCTGTTGTAATGCCTGTCGTACTTTATCGTCCTCTGGTTGGGCGTAGTCGGCGTAGGTTAGGTTGGTATGGCCGTTACCCCAGTGCCAGTGCGTTACATAATGTAGCGGGTTCAGTTCCAGCGCCAGTTCCCATTGGGCAGCCATGTCGTTTAGCTGGGTCGCATCTACACGCCGCCAGATGGCATAACCATAGTTAAAGCGTGCATCGGGGTTAAAGGGGTTTAGTGTCAGGCTGGTGATGAGCGGTTTTTCGGCCAGTTCCGGCTTCTGGTTCCAGAAATGCACATCCGACTCCAACAGATACGCATCGGCATTTTTCGGATTCAGCTGCTGCACCTGTTTTGCCTGTGCCAATGCCTGGTCGTACTTTTTCTGCAGCATCAAAATACGGCCGACCTGTATCGTGGTAGCTTCGTGTTTCGGAGCTTTGGCTAATACCTGGCTGGCAGTGGCTTTTGCTTTCTCCAGCTCCCAGGCCTGTACCTGTAGTTTACTTTTAAGCAATAGTGCTTCCGCCGACTCGGGTTGTAATTTCAGGGCCTGCGCTACCAGCTTTTCGGCCTGCTCAAACTCGTTGTTCAGGATAGCCAGTTTTGCTTTGGCAACTATAGTTTGTACAGTTGGTTTGGCCGTAGCTATAGTTTGCTCCGCTTCCTGCCACAAGCCCAGTTCCAGTAACTTTTCAGCTTTTTCGGCAGGTGCTATATTTGCCGTTCTCGCCAGTTGCAGCTCCTGTTGTAGCTTCTCCCGAATTGCTTTTATATCGTCGGGGTGTTGTGCGAATGCTGGTAAGGCAAGGGTAAGTGTGGTGGTTAGGAGGAGAATATGTTTGGATAAAAGTTTCATCATGCTTTCAATTATGATCTATAGTAGCTATAGTTTAATCTGCTCAAATATCAGTTAATCTTTCAGAAAAATCTCCATCATTCCATTTCTAGCTCTGTAGCCATGGTAATCTGGATTGGCATTTTTATAGAAAGCTATATGGGCAATATTTCTGGCCTTTAAATTATTGATAAACTGAGTACTTTCATGCTCGTCTAATGCCTTTCCATCCACAACTATAGCCATACAGTCATCACACTTTACATCTGTTACACTTATAGGCTGAGAAGCAAAGGTTTTTATGTTATCCTTTAACTGGTTCACCAAAACCTTCTTCTCTTTCCTTTTCTGATTTATTCCAGAACCTATAGTCAATAGCCAGTCACATTTCTTATGGTGAAATACTTCAGACATCTCAATGAACATAAATACCCTTAGTTTATCTATTGATATTGTCTCTATTTCCTTTTCGATGTCAGATACTGAGTATGGCACACCATCTACAACTATAAAGTCGCAGAAATCAACCGTGTCAGGGTTTATGCTATGCTTGGCAACTATAGCATTCTTTAAGTGCTGAACAGAAACATTCTGTGCAGCACTATTTGTAAAGCATAATAGACTAAGGATAAATAGTGCTAGCGTAAATTTCATCTTACATTAAATCTACACACTTCTCCCATCACTTAAAACTTTATATCGGATTTATCAAATATCAAGTTCAAGCCTGCTTACGCTCCACTTTTCTGAAGTAGATCTTCTCCAACCTGCGCATGAAGTAGATGGAAAACAGCAGCCAGAGAATTCCGGCGGAGTAGCCAGCCAGCACGTCGGTGGCGTAGTGCACGTTCAGGTAAATGCGGCTGTAACCAATGAGCAGCAGCAGCAGGGTTAAAACTATAGTTAGCAGCCACCGCCAAAAAGGGTTAGGCACCGTGCGCCATACAATGTAAATCAGCAGCCCATAAAACGAACCGCCAATCATAGCGTGGCCGCTGGGGAAACTGAGTCCAGATTGCTCGAGCATGGCAGTTTCAGGTCGGGGGCGCTCGAACAGGCGCTTCAGGGCTTGGTTTAATATGGTACTGGTAAGCGAGATAACGAGCACTTTAAGCGCGAACCACTGCAGTTGCCGGAACCAGGCAAGTATTAGCGTTACCAAAGGCGGCACCACCATCAGATAATCAGCAGAAGCGAAAAAGGAAATGACACGCATAAAGCGCGTGGTTTCGAGAGAAGTGTGATTAGCGGCGAACCGGAACATGGCTTCATCTAAACCGGTGCTTTTCTCTATAAACACCAGCTGGGCCATGTATATAAAAAGCAGCATACAGGCAAAAAAAGCTAGCCAAACCAGCACTGCCTCTACTGACAACAAGGCCAGCGCACTTATAAACCGTTGCAGCCTGCGCTTCATGGATTTGCTTACGCACTTACCACAACAATCGGTACAACTATAGTTGCTGAACTATAGGCATAAAAAAAGCGAAAGCCGGTCCTGAGTAAGAACCGGCTTTCGCTTTTAATTTAAAGTAGTGTGCGCAAGAAAGGACTCGAACCTTCACACCTTACGGAACTGCCGCCTGAAGACAGCGCGTCTACCAATTTCGCCACTTGCGCAAATTCACTAAATCAAATAAACATCCCCAAAACCCTTTAACCCTCGTTCATTGGGACAACAAAGGTACGAACAAATTTGATTAGCGCAATATCTGCATTAAAAAATATTTAACTTTTTTCTACCGGATCGTCTATCAAAACCGGCGTGATTTCTTTACGTGAGTACCGTTCTATTCGTTTTAAGATCCAGATCCCGATCACGACCCACATAAAGCCTGCGGCAAAGCCTGCCACCACATCGGTAGCGTAGTGTACCCGTAAATAAATGCGGCTAAAACCGATCAGCATCACGAAAACAGAAAGCAGAAAAATAAGCAGATTACGAAGCCAGACCTGTTCCACATGTTTCCAGACCAGGTAAATAATAAGCCCATAAAACGATGCTGCCACCATGGTGTGCCCGCTCGGGAAGCTGAGCCCGTGTGCCTCTACCAATGGTAACAGCGGCCGGGGCCTGTCGAAAAAGTATTTAAGCACCACGTTCAGGGTAATGCTGCCGAGGGCTACCACTGGCACTTTTAACGAGTACCAGCGGTGTTTGCGCACAAAAATAAAGTAGGCAACCAGCAGCAGCGCAGCCGGCGTAAGAAACTCCCCGGACCCGAAGAAGGTAATCACCTCGATAAAATTGTTGAATCCCGGGCTGGCAATACTGGCCGCAAAAGCAAAAGCGGCTTCATCAAACCCGAGTTCACCGCCGCGTATTATCTGGCTGCTGATGTAGAAAAACACCACTACGCACGCTATAAACAGGAGCCATACAAAGATCAGCTCAAAGGTAAAAAGCGCTATACCTGCGGCCAGTTTTTTATAAAAATTCCGGATCATAGTTTATAGTTTCGAAAAAACGCGTGCTTAGGTTGTACTGCCTGCGTATAGCTGTAAACGTAAATATGGCTCTAAACGCTACGCTTATAGTTATGCAAGATACGATCAGGCTGTTTATTGCGGCCTCTTTACCCGATGGGTTGGCACCTTACCTGCAGCAGAAATTGCAACCTTTTCTGGATGATTCGGTGCGGGCCATACCTGTGCAAAACCTGCATTTAACGCTGTTCTTCATCGGGAATGTGCCCGGCACTGCACTTGAAACAATACGTCGGCAGGTAAAAGAGATCGCAAACCAGAGTCAGCCTTTTACCTTGTATTTAGATGCCATTGAACAGGGACCTAAACCGAAGTCGCCGCGGCTGGTGTGGGCGCGTTTTAAAGATGACCCGGAGTTTACTAGGCTCAGCAAACAACTGGCGGAAACCCTAGCCCCCAACGAGCCAAACAAACTGAAGCCTACACCGCACATAACGCTGGCCCGCTACAAAAAGCATGCAGCACGACCTGAGTCTAAACCAGCTGTAATGCCCGAAGGAACTATAGCGCTTCCGGTAAATGCCATTGGCATCTGGAAATCGGAACTTGCATCTCCGCACCCGGTATACAGCGTACTGGAAGCTTACCTTTTAGGCCAAAACCAAACCGGCGCCTGAGCAGTAAGTATAGCTCTGAAGCTATAACATATGACGCAATCCGAAATAACAGAGCTTGTAATGGGGCTCAAAGATAAAAACCTGAGTGTCGCTTTTGCTGAAAGCTGCACGGCTGGTATGCTGGCATCTGAGTTTGTAAAAGCCAAAGGCAGCAGCGACGTATTAAGAGGCAGCCTGGTAGTTTACCAGCCTGAGGTAAAGATGAAACTGCTGAACGTGCGCAAAGCAACCCTGGACCTGTACACTGCCGAAAGCCAGCAGGTAACCAACGAAATGGTAATGGGCCTGAAGAAGCTGTTGGATGCAGACATTAGTGTGGCTGTTACGGGACTGGCAGGAAGCGGAGGATCTGAAAACGAAGAGAAGCCGGTAGGTACCGTGTTCGTTTCGATCCTGTATGATGGCAAAGCTGAAGAATTCAGGGAGGTGTTTGACGGTAATACGCAGGCTGTTCGTAAAAAAACGGTAAATTACATCTTCGATAAACTGAAAGGCGTGCTGGAGCAGCACTTCAATCGTTAACTATAGTTTACACCTTGCCCCAAAACCCAGACAGTGGCTTCGACCGCGTAGCTGCTTTTTATGATCCGCTGGCCCGGCTCGTATTCGGTTCGGCACTTCAGGATGCCCAGCGCTGCCTTCTTCCCTACATTCCAGCTGGTGCATCTGTTCTGATCATTGGTGGTGGCAGCGGCTGGATTTTAAAGGAAGTACTGCAGCAAACTTCGCCAAAGCATATTCTGTATTTGGAAGCTTCTGATAAAATGCTGCAAAAGGCAAGACAGCTCAACTATAGCGCAACTATAGTTGATTTCCGCCACGGCACCGATGCTGACCTACAGCCCCACGAGCAGTTTGATTTAGTGATCACGCCTTTTCTATTGGACCTGTTTCCGGAGCAACGTCTTACGCAACTCATGCAGCAACTCTACTATAGTTTAGCTCCCGGCGGGTTATGGCTATTCGCTGATTTTTGGCCGGTGCAGCAAAAGCCACCTTTTTGGCAAAAGTTACTGGCTAAGAGTATGTACTTATTTTTTGGGGTTTTGAGTGATGTACAGGCTAAGCAGTTACCCAACTATGGTATGCATTTTATTAACCTAGGTTTTCAGGAGAAGTATAGCCAGTCATTTTATAATGGCTTTGTGCAGGCGAAGGTATTTTGTCTGAATCAGGATTTACAGGATTAATGGATTAGCAGGATTGGGTTGTTTGCTATTGTTTCAGCTACAGTAATATAATTGCTGAAACAATACATTCCAATATTGCTGGCGCGAGCGTCCCGCTCGTGTCTCACCATGGTGTTGAGTTTGTAACTCAACTGTCCCGGCAGGGATAGGAATGGCAAAGGCGATGGCTATAGTTATCCAACCACCCCTGACCCCTCCTTGTCTAAGGCGGGGAATCTCTACCTACCATTCATTTTGTCATCCTGAAAGGATCTTGTCGGATGGTGCATTAAGCCTTTGCTATAACATACCCCTGCCCTCTCAAGAAAGGAATTTCTGTCATTCCTATAGTTTAAGCTATAGTGCTATAGTTATAGTTTGTCATCCCCCTACCCCCTTCAAAGGGGGACTTTCTGCTATAGCTAATGCGAAAGCTATAGTTCTATAGTTACTGACGTGCTGTTTCGGACATCCATGTCCGAAACTAATCTGCTGCGGACTTCCACGTCCGCACACTGCATTTTGCTGGCGCAGCTATAGCTTAAACACCTTAAAAACAAACCGGGGCTATAGTTTCTGCAACTATAGCCCCGGCTATTTTATAGTAGAGTTTTTCTATCCGGCTTTCGATTTAAATTTCTTCTGAAGTTCCTGTATGCTCGCTTTAAATTTCTTGTCCGTATCGATCAGGTCGGAAACGGTTTGTACGGAGTGGATAACGGTACTATGGTCGCGGCCGCCGAAGTGGTAACCGATTGACTTGAGCGAGTGGCTGGTGAACTCTTTGGCAAAATACATGGCCACCTGGCGCGCCGTTACAATTTCTTTTTTACGCGTTTTGGCCTTTAAAGAATCAAGGCTAACCTGGAAGTATTCGGCTACCGTTTTCTGGATGAAGTCGAGGTTTACCTCAGTCTCAACATCCTCAATAATATGTTTCAGGGCCTGCTTGGCAAGCTCCAGGTCAATTTCTTTACGGTTCAGGGATGACTGCGCGATCAGAGAGATCAGTACGCCTTCCAATTCACGCACGTTAGTATCCACGCTGTAAGCCAGGTACTCGATCACGTTATCCGGAATGTCGATGCCGTCGCTCTGCATCTTTTTCTGGATGATGGCCATACGCGTTTCAAAATCCGGGCTCTGCAAATCTGCTGTTAAACCCCACTTAAAGCGCGATAGCAGTCGCTCTTCCAACCCTTTCAGGTCGCGTGGCGGACAATCCGATGTCATCACGATCTGCTTGCCGGACTGGTGCAGGTGGTTGAAGATGTGGAAGAACATTTCCTGCGTCTTCTCTTTCCCGCTCAGGAACTGCACGTCGTCAATGATCAGGATATCAACCAGCAAATAGAAGTTGGCGAAGTCCTGTACATTGTTCGTTTTCAAAGACTCGATGAACTGGTTCACGAACTTCTCTGATGAAACGTATAGTACAAACTTATCCGGGTTGCTGTTTTTGATGTGGTTACCAATGGCCTGCACCAGGTGCGTTTTACCGAGACCAACGCCACCGTAAACCATCAGCGGGTTAAAAGATGTAGTGCCCGGTTTATTCGCCACCGCATATCCTGCCGAGCGCGCCAAACGGTTACAATCCCCCTCAATATAGTTCTCAAACGTGTAGGCTGAGTTCAGCTGCGAGTTCAGGAAATTGCGGTCAATCGTCTTCGACTCGAACGGGCTCTTGATGAAGTTCTGCTCGGGACGATAAGAGTTAACGACAGCTGCCGGTATTTTTTTGGTCGGGATGTTTACGGTTTGTGGCTTGTTCGACTCGTTACCACGGTCAACTATAATAGAGTATTCCAGGCGACCATCAGCGCCAAGCTCCTGGTAAATAACCTTCTTTAAAAGCTGCACATAATGCTCCTCCAGCCACTCGTAAAAGAACTGGCTCGGCACCTGTATTGTGAGCACACTGTCGCGCAGGCTAATAGGTTTAATTGGCTCGAACCAGGTCTTAAAGCTCTGATCGCCAATATTTTCCTTTATCACCTGCAGGCAGTTACTCCATACAGTCGTACAATCTTTAATCATCCAATTTTCCAAAGCACACAAGATTAGTTTGGTTTTGCAAACCGCTCCTTTTCCACAGGGGGGTTACAAATTTGCTTAAATATAAGTAAACAAAAAATTATTTTTTCACGAAGTTAATACAGGGTTATCCACAGGCAGTGCGGCCGTTCTGACACCCGTTTTCTGCTTCGTTTTTTTACTGAATTCATAATCGATGCGGCCCAGGTAAATACCGGCATACCCCACCTGGTTTATCAGCGTCTCGTGTCCCGAGGCGTGGCGTATTGCTTCCGGCTGGTCCATAAACGTATGCGTGTGCCCGCCAATAATCAGGTCGATGCCCGGTACCTGCTGTGCCAGTTTGCGGTCATCAATCTTCTCAGTGGTGTAACTATAGCCCAGGTGCGACAGACAGATAACCATGTGGCATTTTTGGTTTTCGCGCAGCTCTTTTACCATTTCCTGCGCTTTCTGTACCGGGTCCAGGTAAACGGTTTCGCCGTACTGCTTTTTACCAACCAGGCCTTCCAATTGTATGCCTAGGCCAAACACACCGATGCGCAAGCCTTCTTTCTCAAAAATCTTGTAAGGTTTAAACTTGCCGGCCAGCATCGTTTTAGAGAAATCGTAGTTTGCATTCACAAACTCGAAACCGGCAACCGGCAGCTGCTTGGCCAAACCTTCCAGACCTAAATCGAAGTCATGGTTACCAAGTGTGGCGGCGTCGTACTTCATGTCGGTCATCAGTTTGTACTCCAGCTCACCGTTAAAGAAGTTGAAATAAGGTGTGCCCTGCCAGATATCACCGGCATCCAATAGCAACACGTTCGGTTCTTCTTTGCGGATACGCTCCACTAAACTGGCACGCCGGGCCATACCGCCCATTCCGGCGTATTTGCGGCCATCACTCGGGAACGGATCGATGCGCGAGTGCTGGTCGTTGGTGTGCAGGATGGTGAGCTTTATGGTTTTGCTGGCGGCTTCGGTAGTTAACGGGAAACCAACTATAGTTAAACCGGCTGCTCCTACGGCGCTGTATTTTAAAAAATCTCTTCTCTTCATGGCGGGTTACTTTTGCGGGATTCCGGAAACGCGTTTGGCTGTATCGGCAACTATAGGTTTGCCAGCGGCGGTCAGTTCCTGTATGTGCTTCAGGATCATGTCGCGCATCATCATGCCTACTTTCTCCGACTCAATGGCTTTCTTGAACATCACCATGTTATCCCCACCGCTGGCCAGGTAATCTGATGTTACGATGGTATAGCTGCGGTTCAGGTCCAAAGGTTTGCCACCGATCTTCACATCAATAGCCTGGCCGTCTCTTACCGTGTAAGTAGCATTAGCAATGGGCGAGATACCGGTTTTAGCGGCAAAATCGAACAATTCTTTAGTGGTAGGGCCATCCAGTGTCAGTACAATCACTTCGTTCTCGAAAGGCATTAGCTCGAAAATGTTCCCCACATTTATCGGTCCGGCCGGAAGTGGCACGCGCAAACCACCATTCGTCGTTTGGGCCATATCTACCGGCGTCTCTACCATCTTATTGGTTTCCTCCAACAGCAGGTCTACCACAAAATTACCCAGCGGCGACTCATAGTCAGCTTTGCGTAGCTCAACAGGTGCCGTTCCTATCACTTCACTCATTTTAGCCGTAACCTGCTGGCGGTAAGGCACTATCATGGCTTCCGTTTCAGGCTTGGCACTTAGGGTGCTATCTACGGGCACATCGGTCAGCTCCAGGCTCGGCGATTGCGGCTGCCATACTTTTTGCTGGCAACCCACCGCTGATGTGGCAAGCAAAAGGGCTGTTATATAACTATAGATCGGGTGTTTCATAAATCAGGCATGAGTTATCCACAAAAGTACGGATATACCTGCTGTGGCACAACATCAAATCTGTTTCAAAGGGTTTTGAAAGTAATGCTATTGTAATATAATATTTTTTCTTCAATCGGTTATAATATGTTATCAAAAATATTATATTTGTATATACTTACTAAGCTACCCGATACTATGAAACAACTATTACTGCTTGTGTGTCTTGCCTTACTCGGAACGAGTGCCAGCGCTACACATCTTCTTGGCGGATTCATAACTTATACAAAAGATGCATCTCCGAATGCAAATCCACGCAAAGTTCATTTCAAGCTAACCCTGATAACGGATGAGGAGTCACCGGCACATGAGTCGGTGGCCAAAATAGATATGGGAGATGGCAATGTGGTGGATGTTGCATTAGCCCGCTATATTCCGATTAATAAAGGAATAGCCAGAAATGAATTCACCTGGGATTATACCTTCCCTAGTGATGGACAATTTTCTGCGAGGTGGACAGGCCTGAGTCGTAACGGAAACATACTCAATATGTCCCCTCCTAGCGATCAGATCAATCTTTCGATCATGACAGAATTAAGTATTAACTCCTTACGGGGACCTAATAGCGGACCACAATTTTTAGCACCTGAGCCGATTAACATAAATGCCGGGCAACCTATCCATTTCAATTTACTGGCTTACGACCCGGATGGTGATAGCCTGGCTTATAAAATCTCTGCACCCTTACATAAAAACCAGGAAGGATTATCGGTGCCGGTACCTGGCTATAAACTACCATCGGATGCATTTAGCTGTAACAAATCTGCCGGATCCGGCGCAGCTTTGTTCGACCTGCACCCCAGAGACGGGCAACTAACCTGGGATGCACCTTGCCGCGTTGGCGAGTACACGATAGCGGTGCTGGTTGAAGAATGGAGGGGCAAATTAAAACTAGGCTATGTAACCTATGATATGACCATACGGGTAAACAGCGGCACGACAGGTAATATAACCTTAGAGAACACAGATGAGCTTAAATTAAACAGATCGGGGCATATCGAAGCCAAAGCAGGTCAGGAGCTGGAACTGAAGATAAACTATAATCAGTTAACGCAGGCCGTAGCACCTATCCCGGCCCCTTCTGGCCAAACTATAAGCCAATATTTTGCCAGCGAACTTACACAGCTGTTTAATGTGCCGGTAAGCTATACTTTTGAGAATACAGCTAACGGTATCATCGGCACTTTCCGGTTCACCCCTACCAAAGAGCTGATCAGAGAAAAACCTTACTTTGTAAGCTTTTATGGTATTAAAGATTCTTATTTTACAACAGCCTCCTTTGGGATTCTAGTACGCGAGAACGAGCCGATCTTAGGGCCGCTTGAAACTGAAAAAACACCTCGTTTACAGGGTAATTATTATATGGTTTCTACAAAAGAGACTGAGACATTTAAAGTGCTTGCAGAAGCTTTCCCGGGTTACACAGCCACTGTTACCGCCCAAAGCTCCATAGCTGGTGCAGCTAAGAAGTTTACCTTTACAACATCTGATAGCACTGCAGGAACTATAGGAACTCTGGAATTACAGCCAAGCGAGGCACAGATCAGCATAAGCCCTTATACCATAAAATTTACAGCAACCTATACGCCAACAGAAAGCACTGGCTCAACAGAACCGATCATAAAGGAGCTGAACATGCAGGTTATGGTTTACAGGTATATTCCTAATTCTATTAAGCGCTTCCTCGACCGCAAGAAGTTTTTCATCTTCCCGAGCTTGGTGTATGATAATTTCAGTGTAGAAGCGGAACGCCCGGTTATGCTCAGCATTTATACTTTGCAGGGCAAACTTATACTGGAGCAAAAACTAGAGCAAGGCACCACTGAAATTTCCAGACCAGATGCGCCTGTCGGTTTATACTTTTATACTCTAACTACAGAAGACGGGCAAAAAAGAACCGCTAAGCTGTTGCTCAAGTAGCAGCTTAGCGGTTTACTGAATGCCGCAACTGTTTGCTACAAAACCAAGTATTTCTTCGAAGGCCTGTTCACTTATATCTACTTTATCTATAATGATAGATTTTTGAAGACCTTCTTCGTTGAACAGGATAAAGATATGGTTTTGATAAAGTGTGCATGAAGTCACACGGTTCCAAGTACAGGATAATTGTTGCAGGTTATTTTTATAGACTATTTTCTCCGCATCAATACTGATTTCAAAAGGCCCGAAATCGCTGATTTGTTGCGCAACTTCTTTGAGGTTATTAAAATACTTTCTTCTGTTAATATAATGGTTCATTAAGGAATAAAAGTATATAAGACCTGTTACAAGAATCAGAACTGCAGATTCTGTCTTTTCAATGATTTCTTTGATTGAGTAAGCATACAAAAGAAGTGATATCAAAAGACCGAACCAGACACCGAATAATCTAAGATTGGTTTCTTTATTTTTATTGAGCAATTGCCAGAGCAACTTTCCTTTTAGCAAAAGGTCTTCTTTACCCGGACTAACACCTGAGATAGTTAACTCCATTTCACAGACGTTATCTTTAACACCTCAACCTTACAACTTCTCCTTCCCCGTCATATAGTTCAGCGTGAGGCCGAGCAGGGTTTTAACGCCTAGCTGCATGCCGCTTTCGTCGATGTAAAAGTCGGGGGTGTGGTGGGCTGGTGCGGTAGCGGGGTCCTGGCCTTTTTTCATGCCGCCTACAAACACGAACAGACCCGGAATTTCTTGCTGGTAGTAAGCAAAGTCTTCGGCGCCGGTCATGGCGTTCATCAGTAGCACGTTGCCTTTGCCGGCTATAGTTTGCAGGGTAGGCAACATGCGCTGGGTCAGGGCTTCGTCGTTAAAGGTGATCGGGGCCATTTCTTCTATCGTTACCTCGGCGGTGGCACCGGCGCTTTCGGCAATTTTGGTTGCGGTTAGTTTTATGCGTTCGTGTATCTGTTTCTGCATGTTGGCATCCAACGCACGGATGGTACCTTCTAACACCACTTCTTCCGGGATGATGTTGTTGCGTACGCCTCCATGTATACTTCCTATGGTTACTACTGCAGCGTCTTCGGTCAGGTCTATCTGGCGACTAATTATAGTTTGCAGGCCGTTAATGATCTGCGCCGACACCACAATCGGGTCTACCCCTGCCCATGGGTTGGCGCCATGTACTTGCTTACCATTCACTTTTATGCGAAGCAGGTCGGCACTGGCCATAATGCCAGCTGGGCGGTACTTCAGCTTACCAACTTCTGTCTGGGAGTTTATGTGCAGTCCGAAAATTACTTCCGGCTTTGGTCCTTTGCTTAAAACACCTTCTTCCACCATCAGCGAGGCGCCGCCTTTCTCACCGGCTGGTGCGCCTTCTTCGGCAGGCTGAAAGATGAACTTCACTGTCCCCGGCAAGTCCTTTTTCATACCGGCCAGTACTTCGGCTGCGCCCAGCAGCATGGCCACGTGCGTATCATGGCCGCAGGCATGCATTACGCCCACTTCCTGTCCGTTATAGTTTCCTTTTGTTTTGCTCGCAAAGGGCACATCTGCACGCTCTGTTACAGGCAGGCCATCCATATCGGCACGCAGGGCAACTACAGGGCCGGGTTTTCCGCCTTTCAGCACGCCAACCACACCCGTATGTGCTACGCCGGTTTCAACTTCAATGCCCAGTCTTTTTAGCTCGGCAGCAATTTTAGCAGCGGTTTTTACTTCGCGGTTGCCCAATTCGGGGTGCTCGTGGAAATCGCGGCGCCACTCTATTACTTTGGGTTCTACTCTAGCAGCCATGCTGTTGGCACGGGCAAGTAGTTTGGCATCCTGGGCAGCGGCAGGCAGCGCCAGTAAGCCAGCACCAACTATAGTTAGTAAAAGTTTATGTTGCATAAAGGATGGTTATAGTTTAGTGTAGTAAGATAGCAATTTAACTATAAAACCGCGCTGCCGGCTTTCTATAAAACTTAACTATAAGCTGCTTACTTCCCGTACAACTTAACTATGATGCGCAAATGGAAAGAACTGGTCCGGAAGCTGAAAGAAGATATTTATACCTTGTACCTGGCTTCGGGTGATCCGCGGATTCCGTTCATGGCCAAAGTGGTGCTGGTGCTTACCGTAGCCTATGCCTTCAGCCCGATAGATCTGATTCCGGATTTTATACCAGTACTAGGCTATTTGGATGATATGCTTTTGCTACCCCTGGGCATCTGGCTGAGTATAAAAATGTTACCTGATGACACGGTACATGAGTACCGGCAAAAGGCGCGACAGCAACTGGAGCGGCCCCAAAAAACGAACTATACCATGGCTATAGTTATCGTTGCCATCTGGCTCCTGATAGGCTATGGCGCTTACCACATGTACATTAGCAGCTTTAAATAACAAACCCTACTCCTTAAAAACGTAAACTATAAAGTATATCTTTACATCAAATTAGAACTATATATACCAGATGACGGACGATAGCAACAACACACAAAAGCTATTCTCGGAGTTTACACCTGCCACTGCCGCCGATTGGGAAGCCCGCGCCAGCAAAGACCTGCGCGATACGCCCCTGGAGCAGCTTACCTGGCATACCTACGAAAACATCGACGTTAAGCCCTACTACACCAAAGAAGACATACAGCAGCTGCCTTTTACAGGACAGAAACCAGGCGATTTCCCGTTCGTGCGCGGTACGCAAACTGACAGCAACAGCTGGCTGAACATACAGGAAATTAAAGCCACCGGCAACGGCAGAGCAGCTATAGATAAGGCGACCGATGCCCTGGCACGCGGAGCCGATGGCATTCATTTTATAATTCCGCAGCCGGAGCAATTTGACCTGGTGTACCTGCTGGGCCAGATAGACCTGAACAAAACACCGGTAGGCTATAGTTTGCCCGAAAAGCTGGACCACTTCCCGAGCCGCCTGTATAACAAGCTGACTGCCAACCAGGTGTCGCCGCAAAACCTGCGTGGCTTCCTGAACTACGACCGCATGACGGCAAAGGGGGAATTATCGCGCGAGGAGAACAAAGCCATACTCGAGATATTGGAGCAGACAAAGGAGAGCCCTGCATTTTTTGGTATTTCGGTTAGCGGCATCAACTTCAGCAGCATCGGCGCATCGGCTACACAGGAAATTGCTTTTACGCTGAATGCGGCGGTTGCTTACATCACAAGGCTCACCAATGCTGGTCAGTCGCTGGAATCGGTGTTGCAGAACATGCAGTTCCATATGGCTGCGGGCTCCAATTACTTTTTCGAGATTGCCAAGCTGCGTGCCTTGCGTTTGCTGTGGGCAACTATAGTTAACGCTTACCAGGCCGACCCGAAACTGGCCGGTGCGCTGCGCATCCATTCCACCACATCCAGCTGGTACCAGACTACGCTTGATCCATACGTGAACATGCTGCGCGTGACCACCGAAGCTATGTCGGCGGTTATTGCCGGAGCCAACTCGCTTACCGTTTCGCCATTCGACAGCACCTTTAAGGAGTCGGATGAATTCTCGGAGCGCATTGCCCGCAATGTGTCCATCATCCTGAAAGAAGAAGCCTATTTAGATAAAGCCATTGACCCGGCTGCCGGCTCGTATTACCTGGAGTCGCTGACGAATGAGCTGGCTACCAAAGCGTGGGAACTGTTTAAAGCAGTAGAAGCCAAAGGTGGTTTTGAAGCTGCCTACGAAAGTGGTTTTATACTGGGCTCGATAACCGAAGTGAGCCGCCGCAAGTTCCGTGATATTGCCACCGGCCGCATGGTGCTGGTAGGAACGAACAAATACCCGAACCCAACCGAAACGATAAACTTCGACCCGGAAGAGCTGATACAAAGCCACAAATTTGACACAGCACGTGCCGCCTACCCAACCGAAGTGATGCGCATGGCTACCGAACTGCACCTGCGCAAACGCCAGCGACGACCAAAAGCTATAGTTGCCATAATTGGCAACGGCGAGCAGCGCCAGGTGAATGCTACGTTTGCCAAGGAGTTCTTCAGCTGTGCCGGTTTCGAGACGGAGCTGCAAAACTATAGTTCTGTTGAAGAAGCATCTGATAAACTGGAAAACACGGCAGCCGAAGTGCTGGTTGTGTCGTCATCAGAAGCAAATTATGTGAAAGAGTTCGGCCCGCGTATCCGTAACTACCATGCCAAGCCAACCCTCATCCTGGCCGACGATCCGCAACACATGAAGGATGAGATGATCGCAAACGGTTACGACGAGTTTATCTTCGAAGACTGCGACATGCGCACCATCTTGGATCTGGTACACCGCAAGCTGCACGGAGATAAGTAATGACTGAATTTTGAATAATTGAATAAAACTATAGTCAGAATTCAGTTATTCAGTTATTCAGTTATTCAGTTATTCAAAATTAAAAGATGAGACAACTATACCTGATACTCTTAACCATGACGACAGCTACCATACTTTCTTCGTTTACCATGCCAAAAGGCGATGCTGTACATGAAGTAAAGCAGGCGCTGGAAGGCCAGATTGCTGCCTGGAACAAAGGCGATCTGGAAACAGCCATGACCTTTTACTGGAACTCGCCGGAGATGCTCTGGATAAGTAAGAACGGCACCGAAAAAGGCTACCAGGAAGTATACGACATGTTCCTGAACGACTTTAAAGACCGCAGCCAGATGGGTGTCTATAGTTACGAACCGCTGCATATAGAGCAAGTAGCCAAAGAAACTGTCTACTTTGTGTTCCGCTGGAAGATCGAGCTGGATGGCAAACGCCTGATGGGCGGCGTATCGTCGCAGGTCTGGAAAAAGCTGAACGACCGCTGGGTAGCCACATCAGAGCATGCCAGTTAGATTTGAAGATTTGGAAATTTGAAAATGAGAAGATTTGAAGATGAACCGTGGATGCAGAACCAATTCATAATTCGTCATTCATAATTCATAATTATAAAAAATGAAGCCTGACTTTTCGAAAATAGATATAAACAACGTAGTGGCAGTCAACGGCGCTCCTGCCCCGGCCGATGCCAAGGTTTGGAAAACGCCGGAGCGTATAAAAGTGAAGAGTTTTTATACTGCTGAGGATGCAGCCCACTTTGAGCACCTTGATTTTGTTGCCGGTTTGCCACCTTATTTGCGCGGGCCGTACAGCACCATGTATGTGCAAAAGCCCTGGACCATCCGTCAGTATGCCGGTTTCTCTACTGCCGAAGAAAGTAACGCCTTCTACCGCCGCAACCTGGCGGGCGGTCAAAAAGGCCTTTCGGTAGCCTTTGACCTGGCTACACACCGCGGCTACGACTCCGACCACCCGCGTGTAGTTGGGGATGTGGGTAAAGCTGGTGTGGCCATCGATTCAGTGGAAGACATGAAGATCCTTTTCGATCAGATTCCACTAAACGAAATGTCAGTTTCGATGACGATGAACGGTGCTGTGCTGCCGATCATGGCGTTTTATATAGTTGCCGCCGAAGAACAAGGCGTAAAGCCGGAACAACTTAGCGGAACGATCCAGAACGACATTCTGAAGGAGTTTATGGTGCGCAATACCTACATCTACCCGCCGGAGCCAAGTATGAAGATCATTGCCGACATCTTTGAATATACTTCCAAAAAGATGCCGCGCTTTAACTCTATTTCCATTTCGGGCTACCACATGCAGGAAGCTGGTGCCACCGCCGATATTGAACTAGCTTACACCTTGGCAGATGGCCTGGAGTATGTGCGCACCGGCTTGCAGGCAGGCATGGACATTGATGATTTCGCGCCGCGCTTGTCTTTCTTCTGGGCCATCGGGATGAACCACTTTATGGAAATCGCCAAGATGCGTGCGGCTCGTATGCTATGGGCAAAACTGATCAAGCAATTCAACCCGAAGAACCCGAAATCATTAGCATTAAGAACGCACTGCCAGACATCCGGCTGGAGTTTAACGGAGCAGGACCCGTTTAATAACGTAACCCGAACCTGCGTAGAGGCCCTGGCCGCTGCCCTTGGCGGAACACAGAGCTTACATACCAATGCACTTGATGAAGCTATAGCTCTACCAACTGATTTCTCGGCGCGTATTGCCCGTAACACACAGATCTATCTGCAGCAGGAAACGCATATTACCAATGTGGTAGACCCTTGGGGTGGCTCTTATTACGTAGAAGCCCTGACGCACGAGCTGGCACACAAAGCATGGGCACTGATTCAGGAAGTGGAAGAGTTGGGTGGTATGGCCAAAGCCATTGAAACCGGCCTGCCGAAAATGCGCATTGAGGAAGCTGCAGCCCGCAAACAGGCCCGCATCGATTCCGGCAAAGACATTATAGTTGGCGTAAACCGATACAAACCGCTGCAGGAACAGGAAATCGATATCCTGGACATTGATAATACCGTGGTGCGCGAATCGCAGTTACGCCGACTGGCCCATATTAAAGAAAACCGTGATGCAGCAGCTGTAGCCAAAGCACTGGAGGCCTTAACCGCAGCAGCACAATCGGGCCAAAAGAACTTGCTGGACCTAGCTGTGGAAGCCGCACGCCACCGCGCTACATTGGGGGAGATTTCAGATGCCCTGGAAAAAGTATACGGCAGACACAAAGCAGTCATCAGAGCTATATCAGGAGTGTATTCAGCAGAAATAACCGACGACGAGAACTTTCAGCGTGCCAAAGCTATGGCCGATCAGTTTGAAGAACTCGAAGGCCGCCGACCACGCATTATGGTCGCTAAAATGGGCCAGGACGGCCACGACCGCGGCTCCAAAGTTATTGCCACTTCCTTCGCCGACCTCGGCTTCGACGTTGACATAGGACCATTGTTCCAGACCCCAGCCGAAGTAGCCATGCAAGCTGCCGAAAACGACGTGCACGTGGTGGGCGTAAGCAGCCTGGCAGCCGGGCACAAAACACTTGTTCCGCACTTAATTGAAGAGCTCTGTAAGCTAGGCCGTGAAGACATTCTGGTTATAGTTGGCGGTGTAATTCCAGCACAGGACTACGACTTCCTTTACCAGGCTGGTGCAGTAGGTGTATTTGGCCCAGGTACTATCATCTCGGTAGCAGCGCAGAATATTCTGGAGAAGCTGATGGAGCAAGTAAAGAACTAGTACTTATAATACTTGCCACCGCAATTATTAAACTATAAAAAGAAAGAAGCTCTAGACTAGATCGTCCTGTTAAAACAAAAAACGAGCCCTGCTCAGGACTCGTTTTTTGTTTTGTAACAATTAGTATCTGTTAGTTACACTGATAGGCATAGTTTGTGACAGTAGTTTCCTGATCCTCATCCGTCTCGGTGCTTTTGGTTGGGAAGTCTTTGTCGTTATAGATGTAGGCATAAGTCGAAGTTGAAGTCATTTCCATGCCTTCCATGTTAAACGACTGCGTAATTTTGCCTGGGTTGTTTTTGCTGGAACCCGACCACGGATCAAATAAACCTTTAACGGCTGCCATTGGTGTATTTTTATTGTCGTAGTTCTCGTAAGTCAGGGTAAATAATGCAAAACCATCAGCAGAGATGGCAGAGCTCGCAACATTGCCCTGTGCGTTGTATGTAAAAGTTTGCTTATAGACAACCTCCTCTATTTCACCGTCAAAATCTTCTTCAACTATTTCGCTTAACTCTATTAAACGGTTACTGCCATCGTATTTAAATTCAGCATAGCCATCAGCTGTGCCATCGGCCAGGAACCACTCCGCTTTTGATACCTTCCCATTTGTGTAAGTATACTGCACGTAGTTATCCAGCTTACCTCCGCTGTAGCCTTCCTCTTTTACCAGGCGGTCTGAGTTGTCATAAACAAACAAGTAGTAATCAGAGGTGTTGCCGGCGTAAGTTACCTTTGTAATATAACCCTTGCTGTTATATTCAATATTAGATACATCACCATCAGAGTTAATACTGGTTAGCTTGCAGGCAGCACTAACATTGTCTACAGGATTTACATCGTCATCCTTGTCGCCGCAGGCAGTGAACATAAGCGCTGCTGCTACAAACAGGCTCAACAGTTTGCTGGAAAAGTTTAATTTCATCGTTTTATTTGTGTTAGAAATGGTTTAAGATTTGCAAAATTCAAAATAATATTTTAATCATACAATACCTATTTTTGGGTATATCTTTTTTTTAAACAAAACTACCTGTTTAACGCTTCTATCTGATGAGCGTTATATTATCTTGATGAAGCTAAAACACATCCTTATAGTTGTTGCCATCGCCCTGATCGGGTGGTTTGTATACGACTCCTTATCACAACCGGGCCCGCAGGACCTGGAAGGCAATTTTAAAGAAACTGCCTTTTACCGCAACGAAAATAATACGGGTCCCATTGTCCGGATTTATGCCGTAACCGTGTCGGACACACTTTGGAGCCAGATGCAGCAGTATGGCGATTTTATGCCCCATACCAAGTATGGCAATACCAAAGTCTACTTCTTTTTAGAGGGAAAAGCCCCAACCACAGTGCAGCCCGACATTCCTAATATAGCAGTAAATTTTCAGAGTAACTGCATTGGCTTGTATGAGAAAGATGCTATGAGCCAGGTAAACTTTACGAGATATCCGTTTAGCAGGTAAAAAGCTACTGATCTTCTTTTCCGGTTTAAGGTAAGCCCTGTACTGCTTTGCATCGTACAAACAGTAGAACATGCATTAAAAAGGCTTACAACTATGAAAAAGAAGATCAGAAAAATACTTTCACTAAGCGTGCTTTGTGCCCCTTTGTTACTGGTAGCCTGCGGCGGAGAATACGGCGAAAATGCGGAAAAGCCACCTGAATCGCAGACCGGCCAAACAAACGAGACCGGCGTTGAAGGATCCGGCGACATGCCTGGTACAGCTGCCGACGATACCTCACAATATGTAAACGAGGTTATAGGAGATGATAATGCTGCTGCTGCTGATACTTTATAATTGAATCTTAAAACTATAAAAGGGCGGACCAGTTCCGTCCTTTTTTGTTTATACTATAGTCTGGCACTAGGTTTGCAATTGCCGCGTTATAAGTAAAAGGCAAACACATGATCAGCTTAAAAAATATAGCTGCAGCCCTACTGCTTTATAGTTCGGTATTTGTTGCCCAGGCGCAGGGTGAGCAGCATAACTGGTACTTTGGCAAAGGCGCAGGCATTACGTTTAATGGCGACTCGGCTGTGGCTGTAGGCAACGGACGCCTGTTCACAGAAGAGGGCAGCGCCAGCATCTCAGATAAAGATGGCAACCTGCTGTTCTATACCAACGGCATTACGGTATGGAACCGCAACCACAAAGTAATGCCTAACGGCAACGGCCTGCTTGGTGGTAACTCGTCTACACAGTCAGCACTTATAGTTCCTAAGCCTGGTTCTGCCACCATCTACTATATTTTTACAACTGCCATACAGGCTCAGTCGGATGGGTTGCGCTACAGCATACTGGACATGAGCAAGGATATTGGCAACGGCGACCTGGTATTCAAGAATACTTTTATGATATCGCCAGCCACTGAAAAGCTGACTGCCGTGCGCCACAGCAATGGCAAAGACTGGTGGGTGATTGCACACCGCTGGAACAGCAATGCTTACATGTCCTTCCTTGTCTCTGAGGCAGGCGTGGCAACACAACCTGTGCTTAGCAATGCGGGCACTGTACATGGTGGCCCTAACCGTAAAGCCATTGGCTATTTAAAACCATCGCCGGACGGTAACCGCCTGGCCGCAGCACTTTGGAACGATGACAGCAACTTCGAACTACTCACCTTCGACCGAAGTACCGGCAAGGTGTCGAACCCTATTCTTTTTAAAGGATTTACAGAAGCCTATGGCATTGCCTTTTCCCCGGATGGCACCAAACTATACGGATCAGTTAAAGACAAGAAAACCGGCAAAGGCCAGGTGATCCAGTTTGATCTGAGAGCAGGTACCCCTGATGCTATAAACAAGTCTGCCACAGTGGTAGCTAGGTCCGGAAGCCCGGTAATCGGGGCATTGCAGCTTGGACCTGATGGCCGCATTTATGTAGCCCGTAAAGACAACCTGCACTTAGGCGTTATTTTAAACCCTAATGCAGCTGCCGAAAACGTGATCTACCGTGATAATGGCATAAAACTGGCTGGTCGGCGCAGCGACCTGGGCCTGCCAAACTTTGTACAGGATACAACCCGCTAATCAGTAACTATAGAAAACCAGAAGGCCAGCCCGTATAAAGCTGGCCTTCTGGTTTTTGCGAAACTATAGTTTCTATTCAGCTAACTATAGTTACAGAATCTGTGGTTTGCCAATCTTGAAGCGTAAGAAGCCCATTGCAAACGATGCTCCCGGGTTATTTTTGGTAAACGGAGCCGTTACATCGCGCATACCAACACCAAATTCATAAACCGGCGAAACTATAGCGAAACCAAACGGCACATTCAATTTATCACCCGCACCAGTCGATACACCTGAGCTCAGGCGGAACACAGGAACCGGCGAGAAATCTATACCCAGGCCAACAAAATCGTCGGTAATGTTGCCCGGAGCTTTGTTAAGAGGAGCCACATAATCCACACCTACTTCCAGGCGCTGTCCGATTTTTACACCGGCACCAAAACGGAAACGCGTCGGCAGGTTCACTTTTATCTCTCCTACCGGGCTAAACACCAGCGCGCTATCAACTATAGCCTGCGCCATTTTACCGGCATCGCCCCAGAAGTCGCTGTTCTCAGCTCCTGTGCGGCCGAGATCTTCCATTGTAAAGCCATTATCCTTCCCTTCCAGCAGGTTCTTTGTCCAGCGGATGTTACCTATATCTGTTACCGAAGCGCTTACTTTTACAATCTTAACAATCTCGGCAGAAAGACCTAAGTCAACACCATGCCCGCGGCCAACCGGGTTCAGCAAACCATCTGCGCTGTTATAGTTGAATTTAGGATCATCCAGGTACTTGTCGTAGTCGGCATCCAGTACTGGCGATAAAGCGTTGTAAGCTTTCAGGTTACCAGCTTTCGCACTGAACTCATACATGCCAAGCCCCTGCAGGTATTTATAGCCTACGCCACCATAAATATTGATCAGTGGCAGGTCAATGATTTCGCGCCCGTATGCCAGGTTCCACTCGTTTACCCACGACATTTTTACCTGCGAACCGTCAAACAGCTCCGATACATACAGCGTTTCATCCGGCTGAATATCCTTTAAGAAAGGGGCTTCTTCGCCAAGGAACAGCAATTCAGAAAAGTTTTTGTTAAATGCCACGTGCCCCAACATGCGCTGTCTGTTGCTCACAGCAAACCCACCGATCTTCGGCAGGTTCACCGATAAGGCAAACGTATTTATATCAGCACCGGCATTCAGCACGTTGTCACTGTTAAATGCTTTGGCTAGTTGCAGGCGCTCTTCCATGCTGATGCTCTGATCAGATGCCAGCTTGATTGCGTTTTTGAGGGTGGCTCGTGTAAATGCCTGTGAGCTACCGTAGCCACCAAACTCTGCGATGGTAAACGAGATAAAGGAGGTGCTGCGGCCCAGGTTGGCAGGGTTTACACCAATTGCTTGGTAATCGTGCACAAAAGTGTTCTGAACACCGCCACGGCTTACCACCGAAAAGCTGCTGCTTTCTGTTTGTGCCAGCACTGCAAATGGTGCCATCAGAAGTGCTGTAGCGGCTAAAAGTAATTTTTTCATAAAAGGTCAGCTAATAAAAACTATACAGGAAGTTCTGATTTAAACTTTGCGGCACTCTCAAAACAGAAAAACAGCTATCTGTTAGTGGGTTAGCTTAGACCAAAGTATAAATCGGGACGCAAGTTCAACTTTTTTTCTGAAAATCAGAATATAACGATACTAAACTATAAACACTTTTTAAGAAGCTGCTTTACGGATGGGTTTGGGTATGATGTACCGCTCATTCTGCTAACTTTGTAACTAAACCCTATAGCTATGGCCAAAAGATTTTCTGCTGAAACGTATGTAAATGGTATTCTGAACGGCGACCGCGTGTTGCTGAGCCGCGCCATTACGTTAGTGGAAAGTAAATTACCCCAGGATCAGGAGTTGGCCCAGCAGGTAATAGACCAGGTGCTGCCTTATTCTGGTAAAGCTGTACGAATTGGCATAACCGGTGTGCCTGGTGTGGGGAAAAGTACCTTTATTGAGGCCTTCGGAAACTATGTAATTGAGCATGCCGGCAAAAAGCTGGCTGTGCTGGCAATAGACCCCTCAAGCCAGCGCACCGGCGGCAGTATTCTCGGCGATAAAACCCGCATGGAATCGCTGTCGATCAACCCGAAAGCATTTATTCGCCCTTCGCCAGCTGGTAAATCGCTGGGTGGGGTTGCACGTAGCACCCGCGAGAGTATTATACTCTGCGAAGCCGCCGGTTTTGATGCCATTATTGTAGAGACTGTTGGCGTAGGGCAATCAGAAACATCGGTGCATGCCATGGTCGATTTCTTTCTCCTGCTGATGCTGGCCGGTGCCGGCGATGAGCTGCAAGGCATTAAACGCGGCATCATGGAAATGGCCGATGCCATTGCCATTACCAAAGCCGACGGCGAAAACCTGGGCAAAGCTACATCTGCACAGGCCGAATACCAGGGTGCGCTGCACCTCTATCCTGTGGGCACCTCCGGCTGGATGCCTCGCGTATCTGTATGCTCGGCATTACAGCAAACCGGCTTAAATACTATCTGGCAGACTATAGATGACTATCTCCATCAAACCCAGAGCAACGGTTACTTCGATAAAAAACGTCGCGACCAGAACTTGCAATGGATGTACGAAGCCATACGTCAAGGTTTAGAGGAGAATTTCTATTCGCACCAGCAGGTAAAGGCTCAGTTACAAACTATAGCGGAGCAGGTGAAACACGGGCAAAAATCCGCGTTTGCCGCTGCTCATGAGTTGCTGAGGTTAGTGTAATGTATTTCTTCTGTTGCTCTGCCGAGCGTTAGCGAGGCTTCTTCTCTGCACTTTACTTCATTGTCATTTCGAGCTTCGTGAGAAATCTATCTCAGCCTATAGTTCTCCTTTGTCATCCTGAGCGTTAGTCGAAGGATCTTATATAGCCTATAGCCAACTATAATACAACTGGACACAAGCAGTTTATTCTATAGTTACCACATATCCTGGGAGCTCAATTAACCTATCGTATTATAGTTGCTTTGGTGCGCTCACGGCCGCGGGGCCCCGTCTTCGGGCATCGCGCGGCTGCCTTCTTGCTATCCTCGCTGCGCTCGGGTTGCCTGCGGCACCGCAACAAGTCAAAGGCGCTCAACCCAAAGACTGAAATCACTCGATAGCTACCGTTATAGTTTGTTGAATGGTTATAGCTTGTAGCATTATCGTGGTCATAGTTCCTTAGGGCAGGCTGCGCCTGCCTAGTCATGGACTGTAGCTATAGCCGAAATTCCCCTCTTGGGAGGGGCAGGGGTGGGTTAATTGCCAACTATAGAACTACGACTCCAACTATAGCAAAACCTCAATCCAAACAATCCATCAAACCCCTTAATCCCGGTTCAGACAAAAATCTCCTAATCCGATAAATCCTTTTAATCACTGGTCTAAACAAAAACAGCCAGCCCATTTCTGAACCAGCTGCCTCTGTATCAATAAGTATCTTTCAATTCAGATGAGATAAACTCACCGAATCATTTTAATCTCAATGCGCCTTCTCTAGGGTAACCTTTGCCCATTTGCAAATACCACCAAGTGGCGGATTATATTTATAAACACTCACTTTTACCGAAGCTACAAACGGGAAGCGTTCGTAAACTTTATCGATAATACGGTGACCGAGATGCTCTAACAGGCGGGCCGGTATTCTCATTTCCTCCAACACCAGCGCGTACAGCACTTCATAGTTTACGGTTTCGTTCAGGTCATCAGACTCGGCGGCGCGGCGCAGGTCGGTGTTTATGGTCAGGTCGATGCCGTACTTATTGCCAATCTTCTGCTCCTCGTCGTAAAACCCGTGGAAGGCAAAGAATTCCATGCCCTCCAGTGTAATTTGCCCCATTCCCGCTTAAATCTCGTCGAAGAAAGAACCGCCTTGCTTCACTGTTGCCCCGTTGGCAGCATAGGATGCGTTACGTGATGGTTCAGTTAGTGGCGGCTGAATTTCCGGCTTGTCCGGCTGAACTGGCTTAATTTCCGGCACAGGCTTCTCGATATCTGGCGCCGGCACACGACCCGGATAATCTGGTTTTACTGGCTCAATTTCTGGCGATGGCACGTTTGGCACAGGCGTAACCGGGTTCGGAATTTCCGGGTGCGGCTGCGTTACATCTGGCGCCGGGTCGCCAAGCGGGTTGTATTCTTTGTCATTATTCTGCACCGCTATCGGAGCATTGGCTGTAGTCGATACCGGTATCTGCTGTTGTATAGTTTCTGTTGTAATATCCATGTCTTTCAAGGTTTTCAGCAGCTCTGTGTTATCAATATTCACATTGGCCGCTCTTGAAAGCATACTGTTTACACCACCCTTTGGTTTAGCTTTTGTGCGCTCAACTTTATCCAGGGCATCATTTGCAAGGTTTTTCAGGTCACGCACAAGGGTGTCCAGGTAGCCTTCCATGCGCTGGTATTCCTGCTCCAGGGCCTTAACTTCTTCCTGCATCTCCACCACCATTTTTTCGGTCTGGCGTGCCGCATCTTCCAGGGCTTGGCGCGCCTGGTTGCGGGCTTTATTCAGCAATTCATTGGCTTGCAGTTCCGCCTCACGGGCACGTAGTTCAGCTGCTTTGGTAGCCTGCTCTAAAATATTGTTACCAGTATCTTCGGCAGTTTTAAGCGTTTTGTATAGCGATGATTCCACCTCGCGCAGCTTCTGGGTTTCGCGGTTAGCGGCATCCAACTTCAGGCGCAGGTCCTTGTTTTCATCCAGCATCTTCTCCCACTGCTGCGACAGCGTCAGCAAAAACGCATTTACTTCATCCTTATCCAGTCCTCTGAAAGCCTTCTCAAACGTTTTCTGCCTGATATCTAAAGGTGTAATCTTCATAATGCATCAAAATTTATATCCCAAACCGAAATGGTACGGTCATCGCTACACGAAACTAACTGATTCTTGTGAGCCGACCAAAATAATTTATTCACCGATGTGCCGTGGCTGGCATTGCGCACTTTATCAATCACCTTCAGCAACTTAAAGGTTTCCGCATCCCATACTTTAATGCTTTTGTCCATGCTGCAGGTGGCAAAATAGCGGCCATCGGGGCTGTAGGTGATGTTGTTAATGGTATACATGTGTGCAATCACATAACCACGCTCTTTATAGTTGTTCGTTGCTTCCCAAACCCGAAGGTGTGCATCACGACCACCCGTTAACAACAGTTCGCCATCCGGGGAATAAACTATAGTAAATACTGAGTTCGTGTGGTTCTGCATCTCAAATTTCAGATCCATAGTTACGGCATCAAAAATGCGTACTGTATGGTCGCTGTAGCCGGCTGCCAGTTCGTTAGTTTTATAGTTGTAAGCCAGGCTGCGCACACTTTTCTCCGATTTCCGGACTATAGTTTCCAGCTCAAATGTATCGGCGGCAACTATAGCAATGCCTCCGTTTTTCAGGCCAACATATATTTTGTTAAGTTCCGCTACATATTCAATATCAAAAATGGGTACCTTCGGTAGCGGCACCGACTTAACTATGGTTTTCTGCTTTACATCAATCACGTGCAGGCCTTCGTTGTTCTGGCCAACAAGCAACAGGTCGCGGTCCGGGATGTACTTGATGGCATACACAGAGCTTTCGGTACGGGCGATCAGTTCGCCGTTCTCCGGGTCATTGAAATCCCAGCGCACGATCATGCCATCGCCGGCAGCAGAATAAAAATGGGTTTCGCTACCCGATCTTTCCAAACTATAAACACAATCGCGATGACCGGTTAGGGTGGCTATTTTTTGTACTTGTACCTTGCTCGCCATCAGTGAAATCAGCGTAAGTTAATTTTTACCTAAATTTACGATTTACCCGGCAGCCCTACAAAAAGCGGGGTTGTTAAGTTATTTTATAGTTAGTCAAACAACTACTTTTGAAAAGTCTCCCCTTGAGGACAAGCAAGAACGAGGGTTCGAAGTTTGCGAGCGCAGCTCAAAGAGGGGTGTTGAACTTAGTAAAGGACTTTTGAAACTGGCTTTACACCCCTATAGTCCCCTCAAGGGGACAGTTTACTTAGCGACACTACTTATGCCCCTACTTTTCACTCGCCAGCTAAACGAACATACTATACTTGGAACGTGGTCAATTACAGAACGCGCAGATGAGCTTTTGCTTGCCCTGCCTGCTGGCATTTCGCCGGAGTTGATGCTGGAACAGGCTCATCCTCGGAGGCAAATAGAATGGCTAGCCAGTCGTGTGCTGACCTATAGTTTGCTGCAACAGTTTACCTCAGAAACACCTGTACTTCAGCGCAATGAACATGGCCGCCCGGTGTTTGAGCAAGCTCCATTTCATGTTTCCATCAGCCACTCGCCGGGGCTGGCAGCGGTTATCCTTTCAGATAAATATGAAGTTGGCATAGATGTTGAATTACTGAGCCCAAAGGCGTTACGTGTGGCGAACAAGTTTTTGAGCGAAGATGAGAAGAACTATACTTGCGGAGAAGAGGCTAAAACCTGTTTGTATTGGAGCGCCAAAGAAACATTGTACAAAATGTACAGTAAAAGAAAACTGATATTTAAAGACAACCTGCTGCTGCAACCTCACCCGGAGTCAGAAAATTTGCTTTTAGGACGTGTAGAGACGGATAATTTCTCTAAATTGTATCAGATACAACACGAACTTATACAAGACCATATCCTTACTTATTGCATCGATTATTCTACTAACAAACTATAACATGAAATTATTAGCAACCTTAGCCTTTGCCATGCTCTTAACAATAAGTGCATTTGCGCAGGGCAGCAGCTACCAACTGGGCGATAAGGTCGCAGACTTTACGCTGAAAGGAGTAGGCAACACCGAGGTATCGCTCAGTGATTTTGCCAACAGCAAAACTGTGGTGCTGGTTTTTACCAACAACACCTGCCCGTATGCTAAACTATACGAGAACCGCCTGGTAACCTTATCGAGCGCGTATGCCAGCAAAGGCGTACAGTTTATATTTATTAACCCCGGCGTAGGTATGGGAGAAGGTAGCGAAACCCTGGAAGAAATGGCCGCCAAGAACTATAGATTCCCGTACCTGGCTGATGATGGACAAAAACTAAGCGCCCGTTTTGGTGCCACAAAAACCCCGGAAGCCTTTGTACTAAACAATACCGGCGATAGCTTTATCTTAAAATACAAAGGCGCTATAGACGATAACCCGCAGGTAGACAGCGGCGTGAAAAACCCCTATCTGAAAAACGTGATCGATGAAGTGCTAGCCAATCGCGCCGTAACTGTAGCTGATAAACGTGCTACCGGTTGTTTGATCAGGAAATACTAAACTATAGTTTGAAGTACAAAAACAGAAGCCGCTCTTATAGTTTAGGAGCGGCTTCTGTTTTATAGTTTATAGCTTCTCAATGCCCTCGCTCGCGTCCCGCGAGTGTGTGTTACAAGCGGACTCTGGCCGCGTTGAACTATAACTTATAGTTTAACACCCATATTTTGTGATGTGCGCTATCCTTCTTTTCTACAGGTTACCATGTAGAACCTGAGTGGTGGCTTTCCAGGCATATGCTTCGTAGGCTCTTCAATCTCTTTAAAGTCAACCAATGTATAGTTACCGAATTCCTGTTTCACCACAGCCTCATCATAAAAGTACATCTGCACACCTTCAAAAATTTCGAACCGGTTTCTGCTTAGTTGCCGGCCTGTGCCATAGTTCGGAGATTTTGTTGAAACAGCCACAAACACCATATACCCGCCCGGACTTAACTGGCTGTAGCAGTCGCTAACCAGTTTCCTTCTTTCATCCTGGTTCAGCAGGTGGATGAGCGCGTAACAGAAAATACCATCATACAGCACATCATCAAAAGGCATATCCGTTACTGAACCGTGGTAAACTTTCAGGTCAGCTCCGTAATGCTGCCTGGCCAGGTCAATGGCTGTCTGGGAAATTTCGATGCCGGTCACAACCATCCCGCTCTCACGGAACAGCTGTGCATTTCTGCCATAACCAAACCCCGGAACCAGTATGTTTTTGAGTTGCTTCTCTTTGAAGAGCTCATTTGCAACTATAGCTGATTCCGATGGCTCGAAACCCCACATGGTCTGCTTCTCAATAAAGCTTTCTTCCCAGAATTCAGCCATGTTTTATTCAAATAATTAGACTTGCAGTATTGCCGAACCCCAATCTATAGCTGTCAGGAAACACTGTAAGATGCACTTTACTATTCTTCATGCTTCTGAATAACCCATTTACCTTTCACACCTTCTCTGTAGGCATAAAATCCTTCCGGCATATCAGCTAATTCGAGAACAGAGTTATCCAGCTTTATTATTTCACCGAGCCCAACTATTTTAGCAACGCTTTCGAAATCTTCAAATTCATCATCGCTGAAAAATTGCCACGCACCATCCTCTGCATCATGCGATACATAAGTGATTGGTTTTTTATCTTCGATTACAAATTTAGTTGTGAAAACCGCTGTATTCAGAGGTTCCTTGAATTCCTTTGCTGTTTGAGCCAGGGATTTACCGAATCCGAACAAAGCCATAACTATGGTTAAGAAGATTATTTTCATTTTGTTGACTATAACTACTGTATCGCCGGATCATCATCCGTAATAGCAGTGAGCAGTTTGGTAACTTCGGTAGCTTTTTCCAGGTCTTTCATTTTTTCGAAGGAGAAGGCCAGGTTTCGAAGCGCGCGTTTTACGATCTCCAGGTTCGAAGTTGGTTCGTAGAAAATATCAACCGGGTTCAGGTTGAGCTGCAGGATATAGTTGTCGATATCGGCTTTGGAAAGGATAAGCCCTTTGTTGTAGACGTTAATATAAAACTGCACCCCATCCATTTTATAAGTAAGGATAAACAGGTTGGGCAGGTTCACGCCATAAACCGGAAAACCCAGTCGTTGCGCCACAACCATGTAGATAACACAAAGCGTTAGCGGGTTGCCACGTTTGGTTTCCAGGGCCAGGTGCAGCATGGAGTTGGCCGGCGAATGGAAGTTTTTGGTATTAGCTGAGAACTTCTTCTCCCGGAAAAGCACATTGTTCAGCGATTTCACCTGGTCGTAAGGGTGCATTTCATCCTTCATGTGCGTCCAGGCATCAAAATACAGCTGATCCATTGTCTTGGAAATAGCCGCGAAATCCACGTCAGGGTACATGTAAGAGTTAACCAGCCACATACCTTTCAGCAGATCGGTAGCGCCTTCCTCTTTCCACTCCTGCAGGCGGTGCAGCAGCGCATTAAACTGCATATCATGAATCAGGTCTTCGATTTTTTTCTGAAGATCTGTATTCAGTGTTTCCCCCCACTCTTCTTCCAGCAACGGAATTGCGTCTTCCCCTAAGGAGATTATCTTCTGCTCCACATGGTGCGCTACCTCATAATCCGAATCATCCAACAGCGAGATAAGCGCCTTTATTTCCTTCTTCGTCACAAATGCTATTAATTAGAAATGCAAAATTAGAAACTAGAAATGTTTGTAGCGATCTACTAAAATCAATTTCTAATTTCTAATTCATAATTTTTAATTTCCTCAAATCACGTCTGTATCACACCCACGTTGTATGGTTTCTCTATCGGGGCGTGGTTTGCCGCTTCTATGCCCATGGATATTACTTTGCGGGTCTCCAGCGGATCGATGATGCCATCTACCCATAAACGAGCCGCCGCGTAATAAGGTGACAGTTCTTCGTTATACTTTGCGGTAATGCGCTCCAGCAGCTCCTGCTCGGCTTCAGGGGTAATTTCTTCGCCTTTGGCTTTTAGCGCCGATACCTGAATCTGAAGTAGAGTTTTGGCTGCAGCTGCCCCGCTCATAACGGCTAACTGGGCTGTTGGCCACGAGTAAATCAGGCGTGGGTCGTAGGCTTTGCCGCACATGGCATAGTTACCGGCACCGTAGCTGTTACCAACTATAATCGTGAATTTAGGCACTACCGAGTTGGCCATGGCATTTACCATTTTAGCGCCATCTTTTATAATGCCACCGTGTTCGGCCTTGCTACCAACCATAAACCCGGATACGTCCTGCAGAAACACCAGCGGAATTTTCTTTTGGTTGCAGTTCATGATAAAGCGGGCTGCCTTGTCGGCAGAGTCGGAGTAGATTACGCCGCCCATCTGCATTTCGCCTTTTTTGCTTTTCACGATCTTGCGCTGGTTGGCAACTATACCCACAGCCCAGCCATCAATTCGGCCCAGGCCGCAGATCAGCGACTGGCCATAAAGTTCTTTGTAAGGCTCAAATTCCGAGTTATCTACCAAACGGTGAATGATGTCCATCATGTCGTAAGGCTTCGCGCGGTCGGCTGGCAGAATGCCGTAGATTTCCTGCTCATCCAGTTTAGGAGCAGCTGGTTCTACTCTACTGAAGCCGGCTTTCGGGTTCTCACCCAGTTTATCGAAAATAGTGCGGATGTGGTCCAGCGCTTCTTTATCGTCTTTGCACTTATAGTCTGTAACCCCGGAAATTTCGCAATGCGTGGTAGCTCCGCCCAGCGTTTCGTTATCTATAGTTTCGCCGATGGCAGATTTCACTAAGTATGATCCACCTAAAAACACCGAACCTGTACCCTCCACTATAAGAGCTTCGTCGCTCATGATCGGCAGGTAAGCGCCACCGGCCACGCAGCTTCCCATAATAGCAGCAATCTGCACAATCCCCATCGAACTCATTACTGCGTTGTTGCGGAACATGCGGCCAAAGTGCTCTTTATCCGGGAAGATCTCGTTCTGCATTGGCAGGAAAACGCCGGCGCTATCTACCAGGTAAACTATAGGCAGCTTATTTTCAATGGAGATTTCCTGTGCGCGCAGGTTTTTCTTGGCAGTTATCGGAAACCACGCACCGGCTTTTACAGTGGCATCGTTAGCAACAATCACGCACTGGCGACCTTTAATGTAGCCAATTCCTGTCACCACGCCACCGCTCGGGCAACCACCAACTTCAGGGTACATACCTTCGCCTGCAAAGGCGCCTACTTCCAGAAATTCCGAGCCTTCATCAATCAGGTAATCAATGCGCTCACGGGCAGTTAACTTACCTTTTTCGTGCTCTTTGGCAATGCGTTTTTCGCCGCCGCCCAGGTATACTTTCTTTAACTTCGATTTAAGCTGAAATACAAGTTGCTTTAAGGAGTCTTCGTTTTTGTTGAATTCGATATCCATTGAGGGTAGGTTTGTATTGGGGCACTTATAAAGAAAAATCCGCCCAGAAAGCGGATTTCACAAATATACAATTTTATAGTCTTATTTAGATTTTGTTGTATCCGGTTTAAGCGGAACTTTCAACGTATCAGGCACAGGCCTTCTGAACTCGTCTGGATTTTCGTCTTGCATATCTTTTACTTCTTCCAGGGTTATTACACGTCCGGTAGCGTCTACTTTATATCTATCCTTTCGGCCAATCAGAGAAAACTGCACGTAGCGTTTCGGGTAGGCTTGTATGTCACGCAACAGCATGTTCAGGGCTTCGGTAGAGCGCGCCATATTCTCGTACAGGGCATTGTCGTTCATCAGCTTGCCCATTGAGCCCTCATTTGAGTTGAGCTTGGCAACTGTTTGCTGCATTTCCACAACAGCCTTATTGGCATTATCAATTAGTTTATTAACCTCAGCCCGTTTTAAGGTATCAGTAATTTCGGCCATGTTTACAGCCATGCGGTCTATGTGGCGCTGCGTCTGGCGCAACGATGCAATAAGGGCATTGGTATTGGCTGTAATTTCACTGATATCACGCTGGTTAGCTCGCAGCATCTGGTTCAGTGCTTCGGTAGTAGCCTGTGTATTGGCCAGTATCAGCTGTATATTTTGCTTGGCTTCGGAGTCGAGCAGGCGGTTTACACGGGCCAGCGTGGTATCCACCCTATCAATAACCGGAACAGCTTTACTGGAAAGCATATCGGCTATGCTCTTTTCGCTGTACGGGATCAGGCGTTCGCCCCCGTTATACATTTTACTGCTGTTGCCCAGGTATAACACAATAGCCTTGCTCCCTAGCAGGTCGGAACTGGCAAGTGCCGCAATAGTAGAATCGCCGACCTGCAGGTCATCCATTACTTTCAGCTCTACAAGTATGTGGTTCTTCTCCTTGGTAAGCAGATTCAGCTTCTGCACCGTACCCACCTGCACACCATTCAGCATAACAGGGTTAGATGCCGTTAAACCATCTACATTATTATAGAGCACATAATAGGTTCTGGAATCGGAAAATATGTCTGAACCTTTCAGGAACATAAATCCGAAGTATAAAATGACCAGCGCCACTATACCAAGCAGCGCTACTTTTATTTCTTTTTTCAGTTTCACGAAGGGGTGTTAGGTACTTGTTAGTTCATGGCCTCGAGCTCTTTCTTATAATCTCTGAAAGCCCGATATATACCTGAAGCCATATACGATTGCCCCGTTTTATCGTTAAGAAATTTTTCTTCGTTCACATTGGTCAGAAAACCACACTCTATCAGCACACTTGGCATATACGACTTCCAGAGCACCAGAAAACCAGCTTGCTTCACGCCACGGCTTGTACGCCCTGCACGTGTTTTAAACTCGTTTTCAACTTTCTGGGCAAAGCGCAGGCTGTTCTCCATGTATGCGCTCTGGTGTAAAGTAAATAAGATATGGCTTTGCGGAGAGTTAGGATCAAAGCCGCCATAGTTCTCTTTATAATTATCTTCGTGCAGAATTACGGAGTTTTCGCGCTTGGCAACATCCAGGTTACCTTTGGATGTGTGCAACCCCATAGTATAAGTTTCGGTACCGAAAGCTGTAGGCGGTCCTGCGTTCAGGTGGATGGATATAAACAGGTCGGCGTTGTTCTTATTGGCTATACCGGCACGGTCTATCAGTTCTACAAATTTATCTTCCTTGCGGGTATAAACAACCTTTACATCCGGCAGGTTTTTTTCAATCAATTCACCTACCTGCAAAGCAAGTTGAAGGGCTACATCAGCCTCGTGCGAGAATTTACCGTTACAACCAATATCCTTGCCACCATGACCAGCATCTATAACGACTGTACGCACCCTGTAGTCTTTGCGTAATTCGAGCCTGTTTGAAGAGCACAGGAGGAAAATAAGGGCTAAAACTGAAATGATAACAATATTTCTCACAACGCTCGTTAGTTAAAAGCTAAAACAATAACTTTGTACAAATTAAATAAAACTTTAGGGAAGTCTGAAGAAGTTGCGACACATTTTGATTTTTTTGCTGCTGGTACAGCTAGCCGTACTTTCTCCCCTCAAGGCGGCCGCTCAGCTTACCCGTGCACCACAGTCTCGGGCCGCTGCTACACCACAGGATACCGTCACCACTGATTCGCTCCGGTTAACCCCGCAAGGCGACATCGAGACGACAATCAAATACTCTGCCAGAGACTCCATCCAACTGGAAGCAGACTCGAAGGTAGTGCACCTGTATGGCGATGCCAAGATCAACTATGGCACCATGAAACTGGATGCCGCTTATATCCGCATCGATTACGAAACAAATACTCTCACGGCCACTTCCCTCCCCGACTCTTCAGGCAAAGACATTGGCGTACCGCTTTTTGCCGATGGCGCCGAGTCCTACTCAGCAAAACGTATCGTTTACAACTTCAAGACCAAACGTGGTCGCATTGCAGAAGTAGTAACGCAGCAAGGTGAAGGATTTATACATTCCGAGATCGTAAAAAAGAACGAACACAACGAAATTTTCGGGTTTCATAATAAATACACTACCTGTAACCTAGCGCACCCACACTTCTATATCAGTGCCGGCAAAATAAAAGCCATCCCTAAAGACAAAGTAATGTCGGGGCCATTTAACCTGGTAATTGGTGATATTCCAACGCCGCTGGGTTTCCTGTTCGGGCTTTTCCCAACGCCTAAAAACAATCGCTCATCCGGGGTAATTGTGCCAAGCTTTGGCGAGAGTTCTGCGCGCGGATTTTACCTGATGAATGGTGGTTACTACCTGGCCCTAAACGACTACATCGGCACGACTTTAACCGGTGATATTTACTCACTAGGGGGTTATAACCTGCGTATGAGCAACGATTACCGCAAACGTTACTCGTACCAGGGAAACCTGTCGGTAGACTATACTTATTTTAAGAACGATGAAGCTGATGTAGAGCAGTCCCGGGCTACGAATGATCTGAGAGCTCAGCTTCCACCAACAATGCGCTCATGGGGTGTTCGATGGAACCACAACCCGGTACAGAAACCAGGCAAAGGCCGATTTACAGCTAACGTAAACATTCAGAGCGATCCGCTTCACAACAGGATTTCAGGAAACAGCACCGTTTCCGACCGTCTTGCTGCGTCGTTTAACTCCAGTATCACATACCAGAAAAACATTCAGAACTCACCGTTCAATTACACAGTTAAGTTAAGACAGTCTCAGCAGGCAAACGGTACCATGAACTTTGTGTTGCCGGATATCAGTTTTGGCATGACACAGGTGAGTTTGTATGAGATGTTGACAAACAACGTCCCAACTGGTAACTGGTACGAAAATTTTACGCTTGGCTATAGTTTAACAGCAGCTAACGAAATGTCGAACATTATACCGGGAAGCAGATCACTGTTTAACGGTTTACCTGTGGTAGGTGCCAACACCGAAAACGATACGATCAGCTTCGGAGACGTAAGAAGGCTTTGGGAAAACGGCCGCCGTTCTGCTACCCACAACTTTCAGATCGGACTGGGCAACTATAAAGTTCTGAAATTTTTCAACCTGTCGCCTTCAGTATCTTATTCAGAGCGGTGGCTGGACCGCAAGTTCTCTTTCGCATACAACCCTGACCTGAATGCATTGGAAGTAGATACAGCCAAATTTGGTCGTGTTTATGAATACAGCGCCGGAGCATCGCTCAGCACAACAATTTATGGAACGGTGCAAGTACGTGGTAAACGTGTAGAAGCCATTCGCCATTTAATAAGGCCATCCATTTCCTATAGTTATCGCCCAGATTTCGGAGATCCATTCTATGGCTTCTATCAGACACTGTATGTAGGCGATGATGTGAACGGACGACCGATTTACAGGCCGTTCAGCCGTTTCGAATCCGGAGCACCAGGTACAGGGTTAACAAGTGCCCTGAGTTTTGGGCTGAGCAATAACCTGGAAATGAAGGTTAAGGCCAAAGGTGACACTACAGGCAAGCAGTTCGAAAAAGTGAGCCTGATCGACAACTTCAGTATAAACGGTAGCTATAACTTTGCCGCCGAAGCCTTTAAGCTGAGCAACATCTCCATGAGCCTGAACACACGCATTCTTAAAGTAATAAACCTGAATGCCAATGCGCTGTTCAATCCTTACCAAACAGACTCGGCTGGTGCCTTTGTAGACCGCTATTTGCTTAGCGGACCTGGCTTTAAACCTGCACGCTTAATAAATGCAGGACTTAACCTTACGGCAAGCCTGAACCCGCAATCAAGACAAAATAATACAACCTCTCAGAGCACTGTACCGGAATTAGGCCAGAACCCGAATGTATTTGAGCCAGACTACATCGATTTTAAAATTCCGTGGTCATTGAACATCGGCTATACCCTGAACTTTAACCGGGGAACCGGAGCACAGCCTAACTCAATAAATAATAAAGCCGACCTGAATGGTGATGTGAGCATTACAGATAAATGGAAAATTGGCTACAGCGCTTACTATGACCTGGTAGCTCAGCAAATATCCAGTGCACAGCTCAACATACACCGCGACCTGCATTGCTGGGACATGAGCATCAGCTGGATACCATTTGGATACAGCCGGGGCTACAACATTACCATTAACGCCCGATCTGCCCTGCTCCGCGACCTGCGCCTGACCAAAAGATCATCTGCAACAGGTATAAATTACAGATAACCCAAAACAGCCGCCCCCGGGTGGCTGTTATAGTTTAAGATAGTTTTATAGCTTTACACTTCATTTAACACTGCAAACTATGTCTGTTCATAAAAACGATATCAAGAAAATAACTACGCACCAGCTGCAGAACATGAAAGAACGTGGCGAGAAGATCTCGATGCTGACTGCCTATGACTTCTCGATGGCTACTATTCTGGACGCTGCCGGGGTGGATGTGCTGCTGGTTGGAGACTCGGCATCTAACGTAATGGCCGGTCACGAAACCACTTTACCCATTACGCTGGACCAGATGATCTACCATGCGCAGTCGGTAGTGCGTGGTGTTAAGCGCGCGTTTGTAGTTGTTGACCTTCCGTTTGGTTCTTACCAGGGCAATTCATCTGAAGCACTGCGTTCTACCATTCGCATTATGAAGGAATCCGGAGCGCATGGGGTAAAAATTGAGGGCGGTGCTGAGATAAAAGATTCTGTTACCCGCATTTTAAGTGCCGGCGTACCTGTGATGGGCCACCTTGGCTTAACGCCACAGTCTATCTATAAATTTGGTACCTACACCGTGCGGGCCAAAGAAGAAGCCGAGGCACAAAAGCTGATTGAGGACGCGTTGCTGCTGCAGGAACTCGGATGCTTTGCTATAGTACTGGAGAAAATTCCATCGTCGCTGGCAAAGCGTGTAGCTGAAAGCCTGCAGATCCCAATCATTGGCATTGGCGCCGGCCCGCATGTAGATGGCCAGGTACTGGTTGTGCATGATATGCTGGGCATCAACAAAGAGTTTAAGCCACGTTTCCTGCGTCACTACGCCGACCTGCATACCATTATGACTGATGCTGTGCAGAACTATGTAAAAGACGTAAAGAACCGCGAGTTCCCGAACGAGAAAGAAGCATATTAAATTTAATTATGAATTAAGAATTACGAATTATGAATGAGTAGTTCGTAGTTCTTGATTTCTATAGTTGCTTCAGCATGTTTGACTTTTGATCCCCTTCAATCAACATCCCCATAGTACTGCATTCATAATTCATAATTTCTAATTCATAATTAACCAAGCTTGGCTTTAGATGTTCTGTTTGAGGATAACCATGTGCTGGTCGTAAATAAACCGGCAGGCTTGCTGGTGCACGGCGACGAAACCGGCGATGTTACCCTTGCTGACCTGGCGAAGGACTATATCAAACAGAAATACAACAAACCTGGCAATGTATTTATTGGTGTTGTGCACCGCCTGGACAGGCCAGTAAGTGGTGTCGTGCTGCTGGCCAAAACATCGAAGGCGCTTGCAAGGCTGAATGAACTGTTCAGGAGCAAGAAAACGCGGAAAATCTACTGGGCTATAGTTTTAAACAAACCACAACAAGAGAGCGGCACGCTGGTACACTGGTTGGTTAAAGATGCGTCTAAAAATGTAACCAAAGCCTTTGCCAAAGAGAACAAAGCTGGTGCCCGATCGGAGCTAAACTATAGATTACTCGCATCTCAGCAAGGCAAGTATCTACTGGAAGTAAACCCGATTACCGGCAGACCGCACCAGATACGTGTGCAGTTGGCGAGCATGCGCTGCCCTATAGTTGGTGACCTGAAATACGGCGCTCCTCAACCCCTGCCCGATAAAAGTATTGCCTTACACGCCCGCGAACTTCATTTTGAGCACCCAACACTAAAAACAACTATAACTGTAAGCGCCTCACTTCCCGCAACCCCGGTCTGGAAACCGTTTATTTAATGAATAATGACTAACTAGTGATGAGTATAAGTTAATGATGTCCGGAAGAAAAAAGCGGATTAATTATTCATTCATCATTACTCATTATACATTATACAAAAACCTGATTTTCGTCACCTTTCTGAACTTTTATAGTTCCAGTGCTATTTTCATTCAAAACCTATTGTAATTTTGCAGTTAACTGGCACTGTATTAATGTATAGTTCCAGTCTGATCAAACTAAATACCCAATATAATCACATTAATGGCCATCCTGATTTTCTTTTTAGTACACTGGTACTTATCACTTTTTGTACAGACATTCTTTCTGCATCGCTATGCAGCGCATAAAATGTTTACCATGAACCCTTTCTGGGAAAAGGCATTTTACCTGCTTACCTATATTGCGCAGGGTTCTTCGTTTTTGTCGCCGCGCGCTTATGCTATTCTGCACCGCATGCACCACGCTTTTTCTGATACAGAACGTGATCCGCATTCGCCGCACTTCTCTAACAATGCCTTTGCGATGATGTGGAAGACCAAAAATATTTACAACGATGTATTGAATAACCGTGTCGAGCCAGAGCGTCGTTTTGATGGAAATTACCCGGTATGGAACCTGATCGAGAAAATAGGCGATTCATACTACTCCAGAATTGGCTGGGGCGTGCTGTATGTATTGTTCTACATTCAGTTTGCAGAATACTGGTGGATGTACCTGCTGCTGCCAATCCATTTCCTGATGGGTCCTGTACATGGTGCTATCGTAAACTGGAGCGGTCATAAGTATGGTTATCAGAACTTCGATAACAACGATAAGTCAAGAAACTCCCTTTTCTTCGATTTCCTAACAGGTGGTGAATTGTTCCAGAATAACCACCACAAGCTACCAAACCGTGTTAACTTCGGTGTTAAGTGGTGGGAAGTAGACCCAACCTGGCCGGTTATCTGGACGCTGAATAAACTAAGCATTATAAAACTAAAGCCTGTTAAGGTGAAAGTAAAAGCCAACGCATAACAAAAAGCCCTTCGGAAACGGAGGGCTTTTCTGTTTTACCTCACCCCACCCCTCTACTAAAACAGGAGAGGGGACATTGTCTTTAGTTTTATAGTTAGCGTTGGTCATCCCCCTACCCCCTTCGAAGGGGGACTTTGCTGCTACTGCTATAGTTTCAACTATTGTTCTATAGTTACAGACTACGAGCAGGCAGGCGCAGCGTGACCCTTGAAATTATTACCACGGAAAGGCGATGCAATTATAACCTATTAATAAACTAAAGTTGTAGCTATCGAATGACCTCAGTCTTTGGGTTGAGCGCCTTTGACTTGTTGCGGTGCCGCAGGCAATCCGAGCGCAGCGAGGGTAGCAAGAAGGCAGCAGCGCGATACCCGAAGACGGGGCCTCGCGGCCGTGAGCGCACCAAAGCTGGATTGAAACGATAGGCTAGTAGAGCTCCCAGGATCAGCAGTAACTATAGAAGAGACTGCTTGTGTCCAGTAACAACTATAGTTTACTATAGAACGATAGCTGTTTAGTAACTATAATCTCGTTACACTCGACATGACAATACAGCCCTATAACCCAAAATCAACTATAACACTGCAACTTAACAGCATAAAACGATAAGATTGCTGTATAAACTATAGTTTGAAATTAACTAAACTATCCTTACCTTTGCCGATCTAAAAAATGGCGGACGGGTTCCGCCGACTTAACTTATTTATAAACAATGGCTGTTAAAATCAGACTGGCCCGCAGAGGCCGCAAAAAAGCCGCTATCTACGATATCGTAGTAGCTGACGCTCGTGCACCACGTGATGGTAAATTCATCGAGAAACTGGGTACTTACAACCCTAACACTGTTCCTGCTTCTATCGATTTCAGCGAAGAGAAAGCATTCCAGTGGCTGATGAACGGAGCGCAACCAACTGACACTGTTAAAGCGATGCTTTCTTACAGAGGTATCCTTTACAAAAAACACCTGCAGATCGGTGTTGTAAAGGGTGCTATTACGCAGGAGACTGCTGATGCTCGTTTTGAAGAGTGGAAGAACGCGAAAGATGCGAAGATTGCAGGTAAAGTTGAAAGCCTGAGCTCTGCTAAAGAAGCTGCTAAGAAAGCTGCTTTCGAAGCTGAAACCAAGAAGAAAGAAGCGCGTGCAGAAGCTATCCGTCAGCGTGATGCTGAGAAAGCTGCTGCTAACGCACCTGCTGCTGAGGCAGAAGAAGCTCCTGAAGCACCAGCTGCTGAAGGCGAATCTACTGAAGAGCAAGCATAATTTATTTTGCCATGAATATTGATGCTTGTTTTCAGCTTGGATACATCGTTAAAACGCATGGCATAAAGGGGCAGGTTGTCGCGTTTTTTGACGTTGACTACCCCGAAGATTATGAAGATCTGGAATCAGTTTTCCTTGAACAACAGGGAAGACTGGTTCCATTTTTTATTGATGAAATAGAGCCACAGCAGAAAGGTCGCTTCATCATCAGGTTTGAAGATATAACAACTGTAGAGCAGGCCGAAAAGCTTCGCAATACAGCTTTATACTTACCACTCGACGAGTTACCAGAGTTGGAAGAAGGCCAATTCTACTTCCACGACGTGATCGGTTACAAAGTAGTGGATGCAAACCACGGCGAGCTGGGTACCGTGAAGGATTTTTATGACATGCCGCAACAGCAACTAATGGCCATGGACTACCTGGGCCAGGAAATGCTGATACCGGTAATGGATGAAACCATGTTGCGTGCCGACCACGAAGGTAAAATACTACACGTTCACCTTCCGGAAGGATTGCTGGAAGTCTATACCCAACCGGGCCGTCCCGAAGATGCAGATGATGCTGACCAGGACACGGAAGAGGAAAAATAATGCGCATCGATATTATCAGCTGTCAGCCCGACCTGTTGGACAGCCCCTTTAGCCACTCTATTCTGAAACGCGCGCAGCAAAAAGGCCTTGCCGAAGTGCATGTGCACGACCTGCGTAAGTATGCCATCAACAAACATGGCCAGATAGATGATTATGCTTTTGGTGGCGGTGCCGGTATGGTGATGATGATAGAGCCGATAGATAAGTGCATCTCAGACCTGAAAGCCGAACGTGAGTACGATGCTATAGTTTACATGACACCGGACGGCCAGACGCTGAACCAGAACACTGTAAACCAGTTTTCGCTGCTGCACAACATCATCATTCTTTGCGGTCATTATAAAGGTGTAGATGAGCGTGTACGTCAGCAGTTCATTACTCATGAGATCAGCATAGGCGACTATGTGCTTTCGGGTGGTGAATTAGGTGCAGCTGTATTGGCAGATGCCATTATCCGGATAATACCAGGCGTACTGAACGACGAAACTTCTGCCCTGACAGATTCTTTTCAGGATGGTTTGCTGGCCCCACCAGTATATACCCGCCCTGCAGAATACAAAGGACTGAAAGTGCCGGAGATCCTGTTATCAGGCGACACACCTAAAATAGAGCAGTGGCGTTTTGAGCAGGCTGTAGAGCGAACCAGGCAGCGCAGACCAGACCTGCTGAACGAATAAAAACCATAGTTTATAGTTGGCCTGCAGTGGCTGCTAACTTACTATAACACAGAAAAAATAAATTTTTCGGGCAAGTATTCCTATGTAAAAAATAATTGCATATCTTTGCAGTCCGAATTTTGAAGAAGATACTTTAGCTTTAAGAACATAGCCATGAGCGAATTAATTAAATTAATTGAGCAGGAATCTACAGACAGACGTGCATCGTTCCCTGCTTTCCAGGCGGGTGATACTATAAACATCCACGTAAAGATCCGTGAGGGTAACAAAGAGCGTATTCAGCAGTTCCAGGGCGTTGTTATTCAGCGTAAGAACGTAAATACTAATGGTGAGACTTTCACTGTAAGAAAAATTTCTAACCAGATTGGTTTAGAGCGTATATTCCCGCTTCTTTCTCCATCTATCGAGAAAATTGAGCTTGTTAGAAAAGGTAAAGTAAGAAGAGCTAGATTGTTCTACCTAAGAGGCTTGTCAGGTAAGGCTGCAAGAATCAAGGAAAGAAGATAATAATACCTGTTTTCATAAATTTTCCATAGTTAAGGAAGGAGCCGTCGCACAAACGGCTCCTTTTTTTATTGAACAACTTTATAGTTACCCAAACTATAGCTTATAGCTCTAACGATCATTTCAGCATTACTTATGAGCCGTTTATACTTTCCGTTTTTGTTACTGCTTGTAACTATAGCTTTTACTGCCTGCCAGACCAACTACGCCGAATTACCAACCTATTCTGGTGCAAGGCAACTACAGGCTGTAATAGAAATACCCGCCGGCAGCAACCAGAAAATAAGCTACAACCCGGCTAACAAGGCATTTGAGAACGAAAAACTGGCAGGCCATGACCACGTGGTGCAGCACCTGCCTTACCCGGGCAATTATGGCTTTATACCCTCTACAGAAGTAGGCAAAAATGGTCGTGGACTGAGCGTGCTGGTATTAGGTGAACGCGCCGAGACAGGCACTGTAAAAGAAGTAATTCCGGTGGCAACGCTGATGCTGGAAAAACCAACAGGAGACCTGTATCCTATTGTTGTGGCAGTGCCGGCGCGCCCAAGCGAGCAATTGATAAAGGCTTACAACTATGCCTCGCTGAGCCTGGAGTACCCGGAAGTGAAAACAACACTACAGCAGTGGTTTGTATACCACAACAGAACTGCACCTCTTAAATTTATAGGCTGGAAAGATGAGAAGTTTGCAGAAAAAGAGATTCAGCGCTGGATGAAACTATAGCTGGGATCAGACTTGCCATAAGGCGGCGAAGGTTGCCTGAGGGTGTGATTAGCGTTTGTATCTCTTTATTATTCTTTCTTCTTCTGACTCAACCTTCAGAATGATTTCTTTTGATGTCACAGAATCTATTTCTATACAATTTCTAAGTCCACCGATTTGCTCTTTTACACAGTCGGAATCCGAGAAATCCTTAACTACTATTTCTTTCTTATTCTTCAGGTCAAGTAGTTTTAGCTCTTCGTTTTCTTCATATATGTTTGTGATGTAAAGAATTACCTTTTCCGGTTGGTTCACACCTACCCAAACGCCATTCATCAATTCCTTGCCTGTCTTCTTGTCTATCAGTTGCATCTCGTGAGGGTTTCCCGCGCCGAATGACTGCACAAAAAGGAAAGTATCGCCAAAGTCTGCCCCGATGTAACCAAGATTTTTATGAGGCATCGGATAGCTTGTCTCGCGCAACTGCTTAATATCCCTTTTCCCCTTTACAAGTGTAAGTCTCTGTAATCTCTCGTCTGTAGTTGAGTCAAAGTACACTCTGTAAGAAAGGTGGTAGCCTTGACTTAGGAGAGTGTCGTAACTATACTGGTCAATTTCTTTTTTATTCAATGCTATCTTTTTCCCCTTCTTGTCCTGAGCATTGGTCGCAAAAGCAAAGAGTAAAATCAGCAATATGGTATGTAGAGCTTTTATCATTTCATTTACTCGCTTACTATAAAATCCAAGAAAAGAGGCAAGCCTATAGTTTGAAATCAGGCTATAGTTAGCAATTTAGAATAGAGAGCCAGGAATTGTTTTGTAAAATATTCCTAAACTCTCTAGCTCCAAAACTCTTAAACTGTAAAGTACGTCTCCAGTTCCTGCAGCGTGTTTTCAGTTGTCTGCATATCCTGCACTACCTGTCCTTTCTCCAAAATCACGATGCGTTCGCACACATCAATTACATGGCTTAAGTCGTGACTTGAAATGAACATAGTCATGCGTCTTTCTTCACGAAGCTTTTTCAGCAGGTTCTTCAGGCGTATCTGTGAACTTGGGTCCAGGTTGGCAAAAGGCTCATCCAGGATCAGCAATTCCGGGTTTGATAGCGCTGCTGCCGCAATACCGATCTTTTTCTGGTTGCCTTTAGAGTAATCGCGGATGTACTTGCGCTGGTTCAGGATCTCGCCGTTGAACAGGTCAGTGAAAGGTGCCAGGCGCTCGGCCACATCGCCACCAGACAGCCCGTGCAGGTCGCCAATAAACTTAAAGTATTCCTCTGATGTCAGGTAATCGATCAGGAAGCCTTCGTCCAGGTAAGAGCCCGTATACGATTTCCAGGCATCAGACTGCATCACGTTTACATCTTTCAACTGCACTTCGCCTTTGCTTGGCCTGATCAGGTCCAGGAGCATCCGGAAAAGCGTGGTTTTGCCTGCTCCGTTGTTTCCTACTAAGCCCACTGCTTCGCCTGCATTTATAGTTAGTTCGGGCAGGTTTACAACTGTTGTACCGTTATATATTTTCTGAAGATTATGTATAGTTAGCATTGCTCTGATAGTTAAATGTTATAGTTAGTTTGATTGTCTGAAGCCGGCGGCAAGTTTATACTTATGCGCTATAAACCTGTTAGCCGACCATTGCAGCAGTTGTTTCCGGAAGATGATACCCAGCAGCCCCAGGCCGCCTAAAGCAGCAATACCGGCATATGGCACGCCCATTAAACCAAAAGGAAGGTAGATCAGAATTGGAAGCAGCATAGCTGGCAACATCATCACAAATTTTGAGGCACCTACGCCCTGCCAGTTAAAAGTTGCGCCCTTGCTCAGGTCTAAACGTTCCTTGTTATAAACCGAGAAGAAGAAGATCACAAACACGTTAACGCCAATGTTATAAAGCAGCGTAGCCGCGTTTATCAGGATAATTTTAGAGCCGAAGAAGCCGTATGGCAGCGTAAGTACAAAAGCCAGCACCGTTACGGGTACCATCATCCAGTATTTGGCTTCATAAAACTGGTAAGGTGAGATGTTCTTTTGGGTAAGTAAACCATCAAAATGAGCACTCTGCCAACCCGGCACAAACTGGCCATAGTTAAACATCGGCATCCCAGACAGTATAATCCCTACAAATATTAGCATCGCGAAACCTTCCAGATAAGTGCCTTTGCCATAAAATATAAAGCCGTAGAACAGAAACACAACCGACAAACTAACAACAGACTTGGTGCGCTTGTGGCGCCAGATCAGTTTCAGCTCCAGCTCTATCAATTTACCAAGTTCACCGAAACGGTTCAGGAACGTGATATCTCTACCTGAAGCTTCAGCAGTTTTGCGCAGGTTAAGTTCTTCGGGGTAAGTATGGGCTCTCAGGTAATAAAAGTTAAGCAGATAAGCGCCTACTACCAGCACAAGCGGCACAGCTGCCAGCCAAGGCGTTACAAATAAAGCTCCGAATACAGCTTCTGACGCAGCACGCAACGATACAACATGCAGGTAGTCGAGTAGCATAAGCAGCGAGATGGCAAGTCCGAAACCAAGTGTGTAAAGCGGCTTTGTACTCATCAGGCGCTTAAAGTACAGCAGCAGGAAATTGTTGAGTAGTGTTACCAGAAAAAGCGCCGCCAGCCAAGCCAGACCTGTAGTTGTGCCATAGGCCGGTATAACCGTAGTAAACATGAACGGCACAAAAAAGAGCAGCGGGAACAGGTTAAAAATGCTCGGAATTGATTTTAAGAGCACATAATGTACCAGTCTGTTTTTAGAGATCGGAAGGTGAAGATAAGGCTGCACAGCCAGCACCGGCAGCTCCTGCATCAAAAACCTGAAAAAGAGGTCGATCAGGAAACAGAAAAGCAGCGCACCGTTAAAAATGCCTATTACATTCTGACCGGGGTGAAATTTGGTCAGTATCTCGTGCATGCCAAAACCCAGCAGCAGAAAAATGCTTCCGAAGTATAAAATAAACAGCCCGAGGATGATGTTCAGGACCAGACTTTTCTGAAAAATGGAAGAGCGTAATTGTGCCTTCCATTGATGAGAGAGTAGCGTTAGTAACATAGGCAACAGGTATTAAAGTGTATTTGCTTTCTTCAATATACCTGAAAAACCTTCATTTTTTAAATCCCTGCACCAGCATTTAGACCAACTCGCTATAAAAAAATACCGACGGCCTCCCCTGCTCGATAAAACAGGAATCCCAGCTTTTGGTGAGCTATTTTACCGGATCGTAACCGCTACCGCCCCAAGGGTGGCACCGCCCAATGCGTTTCAGGGCCATCCAACCGCCTTTAAACGGGCCATATTTTGTAACTGCCTGCAGCGCGTAAGTAGAGCAGGTTGGGGTATAACGACAGGTTGCTGGCTTTAGCGGCGAAATCATGTGCTGGTACACCCAGATCAGGCCAAGCAGTAGTTTCTTTATTATCCAGCTCATGGTTGAAGTCTCGTATTCCTGTATTGTGTGTCGAGTTAAACTTTTCCAAACTATAGCTCGTCATCGAAAAGCAAAAAACGGCACACAAAACACACTATAACTAACCCTAACATCCGTTAGGTGCACGATTTTTTCGTAAATTGCATGCAGTTTAACTAATCTAAACATATTTCTATGTTAAAAAGAATCCTTTCACTCCTACTTTTAGTCGGTTTAAGTGTGCCTTACACTGCCAAAGCCGACGAAGGTATGTGGTTGCCGATGCTGATAAAGCGTCTGAACCACGCTGATATGCAGAAAAAAGGACTTCAGCTGACAGCCGAAGAAATTTACTCTGTAAACAACTCCAGCCTGAAAGATGCCATAGTGCAGTTCGGCGGTTTCTGTACCGGTGAATTCATTTCAAAAGAAGGTTTACTGCTTACAAACCACCATTGCGGTTACGGCCAGATTCAGTCTCACTCTACTCCTGAAAAAGATTACCTGACAAACGGATTCTGGGCAAAAAACCACTCAGAAGAACTTCCGAACGAAGGCCTGTTTGTTGATATCCTGGTGCGTATGGACGATGTAACCAGCAAAGTACTGGAAGGCATCAACAATAACACACCAGAGCAGGAACGTGCGCAGAAAGTAGCACAGCGCATGCAGGCACTGGCTAAAGAAGCCAGCAACAACGGCGAGTACGTAACGTATGTGCGTGATTTCTTTAACGGCAACGAATATTACCTGTTCGTTTACAACCGTTACACCGACGTGCGCCTGGTAGGTACGCCTCCATCATCTATCGGTAAATACGGCGGCGACACCGACAACTGGATGTGGCCACGCCATACCGGCGACTTTTCTATCTTCCGTGTGTATGCCGGTAAAGATGGCAAGCCAGCTCCTTACAGCAAAGACAACGTTCCTTACCAGCCTAAGCACCACCTGCCAATCAACATCGGCGACAGAGAGCCGGGCGATTTCTCTATGGTATTTGGTTTCCCGGGCCGTACCAAGCGTTTCATGACGTCGCATGGTCTGCAACTGGAAGTTGATCAGCTGAACAACACGCGTATTAAGCTGCGCGACAAAAAGCTGGCTATCTGGAAAGAGGACATGGATAAGAGCGATGCAATCCGTATTAAATATGCATCTAAGCACGCTTCTACTTCCAACTACTATAAATACTCTATCGGTCAGAACGAAGGCATCAAGCGTATGAAAACGCTGGAAGGCAAAAGAGCTGATGAGGCTAAGTTCCAGGCATGGGCTAATGATGCACAGCGTAAGGCAACTTATGGCAACGTAATGTCTGACATTGATGCTGCTTACAAAGAGATCGAGAAATATAACCTGGGTACTGTTTACCTGAACGAAGCTATACTTGGTACTGAATCGTTACTGATGGCCTACCGCCTGATGCCGCTTTACAATGCCCTGAAGTCTGGCGACGATGCAGTGGTTAAAAGAGCAGTTGCCGATGTAACACCACGCGTAGATGCCTTCTTTAAAGACTACAACATGCCAACTGACAAGAAGGTATTTGCAGCTATGCTGAAGTTCTACTCTGACGACATTGCCAAAGACCAGCAGCCTGCTGCGTTCAAGAACCTGGTAGCTAAATACAAAGGCGATTTCAATAAACTGGCAGACCATGTATACAGCAACTCGTTTGTTGTATCGGAGCAGAAGATGAAGGATTTCCTGAAAAACCCGACAGCCAAGAAACTGGAGAACGATCCTGCTTTCTCGATTGTACAGCCGATCATGGATAACTATACAACCAACATCACGCCGGTACTGGCAGCCGCTAACACTAAACTTAACACGGCTAACCGCCTGTATGTAGCCGGCCTGCGCGAGATGAACCCAAATAAGGTTTACTATGCTGATGCTAACTCAACTATCCGTTTGAGCTACGGTGCCATTAAAGATTATAGCCCGCAGGATGGTGTAATTTACAACTACTACACTACCATGGAAGGCCTGATGGCGAAGGAAGACCCGACCAACGAGGAGTTTGAGGTGCCAGCTAAACTGAAGCAACTGTACCAGGCAAAAGACTATGGCCGCTATGCTAACTCTAAAGGCGAGATGGTAGTTAACTTCATCACTGACAACGACATTACAGGTGGTAACTCCGGTTCTCCGGTAATTAACGGCAGAGGTGAGCTTACCGGTGTTGCATTTGACGGTAACTGGGAAGCAATGACCGGTGACTTAGTTTACGATGCAGACTACAAGCGTTGCATTAACGTAGATGCCCGTTACATCCTGTTCATCATCGATAAGTATGCAGGTGCTCAGAACCTGATCAACGAGATGACGATTGTAACTACTACCAGCCCGGGTGCAGGCGATGCTGCCAGCGTAAAAGCAGAAGCTAAAACACCACAGGCAGAACTACTGAACGCAACGGTAACTGAGGCGCAGGAGAAACTGCGTGCCGGTAACACAGAGTTCAAGATCGAAAAGAAAAAAGGCAAAGCAAGAGTTAAACTTCAGGTTAAAGACTAAGCACCTTTTTAAACTATAGAAAAGCGCTGGGAGAAATCTCAGCGCTTTTTTTATGGCTAGAGACCAGTGATTTATGTAATTTCTCTGATTCGTATGATTTTATGGATTGGGGTTAGGAAGGGCGGTCTGGCTTTAACTATAGCTTATGACGCATGTTTGGTGTTAGTATAAATGAGGTTACCTATGGAGCCATTTTGTAACTGACTCTCTGGGTAAGCAGAAAAGGACAGGTAGTTGAAATCTATAGTTGAAAAGTCTATAGTTGGCTAGGTCTATAGTTGTGCTAATGACCATGGCGCGAACGTCCTTGCTCGTGTCAAACTATAGTTTGGACCTCTGGCCCAGTTGGATTGCAAATCCAACGTTATAAATAAGTCACGGATCACAGATCCGCGCCAGAAGGATTGACGTTAGGAGCAAACTATAGTTTTATAGTTGCAGCTATAGTTTGTTTTGCTTTCCCAAAGCAAAGTCAGTTGCAAACTGGCTGCCATGCACCGCCACAAGTTACGCTAAAGCTAAACTTGCAGCATTTAAAAAATGTCAAAACCCGGCCAATCCTAAAAATCTCCATTCATCCCGGTTCAGACAAAAATCTACTTTAATCGTTGGTCTTGCTGGCATTTTACAGTAATCCTGCTTAATCTTGGTATTCATAATGTTACCCATGCCGCGCCTGATTATCCTTACCCTTTTTATAGTTTACAGTTTTGCCGCTTCGGCGCAGTATAAGTCTTTTTCGTCGGTATCTATAGTTCCCCAACCACAGCACCTGCAGGAGCAGAATGGGCAGTTTATGCTTAACCCGGGCACCAAAATTTACCTACTCCCCGAGCAGCTCTATCTGGAAACTACAGCCCTGCAACTGGCAAAGCAACTACAGCGGGTGACAGGTATAAAGCCACAGCTTCTCTATAAAAAGCCCCGAAAGCGGGCGGCTAACTATATTCTGCTGCAACTAAGTAACGAACCCGACACCCTCGGCGCAGAAGGCTATCATTTAATGGTGCAACCTACTAAGGTCATTCTCTCTGCTAACCAGGCTGCCGGAATTGCAATGGGTATCCAGACGATTGGTCAGCTATTGCCACTTAGTCAGAGCTTCTCTCCTGTAGCTATTCCTGCCCTGGAAGTCACCGATAAACCACGCTATAGTTGGCGCGGCCTGCACCTGGATGTCGTGCGTCATTTTTTTTCGGTTTCGGATATCAAAAAGTACCTGGATTACATGGCGATGCACAAGCTCAACACCTTCCATTGGCACCTGACCGATGACCAGGGCTGGCGCATCGAGATAAAAAAATACCCGAAACTAACCGAAGTAGGTGCGTGGCGCGACGGAACTATAGTTGGTCATGCGTTGGAACGACCGCAGCAGTTTGATGGCAAAAGGTACGGCGGCTTTTACACGCAGGACGAAATAAGGGAAGTAGTGCAGTATGCAAAAGAGCGCCATATAACTATAGTTCCGGAAATTGAGATGCCTGGCCACGCCAAAGCCGCACTGGCTGCTTACCCTGAGTTGAGTTGCATCGGCGGCCCTATCCCGGTAGAACAGGCCTGGGGTATTTTTGAAGATGTGTTCTGTGCCGGCAACGAGCAAACCTATACTTTTCTACAGGATGTATTAACCGAAGTAGCCGCGCTTTTCCCCGGTGAAACAATACACATTGGCGGCGATGAAGTACCTAAAACCCGCTGGAAAGTCTGCTCTAAATGCCAGGCACGCCTCGCTTCGGAAGGCCTGAAAAACGAAAATGAACTGCAGACTTATTTTATAAACAGAATCGGACAATTTCTGCGCTCGAAGAACAAACGCATTATTGGCTGGGATGAAATACTGGATGGCGGCCTGCCAAACAATGCATTGGTGATGTCGTGGCGCGGAACAGCGGGCGGTGTGAAAGCAGCAGAGCAAATGCATGGGGTGGTAATGTCACCAACCTCGCACCTGTACCTGGATTATTACCAGGGTGAGCAGCAACTGGAGCCGCTAGCTTTTGGAGGATACACGCCGCTTAGTAAGGTCTATAGTTTCAACCCTACCCCATCACAGCTTTCTGCGTCGGAGCAGCGCTTTATACTGGGTGCGCAGGCTAACCTTTGGACAGAGTACATCCCAACCTTCGACCAGGTAGAGTACATGTTGTTTCCGCGAATTGCCGCAGCATCCGAAGTCTTCTGGACCAACCCGGCAAATAAAAACTGGGACAACTTTAAGCAGCGCTTGCAGCAGCAATACCTTCGTTACCAGACTTTAGGTATAAACTATGCCACCAGCGCCTACCAGGTAAAGCAGCAGGTAACTACCGATACTGCTCAGCGGGCGGCATCTATAGCTTTCAATACCGATGCAGCCGGAACGCAGGTTTACTATACTTTGGATGGGGAAACCCCGACCACTAATTCGCAACTATACGGCAAACCAATTACGCTTACACAATCTGCAACTATAAAAGCGGCTTCGTTTGTAAATGGAGAGATGGTAGATCAGCCAACAACAACCACGCTAACTATACACAAGGCCTTTGCCCGACCAGTAACGCTGCAAAAGCAGCCAAGTCGCTACTTCAGGGCACAGGGAGGTGCTACGCTTGTAAATGGGTTAACCGGCTCCAATAACCAGAACGACGGCCAATGGCTGGGCTTTGCCGCTGACGATCTGGAGACAATCATCGACCTGGAGCAGATTACAACTATAAACCGCATCAGCAGCACATACCTACAGAACATGCTGGCCAATATCTTTCTGCCAACACAGCTAGAGGTTATGGTTTCGGAGGATGGGAAGAAGTTTAAAACTATAGAAACCATAACCAATACTACCGACCCGTTAAAAGGCGGCATCTTCACTCAAACCATTTCCGCTGAATTCTCTCCTGTAAAAGCGCGCTTTGTAAAATTGGTGGCCCGTAACATTAAAGTCTGTCCGCCAAACCACCGCTCCGCCGGCAAAACAGCCTGGTTAATGGTGAGTGAGATAGTGGTGGAGTAATTGTCTTAAATGATCTGAAATAGATCTCTCACGTTGTTCGAGATGACAATGAAAAAATTAATTTATTGGTCATCCTGAATCTCCTTATTCAGAAATTTACAGAATGGATTCTGGGTTTTAACCAAAGCTTCTTTCTTGCCCCTGCTCCATTTCTTTATTTCCTTCTCCCGCTCAATGGCATGTTGGATTTGAGTGTGTCTTTCAAAGTAGATCAAATTGTAACAGTAATACTTACCTGCAAAAGTTGCTGCATCTCCACTATTCATAAAATGCTCCTGCAGCCGACGTTGCAAATCATTTGTCATGCCCACATATAAGGTCGACCTTTTTGGATTTGTAGTGATATAGACAAAGTAATTATGTGACTTCATTTTTTGTCATCTCGAACAACGTGAGAGATCTATCTCAGATGTTACCATCAACAATACTCCAAAGTTGCCACAAGCAAAAGGCAACCATCTAACAACCAAGCTACTACCCACACCGTAAATCCTATTTCGTTAATAATTAAAGCCTTACGAATGGGATAACTTTACTTCGCTGCATCTGTTTCTCGTTTTTATTTTCCCCTCTGCTTGCCTGGGCGCAGTCTGATGTGCCATTTGGTGCCCGCGCTGCTTCGCTTGGTAATGCATCCGTAACGCTTCCCGATATATGGGCATCTCATAACAACATTGCTGGTATCGCCGGCCTTTCGCAAGCCCAGGTTGGCGCCTATGCCGAGAACAGGTTTGGCATTCGGGCTTTTACTACGGTGGCGCTGCTGGCCGCTGTACCAACTCAGAAGTATGGCAGATATGGCATCAGTTTAAGTCGGTTTGGAGATGAGCTATACAACCGGCAACATATTGGAGTAGGTGCAGCGCATAAGCTTGGCCAGTTTAGCGTGGGTGCAAAAGTAGATGTGTGGCAGATTGCAGTAGCTGGTTATGGCAGTCGCAAAGCGGTAACGCTAACTATAGGTGGCCAGGGCGAAATTGTGCCGGGCCTGTTTTTCGGAGCCAATGCCTACAACCTGAACCAGGCGAAGCTTGCTGAGTTTGAAGACGAGCGTTTGCCTACCGTTATGAAAGCCGGCATAGGCTACATGCCTTACAAAAAGCTTCTGCTGCTGATAGAAAGCGAAAAGAACATCGACTACAACGCTACTTTTAAAGCCGGCATTGAGTACCAGCTGTTTCCGGAAAAGTTTATAGTTCGCAGCGGGTTTCAGTCGCTTACCAACACCTTAAATTTTGGTGCGGGATTTCTGGCCCGGCAGTTTATAGTTGACTACGCCTTTGGCTCCACCACATGGCTTGGCAGCAGCCACCACCTTTCGGTTTCCTATAGTTTCGGGAACCCGAATAGTACCACAACAGTCGTTACAACGCCAGCAACTATAAACCCGATGTAACTATGGCGCGTGTTATAGTTGTTCTGCTGCTATTCTACCTGTTTACGCCAGCGCAGGCACAGGATTACCCACGTCAACCTATAGATCTCGACCTGTTTGTGCAGGAGCTGTTTTCGGTGCAGGAAGATGAAAACATCTCCTATGAGGACCTATATGAAACCCTGTTCCAGTATTACCAGCAGCCCATCGACCTGAACAATACCACACCCGAAGAACTGGCTTCGCTGTTCATTCTTTCACGACCCCAGATCGCAGCTTTTTTCCAGCATATCCGCGATAATGGTAAGCTGCTCAGTATTTACGAACTACAGGCCATCCCTAACTTCGATCTCCTCACCATTTACCAACTGCTACCTTTTGTGCGGGTTGAGGATGCCGGTTTGTTTGCCGATACCCGGCCACTCTGGCAACGCCTGATCGGGGAAGACAACAATGCATTGGTATTGCGCTACGAGCGCACGCTGCAGCAGCGGCGTGGCTACTCTCCCATTGACTCCAGCAGCAGATCGCAGACCAGGTATGCCGGCTCTCCGGACAAGCTATACCTGCGCTACCGCCAGAGCCATGCCGGAGACCATAGCTTAGGAGTAACAGCCGAGAAAGATGCTGGCGAAGCCTTTACCTGGGACGGCAGCACCCGCCGTTACGGCTTCGACTTTTATACAGCGCATTTGCAGCTTTACAACAAAGGCCGCTTTAAAACGATAGCGATAGGCGATTATCAGTTGCAGATCGGGCAGGGTTTGCAACTGTCGTCGGGGTACAGCGTGGGCAAAGGAAGCGAAACGATCACCACCATTAGCCGTGCCAACCTGGGCATCAGGCCCTATAGTTCGGTGCTGGAATACGCCTTTTTCAGAGGCGGAGCTGTTACCTATAGTCTGACAAACAACCTGAATCTGACGGGTTTTTACTCTATCAAGCGTGTGGATGCCAACCTGCAGCCAGATACTACTTCTGAGTTCAGCCAGTCGTTTACCGGCATACAAACATCCGGCTTTCACAGAACACCCACGGAGCTGGCAAACAAAGGGCGCGTGCGGGAGCATATTTATGGCAGCAGCCTGCAATACCAGCAGCGGGCATTTACAATTGGGGTTACTGCAGTCGGCACAAACTATAGTTCACCAATCAAAAAAACGGATGCACCTTACCAGCGCTTTGAGTTTAATGGCACCAGCAACTATACAGCAGGCACAAACTATAGTTTTACCTGGCAGAATGTGTACCTCTTCGGTGAAACGGCTGTCAGCAAAAGCGGTGGCATCGGGAGCGTAAACGGGTTCATCGCTAACTTATCCAACAAAGCAGAACTGGCTATGCTGTACCGGTACTATAGCCGCGATTTCCATAGTTTGTATGGCGGTGCGTTTGGCGAGGGCGGCCGCAACATAAACGAGCGCGGCTTTTATACCGGCATCGAACTGAAACCCATTGCGCGCTGGGAAATAACAGCTTACTACGACCGTTTCACTTTTCCGTGGCTGCGCTACCGTGTAGATGCTCCGTCTTATGGCGATGAGTACTTGGTGCGGTTATACTTTAAACCAAACCGGCAAAGCGCCCTGTATGCCCAGTTCCGCACCGAAAGCAAGGGCCTGAACGCGCCAGACAATACCACAACTATAGATTACGTGGCACAGGCACTGCGCCGCAATTACCTGGTGTATTATGAGGTTAGTCCTACTCCCAAGTTAAGCCTGAAAAGCCGGGTACAGTTCAGTAGTTATGCCCACGAAGCACCAAAGCAAACCGGTTACCTGATTGCCCAGGACGCCAACTTCACTTTCCGCAATATTCGCCTGAGCACCCGCTACGCCATTTTCGACACCGACAGTTATGATACCCGGCAGTATGTTTATGAACGTGATGTACTCTATTCCTTCTCAATTCCGGCGCTGAGTGGGAAAGGCACGCGCATGTATGCTTTGCTGCAGTTCCAGCTGATCCGTGACTTGGATGTATGGGTAAAATATGCTGTCACAAACTATAGAAACACAGACACCATCGGCTCCGGCTTAGAAACGATCGAAGGCTCCCGCAGATCGGATGTAAAGGTGCAGGTTAGGTATAAGTTTTAGTTGTCGTTGTGATATTAGCGTTGGAGATTTCTCGAATATGACACAGCCCACAAGAAGGACTTGTGGGCTGTGTTTATGGATTGATAACAACAATCTAACTGGCCTTGGGCTAACTTCAACACCTGATAGATGTTATTATAGAAAAGCTTTCTATTCGCACCTAAATTCTTTGTTAAATGGGATCAACTTACTTTTTTCTACTCCATTCATAAATATTATTCCATCATATAACTCCGCAAGAGGCATTGGCTTTAAAGCATAAGCATTTCTTATAGTTTTATAAAGCCATTCATTCTGAGACGTGACAGGGATTTGCTTCTCTATTGGAAGATAGCCTGTTTTATGATCTGTGAGAGAATAAATTGCTTCTAAACTATTATCAAAAGTTTTTGACTTCAGGTTTTCTGTGGAAGTATAGAATCCAATTACAAAAGATTGGCTTTTATGTACAGGCGACAAGAAACTTCCCATAGATACAGCATCATGACTGTGATATCCTCTTTTGCTGATATGTCCATTGTGTGCCCAAACAATTATTTTTTGATCGGGGTAAAGAGAGTCAGCGATAAACTCCAAATTCTTAGCCATAATGTCGTCTCTTTCTGCATTAGTTACATGGAATTTTTCCGCATCCTTAGTTAATGCATTTGGTTTACGTAACACCAGTTGCCTTGAAGCAATTGCTTTTTGGTAAATTCTTTGTTGCCCTTCAGTGATTCCGTTCTGTCTAAACTTTCCATTTATCTCAGATAAGACAGCATCGTACTGTATAAGTAACTCCTTCTGTCTTTGGTTTAAGACTTCCTCAGTCTTCTTATCGTTTTTACCCGAGTGGAAGTATTGCGACCTTTCTAAAGCATAATGAGTGTGGAGACTATCTGCTTCATAATACATATCTGCTAAAGAACTATTGGCAGGAAACATTTGGTGATAATACTCTCTTGGCAGGTAGAGGGCATTATTGTTTGGGTCGAAGCCTGCAAATTCCATCGTACTTCCCTTTAAGTAATCAAAAAGCTGACAGTTATTCTTCACACGCCAATAGCCCATCACAGAGTGAACAAGGAGTCGCATACCATTAAGTGAGTCTTTGTTAATATTAGCAAGACCGCAATTAGAAACACCTCCTTCAAACGCCACCACTCTAAAGCCCATCTCCTGATGCAGGAAACGAATCAGACGGAATTTAAGCAAATTATTATCATTGATATCATGAGCATTTTCCCCAAGCCATACAATGCGTTTGCTCCCGATCTGCTCCTTCAGGAACATCAGGTCTGTAAAATCGTCAGACTCCCTACTTAAAATAGGTATAGTTGCTTTCTGAGCATATGCAACCCATTCTTTATTTGCTTTTGCTGTTTTGCCTTCTTTTTGCCCATAGGTTGGCCACGAGACAATAGCCAAAAGAAATACAACCAGCGTAAAAGTTGATTTACTAATTCTCTTTTCTTTCATTAAAGGATATTATCTATACTATAGTTGGCAGTATCCCAGAATCCGGACCTATGGTATATTCTTTACAAATACCAATTGCTGCGCGTCTGTCTTTACAATGTTGTTCATAAACTCCAGCATCTTGGCATAAGCTTCGGGCTTAAAGCGGCCGTCGTTTATTTGGAGCGTGCGCACGAACTTTATCTGTTGTCCGTCTACTTCTATGTTTGTCTTAAGCGAACCAAAGTCAGATTTAAACTCTGTGTTATTGGGTTTATGCTCTAATGCATACCCAGCAGGCAATTCATAAATCACGGTATCAACTTCGGTGTAGGCCTTTCTGCGTACCACATCCCACTGGCGGTTTTGCAGTTGGTTTGGCGTGCTGCTCCACTTATTCATCAGGTTTGGTGTCAGGAACATGCGTTTGCCACTAATGGTGGCACACTGGCGCAGGCTCAGCTCCAGCTTTTCAGTCACTTCGGGCAGTATGTCTTTTTTCAGATCGATCGAGAATTTATTCAGTTCGAAAGAAGGAATGCTAATGCTTCGGTATAACCACTTACGTTGGTCTTCCGGCGAAGCTGACTGTATAAGGCGGGCATATGGTTCGTGGTCGTGGCCGGTGTAACGCGTGTGCGCTGTAGCTACGCCATTTCCTTTCTCATCCAGCTTTACTCTGACAGTGCGGTGATGCGTATTCTCATTGACAGTATAGGTTGGCGTACTCACTAACTTGCCGCCATCCGGTGTAATCAGCAGGGCTTTTCTGTTACCGGTAAAGCTACCGGAGTAACCCGCCGATTCGATCTGGCTTGTGCACTCCAGCCATAGTGTATCCTGCTCCATCGGCACCGAAAGGATTACGTGGTTAAACTGGCTGCTCGGGAAGTCTTCCATTATAGGAGCCACATCATCTCCGGCACGTATCAGGGCATGGTACGACTCAATGCCGACTGCTTTCAACATAGACTGGGTATAGTTGGTAAGTGCCTTACAGTCGCCGTAGCCTTTGCTATCTACAAAAGTAGCCTCAAAAGGCTGCCAACCTCCAATTCCTAACTGTATCGAAACATAACGGGTGTTGCTTTGCAGGTACTGGTAAATGCGTTTTACTTTCTCTTCTTTTGTTTTGGCATCGGCTACCAGCGCAGTCAGCTTTGCTTTAGTTGTTTCAGGTAATTCTCCCCTACCGGCGTTCAGTTTGTTCATGTAGTGGCCGTAGCTCTGCCAGGTGCTCATGTCGCCGGCGTAACCTTGTACTTCAAACGTGATGGGTGCTGTATGTACTACAGGCACCAGTTCTGTAAAGGTTGGCATGTAAGGTTCTACCTTAAACGGCGTTAGGTTATTTACCTGCCAGGTGTATACTTCTTTACCGGCTTCGCTTTTTATAGTTACCGGGCTCGGCAGGTTCTGCTCGCGGTAGCGCATCTTCATGCCTGCAGGCATTACCACCGTAAACACTGATTTTGCTACCGACAGGTTCTCCTCATCAAGAGGCAACCAGCGCGGATAAAACATCATGTTGGTAGAGGTAGTCTGGTACTCAAACTCTACCACAAACGGGTACATGGTATGCGTCAGATCCGCTATTTTTACACGGTTATCTTCAAATAACGACCCACCCGAAACAGCGCTGATATCGATAATGTCGCTGTTCTTCAGCGATTTTATTTTCTTGCCATTTCTATCGTAAGAGGTGCCTTTAATATGGTTCACCTTCGATAGCTTATCGTAGGGCACATACACTTTGGCACGGTGCAGCCCATTCTCGTTCAGGATAGTGATGTTGACTTTATAAACAGTAGTTGCGTTGCCGGGCGAGTTAACTGTAAAAACAGTTTCTTCGGAGTTGATCACCACGTTGGCACCTTTGGTAAGATCGGTGGTGCGGGCAGCTATAGTTGCAAGCGGCAGGGTCAGCCACAACATAAGCAGTAACAGAGCCAGTTTGATTTTCATAAAACAGGTTGATTAATTATGTATAAACCTGTAACAGCCGGGTAAGCCGTTACAGGTTTTTAAATTTATATAATGTTAGTTTGCCTGTGCCTTTTTAAGTACAATCTGCTCGGCGTGTTTGGCAATAATCTGGTTGTAAAACTCCTTCAGCTGCTTGTACTCAGGGGCGTAGAATACCGGCTTGTTGATATTCAGGCGGCTCATTACCTGTAGTTCGCTACCATTTTGCTGCACCATAAATGTAAACCTGCCCCCATTCTCCGGCAATGTAACAACAGCACTTTTCGGAGCTTCATCTATTACATAACCTGCTGGTATAGTATATTTCGTGATAATGGTCTCATCAATTGGAGAGGCAAAATCTACAGGGTACATGCGCTCATCCAGCTTAAACGGGTTCTCTTTTTCACCGAAACCCAGCAATGGATTCAGGTAAATGATATCCGTTAGCTGTCCGGTACCGGCAGCGCTTATGTCGTAGCGGATCATGAAAGGCTCGTTCAGTTTATCGTTGTTCTCAAAGGTTGGTTTACCCAGCTTATAGTTGCCTATTTCACGAGTCAGCCTTTCAGAGAATTTCTCCTCTCCCTCTTCTGAAAGCGTTTTGCGCAACGACAAAGCATAATACCCGCCTGCAGATTCTGTTATCTTACCAACCAGTTCGCCATTCGGAGTAAAGGTTACTTCAGAAGATATGAACTGTGAGTAGTTTGATGGCTTCAGGTTTACCCAACGGTTTCCGTCACGCTTGATCAGGTGGCCTTCGGTGTTCAGCGCTCTTACTGGCAGCATGCCAAACGGCATCAAAGGTTCAGTAGCGTCCAGCACATATTCTTTTCCATCTACAGTTACATGTGCTACCACATAGTTAAACTTATTTACCAGCGGCGATCCTTTTGGCGGGCGACCATTGCTGCGGGTACTTACCAGTACCGGGTTCGCGTCGAACGATGCTTCCTGTAACATAGCTACCAGCATCAGGTTAATATCTGCTGCATTCCCTGATCTGGTGTCATAGGCTTTGCGAAGTGTGTTGGTCGCCAGGAAGCCATATTTCCCGTTCCAGGTCATGCGGTCTTTTACGTGGTTGTAGATTGCCTGCAACTGCTGGTCCTTTGTTTTGTTCTGAGCTGTAATGGCGGCCAGCTCGTTTTTATAGTAACCGCTGCGGTTAAGCTGCACCCCAAAACGGTCGCTCATTAAAAGGTCTTTTGTAACGTCCTGCCAGTTACCTGTCATCTGGCGTGGTGCCTGCCCCGGAAATTTAACCTGCTGCAGCTCAAACTCGATCTTTGACTGGAAATCGCGCATGGTGGTAATGTACTTCTCTTCTTTCAGCGCCGGTATATCCTTCATGGTCCAGGTGTAGGCATTGTTAATCAGCTCAGGTGTAGAGGTCGCCACATTGTTTCGTCCCTGGCTATACAACGGCTGGTAGCCTTGCATCAGGAACTTATAGTCGAAGTACTCCGGAATTTCAGCGCGGTACTCGCTCCACATAGTAGGTATCGTTGTCTGGAACTCCCATTCGCGCATGTTGTACACAAAATCCGATACAATGGTATACTGCACTTCAATCACAGATCCTTCCTTTACGTTAGGCATCGTGAATTTCTTTGTAAACCAGTTCTCGCTCATCTGTTCATCAAACACACTTTTAGCTTCCAGTTTGTGTTTCTGAACCTGCCCATTCTCCATATTGTAGGTAAAACCTTTTACTGAAATCACCTTTTCTTTATCTGCGCTCTTGATGTAGTAAGGCACCGAAAAGTTTGCCCAGTCGTACCCGGACTTCTTCAGTATTTTAATGCGGATGTGACGGTCTGTTTTTATCTGTGTTTTATGGCCAAAGGAGAATTTAGTATATCCAATATCCGAGATCACGACGGCATCGGCTGCAGTGTCCTGCGGGTAACTGGTCATCTTCAGTTCCTCGTCAGACAACTTGCCGAATTTGGCACCCTGAGCAAAGGCTCCGGCTCCCACCAGGGCAAAGCAGCAGGTAAGTAAAAATGCAAGGGTAAATGTTGCTCTCATAAGCTATAGATAAAAAAGGTGGAAAATTCTGTCTGCTAAAGCGTTTTAGTTAACTGCTGCTTTCTTCAGCACGATCTGTTCGGCCTGCTTTGCTATAATCTGGTTGTAGAATTCTTTCAGATAAGTATATTCCTCAACGTAAAACAAAGTCTTATTTAAATTGATGCGGCTCATAACCTGGAGTTGGTTGCCTTGTTGTTGCACCATAAAAGTGAACTTGCCGCCTTCCTCAGGCAATGTAATTACAGCACTTTTTGGTGCTTCCTCAACTACATAACCAGCCGGAATAGTATATTTTGCAATTATTGTTTCGTCACTGGGCCATGAAAAATTGATAGGATACAGGCGCTCCTCCAGTTTAAACGGGTTATCTTTCTTAACGAACCCCAATAGTGGGTTAAAGTAAATGATGTCCTGGTTCTGCCCGGTGCCAGTGGATCTGATATCATATTTTATCAGGAATGGCTGATTCTTTTTCTCATTATTCTCGAACGTGGGCTTACTCATACTATAATTGCCTAATTCCCTTGTAAGGTCTTCTGCAAATTTACCTTCCCCTTGTTCAGATATTTTTTTACGTAGTTCTAAAGCATAATACCCGTCAGCTGACTCTGTTAACTTGCCTTGCAGACTTCCTTCCGGAGAGAAGACAGCCTCGATAGCTACATACTGAGAGCGGGTTTTAGGATTAAGTGTTACCCAGCGACCAGCATCTTTTTTGATAAGGCGGCCTTCGTCGTTTAAAGCGCGTGGTGGTAGCATCCCAAAAGGAGCTAATGGTTCTGTAGCATCTAGCAAAAACTCTTTACCATTTACTACAACATGTGCCACTACATAGTTAAACCTTGATAACAGAGGCGAATCTTTCGGTGGCCTTCCGTTTTCGCGTGTGCTCACCAGCACCGGGTTGGCATCAAATCCGGCTTCGCGCAACATTGTAACAAGTAGCAGGTTTATATCAGCCACATTTCCTTTCGCTTCATCATAAGCTTTTCGTAATGTGTTATTGCTTGTACCAAATCCGTTCCCTTTGGTCCAGGTCATGTGGCCTTGCACATGGTGGTAAATCTTTTCAGCCAGGTCTTCCGGCACTTTAGTCTGAGCTTCTAAACCCACAACTATATTTTTAAAGGCCCCCTTGTTATTCATCGGAACACCAAAACGGTCGCTTTGCAATAAGCCTTTTGTTACTTCATCCCAGTTCCCTGATATCTGCTGTGTGCCTCTGGGGTAGCGTATCTGCTGTAGTTCAAATTCAATTTTGGTCTGATAATCTTTCAGTGTTGTGATAAAGCTCTCCTCTTTCAGGGCGGGCACATCCTTCATAATCCAGGTGTACTGAAAGTTTTTATAGTTTGTAGAACCGGATGCTTTGTTCTCCTTATTTGAGTAATAAAGCGGATGATAGCCCTGCATCAGAAACTTGTAGGTCAGGAATTCAGGTATTTCAGCATGGTACTCACTCCAGGCTGTAGGTATAGTCTGCTGAAATTCCCATGCAGGTAAGTTATAGAATGCTGCTGCCAGATAGGTCGTAAATTCAACATCAATCACAGAGCCTTCTTTTACGTTAGGCATTGTAAATTTCTTTACATACCAATCTTCATAAAACTTCTCGTCGAAAGCATTTTTCAGATCCAGCTTGGTCTTTTGTACTACGCCATCCTCCAGTGTATATGTGTACCCTTTTATACCGGCCACACTGCCTTTCACCAGGTAGGGCACTTTAAAATTGGCCCAATCATAGCCGGACTTTTTCAGGATTTTAATCCGGATATGACGTTCTGTAGATACGCCTCTGGCTCCAAATTTTGTATAGGCCTTGTCGAAAAGGATAACAGCTTCGGCGGCAGTATCGAGCGGATAGTGCTGCATCGAAAGCTCTTTGGTACTAACCTCACCAAATTTGGCTACCTGAGCGTAACCTCTGTGCGAACAAGTAAAAAGTAAGGTAAAAAGAAATGTGACTGCAAGGGTAAAGCTTGTTCTCATTAGCGGCTAAAAATTGTTTAATTCGATTTTGGTATAATATCCGACTTTAAGCAATCACTTATATAGCCGTATTATTATACAAATTAAACTATAATTTTTATACAACTAATAATTTTATGTCATTTGTTTTTAGCTTGTTAGCTCTCCGGATCTCGCGTAACCGCCCACAGAATTGTACAAAATCAAACTATTTATTGCCAGTACATTTTTAAACTATAGCAAAGTATAATTTATCCTACGTCTGGTGTTCTGAATATATTTGGGCATAAAAAAAACAGGCAGTTTGCCTGTTCAGTGATAGCGCTATAAAATGAAAAACAGAGCGACAGCCAAGGGTGAGCAAAAAGGCCTGCCGCTCTGTGTCTAACTATAGGTAGGTTTGAAAGTTTTCTCTATCCTGCCAGAACTCCCGGCATGCTTTGCGCTGTTCTTCCAGAAACTCTGAATTCTTTTTAAGTTCGCGCCAGTTACCATATCCAAGCCGTTCGCACAGCCTGAAAAAGTTATCGCCCTGATTTTTGTACCCTTTTGTACTAACCAGCGCACTCAATAATGGCCTGCCTTCTGCATGCTCTTCTTCCGAGATCTCGTCAATCACTTCTGTAAGCTGTGCCTTCTCGTAATTGTTGTCTAAATTCAGCCCAAGCTCGGCTTCGTAAATTAAGTTTTGAAAGGTAAGCTGACTGGCTCTGCCCCGGGCTACCTGAATAAGTTTTTTACGTACGCGTGCATTCATAAGTGCAAAAATTTTAGCTAAGCTATTTATGATAACATTCTGCTACAAAGGCCACTGCAGGCCTGCTGCAGCTTGTTTCTTAATAAATATATAGCTATGCTTACGTAAAACGTACAGGATATGTTACAGCTTTGTACAATTTTTTAGCCAATTTCTGGCAGAGCTACGCCAGCCTTCTTGGCTGCTTTTCGGAAAGGTACTTCCAGTAACGCTTTGGGATGTGGCGCAGATGTAGTTTAGGATTTTTGCGCTCCGGAATATTGACATGATCGAAGTACACCTGCCATAGTTGTTTATAGGTATGTTCTTCTTCCATCACAGCCGACTCGGGCAGCACACCCAGCCCTTTACGGGGAGCTACATCCAGTGTTATAAACTGTGTGGATTGCAGATCATAAAAAGCGCCGTAGCACCGACGGGTATCATAAATAGCCCAGCGTTGGTCGGCGTAGCGTTTGGTAAAATGCCGGATAATGAGCGGCAGCACATTAAAGTCAGGCTCTATGTGTGCATAATAGAGTTCATCCGTGGTTTTCTGGAAACGTACAAAGGCTTCCATACGGTGCTTCTCGCGGTGCACCTGTTTTGCTGCCTGCTGCACCTGTAATACGCAGGGTGCGGTATAGTTGCCTTCTATAGTTTGCGCGCTGTTGAAAGCAAGCTTTATATAGTCGAAAATAATCTGCTCAAAGCCTTGCTGCTCCCACAAATAGGTGTGGTATAGTTGGTGCAGTGCCGCCTCAGACAATCGTTTTCCCAGCCCCTTCCATACCCTCTGTGCTTTTTCTTCGTCGGTAACTACAACTATAGTTTCCCCAAAAATAACCGGCTGCGCAACTTGTTCCTGCGCAATGGCAGTAGGCCAGGCTTTACGCTCAAAGGCTTCGAACACCACCGTCAGCAGTCCTTCAAAAGAGCCGTCGTAGGTATAGAAGTACATAAACTATAGTTTAGTGATTGCTGTTGTTGCGGGCTTTATCCTGCTTGTTATCGTTTTGCATTCTGGCCGATGACAGGCTTTGCAGGTGAGGCACCAGCATGTTTAGTTTGCAGTAGCAGGATACGCGGGCAACTTTGTTGTTCTTTCTCATCACTTTTACTTTGATCGTTTTTATCTTTTGTTTTTCAGTTTCCTGGTTTGTAGCACCGGTTTTATATTGCTGTGCCATAACTATAGTTGGTTTATCATCCCACCTGCTTAAACAGATCCAGCTGCTGCGTTAGCAACGGACTGCGTAAGGCTCCATCTCCAAACAAAATCTTATTCCGGATGCGCTGTGAGTCGAAGTCGTAAGGTTGCAGGCTTTTGTGGTTGCAGGTGATAAAGTATTTCGCCCGCTTCAGCACCACTCCCATCTGGCGCAGGTGCTCAAAATTAAGCGCAGCAAACCTGCGCGCCGATACAATCTTCTTCGCCGACTTCACACCGATTCCCGGCACACGTAGTATCATTTCATAATCTGCTGTATTCAGCTCCACGGGGAATACATGGCGGTTGCGCAGTGCCCAGCTTAGCTTCGGATCTATGTCAAGGTCCAGGTGCGGATTCTGGTCATCCAGTATTTCCTTCACGTCAAACCCGTAAAAGCGCATCAGCCAGTCGGCCTGGTAAATGCGGTTCTCTCTTATAATGGGCGGCTCCGTGATAATTGGCAACCGGTTATCTGCGCTTACCGGCACATAGCCAGAGTAGTACACCCGCTTTAAACTATAGTTCTTATACAGATCACTGGAGAGCTGCAGAATCTGCTGATCATTCTCTGCGGAAGCGCCAACTATAAGCTGTGTGCTTTGACCCGCCGGTGCAAATGATGGCGCAGATTTAAACAGTTTCTGCTCCTCTTTGGCTTGCACTAACTGCTGGCTGATGTTACTCATTGGCAGCAGTATCTCAGTATAATTCTTCTCGGGCGCTAACTTAACCAGGCTCTGTTCTGATGGCAGCTCGATGTTCACGCTCAGCCTGTCGGCATACAATCCGGCTTCCTTTATTAATTCGTCGCTGGCACCAGGTATTGTTTTCAGGTGGATGTAGCCGTTAAACTTTTCTTCCTGGCGCAGTTTTTTAGCGATGCGTACCAAACGCTCCATCGTATAGTCCGGGTTAGAGAAAATACCAGAGCTCAGGAACAAGCCTTCGATATAGTTGCGGCGGTAAAAGTTTATGGTCAGATCCACTACCTCCTGTACCGTAAAAGCTGCACGTTTAATGTCGTTGCTTTTGCGGGTAACACAGTAAGCACAATCGTAAATGCAATGGTTAGTAAGCAGGATTTTCAGCAAGGAAACACAGCGGCCGTCTTCGGTATAACTATGGCATATTCCCATGCCTTCGGCGTTACCCAGCCCCTTGTTCGTATTCTTACGCTTCCCACCGCTCGACGAGCAGGAAACATCGTACTTGGCAGCATCTGCTAATATCTTTAGTTTCTCTGTTATCTTCTCGTTCATTTGCGGTACTTAATTCTTCATTAACGCTTTAAAGATACTACACCTTTAGTAACACACCTAACTTTTTTAGCAAATATTTATTCACACCTTTATCAACAACTCATTTTATACTAAATTATTTAGTATACAAACTCTGCAATTCATTTTCCCAAATGCTGTAACTGTACTGCACCTAAAAAACGTTATCTTAGATGGCTATAAAAGCCATTTGCGCTACCTGAGTTATTTTATGCCTCACCTTCACCCTTCTTGTCGCCTGCTGCTTTGCCTGCTTTTAGTGGGCTTATTGCTGTTACTCGCCCAGGAAGGTATGGCTCAGAAAAAACCGGTAACAAAGCCAGACACAACTATAGTTAGCGACACTACCCGCCGCTTTGAGGACCGCGTGATGCAGAACCTGCGAGAGCTGTCGGAGCGGAAAACCATCATGGGCAAGCTACTCAGCGCCATACTGGACTTTACCCCGGAAACTGAACCTCTTCTGAACCTGGATGCTGAGCTGATAGAGCGCGAATATGAACGCCATAACTATAAGGTTGTGCGCAACATAGAGGTTATATCGCTGGATGCTTTTGGTTATTCTATTCAGGATACTGCCCGAACGCCTCGGAACTGGCTTGAGAAAACAGGTAACTTCTTTCATGCCAAAACCAAGAAAAGCCTGATTCGGAACAAGCTGCTGTTCGAAAGCAACAATATTCTGGAGCCACTTGCACTGGTAGAATCGGAGCGATTGCTGCGCCAGACCGATTACATTCTGGATGCCCGGATTATAGTTGATGATCGCACCACAACCGACGATAGCCTTGATGTGATCGTGGTTACAAAAGATGTATTCAGTTTGGGAGGCTCTGGCTCGTTCACGCCTTCGTCCGGCTCAGGTCGGATAACTTTGCGTGAGCTTAACTTTCTGGGACTGGGGCATCAGCCTGAAGTAACATATCGGTTTAATAAGCAGGACACCCCGCGACCGTGGGAATTTGCCGGGCGCTATAGTATAGAGAACATAGGCCGCTCATATATCACCGCCGACATTGCTTATATAGACCAGAACTACTACCGCGAGAAAAGCGCTTTTCTGCACCGTGACTTTTATGCTACCAATACCCGCTATGCAGGCGCCGCCGGTATAAGCCAGATCGAGGAGCGTATTCTGCTTCCGCCAGCCAACGCCGACACGATTCCGACCTACGGTAAATTAGGATACACCCGACACGATGCTTGGCTTGGCCGTGCCTTTAAGTTTAAGACATACAACCTGGGATACGAGCCGCGCGGCCGCCTGATTATAGGTGCACGCATCATTAACACCAACTATAACACCGTTCCTACCGAGAATTACCAGAGCAACCAACTGTACCTGGGAAGCATAGGCTATAGTGTGCGTAAATACTTTAAGGACCGCTACTTGTTTGGTTTTGGTAGAACAGAAGATATACCAACGGGTAGCATTGTGTCGGTTACGGCTGGCTATGAAAATGGCACGTTATATAGCAGAAGGTACCTGGGTGCATCTGTAGCCTTTGCCCGCTACCGCACCAACCAAGGCTACTTTTATGCCAACGTTTCTTACGGGTCTTTTATCAGGGACAGCAACTGGGAGCAAGGCGTTATGGAGCTGCAATCGTTGTACTTTACCAGGCTGTATGAGAACGGTAACTGGAAACTGCGCCACTTCCTGCAAACACGCGCTACGTTTGGCATAAACCGCAACCCGGAAGAGCTGCTTACGATCAACAACAACGATGGCCTTCGGGGTTTTAACTCTGAGTTTTTGCGAGGCAGCAAGCGTGTTACCCTGAGTTATGAGGCAAACCTTTACACGCCTTTCTCTTTTCTGGGCTTTAAACTGGCAACCGTTGCCTTTGCAGATGTGGCTTGGTTATCGGCGGGTAACAAAACAAGTCCTTTAAAGAACAAACCTTACACGGCTCTGGGTTTCGGCCTCCGCTTCCGTAACGAATATCTGTCGTTCAGCACCATCCAGATCCTGTTCAACTTTTACCCGCGCCTGCCAGCGAACGAAGACATCAGAGGCTTTAAAGTATATCCGGTATCACGCCCATACTACGACTTTACCGACTTCCGTTTTGAGCGCCCCGGTGTAGCAGAGTTCAGGTGATCCTTTTCTTAATTATTACAGGTTAAAAGCAGAGCGGGCGTTAAGCTAAAGTTTGTGAGTTTAGACTTTGGCCATAGTGTATTGCTCTTGCAGTGGCATGGCTGCTTTGCATATCAATAGCATTTCCAGCACATCAGGGCAAACATTGTACCTGGCATGGTCGGTTTCCAGCTTTTCCCAGGAGTTAAAGATGCGCCATGTTGCGGCTTCTCCAAACCGGGCAGTCTCGTATGTAGTAACATCGCGCTGAAAAAATGCCTGCAGTATCACATCTTCTTCCGGGACCGGAATCCGGATTACATCAGCGTCGCTGTTAACTATAGCAATGATCTCTGCTGCCTTACTATCGGAGGCAGACATGTAAAAGTAGCGAACCTGTGGCTGGCTCACAGAAGGGTGATGTGCTTGCAGCATAATTGCAGAGGTTTAGATGATACTTACACAACTGACTCTACAGGCTGACAGAATTATTATAATCCGGCCAGGAGCTCAGAAAATCATCGGGCTACGTTATCCCCATGGCTCCATATACTTACAAGTTCAAAAAGAGTTTTACCAGCTGCATTCTTTCATAAAACAATGCAATTCTTTACTATTACAACCATGTAGCTAACTATAGTTGGGCTGTTACCGGGATGGCACTTTGCGCCTTTAGTATGTGTTAATTGTTTTGTACCTTTGCAATTCAAGTTTTACTCTTAAATAAGACCGATTATGGGAATGTATCCTGAATATATGGTTGCCCCGATCCGCGAGGACCTTACCTCTGCAGGCTTTGAGCAACTGATGACTCCTGAAGAAGTAGAGCAAGTACTTTCTGCTAAAGAGGGAACAGTACTGGTAGCAGTTAACTCTGTTTGCGGTTGCGCGGCCTCTAAAGCGCGTCCTGCTCTTAAAATGGCTGTTGCTGCTGCTGACCAGAAGCCTGATAAACTGATTACGGTTTTTGCCGGCATGGAAGCTGATGCCGTTGCCAAGGCTCGTGAGTTCATGCTGCCTTACCCACCATCATCTCCATCTATCGCCCTTTTCAAGAATGGCGAGCTGGTGCACATGATCGAGCGCTACCACATTGAGGGCAACGAGCTTAATCGCATTGTTGATAACCTGAAAGGTGCATTTGAAGCATACTGCTAACTATAGCGCTGCTTAACAACAGAAAAGGCCGGTTTTGCAACCGGCCTTTTCTGTTACTATAGTTTATAGTTACTGTACACGCGCCTGACGTAGGTCAAAACCAATGTCGCGGCGGTAGTAGCGGTCTTGCCAGGTTATAGTTTCGGCGGCCTGGTTTGCTTTAGCCAGTGCTTCTTCCATCGTATCGCCCAGGGCTGTTACAGCTATCACGCGTCCGCCGCTGTTTACCAGTTTATCGTCCACTTTTTTGGTACCGGCATGAAACACCAGCACATCCGGACTTACCTTATCCAGGCCTGAGATCTCTTTGCCTTTCTCAAAGCCTTCCGGATAGCCACCTGATACCAGGAATACTGTAGCAGCCGTACGCGGATCTACTTCCAGTTGATAGCTGCCCAAGGTATGGTCGTGCAGCGATTTGAACAGCTCGAACAAGTCTGATTTAATGCGCGGCAGAATGGCTTCAGTTTCAGGGTCGCCGAGGCGTACGTTATATTCAATTACATAAGGCTCACCGTTCACGCTCATCAACCCGATAAACAGGAAACCGGTATAGTCTATACCTTCCTGCTGCAGACCGGCTATAGTTGGCTCTATTACGCGCTCTTTCACCTTCTGCATAAATACCTCATCGGCAAACGGCACCGGCGAAATTGCTCCCATGCCACCTGTATTAAGTCCGGCATCGCCTTCGCCTATGCGCTTATAATCTTTGGCTTCGGGCAGCAATACATACTCTCTGCCATCGGTTAAAATAAACACAGACACCTCAATACCCTGCAGGTATTCTTCAATCACTACTTTACTACCTGCTTTGCCAAATCGGTTGTTGCGCAGCATATCTTCCAGGGCATCCAGCGCATGCTCAAAATCATGCGATATGATAACGCCTTTTCCGGCAGCAAGTCCGTCGGCCTTCAGCACCACCGGGTAACTATGGTTGCGCAGGTATTCTACAGCTTCGCGGTAATTTTCTTCGGTAAAGGTTTTGTAGCGGGCAGTCGGGATGTTATACTTCTGCAGAAATGCTTTACAGAAATCTTTGCTACCCTCTAGCAGAGCACCGGCTTTTTTAGGCCCGATCACCAGAATATGTTTCAGGTACTCTTTTTCCTGAAAATAATCGTGAATGCCTTCTACCAGCGAGTTCTCCTGACCCACCACCAGCATCATAATATTGAAGTCGGTAGCAAACTTGGCTAGTTCTTCAAAATCGTGAATGTTAACACTGGCGTGGGTGCCATAGGCCATAGTTCCGGCATTACCGGGTGCCACAAATACTTCTTCACAGTATTCGCTCTGCTTCAGTTTCCAGGCGATGGTATGTTCACGGGCTCCGGACCCAATTATCAGTACGTTCATAGTTTTTGCTAATTGTTGATTGCTGTACTCCCTGCTGCGAAGTTAAAGATTTATAGTTGCCCATGCAGCACAAACTATAGTTTTATAGTTGAGCAACTATAGGCTTATACCCTTTCGAAACAAAAAAGCCGCTGTATTACTACAACGGCTTTTAGCTATACTTATGCTGAAAAATTATCAGCGATCATCAAGTAACAATTAATTTGCATACTCGCTCAGGAACTTGATACGCATCAGGCGTAGATCTTCTTCCGTGTAATCATCGGTACCTAACTCCTTCAGCGCAACCCCGATGTTGTCGGTGCTGGCATTCATAAAGTAGTCGTAAATCTCCTCCTGGCGCTCGTCATCCAGAATGCTGTTGATATAGTAGTTAAGGTTCAGCTTGGTGCCGGAGTAGCAGATGTGCTCAATCTCCTCAATCAGCTCCTGCATGGTCAGGTCTTTAGAGGACGCGATCTCTTCCAGGTCAACCTTCTTATCTATCTGCTGAATAATGTAGATCTTGATCTTAGACTTGTTAACTGTAGTTTTCACTACCACATCGGCGGCAGTTACAATGTCGTTCTCCTCTACATACTTCGTGATCATATCCAGGAACGGCTTACCGAACTTCTGCACCTTACCCATACCCACGCCGGCAATATGCGCCAGGTCTTCTTTGGTAGTCGGGTAAACAGTAGCCATCTCTTTTAAAGACGGATCCTGGAACAGCACGTATGGCGGCAGGCCTTTCTCTTTTGCCAGCTTTTTGCGCAGGTTTTTCAACAGGTCGAAGAGTAGCTTGGGCCTGTGTTTCTTCTTTTTCCTCGTCTTCTTTTACTTCCTGCTCAAAGTTGTGGTCTTTCGTCAGCTCGATAGGGTGTGGCTTCTGTATAAACGCTCTGCCTTTATCTGTCAGCTTCACAACGCCAAAGTTCTCAATGTCCTTCTCCAGGAACTCAGACAGCAACACCTGGCGCAGTACCGAACTCCAGAACTGTACATCCTGGTCTTTGCCTGCTGCAAATACTTCCAGTTTATCGTGCTCGTAGCTGCTTACATGCTGGTTACGCAGGCCTGTAAGTACAGCAGTAATGTGCTCTATCCCAAAACGCTCTCCGGTCTGCTCTACTGCTTTCAGGGCTTTCACCACTTCTTCCTGCGCTTCAAACCGCTCTTTCGGGTGAAGGCAGTTGTCGCAGAAACCGCAGTCTTTTTCATAAGCCTCGCCAAAGTAGTGCAGCAACTGCTTGCGGCGGCAAACGGCAGAGTCGGCGTAGGCGGCCATTTCCTGCAGCAACAGCTTTGAGTTGTCGCGCTCGGTTACCGGCTTATCTTTATTAAATTTCTCAAGCTTTACAATGTCGTCGTAACTATAGAACATCAGGCAGTTACCTTCCAGTCCATCGCGACCGGCGCGCCCTGTTTCCTGGTAGTAACCTTCTATAGATTTCGGTGTATCGTAGTGAATTACAAAGCGCACATCCGGCTTGTCGATACCCATACCAAAAGCTATAGTTGCCACAATCACATCAGCCTCTTCGTTCAGGAAGGCATCCTGGTTGGCCATACGTATGCTGGCATCCAGACCGGCATGGTAAGGCAGCGCTTTAATATCGTTTACGCGCAGTAGCTCAGCTATCTCTTCTACTTTCTTACGGCTCAGGCAGTACACAATACCGCTCTTGCCTTTGTTCTTTTTAATGTATTTAATTACCTGCTTCTTGGTCTTATGCTTAGGGCGTACCTCGTAATACAGGTTGGTACGGTTAAACGACGACTTGAACACCGAAGCATCATCCATCTGCAGGTTGCGCTGTATATCGAGCTGCACCTTTGGCGTGGCTGTAGCTGTAAGGGCTATAATTGGCAGGTTACCGATCTGGTCTATAATACCACGGATGCGGCGGTACTCCGGGCGGAAGTCGTGCCCCCACTCCGAGATACAGTGTGCCTCATCTATAGCTACAAACGAGATGTTAGAAGCACGCAGAAACTCCAGTGTTTCATCTTTTGTAAGCGACTCCGGAGCCACATACAAAAGCTTTACTTCACCGGCCAGGGTTTCCTTCTTCACCTTATTCATCTCGGCCTTCGACAGCGTAGAGTTCAGGAAGTGCGCATTTACCCCGAAGGCATTCAACTGGTCTACCTGGTTTTTCATGAGCGCAATTAGCGGCGATATAACTATAGCCGTGCCCGGAAGCGATAAAGCAGGCAGTTGATAGCACAACGACTTGCCGGCGCCTGTAGGCATAATCACAAAGGTGTTTTTCCCGTTGATAATATTGTTTATTATCAGCTCCTGGTTGCCTCTGAATTGATTATACCCAAAAACTTCCTTTAATTTGTTCTTGAGATTGATCTCTTTAACTGACATGTAATTCCTGCAAAAATTAATAAAGTTGCAACGTACTCAAATAAGCGTACATTAACACAAATTTAACTTGAATCTGATTAATAATATAACCCAAATAGCAAAAAAAGTCTTACTATCTGAGGCCGAAGCAATCGCCAGACTGGCAGATTTTATCGACGAAGATTTTGAAAAATGCGTCGAAGCTATTTTACACATAAAAGGTCGCGTAGTTGTGACCGGTATTGGTAAAAGTGCTAATATAGCCCAAAAAATCGTAGCAACCCTAAACTCCACCGGCACCCCTGCTTTGTTTATGCATGCTGCCGATGCCATACACGGAGATCTGGGTATGATACAATCCGAAGACTTCGTGATCTGCATCTCTAAAAGTGGCAACACACCCGAGATCAAAGTTTTAGTACCCCTGCTGAAGCGCAAAGGTTCCAAACTGGTAGCACTTGTGTCCAGCACGGATTCTTACCTGGCCGAAAACTCTGACTTTGTGCTTAATGCCAATGTAGAGCGCGAAGCCTGCCCTAATAACCTGGCACCAACCACCAGCACTACAGCTGCCCTTGCGCTTGGCGATGCCCTTGCAGTTTGCCTGCTGGAAGCACGCGGTTTCAGCAGCGCCGATTTTGCACGTTTGCACCCGGGAGGCTCACTTGGTAAGCGTCTGTATCTGAAAGTAGAGGATATCTATAAGCAAAACCAGGCCCCCAGGGTTACTGAGAACGCTAACCTGCGCCAGATAATTATAGAGATTTCTTCTAAAAGACTGGGCGCCACGGCTGTAGTGAAAGAAAATTCGAATGAGCTGGTCGGGATCATAACCGATGGCGACCTTCGCCGTATGTTGGACAAATATGAGTCGACAGAAGGCATCAAAGCTTCTGATATTATGACTGCCTCTCCGCTAACGATAGAGCCAGACCAATACGCTGCTGAAGCGATGGCCATTATGCAGGAGAAAAATATAACGCAATTAATTGTAACCAACTCCGGACAATTTGAAGGCTTTGTGCACCTGCACGACCTCCTGAAAGAAGGACTTGTATAAGACAACACCCATGAACAACGATACCTTTGTGGTAATAATGGCTGGCGGCATCGGAAGCCGCTTCTGGCCAATTAGCCGTACCAACTTTCCTAAGCAGTTTCACGATGTGCTGGGCACCGGCGAAACAATGCTCCAAATGACGTTAAAGCGTTTTGAGGATATCTGCCCTACCGAGAACATTTTTGTAGTTACAAACAAAGACTATGAGCACCTGGTAAAAGAGCAGTTACCCCAGCTTAGCGACAACCAGATTCTGCTTGAGCCAGTAGGCCGCAACACGGCACCTTGTATTGCCTATGCTTCCTACAAAATAGCACAGATCAATCCGGACGCAAACCTGATCGTTACCCCATCAGACCATGTGGTACTGAAACAGGAGGCATTCAACCAGGTTATCTGCACAGCGCTGGATGCAGCTGCTTCTGATAACGTACTTATTACGCTGGGCATTACGCCAAGCCGCCCGGATACAGGTTACGGCTACATCCAGTTTATTGCGGATGGCGACCAGCCAATTAAGAAAGTAAAGACCTTTACCGAAAAACCGAACCTGGAACTGGCCCAGATGTTCCTGAACAGCGGCGATTTTGTCTGGAACTCAGGTATTTTTATCTGGAACGTACAAAGTATCCTTCGCGCCTTCCGCCAGCACCTGCCAGAGGTTTCGGAGATATTTGAAGAAGGTGGCAGCAAATACAATACTGCCGAAGAATCTAACTTCATTACAAAAGCCTACTCGCATTGCCGCAACATCTCTATAGACTATGGCATTATGGAGAAAGTGGATAACGTGTACGTAGTACTCAGCGATATCGGCTGGTCAGACCTAGGCACCTGGAACTCGCTTTACACTATCAGCAACAAAGACGAAAGCGACAACGTGGTGGATGGCGACGTGATGCTTTACGACACCAAAAACTGCATCATCAAAACTCCGAAAAACCGTTTGGTAGTACTACAAGGCCTGGAAGGTTTTATCGTAGCCGAACACGACAATGTGCTGATGATCTGCAAGCTGGATGAAGAGCAGAAGGTAAAGGAGTTTACAGCTGATGCCAAGTATAAGAAAGGACAGAATTATATTTAAGTTTATAACGATCTGACTATAGAAGAGCTGAAACAGTGAAGTGCTGTTTCAGCTCTTTTTGTTTTATAAGGTTTGGAATGTAGTGACCCAACTTAGGTTATAGTTATTCTAGCGTGTTATAGTTTCCTTCTGTCATGTCGAGCGCAGTCGAGACAACTTATGTGTCCTATAGTTTATTTTTTGTCATGTCGAGCGTCAGTCGAGACATCTTATTTGTCTTATAGCAAACTATAGTTGCCACTGGGAACAAGCAGTTCGTGCTATAGTTACTTTTCATCCTAGGAGCTCTAAAAGCCTACAGTTTCATCTCTTGCTTTGGTGCACTCACGGCCGCGAGGCCCCGTCTTTGGGCATCGCGCTGCTGCCTTCTTGCTACCCTCGCTGCGCTCGGGTTGCCTGACGGCACCGCAACAAGTCAAAGGCACTCAACCCAAAGACTGTGATCCTTCGATAGCTAACCTATAGTTTGATTGAACAGCTATAGTTGCTTGGCTTTTCTGTGGTAGTAGTTCCAAGGGGACAGGTAAACCTGTCCTGTTCGCGGTCTGTAATTATAGACCGAGTTAAAACTATAGAACTATAGTTCGAACTATAACTATAGCCGAAATTCCCCTCTTGGGAGGGGTAGGGGTGGGTTAAAATGTTAACTAAATTTTAACTATAAAACTATAGTTTCAGCAATAGCCAGACCCAATCAAATAAATCCATCTCAACCCATAAATCTGCGGCTCAGGGAAAACCTTTCTTCCCGATGCTTCAGGCAGCTATAAAACAAAAACAGCCCCCGCGTTGGCGGGAGCTGCTTCTGTTTGTTTTAAGGTAGTTTTTAGGTGCTCTGAGGCTTAGTACAGGTAGTTCAGGGCAGTTTTGTCGTTCGAGTTGAACGGGCGGTTCTGGCCGTTACCGATACAAGCTAGCATCCATGAGTTTGGATCCTGCCCTGTTGGCGTACCCGGGATATGAACAGCACCTACTGTAGAAGCGCCTTCGTTAGCATAACCACCACCGCAAGAGTAGCTTCTATCCATATAGTCTGTGTGACGGAAGCCGATGCAGTGACCGATCTCGTGTGCCAGGATAGTAGCAAACCATCCCTGGTTCGGGTTGCTGCCGATAAATCTCGTCTGTACCAGGATTTCCTTGTAAGGATTACCTCCTGTAGGGAAACCAGCTGATGCCAGGTACTGTGCTCCTTTTGGTGAAGATTTAATGTGGATGTTACCACCAGAAGAAACGCGGCTCATGGTGATCGTCAGACCTTCAGCATTGTAACGAGCAATTGCTTCATCCAGTGCTGTTACGTAAGTCGAAGGCAACGAAGCATCCATGGAGATGGTGATGTTACGGCCTGTACCCGCATTTACCAGATTAGTAGTGCGGTACTGCTCCGACTCGCCTACGCGTAATGCCTGGGTATTGTGGGCAGCAGTCAGGTCAGCCTCAGACAGGAAGATGTCTCCTTCTACTACATAACCGCCATCTACTTTCTGTACATTCTTGTTATAGAATCCCAGCTCAGCGATCTGAGTTAATGCACTTTCAGAAACAGTGTCCTGAGTTACAATTTCTTCATCCTGCTGGCAAGATGTGAAACCGAAGGCCGCTACCAGCGCGCCAACAATAAGTAAACGATTTACTTTCATAAATTTTTTAAGGTGTTAAAGTTAAACATGAAAGTAAAGTAAAAAACTATATAGTAAAGCACAAGCCTATTAACCAATAATTTACATTCACTCATCAACAAATATTCAAACTAATAAAGGTTATACCATATTCTAACGAATAGTATAAATTTTATAATATAGTTCGTGTTCCAACATCGAAATTACACTATATATCATGTTCAAACATGCTTTTTATGCTGGAGTTCAAAGGGCGGCACACTTAATAGTTCTGGGCAGGTGTAAAACAAAAGCAGCCTGCCGGTTTATACTTCGGCAGGCTGCTTGTTATGTCTAAACTATAGTTCTAGAGTATGTTGTTGATCTGCTCTTTTATCTTTTCCAGTTCCTCCTTCATCTCTACCACATGATGTTGAATAACAGAATCGTTGGCTTTTGAACCAATTGTATTGATCTCGCGGCCAATCTCCTGCGAAATAAAGCCCAGCTTTTTACCGGTAGGTTCCGGCAAATAAACGGTTTCGGTAAAGTAATGCAGGTGGTTTATCAGGCGTACTTTTTCTTCGGCAATATCCAGTTTCTCTATATAATAGATCATTTCCTGCTCCAGGCGGTTCTCATCAAAATGCTCTGCCGATACCAGCTCGTTCATGTGATTTCTGATGCGGTTCCGGATCTGCTCTATACGTACAGGGTCATGCTTGTCAATTTCGGCCAACAGAATTCTGATCTTATCAATGTATGACATGATCTCGGCAGAGAGGGCCTTGCCTTCATCGTTTCGGAAACAGATAATATTCTTGAGCGCAGCCTGCACCAGCGGCAGTACATGCTCCCATTCCGCTTCGCCATTAACCTCCTCTACCTGGTCCTGCAGCAGTACATCGGGCATATGCAGGGCAAGTCTGAACAGGTCGTTCTTGGCGCCGCCTACCACATCGGCCGCCTCATTCAGTTCGCGGTAGTAGGTATTCAGTAACTCTTTGTTTATTGTGCTTTTGGCCTTTTGGGCTTTGTTCTTAACATAATCTACAGTTACGCTTACCTTGCCACGCACCAGTGCTTTCTGCACCAGGTTCCGGATCTCATATTCTTTATCAGACAGGAAGCGCGGCAGGCGCACGCTCATGTCCATGCTCTTAGAGTTTAACGATCTGATCTCAACTGAAATGCTGTATTGGTCTGTGTCTAATCGGGCACTACCAAAGCCCGTCATGGATTGCAACATAGGATAATAGTAATTGTATTCCGGCAAATTAATTATAAATCTTTGTTTTTACGTTACCCAGTACCTAAAAGCTACTTTATCCTGAAAGTGTTGGTGTAAGTTCTGTCTATTTTTATTTACCTTTGATGTATGAAATTTGGTGTAGTCGTTTTCCCGGGGTCCAACTGCGACCAAGACCTTGTAGATGCTCTAAGCGTGGGCATGCAGCAGGAAGTTGTAAAACTATGGCACAAAGACCACGACCTGCAGGGTTGTGACTTTATATTGTTGCCTGGCGGTTTCTCTTATGGTGATTACCTGCGCTCTGGTGCTATTGCGCGCTTCTCTCCTATTATGCAGGAGGTGGTGCAGCATGCCAACAAAGGTGGTTATGTAATGGGTATCTGCAATGGTTTCCAGATTTTAACGGAAGCTGGTTTATTACCTGGCGCCCTGCTGCGTAATGCTAACCAGAAATTCATCTGCGACAATGTGTACATCAAACCGGTTACAACCAACCTGTTACCAACCCGCAACCTGGACCTGAACAAAGCTTACAAAATTCCGGTAGCACACGGCGAAGGCCGCTACCACGCCGATAAGGAAACGCTGCGCAAACTGGAAGACAACGACCAGATCATGTTTAAGTATAGCAGCAATGTTGCCGACACGCACGACATTTACAACATAAACGGCAGCTTACTGAACATTGCAGGCATTGCCAACGAGAAGAAGAACGTGTTTGGTATGATGCCGCACCCGGAGCGCGCAGTAGATCCGGATTTAGGAAACACCGACGGCCGCGCCATCTTCGAATCTATACTTGACCTGGTAAACGCCTAAGTTAGACGTTAGATTTTAGACTCAAGACAGTAGACTTTTATAGTTTATACTTTAAATCAGAAGCCCCGCTTGCTACCACAGGCGGGGCTTTTTTCTCGGACACTGCACAGGTATTGCTAATAAAGAGTTACCCACTCCTAACCCCTCCAAGGAGGGGAATTCTTTTTGGAATGACCGAGCGTCCCTGCCCCAAAACAAGATCCAGATAGCAGATCCGCACTAAAGCAGAGAATAAAACAACCTTGCTCCAAGTAGAGGAGTTATCTTTCAGCAGTAATTTATTCCCCTCCTCGGAGGGGTTGGGGTTGGTTTCACATGCACAACAATTAAGCTTAGAGCTTACCTCGCAACTATAGTTAATTCATGAAACAAGTTTTACGTCTCTTCGACTTCCGCCAGAAAGTTGATTACAAAGTAGAGATTCTGGCAGGGCTTACCGTGGCCATGACCATGATGCCTGAGTCGCTGTCGTTCGCTATACTGGGTGGTTTTCCGCCGCTGGTTGGGTTGTATGCCGCTTTTATTATGGGTTTGGTTACAGCCATATTCGGTGGCCGGCCGGGTTTGATCTCAGGTGGTGCAGGGGCTACAGTGGTCGTGCTTATCGCGCTGATGCAGTCGCATGGCATTGATTATGTTTTTGCAGCTGTGGCGCTTGCCGGTGTATTCCAGATTTTGGTAGGTCTTTTTAAACTTGGCAAATTCATCCGCCTAGTACCCCAACCGGTAATGTATGGTTTTGTGAATGGCCTGGCAGTTATCATTTTCACCTCGCAGCTCGAGCAGTTTAAAACTATAGTTAACGGCGAAACTACCTGGCTCACCGGTAGCCCGCTTTGGATCATGCTCGGGTTGGTGGCGTTAACTATAGCCATCATCGTTATCTTCCCAAGAATCACCAAAGCTGTTCCGCCCTCGCTGGTAGCCATTATCGTTGTATTTCTGGTTGTACTGGGTTTTAACATCGACACGAAGATAGTGAAGGATATTGCTTCCGTAAGCGGCGGCTTCCCTCCTTTCCATATTCCACAGGTGCCTTTTACTTTGGACACGCTCTACATCATTTTTCCATATGCGCTGATTATGGCAGGCGTAGGCTTAACCGAAAGCTTGCTGACCCTAAACCTGGTAGATGAGATTGTAGGTAACCGCGGCAACAGCAACCGCGAAAGTATAGCCCAGGGTAGCGCCAATGTGTTGAACGGCTTTTTCTTCGGGATGGGTGGGTGTGCCATGATCGCTCAAACGCTTGTTAACCTTTCGTCCGGGGCCCGCGCTCGTTTGTCTGGTATAGTTGCCGCTTTAACTATACTATTAATTGTGCTTTATGGCGCACCTGTCATTGAGTTGGTACCCATGGCCGCTTTGGTTGGTGTAATGGTGATGGTGTCGGTGGGAACGTTCGAGTGGATCAGTTTCCGAATCATCAACAAAATGCCGAAGCACGATATTTTTGTAGGCATACTGGTAGCTTTGATTACCATCTGGCTGCATAACCTGGCACTGGCTGTATTGATCGGGGTTATCATCTCTGCGCTGGTATTTGCCTGGGAAAGCGCCAAACGTATACGGGCCCGCAAGTATACCGATGCCAACGGTGTAAAGCATTATGAGATCTATGGCCCGCTGTTCTTCGGTTCTGTAACAGCCTTTAATGAGAAGTTTGATGTGCAGGATGATCCACAGGAAGTGATCATCGATTTCAGGGAAAGCCGCGTAGCCGATATGTCGGGGATTGATGCACTGAACAAGCTAACGGAGCGTTACCGCCAAGCCGGCAAAACGCTGCAGCTACGCCACCTCAGCCAAGACTGCCGCCGCCTGCTCACCAATGCTCAAGATGTAATTGATGTGAACATTCTGGAAGATCCGAACTATACCGTAGCAGCAGTTAAACTATAAACAATAAGGTCCCGGAAGTTTTAAGCTTCCGGGACCTTATTGTTTTAATCAGCACTACTCTTGTAAATTCTCCTCTCTGTAAACCATATCTTATCCGGCATGTCATAACGTTCAATTCTTTCGGTTTCATGTAGTGTTACCATCTTACCTTCCCGAATGTCTTCAACATCAAAGTTTAGATAAGGTCTTCGATAGACTCCTTCTTTCAAAGTATCAACATCTGGTATCAAAGTTATAGTTACCAAACCTCTGTCGGGATTTTTTAGAACAAAGTATCTCCCTTCATACTTCCCAACAAGATCAGAGTCCCACCAATAGTAGATAAATTTTTGATCTTCAGAAAAAGCTATAGTTGTTGTCTTCTTGCTTTTCTGCAACCCTGCTCTTACAGTAGTAGTGCTGTCTAACTCCCAAACACCAATCAACTTTTCTTGTATTTCTTTAACTTCCGGATCAGCCCTTGAGCAACCAACTATAGCCAAAGCTACACATACAACTATAAACAGAGATTTCACCTTCATAGCTGCTTATTTTACCACCTTATTCACGGCATCAATCATCGCTAGCACCTCACTTGGGTGGCCGTTGATGCGCTCGCCGCGTTGTTTGCCTAAACGCACGATAACTACATTTTTCTCAGGGATGGCAATGATGTACTGGCCCAGAATGCCGCGGGCGTAGAAGATGTTCTGGCCTTTATAGTTGGGGAGCAGCCACCATTGGTAGCCATAGTCAGCTGGTTTGCCGGAAGCTGTTGGTAAGCCATTTGGTATAAGCGACTCGTGCACGTAAGTCGGGTCAACTATCGTATCGCCGTTCCAGATGCCGTTGTTTAAGTATAGTTTACCGATGCGGGCAAAGTCGCGGGCATTACTGAAAAAGCAGCAGTAAGCTTTCTCTATGCCAGTTGGGTTATCTACGCTCCATTCGGCATCATGCTCAGCGCCCATTGGTCGCCATAGTTTCTCTTCAGCATACAGACTCAGCGATTTTCTGGTGGCAGCTTCCACTACCATTCCTAAAATCTGGGTATCACCGCTTTTGTAACTGAATACTTGCCCCGGCTCTTCCACAGCTTCCAATCTGCGGATCACTTTTTTCAGGTTAGTGCCATAGTAGGCTTCCGTAGTTACCGACAAAGGATTGGAATACGATTCATCCCAGTTCAGGCCGGAGCTCATCATCAACAGGTGTTTTATCGTTATCTTCTGCTTGGCTCCTTCTTTAAACGACGGCAGAAAATCGGCAACAGGCTGGTCTATAGTTTTGATGTGCCCATCGCGCAGGGCTGCTCCAACCAAAATGCTCACTATACTTTTGGCAACCGAAAAAGAATTACTCAGCGACTCGTCCGAATAGCCATCCCAATATTGTTCGTGAACTATAGAATCGTTTTTGACAACCACAAAGGCTACCGACTGTAGTTGCTGGTGCAGTTGCTGCAGGCTGTCGGGCCAGGTTATTTTGTTATAGTTGGCGGCATGTGGCCAGGGCTGGGTTTTGGCAGGGGCATCTATCTTTCGCTGGTCAAAGATCAGGTTATCGTCTATATCAGCGAAGTTGTAGCGCAGTGCCTTATAGATATAGTTCTTATCGGCGATATGCAGCCAGGCCGCCAACAGGCCCAGCAACAATACTCCCCCGAAAGTAAAGCGTTTTGCTTTCCGGTTCATGTGTGGTGTTTAGAAATCGTAGCCGAGGGTAATGTATAGCTTCGGCCCGTTGCTGCCCATATCTTCTTCGCTCCAGGCTACATCCAGCTTGCCGTACACACCAAACAACGTAGAGCGTGCACCAAAGCCATAACCAACCAGGAACGGGTTACGGTAGTTAATTACTGTTATTTCGAACGGATTCACGTTGGTAGCATCGGTCCGGCCACCAACTATACGCGTGTTGATAGAGTTATTTCCGGTAAATGGGTTTGAGCCATCGTAAGCAGACCCGGCATCGGCAAAGGCTGTTAGCTGCAGGTTACGGAAGAAACCGGAACTGATGGTACCATTATACAGATACTGCGTGATCGGGATACGAACCTCCAGGTTTGCCAGCAAGTGCTTGCTGCCTGTACGGGTGTTATAGTTAAAGCCACGCAGCGGCAAGGCATACTCCAGGTAAAACAAGTCCGGTGCCGATTGAATGTTCACGTCATTACGATCGGTTATATCATCTTCGCCGGCAAACAGCCAGTTGTCCATACCGCCAATCAGGTACTTTTTAGGGGAGTTTCCGAAAAATGCTCCGTAGCTCAGGCGGGCAGCCAGTATAATTTCGCGGTGCAGTTTCTGGTAATGGCGTAGGTCTACGTAAAATTTACTGAAGTTGGCTCTGCTGCTTTCAAAATCGCGCATCGAAAGTAACCCAACTTTCATGCGGGTTCCTTCCATCATGTTTACGCCGGTCACCACTGAGTTATCAAACACGAGCTCTACGTTACCGCCATACAGGTTATTTACGCTATCCGGGGTAGAGAAATCGTTTACTTGTGTAAAGCGGGTGCTTACCAGGCGTGGCTGTGCACGCAGGCTTGTACTATAGCTTAGCGGATAAACCAGCAGCGGGGCCACTTCGTTGCGGGCAAAACGCACTACAGCACCCGGAGCTTCCAGTACTGAGCTCACCAGCACATCGCGCCTGTATTGCACGCCCAGATCTACACGGTTTTTCAGGTTCACGTATTCCGCAAACATGCGGCTTGTTTCCAGGTCGGTGCGCAGGTAGGCTGTACCTCGGATATGGTGATTCTCAAACAAATCACTCATGTTTACGCCGGCAACTATACCGAAGCCTAATTGCGGATCAGCATAAACAGACGTAATGATCTCGTGTACACTGAAACGGGTGTCGTAATCAGCAGGACCTGTGAGCTTGAACTCCGGTGCGACAGTCGCTCTCGGCGCCGCAGCTTTTTCAGGTACTTTAGGAGCCGCAGCCTGCGCAGCAGTAGTGTCAGCTTTAGTTTTCCGGGCAGTAGTAGTATCAGCCTGCTGTTTGTTTACTTCGCCAAATTCATAGTTCTCAATGTTTACCTCTCCCTGCTTGCGCTCTGCTGTGCTCCTGGCTTTCTCATTTTCGAGCAGCTTGCGGGTAGTAGCAGTAGTTGCAGCCTGAGGTGCACGCGCACGCGTTTCCAGAATAATCTGTCGGGCTGTTTTTGGCAGGGTATCAAGTGGAGCTACTGCGTAATCCGGCAATAGGTAAATAAAGTCACGGGACAGATCCTGGGCGCTTAACGCCAGTGTATTGGTTGCTGGTGCGTAATCGAAAGAGTTGATGTTCTGCACAAAGTTGGAAACCGGGCGCTGCTCTCGCGTTGCCATGTTGTAAGAATACAACCCACGGATACCATTTGCCTCGCTCAGAAACAGGAAATTACCATCAATAGTAGCACGTGGCCGTAGCTCGCTGGCTATGCCGGTGGTAAGCTGTGTAATGCTCACCGGCGCACCGGTCTGAAGCAGGAAGATGTCATAGTTATCTACCACATCCTTAAATGTGGCAGCCTGTAATGTTCCGGCCGAATCTACCCAGCGGTTAGAGCTGAACACAATATTTTTGCTACCCTTCAGAAAAACAGGCTCAATGTCGTCGTAAATATCGTTCGTGAGCTGCCCTACTACTTTACCATTACTCTGTAGCAGGTAAAGGTCTGTTTGCCCATCTGCTACAGCACTTACTACGAGTTGACTGCCATCGTCGGAGTAGCTCATGTTGCGCACCTGCGAGAACCCAGAAAGTGTAGCTGCTGGCTTGGTCAGGTCATCGTAAAAAGGCAGGAAAGAGCTTTTGTTGCGAGCGTTTACCTGACGAAGCAGCATCTTGCCCCGGCGTGCTTCCACAAATCCGAGCTGGGTATTGGTGCGCCAGGCCAGCACAGGCAGGTTCATGTCAATCGGCTGATCCAGGGTTTTATAGCCACCCTGCCAAACCACACGGCTGCCTTTGCCTTTTACTTCCTTCACAATGATCTTATAGCTTCCGTAGTCGTTTTCTACATAGGCCAGCAACGTGCCATCGGGGTTCAGCACCGGCTCCGAGTAATGCAGGTTGCGTTTGTTTTTATCGAACAGCTTGTTGTTTTCCGGTAATGATACAAACGGATCATCGGTACGGGAATTTATCTGGATGTAGTAATTGATCCAGTCCTGCAGAAAGCGTTTATAAGGAATGTTCAGGCTGCTGGTTATCCCGATCTCAACGTCTCGGGTAATGCGTGTAAGGTTCAGGATATTCTGGATGGAGGTGTAGCCGTAGCGCTCCGCAATATAGTTCCAAACCGATTGACCGGTCATTTCAGGGTAGCGCATCAGGGCCTGATCCGGCTTTAATTTTTCGCCTTCCAGCAACAGGTCGCGTACGTGGCTGTCCATGTCCAGGCTCCAGCCTTCAGCGGTGTAACCGGCTACGCCTTTTACAAACCACTCTGGCAGTCGCAACAGGTAACTACTCTGTAGTGCCTCCTTCAAACTACCGCCATACATCATGTCGTTCAGCAGCAGTTCGGTCAGTTTATAGCTCAGGTCATTCTTAAAGTCGGTTTTAGTACCTTCGTAGGCCAGCTGCAGCTTATTTTTCATAAACAGGGTTTCGCCCCCGGTCTGAAACTGGTCGCTGTACAAGCCGATGTTACTCTGGCGCAGGTCTGTGGCCGAGTTATAAATTATGAGCGTTATTTTGGAATAAGGATAATACCCGATCAGGCTGGTAATCCGCTTCAGCTCGCGCTCTGCGTAATCGGCGGCATCTTTGGCTGTCTGCTCTCCGCCTTTATAAAAATACAGGTTAAAATTCTGCGTGCTGTATAGTTTCCAGTCAAAGTCTTTGTATTGGATGCGGCTCTTACCAAAAGGGTCGCGGCCAGGCTGTGCATGCAGGGCAGTGCCCGCCAGCGTGCAGCACACAAACAGCAAAAGTAACCTTGTATAAAAACGCATTCGCTTAGAGTTGTAGGTTCTGGTGTTTTATGTAGTCGTAATATAACGAAAAATATCTCGAAATATGTATCTCAGGCATCAATTCTGATTGCCCAGCCAATGCGTCGGCAAAGTGCGAAGCCAGGTAAGGTGCCATTAATACGCCCTTCGAGCCCATTCCGTTAAACACACTTAGTTGCTTATAGTTTGGGTGTGTTCCAACCAGAGGTCTGCGGTCACGTACGGCAGGGCGTATTCCTGCCCAATGTCCTGTCACTTTAAACTCCTGCGGTAAGATCTGCCGGAAACGTTCGCTCAATTCATCTGCTCCCTGCGGCGTGGTCTCTTCGTTGGGGTTTCGCCAGTCGTAAGTAGCGCCAACAATAAAGCGCCCTCCTCCCTCCGGAACAACGTAAACTGCTTTGTTATAGATGCATTCCGGGCTCAAATTCTGCGCTGTCTGCACTTCCAGCACTTCGCCTTTGGTTGGTTGCAGTGGCAGCCACGCAAAATACGGATTATTTACCACCTGGTACCCTTCGCAGAACACCAGGTGCTTTGATGTTATAGTTTTATAGTTTACGCCTGTTTCGGTCAGTTGGAGCTGGCTCATGTCAAACCTTTCAGGCAAGAGTAATTTTTGCTGCAACAGGTCTTCCGTCAGCATATCGAGCATAGCGAATACGTGCAGAAAACCGCCGCGCTTGATCATAATGCCCCCAAACGGATCGTCTACGCCAGGCTGATTTATAGTTTGCGTGTAGGTGGCCTCAATATAATCGCTCCAGTTGCTGCCGGCGCTTTTGGCCATCCAGGTGTTCTGCTCTTCTATAGTTGAGAATATTTTATAGATGGGTTTGTGAAAGAACAGCTCGCGCCCGTATCGTGCTTCCAGTGCATCATAAAAGGCATCGGCAGCAGGCACCAACGTATCTACAAGCCATGATTTGGCAAAGCGCTTACCTGCAACCGGGTTTAACAAACCAGCAGCCACTCTGGATGCCGAGTTTTCTTTTGGCTCATCAATTACCAGCACTTTATTTCCGCGGCTGCGTAGGGTTTCGGCTAAAATGGCGCCGGCCAGGCCGTGGCCCACAACTATAAAATCGTAATTCATGCAGGCAAGTTACGAGATGTACCCGTTAAATTTGTAACTTAGAACCCGATTTTACAGGCTATAGCTACCAGTATACTATGAAAATAGCACGCTTTACGTTTAACCCCTTCGCCGAAAACACCTATGTGCTGTACGACGACACCAATGAGTGCGTGGTAATAGACCCGGGCTGTTCGGATAAAAAAGAAAATGATAAACTACAGCAGTTTATCACGAACAATAACCTGAAGGTGGTGCGCCTGCTGAACACACATTGCCACATAGACCATGTGCTGGGCAATAAGTTTGTAGCCGATACCTATAACGTAGGACTTGAAATACACGAAAAAGACCTGGATACCCTGCGTGCCATACCTGTTTATGCGCCGGTTTATGGTATTACAGGCTACGAAGAGCAGTTGCCAGCCTCTTATTTAGAAGAAGGCGGACAGGTGAAATTCGGTAATACTACCCTGGAAATTATTTTTGCACCGGGCCATGCACCGGGCCACGTGGTGTTCTATCATAAAGAAGACAAGACCCTGATTGCCGGCGATGTGCTGTTCCAGGAAAGTATTGGCCGCACAGACCTGCCCGGCGGCGATTATGACACCTTAATTTCAAGCATCAGAACCAAGCTATTTGTGTTGCCGGATGAGGTGACCGTATATCCAGGCCACGGGCCGGAAACCACCATCGGCCACGAAAAGAAATACAACCCATTTTTGCAGTAACACCCTTGCTGCGAACTATAGTTTTCATGAAGAAACACATCCCTAACTTTATCACCTGCCTTAACCTGTTTTCGGGTTGCGTGGCACTATATCTTATTTTCCAGAACGAACTGGTTTATGCCTCTTACCTGGTCGGCCTTGCTGCTGTTTTCGATTTTCTGGATGGCATGGTAGCCCGCGTGCTGGGTGCTTATTCCGAAATTGGCAAGCAACTGGATTCGCTGGCCGATGTGGTATCGTTTGGCGTAGTGCCCGGGGCGATGATGTTTATGCTGCTGCAGCGCGCAGAAGAAGTTTCGTTTTTACCGGAAACTATAGTTCCGTTTGCCGGTTTCATTATCACGGTTTTCTCGGCGTTGCGTTTAGCCAAGTTTAACATCGACACCCGTCAGACCACATCGTTTATCGGGTTGCCTACGCCGGCCTGCGCTATTTTTGTGGCTTCGTTGCCGCTTATACTGGCCAGCGGCGAGCTGATGGCTTTTGCCATTATCCTGAACAAGCTGGTGTTGCTGGCAGCTACGCTTATTCTTTCGTTTTTACTGGTGGCAGAGCTGCCACTTTTTGCGCTAAAATTCAAGAACCTGAACTGGGCCGACAATTCAGTGCGCTTTATTTTCGTAGGGCTTTCGGTTATATTACTGGCTCTTCTTAACTTCGCAGCTATACCACTTATCATAGTGCTATATATAGTGTTATCTATTTTCAATAAACAAACCGCGTAACCATGAAATTCGTTGCCGAAATAAATGTAATGCCACGCCCAGAGTTGTTAGACCCACAAGGTAAAGCTGTATTGCTTGGCCTGGAGCATCTTGGCCTGGACCAGGTAGAGAACGTGCGCATTGGCAAACACATTACCCTGCACCTGGAAGCCGAAAATGAAACTATAGCCCGCGAGAAAGTGGAGAAGGCGTGCAGCAAACTGCTGGCTAACCTGATCATGGAGTCGTATGAGTACGACCTGAAGCAAGTATAAATTACCGGGCACAATAAGCTGCCTGTTTTTATGTTATTTACAGATGATGCCTTCCTGATACAGGTGGGCATTATCTGCTTTTTTAGTTCTGTGCAATGCCTATGCAGTCACGTTTACATTTGCTGGTATACTTGCTGCTTTTCCTAAGCTCCTTGGCTGGCACAGCTATAGCCCAACAAAAAGCCACAGAACCTATTACCTTAACCTGGGATACTCAGGAAGCCGTGTTTCCGGTTACCGGTCATGAAGCAAAGATACCGTCATTTAAAGGTGCCAGTATCGATCTACTGGGGCGTCTGCCTTACTACCGCCTCTCCATCCCCAACACGCACATCAGTAATTTTAAGGTAACAGATGCTGTATTTGCACCTTTCACAACTAAAGAGCAGGATCAGTTTAAGGACATAATTTTTAGCACAGAGCCAAAGGTCGAAATTTTAAATGCCCGGCAGAATAAGCTACCGGTAACTATAGTTTCGATCCTGCCCATTCGTCGCAACCCACAAACCAACCAGCTCGAAAAACTTACCCGTTTCAGCTATAGTTATAGTCCCGAAACTATAGCTACTCAAACAATAGAACGAACTAATGCAGATAATTTTGCTACCAGCTCCGTGCTCAGCTCCGGCGAGTGGTATAAGCTGACTGTAACACAATCGGGTATTCATAAAATAGATAAGGCTACCTTACAGGCCCTTGGCATCAACCTCCAAACTATAGACCCCAGAACAATACAGCTATTCGGGAACGGCGGTAAAATGCTTCCTCAACCTAATAACGCACCGGTTGTTGATGACCTGCAGGAGAATGCTATAGTTGTAGCAGGCGAACAGGACGGGCAATTCAACGACAGCGACTATATTCTTTTCTACGGGCAGGGGCCACACACCTGGCACTATAACCAGCAGCAGGACAGGTTCGAACACACCTATAATGTTTACTCAGATACAGCCTTCTACTTTTTGCGTGTAGGCTATAGTTCGGGATTGCGTGTGCAAAGCAGACCACAGATTTCAGGAGCTGCCCAAACTATAAACACGTTTAACGAGTACGTTTTTCATGAACGGGATTTGATGAACGCGGTGCACTCCGGCCGCGAATGGTACGGCGAAGAATTCAATACCTTTACTACTTCTCGGGAATTTACATTGCCCGTATCGGGGTTAGTGTTAGGCACTACACCAAAGTTAACAGCCGCCATGCTGGGGAATTCCTCTACGGGCAGTTCGTTTACCTTCAGGTCCGGCAACGCTACACTGGGAACTATAACTATAGCTGGTCGTGGCACTTACCCCTACCACCCCGAGGGCGTAGATGGCGCCCAAACATTTAGCCTTCCGCTTCAAGCCAATGCCACCGAAGCCAGGATCAACATTACATTTAATTTGCTGACCGATGCATCCGCAACAGGCAACCTGAATTACCTCGAGCTAAACTACCAACGTCAGCTCAAACTATACAACCAACAAACTGCTTTCCGCTCTGCAGCCAGCTTAAACAGCTCCATCAGCAACTATAGCATTGCCGATGCACCCAACACCGCCAAAGTGTGGGATGTTACCGACCCGCTGCGCCCACTGCAACAACAGACCAACTATAGCGGTGTGCTGCAATTTGCTGCCCCTTCTGATGTGCTGCGCGAGTTTGTGGTGTTCAATGAAAACGGCATCGACCTGAAACCTATAGTTAAGGGCAAAGTGGCAAACCAGAACCTGCACAGCCTGAACCTGGATGGAACGATAGATCATGTTATAGTTACACATCCGTCACTGTTGCAGGAAGCTAACCGCCTGGCAGCACATCGTAACTCCAAAAGTAACCTGAAAAGTATAGTTGTTACCACTACGCAGGTATATAACGAATTTTCGTCGGGCAGACAGGATGTAACGGCTATCCGGAATTTTATGCGCATGCTGTATAACCGCAGCAACAAGCCCGCCAACGAATTGATGTACCTGTTGCTGTTTGGCGATGCATCCTACGACTTTAAAAATCGCCTACTGAACAACACCAACCTGGTTCCTACTTACCAATCACGGCAGTCGCTGCACCCTATTGCCAGTTACTCTTCCGAAGATTACTATGGTTTCCTGGACCCTGAAGAAGGCGAATGGGCTGAAGACAACTCGGGTGATCAGCTGCTGGACATTGGCATAGGCAGGCTTCCGGCCAAGAACGCACAGGAAGCCGCTACTATGGTGAATAAGATTATCGCCTATGAAACCAACAGCCACCTTGGCAAATGGCGCTCGCAGGTAACACTTGTATCAGACGACGGAGACTTTAACGAACACCAGGAAGACGCCGAAGCCCTGGCAGATTTTCTGGAAAGTGAAGCGCCAAACTATACCGCCAGCAAACTATACATTGATCTGTACCGGCAAGAGGCTGTAGCCAACGGGCAGCGTGTTCCTCAACTTAACCAGGACCTGAATGCTGCTATAGAGCAAGGCACGCTCCTCGTAAACTATACCGGTCACGGGAACGAGGTAAGCTGGGCGGCAGAACAGGTGCTTACTATACCCCAGATCGCGTCGTGGCAAAACTCCGACAGGCTTACCTTTATGCTTACCGCCACGTGCGAATTTGGCCGTTACGATGACCCTACCAGAATTTCAGGAGCTGAGATTGCTCTACTGCACCCAAATGGCGGCGCTGTCGGCCTTATTACAACTACTAGACCGGTCTACTCAAGCGGCAACCGTGTACTAAACCGTAATTTCTTTAAAAGCGCCTTTACACCACCAACAGGCATCATACCACGCCTCGGCGACCTAGTACTGCAAACCAAGAATAACAGTATTACCGATAATGTAAGTGGCTCGCGTGGCGTTTATAACCGTAACTTCACACTTTTATCTGATCCAGGTCTGAGGCTGTCCTCCCCTCCTCTTAAAGCACAGATCACCCATATCAATGATCGCGAAGCTGCAACTGATACCCTCCGTGCTCTTGGCAAAGTAACACTGAAAGGACAGGTTACGAGCACTACGGGCTCATTAGCATCAGACTTTAATGGTACATTACGCATCACCATCTTCGAGAAACAATCTACCCAGCAAACTTACGGAGATGAACGTGCACCACAGGTACCTGTAAAATTGCGCAAGAATGTGTTGTACGAAGGGGCTGCCAGTGTTACGAATGGCCTGTTCTCTGTTAGCTTTGTAGTTCCAAAGGACATTGCTTACCAGTACGGAACAGGTAAAATCACCTTACATGCTAGCAGCGCTACACAGGATGCAATCGGCTCAAATACAACTATAACAGTTGGTGGAACAGCAACCCAAGTAGTTACAGATAACACACCACCAAGAGTTGAATTATATTTAGAAGACGAATCTTTTGTTTTTGGTGGTAGTACCGGTGCCACACCTAATTTACTGGTAAAACTGTTTGATGAGAACGGCATAAATACGGCGGGATTGGGTATTGGCCACGAGCTGGTAGCAGTACTGGACGGAAACGAGGAGAACCCGATCATCCTGAACGAATACTACACTTCTGATAAAGACAGCTACCAGAGCGGTCGGATTACTTACCAGTTGAAAGACCTGGAAAACGGGCTGCATACCCTCCGATTTAAAGCCTGGGACACGCATAATAACTCTGCCGAAGAATACATAGAGTTTTTTGTATCTAATGATGCAGATTTTTCGTTAGACCATGTGCTTAACTACCCGAACCCGTTCTCAACAAATACAACATTCCATTTTGACCATAATCGGGCTGGCGAAGACCTTGATATTCAGGTACAGATTTACACTATATCTGGTAAACTGATAAGAACTTTGGAGACAACAAGTTATACTGCGCCGGCTCATGTAGCAGCAATTTCATGGAATGGGCGCGATGAATATAATGATTTACTGGGTCGTGGCGTTTACATTTATAGAATCTCGGTTCGTTCGCGCCATGACGGTGCCAAAGCGTCTAAATTTGAAAAACTTGTAATTTTAAATTAGAACAATACTGTATTATCCCTATATTTGATATAGTTATCAATTCTACTTATGTATAGAAAAAGTATACTACTAAAGGTTGCAGCATTTGCGTTAGCCTTAACCGCAGCCCCAGCTGCTTTTGCTCAAACTACCATTGGCCAGGATGGGCAGGTTTTAACAACCGCAGTACCTGTACTTTTGGTTGCCCCGGATGCCCGATCAGCGGCGCTCGGTGAAGCTGGTGTAGCCTTAAGTCCTGATGCAAACGCTCCTTTCTGGAACCCGGCCAAACTTGGCTTCGCTCCTAACGACCTGAGTGTGAGCTTCTCATACTCGCCATGGTTGCGCAACATCACCGATGATATGTCGCTGAACTACCTGTCTGGTTATAAAAAGATAAACGAAACATCAGCCATTTCGCTTTCTCTGATGTACTTTGACCTGGGAGAGATACAGTTTATAGATGATCAGCGTAACCCGATACAGGATTTCAATCCGAAAGAATATGCTATATCGGTAGCTTATGGCCAGGCACTGAGCGAGTACCTGAGCTTAGGTATTGCTGCCCGCTTTATACATTCTAACCTGGCCGGCGATGTAAACGTGAGCAGTACATCAAACATAGAAGCAGAGCCTGGTAACACAGCCTCTGTAGACGTTGGCGTGTACTATAACCGCGACCTGAACCAAAACCTAAACCTTGGCTTGGGTGCTAACATATCTAACATTGGTGGAAAAATAGCTTACTCGGAGTCTACTGCCAAAAGCTTCCTGCCTACCAACCTTAAACTAGGTACGGCCATTAAATATAACATGGATGCTTTTAATAGCATTACCTTCTTATTTGATGCGAATAAGCTGTTGGTACCATCTCCTTCTGCCGATCCGGATCAGTCTGTGGTTAGCGCCATCTTTACATCCTTTGGCGATGCAGAAGGCGGAGCAAGCGAAGAGTTTAAAGAAGTAAACTTTAATACAGGTTTAGAGTATTGGTATAACAACCTGTTTGCGGCAAGAGCCGGTTATTTTTACGAGAATGAAGAGAAAGGCGGTCGCCAGTTCTTTTCGCTGGGCCTGGGCCTGCGTTACCAGAAATTTGGTGTAGATGCAGCTTACCTGATCCCGAATGATAAGAATAATCCTTTAGCCGAAACATTGCGTTTTAGCTTAGCACTCAACCTTGATTAAGAACAACAATTTAGAATGCTTGACAGAACAAAAGCACCAGAAATAAAAGAAATAGATGCGGTTTCACTTCAGGTTGCTGAAGTAACAGTATTACCAAACGGAGTAAAGCTGCATATTATAAAGAGCGAAACCCAGCCTGTTGTCAGGCTGGATTTTGTTTTTAAGGCCGGTAAGATCTACGAAAGCGTTAAAGGCGCTGCCGATCTTACTGCTAAGATGCTCTTTGAAGGAACAAAGAACTATAGCGCCAAAGACATTGCCGAAACTATAGCCTACTATGGGGCATCCTTCGACAATACACCGGGCTACGATAGAACCGAATTTACTTTGTATTGCCTGTCTAAGTATGTAAAGGAGCTAATGCCTGTTGTATTGGATGTTTTGCAAAACCCAACCTTCCCTACAGAAGAGTTCGAACTGCTGAGAAAACGGAATCAACAGAACCTTAAAATACAGCGTCAGAAAAATAGCTATCTGGCAACACACTCTTTTACTAAGCTTATATATGGTGACCATCACCCATACATATTTGGCTACGATGATAATGGGTTAGATACTATTGCGAAACAGGATGTTGAGCAATTCTATAAGGAGAACTATAGTTTAGCTGGCCTTGAAATATTTGCCTGTGGCGCGATAACAGAAGAACTAGAAGCTATGCTAGTACAGGAATTATCAGGATTATCCATTTCTGGATCTGGAAGCCGAAAAGCGACTTATGAACAACAGGATAAAGAGAGTGGGTCATTGATTGTAGATGAAATAAAAGACAGTTTACAATCATCTATTCGTACAGGCACACTCTTCCCACATATTACACACCCTGACTTTAACAAGCTTATAGTTTTGAATGAAATACTAGGTGGCTACTTTGGCTCCAGACTCATGAAAAATATACGGGAGGATAAGGGATATACCTATGGAATCTACTCCACTATTTCTCCCAAGGAGAAAGATAGTTTGTTCTTTATAGGTACTGATGTAAACTTTCAGGTTACGCAAAGTACACTTGACGAAATAACAAAAGAAATCAAACAACTACAGGAAGAACTTATTCCAGAAGATGAGCTTGAAACTGTAAGAAGCTATATGATTGGTAAGTTCCTGAACAACATAGCGACCATATTTGAACAAGCAGATAAGTATAAGCGCATAATCCTCTATAACCTACCTACCGATCATTATAGTAATTACCTTACCACTATCCGAACTATAACAACTGAGGAACTAAGGTCTTTAGCTCAGCAATATCTGGAAGTAGATAAATTTAAAACTGCAGTTGCTGGAAAACTGGCGTAATAAATAGATTACCTCACCTCCTTAGCCATAACAAAAGAGCCCCTGAGATTATCAGTGGCTCTTTTGTTTATTACCCACATATGATCAATATATTAGATATAAGAAGCTATTGATCCATGATTTCTATAAAGCTTATAGTAGCTACAAATAGCTCCTATAAGCCTAACTTAAAACAAAATGACAATTTAAAATCAACTGACAAGTATCTGAAATGTAGTCAAGGCTTTTGTTTGATCGAGCAGCCAACAGGGATACGATGGCTATAAGAATAAAGGATTATGGAGCAGGCAAGGTTGCGCATTCCTCACCTAGCTTTAACTGTAAAAGCCAGGCCCGAAGCACCGCTGTCTTAGCGATGGAAGGCTGATGGGCATTTCTACCTGCCGTTTGGCGTTCCTCTTCTCACCTGTATGTAGCCCTTCGAACGGCTACAATGCCGGGAACAAGCCCGCAGTCTTTCTTTTCGCACTTTACCTCTTGCACCCCTTTTTGCTTTAAACGCGCGCCCTTGCCCTCCTGCAGAGGGTGGGGGGATTAAAACGCAAAAGCCCTGTCCTTTTGTAGGGGACAGGGCTTTGTAAGGGGTTGGCGGCCACCTACTCTCCCGGCGGTGAGGCCAGTACCATCGGCGCGTCCGGGCTTAACTTCTC
>NZ_JAAGWD010000003.1 GCF_010686685.1 Pontibacter burrus | reverse complement strand
GAGTGCCCGTTGGCGTGCCAACAGCGCAGTTGTCGCTGGCCTCAGGAGCGCTGATCTCCACGCGGGCGCTACAAGCGCCGGCATCGGTGTTGGCCGTCACGGGCTCGGTAGCGGCGATCACCGGCGCAATTTCATCCTTCACTATAACCTGTTGGGTAGCAGTTGTAGAATTACCATTGCCGTCGCTGAAAGTCCAGGAGATAGTGTAAGTACCCTGAGTAGTATATTCTGTTGGGTTTGATGTTGTTCCCGTTACTATGCTGGCACAGTTGTCAGTTGTAGTTGGAGCAGTTACAGTTACTGAACATTCCCCTGTGGCGGCAGCTATAGTTGGTGTATCAGGAGCTGTTACGTCTTCTATAGTTACAACAGTGGGCTCAGAAGCAGATGATGAGCATCCGTTTGCTGATACAATAACTGTGTAAGAGCCACTCTCATTTGCTGTAAATGACTGGCTTGTTGCTCCAGATATTATATTCCCGTTTCGATACCACTGGTTTCCGGAAGAGGCAGAAGATGTTAAAGTAACTGTACTTCCTGGACATGCCGTTGTTCCAGATTGAGCAGTTATAGTTGGTTTGTCTGGGGTAGTGCAAGGAGCATTATAAGTATAAGCATTCGCTAATGTTGCAGTACCAGAGTTACCGCCACCGGGTGCAACAACTGTTATTGAAACGTCTAAAGTACCTGCTGATTGTGCGGGAGCAATTGCTGTTACAGTATTATTATTTATACGCGTACCTGTTACTGATAAATTTCCAAATTTAACAGTAATAGATGAGGCAGAACTTACATAACCTGATCCTGTTAAAGTAACTAAAGTACCACCTGTTGTTGGACCACTTGTAGGTGAAATTGAAGCTAATGTTGGCGCATCAGTAAAATATGTTCTGGCTTCTGCACCACTTTGTTTGCCATTAACTATTACCGTAAAAGCGACACCCAAGTGCCGATCTTCTATAGGAAACTCAATTTTCCATGAGCCATCTGGATTAACTTTTGTATCATGATAGCCATGATGATGATCATGGGCTGGTTCTTCTTCAAAGTGGACATCAACTAAACTATCTTGTGTCCATCCATAGCCAGTTATGATGGCTATCTCCCCAGGTGCATAATCATCCTTATCAGACATTACAGTTGGCTGATAATTATTGAAGGCGCTTACGCCAACAAAAGTGAGTGTACTAATTAACGTGATAAGATACAGGACACGCCATTTAGATGATTTCTTGAGTAAATTTTTCACATACATACTACTAGGGTTATTTTTTTTATAAAACTGACTCTACATTAACTCGCGACATCTAACTGTGGCGCAACAAAAGGGCATAACTCACCTGTAATGGTCAAGCGAAACAGCTTTACCAGGCAAGTTTAAGTTGATGAACCACCATCAGTAGTTATCAAAACTTAATCAATTAAATATTTATTAGATTATTTTAGCTTTATTTAAGACTTATACAAATTAATGTATAAAAAGTTGTATTAGTTCTATAACCAACATAAAATAATGTAGACGCGATGTTATGTTATGCCAATGGATTTATTATTAGAGTGGAGCATATATGTACCAACTATAAGCGTTATCTATAGCACACTTCGAACTATTATGAAAGTTAACTTAGACTTAAATTTTATATCTTTGCATTTGTTCTAGTTGAGAGAGAACTGGCAAGGTTTTTTCGGGAGGATTTAAACCCGTACCTAAAACGCAAATAGAATTTATCTGATGAATAAGTACCTGTTTAGACTACTGTTTCTTTTTCTTATTTTGACTTCTGGTACTAGAGCTAGTGCCCAGGTTAAACTTCCGCAGGCCAGCCCTGAGTCCTTTGTAAAGCAAACTATAGGGCTTACAGATGTTTCAGTACATTATCATGCACCTGGCGTAAAAGGCCGTAAAGTTTTTGGCGGGCTTGTTCCTTTCGGCAAACTATGGCGTGCAGGCGCTAACGATGCTACACTCATCACTTTTACAGACGAACTATTCCTGAACCACGAGCGGGTGCCAGCAGGTACATACTCATTTTTTATTCTACCGGAGAGCGACAGCGTGTGGAACGTAGTGTTGAACCGCGATACTACTTTATGGGGCCTCGAAGGATATGACGAGTTGAAGGACGTAGCTTATTTGCGTGTAACGCCGAAAAAAGTACCGTTCCACGAAACATTACAGTTTAGTTTCTCCGAAATCGGCACAAATACGGGCTATCTGAACCTGACCTGGGAAAATACACAGATCTCGCTACGCATCGAAACAGAAATAGAAAGGAAAGCACTGGCAAATATTGAAGATGCGCTTTCCAAAGCCGCCCCTGATGACTGGTACATCTGGGCGCAGTGTGCTGATTATATGATCTCCCGAAAAGAGCTTCATCAGCGTGCCCTGGAGATCATTAATAAATCAATCGCTATTAAGGAGACATTTTTTAATAACTGGGTGAAAGCCAAACTATACGCTCTAAACCGTGAATATGGTGTTGCAGCCGATCTGACAGCAAAGGCTATTAAATTAGGGCAGCAGGAACCGGAGTCGTATCAGACGTATGCCCGTGATATTGAAAACGCACACAGCGCCTGGAAAAAGCGTAAAATGTAAGAACTATAGTTTATAGTTGAGAGCCTCTACTTCGGGGCTCTTTTTTTAACTATAGGTTAGAACTTAGCTACGAAACGCAGATTTAATCGGCGGCCTGTCAGGTAGTTCGGCACAGCATATGTTATGTTATTTAAATCTTTAACATAAGTATAAGATACTCTGTTGTTTGCATCGATAATATTAAGTACTTCCAGCCCTATCCAAAGACTTTCCAACGCAAACTTGTTTCGCTGCACAAGCTCATTCTCCAGAATCAATACTTTTGAAAAACCAATGTCGATGCGTTTGTAAGATTTGCCCGAAAAAGAATTACGGAACTCTGGCTGACGTGGCGGCCCAAACGGTAAACCGCTGCCGTACACCAGGTTCAGGTACATTCTTATAGTTGGGTTATCAGGGAGGTGGTCCTGAAAAAAGATTCCAACATTCACGATCTGGTCTGAAGGTCTGCGGATATACCCCTGTGCCTCTCTGCCTGTCTCCTGCCCTGCCGGATTAAATACTGTTACAGAGTCACCGGCTACATCTTCGCGGGTTGTCATCAGTCCAAGGCTCAGCCATGATTCCGCTCCTTTTATAAATTCACCATTCACACGCACGTCAAATCCAGCTGCATAGGCCTTGGCGTTGTTATGCGCATAATAGCGCAGCCTTACATTGTCGATGTCATAAGGCACTACATTGGTCAGGTGTTTATAGTACAGTTCGGTTGTCAGCTTAAAATCACGTTCCCAGGCCTTAAACAGGTAATCGCTGCCAACTATAGCATGTACAGATCGCTGTGCTTTCAGGTCCGGATTCAGGTTACCGTCAAAATCGCGGAGCTCGCGGTAGAAAGGTGGCTGGTAATATACGCCGAGCGCTGCTTTAAATGAGAGATCAGGATTATGGCGGGTAATGAAGGAATATTGAATACGCGGTGAAATGAGCCACTCACGGTTCAGATCCCAATAGCTTGCACGAATACCATAGGTCAGGGTTTTTAGCGTGTCCAGGTTTATAGTATGCTGCAGATAAGCATTATAACGGATCGTGTTCAGGTTTAGGCCTGCATCCAGAAAATAGGTCTGCGACACATAATCAGCTGAATCGGTAAAACCATACTCTTCCAGCTTATCCTGTATCTTTTCCAAACCAACCTTTAATCCGAACAGTAGCTGGTTATGCTGATTCAGTTGCCAGGTATTTCGGGTTTCAGCAGTAAAAATACGGGCCAACAATGCATTCCGGGCGTGGTTAAATTCGCTGCCAACACCCAGCACCATCTGGCACTCCTCAAAGTTACCGGTGTTGTCCATTTCGCAGATACGGTAGCCGGCTTCCAGATCGCGGAACTCCCGCTCCCTCGACTCCACCCCGGAAACTATAAGCTCGGAGGTATAGTTTGTTGTAAACTGATGGGATAGGTTAATGCCGGCCTGGTACGTGTTATAGGTCATTTTCTCACGACCATCAAAGCCGACATAAAGGCGGAGCGGTACCTGGCGTGTACCAAACGTTGTAACTCTTGATTCCGGAATAACCAGGTAGTCGTTGTTGGCGTAGCTGGTAAGAATGCTAAGCATCGTTTTACCAGTTGGCTCTGCTCCTTTGGTCAGGTCCAGATTAACGAGCGCCTGCGCATCGCTGAAACGGGGCCTGTATTCGCCATCTGTTTGCAGGCTCTGCAGCATATACTGTCCATTCTTATGCCGTACACCAAATAAGTAAGATATGCGTTTGTTTCGGGACGCATTCTCTAAATGTATTGAGCCGCCTGTCAATCCGCCTGTAACGGAGGCAGCAAATTCGGTAGGTCGTTTATAGGCAATGCTTAACACCGACGACAGCTTATCGCCATACTTCGGCTGCCAACCTCCAGAAGAAAACTCAATGTTCTCAACCAAATCCGGGTTTACAAAGCTGAGTCCCTCCTGCTGCGCATTGCTGATGAGGAAAGGCCGGTAGATTTCGATCCCGTTAACATAAACCAGGTTCTCATCAAAGTTACCGCCACGGACTGAATAAGTGCTCGACAGCTCGTTATTGCTGCTAACGCCTGGAAGTGTTACAAGAATTTTGTTGAAGTCACCATAAGCTGATGGCAGGTTGCGGATCTCACGCGGGTCGAGTTTAGTTGTACTTACTTGTTCCCGGGTATCGTCATCGCGTTTGCCATGTACCTGCACTGTGTTCAACTGCTTTGGGTCAGGCTCAAGCACAATACTTAAAGCTATAGTTTGCCCATATGGCACCTGTACCTTTTGTATCAGCTCTTTATAACCCAGGTACCGGATGTGCAACTCTAGTGGCTTACCTGCCGGAACCCGTAAGCTAAATTCACCGTTGGCATTGGTTTTTGTACCAAGGGTAGTTCCTTTAACACCTATAGTTGCCAGCTCCAGCGGCAGCTTATCCGGGGTGCTGACAGTACCTTTTATAGTTCCCTCTTGAGCTAAAACACACAGCGGCAAAAGCAGCATACACCATACCGTCAGATATTTCAGCATCAGGGCGACTAATTATTTAGATAAGTTCTTCAGATCTGCGATGGTGGTAATAGGATCAGCAGCAGAAAACACAAAGCTACCGGCTACTAGTACATCAGCACCGCTTTCAACGAGTTTTGGCGCATTCTGTTGGTTAACTCCACCATCAATTTCGATAAGTGCCTGAGAATTATGCTGTATAATCAGATTTTTTAATGTTTCGGTCTTTCGGTACGTGTTTTCAATAAACTTCTGACCGCCGAAGCCAGGATTCACTGACATCAGGCAAACCAGGTCCAGGTCAGCGATAATATCTTCGAGCAGCCTTACAGATGTATGCGGGTTAACAGCAACGCCGGCTTTTGCTCCGGTTGCTTTTATCTGCTGTATAGTGCGGTGCAGGTGGTTACAGGCTTCTATGTGTACCGAAATAACCTCAGCTCCTGCCTCGCGGAATCGCTCAATGTAAAGCTCAGGCTCTACAATCATCAGGTGCACATCCATCGGCTTCTGCGCATGCTTTTTAATGGATTCCATCACCGGGAAGCCAAAGGAAATGTTCGGCACAAAACGGCCGTCCATAATATCAATGTGCAGCCAGTCTGCCTGGCTTTTATTTAGCATTTCTACTTCGGACTGCAGGTTAGCAAAATCTGAAGCTAGTACGGAAGGGGCAATTAGTGGTCTCATGCCGGCAAAGGTATTGAATTATATAGAAGTTGAAAAAGCATACTTCAGGGCTATTACCCAGGAGCAGCACTTTATAGTTTTACAAAACGAATGGTAGCAACCTGTTTACCCGAACGGACTTTGCACAGGTACATACCTTTCTGCAATGCCAGCGGCTGCAGATCTATAGTTTGCCTGTCAGCAGTTACTTGTATGGAGTAGGTTTTTAATGCTTTTCCAGTTGCGTCCAGCAACTGGACTTCCGCTTTCTGGCCATGCCATAGTTCTGATAACAGCAACACCAGTTCGTTACCAGCTACCGGATTTACAACCTGAACCCCATCATTGGCAAATAAATTAGGTAAACCAGTAACTACCCGTTTATAGCTCGGAATACCATAGCCGTAAATATTATCCGGGGCACTGGCCCTGTCGCCGGACTGCCGGATAAACTGGATCAACTCCAGGTTAGTTTTAGAATTATAGCCCTGCCAGAGTATTGTGGCAAAGCCAGCCATAATCGGACCTGAAAATGAGGTTCCGTTGCTTCTGACTAGATTGCCTGCAGTGTTCAACACATAGGTATTTTGCCCCAGCGCTACCACATCAGGTTTTACACGACCGTCGGATGCAGGTCCCCGTGAGCTGAATGAAGCAATATTTGTAAGCGAATCTACTGCACCAACAGCCAACACAGAATCGGCATCGGCAGGAGCTGTAATATGTTGCCAGGCTTTGTTGCCTTCGTTTCCGGCACTTGTAACAACGAGCATTCCGGTAGCAGCAGCAAAATCAGCTGCTTTAGTAACTATAGTTGTATTCCCATCCATCTGCTCATAACTATAGCTTTGCGATGGCGGATCGAAAGAAGAATAACCCAGCGAAGAGTTCAGAACATCTGCTCCGGCACTATCAGCATACTCGGCAGCAATAAGCCAGTTAACTTCTTCTATGTTATGTTCAGAGGCGGCATCTTCGGTACGTAGCAAGAGGTAATTCGCTTTATAAGCAGTTCCGATCATAAAACCTGGTTCATACGCAGCCATAGTAGAGAGCACCGCTGTACCATGAGAACTAGCCGTATAAACATCCTGCTTTTTGGTAACAAAATCGAAGGTGCCCCTTAACTGATTGTTTTGGTACAGGTGAGAGAAAGCAGCAATAATATTTACTGCAAGGAAGCCTGCATCAAGTACGGCAATGGTCATCCCTTCACCCCGAAAACCAGCAGCATGCAGCTCTGTCACGCCTAGCATATCAGCCTGATGAAAAGCCCGGCCATACATGTTATTGAGTGCTTGAACAGACGATTTACTGGTTACAGCAGTTGTGTCTGAATCGGGAGTGGAATAGGTAAGCTCTGCAGATGATCCGGCTACACGGTTAAGTGAACGGGATTGCTTCACAATGTTGAGGTTATTTATCTGCTCTAGCTGAGCCTCTGTGGCCTGTACAACCACTGCATTAAACCAACGGGATGTGTACCAAACTAAAGCGCCGGTTGCTTTTATATTCTGCACGTAAGCTGGGTTAACAGGAAGATCGCGGGTAGTGACTGAAATTTGCTGCCTTGTGCGGCGGGCAATGGATTTAGCACTTAAAAACTGCTCAGGTTGTTGTATACTGTATGGCGTGCCGGCTTTATCGTTAAGGTAGATCAGGTATTTGCGGGGCGTTTCCGTTGTCTGTGCAACCGCAGTTGCAGACGCAATTACAAGCAGCAAAAACAGAAACAACCTTTGCATAAGCCTATAGTTTACCGTGTTCTATTAATACTTCAGTACGCTTATGACCGTCAAGAATAAATGGCTTTTCAGGATCACAATTCATGAGACATTCTTCGAGCTCTTTACGATCAAATAATCTATAAATACGACCTACATTCCAGGCATAAACTTCTTCTCGTTGGTCAATTTTAGTTTCAAGTAATGGAGGCTCACCGAAAGTAATCATTACTGTATTGTCATAAACAGCATTATTTAGAGGATAAGTCTGTCCAACAAATGCAAACTTCGCTTGTTCACGCTTTCCATTACCCAGTTTGCGGGTATTATAAACATCAGGTTCCCAGGTATTACCCTCTTTAACCGGAAATACCATTTTCACATAACGGGTGTTGTCCTTTGTAAGGATAACACGGTTATGATCTTTGGTAACAGTCATAACGGAATCATCCAGCCATTCAGCCTGGGCATCAGGTCGAATGGAACGGATGATTTTATAGGTAAGGGCGTTGGTCTGGTCCAGGAAAGAATCTGCAACCCACTCCCGCATCTGGAAACGCTCTTTAGTCGCCACGTTGTTCTGGTAGTGTATATCTGTTACATCGTAAATCCGATACTGCCCTACTTTTAGGGGGTAATAGTTTAACCCGCGGGCTTCCGGATCCGGTGTAACAAAGCTTTCTTCGCAACTGATTGCAACAAAAGCTAATACACACCAACAGAGCAACTTTTTTATCATGATGGCAGAACGTCTAAAGTATAGTCCAGGTTATAGTTTGTTTCGATCCAGCCACCACCAACTACATCATTTCCTTCATAAAATACGGCAGCCTGGCCAGGCGCAATGGCGTGCACACCATGTAAAAAGTGTACTTTCATTTTATCGCCTTCCTGCTCAACTATAGCTTCTGTGCCAGAATCGTTATAACGCACTTTGGTTATAGTTGGTATTGGCTGGCCAATCAGGTTCTCATACTTAACCATGTTCAGTTTGCCTACTGTCATTGCGTTTTTAGCCAGGTCTTCAAAATTACCCAGCACTACACGGTTCGCATCTTTCTCAATGCGGGTAACATACACCGGGAAACCCAGCGCTACACCTAAGCCTTTACGCTGGCCGATAGTATAGAATGGATAGCCTTCATGCGTGCCTACCACAGTGCCGTCTTCCAGCACAAACTCACCACCGGCAACCTGCTCTTCCAAGCCCTCAATGCGGCGCTTCAGAAAGCCACGGTAATCGTTATCCGGTATAAAGCAGATCTCGTAAGACTCAGGCTTGTTTACCAGTTCTGTAAAACCGCGGTCCATTGCCATTTGACGAATCTCTGTTTTACGCAGGTTACCTAACGGGAAAATAGTACGCGCCAAGCTTTTCTGCGAGATTCCCCACAGAGCATAAGACTGGTCTTTGTTTTCATCCAGGCCTTTCGAGATCACATAGCGTCCGTTTTCTTCGCGCACCTGCGCATAGTGGCCGGTAGCAATAAAGTCGCAACCCAGTTGGTCGGCACGGCGCAGCAAGGCATCCCATTTAATATGTGTGTTACACAGCACGCACGGGTTTGGCGTACGGCCGGCCATGTATTCATCTGTAAAATGGTTGATCACAAAATCGCCGAACTCCTCACGGATATCAATGATATAGTGCGGAAAGCCAAGCTGTACAGCTATGTTACGGGCGTCGTTTATCGAATCCAGGGAGCAGCAACCGGTTTCTTTTTTGCTGCCACCACTTGAGGCATAATCCCAGGTTTTCATGGTCATACCAACCACTTCGTATCCTTGCTCGTGTAACAGTACTGCTGCAACCGAACTATCGATACCTCCGCTCATGGCAACCAAAACCCTTCCTAATTTACTCATGTATGTAAGGTACTAAAATGCTACGTTTATATAATTTTGTTACAAATATAGCAACAACCTGGCACTAATAAAGATTTCAGCACATCGAATATTGGCCGGTTGCAACTATAGTATCCTGAAAAACAGGATAAAAAAGAATAGAAAAATCTGGCATCGAACCCGTATTAGGGCTTACTTTGGCAATTGAAAGAATAACAGAGATTTATATTTATAGTTTAAGATAAAGATAAAATGGGCTTACGTACCTCAGTAATAGTTAACGGAGTAAATAACCTGAGCGATGCACGGTATTGTGCCGGCATGGGCGTGGATGTAATTGGCTTTAACCTGAAACTGGACGACCCGAACCGGGTGCAGCCACACACTTTAAAAGAAATTACAGGCTGGGTATCTGGCGTAAAACTGGCTGGCGAATTTGAACGTGCCAAACCGGATATCATAAATGAACTAGCCGAAGAGTTTAACCTGGACATGATCCAGCTGGATACTCCTTACCTGATCGACGAGATAGAAGAGATCAACCGCCCGGTGATTCAGAAAGTATTCATCAACAAAGACACAGTAGTGAGTGAGCTGCTCGAAATGATGGACCTCTATAGTCCTTATGTAGATAGCTTTATTATCTACTCAAGCGACTTCAAGACAATAGACGACACCAACGAAAAGCTGCTGAAAGAAGTAGCCAAAAAGCATAACGTGTACCTGGGTTTTGGTCTACACAAAGAAAACGTTAGCCACATCCTTAACAAGGTAAAGCCAACTGGTATCGGACTACAAGGCGGAGAAGAAATCAGACCAGGCTACAAAAACTTCGACGAATTCCAGGACATTTTTGAGGAGTTAGAAAGTTAGAAAGTTAGAAAGTTTGGAAGTTAAAAAGTTAACTATGGTTTTAATATGCGGGATATGCCTCAACTATAATCCTGTTGCCTAAACTATAGTTAACAGATAAAAAAACAAAAGCCCGCTGAAGTAAAGATCAGCGGGCTTTTGTCTGAGATATATTCAAAACTTAAAAGTTATGTACTTCTAAAATACCTTTCTAACTTCCAAACTTCTCAACTTTCTAACTTTCCTTCACTGGCTTGTACTGCAGGTACTTAATTGCGATTCCTTCAGCAAGGTAGCGTTTTTCGTATGTTGTATAGATGCCCATGGTGTGCTCCTGCAGGTCGGAATTGTAAAGGTCGTGGGTTGAAACCAGGTGCTTTATCTTTCTTTCCTGAAGCACCTCCAGCGTGTAGTCGAATAACGGACCGTTGTCGGTTTTCAGGTGGATAATGCCATCATGCTTTAACAGATAACTATAAAGCTCCTGGAAACGCGGCGATGTAAGCCTGCGCTTTATGTCGCGGTCTTTCGGGCGCGGGTCCGGGAAAGTAATCCAGATTTCGTCAATTTCACCTTCAGCAAAATGGTCGGTTATCGTTTCGATGAACGTACGCAGAAAGGCAACGTTTTCCAGCCCTTCCTCAACGGCCAGCGTACTACCTTTCCAGATGCGATTCCCTTTAATATCCACGCCGATATAGTTTTTCTCAGGATGTAGCCGGGCCATACCAACCGTATATTCACCACGACCGCAACCTATTTCCAGCACAATTGGATTATTATTACCAAACTGCTCTGAACGCCACTTGCCCTTTAGCTGACCATACTTCTCATTACCATCCTGCACTACATTGTCGCGCTCAGCTATAGTTGCAAATTTCTCTAATTTAGATCTTCCCATTCTTTATAGTTCTTCAATCTCTGCCACCACAAAGGTACTGCCGCCAATAAATATTATCTCATCAGGTGCCGCATTTTCTTTGGCTGCCTTTACTGCATCCGCTACAGAACTATAGCTTGTACCACGTAAGCCTACTTTTTCTGCTTTCTGCGATAACTCTGCTACAGGCAGCGCTCTCGGAATATCAGCCTGGCAGAAATAGTAGCTATAGTTCTTTGGCAACAGCTCCAGTATAGTGGTAACATCTTTATCGTTTACCGCACCGAAAACAAAGTGCACCTGCTTAGGCTGCAGGCTATGTAACTGTGCAAGTATCTGATTAATTCCATCCACGTTATGGCCGGTATCACAGATAGTTAAAGGGCTATAGTTGAGTACCTGCCACCTGCCTTTTAGTCCTGTGAGCACTTTAGTGTTTTCCAGTCCGTTACGGATAGCCTGCTCCGTAATCTTAAACTCACGATTCAGAAGCACATCTATAGTTTGCAGCACGCCTGGCAGGTTATAACGCTGGTAAATACCGGTAAGGTCTAGTTTTAAACCATGCAGGTACAGTTCACCATTCCGGTAAACATCAACAACCTGCTGTTCCAAACTATAGCTTTTGAGTTCTACACTATAAGTATCAGATGCAAAGAATAAAGGAGCATTTACTTCTTCAGCCTTTGCAGTAAATACAGCTGTAGTTTCGGGCTGCTTCAAGCTTATAGTTGCAGGAATACCAGGTTTAATGATTCCGGCTTTCTCAGCAGCAATTTCTTCTAATGTATTACCAAGCAAAGCCTGGTGATCGAAACCAATGTTCGTGATTAGTGAGGCTTCGGGTGTAATGATGTTAGTAGAATCCAGCCTGCCGCCCAAGCCAACTTCAATTACAGCCACATCAACCTGTTCATCTGCAAAATATTTAAAAGCTAGTGCAACCGTCATCTCAAAAAACGAGGGCTGCACTTTTTCAAACAGTGGCTTATAGTTCTCTACAAAATCAATGAGATACTGCTGTGGCAACTCCGTGCCATTAATGCGGACACGTTCAGTAAAAGATTTTAAATGCGGCGATGTGTAGAGTCCCGTTTTGTAACCAGCCTCCTGTAGCACGGCAGCCAGCATATGCGAACTGCTTCCCTTGCCATTGGTACCTGCTACGTGTATGGTTTTATAGTTTTGCTGGGGGTTGCCCATGGCATCGCAGAGCGCGATGATGTTGTCCAGGCTCTTCTTAAAAGCAGCATTGCCGATGCGTTGAAACATCGGCAATTGCTGGTATAGGTAATCTAATACTTCCTGATAGTTCATTTAAAAGGCTATCTGGTTCTGATTGTATACGTTATAAAGCCCGTGGCTCCTTTGTTCTGATCAGTGTTGCCACCAAGGCGCACGAACGTCGCTTTCTTGAAAACTTCCATGCGGTAAATTTCAGCTACCTGCGGCGAAACCGTTGATTCATGCACCGTAGCACTTTCTACTACGCCATCCGGACTGATCTTGATTCTGATAACCACTTTACCAGTTTCACTGGAATTATCGCGAGGTCTTGGAATATCGCCCCAGCCCCATCCGGCCATGTTTAATGAACCTCCTGCACCGCCTCCGGCTTTTCCATAAAGCGCTTCAGCATTTAACGAACCTTTCGGATCTCCTTTATCGCCTACTGTGCCTGGATTATCTCCGTTGTTATTTCCTGTAGTTTCGTTAGATGTTCCGCTCTTGCCTGTGCCTGTTGTGGTCGAAGTCTTACCAGGATAAAGTGCCTTTGGTTTCTCAGGCTCTTTTACCGGTTCCTCTTTAGGCTGCGGCTTTGGCTCTGGTTTAACCTCCTCTTTTACAGCTACAGGTGCATCAGCAGTAGTGGTCTGCACTTTTGGCGTTTCAGTTGGCTTTGGCGGCGTTGGCTGTACCGTAGGCTTAGGCTCAGGCTTCACATCCGGTTGCGTAGGTGCAGGCTTACTGTCCTCTACGTTCTTAGACTCATTTGGCGTAGCCATCGTCTGTACTTTACCACTGCCCACATCATCCAGACCATAGTTCAGTTCAATGCCTAATTCTTCGGCAGGCGGGCCAGGTGCACGCCAGGCTATTACATATATCAAAAGCAAAAGCAGAATAATATGTACTGCTATACTTATACCAGCAGCAATACGTTTATTCTTTTCTTCTTCTCTTGTTAAGGCTATTGACGACATAGTTTCATTTATACTTATTCGCTGGGTAAAGTTGCCAGCGTCACTTTTGCGTTCAGGCTAGATGCAATACCAGCTACTCTGGCAAGATGCTCAACAGGCACTGATTTATCTACATGCAATACAACGACACCTTCACCTTCCTTAGTTCCTTGCAAAAGTGCTGCCAATTGTGGTTCAAGATCCTCAATTGCTATAGTTCGATCGTTTAAGGCGTATCTTAAATCTGAGGTTATGGTTACACTGATCTTCTGTAGTACAGTATTAGACGCCTTGCTGGAAGGAAGACTAACCGGTAGACCTGCTGGTGTAACCAGGTTAGATGTAAGCATAAAGAAGATAAGCAGCAGGAAAATGATGTCAGTCATAGACGACATGCTAAACTCGGCACTTATCTTGTTTTTAGAGCGTAGGTTCATGCTTATAGTTGTGGTTCTTGTAACAGGTCAAGGAACTCAATAGCTGAGTACTCCATTGAGTGTACAATGTTATCAATTTTTGTTGTCAGGTAGTTGTAGCCTACATAAGCCGGAAGGCCAATAATCAGACCTGTAGCAGTCGTCACCATCGCCTCGTAAATACCACCTGAAAGCAGTTTCGGGCTGATAGAACCTTCTGCCTGAGCGATCGCGATGAAAGCCTGTATCATACCGGTTACTGTACCAAGGAAGCCAAGCATAGGTGCAGCACCTGCTACAGTTGCCAAGCCTGCCAGGTTACGCTCCAGGCGGCTGATCTCGATCTTACCAACGTTCTCGATAGAAGTCTCTATGTTCTTCAGCGGGTTACCTATGCGGCTGATACCTTTAGACAGCATTCTGGCAACAGGCGTGTTTGTTTGGGCACAAAGCATTTTAGCACCGTTAATATCGCCGGCAAGTACCATGCTTTTAATGCGGTCGTTAAAGCCTTCCGGATTTTTAGCTGCTTTCTTCAGCGTCAGGTAACGTTCAACAAAGATGTAAACGGCAGCCAACGAAAGTAAAGCCAACGGATACATGGCCCAGCCTCCTGCTAATGCAAGATCGATTAATGAAACAGATGCTTCAGCAGCAGATTGTGTACCTTCAGCAATTGTTGTAGTGTCGGCAGGTGCACCGGTTGTAATTTGTAATAAGAGAGACGTCATATTAGTTATTAAGTACCCAGAGTGAATTTCCGTATGTTTTTCTGTATTCGTTCATAGCAGTTTGTGCTTCGTTTGCAGTTGCAAAATCAGCAACCGAAACGCGGAAAAGGCGACTTCCTTTTAGTGGTGTAAGCACTTTTCCATCATGGCCGTTGGCTCTTACCGCTTCACGGCTAACTTCTGCATTCGCTAAACGTGCATACCCACCCGTAATGATATAGAAACGGCCGGTTTTTTCTGAAACTGTAAGAGCAGGCGCCCCCTCTTCAACTATAGTTTCCTGATTTACATCACCTTCCGCTTCAGTAGTTAAAGCTAAGCCTGCATTATCATCCCAGCCTTCTGCATCAATATCAGAAGCTACAGCTAAATGCTCACCTTCTATTGTGGTAATAATTCCGGCAGCTGGTAATATTGCCTGATATGCTTCTAATCGCTCTTCTTCGGATACTGGTGTAAAGTCAGTTGTATAATCTGCAACTATAGATTGCTTCTCTGCTGCTGTAAAATGAGCAATCGGGTTAAGGCTGCTCAGATTATAGTCTGTCTGGATAGACAATAAGTACAAAGCCGAACCGGTAAGACCTGCAATGACCAGCGCTGCAGCCGTATTGTATACTCGGCGCAGGCGGCGCTTAAACTTATTGCCCTGTAACTGTTGCTCCTGCTCGCGATTCTTCTGCAGTGTTCTCAGTACAGCAGATTCTTCATGCCTTACCGGCCTGGCAGAAATCTCTGGTAAGCCAAAGCTGGCCTCCAGCAGGTTATCGGTTTCCTTGTACTCGAACACAAGGCGTTGCTCAGCGTTATACCTGAAAATGCCAATATCATTTAAAGTAAACGTGTTTTCGGCTCGTAATTGCGTATTTACCTGGGCCACAAAGGCAGCTACCATTTGTTGCGCTTCAGCAGCAGTAATGCTGTTCTGGTACGCAATGGTACTGATAAGCAAACCATCGTTCAGGATAAGCTTTTCATTAAAGGCTACCCTTTTGGATGGCGGTGTAATGGTATGCTTAACCGGGTGCACTATAGCCGGCACATAGCGGGTTATCAGGCCGCCAAAGCCAGGAATAATGACACAATCGTGGTCATAGAGCAAATTTCTGATGTGCTTTGCAACCATAGGCTACGTTAAAATGAATAGGTGATGCCTCCTATCAGGTTAATACTTTTAGCGTGGTAATTTACAAACCTTTCGTACTTCTTACCAAGAACATTATTGGCCATCAAAAATACGGTAAAGTTTGTTGTAAACTTATAATCCGCCTTTAAATTCAGGTCAATAATATTATCGGTCTCGCGGTTTACAAAAGTGCCGTCTGGCCTGTAAATGCGCCCGAAAGAACTCCCAATATAATAAAGTTCTGAGTTAAAGAGAATCTTGTCGTAAAAGTTATAGGTGGCAAAAGCGCTCGCCATCAGCTCCGGACGGTGAAAGGGCTGGTCTAAGGAAGCTGTGTTATATTTGTTATAATCAAGCTTTAAACCTAAACGCACCTCATCAATATAATCAAAAACGGCCTCTGAATAAATATTTAAAACATTTGTTACACCATCGTCATACACCAGATCAAACTTAGTGGAATCGGAAGCGGAATTGTTAAAGAAGTAAAGATTGCGATAGTTCTGGTAAGCTACACGGCCTGTAAGGTGCACATAGTTCGACAGATTAGCCGAAAAACCACCATATATCTCTAGGCCTTTGTTGATATCTGCTACCTGCACGTTCGGAGCCAGCCAAGGGTTCTCTTTGGTAAGCTCATATAAAGTAACTCTTTGAAGATCGCCACCTAACCCTGCGTATAACTGCAGGTTATCTTTGATCGGCTCTACTCCTATTCTGAACTGAGGATAGATATTGAACTGACGGGCATCGTTTACTTCGTCGCCGGTGTATGCCACATTCGCACCGATCGTAATACGTGCAGCACCAAACTGGCGTTCATAGCTCGGGTTCAGCTTAAAGAAAGTGCGCGACACACTGCTGGAATCCTTATGAGAAACAAAAGACAGGTCGGCATTTACTCTGAAGCCTGAAGTCTCGTCTATAGTATACTCTGAGTTAAGGTTGAGCGCGATATTTGCCTCGCTCATATCAAAACGGTCGTTGAGATAGTTTAGCTTAACGCCAGCCCTGTATAAAAGTGGTGAATTGGATGTCTGGTTATGGATGTAACCATTAGCATTAATACGGTTGAAGATCTGTTTGGTCGTGTCTTTGTCCACTTCATCCATCAGGCTTGGAGCATACCCATAAAAATGGTACTTATCACGCTCATAACCTAGTCGGCCGCCAATCGTGAAGCCTGGCAGGTAACGCTCGGCGTGTGCACCAATACTGCTGTTTGCCACCGCAGACTGGTCCTTTACTTCCGGCCCGCGTGCAGAACTTACATGGCTTACATTTGCGCCATACGATGCAGTCTCTGATCGCTTGTTATGGAAATAGCCTTTCAGGTAGAAAGTGCCATAGTTGCCAAGACCTGCCTTCAGGTAGTTGCCGTATAATTTGTTCAGCTCATCCTGCTTTATAGTTAGCACGCGCATCTGCAGGTTAATGTCCTGAGAAGGCAGGCGGTAATCTTCGAAACGATACCGCACATTACGATCGGCTACTGCGGGTGGCTCTATACGAAACTTTTCAAAGTTACGAGCTGCATTCGGCAACTCTATTACGCGGTTTTTCTCTACTACTACTTCTGCATCTTCCAGCTTAGCGCCTTCACCCCAACCGTTGTTCTGCGCCTGAGCTGTATTCATAAATGCGTAGCCAACACATAACACAATGGCCAGCGATGCTTTTCTTATCTTATTTTTCATCATGGATGCTTCTCTGTCTAAAAGTGTTTGTTTATCGTGGCTGGTTTTGCTGCGTGCCACCTGTTTTGTTCAGCTGGTCCAGCTTTTGCTTCGCCTGCTCAACAATCTCCGCTACCGGCGAACCTTCAATAATTGAATTAAGGGTTGCCTTTGCCTGGAATAGCTCATTCTGCGCTGTATAGTTATCTGCAATCAGCAGGAACGTTTTACCCAACCAGAAATCATGTGCTGAGAACTTGTTGTTGAAGGCAAAAGCCACATCCAGAGATTCTTTATACTTTTTCTGTTTGTACAGAATTTCAGCTACAAGATACTGTGCTTCAGCTCCATGCACGTCATTGGCTGCATTGGCAGCTTCCTGCAGTTCCTTTTGTGCCTGATTCAGATCTCCCTGCGCATAAGTAGACTTACCACGGTACAGCATGGCCGTGTTATAGGCATTAAGCGCTGCATTACCCTGGCTGATCAGTTCGTTGGCAATGCGCTTGCTGCCTGCGTAGTCATTCGTCAGGAAGTAGCTCATCATCAAACCAGACAGAGCGTTTTGCTGCTCTCTTCGGTTAGCGGCCACATCGCGCAATTTTGTATAGTATCTGATTGCTTCGGTATAGTTCTTTGCTTCAAACTCTAAATCTGCCACACGTTGGATGGCACGGTTCACATACTCAGACTTATTTTCAGCTACTACTTCTTTCATGCGTTGTAAGCCACGCTGTGCCTCTCCTTTGCGCAGGTAAGAATCTGCCAGGAAGTAACGGGCATCAAATACAAACGGACTCTTCGGATAAGCTGTAAGGTATGCTTCAAGCTTAGTAGCAGCCTGATCGTATTTCTCGTTGAAGTATAAGGTTTTAGCCGCCTCGAATTCAATGCTTTCTAGAGCGTTGCTTTCCGGGTTGTTAGACTTATATTTAGCCAGGTAACTATCAAACTCCTCGCTACGGTTCTGCGCAGCCAATGATTCCTGCAAACCATACAGCGCACCACTTGCAATCTTAGAAGTCGGGTATTCATCCAGCACACGCTTATAATCAACTATAGCATCATTGTGACGTCCCTGGTTCGCGTAGGCCTGACCGCGCTTATGTAACGCATTTGGTATAAGCCTGCTGTTGGTGTTTGAATTAATAAGGGTTGTAAAGCCAGAGATGGCTGGCCCATAGTTACCAGCTTCAAATTCCAGGATGGCTGCCTGGTACTGGGCATCATCAGAATAACGAGAACGAGGGAACTCGTTTATAACCGTAGACAGGCTTTGTTGTGCCTGCGCTTTGTTCCCTGTAATGCCTGCAATTACACCACGCTGGAAGAAAGCATAATCTTTGTCCGGTGAATTAGATGCAATCACCTTATTATATAGATCCTGTGCCTGGTTATAGTTCTTGCTCACATAGTACAGGTCGGCCAGGCGCAGCACCGCATCAAAATGGTTCGGGTTGCTGGCATTTGTACCGTCAACATAAGCCTTGAAATGTGGCAGCGCCTTGTCGTACTGTTTAGTGTTATAGTAGGCATAACCAATTCCATAACGAGCTTTCAGGTAATACTCCGATTGTCCGGCAGATGTATTGCGGAACACGGCAGCGTAGGAGTTAATAGCATCCTGGTAACGCTGGCCAACAGAATAAGCTTCCCCTTTCACAAAGTGGCTGGCAGCAGTCACATCCTTGTCATAAGGGTATTGCAACGATTTATCTAGCATGGCAACTGCTGCCGGAAACTTGGCTTCGTTGTACAGGTTAACACCGTGCAGGTAAGTAACACGCTGATAGGTCTGGAGTATCTTCCAGCTTTTCTTCGGCATATTCTCGATATGGCGAATTGCTTCCGGATAGTTGTTGGAGCTGAAATAGGCTTCGCTCAACAAGTCGTCAACAACAGTCAACTGATCTGAATTAGGGTAGTCGTTGTTGAATGTTGACAGGGAATTGATCACCTCGCGGTTATTACCAAGCTCATAGTTAACCTGCGCATATTTTAAAGTCGCAGCCTGAGTCACGTCTTTATCGTGGTTGTTCTTGCGGGCCTGATCAAAAGCGGTCATTGCAAACTGCTTGTTATTTTCACGCAGGTAACTCAATCCCAAGTAATAGGCCGCATTCTGGCCAAGTGCATCTTTTTTAAGCGCTACAGCTTTAAAGTTTGTGATAGCGTCTTTATAGTTGTTATTCTTATAATCGGTATAGCCGATTTTGTATTGCACTACCGAGTCCAGAGACTTTTTACCCTGCACATACTGGTCGAAATACTTGTCAGCTATTTTATAGTCGGCACGTTGGTAGTAAGCATCTCCTACCAACAGGGCAATCTCATCAGCCTGCTGTACTTTTGGGGTGCGTGCTAAGGCGGCTTCGCCATACCGGATCACTTCATATACATCGTTCTCTTTGTACAGGATTTCAGTGACCATATAAGGAACGATCTGGGCGTAAGCTTCATTCTTCTCAGCTATTTTCAGATCTTCTTTGGCAGCCGCATAGTCGCCATTGCGGTACGAAATGTACCCTGAGTAGTAATTTGAAGCATAGGCAAAACGGTGTTCTTCTTCGCGGAAGCCATTGGTCTTGTTCTTATCGAAATAGGTCTTGGCTTTTTCAAAATCTTTTGTGGCGAAGTAAGAGTAGCCCAGCTTAAACTCCAGCTCTTTGTTTTGCTTGATGCTTAACAGGTGTGTTGGGGCAAGCTGCAGATACTCCACAGACTTTTTGTAATCCTTCTGCTCAAAGTAATAAAGGCCCAGTTCATAGTTAGCTAATGCAGTTTTAGGGTGAGCAGGATAGTTCTTCGCAAAGTTGAGGATCAACTGCTCAGCATCAGGATGTAGCAGGTACAAACCGCTCAGAGCATAATAATACTGTGCATCAGCTGTTCTAGCATCATCTCCAATCAGTTCGATATATTTCCTGAAAGCTTCCTGCGCTGCACCATACTTGGCACGGTCAAACAGTTCCAGCCCTTCATGAAAATAATTGTCTTTAGCAGTGAATACCTGCGTGTTCTGGGCTGCTACCACATGCGAGCCTCCCGCCAGTACCGACGCCAGTGCAATTTTGTACGCTATCTTCATAGTATGTTCTTAAAACGGTCCTGCTAGCGCAGGTTTAATCGTTTCTGATTTCTCTAAAGTATAATTTACCCTACAAACGGGCAGTTAAAGTCAAAGTTAAGTAATTTTATAAAGGTACACAGCTGGATCGGTACTTACATAGCTTTACCCATATACAATGTAAAGGTCTCCAAAATATTGTGCACCGTTTAAAATATTACACGCTTAATATTCTGGGTACTGGGTGCAGGATCTTAAACACCAGTTCGCGCAGTATATCAGCCTCACTCATATCGCCTCCGGTAATCCCTTTCGACTGCAGATCGGCTTCTCTTATGTAATGAATAATGTCTGCAACCCGGTTAATCGGGTAAAGGCGCATGGCATGCTGAAACTCTTTTAATTTCCAGGCCTGTTGCCCAAGCAGCTTTTTTAGTCCTGCCTCTGATTTATCGCTAGCGGCGTGCAGGCTTAAAAGCTTCGTAAAAAACGAAAAGAGCATTCCGATGTTAGGGATGACCGGGTTGTTTTTTGGATTAGCTTCGAAATAATTGATGATACGGTTAGCTTTAAGTGCATCCTGGGCAATGAGAGCCGCCTGTAGTTCAAAGATATTATACTCCTTACTGATGCCTACATTTTCCTGAACTACCCGTTCATCTATAGTTTGCCCAGGCTTCAGGTTAAGCAACAGCTTGTCAATTTCATTGGCTAAGCGGCTTAGATCAGATCCAATAAACTCGCTTAGCTGCTGCACCGCCTGGGGTGTGGATTTAATGCTTTTACTTTTGAGGTAATTATTAACCCAGGCTGGCACCTGGTTCTCATACAGTTTTTTTGTGGTCAGCATAACGGCATGCTGCGCAAACATTTTAGACAGAGACTTACGGCCATCGAGCGTTTTATGCTTGTAGGCAAATACCAGAATAGTAGAAGGCAGCGGGTTCTGCAGGTAGGCTTCCAGTTGCTTCGTTCCTTCATCCTTATCAATATCCACTATACTTTGCGCTTCCTTCACGATCACCACCGAACGATCCGACATCATCGGGAAACGTTTAGCCTGAAGCAGCACCGTAGCAACATCCACATCTTTACCATAGATTACCACCTGGTTGAAGCCTTTTTCGTGCTCCTGTAACGCATGCTGCTCTATGTAATCTGAGATCAGATCAATATAATACGCCTCTTCCCCCTGCAGAAAGTATACAGGTGCAAAGTTTCGTTTCTGTAGTTGTTCTAAAATGCCTTCGGGTGTATGGGCCATGTCTGCAAAAAAAATTACCTACACAAATTTAAGGCATCAAACCTAAAATGAAAGGATAAACCCCGATTATTGCTCAGCCAGCTTATAGTTACCGGTAGTTCCGGTATGCAGGAAATCGAACTTAGGGTTTTGCTGAAATACAACCGACGCTAACAGGAATACGCTGAAACAGAACTCCTGCAGTTCCCATAGTTTGCCGGTAGGCAGTATGAGCGGCAGCATAAAGAAGCCCAGGTACATCCAGCCCCATGATTGTTTTGGGATTGGAATATACAGGTATTTCCAGTTGCGAAGCTTAGAACTATACTTATACAGCAAAGGCAACCCCAGGAAATAAAAGAAAATGCCCGAATACATGACTGTACTAAAGATTAACTTGTTGATTTTGACTTCGCCTACTTGCAGGTTATGAATATTGAACTCACCCTGTGCATTAACCGCATGTAGTTTTTCCGGTGTACTGAACTCAAGGATACGTTGCCCCCAGGAGATCTCTTCGCCACAACCAAATATAAAAACTATAGTGCCGAGTATTAAAAATGCACGCTTTACGCCGCTACTCTGGTAGGCTCCAATTCCACAAACTATAGCTATCATCAACAATGAGAGCGCTGTTGCATTTTCAATATAGCCATCTTCAATAATGTAAAGCTCAAAAAAAGAGGGATTCCAGAAAAAGCTGACGATACCAACAAGTAAGTGTACCAATACAATTGTTAAGATAACATACTCAGGAACCGTGAGTCGACCTTGATTCATAAAAGAACTGTTAAGCGGGAAAGGATACTATAATACATACGGCTCAACCTCAGCAATGTGAAAAAGAGCCTTCGCTATTTGTAACAGGCATACTATATTAATTGTTAACGGCAATCTTTAATCCTTAAACGCACCTGTACACAGAGTAGCGTACATCGTGTGTTCTTTATGCATTGCTTCTGATTATACCATGCATACTGCCAACTCTTTTTTATATTTGCCCCAAACAGTAGAAGACGCTTACATGAATCTGATAGAAGAATTAAGATGGAGAGGCATGCTCCACGATTTCATGCCGGGAACTGAAGAACAACTGGCATCCGGAATGACCACAGGTTACATCGGTTTCGATCCGACTGCATCCTCCTTACATATTGGGAACCTGGCGACTATAATGCTATTGGTACACCTGCAGCGCGCCGGTCACAAGCCAGTTGCACTGGTAGGTGGTGCTACGGGTATGATCGGGGACCCATCCGGCAAATCTGCAGAGCGCAACCTGCTGGACGAAGACACATTGCGTGCCAACCAGGAAGGGATCCGAAGACAGTTGGAGAAGTTCCTGGACTTTAACAGTGGTGCCAACGCTGCCGAGATCGTTAACAACTATGACTGGTTTAAGGACTTCAGCTTCCTGGGTTTCCTGCGCGAGGTAGGTAAGCACATTACGGTAAACTATATGATGGCAAAAGATTCGGTTAAAAAGCGTATCAGCGCCGATGAAGACGGAGAACGTGCCGAAGGCCTCTCCTACACCGAGTTTGCTTACCAGTTAATCCAAGGTTACGACTTCTATCATTTATATAAAACCAAAGGTGCCAAATTACAGATGGGCGCCTCAGATCAATGGGGAAACATTACTACAGGTACTGAACTGATCCGCCGTATGGATGGTGGCAAAGCTTATGCTTTAGTAGGTAAACTGGTTACCAAGTCAGATGGTACTAAGTTTGGCAAGTCAGAAGGGGGCAACATCTGGCTAGACCCAAATTTTACATCGCCATATAAGTTCTACCAGTTCTGGCTGAACCTGTCGGATGAGGAAGCGGAAAAACTTATTAAGGTATATACGTTGCTCCCTCAAGAAGAAATTGAACGTTTGACAGAAGAGCACAAACAGGCGCCTCATTTACGCGTTTTACAGAAAGCCTTAGCTAAGGATGTTACAATTCGTGTGCATTCTGAAGAAGACTATAATGCAGCTGTAGATGCTTCAGAAATTTTATTTGGAAAAGGCGATTTAGAAACCTTAAAGAGCTTAAAAGAGGATATGTTGCTGTCTGTGTTCGAAGGTGTACCACAGATCGAAGTGGACAAAATAACCTACGCCGGAGCTACTAGTGTAAGCGAGCTTCTTTCCGACTTAACAGGTGGTCAGGTGTTCGAATCAAAGGGCGAAGCAAAGCGCATGATCAAAAATGGCGGTGTAAGCATTAACCGACAAAAGCTGCAGAACCCGGATGAGGCCGTAAACTATAACCTTTTACAGGAAAAGTACCTTGTAGTGCAGAAGGGCAAGAAGAATTATTACCTGGTTATAGTTAAGTAACTAAAAACCAATTACTTACAAATAAAAAAGGTGACCTTAATAGGCCACCTTTTTTATTTTCAGTATGCTGTCTGATTACTATTTTTTATCAGCAGTGCTGTTCTTCATGTCCTGAACTTCCTTACGGATGTCCTGTGCCATGTTTTTCAGGTCTTGCATACCTTTACGTACACGAGTACCAGCAGCAGCGTTACCTTTGTCGTAGAACTTTTCGAAGTCAGCTTCCAGCGACATAACTAGGTCTCTCAGTTTGCTAAAGTTGTTGTTCATTAGAGCTATTTGTTATAGTGAAACATTTGGTTTGATAGCTCTAATATACACATTTAGTAATAAGAAGCAAAAATTAGAGAAATTTAATATATGCCTTTGGAGCAAGTTAAGCGGTAACCGGAGACTTCGAGTACAGGCCTTTGTCCAATTTTTGTGCAATTTTCTCAAAAGCATCAATTGTCTCCTGTACATCCTCCAGGGTGTGTGCCGCAGTCGGGATCAGGCGCAGCATGATCACATCTTTCGGTACTACCGGATACACTACTATAGAACAGAAAATATTAAAGTTTTCGCGTAGGTCTAACGTCAACTGTGTTGCATCCGGAATCTGACCGTTCAGGAACACAGGCGTTACAGGCGAAGTTGTTGTACCAATATTGAAACCTTTCTCGCGCAGGCCGGACTGCAGGGCGTCAACTATAGTCCATAGTTGGTCTTTCAGTTCAGGCTTTGTGCGAAGCAATTCCAGGCGTTTCAGAGCACCAATTACCAACGGCATCGGCAATGATTTTGCAAAAATCTGAGAACGCATGTTGTAGCGCAGATATTCTACTACCTGCTCATCAGCGGCAACAAACGCACCGATGCTGGCCATAGATTTCGCGAATGTAGAGAAGTATACATCGATACCATCCTGGCAGCCTAAATGCTCACCAGTACCAGCACCAGTTTTACCCATCGTACCGAAACCGTGTGCATCATCTACAAACAGACGGAACTGGAATTTCTCTTTCAGCTTAACCACTTCATCCAGTTTGCCCAGGTTACCAGACATACCGAATACACCTTCCGTGATAACAAGGATCGCACCGCCTGTATTTTCAGCCCAGCGCGTTGCGCGCTCCAGCTGCTTCTCCAGACTAGCCATGTCGTTGTGTGAGAACACAAAACGCTTACCCTGGTGCAGACGTACGCCATCAATTATACATGCATGCGATTCAGCATCATATACAATCACATCATGACGGTCAACCAGTGCATCGATGATAGAAAGTACACCCTGATAACCAAAGTTTAGGAGCAATGCATCCGGCTTCTGAACAAACTCAGCCAATTCTGACTCAAGTTGCTCATGATAATTGGTATTCCCAGACATGATACGGGCACCCATTGGTGTAGCCATACCCCACTGTGCAGCCGCTTCAGCATCTGCTTTGCGTACTTCCGGGTGGTTAGCAAGACCAAGGTAGTTATTCAGGCTCCAGGTAAGCACATCTTTGCCCCTGAACTTCATGCGTGGAGCAATTTCTCCTTCCAGTTTAGGAAACGTAAAGTAACCATGCGCATAGTGAGAGTGGCTACCTAGCGGACCTCTGTTGGTCCTCAGTTTTTCAAATAAATCCACTTTAGTAAGAATTAAGTTATCGGGATATTTTCTATCTAAATCTGCCTTAGATGCACTTATAGTAATCTATGCATAAAAGCTGCGCAAATTTAACTTTTTATGCAATCATTTACAATGTAAACGCCTGCTACTAATGTCTTTTTTATATATACAGCTTTTATGTTTGGCCGCAAAGCTGTTTCTTTGAATTCTGAATCAGATTAGCTCCGGCATGAGAAAAATAAATAAGATACTGGTTGCCAACCGTGGCGAAATTGCACTACGGGTTATGCGTACAGCCAAAGAAATGGGCATTAAAACTGTAGCTGTTTACAGCGAAGCAGATCGCAACGCACTACACGTAAGGTTTGCGGATGAAGCAGTTTGTGTAGGCGGCCCGAAATCAAGTGAATCTTACCTGCGTGGCGATGTCATTATAGATGTCTGTAAAAAACTGCAGGTGGATGCGATACACCCCGGCTATGGTTTCCTTTCTGAAAATGCGGGATTTGCCAAGGCAGTAGAAAATGCCGGAATTATTTTCATAGGCCCGTCGCCGGAAGCAATTGAGCTAATGGGTAGCAAACTGGCAGCGAAAGCTGCTGTAGCCAACTATAATATACCGATGGTGCCTGGCACTGAGTATGCGATTACAGATGTTGAGGAAGCTAAGATAATTGCCCAGAATATCGGTTTCCCAATCCTTATAAAAGCCAGCGCTGGCGGTGGAGGAAAAGGAATGCGTGTTGTAGAAAGCGTAGAAGTGTTTGAAGAGCAGATGCAGTTAGCTGTAAGCGAAGCAACTTCAGCCTTCGGTGACGGCTCTGTTTTTATAGAGAAATACATCGGCTCTCCTCGTCACATCGAGATTCAGGTACTGGGCGATACACACGGTAACATAGTGCACCTGTTTGAGCGTGAATGTTCTATTCAGCGCCGCCACCAGAAAGTAATCGAAGAGGCTCCTTCGGCTGTACTTACACCTGGCCTGCGCGAAGAAATGGGCCGTTGTGCGGTTAATGTTGCCAAAGCCTGCGACTATGTAGGTGCCGGTACAGTAGAGTTCCTGGTAGATGAGAATCTGAACTTTTACTTCCTGGAAATGAATACGCGCCTGCAGGTAGAGCACCCGGTAACAGAGCAGATAACCGGCCTCGACCTGGTTCGTGAACAAATCCTGATCGCTGAAGGAAAAGCCTTAAGCTTCAGACAAGAAGACCTGCAGATAAATGGGCATGCACTCGAGCTTCGTGTATACGCTGAAGATCCAGCCAATAATTTCCTTCCGGACATTGGAAAGCTGGAAACCTATAAGCGCCCTCAGGGTCTTGGCGTACGTGTAGACGATGGATTTGAGCAGGGCATGGATATTCCGATCTATTACGACCCGATGATTGCCAAGCTGGTTACATTTGGTAAAGACCGTGAAGAGGCGATAGGGAAAATGCTGCGCGCTATAGATGAATACCAGATAACAGGTATTGCTACTACCCTGCCTTTTGGTAAATACGTACTACAGCATGAGGCTTTTGTGAGTGGTAACTTCGACACGAAATTTATTGAGCGCTATTTTACACCGGAAGTACTACAACCACAAGCCACAGAAGGCGAAGAAACTATAGCTGTAGCGCTTGCCGCTTTGCTTATGCAAAAACAAAAGCCTGCTGTTGCAAGCGAATCTGCACAAGCGACTTCTAATGTTTCGAACTGGCGTAAAAACAGAACCTAAACTATAAAATAATCTTACCAACTATAAACAGGAAGGGCGCTATAGTTTAGCGCCCTTCCTGTTTATAGTTTATAGTTAAAAGCTATAGTTGCAGCCAACTATAACTATAGCAGATCAAATAAGCTCTTAACTCCGATCAATCTTTCAACGGTAAAACCCTCGCCATAGGTAGCACCAATGGCGTGTCCGTACTCTTTTGCTCGGGCTTCGATAAACTCCATAAACTCCGGAGAAGAAATATAGGTATGAGCTGAAGTATCTTCTGGGTTAAAAAACTGAGACTTAAATGCTTTTATGCTTTCAACTTTCTGCTCCCAGTAAGGGGTAATGTCCACCACTACATCTGGTTTTATGTAACGGTCCTGAATAAAGTGGTAAACAGCCGTTGGTCTCCATGCTTCCTGTTTCTCACCATCCGGCCCAAACGTTTCAATCATCTTCAACCCTGCCAGAAAACATGCATCGGACACTACCTGTGAACCACGTCCATGATCCGGATGCCGATCATAAATCGCATTCATCAACACGATTTCAGGTTTGTACTGCCGGATCTTCTCTACAATTTTTAGCTGATGTTCTTTATCGTTAAGAAAAAATCCATCCGCAAAATCAAGATTTTCGCGCACACTCAGTCCTAATATTTTTGAAGCGGCCTCAGCTTCTGCTGCACGAATTTCAGGCGTACCACGTGTGCCGAGCTCTCCTCTTGTCAGATCAACTATACCAACCTCTTTTCCGGATGCAACATGGGCTATAATGGTACCTGCGCAGCCAAGCTCAGCATCGTCGGGGTGTGCAGCAAAAGCAAGTATATCTAATTTCATAGTCGGATATCAGGTTATTTTACTCGTATTCGTTTACCCACCTGCAACGTAGAACGCGTGCTCATACCGTTAAGCTTCGTAATCTGCGATACGGATACGCCATACTTTTTAGCAATACCTGATAAAGTATCGCCCCTGCGTATGGTATGGTAATACGTTCTGCGACCACTGGAAGAACTACCGCTTTTCGCTTTATTATAATAGTTAAACAGTGCCGAAGTGATCTGGAAGTTCTGCCCCTTCAGCAGGTAATCCGGGAAGTCATAGATGTTCTCAGGGTCCAGCGGATTGCCCTGGTAGCGTACTTCATAGTGAAGATGTGGTCCGGAACTACGGCCTGTACTACCACCCAACCCGATTACCTCACCTGCTTTTACAAACTGGCCTGGCTGCGCAATAGTCTTACTCATGTGCCCATACAAAGTTTCTAAGCCGTTGTAGTGGCGAAGCACGATATAGTTTCCATACCCACTACCGTCCCACTTGTTAATGCGCACAACTCCGTCAAAAGCAGCGTAAATACTATCACCTGTATCAAGGTCAATGTCAGTACCAAAATGCCAGCGATAGCCCCGATGCCCGAAGCGACTAGTAACGGGCGTCTTTTCCAATGGCATAAAGTAGTTACGGTTAGAGCGGGGATCATAGAGTACAACATCAACGGTATCTTTCAGTTGACGGCCATCCATTTTATATGGATTGATGTTCCGCGTATCCCATATGGCATAGTAACCAGCAATCCTGATCCAGGAAGAGTCTATCAATACTTCGTCCGAAACTTCAACGATGTGTTGCTGCCCCAAGTCTAACTCTGTAGTATCTTCACTAACTATAGACAGTTCTTTTTTAGGGCTGAAATTTATAGATTTCCCAGCATCTGATTCATCATTAAACTCATCATACTCAATCAGTATGGTCGTGTCCGGACGAACGAACTGTATCTTTGGCGATTTTACCTTAAACAGGTCTTTGGCTTTCTTTTGTGCAAATACATCTGGCGTCAGATATGTTAAACACAGCAAAAAAAGTACAACTGATAAGGAGCTTTTAAACTTTGGCATTGGCTTAAAAATTAGGCATAGGGCAGTTTAGTACAGAACAATATGCTTCCTAAACTACATGATGCCAATTTTATTGTAACTATCCAAACAACCCGATGTAAAATCAATTGCAGGTGCGGGAATAGTCTTTACTTTTATTAATGCAAATTATTGGCCGCCAGGTAACGCTCGGCGTCAAGTGCAGCCATGCAACCCGTACCAGCTGCTGTTACCGCCTGGCGGTAAGTAAAGTCCTGCACATCTCCACAGGCAAATACACCATCAATGTTTGTTTTAGATGTTCCTGGTATGGTACGGATATAGCCGTTCTCATCCAAGTTGAGGTAATCTTTGAAGATATCAGAGTTAGGCTGATGGCCAATGGCAACAAAGAAGCCGCTAACATCAAGATCTTTGGTCTCGTTGGTAAGTACGTTACGCACTCTTACGCCTTCTACAACCTGATCTCCTAAAACTTCTTCAGTCACCGAATTCCAAAGAACCTCAATATTTGGGGTGCGCTTTACGCGTTCCTGCATAATAGTAGAAGCACGCATCTGATCACGACGCACGATCATATACACTTTACGGCAAAGGTTAGCAAGATATGTTGCCTCTTCAGCTGCTGTATCGCCGGCACCAACTATAGCCACATCCTGTCCTCTGTAAAAGAAGCCATCGCAAACAGCACATGCCGAAACACCTTGTCCGTTCAAACGCGCTTCTGACTCCAGTCCCAGCCATTTAGCTGATGCACCTGTTGAAATGATTACAGTATCAGCTTCAATAACTTTCTGATCGTCTATCGTAACGCGGTGCGGCTGACCTGAAAAATCTACAGCTGTAGCAATACCATAGCGAACGTCAGTGCCAAAGCGCTCAGCCTGGCGCTTAAAGTCTTCCATCATCTGTGGGCCATTGATCCCATCCGGGTAGCCTGGATAATTCTCTACGTCGTTTGTAATGGTTAGCTGGCCACCTGGCTGTAGGCCCTGGTATAAAACCGGTTGAAGCCCTGCTCTAGATGCATAAATAGCTGCCGTATAGCCGGCAGGACCTGAACCTATAATGAGGCATTTTACTCTTTCTATTTCCATGAAATCTGATGCAATATATTTTGGATGCAAGTATACAAAATTTCTACTCCTTTGCCCGCATCCAACGGCATAAATAGGCCATATAACGACAGAAGCCCCGGATTTGCGGCCGGGGCTTCTGTATATCCAATGTTATCAGCTTAACCTAAATATGGTTTAAGCGCTTTGCTTCTGGATGTATGGCGCAATCTTCGGATAGCTTTTTCTTTGATCTGGCGCACACGCTCACGTGTCAGGTTGAACTTCTCTCCTATTTCTTCCAGCGTCAGAGAATGCTCTCCGTTCAAACCAAAGTAAAGTGTAATTACATCGGCTTCGCGCTTGGTAAGTGTAGAAAGTGCACGTTGAACTTCCTTGCGTAGTGAATCATTCATCAGGCCTGTATCCGGAGATTCTTCATCTTCGTTCTCCAATACGTCGAGTAGGCGGTTTTCTTCACCCTGCACAAACGGTGCATCTACCGACACATGGCGACCTGAGATTTTAAGCGTATCAACTACTTCTGCAGTTGTTAGCTCCAGTACTTCAGCAATTTCTTCCGGCGATGGCTCACGTTCAAACTTCTGCTCCAGTTCCGAGAAAGACTTCGAGATCTTATTCAACGAACCAACACGGTTAAGTGGTAAACGCACAATACGCGACTGCTCAGCCAAAGCCTGCAGAATGGACTGGCGGATCCACCAAACGGCGTAAGAGATAAATTTAAAACCTCTGGTTTCGTCGAAACGTTTTGCAGCTTTGATCAGACCTAGGTTACCTTCATTAATAAGGTCGCCCAGCGATAAGCCCTGGTTCTGGTACTGCTTCGCAACAGACACCACGAAACGCAGGTTAGCTTTCGTTAGCTTCTCAAGTGCAAACTGATCTCCTTCTTTGATTCTCTGCGCCAACAACACCTCCTCATCCGGTGTAAGCAGATCAACTTTACCAATCTCCTGTAAATATTTATCAAGCGACTGGCTTTCGCGGTTCGTGATCTGTTTGCTTATCTTGAGTTGTCTCATCAGAGTATATAATTAATGCAATAATGTGAAATTTTCTATTCGGGCTCGGTGTGGTAACATCAGAAAATCGCGCAAAGTTCTTACATATTACGAATAAAATCAAGAACCTGTACGCGTTACCCAAAAAAATAAAAGCTCCTGGTACCGTTACAGAGAACTGCACGGCACCAGGACTTTAAAATATGATTACTAGTTTTGCTTAGGAGCTTCCGGTTTTGGAAGTGTAGCTTTGCGGGACAGCTTGAATTTACCTGTCTTCTTGTCTACATCGATCAGCTTTACTTTTACTTCCTCGCCTACTTCCAGCACGCCTTCCATTGTCTCAACACGCTCGTGTTTGATCTCAGAAATGTGCAGCAGACCATCTTTACCCGGCATAAATTCTACGAAGGCACCGTAAGGCTGAATAGACTTAACTTTACCAAAGTAAACTTCACCGATCTCAGGCTGAGCAACTATAGCTTTAATCTTGCTAACCGCGCTGTTCATAGAATCCTGGTTGCTGGCAAAGATATTTACATGGCCCTTCTCATTCTTTTCTTCGATAATGATCGTAGCACCAGTATCTTTCTGGATTTGCTGGATTACTTTACCACCTGGTCCGATTACAGCACCAATAAATTCTTTATCGATCACCATGTTGAATGAGCGTGGAGTATGCGGCTTATAGTCAGGGTTTGCATTTGTAAGCGTTTTGCTCATCTCGTTCAGGATATGCAGACGGCCGGCCTTAGCCTGCTCCAATGCCTGCGACAGCACCTCGTAAGATAAACCCTGCACTTTAATGTCCATCTGGCAAGCTGTGATACCATCTTTGGTACCTGCAACTTTAAAGTCCATATCACCCAGGTGATCTTCATCGCCCAGGATATCAGAAAGAACAGCAAATTTACCAGTATTCAGATCTGTGATCAGACCCATGGCGATACCAGAAACGCCGCCTTTAACCGGTACACCGGCATCCATCAGTGCAAGCGAGCCTGCACAAACAGTAGCCATAGATGATGAACCGTTAGACTCCAGAATATCAGAAACAACACGGATTGTGTATGGGTTCTCTGCATCCGGTGGAAGCACTTTCTTCAGCGCTCTCAGCGCCAGGTTACCATGACCGATTTCACGACGGCCAGGGCCTCTGTTAGGCTTCACTTCACCGGTAGAGAACGCCGGGAAGTTATAGTGTAATAAGAATTTATTAGAACCTGATACCATGGCGCTGTCGATCATCTGCTCATCCAGCTTAGTACCTAAGGTTACAGTAGTCAATGATTGCGTTTCGCCACGCGTAAAGATAGCAGAACCGTGTGTTGCTGGCAGGTAATTAACTTCAGACCAGATCGGACGGATTTCGTCCAATTGACGTCCATCAAGGCGCACACGCTCATCCAGAATCATATTACGCACAGCGTCCTTCTCCACATCATGGTAGTAAGTTCTGATCAGACCTTCGTCGTAACCATGCTCTTCACCAAGCGATGCGATAAATTCATTCAGTACAGCCGCAAAACCTTCTTTACGCTCAGATTTGTTAGCGCTGCCACGCTTAGCAACAGCATAAGCTTTATCATAAGTGGCGCTATATACTTTCTGGCGAAGCTCATCGTCGTGCGTCTCATGCGAGTATTCACGCTTCTGTAGTTTACCCACCATTTCAGCAAGCTCCAGCTGTGCTTGGCACTGAATTTTAATAGCGTCGTGAGCAAATTTAATCGCTTCCAGCATTTCTGCTTCAGAAACTTCACTCATTTCGCCTTCAACCATCACCACGCTGTCCATAGAAGCACCAACCATCATATCGATATCGGCACGCTGCAGGTCAGAAGTGCTTGGATTAATTACAAAATGGCCATCTATGCGGGCAACACGCACCTCAGAAATAGGGCCATTGAAAGGTATATCAGATACAGCCAGTGCAGCAGAAGCAGCCAAAGCAGCCAGAGCATCCGGCATGATCTCCGTATCAGCAGAGATCAGGTGTATCGTCATTTGTGTTTCAGCATGATAATCTTCCGGGAACAGCGGACGTAGTACACGGTCTACCAGGCGGGAAACAAGAATTTCATAATCAGAAAGGCGGGCTTCTCTCTTAAGGAAACCACCAGGGATTTTACCGGATGAAGCGAACTTCTCCTGGTAGTCTACAGAAAGTGGCAGGAAATCTACCCCTTCGCGGGCTTCTTTATTGGAAACAACAGCTGCAAGCAGCATCGTGTTTCCCATTTTTACCACAACAGAGCCGTCGGCTTGTTTGGCTAATTTACCAGTTTCAATTTGGATCTCCCGGCCATCCGGAAGAAAGATTGTTTTGTTAATCGCGTTTACAGACATCTTCAATTATTTTTTACATCAAAAAACAGGGCTGCCGTTTGCGGCCACTGTCAGGGTACTGGCAAAAAAACGGGGTGTTATAAAAAAGACTAGGGAATCCCTTTGTATGAATTCCCTAGCGCTCAATATTATTTGCTTATTTACGGATACCCAGCTCGCTGATAATAGCTCTGTATCTTTCGATATCGTTTTTCTGAAGGTAGTTAAGCAATCTTCTTCTTTTACCTACCAGTTTCAGAAGGCCCAGACGAGTGCTGAAGTCTTTTTGGTGTGTCTTCAGGTGCTCAGTCAGATCCGAGATACGCGTTGTAAACAGGGCGATCTGTGACTCCGCAGAACCAGTATCGGTTTTAGACTTTGCCAGGCCGTGTTTTTCGAAAATTTCTTGTTTCGCTTCAGTAGTTAATTTCATTTCGTATAAAATATCAATCTGTTTTTATCTATAGAGATTGCTGTATAAGCCGCAAAGATATAGAATTTTATTATAATCAAAAACTATTTTCTAGGGTTTGAGTCGTTTATAGTTGATTTATTGAATGCTTGACAACTATAGTATAAGTCAGTTTATGCCCCTTATCGTCAATAGCATCAACTCACTTCTGCCTATATTTTACTGCGTCGTAGTCGGGCCATTATTTTACGCCATAAATCAAATTCCAGCAGACTGGAGTCGTGACGTGCCTGGTAAAGGAAAAACAAACCAATTGGCAGCAGGATGGCATTGGATGCCCACATACCTACCGGCACCGGCACCAGGCTCTCTCGTGCCCACTTCTCCCCCAGAATCGAGAGCACATACATGATTATGAAAAAGATAATGGAGATAATAACTGGAACACCGAGACCACCCTTTTTGATGATAGCGCCCAGCGGTGCCCCAATCAGGAACATGATCAGGATGCTTGCAGACTGGGTGTACTTTTTCCAGATCTCAATCTCGAAGTTGTTAGCTTCGCGTATGGTGCTGTTTAACCGCTCAATGTAGCCTGTTGTATAGTTCTTAATATTACGGGCCTTATTCTTAGCCATTACGTAGGTTGTAGCGACAGGCTCCGGAAGCTGTTTATCAAATTCCTCGTTTATCCGTGCGCGGCCACTGTATTTTGCTTTGGTTGTATCCACACTCAGGTACATATAGAATGGATCTACGTTCGCAATAAACCTGGAATGTTCGTTTCCGGCCTGCGTATGCAACGAGTCTGTAATAAAATCCAGCTCCGAGATGTTTTTCATCATCTTGTTGTCTGCAAAATATTCTTCGCGTGTGCGGCTTAGGTTAAAGGAAGCCAGACTGAACATGAGCTTACTTTCACCAAAACGTTGCCTTACAAATTGTTCGCTTGAACCCTGAAAAGCACCTGAATTCTGGTTCACATAAATACTGCCCTTAAAAAGCTCCAGCACCAGATAATTATCGTTACTGGCTGTATACATACGCCCGGAATCGGCCAGTATAACCCGTGTATTGTTACCACCCTGTGTGTGGTCATAGATCATCACATCGCGCACGTTTCCGTCATCGCCCAGCTTCTCGTTTATCTTGATACTATACCCTGGAATACCGTTGTAAAATGCCCCTTCCTTAAAGTTCATCGTCGGTTTGGTCTGCCTGATGTCCCATAGCAAACTATAAGCTTTAAGGTTAGCGCGTGGCACCACATAGTTGTTAAAGAAGAAGGCACTGATTGCTAGCACTACGGAAAAAATAAGAACAGGACGTAAAATACGTGGAAGCGCAATGCCTGATGTTTTAATGGCCGTAAGTTCATGGTGCTCCCCCAGCGTACCGAAAGTCATGAGGGCAGATAGCAGTACCGCAAGCGGCAGCGCGACAGGAGCCATGTTCAGGCTGAAGTAAAAGAGTAGCTCACCAAAAATGGCAGCACCCAAATCTTTCCCTACCAGTTCATCAAGGTACTTAAGCATATACTGCGTAAGCAGGATAAACTCAACTACAGCAAAAGTTAATACGAAAGGGCCGATAAACGACCTTAAAATAAGCTTATCTAGTTTCTTCATTAAGAGCAAATAAACCACCACGGCTTTGCCTGCGCAATGGGCTTATAGTTTAACACACATCCCCCAAAAAACGTGCAAAGATACGCAGCGGAATAAGACAGCGCGCTACCCTCCTACTATTTCTCTTAATTTCTGCATCAGGTGGTCCCACAACTCGGCCAACTCTTCCACATCATTTTCTTCAGAATAGTCTGTTACTTTCAGAAACTGCTCTTGCGTTAGCTCACTTGTCTCAATAGAGAAGTCGATATAAGAGGCATCTGATACATGGTTTCTGTTTTCGTCCAGGAACATGAAACGTACAGAGCGGTTTAAGCGATAGTTTGTGAGCTCAGCATAGTGGTTGCTGCCATCCCACAAAAAATTAAACACTTTGTTCTCCTCCACCACTACATCATCGCAGAACCACTGCACAAGGCCGCCGGCCGTACTCAGGTATGGATATAAAATTTTAGCGGAAGCATTTATCGCGTACTCTTCAACAAATTTTGTTTTAGTAGACTTAATCATAGTTAGAATGGTAAGTGACTGAGTAAGTATAGTGTTATTTTTTGATTCTATTAATATATCGAAAATAAAATATTTTTTTTCTGACGAAGGTATTGTGCGGTATTAAAACTTTTACCTACATTTGCACCACAATTCGGCGGGGTAGCTCAGATGGTTAGAGCGCAGGATTCATAACCCTGAGGTCGGCAGTTCGATTCTGCTCCCCGCTACAACAAAAGCCTGCTGGTTAATTCCGGCAGGCTTTTTTGCTTTAAAACAGTCCAATATTACTAAATTAAAAAGCACAGGCTGCCGTTGTAAAACATGGCAGCCTGTGCTTTTTACAGATTAATTTTATAGTTAAGACTTAGCGAAGTTTTACCTGCACTGGTAAGTCCTCTAACTGTGCATAGCTTAGTTTCCAGGTACCGTCTTCTGCTTTCTTCCAGAGTAACATAAAGTTACCTTCCCCTTCGCCACCTGGCTGACCCGGAGCGTCTGGGAGAACATCTACGGTAAATGTACCTGCTTCGTAGGCAATGTCTCCTGAAATGCCGGAGCTAATCGTTCTCAGGCGCAGGTCGTCAATCGTTTTGATGGTTTCGTTTACCCACTTGTCCATTACTTCGGATTTGCCCCGAAAATGAATCTCGCCCTGCACAAAGTCCACATCATCGGCCATCATGTCTTCCAGCTTATTTTCGTCCCGGTCGTTCCAGGCATCAATAAATGCACGGTTAAGCTCCTGTACTTCTTTTATATCCGGGGCTTTGCTACATGATACCAGCAGAAACCCCATTACCAGCATTGTTATTAAAGATCTCATACATTCAGAATTTAGTGTATAATAAATACAAGATGTTTTTTTTCGCCTTATACGGCTATAAAAAAAACCAGACAAAGCAGCCTGGTTTTTTTATAGTTAAGAGTAAAATATTTTACCAGCTCTTTCTTCTATACTCAGAAGTATGGTACGGCTTGTCAGTATCGCCAAAGTGTGGGTTTGGCAGGAACATGTTACCAGCCAGGTACTCGAAAGAGTTAGCATTTGCTGCAAAAGCATTTTCTTGTGTGCTCGCAACCAAGGCATTAGCAGCAGGTGCCGCAACAGCAGGCGTTACTGCTTTCTTAGCTTTAGGTGCAGAGGCCATACGGGCATTAGCAGCCCTGTTAGCAGCGGCAGCACGGTTAGCAGCAGCAATTCTTTCAGCTTCTTCTTTCTTCTGCTTGTTATCTATGGCTTTACCGATACCGTAACCAGCAGCGCCACCAACAACACCACCTACTACACCACCAACCACTCTATTACGCTTATGGATGATTGCACCGGCACCTGCGCCAGCAGCAGTACCAATTACAGCACCTTTAGCCTGTGGGCTCCAGCCTTTACGTTCTTTGGTCTGAGCAGTTGCGCTCAACGACACTGCAACCAACAACACTAGGCAAAGAGCAAAACTGATTAACTTTTTCATGACTTTCATTCTTTAAGTTGAAAACATTATACGCAACTGTAGAGGGTAGTTACAATTCGCGTGCCATAATTTTAAACCCGAATTTGATTTTCTTTTTTTATACAAATATTTTCTACCTTTAAGTAAGTTACAGGCCCTTTATCCCCGCTTTCTGATGAAAAAATCCCTGAAGTACTTACTAAAGGCATACTCGCTGTTAAGTATAATAGCCTTTACCGCTGCCTGCAACCGCCCGAGTGATGAACTATACCTCGAAAGCCGGAATTTTGAACAACAGATAGCACAGGAACAGAACCTGGTATTTAAATTTAATAAAGATCTCGTCTCAGACTCCTTACTGAATCAATGGGATACGATACCTTATATCAGCATCAGGCCGGCAGTGCCCGGCCAGTTTAAATGGACTGCCCCCGATGAATTAGTGTTCTCCCCTTCTAGGCCTTTTGCACCAAGTACAAACTACCAGGCCGAGTTAACAGATAAACTGCTGCTTCATACTGGCAGCAACTATAAGATACCCAGCGGACAGGGCTTTACCTTTCATACGCCTTACCTGGCGCTTACTAAAACCAACTCTTACTGGACACTGAACGAGAATAATCCAACAGAACTGGAAGCAAACCTGCAGCTTTACTTTAACTATCCGGTTAACCTGCCGTCGCTTCGTGAGGCCTTGCAAGTGTTCCAGAACAATACCGAAGTACCGGCAGAACTTGTAAGCAGTAACCGCGAGAGCATAACGATAAAACTGAAAGGGCTGCGCCAGGAAACAGATAATGCGGTGCCGGTTCGGCTAACAATAGCCAAGGGCTTGCGCATGCCCGGCAGCACATACCAGACCACCCAAACTATAGAACGCCAAATAGAACTGCCAAGTCGCAGGCAGATGCAGATCACAGAAGTTGCCACCGCATATGAAGAAGGCCAGGAACGCATCTATGTATTCACCACACAACCAGTTACGAATGCAGACCTGCACAGCCTGCTAACGATAGAACCACGCAGAACCTTTACAGTAGAACGGCTGGATAACGGCCTGGTGCTGCAAGGTAATTTTTCGGGTCAGGAGAACTATACACTAACTATAGACGGAAAACTGGCCGGAGTAGCAGGTAAGGAAATGGGAAAGAGCTACAGGCATCCGGTAACATTTAACACGCTGCAGCCTACCGTAGCTTTTGCAAACCCCAGAAGCATTTACCTGAGCAGCAAAGGCTCCCGCGACATTGCTCTGAACCTGGTGCAGGTGCCACGCATTAAGGTCAGCATTGGCAAAGTTTACGAGAACAACATGCTGCGCTACCTGCAGGAAGGCAAACACTACGACGGCTATTACGACCAGGAAGCAGAAGAATATTACGAGAGTTACTACTACGATGTGAACGACAACAACGGAAACATCATTTTTGAGCGGGAATACGACACCAAAAGCCTGCGCAAGCAGGGCAGCAACCGCCTGCTCCACCTAGACCTCGATGACTTGGATTTTGACAGCCAGTTTAAAGGCCTATATGTAATTACAGTGACCAGTACAGAAAAGAGCTGGCTGAAAGATTCCAAGATCGTGTCTGTTTCTGATATAGGACTGATAGCTAAGCAGGGTAAGAACGATGTGGTTGTGTTTGCAAACTCTATCCGCGATGCTACTACCTTGCCCGGTGTTGAGATCCGTTTTATCAGTACCAATAACCAGGTTATTCATAAAGCTACTACTGATAAGGATGGCGTAGCAAGGTTCAGTAACATAGATAAAGTCGCTCCGGATTTTAAAATGGGCCTGATAACAGCGCGACTGGAACACGACTTTAACTACATGCCTTACAGCCAGACACAGGTCAATACTTCACGTTTTGATGTAGGTGGAAAACGCTTAGGACAGTTGGAGTATGAAGCTTACATCTACGGCGACCGCGACCTCTACCGCCCTGGCGATACGGTGCATGTCAACACCATTATCCGGACAACCAACTGGGAAACTATAGCCGGCCTGCCTGTTAAGCTAAAACTGCTGCTGCCTAATGGCAAAGAGTACCGCAGCATTAAGTCAAAACTGAACCAGCAAGGCGCCACTACTGCTGATTTTGTGTTAGGCACCGCTGCCGTTACAGGCACCTATACGATAGAGGTGTATTCCGGCAACGACGTGCTGCTAAACGCTCATAAAATTGGTGTGGAAGAATTCATGCCGGATCGCCTGAAGGTTACTGCTATCCTTAACAAATCATCTTACATACCAGGCGATAAACTTATAGTTGATTTAACAGCGCAAAACCTGTTTGGCCCACCGGCAGCAAACCGTAATTACGAAGTACAGCTCAACCTTAAAAAGAAAGCATTTTCCCCAAAAAACTACCCGGACTATACTTTCGATATCAACACCTCGGGTGCGGTAGACATACAAAGCAGCGTGCGCCAGGGAGAAACCAACGAACAGGGTAAGGGCCAGGAAACTTTCCAATTGACAGACTATAAAGATGTTGGGTTACTGGACGGTTCGGTTTATACTACTGTTTTTGATGAATCCGGCAGACCGGTTAACAGGCTGAGCAAGTTTGATGTAAGCACGCAACAGGTGTATTTCGGTATCCGGACCTTTGATGCTTATGTGAGCACCAGAAAGCAAATGCACATTCCGCTCCTTGCCCTGAATCGCGATGGTAAACCAGTAGCCGCTACAGCACAGGTGCAACTAGTGCGCTACACCTACGAATCAGTAATAGAGCGATATTCCGACAACTATAACTATAAATCGCAGCGCAAAGAAAATGTGGTGCTCAGCAAACAGGTTAATGTGCCAGCTGGCGGAGCAAACTTCAGCTTTACCCCTGTTTCGTCGGGTGAGTATGAGCTGCGTATAATGCGGCCCGGAGCCTATAATTATGTGGCGCAGGAGTTTTACGCCTATGGCTGGGGCGATACCGAAAGCACCTCGTTTGCTGTTAATACCGAGGGCGAAGTAGACATAACTATCGACAAAGAAACCTATGCGGTTGGCGATAAGGCAAAAATACTGTTTAAATCACCATTTGCTGGCAAAATTCTGGTAACCGTAGAGCAGGACCAGGTACTTAGCTATTATTATCTTAAAACTGATAAAAAAGCCGCTTCGCTTACGTTGCCTATAGTTAGCGAGCACCTGCCTACTGTCTACATCACGGCTACCGCATTGCGCCAAGTTAAGGACAACCGTATGCCTTTAACTATAGCTCGCGGCTTTAAACCGCTACAGGTTACATCATCAGAAACAAAACTTGCCGTAGCAATTACAGCACCTGATGTATCACGCTCGGGCAGGCAACAGCAGGTGAAGATCAAAACCGTTCCGAACGCCGAAGTTACGCTGGCTGTAGTAGACGAGGGCATCCTGCAACTCAAAGACTATAAAACGCCTAACCCGCATGGGTACTTTTACCAGAAACGCGCCTTGGCTACTGAAGCTTATGACCTGTACCCTTACCTGTTTCCGGAGTTGGCAGGTAGGTCGAGTGTAGGCGGTGATGGCTATGACCTGGAGAAGCGCATCAATCCGCTTACATCCAAGCGCGTTAAGCTAGTGTCATTATGGAGCGAGCATCTGAAAACGAATGGAAATGGTGAAGCTATAGTTAAAGTAAAGATACCTGAGTTTTCTGGCTCGCTGCGGGTTATGGCAGTAGCTTATAAAGGAAAATCATTTGGTTCTGCAGAGAAAATGATGCGGGTTTCTGATCCGGTGGTCATCAGTACGGCGCTGCCGCGTTTTGTTAGCCCGGGAGATACGATGCTGGTACCGGTAACATTAACCAATACAACGGCCAATACCGCAACGGCCAGCAGCAGCATTACCGTTACAGGCCCGCTCCGCCTGGTAGGCACAGCTGCTCAATCAGTAACTATAAAACCGAACGCTGAGGCCCGTGTAAACTATAAAGTAGTGGCAGCATCCAATATAGGCCAGGCTAAAGTTATCGTTACGACCAATGCACTCGGCGAAAAATTCAGTAACACCACCGACATCACCGTTCGCCCGACTGCGCCGCTTGCCAAAGTAACCGAAGCCGGGACTATAAAAGATGGTGCCACAAAAGAGATCAGGCTTAACCATGACTTTATCCCTTCATCGGTATCCTCTAAACTAATCGTCAGTAATTCGCCACTGGCACAGTTTACCGACGATATAACCTTCCTACTGCGCTATCCGCATGGTTGCCTGGAGCAGACCACATCCACGGCCTTCCCGCTGCTTTATTATACCGACCTGGCCCGCTCGCTGCAGCAAACACAGCAGAATAGGACCTACAACCCGGCTTACCTGGTGCAGGAAGCAATTACAAAGATTGAGCTCACGCAGCAGTACGATGGCGGATTTACCTACTGGCCCGGCGCCGAAAATACCGACTGGTGGAGCAGTGCCTATGCCACACACTTCTTACTGGAAGCCAGAAAAGCAGGCTACCCGGTAACACAACAGGTATTGGACAAGGCGCTGACCTACCTGCAACGCAAAGTAAAAGGCAAAGGCATGGAAGAATACCGCTACTATAACGCAAGCCGACAGGTGCAAAGCAAATACATCGCTTCGCGCGAGACAGCTTACTCACTTTATGTGCTAACTATAGCCGGCAAACCCGATTGGGCAACGATGAACTACTATAAAGCAAAGCCGGAGCTGCTCTCACTGGATAGCCGCTACCTGCTGGCCAGCACATACGCCCTGAACGGAAGGCGAGAAAGCTTTAACCAAGTACTACCCCGCTCCTTCTCCGGCGAAACGTCTGTTCGGGCATTGGATGGCAGTTTTTACTCTCCAATGCGCGACATGGCCATATCGCTGAACGGGTTGATTGAAGCTGATCCGGAGAACCCGCAGGTTGCCACGCTTGCAAGGCATTTATCTGAAGAGCTCCGATCTAACCGGTGGTACAACACACAGGAACGCGCTTTTGCTTTGATGGCGCTTGGCAAACTGGCTAGCCGCAATGCAGGTAACAGCACGCTACAGGTTTTACAGAACGGTAAAGTAATTGGCACATACCAGGATAGGGATTTGGTTTTACAGGATAAGATTAAGTCAGGCGCGATTACGTTACGCAGCTCCGGCAAGGGTACGCTATATTACTTCTGGGAAGCGGAAGGTATAAGCCAGAGCGGCAACTATAAACAAGAAGACAACTATATGCAGGTGCGCCGCAACTTTTTTACCCGTGACGGTAAGGAAATAACCAGCAACTCAGTAAAGCAAAATGACCTGGTTATAGTTAGAATAGCCCTGCAGTCGCTGGACGGAAGAACGATACCGAACGTAGCTATAACCGACATGCTTCCTGCAGCTTTCGAAATTGAGAACCCGCGCCTGATGACCGAACGTGAGTTCAGTTGGATACAGAAACAACAACCTGCATTGCCTGACTACATCGACATCCGGGACGACCGCATCAACATTTATGCAACAGCACAACCAAAGCAGCAATACTTCTTTTACCAAGTACGTGCAGTATCGAAAGGTACCTTTAAGCTGGGGCCTGTAGGTGCCGATGCCATGTACAATGCCGAATACCATAGTTACCACGGCGCCGGCACAGTTAAAGTGAGATGAGATTACATTGAGTTTGAGTACTGAGACACCTATAGTTTGATGCGTCTTTTGCTACATTCGTTTAAACTTCCTAAGCTCTCAATAGCCATAAAAAGGCGTTGGTTTGGTTTCGCGTTTGTACTGCTGACGCCTATAGTTGCTTTCTTAGTTCTTAACTGGCTTTATCCCTTAACTATAAATGTCTCTTATTCTCCGGTAATCACGGCTTCTGATGGCAGTGAGATCAATGCTTTCCTGAGCAAGGATGATAAATGGCGTATGCGATTGGAGCCCGACGAGCTGAATCCGGTGCTGAAAAAAGCCGTGCTACTGAAAGAGGACCGTTATTTCTACTATCATCCGGGAGTAAATCCTGCAGCAATCGTCAGGGCGGCTTATTATAACCTCATAACAGGTAAAACCACGTCGGGGGCATCCACTATAACCATGCAGGTAGCCAGGCTGCTGTATCCTCAAAAACGCACCTACCGCAACAAAGCCATCGAGATTTTTAGGGCGCTGCAACTGGAGCTGAACTATAGCAAAGACGAGATCCTGCAACTATACTTAAACCTGGTACCTTTTGGTGGCAACATCGAAGGCGTTAAAGCAGCGTCTGTCCTGTTCTTCCACCAATCGCCAAATCAACTAAGTCTGGCCCAGGCCGTTACGTTAACCGTTATCCCGAATAAGCCATCGTCGTTACGCATCGGTGGGCAAAATGCGCTTATAGTTGCATTCCGGAACAAGTGGCTAAATTACTATAAAAGAGAAAAAGCTTTTCCGGCGGATGCATTGGAAGATGCACTACAGGAACCTTTGGAAGCCACCCGGCTTGAGGCCCCCAAAGTTGCCCCGCATTTTGCCTACCGCATGTTCCGCAACTATAGAAATCAGCCGAACATTAAAACAACGCTTAACCGGCGGATACAGGAAAAAGTAGAGCAACTGGCCTACAACTACATGCAGCGCCTGCGTTACCAGAATATCCATAATGCAGCCGTACTGGTCATCAATAATCAAACAAAAGCAGTGGAAGCCTACCTGGGTTCTGCAGACTTTTCTGATGCAGCACATGGCGGGCAGGTAGATGGCGTACGGGCCATCCGCTCGCCTGGCAGCACGCTTAAGCCCTTTCTTTATGCTACTGCTATTGATAAAGGATTGATCACACCTAAAACCATTATCAGTGATGTGCCGGTTGACTATGCTGGTTACCGGCCCCAGAACTATTTCGGCAACTATAACGGCAACGTAACGATAGAACATGCGCTGGCCACTTCGCTGAATATACCGGCTGTAAAGTTGCTGGATCAGGTAGGCGTGCACACCTTTGTAAAAAAACTGCAGCAGGCTGAGTTCTCGGAAATGAAGCGGAACGGCAACGAGCTTGGACTGTCGCTGATACTGGGCGGTTGTGGCGTTACCCTGGAAGAACTTACGGCGCTTTATGCAGCGCTGGCTAACAACGGCAACTATAGCCCGGTCCGGTTTCTGCAGCAGGATACAACTATAGTCCAGAAGCAAGTTTTCTCCCCGGCATCGGCATACATGTTAAACCAGATCCTAACGCAGCTATTGCGACCCGATCTGCCGCATAACGCACAAAACAGTGCCCATTTACCTAAAATAGCCTGGAAAACCGGCACTTCGTATGGCAGGCGCGACGCCTGGAGCATTGGCTACAACAAAAACTATACGGTAGGTGTGTGGGTAGGCAACTTTTCAGGGGAAGGCGTTCCGGAACTTAACGGCACCGATTCGGCCACACCACTGTTGTTCGATATTTTTAATGCCATAGACTATAACAGCCCCAACAACTGGTTTTCGCCCCCTGAATCAGTAGCGAACCGTGCAGTTTGTACTGCAACAGGGGCACCGGCTAACAGCTTTTGCTCCGATCTGGTAATGGATACATTTATTCCGGGCATTTCACGTGTATCTAAATGTTCACACCTGAAAAAAGTAGCGGTTTCTGTGGATGAAAAGTACGCCTATTGTACCACCTGCCAGCCGGAAACCGGCGTGCTGCAAAAGTGGTATCCGAATCTTGCCCCAGAGATCTTGAGCTTTTATAACGCAGAGCATATCCCGTACCAGCGTATTCCCGGTCATAACCCTGCTTGCAGCCGCATTTTCCAGGAATTTGCACCAGTTATCACATCGCCTGCATCCGAAATGGAATACATTTTAGAACGGGAAGAAAAACAAAAGCTCATGTTGTACGCTAACGCACACAACGAAGTAAAGCAGGTTTACTGGTACATCAACGATAAATTTCTGAAAGTCGCCCCAGCCAGCGAACAGGTGTTTTTTGAGCCAACACGAGCCGGTAAGTATAAAATCTCCTGCACCGACGACCAGGGCCGTAATACCAACAGTTACATTACCGTGCAGTTTCTGTAACAACTATAGTTGGCTATACTTGTTTTTCAGCAAACCGTACTATCAGCATGACGCATAAAACTACGTACCAGGCCGCCCAGACTGTAGCCCAAACTATAGAACAGCACTTTGTTTCGCATTTGTCTGCTGCGCGCTCAGCCAGTGACAAAACGCTTGCACCTGCGCCCACTGCCAGACAAATAGAGAAACTGATTGATACAGCTTTCTGGGCCAGCTTACAGCGTGAGGAAGGCCACATTATTAAAATATCGCTGGCTTTTCTACCACCCGATCTGGCTGACCAACCGGTTCTGTTTCAGCAGCGCCTGCCATTAAAACCAGCTATACTTACAAAGCTTGCCCCTGGAGTTGAACGGCCAGGCATACATACCGGCGTATGGCAGGAAGATGGCGAACTATACATCTGGGGTACCACGCGCGCTATACCAAGCTTAAGCTTTGTGGTGGATGTATCGGAACCAGGTTTGCTGGTTATAAAACACCGGCGGCTGGAAGGCTTTGGTAAGTATGCCAACGTTGCCGTGCTGCAGGGCGACCAGATTAAGTTTATAGACGAGAAAAGTGTCATAATAGAGGATTGCCCTGGTATTCTGACTTCTCTGCTTGATTTTAACACCCCACTAAAGGACATAGCCGCCAATGTGCTGGTGCAGCTGGCGGTATCAATGCGGGCGCATAAGCGTGGTGGTTCCCTGCTGATTGTTCCTTCTGGAACTGATAACTGGCAGCGTTCTATCATCAAACCAATGCTTTATGCCATTACAAATTCGGTAACCGGGCTTGCCCAACTGGTAGCGCATGAGGAGGAAGAAAAAGCTAACGGCACCTGGTTTGAGGCTTTAAAAAGAGAAGTGGATGCACTCGCCGGCTTAACTGCCATCGATGGCGCTACAATTATTACGAACAACTATAACCTGCTGGCTTTTGGTGCTAAAATCGGAAGAGCTACTGGCAGCAAGCCTGTAGATGAGCTGCTTCTGACAGAACCTATAGTTGGAAATGAAGAAAAGCAAGTACACCCTGCTCAGATTGGTGGCACACGACATTTATCAGTCGCCCAGTTTGTACACGATCAGCGCGATGCCCTTGGGTTGGTCGCGTCTCAGGACGGGCGTTTTACAATCTTCTCGTGGACGCAGCACAGGCAAATGGTACATGCCCACCTGATAGATACACTGCTGCTATAGTTTATAGTTTGTAACTCGCTTTTACAGGCTGCGTTCTTAGTGGCATGAGCAGAGCATTTGTAAAAGAAGACGACTCCGGGGAAGCCCCGATCATTCCGCCCAGGGCTGCGTTGCCTGCTGGGGTAAACAACTATGTAACGCCCCGCGGGCTGGAGCTATTACGCAACGAGCTTACCGAACTGGAAGCAGAACGCAGCCAGGCAGAAGCAAACCGTGAAAACGAAGCCGAAAGAACCCGCCAGTTAACGATACTGAATGGCAGAATTGCGGCGCTCACCTCCCGAATAGCTACTGCAAAAGTAATTGATACAAAAGATCAGCCTGCAGACCAGGTTCGCTTCGGGGCTACCGTAACCCTGGAAACTATAAAGGGGAAACATCCCGGCAAACACCGAACCTTTACTATAGTTGGAGTGGACGAAGCATCTGTAGAAGAAGGCCTTATTGCCTTTGTGGCTCCTATTGCGCGGGCAGTAACAGGCGCCAAAGCCGGACAGACGCTAACTATAAAATTAGGCCGTGATGAAGAAACCGTGAAAGTAACAAACATCAGTTACGTTTAAACCAGTACTACATAAAAAAGCGCTGGTTCTACCTCCCTAATCTGAGTAGAACCAGCGCTTTTATAGTTTAGCAACAATCTATGCTTTTACAGATCTCTTAAAAATAAGATAATCGACCATTCGCCACTCTTTGCCATCGCGGCTGACTTCATAAGTCATTTTAAAAGAATCAGCAGAAAGCTTTTCGTAGATAAAGTGCTGCCACATGATACCAAACTTAGGATGAGGCTGTTGCGTGGTAAGTACCAGCTTTCCATCTCCGAAGCCTTCACTCTGGAATTTACGGTGTCCGCTATAGTTATCGAAAATGTACGCTACAAAAGTGCCTGTTTCCGGATCGGAACCCCACCACGACGTAGCCTTATAGGTATTAGGAGCTAAATCGGTGTGGTGGTGCATCAACCAGCTGCTATCAAGGGCCAAACTAAAATCGAGGGTAGCAGCAATGGGCTTGCCACTCGAGAACTGCCCTTCGCCGGTCCACTTGCCGGAAAAGAACTGTACTAACTCTTTTGATGGTTTTTGAGGCGCAGGCTGTTGTGCCTGCGCACTGAACACGGCACATAGCAATGCCAGTGTGAAGATGAGGTTTTTCATTGGTTTTATTTTGTAGTAAAAAGGGATTAGGGAGCAATGCTGCCAAAGCAACGGGCAAATTTAGTAAAATTATAGCTTATACTATAGCTCTGGTAAACTATAATCAGGTGAGCTAAACCTGTTCTACTTATGCCTCGAGAAGCTCTGGCAACTATAGCCAAACAAAAAAGGCTTAGCCGAAGCTAAGCCTTTTAAGGATTATATTGCGAAGTAAATTACTTTACTTTATCAACGATGCTCTTGAAAGCTTCCGGGTGGTTCATCGCCAGGTCAGCAAGTACTTTGCGGTTCAGGTCGATGTTAGCCTTTTTAAGGGCGCCCATTAAAGCTGAATAAGACAAACCGTGCTCGCGTGCACCTGCGTTGATACGCTGGATCCAAAGTGCGCGGAAGTCTCTTTTCTTCTGCTTTCTGTCGCGGTAAGCGTAAGTTAAACCTTTTTCAACAGCGTTTTTCGCTACTGTCCAAACGTTCTTACGACGGCCAAAGTAACCTTTGGCCATTTTCATTATTTTCTTTCTTCTGTGTCGTGCTGCTACGACGTTTACCGATCTAGGCATTTTTTTACAGTTTTAGCGGCTGGTGATTAAATCTTTAATCTTCAAAAAACCAGACACTGGGTTTATACTAATTAATTAACCTTCTAATTCCTGGAATTAGATTTGAAGCATCAATTTCACTCTGTCTGTGTCAGCTGAGCTAACCAGGCCAGTGTGCGTTAGATTACGCTTCTGCTTTGTCGTCTTCTTGGTCAGGATGTGGCTTTTGTAAGCGTGCTTACGCTTAATTTTGCCAGTACCTGTCAAAGAAAAACGCTTCTTTGCACCAGATTTAGTTTTAACTTTAGGCATGTGTATATAATTGATTAAACAAATTACTTTTTAGCAGGAGCTGCAACTTTTGGTGCCAGCATCAGGAACATTCTTTTTCCTTCCAGCTTTGGCAACTGCTCTACCTTCGCTACATCTTCAAGCGCCTGAGCAAACTTAAGCAGCAGGATTTCGCCACGCTCTTTAAACACGATAGTTCTACCAACAAAGTGCACATAAGATTTAATCTTAAAGCCACTTTCCAGGAAAGACCTCGCGTGCTTCAGTTTAAACTCGAAATCGTGGTCATCGGTGTTAGGACCGAAACGGATCTCCTTCACCACTACCTTCTGCGCCTTCGCCTTCATCTCACGGGTCTTTTTCTTCTGCTCGTACTTAAATTTCGAGTAGTCGATGATACGGCATACGGGTGGGTTGGCAGTAGGAGAAATCTCAACCAGGTCAAGATTCTGCTCATTTGCAATTCTCTGAGCATCCCTTGTCTGGAATACTCCCTGCTCTACATTGTCTCCAACGAGTCTTACCTCTCGGGCAGTAATCTTATCATTGACTTTGTATGGCTCTTCCACCTTTCCGCGTGGGATAAAGCGCCTGTTTTGCGTAGCTATAGTTTTACCTCCTTAATTTATTTTAATAATCAGGGTGCGAATATCGCAATTAATCTATCAAAAAGAAAATTCTTTTCTTAATTGTTCAGTATTTCAGCAATTTTACTCTGAAACAAGGAGATAAAATCATCTACCTTCATCGAGCCCAGGTCGCCCTCACCGTGTTTGCGTACAGAAACAGCATTTTCTTCCTGCTCCTTCTCTCCTACAATCAGCATATAAGGTACCTTGCGCACTTCTGCATCGCGTATCTTGCGTCCGATCTTCTCATCGCGGTTATCTACAAAACCTCTGATGTCCTGTTCTGCCAGACGGTCATACACTTGCTGTGCAAAATCGTGATATTTTTCTGATATCGGCAGAATGGCAAACTGCTCAGGACTCAACCACAGCGGGAAATTACCGCCGCAGTGCTCGATCAGAACTGCCACAAAACGCTCCAGCGACCCAAATGGTGCACGGTGAATCATTACAGGGCGATGTTTCTGGTTATCAGCACCAATGTATTCCAGCTGGAATCTTTCTGGTAAGTTATAATCTACCTGAATAGTTCCCAACTGCCACTTACGGCCTAGGGCATCGCGCACCATAAAGTCGAGCTTAGGTCCGTAAAACGCAGCCTCGCCCAGTTCGGTTACAGTACGTAAGCCTTTCTCGGCGGCAGCTTCAATAATAGCGCTTTCCGCTTTTTCCCAAACTTCGTCAGTACCAATATACTTACTCTTATTCTCTGGGTCACGAAGGGAGATCTGGGCAGTATAATCCTCAAAGCCAAGCGCCTTAAATACGTAAAGCACCAGGTCAATAACTTTTATGAATTCTTCCTTAACCTGATCCGGGCGGCAGAAAATGTGCGCATCATCCTGCGTAAAGCCACGCACACGGGTTAAACCATGCAGCTCTCCGCTTTGCTCATAACGGTACACAGTACCAAATTCGGCCAGGCGAACCGGAAGCTCTTTGTAAGAGCGCGGACGTGTTTTATAAATCTCGCAGTGGTGCGGACAGTTCATCGGCTTCAGCAGGAACTCTTCGTTCTCGTTCGGCGTCTTGATCGGCTGGAACGAGTCGGCACCATACTTCTCGTAGTGGCCGGATGTAATGTATAGTTCCTTGCTGCCAATGTGTGGTGTAACAACCGGCTGGTAGCCGGCTTTAACCTGCGCTTTACGCATAAACTGCTCCAGACGCTCACGTAGCAAGGTACCTTTAGGCAACCACAACGGCAGCCCTAAACCAACCTTCTCAGAGAAAGCGAACAGTTCCAGCTCCTTGCCCAGCTTGCGGTGGTCGCGCTTCTTGGCTTCTTCCAGACGCTCCAGGTATTCTGTCAGCTCCTTCTGCTTTGGGAAAGTAACGCCATAAATACGGGTCAGTTGCTTTTTGGACTCGTCGCCACGCCAGTAAGCACCAGCCACGTTCATCAGTTTGGCAGCTTTAATAAATCCTGTATTCGGGATATGCGGTCCGCGGCAAAGATCTACGAAGTTACCCTGCTCGTAAAACGTGATACTACCGTCTTCCAGATCTTTGATAAGGTCCAGTTTATATTCATCGCCTTTTTGGGTAAAGTACTCTGTAGCTTCGGCTTTGGATACTTCGCGGCGCTTAAACTCACTTTTATTACGTGCCAGCTCCAGCATCTTCTGCTCTACTTTGGCAAAATCATCCTGCGAGAATGTACGGTCACCTAGGTCAACATCGTAATAGAACCCGTTCTCTACCGGGGGACCAATACCGAATTTAACTCCAGGGTATAATTCTTCCAGGGCCTCCGCCAGCAAGTGTGCCGACGAGTGCCAGAAGGCGTTTTTACCGAGATCATCGTTCCAGGTGAGAAGTTGCACCGTAGCATCTTCCGTAATAGGGCGCGTAGCATCCCACACGGTATCATTCACTTTTGCTGCAAGCACGTTACGTGCAAGACCTTCGCTAATGCTCAGTGCAATCTCGTAGCTCGTTACCCCTTTCGGATACTGGCGAACAGAGCCATCTGGTAATGTAATGTTGATCATGTATAGTTTTATTGACTCGTGATATTATTATCTGCTTTGTAAGTACTCTATTGTATCGCGTCTTACAAAAGGAACAGGCCGTGTAAGTTTAGCTTTTAACCTATTGATGCTCTGGTTTGCCAGGGCATGATCAGGCTGCAGTGCAATGACACGCTGATACTGCTCTAACGCGTTCAGATTCTGTCCGGTTCGTTCATAAGCATTCGCAAGCGCCGAAATATACTTAATATTCTTCTGGTTGCCTTCAATTGCTTTTTCTAAATGTGAAATAGCACCTGCATAATCGTAGCGGCTATACAACAGGATGCCTGTTCTGGCATGGGCCACCTGCAGGGTATCTGCTAATTTTAATGCTTGGCTGTAGCTCCATAAGGCACTGTCTGGCTTTTGCTGCAACTGATAGTAAACACCCTGGTAAAACCAAACCAGCCCATCTTTCGGCAACAGCGCTTTCACTTTCCTAAGCTGTGGTTTGGCATCTTCGAACTGATGTTTAAAGACCAAGGCGCCTGCCAGTTCACGCTGCGCTTCAAGTAAATCGGGCTCTTCTGCTACAGCTAATCTATAGTTGGCAAGTGCACGTGTGGTATCGCCAATAGCAGCGGAAGCTTTTCCTTTAAAGTATAAGGCATAGCCGTTATTCGGATCGAATTCCAATGCTTTTCGTGCAGCTTTACCAGCCTCATTCGGCTGTTTTAACTGCAAGTAAAGGTCGCTCAGCAAAGTATACAGCGAAGCATTCTGATACGAATTGCGCTCTGCCTGTAAAGCAAGTTTTAAAGCTTCATTGGGCTTGCCCAGAGAACGTAAAACCTGCGCTTTCAGAAACAAGTAACCCATGTTGCTCTCATTTAGCCCGATGGCGCTGTTGGCATCGCTTAACGCCTTCTCATATTCCTGACGCCTGATGAGCACTTTTGCACGCCGGGCGTATAAACTTGCATCCTGTTTGTTCCGGGAAATAGCTGCATCCAGGTTACTTAACTGGGCGTCTTCGTCATCGGTTACATGCTGCAGGTCTACCATGCGTTCGCCGGTACCCCGCTCCATATTGCAGCCCGTAGCATAAACCAGCAGCGCAAACGACAAAAGCCGTCCAGCCCTGCTAATGAATGAAAATGCGCTATAGTTCCGACCTTGCATAGGTGCGCTAAATTAGATAATATTTATGGAATTATTAATGTTGGTACCTATAGCCGTAAAAGAAAAGCCTGCTACAAATCTGCAGCAGGCTTTTAAAACTTTTATACTCAATGCCTATTTCTGATACTGTTGTAGCATTATCCTGCAGCGTCGCGATAGCTCAAGTTCGTCACGTGTAGTTACTTCAAGAGCTAAAGCTTGTTCCAGTGTTCCCGTAAAAGCATCATTCTGTTTCAGGTCCTTATAAATCATCGCCAGATCGAAATAGTACTGGATGTTATTCGGGTTATACTTTATAGCCGTTTGCAGGGCTTCTATAGCTTTCTGGTTAGAGGCTTCATCACATACGCCACCGAACATCATTTTAGCTGCTACAGACTCGGCAAAGTTCAGGTTCGCCATTTTATAGTTCCATCGTGCCAGTAAATGCCACGAATCGGCATGTTTGCTGTTACTTGCCAGCGCTGCATCTAAAAATGATTTCATCTGGTTAATGCCTGTCAGCCTTTGCTTAGGTCCCGAAACCATTGCCATGGCACCTAAAGAAAGCGCCATAACATAGTTTGCATCGGCATCGGCTGGTTTCAAACTATAGGCTCTGGCCGCATATTCTTTTGCCTTGCTGTAAAATGCAATCCTGGTTCCTTCGTCTGTGATGCGTTCTCCCATGCGGCACCGCAGGAAGCTGGCTTTACACAAAGCAGTATAGTTATCAGGTACTGCCTGCAGTACTTCTTCATACATCGCCAGCGCTTCGCTGTCGCGGTAGCTAACCATGAGTTGTTCCGCTTTTTTCAGGAGCTGCTCAGTGCTCTCGCTTGCAGCAACACCCAATGGGGCGGCCAACAGCCAGAGCACTAGCAAAAATATACTTACCTGTCGCGGTTGCTTCATAAGTCAGATTACTTGTATTAAGGAATTTGGACAAGAAGCAGTGCTTATGCTAGAATAGATTCAGTTGTTTCTTTTCTTTTATAGCTTTCTTTGCACTGTTTTCCTGTATACTATCCTCTACGTCGTCAAGAGAATCAGGTTGAGTTCCGCTTGCACGTGCAGCTTCCTCAGCCAGTTCCTTTAACTCCGATGGCAGGGTAACTGGTTCACGCTTAGCACTTTTTTTAGCTTTCGGCTTCTCTTCCTCATGCTCCACTACCTCCTGTTTCGGCACGCTCACATCGTAAATCTTGAAGTAGTTGAGCTTGTTACCCATGGCCTTCCAGCCTTTCACATCAATAAACTCGCTGAGCAGTAATTTCTCAGATTCTTTCTCGCCACGCAGGCTTCGCTTGAATTTGATATCTGCCAGTGGTTCCGGATGCGTGGACACTGCTTCCAGTCTGGAGTTTTTGCTTTCAGAAATGAAGGAGAATTTCTTACCAACCGTAGAAGTCTCTATCCTGAAACGCTTTACATAGTAGGTTTTATTGTCTCCGTCATAATAAATTGACGATACAACCAACTCCGGATCAAACTTCTGCAGCACCTTGATCTTCTCAACACTATAATGGTTGTTCAGGTCAAAGGACGTTTGCTCATATGTACCGTCTTCGTAGATCACCAGGATGGTATCATCTGTATTAAAGGAACCCAGGTAACGGCCACGGCTTTCGGTATTCAGACGTCCGATCACCTCGTCGTAGAAAATCTCACGGCCACCTAAAGTAGACTCACCAAGGCTCTTCTGTACTACTTTCTTGATCGGGTATTTGGTCACGATGTTACCATTAGAACCTTTACCCTTGATCATCAGTTCGGCAAAGTCATAATCAAATTGTTTGTTGCGGGCCGTAGACTGCGGTGCAAGTGTTATACTCACCACTTCAGACTCTGAGTTCGGATTGGCTGTCAGGTAATGTACTTTCGAGCCTTTGCTTCCTTTGGTAAGGTCATATTCCTTGTCTCTGGTAATAGACTTCACGGCAAAGCGCTTCGCAAACGATACGCCGGTTTTGCCATCCACATAGATCATGTTGTACACCATGTGCTCGTCGTTCTTGTTGTAAACGCCGGCCATAATAATGTCCTTGCCCACAAAAGTCTTGTCAGCTACTTTCGTAACCATGAATTTGCCATCCTTACGGAACACGATGATGTCGTCCATATCAGAGCAGTCGCACACAAACTCATCTTTGCGCAAACTGGTACCGATAAAGCCATCCTTGGCATTCATGTACAGTTTCTGGTTGGCAATGGCTACTTTCTGTGCTGTGATCACGTCAAAGGTCTTGATCTGCGTTTTACGATCTTTGCCTTGTCCGTATTTCTTGAGTAAGCCTTCGAAGTATGCAATTGCATAGCGGATCAGGTTAGCCAGGTTATCATCTACCTCAGCCATTTCCTCTTCCAGCTTATTAATGTATTCATCCGCTTTGAAAGAGTCGTACTTCGAAATACGCTTGATCTTGATCTCTGTCAGGCGAATAATATCTTCTTCGGTAACTTCACGGCGCAACAGCTTCTTGAACGGGTCAAGCCCTTTATCAATCGCCTGCAGCACAGCTTCCCAGGTTTCGCACTCTTCAATATCGCGATAAATGCGGTTCTCAATGAAGATCTTCTCCAGGGATGAGTAATGCCACTTATCTTCCAGTTCACCTTTACGGATCTCGAGCTCACGCTTCAGCAGGTCTACTGTTTTGAAGGTAGAGATGCGCAGTAACTCGTCCACACTCAGGAAGTGCGGCTTTTCGTCGATGATCACGCAGGTATTCGGCGAAATAGAAACTTCGCAATCAGTGAAAGCATACAGCGCATCCATGGTCAGATCTGGCGATACACCAGTTGGCAAGTGCACTTGTATCTCCACCTCGGCAGCCGTGTTATCAACTACCTTCTTGATCTTGATCTTGTTGTTCTCGCTCGCCTTAACTATAGATTCCATCAAACCGGTTGTCGTTGTACCGTAAGGTACATCGCGGATGATGAGCATTGTCTTGTCTACCTTCTCTATAGTTGCGCGCACACGGATCTTACCACCACGCACACCATTGTTATAGTTGGTAGCGTCAATCATACCTCCGGTCGGGAAGTCTGGCAGCAGTGTGGTGCTACGGCCTTTCAGCACATCTATCGAACCCTTGATCAGCTCTTTGAAATTGTGCGGCATGATCTTGGTCGAAAGACCTACGGCAATACCTTCTACACCCTGTGCCAATAACATTGGGAACTTTACAGGCAGTGTCACCGGCTCGTTCTTACGACCATCATAGCTTAGCTGCCACTGCGTTGTCTGCGGATTAAATACCACATCAAGGGCAAACTTAGAAAGACGAGCCTCGATATAACGGGCTGCAGCAGCGCTATCTCCCGTACGTACATCACCCCAGTTACCCTGCGTCTCAATCAGCAGGTCTTTCTGGCCCAGGTTAACTATAGCATCTCCAATAGAGGCATCACCGTGCGGATGGTACTGCATGGTCTGACCAATAACGTTGGCCACTTTGTTAAAGCGACCATCGTCCATTTCCTTCATGGCGTGGAGAATACGTCGCTGCACTGGCTTAAAACCGTCTTCGATAGCTGGTACCGCACGCTCCAGAATTACATAAGAAGCATAGTCTAAGAACCAGTTCTCAAAAAGGCCACCAACCGGGGTTACATTATGGATGACTTCTTCTTCGCCATCGGTAAATGCTACTTCCTGTTCCTGTCCCTCTTCCTCGTGTTGGTGCAATTCTTCGTTTATATCGTCGTTATGCATATACTTCTTCAACTATGTCTTTTTCAATCTTCAAATTTTCGATAATGAACTGCTGACGCTCCGGTGTGTTTTTACCCATGTAGTAGCTTAGTATCTTCTGTATGGTAGAATCCTTCTGCAGAATTACCGGCTTCAGTTTAATGTTGTCGCCAATAAACTTGCCAAATTCGTCCGGCGAGATCTCACCAAGACCTTTAAATCGGGTAATTTCCGGCTTCTTGCCCAGTTTATTGATAGCTTCCTGCTTCTCTGTTTCGTTATAGCAGTAGATCGTTTCTTTCTTGTTGCGCACACGGAAAAGTGGCGTCTCCAGGATGTACACGTGGCCGTTACGCACCAGATCCGGGAAGAACTGCAGGAAGAATGTCAGCATCAACAGGCGGATGTGCATCCCGTCCACGTCGGCATCGGTTGCGATTACCACGCGGTTGTAGCGCAAGCCTTCCAAGCCTTCTTCAATATTAAGTGCGTGCTGTAGCAGGTTAAATTCCTCGTTTTCATAAACTACTTTTTTCTTCAGGCCAAAGCAGTTCAGCGGCTTACCGCGCAAACTGAATACCGCTTCAGTATCCACGTTGCGCGACTTGGTAATGGAACCACTCGCCGAGTCACCCTCTGTTATGAAGAGCGTAGAAAGCAGTGAGTTCTCGTGCTTGTCTTCGTTAAAGTGCAGGCGGCAATCGCGGAGCTTACGGTTATGCAGATTCGCTTTTTTAGCACGCTGGTTCGCCAGCTTTTTAACACCGGCCATGTCCTTACGCTCGCGCTCACTCTGCTCAATTCGCTTCTTCAGCGCTTCGGCTGTAGTTGGGTTCTTGTGCAGGTAGTTATCAAGCGCCTCTTTTATAAATTCGTTGATATAAGCACGAACCGCCGGACCATCAGGTCCCATTTCAATAGAACCCAGCTTGGTTTTGGTCTGCGATTCAAATACAGGCTCCTGCACGCGTAGCGAGATAGCACCGATAATGGAACCACGGATATCAGCCGCATCGTAATCCTTTTTATAGAAATCGCGCACCGTTTTTACTACTGCCTCACGGAAAGCTGCCAGGTGTGTACCACCCATCGTCGTATACTGGCCGTTTACAAAACTATAGTATTCTTCGCCGTAGTCGTTGCCGTGGGTTAAAGCCAGCTCAATATCCGCACCTTTCAGATGGATGATCGGGTAACGCATAGCTTCTTCATCGGCTTTGTTACGCAGCAGGTCTAAAAGGCCATTCTCTGAGTAAAACTTTTTGCCGTTGAAGTTTATAGTTAAGCCCGCATTCAGGTACACGTAGTTCCAGATCTGGTTCTCCAGGTACTCCGGGTTAAACTTATAGTTCTTGAAAATGGTATCGTCTGGCGTGAACGTGGTAAGCGTACCGTTTCGCTGCGATGTAGCTTCTAAAGGTAAATCGTTCGTCAGTACGCCGCGCTCAAACTCAGCAGCTTTCATCTGCCCGTCGCGCACCGACTGGATGCGGAAGTTACTTGAAAGTGCGTTTACTGCTTTGGTACCCACACCGTTCAGACCCACTGATTTCTGGAAGGCTTTGCTGTCGTACTTACCACCGGTGTTGATCTTACTCACGCAATCGATCACTTTGCCCAGCGGAATACCACGGCCATAGTCGCGCACCTGCACCTTGTGGTCAGATATTTTGATGTCAATGGTCTTACCGAAACCCATCACATGTTCGTCAATGGAGTTATCGATCACTTCCTTCACTAAAATGTAAATACCGTCGTCAGCAGCCGAACCGTCGCCGAGCTTACCAATGTACATACCAGGGCGCAGCCTGATGTGTTCGCGGGGCTCTAAGGAACGGATACTGTCTTCGTTGTAATTATGCTCTAACTCTGCCATTGTGTAAGCGTAAGTGTAGTTGTTTAAGTAAAATCAATCGGAAATATAGAAAAATAAAAGGGACAGCACGCAATAATAGTTCCGGTGCCTCCCGGTTTGCAAATTAATAAATTTTATTTGCTAATAAAATTAGCCACAAGCATTTATTACTACTAGTAGAAGCTTATCCTATAGGATATAAACCACTTAAACAGGATTCTGGTTCAACTATAGCAGTCTTTATTTTGTGGACACAAGCTAATATTTTTAGCATTAAAATATCTATTTTTTTGTATATTGTAAGCGAAAGAAAACTATAAATTAATTGCATAACCTGCAAAGGGGTGCCCGCTCCATGGAAATAAAATTACCCTCGTATTTTAAATACACTGTTATCTTACTTGGCATCATTCTGCTGATCTGGCTTTTGCAGATGTTTAAATCTGTGTTGGTGCCTTTTGCCTTTGCGGTACTGTTTGCCATGCTCCTGCTGCCCCTGGTGCAAGACCTGGAAACTAAGCTGCGCGTACCGCGGCCAATTGCCATTCTTTTCAGCATCATCCTGATCGTAATTGTGCTGGGCTTAGTTATCTGGTTCCTTTCAGTGCAGTTACTGAACTTAACTTCTGAGCTCGATAAAATTGGCAGCAACGTAAGCGACCTGGTAGATAAGGTGCAGCTGTTTTTACAGACCAAATTCGGAATAGAGCCATCAAACAAAAGCGACCTTGTCCGGAATGCCATCAGCAGCCTGCAGAATCTTGCCACTACTTTTCTGGGCAATACCATTTCCATGACGACAGGTGCTATTGCAGCGCTAACTATAGTTCCCATCTTCGTTTTCTGCCTGCTTTACTACCGCGATCACCTGCAGCAGTTTATGTTCCGGTTTGTATCCAAAGACCGCCGCAGCAGCATGATACAGACCGTTACAAATATACAGGAAGTAGTGCAAAGCTACATTTCGGGGCTGATGATCGTGATCGTGATCGTGGCATTGCTGAACTCTGCGGGCCTGTTGCTGCTTGGTGTAAAGTACGCTATTTTCTTCGGCATTTTTGCTTCCATCCTTACTATCATCCCTTACATCGGTATCCTGATCGGTGCCATGTTACCTGCTTTATTTACCCTGGCAACTACCGGCCACCTGATAGATGCTGTGCTGGTGATTGTAGTGTTTATGGTAGTGCAGTTTATGGAAGGTAATTTCATAACGCCTTTTGTAGTAGGCTCTAAAGTAAGTATAAACCCTTTTGCGGCTATACTGGGTCTGCTAATTGGTGGTGAGGTATGGGGTGCGCCCGGCATGATCCTGTCGATACCAATTATTGCCATGCTGAAAGTAATTTTTGATGTGTATGAGCCGCTGAAGCCGTTTGGTTTTCTGCTGGCCGATATCGATGATGTGGAACCGAAGCGGCATAAAAAAGTAACCAACTGGCTGCAGGAAATCTGGAACGGAATAGGCCGGGGCAAACGGAAAAAATCAGACGAAGAGCCGGAGTAAAATCCTCATCGATTACTAAGCTTATTTGCACACCAGATAGTTACACGCCTAATTTGAAACGGTTTACTAAAAATATTGGTTTAGGTATAAAGCCGCCGGCACCCGATGCTTCGGCCTTAGAAACAGACCTAAATCAGAGTCATTTGTACGCAATCATCGACATTGAGACAACAGGCGGGCAGCCTGCTCAGGATAAGATAACAGAGATAGCAATTTTTATACATGACGGGGAGAAGATCGTGGACAAGTATAACACGCTCATCAACCCGCAGCGCCCTATCCCCTATTTTATAACGCAGCTCACAGGCATTTCGGACGATATGGTGCAGGATGCGCCTAAGTTCTATGAAGTAGCTAAGGAGATTGTTGAGTTTACGGAAGGAAAGATCTTTGTGGCCCACAACGTACGGTTCGACTATTCTTTTATCAAAAAAGAGTTTGCCGACCTGGGCTATACGTTCCAGCGTAAAACCCTGTGCACCGTTCGCCTGAGCCGTTCGCTTATTCCGGGACTACCCTCCTATAGTTTAGGGAAACTCTGCAAAAGCATCGATATACCGTTGCAGCAGCGCCACCGCGCCATCGGCGATGCCGAAGCAACGGCGCACCTCTTTGATAAGCTGATCAAGATCAATCGTCCGGTGGTGGATGGCAACATGCAAATGGCTGCCGAACACACCACACAGGTACTAAAGCAGGAGATCAAAACTTCCTTGCTGCCCCCTAACATCAGCAAAGAACAGGTAGATGCGCTGCCTATGGTGCCTGGCGTGTACTATTTCCATAATGACAAGGGCGAGGTGATTTATGTGGGCAAAAGCATCAACATCAAAAAGCGCATCATCCAGCACTTCAACATCGACTATAAAAGCCGTAAGTCACTTGATTTCAAGAACAGTATCTCGGATATTACTTATGAGCTGATGGGCAATGAGTTGGTGGCTTTGCTGTTTGAATCGGCAGAGATAAAACGCATGAAGCCGCACTTTAACCGCCAGCAACGCCGCAGCGTGTTTAACACCGGCATTTTTGTATACGAAGACGAAAAAGGATATAGACGCCTGACCTTTGGCAGTATTAACAAGGCCGACAATGTGAACATGACGCCGCTGATCGCGCTATCGAATCACTATAAAGCAAAGGGTTTCCTGTTTCATAAAGTGGCGAAGTATAACTTGTGCCAGAAACTATGCGACCTGTACAAAACCACCGGTGCCTGCTTCGATTACCAGGTACATCAGTGTAATGGCGCTTGTATTGGCAAAGAAAGTCCGGAAGAATATAACAAGCGTGTAGCGGAAGCCCTCGACTCGTTTACCTATGAGCACAACAGTTTTGTAATTATAGGAAAGGGCCGCGAGCCGGGTGAGAAATCCATAGTTGTAGTTGAATACGGCACTTACTTAGGTTTCGGGTTTGTAGATGAAACTTTCTCGGCCAGCACCCTGGAAGATTTTAAAGGCGCCATTACCCGCTACAACGACAACAAAGACATCCAGCAGATCATACGCGGACACATGCGCGGCAAACACAAAGACAAAGTGATAGTGTTTGATAGTTAGCAAGTTAAAACACTTTCGAAAAGAAAAGGCTTGCCGCAACATACACGACAGGCCTTTTTTACTGACAGCTGCACTCGTAAAATTCCTGAATTTCTCAACTTTCTAACTTACTAACTTATTAACTTCTAAACTTGCTCAGCTTCTCTAAAAGCTGTTGAACTTCGGCCACATCGTTTAGTCTACAGTTGGCAGCTGTATTTTCGTCGTGGCGACCTACCAGAATGCCTATGCCCCTGCCCTGCAACGATGCGAAGGCATCTTCGTCTGTAATATCGTCGCCGATGTAGATCGGTAAAACTTCCGCTGAATCAAGGTTAAAATGCTGCAGCAGCCAGAGTACTGCTTTGCCTTTGTGCCAGTCCAGGTTGGGCTTCAGTTCCAGAACCATTTTGCCGAGCCCTTTTTTAAGCTGCGGATGCCGGGCAAGTATGGTTCTTGTTATTTCTTTTACCTGTTCCACCTGCCCATCGGGCACGTTGCGGTAGTGTACGGCAATAGCATAGCGTTTGCGTTCTACCAGCACACCGGCTATAGTTTGCGATTCACTCTTAAGTTCCTGCTCGGCGGCATCGAGGGCAGAAAGCACTTCTGTTGCTCCGCCCGGTTCGGTATGCAAATTGCCTGGCCCGGAAATATCAAAACCATGCGAGCCGGCAAAGTATAACTCATCCAGCTTTACCAACTGCTGCACGTTGGCGCGGTCTCGGCCACTAACTATAGCTACGAAACATACCTTAGCCAATTTCTGAAGCGTATCCCGCATTTCCTCTGCCAGAACAGCTTGCTCCGGTCGCTGTACGATGGGTGTCAGGCAGCCATCGTAGTCCAGGAAAACAGCAGGCTTGCGGTTCTGCAGTATTGTGTCGAAAGCTTCAAGGGCGTGAGGTAATGTAGCAGGGTCTGAAAGTTTAACTTCGGTACCGGATCTAAGCGTCATGAGTCGGAGTTTATAGTTGGCATAGCAGACTACTCAGCGTTGGCTGATGTAAACTATAGTTGTTCTGAAAAGTTGATCTCTTCTACGGGCATACCTGTTCCCGGTTATAGCAGTAGATCAGCTATAAATAAATTAAAAAGAACCGGAACTATAGTTTGTCGGTTTTACGGGATGCCTTCTGTTCGTTCGTGAGGTGGAACATTAGGCTCCTGTTCCGGATGTGTATTTCGATGGGCATTGCCTACGCCATAAGCGCTGGGTTGAGGTGGGGTACGCTTTCCATCATCTTCACGGAGTACCTGTTTCTTTGTTGGCTTATCTGCGTTTCCTTTTTTCTGATTCTGTTCCATGGTGCTACTCATTTTTAATGCTGCTGCTCAGCACATTGCCGGGCATAGTGCACTCTTTCATACGGGAGTTTGATGTTTTGGTACTATTTTCTGAACTTTAGGGTAGTTGATGCAGCTACCGAAACCGTAACCTGATAATTAAAATCAGAGTAGTTGAGCGCATAGTGCAAAACACCAACTTTCAGCTTTTATGCTCCGAAACACCACTCCTACCTCCTGCGCCTCATGGGCAGAGCTACAGGTACACTACCAGCAACTACAGCCGCAGCACTTGCGCGGGCTGTTTGCCTCTGATCCCGAACGTGCCGCTAAACTAAGCTTCCGATTCGAAGACTTTATTTTTGACCTCTCAAAGAACCGCATTACAGACGAGACGCTGAACCTGCTGGTGCAACTGGCAGAGGAAATGGGTGTGCCGGGTGCTATTGAAAGCATGTTCACCGGCGAAAAGATAAATGCCACCGAAAACAGGGCGGTGCTACACACGGCACTGCGTAATTTCTCAGATCAGGAGCTGCTACTGGACGGAGAAAATATTCTGGATGAAGTGCGCGACGTACTGAAACAGATGCAGCAGTTTTGCGATGGCATCCATAGTGGCAGCATTACAGGCTACACTGGTAAGCGCTTCCGGCATATCGTTAATATCGGTATTGGTGGCTCACACCTGGGTCCGCAGATGGTTTGCGAAGCCTTAAAAATTTATCAGCAACCGGACCTGGAAGTACATTTTATTTCAAATGTAGACGGTACCGATGCGGCAGAAGTGCTCCGGAAACTGGACCCGGAAATAACACTTTTCATTATTGCATCCAAAACGTTTACCACCAAAGAAACTATAACCAACGCCCATACTGCACGCAACTGGTTTCTGGAGCAGGCAAAAGATGTTGTGCACGTGAGCAAGCACTTTGTAGCCCTATCAACCAACACCGCCGAAGTAGAAAAATTTGGTATTGCGCCTGAAAACACGTTCCGCTTCTGGGACTGGGTAGGCGGCCGTTTCTCGTTGTGGTCGGCCATTGGGTTGTCTATTGCCTGCGCGGTAGGCTACCAGAACTTTGAGCAACTGCTGCGTGGCGCCGAAAGCATGGACAAGCATTTCCGTAAAGCGCCGCTCCGTCAAAACATCCCGGTTTTAATAGCCCTGCTGAGCATCTGGTACACTAACTTCTTTAACTGCCAGACCCACGCCATATTGCCATACGACCAGTACATGCGCCTGCTTCCGGAGTTCCTACAACAGCTAATGATGGAAAGCAATGGCAAAAGCACAGACAGAAACGGACAACCAGTAACGTACCAGACACAGCCTGTTATCTGGGGAGCGGCCGGTACCAACAGCCAGCACTCTTTCTTCCAGCTCATACACCAGGGCACTATTCTTATTCCCTGCGATTTTATAGCGGCTGCCCAAAGTAACAACCCAATTGGGGAACACCAGGCGTTGCTGCTCTCCAACTTTTTTGCCCAGACCGAGGCGCTGATGCAAGGCAAAACAAGAGATGAAGTACGAGCGGAACTACAACAAAAAAACTTGCCCGAAGCTGAACTGGAAGCGCTGCTGCCACACAAACTTTTTAGAGGCAATAAGCCAACTACCTCTATTATGATGAAGCAATTGACGCCCTATAACCTGGGTGCATTGCTGGCCATGTACGAGCATAAAACCTTTGTGCAGGGCGTAATCTGGAACATCTATAGTTTCGACCAATGGGGCGTGGAACTGGGTAAGCAGCTGGCAACAACTATAGAAAAGGAACTGCTACAAGATACCCCTGCTAACCACGACAGTTCAACCCAAATGCTGATCAATTACTATAAAAGTAACGGGTGATAAACTATAGAATTTAAGACAAAGCAGCTGCCTCTCCGGTAGCTGTTTTTTTTGTATAAGGTTCTATAAAATAGTGTTATATTTTATCCTTACTTCGCTAAAAGGATTTTAAAAAACTCTATACATAGAGAAGATAACAGGAGTAGGTACTCCTGATATACCATAGTTTCGGTAATATAAAACAAAATTAAAATGAATAAATATGATGAAGGTGAGTTAAATAAATTAAACCTAATGGTTGTTGCACTTTACTGTAGATACAGAAAGAGGGAAGATAGCTGGCTAAGCGGGTTTTGGGCAAGGTCAGTAGTTGGTGTGGCCATAGTGTTTCTGTTATTAACTTTGCTAGAAGTTGGACTAGTTTTATATGGACATGCGAGTTTAAGGACGTTTATTACTGATGCCTATTTAATTGTATTTTTCATTCTATGGGGAATTAGTACGTTTTGTGTTTATAAGCTATCAATTCCAAACGATTTGCTATACAAAATATATCTACCTGAAGAGGATTATGTTAAAGGAAATATCATTGCCTTTCTATTTCTCTTTACAGCTTTATCTATTTGTGTGTCTGTTATGTTCTATACTGACAATATGTAATATTAGTAATAGGTATAAAACTACAACCACCAACATTGTATGAACGTCACGCAACGGCAGATGGCCTAGCGCGTCGTTTATACGGGACTGTTAAGCAAGATCAAAAACAACCCAAAATATGAAGTTAAAGAAGCTCTACCTCACACTTATCGTTCTTTTATGTTTTTATGCTTCTGCATTCACGGCAAAACAGGATGCTGAGCCTGACTATTTTGTGTTTGGTCTGCTTTATGGTAAATGTAAAAGTGGGGAATGCATCACAGTATATAAGCTAGAAAACAAGAGCCTTTTTCAATACAAGGAGGAAACAGCATACTATCCACCTTTTAATACCTTTCACAATGGCGACTATATAGAGCTAAGCAGAGACAAGTATCAACAGGTAAGCACAGTAACTGCAAAAATACCACAGCAGCTTCTTCAATCACAAAGTGGCAAAATAGGCACTTTTACTGATGTCAAACAGGACAAGCTCTATTTCGAATACTCAGATAATGGAGTTAAAAAATTCTGGGTGATAAACTCAAATAAATAAAAATTACCTGCTTATTTACATGCCTTTGTTGATGAAATTGGTACTGCGATCAAGCTTATAAGAGAATAAATTCCTGAAATAAACGCAGTGAGGGTTCCATATGCAGCTATATAAGTAACCAGTAAGTACTCCATCAAGCACTTGCAAAACCATATAAAAACTGACTTTAAAACTGCAGACGAATACATCAAACTATTCTCTGAAGACGTGCAAACCATATTGGAAAAGGTTCGTGCTACAATTATTGAAACTGCACCAGACGCCATGGAGGGAATTGCTTATGGAATGCCAGCCTATAAACTGAACGGAAAACCGCTGGTCTATTTTGCGGCTTTCAAATCGCATATCGGGTTTTACGCCACTCCTTCAGGACATGCAGAATTCAAGGATCAGCTTTCGGTGTACAAACAGGGAAAAGGCTCCGTACAATTTCCAGTAGACAAACCGATTCCGTATGAGTTGATCAAGCAAATTGTAGCCTTTAGGGTAAAAGAAAATACGGCAAAGTAAAGCCGTTTTACAGCAGTATTAATTGCCCGCCTTAACAAAAATAGCCAATCATACCTATGGAAAAAACCAACAGTGAGGGTACATCAGGAGCCGCAAACAACGACCAGCGTGCTGAAACATATTACCATGGCACCAAAGCAAATCTTAATACAGGAGACCTGATTGAGACCGGCTATAGTTCGAACTATGGTCAGCGCAGGAAAGCGGCGTACGTTTACCTTACTGCCACCCTGGATGCGGCTACCTGGGGAGCCGAACTTGCACAGGGCGAAGGACGAGGCAGAATTTACATTGTTGAGCCAACCGGCCCGATTGAAGACGATCCCAACCTGACAGACAAGAAATTCCCCGGAAATCCGACCAAATCCTACCGTACACGCAGTCCAATTCGGGTTGTGGGTGAAGTTGCTGACTGGCAAGGGCACTCCCCAGAGCAGCTTAATGCCATGAAAGAACACCTGGAACGGTTAAAGCAACTTGGCATCGAGGCCATAGAGGATTAAGTACCTTCAGGTAAACCTATAGTTACTCCTTAGAAATTTGCTGATGCAATTGCTGGCTTCAACTATAGACGCATTTCTGCATGCAATGTCAGGCAGCCCTACGGAACAAACCTGCGTATGCACTTGCAAACTATAGCTATTACTGTACTGCCTTTTTGCTAAAAAATAGGCAGCGCAGCTTATAGTTGAGCTTGCTATGGAACTACTGAAGATTGATTTTGCTGCACTTTTTCACCTTAAAACACCGGTTGCAGAACTGATAATAAGAGGTGCACTTATGTACCTAGGTATTTTACTGCTGCTGCGTGTGCTACCCCGCCGCACCGGAGGCGAACTGGCCATGATGGACCTGATCTTCGTGATCCTGATTGCAGAAGCTGCCACGCACTCTCTGGGAGGTTATAAATCTATAACTGAAGGCTTTATAGTAATCACGACCTTAATGCTCTTAAACTATAGCGTAAACTGGCTAAGCTTTCGGGTAAAGTTTATAGAAAAGATCTTCTCGGCCCCGGCTTTACAAATCATAAAGGACGGCAAGCTGCTGAAACGAAATATGCGCCGCGAATACATTACAGAAGAAGAGCTGAAGGAAAGCCTTCGCAAAGAACAGATCGAACATGTTGAGCAGGTGAAAGCCGCTTATGTAGAAGGAGATGGCAGAATCAGCATCATCAGAAAAGATTAAGCCGAAGCTGTTTTAATCTAAACTATAGCAGAAAAAGCCGCGGCAAACTATAGTATCCATTTACCGTGACTCCTTTGCCTGTGATCTACATTATACTTTTGCCCACTAGACTTGATATGAATAAACTAAACTATAGGCAGCTACAGGTAAACTATAGTACTTTGCCACTTGTAAAAACTGCCTTATAATTTGTATTAGTCTTTCTTTCCGACGGCCTTTTTTACTGCAGGGGCAACTATAGTTCCGAGCAGTTCTATGGCGCGCAGCATTTTGTCATGCGGAATAGTGCCTACGCTGAACTGAAGCAGGAAACGGGTATTGCCGAACAGCTCATGCTCGTAAAGTATCTTATCTATCACCTGCTGCGGGCTGCCTACTAACAGTGATCCTTGGGGCGCACGCATAGCTTCGTAATGATCACGGCTCATCGGCGACCAGCCTCTCTCCCGCCCCAGTTTGCTCATTACCTGCGCATACGGTCCGTAAAATTCATCAGCCGCTTTTTGCGAGTCTTCAGCAATATAACCATGGGAGTTTATACCAAGTTGCATTGGAGCTGTGTGCCCTGCAGATTTATAGGTTTGTTTATAAAGATTGGTGAAAGGCACAAAACGGTCGGGCATGCCGCCAATAATGGCCAACATCATAGGTAAGCCTTTGCTCGACGCACGAACAACCGATTCTGGTGTACCGCCTACTGCTACCCATATCGGAAGCTCTTTCTGGTAAGGTCTTGGGTAAACACCACGGTTTTCGATGGATGGCCGGTGCTTTCCGCTCCAGGTAATTTTCTCACTTTTGTTCAGTTTTATCAGCAGATCCAGTTTTTCTGAGAAAAGCGTATCGTAGTCCTTCAGGTCGTTGCCGAAAAGCGGGAAGGACTCTATAAAAGAACCACGCCCAGCCATAATCTCCGCCCTGCCTTCCGATAGCAAATCTACGTGTGCAAAATCCTGGAAAACCCGAACCGGGTCGTCGGAGCTAAGCACCGTTACGGCGCTGGATAGCTTAATATTTTTAGTTTTAACAGCCGCTGCCGCCAGCACAATAGCCGGCGAAGAAACCAGGTAATCCGAACGATGATGTTCCCCGATACCAAACACATCAAGCCCCACCTGATCAGCCAGCTCTATTTCTTCCATCAGGTTCTTTAGTCGCTGGTGCGGGGGCAATAGGTTGCCGTTTGTCGGGTCGGGCGTATTCTCTACAAAAGTCGTGATTCCTATTTCCATGGGCGTTAAAATGTAAACTATAGTTTAACCAGATCAAACTATAAATGTTATTTTGAATCTATAGTTGATTGGTTGAATGGATTGATGGCTGAATGGTTAAATTATTAATTGTTAGGTCTGCTATAGTTTAAGACACAATGTATTGCGTCTCTAAAAGTCTCTACATGTGCCTTCCAAAACTCCTTAACTTTCGAACTTACAAACTTTCTAACTTCTTAACTCGCTGTAACATCTTCAGCACCAGCTCTTCGGTTCCGGATAAGTACTCGTTCTTAGATTTGGTAGCGTCGTGATTGCGCAGGTAGTTCAGCAGTTTATCTTCCCGGAACATATTCACTACCTCGGGGTGAATGTAGTATTTGCTGCACACAGTTGGCGTATTTCCCAGGCCCTTTGCCACATCTTTCACGGCTGCTTTAATGGCTTTTTCTTTCTCCAGTTCAGGGTTTTCTTCCAGCACGTTTTCCAGGCACTTTACCATGCGCACTGAGCCACCCCATGTCCGGAAATCCTTGGCTGTAAAAGGCTGGTTGGTTGCTTCGCGCAGGTAGGCATTTACGTCACCAGATTCCAGCACCTGTCGCTCCCCGTTCTCATCGTAATACTGAAACAGATCATAGCCCGGAATATCCTTACACTTCTTTACCAGCTGCGCTAGCCGGCGGTCTTTCAGGTCTATGTCGTGCTCCACTCCTTTCTTACCCCGGAACGTGAATTTTACCTGGCTGCCGTTTATTTTCACGTGCTTGTCGCGCATGGTGGTCAGGCCGTACGAATCGTTGGCTTTGGCGTACTGCCTGTTACCGATCCGGATCAGGGCATTATCCATAATAGAGAGCACCAATGCTGTTACCTTCCGCCGGTCCAGGTTCCTGGCCTGAATATCTTCCTTGATCCGGGCACGCAGCTTTGGCAGTGCTTTCCCAAACGAGAGCATGCGCCCGAACTTGGTTACATTGCGGGATTTGTTCCATTCCGGGTGGTAGATATATTGTTTCCGGCCTTTGGCATCGCGACCAGTTGCCTGCAGATGCCCCTTAGCATTCGGGCAGATCCATACTTCGGTCCAGGCGGGTGGTATTACCAGCTTATTCAGTCGCTGCAGCACTTTCTCGTCAGTTATCTTTTCTCCCTTCGCGTTCAGGAACTGGTAGCCTTTGCCTGACTTTTTGCGGGCATAGCCCGGCCGCTCATCCGAGGTATAGCGCAGTCCCGCAGCCTCAGCAGACATGACAGGGTCGCCGTGCAAGTTATGTATCTCGTTCTTATTTCCCATTCTGTTTACTTTACCTGCACTTCATACTATAGCTACCAGCAAAAGTTGTAGCGGTAATTGTTACTTTATGATGTACATTTGGCTACACCTGTTAATTTGCAGGCGCTAACGTTTAACTATAGTTATCATGCATAAAAACATTTCGTACCTGTATGCTTTTTACGGGGCATTCCTGATTGGGTGCGGCGCCGTGGCTGTGGACATAGCCGGCGAGCAGGCCAACACGGCACTTATAACCGGTGGCATCGGCGGCTTTCTGGCGCTTACGGCCGGGCACTTTTTAAAACGCGGCAAGCGCTGGGCATTCTTTTTAGGTGCCGCCGAAGCAGGTTTACTAACTATACTGCTAGCCTGGCGCTCTGCAACCTATTTCATAAAGCTGCTTGCCATGGTGCAGCAAAGCGGCGATTCGGCTGCTACCGAAACGTCTGGCATGGCATTTCTGCTCACAACCGCTATGCTGATCATCTCGCTGCTTACCCTCACGGTATCGGTTATGTTTGCACGCCAGGTTTTGGTCGATACAAAATAGGATTTGGTCTATTTTAACATAGTAAATTAAACTTCATTTCACTATATTGGTCAAAGCAAACAATAACTAAAAACTAATCTTATGCTACAAAAAATTGGGTTGAGTATTGTGCTCACAGCAAGCGTAATAGGCGCTGCCGAGGCACAGACCAAACTGGTAGAGAAAGTAACCAAAAAAGGCGATGAGCTGGTTATTCCTTACGAAAAGTATAAACTCGCGAACGGTCTTACCCTGATCGTGCACGAAGACCATTCTGACCCGGTAGTACACGTAGACGTTACGTACCACGTAGGCTCGGCCCGCGAAGAGGTTGGTAAGTCAGGTTTTGCGCACTTCTTTGAGCACATGATGTTCCAGGGCTCAGACAACGTTGCCGATGAGGAACACTTCAAGATTGTATCGGATGCAGGTGGTACCCTGAACGGAACTACAAACCGCGACAGAACGAACTATTTCGAAACTGTACCAAGCAACCAGCTGGAGACCGCTCTGTGGCTGGAAGCAGACCGTATGGGCTTTTTACTGGATGCCGTAACACAGCAGAAATTTGAAGTACAGCGCGAGACTGTTAAAAACGAACGCGGCCAGAACTATGACAACCGTCCGTATGGCCTGGTGTACGAAAAAACTTCGGAGAACCTGTACCCATTTGGTCACCCATATTCATGGACAACTATAGGTTACATCGAGGATCTGAACCGTGTTAACGTAAACGACCTGAAAAACTTCTTCCTGCGCTGGTATGGTCCAAACAACGCTACTGTAACTGTTGGTGGTGATGTGAACCCTGCTGACGTAGTGAAGCTAGTTGAGAAATATTTTGGCTCTATTCCTGCCGGCCCGGCCGTGAATGACATGAAGCCAATGCCGGTTAAACTGGAAAAAGACCGCTACATTTCTTACGAAGACAATGTACGCTTCCCGATGCTGCGCATGACTTACCCAACACCTGAAGCTGGTCATAAAGACGAGGCTGCACTGGGTGTATTGGCAGAGATCCTGGGCCAGGGCAGAAACTCCATCTTCTACAAGAACTTTGTGAAGAACCAGAAAGCCATGTCTGCTTCGGCATTTAACTCAACTTCTGAGCTTGCCGGCGAGTTTGGTATTTCTGTAATGGCTTTCCCGAACACTAGCCTTGCTCAGACAGAAGAGCTGCTTCGCCAGTCTATTGCTGAGTTTGAAACTCGTGGTGTTACCGACGAAGACCTGCAGCGTTTTAAAGCCTCTGCTGAGTCGGGCCTGGTGAACAGAATGGCCAGCGTAAGCGGTAAAGTTTCTCAGCTTGCTGCTTATGAGACATTCCGTAACAACCCGAACTATCTTCAGGAAGAAATCCGCCGCATAAATGCTGTTACCAAAGCGGATGTACAGCGCGTGTACAACCAGTACATCAAAGGCAAGTCTGCCGTTATCCTGAGCGTAGTGCCAAAAGGCAAGTCAGAGCTAATAGCGAAAGCTGATAACTATAAAGTTGATACTTCTAAGTCGGTAGCACAGCCACAGGACTATAGCAACTTGAAGTATACTAAAGCTGTTGATTCTTTTGACCGCAGCAAGCGCCCTACAGCAGGCCAGGCGAAAGCAGTTAGCGTGCCTAACTACTACACTGCAAAGTTCAAGAACGGCCTGGAAGTGATCGGTACAAAATCTGATGAGATCCCAACTGTAACACTACAGTTAACTATAGCCGGTGGCCACAGACTGTCTGCAGCTAACCCTGGCAAAGCTGGTATCTCCTCGCTTACTGCAGCTCTGCTTAACGAAGACACTGAGAACTATAGCTCAGAGCAGTTCAGCAGCGAGCTGGATAAACTGGGTAGCTCTATCCGTATAGGTTCAGGCACAGAAGATACTTACATCATGGTATCGACGCTGAAGAAGAACCTGGATAAAACGCTGGCCCTGCTGGAAGAGCGTATGTTCCGTCCGAAGTTTGCGCAGGATGATTTCGAGCGTCTGAAGAAGCAGCAACTGGAAGGCATCGCAAACCAGTCTACACAGCCAACTGCCATTGCTACCGGCGTGTACAACAAACTGCTTTATGGTGAGAACCACATCATGGCCATCCCTACTTCCGGTACAACAGAATCGGTAAGCAGCATTACACTGGATGACGTGAAACAGTTCTACAAGGCTAACTTCTCTCCTTCTGTAACTGACCTGGTTGTAGTTGGCGACATCTCTGAAAAAGAGATCATGGGCAAGCTGGACTTCCTGAAGAAGTGGGAAAAGAAAAACGTAACCATCCCTGCTGATGTAAAAACGCCTGCAATAGCTAAAACTAAGATCTACTTTGTAGACAAGCCGGATGCAGCACAGTCTGAGATCAGAATTGGTTATGTAGCAATGCCTTACGATGCTACTGGTGAATATTATAAGACTGCATCGCTGATGAACTTTGCATTGGGTGGTGCTTTCAACAGCCGCATCAACCTGAACCTGCGCGAGGACAAAGGTTATACTTACGGAGCCCGTTCAGGCTTTGGCGGTAGCAAGTTTGCTGGTCCGTTCACGGCATCTGCCGGTGTTCGTGCCGATGCGACAGCTGCTTCTGTAGTGGAGTTCATGAAAGAGATCAACGATTTCAGAGCGAAAGGTATTACCGAAGCCGAACTGCAGTTCATGAAGAACTCGATCGGTCAGTCTGATGCCCGCAAGTACGAAACGCCTGGTCAGAAAGCCGTCTTCCTGGGCCGCATTCTGGAGTATGACCTGAAGAAGGATTACGTAGCCAAGCAAACGCAGATCCTGAACACGATCACGAAGAAAGAGATCGATGCACTGGCTGCCAAACACCTGCCATCAGATAAAATGCACATTGTGGTAGTTGGTGACAAGAAGACCGTGTTGCCAGAATTGCAGAAACTGAATTACGAATTGGTAGAGCTGGATACGAACGGAAATCCCGTTGGAACATCATCCGTAAAATAAGCTATACTACACACTGGAAAGCCCCTGACACACATCAGGGGCTTTTTTTATGCCTGGCAAGCCGATCTTAAACTATAGTTTGTAAACAGCAGTAGTTTTTGCTTCGTACATTCGGGCTATAACTACACATAGTAAGGCACAAACTTTGTAGTGCCAGTAAACTATATATAAAATACCGATTACATATGAAGCTTAAAAGATCTTTACTTACGCTTAGCCTGGTAGTTGCCAGTGCTTTTACATTCTATAGTTGTGGCGACGACGGGGTGCTGCTTTTTACTGTTGAAGATGATGTAGCCTTAGGAAAACAGGTAGCCCACCAAGTAGATTCGACGTACCGAGCGCAGGGCAGATTAATGGAGCGTAACTCCACCAACCAGCAGGCCTATGCTAACCTCGACAAAATTGTGAACCGTGTTCTGAACTCAGGAGAAGTGCAGTACCGCCAGCAGTTTGCCTGGGATGTGAAACTGATCCGAGACGATTCGCAATTAAATGCTTTTGCTACGCCGGGTGGCCATATTTATGTATTTACAGGCCTTATAAAATACCTGAACGACGAAGACCATTTTGCCGGAGTAATTGCTCATGAGGTAGCACACGCAGACCGCCGCCATAGTGTAAAACAGCTGCAGCGCCAATACGGTATTAACCTGCTGCTGTCTATTGCCTTAGGTAATAACCCGGGTGCCCTACGCCAGATTGCAGGTCAACTATCGGGTACACTGGCAGGCCTCAAGTTCAGCCGTGATGCCGAAACCGAAGCCGACAATTATTCTGTGGAATACCTGGCCGGAACTAAGTATTATGCCTGCGACGGAGCTGCCGGTTTCTTTATTAAGATGAACGAAGAGGCCGCACAGGGAACACCACCTGAATTCCTGAGCACGCACCCTAACCCTGAAAACCGCGTAGAGAACATACAGCAAAAAGCACGGCAGGAAGGCTGCAGCACTACAACTGCCCCGGACAATGACTTTACAGCGCTTAAAAATGCTTTAAAATAACGAATAAAGGCCTGCAGCTAGTTGCAGGCCTTTTTTATACTACCTGAACTATGAAAAACCTGAAAGATAAAGGCACCAAGGCCATACTGAAGGCAGAAGAGAAACTGGACATGCTCACGTTTAAGCTGAAAAGTAGACTAGGCATGATGCACCCCTTACAGATCGTACCTTATCGCAGCTATGGCACTCCCGAACGCCTGTACGTAAAAGGGCGTGTATTGAAAGATAAAGGCATTACCAAATCAGAAGAACAGGACACTTTATGGGAAAACCTGCTGAACATGTACCGCCGTTTCGAAACAGACGAAGTTCCCAATGCCCGCGTGCAGCTCTGTTTCAATAACCAGTTTCATGAGATTACAACTGATGTGGAAGGCTACTTTGTGCTGAACCTGGCTCCTGAAACACCCCTGGTGCTTGATGATATCTGGCATACGATAGAACTGAAACTGATTGATGCCCCCGTTGAGCTGAAAGAAGAAGTTACTGCCACAGCGCATGTACTGGTTCCGCCTCCCGATGCTGAATACGGCATCATCTCCGACATTGATGACACCATTATGCGCACAGGTGCCACCAGTTTACTTGAATCAGGCCGGAACGTGCTGCTCAACAATGCACATACCCGCATTCCGTTTCATGGCGTATCACAGTTTTATAAATCGCTGCAGTTGGGGCGAAATGGCAAACGTAACAACCCCTTCTTTTACGTTAGCAGCAGCCCCTGGAACAACTACGATCTGCTCTACCATTTCCTGGAGCTTAACGAAATACCGCAGGGTCCGCTCCTGCTACGCGACTTTGGCATAGACGAAACCAAGCTGGGCCACTCCGACCACATGAGCCACAAGTACAAAGAGATCGAAAACATCCTGATCACTTATCCTAAACTAGACTTTATACTGATCGGCGACAGCGGACAACAGGATGCGGCCATCTACAGTGAAGTAGTTAAGAAACACCCCGGACGTATTATGGCTATTTACATACGCGACGTGAACATAGAGAAACACACCCGCAAAGTAGTGAGCATAGCTGACGAGCTAAAAAAAGGCGGTGGCGAAGTGGAGATGCTATTGGTAAAAGAAACTGCCGAAGCTGCCAAACACGCCGCCGGTAACGGGTTTATTTTTGTTGAAGAAGTGAAGGAAGTAGAGAAAGAAGTGGAAATAGACGAGGCTGGGGATCAGTAAACATCGATCAGTTAGGAATAGGCTGTAAACAGCTTTAGCTATAGTTAAGCCGGATTGGTACAGTGGTACTTATCTGGCTTACTTGTTTTTGGGTATAATAGATAATTTATATCTTTAAGCTACAAACTGCTGATAAATCCGACTTCAACAAACTTTAACCTGCCAAATTATGCTATCACCCCGTGCACTCATCACACTACTTCTTGTTATTTGTGCAATAGTTAATTCACCGGCACAAAAGCTTACCAAGAAACAGCATTACAAAAATGGTATTTCAGAAAAGTATTTTGTGCTAAAGTCGGACAAATCGGTAAAACATGGTCAGTATCTGCGTACTTATAACGACGTTTGGTTCAAAGACTACATTATTGATTTCGGGGAATATAGCAACAACCAGAAAACGGGAAAGTGGTATGAGTTCTATGCAAAAGATCCCAACAACTTTTTGAGAGCAACAGGTGAGTTTAGCAATGATAAAAAAGAAGGCTGGTGGCAGTTATTTTACTTAGAAAATTCAGCAGACATAGCCATATCATTAGGTTCCCAGAAAATCACTGCCATAATAGAACCCAGAAAGAGTTCAGACAAATATAATATCACAATTGATACAACCAGACTGAAAAAGGAATCAGAAGGCAATTACAGCAATGGTTCTAAAACTGGCATCTGGAGCTACTTTGATGTAGATGGCGCATTAATTCATCAGTACGATCATAGTTCGAAAAAGCTGGTTGCAATTAACTATACGCTGAGCCCGACTGCGTATGTGTTATATCTGGGTAATGGAGACAGGTTTCTGAATTACTACCGCGCCGCACAGCAGGATATACAGTTAACAAATAGTAAACCACCAGTTATTACTAAACCATCAGAAGTAGTTTTTGAAGCATCAGATGATGGTACTTACAAACAGATATCAGGATTTGGAGACCAACAATTTATGGCACATGTCACTCGAATTGTACAATCAATTCCTCAGGAATGGGTTTACTTGGATAAAGAGAATCCCCAAAGAGTACATTTAGTGTTTACAGCAGAATATCCAGCTATTCCTAACAAGCCTACTTTTAACATAAGTCTACGTTAGGAAACATCCTGAAACAACTTAGAGCTTTACCTAACTCGAATGATCAGCTATAATCTTCCAGCCATCTACGAAGCGTTGGAAGATAACGGAAAAATGCCCTTCTAAGTCGCCTTTTGACTCCTCGCGTTGCAAGTGCCATTTGCCCACTACCAGAATATTATCCTGAGAAAGCGGACGGATTTCTTTAAAATCAAAGGTGAGCTTACCCATGGCTGATACGTCCGGGTAGCCGCGCTTATAGTTGTCGAGGGTTTGCTGCCAGCCGTAGGTTAGGCCGCTCTTGCCGACAAAAAGCAACGAATCCGATTTCCAGTAACCCTGCATATAGCCTTCCAAGTCGCCGACGCTCCAGCGTTCAGCCTGATCTGACAGCACTTGTTTTACCTGCTCAATTGCCTCAGCATGATCTATAGTTTGCTGCTGTGCTGTAGTTGTTGTTTTTGATTGCTGGCAACCTACAACTATAGTTTGCAGGGCCACAGCGGCAACTATAAAAAAATTATTCCTTATTTTCATATGAAGGCAATATAGGTTTAATATAGTTCACTCCACCCAGTCGACCCATAGCACGCGCTATTCGGCCGCGCTTCCGCTGCACATACCCACTAGGGTTTTTAGCGCTGTACTTGATCGGATTAGGCAAAACAGCGGCAAGCAAAGCAGCATTCTGGCGCCCCACATCTTTGGCTGGTTTCTTAAAGTATAACTGACTCGCAGCTTCCACACCAAATACCCCGTCCCCCATTTCGGCAATGTTAAGGTATACTTCTATAATGCGCTCTTTACCCCAGATAAGCTCGATCAGTACCGTAAAATAAGCTTCTACGGCTTTGCGCAGGTAGCTTCTGCCATGCCACAGAAAAACGTTTTTTGCTACCTGCTGGCTGATGGTGCTTCCGCCCCTTATCGTTCCGCCCTTCCTGTTACGCTTAAAGGCATCCATAATGGCGTCCATGTCAAACCCATTATGCTGCAGAAACAACTGGTCTTCGGATGCCACAACCGCTAGCGGCAGCTGCTCCGACATCTCGTCCAGATCTACAAATCTATAGTTTATAGTCGGGTCGTTCTTATCCGTCTTGCCGGCTTCTGCGCGCCGCTTTACCATGTGCAGCGTAGCAGGCGGATCAACCCATTTATAGAGCAGCACCCAGGCAATACTCAATAAAAAGAGGCTCAGCAACAGTTTAAAAAATACCACCTTAATGGTGTGCAGCCCCATACGCTTCTTACTCATAAAAGCATGTTCAATTCAGGCCGCAAAGGTATAGTATTCGCCCTTCTCGTTCCAAACGTATTGTGTTATTGTTATTGGCTTTTACAAGCCATAATTCATAACCTGTTTACTCTAACTTTAGAAGCTTAGAAAAAAGAAAAGTCTATCGAGCGGGAAACAGTTACTCACTAAGATGTTTTTTGCTTCCTACTTATAACTCCGATAGTTAGTAACCCAACACCGGCTGTGGCTAACCCACCGGCAATGGCAGCACCCAGGTTAAACTTCCATTTCATATAATAATCTGAGTCTCCGGAGTTATATTCATAGTCAATCTTTGAAACCCGTTTCTGTTTATAATAAAACTCATTGTTATTGAAGTAAGCACCTGCCATAACAGCCATAATCATCGCTAATCCTGCTATTATATTGTAATGTCGCTTCATAAGATTACTAAACAATTTTTGCCAAATATATAAGATTAAGCAAATTAAAAAACCTTACGTTGAGGGGCTTCAGTATTTGTAGTAATTCAAAATGAATAAATTCTCATCTAATAAAGAGATAAAAACAAAACGCCACCCTGATCAACGTAAAGGGATTTTATAAGTCAAAATTTAATGCTTTGCCAACTGTTGCGTGGGGCTCCTACGTAAGTTTAACAGATACCCGATGTTTACCTATTTTAAAACTTCATACACATGTCACAATATCTGCCCTTATTTCCATTGAATATTGTGGTTTACCCTGGCGAAAAATTGAACCTGCACATTTTTGAACCACGCTATAAGCAGCTTGTGCTTGACTGCATGATGGACGGGAAAAATTTTGGTATCCCGACCTATATTCAGAATGGTGTAGGCCAGTACGGCACCGAAGTAGAGATACTGAACATTGAGAAGAAATATGACAACGGAGAAATGGATATCCGGAGCCGGGGTGTTCGTACATTCAAGATCCTTAGCTTTGATAAAACGGCACCAGGCAGACTATACGCTGGTGGTGAGGTGGAATCTATAGTTTACCAGGACGATGAAGACATCATTACAAAAACCAAAATTCAGGAACTGATGCAGCAACTGTACGAAGCGCTTGGATTAAAAGGCCTGGCCAGTAGCCTGAGTGACGATTTTAACAGCTTTACTGTTGCACACCAGCTAGGCCTGAACCTGGAACAGGAATACGCACTGCTGCAAATGAAAAGTGAATCTGACAGGCAGGAGCTGATTCTGCAACATTTGCAAAACATACTGCCTATCGTGCTGGAAACCGAACGCTTAAAAGAACGTGTAAAGCAAAACGGGCACTTTAAATCGCTCACTCCACCGGAGTTCTAATAATCAGTATTCTATGAATAAATAACTTTTTAACCTTCTAACTCTCAAACTCTCTAACTCCTCAACTTACTCAATGCTTCTGTACTTTTTGATCATAGTGCCAACTCTTTTTGCATCTTTTCTGGTGTTCAGTTACTGGCAGGAACGAAAGTATAGACGCAAACCCTACTATAAATTAGCAGATGTGGGCTGGAGACAAAACACGCTCCCTCCCGACTCCGAGAAACTTTATTCTCTGGCTATGCTCGGCGATATAGGTGCCGTAGCCACTAATGGTACTGATCCGGTTTTGAATCATTTTAAACTATGGCAATCCGAAAACCGGGGAGCTGAAACTGCGGTTTTTCTGGGAGATAACCTGTACCCTGTTGGCCTGCCACCCGAAGGGCACCGGCACCGCGCTATGGCCGAAACCCGGCTGCAAACTATACTACAACAGTTGCAGGCTTACCAAACGAACTCAGTATTTCTGAGTGGCAACCACGACTGGAACAAAGGCCGCCCAGATGGTTACCAATACATGCTGCGACAGGAAAAATATATAGTTGAAGCGCTTGAGAACCCCGCCGGTTATCTGCCACCACATGGCTGCCCCGGCCCTGTTACGCTGCAACTAGCCGAAGGGCTACTGCTTGTGGTCATCAATACACAATGGTGGGTACAGCGCGGCGAGAAGCCGTTAGGCAAAAACTATAACTGCCCTTATACCGATATCGAGGAGTTTTACCTGAGCCTGAATGATCTGCTGCGAAAAAACAGGCACCAGCGCATTGTTATAGCCGCGCACCACCCGCTTTACAGCAACGCCCTGCATGGAGGTAAATTTACCATTAAGCAGCATGTTTTTCCGCTCACAGCAGCACATAAGCGTTTCCTGATACCACTGCCTTTACTTGGCTCACTGTACCCTTTTTATCGCCGCTATTTTGGTGCTTACGAAGACATGTCGCATAAAAAGTACAAGCGTATGCGCAAAAGGCTGCTACAGATTTTCCACCGCTATCAGAATATAGTGTATATAGCGGGGCACGACCATAACCTGCAGCACTTCGAGAAGCGTGGTAACCATTACATGGTAAGCGGCTCGGGTAGTAAGACAGCCTTTGTAAAGAAAGGTGGCAGCGCAACCTTTACCCTGGAGCAGCCCGGTTTTATCGTGTTAAATTATTACCGCTCAGGCGAACTATGGATGGAAGTGCACGTGGTGCCAGCTACCCCTGCAGAAGCAGCAACAGGCACCGGTGAGGTTATTTTCAGGAAAAAACTGGAGAGCGTACTTGTACCACAGCAGGCCCCCGTATAATTCAGGCTTCTTCTGGTTCCGGAACAGGCAGCAACACCTGAAGGCTTCTCGGCTTTATAGTTACCCTAACCTCTTTCCCCAGATCTATTGGCTCCCCGTCTATATGCATTACCTCGTTATCAGTATTGTAAATAGTGGCGGTGCGGCAGGTTAGTTTCCGGGTGTATACAGAGGTATCGATGCTATCAGTGTATAGTTTGTAGAGGATACCCAGGCCTGCTGCTTTCGGGAAGCGCTCAATCAGGCATATCTCAAAGCGTCCGTCATTAAGTATGCCATTTGGGTTAATAGCTGCATTACTCCCAAAGGCATTGGCATTAGCTATAGTTACCATAAACGCCTCGCCCTCAAAACGCTCCATATCGGTTTCAATCACATAATATTTTGGCTCATAACTCAGGTATTCCTGCAGCGCGATCCAGGCATAAGCGCCTGGTCCTCTGCTCTCACCATCCGAAAAGCGTTTTACAACCAGTGCGTTAAAGCCCAGGTCCGACAAGTGAATAGATGGATGGCCATTTATGTCAAGGGTATCAATGTTGCGAACCACATGCCGGTGGATCAGCACAAGTGCTTCTTCAATATCCTGAGGTATATTCAGGTCTTTTGATAAGCCATTACCCGAGCCAAGTGGAATAATACCCAATGGAATTTTCTGGTCGATCAGCAATGCAGCTACAAGGTTTACAGTACCATCGCCACCAACGGCAAATACAGCATCTGGTTTCTTTTCGCTTATAAGGCTTCTAATATGCCCTGCATCATCGTCTCCGGAGGTTTTATAGATATGCCCTTTAATATTGTGCTCTCTGCAGATTGCTTCTACCTGCTCTTCCAGGTCTGATTTATCTATATCACCTGCAATCGGGTTTATCACAAAAAGTAAAGTTTCGGCTGCCTGCATAAAATGTAATTATAAGGGTAATTAAGCACTGATACGAAGAAAACAGGATTGGGTAATGCACAAAAAAAACTAACCTGCGGGGTTAGTTTTTTCTGCAGCCGGCTTACGGCTGAGTTTTCAATAACTACTTGTTTTTAGATCCAGATGATCCGGAAGAAGAACCTCCTGAAGATGATCTGGAAGAGCTAGAGCCTGATGAAGAGCCGGAAGCACCACCAGAGCTTTTAGAAGTAGTTGACTTGTTTGCACTTGTTTTACCAGAGGTTGACGAAGAAGATCCTGACTTCGATGAACCGCTTTTCTGATTGTCGTTTTTATTAGTAGCCATTTTAATTAGCTTACAAGTTATAGTTTGTTTTGTATATGGCAGATGTGCCCGCAGCAGGGCTGCGTAAATGGAGCATTTGCAGTGAACTGCAATTTTCTTATACATAAAGTTTGATGGAAAGTTTTGTTTTCGACTTGCTTTCTCAACATTTTTTTAAGGCACAAGCCCTTCCGGCAGGCCATTTGGGTATTCCTGCTGAATGGCTTGTTCAATTTCAGCTATTCTATTTCCGGGGTTTGGGTGCGTCTGGGCAAACTCTGGCCCGTTGGATCCACCGCTTGCCTGCTCCAGTATGCGCATCACTTCAATCATGGCGCGTGGGTCATACCCGGTAGCACCGGTAAGCTTTACAGCCAGTCTGTCTGACTCAAGTTCATCTTCACGTCCATAGCGCATGGTCAGCAATTTACCTACCATGGCAGCAGCTATAGCTCCTGTGCGCGAGGCAGGATTATCAGGGTCGTATGTAGCGATGGCTGCAGCCCCAGTCAGCCCCTGTGTTAACCTAGATTTCGCTAACTGTTCAGCAGAGTGGCGCGCTACTACATGCCCTATTTCGTGGCCTAAAACGCCTGCCACCTGGCCTTCAGTGCTCAGCCTTCGTAATAAGCCTGCAGTAATAAATATCTGGCCACCGGGCAAAGCAAAAGCATTCACGGTCTGCTCATCTGCCAGCAAATGAAAATCGAATTTATAGGGTGTATTGGCCACTTCAGTTTCTTGTACAAGCCGCTGCCCTATTTCCTTTATGCGTTTAGCTGCTGCCTGATCGGGGTGTAAGCCACCGTACTGCGATGCCATCTCGGGAGCAGCCTGCAGGCCAAGTGCTATCTCCTGCTCCACTGTCATGTCTACATGCTGGTTTTCGCCGGTAAATTCGTTTTTTTCGGTATTGCACCAATATGTTACCAGCGATACAGCTGCAACAAGCAGCCCGATTATAAACTTTATGATTCCTCTCATGCTATAGTTATCTCATAGTTTCTGCAGGCATATATACGCCTGTAAAGCAGTTTGGCTGAGTGTAAAATTACCTTCGCAGCATCAAGCGCTAAAATGCTATACCTAATTATAGGATTATCGTATTACAGTTACGCAGGCTGCTATTGTGGCAGCTTACCTACATAAAAACGAAGAACTATGAATATGAAAAGAACTTTTGGCGCCCTGCTTACCATATTGGGTATCATAGGCATCATCTGGGGTGCTTATGCGTTTCTGATGGGCGGTGATGGCGCAGCAGTTGGCAAGTACACCTCTGCTATTCCATTTGTAATTGGCCTGATCTTCTTCTTTTCGGGCATCAGCCTAGTGAAAACTACAAAAGATCAGACTTAATAACTATAACACTATTATAACAAAGAAGCCCCTGCAGGATATGCAGGGGCTTCTTTGTTATAATTCAGCTTCTATTAGCTTGAAAACGCTGTAAGTGGCATATCAGCTGCAAAAGACTCTATAGCCAGTTCCATGTCCAGGTAATCTGATGTATATGGTTGGTTGCTGTGGTGTAAAAAAAGCACTGTTTCATCTTTGATTACATCAATCACCTCTTGCGATATTTCGGTTGGCAATGCCGGGCAACCCAGGCTACGGCCTAAACGGCCATGCTGCTTAATAAAATCCGAGGTTGCATAATCAGCGCCGTGTACAACTATAGCACGCTCCATGGCGTTGCTGTTAAAGCCTTCATCCATGCCTTGTAACCGTAGCGACAGGCCGTGCTTACCATAATAAGTCTTATCGGTTACATAAAAGCCTAGACTGCTCATATTAGAGTTAGGTACATTAGAAAACTTTTCGGCCTTTACATTTCCAGTGTTTTTGCCGTGCGATACCAGCGTATTATAAAGTAATTTTCTGGCAGAAAGATCTATAACCCATAGGCGCTTATGGTTACTGGACTTAGTGAAATCTATAACCGTAAGAATTGATTTTGAAGAAGATACACGGTTCTGTTGCTTCAGGTTGGTAAACCCGACAAAAGCTTTCTGGAATACCGCAAACGAAAGCCCTTTGCTTTCTAAGCCTGCTTCCTGGTATACTTGCTCTACATGCTGGGTAAAGGCAAGCTGTTTTTTCTCAAACGTTAACTCTGCTTTTTCTATCGTTTCAAAATTACCTGCTGTCATGGCGGCTGGTCTGATTTCAGCCATTGGGGAGTTGAAAGATTGCAGGCTGAGGGCAAGCAGAATAATGGTTGTTCTCAACATAAAATAGAGGTTCTTGTTTACGCAATTAATTTTTCAACAGGTAAAGCAGACAGAATTGTTCCGGACGGGTTAAAAATATGCCGGTTCGTAACTCCAAATTTATTCTATTTATAATACAACGCGCAACTATAGACCTGTGGTACAACCGACCTCAAAATATTTATTTAGCTGATATCCTGTAACTAAAACAAACTATAGAATAAGGTAAACTGAGCTTTATACCGTATTTTTACAGCATGAAAAAGCTGAACACGTTTCTGTTTATAGTTGCCTGCTGCCTTACAACTGCCTGCAGCACACCCGAAAGTTTACAAGGTTTTGATAGTGACACCTGGAAAAGCGACAAGAATGGCTGTTTAGGAAAACGCACAACACTTATACCTGAGTTTGAAAAAATCAGAAAAGAGCTTTATGGTAAAAAGGAATACCTGGTTCGAAACCTATTGGGTAAGCCCGATAAGGAAGAACTGATGGAGCGTAGCCAGCGCATTTACTATTACTATCTGGAAAGCGGTGCACAATGCGAGCAAACTATAGAACTATCCGATGCCTTGCGTGCAGAAGTACGGATAAATTCATTGGGTAAGGTTTCGGAGATCACTTACAATCATCCTGATGAAATAAAAAAGCCCGAGTAACCGGGCTTTTATATTATTCGTTTCCTAATTCCGAGAGATGCAGCATGTTCTGCCTTCCTTCAAGTTCCAGAAAACGTTGAACCTGTTCAGGCGTTAATATCTTCATCAGGGCTTTATCGTTATTCAGGTGCACTTTCTGTACAGCCAGCTGGCGTGTCCGTAGGTCTGTCAGCTCCGATTCCTGTAGTTGTTCGTAACGCTGCCGGTTAAGCTGCATCACTTCTTGCTGCTGTTCTGTGGTCAACTTCAGCTCCTGCACCATTTCCAGCGTTAGCAGCGCCGGCCCGGTAACATCAACAGCCAGTACTTTCTTATCCAGCCCATCATCTGCTTTCGTAATCCGCTGTGCGAATGCAGTTGTAGTGGCTAAGCCTAAGACAAAAATAAGTATAGAGAGTTTCATAGGGTATCCGTGTTAGGTTGTATGCTACACAATGTGTTATAGTTACTACAACGGAAAATCGGATTCAGGGTTAGGCTGTTTTAGTATATTTTAAATATCACACACATTACCAATTGCACCTATAAAAACACTAAAAATATGACTTTTTATATTTAAATGAATATAGTACAAAGAAAATGGTATATAAAACGGGATTAAGGTAACATAGATTTTTTTAGCTGGTATACACTATAAAATAAAATGATTAGTACTTTAATTAGCCCGCACACCTTTTAACCGCGGTTAACCATACGGAAAATATGAGAACAGAGAACTATAACCCCAGCATACTTGAAGTAGATTTCGCAAGAGCTTTTCATGAGATGAGTTCCCAACTTAGCAATCATATAACAGGCGGAAAAGTTGTAGAAGTGAAGTCCTACCCGCATCTGGACAATCCGCAACTTACCTACCGCATTAAAGACGAAGAAGGCGATCTGCATGAAATAGTGGTGCAAATCATACAGCGCCCGGATCACTTCATCAGCTAAATTAAGTAGCCACAAAACTATAAGCCCTGCCAGATCGGATCTGGCAGGGCTTATAGTTTATAGTTCATTTAACTTACCTGTTATCAGGGACTGTTCGGTACGGTATGGTCGTTCCGCTTAAAGAATTGCATGGCAATAAACCCGATCATTGCACCTGATATAACGCCTTCCATCATTAGTACCATGAATATAACAATGCCGGGTGTGCTTTCTACGCGCTCACCAAACATGCGGTCTGCCGAGATCACTTCTATCAACGAGTCGTCGAAGGCTTTAATGTATACCAGCATAAAAGCGGAAAAAACCACTGTAGCTGCCAGCGCTGTAATGAAAGATAACCCAAGGCCGCTCAGATATGGCACGTAGCGCGTTTTTTCGCGCCGCTTATATGCCCTGAGCGCCATGACAATTCCTATTGCCATAATGATACCATTCAGGAAACGGAACTCGAGGATATGTGACAGGCCGATCAGTTTCATGAACAGAAAATAGGCGATCAGGCCTGCTGCCGTCATCAAGCCATATTTCAGGCCCAGCTTTTCCATAGATTTTTTGGCTTATAAGGATTCTTATACAATCAAAGCTAAACCCGCTCTGTAAGCGAGTGGTCGGCACGCTTAAACCATTGCATGGCCACAAAAGCAATAATAAAACCAGGCACAGTGCCGTAAATAATGGTCAGGACAAACAGTGCTAGCAAGGAAATACTTTCCGGGAACAGCGAACTTGCTTGTAGGTGAGCCAGGTAAGTAGAATCGAAAAGGCTGATATACAACACCAGGAACAGCCCCAGTATAGTGGAAGATGCCACGCCTACAGTAGCACCAATAGCCAGCCCCTGGAAATAGTGGATCATACCATTCTTAATTCGCTTAAATTTAGAGATTGCCAGCACAATACCTATAACCAGGAAGATTGCGCTGATAAAGGAAAGCGCTACAATATCGTGTAAACCGAAAATGCCCATCAGCAGGAAATATACGATGTGCGCAGCACCTACCAGTATACCATACTTTAATGCAACTTTCTGATATGTTATTTTTCCTAATGCCATGATATTAAAAGTTTAGGGTATTCAATTACTTAATTCAGAATGAACAGTTTAGCAGCAGAATTGGTTAGTAAAAAAGTTACTAAGCCTATAGTTGGCTGCTAACTGAAATATTATTTAAACTATATACTAAAGAAGTATGGGTGGCGTTGTGCTTTGTAGCATATATTTTTACCACAATCACCACAACAACCTGTTTACAAGCACATTATAGCAACACTGATGTGCAACTATATTCAGCACCGGACAGGCATATCTTTAAACCCGACTTTTATTTTGTAGTTTTGCATTCAGAATCCATTTAATTCTCTAATAAGAAAGCATGATCAGCACTAGCAATGTAAGCCTGCGGTATGGCAAGCGCACATTATTTGAAGATGTAACTATAAAATTCGTTCCCGGCAACTGCTATGGCCTGATAGGTGCCAACGGTGCGGGTAAATCTACTTTCCTGAAGATCCTTTCGGGCGAGATAGAACCAAACACGGGCTCTGTGGAGATTCCGCCGAAAGCCCGTCTGGCTGTCTTAAAGCAGAACCACTTTGCTTACGATGAGTACCAGGTACTGCAGACAGTAATAATGGGCCACAAGCGCCTGTTTGACATTATGCAGGAAAAGGACGCCATTTATGCCAAAGCTGACTTTACGGATGCAGACGGCGAGCGTGCTGCTGAGCTGGAAGGCGAATTTGCTGATATGGAAGGCTGGAACGCTGAATACGAAGCGGCAGAGTTGCTGAGCGGCCTTGGTATAAGCGAAAGCCTGCACTACTCAAAAATGAAAGACCTGAGTGGTAGCGAGAAGGTACGTGTGTTATTGGCGCAGGCCCTTTTCGGTAACCCGGATATTCTGTTGCTGGATGAGCCTACCAACCACTTAGACGCAGAATCGATCATGTGGCTGGAGAACTTCCTGGGTAACTTCCCGAACACGGTTATAGTTGTATCGCACGACCGCCACTTCCTGGATGCGGTTTGTACACACGTAGCCGACATCGACTTTGGCAAGATCAAGATGTTTGCCGGTAACTATAGTTTCTGGTACCAGTCGAGCCAGCTGGCGCTTAAGCAACGTGCCGATGCCAATAAGAAGACCGAAGACAAGCGAAAAGAACTGGAAGAATTTATCCGCCGTTTCAGTGCCAACGCTTCCAAATCAAAGCAGGCTACCTCACGTGCCAAGTTACTGGAGAAACTTACGGTAGAAGATATTCAACCATCGTCGCGTAAATACCCATACATTGCCTTTAAACCAGAGCGCGAAGCAGGTAACCAATTGCTGAACGTAGAGAATCTGAGCAAGGCTATAGATGGCCAGCCGATATTCACGGATGTAACTTTCATGGTTGATAAAGGCGACAAAATCGCTATTCTTGGCCGTAATGACATTGCTGCAACTACTTTCTTTAAAATACTGGCAGGCGAAGAAAAGGCTGATACCGGTGAATTTAAATGGGGCACAACTATAAACACGGCTTTCTTCCCGAAAGACAACGCCGAGTTCTTTAACACTGACCTTAACCTGGTAGACTGGCTGCGTCAGTTCTCTGTTGAGAAAGACGAGAGCTTTATCCGCGGTTTCCTGGGCCGTATGTTGTTCTCAGGCGAAGAGTCTCTGAAGAAGGCTAACGTACTGTCGGGTGGTGAGAAAGTGCGCTGTATGTTCTCTAAAATGATGCTGCAGTCGGGCAACTTCCTGGTAATGGACGACCCAACCAACCACCTGGACCTGGAGTCAATTACGGCACTGAACAATGCCCTGAAAGACTTTGATGGAACTGTTATCTTCTCTTCGCATGACTTACAGTTTGTAGATACCATTGCCAACCGAATTATCGAATTAACGCCAAACGGCATGATCGATAAGCGTATGACATACGAAGAGTACCTGCAGGACGAAAATATCCGCGAACTGCGTAAAAAGATGTACGAAACAGCTACAGTTTAAAAACAGATGTCAGCTAACCCTACTTCTCTATTTGCAAAGTGCCTGCTGGCACTTTGCTTTTTTGTGCTTTGCTCGATCAGTGCTAACGCTCAGGTGGAGCCTGATACGGTGAAACGTAAGCCAGCCCTGCCAACCGGACCTCCGGGGAGCGGCCAGCCTGTATATACACCAACGCGCACACAACCACAGCAGCCTCCCAAGCCTAAGCCAGAGGTTGTAAAGCCGGTAGTACAGGAAGAAGAAAAAGAGAAGGAAGAGTTTATAGACAAACTATATTTTGGCGGTAGCCTGGGACTGCAGTTCGGTACATACACTAACATTTCTTTATTGCCTATACTTGGCTACCGTATTACTGACAGGCTGAGCGCTGGCGTTGGAGCAGTGTACCATTACATTAAGGATGGCCCCTACTCCATGCACAACTATGGCGGACGGTTATTTGCACAGGTAGAAATGTTTGATATTGGCGATGGAGCCATACTGGCGCATGCCGAAGCAGAGAACATCAGAAGGGAGTACCTGCGCGTAAACAGCACACAGACAGCCCTTGAAAAAGCAAATAAAAATCTGTTATTGCCTTTGGTTGGGTTAGGGTATCGCCAACGCATTTCCGAAAAGGCATCTTTTGATATTCTGGTGCTTTATAACAGTAACAACGATCCGGTTAACCCTTATAGTAACCCGGTTATCAGAGCTGGTGTAAATATTCCCTTCCGGAAATAACCAACTATAACATACAACAAAAAAGAGCTGCCTTACAGGGCAGCTCTTTTTATTTACTTCAGTTTATAAACCAATGGTTGCGTCAACCCCTTATAAGGCGTAACAGCACCATGATAACGGCGATCACAAGTAGAATGTGAATCAGGCCACCCACGGCATCAGGGAATCCCAGGAAGCCGATCAGCCAGAAAATCACAAGGATAACTGCTATAATATACAATAAATTTCCCATAGTTTTAATTGTTTAATGAAGGATGTAAGTTCATTGTTTTAAATAATAACGTGTTTTACTGTTCTAAGTTAGACTCCCCGAATCAGGCGAAGCAGTACAGCAACAACTGCCAGTACAAGCAACACGTGAATGATACCACCTACGGCATCCGGAAATCCTAAAAAGCCGATCAACCAAAAAATGACCAGCACCACGGCGATGATATAAAGTAAGTTTCCCATTGTTAAGAGTCTTTTAATTTTTAAAACAACTGCTGCCAATATTTATAAAGCAGCATAGTTGCACTTTTTTTGTTTAAGCTTTTACGCATATATATTGTAAAGGATTTATTAAATGCATATTTTTTTCATCCTTCAACAGTTGTTGCAACTTTAACCCAGTATTAAACTATAGCCAACTAACGTATATAAACAACTCATTTTAAGATGATTTAACCACCCCACTTCCTCCTTCTTTCTAGAGAAAAAACTTAAACATGAAAGTTCGATTTTACATCCGCAGAATTGTATCTGTGTAGCCCTAATGGATTGTCATTTTTTGAAGTATACCGTGAAATACAGTATTAATTCCGAAGAATATTAGATTTTATTTTAGCTTTGTATGCTTTACAAAAATTACGAACCCGCAATTCCTATGAACAAAATAGCAGTTATTGGCTCCGGCACGATGGGCAACGGTATTGCCCACGTATTTGCGCAAAATGGCTTCCAGGTATCACTTGTAGATATTTCGCATGATGCTTTAAATAAGGCTCTGGCAACAATCTCAAAAAACCTGGACCGCATTATTGCCAAAGGCAACCTTACCGAAGAGCAGAAAACACAGACATTAGGTAACATTACCACCTTTACCAACATGCAGGAAGGTGTGCAGGATGCAGACCTGGTAGTAGAAGCTGCCACCGAAAATGTGGACTTGAAACTAAAGATCTTCCGTGACCTGGATACATTTGCGAAACCAGAAGCTATTCTTGCCAGCAACACATCCTCTATCTCCATTACTAAAATTGCCTCGGTTACCAATCGACCTGAAAAAGTAATTGGCATGCACTTTATGAACCCTGTTCCGGTAATGAAACTGGTGGAAGTGATCCGTGGTTACTCTACTACCGATGAAGTTACGCAGCAGATCATGGAGTTGTCGAAGAAATTAGGCAAAGTTCCTGCAGAGGCGAACGACTACCCAGGCTTTGTGGCGAACCGTATCCTGATGCCGATGATTAACGAAGCGATCTATAGTTTATACGAAGGCGTTGCTGGTGTAGAAGAAATCGATACGATCATGAAGTTAGGAATGGCACACCCAATGGGCCCACTACAGTTAGCAGACTTTATTGGCCTGGATGTGTGCTTGTCTATCCTGAATGTGCTGCACGATGGCTTCGGCAACCCGAAATACGCACCATGCCCGCTACTGGTAAACATGGTACAGGCTGGCCACAAAGGTGTAAAGACCGGACAAGGCTTCTATAGCTGGACACACGGCACCAAAGACCTTATAGTTGCTGACCGTTTTAAGAAGAAGTAATTGTTAAATGGCTGGATGGTTAAATTGTTGAGTGATTTAACTGTCGCAGAATTTAAACTATAGTTAGAGCCGCTGCAGGGTAAACTTGCAGCGGCTTTATTGTTTATCTGAAGCAGGATTTTCAGGATTTAAGGATTGGCAGGATGATGTGTATTGACCTTTATTATAATATCTTTAAACCAACTATAAACATAAGAGCCTTCACCACTCAGGCAAAGGCTCTTATGTTTATAGTTGATTACTATTATGAATTCAGGTCAACAATTTAACCACTCAACAATTAACAATTAAACCGCTACCGCATTTTCGCGCAGCGCGTCGTTCAGTGAAGTTTTCAGGTCAGTGCTTTCTTTACGCTGGCCGATGATCAGGGCGCAAGGCACCTGGAAATCGCCTGCCGGGAATTTTTTGGTGTAAGAACCAGGAATTACAACCGAACGTGGCGGCACATAGCCTTTGTATTCTTTCGGCTCGCTGCCTGTTACGTCGATGATCTTGGAGCTACCAGTTATCGTGACACCGGCACCAATCACAGCCTCGCGGCCAATGCGGCAACCTTCCACCAGGATACTTCTTGAGCCGATAAAGGCATTGTCTTCGATGATAACCGGGGCAGCCTGAACAGGCTCCAGTACACCACCCAGACCAACGCCACCACTCAGGTGCACGTTTTTGCCTACCTGCGCGCAGCTACCAACTGTTGCCCAGGTATCTACCATCGTTCCTTCGCCTACATAAGCGCCAATGTTCACGTATGATGGCATCATGATAACCCCCTTCTCCAGGAACGAGCCATAACGCGCAATAGCATGAGGCACTACACGCACGCCCTGTGCTGCATAGTTGGTTTTAAGCGCAATCTTATCGTGAAATTCAAAAGGACCTACTTCTATGGTTTTCATGGCCTGAATCGGGAAGTACATCAGCACGGCTTTCTTTACCCACTCATTCACCTTCCACTCGTCGCCATTTGGCTCTGCTACGCGCAGGCGGCCTTTGTCAAGTTCTTCTATTACAGCGCGTACTGCATCTACAGTAGCCTGTTCTTTTAGCAGGTCTCTGTTTTCCCAGGCCTGTTCTATTATCGTCTGAAGCGCCATCTATAATATAGTTGATGTTGAATAATGCGTAAAAGTATTAAATTTAACCGATGTCTGAAAAGAGAATTCTGCTGGCTTCGCTGCTAAAACCCGTGAACGACACCCGTATGTACGGGAAGTTGGGGCTATCGCTGTGCAAGTTACCGGAGGTGCAGGTGCATGTTGCAGGCTTCACAGCCCCTCTTCCTGCAGAGGCTCCAAATAACCTTCACTTCCACCCGATCTTTTCCTTTAAAAGACTGAGCAATGGCAGGTTTATAGCGCAGCAAAAGTACTGGCAGCTACTCAAAACGGTTAAGCCAGACCTGCTTATAGTTTGCACACATGAGCTACTCTTGCTTTCGTGGCTGTATTGCAAAAACCATAGTTGCAAACTGATCTATGATGTGCAGGAAAACTATAGATTAAACCTTACCGCGCAGGATACTTACAACCCTATCCTGAAAAACTTGTTAGCAAAAGGCGTACGGACGATTGAAAACCTGACTGCATCAACTATAGCACACTTCTTTTTGGCTGAGCAGAGTTATGTAAAAGAGTTACCTTTTATAGATGATCGGTATACTATAGTTGAAAACAAGTATAAACCAGCCCCGAACTATAAGCCAAGGCCTACGCCGGTGAACTTAAAACCCGGACCTTTGAAGCTGCTCTACTCGGGCACCATCTCGGGCATCTATGGCATTTTTGAAGCGGTGGAACTGGCTAATAACTGGCATAAGCTTAACGCGCAGGTAACCTTAACAATTATCGGGTATTGTGCCCACAAGCCAACCCTGCAAAAGCTAAAGCAAACTATAGCTGACAAACCTTACATTACCTTAATCGGCGGCGACAAGCTGGTACCGCATCCAGAGATATTAAAAGCCATCACAACACACGATTTGGGCTTGCTGCCGTATCAGCCTAACGAGAGTACTTGCCGATGCATCCCTACCAAACTATACGAGTATATGGCATATGGCTTACCAGTACTGATGCAGCACAACAAACTATGGGATGACATCCTGACAGCAAACAATTCAGGCTTAAGCATAAACTTTAACAACACAACTACAGAAACCATAGAACCAGATATTTACAACAGTTCTTTTTACACAAACGGAATACCTAAAAACGTATTCTGGGATACTGAAGAACGGAAGCTTTTAACGATCACAAGCCAGGTTTTACAGCAAAACCAACTATAAAAACCAGAGAAAAATATTTTTAGACGAATCTAAATTTAAAAATAAACAGTATATTTGAACATTAACAACTATAACTATGCGCAATTCAAAAATAGCTGGCGTTGGCCATTATGTACCTGAAAAAGTGGTTACCAATAAAGACCTGGAGCAGATAATGGATACTTCGGATGAATGGATCCGTGAGCGCACAGGGATAGTGGAGCGTCGCTACTTTACTGAAGGAACCGACACTACTGCCAACATGGGAGCAAACGCAGCCCGTATGGCCCTAAAAAACGCCGGCCTGGAGGCTTCTGACCTCGACATGATCATCTTCGCTACGCTTAGCCCTGATTATGTGTTCCCGGGTTCGGGTGTGTTGTTGCAGCGTGAACTGGGCCTAAAAGAAATTCCTGCCCTGGATGTGCGTAACCAGTGCTCCGGCTTCGTGTATGCCCTATCAGTTGGCGACCAGTTCATCAAAACCGGCATGTACAACAATGTGCTTGTAGTTGGCTCAGAGATTCATTCCAGCGGTCTGGACTTCTCTACACGTGGGCGTAACGTATCGGTTATTTTTGGGGATGGCGCAGGCGCTGTAGTCCTTACTCCTTCTGAGAGCACAGACAAAGGCATACTTAGCACACACCTGCATGCCGATGGAGAGTTTGCTGAAGAACTGGCAACTATAGACCCAGGTAGCAAAAAGAAAGACCGCCTGACGCACCAGATGATCGATGAGGGAACCATCTTCCCTTACATGAATGGTAACATGGTGTTTAAGCATGCGGTTACCCGCTTTCCGGAAGTGATTGAAGAAGCACTTAACAAGAACGGCTATAAAGCATCTGATATAGATATGCTTATACCTCACCAGGCCAACCTGCGCATCACGTCTTACATACAGCAAAAAATGGGACTATCGCCGGACAAGGTAATGAGCAACATCCATAAGTATGGTAACACAACAGCAGCCTCGGTACCACTCGCGCTGAGCGAAGCCGTACAGGAAGGCCGCATTAAAGAAGGTGACCTGGTTTGTATGGCAGCGTTCGGCAGCGGCTTCACCTGGGCATCTGCGCTTATCCGTTGGTAGGTTTAAAGAATTATGAATGCTGAATTATGAATTATGAATTGTGAGAGTGGAGACTTGGCGTTTCTCATTCATAATTTATAATTCATAATTCATAATTACTCAAAATGAGCCACAGCTTTACAGAAGAGAATTACATAAAGGCGATCTATAAGTTATCGAATGGGCGGGATGGCGTAAACACCAATGCCATTGCCGATGCGCTGGAAACAAAGGCTGCTTCGGTAACCGATATGCTGCGCAAGCTTAGCGCCAAAGGGCTTGTAGATTACGTGAAGTACAAGGGCGTATCGCTGACGGATGCCGGAGAGCGCGTTGCACTGCAGGTAATTCGCAAGCACAGACTTTGGGAAGTGTTTCTGGTGGATAAGCTGAAGTTTAACTGGGACGAAGTGCACGAAGTGGCTGAAGAACTGGAGCACGTAAGCTCCGAGCTGCTCACCCGCCGCTTAGATGAGTTCCTGGGTTACCCGCAGTTCGATCCGCATGGAGATCCGATTCCGTCTGAAGACGGCAAACTGAAACTGAAGCCGCAGAAGTTGCTGGCCGAGATGGAAGTGCAGGATTCGGGGGTGGTAGTGGGCGTTAATGACTCGCAACCTTTGTTCCTGCAGTACCTCGATAAGATGGGCATTTTTCTGGGAGCTAAAATTAAAGTAATAGATAAGATCCCTTACGATAGTTCCCTGGAGATCAACATAGAAAACAAAAAAGACCTGGTAGTATCCAGCGAAGTAGCGCGAAACATTTTCCTGTCTGCTTAGCATTTTTATGAACGCGTACCGTACCTCCCTCCTGACCTTACTGTTGCTGTGCCTGCTGTGTTTTGGCTGTGCTCAAACTATAGACAAAGGTCCTGTGCCCGAAGGCAAGAAAATGTATGTGGTAACTACTACGGGGATACTGGGCGATGCGGTAAAGAACATAGTTGGTAATGCTGCTACTGTTGATGCGATTATGGGTAGCGGTGTAGACCCGCACCTGTACAAGGCCACACAAGGCGACCTGCAGAAACTGACCGATGCCGACGCTATAGTTTACAATGGCCTGCACCTGGAAGGTAAAATGGGGGAAGTACTCGGCAAGCTCGATCGCTTTAAAACTGTAATAACAGGTAGTGCAAGCATACCGGAGCAGCAACTGCTACGCTCTCAGGCCTTCGCCGACAGCCACGACCCGCATATTTGGTTTGATGTGCAACTATGGCAATTGGTGGTACAGCACGTTGCTGCTGAGCTCCAAAAGAAGGACCCGAAAAACGCTGAACTATACGCCCGAAATGCACAGACTTACCTGGGCAAACTGGGACAACTCCATGCCAGCACCAAACAAGCCATTGCATCTATCCCTGAACAACAACGCATCCTGATCACGGCACACGATGCTTTTGGCTATTTCGGTAAGGCTTACGGAATAGAAGTGCGCGGTTTACAGGGCATCTCAACTGTGTCGGAGTTCGGGTTGCAGGATGTGTCGCGGCTGGTAAACTTTATAGTTGACCGTAAGATAAAAGCAGTGTTTGTAGAATCATCAGTATCGCCGAAAGCTATCGAAGCAGTTGTAATAGGCAGCAAGCAAAAAGGCCATGAAGTACGCATTGGCGGCACTCTTTACTCTGATGCGCTGGGCAAAGCAGGCACACCGGAAGGCACTTATATTGGCATGGTTGAGTATAACGTAAACAACATTGTATCGGCTTTAAAATAAAATAATTACCCCATGATACTTCATGTAGAACATCCGGTAGTAGAAGTGCACGACCTAACTGTTAGTTATGAGCGGAAGCCAGTGCTTTGGGGCATTGACCTAACCTTGCCCGCCGGCTCGCTGGTTGGTGTTATTGGTCCGAATGGGGCAGGAAAATCTACCCTGATCAAAGCTATTATGGATCTGTTGCCGGCAAGCAGTGGGTATGTTCGCATCTTCGATGAGCCGATAAAACAGGTGCGTAAACGCATTTCCTATGTGCCACAACGCGAGTCTGTAGACTGGGACTTCCCGGCTTCGGTATTTGATGTAGTGCTGATGGGGCGTTATGGCAACCTGGGTTTGTTTAACCGGCCGCGCAAAGCTGATAAGGACGCTGCCATGCAGGCGCTCGAAAAAGTGGGCATGCAGGCTTTTGCAAACCGCCAGATCTCACAACTATCGGGTGGGCAACAGCAGCGTGTATTTCTGGCAAGAGCACTGGCCCAGAATGCCGACATCTATTTTATGGATGAGCCTTTTGCCGGCGTAGACATTGCCACCGAAACAGCCATTATAGAACTATTAAGAACAATGCGCGAGCAGGGTAAAACGGTTATAGTTGTGCACCACGACCTGCAATCGGCAAGCCAGTATTTTGACTGGGTAATTTTACTGAACATGCGTCTTGTGGCATCCGGCCCGACAGAACAGGTACTTACGCAGGAACTACTCGAACAAACTTACGGCGGAAAGCTAACTGTGCTCAGTAAAGTGGGCGACCTGCTCCGCAAACAGGAATTCCCAGTGAGAGAGAAAAGAAGTTAGAAAGGTGATTTTAGTTTAGGAGTTTAGGAGTTTTAGAATTGTAGAGACGTAATACGTTGCGTCTTTTACGCCAGGAGACATAACAATTCAACCTCTAACCATCAACAATTTAACAAATAACAACCAGCAACCAACAACTATAGCATGAACGATTTTGTGGAGTTCTTTTCGTTTGTTGATGCCAACATACGGTATGTAACGTTGGGCTCTGTGCTGTTAGCAGCCAGTTCGGCGGTGGTGGGCTGCTTTACATTGCTGCGTAAAAGAGCGCTGGTTGGCGATGCGGTGGCCCATTCAGTTTTGCCTGGGGTGTGTCTGGCATTTATACTTTCAGGCACTAAAAACCCGCTTATTTTATTGGTAGGTGCGTTTGTAACAGGCTGGCTTTCGCTGGTATCTATAGATTATATTACAGCCCGCTCACGCATAAAAGAAGATACTGCTATCGGGCTGGTGCTGTCGGTATTCTTTGGAATCGGTATTTTGCTGCTAACGTCCATACAACATTCCGGCGATGCTGCGCAAAGTGGCCTCGATAAGTTCCTGTTTGGCAAGGCAGCTTCACTTGTTGGTGAAGACCTGATCGTATTCAGCGCCGTAGCTATCGTTTTGCTTATCACCACCATCCTTTTTTATAAAGAGCTAAAGCTGCTTTGTTTTGATGAAGTTTACGCCAAAAGCATCGGCTTCCCGGTACGGTCGCTAGAGCTGTTACTTACTACGCTTACGGTATTTGCAGTAGTAGTGGGCATTCAGGCTGTTGGAGTAGTACTGATGGCAGCGATGCTGATAACGCCGGCTGCAGCTGCACGCTTCTGGACTGAACGGCTTGGTGTAATGCTGGTATTGGCAGCGCTTATTGGTGCTTTCTCGGGTATTGCAGGAGCATTTGTTTCTTACACCGCCCCTGCCATGCCAACAGGCCCCTGGATCGTGCTGATTGTGTCGATGATCGCTATTATCTCGTTCGCATTGGCACCAAAACGCGGCTGGGTAGCCCGCTTATTAAGACAGCGTAAAAACAAAACACAGATACTGGAAGAGAACCTGCTGAAATTGCTTTACCAGCTCGGCGAGGCACACGAAGACTACTTCAGTAACCGAAACCTGGAATCAATACTGGAGCGCCGCAACTTCCCGAAAAGGCAGGCGCTTGCTGGGCTGGCAAAACTGAAACGGCAAGGCTACATTCAACGCCACCCGGACGGCTGGTCGCTTACTATTGAGGGCGAGGCGCGCGGCAAGCGGGTAGTGCGCCTGCACCGCCTGTGGGAACTATACTTAACGCAGTACTTGCAACTTGCCAGCGACCATGTACACGAAGATGCTGAAACAATTGAACACATCATCACCCCCGAACTGGAGAAGCGACTAATGGAAGAACTCAATTACCCTGCCCTGGACCCACACCAGACGCGAATCCCATAGTTCTTTTTAATTATGAATGATGAATTAAGAATTATGAATGGAAAGGTGTAATAACACAGCGGCAAACAACAATTTAACAACCAACAATTTAGCAATTAAGAATTGAACGCTTTCTGGATCATATTAACCGGCTCATTGGTGGCAACCTGCTGTAGTTTGCTGGGTTGTTACCTGATACTCCGTCGCATGGCCATGGTGGGCGATGCCATTTCGCATGCCGTGTTGCCAGGTATTGTTATTGCCTTTTTGTTCACTGGCTCCCGCGATTCGTTACCTATGATCATTGGTGCTGGTTTGCTGGGCGTGATCACCACCTTCCTGATCGAGTTTTTTCACCGCTATGCACGTGTACAGGCCGATGCTTCTATTGGCATTACGTTTACCTGGCTTTTTGCGATCGGCATTATTCTGATCTCCGTTTTTGCAGGCCAGGTAGACCTGGACCAGGATTGCGTGCTTTACGGCGAAATTGCCTACGTGCCATTGGATCTCTGGATTACCGATAACAACCTGAGCTATGGCCCGCGCACGATCTGGACCTTAGGTTTTGTTACCTTACTGATCATTGCCGTTATCGTTTTAGGCTACAAGGAGCTGTTTTTAACGGCTTTCGATCCGGCTTATGCTGCGGCAATTGGCATTTCCACATCGGTTTGGTATTACCTGCTCATGACGGCCGTATCCCTGACTACAGTTGCTTCGTTTGAGTCGGTAGGTGCTATTCTGGTAGTAGCATTTCTGGTTGGCCCGCCGGCCACAGCTTACCTGCTTACCGATAATTTTAAAAAGATGCTGGTGTTGTCTGTACTGATCGGAATTGTAACGTCTATAGTTGGGTATTACCTGGCTTTCTGGCTCGATGGCTCTATTGCAGGTGCCATGGCAACTATAACAGGCCTCGCATTTTTACTGGCCTTCCTGTTTTCGCCAACGCACGGACAATTTTTTAAGCGGCGTAAAGTTATTCCAGCATAGCAGGTTCTGAAACATTTCCGGCCCAAACTTTGTGATAGAGAAAACCAACCCCAACATGAAAAGAAACACATATACGCTTTTTGCACTTTTGGCATTGCTGATCGGCGTTTCAGCTTTTAAGATGGCTGATAACTCTGGTAAAACGCAGGATAAGCCCGCCAAAGGCGAAACTATAAAATGGATGACGCTTGCAGAGGCTGAAGCCAAAACAAAGAAAGAACCCCGCAAAATTTTTATCGACGTGTATACAGACTGGTGCGGCTGGTGCAAAAAGATGGACAAAGACACCTTTTCTGATCCGGAGATAGCAGCCTACGTGAATAAAAACTTTTACGCAGTAAAGCTAAATGCTGAGGGTAAAGAACCTATCACCGTAGGCGGCCACACTTTTACCTATAAGCCGGAGTATAAAGTGCATGAACTGGCCATTGCCTTACTTAACGGCCAGATGAGCTACCCCACCACTGTTTACCTGGACGAGAAAATGAATATGCTCTCCCCTGTTCCGGGCTACCTCGATAAAAAGAACTTCACCAAAATCATCCGCTACTTCGGCGAGAACCACCACAAAACCATGAGTTGGGCGGAGTATGAGAAAAGGAAGTAGCTATGTTTAGTTGCCTGAATCAGGATTTACTGGATTTGATCTATAGTTCTAAAGTCACTACATCAACACCCCTGTAGTCCCCTCAAGGGGACACTTTCTGTTATTACTGTAGCTAAGCGATAGTTCTATAGTTTAGGTTTGTCATACCCCTTCGCCCCCTCAAAAGGAGACTTTTTCTGCTATAGCCAAATCAAAAGCTATCGTTCTATAGTTACAGCCTATGATTCGGACAGGTCGCGACCTGTCCCTACGGAAAAATGACCACGAGAAAGCCACAGAACTATAGCTATTCAAACTATAGGAACTATAGCTATCGAAGGATTTCAGTCTTTGGGTTGAGCGCCTTTGACTTGTTGCGGTGCCGCAGGCAATCCGACGCAGGAGGATAGCAAGAAGGCAGCAGTGCGATGCCCAAAGACGAGGCCTCGCGGCCGTGAGCGCACCAAAGTAACTATGACAACTATAGGCTATTAGAGCTCCCAGGATGAAGGGTAACTATAGCATGAACTGCTTGTGGCAAGTAGCAACTAAAGGTAGCTATAGGTCATATAAGATGTCTCGACTTCGCTCGACATGACGGTAGAGAACTATAACATTAAACGCTCCGAGGTGCAAGCACGCTCGGAGGTTTTCCCAACTTATAGTTAACTATAACTCAACTAAAACCACTACATCAGAATAACTTTGTAAATTTGCATTCTGATAAAAAGAACTGATTTGAATCCGCATATACTTACTAACGATACCATTGTAGCAGTAGCTACCGCTTCCGGAGCCGGAGCTATTGCTGTTATTCGCCTGTCCGGGCCCGATGCTGTAACGATAACGCAGCGTGTGTTTAAAGGCAAGAATCTCGAACAGCAGACATCACATACCATACATTTCGGTACTATCCGCGACGAAGATAAAATTGTAGACGAAGTGCTGGTGTCGCTGTTTAAAGCGCCTCACTCCTACACAAAAGAGAATGTGGTAGAGATCTCGTGCCACGGGTCTGATTACATTGTGCAGCAAATTGTGAAGCTACTCCTGAAGCAAGGTGCACGTTTAGCCAATGCCGGTGAGTTTACAAAGCGCGCTTTCCTAAACGGGCAGTTTGACCTGGCGCAGGCCGAAGCAGTGGCTGACCTGATCGCTTCAGACTCGGCTCTGTCGCATGAGGTGGCGATGAAACAGATGCGTGGCGGTTTTTCGCAGGAGATTAAACGACTGCGCGCTGAACTGGTGCATTTTGCCTCCATGATTGAACTGGAACTGGACTTTGGCGAAGAAGACGTGGAGTTTGCTGACCGCGACCAGCTACGCAACCTGATCCTGAACATACAGCGCATCATCCGCGAACTGCTTAAATCGTTTGAACTGGGTAACGTGATCAAGAATGGTGTACCGACGGTTATAGTTGGAAAACCAAACGCTGGTAAGTCTACGCTGCTTAATGAGCTGCTGAACGAGGAAAAAGCCATTGTATCGGATGTGCCGGGTACTACGCGCGACTTTATCGAAGATGAGATCAGCCTGGGTGGTGTTACGTTCCGCTTTATAGATACTGCCGGCCTTCGTGAAACGACCGATAAGGTGGAAGCCATTGGTGTGGAGCGTACCATGCAGAAACTGAATCAGTCGTCGCTGATTATTTACCTTTTCGATATTACATCCACCACACCTCAAGAGGTATTACAGGAAATTGCAGAGCTGAATCCGAAAAACCTGCCTCTCCTTCCTGTAGCGAATAAAATAGACGAAGCATCTGCCGAAACGCTTGCTGCTTTTGATACACTGGAGGGATTAGTTAAGATTTCGGCTGCAGAGGGTGCTAACATGGAGGCCCTGAAAGAAGCACTGATAGAGAAAGTGAACCTCGGCAAACTGAATACCCAGCAGCAAACTATAGTTACCAACCTGCGCCACGTAGACAGCCTGAATAAAACTTACTCCGCACTGGATGATGTGCTGAACGGTCTGGCATTAGGCATGAGCGGCGACCTGGTAGCAGCCGATATCCGTAGAGCACTCTATAGTTTGGGCGAGATTACCGGAGAGATCACCACTGACGATCTGTTAGACAATATCTTTACCAAGTTCTGTATTGGCAAATAAACCAAACGCCTGATCATAAACCGGTCAGGCGTTTTTATTTAAACTATAGCTTAAGCTAATTTCGGTTCCGGAACATGCGAACTGGGTACAGGCGCGCTTCTTCCAGGCAGACCACGTAAAGGCTGCCGTTCCAGTGGATGACCGGCACCAGTTCAGCCATGTTGTGGCTATGACCGGGAAACAAAACCATGGTATTTCCAATGTAGCTGATGTGATGAATACCCAGCTTTTCTGAGACGTATTTTATAAAAGCATCTTTCTCTTCCTGATCCGAAGTATAGCCTATTTCATGGGTTCGTTGTACATCCGGCGTTTCCACTTTCAGGTACACAATACGCGAGTAAGTATTCAGGGCGATCTCTGGTAATCCAAGTTTCGGTACGCTTGAGATAGATTGCTTTGTGTCTTCAAACACCTGCTGGCTTACTATACGGTTAAGTGCACGATGGTTGTGTCCGTTCTTATTATCGCGTTTAAACGGGTTGGCTATAGTTCTTCTTGCTTCTGCAACCACTGGCTCCTGCTGTACGTCGTGGTGCAGCTGATGCACATTCATGATCACGGTAAAAGTGTTCAGGAAATGGTCGGTGTGCTGCAGGTGGAAAAGCTCTAACTCATGCCCCCTGCCTCTTTCGACCAGGTACGTATGGATGCGCCTTGTTTTGTGATACACCTGCTCTATCTGCCGGAGGTGTGGCGTGTTTTTATACTGCGTACCCAGCAGCTTCAGCGCCTGCAGTCGCCGGTTAGATTCCTGAATATAGGGCAGTTCGTTTACAGGTATATTGCCTGGTAGCCCTACTACTTTCCTGTTACTGCCCGCTTTTTTACTCCCGAAAAGGGAACGCCAGAAACCGCTCATTTCGTGAGAATCTTTTTCAGATGCTGTGTTTCGATCTCGACCTGCACTTTTTCGGCAGCTTTCAATTCGTTATAGATCTCGTCCAGCCGTTTTACATACAAATCAAGAATGGCTTCCTGCTCCTGCGTCAGGATGTTGTTTTGGTGGTGCTTTTTATCGTCGGGCATTATCAGGTCTCGATCTGTTTGGATTTGCTGAAGGAGTTAATGATTTTGGTGTTGAGTTCTTCCTGTACGGCGGCCAGTTCTTTTACAGCTTCCTGTCTTTTCTTGGCCCCTTCTTCCGATATTTTCAGTACCGCATCCAGTGTTTCCACCATATCACGGTTCACTTTTTTAAGGGTTTCGACATCCACAATGCCGCGCTCGTTTTCCTGGGCAGCATTTATCACATTGCCCTTAAGCAGCTCAGAATTCTTACGGAGCATTTCGTTGGTAGTATCCGTTACTTTTTTCTGTATCTCAAGTGCTTTCCGCTGTTTTTCCAGGCCAAGCGCAATGGCTACCTGTTGCCGCCAAACCGGGATTACGGTAACGATGGAGTTCTGGATTTTCTGAGCCAGCACATCGTTTGTAGTCTGTATCATCCGTATCTGCGGCATCGACTGTGTGGCTATAGTATGAGAGAGCGTGAGATCGTGAACTTTCTTCTCGAGCCGGTCTTTAAAAGCCACCAGGTCGCTGAGGCGCTGCACAAGCAGTTCGTCCTGATTACTGGCTTCCACCTCAGCCTGTAGTTTCGGAATCTGCTCGTTCTCCAGTTCGGCAATCTTCATTTTACCGGCAGCAATCACAGCGCGCACTTCGTGTATATATTCCACGGCCTGGTTAAACATCACCTCCAGGCTGGTAGAGTCTTTCAGCACACTCTGGCGGGTTTTCTCCAGCTTCACCACCACATCATCCACGTTATCCGATATGTTGTTGTATTGTATGGCCAGGCGCTTGGTGCGGTCTTTTATTTTTTTGGCGAAAGGAAGTCGGGCAAAAAAGCCGGGTTTCTCTTCCTCGTCAATCTTGATCATGTTGATCTGGGTGAGCAGTTCGTTGATGGCTTCGCCCGCATCGCCGGCATCTTTGGCTTTCACTTTGGTGAGCAGCTCGTTGGAATAATAGCCGAGTTTACGTTGTGTTTCCACACCAAAGTTGGTGAGTGTTTCGGGTTTGGCAGGATCTATCGTGTTGGATAGTTCACGGGCTTTCTGCTCCAGCTGGGTGTTGTTTTCGGCTTTGGTCAGGTTGGTGTTTTCCATGGTGTTATTCTCCGAAATGTTGTTTATGCAGGGTATCTGCGGTGTGCAGGTTACGTTTTATTCTTTCGTGCTGTTCGGTTGTTTCGTACCATTCTATGTCTTCCAGAGGCAGGTAATCGCCCAGCAGGTCGCGCACTTCCTGCAGCAAAGCCTCTCCTTTCCGGGTCCTGAAATCCGGGTTTTTATAGTTGGCACTGATGTATTCTACTTTCACCTGCCCGCCCTTGGTTACGGCCAGCTCCTTTACTTCAACTATAAGTTCTGAGGTCTGGTTATTATCCGTAACTATCGTTTTATATACGCCCTTGTGGCCTTCCTGTAGCATTGTTCCAGCCAGCTGCTTTGCTTTCTCGAGGCTCTGGCGCAGGCGCATATTGGGTCGCACATAATGGCCGATCAGATAACCCAGCACTGCTCCTATCACAAACGTCCAAAAAATGATCATAACGCTGTTCTCTTAAAAGGTGAATTTATTTCCTATACGCGTTTTTAGTCCTCACAGATGATAACTACCTGTAACCTAACCATTCATAAACTATAACTACTCGCAAGAAACTATAGCCCGACCTACAGGGCGAGTGATGTTATCGGCTTAAACAAGTATCTTTAGCCATGGATTTTGTAGCCCTTGATTTTGAAACCGCCACCCCGCAGCGCGACAGCCCCTGCGAAATTGGCCTGACCGTGGTAAGCAACAATGCTATAGTTGAAACGCGCTCATGGCTGATCAAACCTCTGTATTACCCACATTTTAATCCGTTTAATATTGGAGTGCATGGCATTTTGCCCGCAGATGTGAAAGATCAGCCGGATTTCAGGGAGTTGTGGCCGGTGCTGAAGCCTTACCTGGAAGGCCAGCTGCTGATTGCCCACAATGCCAGTTTTGATATGAGTGTACTGCGCAAAACCATGGCTACCTATAACATTCCGTTGCCGGATGCCCATTACGCCTGCAGCCTCAAGTTCTCTAAAAGCATCTGGAAAGGCCTGCGCGCTTACGACCTGAAAACGCTCTGTAGCATGCACCGCATCGATTTTCTGCATCACCGCGCTGCTTCTGATGCCTATGCCTGCGCTTCTTTATCTTTAAAAGCACTGGAACTAACCGGCACGGGCTCCGAAACCGAATTTGCTGCAAACATGGGCTGTGGCATCAGCAGTTTAAATTAGCATAAACTATAGTTTTATCTATAACCAAAATCCAACTATAGCTGTTGCCTTCTGGCAAACCCGAACACTACATACCTGATGAAGAAAACCCTTAAAGTTGTACTGGCTGCCTGCCTGTTTTTAATATTGCTGGCAACCGTGGCTGGATGTTCCATTTTAAACCTCTCGCCGCAGTTTGGTGCCGAAGCGGAAGGTGCCCGCCTGCAAAAAATACAGCAATCGCCTAATTACCGCGACGGACAGTTCCAGAACCCTGTGGAGACCAACATGGACATTGGCTTTAGCGGCTACATGAAACTGCTCCACACACGGCTTTTCGGTGAAACAGCAGACCAGCTTCCGGACCGCCCGATCCCGGTGAAAGCAATAAACCCGACCCGTTTGCAGATGCCCCAGGATACCGCAACTATAGTTACCTGGCTGGGTCATTCGTCTTTTATAGTGGAGATAGACGGAAAGCGCCTGCTGCTGGACCCGATGCTAAGCGACATGGCTTCGCCTTTCAGTTTTATTGGCCCTGAACGCTTTGCTGCCCTGCCGATTACCGTGGACGAATTGCCAACGATAGATGCCGTACTCATCTCGCACGACCACTACGACCACCTGGACTATAGCTCTATTCAGAAGCTGAACAAGAAGACCGGTCACTTTTTTGTTGCCCTGGGCGTGGGCGCACACCTGGAGCGCTGGGGCATACCCGCCACCAAAATAACAGAACTGGACTGGTGGCAGGAAACAAACTATAAAGGACTCACTTTTGCCGCCACCCCATCGCGCCACTTTTCCGGCCGTGGCCTTTCCGACCGCATGAAAACACAATGGGCATCGTGGGTTATAGTTGGCAATGATGACAGAATCTTTTTCAGCGGCGACTCCGGTTATTTTGATGGGTTTAAAGAGATCGGCAACAAGTACGGCCCCTTCGACCTGACACTGGTAGAGTGCGGCCAGTACAACGAACTATGGTCCAGCATCCACATGATGCCCGAGCAAACCGTGCAAGCCCACCTCGACCTGAAAGGTAAATTGCTTATGCCCATTCACTGGGGAGCCTTCTCGCTAGCCATGCACTCCTGGACCGACCCGATAGAACGCGCCTCCGCGGAGGCAAAACGGCTGAACGTGCCCATGGCTACGCCAAGAATTGGGGAATCTATAGTTATAGGTAAGAATGCACCGGTAAAAGCCTGGTGGAGGGAGTAATTTTAAACTGACTACAAGTTTGCTGTCTAAGAATTACTACCTTAGTTTGAAATCATAACATCATAATGGCCGACATTTCTACTACACTCAAACTATACCTGAAAAAGTTTATTAAACTGCGTCAAGGAGTTACGAAGTATGGCAAAGCCCCGCATAAGCCAGTCCTATTGTTAACATTAATTGACCGTTTTGAAAAAGGAGAGTTTAGTGAAAATAGAATCTATATTACTCCCGAGTTAGTTGGTTTGTTTAAAGAAACTTTCTCTCTTCTTGCAAGAACAGCGCACAAATCTGAATTCTCACTTCCATTTTATCATTTATCAGGAGAAGGATTTTGGGCCGTAAAAACTAAAAGCGGTGCTACTTTAAACCTGCACATCAAAAGCATAAACACATTAGATGAAGTTGTTGATTATGCTTATTTCACCGACGATCTTTATCTATTACTTATAAACAAAGAGAGTCGGAACATTTTAAAAACGGCTTTACTCGATCATTACTTTTCAGACACTAAAACTGAATACTTAAAAGTAAAGCAAGGTTGCTATATCCAGAATCTTCAGAGCTATCTGCTGAACGAATCAACCGTTGAATACAGGATAGATCCAACAGAAACAGATGAGGAAGAACAATACATTAGAAGTGGATTATTCAAAAAGCTCGTGCCTCAGGTCTATAATCATACATGCAGTATTTCCGGAATGCGGTTAGTCTCCAGTCACGGTTTTTCAATGATTGATGCTTGTCATATTGTTCCGTTCAGCCTAAGTAAAGATGATAAAATCACGAATGGTTTAGCACTCTGCCCTAATTTGCATCGCGCTTTCGACAGGGGCTTGATTACCGTTGATGTTAATCTGAAAGTACTGGTTTCTGATACTATAGCAGAAGATATTTCTAATAACTATGCACTCCAGCATCTGAAAGGCAGACCATTAAGTTTACCATTTGGAGCAAAACATTACCCAGCCGTTGCTAATTTAGCATGGCACCGTGATCAAATTTTTAAAGGCTAATCCATCACATCAACCCCATGACAAAACAAGACCGCTATACCCTTACTGTAAGACAAACCTTCAGCGCTTACCTGGATGGAATTATCGACAACGAAGAACTGATTGTAAAGCTTAGGGAAATTGAGATGCAGATCATGTCGGATTATGACACGGAGGAGGAAGAATATGTAGCCGATAAAGGGTTATGGATTCGATTTTTCAGCGGCGATACAGAAGGGCTTACCATTAACGAAATTGAAAAGGACCTGCAAAACAGGGATCATCCCAACTATAAAATTCTCAAGCATGGCATTGCGATTGGTTTGGCAGATGATGAACTGGAAGTACATTATTCGTAAGTGCTCTAACCCTTAAAATAACGATGTTCTAAAATAAAACAGGAACTTAGGTTTATAGTATGTATCTTTAAATAAACTATAAACATAACTGTTATGGCAAAGTCACAAGACGCAAAGAAAGAAGCGAAGAAAAAGCCTGCTAAAACTGCGAAAGAAAAACAGGCAGCTAAACTCGAAAAGAAAAAGAACAGCTACGATTAAATACATACTGTTCCGTGAGCATAAACAAGCCGCAGATCATCTGGTCTGCGGCTTCTGTTTTTATAGTTTATGTAATTACAATCTATAGCCCTGCGCCTACCGGTGCTGCTCATACTTATTTGCCGGTAAAACAGCCTTCAGGTGTTCGACTTCACTATTGGGCAACGGCGCAGTACTGGCAGCCAGCAACGCATCCTGTAGCTGCTCCTCTGTTCTAATGCCCAGTACAGCAGAACTTACAGCCGGATGATGTAACGCGAACCTGACAGCTACCTCAGCTGGTTTTCGGTTGGCTCCTGCTACTGCCTGCACTGCTGCTGCGGCTTTATCAACTTCCTCTAAACTATAGTTCAGGTAAGGTTTGGCTGGTTTTCCGGCTAATAAGCCTTGCGCCAGACTACCGCGGGCCAGTACACTTATGTTGTGCTCGTGTAGCAGGTCCAGAACGGTTTCTTCCGGTCTACGGTCCAGCAGGCTGTATTGCATCATCACGCTAACTATAGCAGCGCGGTTCACATATTCTCGTATCACATTCGGGCGGATAGATGAGATGCCGTATGCCCTGATCTTACCCTGCTGTTTCAGTAGTTCAAAAGCTTCTATCGTTTCGTCAATCGGGTCTTCTATCGTTCCGCCATGTAGCTGGTACAGGTCGATGTAGTCGGTTTGCAGGCGGCGCAGGCTCTCCTCTACTGCCTGCAGTATGTAGGATTTGGTTGGGTTCCAGCCCCAGCCGCTGCCATCTGGGCGCCACTGGTTACCAACTTTGGTCGCAATAATTACTTTATCGCGCATCCCCTTAAAAGCTTTGCCAACCATTACCTCGTTCTCACCTTTTTCATACAAATCAGCAGTGTCAAAAAAATTGATTCCCCGGTCCAGGGCCTTATACAGCAGGTCAATAGCTGTTTTCTGTTCACTACTTGTCAGCGACATGCACCCAAAGCTGACTTCGCTTATGCGCAAACCTGAATTTCCGAGTTGGTTATAGTTCATAATAGCTCTCCTTTAAAAAGGTAATTATAGTTAACTCTACAGCCCGTTTCCCGAAATGTTTTAGTAATGTAGCTTACGCTGGTTATAGTTTAACTATAGCCAGAGAGATGCAAGCGGGCATTAGGTAACTATAAAATTCGCACTATATTTACAGATGCATTCTAACGTATCGGCACCCCAGCCGACTATTAGCACGACACAACAACACAACAAATATCATGAGTAAACTAATCATCAGCAGCTTACAGGAACTGACGCAGTACGAAGGTCAGGAAATGGGCATTTCAGAGTGGCACACCATTACACAAGAGCAGATCACCAAATTTGCAGATGCCACCCTCGATCATCAGTGGATACACCTGGATGCAGAACGTGCCAAAACCGAGACACCATTCGGGGCTACCATTGCACACGGCTACTTAACCGTTTCGTTGCTACCTTACCTGTGGTCGCAGATCATCGACATCCGAAACCTGAAAATGCAGGTAAACTACGAAATCGAAAGCCTACGATTTAACCAAGCTGTAACCGTAAACAGCGACGTGCGCCTACGTGCAAAACTATTGTCGATAAAAGACCTGCGCGGCATTGCCAAAACCCGCATAGAAGTAACTCTGGAGATAAAAGACAGCAAGAAGCCGGCTTACACAGGCATCATTACTTTCCTGTATCATTTTAACGCGTAAAAGACTTTTACAAACTATAGCCAGCATCAATTCCTGAACTGAAGCGCGGGCGGCAGAGTATACCAAACTATGGAAGAACCAAACCTGAACGAGTGGGACGAAGAAAGATACCGGGAGCTGAACTCGTACTTCCGGGTAAGGATACAGGTGCTTGTTGACTCAGATCCTGTTATTAAAGAAATGGTGCAGCAGGGCAAAAGCATGCAGCTCAGCGACCTCATCAACCAGTTGTCGGAAGACGACCAGCAACTATGGCATGAATTTATTAAGCTGGATGCCATTAAGCTGCACTTTGATATGCAGAATCACCTGGAAGGTAAGGGCACTCCCTACAATCCACGCGATGGTTTCAGCAGCTCCGCCGATGACGATGAAGAGGATGAGCGCCCGCCAACCTGGTAACTATAGTTTTGAATGATCTTACAAAGCCACCTTTAAAACAGGTGGCTTTTTTATTGAAATTAAAGTTAAACACAACTGGTATAACTGACACTGCATCATTACCGTTGTTTAACTATAGTTACCTTTTTAACAATAAATCGAACAGGAAGTCTAGTCGTTCTAATCCGGCTGAAACAGAAACAAACGGCACGTGTGGCTGTTAGCTTTATGGTGTTTAATTCCGTAGCTTCGGTGCGGTTCTCAGGACCTGCACAAGTACAATAATCCTATCAGATTATAAAACTTTTTTGAAGAACACCGTTAATAGGTAAGACGTCCGAAGTGCCGGATGTTATTACATTGTAAATTTTAGATATTACAACAGGCAAATTTCATTTTAAATCATATTTTGTATAATTTCGCCTTCAACAAACGAGACACTACAACAGACATAAATTAATCGAACCAATGTCAGATTTCGCTGAAATTATTTTAGAGGGTAAATCCTATAAGATGCCCATCGTAGTAGGTACCGAAGATGAGAAAGCAATCGATATCAACAACCTGCGCGCTGAGAGCGGTTATATAACGCTTGATTCTGGTTATAAAAACACCGGTGCGACAAGCAGCGCCATCACTTTCCTTGATGGTGAAAAAGGTATCCTGAGCTACAGAGGCTATCCTATCGAGCAACTGGCCGAACAGTCAAGCTTTATAGAAGTTGCCTACCTGCTGATCTATGGCGCGCTTCCTACAACGCAGGAACTGGCTGATTTCAGCAATTCTATAAAAATGCATACCCTTGTAAACGAGGATATGCGCAAGATTTTAGATGGTTTCCCATCTGCCGCTCACCCAATGGGCATTTTGTCTGCACTGGTTAGCTCCCTTACTGCTTTTTACCCTGAGTCGCTTAACCCGAACCAGAGCACCGATGAGCTTAACCTATCTATCATCCGTTTGATGGCGAAAATGCCAACTATAGCGGCCTGGTCATACAAAAACTCTATTGGTCATCCGGTTAACTACCCTAAAAACAAGCTGGATTACTGCTCGAACTTCCTGCACATGATGTTCGCCTACCCTACCGAAGAGTACGAAATGAACCCGGTAGTTGTAGATGCGCTGAACAAGCTGCTGATCCTGCACGCTGACCATGAGCAGAACTGTTCTACATCTACTGTACGTCTGGTAGGTTCAGCTAACGCAAGCCTTTACTCTTCTGTGTCTGCAGGTATTTCGGCGCTGTGGGGTCCGCTACATGGTGGCGCCAACCAAGCTGTAATCGAGATGCTGGAAGAAATAAAAGCGGATGGCGGCGATTCTAAAAAATTCATCGAAAAGGCGAAAGACAAGAACGATCCGTTCCGCCTGATGGGCTTCGGTCACCGTGTTTACAAGAACTTCGATCCACGCGCTAAAATCATCAAGAAAGCTGCCGACGAAGTATTAACTGCACTAGGCATTAACGACCCGATCTTGGACATCGCGAAAGAGCTGGAAGAAGCTGCCTTGACAGACTCTTACTTCGTGGACCGTAAACTGTACCCGAACGTAGACTTCTACTCAGGTATCATTTACCGTGCACTTGGTATCCCTACTGATATGTTCACTGTAATGTTTGCTCTCGGCCGTCTGCCAGGCTGGATCGCACAGTGGAAAGAAATGCGCGAGCAGAAAGAGCCAATTGGTCGTCCGCGCCAGGTTTATGTAGGTTCTACAGAGCGTAACTACGTTCCGATCGAAAAGCGTTAATCAGCGTTTAACTATAGCATGAAAGGCTGGTCTGAAAAGATCAGCCTTTTTTATTTACCTCACCCCAGCCCTCTCCTAAAACAGGAGAGGGAGTTTTTATCTGTTCCTATAGTTAGGGCTATTGTTTTATAGTTTGCTGTGGTCCAACCACCCCTGCCCCTCCTTGTTCAAGGAGGGGAGCTTTAAGCTTATGCTATAGATAAGCTTATAGTTCTATAGTTAGCATTAGTCATCCCCTCTCACCTTCAGAGGGGGACTTTATGCTTCTGCTAACTCATCAGCCATAGTTCTATAGTTATGGATCACGAACAGGTAGGCGCAGCCTGCCCCACGGAACTATCACTACGAAAAGGCGACAGCACTATAGCCAATTATTAAACTATAGTTGTAGCTATCGAGATATCACAGTCTTTGGGTTGAGCGCCTTTGACTTGTTGCGATGGCGCAGCCAATCCGACGCAGGAGGAGAGCAAGAAGGCAGCAGCGCGATGCCCGAAGACGGGGCCCCGCGGCCGTGAGCGCACCAAAGCAAGAAATGAAACGGTAGGCCAGTAGAGCTCCTAGGATAAACAGTAACTATAGCACAGCCTGCTTGCGTCCAGTTGTAACTATAGTCAACTATAAGACAATTAAGATGTCTCGGCTAACGCTCGACATGACATGAAAGAAACTATAGAACGATAACCTCTTAATTCAGAAACTGAGTCAAAACTATAGTTTCACTTTACTCCCACCTTACAACACCTGCATTTCAATTCTTCTGTTAAGCTGACGATTTTCTTCAGATGTGTTTGGTTTAACAGGTTTGGTTTCGCCGAAGCCTTTATAGCGGATACGGTTACTGGCAATTCCTTTTGCAACCAGATAATCTACTACAGACTTGGCCCTCCGCTCCGAAAGTACCTGGTTGGCAGCATCAGATCCCACATCATCGGTATGGCCGGTAATCTCTATTTTAACATCTTTGTTCTGACGCATAAAGTTTATCAGCCTGTTTAATTCCGTTACTGATTTGGGTTCCAGTTCATACTTCCCACTTGGGAAAAACAGGTTGTTGAGCACGACTGCAGAACCAGATTTAATAGGCTGCAGGTACACATCAAGCGCTACAGGTGTCAGGTTTTTACGGGAGGTATAGTCGAAGCTGAGGCTGTTCATCAGGAATTGTGGGGCATGTACGTACAAGGCGTATTGCTTGCCTTCAGTAAGTACAACCGTATATTCTCCGCTAACTTTATCTGACTGCACCTGTTGCACCAGCGAGTCGTTGGCAACATCGTAAAGCTGAACGGTGGCGGCCAGTGGCTTTTTAGTTTCGGCATGGAATACGCGACCCTGGGCATAGGTGCTTTTCTCTTTGGCATGCCATACTTCCGGCACATCCAACGAAAAAAGCTGTACTGTAGAAGCTCCGGATTCGGTCATCATGCTGCGGGCGTAATACCCGATCTGGTTATCCGGAGTAATGTAAATAGAGCTTTCGTCTGCGTATGTATTTAACGGGTAACCCAGGTTCTGGGGCTGTTGCCATTGCCCCTTTCCGCTAAGATCGGCTTTAAAAACATCCAGTCCGCCCATGCCCAGGTGGCCGTCGCTCGCAAAATATAAGGTAGAGCCACTTACATGAATAAATGGGGCAAGGTCGCGCCCTTTCGAGTTTATAGGTTCGCCCAGGTTACGCGGGGTTTGCCAGCTGCCATCTTCGTTTCGGTTTGTAACCCAGATATCTTCTCGGCCAACGCCTCCACCCCTGTTCGAACTGAAATACAATGTGCGACCATCGGCAGAAAGACTTGGCTGTGAATCCCAAGATTTGGAATTTACTGGTGGCCCCATGTTGCGTGGCGCGCTCCATTCGTTTCCTGTGCGGTAAGAAATATAAAGATCGCAATCACCGAAACTGTCAGGACGGCTGCAGGAAGTAAAAACCAGCGTTTTGCCATCACCTGAAATGGTTGCTGCGCCTTCGTTAGCCGAAGTATTGATGTTTTCAGAAATAGAAACCGGCGCCTGCCACACCCCTGCTTTTTTCTCACTAATAAGAATATTCTCGTCATGCTCCGGGCGGGAACCAGCTCTTGCGGTAAAGATAAGGTAGCGCTGATCGGCTGTCGTAGACGGGAAATACTGTAAAGGATATTTATTGATATTGGAAGGCAGCTGCACAGAAGTGAATTTAACCGGCTTCTTCATCGCTTCTGTAGCGTATTCGGCGGTTTTTACTTGCTGATTAGCATAGGCAAACTGATTCGCATTTTTAGGTTTTGCCTTCAGAAATGCATCGTAGTTTGTTTTTGCTGCCTGGTAATCTCCCCGCTCAAAATAGTGCTCAGCCAGGTCGAAATAATAGTTGCCGTATGCCGGATTGTAAGACATCAGCTTAAGGCCCTGCTGTAGTTGCTCGAACGCAGCCGGCTTATTGCCCATCATCTTGTTCAGATTCGAAGCCTTCAGGTAAGCCTCTGCAAAGCCGGGATCTTTCTCTACAGCTTCGCGCAGTAACTCCAGTGCTTTGCCGAAGTCGCGAGCGCGGGCATACTGATCGGCTTTATAGTATAGATTTTCAGCTTTTTTTGAATTGGTAGTAAGCTTTTGCTGCCCGTAGGCTGATGCAGAAACTATAATTACCAGCAAAAATACGAGCAAGCGTTTAAGCATAGCTATTTTATGGGATGTCCATGTACTTGTGCGTCTGTAACGACACACGCCACTGCGGATTTGATTTCACGTATTCTACTATAAGCGGCATTAATTGGTTGGCTTTACTCCACTCCGGCTGCAAATAAAGGCTGGTTTTGGGTCCTACCTTAGCAGCATGCTCTTCTGCCCATTTAAAATCGCTCTTGTTAAAGATAATAACTTTTAACTCATCTGCATAAGGGTACACGGATGTATCCGGTGCTTTAAACTTTTTAGGCGACAGGCAGATCCAGTCCCAGTAGCCGCTCAACGGGTAAGCACCTGATGTTTCGATCATGGTGCGTATGCCTCGTTCCTGCAACTGGCTGGTTAAAGGATTAAGGTTGTAAAGCAGCGGCTCGCCCCCTGTAATTACCACCGTTTTGCCCGGGTAAACTGCTGCTTGTCCAACAATTTCTTCAATCGGAGTCAGTGGGTGTAACTCTGCGTCCCAGCTCTCTTTCACGTCGCACCAGTGGCAGCCTACATCGCAGCCGCCTAGTCTTATAAAATAAGCTGCTGTTCCGGTATTCCCGCCTTCACCCTGTATCGTATAAAATGCTTCCATTAGTGGTAACCGGCTCCCATCTTTCGGTACCTGGTGTATAGAAGCTGTTTTGTATGTCTTAGTTGATTCCAATGTATATCCCTTCGCCCTGTTGCTACACAGGTTTCTTTCTATTCTCTTTCTGTCAGTTGGTTGTGCTACTACAGAACTTACAAAGTTAGCTATTTTTGCAACATGGTTTACAAGCGCTTCTGTTCCGTTTTATAGGTTAAATGCTGTAAGTTGGTTGATGATGAGTAAGGTTATAGTTAATATCATGATGAAAGGAGTAAGTAAAGACATCTTATTTGTCTTATGGCAAACTATAGTTGCTATTCGAACCAAGCTACCCTTTCATCGTTCCCACTTATCCTAAGAGCTTTACTCACCTATATGTTTCATCTCTAGCTTTGGTGCGCTCACGGCCGCGGGGCCTCGTCTTTGGGCATCGCGCTGCTGCCTTCTTGCTACCCTCGTTCCTCAGATTGGCTGCGCCACCGCAACAAGTCAAAGGCGCTCAACCCAAAGACTGAGATCCTTCGATAGTTGAAGTTCATATAGTTGGAGAAGCTATAGTTGCTGGCCCTTTGCGTGGGGTTAGTTCCGTGGCAGGCTGCGCCTGCCTGCTCGTAGTCTGTAACTATAGAATTATAGTTCGAACTGTAGCAGTAGTTGAAGTCCCCCTTTGAAGGGGGATGACTAACAGCAACCATAAAACTATATCCCAAACTATAGCATAGTACAATCCCGAAAATCCTTTAATCCTATAAATCCTGATTCAGACATTATTTTAACCTAGTTGAGTTAAAACCCGCACCTAGGGAGAAAGTTAAACTATAGCACCACCAAATTAAAGGCTCCTGTTCTTAATCTACGGTTCAGACAATAAAGAACAAGCCCTGTCATGAAAGCATAACAGGGCTTGATGCACTTAAGCTTATATGCTATAGTTAAACGTAAACTTCTCTTTTGGCTGCTTTGAGCGTATTTTTCAGAAGCATAGCTATAGTTAAAGGGCCTACGCCACCTGGAACCGGCGTGATAAAACTGCATTTTGGAGCTACATTACCAAAATCCACATCTCCGCGCAAACGGTAACCAGACTTACGGCTTGCATCAGGCACACGCGTAGTTCCCACGTCTATTACAACAGCTCCTTCTTTTACCATATCAGCTGTAAGCAGACCTGGCTGGCCAACGGCTACAATAATAATATCTGCCTGGCGGGTGTGGTAACCAAGGTCAATCGTGTTGCGGTGGCATAAGGTAACTGTCGCGTTGCCCGGGTATCCACCTTTCGCCATCAGGATGCTCATTGGTGTGCCCACAATGTTACTGCGCCCGATCACAACGCAATGTTTACCAGCAGTTTCTATGTTGTAGCGCTCTAGTAGCTGCAGAATTCCATAAGGGGTGGCAGGCAGGTAAGATGGCAGATTAACCACCATTCGACCCACGTTTATTGGGTGAAAACCATCTACGTCTTTTCGCGGATCTATAGCTTCGAGTACTTTCTGGGCATTAATGTGGCGCGGCAAAGGCAACTGCACTATAAAGCCATCTACCTCCTCGCTCTCGTTCAGTTCCTGAATTTTTGCCAGTAGTTCATCTTCGGTTACATCGTCGTTATAGCGGATGAGGGATGAGCCAAAACCTACGCGCTCGCAGGCCAGCACTTTGTTGGTTACATAGGTTACAGAACCACCGTCGTTTCCAACCAGCACAGCTGCCAGGTGCGGCACTTTTCCGCCGTTCTCTCTTATAGCATCTACTTCCGCAGCAATTTCCTGTTGTATCGCTTCCGATGTTCTTTTACCGTCGAGCAGGATCATAGTTTATTTGAATTATGAATGATGAATTACGTGTTATGAATGTTGTAACAATTCTGAATAAGAGCTTGTAACCAGGTCGTCGTCTTCGATCTGCAATAGATTTTTATAGTAGTTGCACTGCTGGCTAAGAATATCTGCCCCGATCGACCCTTCCAGATCTATTGCTTCTATCTCTATAAAGTAACCAAGCGGCTCTACCAGGTCAATATGAAACTTTACGTTATCAATAAAGAAGATCTTACGCAACTTCTTTACCTGCATCAGCACTTGCTGGCCGCCACAGATCTGAGCTATAGTTTCAGCGCTGGGGTTTTTCAGATATAAAAGTACTTCAGTTTCTTTTGCATCTCCTGCCAGCTTCCGGTTATAGTGGATCAGCACATTTTCAATATTCCCCTGCCGGTGCTTTAGTTTACCATAGTCTGTTTCATAATACGTATCCGTCTGTACATCCAGCCCTACAAAATGCGCGCCTTGTTCCAGCAGAATAGCTTCTGCTTCTGAAGGCTCGTGGCACCTGGCTTTTATAGTTATATCCGAATACAAAACTAAAGTTTAATAAACCACAAGCCCCGACGCACAGGGGCACATCGGGGCTTGGTATCGTTAGTCGAGTTTAAGCACGGCTAAGAAGGCCTCTTGCGGAATTTCCACGTTGCCTACCTGGCGCATGCGTTTCTTACCTTTTTTCTGCTTTTCAAGGAGCTTACGTTTACGCGAGATGTCACCGCCGTAGCATTTGGCCAGTACGTTCTTACGCATCGCTTTCACAGTTTCGCGGGCAATAATTTTCTGTCCGATGGCTGCCTGAATCGCGATTTCGAACATCTGGCGTGGCAGCAGCTCGCGAAGTTTCTCGCAAAGGCGCTTGCCCCAGTCGTAAGCTTTGTCGCGGTGCACGATGGCGCTCAACGCATCCACTTTCTCGCCGTTGAGCATAATATCCAGCTTCACCATAGTTGATGGGCGGAAACCGATCAGTTCATAGTCCAGGGAAGCATAACCGCGCGAAATGGTTTTCAGTTTATCAAAAAAGTCGAACACGATCTCGGCCAGCGGCATTTCAAAGGTCATCTCTACTCGGTCGCTGGTCAGGTAGGTCTGGTTCTTCAGAATACCGCGCTTGTCCATACAAAGCGTGATAATCGGGCCAACATACTCTGACTTGGAGATGATCTGTGCCTTAATGAACGGCTCTTCGATGTGGTCGATATAATTAGGTTCCGGCATCTCGGAAGGTGCGTTTACCTTTATCATTTCATCTCTGGTTGTGTAAGCATGGAACTGTACAGAAGGCACCGTTGTGATCACCGTCATGTCAAATTCCCGCTCCAGGCGCTCCTGCACAATCTCCATGTGCAGCATGCCCAGGAAACCGCAACGGAAACCAAAGCCAAGGGCCGCAGATGTCTCAGGCTCCCAAACCAGCGAAGCATCGTTAAGCTGCAGCTTTTCCATAGAAGCACGCAGTTCTTCGTATTCGCTCGTTTCAACCGGGTAAATACCGGCAAATACCATCGGCTTCACATCTTCAAAACCCTGAATGCCTTCAGCCGGACGATCAACATGCGTAATGGTATCCCCTACTTTTACTTCCTTGGCGTTCTTGATACCGGAGATCAGGTAGCCCACATTACCGGCAGCCATCTCAGTCCGAGGCTCCTGGTTCAGTTTCAGAACGCCGATTTCGTCAGCTTCGTAGGTTTTGCCCGTGTTAATGAACTTTACCTTTTCTCCTTTTTTAAGGGTACCGTTAAAAATACGGAAGTAAACTTCAATCCCTCTGTATGAGTTGAATACTGAGTCGAAGATCAGGGCCTGCAGTGGTGCAGCCGGGTCGCCTTTAGGAGCAGGAATGCGCTCACAGATAGCATTCAGAATGTTTTCTATACCGATGCCTGCCTTACCAGATGCATGAATAATGTCTTCCTTATCGCAGCCAATAAGCTCGATGATCTGATCAGAAACTTCTTCCGGCATCGCGTGCGGAAGGTCGATCTTGTTAAGTACCGGAATGATTTCCAGGTCGTTGCCTATCGCTAAATACAGGTTAGAGATCGTCTGCGCCTCAATTCCCTGCGAAGAGTCCACAATCAAAAGGGCGCCTTCGCAGGCGGCAATGGAACGTGATACCTCATAGGAAAAGTCTACGTGGCCTGGCGTATCGATCAGGTTGAGCACGTACTCTTCACCTTTATAGTTATAGTTCATCTGGATGGCGTGGCTCTTAATGGTAATGCCGCGCTCGCGCTCCAGGTCCATGTTGTCTAGCAGCTGGTTTTGCATTTCGCGCTCAGCCACCGTTGAGGTAAACTCAAGCAGGCGGTCGGCCAGGGTACTCTTGCCGTGGTCGATGTGGGCGATGATGCAGAAATTTCGGATGTTCTTCATAAGTATGTATACGAATTAACAAAGTTAAGAAGAAAGTGTATTTGTTGCTGCTTCTGCGGTAAAATGATTTCAGGAGAAGTTATAGTTTTGCAGACTTTCTGTTTTTTAACACCAGCTATAGTTCAGTCTTACATTAGCAAATACAATTAAATCTGTATATTTAAGCATTACCCCGACACCACTTCAATTCACCCATGTCTGAAAAACAAACTGCCTCTGCCGACAGAATTGCCGAGCTGGAGAATCAACTGCTTGAACTACAGCAGAAGTGCGCCTTTCTGGAACGCGTGGTGCACGAAGTACCAGCCAACATTTACATCTCTGATCTTGAAAAAGGCGTTATCTGGTGTAACAAAACCAACGAAGAGACGCTGGGCTATAGTTTAGACGAGATACTACAGATGGGCGCACTGGAATACATGTATAAGATTGTGCACCCGGACGACCACTCCATCCCCACTGATAGCATACAACACTATAAAAGCTTTGATGGCGCTGAGTATGGCGGCATTTTCAGGGCGAAGCATAAGCATGAAACCAACTATAAATGGTTTATAGGCTGGGCAAAAGTATTTAATCAGGATGATGAAGAGAACGTAAAAGAGCTGCTTTGTGTGGATGTGGACATGAGTCCGCGCATGAACACAGAAGAGCAACTGGTAGAAGCCCTTCGCGAAAACCTAAAGCAAAAGAACAGACTCCTGATCAGAAGCCTGCAGAAGAGAGAACTTGAAGTACTTGACCTGGTTTGCAAGGGGCATAGTACAAAAGCGATCGCATCACGACTTTATATCAGCCCGAACACAGTTAGTACGCACCGCCGCAACATTCAAAAAAAACTGGGCACCGCCAACGTAGCCGACCTGGTATCGGTGGGCAAAGAGGCCGGCCTGGGTTGATAATAAACTATAGATTCATTATCAGATTTTATTTTGATGTCAAAACTTCTGCAACCTGCATTATCAATCGGCTTAAACTATAGTTGCAGGCCCAAACTATAGTTTAAGCGGACTTACTCAAAAGATCCGTCAGCAAACTATAGAACAAAAATACCTATAGTTTTAAGCCACCCTCCTATCAACTCCAAAGTTCTGAAGGCAGACAGTAGCCAATATCCCTGTGCTCAAATACGGCCTGCCCTTTAATCTTATAAATCTTAATCCTATCTTCGCATTAAAATTTGATAAATCTTGTTACTAAAGTATGTCAATTACTACAGTAGAACCATATAAGCCTGTCAACCACGTACGTATCGTGACAGCGGCTTCTCTGTTCGACGGCCACGACGCTGCTATTAACATCATGCGTCGTATTATCCAGGCATCGGGCGCAGAGGTGATACACTTAGGCCATAACCGTTCGGTGCAGGAGATTGTGGATTGTGCCATTCAGGAAGATGCGCAGGCAATTGCCATTACCTCTTACCAGGGCGGCCACATCGAGTACTTTAAGTACATGTACGATCTGCTGAACGAGCGCGGCTGCGGCCATATCCGTATCTTCGGTGGTGGTGGTGGCGTTATCCTTCCGACTGAAATTGAGGAACTGCACACATACGGCATAGCCCGCATTTACTCCCCGGACGACGGACGTGCACTGGGCTTGCAGGGTATGATCAACGACATGCTGCAGAAGTGCGACTTCCCGACAGGCCAGAACCTGAACGGCGAAGTAAAGCACCTGAAAGATAAAGATCCGAAAGCCATTGCCCGCCTGATTTCTGCTGCCGAGAACTTCCCGGAAGAAGCGAGAACAATACTGAACGAAGTAAAAGAGCAGGCCAAAGAAGTAAAGACTCCGGTGCTGGGTATAACCGGTACAGGTGGTGCAGGTAAATCGTCTTTGGTAGATGAACTGGTGCGCCGCTTCCTGATGGATTTCCCGGACAAGAAAATTGCTATCATTTCCGTAGACCCATCGAAGCGTAAAACCGGTGGTGCCCTGCTGGGTGACAGAATCCGCATGAACTCGATCTCTAACGACAGAGTTTACATGCGCTCGCTGGCAACACGCCAGAGCAACCTGGCCCTGAGCAAATATGTGCAGGATGCGGTAGACATCGTAAAAGCTGCAGACTTCGACCTGATCATACTGGAGACATCCGGTATTGGTCAGTCGGATACGGAAATCATCGAGCACTCTGACATGAGCCTGTATGTGATGACGCCGGAGTACGGTGCCGCCACGCAGCTCGAGAAGATCGACATGCTCGACTTTGCGGATGTTATTGCCCTGAACAAATTCGATAAGCGAGGCGCATTGGATGCCCTGCGTGATGTGAAGAAGCAATACAAGCGCAACCACCAACTATGGGATGTGAATGATGATGCTATTCCGGTTTTCGGAACTATAGCTTCGCAGTTCAATGATCCGGGCATGAACCGCCTGTACCGCGCGGTGATGGCTAAGATACAGGAGAAGACTGGAGTAGAGTTCAACTCTAACCTGCATACTTCGCAGGAGATGTCGGAGAAAGTATACATCATCCCTCCTGCCCGCACGCGTTATCTTTCTGAAATTTCGGAGACTATCCGTAACTATGACAAGTGGAGCAAAGACCAGGCGGAAGTAGCGCAGAAACTATATGGCATTAAGAAGTCCATTGAAGCAATTCAAACTATAGAAATTGCCGATAAAGACAGGTTGGTTAAACAACTGGAAGAAGCTTATGCTGAAGTTGCTTTAAGTTTAGATGGCCAGAACAAAAAGATCCTGGAGAACTGGAAAGACAAAGTACAGGCTTACAAAAATGAGTTCTACGTGTTCAAGGTTCGCGACAAAGAACTAAAGATAAAAACGCATACCGAGTCACTTTCTCATTTACAGATTCCGAAGGTTGCTACTCCTCGCTATGAAGCATGGGGCGATTTACTGAAGTGGAACCTGCAGGAGAACGTGCCAGGCGAATTCCCTTACACAGCAGGCGTGTTCCCGTTCAAGCGCGAAGGCGAAGACCCTACCCGTATGTTTGCAGGTGAAGGCGGACCAGAGCGTACAAACCGTCGCTTCCATTACGTAAGCTTAGGCATGCCAGCCAAGCGTCTTTCTACAGCCTTTGACTCAGTAACCCTTTACGGCGAAGACCCGGATTTCAGACCGGATATCTATGGTAAGATCGGTAACTCCGGTGTAAGCATTTGCTGCCTCGATGATGCGAAAAAACTATATTCCGGCTTCAACCTGGCTGATCCGATGACCTCGGTTTCCATGACCATCAACGGCCCAGCCGCTATCCTGACTGGCTTCTTTATGAACGCCGCTATCGACCAACAGTGCGAACTGTACATCAAAGAAAACGGGCTGGAAGAGGAAGTAAACCAGAAGATCGAGGCTATTTATAAAGAAAAAGGTGTTGAGCGTCCGCGCTACCAGGGCGAATTGCCAAAAGGTAATGATGGCTTAGGTTTGATGCTATTAGGCGTTACTGGTGACCAGGTTTTACCGGCTGAAGTATATGAACCGATCAAGACCCGTACGCTGGCTGCAGTTCGTGGTACAGTGCAGGCCGACATATTAAAAGAGGACCAGGCACAGAACACCTGTATCTTCTCTACTGAGTTCTCGCTACGTTTAATGGGTGACGTGCAGGCGTACTTCATCAACAAGAATGTGCGTAACTTCTACTCTGTGTCCATTTCTGGTTACCATATAGCAGAAGCTGGTGCTAACCCGATTTCACAATTAGCATTCACGCTGGCAAATGGCTTTACGTTTGTGGAGTATTATGTGAGCCGCGGTATGGACATCAACAAATTCGCGCCTAACCTGAGCTTCTTCTTCTCTAACGGTATTGATCCGGAGTATGCCGTAATTGGCCGTGTGGCGCGCCGTATTTGGGCGAAAGCCATGAAGCACAAATATAACGCGGATGCCCGTTCGCAGATGCTGAAGTACCATATCCAAACGTCTGGCCGTTCGCTGCACGCACAGGAGATCGACTTCAACGACATCCGTACGACGCTGCAGGCGCTCTACGCGATCTACGACAACTGTAACTCGTTGCACACAAATGCTTATGACGAGGCTATCACAACGCCAACTGAAGCATCTGTTCGTCGGGCCATGGCAATCCAGCTGATCATCAACCGTGAGTTAGGTCTTGCTAAGAATGAGAACCCGCTGCAAGGCTCGTTCATCATCGAAGAACTGACTGACCTGGTGGAAGAAGCAGTGTTGTTAGAATTTGATAGAATAACAGAGCGTGGCGGTGTGCTGGGTGCGATGGAGACAATGTACCAGCGTGGTAAGATTCAGGAGGAAAGCCTATACTACGAGACGTTGAAACATACAGGCGAGTACCCGATCATTGGTGTAAATACATTCCTTTCATCGCAGGGCTCTCCTACTGTTATTCCACAGGAAGTTATCCGTGCGACTGAAGAAGAAAAGCAATACCAGATCTCGATGTTACAATCACTACACCAGCGCAATGCGGATAAGTCTGCTGAAATGCTGAAGCGTATCCAGCAAGTAGCTATCAACAACGGTAATATCTTCGAAGAGATGATGGAAACTGTGAAGTTCTGCTCGCTCGGCCAGATCACAAATGCCTTATTTGAGGTTGGCGGACAGTACCGCAGAAATATGTAATCCTTAACTGATATACATAGCAAAGCCGGCCCTATGGGTCGGCTTTATTTTTTTATAGCCTTGCTATAGTTTGTTGCCTGAAATAAGTTACCGCCAATCTATAAAACTATAGTTTATACATAAAAAAGACCGGCACCTGATGCAGATGCCGGTCTTTTAATACTTATCTAAAACTATCATCTATTGAATCAGCACTCCATAGAAGTAAGATTCAGGGTTTGTCTGACTCATGAAGCCTCCTACTGTTGAACCTGTTGGCGCACTGGCAGATATGTAGCTGATCTTAAACGGTGTATTAGCAAAGTAATCTGTTAAAGCTACTACATAGTTCTTAATCGAGTTCGCGTTACCAGCAGGCGCCGCGGCAAGGGCAAAAGTAGCCACGCCTTCCGGGCTCAATGTCATTTTGTACTCGAAGTTAGCGTTATAGAATGAAGTTGGCTGGCTCGGATTACGGTACCTGATCTGGAAAGTAACCATGTTGTTAGCATTAAACAGAATGGTCATATACTCAATGTATCTTCCGCCAAAAGTGCCTAAGCTTGCATTCGCGGTATTATAGATATTCCTGAAATTTGCTGACAGATCCGGCAGGTTCGCTACATTTATCTGCATCGACGTGTAAGACTTCCCTAATACACTATGCAACGGAGGGTTAACCGCCATTTCGATCGGGCTCGGAGATACACTGAAATAAAGTGGCGCTGCATTTAAGTTGATATAAAACTGCTTATTCTGAGCATCCCAGAACACCTTATCAAACGTGTTATTCCCATAGGATAAAGGCTTACGAAGCAACAACCCATCCGACTCAAAAGTGAAGGGGGCATTAATCTGAGCGATTTTGTTATTTGCATCAACGTGCAGCAACGTTAGTGTTTTATTAGCCACACTAACTATAACCGGAACCTTCTGATTATCCAGAAGCAGGTATAAAAACTTACCCTTCACTTCTTCGGCCGAGTTCTTAATAATATTCTTCAGCTCACCAGACTGATAGGCAGCAGCTTCTGCTTCAGTTGCTTTCACAAGTACCATTTCGCTCTTGTTAAAGGTACCTTCCAGTTTTATAGTGTTACCTGAAACCTCCTTTATAGCAAACTCGAAATCTGACTTCAGTCCCGCACCTCTTGTACCGCCGTTTACACTTTCATCAGGGTCAGAAAGGTAATGAATGTAGGAGTAGGTATCGAAAATCAGCGTTGGACGCTGCAGGGCTTTTAACCTATACGTACTGGTCGCTGCCTTATCCGCAGTACCCATATCAAAATCCGACAGCATCGTTACACGGTCATCTTCACCGAACTGCAGGTAAAATGCATATGCACCGCCACCTGCAGGGTAAATAATACCTTTCCAGCCACTTTTAGCTGATACCAATGTGGATTTATATTCGCTCAAAACCTGGTTCAGACGTGCATCCGGATTATCCAGCACCGGGGCATCGTCTTTCTCGCAGCCAGTCAGAAAACAACCAGCGACCAGAACCATAAACAGGTAAATTCTTTTCATGATCTTTATAATCAAAATTTTTAACTCAGATAATTAATTGCCCAGCTGACCAAAGAAGAAAGATGAAGGATTACCTGTAGCAGTAAATTTACCATACTGCTCAGTGGCACCCAGCACAGGCTTTCCATCTTTCCATTCAATCTTGAAGGTATTCAGCTCTATATAGTTTGTAAGAGGAGCTAAATGAGTTTTATAGGTATTTGCATTCCCTGCAGGTGCTTCAGCAATCGTAAAGCTGGCCACTCCTTTGTTATCTACTGACATGTTGTAGATGAAATTCGCCACAAAAGGAGAACCACTGCTAGGATTAATATAGCGGATCTGATAGGTAACGCGGTTGTTATCTTCAGCGATCAGCCTGATATACTCAATATACCGGCCTCCGGCAGTTTTAAGATTGGCATCGGCAGTATTATACTTCTCAAGGAAGTCGTCAGACTGTCCAGCAGGGTTTATCATCATGGTGCTATAAATATTCCCAAAACCAAACTGCGTATGAAGCGGAATAACCGGCTTTGGAGCTATATCTTCCAGCGCCAGTTCAGCTCTTGCCTGCAGTTTATAGAAGTCTATGTTCCATACCTGTTTGAAGTAAGTAACCACGATCTCTTCTTTCTTTCTGAGCGCGGCAACAGCTTCCGGGTTTGAAATGCCAGCAATAATTGCTTCGTAATCTGTCTTACCCTGAGTTAACATAATGGCAATCATCTCCACAAAGTCTTCGTTAGGGCTTGCCTGCGCATACGAGGAAATATAACCACTCTCGCGCGCGTTTGTCACAGAAATGTTGTTCCAGGATGAAGTGTAACCCATTGGGGTTATCTGCTCATACTCCGGCGGATACATTACAGTCTGGTGCAGGATGTGTGCAAACTCGTGCTGAATCGTCTTTAAAATTGGTTGAACAATTTCGCGTTTGTTCTTCTCGAACTGATTCACACGGTATAGCGTCACCTTGCGGCCACCTTCGGCTTCACCAAGCGTAATGGTACCACTGGCATTGTACTGCGGGCTACCTACTAGCACATACTGCTTTGGCACGAAACGCTTTACAAACGTCTCTCCGGCTTCCGCCTCGTACACATCAATCCAGGCATGCTTCATGGTTTCCATCAGCGGCTGGATCTTCTCCTCTTTAGCCGGAACCAATGTTCTGTCCAGTGCTAGTTCAGAGCCATCCCATCGGTATTTAACTTCGATGTTATAGGGTACCGTAAAGTTCTGATAAAGCCATTTATCCAGTTCGCTATGCGTCCAGGAGTCACCACCCAAACCCAGGATCGGCTTGTTCAGATCCTCATCATCCTTAGAGCAGGCGGTTACAAATGTTACTGCCAGTAAGAGTGCAGCTACTTTTATATGTCTTAATTTCATTGTTGTTATCCTTCTAATGGTAAACAATTATCTTGGATTAGGCTCAATACCAGCGCGTAGTGCATCCTGTGGTATTTGCAGCACACGGCGCGGATCGTCCGCAGATAAGGTATGTACTTCGCCACCCAGCGACTGGCTCGTCATGTGCACAACAGGAATCTTGTGGCGCAGAATGTCAAACCATCTCATACCTTCCTGCACAAATTCAGCACGCTTCAGATCCAGCACAGCATTAATATATGCCTGTTTTGTATCATCAATACTATAATAGGTTTTGATGCGCTGTTCCGTAAGGCCATGTGTGTTCTGGTTATAGTTCATCACGCGCACTTTCAGGAAGGTATTCATATCTGCCAGGGCTTCATCATAACGGCCCAGCATTGTATAAGCCTCTGCACGGTTAAACAGTACTTCTTCTGTTGTCAGCAATGGCACCATGTTATAGCCTACACCAGAAGTGGCATTAATACTTGTTCTTACAAAATGCTCAATATGCTTGATCATGTAGTAAGAATTGCCCGAAGTGTAGGTCTTATAGGCAAGGTTAATACCCAGCGGCGCTTTAATACGGTTCAGGGTTGCCTGGTTCATGTTATAGCGATACTGGCGGTAACGGCGGCCCCACCACGAAGTAGTTTCACCTAATAGCAGGTTCGCGCTTTCGTTCGGACTGGTATATGCCGGAGCCAACTCAGATGAAGTCATCGTCTGATAAGGTGTAGTGTTGATCTGGCGCATAGAACCTGCAAAGTTGTTGCTCGGGAACGCCAGGTTGGCATGCTCAATCACTTTTTCAGGCTGCTGCTTAAACAGGTAAAAGCGGGTAGCAAATGCATGCGCCGCCTTACGCGTAAAGTGATAGGCCGGTACTGAATACACATTATCGTTAATTAGTGGCAAGCCCTCAATCAGGTCTTTTTCGATCTGCTCATACACATAAGCAACTGTATTGCGGTTATACTGCTTCAGCACTACAGTTTCAGGCTCTGTTACATAAGGTATGCCTGGGTCTGATGCAGCTGTTGCCGGATCGTAAGCCTTTGCATATAGTGTTACCAGCATAAAGTGAGCGTAAGCTCTTGCTACAAGCGCCTCCCCTTTCTGCGCTGCGTACTCCTTCGGATTTGCAGCCATACGGCAGGCTTCAAGTGCCTGGTTAGCGGCAGCAATGGCAGCATAACAGTTGTTCCAGTAATAGTTCGGAGAGTCCTGGTTAAGCTCTTCCACATCTTGCCAGAAGAACGGATTCGTGTTGATCGGGTAAATATTGGAGTTGCCATAGTTGTCGATCACGTTATCGGACATGGCTTCTGCAAACGTAATGTAATTTGCTCTCGGGTAAGCTGTAACCAACAGCTCCGATACTTTAGCCGGCGTGTTCAGCTGTGTTCGCTGATCCGGCATTTCATCCAGAAAGTCTTCACAGCCGCTGAAAAGCATGGCAGCAGGGAGACATATATAGGCTATTAATTTTTTCATATTGAAGTTCATATTTTATTAAATCCCTACTTTAACAGAAAGTGTTACCTGCTTAGGTGTTGGCAAGGCCACACCACCTGAGCTGTAGAGTTCCGGATCCTGTCCTTTCAGCTTCTTGTCAGAATGGATGAGCCACAGGTTGGTACCCACCAGGCTGAAAGAAAGACTGTTAAAGCCCATAGCTTTGGTTACTCTTTCCGGCATGCTGTACATCATCGATACACTCTTCAGTCTCACAAAAGAACCATCCGCTACCCTTGCAGTGGTATAGTTATAGTTGCTGTAAGGATATGTTCCGCTCATCGAGAACCGGTTCCAGTAGTCGGCAATTGCCGGAATATCTACCTGGCCTTCGTCACCTGGCAGTGTCCATCTGTCAAGGAAATCTTTCGGCATGGCATCCACATCAGAATAGCCAGCTTTAAAGGTAGGGTTCAGCCTGATTTTGTTACCACCCTGGTAAGACATGAAGGCATTGAAAGTGAAATTCTTATAGGTAACAGTATTAGAGAAACCACCGGTCATAATTGGGTCTACAGAACCTTCATATTTCAGGTGCGCAGTGCCACCAGTGCTTTGCACATAAACGTTTCCGCTTACTTCACCATTCTCATTAATAAAGGTAGGCGTACCGGTATTCGGGTTCAGGCCAGTGAAAATGATAGAATATAAGCCTCTTACAGCGCCACCTTCAAATGCACCACCTTCCGGAATTACCAGGTCATAGATCCTTGGCAAGTTTTTCAGGTTTGTGATCTTGTTCTTGTTGTAACCAAAGGTCAGGTTTGTTCTCCAGGTTAGGTTCTGATCCTGGTAAATACGGTTACCCAGTGTTACTTCCAAACCATGAGATTCCATATCGGCATAGTTGGCCTGCTTTGAGGTCTGGCCACCAATACCAGAAGTTCTGATGGTACCTATCAGGTCGAAACCGTTACGTTGGTATGCATCGAATGAGAAGTTAACTGCATTACCCAGTAAGCCGAGGTCGAAACCAATGTTTTTCTCATACTGCTTCTCCCAGGTAAGCTCAGAGTTCTCGAGGCTTGAGATCACAATGCGCGGTTCAACTTCAGATAAAGTTGGGCGCAGAGAAGAGCTGTTCAGGAGTACTACTGATGAGTTTGTAGCATTACCCATGCTGGCAGTTAAACCATAAGTAGCACGCAGTTTCAGAAAATCCAGGTTCGAGATGCCCTGCATAAATGGCTCAGAGTCTACGTTCCAGGCGCCGCTTATAGTCCAGGTTGGTAACCAACGCGCCGTTTTGGAAGCTCCCATTCGGTTAGAGCCATCGTAGCGAACAGTACCGTTAATAATATACTTGCCATCGTAAGAATAACTGGCGTTTGTAAAGAAGGAGGCATAACGGTCAAAGAATTTATTCATACCGTAGTAATTATAGTTTCCTTCCAACATCTGCTTGATGATTCTATAGTCTGTGAAAGGAATACCACCTTTATCGTACTGGTAACCGTAACCGTTAAAGTATGAATTCTGCCTGTCGGCGTACTTTATTTCCTGCCCTGCCAGCACATTTACAATGTGCCTGTTATCGAAGGTGTTGTTCCAGTTTAAGGTGTTTCTGACATAGTAGTTCACTAGGAAATCCTCGTTTCTGTTATAGAAACCTCCTTCTGGCAATACGATCTGCTTTTCTTCCCAAGGTCTGTCCGGATTGTTATACAGGAAGATATTGGCACTACGTATAGTTGAGTTAGCTGCCGAGCGGTACGCTTCGGCCATGTTGGAATACTCGGTGATAATATGCTCACGCGATGTTTTCACATAGCGGATAGAGCCCAGCGCCTTGTACTCCAGGTTTTTGTTTTTGAACAGTTTAATGCCCAGCTCTCCCTGTAATTTCAGGTCAAGCATGTTCAGGTCGATATAGTTGTTCTCCAGCTCGTTCAGGATGTTGAAGGGCGCATAGTTTCTGGTAAAGTATTCAGGGTTACCAAACTCGTCGTAGGCAGCCAGTGTACGGCTTGTGTTAAGCGCGTAGCTGAACGGGTTGATATCAAAATCGCGGGTATAGTTACCCTCTACCACGTTGCTTGTTCTGCCAAGTGTACCCGGCGCACGCTGATCGCGGATAGAACCTGTTGTGATGATACCTGCGGTTACTCTATCTGACAGGTTATAGTTGCCGCGCATGTTCATGGTATAGCGCTTCACATTATCGGCAACGGTCCAGCCGTTATCGTTGTAGAAACTACCTGAAACATAATGCTGCGATTTATCAGTACCAGAAGATACACTGATCGAGTGCTCCTGTACAAACGAGTTGCGGAAGAGCAGATCAAACCAGTCTGTATTTACGCGTGCGTATCTGTTCAGGAATGCGGCTCTGCCTTCAGGTGTATTCTCAATACCAAACTTACCACTTGTCTCATCATAGGTGTTGATCCCGTGGTACATTTTAGCGAACACCCCACCATGCATGGAGTTCATGATGCTCCCGTTCAGCAAGCCTTTACGGAAGAGCTCTGAATACACCGACATCTGGTCGGCAGAGTTCATGATGTTGTAAGTATCGTAAGACGGCTTTAAGGTGGTAGAGTAATTACCAGAGTAAGTTACCACCGGCTTGCCAATACGACCTTTCTTGGTTGTGATTACTACTACCCCGTTCATGGCTCTTGCACCATAAAGCGCAGTAGCAGACGCATCTTTCAGAATGTTAAAGCTCTCGATATCTTCGGCGTTGATACCGGCAACCGATGAGCCAATAAGTGTGGTCGCGTCCCCGCTTGAAAGCTGATCGTTTGAGATATTAACGATGTCTTCCAGGATCACTCCATCTATTACCCACAGGGGCTTGTTTTCGCCGGAGATGGAAGTGGCACCACGTACGCGCACTTTAGGGGCTGCACCAAACGTACCGGAAACGTTCTGCACCGATACACCAGCCACGCGGCCTTCCAGCATACGGCTTACATCCACAATACCTTCGGTTTTTACTTCGCTTGCCTGCAGCGTTGCAGACGAACCGGTAAAGAGTCTTTTGTCGATATCCTGGTAGCCAGTAACAACAATTTCGCTCAGTTCGTTAGCATTTTCTTCCAGCACAATGTTAAAAACAGTTCCGCCTGCCACACTGACCTCTTTGGCTTTATAACCAAGCATAGAAACTACCAGTACGGCGTCCTGCTTCACTTTCAGGCTGAATTTACCGTTTACATCAGTAGCTGTACCGTTAGAGGTACCTTTTTCCATTACCACTACACCTGGCATGGCCTGATCCTGCTGTCCCGGGTTGCCTTTCAGCGCCACTACACCAGTTACAGTTTTGGTATCCTGTTGTACTGCTCTTACCGGCTGGGGCGCTTTTTTAAGAACTACTTTATTCTTAACTATAGAATAAGCTATGTTATGATCTGTCAGGTGGCTGAGGGCTTTTTCCATAGGTTGCGCTCTGTCCGTTACCGGCACCATCAGATCAAGATTAATCTCGGCGGCATCGTAAACAAAGGTAACGTTATACTGTTTCTCAGCACTCTGGAGAAAAGTACTCAGCTTTTGTAGCTGTCCGTCCGTCTTAAGCTGCATATTCCGCTCTGCAAAGGCAGGAGACCCTGGGCCGCTTAATAAAAGCAGCAACAGGCAGGAAGCCATAAGCCGCTTCCGTTTTTTGTAGAACTTTTTACTCATAAAAGGTTAGTTGGTTGGTAATAAAAGTATTATAGGTAAAAGATTGTAAGCTTACTTATCACGCACAATGAGTGTACTATCCTGCTGAGTTACCTGTATCGGATATAATTCAGTAAGTACATCCAGCACCTCCTGCAATGTGCTATCATCAAAAGAAGCATTGAGTTTATTATAGGATGATAGTGAGTCGTCCAGCATCACCTCTATAGTTACTCCAAAGTGGTTCTCAATACTTTCAAAAACATCTGACAGAGGGGCATCCTTGAACCGCAACGTACCTGATAGCCAGGAAGAACTGTTTCTGTTTGCAGAAGCAAAGGTTCTGGTAGCTTGTTGTGCTGTGTTATAGAGTAGGCCTGACCCGGCATTGAGTATCATTTTTTCTCCACCTTCCCTGGCTTCAAATTCCACGCGACCAGTCTCTACATTCAGTTCAATAATGTCGCCGCTTACTTCGATGTTAAATGAAGTCCCTAATACAGTTACAGTAGAATTGCCAATGTTTACTATAAATGGCTTTTCGGTATTTCTGGCTACATCAAAAAAAGCAGTGCCATGCAGTAGGTATACTTCCCTTGTGTCGCCGGTGAGTTTATCAGGGTAGCGCAGAGTGCTGTTGCTGTTCAGTGTGACCTTGGACCCATCGGGTAATTCTACTGTTTCTATAGTTGCTGTTTGTGTAGCAGTAGTAATGTAAGTAACATTCGTGGCAGCATAATAAATGACATACCCTGCCACACCCAATAATAAAATGGCAGCTACGCGCATCAACCACTTCCAGCCTGAGTTTACACTCTTTGGATGCTCGTGGGAAGTAAAGGAAAGTCTATTTGAAAAACGTTTAACTGCCTGCTCTGAGTCAATGTGTTGTAGTGTAGCAGCAGAACCTGAAACCTGCCAGATGCCGTTTACCTGTAGGTAAAGTAACTCAAAATCGGGAGACGTTGCGCGCAGATGTGTCACCTCTGCCTGAAGGACATCGTTTTCCGGATCATCCTGGTGCCGGATAATAATTCTCAGGTATTCCTCTTCTGTAAAACTCTCTTTCATGGCCTTAATTGGTAGCTATTAATCTATAGCTCGCCACTAAGACAAATTACAACCCATTCCCCCCTAGTCCGTCGAGAACTTTTTTTGGTAAACTTCGTAATAAGCCGGCTTTAGAAACCAAAAATATAAGAATATAACAGCTTAACAACCTTATATAAGTTTAACCCACTTAATCCGTATCGAAAATCAAACTATAAGTAAAGTAAGAGCAGGCGCCTACGGATTAAAACTATAAGCCAGTAAAACTATAGTTTATGGGTTATCTGGGGTTGCATACAAAATAATATTCAGCCGCACTGCACAGCAGCAGGAATGGCAGCAGCCTGAAACGAATGTTATTGCTTTCAACCTGCTTATCCTGGTCTATCAGCATGCGCTTTCGGAGAATTTTAAGGGCATGAATAATATGATTCTCAACTGTTCTTTCTGAGATCTGTAGTTGCTCCGCAATCTCCCTGTATTTCAGCCCGTCGAAACGGTTCATCTTAAACACCTTTTTGCATTGTTCCGGCAAACGATCGATCTCCTGATAGATCCAGATTTTGAGCTCCTGTTCCTCATGAATGTTATCGATATAACTATCCGAAAGTTCATCGGTAATTACCTGGTGATGCTGCCTTATATTTTTCTCACGGTTCAGGTGGTTTATGGAAGTATTGATGACAGAACGGTACAGATACGCTTTAGGCGATGAGGCATTCCTTAACTTGTCGGGGCTTTCCCAGAGGCGTAAGAAAACATCCTGTACCACCTCTTCTGCAATGTTTATATCTTTCACATACTTAATGGCAGTCAGGGTCAGGTTCTTGTAAAACTGAGCGTATAGTTGTGTAAAGGCACCTTTATCTGCACTTTGTATAACAGCAACCAGCTCTTCTTCGTCGTAAGCATCTATCTGGCTCCTTTTATTCATTATCGGAAAATGTACGCTCTTTGTATTAGATTTTCTAAATATCTGCTTTTACAATCAGGATGTCAAGCAGATAACTGAATCTTATCAAAAACTGAGAGACAAAACTATAATAGCGCCCCAAACAACAATAGCAGCCCAATTACTATAGTTTAACCTTGGCATCAGGTTGCCAAAACCCTTCCCACATTGCTAGACAACTCAAAATAATAGCTCAGCATAAAATTGTACTAAACCAACACAAACTATAAGCAACCTTAACAATTCTATCCCGTTTACAGGAGTAATCTTAACCCTTTATAAATCACCGTCATGAAGCGATTCTCAACTATATCCTCGTTACTATTACTAGGCACAACATTTGGCTATTTAATGAAAGGCTGGCTTACTCCACACGACCTGCATATTGACCTTTCGGAAGAAGATGTACATATGTACCTGTAACCATAGTATCATAAAAATTTAGGTGAAAGCGGACCCCGGGTTCGCTTTTGTCGTTTAATAGCCCATTAGGTTAAGACTTACATAAACTATACTTTTACACTTTAATCAAACACTCGTTATACATGACATTACAAGAGAAAATCAGCTACATTATTGGCCGCGACATGGCAGGCAATCTGAAAAAACAAGGTATTGACGTTAACGCGGATGCTTTTGTGAAAGGTATGAAAGAAGCCCTTGAAGGCAAACCTTCTGCTTTGTCGCAGAACGAAGTACAGGAAGCCATGATGCAGCTGCAGCAGGAAATGGGTGCCAAGCAAGGTGCAGCCGCATCTGAAAACCAGAGAGCCGGTGAAGCCTTTTTAGCTGAGAATAAAAATAAAGAAGGAGTTAAAACGCTGCCAAGTGGCCTGCAGTACGAAGTACTGAATGAAGGTTCTGGTAAATCGCCTTCTGCTTCGGATAAAGTAACAACGCACTACCACGGCACACTGATAGATGGCACAACCTTCGACTCATCATATGAACGTGGTCAGCCTGCCACTTTCCCGGTTAACGGTGTTATTGCCGGTTGGACAGAAGCCCTGCAGTTAATGAAAGAAGGTGCCAAGTGGAGACTTTATATTCCTTCGAACCTGGCTTATGGCTCTCAGGGAGCAGGCGATGTGATTGGGCCGAACAGCACACTGATTTTTGATGTAGAACTTATCTCGGTTCACTAACTAGATAGGTTCCAGAACTATAAACCAGAAGGCCCGGCTATTGATTAGCCGGGCCTTCTGGTTTATAATTATAGTTTGTCTATAGTTTGCTCAGGCAACACCACTGCCCTGCTGCATTTCGTTCAGCCAGCGCAGGCCTTCTTCGTGGTAAAGAAAATGTTGCAGCAGCATTACTTTGTCCTCAAATATCATATCATCGCCATCCAGGTCGTGCAGTATGCTCTCGTAAAGGTTCACCGGTAAAATTACTGCTACAAATACATCCTCCCGCACCAGACGCAACACTTTCGGGAAGATATGTCTAAAGACCCAGATCTGGTCTTTCTTCTGTATTCCATCCCGTTTCTGTAGGTCCAGTACCCATTTAGTTGGCTTATATAGCTGTACTAACCGAAGTACATGTACATAACCATCCCTAAACTCCCGAGTATTCACACTTCCCTCCCATTTTATATACAGCACCTGATTTTCATAATCGAAGTAAACTGTCAGGTTGCGTGGCAGTTGCAAATTATCGTGAGGCGTAGCGATGGAGTGCCGTTCCTCCAACATACTCGGATAGTTCATACCTTGGCTAAAACTTTTGTCTGACTGATTCTGGAACGATTAGATGCTGTAATGTGCATGTTGCACAAATATGCATTTAGAATAGTTATAAAACAAGAATTAATTAACTCTAATTTATAATAGATTAAGGTATTCCTTGTTTTAACTATATAATTGTTAACGCATTAAGGTAGCATTTTAGTATTAAACTTTGTCAATATTTAGTCCCATCCAGCTTAAGCAGAACAAAAGATTTGTTCTACCGTTCTAAAACCAATTATATATAGAGTTTAAGCTAACCGTGACAACTATGGCTGATAATCACAACGAGGGAGCAAAGTTCCTGCAAAGTGTACACCAGTATTTTGATAATGCCGCCCGATACTCCAGGCTCTCTTCGGGTATCCTTAGCCAGATAAAAGTATGCAACAGTGTATATAAAGTATCTTTTCCGGTAGAAGTTGACGGGAATATTGAGGTATTTGAAGGGATACGCGTGCAGCATAGCCACCACAAGCTGCCTTCTAAAGGTGGTATACGGTTTAGCATGCAGGTTGATGAAGATGAAGTAAAGGCACTGGCTACCCTCATGACCTTTAAATGCGCAGTAGTAGATGTTCCGTTTGGGGGAGCAAAAGGCGGGGTTAAAATCAACCCTCGTACCAGTTCTGTAAAAACGCTTGAAAGAGTAACCCGGCGCTATGCCGCCGAATTAATCAAAAAGAACCTGATAGGTCCGGGAATGGACGTACCTGCTCCTGATTATGGGACGGGCAGCCGCGAAATGGCATGGATAGCAGATACCTACCAGGCACTGAAGTATGGCGAAACAAATGCACTTGGGTGTGTTACGGGCAAACCGGTTGGACAGGGCGGTATACGCGGCCGTGCCGAAGCTACTGGCCTTGGCGTGTACTTTGGCATACGGGAAATGCTTGCAGATAGTGAACTGCTAAAAGGCAAGAACCTGAGCGGAAACACGATGGAAGGAAAGCGCATCATTGTACAAGGACTTGGTAATGTCGGTTATAACGCAGCCTATTTTTGCCAGCAGGACGGCGCTATTATAACAGGTATTGCAGAACGGGAAGGCGGTATCTTTAATAACGATGGAATTGATGTAGCAGAGGCTTTCAAACACCGCAACGAAACTGGCTCTATCCTTAACTTTAAAAATTGCCGTAACATTGAGGATTCAGCAGAATTAATGGAGATGGAATGCGACATTCTGATACCTGCAGCCCTCGAAAACCAGATACACAAAGAAAACGCTCCCCGTATTAAGGCAAAAATTATAGCTGAAGGTGCCAATGGGCCAGTTACCAAAGAGGCCGAAGAAATACTGCTGGCAAATGGGATCGTGCTTATCCCGGACCTGTACTTAAACGCCGGAGGGGTAACTGTATCCTACTTCGAGTGGCTCAAGAACCTCTCTAATGTCCGGTTTGGCCGCATGGGTAAGCGCGCCGATGAAGCAAGCTACAGAAGATTGGTGAATGCCATCGAGACTTCATCAGGTAAAAGTATGTCAGCGCAGGAAAGGGCACTTTTAACGCAGGGAGCAGATGAAGTAAGCCTGGTTCGTTCGGGACTGGAGGATACGATGATAAATGCGTACCACGAAATAAGGGAGAGTATGAAGCAGAAAGGGATTACAGATATGAGAACTGCAGCCTTCCTGACGGCTATTGAGAAAATTGGAGTGAGTTACGAGGCGCTGGGAATATTCCCGTAAGAGCAGTGCCTATAGTTACGTTGTACTTTTACTAAGCATTTGGGTTGGGATAAGGTTATTGTCCCGGCCTTTTTTTACGCTCTCGAGCCAGAAAATAGCTTCTTCCCTATCGGTAAAATAATTAAAGTGAACATAATGATGATGTGCCGTAGCCTCGGTAGCGGTATAGTTGGTAACGATAGCTTTAAAGTGATTCTCTGAAAAAACGACGCCAACATAAATATTCGTTTGAAGCACATCGTATAGCTTACTATAGAAAACGTTGTTTAGCCATGCTTCCTGTTCACGTTCCAGTGGGCCTAGCTGAGAAAGATCGGTACAATACAAGTTAACCGGCACCTGATCCTGCACAAATTCAAGGCCCTGCAAGTAGGTTTCAATAAAGGCATTATTGCTGGGCCTTTGTTTCCAGTTCACATATAAAATCTCCTCAGTGGAGTTATAAATGATGTCGGAATGGGTTGTAGAATATACTACCATACCACCAGGTGCTAAGTTTCTAGAATTTGCACGAAATATATAGAATAATTTCATAATTGCAAAATTTAGAATTGCATTTGATTAAGAATACAGTTAACACTATATGTTATAAATACAATATCTATAAAAGTAAACTTTTATAAAAGCTGGTTTAAATTACACAACTATTACTTTCACAACATGCAACTATAGTTGCAACTTAATTATGTAGTATACTGCAGCATAACTATAGATTTGCAGTTATTAGCAACTTCCTATATTACAAACCACTTCCGATTACCTGAAAAAACACAATCCTAAATAATGAAAATAAAAATGAGAAGTACTACTCCTTAAAGCAGCACTTCTCATTTGCCATGTTTTAGTATAATTAGGCGTTAACCCTTAATTTACACCAAGCCATTTATTGTAGATTTTGGTTTGCTGAGCGGTTGGGTTCTTTACCTTTTCCAGTTTGTACCTAGCACGGTTATCCTGCAATACCTTTACCGGAATCAATTGTAACAGCCCATCTCTCGAAATTAATACCTCTATCTCATCACCGGGCTTCAGACCGCCAACATAACGGTCAATGTCGTTGCCCAGGCGGTAGCCGTTAATTGCAATGATTTCGTCCTTTACATTCAGGCCAGACGCATAGGCGCTGCTGCCGCGCGTTACTCCTGTTATAGTTAGTCGGCCATCATTAAATAGGGTTGTAGCACCCCAACTTCCGGTTTGTGCACCCTGGTTCAGGTTTACGAGCTGCAAGCCGGCTGCACTAAAGTAGTTGTTATAGTCCGGAGTTTTGGTGCCGTGCACGTAATCTGCAAAAAAGGCGTCCATCTTTTTACCTGCTACCTGTTCAACAGCTGCCTGAAACTCTTTTTCAGTAAAGCCACGGTTCAGTTGCTTGTAATAGCGTTCGTACATATTCCGGAACACATCATCCAGGCTTTTCTCGCCATTCGTATTCTTCATAATCTCCAGGTTCAGTAGTTGCCCCAACACGCCACCTTTGGTATAGTAAGATACCTCAGCATTCGGAGAGTTCTCATTCTGGCGGTAGTATTTAATCCAGGCATCAAAGCTAGATTCTGCAATTGACTGTACTTTATTACCCGGAGCATTTTCTACTGAGCTGATGCTGCCAGCAATCACATCCAGGTAACGCTGTTCCGACATAATGCCGGCTCGTCGCGTAATCAGGTCATCGTAGTAGCTTGTTATGCCCTCTGATACCCAAAGTAGTGTTGTATAGTTTTCCTGGTTATAGTTAAACGGACCAAGAGGGGCCGGGCGCAGACGCTTTACATTCCAGAGGTGAAAATATTCATGGGCAACCAGGCTCAGAAACCCGGTATATCCGCTCTCTGTACCATAGTTAAAGCGGCTTGTTTGCAATGTTGTAGAATTCAGGTGTTCCAGGCCTCCGCCTCCACGCTGCAGGTTATGTACAATAAATACGTAGCGATCTATCGGCAATTCACCCATAATCTTCACGCTTTCTTCTGCAACACGTTTCATATCAGCCATCAGGCGTTCCGGCTCATAGTTACCGTCGCCATACATTGCTACCTCGTGCGGCACCCCGTTTACTTCAAAAGTATACACTTCGTGGTTTCCGATCTCAAGCGGCGAATCAGCCAGAATATCATAGTTGGGGAATGTATATGTAAACTTGCTGGTTTCCTTTAAGCCGGTTGCAACCTTACTGAAGCTTTTATGTGGTACAACAGTAAGCGTACCGGCCTGCTTCTCGTATCCTTCAGGGTACATAAACATGCTTGTACCATTTACATAACCATGCGAGGCATCCAGGTAACTTGTCCGGACAGTTAGCTCGTAAGCGTAAACTTTGTATTTCACACGTACGGCGGCAGCTCTTTTACTGTGCACACGCCAGGTATTTTTGTCGATCTTTTCGGAGCGGAGCGCATTGCCTGAGCCATCGGTTGCTGCAAAGCCCTCCACATTTTTAGAGAATTCTCGCACCAGGTATGAGCCGGGTGCCCACACAGGCATGGTAAAGTCGATGTAATTTTTACGTGCGCCGTCCAGCGATATGCTTACCTCGAAGTAATGCGTATGTGGTTCGGGCATTTCGAGCGTGTACTTCAGCTCGGCTGCAACTGCCGGCGAAGCAGCGCCCGCCAGCATAAACATGAATAATAAAAGAAAGGATTTTAATTGATTAGGTTTTGAAAACATGCGTTAGGTTTAGATTTTGTTTACCAAGCATGTTACAACAATAATGCTTTTTTTCAAAATCCGAACTTAACAGGCACTGTCAACTAACTTCGCTCAGGCGCTGGTTACGCAGCCATAGTTCCGCATCGGCAACATGACAGAAAGTATTAATGATTATAAAAGAATTATAGCTTTTAAGCCCGTAAATGCCTACATCCTGCAGCAGATCCTGATAACACGACTCTGACACAACTATAGCAAAGTAATGCTCATGTCCCAGCATCATTAGCTGTGGGAAAAACTGTACCTGCACCCAGGTCTCTTCTCTTTCACCAAGGCCTTCAATGGCTCTAAGGTCTAGTAGCCACGTATATACTGGTTGCTCACGGATATATTCCAGTGCTTTCAAGAGCCCTTCCTTAAAGCTTTCCAGATCAGGGGCTTTTGTACATACCACATTTACCCACTCCCCGCTATCTGGCAAGCTCACCATAACAGTTTCTGAACTATAGAGCTCCATTATATTGTTTGCTAAATACCTTTTGTTAAAATTATAACATTTATTCATAATAAAGTTTAAAAATGTAGGCATTTGTTGAAGGCTACAAGTAAAAGGTGGTGAACTAGCTAATAAGGCAGGTAAACAGTAAGATAGGATATGCGAAAGCAAAATCTATAGTTTTCTGTTTCTGGCATGAAATTGGCCCCTCTTTTAAACGCTTAAGAATCTGACTATGAAGAAGAACCTGATATTATTTTTGTCCCCGCTATTGCTACTTGCTGTGTTATTAGCTGCAGGCGTTAAGTTATACCCGCAACAAAATAACACTGCTACAGAAACCTTTCATGTGGTGCACACAACTACAACTCAGCCTCAAAAAGAATCCCGCTGGGTTTCTATGCCTGATAACCGGGAAAATGCAGCGGCTGCTCAACCCATCATTAACTATGCCTTAAGCTTAATGGGGTCGCCTTATAAATATGCCGGTACTACCCCAGATGGTTTCGATTGCTCCGGTTTTATAACCCATGTATTTGATAAATACGCAGTTTCTTTACCGCACTCATCCGAAATGCAGGCCGATGAAGGTGTAAACGTGCCCAAAAATGAGGCAGCTCCGGGCGACCTGGTTATTTTTACTGGCACCAATGCTACTGACCGCACTCCGGGCCACGTGGGTATTGTAATTTCGGAGCCGGGCGATACGATTTCGTTTGTACATTCTTCCTCTAACGGTGGGGTTAAAATAAGCAAAGTGCAGGGCACACGTTATGATGACAGGTACCTGCAAATAAGAAGGGTGCTGTAATAGCTAAGCCACACTCTAAAACAATAAAGGTTTTTCGCGTACAAAGGTGTACCAGAAAAACCTTTTTTTATGCACCCATACGTCATCAATTCAATAAATGCGGTTATTTTGATAGTAGCAGGTCTTATAGTTTTTTTTATTCATCCTGCCCAGCCGGCTGTAGCCCTGGTGGCGCCAGGCCTGGGAACTATGCTGCTGGCTTGTACCTACCATCTGCGTAAGCACAACAGGTTTGTAACGCACACCGTAACCGCCCTAACTTTACTGGCAGCTATAGTAGTCATATCTAGATTAAATGCCGCTGGCGAAGACTGGGATACCCGGCATATGCTTTTACTGCTAATGGGGCTAAGCTGTATGGTGGCTGTGGGTGTGTTTATCAGTTCGTTTATAAAGGAGCGCAGGCTCCGCAACAACAGCATCTATAAAGACGATCTGTAATGGCATTGGTATAAAAAAGAAACACCTGATGTAGCCCGTCAAGTTACACCAGGTGTTCCAGAATCCTAAAAAATCTTAACGAGCGGCTCCTGTTGTTCAGGTTACCATCCGAAGACCTTTCATAATATTAGCTGTGCAAACAGCAGATCCCGTTTACGAAGCCAATTCACGGTTTAGGTGAATGTTATTACTAAGGCTCGTTAAAACTTGTTTGGGATTAGACATTTGTACCTCCTTTCTCTAAAGTCCGACATAAAACCCTGAGCTTCCATCTAAATTGAGTTTAGCTATCAGACCAGAGCCGCAGCACTCGCTACTTACAGTTTAATAAAGTTAAAATAACGCTTTTAAGTTCACAAGGGTTGTACAATTTTATTTTATTATTCAGGCTGATACTATAGTTATTATTTCGCTGAATAAGCCCTGGAATTGCCATGCAAGCCTATTTAAACTATAAACCACTGTCCTACAACCAAATACAGAATAGTATTCAATTTAATTAGGTAAACCAATACAGGAAACAGGCACAAGGTTTGCAAGGGTATGCTAAAGCAGACAGAGACACTCCTGAATTTTTAACAGGAATCCGGAGCCTGCCCTATATCATTATAAATATTTTTTCTTATTTTTAGTAACTTAACTTAACAAACAACTAACTGATCATGAAAAAACACTTGCTTGCTCTGGCTGTACTTATGCTGCTAAGCACCTATGCATGGGCGCAATCGCTGTCTCCGGTTGGCATCTGGACAAACGAAGACGGAAAAGCCCGCTTCGAGATCTATAAATGTGGCGATAAGCTATGCGGTAAAATTGTAACGCTAAAAGAGCCCCTCCGAAATGGTAAACCTAAGGTAGACGAAAAGAACCCAGACAAAAGTTTACGTAATCGCCCGCTGGCAGGACTTGAGTTTATGAATGGCTTTGCATACGACAGCCACAATAAGTGGGATGATGGCACGATCTACGATCCGGAAAGCGGCAAGACCTACTCCTGCTACATGAAGATGATCGGCAAAGATAAAATGGAAGTGAAAGGCTACATCGGGATATCGCTGATTGGCCGAACACAAACCTGGACACGCATAAAATAAAATGCAAAATAAAAGGCTGGCAGTTAATGCCAGCCTTTCTTTTTAACCCTTTACCACTATTTTTAACTTCAGTTTGGCTTAAAAGGTTATAGTTTCATTTAAAAAACCTGTTCAATTTTATATTCCTGCCCCCTGAACTCAAAGGTATCTCCTGCTGCTTTTCCTGCCATAGCTTTAAATACCGGCGACATGCCCGAAATGGCATAGTAGGTTTCCCCCTCCATTTCTAGCTGCCCAAGGCTCACCCCGATAAAGTAGTTCTGCAGATTGGTATGTACTACCGCACCAAAAGCCACTTCTTTGTTTTCTTTGGTAGCGTTTATGCGCTTCAGCACGCTCATTGTTGTGATCAGTTCATCCAGTTGCCGGGCATACATATCGCGTTGTATCTGGCAGGCTTCCCTAAACGACTCAAATTTATCTTCTATAGCACCCTGATGTTCGTTGGCACTTTCCTGGGCATCGTCCATGGCATCTTTAGCGGCCTGTATCTGGGTGTTAAGCAGCTTTGTACACTCTTGTAGCAGCCGCTTTTTAAGTTCTAATTCCTGTGCAACCATTATCGTAAAAGTATAAGTTTAAACCATCTTGTGCCTGCCCTGTTAATAAAGTGCAAGCATTTAATCAAGGTTGTATAATCAATAATTGAGATTAAGCATTTTCTAAATGCAATGCATAAGGTACTAAAGTAATCGGGAGATTTTATTTCTTCAGGTTTTAAATACTAAATGTCGTTAAACGGAATTTTGAAACGTTTGTTAAGCCTGTTTGGCAGTAAATCAAAATGCAGAGAACTAAAGCGTTCGGAGCAATACCAGACACGGTATCGAGAATGGCTGGAACAAGAGTACTTCGCTGTTTTTTTAACAGCAAGCTACCAGGCCTATCATTACTCAAAAGCCGGCCTAAAAGAGTCTGACCGCATAACGCTGATTAAGGAAGAAAACCGCGAGGGAATTATCCTGAATGAACCAACTATAAATTCTGTTCACTTTTCTTACTTGCTCGATTACCTGAAAGATAGAACCGAGATGTTGGGTTACTGCCTGCGTAGTGCCCATTCGCTTTCACAAAATCACGGAGATCTCAAGCAAATTACCGAAACATATTACCTCACTCCCAAACCTCAGGACGTACCTGGCACCGGCCACTGTAACCAGTTGTATGGTAACATTATTCTCGACTTTATACGCATAAACGGTACGCCCGGCTATATCCGTATCATGCGCAACAGCATAGCCGATCCACACTTCAGCGCGCCCCTTCCTTTCCCTGAATTACTCAAGGCGCTATTTCAGTCAACTGAAATATTGTAATCTCGTAATAGAGCTTATAGATATCCCTAAATTGTAATATCCTGCAATTTTATAGCACTGTTCCAATTCAGCCTTTAGAACTGCAGTTGTGTAATTTTTTTGTTGTGCCTTACCAGATTCGTACGCATGAAACACAAATTACTAATACTGCTCCTGTTACTGTTGGCTGTACCTGCAGCGCAAGCTACCCACATAGTTGGCGGCGAATTTGAACTGCAACACCAAAGCGAAAACAACTATAGGCTTATTCTGAACCTGTACTTTGATGATATCAATGGCGAACCTGGCGCATACGATCCTTCCATCAGAGTTAATATTTTTGAGAAAGGGACAAACCGCTGGATTATGGGTCTGTCTATGGCTGCCAGTTCCAGAACCAATGTGCCTTATACTAATATAGATTGCACCATTGGACAGTTAAAAACCAGCAAAATTGTTTACAGTGCCCTGATTACCCTCTCCCCAACTATTTTCATTAACCCGGAAGGCTACTATGTAACCTGGGAGCGCTGCTGCCGCAACTATACGATCAATAACATCGTGTCTCCGGAAAGCGCTGCGCAAACTTTTTACATGGAATTTCCGGCTGTCCGACGTAACAATGCCACCTTCCGTAATTCTTCGCCAAGGCTTTTCCCGCCGCTCAGCGATTATGCCTGCGTAAACGAGCTTTTTTATTTCGATTTCAGTGGCAGCGATGCGGATGGAGACTCGCTTGTATATGACATGGTAACGCCACTTAATGGTTATACCAATACCAGTATGCCTGCCTATGGCGTAGCAGGCTATGCCCATATTTTGCCTTACCCAGCCCCTTACCCAACTATAAACTGGCGCCCGGGGTACAATACCGCTAACCAGATTATGGGCAATCCGCCTATCCAGATTGAGAGGAACACTGGCAGGCTAACCATGCGCCCCAGCCAGAAAGGCCTGTTTGTTTTTGGTGTTCGGGTGCAGGAGTTCAGGAAGGGCGTAAAGATAGGCGAAGTACGTCGCGATTTTCAGGTGATGGTGCTTGAGTGTCCTAAAAACGCTGCGCCTCAGGTAATGGTGCGCGAACAGGGTAAAAAACCGTTTTACAAAGAAAATGAGGTGTTGCAGTTAGCCTCTACCGGAAGCCGTTGCCTGGAGGTACTTTTTACAGACCCGGACCTGAACGAATTCATCTCTTTAAAAGCTATTCCTGTAAATTTCCCCGTCTCTTCCTTTACAATTAACGGTACCCGACAGGGCGTTATTAACCGAGGCACCACTGCTTCCGATACACTTAGAGCTACAATCTGCTTCGACCCTTGCTTCTCCACAAAAGGAGGTACTTACCGGCTGGACCTGGTGGTGCAAGACGATGGGTGCAGCCTTCCGAAGCAGGATACGATACGACTCAGTTTCAGAATGGAACCTATACCGGATGCACCCCCAACTATAGACCTGAGCACCAGAGAAAGGCAGTTTAACGTTAGCCTCGGTGATGTGCTTAATTTTGATGTACTGGGCGCTGATACAGATGGGCAGGTAGTTTCGGTAACTGCACGAGGAATTGGCTTTGATCTGGCATCGCAAAGTATAAACTTCCAGAACAGCTCCGGCACCGGCAATACAACCAGCAACTTTGCCTGGCAGATAGACTGTAATGCTCTCTCAGCAGAATCTTACAAAATCGAGTTTACGGTTATGTCTCTTTTTTGCGGCAATAATATTACCCGCACCGAAACTATAGAAGTGCGGCCAGACAGAACCAACAACCTGCCAACTATAACTATAAACCCAGCCAGCCAGATGATAAACCTGGTTAAAGGCCAAACAATAGAGCTGGATATTTTAGGGAAAGATATAGATGGGCATACACTTGCATTAAGTGCGGCAGGCAATGGCTTTGACCTGGCAGCTGACGGCATGGAATTTACAAGTACAAGCGGAGCCGGCAACGCAACAGGCAAGTTTAAGTGGACTGCAGCATGCTATTCAGAAGAGGAGCGCATTAAACGGATAACCTTTACATTAAAAGAAAGTGCATGCAACCCGTCGCCGGATCAGACCCTTACAGTTGAGCTGCGGATAACTGCTCCCAACAATGCTCCTGTCCTCACTTCGGATAAAGCGCCGATGCTATATGAGCTGGACCTGAACAAAATCTTTGAGGTTAACTTTACAGGTGAAGATCAGGACCTTGATCCGCTGGTGTTAGAGGCAATAGGCGATGGCTTTAACCTGGCAGACTATAGTATGGAGTTTTCCACCACGCCGGGTAATGGCAAAGCAATCGGTACGTTTAAAATGCTGGCAACGTGCCTGGCTGCAGATAGAGGTATATTGAGAGTTGATTTCTTCTTAAAAGAAGATGCTTGCAACCCTGCTGCTCCGCCAGTTCTAACTATAGAATTTAAAGTGCGGGTACCCATTCTACAGGACTTTACACCCGCAAACATTTTTACACCAAACGGCGATGGCCTCAATGACTATTTTTATATCCCTGACTTGCCTGAAGATTTCTGTTCAGCTCGTTTTGCTGACATTAAGATTTTTAACCGCTGGGGCCAGAAGATGTATCAAAGTACACAGAGCAACTTCAGATGGGATGGCTCAGGAGCAACCGCAGGCGTTTACTTTTATGTAATTGATTTTGGAAGCACACAGTACAAAGGCAGCGTAACGCTGGTGCGCTAAGGTCAGAACATAAACAAAAAGATCAGGTACAAGCCAAGCCACATAAAATCGAGGAAGTGCCAGTAGCTGCACATCATGGCAAGCTGTAGTCTGCGGTACGGATCGCGGATAAAGATGAGCGTGCGGACACTATCCGTTGCCATGTGAGCCGTTTTGATAAAAAGAAAAGAAAGGAAAATAATACCTCCGACCAGGTGCAGAATATGAAGCGCCGAAATGAGATAAAGGTATGTGCCGGCTGCTTTACTGTTGAATGTGATACCTGCAGCACTTAACTCACGCCAACCCATTAACTGTGCTGCTATAAAAAACAGCCCCAGCCCCAAGGTCGCTCCCAGGTAGCGGGTCATTTTTTTAAGCTTGTCCCTTTTATAAATGCCCGGCACACGGCTTATAGTATAACTGCTGAAAAGCAGCAAAACGGTACTGACACTAAAGAACTTTGGTAGTTGCTCTAACTCCGGGCCAAAACCACCGGTGCGAACAAAAGCAATCAGTAACACCAGGAATAAAATGCCGATCCCGAACATACTCAGGAAAAGCAGCATCCGGATCGGGTGCATTCGCTCAATCTGCCGGAACGCAGAAAGCTGCTTCTGTCCTACTTTGTTCTTTTTATCTGAGTCCATTTAAATACAAACTATAAGCGGCTATTGCCTGGCTTAACGCACCTGAAACAATGCTGATTTATATACCTATACGTATGCAGGTTTGTTTTGCATGTACCAGATAAATATAGTTTTAGGGCAAACTGTTTACGTCGGATATAAAAACCGGAAAGGTGCTTTTAACATAGCCTGGGCTCATGCGTTATAGAGGTAGGTAAACTATAATTCTATGTATGCAAAAATTCTACAACAAGTACTGTTAGCCTGCCTGCTTTTGTTGCTCGGCAGCACTGCAACTATAAACGCCCAGACAAGCCAGCCTTTTACTGGTAAAAACATAATTACGGTAGTATTGGAGAGCCCCGGCGGGCGTTATGAGTTCCAGTCACATGAGCTGTTGGTACGCTATAACCGGAGTACAGAACAACTGGAATGCAGCGTGCTCATCAATTCGCTTCGCCCTCTTAACGATACAATTCCGTCCAACATGGCCTATGATGTTTTATATGGGGCCAGGCTTCCGGAGCTGGACTTTTTAATTGATGTGCCGAAAGACATGATAAGCAGTACACGCACTTTTGGTGAGCCCCAGAACCAGCGCACCACTATAACATTACAGGGCAACACCAACCAACTGAAAATACCTGTAGTGTTTGCGACCGATAAGAATACCATGAGCTTCGGTACTAACTTTGAGCTGATGCTGGACAGCTTTGAGGCAAGCGTACCTGCACGCTACCTTCCGGTATTAACAGGTAGGCTGCTCATTAACATCAACAATGCCCGCTGGGTAGAGCAACCCTGAAAATCAGGCAACTGACTTTATGTCTTAACAGAACGGCCATAGTATTCCTTATATATTTTACTATATTTACACCACACTATACAACTATACTATGATCAGAACCTTTTTTACAGCTGTATTATGTGGTTTGCTGTTTGTAAGCTGCAACCAGCAACAAAACACTACCTCCGAGCAAAGCGCTACGCAAGCTACAGAAGCCAATGTATACGGCGCCAGCTTTGATGCAGAAAATGTTATATCAGTAACGCAACTACAGGATGCAGTAGCTGCCACAGACTCAGTAAGCGCCACCGTAACTGCAGAGATCGTGGAAAGCTGCCAGTCGAAAGGATGCTGGATGGATGTGAGGCTGGCTGATAACAGCACCATGAAAGTTACCTTCCGCGACTATGGTTTCTTTTTACCGGTAGAAGACCTGAAGGGCAAAACCGTAGTATTTACAGGCACAGCCAAGCGTGAAGTAATATCCGTAGATGACCAGCGCCATTATGCCGAAGATGCCGGCAAATCAGCTGAAGAAATAGCTGCCATTACAGAGCCAAGAGAAGAGCTTCGTTTTGTAGCAGATGGAGTTAAGCTTCAGTAACTCTAAACTATAGCTACCGTCTCAAATATAAGCCACCACCCGGTGGCTTTTTTTGTATCTGCTCTGTTAAAAAACGCAATACTTCAGAGCTAAGGTTGTTCCAACTACTCCAAATCACCTTCTTGTGTAAAACTGGAGCCTTGCTATAGTTTGGGGATATAGTTCTATAGTTGCTGTCGCAACACCCCTGTTGACTACGCTCGCAAGTTTCGAACTCCCGTTCTCCCTTGTCCCCAAGGGGACAATATCTGACGGTGCTATAGCTTGAGCTGAAGTTCTATAGTCACAGTTAGTCATCCCCCTCCCCCCTTCGAAGGGGGACAATTTCTGCTACTACTATAGTCTGAGCTATAGTTGCTAATTAATCCATCCTGCCCCTGCCCCTCCCGAGAGGGGAATTTCGGCTATAGTTATAGTTATAACTATAGTTCTATAATTTTAACTCGGTCTATAATTACAGACCATGAATAGGCAGGCGCAGCCTGCCCCATGGAACTACGACTACGAAAGGCTTCAGAACTATAGCCTATCAAACTATAGATAAACTATAGCTATCGAGCGATCTCAGTCTTTGGGTTGAGCGCCTTTGACTTGTTGCGGTGCCGCCAGGCAATCCGACGCAGGAGGATAGCAAGAAGGCAGCCGCGCGATGCCCGAAGACGGGGCCTCGCGGCCGTGAGCGCACCAAAGCCAACTATAAAACGATAGGTGAGTAAAGCTCCCAGGATAAGTGGTAGCTATGGAATTAACTGCTTGTGTCCAGTTGCAACTAGAGTTGACTATAGAACATATAAGATGTCTCGACTGACGCTCAACATGACAAAAAAACTATAGGACACATAAGATATCTCGACTAGCGCTCGACATGATAATAAGTCAAACTATAGGATGAGTCAAACTGGTCTGTTAAAGCTATAATTACCAAATCAGCCTATCAGCAAACGTTAAGACAATCGATTATAATTCATATTGCTCGCTACCCCGCTTTTAGATATTTTTACGTGAAGTATAAACCCTACCTATGACAACACCACACGACGTAGCCGCAGAAGTAAAGCAGCTGACCGAACGCATAAATTACCTGAACTACCAGTATTACCAGAACAGCATCTCTGAAGTACCGGATTTTGAATTCGACATGATGCTGAAACGCCTGCAGGAACTCGAAGACCAGTTTCCGGAGCTGAGACTCCCAAACTCCCCTACGCAGCGTGTGGGCGGAACCATTACAAAGAGTTTTAAAACAGTTTTTCACCGCTACCCGATGCTCTCATTGAGCAATACCTACTCCGAAGCCGACCTGCGTGAGTTCGACAACCGTGTGCGAAAAGCCATCGGACATGAGGTGGAATATGTATGCGAGCAGAAATTTGACGGTGTAGCGATCAGCCTGACGTACGAGAATGGTATACTGGTGCAGGGTGCAACACGCGGCGATGGTACCCGCGGTGACGATATTACAAGCAACGTACGCACCATCCGTGATATTCCGCTACAGGCGCATGGGCAGGACTTTCCGGAGTTGTTTGAGGTGCGTGGTGAGGTATTTTTACCCTTACAGGTGTTTGAGCAGCTAAACCAGGAGCGCGAGGAAGCAGGTGAACAACTATTGGCAAACCCGCGCAATGCGGCATCGGGCACGCTCAAGCAACAAGACTCCAGTATCGTAGCCAGCCGTAAACTGGGTTGCTTTTCCTATAGTTTCCATAGTTCGGCGCAACCTTTCGAGACACATTCTGAGAGCCTGGAGGCCATACAGAAGTGGGGCTTCAAAGTATCTGACACCTGGCGCAAATGCAGCTCTATTGATAAGGTGCTGGAGTACATAAACGAGTGGGAAACCAAGCGCCATGAACTGCCTATTGCCACCGACGGTGTAGTAGTAAAGGTAAACAGCTATGCGCTTCAGGAAGAACTGGGCTTTACGGCCAAGAGTCCGCGCTGGGCAATAGCTTATAAATACCCAGCTATGAGCGCAGCTACCAAACTAACCGGCATTCAGTACCAGGTTGGCCGTACCGGGGCAGTTACACCGGTTGCGTTGCTGGAGCCTGTGCTGCTGGCCGGTACGGTAGTAAAACGTGCATCGGTACACAATGCCAACGAGATCCAGCGCCTGGACCTGCGCCTCGGCGATACGGTATTTGTAGAAAAAGGCGGCGAAATCATTCCTAAAATTACGGGAGTTGATTTTGAGAAACGATCAGAAAATTGCGAGCCTATCGTTTATCCTACGCACTGCCCTGCCTGCAACACACCATTGGTGCGCCTGGAAGGTGAAGCCAACTTTTACTGCCCGAATGAGAAAGGCTGTGAACCACAGATACTGGCCAAACTGGAGCACTTTATCACCCGCAAAGCCATGAACGTGGACGAACTGGGTCCAAAAACGCTGGAGCAACTATACAAGGCCGGTTATGTACGCAACGTAGCTGACCTGTACGACCTGCAGTTTGAGCAACTGGTAACGCTGGAGCGTATGGGCGAGAAATCTGCCAATAACATTCTGAACAGCCTGACAAAATCGAAAGAAACACCGTTTGATCGTGTGCTTTTCGCGTTGGGAATACGGTTTGTGGGGAGCACCGTGGCTCAGAAACTAGCCGACCATTTTACGGATATGGCTGCGCTGCGCGGCGCTACGTTTGAAGAACTGATCGCTGTAAATGAGATTGGTGAGCGAATTGCCAACTCTATAAAAGAATATTTCGCTGATCCGGACCACATTGTGTTGCTGGAGCGCCTGCAGGCTGCTGGTCTCAAATTTAAATCAGAGAAAGTAGCTCCTGAAATGCAGAGCGATAAATTGGAAGGCAAAACGTTCGTGATCTCAGGCGTTTTTGCAACCATGAGCCGCGATGAATTACAGCAACTTATAGTTAGCCATGGCGGCAAAGTGGTAAGTTCTATCTCTGCAAAACTAAATTACCTGGTAGCCGGAGATAAAATGGGCCCCGCCAAGCTGGAGAAAGCCACAAAACTGGGAATTACGATTCTTTCAGAGGACGAATTCCTGAAGATGGTGCAATAAATAAAGGAGCGCCGTCTGTAAAACAGGTGGCGCTCCTTACTAAAACAAACAACAAACATTCTTTTACATGAGCTTTGCCGGAGCCATTCTGCAGTAACTCCTCAGGCAACATGTACATCAATTAAATTAACATTTTTATCTCTTCAAAATACATTATACCAACACCCCAAAAGTATAGACAAAAGCTAATTTTAAGCAGTTTATAACTCTTTGTGTGCCTTCTCTAAGCTTTAGCCTATTCATCCTTAACTTCTCTGGTTAGGTCGTAAAATATGGCGTTTTGGTAGAGCCGTTGCCGGCTTATACAAATGGTTTATTAATTTTAATTATCTTTAATTCCTGACCCATAGAATAACTAAACCAGCGCACCCACCCATGTCTGTTTTCCTGTATCCGGATACAAACCTGAAAAAACGCTACAAAATAGCGATACATGCGCTGGTATGGGTGGCATTTGGTGTTTGGGTACTATACTACATTAATGGCAGCCAGTCGTTAACCACGCACAGGGTACTTTATGTGGTCATGGGCCTCACCTTCTGGCTGCTTATTTTCTATGCCAACTGGTATTACCTGATACCCAAGTACCTCGCCCGCAACCACATTATGCTTTACATTGCCAATGTGCTGGCGCTATTAATGGTTTATGGGCTCGTAAAGTCTCCTATCGATTATTACGTGTTCGGGGATCTAAACCCAACGATGAAGTCAGTTTACACATCAGACCGGTTGCTGGAGTATGGCCTGGGCGGATTGGTATTGGTTTTTATCAGTTCGGGGCTTAAAGTGACTGGCAACTATATCCGGAACGAGCGGCGCAACAAAGAACTGGAAAACCAGAAACTGGTAGCTGAGCTGGCCTTCCTGAAATCACAAGTAAACCCGCACTTTTTGTTTAACACCCTGAACAACATTTACTCGCTGGCCTATAAGCAGTCTCCGGAAACGCCGGATGCCATTATGAAGCTCTCGCTGCTGATGCGCTACATGCTCTATGAAAGTAACGATACGCTGGTTAGCCTGCAGAAAGAGGTTGAGCACATCCATAATTTTATAGACCTACAGCGCCTGCGCCTGCGCGAACACACCAGTATTCAATTTAACATTGAAGGCGATATTGAAGGCAAACAGATTGCCCCGATGCTGATGATGACGCTGGTAGAGAATGCCTTTAAACATGGCCTTGTCAGTAAAAACGAGATCGGGATACTGATTAACCTGATCGTGAGCGATAAATATCTGCTTTTCAGCACAGTAAACAACATCAGTAACCATAAAAAACGTGATTTTGGCGGCATTGGGCTGCAGAACCTGCGCCAGCGCCTGCGCCTGCTTTACCCTAACCGCCATAACCTCAGCTCCGAAGAAAAGGATGGCGTATTTTATGCAACCATGAAACTGTACTTTCACTCTAACACACCTAAACTATGAACATCCGCTGCATTGCCGTAGACGACGAACCACTTGCCCTGGACATCCTGGAAAGCTACATCGGCAAACTCCCCTACCTCGAACTGGTTAAAACCTGCTCCAGCGCCACAGAGGCCATGCAGGTGCTGCAACAGGAACAGATAGACCTCATGTTTCTGGACATCGAAATGCCTGAACTGACTGGTATACAATTCCTGAACATCCTGAAAAACCAGCCGCTGGTGATCTTTACCACTGCCTACCCCGAGTATGCCATGGAAGGCTTTAACCATGATGCCGTTGATTACCTGCTCAAGCCTATCCCCTTCGACCGTTTCCTGAAAGCGGTAACAAAGGCACAGGAACGCATGCAGCAGCGCCACCCGAAACAGGCCGAGCAAACTATAGTTACGCACACTGCCGCTGTCCCCGAGCAGGAGTTTATGTTCGTGAAGGCTGACTATAAAACCATCCGCGTCGATTTTAAAGACATTCTCTGGATAGAAGGCCTGAAAGATTATGTGATCATCCAGACAAAAGACCAGAAGATCATCACGCTGCTATCAATGAACAAGATGATGGAGAAACTGCCGGATTCCAAGTTCCTGCGCGTGCACCGTTCCTTCATCGTTTCCCTGCAAAAGATCGATAGCATCGAGAAAAGCCGTATCCGCATCGGCAACAAAGAAATTCCGATTGGCGAAGTCTATAAAGATCATTTCCTGAAGTGGGTGGAAGAGAATAATATTATGTAATTAGTAGTTAGAAATGAGTAATGACTAGTTGGCTCTTGTTGTGTGCTCGCGCCAATAGGAGGTTAGACAGATGTATATATAGCAGCTACGGCCATAATGCAGGTTAACCGAATAGGCTTTCATTTATACACTAGCTACTTGCATCCTAGTAAAGCTTACCTCTTAACATTCAGTACACAACTAAAAAGCCCTAGACCATGAAAATTTTTAAATATATTTTCGCTTTTATACTGACTGCCGTTCTAATTTTCTCTGGCTATATCTACTCTTTGACATTCCAACCTGAAGGGCGTCTGGATTGGGGTCAGGCTTTATTTTTGATGTTAATAGGTAACAATCATGAACAGGTAGAGTCACTTAAAAAAATGACAGTTCAGGAGCGTAGTCATTTTATAGATGCTTTGCCTTTCAATACGACAGGTCTAAATGTTGATACTCTTAAAATTACCCAGGATAGCCTGACAGTATATGTTTTTAAACCACAAAATTTACCTAAAAACAGCCCGGTAATTGTCTATTATCATGGAGGGGCATTTGTTTTACCCTGGACAAATATGTCTGTAACGTATGCCACTCGCCTTGCCCGTACGTTTAATGCAGTTGTAGTCGGTGTTGATTACAGAGTCGCCCCAGAACACCCTTTTCCTACACCCAACAACGATTGCTATGCTACATTACTTTGGACTATACAAAATATAGAAAAGTGGGAAGGAAACCCTGATCAGATAATCGTGGCTGGCGAAAGTGCAGGCGCAACTTTTGCAACTACAGTTGCAATAAAAGCCAGGGAGGAAAATTTAACAAATATCAAATATCAGCTTTTAGACTGCCCGGTTACCTATATGCCTTTCGAAACAGACGCTTATCAGAAGTTTAAGAACGGATATTATTTACAGGAAAATGAGATGCTATTTGGCGTAGAAAGTTATTTGCCAAACAAGGCTGATTATACTAACCCGTTAGCCATGCCATACTATGCAGCCAGTTTATCAAATTTGCCTCCCGCCTTTGTAATTACCAGCGAATTTGATCCTTTAAAAGATACCGGAAAGGATTACGCAAAGAAATTAACTGATGCGAACGTTCCAACTATATATAAAGAAATGAAAGGTATGCTACACTGCATACCAGGACCGCTCAATGAAAAGGATAGAACTGAATTATATAATGAAATAGCGAAAGAATTTTATAGTATAACGCAGATATGAAAGGCAGATAAGTAAAGTGAAGCCGCCACAACCGGCGCATGACAAACAGTTATACAAACCAAAAAATTTGCACAAACCAATACATAATCAGAACTTCGTAGCTCATATTTTATATTGATGATTCAGGAAAGAATAAAAGGAACGGGCGTGGCCTTGGTAACGCCTTTTACAAAAGACCTGGCTGTAGACTATAACGGCCTGAAAAAGCTGCTGGACTTTGTGCTGGATGGCGGCGTAGATTACCTGGTAATTAATGGTACTACTGCTGAGTCGGTTACTACTACTGCCGAAGAAAAGAAACAGATACTGCAAACTATAAAACAACACGTAAACGGGCGCGTACCATTGGTTTACGGCCTTGGCGGCAACAATACCCAGGAACTGCTAAATAGTTTTGCAACTACCGATCTGAATGGTATTGATGCGATTCTTTCGGTGAGCCCGTACTATAACAAGCCATCGCAGCAGGGTATTTACCAGCATTATGTGGCTATTGCTGATGCATCCCCGGTTCCGGTTATACTTTATAACGTGCCGGGCCGCACAGGCAGCAACGTAACCGGAGAAACAACTATAAAACTGGCTGCCCACCCGAACATTGTGGCTATCAAAGAAGCATCAGGTAACCTGGAGCAGTGCATGTATATTGCCAAACACAAACCAGCCGACTTTATGCTGATTTCCGGTGATGACCTGCTGACAATCCCGATGATCTCGGTTGGTGCTGTTGGTGTAATCTCTGTTCTGGCAAACGCTTTTCCTGAGAAATTCAGCAACATGATCCGCCACAGCCTGAATGGCGAAGCTGCACAAGCAAGCAAATTACTTTACGACTTTGTTGACATTAACCCATTGATGTACGAAGAAGGCAATCCGGTTGGCGTGAAGGTACTGCTGGAGCGTTTCGGAGTTTGCGAAGCCGCCGTTCGTCTGCCATTAGTAGAGGCCTCTGCCGGCCTCCGCGACAGACTGTATAAACTGATCTAAACTATAGTTACAACTATAACAAAAAAGCCAGGCGATAAACCTGGCTTTTTTGTTATAGTCTGAATTTTGAAATACGGCTCCTACCCCAAGAATTTGCAGGATTAAAGGATTTTCAAGAGTTAATGTAGAGACGCAATACTTTGCGTTCCCTCCCCTGCCAACTATGAAACTATGATTAGACTTTCGCAGCTTTCTTTTCCTACTTTGCTCCAACTATAGTTAAAGCCCCTGCCCTCGCTCGCGTCCCGCGAGTGTGTGTTACAAGCGGACTCCGGCCCCTAAAACTATAGTTTGTCCTACTGTTTCGAAGTTGTAATCCGGCTACATGCCAGCAGCTATTGCCATTACTATATCGGATTACTAACCCTTATGGTGTATACTTCTGGGTTGCAAATCCAATCGAGCGTAAGATGCCATATATTGAACCAAAAACTGTACATCAACTATAGCTGAGCAAAGTGACGAGACGCCACAAGTAACCTACATCAGCGGGACGCGAGCGAGGGCTATGTGATGTACAAAGTCAACTATAAATCAAAAACAACTATAGTTTAGTGGTTATGCCCGGCATGAGAATCCTCCTGCTGCCCAACTGGTTGGGCCTCCAGTATCTGCTTCATGTTGCTTAGGCCGCGTTCAAAATCTGCTCCTACCATCTTATCCAGGAAAAAGAAGCCAAAGTATTTGTATACCGGGTTCATGCCCATATCCGATTCCAATACCCAGGTAATGCGGGTGCCCTTAGCGGTCTCATCGAAAGTATAGGTTGTGTTTGCCGGATGTTGTTCCGGTCCGAATTTCATTTCAGCATTTATCATCTTAAAAGGTTCCGTTTTGATGATCTTAAACTCTCCGTCGCCTACATCCGGGTGCTTGCTGAACCAGTTATAGCTTGCTCCCGCCCCACCGTCCGGGCCGCTATACGTCAGGATCATGTGCTGGTCAATGCCATGCCACGGCGACCAGCGCTCCCAGTTACGGAGTGTATTTACCTGGTCAAAAGCGGCATCGGCAGGGGCGGCTACTTCTATGCTGCGCTCCACTTTTAGCTTCGACGAAATAAGTAAAGAGCCCAAAGCCAGTAGCAGAACCAGCCCAAGCAGGCTTATTCCAATTGATTTCAGCAGTTTCATGTGTTTAGGGTGTTAGTGAGTATATCCAAATATATTTATTTTAAGCATATACAAACCACCGCACAGGGCAAATAAAAAAGCCGCAACAGATGCTGCGGCCTTTTTCAGATGGAAATTCTCTACTAATGTACAGTCAGTTATACGCGAAGGTTACAATTTGGTGCCTTAATAGCGGTCATATCTGTCATCTTCCTCATAGTCAGCCCGGTTTGTTCGGTCGTAGCTGCCATAGTGGTCGTTTCCAAAATCCCGGAATTCATCCACGTTGCCATACGATGCGTCGTGGCGGTAGCCATGGTTGCCACGACTGTCAAAATCACGGTACATGTCGCCTTCCTCTGGGTTATCAAAATTAGGATTATAGCCTAAATTATAGTTATACCGGCGTCTGCCATAATAAGGTCCTTCCTGCAACGGCATTGGCTTTATGCTCATCAGTTCATTTTCAGAGCCATGTGGTAATCCGTAATCATCGTCGCGCACCGCCCCGGAGTAATTACTGATATCGTACATCTGATTGTAGTAATCTTCCTGAGTGCCCTGGTAATTGCCGCGCTGACGGTAATTCTGGTCTTGCTCCATCCGGTAACGGCTTCCGCGCTCGTCGTAATCTTGCCTTCTATCGAAGTTATTCCGTTCGTTTCGGTTATCGTTGTCACTGCTTCTGTAGCGGTCGTTATAGCTTCCGTAATTTCTGTTATCTCTTTCTCTCATTGCTTTATAGGCTTATAGTTAAAAAGCCGGCTCAGGCACAAGCTGTACTAGATCCGGCTCAGGTTATGTTAAAATTATCTGTTTCTGCTGCGGCCCCGGTTGCGACTGCTGCTTTCGCTTCGCTCCTGCTCGGCGCGCCAGCGGTCTAAGTTGCTATAATAGCTGTCTTCACCATAGTGGCTCGCACCTTCGGTATAGTTACGGCTGCCAAATCCACCACGGTAATCATTGTCGTAGCGTGGGTCAAACTGCTCGTATCTTCTGTAAGATTCTATATCTCCTCTTGATGAATGGCCCATGTAGTCGTCTCTGCGGTTGCCGCGCGATACATCGTGCCCAAAGCGCTCATCAGCCAGGCTATACCGGTTACGCGGCTCCTCGTGTCTCCTGAAATCGCTATAGTTTGAATTGCTGTAATCTGCTCTGGAATCATAATGGCGACCGGAGTTGTACCGGTTGCGCGGCGTATAGGTCATGCCATACAGGTTATCGTCGGAGCTTCGGCTGTTTCGGGTAAAGTCTTTGCCCATATACTGCGCGCCTCCCGCCTGAAAGCGCCCTTCCGGATAACTATAGTTCTGGTCTGCATTCGAGTTAAATGAGCTGTCGTCGAGGTAATCGGTGTCGTATTCGCCTCGTCCGCGGTTAAAATGTGAGTCTACGGTATAGTTGCCGCGTTCTGAGCTTTGCCCATGGTGATGGCTATGCAGCCAACGTGGTTCGGTATCTGAATAATTGCGTCTGTTGTCGTTTTCTTGTCTGTTTCTCATAGCTATAGATAAAAATGTTTGCTTTGTTTTACGGCACCAATTCGAGTTTGGATTAAAACGATTTCAGGCGATTGTATTCCAGATTCTTTAACCGTAGGCATTTTTTACCCGTTATAACAGGTATTAATAACTATAATATAAAAGCTATGGAAGGAAACTTTTGGTATTTCGGAGGCCACTCCGATGAGCACAACCGCTATGGTAGGCACCATCGGGAAGCAGACGAAGATATGTACAGAGGCGCTTACCGTTTTGATAATGAAAGCAGAGACCGCAACGAAACAACATATGATGGTTTCAGCAACCGGGACCGCCGATACAGCGATGACCGTTCTTATAACCGGCAGTACCGCAGTAACGATAATTCGGGCTACTACGCCAACGACAACTATAGCAGCAACCGTGGCCAGAACTGGAACAAGGATCGTATGAGAGACAGCGGAAACTGGAGCCAGAACCGAGACAACGAGTACCAGAGCCGGCAACGAAGCCTGCACGATAACGACCGGGAAAGGTATAACCGATCTACCAGTATAGGCGGCAATTTTGATTCAGACTATCGCCCTGATCCATACTATAGCCGCGGGCCCGAAGAGAACTATGGCAACATGGCCGGCTCGCTGAGCTACGGATATGATGGCGACTACAATGCCGACTGGGAGACCCGGAACAGACATTACAATCCTTTAACTGGTAGTCTGCGCAATTATCAAAAATATTACGACCACCATCCTGAACAGGGCAGCGCGCACCCGGGCCACAACTTTGACCACGAACGTAGAAACGACTACGATCGGTATTAATTCACTTAAATCTTAAAATTATGAGTACTGACAATAAAAACGATAAGAATAAAGACAGACTGAAGAACGAGAACCTGAACAAAACGGTGAACGAGGGTAATAAAGTACCCAACATTAACCCAACAGGGCAAAAACAGCAGGTAAACAACGACCAGCTGATGAAAGGCAAGGCCGGTGGAGCGCCATCGCAGAAGAGTGGCGGCCGCGGAAGCGCTGACGTGCAGGACGGCGGCAATGATATTGGTAGCAGCGCCGGAAGCCACTAACTATAAATGTAAACTATAAAAAAGACCGGTCTCAGGGCCGGTCTTTTTTATGCATCCCTTTGCGCATTTTGGCTATCTTTGAGAAAACAGTAAGCTTATATGCAGGCAGAAAAACACGTAGTTGTGATCGGAAACGGAATTGCCGGAATAACACTGGCACAGCGCCTTCGTGCCCGCTCTGCCAGCCGCATTACCATTATCTCTGCTGAATCGGCAACCCATTTCTCCCGACCGGCTCTGATGTACGTATACATGGGTCACATGCGCCGCCAGGATATTACCCCTTACCCGGACTGGTACTGGAAAGAGCAACAGATAACACAGCTGCAGGATTATGTACAAACGATAGACTTTGCTTCCAAAACCCTGCAACTGCGCCAGAATGGTTCATTCAGGTACGATGTGCTGGTACTGGCAACCGGATCATCGGCAGTATACTATAACTGGGAGGGCCAGCACCTGAAAGGCGTGCAGTCACTGATTACAATGCAGGACCTTGAACTGATGCAGCAACAGACACAAGGCATAAAACAAGCGGTTATAGTTGGCGGTGGCTTGATCGGGATAGAAATGGCCGAAATGCTGCAAAGTAAAGGCATAGCTGTAAGTATGCTCGTGCGCGACAACCTGTACTGGCGCAGCAATTTACCTGTAGCAGAGGCCGAACTGGTAACACAACATATTCAAAACTGTGGCATTACGCTACAATTGCAGGAAGAACTGGCAGAGTTAACAGGAGATGATACCGGCCGGGTAAGCGCTGCAAAAACTCAGAGTGGCAAAGTAATTCCCTGCCAGTTTGCAGGCGTTGCTACCGGCGTTAAACCAACTATAGATTTCCTGAAAAACACTGGCCTTGAGCTGGATAAAGGCATTCTGGTCGATTACTTTTTCCGGACCAATATAGAAGACGTATATGCCATCGGGGATTGTGCCCAGTTTAAGGATCCTGCCCCTGGCCAGCCGGCTCTGGAACAACTATGGTATACGGCAAGACAGCATGGCGAAGTACTGGCAGCTAATTTATGTGGCAGTAGCAAACCTTACAACCGGGGGCCGTGGTTCAACTCCGCAAAATTCCTGAACATCGAGTACCAGACCTATGGCTTTGTGCCGCACGACTGGGATGAGCAGAATTATGGCTCACTATACTGGGAGCATGCCGCCAAAACCAAATGCATCCGCCTATTTTATGAGCGCGAAACCGGTCTTTTGAAAGGCATTAATTTATTGGGCGTACGCTACCGCCATGACCTTTGCCATCATTGGCTGCAGCAGAACTATACCATCCATCAGGTAATGCAGGAACTCACCGCCGTTAATTTCGATTCCGAATTTTTCCAGCACTACGAACCGGTACTATTGCAGCAGTATTACCAGCAGTTCCCGGATCGGCAGGCGCCAGTTAAGCAACACTCCTGGTGGAATTTACGCCAACGCTTCTCACTCTTTTCTGAGAAAGCAGACAACTGCTAAACCAGCTATCAAACTATGCACCAGAACCTATATTTATACTTCAGACGCCTAGGGCATGCATTACTGATTATCAGCACGATATGCCTGCTTGTGTGTATAGTAGGTTATCAAACATTCGATCCGGTTTTGTGGGGTTGGAGTGGTATATTGCTGCTTATAGTTGGAAGCCTTTTGCTTATAGTTCCGGGAAGATTGCGTGAGCATGTGGCACATCAGAATAACGATATCTGCCAACAGCAGGCAACTACCCGAGGCTGGTCTGCCTGGCTACTAGGTGTTGTGCTTACAGGCTTTTACGTGCTGCTTTACTGGTTTCCGTACACCTTGCAGGGACTTGTATTTGCCTTAGAGCCGCTTAGCCAATGGTTGCGGCAAAAGCCTTCGGATCATTGGTTTGTGTATGGCGCCTTTTATACGCTTGCCGTGATGCTAATGGGTGTTCATGCACTGCTTAAATACCGGAACAACCGATATCACCTCATCCGTACCTGTTCTGTGATCTTCTTCCAGTTGGGCTTCGCTTTTATATTGCCGGGTCTGCTGCTGGCTTTTAACAAACCTGAGTTTTATTTCAGCTATTTCTGGCCTTTAAAGTATGATTACCTGTTCCCGAGCACGGTTGGTTATCTGGTTGATAATGGTGCTGCCTTAGGCGTTTTTATGGTATTCTGGGGCGCTGTGGTGTCGTTTGTGGCAACGCCTGTGCTTACTTACTTTTATGGCAAACGCTGGTATTGCTCATGGGTCTGCGGCTGCGGCGGCCTCGCCGAAACCGCTGGTGACCCTTACCGCCATCTGTCCGACAAAAGCCGTAAAGCCTGGCAATGGGAAGTGGCCATCATCTACCCTATCCTGGGTTTCGTCATCATCACTACGCTGGCACTCTGGGTAAATTCGTGGTCTGGGGGCAGCTTACTCGGCGACTTGTCTGGTGGGTTTGCCCGTACCTATGGTTTCTTTATTGGCTCAATATTTTCCGGGGTTATTGGCGTTGGCTTTTACCCAATCATGGGCAACAGGGTGTGGTGCCGGTTCGGTTGCCCCATGGCTGCTTACCTGGGCATCCTTCAGAAACACTTCTCCCGTTTCCGGATCACAACAAACGGTGGCCAGTGTATTTCCTGCGGCAACTGCTCTACTTACTGCGAAATGGGGATTGATGTGCGTTGGTATGCTCAGAAAGGCGAGCCTATCATCCGTTCTTCCTGTGTCGGTTGCGGTATCTGTGCTCATGTTTGTCCGCGCGGGGTTTTGAAGTTAGAGAACGGTCCACGTAACGATCGCTATGCCGGAACTATACTCATAGAACGCGATTCGCTGCAGATTCTTTCTTAGGTTGATTTTTTTCTTATTGTAGAGCGGGTTGTGGAGTGGAGTAGCTTTAAGCTATAGCTGATAGTACGTTTCTGAACGAAGGCTTTATAGTTTCTATTTCTGTCATTTCTAACAAAGTGAGAAATCTATATCAGACTATAGCTACCTATAGCTGCTATTGGACATAAGCAGTTCGTGCTATAGTTGCAGCTGATCCTGGGAGCTCTAAAAGCCTACAGTTTCAATCCCGCTTTGGTGCGCTCATGGCCGCGGGGCCCCGTCTTCGGGCATCGCGCGGCTGCCTTCTTGCTATCCTCCTGCGTCGGATTGCCTGCGGCACCGCAACAAGTCAAAGGCGCTCAACCCAAAGACTGAAATCTTTCGATAGCTAAGCTATAGTTTGATTTGAATGGCAATAGTTCTGTGGCCTTTCCGTGATGGTAATTCCAAGGGGACAGGTAAACCTGCCCTGCTCTTGGAGAGTAACTATAGCACGATAGCCTACTAAACTCTAGCAATGGCAGAAAGTCCCCCTTTGAAGGGGGTGGGGGGATGACAAACGCCAACTATAGAACTACAACTCAAACTATAGCAAGAAAAGTAATTGTCCCCTTGAGGACAAGTGAGAACGGGAGTTCGAAACTTGCGAGCGTAGTTCATAGGGATGTTAAAGCAATAACTATAGCAGGTTAGCCCCAACTACAACAAAGGCACTAATTTTAAAAATCAGCTAAATCCCTTAAATCACTGGTCCTGACTGACGCAACTAGAACACTAACAAAAAAAGCGACAGCTGTGTGCTGTCGCTTTGATATTTTGGCTAGAATAAGCTAAGCTTTCTGTTACTGGAGCTCTTCCTGCTCCATATATTCCCACATAGCATCTTCGCTGGCGCCTGTTTTAGCGGCATAAATCAGCATGGTCGTATATACCCCGATCAGCAGGAAGCTGAGCGGAATAGAAAATACGAAAGATACAATGAGCGTTTTAACCGGATCTGCTTTCGACTTCATTTTGGTAGATGCATACCAGAAGAACAAAACATTAAACACACCAGATAATGCAACAAAATTCAGAAGATCTAACATGGGCTAAAAGTTTTTGAAAAGCAGAATTTCAGTTTGTATGTCACTTCAACTATTCTTTTACAAGTATAATTCCTTCAGTTGAAAATTCGTTTTTTGCTACAATGTATCTACAAAATATTACAAATTCCCAGAATCAGTGTAATGCAATTTAAAAGCCGTTTTATTAAAACGCAACTTTCAATATAAAAATAATTATAAACATTCAAAACATACTATATTTATTTAGGTCTATACATTGCTAGAGCGTTTCCTCAGCCAGCAAGGGCTATCTCATTGATAAACAAGTATCTTTGTATTGTGCTATCAACTGCTGTGCCATTCCCGTATAGTTAGCTGGCTGTAACGTTAGGAATCTGTATATTTAACGGTATGAAAAAGAAACTGGTAGTATTAACTGGCGCAGGCATCAGTGCAGAGAGTGGTATTGCGACCTTCCGGGATGCGAACGGACTATGGGAAGGATATGATGTGATGGAAGTGGCCTCACCGCAGGGCTGGCGCAAAAACCCGGAACTGGTCCTGGACTTTTATAACCAGCGCCGGAAAAACGCTGCTAATGTAAAGCCAAATGCCGGCCACTCTATACTGGCAGAACTTGAAAAAGATTTTGATGTGCAAATCATTACTCAGAACGTGGACGACCTGCACGAACGCGCTGGTTCTACGAATGTGATACACCTGCACGGCAAACTTTTTGAAAGCCGCAGTACGCTGGATGAGCGCCTGGTTTACAAAATAGAAGGTTGGGAGCTTAAGAAAGGCGATAAATGCGAGCGTGGTTCGCAGCTGCGCCCTAACATTGTGTGGTTCGGAGAGCCGGTGCCGCTCATGGAAAAAGCTGTGGAAGAAACCCTGCAGGCCGATATTTTTCTGGTTGTAGGCACATCGCTGCTCGTTTACCCGGCTGCCGGTCTCGTAGACCTGGTTCCGGAAGACGTACCGGTATTTGTGGTGGACCCAAAACTACCTCAGGTAAGAAAACGCCCGAACCTGTACCTGATCGAGGATAAAGCCAGTTCCGGAATGGAAAAGATAAAACAGATACTGCTCGAAAAATATAAGTAATCTATAGTTGTCCCCAGTCTGCTTCCGGTTTGTACCAGAGTTGCCCCTGCGCTATCTGCAACGGCGAGGCTATGTTGTTATGGTATAGTTGCCCTGTTCCCAGCCCCTGCGGCATCGTTAAACTATAGTTTGCTGTAAACTGACTGATCGCATTCAGCCCGATGTTGGACTCCAGCGCTGAGGTCATCCACCAGCCTATGCTTCTTTCTTCGGCCAGGTTTATCCAGTGTGCGCTTGCCTGCATGCCCCCTACCAGCGTAGGTTTCAGGATGATGTACTGCGGTTTTATCGTTTCGAGCAAGTTTACCTGCTTCTCAGCTTCCTGCACCCCGATCAGTTCTTCGTCAAGGGCAATGGGAACGGGCGTGTAGGCACACAGTTCGGCCATTTGTTGCCACTGCCCCTGCTTTATAGGCTGTTCAATACTATGGAGGTCGTAGCGGGCTAACTTTTCGAGTTTCTTAAAAGCATCCTGCGGCGTAAAAGCACCGTTGGCATCTACCCGAATGGTGAGTTCCGTTGCCAGAGCGACTTCGCGAATGCTTTGCAGTAAATCGAGCTCGGTCGTAAAATCCAGGCCGCCAATTTTTAGTTTCAGGCAGTTATACCCTTGCGACAGCTTCTGCGAGATTTGCTCCTGCATAAACTGCTTATCTCCCATCCAGATAAGTCCGTTTATCGGTATGCCCTCTTTACCGGCGCTAAAGGCATTCTGGTAAAGCAATCGTTTCCCTCCCTGCTGCAGATCGAGCAACGCGGTTTCGAAAGCAAAGCGCAGTGCCGGCAAGTCGTGCAGGTCCAGCAGCGTTACAGCATCTGTAAAGCTCAATTTATCCAACTCCAGCCCATTCAGCTTCTGGCAGACATTATCCAGTTTCTGTGGCAAGTCATCCCTGTGATCTATGCTCAGGCCTGGCAGCGGTGCGCACTCTCCTACGCCCACTACATCGGGCAAATGCTGATCCCATAGTTTAATGTAATACACCTGGTGCCGGGCCATAGCGCCGCGCGAGGTACGTGCATCAAACTTAAACTGAAGCGTATAAGGTACAACTGAGCAATGCAGGGCCATAAAATTTATAGTTGATGGTTGTTGCAATTTAACGTAAACCCACCAGAAATACGTAAGCAAAAGAAGATTAACCTAAAGCCGGCAACTCACTGCCAAATAAAACAGCACCCAACTTATGCATCAAACTATAACTGATTTAAGCAAACTGCAGCGCAGGCTGGATGAGGTAAGAAACCGAACAGAGCTGATTTGCCAACCGCTGGAGCCTGAAGATACGGTTGTACAGCCAATCATAGATGTTAGTCCGCCGAAGTGGCACATGGCCCATACGACCTGGTTTTTCGAAGAGTTTGTTTTAAAACCGTACCTGTCAGACTATAAGGTTTTTCACCCAAACTATAGTTACCTGTTTAACTCATACTACAATTCGGTTGGCAACCGTGTGCAGCGTAACGCACGCAGTACGCTTACACGCCCGCCATTGCGCGAAGTTTATAGTTACCGGCAGCACGTAAACGAGCATCTGCAAAAACTACTGGCCACTGCCGATGAAACCAAACTCGACCAATTGCTACAAGTTATAGAACTTGGCCTGCAACACGAACAGCAACACCAGGAACTGCTCCTGACTGACATCAAATATATTCTGAGCACAAACCCGCTGCTGCCCGCCTATAGTGCATCTGACCCACCACAAACTATAGCTACGCATGTGCCGGCTACTTATGTGGATGTGCCTGGAGGCATTTACAAAATAGGCTATCAGGGCAATAGGTTTTGTTTTGATAATGAGCTGGGCGTACACGAGGTATTGCTTCAGGATTTTCAGGTAATGAACAGGCTGGTTACAAATGCAGAGTACCTGGAATTTATGGAGGCTGGTGGCTATACCGACTTTCGGCATTGGTTAGATGAAGGCTTTACCTTAGCCACTACAGAAAACTGGAAATCACCGCTTTACTGGATCACAAAAGATAACAAATGGCAACGCTTCACCTTATATGGCCTGCAGGATATTAATCCCGAAGAACCGGTAACGCACATTAGTTTTTACGAAGCCAACGCCTACGCCAACTGGGCCGGCAAACGCCTGCTCACCGAGTTTGAATGGGAAGCAGCCGCCCTGGTTTATCCGGCTACTGCAAACTATAGTTCAGACTTGATCCGGTTAGGACCACGCGCAGCTGAACCGGAACAGCACGGTCTGCAGCAACTATACACCGATGCCTGGCAATGGACCTATAGTGCGCATCATCCGTATCCGGGCTATGCAAAAGCGGAAGGTGCGCTTGGCGAGTACAATGGTAAATTCATGATCAACCAGATGGTGCTGCGCGGAGGTTCCTGTGCCACACCGCCCGGCCATACCCGCATAAGTTACCGCAACTTTTTTCCGGCAGATAAGCGCTGGCAGTTTACAGGTATACGGCTTGCTCAAAAATAAAAATCCGATGACGATTCAAAACTCCGCTACCATCCGGTTCACCGGCCTGACCCAACCTGGTGGTAACTCCGGCAACCAGTTTCTGCAGGATATAATCATGGGGCTAAGCCGCAGCCCAAAACAACTGCCCTCTAAATACTTTTACGATGCCGAGGGTAGCCACCTCTTTCAGCAGATCATGCACCTGCCCGAATACTATCTGACCCGCTGCGAACACGAGTTACTCCAAACACACCAGAAAGCTATAGTTGGGCAAATAGCCGCAGAGGGGCCATTTCAGCTAATAGACCTGGGCGCCGGCGATGCGCTCAAAACCAAAATCTTGTTGCGGCAACTCGCAGCGCAGCAGGTAGCGGTAGAATACGTGCCTGTTGATATTTCGGGAGATGCGCTGAAGGAATTGTGTACTGCCCTGCAACAGGAGATGCCAGCCATGCCCGTTCATGCCATAGCTGGAGATTACTTTACTGCCCTGGATTGGCTGAACAACTATAAGCCCGGGCGTAAAGTGCTGCTCTTTCTGGGTTCCAACATCGGCAACTTTGCACCAGATGATCAGGTAAGCTTTTTGAAAAAGGTACGCGCCAGCATGCGCCCCAAAGACCTGTTGCTGATGGGAACAGATCTTCATAAGGACCCGGAAATCATTCTGAAAGCATACGATGATGCTTCCGGTGTAACAGCCGCCTTTAACCTAAACCTGCTGCACCGTATGAACCGGGAACTTGGCGCGGATATCCAGGTCGGGCAATTCAGGCATTTTGCCCTTTACAACCCGCAGCAAGGTGTTATGCAAAGTTTTCTGGTCAGCCAGGTTAAGCAAACAATTACCCTGAAAGCAGCCTCACAAGCTTTTACTCTGCAGGCCTGGGAAGCAATCCATACAGAAAACTCATGTAAATTTACGCTTGAGCAGGTTCAGCAGCTTGGGGCCACCACCGGCTTTAAAGTAGATGCGGTATATCAGGATAAAAACAACTACTTTGCTGATATTTTATATGCACCCAATTAATCTATGAAACTACTGGACCTGTCATCAGGAGCAAGCTATTTCCGGAGTCCGGATGCTGCTATAGCTGCTGCTATAACCGCATTACAAGAAGGCAAAACCTACTATGGTCCCTCCGAGGGCGATGCAACACTGCGCCAAACTATAGCTGCGCGCTACGCACAGGCAAATGTAACGGTAGCACCCGAACAGGTAATGGTAACGCCGGGCACTAAACATGCGCTATTCAATCTAATTACTGTACTGCTGCGCGAGGGCGATGAAGTTGTGATTCCCACGCCTGCCTGGTTTGGCTTTTATGAGCTGCTTAAGTATAGCAAGGGTAAACTGGTAACGATAGAAACAAAACAGGAACAGAACTATAGTTTAACCCCAGACGACATCCGCAGAGTTCTCACTCCCAACTCCCGGATATTGCTGCTCACAAACCCGGGCAACCCAACCGGGCGTATTTATAGTAAAACCGAACTGGAAAGTATCCTTGCACTGTTGCATGACTTTCCGGAACTATACCTGATAAGCGATGAAATTTATGACCTTGATACTTACGGCAAGCCTTTTACTTCTGCCCTTGCCTGCCAGGGGCCGCAGGAAAGAATAATTGTCGTTAATGGCTTCTCTAAAAACTTTGCCATGTCGGGCTGGCGCATCGGTTACATGGTGGGGCCCGAAACTATAGTTCAGCAAAGTACAGATTTTCAGGCGAGCACGTATTCTGGTGTCAGCCAGTTTATACAGGATGCCGCCGTGGCCACATTGCAGCAGCAGGACAATGCCCTGCCCCCGATGCTGGAAGTACTGAAGGAAAACCGCCAACTCATGAAAGAGGGCCTCTCCGCTATTCCCGGCATTTCATTTTTTGAGCCGGAAGGCGCCTACTACTTCTTCCCGGATATGCGTGCTTACATTGGCAAACAAAATTCAGACGGACAAACTATAGCTACAACCCAGGACCTATGCAATTACCTGGAGCAACAGCATAAGCTTAAAGTAGCAAACGGCGACCTGTTTGGCGGTATTGGCCATGTACGGATGTCGTTTGCAGTGGAGAAGCCCGTTTTGCAGCAGGCAATGGATAAATTAAGAAATGCTCTCCAACAGCTCAAACCTGCCCTTAGTACCAACAACAAGTAATTATAAACTATAGCTTCCGGTAAAAAACTGCTATTTTTGCAGCCCATTCCCGATTGCTATGGATACTGCCACTTACAGAGAACACTTTTCAAAAACATTTTTTCTTGCTTACCCGGTGGTACTTAGCCAGTTGGGCCACATTATGGTAAGTGTGTTCGATAGTTTAATGATCGGGCAAATCGGTACCATTCCGCTTGCTGCGGCGTCGTTGGGCAACAGTATCTTTATGATCGTGATGGTTTTTGGCCTTGGGGTGTCCTATAGTCTTACGCCGCTGATTGCCGGTGCCGAGGGCCGCGGAAACTATACCCGCATCTCGTTGCTGTTGTTAAACGGCCTGGTTTCCAACCTGCTATTGGGCATCCTGCTGTTTGTGGCAGGTTATTTTCTGTCGCCTTATATTACGCTGCTAAACCAACCTGAAGATGTAGTGAAGCTGGCTATCCCTTACCTCAACATCCTGTTCCTGTCCATGGTACCGCTTATGCTGTTCCAGGCGTTCAAGCAGTTTGCTGAAGGGCTGTCGTTTACCAAGCAGTCGATGTACATCATCATTTTTGCCAATACGGTCAATATTTTCCTGAACTATGTGCTGATATGGGGTAAACTGGGTTTCCCGGAAATGGGTATGCTGGGTGCAGCCTGGGCAACGCTTATATCCAGGGTACTTATGGCACTTATGATGGGTGGATGGGTACTTTATGCCCGCAGGTTTAAGGTTTTCCGCCATTTCTTACGCTGGCGTCATCTGTCTTTCCTGCACACCTACCGCATCTTTAAGCTCGGCATTCCTATTTCCGGGCAGATGATATTTGAAATGGGCGCCTTCAGTTTTTCTGCCATTATGATTGGATGGCTCGGCGCAAAACAACTGGCTGCACACCAGATTGCTATCAACGTGGCTTCGGTTACTTACATGATGGCCAGCGGAATTGCGGCCGCCGCAACTATACGGGTAGGTAACTTAAAAGGCCTTGGCAAGTATAGTTCCATGCAGAAAGCTGGTAACATCAGCTTCGCTATGGGTGCACTCTTCATGCTGGCAAGCGGACTCCTGATGGTGGCCGGCAACACGCTCATCCCGATCCTGTATATCGATGATGTTGAGGTGATTAAGATAGCTTCTACACTGCTTCTGTTCGCTGCACTTTTCCAGATCTCGGATGGCGTGCAGGTAGTAGGGCTTGGTGCACTGCGTGGCTTAGAAGATGTACGCATTCCGGGCCTGATCTCACTTGTTGCTTATTGGGTGATCGGTTTACCTGTTGGCTACCTGCTCGCTTTTAAACTCGGATTTGGAGTAAGCGGAGTGTGGATGGGTTTAGTGATAGGTTTGAGTATTGCTGCTTTATTGCTATTTTTAAGATTTAAAAAACTTAGCAATCAGTTAGTTACACGTTAAAGTGCAATAGGCCGGCACTTTATAAACAACACTGCTGTTAGGTGGTAAATATAAATCTTTTAGCCAAGATGAATTTTCTTTCCCTCTTTCTGTCGCTGTTGGCGGGCTTGTTTGCGCCTGCGCTAGCACCTGGCATTATCGCCTCTGAAGAATCCAAAAAAGCCACCACGCACATTGCCTGGTCTGCCGACCGCCCGTTAACCTGGGGTGATTTTAAAGCGCAGCCCGACTCCCTGAACCCGCACCATGCCCTTACTGCTGCTAACCTGGCAGTAGATGCGAAATGCAATGCTAATAAACTTGAGTACGATGTAAAATGCGTGTTCCTTGCAAACGAGTCCTGGACCAAAAACATTAAATCGGACAAATTACTGCAACACGAGCAACTGCATTTCGACCTGACGGAAGTACATGCCCGCCAGCTTCGCAAAGAACTTAAGGCGCTTGGCACAGTTTGTCCTGATGCAAGACCAAAACTGGCAGCTACCGTAAATGCTGCCTTTGCCAGATGGAAAGCCGAGCAGGATAAATTTGATGCACAATCAAAACACGGCCTGGATGCCACAGTATCTGCTGAGTGGGAACAAACCATTGCAGCCCGCCTGAAACAGCTCGAAAACTATAAATAACAGCTTGCCATAAACTATAAGCAGGCCTCGGCTATAGTTATCAAACAACTATAGCCGAGGCCTGCTTTGTTAATATCGCTTAAGCTTTAGGTTTATCCAGATCTTTAACGGCTGGTCCTGTAATTACTTTCCCGAACGGGTCGAAGCGGGAACCATGGCACGGGCAATCCCACGATTTTTCTACGCTGTTCCAGTGCACTACACAACCCAAGTGGGTACAAATTGCTGAACACTCATGCTTGGCACCATCTTCATCGCAGTACACGGCAATCTTGCTTTTTCCTCTGCCTATTACACGGCCAGTGCCGGGCTGTACTTCGTTCGCATCCTTTACTTCGCCGCCCTGCACAAGGTCTGTATATTGTGCTGCCACATTCAGGTTCTCTTTCAGAAACTCCCCTGTTGTTTTAATACTCACCCTGGCTGGGTCGTAAATAGTTGCCCACTCGTTGGTGCGTCCCATAATCAGGTCTGTGATCAGGATACCGGCTATAGTTCCGTGGGTCATGCCATGGCCTGAGTCGCCGGTGGCAATGTATACATTCTCGGCATCGCCGGGGTTCCTGCCAATAAATGCCAGCGAATCCACAGGCTCCAGCACCTGGCCCGACCAGCGGTACACCACCTCTCCTGCCATCGGGAAGTGGAGTCGCATCCAATGTTCCAGTTGCTGAAAACGCAGCTCGGGGTAATTATCCTGGCCGGTTTTATGATCTTCCCCACCAACTATCAGGATATCATCCGCCCCCTCACCTGCATCTTTATCTGCCTCCTGTATGCGGATGTAGTGATAAGGGTCCTGCATGTCCCAATAGAGCGCGTCCGGCACAGATCCTTTTGGCACCCGTGCTCCTATTACATAGGTGCGATAAGGGGCCTGTTTGGTATGCATGGTTACCATGTCGTTTACCGGCGAATTGCTGGTAACTACAACGTGGTTGGCCGTTACGGTGTGGCCGCTTTGGGTAGTAACAACAGCCACAGCACCCGATTTAAAATCTACAGCTTTGCTTGAAGTGTATATTCTTACATCTTTGTTTAATAACGCATTAGCAAGACTAGATAAATATTTCAGCACATGAAAACGCCCCTGGTTCGGGAAGTGCAGACAAGGAAGCGAAGTAAGTGATTCCAGCGGACAGGATTTACGTAATACCACATCGCGCCATCCTAATTGATGAACCGCTTCCAGTTCCTTTACAAGCTGCTCTTCCTGCTCGGTGTTGTTGGCAAACATGTAGCCATCCACCCGTTTAAAATCACAGGCAATCTTTTCGTCGTGTATGATCTGCTCTATCTTATCTATGGCTGCCATGTGGCTCTGTATGGCCAGCCGCGCACCATTTGCACCAAACAGTCGGATAAGTTCCGGAAACCCATCATCAAGCGCACTGGCAAGGTGGGCAGTCGTACGGCCGGTTTCGCCTCCGCATATCTCATCTTTGGCTTCCAGTATCATGACCGATTTGCCTTCCTTCATAAGGTTGTAAGCTGTAGTTAAACCGGCTATACCGGCGCCAACTATACAAACATCGCAGGTTACGTTTTGCTGAAGCGAGGGTGTTGCAGGCATAGCAATGCCATCTACCCAAACAGATTTACTTGCTCCGGAATAATTTTTCATAGTTTATGGTGTGTGCGTGTGTAGTTTCGGCAGCTTTTGCAGTGCCGTTTCCTTTATCAGAAAGGCTGAATAGGATTACGGCGTACGGGTGCTTATGTTACCTGTGCAACAGCCGGCAGTTTGTGCTGGCTGCATTGCATTAAGCAGGCAAATAGTATATTTGGGAAATACAGATCTAACAGATAACCGATGTACGCACCTGAGCAACCACAGCCAACTATAGACTGGCAACAATTTGAGCAAACCGATATACGCGTAGGAACTATACTGGAAGTGCAGGAGTTTCCAGAGGCCCGTAAGCCAGCCTATAAACTAACTATAGACCTGGGGCCGCTCGGAATAAAAAGATCAAGCGCGCAAATAACCAAGCATTACACGCCGGATACACTGATCGGGCGCCAGGTGCTGTGCGTGGTAAACCTGGGCAGGAAACAGATAGGCAAGTTTGTTTCTGAAGTACTAGTAACAGGCTTTGAAGACGAGAACCGCGATATTATACTCGCGCAACCAGCAGGCAAAGTTCCCAATGGCAGTAAACTGATTTAATTCCGTTACTCTACAGGTGCAGTCATCAGGATATCAGGCCGCTTTCCGTCGCGTTTTTCGGATTGTACGGGAGGGTCTAGCAGAATCAGCTCGCTGTTCTGCACGGAGTCTGTAGCACTGTCGCCTGTTTTAGCTGCAAGTTTGGCTTCGCGTAACGTCAGGGTATCAAGTACTGCTTCATATAAAAGGTCCATTTCCCGCAGATTATCAGCATAGTACTTATAAGACTCGTGGAATGCTTCTGGCGTAACACCGTGCTTTTCCAATATTTCCTTATGGCGTTTATTATACACCATAACCGCCGAATCAGGATAGCTGATATTGGATTCTATCAGTGCTTCCATTACGTGTACATCTGCCAGAATCTGGATCATTTTCACTTCCGGAACCGGATTATCAGCCGCTGAAGTATTTTTCTGTTGCCCGCAGCCAAACAGCGAAAGGCAAAAAAGTATGGAGAAAAGTCTTTTCACGGATGTAAATTACGGGAATATGTCCTAATTTTAAAATCTTACACCAGTACAACAGCAGTATGAAAGAGCTTGTTCAAAAGCTGCGTAAATACGAGATCAGGATAAGGAAGGCGATTACCACCCAGATGCAGGGCGATTTTCACTCGGTTTTTAAAGGTACCGGGCTGGAATTCGACGATGTGCGCGCCTACCAGTATGGCGATGATGTGCGCACCATTGACTGGAACGTAAGTGCTAAAGGGCACGGCACATTTGTAAAAACATACCGCGAAGAAAAAGAACAGTCGGTATTCCTGATGCTGGATGTAAGTGCTTCGCAAACTATAGGAACAGGCAAGCAACAGAAAATTGATGTCGGTAAAGAGATCTGTGGTGTTTTGGCCATCTCGGCTGCGCGCCAGCAAAGCCAGATCGGCATTATCTGCTTCTCCGACCGAAAAGAAAAGTATATAAAACCAGCCAAAGGGATTGAGCAGGCATACGCCATTATTAAGTCACTGCACGAACTACAGCCTCAGTCGGCAAAAACAAACCTGGGCAGTGGCATTCGCCTGACACTGGATATCATCAAACGCCGCAGTATTGTTCTGCTCATCTCCGATTTTATAGATGTGAACTATGAGAAAGAACTACAGATGCTGGCCCGCAGGCACGACCTGATTGTAATACAGCTCATAGACGTGCGCGAACGGAAAATGCCGGGTATGGGCATAGTTCCAGTGTTGGATAAGGAAACTGGCAAAACTGTTTGGCTGAACACATCGGGAGAAGAATTCCAGAAAAAGTATTTTGTGCAGTACCAGCAAAACCAGGAAAACGTGATCCGCATCTGCCAGAAATACCAGGCCAATTACCTGGCCATTCAGGCAAATGAAGACTATGTACCACAGCTTGTGAACCTGTTCAGGCTCCGCAATAAAACCACCAAAAAAAGTGCATAGGTTACTGCTTTTTATAGTTATCACACTCGTTCCATTGCTGGTATGCGGGCAGCAGGTTACCCGGCCTATAGGTTCCTTCAGTTCCGATTCGGTGAAGATTGGTGTGCCCATTACTTACACGCTGGTGCACCGCCATGCGGATACTCTTGAAATTATACTGCCCGGCTCTAACTATAACTTTGCTCCCTTTGAGCTGGTCCGAAACGATTTTTACCCTACCAATACCCGAAATGGCATCAGCACCGATAGTGCCGTGTATACGCTTCGTACGTTTGACACGGCGCCGCGACAGGCCTTAAGCCTGCCTGTCTTTGTCTTACAGGGGAAAGATACCATCCGTGTAGAGGGCGACAGCAGCCAGGTAATACTGCAACAACTGGTTAATAAAATAGATACTCCTTTAAGACTTAAATCACAGACGGAGCTGATGCCTGTTGCCGAGCGCTTTAACTGGCCGGTGCTGTTACTATGGGTAGTGGTAGGTACGCTGGTGTCGGGCCTCATCTGGCTCCTATTCGGGCAAACCATCAAAACCAAATACAAACTATACAGGCTCCGAAAGGACCATCTCTACTTTACCTCGCGTTACAATGCCCATGTGGATCGTTTTGTGAAGACCGGGGTTTCGCAGAGTATGGAGAAAGCCGTATCGCTCTGGAAAAATTACCTGACCAAGCTGGAGCGCAGCGCCATTAACTCCTTTACTACCAAAGAGATTGTAGAATATTACGATAATAACGAAGAAGTAAACAACGCCCTGCGCCTGTGCGACAAAGCCATTTATGGCAACGTGAATACCGAAGCTGAAGCCGACACCAAAGATGCACTGCAACTGTTGCGCCGCTTTGCTAAAACCCGCTATAAGGCACAACGCGAAATAACCAAAAATGCTAAGAATAACAGACGACATGCTGGATTGGCTGAGCCTGGAGTGGTTCAGTCTTAACACGCTCCGTTCTTTTGACTGGGTATTTCCGCTGGTGTTGTATGCACTGCCGGTAGTGCCGTTGTTGTTTGTATTAAAGTGGCTATTCACGCTGAATTCACGCAACAAGCTGAATGTAGCTATGTTCGATGGAAAGCTGCCATGGCAATGGAGCAGCCTGCTCCGCTTTATCCCGGATACGTTATTCATCCTGTTCATCATGCTGGTACTGGTTGCCCTGGCTCGCCCGCAGCAGATAAATGAGCAGGTAGAGCAAACCGCAGAAGGTATCGACATCATACTGGCCCTTGACGTTTCCGGGTCGATGGAGTTGCAGGACATTAAACCAAACCGGCTGGATGCGGCCAAGGAAGTAGCGCTGGAATTTATTAACGGCCGTGTGCAGGACAGAATTGGCCTGGTGGTATTTGCCGGCGATGCGTACTCGCTGGCCCCGCTCACCACCGATTACCAGATGCTGCGCGAGAGCATCAGCTCTATTGGCTTCAAAATGATCGAGAACGATGGAACGGCCATCGGCAGTGCCCTGGCTGTAGCCACCAACCGTATGCGCGATTCGGAAGCTAAAAGTAAAGTGGTTATCCTGATCAGTGATGGGGAGAATACCGCAGGCAGCTTAGACCCACAGATGGCCGCACAATTGGCGAAAGGTTTCGATATAAAACTTTATAGTATCGGCATCGGAAAAGACGGACAAGTACCTTATGCTTTGGATGAGGAAGGTAAGACACTTTTTGTAGAAACCAAGCTGGATGAAAGCAGCCTACGCGATGTGGCAACTATAGGCAACGGGCAGTTCTTCCGGGCAGATACCAAAGATGCGCTCCAGTCAGTTTTCAAGAGCATAAACCAACTGGAGAAAACCGAAGTTAGCGAGAAGCGCTTCCGGGATACCAAAGATTATTATCAGGTTTATCTGAAATGGGCTCTGCTCCTGCTCCTTAGCTGGATGCTGCTAAAAAACACCTTTGTAACCAACGTGCTGGAAGACTGAGGCCAGTTAGAGAGTCTGTGAGTTAAAAAGTTAGAAAGGTATAAGTTAGAAAGGTGATTTATAGTTTGTAAGTTTTTTCCTGGTTGCATTTTGTCATCCTAGAGAGATCCTGGTTGAGATTGATAAACTTTAGCTATTGAGCAAGATTAAACTATAGTTGATTGAATCAGTTTAAAATCGGACATTCACTCAATTACACATTCAATATTAAACTATGAGCTTGATTGCAGATAATATACGCTACTTTGATGAGCAACTGAAAGATACACCGGCACGCCTGGTGGCAGTTACCAAAACACATCCTGTAGAAACTATAAAGGAGGCCTACGATGCCGGCCACCGCCTGTTCGGTGAAAACAAAGTGCAGGAACTCGTTGAGAAATACGAACTGCTGCCGCACGACATAGAATGGCACCTGATAGGGCATCTGCAGACAAATAAAGTAAAGTACATTGCCGGTTTTATAAACACCATCCAGTCAGTAGACAGCCTGAAGCTGCTAGCTGAAATTAATAAGCGGGCTGAGCAGCGCAACCGCACCATGCCGATTAACTGCCTGCTACAATTCTCTATTGCCGACGAGGAAACCAAACACGGCATGGCCTACGAGGAAGCAGTGGCGCTGCTGCAATCCGAGGAGTACCGCAACATGCATTACATCCGTATTACAGGCGTAATGGGCATTGCTACCAATACCGAAGACCAGGAAAAATTACGACAAGAGTTCAGGCAGCTTCGCTCCTATTTTGAACAACTTAAAGAAACATTCTTTTTCGCTAACCCGGACTTTAAGGAGATTTCGATGGGTATGACTTCGGATTGGCAACTGGCACTAAAAGAGGGCAGCACCATGATTCGTGTTGGAAGCGGCATTTTCGGGTCGCGCAACTATAACAAATAGCAACCAAAACTAACTACAAGATGCAAGAGCAAAACGAAGCCAACTACCGAAAGTTCATACAGCAGGTTGCCGACACCGAAAAGGTTTGGGGACTATCTCAGGGCGATATCTGGGCCACCTCCAGCTCCAACGAGTACGAAGAAACCGAAGTTATCCTTTTCTGGTCGGATGAAGAAGGCGCTAAAGCCTGTGCTACAGATGAATGGATGGATTATAAGCCTGAATCTTTACCGGTTGCAGAGTTTCTGGAAAACTGGTGTGTAGGCATGTACGACGACGGCCTGCTGGTAGGCACCGACTGGACCATCGAACTACAGGGCCGCGAAGTTGATCCACTGGTGGTGGCGCTGGATGTTGTGCAGGAACTGAAACATCGCAAAAAGGAGATCGAACTACAGCAGTACGAAAGCCTGAGCGAGCTGGAAGAGCAGATTATTGATGCCCTGGAAGGCGAAGAGGAATAAAATCCATAGCTTCGGGGTTACTCATGCTAAAGCTTCCTACTAAGATTGATAATAAGATCATTCTGATCGCGCCTTTACTACTTGGCGTGTATCTGGCAGTTATGTACCCATTGCACATAGTTTTATTAGCTTTTATATCTGCAAAATTTGGGGATAGTACAACTAACTACTATCCTATGCTAACTGCATTCATTTTATTTATTGCCTCTATTGTATTGGCTGTTTTTCTAAACAAGTTATTGCTCAAGAGACATCTAACTTACGACGAGAAACTTACCGCTAGTCTAACTTCTAATGTTGCCTTTAATTTTACATTAGCGCTGCTAATCTATCTTATAGGTGAGAGTCTGCTTACTTCTTTTCTATCGCTTATAATTTTATCTTTTTCTGGATTTTTCGTTGCAGCTCTTGCTACAGTAGTAATTGAGTATCTTGAAGCCAAGTACTTACAATTTAAATCAAACTAACGTGACTCAAAAAACCATTCTTCTTATTGCCAGCGCATTTGGCGCATTATCTGTTATGATCGGGGCGTTTGGCGCCCATGCCCTTGCTCCTATCTTACAGGCCAGTAACCGCACTGATACTTTTGAGACTGCCGTGAAATACCAGATGTACCATACCCTGGCGCTTCTGGCTGTTGGTCTATTGTTGTTCAGAGTAGAGCACCCTGCACTACAGGTGGCAGCCTGGGCATTCTTTATTGGCATTCTTATTTTCTCGGGTTCGCTGTATACCCTTTGCTTAACCGGTATTACCTGGCTGGGCGCTATTACGCCAATTGGTGGCACAGCACTTATAGTTGGCTGGGCAGCTTTGTTCTACGCTATAGTTAAAGCATTGTAATATCTGAACGCCAGAAGGCTATAGTATAAAATAACAAAAGCCATCCCGTTCGGATGGCTTTTGTTATTTAGAAAGAAGGTAGCTCAGTTTTTTGCGCTTGCCTGCTTTTCTTTGATATTGGTTTTGATGTACACATGCACCGGCTCACCAGTGTTAGAGTGTACTGTAATAGCTTTGCTCTGCTGGCCCAGTCTTCCGGCGCTGTTGTACTTGGCAGTAACAAAACCAGTTTTACCTGGCATAACCGGCTCTTTTGTCCAGGCTGGCGATGTACAGCCACAGGTTACATCTACACGCTCAATTACAAGCGGCTGCGTACCCGTGTTTTTAAATTTAAAGGTATGCTCTACCACATCGCCCTGTGTAATGTCTCCGAAGTTGTGCTCCGTTTCTTCGAAAGCGATTACAGGACCTGCCTTAGCCTGTGCCTGAGGTGCAGTAGGTTGTTTTGTAGGCTGCTGTGCCACAGCACCACCTGCAGCCAATGCTGCAATAGCGAATGATAGGAGAATTTTTTTCATGATGATGTTATAGATTATACGGTTCGTACGGCGAGCGTATCCGATTTGTTGTTACAACGAAGCAAGATAAGATTTTAGTTCGTTAGTTAGCTAATAATTGCGCATTAAAATTGAGCAGATACAGCTCTTCAGAAGACCTTGTAAGTGCAGTATAAAGCCAGCGGGCAAATTCCTGATTCACCATCTCATCGTTCAGGTAACCCTGCTCAACAAACACCGCCTGCCATTGCCCGCCCTGTGCTTTATGGCATGTTAAGGCATAGGCAAACTTTACCTGCAGCGCATTCAGGTACGGGTTTTTCTTCAGTTCTTTAGCTCGCTCACGCTTATTGGCAATGTCCATGTAGTCCTGCAGCACCTCTTCGTATAGTTTCTTATTCTGGTCGGCAGGTAGAGCCGGCGAGTCGCTGTGCAGTGTGTCGAGCATGATCTTGGTTTCCAGCTCTTCTGCATCGGGGTAATCCACAAAGCGTACGCGCACGTCTGCAAACCTGAAACCGTACATTTCTTCCAGTTTGATGATCTTGGTGATCTCTACAAAATCACCGTTAGCCATAAAGCCTATCTCTGAATCCTTTGGCAGCCAAAAGTAGTTGTTGCGAACGATCATCAGGTAATCGCCAACGCCGATTTCGTCTTCTGAGAAAAAGATGCTGCGCCGGATGTGCTGATTATACATATTGGCTACTTTGTTGGAGCGGCAAATAACGATGGCATTTTCGATCCCGAACTTGTCATAAGCATAGCGCAGGCCATCTTCCAGCTTCTCGCCGCTCATTTTGTAGATGTCACGCCAGCCTTTGGTGTGCAATTTAATTTCGGGTTGCTCGGCACTTAACTGCGAGCGCAGGTTAGTTGCATTCATCAAGATTCCCGATGCTTCTGCCTGACGCATCACCTGTTTCAGTTCAATTTCCTGCACGGCGCACCGGAATGTATGCTTCATGTAAGTAGCATCCAACGACGGGCTGAGCACCTGTCCTACCGGCGGCAACTGGGCAGTATCGCCAATCAAGAGCAGTTTGTTGTTCTTCTTTTCGAACACGTAATTCATCAGGTCCTGCAGCAGACCGTTCTGCCCAAAGCCACTGTCATCCGAGATCATAGAAGCCTCATCCACTATAAAAAATGTGTTCTCCAGCTTGTTTGGCATACGCGTAAAAGCAAGTCCTTCTGAGTAAGGGTTGGCCGTTTGCCGGTAGATCTTTTTATGAATGGTAAAAGCCTTTTTGCCGCTATAAGTACTCATTACCTTTGCCGCCCGACCAGTTGGTGCCAGCAGTACATACTTGTAGCCAAACTTATTTAGGATCTTTACCAGCGAGGTAACCACGGTAGATTTACCTGTACCGGCGTATCCCTTCAGCATAAACACCGAACGCTCATCTGTACTGGAAAGAATAAACTCATCCAGCTTGGCAAACAGCTTCGCCTGGTCCTCGGTGGGCTCAAACGGAAAATTCTGACGCAGTACTTCTACCGGACGCATTTTGGTTAATTATGAATGATGAATTATTAATTATGAATTGGGCTTAAGTGCTCGATTCGAATTTATAGTTCTATAGTTGCTGCTGGTCTCCCCTATTGCTAAAAGTTTAATTCCCTTCCTCGGAGAGGTTAGGGGTGGGCTTACTTCAGCTTGACTTTGCAACCTACAGCCACTTTACAACACCTGAAACTATAGCTATAGTTTAACTTTCAGCATATTAAGACGCAACGTATTGCGTCTCTACAAACCAACAACTTACTAACTTTTAACCTTCTAACTTTCTACCTTTCAGGTCTTCGGGTGTTATAGTGGCCATGCTGGTGGTAGCTTTCGCTATCAGAAGCGGCTCGGATTCTCCCTTTACAACATATACTTCCGCTTCGCAGAAATTCAGCTTGCGGCCCTGCTTTAATACGTATCCTTTGGCCAGCAACTTATCTCCCACTCCTGGGTGAAAATAAGATACCTTTATTTCAGCTGTAACTACGTGGTGGTCTTTAGGCACTAAGCTTACTGCTGCGAAACCAGCAACTATATCGGCGAGTGTGGCAATAACGCCGCCGTGTGTAAACCCTTTATGCTGTTTGTGGCGCTGCTCCAGTTTTAGCTCCCCTTCTATTCTTCCTGCTTCTATTTTTGTAACTTCGAAGCCCATGAGTTTCATAAACTCCTGTCGTTCCAGCTTTTCGCGAATGTCGGCTTCGAAATCGGGATTGTACGTTTGAATCATACTACAAAAATACCACCAATACCACGCGCAACCAAACTATGATAGAGATTAACCCTAACGCTGCCATGTACGCCGATAAGGTCCGGATCAGGGTGTGCGGTATTTGCATCCAGGATAATAAACTACTGTTGGTCAGGCACCAGGCAACTATAAAAAACCAGGTTTTCTGGGCGCCACCCGGCGGTGGGCTGCAATTTGGGGAAACGATTGAAGCTTGCCTGAAACGCGAAATGCTGGAAGAAACTGGCCTGATTGTGGACGTTACGCGTTTCCTGTTTGTAAATGAGTTTCTGCAGGCGCCTTTACATGCGCTTGAGCTTTTTTTTGAAGTTAAGCCCGTTAGTGGAACTATAGCCACAGGCACAGACCCTGAAGCGGCACCCGACATGCAGCTGATTGAAGAAGTAGCCTGGAAAACGAAACAGGAAGTAAATGCCATACCTTTAACAGACAAACACAGCATACTGCATCACCTTTACTCTTTCAACGACCTGCTGAGCCTGCCACATCATTTCCTGAAGTAAAATGCCATCTTTTTAGTATACTTGCATAGCACTATAAACAGGCACTCAATCACGGATTTATACTTTGAACACGATCAGCACCAACTTCCGGCTTTCGCACAAAATTCACGACGAAGGTTTTTCGCTTTCTAATGCAGACAACTGTAATTTATACTTATCGCTGGCACAGAAAAGTATACGACTGGCGGTAGCTGACCTGGAGCGAAACAAGTTTGTAGTGCTGGAAGATTATGAGCTGATTACGGTGTTTACACCTGCGCAGATAGCCGAGCAACTGCGCCTTATAGCCAGCGAGAATCCGCTATTAAAGGAGCAAAACTGGAAAACGATACGGGTGTCGGTAAGCAACCAGCATTTTACGCTGGTGCCTGAAACGCTCTACGACCCGGCTCACCAGCAGGATTACCTGCGCCTGCACAGCAACCTGAATCCGCTCCTTGACGATGTGCTCTCGTACCGCCACAGTAACCTGGAAGCCGTAAACATTTTTGCCATAGAACGTGTACTGCGCGAAACCATTCAGGATCTGTTTCCGGATCGGCAAATACAATTTGTGCACCAGACCAGCTCCCTTATCAAAAGCATATTGCACATGGCTGGACGCAGCATTCCGCGCAGCATGTATGTGTTTGTAGAGCGCGGCCTGGCAACCATATTGGTAGCCGATGAGCATGGCCTGCAGTTCTGTAACATCTTCCAGTACCACAGCCCCGAGGATTTCATCTACTATGTGATTTTTGTGATGCAGGAGCAGAAGATGAACCCGGAACAGGAAACGATAACCGTTTGGGGCGACATTACACACGATGCTTCGCTGTTCACCATTCTGCAGAAGTACATCCGCCAGGTAAAATTTGGTAAGAAGCCTCAGAACATGGGCTACTCTTATAAGTTCGACGACCTGTTCGAGCACCGCTATTTCGAGCTCTATAGTTTACACTTATGCGAATGAGTAATCACGAATGATTAATGAATGATCACTAATATTTTGTCATTTCGACGTAAGGAGAAATCTGAAAGAACTATAGCTGGCAAACTATAAGCCCTGTTATTTCAAACAACAATCAGCAATACAACAATTTAACAATGCGCAGAATAGCTCTCTTCCCCGGCTCTTTTGACCCTTTTACAAATGGACACCTGGATGTGGTAATGCGTGGTACCGGTCTTTTTGATGAGATCATCATAGCCATTGGGAATAACAGCAGCAAGCAGCGCTATATCCCGGTAGAGCGCATGGTGGAAATTATAGAGGAGATTTTTAAAGATGTGCCGAATGTGAAAGTGGCGGCTTATAAAGGCCTGACAGCAGAATATGCACGCGAGGTAGATGCCCGCTTTTTGCTACGCGGCCTCCGTAATACAACAGATTTTGAGTACGAGAACACTATAGCCCAGGCAAACCGTCACGTAAACACAGACCTGGAAACCGTATTCCTGATCACATCGCCACCGCTGGCTGCTATCAGCTCTTCTATTATCCGCGAAATACACCGCTTTGGAGGCGATGTAAGTGACTTTATACCTTTCCCGACTTCAGCGATTGCAGGTAGTGCCGAACTATAAATGCGATGGAGGTATACGCCTTCGGTAGCACTTCCATGGCTTCTTCCGGGGTCATCCAGCGTACTTCTTCAATAAACTCCTCGGCTTGCGGCTTCATCAGGCTATCGTCGGTGCAGTTCATCACATACCACGACGTTTTCTTGAGTATCTTTTTGCCTTTGTAGGCATACGAGTGCCAGGTTTTCGGTAGCTTTTCTACCAGTTCCACCTGTATGTTGCATTCTTCTTCCACTTCGCGCAGGGCACCATCCTTCGCGTTTTCCTTTTTGTTCAGTTTCCCTTTGGGCAGGTCCCAAACACCCAGGCGATAGATCATCAGGATCTTACCATCCTTCACTACCAAGCCACCAGCTGCTTTCACGATCTTAAACTGATCTTTCAGGTGCTCGATCAGGCGCTTCTTTTTATTGGTTACCAGCGTAAGTGAATTAAGCTTTTTCAGCTTTTTTACTTCCATCAGGCGTACCAACCGGTCGATCAGCATCATGTCCACATCTTTGATGAGAACATCTCCCACCAGGTCTTTTGATGTGAAATGGTCGTCTGCATCCAGCACCAGGTCGTAATGGTGACGGTATACCTTTTCGTTGGATCTTTTTAGAATAAGCGGAATATCGTTTATGAAAACGTTCATGTAGTAGTTGCTCTGATTGAGCGTAATTTTATGCAAATAAGAAATAAATCGTTTTATAGAAAATACAGCGCCAAAAAAAGACAAATATTTCTGTAATTTCGGCGCATGGATACTACGACGACAGCACATCAGGTTGCTTCGTTTCTGCTGGAAACCGAAGCCGTAAAGTTAAGCCCGGACAAGCCCTTTAAGTGGAGCTCCGGCTGGAACTCGCCCATTTACTGCGACAACCGTGTTACCCTTTCTTTTCCGCATATACGCAGCTTTATTAAGCAACAGTTGGCAGAACTGGTTAAAAAGCATTACCCGGAGGCAGAAGCCATAGCCGGTGTAGCTACTGCCGGTATTGCGCAGGGTGCCCTTGTTGCAGACCTTTTAGAAATGCCGTTTCTGTATGTTCGTCCTGAGCCAAAGAAGCACGGCATGGGCAACCAGATAGAAGGCAAACTGCTTGAAGGACAGAAAGTAGTGCTGGTAGAAGACCTGATCTCAACAGGTGGAAGCTCCCTGAAAGCAGCCGAAGCTGTACGCGCAGCCGGTGCCGAAGTAGTAGGTATGGCCGCCATCTTTACTTATGGTTTCGCACAGGCTGATAGAAATTTTGAAAATGCGGGCATCACACTGCACTGCCTCAGCAACTATAGCGCCCTTACAGAAGCTGCCGTTGCCAATGGCTATATTCCAGAGTCTGCGATGTCTGCTTTAGCCGAATGGCGTAAGTCTCCGGAAACGTGGGGAGTTTAATTGAATTATGAATTATAAATTCTGAATTATAAATGAAGGAGATGGGGCTTTGGCTCTGTCTCCTTTTTTTGTCTGAATCGGGATTTTCAGGATTAATGGATTTACAGGATCCGGGCTTTGCTATAGTTGTAACTATAGTTCTATAGTTGCTGCGGTCCAACCACCTCTACCCCTCCTTATCCAAGGCAGGGAATATTCTGTTACTGGTATAGTTTGAGCTATAGTTCTATAGTTAGCGTTCTACCCCACCCCTGCCCCTCCCGAGAGGGGAATTGCGGCTATAGTTATAGTTGAGACTATAGTTCTATTGTTATAAACCATAAACAGGGCAGGTTTACCTGTCCCTAAGGAACTACAACCATGAAAAGGCTACAGAACTATAGCTCTTTAATAAACTATAGGTTAGCTATCGAAAGATTTCAGTCTTTGGGTTGAGCGCCTTTGACTTGTTGCGGTGCCGTCAGGCAATCCGAGCGCAGCGAGGGTAGCAAGAAGGCAGCAGCGCGATGCCCGAAGACGAGGCCTCGCGGCCGTGAGCGCACCAATTCAACTATAACACGATAGGCTGGTAAAGCTCCTAGGATCAGAAGAAACTATAGCATAGACTGCTTGTGGCATGTAGTAACTATAGTTAGCTATAGGACATATAAGATGTCTCGACTACGCTCGACATGACAAAAGAACTATAGTACTTTCTAAAATCAATTCGTAAACCTTAATTTCACAAAAAGATCAAATATGAAAATAGGCCTCCTCTCCGATACCCACTCCTACCTCGACGACCAGATCATCAGATTATTAACAGGCTGTGACGAAATATGGCATGCGGGCGACTTTGGAACTATAGAAGTATCAGACAGGCTGAACGAGATCGCGCCGTTGCGGGGCGTGTATGGCAATATTGATGATGCAACTATAAGACAGGTGCACCCTAAGGTGAACCGGTTCATAGTGGAAGGCTTGGATATAATGATGACGCATATCGGAGGCTACCCGGGCAAATATCACCCTGATGTGCGCAATGAAATAAAAGCAAAACCGCCGCAACTATACATCACAGGGCACTCGCACATCCTGAAAGTGATGACGGATAAAAGCCTGAACAACCTGTTGCACCTGAATCCGGGCGCTGCCGGCAAACACGGTTTCCATACCATGCGCACCATGATGCGGTTTGATATCAATAACGGTAAACTGGAAAACCTGCAGGTAATTGAGCTGGGCAAGCGGGCATAAAAAAAGTGTGTCTGCTGGTGCAAACACACTCTGAAGTCTTTCGAAAACCCGCCACCCGAAGCTTTCACAGCGTTGGCAGGCAGATGGTTTTACTTTGCCGTATAAGACTACTCAGCTGAAGTTTCTTCTGCTTTTTTGTTTTTTGGAGCCTCACCGAACTGAGCGCGCAGCTCGTCCATGTCAACATTCTTGATAACTGGTGTTAACAATAATTGCTTAATTCTAGCAACCTTGTTGTTTGCTCTTGCCTTATTTTTACGGTCTTTTCTTTTAAGTCTAGTAACTCCCATCGTTGCAAAGTTTTAATTTGAAGGGCAAAAGTAAAACATTATTTTTGAATTGTAAAGTATTTCCTGAATCAAAATTGATATGTTTATAACAGACCTCCGTTCCGATACCGTTACAAAACCCACTCCCGAGATGCTGCAGGCCATGTTTGCAGCCCAGGTTGGCGACGATGTATACGAAGAAGACCCTACTATTAATGCCTTAGAAGCCAAAGCAGCCGCTATGTTTGGTATGGAAGCCGGCCTTTTCTGCCCATCTGGCACCATGACAAACCAGATCGCTATTAAAGTTCATACAGGCCCGCTAACCGAAGTTATTTGTGATGTAACAGCGCACATTTACCAGTACGAAGGCGGTGGCATTGCCTCAAACTCGTATGCATCGGTAGCCCTGGTGAACGGCCTACGTGGCAAAATGACCCCTGAGCAGATTGAGGGCAACATACGCCCGGACAACCTGCACCACCCAATTACAAAGCTGGTTGCCCTGGAAAATACCTGCAACAAAGGCGGCGGCTCTTATTATACCATTGATGAAATTGCCGCCATTTCTAAGTTGTGTAAACGCGAGAACTTGGCGCTGCACTTAGATGGCGCCCGTGTGTTTAACGCGCTGGTGGCCTCCAGCGAAGACGCAAAGAACTATGGCTTATACTTCGACAGCATTTCGGTTTGCCTGAGCAAAGGGTTGGGTGCACCGGTCGGCTCTGTTCTGTTAGGTAGTAAAGACTTTATTAAGAAGAGCCGCAGAGTACGTAAAGTGTTTGGTGGCGGTATGCGCCAAGCCGGTTACCTGGCAGCAGCCTGTATTTATGCCTTGGATAACCATATCGATCGCCTGGCAGAAGATCAACGCAAAGCTAAACAGATGGAAGAAGTACTCCTGCAGACGGATTATGTAGAAAGCGTACTGCCTGTAGAGACCAACATCGTTATCTTTAAACTAAACAGTAAATACACTGATAACAGCTTCCTGGAAGCACTTGCCAAACATAACATAAGGGCATCCGGCTTCGGACCAGGCATGATACGTTTTGTAACACACCTGGACATAACCGATGAGATGCAGGAGCATACTTTGAAGGTGCTGAAGTCGCTGTAAATTCCACTAAACTATAGGTGAAGGCGCTACCATACTTGTTCATCCTCAGTCGCATTTCTTTTATCATTTAGAACAAAGTGAGAAATCTATTTGGGATTACAAATAACATCTTAAATAGATCTCTCCTTTCGTCGAGATGACAATAATCCAAACTATAAAACTATGAATAACTCCATACCTGCTCCCGAAGTAATGGCTGTACTTGGCAAAGACCCCGTTCTTGCTGCCATCATTGCACAAGGGCGGCCCCTTCAATCGTCCAGATCAGAAGACCTGTACTATAAACTCCTGAGTGCTATCGTTTCGCAGCAACTCTCTACTAAAGTGGCGGCAACTATATTCAGGCGTTTTACAGAGCTGTTTCCGGATGATTACCCGCACCCTGAACTTGTGTTGGCAGCTACCGATGAAATGCTTCGTAGTGTCGGCTTATCCTTTCAGAAAATTGGCTATGTGCGCAATGTGGCAACTTTTGCAGCAGCTGGTAACCTGGACCACGCAACTATAGATGCGATGGAAGACGAGGCACTGATTCTGCACCTGACACAGATTAAAGGCGTTGGCCGTTGGACCGTAGAAATGCTGCTGATGTTTGCCTTAGAGCGTCCAGATGTTTTTCCGGCAGATGACCTGGGCATACAAAATGCCATGAAACGCCACTATAGTTTAGATGAGACTGGCAAGGTACTTCGCCTGCGCATGCAGCAGCTAGCCGAAAGCTGGCGCCCCTACCGAACTATAGCCAGCAAGTACCTCTGGCAGTCGCTGGATAATATGCCGAAGTAAGGGAGTTTTAGTAACATTACGCCACATATAGTACCTCTAAACGTATGTTGAGTTATTCCTTTAGATAAAGCATCTTTTTAAGATATCAGATTTAAGCATATGAGAAAGTTGGTTTTTAAAACACTCTGCTGCATATGCGTTACCTGTGTTAGTTATAGCTGTAAATCTGTTTCCCCGCTTGTTGATATGGGAAAGAAAGATTTATATAATGATGGTTTGGTTCTTAAAATAGATGAGGCTTACTTTCAATTATTTTTACTAGACATAAAGCCAATTCAATTCCACAAGGATAGCCTCTACCGAAAAATAAGCTCAAGAGCATTTGATGGCAAAATGAATGCAGTAGGTTCTATTATAACTGGTGAGTTTGCAATTTACCCGGGCGCTAATTGGGATGCTGAATTAAATGAAGATGGATACATTGTAACCAAAACAACCTTTTCATCTGGCGTTAATGACACTTTGGATTTATATTCCTATAGTTATTCATTCAGCAACGACTTGCTTACAGAGGTGGTAATAAGGACAAAAAGAAAGAACCAGGATGTTGATTTAGCTAGCAATGTTTATCTGATAGAATATTTCCCGAACAGCTTTATAAAACAGATTACTATTAAAAGTAATCTTGACAAGGTACTTATTCAGAGGAGATACCACTACAAAAACAGAGAGCTTACTGTTATTACAACGGATAGTAACAAGGAGGTCATTGAAAAAAGAATTTATCAGTTCAATGCTAGAGGGGAATATATAAGTGACAGTCATTACCAAGCCGCATCGGGGCACACACAAAAAAGTAAAATTAACAAAGAGCCAAATGGAGTTATAGTTAAGTCCTGGCAAGTTCATGATGTACAGAACACGATAATTTCCAATGGGTATCGAAGGTATTTTAACGATTTACTCCTGGAATCCTTTGAAAAGAAAGTAGTTGGAGAGGAGGTACGTCATTCTTTGTATACTTATAACATCAATAATGATTTAGCCATTATAACAGACATGCATAAAGATGTCATGAAAGATGCCACATCTATCACAAAGTATATATATGAATACGACAACATCAGAGGAACTATTAAAACGACAAAAATTTATTACCCTGATGAAGCTATTAATGAAGTTCTGGACAAATCGCCTAATATTAGCATAGTTGTGAAGGAGTATAAATAAAAAAGTACTCCAGAAGCTGTCATAATCCTTGCTTCAATTCTGTCTCATGCAATCCAAACTACTATAAAAATGTCAGCTCTTGCCATCCAGCAAACTATAGAAACCTACATCAACGCCTATAACAACTTTGATGTAGAAGGCATGGTGGCCCAGCTGCACCCTGAGATTGAGTTTGAAAACGTTGCCGACGGAGAAATAACACTAAGCTTAAAAGGGCTGGATGCTTTTAAAGCACAGGCGCAGGACGCAACAAAATACTTCACCAAACGCGAGCAAAAAATAACCCAGCTAACTATAGTTAATAACACCGCAGAAGCGCAGTTAGATTATACAGCTATAGTTGCCATCGACTTGCTAAATGGATTAAAAGCCGGAGATAAGCTGGATCTGAAAGGAAAGTCTGTGTTTACTTTTGAGGACGGAAAGATACTTAAACTGCAGGATTATAGTTAACGTACTTGCAAGGTAGCATTCCACAACTATAGCATAGTTACTATAAGATAACAGATTTAAAAAATACAATCTACCCCATTTAATTTTGCAAACAAAACATTAGACTTTACCGCTTATTATCATCCAATTTTCACACGCAAAAGTCAATCTTTTACCACTCCTTTATAATCCTGCACAAATAATTACGATACATATTATTATTACAACATTTTAACTCGTAGTTTAAAGTAATCGGCATCAGCTGTTTAGCTATTCAAAGATATGATTTATGCAATTGGCTATATAATATAGTTACTGCATTATAAACAAAGCCCTTCCTCGACATCTTACCTATATGTAAGTTGCTGAAACTGCTTCTTTGCTTTTGTACTTTTTATCACAATCCAATGAAGACAGTCTACATGTCTTACAGCTATACCTGTGTCTTTTTGCGGTGGCAGCGGCTAGTAAGGCCGGCACCATAACTCACACTTCTTCCTGATCAGGCATTCTGCTTACAAAGCACGTCCAGCCATTTAACAATATGTCTATACATATTGGCTGGCCACTGCTATGCCTGATTTTGTCTGCTTAAATTTTATAATCTAGTACATCAACAATCAACACTAATTAATTAATGCTTATGAAAACCAGAAAAATTTATTCACTTATAATGTCCCTGGCACTCTTGGCAGCTGGCGCCTTCATTCATGCTTGTACACCGGATAAGGAGATAGATACTATCGCACCACGGGATCTGGCAAAAAATTCTGTTAGCGTATGTGAAACCTGCGATTACCAATACCTATATAAAACTGTTGGAAATAATACTGAAGTCGTAGGGTCTGTCGCAATATGTCAGGACGCTGAAAATATAACCTTAACCTATACTGTATCAGCTGATAGAGAGGAAGCATGGTTTCAACAATCAGGCTGTGGTGTTTTTAAATCGCAACCAACTAAACTGAATCCTTCTCCAGGATATCTTATTGAGAAAGATTCACATCATGGGGATAAAATCAGGAGTGTTACATACACAATTCCACTTGCTGATTTAGGAGAGTACGGTGATCCGGGAGATGTCATTTATCTGGCTTCCTATGCTGTAGTGCCAGGACCAGATGGTGCAGGTGGTATGGTTTGGGCTGGTGATCTATTAGCCTCTAAAGGCAATCCTAATTCTCGCTACTATGCATACACAATAAAAGACTGTGAAACTCCAGAACCACCAACCGAAAACTGTACTTTCACTCAAGGTTACTGGTTTGCTAAACCTAACGGGTCACAATGGCCAGGAAATACCAACATCACCGGAATTACATTTGGTGGAGAAAATTATACCTACGCTGAAGCCAGGGCTATCTTCTTTGGTTCTAATGCTAAAACAGGAAAAACAATAGCGAAGCAAGCATTTTTACAAGGGCTAGCACTTAAACTAAGCATTGCAGGCGGAGCCGATTTAAGTAACGGCACAGGTGCATGTTATGGCATATTAGATGAATTAGCTAAAATTGAGGCTTACTTTGATGCTATCAACATTGAAGCAACCCCAAACAATATTAACACAAACACTTTTAATAGAGCATCTTCCGGAGGTGTAACGATTCAGGAATTGAATACAGCAGCTACCAGAATATCTGATTGCTTAAACCAGAACCACTGCGATAATACTCCTTGCTAATTAATTCAAGGTGCTTCAGTTTCCTAATGTAGGTTTAGAAAACTGAAGCACCTAATTAATATTCTAGCGCACCTTTGCCCGCTTTACAAGATAACTATAGAGCACCTTGTCAAAAGTCTCACTGATATCTACGGGAACAAAATCTATCTTATACTGGCCGCACTTCAGGGCAAGTTCACGTTTATAGTTTTCGACGGCCGTTTTGTAATGCTCACGCACCTGCGAGGGTTGTAGTTTAAGCTCCTGCCCTGTTTCCACATCCACAAAAATGTAAGGGCGTTCGGCAAACTCAAATTCTTCTTCTGTTTTGCGATCCATTACATGGAAGATCAGCACTTCATGTTTCTGGTGTTTCAGGTGCTGCAAGGCAGAGAAAGTAGCGTCCATATCTTCATTCCTGCCCAGCATATCGCTGAAAATTATCACCAGCGACCGCTTCGGAATCTGCTGTGCTATCTGGTGAATAACATCCGGAACTTCGGTACCTGAGCGTGCCGGCACAGCATCTAACTGCTGTTGCAGGAGCAGCAACAGCGTGTGCAAATGCGAAGCGGTAGAACGAACCGGCGTTTGCAGTTGAATGCTATCGGCAAATGTAACCAACCCCACCGCATCGCGTTGTTTGCGCAGTAAAGTAGCTATAGCTGCGGCACAAAGTACACTGAATTTGATCTTGCCATGCGTATCAACCGGGTAATACATAGATGGTGATACATCCAGCAGCAGGTGGCAGCGCAGGTTGGTTTCTTCTTCGTAACGCTTTACAAAAAGCTTATCGGTGCGGGCAAAAACTTTCCAGTCGATGTGCCGGGTGCTCTCGCCGCTGTTGTAGAGACGGTGCTCCGAAAACTCTACCGAGAAACCGTGATAAGGGGATTGGTGCAGTCCGGTTATAAAGCCCTCCACCAATTGCTTTGCCAGAAATTCCATGTTCTCGAACTTCTGAACATCGGCAAGGGTGATGGGCTGTTTCATGGCTACATGCTATTTGGTTTTATCAGACGTTGTTTCTGAAACGACAAACGGCACGTCTTGTTGCTTTTCCTGCTCCGGATCTATTTCTTTTATAGTTACTTTGGCAATACCAGCCCGAATCAGGTCAATTTCTTTGGCTGCGGCCCGGGATAAATCAATAATGGTGTGGCGGTTTTTAGGCATGCGGTCGTTGATCTTTACTACCACAGATTTGCCGTTGGCTACATTAGTGACTTCTACCAGCGTGTTAAACGGAAGTGTAGAGTGCGCTGCTGTTAACTGCGTTTTATCGTAGCGTTCGCCGCTGGCGGTTCGTTGGCCGTGCATGCGGTCGGCGTAGTAAGTTGCCTTTCCGTTGGCCGAGTACAGGGTGTTACCCGAAGAGAATGAGAGAAGGAATACTAGTAAAAGTGAACATAAATTCATGATTTACTATTTTGGTCCGGGGTCAAATATAAGACAAAAATTTAACTTCAATTTTAAATTCAAAAATTTTTATATATCAGAACTATATGTTACTTTTAGGTTCATTAAGTTGAATTTAACGTCTAATAAACGGTGGAAGAGAACAACGAAAAAGCAGAAATTTATTCCCAAAGAGTAAGAGCCGGGAAGAGAACGTATTTCTTTGATGTGAAATCAACTCGCTCAAATGACTTTTATGTGACCATCACAGAAAGCAAAAGAAAGTTCAAGGACGAGACCTTCTCTTACGAAAAACACAAGATCTTCCTTTATAAAGAGGACTTCGTGAAATTTATGGAAGCGCTGCAGGGCACGATCGATCACGTTAAATCCGAATTGCTTACAGAAGAAGCACTTGCCGCCCTAGAAGCCGCCGAAAACACAGAACCAACTGCCGAATTAACCGCCGACGCAACTTTTGATGAAGAACTGAAGTGGGAGTAGCCTCCTGCCCTGTTTTATAAACCATAGAAAAGCCTGCAGCTAACCCTGCAGGCTTTTCTATTTTTATATGATTCAGGATTGGGCTCTTGTTTTACCTCACCCCAGCCCTCTCCTTTTATCGAGGGCCCCTACCCCCAAAACAGAAGAGGGAGCTTTTATGCTGTTGCTATAGTTGGAGCTATTGTTAGTAGCCACTGCTTTAACACCCCTGTGAGCTACGCTCGCAAGCTTTGAACTCCCGTTCTGACTTGTCCTCATGGGGACACTTCCTGCAATAGCTATAGTTTGCGCTATCGTGTTATAGTGGACGTTAGTCATCCCCCTACCCCCCTTCAAAGGGGGACTTTGAGCTATTGCTCTAGTTTGTTTAAACTTCTATAGTTGGCAATTAACCCACCCATACTCCTCCGAGAGGGAATTTTAGCCATTGCTATAGTTTAGGTTTATTGTTCTATAGTTACAGATGATGAGCAGGCAGGCGCAGCCTGCCCTAAGGAAATATTACAACGAAAAAGCCAAGCAACTATAGTTTCTCCAACTATATGAACTTCAACTATCGAAGGCTAACAGACTTCGGATTGAGCGCCTTTGGCTTGTTGCGGTGGCGTAGCCAATCCGAGGAACGAGGAGAGCAAGAAGGCAGCAGCGCGATGCCCGAAGACGGGGCCTCGCGGCCGTGAGCGCACCAAAGCTGGATTGAAACAATAGGTCAGTAAAGCTCCCAGGATAAGAGGTAACTATAGCACAAACTGCTTGTAGCAAGTGCTAACCTTAGTTAACTATAGAATGATGACTTCAACTATAGGCTGCGATAGATTTCTCACTTTGTTCGAAATGACAGAAATGAATCTATAAAATTTATAAGACATCTCGATTAACGCTCTACATGATGTATTGGAATGGCAGATCCCCCTTACTCCAACACTTTATCCCTAACTATAAACCAATCAACAAAAAACCTTATCTTTGCAGCCTGAAATTAACTACTAAAGATACATGGGATTAAGATGCGGCATCGTGGGCTTGCCAAACGTAGGTAAGTCAACTTTATTCAACGCTATTTCTAACGCCAAGGCAGAATCTGCCAACTACCCTTTCTGTACCATTGAGCCAAACGTGGGCATCATTACTGTTCCGGATGAGCGTCTTCAGATACTGGAAGAACTGGTGCACCCTGAGCGCGTGCTACCAACGGTTATTGAGTTTGTGGACATCGCTGGCCTGGTAAAAGGTGCCAGCAAAGGTGAAGGCCTGGGCAACAAGTTCCTGGCAAACATCCGTGAAGTAGATGCCATCATTCACGTAGTGCGCTGCTTCGACGACCCGAACATCGTGCACGTTGCCGGTAAAGTAGATCCTGTTTCTGATAAAGAGATCATTGATACAGAACTGCAGCTGAAAGACCTGGAGTCGATTGAGAAGATGATGCTGAAAGTGCAGCGTTCCGCGAAAGCCGGCGATGCCAAAGCGAAGAAAGAACTGGCAACCCTTGAAAAGTATAAGTCACATCTGGAGCAAGGCTTTAACGCCCGTAGTTTGGATGCAACCGACGAGGAGAAGGAAACTGTAAAAGACCTGAATCTGCTGACAGAGAAGCCGGTAGTGTATGCTGCCAACGTAGACGAAGAGTCAATTAATACAGGTAACCAGTTCTCGCAGGCGCTGGAAGAGCACGTGAAGAACGAGAACGCGCAAGTGGTGTTGATCTCAGCATCCATAGAAGCGCAGATTGCAGAGCTGACCGACGAAGAAGAAAAAGAAATGTTCCTGGCTGAGTATGGTCTGAAAGAATCTGGCCTGAGCAAGCTGATAAAAGCATCTTATAGTTTACTGAACCTGATCACGTATTTTACAGCTGGTGTAAAAGAAGTGCGTGCCTGGACGATCGGGAAAGGCTGGAAGGCCCCACAGGCAGCCGGCGTTATTCACACGGATTTTGAGAAAGGCTTTATTCGTGCTGAGGTGATCAAACTGAAAGATTACCAGGAATATAAAACAGAAGCCAAGATAAAAGAAGCCGGTAAAATGGCCGTGGAAGGTAAAGACTACGTAGTTCAGGATGGTGATATTATGCACTTCCGTTTCAACGTATAGTTTATAGTTTAAGGATATAGAAAAGGGCAGCTTTATAGTTGCCCTTTTTGTTTGTCAGTATCAGGATTTACAGGATTAACGGATTTGCAGAATTTGGCTATAACATACACCTCTAGCTAGTTATGTGAAGCTATAGTTTCTTGTTACTACGCTTGCTCTAATGGGCTTGCCATGTTTCTATACCTTTTGCAGTAATAGCGACAGAATTCTGGGGATTTGGGTTCGGTCGTCGTTATCGAAATATTCATTGATGTCGACAACTATAAAACCGTGTTGCTTGGCAGCTTGTGTGAAGTCTGAGATGTTGTGGGTGTAACATTCCAGTACCTGTCGGCCTTCAGCTGTATCGAAGCGCGCTTTAGTGCCTGCGTATTGCTTAAATGGATGCAGCTCTCCGATGTAAACAAAACCTCCTGAAACAAGGGCAGCTGCAGCCTGTTTAAAGATATGACCCAGATGCTCGATGTGCTCCAGCACCAGACTGAAAGTTACCAGATCGTAAGTTCCTTCTGTAAAGATCCAGCCTTTATTGATGTCAGCTTGTTTAAACTGCACCTTTTCTGAGGTTACTTTCTGCTTCGCCTTTGCCAGCATTTCATCCGAAAAATCTACTGCTGTAACATGCGCCGCTTTTTCCTGAAGCCAGACAGTATTCTTGCCGGTTCCACAACCAATCTCCAGCACACGGTTAAATTCTATAGTTGACAGTGTCGAGCGCAGCACCTCTCCTTCCAGGTCGCGCGTTCGGTTATGGTTGGTATCGTATTGTTCTGCCCAACTGTCGTAGGCTTTCTGTATGTTGGACATATAGTTTGTTATTTGAAGGGAGTATTTTATAACTATTTATTATTTAGTCTGCCCTTCAGTTATCTCTGCAAAGTCATAAGAATAAATGGGTACAATACAAATCTAATTCATGGTCATTTCGCGAGTCTTAAAGTGGTTAAATTCCCATATAATAGTTGAACCATTTTTTAGTTCTCCATTTGAGACTTTATCAATTATGGGCTTTCGATGCTCTGCACCAACAAAGAATAATGCATTTTTAAAACTGTGAACAGAAGCATAACTATAAATATTAGCTATCATAGTATCTACGCGCATATCATTAAAGTCTAACCATATTTTATAAACTTCAAGAGCAATATCATCTTTTAATTGTGTTAGAACTGCTAATTCAAGTGCTTTCATACGTTCAGATAAATCAATACCTTGAGCGCTGTTCAAAAAAGGAAAACCTATTTGATCGGCCATATAAGCGAATTTGGATAATAATTTGCAATACTCTTCACTGTGCTCTCGAATTAGGTTATAAATAACACCATAATCATTTCTCAAGCCAATCTCACTTATACTATCAATGTCCATGTCAACCGGTATATGCAAAATAGGCTTGCTTTTCAATACTCTCTTGATCGTAAAAGTCTCTAGCGAATCGCGGGTTTCACCCTGATAAATAAAATTAAATTTTCTTTGAGGGATTTCCTCAAAAATTACATCAGGGTTGATTTGCAGTATAATATTGTACAATTCATTAGAGTTGCACATGCCATTGGGTTGATGGCAAGTACCAATTAAGGTGACCAAAGACATATGAGGTATTATTTTCTTCGTTTAAGCTCAACTTTAATTATACGTAACTTAAGGTATCATCGTAAGTAAACTTATATTTTCACAATAATATAAATTACATTACCTATCTCCTCCTATTAAACAAAATCTCTTCGTAGCCGATCAGCAGATCAGCGCGGGAGCCGGGCGGGCGGTAGTAGATCAGGATGTCGTAGGTGTTTTCGGTCTGGAAATGACTGCCTTCGTAGTAACTATAGTCTATGGCACTGCCTCTTTGCAGCACGTACTGGTAATTGTAGTAGCCCTGTTTTAAAAGCAACTTTCCGTTGTAAGCCTGTTGTTCTGGGTTATAGTGCATGAGGGCTTCAGGAGTAATTTTCCAGTCGGTGAGGGCACCTAAAATATAAACCTGTCCTGTTGGTTCTTCCAGGGCTTTCAGCTCAAAATCTACCCAGGTATAGTCTGCATTTACTGCCCCGTTACCATACTCGCGGTTATTAAAAAGCATTTTGCCGTTCAGGTCCGGGTCCTGGCTATACACTTCGGTAGAGCGGTTTTTATCTATCTGCAGAAACACTTCTACCGGGTTGGCTTCCTGGTTCACGCTGCTTACACCAATGCCGTTATAGCGCACGCTACGGGTATCAAAAGGGCGGTACTCTGCCAGGCCCAGAAAATTGTCTTTCGGCTCGAAGAACACATACTCCAGCCGTTTGAGGTGGTCGCGCACAAAGGTTGGCGAAGGTATGAATTTGGCGTTGTCCCAGCGGTGGTTCTGGCGCAGCACGGCCTTTACTTCCATGGCCGGATTTACCAGCTCGTAGTCTTTATAAAACACGTTAAACTCAACAGGCTGGCGCGTTTCGCGGCCCGATGGCCCTGCTGGTAAGCCCAGCTTTGCCGTGACAGTGGTCAGGTTCTGGTACACCAGAATGCGGCGTGTAAGCAACAGGTTTCCACCTTCTTCGCGCACTTCCAGCAGGTAGTTTCCGCTCATTTTTACCTGTGGCAACCTGAAGCGGTAGTGCACATACGGCACGCGCGTGTTCACCGAATTCTGCACATCGGTTATAAAAAACTCGTTGAAATCGTTCAGGTATTGTGTCTCATTCAGGTTGGAAGGTGTCCAGTTATAGTTGCAGTGGGTGAGTTTGGCCACCAGGCGTTGCGGACCTGCATTTATCCTGTCGAACTCGAGTACAATGGGCCTTCCCTGTTGTAAAGATGTTACAGCCGGTTCTAGCACTTCGTCGGGCACACCGGTGGCTACATAGCACTGTACCGATTTTATGCTTTCGTTGTAAATGTAGTCTTCGTAACGGAGCTGATTTTGCTGACCGGAGCTGCTACCCTGTGCCTGCTCTTCCAGTGGCACGCAGCCAGAAAGCAAAGTAAGGCCAAGTATAAAAGTGGTGATCGATCGTCTAAACATAAATCGGTTTAAATGAGATAAGCGTGGGTAAAGTGTTGAAGCCATGCTTGCCCAAAATTCTTTTCTGAACTACTGCTTCCACCTCTCTCCGACGGTAGCAACAGTCATCTTCCTATCTAACAAGATTCCTATAAAAATGATAAAAGAGAGAAAGGTTATAGTTTACGAATATACCTAAATCAGTAGGAGATGCAAACTATAGGCTTTCGGATTCCAGTTCGGTCTGAATCACTATACCGGCTTGCAGCGTTTTCTGGACCGGACATTTAGAGGAAATAATCTCGAGGCGCAGGCGCTGCTCATGTGTCAGGTTGCCTATCAGTTTCAGCTTTTTTGTGATCTGGGATATTTTGGCAGCTTTATCGTCGCAATGTTCGCAGTCGGCACTGTAAACACGTTCGTGCACCAGGGTAACTTCGGCGCGTTGCAAAGGCCACTGCTTGCGCTTGGCATACATGTGCAGGGTAATGACGGTGCAGGCACCAAGCGCACTCAGAATATAGTCGTAGGGCGTAGGGCCGGTATCAATCCCCTGTCCTATTCCGCTTTCATCAATTACAAAATCCTGCTCACCCATCCGGATATTGGCTACAAAGCCATTGGGTTCTTCGGCGCTAACGGTTACGGTTCTGCTCATGGTTGTGCTGGTTTATAACCAACTATACGCAGATGCGCAGAACTATAGCCAACCCTAAAAGCTAAGCGTAAAAACTGTGCCTTCGCCGAGGGTAGAGTTAACAGAAATATTACCCTGATGCAGGCGCATGATCTGCCGTGATAAACTCAGGCCGATGCCGGATCCTGTTTTTTTGGTGGAGTAAAACGGGATGAAAATCTTCTGCATGGCTTCTTCGGTCATGCCGTGGCCGTTGTCGCAAACTATAAGGCGGGCACGGCTGCGGTCATCCAGGTAAGCCTGTAGTTTTATAGTTGCGTTCTCTCTCTCGTGCAAAGCTTCCGTGGCGTTTTTCACCAGGTTTATCAGCACCTGCTCCACCATGCCCCGGTCCGCCGAAAGCAGGATGTCGTCAGATGGAATTTCGATTTTAAGCTGCACGTGTTTAACTGCGAGTTGCTCGCGCATCAGCATCTGAATTTCGCGGAACAGCTCCCCTACTTTAAACACCGTTTTCTGCGGTACCGAGATGGTAGTCAGGTTGCGGAAGTCGTTCACAAATTTAATAAGGCTGTCAGAACGGCGGCTAATGGTTTGCAGGCAGCGGCCCACATCATCCAGCTCTTCGCGCAGTATAGTTACTTCTTCGGCTTCTGTATCAGTGTAGCTGCTGATCTCTTCGGATGCGCTGGCAGAGAGCGATGAGATCGGCGTTACAGAATTCATGATCTCATGTGTAAGCACTTTGATCAGGTTGTGCCACGCTTCCATTTCCTTCTCTTCCAGTTCGCGCTGAATGTTCTGGATAGAGGCCAGCCGTACCCGATCACCAAGCAAGGATAGCTCAATGACATGAACCGTTAAATTGGCCTGTTCGCCACCACGCCTTACCGGCACCAGTACCTTATCGCCATGCTCCAGTTGCTGCAACCCAAGCGCCAGTTCCGGACTTACTTTCTGCAGGTCGCTGATGTTGCTGGCCTGGCCCAGGTGCACCAGTTTTTTGGCGGCATTATTCAGCATCAGAATCTCGCCGTTGGCTTTGTACGTGATTATACCAATGCCAATGTGCTGCACAATTACTTCGAAATAATGCAGATGTGCTTCCTTTTCGGCGCGCACTTCCCTGAACTTCTCCATTACTTCGTTCAGCTGTCCGGCCAATTGCTGCTGGGTTTTGCCTTCGCCGTTTACATTAAATTGCTCAGTAAAATCGTCGTACTTAATAGAGTTGAGAAACCTGAGAAACTGCTTGTTAGTCCGCTCGTGATAATGCACCAGCAGAATAATCTGTAACAGCACCAGAGCCAGCAAACCAATAAAAGTGCTTCGGTAGGCTTCGGAAAAGCCAACTATAGCCAGCGCATAAATTGTAGCTGCCAGCACCAGCAGGCGCACCAGCACCTGCAATCTATAGTTCCTAAAGCTCATATTTCTCAAGTCTTCGGTACAAAGCCCCGCGCGATAAGCCCAGTTCCTTAGCCGCTTTCGAAATGTTACCGTCGTGTTTATCCAGTGCCCTTTGCACGGCATCGCGCTCCAGGTCATCCAGCTTCACAGCATCGTTTGCAGGGGTAGCTATAGTTTGTGGTATTTCAGATTCTGTCAGGAAAAAGAAATCATCAGCCTGCAGTTCGCGGTTGTCGCTCATAATGGATGCCCGCTCCAGCACGTGCTGGAGTTCTCGCACATTGCCCGGCCAACTATAGCGGCGCAGTTTGGCCAAACCGGGATCGGATAATCTTTTTAAAGGCTGCTTGTACTTACGTGCGTAGATGCTTAAGAAATGCTCAGCAAATAGCGGAATATCATCTAATCTGTTTCGCAAAGGTGGCAGGTTCAACTCCACGGTATTAATGCGGTACAGCAAATCCTGGCGGAACTCGTTGCGCTGCACCATTTCTTTTAGAGGCATATTAGTGGCACAGATCAAGCGCACGTTTACAGGTATTGGTTTGTTGGTTCCCACGCGTATCACTTCGCGGCGCTGTAATACGGTCAGTAATTTTGCCTGCATCGCCAGCGACAAGTTGCCGATTTCATCCAGGAATAATGTGCCGCCGTTTGCAGCTTCTATCCTACCAATTCTGTCTTCCTTTGCATCGGTAAAAGCGCCTTTTTTGTGACCAAACAACTCGCTCTCGAACAACGATTCTGTAATGGCACCCATATCCACGGTTACAAACACTTTATCGGCCCGCGACGAACGCTGGTGTATGGTGCGGGCAATTACTTCTTTACCGGTTCCGTTCTCGCCCAGCAGCAGTACATCGGCATCGGTTTTAGCGACCTTATCTATGATCGAAAACAGCTGCTGCATCGGCTGGCTCGTGCCCGTAATGATATCTGGCGACGAATTGAGCTCTGCCGAAAGGGTGCGGTTAACTTCTTTCAGCTGGCTTACTTCCTTGTAAGAGTTACGCAGCTTTGCAGCCGCCGAAAGTGTCGCGATCAGTTTCTCATTCTGCCATGGTTTCAGCACAAAGTCGGTGGCGCCTTCTTTTACGGCACGCACGGCCATTTCCACATCACCGAAGGCTGTGATCATAATTACCACCGCCGACGGATCATATTTCAGAATTTCCTGCAGCCAATAAAAACCTTCCTGTCCGCTGGTAATGTCCTGGCTATAGTTCATATCAAGCAAAATGATATCGAACTCTTCATTGTTCATCAGAAACGGGATCTTCTTTGGGTTCTTCTCCATCACTACTTCTTTGGCATATTTGCGCAGCAGCATTTTTGCAGAGAAAAGCACATCTTCGTTATCGTCGATTACCAGGATGCGGCCCAGGTTATTTTCCATAGTTGGCGGGATTATAGTTTACAGGTCACAGTAAAATATTGTGCCAGGCTTATACTTATGTAATTTATGGGAAATTTACCGGAAAAAGTAGTACCTGCTGTCCATGCATGGACAAAAAGTGTCCACGGGTGGACAGTGTTCTGAACTATAGTTTAGGAAATTACTGTATAAAGCGGCTTTTGTAGTTTTGGCACACAGCTTGGCATTGTCAGCTACAGGGTCTATGGATTTTCAGGATTTTATTTCATCACTGAAAGCACAATTTCAAACAATTAACAATTCAACAATTTAGCCATTAACCTCGCTCTCAAACTATAAAACTATGTTTAAGATCTACTTTCTCACCGCCTTTCGCTCGCTGCTCCGCAACAAGAGCTACAGCATCCTGAACATTGCCGGGCTGGCACTGGGAATTACCTGCAGCATCCTGCTTTTTCTGGTTATACAATATCAGCTCAGCTACGATAACTTTCACAGCAAAGCTGATAAAATTTACAGACTGGTCGTTACTTTTCCGGTTAATGATTTTAATACACCAGCTTCCCATTTCCCGATGGCAGCCAACCTGCGAAGCAACGGAAACTTAGGCTTTGAAGCCATTACGCAGATAAAAGGAGATATGGGTGCACAGATCAATATCCCATCAAACGCTGTGGGTACAGGCCGTAAATTTCTGGTTGATGAGAATATCGGGTTTGTAGAGCCGAGCTTTTTTGATGTTTTTGATTTCAATACAGGGCCTATAGATGTAAGATCTCAATTCTCGGATCCCAATGTGGCGATACTGACACAGTCGCTTGCAGATAAATATTTCCCAGGTCAGAATGCAGTTGGCAAAGTAATCAGGTACAACAATCAGTATAATCTAAAGGTAGTTTCTGTGATGCCGGATATGCCGGGCAATACCGAGTTCCCGTTTGTTATGCTGATCTCATATGAGACAATCCGTAAAACACTGCCAACAGATTGGGGCAACCTATCAAGCGACCACCAGACATTTGTGGTGCTACCCGATAAAATGCCTGTAACTACAGCTGAAGCATCGGTTAACCAATTTGTGAAGCAGCACATAGCACGTGAAAGCCCGGGCCACACCATGAAATACCTATTGCAGCCTTTAAAAGACATACACTATAACACCAGCTTTTTTGGCGCTTTTGCCCAGACCACTATAGCTAAAGAACTGATTTTAGCTATGGCTATAGTTGGCATTGTGCTGTTGCTTACGGCTTGTATAAACTTTATAAACCTTGCTACAGCACAGGCCATCAGGCGTGCAAAAGAAGTTGGTGTACGAAAAGTAATGGGCAGTAGCCGCTCTCAATTGGTACTTCAGTTTCTGTGCGAAACCCTGTTAATTGTACTGTGCGCTACTTTCCTTTCTGTTATTTTCACGGAGTTGGCATTACCTTACTTAAATGAACTGCTCGACCTGAAGATTACATTCAGCTTGCTTGATGATCAGGTACTGTTGCTGTTTTTGGTAGTTCAAACGCTGTTGGTTACTCTTTTCGCCGGATTTTACCCTGCCTTTGTGCTGTCTAATTTTCAACCCATCACAGCGTTGCGCAGCCGTATGAGTTTGCAGAAATTTGGCGGCGTATCGTTACGTCAGGTATTGGTAGTGATGCAGTTTACCATTTGCCAGGTGCTCATTATTTGTACACTGCTTGTAAACGAGCAAATGAATTTCTTTCGGAACAAATCGCTGGGCTATGATAAGGAAGCTGTAGTTACTATTACTTTACCCCGAAACTCAGGATATAAAATACAGCCCCTACGCCAGGAATTGTTAAATAACCCGGCTATCAAAGGAGTAAGTTTTGGCTCTGATGCCCCATCTTCCGGCAACATCAGCTACGGTAACTTTTACTTCAATCATGCCGCAAAAGATGCCGATTTCCAGACACACAAAAAGTTTGTAGACCCATACTACTTTGGTTTATATGATATGCAGTTTCTGGCTGGCAAACCTTACCCTGACAGCGACTCGATCTACCATATGGTCATTAATGACACTATGCGTCGCAAGCTTGGGCTTAAAACACCCGAAGATGCGATAGGCAAGTACTTGTCGCTGGGCGAAAGAAAATACGCAGGTGCTATAGTTGGTGTAGTAGCAGATTTTCACCAGGCATCACTGGCATCTCCCATCGAGCCGCTGATTATGACCAAAAACCCGGATGCCTATAGTGTCTTATCAGCTAAAATTGACATGACCCAGCAGAAAGAAGCCTTGCAGCATTTAGAAAAAGTATGGGAAATAGCTTACCCGGATGATGTTTTTAACTATGAATACCTGGATGATACGATAGCGGAATTTTACCAGGATGAAGCCAGGCAAAATACGTTGTTCAAAGTATTCTCTCTGATCGCCATCTTTATTGGTTGCATTGGTTTGTATGGATTAGTGGCCTTTATGGTTGCACAGCGTACCAAAGAAGTAGGTATCCGCAAAGTATTAGGTGCTTCAAACTTCAGCATTACGGTATTGTTCTCTAAAGAATTTGTAAAACTTGTATTGGTCGCTTTTGTAATTGCCATACCAATTGCCTACTACTTAATGAACCTGTGGCTACAGGATTTTACATACCGCATTACGCTTAGCTACACACCATTCATTCTGGCTGGGATTGCGACGTTATTAATTGCACTACTTACCATGAGTTTCCAAGCCATAAAAGCCGCAATGGCTAATCCGGTAGTATCTTTAAAAAGCGAATAACTATTGTTTCTGATTTAAATTACCTACTTATCGTAAAGTAGGTAATTTTTTATACCTGATTTGCAGCTGCTTATAGTTTAGTACGCAAAAATTTAGATTAGCCTATTTGCAGTTTAAAATCCCACTCCTATCTTTGCACCACAATACGACAGAATGGTCCGTTCGTCTAGGGGTTAGGACTCCAGATTTTCATTCTGGCAACAGGGGTTCGATTCCCCTACGGACTACTACTATAAAAAAGCCGCTTCTCCTCAAATGGAGCGGCTTTTTTGGTTCGATAAATTTCCCCTTCGGTTATGTTTATCGAACTTTTTAAAATACTCCGTCAAATCTTCCAAAATACTGCTAAACTCTCCCTGTATTTCTTCTATATGGGGATCAAAATAATTTGAGTCTTTACTACAGTTGATTTATACTTTACACCAGTCTGTTAATTATTCTTTAAGACTTTTGAAAACTGCTCCCGATATGTAATGCCAATTGGTATAAGGGTCCTATTTATCACAACCCTGGCTCGTTCTATGACGCCGATATGTTTTAAGGAAATAATATATGATTTGTGGATCCTTACAAAAGTTTTAGGAGAAAGCATCTTTAGTATATCGTTCATTGGCAGCAGGGTCATGATCTTGCCGGTTTTGGTATAAAAGGTGATGTAGTTACCTGCACCTTCGATATAAAAAATGTCATTGGTTTCTATCCGATACATTTGGGAGCCGCTTTTAACCAGGATGGATTCGCTGTGCTGCTCTACGGTATGATTGATAACAGTGCTTTCTCTTAATATGGAAGAGTTTGAATTTACTTTGTTAACTGCTCTAAGAAACCGGTCATATTTTACAGGCTTTAAGAGAAAATCAACAGCATTAAACTCATAGCTCTCAGCCCCAAATTCAGCATAAGCAGTAGTAAATATTACTTTAGGCATAACTGGCAGTGACCTCAATAACTCCATGCCTGATATTTCAGGCATATTTATATCCAAAAAAACAAGGTCTACCGGGGTATTGACCAAAAAGGACATGGCCTCGAATGGATTGGTAAATCCGTTAATATACTGTAATGATGGAGTTTTCTGAATATAACCGGCAATAAGTTCAAGCGCAAATGGCTCATCATCAACAGCGATACATCTCATGGTTTTTTAGTTGATTTCTATTTGAAGCTTTACATAAAAAGATGAACCCAAGTCATCAATTTCCAGTTTATGTTTGCCTGGATAAATAAGCAGCAACCGTTCTCTGGCATTTTTCAAGCCTATGCCTGAGATAGTATTTCTTTTGGCAAGATGATCGGATTTAGCGTTGCTCGTTTCCAGTGTCAAAATATTTTCTCTTAAAAATATCGAGATGGATATGTCTGCTCTTTGACTCAGGATGATCCCATGTTTAAAAACGTTTTCAATAAACGGAATAAGAATCATAGGAGCAATTTTATGGCTTTGCCAGTCCCCTTCCACCTGGTAATTTACCTGATCTGCCAATTGAGGTGACAAGCGCTGTAATTGAAGGTTTATCGTGTTATCAATATACTGAATCTCTTTTTCAAGGAAGACTTTGTCCTCGTTGCTTTCATATAACACATAGCGCATGAGACCTGAGAGCTTTTCAATAATATCGGCAGTTACTACATCCTTGCTTTTAGTTGCCGAAGCAAAGGCCATGTTTAAGGTATTAAAAAGAAAATGCGGATTGATCTGCGCTTTCAGATACTTTAACTGAGTCTTAAGATCGTCTTGAATTAATTTTTGTTGTCGTTCCTGATTCTTAAACCACTGCCTTGTCAGCCCATAGCCGATGGAAAGAGAAAGTATAATTGTCTTACTCTGCGTGTTTAGTAAGAGGTCTGACAAAAAAGATTCTTTCTCTGTTGAAAAAAGGGAGAGGCTATAAATCTGGTCAAAAACTGAGTTAAGAAGGACGATGATAACAAGTAAAAGAATTACCCAAAAGGTGTATTTTTTAAATCTATGTGTGTTTATAAATAAGGGAATCAAGTACAAACCATTCAAATAAAACAACAGCATACTAAGGCTGGTACTCCAGATCAATGGAAAGTATATACTTCCGTCCTGTTTCCTGAAAGGGCCTATCGTATTGACGGTATTCCATATAAATAAGATCAAAGCGCTCCATACAAGTACGTGTAGGAAGGGTTCTAAACTAATCCTGAACTTAAGCTTCTTAATATCCTGAATCATAGAGTTGCTGCTTGATACGCAAAGCCAAAGATATTTAAAAAAAGTAGGTAGCATTACTCTATTATATCAATTGCCTGTCTCGCTATTTATATTTCATTCGTCCATTCGATTTACTACTTCACATAGTATTTCTAGTCGCCAAAATAATTGAATTGCTCGAGTTAACTGAGGTCTTCACTTTTGGATAACGAAAAGCAAAAAAATAGTAAAAACAGGGAAGCTGCTCTTCACATAATTTATATAAAATGAAAAATCCTACATCCTATTTTCTGTGTCTATTGCTGTTGTTTGGTAAGACTTACTTATGCAATGGACAGGCCACTACTAATCAAGCCATCAAAGTTGACAGGCTCATTGAATCAATAAACTTAAGCCTAGAAAAGCATTATGTCTTTCCTGAGAAGGCGCAAGCGATCACAAAGTTTCTGCAAACACAGACAAAAAAGAAAGCTTATACTTCCGTTTCTAAAGATCCTCAAAAGCTAGCTAAACAAATACAGGCCGACATTTACAAAATACACCGTGATCCTCACATGGTTGTTGAATATAATCCGAATTTATCGGGACGAATCCAGGGGAAAGTAGAGCCTTCAGAGGAAGAGATTTTGCAGACAAAGATCTTCGGGAAAGAGAATAACTATTTGTTTAAGAAAGTAGAAGTGTTGCCCGGCAACATAGGCTATATTTCCATCAACGGTTTTTTAGAACATATAAATGAAGCAAAACCGATCATAGAATCAGCACTTGGTTTTTTAGCAAATACCAGTACCATCATTATTGATTTGAGAGAAAACAATTGGGGTGGTGAGCCGGATATGGTAAGCCAGGTGGAAAGCTACTTCTTTAAAGAAAAGACTCGTATGAACGATTTGGTAAACCGCACGAACAAAGACACTACCTTTTATTATGCTGACCCGGCTAAAACGGATGGTTTAACTCTATCAATGCCTATCTATATTTTAACCAGCAAAAAGACTTTTTCGGCTGCAGAGGACTTTAGCTATGCGATGCAACAGGCGAAACGGGCAACCATTGTAGGAGAAGTAACCGGTGGTGGTGCGCATCCAACGATGCCCTTCACTGTAGGTCAGGGCTTTGTTGTATCGATCCCATTTGCCCGGTCACTCAATCCTGTTACTAAAACCGATTGGGAAGGAACAGGTGTAATTCCTGATTTTAAAATTGAAGCTTCAAAAGCACTTTTAAAAGCACAGGAACTTATATTCAGAGAGCGCCAAAAAATGGCCAAAAATGAGAAAGAGAAACAAAAACTGGAATACCTGATCAATGCACTTTATGTAAACAATGATCTTCTTACTCTTCCCTTAGATCAGTTTGATCAATTTACCGGCACCTATGGACCGCTAGTTATCTATAGGGATGGCAATAAACTTTTCTGTAAATTCGCTGATAACATAACTGAACTGGCACATATATCTAAAAACCGCTTCGTGCTAGATGGCAATGCGCATATTGAATTTGTAAAGGACAGTAAAGGCAACTATTCTAAGGCCACACTTTTTGTAAGTGATGGCGGTATCTTTGAGGAGCTTAGAAAGTAAAAGGTTAAACAGGCAAATAGTCCGGAACTGAATCGTTGCACTCCTTTCATTTAATACTCAAGAAAGACAAAACCACAACGAAAGGCTCCAAAGCTACCTTTTATTAGCGTAAATATTCCTGTAGGACCACCAAATCCCTGTGTAAATGGTTCGATAATTCCATCCTTTGAGCTACAAGTTATCATATCAAAACAGTATAAAGCCTGCAAATCAAAATATTTGCAGGCTTTATGCATTTAGGACTCTACTGGATCATTCACCTTTTCCCGATAAAAAGGAGCGCGATTCGGTCGAAGCCTTGTAACTTGCTTTTCGCTCCTTTTTACTAAATTATTAACTTTGAAGGGTAACTACGTCAAATTTGGGTTACCCTTCTAAATTAATAAGCAACAACTTAATTTACCAGCTGATGCGCTTAAGCTCTTTATAGGGCGCTTTATCAGCTCCGTTCACATCATTATTTTTCCGTTCTATCGCTTTATTTAAAGCATCTGTGTAAGAGGTGCCGTATCCAATAGTAACAAGAGTGCTGTAGCAATCCCACCCTGGTATTTTTTTGGTGTATTCTATGATCACAGCAAAACGGGCGTTAGGGTTGTAGTTATAAGAGGACTCTACAATGTACTCATGCTTCTCCCCCGGGAATTGAGCACGAAGGTGCGCGTCCATTTCCTTTTTGGCCTGGGCGTAAGTAGTACTGTTATAAGCTTCGTACCGAATCTGTGTAGAGTATCCCTTATAATCATTGAACGCCCAGCTTCCATCCCGGCAATTAATAGTTGCAGGTCCAATGACTCTGCCAAATACTAAATAAGCCGGGCCGTTATAGACAGGTGCCGTACCGCCAGTGCCTCCCCCTGTACTTGGTGGCTGGGTGATAGGTGGTGTAGTGGGTGGGTTAGGATCTGTACGGGTGGTGTAATCGAGTACATTACCGTACACAACCATTCCGCTACTTGTCTTGGCGTAGGCCCGAATGAAATAGCGGGTTCCATAGCTAGGCAGTGTAATCCTGCTGCTGAAGTCGCCGAAACCAGACCCGTCGAAAGAATACCCTCCTGTACCAAGGGTTGGAAGGTAATCGGATGCAACAGCGTACACTAATCCGCGCTGCACCACTGTTTCATTGCCAAAATTAGTCACCCTACTGGTGGCAGTATAATCCAGGCCTCCAGGTGAACCCCCGGACAAAGTTTCTACCTTAACCGAAGCGACTTTTAGAACTACCTCATTACTATAAATATATTCACCATCAATCTGCCTCGCATAAGCACGAACATAATAAGTGGAACCAGCAGCAAGATTATTAATCGTGCCAATGTAAGTACTGGCATTTTTATAAATGCGAAGCTCCACTGTATTAGACATAGTCGAATTATTAACAGTTGGATTAGGTAAAGTACTATAACAAAAACCAGCAACCCCACTGTAGAGTGTTTCTCCATACACATTCATCGTAAAATTGGCCGAAGACATGGTTACGTCACTTGGCGGATCTACAAGTTTAACTGAAGTTAAAATTGTTGGGCGTGTGGAGAAGGTGATCTGATTTCCGTAGTGAGTCTGCTTCGTTACCGGATCATAGGCATATGCCCGGGCATAATAAACCGTGTTTGGCACCAGGTTATCCACTACCCACGTGTTAATTGTAAAAGTTGTAGGCTCCGCTACCCAAAAATCAGCTTTTGTGGGGTTTGGTTTTAAACTATAACACACGCCCCTTTCGTAGTCTTTGGCCAATATGCCTGTAGCAAACACGTTCCAGCCTAACCGGGCTGAATAAGCTTTAATTTCTGTAGCTTCAGGAGTGCTTATTGAAAATACTTTGGATGATGCGGGTGTGGTAAAGCTTCGCACCTCGCTATATACCAATGCTCCGGCCTCGTCAGTGGCGAAGGCTCGGAAATAATACTGAGTATTAGGTTCTAGTTCAGAGAATGATCCGGAAAAGTTAGGATACTGTACTCCATTAATGAATGAAACCTGATTGTTATGAACACCCACCGATAGTTTGTCCAGAACTGTTGGATTTGGATTCGTGCTTAAGCAAAAGCCTATTTTTTTCATCCCACCCGTAGATGAGTAGCTACTTGAAACACTGACACTGGTAGCCGTCAGGTTGTTGCTGTAAGGAGATGTTACTTTTAAAGTAGAGGCAGGTGCGTCCGGAGTCCTGAAAACGATTTCGTTTCCATATATATAATGCCCCCCTGGTACTGTAGTGTAGCTCCTTGCATAATAGGTAGTACCAGGGAACAGCACCTCATGTATGGCAGACCAACTGCCACCAGTATTGACTATAGATCCTTTTCTCCAGGCAATGAATTCAGAAGTAATATGATTGTCTTTAGAGGCATTCGGTGTTGTACTTATGTATAGGGCCGAGAAAGTGGGCTCAAGATCTGGATTGCTAACACTATAACCCAGGCGAGCACTGCCAGCTGTTAGCTCTTGCGGGCTGGAAGTAACAATACTGATATTATATGCTTGAGTACGGAATGAAATGGTATTCCCGTATTGCAGCCCCGAAGAGGTAACAGCGTAACCTCGCACATAATACGTAGTATTAGGAGAGAGATTGGTGTAATTATAAGAAAAAGAATTTCCTCCATATGTCTCGATTCCGATAGCGTCAGGTCCATAGGCAGGATCCGGTTTAGTACTCAGAATAAGACCAATATACCCATTCCCAACTCCTGAAAAGCTAAATGAGCCTGTAACAGAAGCTGCAGTTTTGGTAATAGCAGTAGCCGGGTTAACCTTCACAGTTGCTATAAAAGGAGCTGGAGTTTTAAAAGAAAGCTCGTTCCCATATACTGTTTTACCAGTAGTAGTAGTAGTGTATGCCCGAACATAATAGGTAGTATTCCCACTCAGGCCTGTGAGCGTACCAGCAAACCTGGATTGGCTATAGCTACCTGAAGTAGCACTTTCTGTTGTTTTGCTCTGATAAATAGTGGGATTTGGGCTGGTACTCCAACAAAAACCCCGTGTCTCCAGGGTCGTATTTTTAATGACCAAAGATGTTTCACCTTCCAAATTAGCTGCAAGTGCTGATACTTCACCAACATTCAGTGTAAGTACTTTTACCGGGTCCTGAGTAGAAAAAGTAATTTCATTACCATAAGCGGTAATTCCGGAATTTGAAGTCGCATAGGCTCTCACATAATAGGTTTCTCCAGCGATTAAACCTGTCAGACTACTGCTGAATGAACCAGTACCCTCCCCTGCCGGGATCTTAATATTTTGTATGGTAGGTGCCGGCTCTGTACTTAAGCAGATACCTCTTGCTATCACTGCACCTGGTCCGCTTGTCGTGACGCTCCCCCCGCCTATGGCCGAGTTTAAGGTAATGTTAGTTGGTGCAGTTGTTGTTATAGACATCACCAGTGGTGCCTGAGTAGTAAAGGCAATCTGATTCCCATAATAAATCTTGTCTGCTCCTGAGATTGCGTAGGCACGAGCGTAATACGTAGTGCTAGGCTCCAGACCAGTTAAATCAGTTGCAAAGGAACCGGCTCCGCTACCTCCTGCTATTTCATCTTTACCAACTACCGGTTCTGGTTGCTTACTGATGCAGATCCCCCGTGCCTTCACCGTTGATCCTGCTGCGGTAATAGTGATCGCACCACCCGATTTAGCTGCCGCCGCGGTAACCCCTGAAGCAGGTGTGGTGGTAATTGTAAAGGGTACCTGGGTAGTAAATGTTTTTTGCTGCCCATATGTGGTTTTCCCTGTAGCAGACGTAGCGTATGTGCGGTAATAGTAGACAGTGGACGGCTCCAGGCCCGTTAATGAGCTTGTAAAGCTTCCCACACCAGCTCCATCAACAGTCTTTGAGTCCTCAAGGGTAGGATTTAGGTTTGTGCTCCAGCAAGTACCTCTGGCGGCTACAGTGCCATCAGTACCAGTCATACTTACAGATCCTCCGGTTGTAGCTGTAATACCTGTAATAGCAGAAGCATCGTTGGTACTTAAGTGAAAAGTATAGGTAGGCTGTGTTTCAAAAACAATTTCTTCTCCGTAGATGGTACCAGCCGGAGTGGTGGCATATGCTCGTAAATAGTACCTTGTCTCAGGCGTCAGACCTGTCAGGGTACTTGTAAAGCTGCCAGGTCCAGCACCATTTGTTGTTTTACTGTTTGCTATAGTTGGAGCAATTGTTTTGCTCCAGCATACACCTCGTGCTGTCACCGTGGCACTGCCATTTACCACCACTGTTCCGCCGGAGGTGACACTTGAAGTTGTAATTCCCGTGATAGCTGCCGTACTGACATCCACCGATTTGAGTGTGGTCAGGCTTACCTGGTTTCCATAAACTGTTACACCGCTGCTTGTGGTTGCGTAAGAACGAATATAATAGGTCGTGTTTTCAGTCAATCCTGTCATATTACTATTATAACCTGCAGGTCCGCTACCGTCTGAGGTTTTATTAGCTGTGATAGTCGGATTTGGGTTAGTGCTCCAGCAAATTCCTTTAACGGCGACATTGCCCAGTCCTGAGATAGTACCGCCGGAGGTGGCCGACTGTGCAGTAACAGCAGTAGCCGATTTTGTGACCAAAGCCAAAGTAATTAGCTCGGGAGTAGTAAATGTAACCTGGTTACCGTAATAAGTTGCGCCTGCATCATTGGTTGCGTATGCCCTTACAAAATACTTCGTTTCACCACTCAACCCTTCTAAATTGCTAAGGAAGGCACTTGCACCTGAACCGTTTTCAGTTTTGGCATTTTCAATGGTCGGGTTCTGAGTTGTGCTCCAGCATACACCTTTAGCCACGACCGTACCAGAGCCCGATGTGGTAAGGGAACCGCCTGAAGTAGCGCTACTACCGGTTATTTTGGAAATGCTGGCTGTAGTTACATTAATAACCAGGCCTGGCAGGGTAGTAAAAGAAACTTCCGGGCTATAAAAGGTCATCCCGGAATTATTAACAGCATAGGCGCGGAGGTAATATTTGGTATTTGCTTTCAGACCTTTTAGATCGGTAACAAAAAGTCCAACACCTGTTCCGATTGCCGTGTGATCATCAATTTTACTATCACTCATTGTAGGGTTGGGACTGGTGCTCCAGCAAATCCCACGCAAAACCACATTGCCATAACCGGTTGCATTAATGTTGGTTCCTACTTTAGTCCCGGTAGCGGCAGTATAAAAAGAATAAACCTCTGTTGTCAGGCTAAGGGTATAAGGGGTACGGGTCGTAAAAGACACTTCGTTTCCCGTGATGGTTATACCTGTACTAGTAACAGCAAAAGCTCTGATGTAATAAGTCGTATTGTTGGTTAAACCCGTTATGTTACTGGTAAAATCACCAATACCGGATCCACTTAATATCCCTCCACTGCTACTGGTTGGATTTGGCGAGGCACTTAAATAAAAGCCCCGCCGTACAACCTGGGCATTTCCCCCGAGGCGTGTGATGGTACCACCAGCTGTAGCCGAGGTAGCCATAAGGCCGGTAATCGCGGTTGTTTCCACTTTCAACCCGGACTCTGAGCTAACATTTACCTGCTTAACCGGTGAGTAACCAGTACCACATTCACCATCTGTTATCTTGGCCCGGTATTTAGTCGTCTGCGTCGGTTTTACCCACTTATTATTAGCACGCCCGTTCGCAACGTCCACCCAGTTTACATTATCTCCTGATTGCTGCCAAACCAACTGGCCTCTGTAGCTATTGCTTACGGTTAATTTAACAGAATCTCCAGGGTATATGGTCTGGGCAGAAAGGCGAGGCAAGCCCCCTACAAAAAATACAATAAATATAAATACTGTAAACCCTCTTAGTTTAGCAGGCTGGAAGTTAAATATCATATCGGTTGGGATGAAGAGCTTTTTATTGAATGGCAATTTTCTGGATGACATGCAATTTTTCACCTGTTAGGCGCAGAAGATAGATGCCTCTGACGTTGGTATTGATTCGGATCTCTTTATGTAATTTTTCGCCATGACCTATGAAAGCCTCACTATGGATCAGTTTACCAACCGGGTTATAGATTTCCACCAATACACGTCCCTTTAGGAGATGCTTATCTGTGGTCAGGAAAAAACTTCCATTACTTGGGTTCGGGTAGACAGCTATGCCTAATTCTTCAGACATATCTTTTATACCCGTTATCCCATCCACAATAACCTGAACTGTAGAGCTTACACTACATTTCGTACCATCGGAAACGGTCAGAGTATAGGTAGTAGTGCTAGTTGGCCTGGCAGTTGGGTTCGCTATAGAAGGGTTGCTCAAACCTGTAACTGGCACCCAAGCGTAGGTAAATGTTCCCGATCCACCGGCAGCTGTGGGTTCCCCACCCAAAATAATCTGTTCGCCAGATTTTATGCTTTTATTGATACCTGCATCGACAATCAGGGCCGGAGGCTGAGACACAGTGAAGGTCAAGGTAGTCTGTGCCTGTAATGTAAGTGTCACTGTTGAACACAGTATGGCAATCAGGAAAGTCCTTGCCCTGGATAGAATATTGCGCATAGATGCTAAGGGTGTAAAATTTAAAGCGATAATTTGAAATTTAGGATGGTAAGGATTCGGGGGCAGGATATTGCCCTGCCCTGATTAAAAAATATCACAAATTTAATTTAAAGTTCATTAATTATAACATACCTACTTCTGGGTATTTACAAACTTGAGTAGAACCTAATTACAGCTAAATGAACCAGTTATAAATCCTAAATCATAGACTACTATTGCAGGTAGCCAAGCGATCTTCCTAAGAATCCTAACATTAAATTTGTATAAAGCGGGATTGTAAGTAATTGAAGGCATTAATGTAAGAAGGAGGTAAAATCCTTAGCAATTGAAAGAGTAAAAAAGAAGGTTCTGATTTAGTAGCCTTGCTTAGTTAATTTATATTTATTCTTGTACAAATAATCACTCAAGGTCACCAGATCACTGTGAAAATGGGTCAATAATTCCATCTTTCGGTCTACTTCAATAAAAAAGCCGCTCCATATCAATTAGAGCGGCTTTTTAGTTCGAAACGTCAAACTCAAGGGGAACTTATCAAACTTTTGAAGAAACAGATAAACTCCCTCAACCATCGCTGACTTGTTTCCGGGTCTTCTTCTCCTAAAGAGTAATACTCCTCTCCTTTACAATTCCAACAGTTTCACTACAATTCAGCTACACTGAAGCTTTCGCCCCCTGTGCCCTCATATCTCAGGTTCACTTCTAAACCATAGAGCTCTTAGGGTACAGATGACGTGCCAGTAGTAGCCAGGCATATAATCTAGAATTTAGCCCCATCAATATGAAAGTATCCTACCCTTATTTTTGCTTCTTTACCAGTTACCGCACCCGCTCACAATAGAACCCCTCCAGTAAACTTAAACACTTTTCCCATAGTGCTAAGAAATCCCCGCATCTTCCTTAAATTAGAGCTCACAAGCAGAAACCTATGATCAAAAATTTAGCACTTTCAGCACTACTGGCAGCCGGCTCAGCCTTGTCTGTTGCTGCGCAGGACGCGCCCTCCTGGATGCGTTACCCGGCTATTTCTCCGGATGGCAAAACCATTGTGTTCACCTACAAGGGCGATCTCTACAGCGTGCCTGCAGCAGGTGGTACGGCTACCCCGCTTACTTTGCACGAAGCACACGACTTCATGCCGGTGTGGAGCCATGATGGCAAATCGATTGCCTTTGCCAGCGACCGCTACGGCAATTTCGACATCTTCGTAATGCCGGCCACAGGTGGAGTGGCGCAGCGCATTACTCACCACTCCGCCAACGAATTCCCTTACGAGTTCAGCCACGACAACAAGACTGTATACTTCGGCTCCAACCGCCTCGACGCGGCCAGTAACCGCCAGTTCCCGACAGCCTACCAGCCGGAATTGTACCAGGTGGCTGCCACGGGCGGTCGCGTAACACAGGTGCTCACAACACCGGCCGAGGAAGTGAAACTGAGCCGCGATAGCAGCAAAATGCTTTATCAGGATAAAAAAGGCGGTGAGAACCAGTGGCGCAAGCACCATGTGTCGTCTGTTACGCGCGACATTTGGGTATACGACACCAAAAGCGGCAAACACACCAAACTCACAACACATGAAGGCGAAGACCGCAACCCGGTTTTTGCTGACAATGATAAAACTATCTATTTCCTGAGCGAGGCCAGCGGCACATTTAACGTGCACAAAATGTCCGCACAGGGACCTAGCAAACCCGAGCAGATTACTTCTTTCGAGAAGCACCCGGTGCGTTTTCTGACGGCTGCAAACGATGGCACGCTGAGCTTTAGCCAGAACGGTGACTTGTACATCAAAAAAACCAGCGGACAGGCACAGAAAGTGAACGTCCGCATTGCAACAGATGCCAGGAACAATAACGAGAGCATCCTAAAAGTAAGCAGTGGCATCAGTGACCTGGCAGTTTCTCCTAACGGAAAAGAAGTAGCCTTCATCTACCGCGGCGAAGTGTTCGTGAGCGCCGTGGAAGGATCCGTGACCAAGCGCATTACCAATACACCGGAGCAGGAGCGCAGCGTGAGTTTCTCGCCAGACGGCAAATCGTTGCTCTACGCCAGCGAGCGCGGCAAGAGTTGGAAGATCTACAAGACCGATATCGTGCGACAGGAGGAGCCTTACTTCTATGCTTCTACGCTTCTTAAGGAAACAGCTTTGGTCGAGAATGACAAAGAAAACTATGATCCGCAGTACTCGCCTGATGGTAAGGAGATTGCCTTTTTGGAAAACCGCATGACCCTTAAAGTGCTTAATCTTGCCAGCAGGCAGGTACGCACCATCCTTAACACCAACGAGCTGTTCTCCATGCGCGATAACGACCAGTACTATACCTGGAGTCCGGATGGCAAGTGGCTGCTGTTTGAGTACTCGGAGCCGGGCTTTGCCAATGGCGAGGTAGGAATTATCGCGGCTGATGGTAAAGGCAAGAAGATCAACCTGACCGAAAGCGGCTATAACGATTATGCTCCGAAATGGATGATGAACGGTAAGGTAATGATCTGGCACAGCAACCGCGACGGCTTGCGCAGCCAGGCCAACAGCGGAGGCGCCCAGGCAGACGTATATGCTCTGTTCTTCACCCAGGATGCTTTTGATAAGTACCGGTTAAGCAAGGAAGATTATGCACTTGTAAAAGAGCAGGAAGAAAAAGTAGCCAAGGATAAGGAGAAAGAAAAAGAGCAGGACAAGAATAAGAAAAAAGCAAAAAAAGACGAAGCTCCTAATAAAGAAGAGCTGCAGATTGACTGGGATGGTATCACCAACCGCAAGGCGAAACTAACGCTGCACTCTTCCAGCTTGTCCGACGCCCTGATGTCAAAAGACGGCGAAACGCTATACTACCTTGCTAGATTCGAGAAAGGCTTTAACCTGTGGTCGACGAGCCTGCGCTCTAAGGAAACCAAAATGCTGGTGACCCTGAACGCCAACCGTGCCCGCATGGTATGGGACAAAGAGCAGAAGAACCTCTTCCTGGAGACTGATGGCAGGATTATCAAACTGGACCCAGCCACAAGCAAGCAGGAAACAGTAAAGATAGATGGTGAGATGAATCTGGACGTAGCCGCTGAGCGTGCCTTTATGTTTGAGCACGTATGGCGCCGCACCAAACAGACTTTCTACACCGCCGGGTACCACGGCGCCAAGTGGGACGAACTGAAGACCGACTACGAAGCTTACCTGCCGCACATCAGCAACGAGTATGAGTTCTCTGAAATGCTGAGCGAGTTGCTGGGCGAGCTGAACGTATCGCACTCCGGCTCCAGCTACAGCAAAAACGACCCGAACGGCGACGCCACTGCTTCGCTGGGCATTTTCTACGACCAAACCTACACTGGCAACGGCATCAAGTTGGACGAGGTAATTGTAGGTGGTCCACTAAACAAAGCCGGTCTGGATCTGAGAGCTGGTATGATTATCGAGAAGATCGATGGCGAAACCATCACACCGGACAAAGACCTGGCGCAGTTCCTGAACCGCAAAGCCGGCAAGAATACGCTCCTGTCTGTAACGGACACCAGTGGGAAGAACAGGAAAGATATCACCGTGAAGCCAATCACGCAAGGAGAGGAAAACGCGTTACTTTACAAGCGCTGGGTGCGCCGCAATGCAGATGAAGTGGATCGTTTGAGCAACGGGCAGCTGGGTTATGTGCACATACCGGGCATGAACGACCCAAGCTACCGCACCGTGTACGAAGAGGTAATGGGTAAATATGCCAACCGCAAAGGCATGGTCGTAGACACCCGTAACAACGGTGGCGGCGACCTGGTTGCCGATCTGGCCATGTTCCTGAGCGGTAAGAAGTTCCTGGATTATACCACAGACACCCGTTCTGCCGGTTTCGAGCCGTCGTTCCGCTGGACCAAGCCGAGCATCGCGCTGGCAAACGAAGCCAACTATAGCGATGGCCACTGCTTCGCCTTCAGCTACACGGACCTGAAACTGGGGAAGTTGGTCGGTATGCCGGTGCCGGGCACCTGCACTTTTGCCGGCTGGGAAATGCTGCAGAACGGCAATGTGCGTTGGGGTGTGCCGCCACTAGGTGTAAAGTATATTCAAGGCCAGTACCTGGAAAACCTGCAGACAGAGCCAGATGTAAAAGTGGCCAACGAGTATGAACTGGTAAGCAAAGGCAAAGACCAGCAATTGGAAGCTGCCGTGAAAGAACTACTCAAAGACATAGAGGCACAGGGAAGCGCTCAAAAATGAGCCATCCCTAAAGAAGTATAAAAAAGGATTAATCCTTAAAATTGAAACGGTGCCAGAGCCTCCCGGTACCGCTTCAATTTTATATGACAGACCTGCATGAGGAGATACTAAAACCACCGTAACTGACTGCTACGAATGTACCAGTACCGAACACTAGTCTTTCGGGTCTTGTTAACCCTGAGCAGGGTCATAAAGTTTCGCGAACCGGAGGCGCAAGTAAGCAGAAAAGTGACGTAGAAGTCACGTGAATGCTTTGAGTAAAGGCAAAAGCAATACGCTTCTATTCTAGTATACATGCTCCAGGATCGTACACCATATCACCAAATCCTTGTGGGAAGGTTCTATAATTCGGTGCTTTAAGCTATTAAAAAGCCTATTAGGTTCCTCTAATAGGCTTTTCATTTACTTAAGACATTATTCGGGTACTAAAATTAGCTATCATCATATTTTACCCTTTAAGTATACATCCATTGCTAAACCGCTTCGAAAGCTATTTCAAGCCACTTTGGTTTAATACGATGTTTCGTCGCACCAATTAGATTTGTATACTTTACTTTTAACTGAAAGAGAAAATTACTTAGAACGCTAGGCCAGTAGCTTTACACTATTTAAAAACACTAAATGTGAGAACATTACATACATTTAATGCAACTACTAAGGCAATCAATTTTGTAACAATAAGATCTTGCAATAAAAGCAATCGCTTTTGCCTTAGATGGAAGTTCATAAACTTATCGCTGTAACAGTAGTCGTAGGGAGGTACTGCCTCGGTTAGTTTCTAGCTTTAACAAGTATAGCCCAGGGGGTAACTTTTCCCCATTAATTTCGATTGGTTTGCCTATCTCTGTTTGGCCTTGCGCAAGTAAAGCTATTCTTTTGCCTTTAACATCGTAAAGTGTAAGCGAATATGCTACTTTCAACATTGAATTTATATATACAGTAGTCCTGCCAGCAAAGGGGTTAGGATAGACCATTAAATTAGGACCAAGCTCTGTAAAGGCCATTAATTGCTGCCGTGTAGCTTGTCCAGTTGTAACTGTAAACTTGCTGCTTGCTGTTATCGAACCTGCTGCTGTCACTACAGATATGTTAACACTCTTAGGAAGCTTGCCTTTGGTCTCAGGAACTATAGCTTTTATTTCAGTTGCAGTATTAGATACAATCTGGGCTGTTGAAGGCCCAAATGTAACCTTGCTGGCTCCGCTCAGGTTACTGCCCTGTAAAGTTACCAAGGTACCTACAGGACCAGAAAGTGGTGTAAAAGAGTTGATTGCTGGCGTCGTAGTTGGCGCGCTATTCACTGTGATAGTAACTGGTGCAGACGCTGTAGTTGCTCCACTATTATCTGTAGCACGAGCCGTGAATTGATATGTACCTGCTGCTACATTACTCCAACTATAACTATAAGGTGTGCTCGTATCTTCACCTAGCTTAGTAGTTCCATTATAGAATTCAACTTTGGCAATGGAACCATCAGAATCAGAAGCATTAGCTGACAGCTGTATATTAGCCGGTGCAGTATAGATTGTGTTATTTGTTGGAGATGTGAGGGCAACAGTTGGTGGCTGATTGCTGCTTCCCCCGCCATCAGTCACAAATACAACATCCACCCAATAGTTACTGGCTTGGTACGTATTATTTGGAAAGGCAGGTGTATTTGTGTAAAGATAAACACCATTGCCTCCATCTGTGCCATTTTGCAGTCCGGTAAGCGGGCCATTGGTAACAGGTTGGTTAAAGCCTGTGCTACTGGCTGAGTAGTAACCGATGCTACTGTGGTAACTGATTATGTAAGTAGTGTTCGCTGAAATAGCAACCGGTGTTTGAAAAGCCACTTGTTGCCAGCCTGATGTAGTTTCATTGACAAAAGTTGCCTGAGCTAATAGTACTCCACTGCTTGAATAAAGTTGGCCAATATGAGTGCCTGTGTTGCCGCCCTGCTTATAGAAGCGTACACCTGTTATCTGCCCTGGCACAGAAGACCGAAATTTCATACCCAATTGTAAAGCCTGACCATCGTTTTCCAGTGCTTCAGAGGGCGCCTGACCGGACAGAAAAACACTGCAAGGACAGGTAAAACTAGTATTGTTCGTTACATTAACATTGATTGATACTGGCGCTCCTATGTTTCCAGAATCATCAAAAGCACGGGTCCTTATTGTATTTGTACCCTGAGTAGCTGGTGTCCATGAAAAGCTCCAGTTTGTAGTTCCATTGGCCAATCGCCAAGTAGCACCACCATCTGTAGATACTTCTACGCCTGCTACTACATTTGCATCAGAGGCGGTACCGCTAATAGTAGTTACAGTACCAATAGCTAAATTAGCTCCGTTTGTTGGAGATGATATTGCTGTGGTTGGTCCTGTAACATCAGTAGAAGCGGATGCAGGTACCAGCCCACTACGTAAACTTCCTGGCTGTACCCCCATGTCTGCAAACAGATTAACCGTTGCTTGCTGAAGCGCTAAACTTGGAGCAGAACTACCTCTGTCGTGATTACTATCTAAACCCCAGGAATATTGTACTGAACCAGCGCCAAACACCAAGGCGCCGCTACCATGTTTGTATAACGACAACTGATGAAGTTTACCATCTATAACGGTTCTGGAAAGCAATACTCTACCAGCGGGGTAAGTAGAACTATAGTTATCCTGTTGGGGATTCCATTCATAACCTATAGTTGCTGGCGTAAAAGTAGCTGTTTGTCCGCTGCTAAGAGATGTAACACTTGTGTTACGCCAAAACCTAAGATTTTTAAGAGTACTGGGCACTTGTATGGCACCATCAGAGTCTTCCCAACTGATTTGCCCTGATAATTCATTTTCAGGACGACACCCATCCCCAATTACATTCCCGGTTACGTATTCACACCCACTACGCCATAATCCAGTCCATTCAGCACTTGGGTCACATTTTCCACTGCAAGTATTTTCGCCACTTGTTCCTTCTTTATAACAAACTAAAGTACGGTATGCAGCTCCATTCGCAGCAATACTATTTTCCCATCGTGTTTTCCAGTACACTTCATTGCCACTAAAGAACGCTAAATGAATACCTGCGTTTCGTGCAGCAGTCACATAATTCCTTTGCCTACCAGACCAATATTCGTCGTGCCCTACTGAGAGAAACACTTTATGGTTTGAAATCAGGTTGCCCCGGCGATCGCTATCTACATTGGTAGTATAAGTCACATTATAACCGTTTGCCTCAAGCCACCGGATCATCGGATACTCTGCGTTAAACAACCAGTCTTCTTCGGCCCCACCGCCACCGCCACCATTACGTGTTATAAATGGACGGTTATAACTTACTTTCGAAGCTTTACCACCCGCACCTGTATAAAGGCTTTTGCCATTACTGTTGTCTCCATACACATTATAAGCCTGCCAGGTAGCGTCAGAAGTCTGAAGAAATAAGTCAGATGTACTGCTATCGTTCCTGACAATAAACACAATATGACTTGCTCCACCGGTATCGGTCCGGGTAAGCTTTGCAATGTAAACTCCTGAAACAGCGTTTGCCGGTATAACCCATTGTGCGGATTCGGCCCAGTTACCGCAATCTAATAAGCCGGTAGTAGAATTAGTAAGGCAAAGTGGCTGACTTTGTGGTAAGGTTGCTGAAATTGTAGCTGTGCCCTGGAACCTGGCTCCATTCCCCTGGTAATATCCAAGTCTGTAAATGCGAATGGTATAAGCTCTTGCATTTGTTTTGATTTTGAAACGGGCAGTTTCGCCAATATTATAACTTATATCAGTTGCGAATCCTTGAATAGTAAGATCTCCTGCTCCAGTAATCTGCCATTCTGAAGCAGGATTGCCTGGAAGTGAGTTTTCAGAAACTATATTATTCTGCCCAAAAGATGCAGTGATACCTGTAAAGAATAGAACATAAAAGACAACTATAAATTTATACTTGCCAACTTGTGTGTAGAATGGATTTCTAAAAAATATAGTTAGAAATGATTTGTGTGATAATTGTAAAGCTTGGGCTAACTTGTGAAATAAGCGCACAGGTGTAAGTAAAATTTTCATTAGCCTACTTTGTAAAAATGCTAAAAAATATCGCTCATATCTTCATTTCAAAAACATCTTAAATTTGATGTTAACTCTAGTTACCGACCATAGCCAGGTCAGAATAATTAAATTTGAATTGCTAATAGTGTTTTAAAAAGCATTTAGAAATTGTGAACATCGGCAATACCGTATAGTAATTATCTCGCTTTATTCAACACAAATGGTCTTCCCTGAATGTCTCGTTTTTCACTTAGAATATATACAACTAGCTCTCTCACATCATGTGAGAATTCAACTTCCTGATAGGTTCCATCAGTCTTAAAACTATGCTCCTCTTCGCCAATCTGAACTATAAATGTTTTTGGCACAGCATCTGGGATTCCTTTCTTGATTGAAAGTTTGGTTACACGTTGGGGGAAGGTTACATGGTCTGGTATCTTGTCGGTAGGAAACTCTGTACCGTTAACCTTAATCCTAAATTCCTGTGCAAAGGCAGCACACGGCATAAAAACTATCAGTAGTATCAATAGAAATCTCATTGTCTAATTTTTATTAAGTATGTTAGATTGAATCAATTACTCATTTGATTCCTTGGGTTAGCAGCATCACTTAGCCAGTACCAGTTTAGTTGTTTTAAAACCAGTTTTAGTTTGTAATCGCACCAGGTATAACCCCTTGGCTAACTGACTGCCATTCACTTCAATGTCATACTGCTCTCCGGCTTTTGCGTCGCCTTGCTTCAATATAGAAACTAACGCACCTCTATAGTCATATAACCTTAATTCATAATCGCTATCCCGTTGTAATTTTATGCTGATAGTTGCTTTCTCTGAAAATGGATTTGGGTAAACGGCAAGTTCATTATCCTGTTCTAGGGCAGGTTGTTGTAAGGTGCTAACCATGCTTGCCGTTGCTCCAGGTGTAATAATAAATTTATTGGTTGTTGTACTGTTGCCACCTGGGGTAGACACTGTGATTTTAACACTTGTTGGTAGCTTGCCATTAACAGTCGGAACTATTGCTTCTAAACTGCCATTACTATTAACAGTAAATAAAGCATTAGACGGACCGAAAGTAACCTTATTTGCAGTTGCTAAATTGTTCCCAATAATGATCACACGCTCACCTACAGGTCCGCTGGTTGGGCTAAAGCTTGTAATGGACGGTGGTCCGGAACTGGCGTTAACAACTGATATATTAACTACGCCAGAAGTAGCAGTTAGTCCGTCATTATCCGTTGCTCTGCATGTTAAAGCATAGTTGCCTGCTGATACAGAATTCCAGGCCAAGCTCCAACCATCTGTACCATCCCTGTCTTCTCCTATTTTCGTACTTCCCTGAAAAAATTCAACTATAGTAACCGCTCCATCATTATCTGATGCATTAGCTATGATAGAAATAGTGGCAGGGGAATTGAATGATGAGCCATTAGATGGGGAAATAATACTTACACTAGGTGCAGCACCTGTTCCTCCTGATACAGTAAATACTGCGTCGCTTATTGCAGTGCCGCCTGGTGATGTAATGCTGATCTTGCCTGTTGTAGCGCCTGCAGGCACAAACGCAGTAATTGAAGTTGCTCCGTTTATGTTGAAAGCTGCTGATACTCCATTAAATAAGACAGCACTCACTTCATTAAAATTAGTACCACTTATTATAACCTGGTCACCTGCTTTTCCGCTGGAGGGACTAAAACCTGAAATAACAGGAGCAGTTGTCACAGGTGTAGATTTTACTGTTATAACTATACTTTCACTACTCTGTGAAACTCCATCTGAAACCCGGAAAATGATTTTATGGCTACCTACCTGCTTTGATGTTGGTGCCCAAGAGAATTGACCAGTGCCGGAATTTAGGGTTGCACCTGCAGGTAATTTATTCGCTGAATATGTAAGTGTCTGTTTCGGCAAATCTGCATCTGACCCCTGTAAACTGAATGAAAGAATCTGCCCAACTCCTATTTCCTTGTTTCCAACAAAGGCCAGTACTGGCACCTGATTAGCTTCTGTAACTTGTACTACAATAGTTTCTTCATCTGTTAATTCTCCATCTGTAACTTTTATAGTAAAGTTATAGCTTCCAGGACCTTGAGCTTCTGTTGGTGTCCATGAGAAAACACCTGTTACAGGGTTTATAGTTGCTTCTGTAACTGAACTAGTCACCGAATAGCTTAGGCTATTTCCAGCCAAGCCGTCATCTGTGGCACTTGCTGTAAAAGTTAACAAGCTTAATTCCGTTACGTTTTTATTTCCGATAGATGCTAGCACAGGAGCTTGGTTACCAGCTTGGCCTATAGTTAAAAGGAAATTATCATTGGCTGTTCCCCCTCTTCCATCGCTAGCCAGTAGGTTGATACTAATTTGCCCCTGACTACCAGCAGGTGGAGTGCCGCTAAAGGTGCGTGTTGAACTGTTAAATGTAAGCCATGAAGGAAGCGTAGCACCATTTGCCAGACTAACAGTATAAGTCAAGGGATCTCCATCGGGATCAGAGAATGTATTTTGATTAAAAGTATAACTATAGGCAACTCCTATAGTTGCGAACTGATCTGAAATTGGAGTTACTAAAACCGGGGGCCGGTTATCGGTTGCATTTACTGCAATATTGACAGCTGAGGATGTCGTCGTTGCACCCTTGTCATCAGTAGCTCTTGCTGTAAGTGTGTAGTTCCCAGCCGTTACATTGGTCCATGTAAAATTCCAGCCATTACTACCTTCGGTATCTTCCCCAAGTTTAGTATTACCATTATAGAATTCTACTTTACTCACTAAACCATCGGTATCGGTGGCACTAGCTGAAATTGCAATAGAAGCTGGAGCTGTAAAAGAGGTATTATTGGCTGGAGCTGTTATTGAAATTACCGGCGCTTTATTCCCCTGCTCTCCATCCGGAGTAAAAACTACATCTACCCAGTAGTTAGCAGAAAGGTAATTATCATTCGGGAAGGCCGGGGTCGAAGAATACTTATATACACCATTAGGGCCATCTTCTCCATTTACAAGGGCTCTCAAAGGTCCATTTGATATTGCCTGTGTAAAGTAGGGATTTGTAGCTGCATACTGTCCATTGCTGCTGTGGTAAGAGATGATGTAAGTAGTGTTGGCCGTTATAGCAACAGGTGTAGAGAATTCAGCTTGTTGCCAGCCAGAGGCAGTTTCATTATTAAACGCAACAGACCCTACTAGCATGCCTGTACTAGTATATAACTGACCGGTATGGGTACTAGTGTTTCCACTCTGTTTATAAAATCGCACGCCCGTAATAAAGCCATTAACAGATGACCTAAACTTCATACCTAACTGAAGGCCCTGCCCATCATTAAACATGATACCAGTAGGTGCATCAGAAGAGCGGAAAACAGAGCATGGGCACATAACAGGTGCTGCATTAACTGTAACACGAACTATAGCTGAAGTTGTAATTGCACCTTTATCATCTGTGGCCTTAGCAGTAATATCATGTATCCCGGCCGCTACTTTAGTCCATGCAAACTCATATGGGCTAGTCAAATCCTCCCCTAGCTTGTTGGTTCCATTATAAAACTCGACTTTGCTTACCGAACCATCAGTATCTGAAGCATTAGTTTTGATTGTAATGGAAGCATCTGCGTCAAATGTAGAATTGTTGGCTGGTGAAGTTATAGTTATAACAGGTGCTTGATTTGGTGGAGCTGAAGTATTGTAAGTAGCCACATAGTTACCAGTTCTACATGGGAAGAATGCATATTCAATTCCCTTTATTACTTCAATCCTATATGTAGCAGCTGCTCCATTAACAGACAGACCTACTAATTTTCCGGTAGTTTCCGTCATAGGCAACATCCCTTCCAGATTACGTGCCCCATTCGCTACATTCACTGTAAAACTTAGCTCATTACCGTTCCAACTCATTTCGCTAAACGATGAACCGTTTCTTCCATCCAACCAGGAGAGTAATTGCTTAGATGATATTACAGGCACATTTCTGGCTTTGGCAGAAGCAATGATAGCGTCAGACCCAGAAGAAGTAGCAGCATCTGTATGCATGTTTGCACAGAAAACTCCATAGTACCCTTCTGTTCCTAAAGCTTTGTTTAAAAGCTGATCAATAGTGAATGGAAATACTTGGTCTGACTCATCAGTCATCTGTGTTGTGAGCTGGTAAACGTCAATTAAACCACCTTGAAGATCCGTAAATCGCATCGGTATACCTGAACCTGTAAACATACCAGGCCTGTTCTGAACCCAAGGGCTGGGCCAGTAATAATAGTTCGCGTCTAATCTAATCCCTTTAGGTCTCTCTACCTGAGGTTGTGTGCTCCAATCACTCCAGGCAATACAGTGTGTTCTGTTTGTGGAAGGGGCTGCAACGCTCGGAAAACGTGTTTTAAATTCGGCTAATTGTGTAGTAAAATCCTGCTCCAGGGAAGTAGGAGTATAGTTACTACAGTTAGTGTTTAAATGTAGTGCAACTTCGAAGCCTTGCTGCTCAAAAGATTTTGCCTCACTATCTGTAATTGGTGTTAGTGGATATATGTAAGACGTACCGCGAATAGCTCTCCAATCGGCAACTGCCTGTTCGCTATTGTCTTCGCTTAATTGAAGGTACTGGTTAAAACGTGCTTTTGTTCCCCCATTGCCATGATCATCACCCGTCATAACAACGGCAGCTTTAAGCCCCCTAGGTAAATACCAAAAACGTGGTACTGGTTTGCGTAAATATAAGGTAATGATATTTGCTAAGAGCCGTTGTTGCTCGTCAGCCTGTGGAATCATTACTTTGTTGAGATCTATCCAATCTGGATAAAACTGGTCATCAGACCGGATAGGGCCAGGCTGCCCATCCCTTTTTTGGCCAGCCCATTGCGGATTTCCCTGACGGGTATATACTACTGAGCGTGCAAGATCATACGTAAAGGAAACTGCTACTCCCCCATTGTTACCTACAGCACGCGCCGTTACAGCCGGATAATTGGTGGAATTACTTGCTGTCGAGTAAAGCGTAGCCAGCTTATTTGTACCATTATTCACATTATACAGGTCTGCTACCCCCTGAAACTGAATAGTTTGATTAACAATCCCCTTTCCAGGTCCTGTAGAAGTATTTACTAGAAGGTAACTGTTAGCAAGAGTGCCGCCATCAGGTGATATACCAAGTAGCGTTCCCAGCTTTGCATCAGGTTTTGAAGCAATTAAAATGCCGCCAGCGTTCACCCATGTACTAAGAACAGAAACTTGTGCATCTGTAAGAGGAATATTACCTACAATTACTATATCGTAGGTGCTTAGCACATCTAGTGTTACAGAAGAAATATCAGTTGAACTATAGCTATTTAAACCTTCAGCCAAAAGTATCTCTGTAAAGTACTGGCTGAATTTGTTAGAAGCCCCACTAACAACCAATATTGATTTACCATTGCTCACTATTGGATTATAAGCTAAGGCTTTGCTAAACTTCGTACCTGAATTATCAACTACTGATGTAAGAAGCTTGTTTTTGTTACTTCCACTACCATTTTTATAGTCACTTGATAGTAGGCTCACTACTAAGGTACTATTATGTAAAGTACCTAACTGAACTTTACTAGCTAAAAGTGGTGCTGCAAAGCCAATAAGTAGAAAGATTAATACAACCCAAAGTAAGTAGTACCTATTTATCCTCAAGAGTATAAAATTCACGCCCATAGTATATCAGAAACAATTATCACTAAAAAATCTCAACCAGCTGACTATCAATCAGGAAGCTATCAGAATAGCTTAAATTAAATGTTGTTAATAAGATAAAATCAGAGGGGTGTTTCCTCATTGTTAATAAGTGGTTAACAGTTTTATCTTATTTTAATTATTTTATATTTTATTGTACGATATCAACTAACTAATAATAGATTGAAGCTAATTATTTTGATTAAAGAGTGAAGTTTGATAGTTAATGAGTTAAAATGGTGTGTAAACATGTCGGCTAGACTCAAGCGAAGTCTAAATCATAGGTAAGTCTATAAATTATAAACTTACCTATGATTTAATATAAAATAATTAACATTTTCAATTATTACACATGTATTAATACAATTAATAATTACAACATCACAATTTATTTTTTTCCGTATGCTATTACAATATGTGTAAACTATCCATAGGCAAGAAGGCAAGAAGGATTCATTAACTGTATGCAGAGTTTGGATTTAAAACATTTGAATGTATAATAAATCAATGCACATATGTTCTATTTTATTTACCTGAGGGTAAACCTGGCATTTGAGTTCATTAACTCCTACATATAACCATACATTCTCTTCTCCAAAATTGAGAATTTCACAAGTCTCTAAGCCGCATAAAAGACTTGAGAGGTCTTTTATGCGGCTTCTCATCATATTAGGAGCAGCCAGTGCTGTTATTTTTCTGACATGGTACATCAATCCCGAAATAGTTGGCTTCACTCCGCTTTTTATTCTTCTCAGCATTTCAATAGGCTATAAGTTTTTACGTGTGTTTTTTGAGTGGTACCATTTCTGGTCGATATGTAGCACCAAAGCCCCAGCAACTTCTCTTACTTGGACTGTGGACGTCCTTACAACAGCAGTTCCGGGCGAACCATTTGAGATGATCCGAAATACATTAGTTGCTATAAAAAACATAAGGTATCCGCATAACTCTTTTTTGTGTGATGAAGGAAACGACCCTGGGTTACGGAGGTTATGTTTTGACTTAGGTATACATTACATTACCAGAAAAGATAATAAAGATGCGAAAGCAGGAAATATTAATAATGCATTATTTACTGCAGCAACTGGTGATATTTGTGTAATTCTAGATCCAGATCACCAACCATTACCCAATTTTCTGGATACTGTGTTGCCTTTCTTTGAAAATGAAAAAGTGGGGTTTGTGCAAATAGTACAGGCTTATGCAAACTCAGATGCCAGCTTTATTGCTAAAGGGGCAGCTCAACAAACGTATGGGTTCTATGGCCCCTTAATGATGGGAATGAATTGCTATGGTACGGTTCAGGCATTAGGAGCAAACTGCACCTTTAGGAGAGAAGCACTAGATTCAATTGGTGGCCATGCTCCCGGACTGGCAGAAGATATGCATACTGCCATGAGATTGCATGCTGAAGGTTGGGAATCGGTATATGTGCCCCAGATATTAACCCACGGACTTGTACCTGCTACACTACCTGCCTATTATAAACAGCAGCTTAAATGGTCAAGGGGTACTTTCGAGCTGCTGATGACTGTGTTCCCTATTCTATTCTCAAGTTTTTCCTGGAGACAAAAATTACATTATTTTTTATTACCGCTTCATTTCGCGTCGGGTATAATTACATTAATAGACCTTTCAATCCCTGTTATTGCATTACTTACAGGGTTTACCCCTATTCATATTGATTTCAGTACCTTTCTGCTTTCAGTAACTCCTTTTGCAGCATCAGTAATTCTCATCAGACAGTATTCTCAAAAATGGCATATTGAGAAACATGAAAATGGGCTCCACATAAGGGGAGGTATAACTCTTTTAGGTACTTGGTGGATTCATATCCTTGGTTTCGTTTATACCTTATTCCGTATAGAAGTCCCCTATATCGCAACCCCAAAAGACGATAAACCAACTAATAACTTGTTATTAAGTCTTCCTAATATTATAGCCTGCATAATATGTATAGGAGCTGTTTATTATGGTTTGTCCTACGATTGGACCCCCTATAGTTTATATATGGCTTTCTTTGCTGCTTCTAATGCAACTTTGTTGCTCATTTTTATATTAGCTGGGCAACATCAACTGTTTTATAGTTTAAAACGCACCTTAACTAGATTCAATTATTTAAGTGTTATCAGAACACCGATACTAAATTTTACCAATAAAATATATCCCAGCACTTATAACATTCTACAACAAGGAGCGCCTATTTTTATTCCTCTTATATTTATTTGCTGCTGTAGCGCCAATCTAGCCAGTAATCTGCCCCTCTTTAAGAATATAGAAGCAAATGAACAAAATATAAAAAACGTAGGGGGCTATTACGTCGGTCTTTATTCTCCGGATATCCAAGATTACAATTCCCTTATTCACCTTCAAACTATAGAGCAGAGCATACAATCTAAATTCAATATTGTATCAATATACGAGTTTTGGGGGCCTGAGAGTCTAGAGAACTTTCCAGACGAAATATTAACGAAAATAGCTAAAAAAGGGGCTATACCAATGATTACATGGGAACCTTATGTAAGTTCATTCCCAGAACGTGCAGACCGGCCTGAATTAAGGTATGAACAAAAAGGATTGGCAGCAATTTCTGAAGGGAAATTTGATGATTATCTGCAACAATTTGCTTTGAAGATTCGGGCTTATGACAAGCCAGTATTTATAAGATTCGCACACGAACCTGATAACCCGGCCTACCCTTGGTCTAAAACTGGCAAGAATACGCCTGAAGAATATAAAGCCGCCTGGAGAAAAGTAGTTTCAACTTTTGCAGCCCTTGGAGTGCATAATGTAACCTGGATCTGGAACCCATGGGATCCAGGTACTTTTAATGAATATTACCCAGGGGATCAATATGTAGACTGGATAGGAATTACGAGCTTAAACTATGGCAAAGCTTCTGATAATGGTAAATGGCGTTCCTTTTCTGAAATTTATGACCCTTTCAGGTCAGATATTCTTAGAATGAAAAAGCCAGTCATGCTTGCTGAGTTCGGCTCTACAGATTATGGCGGTAATAAAACAGAGTGGATAAATACCTCTTTGCAAACTATAGCGAATAAATACAAAGAAGTCAGGTCTATCGTTTTCTTCAACAGTAACAAAGATAAAAATTGGATTACCAACTGGCGTCCCGATGATTCGACTCAATTTATAGACTGGACCATCACAGATCCTAAAGCAATAGCTGCATCTGTGTCTCAGATTTCTGCAAATAATTTAGTATTCACGCTACAAAGTCTTTCAAAACAAACCTCTGCTCATAATGTGGCAATTAACCAATCTGTTATTGGAGGGCCTGGGAATTTTCAACTTGTTGTAAAGGGTAAGCCCTTCTATATAAAAGGTATAGCTTATAACCCCATGCATAGTTGGCGGGATGGCCATTATCCCCTAACCAGAAAGCAGGTTGACAGCGATTTTAAGATGATTAAAGAAATGGGTGGAAATACTATCAGACGTTATCACCCAAGCATTTATGACAAGAACATTCTTACCTCAGCTGAACAACATGACCTGAAAGTAGTATATGGATTTTGGTTTGATCCGGATGTAGACTATTACAGAGATACTTTAAAAGTACAGGAATACATAGAGCTAGTAGAGGAGAAAGTCATTAAATTCAGAGATTCTCCGGCTGTACTGGCTTGGACTTTGGGTAACGAAACAAGCGGATTGCTTAAGAAGAAGTTTAACCAACCATACTTAGGAATTGTAAGGCGGGCGTACATCAGCATGATCGAGAAACTAGCGCAACGCATACATGCACTTGACCCTAACAGACCAGTGATCACAGCCTTAGAGCATTCATGGCAATTACCAGGCGAACTGGTTTCTTATCATCAATTGGCTCCTTCTATAGATATCATAGGTATAAACTCATACTATGACGAGCAGATTAGTAAAGTAAAATCGCTAGTAACTGAATTTGACAAATCTCGCCCTTATATTATATCAGAGTTTGGCCCTAGCGGATACTGGAACCCGGAATATACTACAATAGATAAAAACAAAGAACTGGTTGAAGAAGACGATATACAGAAAGCTGAATTATATACAAAAGAATGGCATAACTATGTTCTTAACTACAAAGGGTATAACCTGGGAGGTTTTGCATTTAGCTGGAAAGACAGATATGAGGGTACGGCAACCTGGTTTGGTTTAACCGATTTCAGGGGAAGAAAAAAACCTGCCTTACTAGCGATGAAGAATGCATGGTTAAACCAGACAAAAGCTTTCCCACTTCCTAAAGTTACCATTGTGGGCCCTAACTTTAGAGTACTACCCGGTAAAGAATACAAATTTATAGCCCACTTTAAATCAAGCAGAAAGCTTAGGGTGGAATGGAAACTATACAAAGATGATTATGTACAGGAGCTAGCACATATTAAAGAAATAAAAGATTCAAGCTCAGTATATCTAACTATACCTAAAGGGGTGAATCGCTGCCGCTTATATGCATATGTATATGATGAAAACGGAAATGTAACTACAGCCAGCAAGACCATTAACATCTTCAGATATTAGCAGTTTTGGGTCTCAAAATAGAAGTAGTATGAAAATACATCCACTATTATTACTCTTTATTTTTCTGTTTCTTTTAATAAGTTATAGTTGCAAACCTAAAACTGAACCATCGGGCACATTAAATAAAAAAATTGAAGTAAAACACATTAATAACAGTTTCAAGCTCTACAGAAACAATGAACCTTATTTTATAAAAGGAGCCGGAGGATATCAGCATTATGACGCTCTAAAAGCAGCTGGAGGCAACTCTATCAGAATCTGGAGCACAGAGAATGCAAAGCAAATCTTAGATGAAGCTCATAAATTAGGATTAACAGTGATTGTCGGTTTAAAGGTAGCATATGCCAAAACCGAACTAGACTATAACGATCCACAAGCAGTTGAGCGTCAACTTAAAGAATTAAAAAAAGAGGTTTTAACTTATAAAGATCATCCTGCATTACTCATGTGGGGTATTGGGAATGAACCAACGCTACATTTAAGTCCTTACGACTTTTTGCAGCACAACAATACCTGGTCGGCTATTGATGATATTGCAAAAATGATCCATGAGCTAGATCCCCACCACCCTACTACGACCATGCTTCAGGACATCTCCCCTATAACGGTCTTTTACATCAGTAGCTTTTGTAAAAACATCGATATTCTATCAGTCAATATTTTCAGGGATGTTAAAAAAGGTTCTATTTCTAAAGAATTAAGATCCCTTGGATGGACAGGACCTTATATACTGTCAGAATATGGTGCTTTAGGTTATTGGGCTGAAGAAAAACAAACTGATTGGTATTCTCTATTTGAATTAACAAGTACCAACAAAGCAGATTTTATCCAAAGGTATTACGAACAGTATATTGAGGCTGACAGCATGAATTGCCTTGGGTCTTATATATTTTATTGGGGTCAGAAAAATGAATATACTCCGACCTGGCTTAGTCTCTTTACTGATAAAGGTGAGCGTACTGATATTATAGATAGGATGCAGTTTATATGGACTAAACAATGGCCATTAAACAGAGCCCCTTCTATTCATAAACTTACAATAAATAAGCTTGAACAACCCAGCAGTATATACCTGAATCCAAATGAGAGTCTTAAGGTAGACATTGTAACACATGATGTAGAAGCAGACTCTATAAGTATATTCTGGGAAATTATAGCTGATGATTCTGAAAGGCATTTTGATGCTACCTATAACCAAGAAAGTAATAAGGTGATCAAAAAAGGGGTATTCCATGCAGCATCACTATTTTTAACCAAAGATAATTTGAGACAAAATATAAGTCTACAAACTGTAGCACCATCAGAAACAGGGCCCTACAGGCTTTATATTTATGTTAAAGATAAAACAGAAGGGGTAGCTACAGCCAACATTCCTTTCTACGTTGTAGAAGATTGATTATAACATTAATAAAGTTGGTCACTCATCAATAATTCATTTTAAAGCTGACCACCCGAGCACCAACATAATTGCACTTTAGCGCACCATCACAAGTCTATACTTTCAATAGATTATAAATAAATCATTACATCAAAACTTAAGCCTCACCTTAAAACAATACTTTTTTATATTATAAATGAAAGTATTAACATATATAGATTAAAACAAAAACATATTACATGTCTTATCACCATATACATTTAATCCAATCCACATATAACACCCAAACACAAAACACTCACACAACTATCTTAAAACAAGCCAATTTAGCCATATAGCAAATAAAAATCGACTATACCAAAACCTACACCAATATTTAAATACAAATTCAACCAATCATCAACTTCAAAAAACCAACCCATTACGGTAACTATTCAAATAAGTTTATAGATTTTTTGACGAATTTTAAAAAAACCTATTGCGGGCAAATAAAATTGCATAGTTTTGCATTCACAACACTCCACAAACTTTGACATTTTAGATATTTCAAAGTTGCTGACACTACATCCGCACTCTCAAAGTGCCCGACCTTTTGCATCATTTGTGTTATTATCAATTCAAGTTACTTATTGGATAAACTCTACATAAAACCAAACTAATTTTTTCACTTTTAGCCAAATTTTATGAAGTTCAAAACACATTATTGGTTAGCACCAGTTTTACTAGGCTTTCTTTCAACATCTTGTGATAAGAAAGATTTAGAAGAGGTAGTACCAACAGCCTCCGCAGTACACACATCCAATGCCACATCGGCTAATGTTTTCTTCGAGCGTTTGTTTGAGACAAGCGATGGCCTTTCCGGGCTTAATCTGGAAAAAGCCTACAGCTATTCCATGCAGATCTCCAATGCCACAGCTTATGAAGGCAGCCAGTCGCTGCGCATTGAATTGCGCGAGAGCGATGCTGAAGTAGCCGGAGGCACCCGCTCTGAGTTAAACCTGGGCCATGCCCAAAACAAGGAGCAATGGTATTCCTTTGCTGTCTACTTCCCAGCTCAGTACAACACCCCGGACCGGGCAGCCGAGCAGATCATGCAGTGGCACGCCGTGCCTGATGCAGGCGAAGAATGGCGTACACCGGCCAAGTCACTACAGATTCAGAACGGGCGCTTTATCATGAAAATTGGCTACAACTCACAGCCAATCTCAAGTGCTTCAGTTCCGTTTGAAGGCGAGAAGCAGTACGACCTGGGACCGGTAACAACAGATGCCTGGCAGCAATTTGCCTTCCACGTAATTCACTCCTATGGCAGCGATGGCCTGGTGGAAGTATGGAAGAACGGCACTAAAATTCTCGAGCACCGCGGTGGCAACAGCTACAACGATACCAGGCTGCCGTACTGGAAGGTAGGTTTGTACAAGTGGCCATGGAACGGTACAGGCAAAACAGATGTAAGTACCCGTGTGCTCTACTTTGACAACATCCGCCAGGGAACTTCGGCTGCGACACTGGAAGAAATGACCGGAAAAAAAATAACTCAACCCGCTCCAACTCCTACTCCAGAGCCAGAAGTAACTCCTACTCCAGAGCCAGAAGTAACTCCTACTCCAGAGCCAGAAGTAACTCCTACTCCAGAGCCAGAAGTAACTCCTACTCCAGAGCCTACGCCAACAAAAAAATGGAACAATGGTAAAGGTCCTAACAAGGAGCATCCCAAAAAAAAAAATTAAAAAATAAGTTAAAACGCTAAGAGCTTTAAATAAGGAAAAGGTAGCTAGTTATACTAGCTACCTTTTTTTATGTCTTAAATGTAGATTTGCTACAATCAAATGAATCTAAAAATGCTTTTGTTTATTATTACTAGAATCTGCACCGCACCCGCTAGAAAATTTTAATAAAAATGTAATCTCAAAGAAAAATGTCTGTTTCTATCCGTATACGCTTATTAACCAGCTTTTACACTTTTTGATAATTAGTGTACCAGCTATTGCGACAGCTGGTATCAAACTATAGTTGAAGAATCTCAACTTTAAAGCATTTTATGAAAGCATCAATTAGCTGTGCTTTTTTATCATTTCTGTTGCAATTTAGCTCTTGTGATAGGGTTAAGCCAAAAGAAACGCACGCTTCCAATTCCGCAGTACACACATCCAATGCCACATCGGCTAATGTTTTCTTCGAGCGTTTGTTTGAGACAAGCGATGGCCTTTCCGGGCTTAATCTGGAAAAAGCCTACAGCTATTCCATGCAGATCTCCAATGCCACAGCTTATGAAGGCAGCCAGTCGCTGCGCATTGAATTGCGCGAGAGCGATGCTGAAGTAGCCGGAGGCACCCGCTCTGAGTTAAACCTGGGCCATGCCCAAAACAAGGAGCAATGGTATTCCTTTGCTGTCTACTTCCCAGCTCAGTACAACACCCCGGACCGGGCAGCCGAGCAGATCATGCAGTGGCACGCCGTGCCTGATGCAGGCGAAGAATGGCGTACACCGGCCAAGTCACTACAGATTCAGAACGGGCGCTTTATCATGAAAATTGGCTACAACTCACAGCCAATCTCAAGTGCTTCAGTTCCGTTTGAAGGCGAGAAGCAGTACGACCTGGGACCGGTAACAACAGATGCCTGGCAGCAATTTGCCTTCCACGTAATTCACTCCTATGGCAGCGATGGCCTGGTGGAAGTATGGAAGAACGGCACTAAAATTCTCGAGCACCGCGGTGGCAACAGCTACAACGATACCAGGCTGCCGTACTGGAAGGTAGGTTTGTACAAGTGGCCATGGAACGGTACAGGCAAAACAGATGTAAGTACCCGTGTGCTCTACTTTGACAACATCCGCCAGGGAACTTCGGCTGCGACACTGGAAGAAATGACCGGAAAAAAAATAACTCAACCCGCTCCAGTTTCTGGGTAAACATCTCTATAAAACCTCCTTTAATAGGTTTTTAATAGTTTGGCCTGCACTACTCCAGTTTAGTCTTTGCGTATATTCGTTGAATGATGACAGCGCTAATTCCTGATATCTGCGATTGTCTGTAAAAACCTGAAGTATGTATTCAGCATAGGCATTATCAGAAGCTTCCAAGGGAAAAAGTTTACCATTTACCTCATCTTTGATTACAGTTGGAATACCACCAACTGCTGTGGCAATAGCTGGAACGCCAAACGAATTGGCTTCACAATAAACCAACCCGTAGGCTTCCGCCCGTGATGGCACAATTAAAAAATGACTCTTAAGTAAGAGTTGATTTAAAAAAGTTCTGCCTTCGCAAGTAGCCTTACTTATAAAGCCATAATTTTTAACAAAAGTAGGTAGTTTACGCACTGGTATATTTTGTATACCCGCCACATGCAACGTAGTTTTTAAACCTAACTGATTAAGCCGCTCAGCAACGTTTATTGCTAAAGCCCCTCCTTTTCTCTCCCAATCTACGCCTATAAATAGCAGATGGCATTCAGCTTTAGACCTTTTGGTTATCGCTAGATTTATTTCGCTCAAACTATAGTTATGTTCAATGTTCGCTCCAAATGGCACCACTTTTATCTTTCCAGGGTCAACCAAGTAATGATCAGTCGCTGATTTGGCGGCCCAGTCAGATGCAAAAATTGCCAGTCTAGAAGTAGATAGAGCTTCTTGTTCAAGAAGATTACCCTGAACTATAGTTTCAGTACATAGATTTTTGAAGTCATCATAATAATTCAGCATTCCTGCAAAGGTTGCATCTGTGTAAAACACCTTTGGCTTATTAGTTTTCAGCAGAGCTAAAGGAAGTGTTCCTGGAGAAAAAAGTATATCAGAATTGGATTTTAAAGATGCTTGTACCTGACTGGCGTAGTTAGAAGCAACATACATGCTTCTTTCTGGTTGAAACCTTTTATTAATTAGTTTATATATATGCTTCTTTAATTCTAATGACGGAGACAGGCCGTATCGTAAGTTTCCTACAAAGTCCAGCTCTATGTTCTGTGCTCTAAGCGCATTTGCAATATTGTAACCAGAACCTGACCAATTTAGAACATCCATTGAGTCATATGAAGTGACGTATGTGACTCTCATCCTTAAGATACATTAAGAGAAGTATAACTATAATCTCTGTTATAGGTCAGGTAAAAGTTTTTATACCATAGCTCCAGAGACAAAAGAATAAAAAGATGTTTATGGTAGTCTTTTTTATTATTTCGGTGCTGCTCCACCATTTTTGAAATAAAACCCCTATTAAAATATGTCCTGCTAAAAGAATTTTCACTATTAATAATATCTAATAATGTGGCAGATAGTTCTGATCTCAGCCATTCATGAACTGGTGTCTCAAAACCTCTTTTTTTTCTATTTATAATTTGAGTGGGTAAAAAGTCTTGAGCTGCTTTGCGATGAATGTATTTCCCTGTGTGGCCGTTAAGTTTAAATTTTTCGGGCAATGACTCTATAAAGTTTACAAGGTCTATATCCAAATAGGGCACCCTGTTCTCGATGGAATTAGCCATTGTTAATTTATCATTAAACAACAACAGATTATCAGGTAACATACTCCGTGTATCTATAAAAAGAAGTTTTGATAAAGAAGATCCGGTAGGATCTGCATGGGCATAGTGATTGGCAAAAAACAACTTCTGATCCTGTCCAATCATATCAAGCAAATCATCCTGATATAGTTTTTTCTTTAGATCGGGAGTAAATAAAGTATAAATAGCGACAAACCTGTCTATTTCATTTTTAAAGCCAGAGGAGTAAATCCCCCTATCAATTGTGCTGCTATTGGGTAAAATTTTACTCAGATATGTTAAAGGAATTAATGATAGTAACTTATGATATTGGGAAATGAGTTTTTCGCCTTTATACCGTTTATAACCTGCCATGGGCTCATCCGCACCTTGCCCACTCAAAACTACCTTAACATGCCGTGAAGCTAACTGTGAAACGAGTAATAATGCCGGAATGGTAGGTTCAGCAATTGGCTCTTCAGTATGGTAAAACGAACTATAAAAATAGTTTAGATATTGCTCTTTATTCATCACAACTTCATAATGTTCGGATTGAATAATAGAAGCTGTTGAACGTGCATCGTCTAATTCATTATAGTTCCCTTTCCCTTCAAATCCTACTGTAAAGGATTTTACCTTATAAGTAGAGTGCTTGCTCATAAAATGACCCAGAACTGCGGAGTCTAAACCACCACTTAGCAATAACCCCAGTGGTACATCACTCATCAACTGGCGATTAACTGCTTGTTCTAACAGGTATTTATATTCAGCAATCGCATCCCGTTCGTTTATGTTATAGTTAATAACTTGCTTTTTAGGCCAATAATTATGAATATTTATTTCTCCCGAACAGTCGTACTCAAGATAAGTAGCTGCTTCGAGCTTATTAATCCCGTCAAAGAGTGTTTGCGGCGCAGGATTATACCTAAAGGTGAGAAAAGTATTAAGAGCTGGCAGGCTAATCAATTTTGAATAGCATTCATTACTAACTATAACTTTTATTTCAGAACTAAAAATAAGCTGATGAGTCGTAGCATAATAGTATAATGGTTTTACTCCGAAATAATCTCTGACTAGATAAAGCTTGTCAAGTACTGTGTCTAGGTAAGCAAAAGAGAAAATACCATTAAAGTCGCTAACTCCAGTAATGCCATACTTAATCAGGAAATAAAGTAAAGTTTCAGTATCTGAATTTCCTTTAAAAGTTACACCTCCTAATTTTTTCCTTAACTCAAGATGGTTATAAATTTCTCCGTTAAAAATCAGGTAATACCTACCACATTCTGAAACCATTGGCTGATTACCAGCTTCGGAAAGCTCTACAATAGCAAGGCGCGTATGCCCTAAAACAACAGTATTATTGCACCAATAAATTTTTGATATACCCTTAGCGTCAGGGCCCCTATGATTAATCATTTCTAAATCTGCACTGTCTAACGCACAGTTTATACTTCCAGCAATGCCGCACATAAGCTAAAATTTTAAGGATTAAGCATTTTTGAGGAAGAACAAGGGTCAGTTTCTTCGTTTGGTTGAGTTATGATAGCAGCATAATTCTGAATGCAAACCTGCTTCTTCAAATAAGTGAGTGGATGTAATGACGTACTGAGTTAATTAATTCATCTGATGCATAATTCTTTAGCTGGTGCATACTTCTTAAATTACCTTTAATCATGTGCTCTAGCTGTAGATTCAAATCTTTTACTTCGTATGCCACGCGTACATATTTTAATCTGTCAAATGCTTTTGCAGTTGCCAGCTGATGATCATTTCTGTGTTCTCCGTATCTAGATAACCGGGGCATAATCAACAAAGGTTTTTCGTTCATTAGTGCTGATATGATAGTACCCATTCCAGCATGGCCCACTATCAGTTCTGCATCCTGAAATAACCGGTTAAAATCTTCCGGTTCTAAAAAATTATATGTTTCCATATGCCGCACTTTATAAGCGGAATTGGCTACCTGTGCCACTATGTTCTTTCCTTTTAACATAGGACATAAATCATCCATCGCTTTTACCAGCCGATCAAAAGGCTCTTGTGTACCTGTTGTTAAAAATATCATCCTATCACACTTCCTTTATACTTTATTTTTGAAGTCGCTAAGTCAGGCCATTGTGTATACGTTCTATTAGCGAATAATAAAGCAATGCGGCCACTAAGCGAAAGCTTCTCAACATTCGCAATACTATCTATCCAAATTGTCTTAGCACCAAGTAGTCTACCTGCTATTACTGCCATAAGTCCGGGAGCAGCGCCAGTTGTAATTATAACATCAGGTTTAATGATATAAAGTAGCCCCAACACACAAAAGCACACCTTTAATAACTTCAGTTTATTCCATCGGTTTGCATCAGGAATCACATAGAAAGGACAGTTCTTTACAGTCTGTGAAAAACTTTTATGTGTTGAAACAAAAACTATTTCGTTTTCTTCGAAGGCTGGCAACAACCGTAGCAGTTGTACCCAATGCCCTCCAGCAGATGCTATAGCTAATACTCTCATACTATAACATGTTTACATAATTCTCCTCTTCAGTAGGCTCTTCTTCAATAATCAAATTAGAATGCCTTTCTCTATTACCAGCGATCTTGTAATATAAGCTATGTAGTTGCTCGGCTATTACAGAAAGGTCAAATTGCTCCTTAATCTTGATCTTATTATTAATCGAAATCTGATCAATAAGCTGCGGCTCCATGCGCAGATGGTTTATACACTTACATAGGCCTACTATATCACCTGGTTCAATTAAAAAGCCGTTTGCTTCGCCAACCAGATCAGTAATTCCACCAACATTACTGCTTATGATAACTTTTCCAACTGCCATCGCTTCAATTAAAGCTATTGGCAATCCTTCAGAATATGATGGCAGCAAAACTGTGCTTACTTTGCTGAAAACCTTTAATTTCTGATCCTCATTAAGCCAGCCCAACAAACTAACATTGTCCTCGAGATGATATCTTTGGATTATATTCTGAACTTCTTTTAAATCTCCGTCTCCCGCGAGATAAAACATCAGTTCGCGCTGATTTTGTTGGTTCACCAGAATATCAATAGCTTCGAGGAGGTCATATATACCCTTTCGTTTACACAGTCTGCCTAAGAACAGAAAACTATCATGGTTATATATGTTTAACTCGGCTGAGAGCAACTTACTGGTATCTACACCATTGAACAGCACCTGAACATCGATATCAGGGAACTGATGCTTAAAGAAGGTTCTCCAATAGTTTGAAAGAACCAATACTTTTGTACACTTAGAGAGTGTATATTTAATATAGCTCTTTACCTGATGATTAGCATTTTTGTAATAACTATCGAAATCAGCTCCATGAATGTGTATAACAATCGGTTTTTTTAGTAAGCGACTAATAAATACAAATACACTTTTCCTAAAAATACTAGTATCTGAGGCGACATGAATATGAACTAAATCTACCTTTTCTGCGAAAAGTAGTTTTAATACAGCACTGAGAAATATTATTACTTTGGTAATCCCTCCCCCCTCTACATGAGATACTATATGTTTGTAATGGATGGGTTTACATAAAATTCTATGATTTATTTGGCTATGTATAACTGTAGCCATACCACCCTTAGACTTAGTTATACTTGGGCCAATTACTATGACATTTAAAGGTAGCATACAGTAAATAGTAAAGGTAAAGGTCAATGCAAATTACCCCCAGGTTTATATAGAAGAATATAGTTTGAGGCTGTTCAATAAAGCTTTTGTATTTGAGCTCTTATGATGATTATATGTACTAGGCCCAGCTCAAAAAGTTTAACAATATCATGAATAATTTAGCTTAATCGCTGCCAAATTTAAACTCAGCATGGTAATTCAAAGCCATTTTATAAACATGAATTGCCAAATCTTTGAGTACTATAAGACAGTTCTAAGAAGCGTATTGCTGTATTTGTGTCTCCGGCTGTGATTTTTGGTTTATATGGGATTTCAAACTATAATAAAACCCTAAAATGAAAGCAAGTAATGTTATCGTGTGGACAGATACTATATCTATCCCAAAGAAGGAAATAAAGAGAAGATTTGTGATATACAGGACGCCTAGCATAAAGAGTGCCTGATCTTTGTTTGAATAACAAATGCGAAGGCAGGACCAATAGAAATACAAAAAAGCTGCAATACCTACTAATCCAAAATGTACAAGTAATAAAGACCAGGTAATATCTGATGTGTCTACTTGAATGATATCACCATATTCAGTAAGCAAACCTATATTAAATGACAACTGTTTTGTTAACGCTGAATCTTCAGTTAAGAAGCCGATACCAAAAAGCGATTTAAGTACATCTGCCTGAACATAGTAAAGCCTTTCCATAAAATGTAGTCGCCTGAATTCGGTAGTTGAAATGTCTGATAAGTTAGCATACTGAATAATCGTGGGAGTCACTTCATTAAAAGACTCTGATAACTTTACAATCCCTTTAAAAAACCTCCCTTCAAAAAAATAATTTATGCAAAAAAATGCCACAACAATGGCAACGCTTGAGGCAGTAACTTTAATGAGGTTCAGTTTATTCTGTATGATCAGGAAAGTGAAATAGCAAATGGGTATTGAGAGAATCAAATTCCGATGCTGCGATAGAACTATAGCAACTAAGTTAATTGTTAAAACAAGGTAGTGATATCTTAAATTTAAACTAGATTTTCCGACCAAAAGAGCTAGCGTAACAGGCACTAGAAAATACGGAAGGTTATAAAACCTAATTAGCCCCCCTCCTTCATCTGGTAGTAACTCGGGAGCACCGGCAAGTATGCCATGCCCTAATAAAGGCTGCAGGCAAAATAGAAACGAGGCTAAAGTGGTAAAATAAGTTAGTAAGCGGAATACCTTTATAAAATCAGGTGTTGGGAGATTTACAAAAGGGAACAGTAACAGAAAAAATATATAGTTCCGAAACACCCTTATGGCCACCTGGACCTCTACACCTACAAATAGCAGATTGTAAAGTAATAAAAACAATAAGACACCACTGTATAACGCAATGCCATTTCGGTCTTTCCAGATTGTTAAATTTAAAATGATCCGTGGCTCAACAACAAGTAGTAATATCAGGTAAACGAGCGCCCAATCATATGTCTTTGTTATCCCTATGGTTGACAGAACCATTAGGTCGGTGGGTACTAGTTGAAACCCACCAGTTACAATAAAAAAAACAAGAAAAACTGACAGGTATCTTTTGGAAGACTCCCAGTACAGGTAAACAGCAAGAAGCATAATACCAAATCCGATCATCTTTGTATTGCATAATTAAACCATACTTACTTTCAAAGCTGCTTAAAAAAAACCTGTTTTGATTTTTGTACAACTTCAAAAAAAGAATGCTTGTTGGCCTTAGCAAACAACATTGTCAAGGTAATCTTCTCTTTATTTAGAAAGTAAGTAAAGAGAAGTGCTATTAGAATTTCTGTCAGCAGGTAGGTAATTGAAATTCCTATGGCTCCCCAAACATAGCCTCCCAGAATGTTCATAAATAAACCGCATAATGCTCCGTATAAAATTACTTTCTGAAACAGATTGTCCAACTGTAAATTTATCATCACTTGTAATCCTAAAAACTGACTATAGATAACAACTAAAGGTATAAAGGATAGAATACGCAGCATAGCTACAGAACCTGTGAATTCTTTTCCAAACAACAAGTTAATTAACAGTGGGGCTAGCAGGCTACATAGCACACAGCAAACTGCCCCAACCAGCAGCACAACTGGAAATGTGTATTGCACCCACTTTAAACCCTCTTGTTTTGAGTATTTGAATCTTTGGCCGATAAATGGGAAAAGTGCCTGTGAAAAAGGAACACTTATACAGGCCTGAAGCAATGCCATTATTTTAAGAGCGGCAGCTAATAATCCTACACTTTTATCATTCTCAAAGAAACCGATTATGATAATATTTGCTGTAGTATAGAGATTGATAATGAATAATGAAACGAAAACCTTCTGACTGCTTCTAAGTCTGATCAGCAAGTTGTGAAATGTGGTCTTAACTAATTTTATCTGGTAAGTATAATGCGTTCTGATTAGAGCAATAATACCTATTAAAATTTGTGAGCCGCTAAGAAGAAGGGCATAAAGGATATAATCTTTTTCAGTTGTGATCAGGGTAAGCACAGCAATTGTAAAAACAACTTTGGCACCCAAACTATAAAATGCTAAAATATAGTTGTCCTGAAAGCCTTGAAACAGCCAAACAGGAGTGATGACATAGGCCAGACAAATAAGAAAGGAATAGAGGCTAAGCGTGAGTTCTGAATTGAGTTGCGGTATAAAACAGACTAGTGCCCCAAAAATGAGAAGAGTTACACAAAACAAAATTGATTTGCTATAAAACACCTCTGAACAGAGCCTATGTAGTGCTTTCTGATCATCTTTAACCAAGATTACGTCCCTTGTTGCCGTAGTATCAAATCCATAGTTTATGAGTATGACACAATACGTTACAAAAGCTCCTACAAAGTTTATCACGCCAAATCGCTCGGGGCCTACTATTCTGGTAAAATAAGGGATGCTTAGCAATGGCAGCGCATAATTAGCTACTTGAATGAGTAGTAAAGAAACCAGATTACCCGTAAGCTTTCGTACAGAACTATTTGATGTAACACTGTTAATAGATGCCACAGGCCTTCCTCCCTTTGCAATAATGTTGTATTAACGCTATCTAAGCTTACTGAACCAGAGTAAATTGTGTTCTTATACAACTTATCCTTTATCATAATCTCTTTTATGTGGCATTTGCTTTAAAATATTTGTCCTTGTAAATATCTATATTGCCGTACCCGTAGCCAAAACCATAACCTTTTACAAAGCCTCTAACACCTACTCCATTAAATACTATTGCCATGTTCTTTAATATCTTCTTATTACTTTGATTAAAGCTCTGAAGTACATTTTTTGGCGTGTGTGCATGTCGAAGAACAAGTAATGTAATATCGGAAAACTCAGAGAGCAGAAAGGCATCTGACACTAAATCTGCCGGAGAGCTATCCATCAGAATGTAATCAAATGTATTTTCAAGGCTACTAAATAACTTTTCAATGCGCCCATTAAGAAGTAGCTCAGTATTATCTCCTAAGCTTCTCCCAGCTGGCAAAACATATAGATTTCTGAAACTGGTTGGATGTATTAACTCATCCAGGCCTATTTCGTCTTTCAGGTATTCAATTACACCTGGCAATCTATAATAATTGAACTGCACTGAAGTATTTGGATTTCTTAAGTCTAAATCAATTAGCGCTACTTTTTTACCAGAAGAAGCCAGACTATAAGCCAAATTAGTGCTGACAAAACTTTTACCCTCTCCTGGTATACTGGATGTGATCAATATTTTCTTCTTGCTGAATTTGCGCCCGTAAAGACCCATTGTTGTCCTGAGTTGACGGAACTGTTCTATTACGATTACATCAGATGGCGCTACAAAAATCTTGTCTTTCCTGAGTTTAACTTTTGACAACTCACCAACTATAGGCGCTTTAGAGTAAGCTTCAATTTCGGATCTGAACATTATTTTATTATTGAACAACTCTTTGCCGGTAACAAAAGCAAATCCAAGTGCAACAGCCAGAGCCAGAGCCACAACATAGACTTTTAATGGACTGGGGCTAACAGGCCATATAGAAGACTCCGCCATATCGACCACCTTACTGTCCGCTTCAGTTGGGGCATATGATAAAGCTGCTTCTTCTCTTTTTTGAAGCAGGAAACTATAAACGCTGTTTTTAATTGCCTGCTGCCGGCTAATCTCAAGAAGTTCCTGTTCCTGTTTAGGTATCGTCTGGAGTGCAGAACTATACTTCCCCTTTGCTGAGCTTAGCCTGAGGTTCATTGCCTTTAGATTCTCACGCTGGCTTCTGATGTTCTCTAAAATGCTTGGTCTAATTTTCTCAATCTCTCCGGAAACAGATGTTAGTAGTGGATTATTCTCAGCTGTAGTTTTACTAAGTCTCTGATATTCAATTTCAGTATCATATAACTTCTTCAGGAGTTGTGTTAATACGGGGTCTTCAACGCCTAAAGTTGCTGGCACAATGCCTGTATTGGATTCTTTATTTAGAATATATCTTTCTACCTTATCCAATACTGCTAACTGTACATTAATATCTGCTATCTTCTGGTCATTATCGCTTACACTCTGCAAAAAGACCTTACCCTGTTCACTTAAGTCAACAATTCCTTCAGCAGACTTATACTTCTGTACCTGATTCTCCAACGCACCAAGCTCTTTTTCTACAAACTTTATTCTGTCTTCAATAAACGTCAGTGTGTTTGCAGCCAAAAGATTACGGTCTGTAATGGCAATTTGATGATAAGAATGGATTAACTGATTTAATATGTCCTCGCCCCGTTCACGTACATGATCTTTGATGTGTAAATTGATAACCGTTGAAACTTTACTAACAGGCGTAACATATAATTCCTTAAGCAACACATCAGTTATAATCTGAGGATGTATGAAATAGAAGTATAGAGGCCCCCGAGAACTTTTTAAATAATTTGAGTTTGGCAGGAACATTACTTCACCAAATGGTGCTCTTACCCATTCATTAAGAGGGTACTTCTTCTGGTTGACTGTAACTTCTTTTCTTAAGGAGTCATACGTAAAAAAATAAGCTGGTATATTATCGAGGTCTTGTGTAAGCTTATCGGGGTACTTTAGTTTAACTTCGATAGGTGAAGAAATGTAAGCTGAAACCGACTTAAACTTTTTCTGCTCCATTACAGGGGCATACAAGTTTAGTTCTGTTACAACTTTAGACATTAGAGCTCTGGAATGGATGACTTCTATTTCATTTTCTACAATTTTTTTAGAAGCAAACATGTTTATCGACTCCGTCATCCGAGGGTCATCTACACCTTTATTTTCGTCATTAATTATCAGAGATGCGGTAGCTTCATATAATGGTTCTGTGTACTTAAGATAAGCCCAGCCTGCTGCTAATGAAAGAGAAAGAAGAATGACAAATACAGGCCAATAAGGAAAGAACTTATACCTGATTATATGAAATAAATTCTCTTCTTTATTTAAACTATCTAAATCCATACACTCTGCGCCTATCTTGTTAAACGATCTAAAACGATGGCACCAAAGGAAAGACCACTAAAAATGATAGGAAGCCACTGATTAACTCTACCTGTGCTTTCTATCTTCGATTTATTAGGTTCAACATAAATAATGTCGTTTGACCTAAGGTAGTAGTAAGGTGATGTAAAAAGTACATCCGATGTTAGGTCAATTCTTCTAATTACTTTTTTACCATCTTCTTCTCTGATGAGCATCACATTATCTCTTTTAGCATAAATGGTCATATCACCAGCTAAACCTAATGCTTCTAGTAGAGTCACTTTTTCGTTTGGTATGGTCAGGACTGAAGGGTGAGCTACCTCGCCGAGAACGGAGACTTTATAATTGAGGTAACGAACATTAACTATAGGATCTAATAGAAGCTTTCTACGGACTAGTTCTGTGGTAATGTAATTTTTAAATTCTTTTTTAGTTAAGCCTGCGGCTTTTACATTACCTAAAAAAGGAAATTGTATGTTGCCATCCTGGTCTACTAAATACCCAGACGCTTGTGTAACGTTACCTGCTACTGTAGGAGCCTGCGTGGCCGTAAGATTGGGCATATTAAACACAAGAGAAGCTTCAGGATTTAAACTACTGATAGAGATGCTTAGCAAGTCGTTTTTCTGAATAACTGGGTCCAAGCTATTTGCAGTGCCTATGTACTCTTTATCACTCACATTATTAAAGTAAATAGCATGTCTTGAACTTCCGCATGAGCATAAAAACAGCAGAATGACAAATAGTGGAAAGCTGTGTTTGTAGAAATAAGTCATATAGATTGAACAAAAAAGCCCTATTCTTTAAATTCTTTAGAACACCCCACTTTAACTATAGCTGGCAAAGCTTAAGACTGAGTTACAATTCAAAGCAAACCAACATATTACTGTTTTTACTTTATATCTTACAAAAAGTTTAATTATTTATAAGCAATATTATATTCAATGCTGGATATGTTGAATTAGCAAATTTGTATATGGTAGGAAGTTTAAGAACTAGACTGTAGACCTTATTATATAACTTGAAGGGATAATCAATTGAAATTAAGTTGTAAGCAATTCAGTATATTCCTGAATATGACGCTCAGCGCATCTCTTGATGATATACTCTGTTTCAACAATTTGTTTCCCCTTTAGCATAAACTCATTCATTTGCCCTTCTTTATACATAGCATACATCAACTTTAATTGCTTAGCACAGTTATCCGGCTGGCCATTTTCAAAACTAAAGCCACTATAATTCCTTCTTAATATCTCATCCGGACCACCCCCACTTGATACGAGTACTGGTAAGCCCGCTGCAACTCCTTCAAGCACAGTTAAGCCAAAGCCCTCTATTCTGGATGGCTGTACAAGGACGTTAAAATCAGATAGATGTTGATATAGCCATTGTTTCTCTCTATTGCCTTGAAAGTGAACTTCCTGCTCTAGATTTAACCGTTTTGTTAGTTCCTTTAAATACTTACAAGAGGGTCCATCTCCTACAAAATCAAGCCTGACAGGTACCAATAAATCAGCTTTGAGTAAAGCTAACGCCTCTAATAATATATCCTGCCCCTTTATTTCATGGTCGAGTCGGCCAACTTGGACCAAGCTGAAAGGGTTGCCTTCACCTAATCTATAATCAGACCTGCGCTTGAAAGAGTTTATGTGAATGCCATTGTAAATGGTTTTTGAATTTCGAACCACCCGTGTTGCAATATCACTCTTCACAGCATCTGAAATAGCTATCAGTAAATCGTAACGATGTAAGTTATTAGCAGGAATTCCAATGGTATGAAAAGTAAATACAAGTTTAGCGTTAGGTAGCCTAATCAAATTGCCCATCTGCGCATCATGACAATGAATGATGTCAGGATCTATTTTATTAAGTAAGAAATTAAGGCGTAGTATAGGAAAAGGATTTCGACTACCTTCTTTCCTGTTTATGAAGTAAATTTTAGCTCGCTTGTTTATCTGCAACATTAAGCTTTCACTCCATTTGCTATTAACGATTACCAGCGACACGTCGTGTTCATCACACAGTTCATTAATAAGATCAACTATAAGCATCTCAGCACCTCCTGTATTGAAGCTGAACACACAATGCACTATTTTCATAACTATAGCTTAATGGATAACACCGATTTACACCGTTAACAAATGTGCAAAACTTGGAATTACAATAGGTACCCTACTCTACTAAAGCCCCTTTACTATTTTGATTCTTCAAATATGCTCTAACTATAGGTTTTAAGTACTTTCGGGCAAGGTGCCTTGGAAGCTTTAGTAGGGAAAAAAAGATGAGTGGAAAGTTTGCCCAATAATTCTGAGTCTGATAATTATAGATATCCGCCATAGAAGTATAATTTCCAAACCACTTATAGCTTCTGATCTTATAATTTAGGATAGCACTGAAAAAATGCGTTAGGTATATCAGATCAAAATTACCGTATCTGAGTTGCAGCACAGTATTTTCTAAATCTTGTAACTGGTAATTACTACTTAAGTTATCTGCTGTGCCCTCTAAATAAGTTCCTAACTCTTTATTAACTTTTACTAAGGGGCTAACCCTAGAAGCTCTAATTTGGAAATCTAAATCAGAAACTAATTTAAACTGTTCATCAAAATACCCGATTACTTTGTGTAAGTCTTTACGCCACAAAGGAAACGGACCTATATAGTGTTGGCGTAAAAAGTCATCAGGTTTATCGTGAAAGTCGGGTACTACCACATCTACACCTGTTGTGTTGCCATAGTAGTTTACAATCTTATAGTTTCCGTACACGATAGCGGCATCAGTTTCTTTCTCTAAAACAGCCAATTGCTGCTGTATAGAATCCGGACGCCTGATGTCATCGATGTTCCATATAGTTATGTATTCTCCTCTTGCTGCAGCTACTGCCCTATTCCAGGAACTGTACAAAGGCTCTCTACCGACTTTTAAATGCACAGTTTCGATCATTGATACTGACTCTTTAAAGTTTTCAAGAAGTATAAGTTCAGTTTCTGTTGGGTCATTATGGACAAGAATCCACTCACATTCCCATGGGTTGCTCAATTTAGACAAGTGATACAGGAAGGATTCAAGATATTTTTCGCCTCTGTATAGAGAAGTAATTATCGAAACTTTTATTGCATCCATAATACTACAGTGAGATTAAGAGACGAGAGAATCTTTTTAAATTAACAAAGTGTGAAGTCGTTGTTATGCATCAACTACTACCGGACGTTGCTTTACTTTTAATATCTCTAGCATAGAATTTAATACATAGTTGACTTCTTTCTCTGGCATAGGCACATACAATGGCAAGATGACAGAACGGTCCTGCAAGTCTTCTGAAACAGGTAGATTAATGTTCAGGTTTTTATAAGCGGTCTCACGGTGTGTTGTCATAATCCCTCTCCTGGTTGCGATACCTTTATCTAAGAGCAGTTGCATAAACTCATTCCTAGATACAGGGCTATTTTGCCCGAGATAGATACTAAAGGATTGGTAGTTACTCGTGTAGCCTTCTTGCTCAGTAGGCAAACGGATGAAGTCTATTTCTTTTAGAGCTTCGTGATACATAGCGGCTATTTTACGTCTTTCATTCACGATCCAATCTAACTTTTCAAGCTGCTTAATTCCCACGGCAGCCTGTATATCAGTCATGCGGTAGTTGTAACCTACTTCTACATGGTCTTCAAAAATGATCGTATTAGACTCATGGCGTGTGCGGTCATTCACACTCATGCCATGTTGCCTGAGCAACTTCAATCGCTCATAGTAATCTTTCCTATTGGTTGTAATCATTCCACCATCCCCCGTTGAAATCACTTTTCGTGGATGAAAGGAAAAACAAACTAATTCTGAATGGGATCCTATCTTTTTGCCTTTATAAGAAGAACCCGCAGCACAGGCTGCATCTTCAATCAGTTTTAAATTGTATCTTTTACATAGTGCTGAAAAGGCATCAATATCTGCTGGCATCCCTATCTGGTGCACTAGCAGAATGGCTTTTGTTTTATTTGTGATTTTCTTCTCTACATCAACCAGATCTAAATTGTAAGATGATGGATTAACCTCAGCAAAAACGGGTAGAGCACCAACGTAGGTAATTGAGTTTGCGGTAGCAATGTAACTCATCGATGGGCATATAACTTCATCCCCGAGGCCTATTCCAGCAACTATCATAGCCAAGTGCAGGGCTGTAGTACAATTCGACACAGCTACTGCATAATTTGCACCAGTATAGTTTGCAAATTTCTCTTCAAACTCCTGCACTCTAGGCCCTTGCGTAATCCACCCTGTCAGGATTGTATCATAAGCAGCCTGTGCTTCATCTTCTGTTAAATAAGGCTTTGCTATGGGTATCATATACTAACTGCTGTTAATTTCTTTTTCTCAAAATACCACTCACTTAATTCTTTCAGCCCTTTCTCTAAAGCTATACTAGGTTCAAACTTTAAAAGCTGTACTGCTTTCCTGTTATCAGCTAACCGTCGGCTAACAGGGTTTACTGTATTCTCATCTCTGAATTCAGGGACAAGGTCTGAATCGTTTACTGACAGCAGAATTTCCAGAAGCTCCTTTAAGCTGGTTTCCCGACCATTGCCTATATTAAAAGTCTCATCTGTTACGTCAGCTACCAAGGCGGCGATGTTTGCCTTCGCTACGTCTCTCACATACACAAAGTCCATTGTGGTGCTACCATCTCCATATATAAGTGGTGCAGTGCCATCCTTTATACAGTCTAGCCACCGGATCATTACTTCTGTATATTTGCCATCCGTATCCATACGCGGGCCATATACATTAAAGTAGCGGAGGGCTACGTAATCTAAACCATACATAAAATTATAGCTCCTGAAAAGCTGTTCTCCCCATAGTTTAGCGCTTCCATAAAATGTTTGATTATTGTATGGGTTATCTGTTTCGGGTGTAGGGAAATGCTGTGCCAATCCATAAACAGAAGCACTGGAACTATAGACCACCTTTTTAACCTTATATTTCACACATAATTCAGCTAGATTAAAGGTGGATTTCAGCATCACCTCAAAGCCTGCTGCAGGATCAGCGGCACAGGCATTAATGCGAAGAGCAGCCGTATGAAATACGTAGTCCACACCAGCCACACATTTTTCAAGTAGAGCAGCATCCCGAATATCACCTTCAACAAAATCTATAGTTGGGTTATCTTTAAAACTGCTGATGTTGTCAAGGCTTCCTCGTATTAGGTTATCAAGAATGATAATCCGAGCAGGGCTGTGTTGTAGCAATTCTTCTATTAGAAAAGAACCTATAAAGCCTGCCCCTCCAGTTACTAAAATGCTGCTATTCGTGATCTTACTATACATGCTGCGTCTGGTTATTAAAGCTAAGAACAATAATTCCGGTTATTATGAGAATGAAACCTACAAAGGATAACAGGGACAGCTTATCCTGAAACAGGTAGTAACCTACAGCAATTGTCAGAATAAAATTTATGCCTGTGGCTATGGGTATAATTAAAGAAAAACTGTTTGTAGAAAGAGCTTTAAAAAATGCCAGAGCAGACAGAACAATCAGTAAGAAAGCCAAAATAAAAGGAATGTTCAGCATTAGCTTCAGCCACTGGTCTAGGCTATCAAGACTTTTACCTTTCAATTGCCACTTTATAAGTGCTGCACCTGAAACATTAAAGGCTGCATAGATCAAAATGTAGAGTATCGTTTTAATCATAGCTTAGCATCCAACAACACCCTATTATTACTATCAACAGGCGTTAGCGCACCTTCTATGAATTCGTCTATCACGAACACAGGTCTCTTCCGGCTGGCATCCAGTGTTCGCCAGAGGTATTCTGCAATTATTCCAAGCGATATGTTAGTCACGCCAAACCCCACCATCAAAATAGATAGTAGAGCTGGCCAGCCACTTGCCAGGTCATCAAAAACAATTTTTCTAAAAATAATATAGCCAGACCACAGGACACCCAGAACGAAAAATGAAATACCTACAAATGAAACCAGCCGGATAGGTGCGAATGAAAAAGCTACAAAAGAGTCTATCAGCAACTTTACTTTTTTAGCCAAAGTCCATTTCGATTTGCCAACAAGCCTTATACGTTTATCATAAGTAATTCCTGTCTGCTTAAAGCCCAGACTTAATATCTGTATAAAAACAGAGGAGTTTGCTTCTATATTCTTATCAAGACAGCGCTTTACTTTACGGGAAAACATTACTATATCAAACCCTTTTTTAGGGAAATTAGATACTGCATACTTCCGCATTAAGGTAGCATAGGCTGCTGAAAATAATCTTTCTGAGGTGCCTGCAGTTGTTGTTTTTCTGAATGCCCAGGCTATATCTATTTCTTTTGATATAATCTCATCAAACAGTCGGCTTACTAGCGATAGTGGATCCTGCAGATCGGCATACATAAAGGTGATATAGTCTCCCTTTGCATTCAATATGCCTGCTCTCAACGCAGCATGTGATCCAAAATTTCTAGAAAAACTGATTACCTTGTAAGTATAATAAATGTGCTCAGCATGCTTTAGTTTTGATAATGTATCATCAGTTGAGCCATCATTTACGAAAATGATTTCAGTCGTGAACCTTGTCTCGTCCCGGAAGTAAGTATTCAATTCGTATACCAGGTTCTCAATCCCTTCTCCTTCGTTATAAACCGGAATAATAACAGATACTGTTGCCATACTTGAAATCGTTAAACCACCTTTTCACTAATAAGCATGTTTAAATTCCGGGCCGGGTTGCCAACCATTCTTGCATTGTCAGGTACATTTTTCAGGATATTACTACCCAGTCCTACAAGTACAGAGCGACCTATAGTTAACCCATTCGAGATATTTGCACCACTACCTATGTAGCAATTAGTATCTATAGTAGTTCCCCCTGCCACTACTACATTGCTTCCCACCAAAGTATAATCTTTTAACACCGAGTCGTGGTGTACCACAGTATTAGGTAGAATTATCACGTGATTACCTATACAAGCATTGCTAGTTAATACTACCCCTGCCATAACCAAGCAGTTGTTGCCGATCTTTACATTTCTTCCAATCTTTGCTTCCGGGTGAACTATAGTTACAAATCTGTTATAGTCTACCGCTAAAGAGTCTATGATATTAATCCGCTGAAGGTATGTAGTTGGACTACCGGGAACTGCCAGAACTTTAAGATCTTTATACTTTTCTAAAATTGACCTGTTATATAAGTCATATGCCTCAGACTTTTTAGAAGAGTCATCATCTATAAAACCTACTACTTCATACTCGTCATAGTTGATGCAATCCAGTGCTTCCACACCGTTGCCATTAAATGGGAATATGACCAGTTTTTTCTTAAGCATGCCCGTACCTGTTTAGCACCTCTATTACATAGGTTACTTGCTCGTCAGTTAATTCTGCATACATGGGTAAAGAAAGGCAATGTGCCGCCAGATATTCTGCATTCGGGCAGTCTCCTTCTTTATATCCCAAATGAGTATATGCTTTCTGAAGATGACACGGAACCGGATAATGCAGACCAGGAAAAATATTATGCTCATTCAGATGCTGCATTAGCTTACTTCTATCATCTGTTGTTATCACAAATAAATGATAGATAGACTCTGTCCAGGCAGGCTGCGTCTGCATTCTAATCTGTGGATTAATTAATTCCTGCTGGTATCGATCTGCAATTTCTCTTCTGCGCTTATTCCAGTCTGACAGGTATTTCAGTTTAATAGTTAATGATGCAGCTTCAAGCCCCCCCATTCGCATATTAAACCCAATTTCATCATGGTAGTACCTTACGACAGAACCATGATTTCTTAGACTTTGCAAGTGCTTATAATATACCAAGTCACTCGTTGTAATGCCACCGGCTTCGCCGCAGGCGCCAAGGTTTTTACCTGGGTAAAAACTGAAGCAGCCCATTTGACCAAAACCACCAACATGTTTTCCTTTATAAGTTGCGCCTTGTGCCTGAGCGGCATCTTCAATAAGAAATAGATTATATTTCTGGCAAAGTATGCTCAGCGCATCTACATCAAATGCCTGCCCATACAAGTGTACTCCGATAATCGCTTTCGTATTATTCGTAATTTTTTCTTCAATCTTTGAAGCATCTATTTGCCAGGTATCAGATGTACAATCTACAAACACAGGTGTGGCACCTGTATAGCTTACACCCCATGCAGTTGCAATAAAGGTGTTTGCCGGAACTATAACTTCATCTCCAGCCCCAATTCCCAAGGCGAGCATAGCTAAATGTAATGCAGATGTGCCGTTGTTTACCCCTACTGCAAACTCAGTATTGCAAAATGTTGCAAAACTTCTCTCAAACTCTTCAACAAAGCTTCCGCCTGAAAAAGCGGTTGTATCATACACCTTCTCAAAAGCTTCGAAAATCTCTCTTCTAAGCTGCTGGTGCTGGCCAGAAAGATCCAGACAAGGAATCTTTTCCTGAACTGCTAACACTTCCATATCAAACAAGTATTTGGTTAGTGTTCTTGATCACTTTGGCAGGGTTACCCGCTACAATAGTATCATCTGGCACATCTCTGGTTACTACCGAACCGGCTCCAACTATAGCTCTTTTACCAATGCGCACACCGCAAAGTATTGTAGCACTCGACCCTATGGAGGCACCTTCATCTACAAACGTTTCTACACACTTCCAGTCATCTTCTGTTTGCAGCGATCCATCGTTATTGGTTGCTCTCGGGAATTTATCGTTAATAAAAGTGACGTTGTGGCCTATAAATACATTATCAGCGATATGTACACCTTCGCAGATAAAAGTATGACTCGAAATCTTACAGCTTTTACCAATTGTGGCACCTTTTTGTATTTCCACAAATGTGCCTACTTTAGAGCCATCGTCTATAGAGCAGCCATAAGCATTCACAAAATCAAATATCTTTACATCCTTACCTAGCCGTACATTTTGTAAGCTCTGCTTTTGATTGTTGATTGTAACAGTATCCATAGTTTTCAAATTAGTGCCTCATAACCTTTCTTGATAACAGGAACAGAAGGTGTTTCAAGAATTATTTCTGTACCACTGTGTTTAATTGATTTGCTTGATGCTTCTAATATCCTGACAACATCTAACCCTAGATGACAAGAAGAAACAGGCTGTTTTTTTTCCTGTATACAGGTAATGAAGTCATTAGCCATGCTAAGTAGTGCTTCAGTTGTTGCGAGTTTGGGTACATGTATATCCCCAGTCCTATAATCCACTAGTACCTGCTTTTTCTCTTCGTCATTGGCGTAAGTGTATCCTGTGTCGTAAACCTTTACTTTCTCAGTTGGCTCAAGGTCATTGTAAAGAATCATTTTCTGGTCCCCACCAATCAGCATCATTCTCACTTTAACCGGACTTGTCCAAGAGCAGTTGAAGTGCGCAATAAAGCCAGAGCTATAGTTTACTGTTAGGTAGGCAATATTCTCTATGCTGTTTTTTGTGTGGGTAATACCAGTAGCATTTACACTATAAGGCCGCTCATCTACTATATAATTAAGTATAGAAATGTCGTGTGGTGCTAAATCCCAAAGTACGTTTATATCTGATTGGAAAAGACCTAGATTTATCCTGGTAGAGTCTAAGTATTTAATATTGCCCAACTCCCGTTCCTCTACAAGCTGTTTCATTTTCTGAACAGCGCCTGTATACAGGAAGGTATGATCTACCATAAGCAGCACTCCTTTCTGCTCTGCCAGATTTATTAATATCTCTGCTTCCTCCACCGATGCTGTCATTGGCTTTTCAAGCAGTACATGTTTTCTAGCTGACAAGGCCTTATGCGCCAACGTAAAATGAGTACAGACAGGGGTCGCAATAACTACTGCATCAATAGTAGGATCATTAATAATATCTACAGCGTCAGTAACTCCTAAAATTGTAGGAAACATTTTGCTTAACTGAGCTAACCGGTCGTATCTGGCATCAGCTACCGCCTTCACACAACAATCCTGCGCTAGAAAGAAATTTCTGACAAGATTTGGTCCCCAATACCCATAACCTATGATGCCGATATTTACCATAGCTTTATAATGTTTAAGTAGAAGTTATAATATCATGTAATTGCCTTATATATTTCGGTTTATAGTTTGGCGCACATATGTTCGATAGGGTCCATAAGGTTGCCGATAGATTGAGAATACTGTACGAAGTCTCCAGAGATTACCCCAATACTTTAAATCTGCTTCTGTTTTCCCATATTCCTTTTTCAAAACAGGGTCTTTATAAACATGATACCAACCCTTATCTCTGAAGCCTTGGTCATCCAGAAGCTTTACAACTTCTTCAGTAATTTCTTGATTAATTAGAATTACATAATCTACATTAGGCAGTAGCTTTTTAAGTATATCTGCAGACAATTTCTCACCAACAGCTATGTATGGTCTGTACATACTCCAGCCAAGCTCATTTCCTGCATAGTACAGCTCAAATGGAGTTAATACAGCATAATTGCCTTTGCCAACTATTTCATTTGCTGTCTTATGAAGCAGCACTCTCTCAGTTTCAGTGTACTGAGAAAACGCAAGTGCTGGTCTTGCAAGTACAGATAGAGTGAAGGCCCAGATCAATAAGACACCTAAGCAATAAGTGATTGCTTTATGGGCTCGGAATAATTTTTCAGAAGAATTCTTTTTACCGTAATAAAGTGCTGAAACTGCAGCAATGAAGTATGGGACTAAATAAAGTACACGGTGAATGTACACAACTGTAAGCACCATCAATGTAATAACTACTCCAACTGCGATTGCTAATTTTAAATCTCTTTTGATCAGTATACCTATCAATGCAAATAATGTAAGTAGCGGGGTAAACTTTAGAGAGCGTAGAAGGATAATGAATGGATTTTCAGCTTGCTCGTAACTGGTTCCGGGCCGGGTGTTCACGAGCAATCCTTTGATTATAGTATTCAGGTTCTCATATAGCTCATTCATTATAGGGAGTATTATGATAGCTGCTGTTACCAAACACCCTATACTAAAAAACCTTAGAACAGGCACAGTGCTATTAAATCTTTCTGAGCTGATTTTCCCTGTAACAAACAATAACTCTAAGAAAATTAGAGGATAAAGAAATAAAGCAGAAGGCCATACAAAAACAGCCGCAGCAGATAAGGCGCCAGCAAGTATTGTCTTTAACTTAAAACTATACTCCGAACCTATGTTACGTAAAACGCAACAGGCTGCAATACAAAAACACATTGCCCATCCATCAACCCTCCCCATTGTAAAGGCTTGTACAAACAATGGGTCAAGAAAAAAAACAAGAGCTAATATGGTGGCAACTATTGCACCTACCCCTCTGCTAATAAGCCAGTTGAGCATTAAGGTAGCAGCTGCTCCTGCCCCTATGAAAGCAGAAATTCTTGGACCTAACTCGCCTATTAGCTGATAAGATACTTCCTGTAATACCGGCCCAAGGTAAAATATAGTTATGACTGGTTTGTTTTGAGAAAGTAGCCAGGCAACTGACCAATTCGTTTCTGTATTAAGTATATTCCTTCCTAATTCAACAATCAATATTTCATCCATATGGAGAAAAGGCGCAATATCAATTGTAGCCCAAAAAACAACATTCAGAATAAACAGGATTACTATCCAACTAATCCATAGCCTGTATTTATTTGCAGAGTAACCCCTTGAGCTTAAGGTAGCTTTTTGATCGTGCACAGAAACTATATGGACAGTACTCCAACCCATAGCCTGAACTATAATTATAATAATTTTAAAAGTAAGAGAAGGGCAAAGCTATATTAAGCACTTCAACTTAAAATACTTAAAAGCAAAACAATAGACTCTTCTAATTTTATTTATAACTATACGGGCTTAAAAAAATCAAGGTGGAAATTTGATGAATAATATTTAGCTGATTTTTTAATTAAACCAATTAATAATATAACACTACTAATCTAAATACCTATATTAGAGTTCAGCGAATCTAATAAAATAGTGCATACTCCTATTCAATGTTGAATAAGATAGTTAAGCGAACTAAAATTGCTAAATTAAAAATTATTATTGGTATAATCAAAAGCCCCTCCCTACCCTTAACTTTTTCACTCTTACTAAAAAGTTGTATTATAATTATCCTGTAGTCTGCATTAGTCTGTATAACCACATAGTCTGGTAATAGTAAATGCTTAGGTACTATAAGTATAAGTACTATAGTATTACTTCATGCTACAAGTCAATACACTTGCTGCTCTATCACCCTTGATTACATTAATTTTCATATTAAACCATATGCCCTATGGTGCACAAATACGCTACATTATTTAGATGGCTTAATATTATAGTGGATTATATGCTACTAAATGGAATGTTTTACATTTCATTTTTAATAGCTGAATATCCATTAGTATGGGTTGATGTGTATGATTATAAGTTAACGCTCCTACTATTAAACTTTTGCTGGTTCTATAGTTCAAGTGTCTTCAACATTTATAGCCATATCTTAAAGCGGGATTCGGTGCCAATTATAAACAGCAACATTGCAGCTTTAACAATCTTCATAATTATAGCAGCCATTATCAAATTGGTTCTACCGGACCTTTATGTTCCACCTACTCCTTTCATATATTATTTCGCACTTTTCCCGACTCTGGTTCTTGCATGGCGCTTCATGTTCCTTCTTCTTAGAAAATACAGACGAAAGGTTTGGTTACGCTCCAGTTATATTGTAATAGTAGGAGCAGGCAGTGCAGGCACAGAATTATATAATTATGTATGCTCTAACCCACAGCTAGAATGTTATGTAGCAGGTATGTTTGACGATAACCCAAATCGGGTACCGCCCAATATTAATTACTTAGGTAGAGTTGATCAATGTATAAGCTATGCCGTAGAAAATAATGTAAATGAAATATATTGCACCTTGCCCAATAATGATTGTGAAAGAATTGAAAAGCTTTTGCTCGAGACAGATAGAAATATGATCAGGTTCAGACTTGTTCCAGATCTAAAGGGCTCCATTCACCACAATTTTATGGTCGATATGTTTGGATATGTACCTGTCTTGAAACCAAGACAAGAACCGTTAGAAAACAAGGCCAATGAAATTGTAAAGCGCATCTTTGACATCTTATTCTCCCTTATAGTAATCGTATTCGTTTTGAGTTGGCTAACTCCAATTCTCGCTGCCTTAATCAAGATTGAATCAAAAGGACCTGTTTTTTTTAAACAATTGAGATCCGGCAAAAACAACAAACCCTTTTTCTGTTTAAAATTCAGGAGTATGAAAGTAAATCCTGATCTGGAGAATGAGCAAGCAACCAAGAATGACTACCGTGTGACACGGGTAGGTAGATTTATAAGAATGACAAGCATTGATGAGCTGCCACAATTTATCAATGTTCTGTTAGGCCATATGTCAGTGGTTGGCCCAAGACCTCACATGCTTAAACAAACCCTAGATTACTCTGAGTTAATAAATAACTATATGGTTCGGCACTTCTTAACACCGGGGATAACAGGTTGGGCTCAAGTTAATGGGTATAGAGGTGAAACAAAAGAAACTTCATCTATGATAAACCGTGTGAAAGCAGATTTGTGGTACCTGGAGAACTGGTCCATCTTGTTAGATATCAAAATAATTTTCCTGACTATATGGAAGTTACTTAAATATGATAAAAATGCTTATTGAATATCTTTATAATATTCAATAACAAAACAACATATTTTACATCAATACTATATCCTACTTTAGTTAAACCTCATCTTTTCACCCATATCCATATGCAGTGTGCCTTCGGATGGTGTGAGGCCGCGTGAATTTAACCTAGAAAACATAGTTAATTTTCTGCTGGTCGTCAATCAGCATCCAGATACCGTGGTTACTTTCCGGATAGATAAGGCAACAGGGAGATTGACGCCTACAGGTTTTCAGGTTCAGGTACCGAAACCAGTCTTTGTAAAGGTATTCCACCAACTATAGAACTGCTGCCGTGACAGCTAAATCCTGGATTCCCTTCAAATACTCTGTAAACTATAGAAATATAAAGTCATTCGCTTCTGATGACTTCATCAGCTACAGTCACATCAACTATAAGTAGCGGTACCAAATCAATATTATAGGGCTTTCACAATCAACTTTATAAGCAATACGGCTACAAAAATCTCACAATCCACAGGCAAATCATATAGCCCTTGATGGTCAGTCAATATCATCTGTTCTAACTAAATTGAGCTTGTATAAATTTTCCTGCAAAAGAATGTAACGGTTCAAATTAATGCTCATCTAAGCTTAAACCTCCACAAGTAAATCTGTAAAAATTGTATTTCAATTAGAAAACGTGATGTGGCTATAATATAAGTAAAATGCGATGGGGAGAAAAAAGTGAACTGATACAGAATTAAGCGCAAGAAAAGACAACTATAGTTACAGGCCCTGGAGGCCTGTCGGCAAGCAAACAATGCATCCCCACTTCACAAGATCACAAACACTTAACTCTACATCTATGAAATACAAAAAAAGAGCGCTGATGCTGGCCTCGGTCATATTCACTGCTGTTGTAACATTTGTACAGTGCTCTAAAGACCTGGACGAAGAGGATCCTGCTTCGGCTAAGATCCTGGAGCAAAACAAGGGCAATGGGAAACACAAATCTCTGGTTGAAGAAGGAAAACATATCTTCCGGTATGACTCTTTTGGAAGTGAGGAATTCTGGAGTGGCCTTTTACATATCGATAAGGCAATAGCTGGTGCCAAAAACGGGGGCTTTGGTCCGGGTGTAAGTCCTGCTACTGCGCTGGCCGTTGGTTTAAAAGTAGATGCTGAAGTGCTGCCCTCAGCAGTAGTGGCAGGCATACAGTCTGGTGCAATCGACCTTAATGATCCAGCTACAACCCTTGAACTCATAAAGCTGGATGTTGTAGTTGGCGTTAAAGGAGTACTGGATGATGGCGGAAATATACTTTCTGTTGGCATTACCTGTGCAGTCTGTCACTCAACTGTTGATAACTCTTTTGCGCCAGGAATTGGTAAACGACTGGATGGCTGGCCTAACAGGGACCTGAATGTGGGCACCATTATCTCCCTGACCGATAATGCCCAACCAATAGCGGACATGCTGCATGTATTCGAAGGAACACTGCGATCGGTGTTAAGCATGTGGGGGCCGGGCAAGTTTGCGGCAGTGTTGTTTATGGATGGCAAAGCTCTGCGCCCAGACGGAAAAGTAGCTGCCAACTTACTTCCTGCTGCCTTCGGACTTAAAGGTATAGATTTGACAACGTACACAGGTTGGGGCGACATCACGTATTGGAATGCCTTTGTAGCCAACCTTGAAATGCACGGAAAAGGCAACTTTTCAGACCCACGCTTAAACGACCCGGTCAAATACCCGATAGCCTTCGAAAACCAGTTTTACAATGTGATAAATAGCCCTGACCTGATCACTTCAAAATTGCCTGCGCTACGTGCTTACCAGCATTCGCTTGATGCGCCCAAGCCTCCCCGTGGCAGCTTTGATCCCATGAAAGCAGGTAAAGGCAAGGCACTCTTCCTAACAAAAGCTAAATGTGCTACCTGCCATACCCCGCCGCTACTGGCCGACAACGTGCTGCACGCTGCTGATGAGATAGGCATTGATGATTTTGAAGCAATGCGCTCACCAACCGGTAAATACCGAACCACGCCTTTGGGAGGTTTATTTACAAGAGCAAAAGGAGGCTATTACCACGATGGAAGATTTGAAACTTTGAGTGATGTCATCAACCACTACGACGACCATTTAGCGCTGCGTTTAACTACCTCAGAAAAACAGAACCTGGAAGAATACTTAAAATCACTGTAGAAAGCTGTACGAAAAGTTATGCACTTTACGCATGCTATAGTTTTAGCTGTTTTGCTTCAGCCAGGCGGTTACCTCATCGCGTAAGCGTGTATTGAAATATGGTAAAAGTAAGGCTACCGTTACCGAAACATAATGCCGTATCTGTTCCTCCTGGGTAAGGTGCCCGTTCTGCGGGAGGCGCGCATACCTCAGCCAACTGTCGGATACTATAAACACCTGTTCAAACAACAACGGAAACAAGTGAGCTTCTATCCTATCTTCAAAAACACCGTTCCGTTTATATTCCTCAAAAATGGCCAGAAACAGTTCTTTTCTGTTTTGAAAAAGCATTTCATATGCCGCGTATACTTTGGGAAATGTCTCGAGTATAGCTGCTGACTCCACAAAAAAGAAGACATATCGGTACATGACTCTGTAAATACCCATCAGGGGTGCTGCCAGTGCCTGCGCATCTATCACGTTGCTGGCGGCTCCGGTTGCAAAGGCAGCAATCTCCATCTCCATTTCGGAGAAAATAGCCAGCACCAGATCTTCCTTGGTCTTATAGTAATACCGCAAATGCCCATCGCTTATTGCTAATTCACGGGCAATATCACGGAGCGTAGTCTTGCTGATGCCTTTTCTATTAAAGACTTCGACTGCCTGGCTGATAATCTTTTCTTTCATTTTAGCTCTTTGGAGCTAAATTACAAAAAAGTTCTTATCTTTGCATTAGCTCAGCTGAGCGAGGAAATTAATTTCTTCAATCCTAGTTATATACATTACTGACTTTCTCCCAAATCTCAGTAACTACTGAGGCGGAAAAGCTTTATCTGAATCTCTATGAACGCTAGTAGAAAATGTCCTAACTGTGGTCAATGGTCCCGCTGGACCCAAAACCCGGCCGATCGCTGCGAGCATTGCCAAAGTATACTTGATCCGGTAGCTCTTGCACGCCAGCAGGCGCGGGAAGAACGAAGTAAAGAAGATAGTGGGCGTTTCTCTATGGAATTCATACAGATTAATCCTGATGACCATTGGATTATCAAGTTCTTCAAACGAATAGGGCTGGGGTTTCAGGTCGCCTTTGTGTCCATTATCTCTTTTATTCTGTGGTTGATCGCTTTGCTGGCCGGCTAAGTTGGAACACCCTTAGTCCACTATTCTGGGCGCTGGCTGTGGTGTACATGGGTCATTGTGGCTGGCGTTGGCTGGCTTTACCCCGGCCCTTGTGGGTACAACACTACCTGGACGATTTACTTTGCCTGCCGCTGGTGCTCACGGCCACCTTATTTGTACTACGGTTCTTCTACGGCCAACGGGTTCGTCTCTCCTCCTATCACGTAGCTTTTACGGTGCTGTATTTTTCGCTGGCATTCGAGGTTTTCTTCCCCCAATTTATGCCCCGCTATACCGGTGACTTCCTGGATGCTGTGCTCTACGCAACAGGCGGTGTTATTTTTTACAGGTTTCTGAATAAGTAAGAGAGGCCCCAATAGCATTTACGAAACACCTATCTTTGAACCGTTTTTAAGCATCTAAGCAATTCATAATATTGTATGTAGACTGGTAATTTCAGCTATAGTTTAAGACCTTGAACTATAGTTGCTGATCAAGTTAAAGCTCACTGTAAAACTATAAACAGCTGACTTTATTATTTTAACGATACTTATACTATGAGCCGGATTCTGTAATTATAGTTGCCTGTTTTGTCTCATAAGGTTTACCGATCAGTTTTACTTCGTAGGCATTACTCACACCTTTCAGGGTAAGATAACCACAGCCCATAGAATAAGGTGGATTTTTAAGAAGTCGGTAAGCCAGATCAGAGATCACAAAACTATTATCCAGTTCTCTGGTAGCTGCCTGAAGCCTGGCTGCTACGTTTACCGGATATCCCATTACTGTCATGTTATTGCTTAAGCCAATGCCTACGTTACCAACAATTACTTTACCCACATGCACGCCTATCCCAACCTCAAAAGTGTGGTTAAAATAAGGGCGCATGTAGGTATTGTTAAAGATTCTCAGGTCAGAAAGTATTTTTAAGCCAGCCAGCACTGCCGACTCGGTAGCCTGTTTGATTTTGCTGTTAAGTCCGAATACGGCATAAAGTCCGTCGCCGGCAGTTTCTATAATTTCGCCGTTATATTGGGTAATTGCATTCCGGAAGATTGCAAAAATCCTGCGCATGATATGTATTACATCGAAAGGTAAATTTGCTTCGATAAACGGTGTAAAGTTGCGGATATCGATAAAGAAAAGTGCCAGCTTGCGCCGCTCGCCCATTACCCGCGTTGTGCTGGCTTCTGAGTCATTAATAAAAATGTAGCGGTCAGTTTCATCCCGTATCAGTCGCTGTACTTTTACCCCTTCCCCATTCACCTTAGACTGGCAGGCTAGCCGTACGTTATCCGGAAACTTCTTTACATTTTTAATAACACGCTCATAGCTGGTAGGCGGAGTTATCTGTTCCTGTCCTTGCAGTACCAATACCCGGCAAGTTGTGCATTGTCCTTTACCTCCACATGCATGATAGTGCGGAATACCGGCTGCCAGTGATGCCTGCAATATAGTCTGCCCCTCACCGACAGGAACCACTTTTTCGCCTTTAAAATCTATGTGGTAAAGCACAGTGCGTATAGTTTATACATTCTTAACAGTTCCGTCTCTTACCAGGTCATTATACTCGGGATGCTTCTTGAGATAGGCGCGCATATAAGGACATAAGGGAATTAGCGCTAACCCCTTGGCACGGATATGTTCCAGCGCAAATTTTGTCATGGTGCCGGCGATGCCGCGGCCTTCCAGTTCTTTCGGCACCTCGGTATGTAAAACAGTTATAACACCAGGCTGTAGTTTATACTCGATCATGGCGGTATGCCCATCTATAGTTGTCTCAAACCTGCTTTGGGCCGGATTATCCTTTACTTCAATATCCATGTGCTTATCCTTTATCAGCTGATGACAGAATTTTCCCGGCCAGGTCCAGCTCTTCCTGCAGGATAGTGTGTGGCCGGCCGGGATAGATCTTTTTGGTAACTATAGCGCCCAGTTTTTCCATCAACTCTGCTGTTTCATCTACTCTGCTTACGGGCACATGCGGGTCCGGGTCGCCGGTGCTGATGAGCACTGGAGTGCCTGCAAAGTCACCTTTATACCGGTCCGCAACCAACTGCTGCCCGACCAGGCCACCAGTAAAGAGCAACAGGCCACCATACTTTCTGGCATTTCGGGTAGCGTACTCTGAGGTAAGACAAGCCCCCTGCGAGAAACCGCCTAAGTATACATCTTCGCTCTTAACTCCCTGGCTCAATGTACTTTTGACTACTTCGTCTAATAAAGCTAAAGCGGAATCCAGCGCAGGCTGGTTCTGTTCTTCGGGTGCCATAAAACTATACGGATACCAGCTGTTATTAGTAGCCTGCGGAGCATATAGTGTAAAGTCCTGTACCGGCAGATAATTAGCCAGGTCAAGTATACTTTGGGCAGTAGCCCCACGGCCATGTACCAGTATTAAGGCTTTACCAGTTTCAGACAAGGGCTTGCCTTGCGTTATCACGTTATTCTTATGTGTATACATATTACTTTCATTTATAAGCTTTGGCAATGGTGCCTCACTTAAGTGTCACGAAAACGGAGCTGCGCGTTTCGGGCTTCAGGTTACGGGTTTTATGTCCTTTGCCGGTTGTATCCTCCAGCAGCAGCACCTCCCCGGTTTCAAATTGCCGCTTTTCGCCTAACGAGGTTTCAATCTCAACGCCACCATCCAACAGAAAAAGGTATTGTCTTTCCGGAGCATTATGATAATCGTAGTCGTACGTAGGCTTTACCTTCCGGAAAATAATACTTTCAACCTCTTCGGGCTCCGACAAAAAACCTATCTCACCTTCCGATTCCAGCTGCCTCGAGATATCCTCGAAGCGACTGTCACCGTTCTCGTCGGCGTATATTCTTGTGATGGCGTAAGCGTCCATAGTCCTCGTATTTAATGATGATGAAACTATAGTTTCAGGTTCAGTCAACTTTAGGTAGCACGGCTTCAATCTCGGCTCTGCGTGCCTCGTATTGTGGCGGCAACAGTAGAGCACTTCCAAGTTTATCCCATGGCTCATCAATGCCAAAGCCCGGATTATCGGTAGCGATCTCGAACAGCACGCCACCCGGCTCCCGGAAGTAAAGCGAATAGAAATAATTGCGGTCTATCTTATTGGTAATGTTATAGCCAAGGCCGGCAATCTTGTCATGGAACTGCATCAGCTCGTCTTCGTTCTTCACCCGGAAAGCGATGTGGTGATTGGTACCAGCTCCGCCAATGCCGCGCGCCTCGTTCGGCAGTTCTACCAGGTCAATGATGTTGGCTGTATCCACCGCATCCGTTGTATAGCGATAGCGATTGCCGCTCTGCTCCTCGAAACTATAGCCGAAAATATCAGTCAGAATCCTGGCTGTCTTCTCCTTATTCTGAAGTGTCAGTGTTACACCGTGGAAGCCTTTGGTAGCCACAGCTGCTTTCACTTCATCGGTTTCCCAAGGCTTGCGGTTATCAGTGTTTTTCGGAATCACCAGTTCCAGCTTCAATCCGTCCGGATCGAGGAAGGTCAGATACTTTTCGCCAAACTTTTCGGATGGTTTGTTGTAGATCACGTTGTGCTTTTCGAAACGGTCGATCCAGAAATCGAAGCTGCCTTCCGGTACGGCGTAGGCAATATTGGTAGCCGTGCCGGTGCCAGCACTGCCCCTACGTGCACCTTCGTGCGGGAAGAATGTAAGGATGGTGCCGGCGCTGCCTTTCTCATCCCCGAAATAGAAATGATAAGTGCCCGGGTCATCAAAGTTTACCGTTTTTTTGAGTAAGCGAAGCCCCAACACTTTGGTATAAAAATCCAGATTTTGCTTGGCCATTCCGGCAATAGCTGTGATGTGGTGCAGTCCTGATATCTTAGTTTCCATGATTTTCTTATGATAATGATTATTGAATTAAAGTATTTAAACAGGGCTCCTTAGCTTATAACTGCTTTACAAGCTGTACTTCAGCCTGCAACCTGATCTCGTCACTTACTACTACGCTTCCGGCTTCGGTTACGGCATTCCAGGTGAGGCCAAAATCTTTACGGCTCAGTTTGCCATCTACTGTAAAACCGGCTTTTGTCTGTCCGTAAGGGTCTACAACTATACCGCCAAGCTCTACTCCCACTGTTACCGGCCTGGTCACATCCCGTATGGTCAGGTCGCCGTGTAATAAATAGTCGTCGCCTCCTACATTCTCATAACTTTTGGCTTCGAAACGTATTTCTTTATGCTTCTCGCCATCAAAAAAGTCTGCCGACTTCAGGTGCGCATCGCGTTGCTCATTGTTTGTACTGATGGAGTTTACATCGGCGGTAAAAACAATGCGCTCAGCTCTCGTGAATGCATCATCTGATGTGACTGCTTCTATATTAAAGTTTTTAAAGTATCCTGTTACTGTCGTGATCATCAGGTGTTTTACCTTAAATTGTACTTCACTGTGCATCGGGTCTGCTACCCATTTTATAGCTTTCATGGTTATTTTCTGGTTATAGTTGTTATTATTATCTTGTTCAGCAAATCGTTTTCAAATTTACTGTACATACATTTAATGTATATACATATAATTAACGGAAATGTTTCAGCATTTGTTCAACTACCTAAAGCACTTGCTGAAATCAGCCCTCACTATTCCCTTATAATCAACTCGCTGCAAACTATTTAGCTTAAAAGCATCAACTTCAGTAATTGGCCGTTTCATTAACAGTTACTTCAACTGGCATATAATTTTAGATTGCAGAGCAGTTAATTGGTTACGACAAGCTATAGTTTAATAAGAGCTTCTGAACGTACTATAGCTGGCTTTGCTTCTTTACCGAAAGTCCCGCAACAGCTAATTCGCCAACAGATTCTATAAGTAATAGTGCTGGCGTAAACTATAAGATTGCTCATTTCATCAAATCCAGAACTATAGTTTCTTGCTTTAACAGTTCCTCCTCACTTCAGGAGAAGTTATCAGTAGTGCTATAGTTCTGAGCGGTGTGCACCTAATGCATAGCCTCTCGCTATCTTTTCAAACAGAAGTATTGGTGGTCATCACAACTATAAACTGTAGCCTTTGCCCGTTCTGCGTACTGCTACCGTATAGCTATGTAAGCAACCTTAATAATAGATATCTGATGGAAGAACAGCATACCCAGAATAAGCAAGGCCATACCAGCTTTCTTGTTTTTTCAGCTTCCCTGAGAAAGGACTCGCTCAACACGCGACTGGCCAGCCTGGCGGCAGAAGTGATCCGGAAGAATGGCGGAGCAGTAGAATTTGCCAGTATGGAAGAGTTTGATTGCCCCAGCTTTAACCAGGACCTGGAAGTAGATAACTACCATCCCGAAGGGGCTGAGGCCTTTAAGAAACGCATACTGGCAAACGATGCTTTCATCATCGCTTCACCGGAATATAACGGCTCCATGCCTGGAGTAATCAAGAACCTGATCGACTGGACTTCCCGTTTTCGTCCGCAACCATTTAACCAGCACCATGCCCTTCTAATGTCTGCATCCCCTTCTATGGCAGGCGGTAACCGTGGACTTTGGTCGTTGAGAATTCCGCTGGAGCACCTTGGTACACGAGTTTACCCGGATATGTTTTCGTTGGCATCAGCGCATCAGGCCCTCGATGAAAAAGGGAATATAAAAGATGAAACCCTGGCCAAAAGATTTGAAGACAACATAGTTGGATTCATGAACCTGGTAGAAGCATCCAAACACTATCCTTGCATCAAAAAAGCCTGGGTAGAGTTTTTGGGAGAAAAAACAGACAAAGCGACAGAACGAGTAGAATTGATCGAATAATAAATTGCCTTTTACGCTATTGTTTTAAAGCCATTTACGTTTAAGTAGTAAACAAACTTGTACGTATGGCTTCTATTCATCAAACCCAGGCCACTACTGCAAACTACCAGGGCACCGACAAGCTTATACTAGGTATTGTTTTAGCTGTTATTACCTTCTGGCTCTTTGCACAAACAACCCTGAACATTGCACCGGCAATGCAGGAAGACCTGAACATCAGTCACAACCTGAACAACCTTGCCGTTAGTATTACAGCACTTTTCTCCGGTATTTTTATAGTTGTAGCAGGTGGCTTAGCTGACCGGGTGGGTCGGGTTAAACTGACGTACGTTGGCTTGTTACTTAACATCATCGGCTCTTTTCTGATCGTAATTTCCCCTTCAGGCACTGCAGTGTTTCTTTTGGCTGGCCGCATTCTGCAGGGGCTATCGGCAGCATGCATTATGCCTGCTACGCTGGCCCTTATGAAAGCTTATTACGAAGGAAAAGCAAGGCAGCGGGCACTTAGTTTCTGGTCCATCGGCTCGTGGGGCGGCTCAGGCCTCTGCTCCTTATTCGGGGGTTTAGTAGCCTCTACTATGGGTTGGCGCTGGATTTTTGTAATGTCTATAGTTGTAGCAGTTATAAGCTATTTACTGATCAGAGGCACCCCGGAAAGCAAATCAACAGAGACAGAGCATAAGTCATTTGACTGGTCTGGACTCATCACTTTTATTATCGCTATGCTGGCCATTAACATCGTTATCGGTCAAGGTGCCAGCCTTGGCTGGGTGAGCCCTGCCGTACTTGTCGGCATTGCCATCTTTGTTATTGCTGCCATCATCTTTATAAGGATCGAAAAACGCAGTGAAAACGGATTTGTTGACCTGTCGCTTTTTAACAACCAGACATTCTCAGGTGCAACGCTTTCCAATTTCCTGCTCAACGGTGCTGCCGGAACCTTACTGGTATCGCTGGCACTCGTACAGGCTGAAGCCGGCCTGTCTTCGTTAGAATCCGGTCTGGTTACGGTTGGTTATCTGGTAGCGGTACTGAGCACCATACGTGTAGGTGAAAAACTCCTGCAGAAAATGGGCCCCAGAAAACCGATGCTGATGGGCTGTTTTATAACAGGTGTAGGTATTTTGCTCACAAGCCTTACCTTTTTGCTGGCCGGGCAATACATCATCGCTTCCTTTATAGGCTTTACCTTGTTTGGCATTGGACTTGGCTTTTATGCCACTCCTTCTACTGACGCAGCTTTAAGTAACGTTCCGGGCAATAAGGCCGGCTCTGCGTCCGGTATTTATAAAATGGCCTCGTCGTTGGGCGCTGCGTTTGGTGTTGCCATATCAGCGGCCATCTTCTACGGCCTGAGCGAGATGGAAGGCATTCCGCCTATGGCAGATCTTTTTCTGGGCAGAACGGATAACGTAACTGCACGATTCGCTGCCGGTATGGGGCTCCTTTTTAATGTATTCATGATCGTGGTCGCTATCATCGCCATTATGGCAACTATACCGAAAGGCAAGCCAAAAGAAGCAATTGAATAACACAAGTATACTCAAATCTGATTCAAGACTATAGTTATGGAGATCCCCCAAATCAAAGCCTTCAACGATAAAATGGATAGCTTTATAGATCAGCTGCTCCCGGAACTTGAGGCCATTTACAAAGACATTCATCAGAATCCGGAGCTATCAATGCAGGAATTCCGGACAGCCCAGATCGCAGCAGATTACCTGGCCAGCCATCAGTTTGAAGTTTCGACAGGTATTGGGGTAACCGGTGTGGTAGGCATTTTAAAGAATGGGAACGGTCCTGTTGTCATGCTTCGGGCAGACATGGATGCACTACCTGTTACAGAAGATACAGGCCTTCCTTATGCAAGCACCAAAATAGCCAGAGACGAAGAAGGAACTGAGGTAGGCGTATCGCACGTGTGCGGACACGACCTGCATGTAACCTGGCTTATGGGGGCTGCCAAGCTGTTTTCAGAACACAGAGAGCTATGGAAAGGTACGCTGATGGCTGTTTTCCAGCCCGGCGAAGAAGTAGGACGTGGTGCCCAAAGTATGATAGACGATGGCATGGTGGATCGTTTTCCAAGACCAGATATCATCTTAGGCCAGCACGTTATGGTAGGGGAAGCTGGTACAGTGGGGTATAAAAGCGGCATTATCTTGTCTGCAGGTAATAGTCTGAAAGTAAAGCTATTCGGGCGTGGGTCGCACGGCTCTCAGCCGCACAATTCCATTGATCCGGTAGTGATGGCGGCCGCTACCACCATGCGCCTGCAAACCATTATCTCGCGTGAGGTGGCTCCTATTGAAAATGCAGTACTAACTGTAGGCGCGCTGCAGGCCGGCACCAAAGAAAATATCATTCCGGAGGATGCCACACTTAAACTCAATATCCGCACGTTCAATGATAAAGTGAAGGATCATATTCTGTCGGCTGTTAAACGGATTTGTTGTGCGGAATGTGAAGCTTCCAATGCGCCAAGAGGGCCTGAGTTTACCGAACTGGTGAGTTACCCACTAACAGAAAATGATGCCAACGCTACCGCAAGGGTGGCTGCTGCTTTTGGCGCTCAGTTTGGCGACAGATCATTTGAAACCAAGCCTGCTTCTGCGAGCGAAGACTTCAGTATTTTCGGACGAAACTGGAAAACGCCCTATGTTTTCTGGTTTGTTGGAGGTACCGATCCTGAAATATACAGAGAAGCTAAAATAAATAACCGGGTAAACGCTATACCCAGCAATCATTCACCTAAATTTGCGCCTGTACTACACCCGACCTTAAAAACCGGTCTGCAAGCTATGATGACAGCTGCCGCAGCCTGGCTCGAATAACCTGGTCGGGTTATCAGGATGGAAGAACTACATTCGCTGTTTTATTTTCTTGAGCTGGCAGGTACGTTTGCCTTTGCCATAAGCGGTGCGACAGCCGCCAGAAGACGTAACCTCGATATATTCGGCATTTGCGCTATCGCATTTGTGGTTGCCTGCGGCGGCGGTATTATCCGTGATGTTTGTATTGGAGCCATTCCCCCCGCTGGTTTAACAAACTGGCAGTACCTGGTAGTAGCCCTGATTGCTGCAGCTTTAACCATTCACTTCTACCCGCTTGTGCAGCGGCTTAACCGCCCAGTGCTTTTCTTTGATGCCATTGGTTTGTCCTTATTTGCAGTAACAGGTGCCGAAAAAGCGTTGCATTATGGCCATAACGGAGAGGTAGCCGTGCTCTTAGGTATTACAACAGCTGTAGGCGGTGGCGTGATCCGCGATATTCTGCTCAACCGCGTTCCTGTTATACTGGAGAAAGAGATATACGCATTAGCAGCGCTTATCGGGGCAATAATAGTTGTATCAGGACATTACGTGGATTGGATATCTACAGATTGGGTAGCTATCGTGGCATTATCGGTGTGTTTTACCCTACGAATATTAGCCCTGCACTATCATTGGAACCTGCCTGTACCTGGGAATAACAAAACAGACTCAACTGAGTAAATCCCCACAAAAGCCTTCAATTTCATTTCTGATCTACCTGTCGGATATTGAAAAAACAAGTTTCAATCACATCACTTCTACTATAGCCTAGTTGAGGTATTTAAACTTTAAGCAGGCCACGGAAAGCGCGGGCGGCATAGTAGGATTGTGCCCCGTTATGATACACAAAAACGTGCCCGTACCGGAAGTCAGCGAATAAGGCACCTCCCAGCTTTCTTATGTCTGCAGGTGTTTTTATCCAACTCGACGTTTTCATATCGAAATTACCGAGTTGCTGCAATTCCCTGTACTGTTCTTCAGATAATAACTCGATGCCCATGGCTGCGGCCATATCAAGCGCACTATTTTCAGGTTTATGTTCCTTGCGTGCATCCAGCGCTTCGCGGTCGTAGCAAACGCTTCTGCGCCCTTTTGGGCTTTCTGCTGCACAATCAGAAAAGAGGTATTCGCCTGTAGTCTGGTCCAGGCCTATCACATCCGGTTCTCCGCCAGTCCTCTCCATTTCGTTCAACGACCATAGTTTACTCGGATTTGCTTCCAGCCTTGCCTGTACTTCAGACCACTCCAAACCCTGATGCCGCTTCATGTTTTTCTCAAAACGGAGCTTCAAAACGCCCAGTAATTCGGCTGCTAAATCTGCAGAAAGTTCTTTCTTATTTCCCATAGTTGTGAGGGTATAATTTAGGGTGCTTCAACTATAGTTTAAAAGAAAACTATAGTTGAAGCACCCTAAATTAATAAGCATAAATAAGACTACAAAAGCCAGCCGACCTTTAGCCAAACTGTCTCCAGCCCAAATCCTTTTTAACAGAAGAAACAAGCAATCACTACAAACAAACTATAGCGCTTAACCAACTCAACCCAAACTATAGTCTACTGCACTGCAGCTGTGTTTTGCATACTCTCCCACTCCGGTGGGTCAACACCCAGCAGGTGCTTTACAAAAAAGTCGCGGCGTTTGCGCTCACCAAAATCGCCACCTGTGCCGTGAGCCATACCAGGCACCATCAGGTAATCGAAGTTTTTATTGGCTTTTATTAGTGCATCTACCACCTGTGTTGTAGAAGCAGGGTCAACGTTATCGTCCAGTTCGCCTGCAACCAGCAGCAGCTTACCTTGTAGTTTATGCGCATTTACTACGTTTGAGCAGTCTGCATAGTGTGGTCCCAGTTTGCCCATCCATTGCTCATTCCACCATATTTTATCCATGCGGTTATCGTGGCAACCTACTGAGGATACTGCTACTTTATAAAACTCCGGATGGAATAACAGGGCACCCATGGAGCTCTGTCCGCCAGCCGACATACCGAAAATGCCCACACGCGTGGTGTCCATGTAAGTGTACTTTTCAGCAGCATGCTTTATCCAGGGAATACGATCCAGGAAACCGGCATCTTTCAAGTTTTTCCAGGCTACATCATGGAAAGCCTTAGAACGGTTCGAGGTCCCCATACCATCTATCTGCACAACTATAAAACCTAGTTCGGCAACCTCGTGCATCAGGCTTGCTGCGGGGTTATAGGTTTTCGGCACAAAAGAATTATGCGGACCAGCATAGATGTGCTCAATTACCGGGTATTTTTTGGTTGGGTCGAAGTTGGATGGCCGGATGATCACACCCCAGATATCTGTTTTGCCATCACGCCCTTTAGCCGAGAAAACTTCAGGTGCTTGCCAGCCTGTTTTCAGCAACTCGGTGACATCCCCCTTTTCCAGTTCCATCAATACACTGCCATCAGCGGTGTTTCGCAGCACAGTAACAGGCGGCAGGTCTACTCTCGAATAAGTATCTACAAAGTATTTATAGTCTGAAGAGAAAGTGCCGCGGTGGTACGCATTCTCGCTGGTAAGTGTAGTTAACCCACTGCCATCAAAATTGATGCTATAGTATTGCACCAGGTACGGGTCCTGGTCTGCCTCACGGCCATTGCCTTCAAAAATGATCTTACGCTTTGCCTCATCCACCTGCACTACACGGCGTACTACCCACTCCCCTTTTGTAATCTGGTTCTTTACCTTTCCGGTAGCACCATCGAACAGGTATAAGTGGTTCCAGCCATCACGCTCCGACATCCAGATAACTTCTTTCCCGTCAGCCACATCATAACGGAAATACTTGCCACTATAGTGAATAAAGGTCTTGCTGCTTTCTTCGATTACATTTCGCACATTACCGTTTTGTGCATCTATTTCCAGTACATTATATACCTGGTGCCCACGCTGATTATACTCTACCGTAAAAGCACGGCTATCCTTACGCCATACGGGGTTTGTCAAATGGTACTGGTCTGTAATAGTAGCAGCATCTACCTCTATCTGCTTTCTGGAATCGACTAAGAACAGCTGTGGCTTACGCTGCGGAACGGCATCGCCTGGCTTCAGATAGTTGCGCGAATGGAGTTTAGGCTGTAGTTGGTCGGCCGGGGCTGCCTCAACAAAATAGATCAGGTGCTCGCGGCCTGGCCGTACTTTGTTGGTAGCCAGTTTTTTCGAATCCGGAGACCAGGCAATATTAGCCGAGTAGTAATCTGTTTCTGTTCCGTCGTAACTTAGCTGGTACTCTTCCTTCGGATTTGTTGTACTACGGATAAAAACGTTGTAGCCTTTGGTCAGCGCCTCCCATTTCTTGTCTGGCGAGCGTACTGATTTTCCTTCGGCTTCGCTGTTAAAGCGCCAGTTCCAGGTACCTGACTCGCGTACTTCAGCAGCTCGTTTCTCCTTTAATTGATTTGAACTTAGTGTGTAGCCCCACACTTTGCCATCGAACACAAACTCCACCTCTTTTGCACCAGGCAGCACCGTAACAGTTGAGAATGGCAGATCATAAGGTGCTACCTGCTTTCCGGAGGCTGACTGCAGCAACTTCGCCAGCTTTTCCTGCTGAAAGAGCGGCTTACGGTTTTTTCTATCTGCATCAACCAGTACAAACTCTTTCCCGCGCGGCGTCTGGTGCATGTACCAGAATTTTGCTTCCTTCTCTAGCCAGTTAAAACTAGTAGGCGCATACCACATTTTGCCTTTAATTTTCTCTGGCAATGCGTAGGCTCTTTTGTAATCTTCTTTTGAGCCTTGCCCCCGTACAAAGTCCGGGATTAAGAGGAAGGCGATAAATAAAAGCAGTGCGGAACGAGTCAGGAATTTAACAGGAACTAAGCTGTTATTTGCTGGGGCAAGAGAGGACATCGAGTATCATGTTATAGTTGTACGGTCAATCTACAGCTATAAAACACGCGATACACCTGCGATATTGGCATTTACTGATACTATATTGATCTACCTGAGCATCAAATCCAGGAAAACAGGCAGCTCATTGACTAAACTATAGTTCTGATTTTCTCTGTTGATGCCTATAGTTTGTCTCAAACTATAGCTGATTAGCGAATGCTGAAATGCCTGATGCAAAATAGTTTTACGGGCACAGGTTGTGTTTGTAACTCACAGCCTGTGCCCGTAGATAAAGGAATTTTATCGACCACCGGGCGGGCAGTACTGTCTCAGGTAATTTGTGAACAGGGTAGACAGATGCTCTCCGGTTCCTTCCCCTTCCGAGATGCTGTGCGAGCGGTTCGGGTAAGGCATAAACTGAAACTGCTTGTTGTGTTTGATCAGCTCATTTACCAGCTGTTCAGCATTGTTATAATGCACATTATCGTCGCCGGTGCCGTGAATATAGAGTAGGTTGCCCTGCAGGTTTTTGGCATAAGTAATTGGTGAGCCTTTCACAAAGTCTTCACGATTCTCCTGTGGCAGCCCCATGTAGCGCTCCTGGTAAATGTTGTCGTAAGTAAGCTGGTTTGCTACAGCCGCTACCGATATACCAGTTTTATAGATGTCCGGATGCTGGAATAGCAGGTTAAGCGTGGCGGAACCGCCACCACTCCAGCCCCACACCGCTACACGCGATGCATCTACATATGGCAGCTTCAGAAGTTCACGGGCAGCAGCAGCCTGATCGGCAATGTTCAGCTGGCCTACTTTGCGGTAAATGCTCTTGCGCCAGCTTCTGCCTTTCGGAGCAGGTGTACCCCGGTTGTCTACCGACACATAGATATAGCCATCTTCAGCCATGTCGCCATTGTACAGGTAATTCATACCAGTCCCGTATGTGTCGGTCACGGTCTGACCTGCTGGCTCAGTGTACACATAAAACACAATCGGGTATTTTTTCTTCGCATCGAAGTTGGCAGGCTTAGCCATCCAGGCATCCATCTCTACGCCTTCAGCTGTTTTAATCTTGAGGAACTCTACACCGCTGTTAGCTTTGTTTGAAATTGCCAGTACTTTCTCAACCGGACTCTCCCCGTTTACAGCTTTGTGGTTTGGTAAGGTTACCCACTCGCTTACCGGCTTGGTATAGTGGTTAGAAAAACGGTGCTGTGCAAACTTTGCATTCGGTGATAAACTATAGTTGTGTGTGCCTGGCTGTGAGGCCGGTGTAAGCCGTTCTGCTTTGCCTTTTCCATTCAGGCGGGTGCGGTAAAGGTATTGCTGCGTAGCGTTGTCCGGCGAAGCCATAAAGTAAACGTAGCCTTCTTTTTCATCGATACCGGCAATCTCCATCACATCATAATTCCCTTTGGTTATCAGGTGCTCTTTCTTACCGTCGCGGCTAACGCGGTAGAGGTGCCTCCAGCCGTCTTTCTCGCTCGCCCATAAAAATTCCTTGCCACCATTCAGCCAATCCCAGCCCCCGTAACTATAAGAATTGTCCCAGCTAGGCAAGATATCGATCCAGGCATCATCCTGTTCTTTGTAAATCTGTCTGGTTTTGCCGTTGGCTGCATTGCATAAGTACAGTATGCTTTCGTTTTGCTTGCGGTTCAGCTGCTGTACGATCAGTTCGTCGGCAGAAGCAGCCCATTCCATTCGGGGCAAATAGGTATTGCGTGGGTCTCCGGGAATTTCCATCCAGCGGGTTGCCGCACCGGTTATGTCTACTACGCCAATTTTATAAGGCGATGGAGCTTCTCCGGCCACCGGGTACTCTACCGGAATTACCTTTGCGTACACACCATCCAGCATGTCGAACATGATGTAGTCTTTTACCTGTGTGGCATCCAGCTGCCAGTAGGCAATTCGTTTGCTGTCGGGGCTCCAGCGGAAGCCGTCGCGGGCAGAGAACTCTTCTTCATAAGCCCAGTCAAAAGTACCGTTAATGAGCTTGCGGGTGCCGTCTTTAGTTAGCTGTGTTTGCTTTCCGCTCTGCAGGTCATCTACAAAAATATTGTGTTCGCTAACGTATGCTACCTTACTGCCATCAGGCGAGAATTTGGCAAACATCAGCGACGACTCAGGCCTACCGGCTCCTATCTGGCTTAACTTTTTGCTCTGAAGGTCATACACCCAGTAATCGCCACGGGTATCGTAACGCCAGACTTTCTTGGTATTGGTGTAGATCAGCACTTTCTTTTCATCTGCAGATAAGGCGAAGTTGCGGATACTTAAAGGTTCGGTTTTACCGGCTGGCACCAAGGCTGCTTTCTCCAGGAAACCAGTGGAAGCCCCGTCAGGTAAACTATACTTTATAAGTTGCCCTTGTTCGGCCTGCAGGTAGGCGTTACCAGCTTTCAGCCATTGGCGGTTTCGGTTGCCCTGTGCAAATGTGGTAACTGTAAAAATGAAAAGCAGCAACAGCTGCAGCAAAAAGGTTCGTAGTTTTAGTTGGTACATACCAGAGTAGTTATAGTTAGAAGCAATTATGTTGTCTTAAAAAAATGAGATTATGTTCGCTGGCCAATTATAGTTCAGCAGCAAACTATAGCTCAATAGCTTGTCAACGCTCAGAACTAGAAATTTACACTTTAATTGGTAATTGTGCATACAATAAAGAGCCAGACTATAGCCTCCAGGAAATTCCTTCCCTGTAATCTCTTCAAACTATAGATGGTAGCTCTCATCTGAACTATGACTTTGCCCTGCACTTTTGTGTAATTGCTTGGCTATAGTTTATAATCAGTACTTGCATCGCTGCATTGCTTTTACAGAACAGAATAGCTAGTTCCTCTTGGGCCTCCAAAGTAACTAATGCTTTGTAGGGTCGTTAGCTCTAGAACTGAACTTTTTACTACACATACTATGGATTCAAACATGCAGCAAAGCGACGATAATAAGTTTATACCCATGACGTCAGTATCCAGTGGTACAGGCCATGAGGTGCGTCCCGATGTTTATTACTACACCAACCAGATAGTCAACTTTGTACTATTCGGTAACCCTGCCGGTGAAGACTGGGTGCTGATAGATGCCGGTATGCCTAAAAGCGCTTCCGAAATAAAACAGGTTTTTGAAAACCGTTTTGGCGAATTCCAGAAACCAGCCGCTATCATACTAACGCACGGGCACTTCGACCATGTCGGCAGTCTGGTTGGTCTGTTAGAAGCATGGGGCAATGTACCCGTTTACGCACACCCGCTGGAGTTCCCGTTCCTTACCGGACAACAGGCTTATCCCGAACCTGACACTACGGTAGAAGGTGGTATGCTGGCCAAAATTTCATCTATTTATCCGCACGAGCCCATTAATATTAGCGGGGCTAACTTACTGCCTTTACCAGAAGACGGCTCAGTACCACACATGCCAGGCTGGGTCTGGCTGCACACGCCGGGGCATTCGCCGGGGCACGTAGCATTCTTCCGTGAGCAGGATGGCGTTCTGATCTCAGGTGATGCCGTGATCACTGTAAAACAGGACTCCATGTACCGGGTGCTCGTTCAGAAAGAGGAAATACAGGGACCGCCCCGCTACCTTACCACCGACTGGCAAGCCGCCTGGGATTCGGTACGCAAACTGGAAGCCTTACATCCGCAGGTCATTATCCCAGGACATGGTACCTACATGGAAGGTGAAGCACTGGCTAAAGGCCTCAGCAAACTAGTCGCTGAGTTCGACACCATTGCCATACCTGACCATGGCAAGTTTGTAGACGGCAAGGAATAAAGAGCGCAACTGCCCGACTGGCAGCTGTTTAACTTATCTTAGGAAAGGAGCTACCTAAAGGCAGCTCCTTTTTTGTGTAAGGTGCTCTTTCGGACCTCCATGTCCGAAAGCCCTATGCTGGCAGGGGAGCTTCGTTCCAAGAAATTCTCCCCTTGAGGGGAGCGCAGAGGGGTGTTAACTGAAGCAGGTGAATCACAAAACAGCTGAAAATTGACATCTGAGTATCGAATTTACACCCCTATAATCCCCTCAAGGGGATAGTACTGAGAAAACAACTAGGCCCTACCTCTAATTCTGAACACGGATGTCCGGAACAGCGACAGCAACAATAGAAAAAAAGTAGCCAGCACTTCTTTTTAAACTACTCAATTATACCTGTCCGGTGAAAAGGCATCGGTTAACAGCTGAGCTTTTTTATCTAGCAGCTGTTCGGCCAGAATTTTCCCCGTTGCCGGTGCCAGGCTCACGCCCATCATGCTATGGCCTGTACCAAAGTATACGTTACTCCAACTCTGTGTCGCGCCGATATAAGGTAAGCCGTCCGGCGAGCAGGGTCGTAAACCACTCCATATTTTGTCAGGCTTTGGGAAAGTCGGGCTGAAGTTGGCATAGTAGTTTGAAATTGAATCGAAAATGCCACGCACCCGCTGCTGGTTTATAGTTTGATTGGTGCCGGTTATCTCCATGGTACCACCAAAACGAACCTGCTCGCCAAAAGGAGTTACAGCTACTTTACGCTCGCAAAGTATGGCCGGCACCTGAAGTGCAGGTTGGTTCTGCTGCATAAAACTATAGCCTTTGCCCGACAACATAGGCAGATAAATACCAAGCTTACCAGCAAGCTGACCAGACCAGGCACCAGCGCAAACTATAAGCTTATCGCAGGTAAACTCGCCTTTGTTGGTAATAACTTTTGTAATGCGTTCGCCTGTCTGGTCAAACTTTATGACCTGAGCCAGCGGTACAATCTGCACACCCTTACCTACCAGGTAATTCTTTAAATACAAATGCAATTGTGCAGGGTCCAGGTGGGCATCGCCGGTAAAATGTACTGCGCCGCGTACGTTCAGCTCTACGTCTGGCTCAAGCTGCTGTACTTCCTTTTGTGATAGCACATTTGCTTCCAGTCCATGCAAGGTTGCCAGCTGTGCCATTTCCGTTTCCTCATGCTCCATTTCCGGAGTTTTGTACAGCATCAACAGTCCCTGCTCTTTTAACCCGATCTGCGACTCAGGGTGCTGTGCTGCGAAATCCAGGTACAGACTTTTACTCAGCAGGCTGAGGTTTTTCAGGTGAGGAATGCTGTGCTCCACATGCTGTTTGGTAGATGCTTTGTAAAAGTGCAGGCACCACTGCAGCAAGCGTCTATCCAGCCGGGGATGAATGTAAAAAGGACTGGTAGCGGAAAACATCCACTTCAGTCCTTTGCTGATCATACCCGGAGAAGCCAGCGGTACAATATGGCTGGGCACGATCATACCGGCATTGCCAGTTGAGCAACCCTGCTGCATGTCGCCCTGGTCGAGCAGCGACACCTCAAAACCTTCTTCTGAGAGATAATAGGCCGTAAATAAGCCTACAATTCCCCCACCGATTATAGTTACCTTACTCATATTTAAATAACCTGGAAGCCGTGAACATAAGGATCTTCATCATCAAAAAAGATGGTATTGTGCCCCGTAACAATGGCCCAGCCTTCAATACCGGGGTAAATTGCCGGCTTGCCAGCAACGGTTGTCTCTTCTTCGATGGTGCCGGTAAAGATTGAGCCGATGATGCTTTCGTGGATGAACTTTTGTCCCGGTTTCAGCTTACCTTTAGCGTACCATTGCGCCATGCGTGCCGAGGTACCTGTGCCACAAGGCGAGCGGTCGATGGCCTTATCGCCGTAGAAAACAGCATTACGGGCCGTGGAAGTGGCAGCCAGCGGTTGTCCAGTCCAGAGAATGTGCGAAAGACCTTTGATAGCCGGGTTATCGGGGTGCACGAAACTATACTGTTCGTTCAGGCGCTGGCGCAACACACGGCTCCAGGAAATGAGTTTGTCAGCAGTATAATTTTCTATTCCTGTAAAGTTCTCCTGCGGGTCCACGATGGCGTAAAAATTACCCCCATAGGCCACATCCACTTTCAGTGTACCGAGTTCCGGGCATTCTACCGTCAGGTCTTCAGAATCAAGGTAGGCCGGTACATTTGTCAGCTTCACCGATTTCACTTTGTTTCCTTCCTGTGTGTACTGCACGCGTACCAGTCCGGCAGGAGTTTCGAGGCGCAGCTGACCGGGTGTTTTGGGTTTGATTAGACCTTCTTCCAATGCTATAGTTACGGTACCAATGGTGCCATGTCCGCACATGGGCAGGCAGCCGCTGGTTTCGATGTAAAGCACGGCCACATCGTTTTCCGGGTCATGCGGTGGGTACAGTATGCTGCCAGACATCATATCGTGGCCGCGGGGCTCAAACATCAGTCCTTTACGGATCCAGTCGTACTCCCGGAGGAAGTGCAGGCGCTTTTCGCTCATGTTATGGCCCTGCAGCACTGGGCCGCCGCTTGCCACCAGGCGCACCGGGTTGCCGCAGGTATGGGCATCGATGCAAAAGAATGTTTTTCTTGCCATAAATTTATTTATAGGCTGCTTCGGGAAAGTTTTCCGTTGATGGTGCGCCACAGTCCGCTGCGGTTCTCGTCCTGCAACGCTACTGGCAACAGTGCCTGCGGAGCCGACTGAAACGTAACCGGCCGTGCAAAACGTTTGATGGCATAAGTACCTACGGAGGTACTTCGGCTGTCGGTAGTAGCCGGGAAAGGTCCGCCGTGCGTCATAGCATGACTAACCTCCACACCAGTTGGCACGCCGGAGTATAGCAGACGTCCGCACTTATCGCGCAGCACATCGGTCAGTTTCTGCTGTAGTTCTTGTTCGTGGTCTGTACCCCAAATTGTGCAGGTGAGTTGACCTTTCAGCGCCTTGGCTGCGGCAAGTAACTCTTCTTTACTTTTGTAGGTAACCACCAGCGTAAATGGTCCGAAGATCTCTTCCTGCAAAGCCGGACTCTGGAGCCACTGCGTTACATGCGTGCTTGCAAGCGCGGCTCGTCCTTCCAACACATCCGTCTCCTGCTGAACGATAGCCTGTACCCCCTCCGCTTTCAGGAGCTTCTCGAGCCCCTTGTAGTAATTACCGGCAATGCCGTCGTGCAGCATTTTAGCGGGCGCGGCAGTGGCAAGCTCTGCTTCAAGCGTCTCTAAAAACGCATCCGTTGCATCCAACTCCGGCACAAAAAGCAAGCCCGGACAGGTACAAAATTGCCCAGATCCTAACAATACCGATGCCGCCGCCTGATGTGCCAGTTCAGTTGTATTCTCTTTCAGCTTCTCAGGAAGGATAAAGACCGGGTTGGTGCTGCCCATCTCGGCATAAACCGGAATAGGTACCTCACGCTGCATGGCCAGGTCAAAAATGGCTTTTCCGCCCTGATAGGATCCTGTGAAAGCAACCGCCTTTGTTGCCGGATGCGTCACCAGCTCCTGCCCCACTTCCACGCCGCCGCTCTCATGCTGAAACACATTCTTAGGAAGTCCATTCTTTTGAAGCGCCTCGGTGATGGCTTTATGTACAAGTTGCGAAGTTTGCGGATGGCCCGGATGCTCTTTGTAGACCACCGTACAGCCGGCAGCCAGCGCGGAAGCCGAATCGCCGCCAGCGGTGGAAAAGGCCAGCGGAAAGTTGCTCGCACCAAACACCACTACAGGCCCGAGCGGCACCAGCATGCGGCGCAGATCGGGGCGTGGCAAAGGCTGGCGGCCAGGCAGGGCAGTATCTATAGTTGCTTCTACCCAGGAGCCTTCTTCTACCAGATCGGCGAAAAGGCGAAGCTGGTTGCAGGTGCGCCCTCGCTCGCCTGTGAGACGGGCCAACGGGAGATTGCTCTCCCGGCTGGCAATTTCCAACAGTTCATCTCCCAGCGCCTCAATGGCCTCAGCTATACCTCGCAGCAGTTGCGCGCGCTGCGCTGGGGAGGTTTTCTTATATATTTCAAACGCCTGCGCAGCGTTCGTTAAGGCTTCATTATAATGCATAGGCTCCATCTTTAAAATCAGGCAGCTGCGGCCTTGTTTCAATTCCCTTCTTAATGGAAGCAATCACCATTTCACGCTCCTCGCCAATCAGCGGTAAACGCGGAGCACGCACATGCTCGCTGCCGATACCTTCCATCTGCTCGGCCATCTTAATGTACTGTACCAGTTTCGGATGAATGTCCAGTTCCAGCAATGGCATAAACCAGCGATAGATCTCCAGTGCTTCCTGTGCTCTTCCGGCTTTGGCCAGTTTAAACATCGCCATCGACTCTTTCGGGAAAGCGCACACCAGGCCAGCTACCCAACCATGCGAGCCCATGAATAAGCTCTCCAGAGCCAGGGTATCTACCCCGCAAAGAATTTTAATGCGGTCGCCATAACGGTTAAGCATGCGCGTCACGTTGGTCAGGTCGCGCGTTGATTCCTTTACTGCTTGGATGTTATCATGCACGATCAGCTCATCAAACATTTCCAGGGTAATGTTCCGCTTATAGTCTACCGGGTTGTTGTAAACCATAATAGGTAGTGAGGTGCTTTCTGCTACAGCTTTAAAGAAGGCGACCGTCTCGCGGTGGTCTGAATAGTAGCGCATGGGAGGTAACAGCATCAGGCCGTCTGCACCCATTTCTTCTGCTTCGCGGGCGCGCTGTACTGCTTCATGTGTAGCACCTTCAGCAATGTTCATCACCACCGGCACTTTGCCTGCCACATACGCGATCGCTCTGCGGGTAAGTTCCTGCTTCTCGTCTGTGCGCAATACGCTGGCCTCCCCCAGGGTACCACCCAGGATGATGCCATCCACTCCTGCTTCAAGCTGTGCGTCTACGTTCTTAAAGAAGGTATCGAAGTCAAGGCTACCGTCCGCATGGAATTTTGTGGTAAGTGCCGGGAATACGCCGTTCCAGTTAATCATAATAAAAAAGGGTTTTGGTTCTATTTCAAAGGTAAGTGCCACGAATCGCAAAATCCTGTACAGGATTAGTAAGAGCTAATACTTTATTGACTTATATTTTGCAAGTGATACAGATATTAGCTAAGATGGTACCAGCATGAAGGTGATCCCATTCAAAATACCAAAGCCAAGCAGAGAGCTTATCCGCTACCAGGTGGATTGCCAGCCTTACTTCTATGATAAACTGCACCAGCACCCCGAAGTACAGTTGAGCTGTATTCTGGAAGGCGAAGGAAAGCTGATCGTGGGTGACTATATCGGCCGCTTCGGGCCTGGCGATATTTTCCTGTTGGCCCAGAACGTACCTCATGTGTTCAGAAGCGATGATGTGTATTACCAACCGGAGGAAGGCAAGCAAAGCCATAGTATTATTGTGTTCTTTGACCTGCGCGCCTTTGGAAAAGAGTTCTGGGCATCTGAAGAGCTGCAGGAAGTAAAAGGTTTTTTTGAGCACCTGAATGGTTGCTACCGGGTGCTTGTAGAAGGCAGGAACGAGTTTATAGCACAGGTACAGCAACTACAATACAAAAACAAGCTGGAAAAAGTAGTGGGCTCATTGCACCTGGTTGATGTACTGATGCACAAGGCCACGCTGCAACGCCTAAACCTGGCCGACCAGATGCAGAACCTGAGTGAGCGTGAAGGCAAACGCATGGAGCAGGTACTACAGTTTCTGGTAGCAGAAAGTCACCGGCAGCTCAGCCTGGAAGAAGTTGCCTCGGTTGCCAATATGAGCCGCGAAGCCTTCTGCCGTTTTTTTAAAGATCGTACCCGCAAAACACTGGTTACTTTTTTGAACGAACTGCGTGTAAGCAACGCTTGCCAGGCACTGCTGCACTCTGACCAAACTATAGCCAGCATTGCTTTTACCTGCGGGTTTTCAAACCTGTCGCATTTTAACCGTGTGTTTATCAAAACCATTGGCAGTACCCCCCGCGAGTTCCGCCGACAGACAACTATAAATAAAGTATAAACCTAATCTGACACAACTCATATGTTTGATGCAACTACTTATACACAACGACGCCAGCAACTGAAGCAACAACTTGGCGGAGGACTTGTACTGCTCCTGGGCAACGAGGAGGCCGGTATGAACTATAAAGACAACTGGTATCCTTTTTACCAGGACAGTACTTTCCGTTACTATTTCGGGCTGGACCTTGCTGACCTGACGGGAGTCATAGACATAGACCGCGATGAAGTAATTCTTTTCGGGCCGGAACAAAGTATAGATGATGTGGTTTGGACAGGCCCGTTGCCTAGCCTGGCCTCTCTTGCCGAACAGGTAGGTGTACATAACGTAATGCCAAACGGGAAAATAGCTGACTACCTGGCTGGAGCAAATAACCTGCATTATCTGCCACCTTACCGACCGGAGCACCAACTTAAACTTCAGGCCTGGACCGGAAAAACTGTTTTAGAACCAAGTTTACCACTGATAGAAACTATAGTTGCGCAACGCTCTATTAAATCTGAAGCAGAAATACAGGAGATTGAAAAGGCGGTAACGTTTACCTCGCGCATGCACCGCAGCGTAATGCAGTTTGCCCGTGAAGGCATGAAAGAACATGAAGTAGCCTCCGAAGCGATTCGTTATGCGGAAGCAACAGGCAACCTCCTCTCCTTCCCGGTAATTTGCACCACGCAGGGTCAGATCCTGCATAACCACTACCGCGGCAATACCCTGAAGGCAAACGATATGCTCCTGCTCGATGCTGGTATCCAAACGGCAGCAGGCTACGCCGGCGACATGACCCGTACGTTCCCAGTTGGGCCAACATTTACGGAGCGCCAGCGCGAATTATACCAGGTAGTATTGGATACACACGAAGCGGCCATGGCTGCCCTGAAGCCAGGTATGTTGTATAAAGATGTGCATCTGCTGGCCTGCCGCAAACTAACAGACGGACTGAAACAAGTAGGACTGATGCACGGGGATACTGATGAAGCTGTGCAGGCCGGCGCGCATACCATGTTTTTCCAGTGCGGCCTGGGCCACATGATGGGCATGGACGTGCACGATATGGAAAACCTGGGCGAGCAATACGTGGGTTATACTCCGGAACTGCGTAAGAGCACCGAATTTGGGCTGAAGTCGCTGCGCCTGGGCCGAGCACTAGAACCGGGCTTTGTGCTGACGGTGGAGCCGGGCATCTACATTATTCCGGAGTTGATCGACATGCGCCGCAACGACAAAGTAGCGCAGCAATTCATCAATTTTGAAATGCTGGACACTTATCGTGATTTTGGTGGCATCCGCATTGAGGATGATCTGGTAATAACTGAGTCCGGCAGCCGAATATTAGGTGAGCCACTACCTAAAACTATAACTGAAGTGGAGGCTATAAGACAACAGGCATTGTAAACTATAACACAAACTATAGTTGCTCAGGAACTGACTATGTGCAGGAACATGAGCAACTATAGTTTGTATAGAAATGACTTCAAGAACTATAAAAGCTATAGTTTAGAGTACCCTTCTAAAGATGCATAACAACTATAGATACGCGGAAAACACAAGGGCTGAAACTCAGCTATAGTTTATAGTTCAGTGGCATTGCAACATCATAATTCCTGCCTATACTTGTGAAATCTAATTCCAATAAAGATGAGTAGTAGAACCAGATATGTTGCCCTGCTACGCGGCATAAATGTAGGCGGCAAGCATAAACTTCCAATGGCCGACCTGAAGAAAGAAATGACTGCACTTGGCTTTGCAAATATCACCACACTTCTAAATTCAGGTAACGTCATCTTCGATGCTGCTACAGGCAATGAATACGAATTGGAAGAACAGATTGGCTCTCATCTGCAACAAGTCTTCGGTTTTCCGGTGCCTGTCTTAATCCGAACGCATGAAGCGATCCTGGAATTGATCGACCTGGAACCTTTCAAAGACATTATTATAACCAACGATACCCGGCTTTATGTTTCTTTCCTGAAAGATGCCCCAGAAGTGAAACTGGATCTTCCATGGACTTCAATTGACGGTTCTTTCCGGATACTGCATGTATGCAATAAAATGATCTGTACTGTGCTGGATCTTTCTGTAACGAAAACACCAAAAGGCATGGATGCACTAGAGCAGCTCTACGGGAAAAACATGACGACCAGAAACTGGAATACAATAGTACGTATTGCGGAAACTGTTAGCAAACAATTAAGTTAAGCACGTTTTTCCTTTAGCAACCTTGTAGCCGAATCTGAAGCAACTATAAGTCCTGCAGCCAGCATAATCACATCTTTCAGCACCAGCCTACCTGCACCCGACAAATAAGGAAATCCATAGTCAGGACCACCCAGATTGGGCACATATACCTCTGGCGTTGTGATCAGGAATGACAACGTAACCAGCGACATTCCGAAGGTTAGCAAACCGCCAAACAATCCGATGCTGGCATTAAAGATACCCAGCAACGTTAAAATGCCAATGATGATAATAACGGCACCCAATGCATACGAGAAAATGTAAGTGCCATTCTCCTGGTGCCAGGCTATGTTTTTGGGCACTACCTCCCCTTCCTTGTTCTTATACTGGGCATATTCAGGAGCCTCTTTGGTATAGAAGAAACTCATGAACGGACTGTTCGCCACAAACGGCACAATGCCATCTGCCTCGTACTGAAACGCCTTCAGACCGCCGATCCAGGCCATCACTATAAAAATTGAAATCCGGATAAGATGAATGAAGTAACGCAGAGATTCTGCTAAGGTGTGAAGCAGGTTTTGGAATGTATCTTTCATAGTTACAAAACTACGGTCTGCTTAAGCCCCGCAACATGGACAGATCCGGCTATCTCATGGACAAATCAGCCACGATAGAGATGCCAACCTTCTCGCGGAAAACAGTTGGCGATACGCCGGTATGCTTTTTAAAGAAACGGCTGAAGTAGTGTTCATCGGAAAAATTAAGTACAGCAGCTACCTCTTTTACACTTTTGTGTGTAAGGTGTAATTGCTTTTTGGCTTCCAGCACCACCCGCTCCTGCAGCAATTGCAAGGGCGATTTACCAAAATACTTTTTACACTTTTTTGCAAAGGTACCCGGGGCCATTGCTAGTTCAGCAGCATAAAAGTCGGCGCTGCGGTGGGTAATAAAATGTAGTTCCAACAGCTCCCGGAATTGTTCGATTGGCTGTGGTGGCAGCGTAGTAACCAGATCCTGTTGCTGCCTTTTTATACGACTGCCGATGGCCAGAATCAATTGCAGGTACGTTCTGAGTATGGGCTCGGAATAAGGCTGATTTAAAGCGGTCTCACTTCTGATCTTGTCGAAGATCGCATCTAATTCGTTATCGAATAGCGGTATAAAGGGCTGTTTGTAGATATTGTTGAAAAGCAGGCCATTGCAGGCTACTTCCTGTTTGTGATATTCGATGCAGTAGAAATCGCCATGAAAGGCAAGCTGGCGGATAGGCAGGTCTGTATCACTGGCTATAGTTATGTACTGGTAAGGCGAAGTGAAGAGCGCAATTTTACCACTATAAGTATACTCTACAAAATCGATACTGATGGCTCCGCTGCCTTCCAGAAGAAAGATATTATAATACTCCGAAACCAGCGGTTGTTTATACGACTGACAAGACAGTTCCTGTAGTTGTAATAAAGTTTCGTTTACATGCATATCACGGGGCTTAGCAAAAGTAACAGAGCGGTATTTTGAAAAGTTTTGTATTCCTGCTCTTAGCAACTATAGTTGTAACCAGTAACTGGCGCTAATTTCGCCTTTTTAAACTATAGCTGTATTGCTTAAACTATAATATCACAAAACTCATTCCGCTGCCTGCATCAATTACATTGTCGTATCAGAGAAAATATTAATTTGCGCACTGCATTCATCTGCTTCTACCCAAATGATCTTATACAGCGACCATATCATTCAACTTGATTACATCCCTGACGACGACGTGCTTGTAACATCGTTGCAGGAAGAACGGGATTATAATGCGGATGATGTGCGCAGCGCGTTCAGGTCTATTGCTGCCTATATCAAGGAATACAATATTTCGAGGCTCTTGCTCGATTTCAGGCGAAACACATTAGACCTGGCGATTGGTGAATATAAGTTTACGGTGGCCCAACTTACGGTTGGTTTATTACAGACTTCGTTGCAGCGAGTAGCCCGCGTAGGAACTGATGATCCCAAACGAGAAAATAAAATACAGACCATGTACGAAGAAATAAAAGCAGCTGTACCTATCCCCATTGCCGTGCGTATGTTCCCTTCCTGGCAGGAAGCTTATGATTGGCTAACCGAAGAGTAATAAACTGGTGAGTAAGCTATAGTTTATAGTTTGCTGAAGAAGTTAATAAAAAAGAGACCGAATAAATCCGGTCTCTTTTGCTTTTTACTGCACTTTGGTGCTTTTTTCAGTTTCCTTTTCCCATCCATCCGGGCGTTTCCAGCGCACAGGTGGAGCAGGTTCTGGCTTCAGTTGCACCTCATTTGTCTTCAGCAGATTCAGGGCTTCCTCTACGGCACGTTCCAGCTGCGGGTCGCGCCCTGCAATTACATCGGCAGGCTTGTTCATTACCTCGATGTCAGGCGCTACGCCATCTCCTTCTACAGCCCATTCGCCCTGTGCATCCACAAAGCCGCCGCGTGGAGCTACCATACGGCCGCCATCAATGAACGCTGGTGTGTCCCAGGTCCCTACCAGTCCGCCCCAGGTTCTGGTGCCTACCAGCGGCCCGATCTCCATTTTGCGGAACAGGTATGGCAGTAAGTCGCCACCCGAGCCGGCCATTTCGTTTATGATCATCACTTTAGGCCCCCAGATACCGGACATAGGTGTAGTGAATGGACGGTGGTCGCCTACTTTGCTGTTGAAGTAACCGTGCAGATCGCGGTTCATGATGTCTACCATATAATCTGCTGCAGATCCGCCTCCGTTGTTGCGCTCATCAATTACGGCACCTTTTTTATCCTGCTGCCCAAAGTAGTAGCGGTTAAAAGAGGTATAGCCCTGCTGGCTGGTGTTCGGCACATATACATAAGCCAATTTGCCACCCGAGAGCTGATCTACCTTGCGGCGGTTGCCTTCTACCCAGGCTATTCTGCGCAGGCCGCTTTCATTATTTGTTGGCACCACTGTAACCAGGCGAGAGCCTTCCATAGTTGGCTTGCTGTTGATGCGCAACACAGTTTGCTTACCTGCCGTGGCCTCAAAGTACTTGTAGATGTTTTCCGGAGCCTTTACGTCTACTCCGTTCACTGCCAGGATATAGTCTCCCTGCTTTACATTAAGCCCTGGCGCTCGCAGCGGTGCACGTAAATCCGGGTTCCAGGCTTCGCCATCGTAAATGCGGCTGATACGGTAATAGCCATTATGCTCTTCATAGTCAGCACCTAAAAGGCCAATTGGCACTGTAGTAATATCCGGGAAATCACCACCAGAAGTGTAGGAATGCCCTACAGATACTTCGCCACCCAGGATATCGATGATGTAATGCAGTTCTGAACGGTGACGCACATGATCTACCCACGGGCTGTACCACTGGTAAATTTTATCCCATGGTGCACCGTGCACGTTGTTCACATACAGGAAATCACGCTGATAGCGCCAGCCTTCCTTAAAGATCTGTTTCCATTCAGCCATCGGCTCAACTTTCACCTTCAGGTCCGTTAATTTCAGCCTGCCATCTCCCGCTTTTGGCGCAGCACCGGTAGTGCCAACTATATGCCAGTTACTGCCGCTACGGTAAAGCATGTTTTTGCGGTCGAAAGAAACAGTGGCTTCGTTTACCTGCGTTATAAATTCGGTCGGTTTCTGGTCTTTCAGGCTGTATTTATGCAGCGTTTCTCCGGATGCATTTGGTATGCTTTCCAGGTAAAACACGTGCCCTTCGGGGCCGGTAAGCAGGGCCGTATAGTTACGGGCAGGCACATCAATCGGGATAATGCGCTGGTCCAGGCCATCCATATCGATGCGCACCTGTACGGCAGGTTTCTCTACCTTTTCATCGGCCTGCTTCTTGTTGTCATTCTTTTTGGTTGCCGGCTTTTTCTGCTGTGCTTTGCCTACCTGCTCCTCTTTCTGCTCCGTGGCACTTTCTTCGTCGCTGCGCGGCAATAAAGGAGAAGGCGTATCTTTTGCCAGTACCATCATGTACAGACTTCTTGTAACCGGTCTGTCGTAGCTGCTCATGTCCAGCCATCCTGTGTTCAGGCCAAAGTTTGTGCTGGCAAGGAAGTACAGGTATTTGCCGCTCTCATCCCAAACCGGTGAAATAGCATCTGCCATTCTATCGGTGAGTTGCAGGGTCTGGTTTGTTTCCACGTTGTGCACCTTCACAGCTTTAAACTGATTTTCCAGCAAACGGGTATAGGCAATCCACTTACTGTCCGGCGACCAAACCGGCGTCATGGTGCGGTTAGGATGCGCGTAGCCTTCCGTATCAGCTTTCCTGATCTTGCCACTGCTTACCTCCACATACCACAGATTATAGTCTGTATCGGTAAAGGCAATGTAGCGGCTGTTCGGCGACCACTCCGGTCTGAAAAAGAAAGTCGGATTCGGGATATCTATCGCGCGGGGTTTAGTCAGGCCATCCTGATCACCGATCATGAGCTTGTATTCGCCGCTGGCATCAGAGAACCAGGCAATCTTTTTACCGTCAGGTGACCAGGCCGGGTAGCGGTCTGCGGCACCGGTAGAGCGGGTAATGTTTCGCCAGTCTCCGGCTTCTTTCGGTACAGTAAATATTTCGCCACGGTGCTCAAACACAGCTCTTTTCCCGGTCGGGCTCAGCGATGCATTGGAAAGACGATTTGCAGGAACGTCCATCCAGCGTTCACGCGCCCAATGGAAATCACCTTTCACTTCTATAGTCAGCTGTTTTGTGTCGTTTGTTTTGGGGTTAAGCAGGTGCAGGTATCCGCCCTGCTCATATACCAGCATACCGGCTGCAGCATCAACACTTTTTACATCAAACTGCTTATGAAAAGTATGCTGTTTTACTTCGTTGTTCTTCGGGTTATAAGACCAGATGTTGCTGGTAAAATCACGCTCAGAGATAAAGTAAACTATACCGTCGAGCCATACCGGATCTGTGTGCCGCTCCTGGTTTGCCTGTGGTGTAAGTTTCAAAGAGTAATCTTTCATGTCCACAATCCAGATGGGCTGTGCCTGTCCGCCGCGGTAGTTTCGCCACTCTGCATCCCAGAAGTTGATCGGCTGATAGGCCATGTAGTTTCCGTCTGGCGAGAGACTGCCTTTACTTGCCTGTGGTATTTTGAGCGCCTCCGGCATACCGCCTTTTACAGATACCTTATAAAACTTAGAGTTAGCCGTAGGGAAACCTTCTCTGGAAGAGACAAAGATCACAGACTGTCCATCAGGAGCCCAGCCTGTTACCTCATCGCTGTAAGGGTGCCAGGTAAGCCGCTGCGGTTGCCCGCCTTCCGTTGGTATGAGGTAAACGTCGGTATTCCCGTCATACTGTGCCGTAAACGCGATCCATTTGCCATCCGGAGAGAAGTGCGGGTTGGTTTCGGCCCCTTCATTAGAAGTCAGGCGACGCGCCTGCCCCAGGTCGGTAGCTCCGGCTTTGCGGTCTGCTATCCAGAGGTCGTTGGCATAAACAAATGCAACATGTTTTTCGCTTAAGGTGGGTTGCCGCAGCAGGCGTGTACCCTGGGCCATACCCATCTCGGGCACTAGCAGCAGCGCACCAAAGGCTGTCAGGTGAAAGAGTTTTTTCAATCTCATTATAAAAGGATTAGTTGGGATAGCTAAATATACAAAAGATTGAATATTAAACTATAGTTGAGGTAAACAGATCGCTAAGCTTGTTTTCGAACATTAGAGGGCTGCTAGTGTAAAACTGAATTTATTCATTTATGCTTATTGAAAACATGCCCTTGCTTAAAAGAGTAGTTATAACAAGATATGATTAGCAGCTAAGCCATGAGGTACTCTTCTAACCTTCAAATAAAGCATGTATGAGCAAAACAGGTAGTACTACAAAAAAATCGCTCGGATTAGATGTAAATGGCCCCGTGTTCTGGTCTTCCATCGTGATTGTGGTAGTAAGTATTTCCCTGGTGCTTATTTTCAGGAAGGGTGCGGAAGAGTTTTTTAGCAGTTCCCAGGCCGCTATTACTGCTAACATGGGTTGGCTGTTCATACTCAGTGTAAACATCTTCGTGGCTTATTGCCTTTATATGGCCTTCAGTAAGTATGGTAAGATAAGATTGGGAGGCCGGGACGCTAAGCCTGAGTTCAGCACTCCGGCCTGGTTTGCCATGTTGTTCAGTACAGGTATGGGCATTGGCTTGCTGTTCTGGAGTATCGCTGAGCCCATAAATCACTTCCAGACACCTCCACTCGGAGAGCCCGGCACGCCAGCTGCAGCCCGCCAAGCCATGAACTTCACTTTTCTGCATTGGGGTCTGCATGCATGGGCAATTTATGGCTTGATGGCCCTGGCGCTGGCATACTTTACCTACAACCAGCAGCTGCCTCTAACGGTACGATCAGCCTTTTATCCTTTCCTGGGAGAGCGCATTCATGGTATTGCCGGGCATGTGATCGACATCCTGGCCGTAATCGCAACGCTTTTTGGGCTAGCAACCTCGCTGGGCCTGGGAGTACAACAGGTAGCAGCAGGTCTGAACCATGTGTTTCCTGCCATTGTAAATAATATCACTACCCAGATCATACTTATCATTGTGATTACGGGCATTGCGACTATTTCTGTTATAAGCGGCGTAGAAAGGGGCGTGCGTATTTTGAGTGAATGGAACATCCGCATTGCCCTGTTTATACTTCTCGCTGTGATGGTGCTGGGCCCGACCGTATTTATCCTTGGCTCCTATGTGCAGAACACCGGCTCTTACATCGGCAATTTCCTGCAACTTTCTTTCTGGAACGAAGCTTATAGTACCCGGAACTGGCAAGGCTCCTGGACCGTTTTTTACTGGGCCTGGTGGATCTCATGGGCTCCATTTGTAGGTATCTTTATTGCGAGAGTATCCAAAGGAAGAACGATAAAAGAATTTATACTGGGTGTACTCATCGCTCCTTCCCTGTTGTGCTTCCTGTGGATGACGGCTTTCGGCAGTACTGCCCTGCGCGCAACACTGGCTGGCGACCCTACTATTGCGAACGCCGTGGCATCGGATATGTCTACAGCTTTGTTTGTGTTCTTTGAGCAGATGCCATTTTCGATCGTTCTTAATGTAATTGGAATTATTCTGGTGGCCTGCTTCTTCGTTACCTCCGCTGACTCCGGCTCGTTGGTGGTGGTTAGCCTAACTTCCGGAGGCAAACGTGATCCATCTGTTGCGATCCGTTTGTTCTGGGCACTTGGTGGCGGGGCCATTGCAGCTGTGCTGTTGCTGGGCGGAGGTTTGCAGGCACTACAAGCGGCAGTTATCATTACCGGTTTACCTTTTGCCATTATCCTCCTGCTGATGTGCTATAGTTTATTCCTGGGCCTGCACGAAGAGGCTGAAGAAGAAGCTAAACTTGGCAAAGCACAGCAGCGCAAGGCTTACCAGCAATTGGTAGCCGAAATGCTGGCCCGTCGCGCCCAGAAACAAGGTGCCAAAACAACCGGAGCCAGTCAAGATAATCCTGAATTACCTAACACTGACACGCTATGATTACAATAGATGCCATGATGGTTTGCCTCGACCTGAGCGACCTCGATGAGAAACTCATTGCCTTTTCCCGGTCCGTCTGCGAGCGACTTCAGGTCCGGAAGGTGTACTTTGTGCATAATATCAAACTCTATGAGCTGGCAGATGACTTCAGGGAAATGCTAGGAGACCTGGACCTCAGCGAAGAGGTAGAAGCCAACATCGCAGACATTGTGTCTGAGCAGTTCTGCAACGCAGCTGATTACGAAATACTGGTAAGCCAGGAGCCTAACACCGAAGTAATACTGGCCGACCTGGTAAGGCGATATCGTATCAAGCTGGCGTTATTAGGTAAAACAGTTGGTCGTAAACGCTCCGGCGCACAAGGAACCAAACTTCTTCGCATACTACCCTGCAGCGTGCTTGTATGTCCTGAAACGGTCAGCTTCAACGTCCGGAAAGTACTTGTGCCTATCGACTTTTCAGATACTTCGGTATATGCACTCCGGCTTGGCAAAGCGTTATCGGACTTGTTGGGATTGCAGCTGGAAATTATGCATGTATACCGGTTGCCCTCGCAATTTTTCCCACTCATTTCAGAAGAAGAGGCTGTAAATAAAGCGGTGGAAGTAGTAAACGGGAAATTTACCGACCTGCGAAAGCGGCATCCGGAAATAGCCGATGTACCTTATACCCTGGTCCGTGCGGCTAACAAAACTATAGCAGAGCGCATTGGCATGCAGTTGGAAAAAGGCCACCACGACCTGCTTATACTTGGCCTGAGAGGCAACAATGCGTTTCCCGCATTAGGCCTGGGAAGTGTTTCAACCGAAGTGTATAATTCAGATATTAATATACCGCTGTGGCTGGTGTACTCTGAGGAAGCAATCAGGAAGTAAGCGCTACGATTTTTTAACTTAATACAAATGCCCGGTTAGGTGGTATGTTTATGACACCTATAGTTTGCTTTAACTATAGAATATTTAGAAACTATAGTTCAAACCCTTCGCGCATGCCGTTAAGGTGCTCGTAACAAACCGGGCTGTTGTATTCCCCGGAATTGTCCTCCTCAGTAAAACTATAAAAATTAAATTCAGGCGAAAGTACGTGGAATACCATCAGTAGAATATCATCAGCTGCTGTTTTGTCTTGCTGAATAGCCTGATAATAATCTTTCAGGTTGATGTAGATAAAAGGAAGGGCATCTGAAGGTAGGCTCTTAAGGTAAGGCGCTATGGATGTGTTAATGAAGTAGCTGTCACTCTCCTTTGACAAGCTACCTGTTTTCCGGTTTTTAAAATCCAGTAATAGTTGTTTGTTGCTTAAAATTAAACGTTCAAAGTCAAGAGCATCAAACACACACCACTCGTGACCAGTGGTAATGATCAGTTTCTTCAGGTGAATTTCACTGACAGACCGCTCCGCTAAAAACGCCAAAACAAGCTCGTGTAGCGCCTTACAGTTTTGGATGTTTGGTTCAGGAGTTAAACTATAGTTTGTTGGTTCTGCAACTTTCAACAGCACTGCAGTATTGCTTTCAGCATCCTTTCCGGCCTGAATTGTCAGGCAATTACCATCTCGACCATCTATAGAATACTTATCATAATAAACACACTCGAGAAAGCTGTGCAACTTGTTCTTCACATGCTCTAAACTATAGTTCGTAGTCATGTGGCTCAGCAAGGTTTGGAATGCGCGTTTAAAGTCTGCCTCCATGGCATGCGGTATCTTGCCTGTAAGGTTTGCCTCGAAGGGCGCCAGTTTAGGGTGTAGGATGATGGACGGCATGGCAGGCAGTTTAGTTCTATAGTGACTCAGGCTAAAGCACAAAACAGCATTTGTGCTGGCCTAAAACTTTATACTATAAAAGTAGCAGATAGATTTAAAAACGGATCTTTCGTCTCCGGACTTAGTCACAGGACTTCCTTATTGCAGGGCCTCTTCCCCTGCCTAAGTGCAGGACGTAGACTTCGCAGGTCACAACTTAAAACCTGGTCATCCTCAATCAAACTATAGTTAGACCAAAGAGAATAACAGTACAAATGTTACTTACGAAATCTACATCCTGCACCCGGGAAAAGTGAAGCTATAGTTGCTTTAGTAAGCCGAAGCTGTTGTCAGCAGTTCCATATCGTCCTGGCTAAGTTTTACCTGCACTGCTTCAGAGAAGGCTTTCAGGTGGCTGCTTTTGGTAGCGCTGGCAATAGGTGCTGTTACGGCCGGATTATTCACGAGCCAGGCAAGCGCTACACCAGCCTGCGAAATCTGGTATTTATCAGCCTGCTTATCCAATGCATCCAGAATACGCAGGCCTCTTTCGTCAAGGTATTTCTCTACCCCGCCACCACGTACACTTTTGCTCAGGTCTGCTTTGCTTCTGTACTTGCCGCTTAAAAAGCCGCTTGCCAAAGAGTAGTATGTAATCACGCCAAGCCCTTCAGTTTTACAGATCGGTCCTACTCCCTGCTCAAATCCTTTGCGGGCATACAGGTTGTATTCCGGCTGAAACACTTCGTAGCGCGGCAGGCCCTTCTGGCGGCTGGCATCCAGCGACGCCTGCAAACGCTCGGGCGATAAGTTGGAAGCCCCAATGTAGCGCACCTTACCCGCATCAATCAGCTTTTGATAAGCGCCCAGGGTTTCTTCAATAGGTGTCACGTCATCATCCCAATGGGTTAGGTACAGGTCTATCTGCTCTGTCTGCAGCCTTCTCAGCGAATCTTCAGCTGCTTCCAGAATATGCTTTGCCGAAATATCTTTGTGCCCCTGCCCCATATCAGAGCCCACTTTCGTGATCACGGTAATATTGTCTTTATGTCCGCGCGCCTTCATCCACTTCCCGATGATCGTTTCGGACTCACCGCCGCTGTTTCCGGGAACCCAGGTCGAATAGGCATTTGCCGTATCAATGGTATTAAAGCCCAGTTCTACAAACTCATCCAGTATTGCAAAAGACTCCTTTTCGTTCAGGGTCCAGCCTAAAACGTTGCCGCCAAAAACGATGGGTGCCGTGTATAGTTCTGTATTTCCTAATCTTCTTTTATCCATGTTGTTATTGGGTTTACTTCTGGAGTTATATTAATAGTTCACTTTAATTACAGATGTATTAACCTGCTGGTTAAAGGCTTTGTTTTAAATGGGCCAATATTACAGTGTTCCTGTATCTTATAAACTATAGTCAGCAGCTTATTTACTTAAAAATCAGGTATTGGCAACAAGCCTCGCAGGCAACCCACACCTAAATATTTTTATATTTCACATGTTTAATCACAAGCCTCTGAATAGCATCACAATCTGAATACACCGGTCAGAAATTACAGTATTAAAATATTAAAATCTGTTTAAATCAACATATTAGGTTTAAACCCCTTCACTAAATAATGTACTCTTTTGTGAACCACTCTGGTTCACCGCCGTAAACATACAGCATGACCTGAATTAGTTTAATACTATTTTAGTCAGCAAAATAATACGTTTAACTTAAATGGTTTAACTATGAAGAAGGTAATGTATTCGATCGGGCTTGTGAGTGCAATTATGTTATCAGCCTGTTCATCAGATAAAAATAGAGGTACAACAGCAGAAGTTTCTGACACTAACACAACAGAAACAACAGACACCGGCATGTCTGGTGAATTTAAGAAGTCTGAAACAGCAGAAATGGCTGGTTCGGCAAGCACAACTACAGGCACTACCGGCACTACCATGGATGATGCTACCAGAGACGCATCCTATCAGCAACACGCCCAGATGATATCAGACCAGATAGCGCGAGATCTGAAACTAGATGACAAAACCGCTGCCAAAGTAACCAAAATATACTATGAGCGAAATAGACAGATAGGCGAACTGGAACAAGGCACATCTTTAAGCGCGACACAACGGATGGGGGGCCGTACAAACGAAACGACTGGTAATACTACCGAAACAGCACGGAATAATACGAAAACCAACACAAACAAAAGCAGCACAAGTGCCCGGGATACAGATGTTACAGGTATAGGCACACAGCCTAAAACAACTACCGACAGAGCAACTATAGACAAGACCACTGAAAGTGAACTAAAAGCGGTGCTTACGCCACAACAGTATCGCCAGTATGAGCAAAACCGCAATAAGTACAATAGCATGCAGTTCAACAATACTGACATGAACCGCAATACTGACATGAACAAAATGAACCCAGGGGGCACGAACAGCAACCTGAACAATAACAATAATAATCAACTAAATAATAATCAGAATAATAACCAAAACAATAACACCAACCGGAATAAAACCGGCACTGGAACTGGTACCCAAACTGATCGCCCAACTGGCGGTAATTAATGGATTGGTATAACAGATGTAATAAAAGGCTTGTGCTTTCGGGTACAGGCCTTTTTTATTATGCAATAGTGTATAGTTACAAAACCCTGCGTTTTTCCAACATAAAATCAAGTTCTTAGTTATTACCAGTTAAACTATAGTTGCGTACTATAAACCACTGCACTTTGTAACTATGAGAAATATTAAAACGCTTGCCATCCTGAATGCCATCTCCTTTCTGTTGCATTTAACACTGTCTCAGCTCACGCAACTAAAGTTGTTTAATAACCAGACCATTGGCAGTGTTTCTGCTAAGTATCCGGCGCTCTTTACACCTGCGGGAGTCACTTTTTCGATCTGGGGACTGATTTATATTGCCTTACTTGTCTTTTGTATTTACCACCTGGTAAAAGCCTTTAAAGCAACGCCACATCACCAGGCTAACACAGACCTGCTGCAACTGGGTTACCTTTTTATCATTAATAACCTGGCCACTGCAGCCTGGACCCTTGCCTGGGTTTATGAGGGGCTGATACTCTCGGTTGTACTGATGCTGATTCAGCTGGCTACGTTACTTGCTATGCAGCTTCGGTTACAAATTTATGATGCTACCCGGCCTCCTGCATCGCGCTGGCTGACGTATGTTCCTCTTAGCTTATATTTTGGCTGGATCATTATTGCCACTGTGGCCAATATCAGTGCTGTGTTAGTGGGGCTTAACTGGGATGGGTTTGGCCTTACAGATGGTACCTGGGCCGTAATTATGGTAATTGTTGCTACGCTTATCGTAGGCTATGTGGTGCTCGTCCGGAGCAATCCGTTTGTGGGACTGGTAGGCATATGGGCACTTTATGGCATTATTCTAAAGCAACTGGATTCAGGGTTAGCTGAAAGTCAGCAGATAATAACGGTGGCCTGGCCTGGGGTAGCGCTGTTGGTACTTTTGGTACTGGCCATCTCGTACCGCAACTTAACAGGCACAAAAAAAGCCCGCATAAATGGGGCACCAGAGGCAGCAGCCAACCAACTATAGCTGCTGCACTTTATGCTTTAACCTGGCGCCTCAGCACCAGCCTGCATTTAATCTTTGAGCCAGTTCAGGGCTTCGTCCCGGGTGCTGAAAACCTTAACCTGGAACGGTGGATTCTCAGTTCGCAGCAGGTGTTCTATACTATAGTACATGCTTGTTTCTCCGGCATCATTCTCAGCTTCGAGTCGTGCCAGCTTTTCAACTCTTGTTTTCTCTATTCCTAGCAGTAACTGGGAAGATAATGCGAGGTTCTGCTCGTGGTTAACGGATAGAATGGAACTGGTCAGGTTAAGCAGTACACGCTTAATATCATAGTTATGGATAATCTCTACCATTTTATCCATATGGTCCTTAATTTCCGTGAAAAGGAAATCATAAAAATCAGGGTAGGTTGCTTCCAGAATATCAGTAACCGGGTTATAATGAAGTTTAAATAAGCTGTTTTCTAATAATATCATAAGTGTTGTAAATACCTTTAAGCTAACTAGATAAAGACACTTTAAAGAGTCAAATAGTTTATGGCTGGTGGCTATAGTTGGCCTTTTAAGAAAGAAACTTGATGCATCCAAACATATTCTTTACAGAATGCTATAAAAACCTAATATATAGATATAACGCATTGCAGATTAAACGTATAAAGAGTATTATTTCATAATGGAAAAACCTGCTGAAAGCAGAAAGGTCAGCAGCTAACTTTCACCCTTACGCCTTCTGCAAAGTACACTAAGCCTCTTTTCTACCCTTTAGTTATAGATAACCGTAAAGGCTCCTTACCCTGGGAGCCTTTATTTTTTTCGGCATACCCTGAAAACAAAAAAACGGGACATAATCCCGTTCTTTATACATACATAACCTTGTAGTAGTAGTGGCAGTTAATTTAAACCTTCGTCGGTTCGGCAACTGACTGGCCCTTTAAATTTCCGACTGCATGTGCGTTAATAATATCTACCCATTTTTGTGCAAGCACAAGCTCCAGGTCCAGCGTAAAACTCTCTCTTGAACTATAGAACTCCAGCATCTGTGCGGGGCTTTTCGCGCCTTTAAAAGCCAGTTCTATTGCGATGTGTTCAAAAATCCGGTTATTATTCGTGTCATTATACAGGCTCGATAAGGTGCTTTTCTCCACCTGGTTCAGGTCAACAACCACTTTTCTGTCCCCGTTTTCCTGTTGCTTCAGGTAGGCCAGTTTATTTTGGGTAGTGTCGATGCCAATGGCAAAACGTTGGTTCCAGTGGTCGTACTGGCTGATGTTTAATTGCTGCCCGTCAATTTCTGAAAGGCTGTTTAAGATATGATTCGATTTCCGCTTGTTGCGTAGTCTTACAATAATAAAAGGGATAGTTACCAGGCAAAGGGCAACTATAGCAATCAGGATTTCCTGTGATTTCATCTTCGTTTAATTTAAATATAAAGCAATGCAAGGCAGCCCGGTCGTGTTGCCGGGTTACCAGGATAATAAAGGATGAGCAGTATGTTTTGCCCTTATTTAAACAGGAAGATTGTTTACCAGAAATACTGGAAAGGAAAGATAATATCGCGGCTGGTTAAGCTGAGCGCAATATTTTTAGAAAATAAAATGTAGTGCGAAACCGCATGTTGCAGCCGGACTTCCAGCGTAAAAAAGCTAATGACAAAAAGGTCGGCTCGCTCTCTATACTGCCCGTATGTTGAAGGTGTGAGGCTGTTCAGGCCGGCCTCTGCATCCTGGGTTACAAACTTGGTTAGGTTGTTCTTCGCATAGCTGTTCCGGTTTGGCTCAAAGCTGCTTGTTTTCTCATGTACCGGAACTGGAATAGCACATCTATCTACTGCGCAAACAAACGGAAGCACAGTAGCCAGTAAAACAAAAAGATATTTATGGAAAGATGCCATGTAAACAAAGATACCAAATTTGGCGGATTTATTATAACGCAGTAAAGCGCCCCGGTTATTGCGGCCTGCTTAACTATAGTTCATGCATTTAACCTGCGTTAGCATAAGGCAGCCCGAAAATCTAAGCCATAGCAGTACATAACAGAGAGGCAAGGAATAGCAGATTTTTTACTGAACTATAAATCGGGCACCGACAAAGCTACATACAATAGAAGCGTGCGCGGCTAACTATAGTTCCGGATTTGTAACGCTAATAACCTGCTCTGCATCTAACAGGATAGTTGCTGGCAACTATAGCACAGACTACTTCCGGATATGATACTCAGGAATTATACATTGATCGGTAATTCGCGGGCCGCCGCCCTTGTATGCAAAAGCGGCTCAATAGACTGGTGTTGCCTGCCTGAATTTGATTCTCCCGCACTGTTTGCCGCCTTGCTTGACGAGGAGAAAGGCGGGCATTTTACCATCCGACCTATCGGAAACTATAGTTCAGAGCAACGCTACCTGCCCGACACAAATGTTTCAGAGATCGTGTTCGAGACTGAGCAGGGAACCGTAAAATTACTGGATGCATTTACCGCGCAAACAGAAGAGCAGAAAACCATAGCGCTGCAACCTGATCATGAAATTCTGCGCTGTGTGGAAGGGGTTTCCGGTTCAGTTACCATGCAACTTGAGTATGTTCCCCGCCTCTATTATGGCAAGCTGCCTCCAAAACTTAAGAACTATAGGCAGCTGGGCATACAGTGCACCTGGAAGGAAAATATCTACAGCCTGCACACCACCCTGCCCCCGGAACAGCTTATGGTTAACGAAACCAGGGTTACTGCTACTTTTACCGTACATGCCGGAAAGCGCGTACTTTTCGCGTTAGCATATTCCAGCCAGAGCCCGGCCATAATACCAGAGCTAAAACAAACGGGCTGGTACCGGATGCGGCAAACGGTAACGTTCTGGCAACACTGGATTGCGGATTGTAACTATAGCGGGCTTTACCTGGAACAGATAAAACGGAGCGCCCTCACCCTGAAACTGCTCTCACATGCGCCATCCGGGGCTATAGTTGCGGCACCAACCACATCGCTTCCAGAATCGGAAGGCGGCGGACGAAACTGGGATTACCGGTACTGCTGGCTCCGAGATGCGTCTTTTACGGTGAGGGCACTGGTAAAGCTCGGTTTCAGAAACGAGGCAAATGCTTACCTGAACTGGATTCTGCACGCCACCCGGCTTACGCAGCCAAAACTACAGGTGGTTTATTCCGTGTTTGGCCATGCTACGCTAAAAGAGAAAACCCTGGACTGGCTGCGTGGCTACCGAAATTCGAAACCTGTACGGATAGGAAATGGCGCAGACAAGCAGTTTCAGCTGGATGTGTACGGCGAAGTACTGGATGCTATTTATGTCTATGCTCCTTTTGAGGCTCCGGACAGAGCCACCCAAAAATTTGCGCTGGGACTCGGCAACATTATCTGCAAACTATGGCACCAGCCCGACAACGGCATCTGGGAAATACGCTCGTCTATAGTTCGGCATACGCACTCTTTGGTAATGGCCTGGGTCGGGCTGGACCGGCTCATAAAACTGGCAGAAAACTATAGCTGGAAAGATGTGTCATTGGAAAAGTACAGGCAGGTAAGAGCTGCCATACAGGCAACTATAGAACAGCAGGGGTACAACACTACCATCGACTCATACACCCACGAACTAAGCGGTGACATGGTAGATGCCAGCCTGCTTACGCTTTCACTGTCCGGTTACTGCAACGCTGCATCGCCGCGCATGCTTGGCACAACCCGCCTGATTATAGAACGCTTATCCGAAAACGACCTGCTTTACCGCTACCGCAGCATAACAGACGGGCTTACTGGGGATGAAGGCGCTTTTGTGATCTGTAATTTCTGGCTGGCCGAAAACCTGGCCCGGGCTGGAGAACTGGAAAAAGCTATGCATATTTTTGAAACCACCCTGCAGCACGCCAGCTATAACGGCCTATTGTCTGAAGAGATAAATCCGCACACACATGAGCTGCTGGGCAATTACCCACAGGGCTTCTCGCACATCGGGCTCATCAGTGCGGCACTGGCTATAAATGAAGTCTACAAGCAAACCACTGTAAACGCATGAACATCTCCGATCTGATATTGTGGGGCTTTGCCGCTACGCTGGTGCTTACCACGCTGATGGCGGCTTCCAGGCCACTGGGCCTCACACGCATCGACCTGCCTTTTATGCTTGGCACCGTTTTTACATCTAACCGGAATAATGCCCCCTGGATTGGTTTTATGGCTCACCTGGTGATGGGCTGGCTTTTCGCCCTGATCTATGGGGTCACTTTTGAGAACACAGGGCTGGCAACCTGGTGGTTTGGAGCAATTATAGGTCTGGTGCACGGTGCGGCGGTTTTAACCGTCGGGCTGCAGGTGCTCAATTTTATTCACCCCCGGATGGCACGCCCTTACCAGGGGCCTACTCCTACGCGGCAACTTCAGCCGGCCGGATTTATGGCACTAAACTATGGAACCGGAACCCCGCTCGTTACGCTGCTGAGTCATCTGGTGTATGGTGGCATTCTGGGCATGTTCTATAGTTAAATGGCTTGTTTTATAAAAAGCGAATAAGTTGTAACCGATCAACTATAACTTCATCTAATTACTAAAATCACTTCAAAAACTGAAACTATGAAAACATTCAAATCATTAACCGGCTGGGCTGCAAGTATCGTTTTTTGCATCAGCATGTTTCATCTGCCTGCTTTTGCGCAGGAAAAACCCACCTTATCAGATGCTGAAGTGGCGTCGGTAGCTGTAGTCGCTAACCAGATCGACATTAATTATGCAAAGCTTGCAAAAGAGAAATCTAAAAACGCCGATGTACTGAAATTTGCCGAAACTATGGCCAGCGACCACAAAGCTGTAATAGACCAGGCTGTTGCGCTTGTCACAAAACTAGGCGTTACGCCAAAAGACAATGCCGTAAGCAAACAGTTACTTTCCGATGCCGATAAAACCATGAAAACACTGCGTACAAAATCCGGCAGAGCGTTTGACAAAGCATATATTGACAATGAAGTAGCCTACCATAAAGCTGTAATTTCGGCAGTGGAAGGTTTGCTGATTCCGGAATCGGAAAATGCAGAATTAAAAGCCCTGCTCCAAAGTATAGTTCCGGCCTTGAACGCGCACCTGGAACACGCCCAGATGGTACAGAAACAATTCAGTGGTAAATGAGGACTGCAAAAACGATATTTCCCATAGTTGTATTCCTGGCCGGTATCATCCTTTACCTGCCGGTTAACTTTACTACTGCGCCCATAGCTAAACCCCAAACACATGTTGTGGAAATAAAGCAGATGAAATTTAACCCGGCAGAGCTAACCGTTAATAAAGGGGATACAGTAGTTTTTGTAAATAAAGATGTACTCAGACACGATGCGACTGAAACCACCGGCAAGTCATGGAAATCACCCGCCCTGGCTTCCGGGCAGTCCTGGAAAGTGGTGGCAACAAAAAGTGCCTCGTATTACTGCAGTTTTCACCCGGTTATGAAGGGGAAGATTATAGTTAAGTAAAAGATTCTGCCTACCGTTGTGTGGTTGAGTCGCTGTAATAATGATGAGTTTGCTGCAGGTATAGCTTGCCATTGTCTCCTCTGACCTGCATGGTTATAGTTGGGGAGTTATTAGTCCAGCTTATCTGCAGAACACCGAAATTAAGTGCTCCTACCTGTTCACCAATCCGGTGCCTGTTACCCGCTCTTTTGGCTTCGCGGTAGTGCGTCATGCCGCTGGAAGTAATCTCATAGAGCGGGTACGGGCGATCCGGAAATTCCATTTTAGATAACTCTCCTACGTGCCGGTCGCCGGAAATAATGATCGGCACAGCCGGATCGGTTTGATGAATCAGGTTAAGCAACCGCCGCCGTGCAACCGGAAAAGCGGACCAATTGGTAAAGCTGCTGCTGGTTGGTAACACCTGCAGGCCGCTGGCAATGATGTGAATATCGGCATCGCTGTTCGTTAATTCTCTTTCGAGCCATTGCCATTGCGCTTCGCCCAGCACATCGCCTTTGTTGTTTGGCAGGTACAAGCCCAGCACATCCCTCAGCGGGTCACGATGGTACACGTCGTCTAACAGCAGAATTTTAACTTTACGGCCAGCTTTTTCCAGATCAAAGCTTCGGTAAATACCTTCCTGGCTGCGTACAGGCGCATCATCTGGCACATGCATAAAATCAAGGAAAAGCTGCTGGCTTACTTTCTTGTGCGGAAAATGCTTGTCTGCATTATCGCCGGCATAGTCGTGGTCGTCCCAGGTTCCGGTTACGGGGCAGGTTTGCAGTAGTTGTTTGTAGCCAGGGTGCTGTAGTTGGTGCCGGTAGTAGCGTTGCATCTGCTGCATGTCGTCGGTATCGGCGTAAATATTATCGCCCAGCCAAACCCACAGGTCCGGCTTTGCAGCTATAACATCATCCCAGAGTGGCTGTGCTTTAAACTGGTCGTTGCAGGATCCGAAAGCAATTGTTATAGTATTTGTTGCGTGTTGTGGCCAGGCTATAGTTGTACAGCCCAGGCACAATATGCAGCAAAATAAAAATCTGTAAAAACCCATAGTTTAAGCAGTGCTGACAGGATAAACTACAAGCCTTTAGAGTATTTTATGATAACGCCCCTACCCTTTTTACTGCCCTCGCTGGCGATGTACATTTCTCCGTTGCTGCCAAAGGTAATGCCCTCTGCCTGCCTGAAAAGCTTCTTATCCAGCTCAACCATTTTCAGGAGTTCTCCCTGTTCATTTAAGGTATAAAGCCTGTTGTTCACGGCATCCAGCATGTACAGCTCACCGGTTTGCGGGTGCACTTCCAAAGACGAAGGCTGCAACACATCGTACTTGCTGTTTTTGCTTTTAACATTTTGTAACTGTTCCTGGGCAAGCGGCACTTTAATAACCGGAGAGGTCTGCATGGTTTTGCTATCCAGCGCAAATGCATAAATGCCTTTTACATCGCCCAGTTGTTCATCATATCCTTTACAGGCAATCAGCAGGCGGTTGTTGGCTTTATCTAACGCAAGGCCTTCGGTGTTTTGGGTAGCGGCAAGCGCAGAGGCATATTCGGTAGCAACAGGATTACCGCTCCTGAAGTCATTTACTTCAAAAATAGCACCATCGCTGCGCAGAATATAGGCAGTACTACCATCAACCACAATGCCTTCATAGTCGCCAGGGCCTGCAAACGGAATTTTCTCTTTTATAGCTTGCTGCTGCAGGTCATACAGGAATATAGCACCTTCTTCATCCTGCACACAGGCCATCAGGTTGTCATCCAGCAAGGCAATACCGGATACTTCGCGCAATTCGGCCGGCAGCTGCCATTGGGCGGCGGCTTTTGCCAAAACATCTGTACCGGTTTCTGTAGTAGCGGCACTGGCTTTTTCAGACGAGTAAGCCTCACAGGCGGTTAATCCGGAGGCGAGTAAAATTGTAAGAGAGAGTGCTTTTAATGTTGTTGTTTTCATAGTTGTTTCAGGATTAGGGTTATAAGATAATTTGCACCAGGCCCGGGCCCGGTACAAACTAACTATATGTGGCTTAATACAATGTTTTATTAATCCCAGTAAGAAACGTTATTTTGCTCTTTGCCGGCTGCATCCAGCACCAGTTTTTTATCTTTCAGGCGGCCGTCCAGCTCTACCTGGTAATATTGTCTGCCATCTTTTTCCAGCAGGTCTGCATCGTCCAGTTTATAGTTCTTATAGTTGGCTGCAATAGCAGATTTTACAGCTTCCGGCAGTTCAGTGTCGCCCAGGTCCTGCTTGGTTTGCAGTATCGTTCCGGTTGCGCTCAGCTGCACGGTATATTCTTTTGTGTCGATATCGAATTCAGCTTCATAAATATCTTTCACTTTTTCCCATTCCACACTGGCAGCATTCGGGTAAGCACTGCTCAAAGCATTCAGTACTACAGATGGCACTTCGCTTTGCGGAATATCCTGGTCTTGATCGATGAAAGGCAGCGTCGATAGCGAAAAGAACGAGGCTGCAAGAAAAGACATGGTCATTAACTTCATAGTGTAATCAGTTTTTTGTACTACAATTAATTTCACCACTAAACTATAGCCCGAATCTGGAAACAATTGGGAATATAACAGAAAATCAATAAAATAATTAATATTCCCCTTTTTTAGCAGGCGCCCTAAACACAATACTAAACTGCTGCATACCGGTATAGTTATATTCAACCGCATAGTTGTAAAGATCTGCGATGGCCTTAACTATAGGCAAGCCCAGACCTGAGCCGCCATCTACCTGACTGCCCTGCTGAAACCTGGAAAACAGCAGTTTTTCGTCCAGTGCTTCTTCTTTAGAGGTATTGGCAACTATAACTTTTCCTGGTTGCACTGTTACCTGCACTGCTCCGCCCTGGTAGTTATGCACGATAGCATTTTTCAGCAGGTTGGTTACAAGTACAGTTGCCAGGTCGGGGTTCATCTGTGCGCGACACTCACCATCTTCTTTCAGGGTTACGCTCACATCTTTAAAAGCAGCCTGTTCTTCAAAATCTTCGAGCAGCGTTTTCAGAAGCTGGTTTATGTCCACCTCTTCTTCCGTTATAAACTGCCTGTTCTCAATTTTAGAAAGCAGCAGCAACGATTTATTCAGCCGGGCCATACGTTCCAGGTTCCCGATCGCCCCGGACAGCAAACGCAGCTGCTCTTCGTTCAGGTTATTTTCCTCTACCAGCAACTCCAGTTTGTTCAGGCTGATAGCCAGTGGTGTTTGCAGTTCATGCGATGCGTTCTCGATAAACTGTTTCTGACTCAGGTAGGTATTGGTGCTGTTGCGGATCAGCTTTTCGACCGCTTCGTTCAGATCCCTGAATTCCTGCACATTGGTTTTTCCGTAGCGGATGGGCTCCTGTTTTTCGAGCCGGAACATTTTAAGCTGCTGAATGAGCCTGTAAAATGGCTGCCAGGTTTTGCGGAGCAGGAAATTATTGAGCACCAGTATACTTGCCAGCAAACCCAGGTATAACCAAATTATAGAAACCAGTAGGTCCGCGATCAGGTCATCGGTCTCTACCATGGTGTTGATCACGCGCAGCTCATAAAAGTTATCGCCGTTCCGGAATACTGTTTTAAGCATACGCACGGGCTCAAACTCCTGCTCGTTTTCCATAAACATCAACGTATCGGCGTATACATCGGTATAGGTATACACTTGCGGCCCGGAAATAGGCTTAATGGCGTAATTAAATTCCCCGAAATTATGGCGCTGCAGAATGGTGCTATCCTGTTCTGCCCGTTGCATGATGAGCAGTTTATAGTTGGCGAGGCCGTCATCCAGGCTGTCGTAAATCTCGTCGAGCAGGTTATAGTACAGCAATACCGCCCAACCTGTGATCAGTATGAACAGGATGCCCGCCAGGTACGAAATAGTGTGATTCAGAAGTTTCATGTGGCCTGTACCTTGTACCCGATGCCATAAATGGCCTGTATCTCGAGTTGGGCACCATGCTCTTTCAGTTTTTTGCGCAGGTTCTTGATCTGGGAGTAAATGAAATCAAAGCTATCTGCTTCGTCTATCTGGTCGCCCCAAACGTGCTCTCCCAGGGCTGTTTTGCTCACCAGCCGGTTCCGGTTTGATAGAAAATACAGCAGAATGTCGTATTCCTTCCGGTTAAGTGCCAGCTGCACGTCATTAACGCAAACGGTGCGCTCGTCGGGATCTACGGTCAGGTTATTGAGCTCCAGCAGGCGGTTACCTTCAAATTTGCGGCGGCGAAGCACCGATTTAACCCGCGCATGCAGCTCTGCCATATGGAAAGGCTTGGGCAAATAATCATCAGCACCCAGGTTCAGGCCGGCCACTTTATCGTCTACCGCGTTTTTGGCCGAAACTATAATTACGCCCAGCGTTGCATCCTGCTTTTTAAGTTCTTCCAGCAAAGTAAGGCCATTCCCGTCCGGCAACCCGATATCCAGCAAAATACAGTCGTACTTGTAAAGGTGTATCTTTTCGGTGGCGGCCTCATACGTTGCCGCAGTTTCCACTACATATTTTTCTTCTTCAAGCGACCGGACCATATTGTCCAGCATGCCGGGTTCATCTTCTACAACCAGTATTTTCATGTAGCATAAAACTATAGTTTGAATCTGTAAGCATTCTGGAATACAGTAGTCAGGCTTACGCAGTTTAGCGCAGCAGTTTGCATTTAACAGAATTTTGAGTTCATAAACCGGCTAATTTACATTAAACCGGAAACTTATACGTACCTAATACTCTGGGGCTTTCTCAGGCATCAAAAACAGACTTTATTTTTAACAAATGGAGCTAGCAGAAAAAAAATGTGTGCCCTGCGAGGGCGGCATACCGGCTATAGAAGGAGCTAACATCGAAAACTATACAAGCCAGTTAAAAACCAAGTGGGATGTGGTTGACGGCAAAATGATCCGGCGCGAATTTACTTTCCCGGACTTTAGCGCTGCCATGGATTTTGCAAACCGCGTAGCTGAAATTGCTGAAGAAGAAGGTCATCACCCGGACCTGTACATTTCGTGGGGCAAAGTAATCGTTACGCTTTATACCCATGCTATCAACGGTTTATCTGAAAACGACTTTATAGTTGCCGCAAAAATAAATGACCTCAGCTAACAAAGCCATCTGGTAACTATACCATACGCACCGGCACAAACACCGGAACCTCGGCTTAGACGGCCGGCAGCAGTTGCATAGCTTTTTCACTATGTACCAGTCCGGATTTTATAGTTGCGAGCCGTTCACTAAAAACATGGCAACTATAGCCTGGTTCAGGCACTTAAAGTTGCAATTTAGCCCCGCAATCGCGTACTTTGAAAAGTAAACCCGAAGGTTGTTTTTGATACCACGCAACTCCATATTTTTCTTTTCACTAAAGCCGCTTACAGGTTTTGTAGCAGCCTCTCATCACGTATCGTTAAGTGATGAGCTGATTGGTTACTGCCTTAACTTTTTATCATCGCCTAAAGATTTTCAGCAGCGGGCCGGAACTCCGGCCACGGCAGATGTTGTCATACTATAGATTCTGCTGCATACTGAACTTTTACAGGTAGAACACCAACACCTGCCGCATTACAGGCAGCCACTACAAAACCATCAGGAATAAAAACACAGGGCTCCCGGCTGTGGCAGGAGCACCAAAGTATACGCTAACACATGAGTTTTTTAAAATTACTTACACAAGACATTGCGATAGACATCGGGACGGCCAATTTTCTGGTGATGCAGGAAAACAATGTAATTGTGGATGAGCCATCTATCATTGCTTTTAACTATACCACCGGCGAAGTAGTAGCTATTGGTCGTGAAGCCGAGCGTATGTCCGGCAGAGAGCATGAGAATATCCGGATCGTGAAGCCACTGAAAAATGGCGTGATCGCTGATTTCCATGCGGCAGAGCACATGATCAAAAGCATGCTGAAACTAGCCAAAAAGGGCCGGTTCAGTCTGTCACCTTCATACCGGATGGTAGTTTGCGTGCCTGCCGGCATAACCGAAGTAGAGAAAAGAGCCATACGTGACTCTACAGTAATTGCCGGTGCAAAAGAAGTGTACCTGATACATGAGCCTGTTGCAGCAGCCATTGGCATTGGCCTGGACGTACAGGAACCAACCGGGCACATGATCATTGATATTGGTGGTGGCACGACTGAAATTGCGGTTATCGCTCTGAGCGGTATCGTTTGTTCGCAGTCGGTACGTGTGGCAGGTAATAACTTTGATGAGGATATTATACAGTACATCCGTAAAGAGCACAGCATGCTGATTGGTGCGCGTACTGCAGAAAAAATTAAATTGGAAGTTGGCGCAGCGATAGATGAACTGGCCGATCCGCCGGAAGACTATGCAGTGAAAGGCCGCAACCTGATGAACGGGCTGCCTAAACAGGTAAAAGTGAACTACAAGGACATTGCCGCCTGCCTGGATAAATCGCTGACCAAAATTGAGGATGCGATCCTGATGACCCTGGAACTTACACCACCGGAACTGTCTTCGGATATTCACCAGTCGGGTATTTACTTAACCGGTGGTGGCGCCTTGCTACGTGGCCTGGACCGTCGCCTGGCCAAACGCACCAGGTTGCCGATACACGTTGTAGAAACGCCGCTTCATTCGGTGGTGCAGGGTACCGCTACAGCATTGCGCAACCTCGATAACTTCAGATTCCTGATGCGATAACTATAGTTGCAGGACTATAAACTATAGTTTGCGTTGCTTCTGTTAGCGTATTAAAGTAAAAGCCGGGTAAATGCCCGGCTTTTTTATTATTTATTCAGTTTTGGAATATCGCTGCAGGGGCCTTCGTAGCGCACAAACATATAAATCCAGAGCACCCGCGATAGCCTGTAAATTACCGGCAGCAAGCCAATAACTACAACAGCCACCACGCCTATCATCATGGCCATTGTTACCTCTTCCACAAACTGGTACAGGATAAACAACGACACCAGAAAAATCGCCACGTTAATGGCAAAGCTTACATACATGGCTCCGTAATAAAAGCCCGGCTCTGGCTCGTACCATTGTCCGCAGCAGGGACATTGTTTGTGCATATCTGCAAACTTGGCCGAATACAGGGCACCTGTAAACATCTCCCCCTCACGGCACCTTGGGCACCTGGCGGCGGCAATTCCATACAATACTGAATTCTTTTTACTCATACAGGCCCTAAATTAAGGGATTATATTCGTGAAAATAAATATTTGTGATATCAGGTACACCAGTTATAAACTATAAAGGTCCTGCTATTACTTAAACCGCTTTAAAATACTTTGGTTAACAAACCTATACGCTTCTAAACTATAAGATAGTTGTTGTACTAAGTCATGTCTTACATCAGGCTATCGTTTCAAGCCTGGTTGCAGCCACAACTATAGTTTGCTGATTAATACGCTAAAAACTGAAGCTGTAATAATGGAGACTGGTTGTGCTGGCAAAGGCTTTTTCGCTAAGGGTATAGTAGCCGTTTCCGGAGGTCGAAAAACATACTGCCTCGCCCTGCGGTTCGGTTTTGTAGGGTAGTTTGGTGTACGGGTTTTGGAGGGCATCGGCTATAGTTTGCTGTGCTTCGCGGTGGTAAACAAATAAGCCACTGTAGGTTTTAATTATGATAGAACGCCCGTTTTCAGACATTGCTGCGCTTACAATGTTGCTATGGTTTAGTGTACCAACCAGCTCCGCCATTTGTAGCTTCCCATGCTGCTGGTTTTGTTGCTCCAGTTTGTAGATCTGGGCAGGTTTGTCGCTCTTTGTGATCAGGTAAATTGCTTCTGAAACGGGATCTACCAATAGCGCTTCTGTATCGTGTGGGCCATCCGGGTACCGGAACCTTATAGTTTCGATCTGCTGCACCACATCAGTATTAATTGTTGGTTCCTTAAATTTATAGATGGTGCTGGTAGCATATTTCCGGTTGTTGTCGCCTGTGTCGGCTATGTACAGGTAATTACCTGCAAGCACTATGTCTTCCCAGTCGCGGTTTACCGTACCATCAAGCTTTATCGTTTTCACAAGTTCGCCATTATGGTTCAGCAAGTAAATAGCGGCAGGGTTACCGCTGTCTTCATGCACCCACAAGTGCCCCGGATTAATTTTGCTGTCTGCTATGCCCGATACTTCGTCGATGGCAGTTGTTAGCACAATGCTTTTGGGTGTCGGTTTGAAATGGGCTGCCGTTAAAGCTTCCTCTTCTTTTTGGCACCCAGCCAGAAAAACGCCTATTACTATCAGGCCAAACACCACTCCCCTTCCTCTCATGTACAACTATAAAATTTCATCTCAAACTATAGTTTACCAACTATAGCTGCTGTATTTCTGTGGCTACAAATTCGGGATGGTTTTAGTTCTTTTGCCAGACTAACTTATAAAAGTAAAATAACTGTTTAGTATTACTCTTTGCCACCTCAATTCTTAAAAGCCTGGCAATACAATTTCACTTAACCCGCGGTATAAGTATAGTTCTATTTACTATTTTAACACCTGAAGGCCTGAAGAGATTGTTTCAGCAGATCAAACATGCTTTAATTACTATATTTTAAAGTATAGAAGCACCAAAATCCGGAAAACACAGCAAAAGGATTACCGTATGAAAGGTTGCCGGTGGTTGAGCTCATAATAAAGTAACCTACTAAAAGTGCAGTTACACCCAACAGGATTCAGGTTTAAATCTGATGAAAAAGGTACTATAACAAACTATAACTTATACCAAGCCTATGAAAACGATTGTAATGAAAAGCTGGAGATTATTGGCGCTGCTGGTATCGGTAGTAGCAGTTACTGCCTGTGAAGAGGATGACGACGATGTACCCGTCGCCCGAATGACGACAGCTGAATTTGTGCAGCAGGCGGCAGCCAGCGATGTATTTGAAATAGAAGCAGGGAAGCTAGCTACAGCTAACTCTACCACACCCGAAGTAGTGACTTTTGGCGAAAACCTGATAGATGACCACACAGAGACAAGCCAAACACTTATGACGCTTGCACATCAAAACAGTGTAAACGTGCCATTGCCTAGCCGCCAAACCCTGCCACAGGACAAGCAGGCCATCCTGACACGGCTGGAGAGCAAGGCTGGAGGAGATTTTGATCTGGATTTTGTAGCTGTGCAGCTAGAAGCACATCAGCAGGCTATTACCCTGTTCGAAAAAGCATCCAACGAGCTGGAGCACCAGGCTTTCCGAGACTTTGCAAAAAATACACTGCCTACTTTGCAGGCTCACCTGGAAATGGCCCGAAAACTCCGAACTCAGCTAAGCGAAGGATAATTCGAAATACCTGTAAACAAAAGCATCTGCCAGATAGCAGATACCTTAGTTTTAGCTAAACTTTAAATCTTAATCAGTTTACCTGCAGTTGCTGCATAAACGATGCCCCTACTGGTACCTGTCTTCCTTTAATGCTTACCTGGTGCCGCTCTATCTTCTCGATCTTGTTTTTGGCCACTACATAAGAGCGGTGTACACGCACAAACATATCGGGTGGCAGCAGTTCCAGCATCTCACTCATGGTCATCCGCGACAATAGTTTTTTATCTTCCAGCACAAAAGTCACATAGTTGCCAGCACCTTCCATGTACAGGATGTCCTCAAAATATACTTTTACCTGCTCATAACCGGTTTTCAGAAACAAATGGCCCTTAACCGGAGTCGGTGCGCCTTGGCTACGCAGTAGCAACAGTTCCTGCGCTTTGTTGCAGGCCTTAATAAAACGTGCCAGCGAAAACGGTTTCAGCAGGTAATCAAGCGCATCAAGCTCGAAACTGGTTACAGCATGTTCTGTATAGGCTGTTGTAAACACAACCATCGGCTTCTTCTGCAGGCTGGCCACAAACTCTAAGCCGGTTATATCCGGCATTTTTATATCGATAAACAGCAGATCTACAGGCTCTTTCTGCAGGTATTCCAGTGCCTCGAAAGCATTTGTAAAACAGGCCTTTAATTCCAGAAAAGGGACTTTAGCAGCATGGGAACGTACTACCTGCAAGGCTAGTGGTTCATCGTCTATCGCAATTGCTTTCATGGTTGGGGCCTGGGTTTATAGTTTATCAGCTGCTTTTTATAGTTGCACTGTAAGATGCACAAAATATTCTTCAGCTGTTTCTCTTATGATCAGTTCGTGCTTGTTCGGGTACAGCAGCCCCAGGCGCTGTTTTACATTTTGCAGCCCAACGCCTGAATGATCTTTTTCGGTATCCTGCTCCTGCTTAGGGTGTTTGCTGTTGTATACGTCAAAAAGCAGCTCGTTCTCTACGCAATGCAGGGTTATTCGTATCCAGGAGCGGTTCTTCAGGCTGATGCCATGCTTGAATGCATTTTCCACGAAAGGAATCAACAGCATCGGGGCAATCATTTTGTTATCCAGCACCTCCTCTATTTTGGTTTCGATGGAGATGACCGGAGAATCGGAAGTGCGTAGTTTTTGAAGGTCGATGTAGTTGCGCAGGTATTCGATCTCGCGGGAAAGCAGGATCTTTTGCTGCAGATTCTCGTGCAACATAAAGCGCATCATATCGCCAAGCATTTGGATGCCCTGTGCCGTACGTTCGCTGTTTTCCTGCAGGGCAGTTCCATACAGCGTATTCAGGGCGTTGAACAAAAAGTGCGGGTTGATCTGGGATCGCAGAAAATCCAGGTTGGCGTTGGTTGTACCGAGCTCTTTCTTCAGAACAAAAACCTCTTCGTTGCCTTTTTGCTGACGCTTAAACAGTAGCCAAACCGCCGGCGTAACTATAAGCACCTGGAAAAAGCTGTTGAAGGCGCTTAAGCTAAGCGCAAACTCCGCGTGCTGGGTAACTGGCATCAATATTAACCCAACAGGCACAAAAGCCAGGGCAAAAACTCCGGCCATACTGAGCAGGTAATACAGAAAAGGCTTCTTTTTAGTCAGCATTCTGGGTATCAGCACCGAAAAAGAAAGGGAGTAAACTGCAATGGCACACAAAGAGATGGCACCCCAAACTATAGGAAATTCGTCGCTGACGTTTATCACCAGCAGTAAAAACACACTGACCATCCAGATGACAAAAGCCATTAAAGTTTCCGGCGTAACCAGGCGGTAACGGGCCTGAATGCTGTTGGAATTAGCTAGCAGGTAAAGGCCCAGGTGTTTGATAACGGTATAAAACACGAGCATGAGCAGCAACCAGAAGGTATGGTGAAAGGCCTGCTGAAATATGACATTATAGGCATGCTTTTCTGTATAATAATCCGGGAAAACATACGCTTTGGTATAGGTATCGAGAATGCCGGTTATAAGCCCGACTGCCACAAAAGTTATGAGCAGCAAAAACGCATTCAGCCAGACTTTATGCCGCTGCATCAGGTCCGGGATAATAGTAGAGTTGGTGATGAGGAAAGCAAGGTAGTACACCACAAACCTGATCAGTTGCGGCCAGAAGTAGTTTTCGTAATAGTTATAGACCACCCCGTTGTGCCGGAAAAGGTACTGGTTGGGGCTGGCCCCTACCGACAGGGCGAAGAGTGCAAATACCAGGGCCGTTGTTGCGCCCCAGAACTCCACTTTTTTAAGGCTGGCCGGTTTAAGTTCGAAATTGCTTGTGAGGTACATGGTTTATCAACTAAACGTTAAAAATATCTTCTTTTCTCCGAATGTCAGCAGTAGTAGAATGCATATTTACCTGCCGACTGATACAACATTACAGTGCAGCGCCGGCAAACTAAACTAAATGTGATGAACCCTTTAAAAGATGTGACGAAAAGCGCGTGCTGTGGCTATAGTTTGCTGTAGCTATGGTTTAAAGTTTTTAGCCGCTGTTGTTGCAGGCACTTTGCTACTGGCTTACCTTTGTGGTTTCTGAAATCATATGGAACAGTTCGGCCCCGACGCTAAACTACTAACCGACCTGGTAAGTACACCAATGCCTTTTGGCAGGTATAAAGGCACACGTATCTGTGATCTTCCGGTATCGTACCTGGAGTGGTTCCAGCGGGAAGGCTTTCCGCCAGGTCGCCTGGGCATGATGCTCGCTACTTGTTACGAAATAAAACTGAACGGTCTGGAACAGTTACTCACCCCTATTAAAAGAAGGTACTCTACACGCTAAAACCGCTGGTTCACAGCTTTTTACATATTCTCCAGAACTTATAGTAACCTGAACATGGTTGTGATATAATAATTATTATATTAGTACCATGGAGTACCGGTTTATTCATTACTGGCAATATGAACCTACCGTAGTTGAAAGACAGCTGCTAGAGTAAGCTATTTCCTTATCTCCGCAGGAACGCTCCGATAATTTTCTAACCGAGGCTGCAGCTTTTATCTCTAAGCATACAGGAACCAGGTACGTTATCATTGGTACTTTGGCAAACCAGAAAGGTGAAGTTGATACCTGTGTGTTTTTAAAAGATAATCAGCCGCTCGATAATTATACCTATAGTTTAGTCGGTACTCCCTGCGATGCAGTCTTTATCCAGCGCTTTTGTTATTATCCGATTAATGTTGCGAGTACTTTTCCGGAAGACAAGGAGCTGGTAGACCTGAACAAAGAAAGCTACCTGGGCAGCATACTACTGGCAGAAAACAGTGAGCCGGTAGGCCTGATCGCGCTGATGGATGAGAAACCCCTGCAGAACCCCGCATTTGCTGAACACCTGATTCTGGTGCTTAGCCCTGCCATTGAGGAAGAACTGTGCCGCCTGAAAAATGCTGAAGCAGTGAATACCAAACTATAGCCTACCGTTTCTACTGGCAAGCTCATAATCTGATTTACCGAAAATCTTAACCCCATACCACCCGGACTGATTGTAAATGATATAGCGATAAACATATTTGTCATCAGCATAATCAGTAAAGCGATGTACATTCTCTACTCGTGGTAATGCATTTCCTTCAGCAATCACCGCACTAGATCTGCTCCTGATTTTGCGAAGCAACTTTCTGTTGATTTGCTCACCACCAAAATTATATAGTATACGGTTAGGCGTAGTATCGCTGTAATAAAGTACACACCATGCTTCGGCTCTTTCAGCGGTTACACCATATGCCCATATTGTTCTACCAAGTAGAGAAGTTTCAGGCTCATTATCTGATTGAAAACTCCAGTTCCTTTTATTCAGCTTTTTACCGATAGCGCCTTTGTCTGCAGTTGAGAAATGCATCAATTGCTTATAGGTTAGTTTCTGAGCGAGGCAAGGGCCTACGACCCAAAAGCAGATAAGAAGTATAAAGGCTGTTCTCATCGGTTTTAGTTACAGGAACAATATAGCAAACCAATCCTACATTCTGATAATCCGCCCATCTTCCATTTCTATAATCCTACCGGAACGTTCTGCAAAGCCTGGGTCGTGAGTTACAATGAGCAGCGTTTGATTATGTACTTCGGCCAGTTCTTTAAAAATCTCGAATACCATTTCGCTGTTGCGCATGTCCAGGTTGCCGGTGGGTTCGTCGCCCATAATAATGTGCGGGTCGTTGATGAGGGCACGGGCAATAGCTACGCGCTGCTTCTCTCCGCCTGATACCCGGTAGGCTGCCTTGTCGGCCAGATGATCAATGCCCAACATCTTCAGGCGCTCCATAGCGCGGTGTTCTACTTCTTGGGCACTATAGCGCGCCAGTCTCAGCCCGGGCAGCATCACGTTGCGGAGTACCGTAAACTCATTCAACAAGTAATGAAACTGGAACACGAAACCGATCTTCTCGTTGCGGATAGCGGCCAGCTCCACGTCTTTTCTGCCGGTCATCACTTCCTGGTCAATCAGCAGCTCGCCGTTATAGTCGGTATCCATTGTAGACAAAATATAAAGCAGCGTAGATTTACCACAGCCCGATTTACCGATCACTGATACGAACTCTCCCTTGTTTACAGAGAAAGTAATGTCGTGCAGCACCTGCACGGTGACCGGGTCGTGAAAGGATTTATTAATGTGCCTGGCTTCTAGTATCGTTTCTGGCATGGTTACACTTCCTAAATACTATAGTTTCGGGCTTCTAACAGCTAAACTATAGTTGGCTTATATTAAATAACTATAGCTCTCTATTTTCCTCTGATGATCTCAACAGGGTCTACCCTGCTTGCTTTGCGTGCCGGAAAATAACCAGCAAAATAAGTTGTGATCAGCGCAAAGGTGCCGCCTATCATATAAAAGATCGGGCTATAGTTGATGGGGTAAGTTTTTATAGTTGGCAGAGCCGCTGTGTTAAACGGAATGTTATCGATGATAACGGAAAAGATAAACCCGAACACCAAACCTACCGCGCCACCAAAAAAACCAATGCTCAGGGCTATCACTAAAAAGATCCGGTTCACATCGCCACCTGAAAAACCGGTAGCTTTTAAAATGGCAATCGAGTCCATTTTCTCATAGATCATCATGTTCAGGATATTGAAGATACCGAAGCCGGCAACTATAAGTAAGGTTACGCCTACGGCATACGAGATCAGCGTGCGGATGCTGCTGCCTGTATCGAACTGGGCATTGGCTGTCTGTATGTCTTCCGCATCCACATTAAATACCTTTGCGTACTCTTTGGCCACAGCTGGCGCCATGTCCAGGTCGTAGAGCTTTACCTGTATGTCAGTAACATAGTTGGCGGGTTTGCCTAGCAGCTTTTGCGTAGTGGCTATGGAGGCGTAACACTGCACCTTGTCGTATTCCTGTATGCCCGACTGGAAATACCCGACCACTTTTAAAGAAAAACGTTCGCCCTGCGCTGTAGTCACCTGCACCACATCACCAACATCCGCTACCAGAATCTCCGCCAGGCCTTTGCCCAGAATAATGCTGTTGGCTACGTTTTCAGCATCCATTGCCGAGCCGGCTGTTACATAATCTCCGAAGTTAAAGAGCCGCATCTCCTGCTCCACATCAATGCCGTTTATCAGGCCGGTAATATCTATCGTTCCTTCGTTGAAAAACACCTGTGTCGAGAGCCTTGGCGTTACGCCCAGCACACGCGGGTCGTTTTTCACAGTTTGCAGCACAGGCCCGCTGTTATAGATCTCCTGCCGGGTAATGCCTGCTTTTACAGAACTGATGAAGTTATAGGAATCCTTTAACGCTGCGTTTACAGGCTGATTTTTGTTTGGTTTGATCTCATTGTACAGACGCACATGGGGCGTACGGTTCAGGATCAGTCCGTCCAGCAGGTCGTTAAGGCCGTTCATGAAACTGAGCAGCGTAATGAACATGGCAATACTGAAGGTAACGCCCACTGCCGCCACCAACGTTTGCCGCCATCGGGCCAGCAACAGCGACTTTGCAATCCCGAAGATCAGTTTCCCTTTCATTGCGCCGGTTTTACGATCACATCGTCTTTCGTCAGTCCTCCCAGTATCTCCACTTTGCTGTAATCCATCAGGCCTGTTTTTACCTTTTTACGTTCGTCATTTTCCGTCAGCACATAGTTCTGGTCCACTAAATAGTCGCGCGGTATGGTCAGGGCGTTCTGCTTTGTCTGGATGACAATGTTAGCTTCAGTAGTGAGGTTGGGGAATAGTTCAGGCGGACTTTTAGTGAAGCGGGCTTCTACTGTAAATGACCGTGTACGCTCGTTCATGGCCGGATTTATCTTGGACACTTCGGCTTCAAATACCTGGCCTCTATAGCTGTCCATGTTCAGGAGCACGCGCTGGCCTGGTTTTACACGTACAATGTCGTACTCATCTACCTGCAGTTCTACTATAAAACTGTTGGCATCACCAACTATAGCTACCGGTGTTTGCGGTCCTACCAGCTCTCCTACTTCCTTCAGCACACTATACACTTTTCCATCGGTCTCGCTGCGCACGGTATAGTCTGCGGTCATGGTCTGGCTTATCTCCAGGTTTTTCTCCGCTTGCCGGGCATTCAGGTCCAGCTGTTTTCTAAGGTCGTTGTAGCGCAGTATAGCTGAGCGGTAGGCGGTTTCTGAGTTTTTGTAGGCCAGTTCGCGCTGCTCCAGTTCTACGCGGGTACCAATTTTGTTTTGCCACAGGTTGCGCTGCCGCACAAGTAACAGTGAATCGTTGTGCTTGCGGCTACGGGCCAGGTCTATGTTTTCGCGCAGCTCATTCAGTTTATCCTGGTTAGAGCTTACGCGGGCATAATCGGCGGCAATGCGGGCGCTTTCGGTATTAAGTTGGGCGGCCTCGTTTTCCAGTCTCAGCAGCGGAGAGCCTTTTTTTACCATATCACCTTCTGTTACAAGCAATTGCTGTATTGTGCCGCTCACCGTCGGGAACACCTGGTGCTGGTTCAGGCTTTTAATTACTCCCGATGCATATACCGATTCAGAAATGTTCTCAACAGTAGGCTGTATTTTTTCCTGTTTGCTGCCACAGGCTGTAACTATAAATAACAGGGAAACAATTGGGATGTATAGTTTCATCGGGGTGCTTGTTTGTTATTAAATCCCGCTTCGGGGCTGGTAACACACACTTTAACAGCTTTTAGGCAAGTATGTTTACGGCAATCAAGTTAAGCTTATAGTTTATGAAACGGAAAATATCCGAGGTGTAATTTATCGGTCATTTCAGTGCTCGCAGGGCTGATGCGAATGCTGAATTGTGCCGTAAGTTCGGGTGTCAGAATTTCCTTTACTTCGTGCATCTCGTCCACATCCACGCCAAATTTATCGTCGATATGGGATGGTGCGTCCGGTATGCCGGTGTGTTTGTAAAATGCGGTTCGCTTTGCCTGCCTGATGGCTTCGTTTTTATCCTGCGCCACCACCAGCATTTTGTAATGAAACTCCTCAAACGCGTCTTCTTTATAACCTCCCAGGTTCAGGAAAAACAACTGCTGTTCTTGTTTCGGTCCTGCATCTCTTGCTGGCACAACTGCTATGCTATAGTTGTCAACTATAGTTACCGCGCGCCAGGCATCTACGTGCATGGTGCCGGCACCGGGCCAGAAAGCTTTAAACTGTGGCACCAGGTCTTTTATAGCTGCTCCAATACCGAAAAACACATCGTGCTGCTCGGTGTTCCGGCCTTTGGGCCGGCAACCCAGCAATACCATAAATAACTTCATTTCTGCCATGCTACCTTGCAACGCAGAACCCGTGCTATAGTTTAATCTTTCAGGAGCCAAAAGAAGTATATATACACTATGGAAGACAACTATAAAGTACCTGCAAAAACCTGTATCGGGCATGTGCATTTAAAAGTATCGGACCTGGACCGTGCCCTGGAGTTTTACACCGGCTTACTTGGCTTTGAACTGATGCAGATGTACGGCCACGATGCAGCCTTTGTATCTGCCGGCGGCTATCACCATCATATCGGCCTGAATACCTGGTACAGCAAAGGGGGCGGTCCGGCACCACGCAACACAGCCGGACTTTTTCATGCGGCTATCCTCTACCCTACCCGAAAAGACCTGGCAGCTATCGTTAAACGCCTGATAGAAGCCAATTATCCGCTTACCGGCGCCTCAGACCACGGCGTATCGGAGGCCATTTACCTGAACGACCCGGACCAAAACGGACTGGAACTATACTGGGACCGCCCCCGCGACCAATGGCCAAGAACTGCTGATGGCGGCGTTAATATGTTTACCGAGCGCCTGGACCTGGAAGACCTGCTGAAAGAACTTGAAAAGTGACCTCTTCTATAGTTTGCTTTTATAAAATCAGTAAGTTCGTAAACCCTTACACATTACAAGCCAAAACAAATGACCTACGATCTGCTGATAACCGGTGCAACACTTTATGATGGAACCGGACACACGCCCTACCTGGCCGATGTATGGGTAAAGGATGGTGAAATTTGCCTGATCGGGAAACACAATGCGGCCTCGTATGCTGCCAAAAAGATCATTAACGGCGAAGGCCTGATACTGACACCGGGTTTTATAGATGCGCATGCCCACGGTGAGCCTTTTAAAACCCCGGCTTTCGAAAATTTCCTGTCGATGGGAGTTACAACCATATGTTTGGGTCAGGATGGCTTCAGCCCCGACCTGAGTGAAGATAGCTATAGTTCGGGCGAGCCCCTGGGCAGCTGGATGAACCGCGTGGATGCGCTTACGCCGGGCGTGAACATCGTGATGTTCGCCGGCCATAATACCATCCGGATGCAGACGGGTGCCAAATATAAAACAGAGCCCGCAGAACAGGATATGACGCAAATGGAGCAGCTGCTGCACGAAGCGCTGGACCTGGGCTGTTTTGGCATGACCACCGGACTGGAGTATAACCCCGGCTTTAACTGTAAAACGCCGGAGCTAGACAGGCTGGCCCAACTGGTAGGCGCGCGCGGCGGCATGATCATGAGCCACATGCGCAGCGAAAACGATGCAACTATAGTTCCGGCCATCGAAGAACTGCTCTCTCAGGGTAAATACTGCCCTGTTCAGATTTCGCACATAAAAGTGGTTTATGGCAAAGGCACCGATCGCGCCGAAGAGATCTGCCGCTTACTGGACGAGGCACGAGCCAATGGCATAAAGGCAACAGCAGATTTCTACCCCTACACTGCCAGCTACACTTCCATCGAAATTCTGTTTCCGGACTGGGCTAAACTGCCTCACAATTACGAGGAAGTGAAAACAACCCGTGGCGAAGAGTTAAGACAATACCTGAAAGATAAAATAGAACAGCGCAATGGTCCCGAAGCGACGCTGATAGGAACAGGTCCATTTAAAGGAAAAACTTTAGGCCAGCTGGCAACTGAGCTAAATAAACCTTTTGAGGATGTACTGATGGAGGATATTGGCCCTTACGGAGCTTTTGGTGCGTATTTTATTATGGATGAAGCCTTGCAGGATGCTTTGCTGAAATACCCGTACACCATGCTCTGCACCGATGGAAGCCCATTTATGAATCATCCGCGTAGCTTCGGCTCTTTTGCCAAAATGATTCAAACCTTTGTATTGAAAAAGCAGCTCTTTCCATTAGAAGAAGGCATCCGTAAAATGACTGGCCTGACCGCCGAAACGATCGGTATTCCAGATCGTGGCCTGATTAAGCCCGGTTACAAAGCCGACCTGCTGCTTTTTGACCCAACTGAGATAAAAGAGAACGCCACTTACGAAAACCCGATGCAGCTATCCAGCGGGTTCAGGTACGTGATCGTGAATGGCAAAATTGTTAAAGAGCGTGAAGATTTTATCGGTGAGCGGGCCGGACGTATGCTGCGAAAGCCACAACTATAAAATGCGTAACTTGCGCCTTTATAGTTCCCGATTATGCAACACCGCCATTTTATAGTTCATAAGCCTTATGGTTACCTGAGTCAGTTTGTCTGCGAGCACAAAAAGAAAAAGCTGCTGGGCGAACTACATGATTTTCCGGATGGAACTATGGCTATTGGCCGCCTGGACGAAGACAGCGAAGGCCTGCTGCTGCTCACAACAAATGGCAAGGTAAGCGAGCAGGTACGCAGCAAACATGTAGAAAAAGAATACTATGCCCAGGTAGATGGCCTGATAACCGACGAAGCCATCTTACAACTACAGCAGGGCGTTGATATAGGGATAAATGGCGTAAACTATAGAACACTGCCATGTTCCGCTTTCCGGTTGGAGCAGGCTCCTGGTTTTCCTCCGCGCAGCCGTAAGATCCGAGACGACCGCCATGGCCCTACCAGTTGGGTTTCCATTACAGTTACAGAAGGCAAAAACAGGCAGGTGCGCAAAATGACCGCCGCCGTCGGTTTTCCTACACTGCGCTTGGTACGTGTGCGTATCGGAAATTTACTCTTAGCTGATCTCCCTTCGGGTGGTGTCATTGAAGCTGAAGATCTGACAGAGGCCATGGTGCCTGAATCGCTAATTGTTGATTGTTAGTTGTTGATTATAGTTTGTTACAGATTATCAGTGAGGCTTTTTTCCGTGCTGGGACTGGGTCATTGCCTGTAGTTTGAGCTGTAGTTCTATAGTTGCCAATTAACCCACCCCTACCCCTCCCAAGAGGGGAGTTGCTGCAATTACTATAGTTGGAATTATAGTTCTATAGTTAGCGTTAGTCATCCCCCTGCCCCCTTCAAAGGGGGACTTTATGCTGCTGCTATAGTTTGCGCTATCGTACTATAGTTACTAACCACGAACAGGCAGGCGCAGCCTGCCCATGGAACAACAACCACGGAAAACCCAAGCAACTATAGCCATTCATCAAACTATAGTGGTAGCTATCGAGTGATCTCAGTCTTTGGGTTGAGCGCCTTGTAGATTTCTGGTGGCGTCAGGCATTGCGAGGAACGAGCAAAAGAAATGTACACCGCGCGATGCCCGAAGACGGGGCCCCGCGGCCGTGAGCGCACCAAAGTCAACTATAAAACTATTGGCCAGTAGAGCTCCCAGGATCAACAGCAACTATAGCACGAACTGCTTGTGTCGGGTTGCAACTATAGCTGACTATAGAACGAACTGCTTACAAACTATAGTAAACGCTTAACGCAATCTTGTCATTCCAGGCCAGTTGAGTCAGGAGACTCTACACCATAATGAGACACGAGCGGCACGCTCGCGCCAGCAAACGGCTCGCGCTAGCAAACGGCTCGCGCCAGCAATTCATGTAACAATAGAACAATAGTCTATATCTCAGGTTTTACCAGTTGCCACCACACTTCATTGCCATTATCTTTCTTAACTGTATAAGCTACCAGCAGCTCCTTGTCTTTTATAGTTGTGATAACCGGGTACACTGCATTGCCATTGGCTGCTGTAAGCTGTGCGGTTCTCAGGTGGGCTCCGTTCTCGCTGCGGATCTGTAACCCAATGTAGTTGCTTTTCTTGTCGCTGCCGCCTCGTTCGTCCCAGACTATAGCCAGTTTTCCATTATTGAACGTGCTGAGTTGTGGGTGCCGGGCTGCCGGTGCATTGCTTATAGTTTCGCGGGGAGTGAAGGTTTTGCCGGGCTCTTTTTGGCTATAGTACACGCCGCTTCCACCGCCCATCGTAAACCAGGCATAGTGCATTCCAAACTTATTCGAGGTCATAGCCGGGCCAGTATGCGGACAACCATCAATTACCCAGTTATCAGCGCTGATGCGCTCTGGTCCTGAGAATGTTTTACCTCCGTCTAATGATACCAGGTGCATCATGTCGCGGATGCTGTCGTTGAGGATGCCGCGGTACGCCACGTGCAATTGCTGTTCATTATCTACATACAGATCCGTGCGGCAGCATTGGCAGAGTTGGGTATCGATCACTTTCTCATTTGTAAAACCGTTGCGCCCGTTTGTACTGGCAAAGTATAAGCTGGAGCCTTCCTTGTCGGTTTCTTTTCTGGAGTCTAGCCAGATGGCCCCTACTTCCCCGTTTGGTAGCTCTTCCATATCAAAATAGCGTTCATCTATGCTGTTAACCGTGTCTTCAGACAGTTGCCTGGCTTCGGTCCAGGTCTTACCACCATCAAACGACTGCGTGTAAAAAACCAGTCCGGCATAACTGTTCTTCGGATTCGGATTGCTAACCGGATACATGGCAATGATATCGCCGTTGCTCCGGTACAGGATCCGGGGAAGGTTCTCGTCGTGCGGGTGTACTCCTTTGGTGGTGGCTATAGTTTGCATTTCGCCAAAGGTCTTCCCACCGTCATCAGAAACAGCATAAGCCATCAGGTAATTTTCCGTAGTATCAATAGCCTGCACCCAGCTCAGCACCACGTTGCCATTATTATCCTGGGTTAGGTACGGGCACGATGCCGACAATCCCGGCGTTGAAATTGAAACAGGCGAAGCCGGTACCTGTGCAAAATCTGCCTGGTTAGCTGGCTGGCGGTTCTGGCTGCAACTGGCAATTACCAGAAACAGCGCCAGAAACAAAGTATAAAGTATGTTGAATGAGCGTGTCATGTGTTGTGCGGATTTATAGTTTATTTTGCTCTTGCGCCCAGCGTATAGCCAATTCCCAGATGCACGGTTCTTGGTGCGCCCTGACGGTAGCTCTTGCCCCAGGCATTTTTGTCTGCGGTGGTAGCATATAGTTCGTTGGTCAGGTTCAGTACATTCGCCCATAGATCAAATCCAATCAGCACATACCCGATCCTGGCATTCAGCAGCTCGTAGCCACTGTATTTCTCAGAGTTTGCCGCATCCAAGTAATAACTGTCCATGTGTTGCCACTCCAGGCCAAGGCGCAAACCTTTTACAAGAGCAGGTTTGTAGGTTACTTCGGTGTTGCTGATAAAGCGCGGAGCTGTTGCCATTTCCTTACCTGCAAACTCAACTCCCTTCTCGTTATATTCTATGTAAGCGTGTTTTGCATTGGTGCCACTAAAGCGGAAGTTCAGCCCGTCAACCGGTGCATATTTCAGGGTATATTCCAAGCCGCGGTGGCGGGTACGTCCGGCATTCTGATTTTCGTAAGAGCCATCATCCAACCGCACGTTTACGATCTCATTTCTTCCATCCAACTGGTAAAAGCTTACATCCAGGTAGCCTTTGGTCTGCGCAAAACTGATCCAGCCGCCAAGCTCGTAGTTGTTATAGTTGGCAGGCTTAAGTATAGGCACCTGCACGCCGCGGTATAGTTCCGTAATCTGTGGCGGGGTAAATCCTACACTATAGTTGGTGTACAGCCCGATGTCGCGGCCCTGGTCATAAGTTAGGCCAAGTTTCGGGGTAAGGCTCTGGAAACCGTTCTTCTCATCCGGCGCACCGGTAAAAGCTCCAGGCTCCAGGTGGTTATCAAAATCAAAATCCAGCCTATCATAACGCAGGGCCGCAACCCCTTTCAGTTTCTCGATCGGGTTTAGCTCGAACTGGGCATAGGCTGCTGTGTTAAGTAGCTTTACATCGTAATCGGTCAGCAGCGTGCCGGTTTTGCTATAGTTCGTGTATTTCCCGGTTTCGTTTCTGTCAATGTCGATCTGCTCAGCCTCGTAAGATGCAGGGCTATAGTCGGTGCTGATACCGCTTATGAGCTGTGCATCCAGGAACGAGAACATGGTTTTATGCTGTGCAACAAAGCCAAAGCTCTGAAAGGCATCTTCGTTCAGCTCGCCCTGGGCTTTCAGTGGGTTTCCTTTTACGTTTTTGATGGCATAAAACGGATTCTGGCCGATGGCATTGTTGCGGTAAAAGCCGGTTACCTGTGTGCTGTGCTGGGCATTCCATTTGTGTTCCAGGGTGGCTCTCAAACGCAATGCATCCACTTTGCGGTAAGTAAAAGTGTGCAGACTGCTATATTCCTTGCTGTAAAAACGGGTGCTGTCCAGTCCTCCGGTCTGGTCGGTTTTATAGTCTACCAGGCTGGCAGAGGTAATCAGTTTTGTAGTGGCGCTAAAACTATAGTCAGCTCTTAGGGTGAGTGCCAGTTTATCGAAATCGCTGTGTTCTATAATACCATTGCGCTGTGCCGCATAATACCCAGCCACATACACACCCAGCTTGCCAAAAGTGTTAGACACGCTGAAATCCGTGCGACGATAACCGCGGTCACTTCCTTCGGCCTGAACTCTTGCCGTAAAAATCTGGGCAGGGGCCTGGGTTATAAAGTTGATTGCGCCTCCGATGGCTTCGCTGCCGTAAAGCGATGAAGCAGGTCCGCGAATAACTTCCACATTGCGCAGGGCGCCCATGTTTATCTCTATAAGGGCGTTGTGGTTAAAGTTACCTGTTGTGCGGATCGGAATGCCATCTTCCAGGTACAGGAACAGACTCTTGTAGCCTATTGGCTGACGAATAGCCATGGTATGCTGCTCGTTGCCCAGGTTTACCATATATACGCCGCTTACCTTATTCAGCACCTGCTCCAGCGATACAGGCTTGGTTTCGAGCAGTACTTCTTTTGAAATGGCACTGATGGCAACAGGCGTTTGCGTACGGGTAGACGCCTCGCGGCTGGCCGAAACCACAATCTGGTTCAGTTGGTTTGAGGATGGTTTCAGTTGCACCAGCAGTTCACCTTTATTTAAAGGCTTTTTCTGAAGATCGTAACCAATGTATGAGAACACCAGCGAGTCGGCAGGCGCCGGCATATTCAGGTTAAAAGTCCCGTCAATACCGCTTATAGTTCCGGCTTTGGCATCGGTGGTGCGTATGGTTACGCCATATAGGGGCTCTTTGGTTAAAGCATCTATTACCTGCCCTTTGGTTATCGTTTGGGCATAAGTTATCTGGCACAGTGCCATCAGGCACACAAAGCCGGTTACCAACCTTTTCATGTCAGTAAAATTTATAGTTTATCAGATTTAGAAGCGTGCGACAAAGCATGCAACAGGCATACACCTTTGCAATAAGAAATGGCGGCGCACACGCCCGCTGGTTAAACTATAAACTGTGGTGGGTGGTAAATGCTCTGATGTACGTCAGAACTATAGTTGCAACTATAAACTGTGGAATAAGAAACTATAGCTGGATGTATGGAGGCTGGAAGCGAGAACAGATTCTGGCAGTACAGATTTACCTGCACTTCCTGTTTCTGACCACGCTCATCGGTTTGTTTATCTGTCTCGTGCTGCTCCTTCAGCTTTTTGGTCAGTTGGCACTTGCCTTCACATTCCAGTTCGGGCTTGTCGCGGTTAATGCACAGAAACTCCATAATAAATTCTTTGTTCGCCTGGTAATCAACTACGACCACCACCTTGCTGAAAATCTGCAGCAGCATAATGGCCAGTAGCGATATAACAAAGAAATTTCTCATGGGTTGCTTTCAGCAAAATATCCGGAGAACTTAAACTATTGTACTCCTTTACCCTGCAAAAGTATATCGGAATCAGTTCACAAATGATGACTTGCATCAATAATGTTATTGACCTTTATCAATCAAAGCCAGCCTTTGCGCCTGAACCAGACATAGATCACAGCAGTGATGAGCAGCATCATGAATAACACCAACGGGTAACCATACCAAACATTCAGCTCAGGCATAAACCGGAAGTTCATGCCATAAATGCCAACTATAAACGTGAGCGGCATAAAAAACACCGAGAAAATAGTAAGCACCCGCATTACCTCGTTCGTGCGCTGCGACGAGAGCGAAATATAGGTATTGACCAAATGATTCGCACTGTCGTTGAGCTCATCAAAAAGCGTGGTCATGTGCACGTACAGATCCTTCAGGTCCTGTAGCTCCGTCGAAGATAGTTTCTGCAAATGCATGTTAACCAATATTACTTCTGATAACTTAAGTACCCTTTTAGATACAGCTACTTTGCGTTTCAGATGATAAAGCCCCTTGGTAAGCGATACCGGTTTTGCTTGCAGGAATGTTTTGGTCTCGTAATAATCCAGGTCGTCGGCCAGTTTAACGGCAGGATCGTCGAAGGTGCGAAGCGCAGAACGAACAATACGGGTAAGCAGACTGCCGGGCGTTTTAATCAGACCTGTATCAATGTATTTCTCAACAATCTCGGGTATAAGGTCGACGGGGAAGCGGTGTACCGTAATAATGAATTTTTCGTGATAAAAAATCGATAGTTTGTTGGTCAGTTCCTGTATGGTATCGGCTTCTATGTGGGCCTTTGCATCATAAATGCGGGTGATAATAAATACAATATTATTCGCAATCTCATATTTAGGAAGGTGCTCGGGCTGCAGGCAATCGCGCACCGACGAAGGGTGCAGGCCATATTTCTGGCCAAGATCCTGCAGCTCTTCTGCACTCGGGTTTTCTACATCTATCCACTCCCAACTCTGGTTTGGGGCAGTATACATTATTTTTTGCACTGGCGCTTCATTTTAGATAATACTTACCCCCTCTCTACGCAGTAGCAAATACGTAGTTAATACCGGCTCATGCTGAACTATAGTTATCAACTGGCCTTTAAACAAAAGATCCGCCCAAACTATAGTTCAGGCGGATCTTCAAATTTTTAATCTGGAATAAGCTTAGCTCTTGCCGGTGTGTGCCAATACAATCTGACGCAGCCACTTCAGCATCAGGAAAATGGCAAAGGCAGCCAGTAGCGAACCTAAGCAGTTTACCAGGAAGAAGTACGCTTTATGATCGTATTTATCCCACATACTGGCCAGCACTCCCGATAACTTGTTACCGATAGATGTAGACAGGAACCAGCCGCCCATCATCAGGGCAGTCAGGCGAGGCGGGCTTAGTTTTGAAACCAGCGATAAGCCCATCGGGCTCAGGAACAGCTCCCCTATCGTGATTACGGCATAGGAACCAACCAGCCACATGGCCGAGCTTTTTTCAGCCCCGTTCATACCGGCAAACACAGCACCCACCATTACCAGTGTGCTCAGGGCTGTAATAATAAGTCCCCACATAATTTTAGCCGGTGTTGATGGCTCTTTGCCTCGGCGGCGCAGGAACGTAAAGAACCAAACTACCAGCGGCGTAAGAAGAATTACGAAGAACGGGTTGATAGACTGGAACAGCTCCGTTGAGATCAGCGAAAGGGGCTTGCCTTCTGATGGCCAGTCTTGCTGCGGCAGGTTATTCAGGTAAGGAGAAACACCTTCTTTTGTAATTACTTTGCCATCCGCATCAGTACGGGCTCTGAAGTTACCGTCATAATCCGGAACGGTAGACAGGCTCTGGTCTACTTTCTGCACCATGCCAATGGCTCCGGCTGGCCCTTCCAGTCCCTCTACCATTTCACGGTCAGTGTAGTACTCGGCCCAGGTTGTTAACGCTGTACCATTCTGCTTGAAAATCGCCCAGAAAACGATAACTACAGCAAAGATGGAAAGCAGGGCTGCAATCGGTTTTTTATCTTCGGCAGAGGCGCGCGCCCAAAGCGAACCGTAAAACACCATGATCGGGATAGCACCAAAAATAAAGGCATCGGTAGAGTCGGAACCGAAGATGTTGCCCGGAATAAGTACCCAGCCCAGCACACCCGCAATAACTGCTGGCAGAATAACAATGCTGAAAATACGGGTCAGCGACATATCGTTCTTAGCGGCAGGCTTCAGCACATCAGCTTCTTTGTAGTGCTTGTTACCCAGCCAGAAAATAAGTACGCCCAGGAACATACCAACACCGGCAGCAGCAAAAGCATAGCCCCAGCCATAGTTGTTACGCAGGTACGACGCCACAAACGGCGCTATAAAGGCCCCCACGTTTATACCCATGTAAAAGATGTTATAGCCTGTATCTTTCTGCTCCTGATACTCAGGTTTAGAATACAGCCCGCCCAGCAACGTGGAAATATTTGGTTTAAAGAAACCGTTACCGATGATGATCAGCGCAAGAGAAGCAATCATGGCAAAATCGCCGGGCAATGCTAGTCCGATGTAACCAAGTGCCATCAAGATACCACCGATCGAGATCGAGAGCCTGTAACCCAACACGCGGTCTGCCAGCAAGCCACCTACAAAGGGGGTTAAATACACAAATGCGATAAAGGTCCCGAAAATATCAGAAGCATTCTCTTTTGAGATTCCAAGGCCGCCGTTCTGTGCATCAATCATGTACAGGAAGAAGATGGCCAGCATGAGATAGAAGCCAAAGCGCTCCCACATCTCGGAAAAGAACAGGTAATACAGTCCTTTAGGGTGTTTGGATTTTTTAGAAGACATGTAGGTGTTGATAAAATATAAAGGCTTGAAATTAAGTAGAGATAACAAGTTTGCAAAACATTGCCTTGTGGCACAGCATTATTTTTTTCTGAGCACGGCATAAATACCCGCCAGATTTGTAGGGAAGGTGCCAGAATTATGAAATTCTTTTATGCATATAGTTGTTTTACATGCTGCTGCGTTATTCCTTTGCGGGCTTAATCGGCGATGTTAGTTTTTCAGATGTTAAAACAGCAGCTTGTATTATTAGTGATGTTGTTGAGCGTGCTGGTTATGCCTCTGCATGCTGCAACTTCTATGCCTGACAGCCGGTTGCTGGCATTGCTGCAGGAAACGGAATCAGATGGACCTGTATCCAAGTTTACAACAGGAACTATAGTTGCCGAAAGCGAAGCAATTCTGAAACTGGCAAAAGACCAACTTGTGCCGGTTAACCAGCAATTACTGCAGCAAATCCCCCATTCACCTGATGTTACTGAACTGGCTATAGTTGCTTCCCCGGCATCTGCTTTAAAAGAGAATGGCCTGCATACTATCTTTACAGCCGGTCCCTAAATGCTCTGTATTTTATCCGACACACTATAGCATCCGTACCAAGGCTGTTTCAGAGGCCGACGGTATACCTTTATCTCTCATCCTTAACCTTTAACAATTATTATGTTGGAGCTCATTCAGCACCTGATCAGCTTTATTCTGCACATCGACCAGCACCTGGTAGAACTGTTAAATCAGTACGAGAACTGGATATACCTCATCCTTTTCATTATTATTTTCTGTGAGACAGGCCTGGTAGTTACGCCTTTCCTACCCGGCGACTCCTTACTTTTTGCATTAGGTGCACTTGCTGCGCTGCCATCTTCTGATTTGAATGTATGGTACCTACAGGGTTTGTTAATATTTGCGGCAATTCTTGGCGACTCTTTTAACTACTTTACAGGAAATAAATTTGGCCGCAGGTTTTATAATAAAGACTACTGGTTCCTGCGCAAATCGCACTTGCAACAGGCCGAAAAATTTTATGTAAAATACGGTGGCCGCACGATAATTTATGCCCGTTTTGTTCCTATCGTGCGCACTTTCGCGCCTTTTGTAGCGGGTATGGGAAACATGAACTATAAGCGCTTTCTGGTCTTTAACGTTGTAGGTGCTTTTGTTTGGGTAGTGTTCTTTATGATGATGGGTTATATGTTTGGAAACCTGCCTACGGTGCGCTCCAACTTCTCGCTGCTGATACTGGGTATCATTTTCATATCGTTGATGCCACCTATTTATACCATTATTAAACAGCGTATGGCAGCCAGCAAGCAGGCTTAACATGTTTGTAGCATATCAATACAAAGCGGCTATGACATCGTCGGATTTCTTGTTCATTGTAAGTAACTGCTAAGCTTAGATATCCCATAATGAGTAATTTATCTAAAACCAGCGCTGTTTCTACAGCCGGCGTTTTAATTTCTCTGGGCATTATATACGGAGACATCGGTACTTCTCCATTGTATGTGATGAAGGCCATTCTGGGTAGCGCGTCTATTACAGAAACGTTGGTATACGGTGGTATTTCCTGCGTTTTCTGGACACTTACCCTGCAGACAACTATAAAATATGTACTGCTTACCCTGCAGGCAGATAACAACGGCGAAGGCGGTATTTTTTCGCTTTACACGTTAATCCGCCGCCGTGCGCCGTGGCTTATAGTTCCGGCAATGGTTGGCGGAGCTGCGTTGCTGGCCGATGGCATGATTACGCCACCTATCTCGGTTTCATCTGCAGTAGAGGGGCTTCGTATCATACAGCCGGACATTCCAACTGTGCCTATAGTTATCGGCATTATCACCATCATCTTCCTGCTGCAGAGCTTCGGTACCGAAATTGTGGGCAAGGCCTTCGGACCGATCATGCTGCTTTGGTTTACGATGCTTGGCGTGCTGGGCGGCTTATCGCTTGCAGAACATCCTGAGATACTGCGGGCAATAAACCCCTACTATGCATACAACCTGCTTATAAATTACCCGGGAGGTTTCTGGGTGCTTGGGGCAGTATTTTTATGTACCACAGGTGCTGAAGCGCTGTATTCTGACCTGGGCCACTGCGGCAGACCCAATATCAGGCTGAGCTGGGGCTTTGTGAAGATATGCCTGCTGCTGAACTACCTGGGGCAGGGCGCCTGGCTGATGACCAAAGAAGGTAGTGTACTGAGAGAAAATCCCTTTTATGGCATTATGCCTTCGTGGTTCCTGTTGTTCGGGATTGCCATTGCAACTATAGCTGCTATCATAGCCAGTCAGGCCCTGATCACAGGTTCTTTTACGCTTATATCAGAAGCGATCCGGTTGAATTTGTGGCCTCGTGTAAAGCTGGTGTATCCTACCCTGCAAAAAGGGCAACTGTTTGTACCTAGCGTAAACCGTTTGCTCTGGGCAGGCTGTATTGGTATTGTATTGTACTTCCGCGAGTCTGCAAACATGGAGGCAGCTTACGGAATGGCTATAACGATGGCAATGCTTTCGACCACCATCCTGATGAGCTATTACCTGTACACCAGGTTTAAGTCGCTAGCTATAGTTACCTTGTTCCTTGCTGTGTATATCTCGATAGAGCTGGCTTTTATGGTTGCAAACCTGAGCAAGTTCCCGCATGGAGGCTGGGTAACAATTATGATTGGCGGCCTGCTGCTTACGGTGATGTATATCTGGATAAAAGCCTTCTACATTAAGCGTAACTTAACAGAATATGTACGGCTTAAAAATTACCTTCCGGCGCTGAAAGAGCTGAGCGACGATGACACCATCCCTAAATACAGTACGCATCTGGTGTTTATGACCAGCGCTCCGAAACCAAAGGATGTAGAATCGAAGGTGATTTATTCGATCTTCCAGAAACGCCCGAAACGTGCCGACATTTATTGGTTTGTACACGTTGAGACAACCGACAAACCGTTTACCTCGGAGTATAAAGTAAAGCAGCTAGAACCTGGCCATGTTATCCGCATTGACTTTAAGCTGGGCTTCAGGGTAGAACAGCGCATCAACCTGTTTTTCAGAAAAGTAGTAGAAGAATTGGTGGCCAACGGCGAAGTAGATATCACCAGCCGCTACGACTCCCTCAGCAAGCAGAACCGGATCGGGGATTTCCGGTTTGTGGTTCTTGAGAAGTTCCTCTCCTACGAAAACGATCTGCCCTTTAAAAATCGCCTGATAATGGAATGGTACTTCAATATTAAGAAGTTCGCTATATCGGAGAGCAGGTGGTTTGGGCTGGATACCAGTTCTGTGAAAGTGGAGCAAGTGCCACTTGTGATAAGCCCTGCAAAACTGCCGGAGCTGAAACGTGTAATGGCTTAACTATACATTATGGCTTTAACGAAGGAGCAATTCCAGAAAAAATTCTCAGCGCGCCGCATTCTGTTACCTGTGCTGCTCGGGCTGGGTGTGGTGGGCTACATGTTATACAAAAACTATGAACCCGGCCAGTTGCAAACACTGCTGCAGGCTAATCTTTTCTGGGCGGGCATGGCGTTACTGGTACTTTTCATACGCGACTTCGGCTACATGTACCGCATCCGGTACATTACCGAAAAAGCCCTGAGCTGGAAGCAAAGTTTCAACGTTATCATGTTATGGGAGTTTGCCTCCTGTGTGCTGCCTTCGGTGGTTGGTGGGTCTACCATTGCGGCTTTCATCCTCTTTAAAGAGAAAATACAGCTGGGTAAGGCCATCGCTCAGGTTATGGTTACAGCTATGCTCGATAATATGTATTTTGTGCTGGCTGTGCCTGTTGTAATCTTGCTGGCAGGCGATCAGCTGATACCGGATATTGCCGGCATCAGCGAAACATTACGCAACAGTATTGGCATTGCTTTCCTTATTTCGTATTTGCTGATTGCGCTTTATGCCTTCACCATGTTTTATGCGCTATTCATTAACCCGAAGGCCGTAAAACGCCTTATGATACGCATGGGGCAGGTAAAGCTGTTCAAACGCTGGCGTATTGCGCTGTTTACGCACGCCAACGAACTGCTTATTGCCTCGAAGCACCTGCGCACCAAAAAGACGGCTTACTGGCTGCATGCCAGCATTTCTACCTTCTTTGTCTGGACAGCGCGCTACATTATCATCGGCTGCCTGATTGCTGCTTTTACAAACCTGACCTTTGATGATCACATCATTATTTTTTCGCGAAACCTGATTTACAAGATTGTGCTGTTTGTATCGGTAACGCCTGGTGGTGCAGGCTTTGCTGAATTGGCTTTTCCGGCTTTTTTCGGTGTTTTTATTGGGAGCTTCACAACTATTATTATCTTGCTCTATCGTTTGCTAACATATTACCTGTACTTGCTCATCGGGGCGGTGGTATTACCACGCTGGGTTGTTCAGGTTTTTAGTAAAGATTCGCCTGAAAATAACACTGACTCCATAGAGAAACCTACCCATCAGCAGATGGCTTAAAGACACCCATACTACATGCGTCAATTTTTACAGAACATTACCCGCCGCAAAAGCGGAACGGCCCTCCTTGCCGATTATGAACTGGATGATTCGATACAAGGCACCAAACTGGTGCGGACACTCCGCCTGAAAGACCTGGTTTCTTTTGGGATCGCGGCTATTATCGGGGCCGGTATTTTCAGCACAATAGGCAATGCCAGTGCAGCCGGCGGACCCGGTGTTTCGCTCCTGTTTATTTTTACAGCAATTGCATGCGGTTTTTCTGCGCTTTGCTATGCCCAGTTTGCATCTTCTATTCCGGTTTCCGGCAGCGCCTATACCTATGCCTATGCTTCGTTTGGCGAGCTGGTAGCCTGGATTATCGGTTGGGACCTGCTGATGGAATATGCTATTGGTAACATTGCTGTGGCTATTTCGTGGTCTGATTATTTTACGGCTTTGCTGCAGGGCCTTGGAATGGGCATACCTGAATACCTGACCATGGATTTTCTGAGTGCATCGCGCGGCTTTGCCGAAGCAACCGAGCTCATGGCCCAGGGTCAGGCCTTAACTGATCTGCCAGCTTACCTGCAAGAGGCTTACCTGGCCTGGCTGAACGCCCCTACCCTTGGCAGCCTCAGGCTTGTAGCAGACATTCCGGCACTGGGTATCACATTCCTGATCACGTACCTGGTTTATATTGGTATCAAAGAATCGAAACGCACTGCAAATCTCCTGGTATTGCTTAAGCTTATCGTTATCCTGCTGGTTATAGTTGTAGGTGCATTTTATGTGAATCCGGATAACTGGTCTCCTTTTGCACCTAACGGTATTTCCGGTATCCTGAAAGGTGTTTCCGCAGTATTCTTTGCCTATATTGGTTTTGACGCCATCTCTACCACCGCTGAAGAATGTGAGAACCCGCAACGCGACCTGCCACGTGCCATGATCCTGGCGCTTATTATCTGTACAACGCTTTACGTGATACTGGCCCTGATCTTAACCGGAATGGTGCCTTATTACGAGCTGGCTGTTGGTGACCCGCTGGCCTTTGTATTCTCCAGAGTAGATATGGATATGATGGCTGGTATAGTGGCGGTGAGTGCCATTGTGGCCATGGCCAGCGTACTGCTGGTGTTCCAGTATGGCCAGCCACGTATCTGGATGAGCATGAGCCGCGACGGCCTTTTGCCTAAGATCTTCTCCAGCATTCACCCGAAGTATAAAACCCCGTGGTTTGCAACTATAGTTACCGGTTTTGTAGTGGCCATCCCTGCGCTGTTCATGAACCTGACCGAAGTAACCGACCTGACAAGTATCGGGACGCTCTTTGCTTTCGTATTAGTGTGTGGAGGTATATTGGTAATGGAAGAAAAACAAAAAGAGATGGCTGTTGTGCACAAGGGTTTCCGGGTACCATATATAAATGCTAAATATGCACTGCCTCCGGTTTTAGGTATAGTTGTTACACTTATCCTGGTTTACAGCCCCGAGACGTTAAGCACACTACTGAGCACAGAAGGTGGCTGGGAAGAGTTTCAGCATAAACTACCGCTGTTGGGCTTTATTATAGTTGCTGCCATTATGCTGGTGCTTTCTATACAACGCAACCTGTCGCTGATACCGGTGCTTGGTTTGCTTACCAACCTGTACCTGATGACCGAGCTCGGCATTACGAACTGGAGCCGTTTCCTGGGTTGGCTGGTGCTGGGTCTGATCTTATACTTTGCTTATGGTTACCGTAATAGTAAGCTGGGCAGACACAAACTATAGTTCATACTAAAGTAAACTACATGATGAAAAAGCAAAACATAGGAACGTCCCTGCTCCTGCTGCTGTGGGCCACTATGTTTTGCTTTTCTGTTTTCACGGCTTTTCAGAAAACAAACGCACCACAGCACAATAGTTTTGCTTCCGCATCTGCGCATAACGAAAAGCTTACACCCGAAGAGAAAAGCGATCCGGTTGCCTGGGTTGCGCCTTCCGAAACAAGCACCAGTTCCGGCGCAGAGGAGTCGGACCTACCATTTTACAACGCATTACGCTGGCTACCACATTCCCAAGCTACCATTCTTTCGCATAAGCCTCTAAAAACAATACAGGCTTTTGCTTCCGGATCTACCCGGTTCCTGATATTTCCCAACGCTCCTTAATCAGGTTGCTATAGTTCAATCACCTTTCCTGTCTTATAAACTATAAGGTGCTCCTTTGCTGCTACGCTATAGTTGGCAAAGCTTATGTTATGTATCATTTACTATAGTTTACCAATGCTTAAAAACCTTTTCGCGACAAAGTCTGTCGATAAACTGATCAAGGAATCGGAACACGGGGAACATACCCTGAAACGAACCCTGGGTGCCTCTAACTTAACCATGCTGGGTATTGGTGCCATTATCGGTGCCGGTATCTTTGTGTTAACCGGTACGGCAGCAGCAAATGCGGCCGGACCTGCCATCGTACTCTCTTTTGTAATTGCGGGCCTGGGCTGCTTGTTTGCCGGCTTATGCTATGCCGAATTTGCTTCTATGATACCCGTAGCCGGTAGTGCTTATACCTACGGCTATGCAACACTGGGCGAATTTATTGCCTGGATCATTGGCTGGGACCTTATTCTGGAATACCTGTTCAGTGCCGCTACCGTAGCAGTTGGCTGGAGCGGCAACTTCGTCAGCCTGGTACGGTCTCTCGGAATTGAGATACCAGCTATAGTTGCCAGTGCTCCGCTTGCTTATGACGGTACTAACCTAACTACCACCGGCACACTGGTAAATTTGCCGGCTGTATTCCTCATCCTGGTATTTACCGCACTGCTGATTATAGGCATGCGTGAATCCGCAAAGTTCAACAACCTGATCGTGGTGATTAAAGTTGCTATTGTGCTGCTAGTAATTGCCTTCGGTTTTCAGTATGTGAATACAGCTAACTGGAAGCCCTTTATCCCGGAACTGGAGATATTGCCAAACGGTAGCACCCGTTACGGATGGAGTGGTATTGTGCAGGGCGCCGCCATTGTGTTCTTCTCCTATATCGGTTTTGATGCTGTAAGTACAGCAGCCCAGGAAGCTAAAAACCCACAGCGCGATATGCCTGTTGGTATGCTGGCATCACTGGGAATCTGTACCCTACTATACATTTTAATGTCGCTAGTGCTGACAGGTCTTACATCTTATAAAAACCTGAACGTTCCGGATCCGGTGCTGGTAGCACTAACAGCTGCGGGCCCTTCGCTTAAATGGCTGTACTTTTTTACAGGCATTGGTGCCATAGCTGGGCTTGCTTCTGTTGTGTTGGTAATGCTGATGGGTCAGCCACGTATTTTCTATGCCATGAGCCGCGATGGATTGCTGCCTGCGTTTTTCGGCAAAGTACATCCGCGTTTCAATACGCCGTATGTGGCAACTATAGTTACCGGTGTTATTGCAGCTGCCATTGCTGGTATCTTCCCCATCGGGTTACTTGGCGAACTGGTTAGCATCGGAACCTTGCTGGCTTTCGTTATAGTATGTGCTGGCATCATCATGCTCCGCCACACAAGCCCGGAACTGAAACGCCCGTTCAAAACGCCTTTTGTTCCGCTTGTGCCAATTCTGGGCATTCTGATCTGCGGATACATGATGCTGAACCTGGGCTTTGATACTTGGATGCGATTAATCATCTGGATGGTTATCGGTATTATCGTATACTTTACATACGGACGAAAACATAGTAAACTACGCAGGCAGAACGAAGAACAGCAGGCTGGCAAAATACCAGTAAGTTAGTCTGCTTAAACTATAGTTAAACGATGGGAATAGTGGAATTAATTATTTTCCTGAGTGGCCTTACCCTGTTAACCTTTTATTTCAGGAGAGCCGCTAGAAAAAAGAAACAATAAACTGCAACAGACTCCCTTAGAACCGCTCAGCACAACTGGGCGGTTTTATTTTATAGTAACAGATACCCTAGTGCATACTTTCAGCAGGCCGCAGCAATTTTCTCATGCATAATTAAGAACTTTGCTTTATGTCTACTGCTTACAATTTTTCGGATTTACCCGATTTGCCCGTAACCGAAGCGCTCCCTCGACTTCTGAATGCATTGCAAACCCACACGCGCGTGGTACTGGAAGCCCCGCCCGGTGCCGGTAAAACTACCCTTGTACCGCTGGCTCTGTTACAAACTGAGTGGCGAAACGACGGCAAAATACTCGTGCTGGAACCGCGCAGACTTGCAACACGTGGTGCTGCACAACGCATGGCTGATCTGCTGCATGAACCAGTAGGGCAAACGATAGGCTACTGGGTACGAATGGAGCATGTGGTATCGGAAAAGACCCGTGTGGAAGTAGTAACAGAAGGCATCTTAACCCGACTGATACAGGATGACCCGGCACTGGAAGGAATCGCGGCGATTATTTTTGATGAGTACCATGAGCGCAACCTACAAGCAGATCTGGGCCTGGCGCTGGCCTTAAATGCACAGGCAGTGCTACGACCAGATCTTCGGATTCTGATCATGAGTGCAACGCTGGATGCCACAACGATAGCTACCTGGTTAGATGCGCCCGTGATTAGGAGCGAAGGAAGGCAATTTCCGATAGAAACACATTACCTGCCACAGGCTGAAGTAGCAGCTGCCGGCAACCGCCCAGCTGAACGATTAACTAACCTCGTTCCTAAAGCTATCAGGAAAGCATTAAAAGATGAGCCGGAAGGTGATATACTGGTCTTTTTGCCTGGTATGGGTGAGATGCTTAGGGTAGCGCTGCAATTGGAAGGAAAACTGGACCCAACTATTGACCTGCACATTCTGCACGGCGACCTGCAACTGTCTAAACAAATGGCCGCTATTCAGCCTGCTCCCAAAGGGTGGCGCAAAATAGTACTGGCTACCAGCATTGCCGAAACAAGCTTAACTATAGAAGGTGTAAAAATTGTAGTTGACGGTGGTTATTCCCGTGTGCCACGGTTTGTACCACGCACCGGGCTTACTACCCTGGCAACTATACCTGTTTCAAAAGCAGCCGCCGACCAGCGCCGTGGCCGTGCCGGACGTTTAGGGCCCGGTGTATGTTACCGCTTATGGTCTAATGCTGATCAGATGCAACTGGCTGAAAGGCAACTACCCGAAATCTGTGAAGCCGACCTGACCGGGCTGGCGCTAGAGCTGGCCATCTGGGGAGTAAAAGATGCGACCGAACTGAATTGGCTTGACACACCACCTGTTACCGCGCTTTCCCTCGCCCGCGACCTGTTGTTTCGCCTGCAAGCTATAGATGAGAACGGCAAGGCAACAGCACATGGAAAAGCACTTGCTTCTTTAGGCTTATCACCGAGGCTTGGCCATCTTGTCATTCGTGGCAAAGAAGCCGGATTGGGCGCAACAGCATGCGCGCTTTCCGCCTTATTATCAGAAAAAGATATACTGAAACAGGTTGATACTACCCGAGGAAATGTACTGCCGGACCTTGTGCTTCGGTTGGAAATACTGACTGGCAAAAGGCCGCCCACGCCAGGCTTTGTACTAGATGAGAATGCGCTACGAAGGGTGAAAGAACAGGCAACGCATATGATGCAGCGCACCCGCACTACCGGCGAAAAAATAAAACCCGATGCTGCCGGATTTTTAACGGCCCTCGCCTACCCAGATCGCCTGGCCCAGCGCGAAGCATCCGGTCGGGTTCGTTTGGTAACAGGCCAGCGTGCTGCTTTGCCAACCGAGCTTTTCAGCGAATCGGATTATTATAGTATCGCCCACCTGGAAACCGGGAATCAACCAAGGATTTTACTGGCTGCTCCATTGGATAAAGCAGAGCTAATGGAGATTTTTGGAGACCAGGCTGAAGAACTGGATGAAATTAGATTTGATGCAGCAACCGGGCGCATTATAGCCAGAAATATAACACGTTTAGGAGCACTGCTATTAGCAGAAACCACGCAACCAAAGCCTGACCCGGAAGAGGTGGCAGATGTACTGTTACGGGCACTAAAAGAGCAGGGACTTGAAAGACTACCCTGGCCTGAACAAGCTGTAAAAACACGGCAGCGCCTAGTCTTTTTGCACTTTTTAGCACCAGAATCCTGGCCTGATTTGTCGGATGAGGAGCTTGAGATAACGATGGAGGACTGGCTGTTGCCGCACCTGACTGGCCTGCGAACTATAGAGCAGGTCAGTAAGCTGGACTTTAATGAAATACTGCTTTCCGCGCTGGACTGGGAACAAAGGCAGGAAATGGATCGACTGGCCCCTACTCATCTGCAGGTACCAAGTAGCTCCCGTATTGCGCTGGATTATACTGACCCTGCAACACCTGTACTCGCTGTGCGCCTGCAGGAAGTTTTTGGCATGCTGGACACACCGCGAATTGGTGGTGGCAAAATCCCCTTGCTCCTGCACCTGCTCTCGCCGGCTTCCAGGCCGGTACAGGTAACTCGCGACCTGCGCAGTTTTTGGGCAAACGGATATTTTGAGGTACGGAAAGACCTGCGAGGCCGCTACCCGAAACATTACTGGCCTGAGAATCCACTAGAAGCAGAACCAACACGGGGCACAAAAAAGAGACCAATTTAACTATAAAGGCCAAAGCCGCTGGATAGCGGCTTTGGCCTTTATAGATGCTGAACACAGAATAGTACTCCGTATCAGGAGCGGGGAAAAACTATAGGAATAAATCTCCTGCCGCTTCCGGCTGATACAGTATTGATTCTACTTTATAAGACAGATTACCTTTCGGGGCTGGCCATTCAATTTCGTCTCCTACTTTGCAGCCAAGTATAGCAGTAGCAACTGGTGCAAGCACAGAGATTTTACGGCTCGCCAGATCTGCATCTTTCGGGTAAACTACTGTAATTTCCATCGTATTACCACCTTTCAGATCTTTCAGGCGAACCAGCGAGTTCATCGTAACTATATCTTTCGGAATATCTTCTGTTGGCACTACTTTAGCGCGTTTCAGTTCCTGGCATAAACCATCAACGGCAGCAGCACCACCGTTCTGGCGTTGCACCTGCACTAAACTGTGCAGACGCTCGTAATCTTTGTCGGTCAGATAAATTGTGTTCATATCAGTTCAGTATTAATTTATGGTTCGCATTCAGGACATTGCCAGCGTTCGTTTCACTGAAATAAATATCTTTGAAACTTACCGTTCTGCCTGAGTCTACTCTTCTGAAGACCTTGTCCGGCGTAATGCTGTCCAGGCTGTCGAATCCGCAGGCTTCCATCACTTCTATAGTTGACTTAATGGTATTGCCGTGGAAATTAGCCACCCTTACACGTTTATCCGCCATATCAAGCCCCTTATACAGGTTCTCATCCTGCGTAGCAATACCAACCGGACAACGTCCTGAGTCGCACTGCAATGCCTGGATGCAACCAAGAGCAAACATCATCCCACGGGCACTATAGCAAATATCAGCACCCAGCGAAACAGCTTTGATAATATCGACACCGGTAATAATCTTACCAGCCGCTATTACCTTAATCTCGTCACGCAGTTTGTACTTCTCCAGCATGGTTTGTACAAAGGCAAGCGCATCGTAAAGCGGCATTCCAAGGCTGTCAGTGAATTCAAGTGGTGCAGCACCCGTACCACCTTCAGCGCCGTCTACGGTAATAAAGTCAGGGAAAATCTGGTTATGCATCATCTCCTGGCAAAGGCGCTCGAACTCCAGTTCATTACCAATACATAACTTTATACCGATAGGTTTGCCTTTTGACAATATTCTTAGTTTTTCGATGAACAATAACATCGTAAACTGGTCTTTAAAGGCAGAGTGTCCCGGAGGCGAAGCAACTGTAGTGTGTGGCTCCACTTTACGGATAGCAGCAATTTCAGGCGTGTTCTTGGCAGCCGGTAATATACCGCCGTGCCCAGGCTTTGCACCCTGCGACAGCTTTATCTCTACCATCTTAATATTTGGGTGAGATACCTGTTCTTCGTATAGTTTCTCAGAGAAATTACCCTGGCTATCGCGGCAACCAAAATAACCTGTACCAATCTGCCAGATCAGGTCGCCGCCACCTTGTATGTGGAACGGGCTGACACCACCCTCACCAGTGTTATGGGCAAAGCCACCAAGCTTGGCACCCGCACTCAAGGCTGTAACAGCAGTCTTACTCAGCGAGCCATAGCTCATAGCCGAGATGTTATAGATGCTACAGTCGTAAGGTTGCTGACACCGGCTGCTTCCTACTTTTACACGCAGGTCATCTGACGGAATGTGCACCGGGAACATAGCATGGGCAATCCACTCAAAACCAGTGGCCTGGCTGTCGGTCTGCATTCCGAATGGTACCGTCTGGCGTACGTTTTTGGCACGCTGGTACACAATAGAACGCTGCCGGCGGTTAAACGGCTTGCCATCCAAGTCCGACTCAAAGAAATACTGGCGAAGCTCAGGGCGGATACTTTCTAACAGGTATCTGAAATAGCCCAGCAACGGGTAATTGCGGAGTATAGAATGTTTAGGCTGCCGTATGTTGTGCCAGTAAACCACCTGTAATGGTACGAGCAACACCAAAAGCCACAAATAAGCCGGTTGTTGGTAGCCTAAAAACAACACAAGCGCAAAAAGGGCGGCAAAAGCAACAGCCAGCAATTGCCTTACGCTAAGTTTGGTTAACATAACAATGATTAAATAAAAATATTAAGGTTTATAGCTGTGCAGTTGCTTCTGCAACTATAGGTACCAACACTGCACTGTTGGATTCGGGGAGCTTGCCGGATATTCTCTGCTCCGGCTTACTTGCTAAAGTCTTTCGGAACGGAGAAAAAGTGCAGGCAATATCCATTCAGCACATCACTTAGCGAAAGGTGATGCGAAGTAGTTACAAGGCCTGTTATTGGCATTTGTAAAGCAGTCAGATGTATGCTAAAAGGTAGCAAGTCTATTCTTCAATAAGTGGTTCAAAGTAAGCAGTTACTTTACTTAAAAGCAACGATTATTTGTGCCATTATACGGTGCACACTTCAAAAGTAGTTGCAGCTATAACTATGCCACATTTTTTCAACACATTGCTACTGTTTAAACATTTAATTTCAGCTTTTGTTCCACTTGGCGCTAACGAGCTCATTTCTACAAATATTTATAAGAAATCAAACCTTAAACAGCTTAATCCGTTTTTTTAAATCAATGTAAATAACGATAAACAAAATATAACTATGGAAGCACAAGACCTTAAAAACAAAGCAGAAAACTTTAACCCAAGGAAACAGGAAGGACCAGTAGCAGCTGCTATCGAAGAGTATACAGCCAGAATACCATCTGATATCTACTTATGGGCAGCATTAGGTTCTATGGCTGTATCGGCTACACTTAAAGTGTTAAGAAAAGACGAAGAAGCCTTGTTTGTCGGACAGTGGGCTCCTTCTTTCCTACTGCTTGGTGTTTATAATAAATTAGTTAAACAACTAGGCAAAGACAGCACAGATCCTAAAGGCAGATAAGTCTTTTTAAAGTCTGAAAACAAAACGCCCCAGCAGTTTGTCCTGCCGGGGCGTTTTGTTTTGTGATTACGCTGATGTTAGTCTACGTTTATGCGCTTACGGCGCTGCGCTTTGGGCACAGACTTAGGTACAGTAATATGCAGCACTCCATTCGTATATTGTGCTTTAATCTTATCTTCTGCTATAGTTTCCGGTAGCCTGAATGAACGGCTGAACGAACTATAGTTATATTCCCGGCGGGTGTAACCTTCCTTGTCTTCTTTGGTGTCTGCTTCCTGCTGGCAGCTCACCATCAGCATATTCTCGTCAACTTCTATTTCAAAGTCTTCTCCTTTCATGCCGGGTACGGCAAGTTCAATGGCATATTCTTTATCGGTTTCGCGTACGTTGGCAGCGGGCATGTTGCCGAATCTGTTCAGATGCATGGGCATCAGAAACATATCGTTTTCGAACATGCGGTCTATGTCGCTGAAAAAACCGGAGAACATATTGCGGGCAGCAGGTTTGTTTTCATCTCTTCTGGTTAGCGATCTCATGTTACCTCCTTTCCATTTGATTATACATTTATCTGATTTTGTATACGAGCGCCCTATTTACTTGTTAAAAACAGTTACTTTCTAAAAATACACGCTTACCCGTTTTACCACCAACTATAGCAGCAAGTGCCTACCCCCGATCATTAAACCTGAACCCCGTATAACTATAGCATCAGTAACCCAGCTCACTATATTAATTCCCATACTGGGTTTTGTTACTGCTTATAAAGTAATACTGCCTGCTTATGGAAACTACAACTTTAACCAAGATCAACCTGACCAGCTCTGAGTTTGAGCCCGGTGAGGAAATGCCACGACGCTTTACCTGCGACGGAGATAATATTAACCCGCCACTGAAACTGGAAAACCTGCCACTCAACACGGCAAGCGTGGCTTTGCTGCTTGAAGACCCAGATGCTCCCGGCGGCACCTGGACTCACTGGCTGGCCTGGGATCTTCCGCCGGAACCTGATATTGAAGAAGGCTTAACGGCCGGCATTATGGGGAATAATGATTTTGGTACTACGCTGTATAAAGGTCCCTGCCCTGCTATCGGTACGCACCGGTATTTTTTCAGGGTGTATGCCTTGGATGTAAAGCTGGACCTGCCAACCGGCAGCACACGCGAAGCACTGATGAAAGCCATGGAATATCATGTTTCCGGTTCGGGCGAGTTGCTGATTCTTTACGGACAGTCCGAACTATAGCTCCGCTCAAATACCACTGATAATAAAGCAGTTATATTGCTTTTACCGAATCTATTTTGTTATATTTACGCTCCTGCTAAAGGCTTTGGCCTCGTGTAGCTGCAGAACTTTCGATTTTTGTTTTAGCTTCATTGTAAATTTAAATGGGAAATCCCGCAGATTATCTGGAGTATCGGCTGGACAGCAAGAAACAACTGCTCTATTGCAGGTGGACCCGTGACGTAAACCAGGCTGAATATAAAGCAGGTCTGCAGTTTATTTACAAAAAGTTGGTGGAGCATGATACCAGGTTATGGCTGCAGGACAGCACTGTTTTACAACCCCGAACAGTTGCTGAACTGAAGTGGGTGGTAGAAGAATTCAGCTTTATGCTTACCAGTACCTCTATCAAATATGTTGCGGTTGTTACGCCTCACTCACGCACACATTATGCTGAATTACGAATGATACGCGAAAAGGCCTATCGTATTTTTGGCAAGCAGGTTTTAATGGAAGTGTTTGATACAGTTGAAGAAGCACTTAGCTGGCTTTTGCCAAATCTGCAGCACTACCGCCTGCAAGACCTGATGACCCCTGGCAGCTAAATTTAATTTAACTAATTTATAGTTGTAACCCTTCCTTTTATTACACAAAAATCACCAAAAGTGAGTATTGAATTTTGCCTGATGATTACACATATTGTAAGCACTTAGTTTACAGGCACATTTCTGATTTCAATACTGCTTTTAGGTATGGAGAGACATACACGATTATTAAGTAGGCGCGAATGCAAAATTATAGAGCTGCTGGCAGAGGGCCGCTCAGAAGCTGACATTAGCAGAGAGCTTGGGTTGCCCGATGCTATAGTTAAACGGTATCTGTACAACATGCTACAGAAGAAAGGATTTGTAAATTCTTATCAGCTCATCTGTTGGGCATATAAGGAGTCTATACTTTCCTGAACTGATAAGGAAACAGGGCACGGATCTGCTGATCAGATCAGGTCGAAAGCACGCGCATATTGGGTAAGCTCATAAAAAGAGGATGTATTGAGCTTTCTTTTGATGTTGCGGCGGTGCGTTTCTACGGTAGTTGTGGAAATGCATAGTTCATCTGCACTCTCTGCTGCCGACTTACCCAGCGCTATATGCCGCAACACTTCCTGTTCTCTCCCAGACAACTTACTGAAACGGCTATAGTTTAAGCGCAGAAAATTGTTCTCTTCCAGCAGCCGCGCCACTTTGGAGGTAACATGATGCAGCGGATCTATAGGGCAGGCCAGGCTTATAGTTAAAAGAGGTTTGCCTTCATCATCCCACATCAGGATCTTGATCGTGGTCAGGTACCAATTCCAGGGGTGCTGCTCCGAGGCCCGCACCTGCTGGAAAAGCGATATGATATAGTTGTTATCATTCTGATCCAGAAGCTCTTTTGCTTTTACCAGGTAATGCTCCACATCTTCAGAATTGAAGAAACGGTGATGGTAATTTTCACCCAGGTCACGAATTTCATCAACCGTAAAGCCCAGCAGCTCGGCTCCCCGCCTGGACATATACTCTACAGCCAACCCATCCTGTATGTTATGAATAATAACCACTGCAGGCAGTATATCAGATACGGCATCAACTTCTGCAATCTTACGCTTTATCCGTTCTTTCAGCATAACAGGCTCCGTCATGTCGCCCGACGTGTTCTGTAACTTCATAGCTTGGTGTTTACCCTTTAAATATAGTTAAATAAATATTTAATTGGAACACTCAATTTTAGTTACACTTTTAATTTAGAAATGTAATAAATACTCAGAAGTGGGTATTCTATTTATCTGCGAATCTGCAGAACTTTGAAACACTTCTCAGGGATACTTCCCATTACTATGAAATAACATAAGTTCCGGTCATCAAAGGCCTGCATCTCGCTGAGATACAAATCAATGCAACTATACACTATAGTAGTGTAACTCATATTTTAACGCCAGATATCATTGTAATACTTAACGAAAAAGTACACAGACCTTCACCCTGCTTATGAAACACATTATACTCACATTAAGCTGCTGCTTAACGGTTGGCCTTTGTGCAGCCCAAAGCAAAAACAATTCAAACCCTGTCTTGTCAGTTGATGCCGCAAACACGATACAGACTTCGCTGGAAGCTGATTCTGTTCGCCCTGCAGTGCTGCCGGACACGGAGGTATTCAGGAAAAACAGTGTGAAGATGAACCTGTCATCGCTGGCTTTCCGAAACTATAGCTTCACTTATGAGCGCACGCTGGCACGCAAAATCACCTTTGTTGCTGGCTATAGTTTTATGCCCTCCTCCCAGATCAGTTCTCTGCCTATAGTTGATAAAGCCATAGAAATAGCCGACATCTCCAGCGACGAGGAAACCGATTCTTTTGAAGAGGACCTGAAGAAAGGGAACGTAGGTACGAGTGCCATTACCGGCGAGCTGCGCTTTTATTCCGGCAAAAAAGCTGGCGCACGCGGTTTGTATGTTTCTTTATATGGCAGGTATACTACAGTAGACCTCTCTTACCTGGATACGTATGTTGGTGATTTTGATATTGAACACGACCTGCCATACAACGCAGAACTGAAAGGTTTTGGCGGTGGTATTATGTTTGGTGCCCAGTGGCTGATCGCGAAGCGTGTTACGCTGGACTGGTACATTGTAGGCGCGCATTACGGTAAATTATCCGGCAACTTATCAGCCCTTACCGACCTGAGCATGCTGACCGAGCAGGAAAGAGCTGATCTAAAGACCGAAGTGGAAGACCTCTTCACAATTGGCGATAAAAAATATGTAGATGCTACTATAAAAGACAATGGTATGTTTGGCAAGCTAAACGGTCCGTTCGGTGGCGTGAGAGCCTTTGGCTTTAACTTAGGCATTGCTTTTTAATGCTGTGATCCCCAATAACAGCAAACAGAGAGTAGTCCCGATCCCCAAACCAACCCTATACATTAAACCCTGATAAGCTAAAAGCCACCTGTATAAGGTGGCTTTTACTTTTTATTACCTGATCTTTTCAGAATTTAATAATCGCTATAGTTATCCGCTTATCTGTTTTGTAATCAGGCAAAACCTAAACTATAGCTAGACTTAAGCCATATCCGCTGGTAAACTATAAACTCTCAAAGGGCTTTAATATTTTCAATACTTCAGGCAACCCTTTGCTCCTGCTGCACATCTTTAGCCCAAACTTAAAAGTTCAATGCATTATTTGGGTTGATGCTTACCTTAAAATTTTACCTGTTTAAACTATAAGTACCGGGTGTTTACAGACAAAAAGCCAGCATTCATCTAAATAGGTGTAACATATTTCAATAGTACCTTGTATTGCAAAGTACCTTACACTATATTTGCATCATCAATTATCACACAACGCTATAAAACTATGAAAAAGATCTATCTCCTACTGACGCTCCTACTGATATGCGTATTTACTACCTCTGTAAACGCACAGTCAGAGAGTTCACTTACCGGTACCATCCATGATGAAAGTAACCAGGCTGTCGGTTTTGCAAACGTAGCAGTGGTAAACAGTGCCACTGCTGCGGTTGTAACCGGCGCCATTGCCGACATGGACGGAAAGTTCAAAATCAAGACGCCTGCTGCCGGCTCTTACTATCTCAAGATCAGTGCGCTTGGTTTCCAGCAGCTGCAAAGCCCTGTCTTTGTTATTAATGGCGCTGCATCAAAAGACTTTGGCAAACTACAGCTGAAATCTGATGCAAAAGTGCTGAAGGAAGTAACTGTGCAGGCCCTGCGCCCAACTATAGTTAACGAAGCCGATAAAATGGTTGTTAGTGTGGAAGGCACTGCCCTTGCAACCGGAAGCACGGCTTACGAAGTGCTCGAAAAGTCGCCGGGCGTTTGGGTTGATCAGGAAGGAAATATTACGCTGAACGGTAAAGGGGGTGTACAGATCCTGCTTAATGGCAAACCTTCTTACCTGAGTGGCAAAGACCTGCAAAACCTGCTGCAAGGTATGTCTGCTGAAAACCTGAAAGACCTGGAGATCATTACTAATCCATCTGCAAAGTATGATGCACAAGGCACATCAGGCATCATCAACATTAACCTGAAAAAGAACCTGCTATTTGGTTTGAATGGCGGCGTTTATGCGGGTTACCAGTACAACCGCTACCATGGTATGACAACCGGCGGTAATTTAAACCTGAAACATGGCAAGTGGAATACATCAGTAAATGCTGACCTGTCGCGCCGCCCACGCTTCCGCGACCTGGAAGGAAGCCGTATCATGAACACCGCTCAGGGCAAGAAATACATGACACAGGATGGATTGGAAGAAAGAGAAAATCTGTCGCCAACATTGCGCTTAGCAACCGATTACGACCTGGCCGAAAACCATAGCGTAGGCATGATAGCCAACCTGCAGTACGGCGACAACAAGAACACCTTCTTTACCAGATCCCTACGTACCGACAGGCTCACTCCTAACGATACTCTTATTCTGTCTAACACTGACATGGATAACACTTACAAGAACGGCACATTTAACCTGCACTATACAGGCAAACTTGGTACCTCCACCCTATCCGCCGACGTTGATTATGCCACAATTAAAAATGATACGGAAACGGATATGTACCACAGTTTTGAACGGGTTGGTGGCACAGATCCGGCACGTGTAAACGAGTTCAGAAATCTGAACCCAACCAACTATGACATTTACTCTGTCAGAACAGACTTTTCAAGAGCACTGGGTAAAACAGGAAAAATGGAACTGGGTGCCAAGTACAGTCATGTGGTGTCAGATAATGAGCTGGCTTACTATAACATAAACGATAATACTGCCGTGTTTGTACCGGAACGAAGCAATCATTTTGTTTTTACGGAAGATATTATTGCTGGCTATGCAAACTACTCTGTTAAATTCGGCGAGCAGTGGAACCTGCAGACTGGTTTACGTGCTGAGCATACAACAGGCAAAGCCCGTAACGAACAAAACGACCGTAAGTACCTGAACCTGTTCCCGAGTGTGTTTCTGCAGCAGAAAGTGAGCGATAATTACCAGGTAAGCTACAAATACAGCCGCCGCATTAACCGTCCGCATTACGAGCACCTGAACCCATTCGTGTTCTACATCGACCCTTACACCCTGGCAACTGGTAACCCGCACCTGAAGCCACAATACACAAACTCCTTTGAGGTAACCCAGATGTATAAGCAAACCTATAACCTGGTGCTTGGCTATGCTGTAACTTCCGATTTTATTGGCGAAGTACCGGTTTTCCATGCTGACAAGAACCTGACCATTTTCGAGCGTAGAAACATGGATAAGTTTACAAGTGCAAATGCTACCCTGGTTGCCCCTATTCGTGTAAAGCCGGGCAAATGGGAAATCAATAACAATATAACATTGGCTTACCAGCACTTTACAACTACGGTTAACGACTTTACTGAAACCACCGAGCAGCTCAACCTCAGTGCCATGAGCAGCCACAATATACAGTTGCCAAAAAACATCCGTCTGGAACTGAGTGGCGTTTACCAGGGGCCAGGAGTATACGGCTTATTCGAGTTTGAGCAGATGTGGTGGGTAGATGCCGGCTTTAAGCGCAGCTTCCTGAAAGATAAACTGGCTGTAACCTTAAACTTTACCGATATATTTAAATCCCGCATGGTGAAAATAGATACCGTAGTTGACGGCAACGTGAACACGATCGATCAATACCACGGCGGTCAGGCAGTAAGAGTGCACCTGCGTTACAACTTTAACAAAGGCAACGCATTCGAAACGAAGAAACGTAATGTAAACCTGGACGAACTGAACCGGACAGGCAATTAATCAGTTTGCATGTTTTAGCTTACAGACCACAACCTTAAGGTTGTGGTCTGTTTTTTATAGCATGCCACTAACTATAGTCTATCCCTTAAAGTATAAATCAAAATCAGGTTACAAAAATAAAAGTGCGATTTGAGCGAAAGAAGGCACTTTTTATCGAAATATTTTACTGTTTTAACAAAAACTTGAACATTTTATAAAGGAAGTGTGTAGTATGGGTATAATAAAAAAACATCATGAATAACGGAACAGTAAAATTCTTTAACACCGAAAAAGGTTTTGGTTTTATCAAAGAGGATGATTCAGCAAAAGAGTACTTTGTACACGTTACTGGATTAGTAGATGAGATCAAAGAGAACGACAAAGTAACTTTTGAATTGCAGGAAGGAAGAAAAGGCCTAAACGCAGTTAACGTAAGACGCGCTTAGTAATTGATATAAGATTGCAAACATCAAAAAAGCCTTACCATGTGGTAAGGCTTTTTTGTTTATGTTATCGTTACTTATCTCTAAGCCAGTCAAGCGCGGCCTCCATGTACTGAAAATTCCGAAACTCAAACTGTATGCCCAACTGAATAAGGGCAACTTCAGCAATCCCGTCCACCACGTTTTCCCGGGAAATATCAAATGTCGATATACGGGCAAGTTTTTGCAGCCTTGTGTTCATCAGTTGTTGTACAAACTCCATTAGCACCCGCTGGTATTCTGCCCTTGTAAGCTCCGACACATTACTTTGCTGCGAGTTTACCAGCAGATATTTAATATCATAATGGCGAAGTGTATCAATCAGCTTACGGATCGAATAGCTTATCTCCGGCATGGTGAATCCTGTGAGATCCGGCCAGTCCATGGAGAGAATATCATTTGCGACTTCGTAATTCAGTTCAATTAACCCGTCCTTGTGGAGCAACATCAAGTAGTTTTTATAGCTTGTTCGGGTAAAGGTACAGATATAGCGCTAAAATCTACCAAATTTTAAAAGCGACCTTCCCTTTCAAGCTAAAAACTGATATTCTATAGTTACCACCTATTATTTTACCAGCCATGGTCAGTAGCTTATAGTTTAAGCTTACATCGGATTGCGTGTAGCGATCTGGCGCAGCGAATCGCGCATTTCAGTTAGCAGCACTTCTTCTTTGGTTGGGGCAGGTGGCACTTCCGGGGCAGCTGCTTTTTTGCGCATCATGCGGTTCATCGCTTTAATAATGGCAAAAATGATCATGGCAAGAATCAGGAAATTAAGCAGCACAGTAATAAAATTACCCCAGGCAAATACCGCCCCCAGTTTACGGGCTTCTTCTAAAGCCAAGCCCGAAGGCACATCTGCAGAGAGCGGTATATACAGGTTAGAGAAATCCATATCACCTATCAGTTTGCCTACAAGCGGCATAAACAGGTCATTGATAACCGAATCAACTATACGGCTAAATGCAGCACCAATTATTACCCCGATTGCAAGGTCCATTACGTTGCCACGCATGGCAAACTCTTTAAACTCTTTTAAAAAGCCCATAAAGCATGTTTTTTAGTTTAGAAAAAGATTTCGTACTCCAGGTAATAAGCCTGATCTAATGAAAGTTAAGCAAAAAACTTTCAACCTCTTAAAGTATTACTATATAGATACGTATTGTTACTTAAAGAAGGTACAGTTATAGGATATTCAGAAGTAGTAAAACCTATGAATAGCAGTAACTATAGTTTATCTGCCGGGGAAATGAATTTGAAAAAATCCTGAGGAATGCCAGGTAGCAGCCAATCCAAGGCAGCTGGTATACTCGAAAAATGCTCCAGTTCCTGCACTGGGCCATGAGAATGATAAATCCGGTCGCGCATGATGTCAGCGACTAGAGACTCGAAAACATTACCGTTGTGCACCAACGCTGCTTTCCTTATAGTTGTCTGGTTTATCAATAGCGACAACTCTTTTATAACCCAGCCCTGATCCTGAAGCGTAAAGTTGTTACGAGAGCTATCGAGTAGCCAGTATAATGTACTATGCTCTTGAAACTGGTCCACAACATATAGTAAAGCAGCTTTAAATTCTTCGTGGTTCAGGTCTCTGTTAAATGCACTATATAATAATGACTGCTCCGGTAAAACCTGCACATCTAAAATATCCATTAACAATACCCTAGGTGGTTTAATATCCATTTCGTGTTGTATATACTCAATTAAATATTTTTAGATTCCAATTATTCCATTTCAGTTGCCTACAGGTTAGCAGATGAGTTTAAAGCGATCTCAACCAATTAAATATAGGAATTTTAAAATATAGGCATGGTTTTTGGAGCCTTTATAACTCATGAGTTAAATACAGCAAACTATAATCTGACAACATGAAAAGAAACTTCACGCTTCTTCTGTTGATTATTGGCCTTGGCTTCTCGATCAGCAATTTTGCACAGGCGCAGACTAACACACAAACTACCTCGGTAAGTCCGGTAGAATATGTAAGGGTACAGGTAAGCCCTTTTCTGCTCCGTAAAAACTATACTGCCTACCTTAACTTTGGCAGGGCAGACGGCACCAGCGACCATATAAAGGATGCATCAGGCAATAAAATTGAGTTTAGTGCACCGACCGGAGTATTGAATTATTTAGGCACCCAGGGATGGGAATTTGTAGCCTACATCCCGGATGATGACGGTAAGCTTAGCGACCGTATTTTCCTGATGTGCCGATCAGTTCAATCTCCTAACTAATATAATTCAAATCAGCTTAAACTATAGCTTAGTGCCTTCCTGCTATGAAGACAAAAAGCCCCGGAAGATCAGATCAACCGGGGCTTTTGCCTAGACTAAGGGTAGAACTTAGTACAGGTAATTCAGAGCAGTTTTGTCGTTTGCGTTAAAGTAACGGTTCACGCCAGATCCGATACAAGCCAGCATCCATGAGTTTGGATCAGCACCTGTTGGCGTACCCGGGATATGAACAGCACCTACTGTAGAAGCACCTTCGTTGTAGTAAGAGCCGCCGCATGAATAAGCACGGTTCATGTAGTCTGTGTGACGGAAGCCGATGCAGTGACCGATTTCGTGTGCCAGAATAGTAGCCAGGTAATTAGTACCAGGGTTAGAGCCCAGGTAAGCAGAGTTAACCTGAACTCTGTTGTATGGGTTACCACCAGAAGGGAAACCAGCTGATGCCAGGTAAGATGAGCCACTTGGAGCGTTTGTGATCAGGATGTTATAGCCTGAAGACACACGCTGGAAGCGCAGGCGCAGGTTCTCCGCATTAAAGCGACGGATTGCTTCATCTACAGCAGTTACATAAGAAGATGGAAGTGAAGTAGATACGGCAATGTTGATCGTGCGTGTAGTAGAACCCACAGTTACCAGGTTAGTGGTACGGTACTGCTCTACGTCCCCTACACGTAGTGCTTGTACCAATGTATTCTCATTCAGGTCTTTGTCAGTTAAAATAATGTCACCCTCTACCAGGTAACCTTCTTTAACTTTCTGCACATTGTCTGTGCTGAAACCCATTTGCTTGATACGGGTCATGCTCATTTCAGAAACAGCGTTTTGCGCTACTGCATCTTCTTCTTTCTGCTCGCACGATGTGAACAGCATGGTAGCTACCAGCGCTGGCAGCAGAAGTAAATTTTTAATTTTCATGTGTTAAGGTGTTAAAGTGAAACATATAATAAAAAAGTAAAAACAAATTCAGGTCGTCCCCACTTCCGGTCTTCGATCTCCTGCTATGCCTGCAAAGCCGGCTGCTCCAGCTCTGGGTTAATTTTACATAACATTCAATATCCCAAACCTATCTCACTTTATTACCAGAACAAAGGAATCTTCATACCTAAAAGTAACACACTGAAAATGCTGGTAAATAACTATTTATATAAATCTTGTAACCTTTTTTTAATGCTTTCCGGTCTTTTAAAAGAAATGAAGTAGCAGTACTAGCTTGCAGTTTCTGCATGTTGCAGATCATTTCCTGCAAGCTAACCAGTATGTGTGGAATGAACACTAGGTTTTGATGTTACACCATTGGTTTTCAGCAGTTTGCTTCCATCACTTAAAACTTAAGGGAATAATTATAGCGGAAAGTAACATTTCAGAAATTGCGATCATGATTCTTTTATGCCAATTGCCTCCGTCCAAAACATACCCTACAGGCATAAAAAGAATTTGCCTCGAATCAGATACTGATCAGGCTTTGTATTAAACTAGAAGACAGGGAGTTTTGGCAACCGGAAGAAGCATCCGGATTTTCGGTTTACTCTTTTACAAAGAAAGGGAAGTTAGCGGTCGCGACATTTCCGTCGCCATCGTAGAGATATACAAATAAGCGCTGCGGGCCTTTGCTTTTTGGGATAAGCGTTACCTGTTGGCCAGTAGTATCCTGAATTATACCCTCGAGTGGGGCTGGTTTTTTCTCATTCCCGGTGTTACCGTCCTCAGATTTGGTCTCAGGTAATACTTCCCAACGTAGCTGTAAGGCTTTGCCTTCCGGGTCAAAAGCATATACTTTACCTATCGCAGGTTTTCCTGCTGGCAAGTACACATTATCGATGGCATGCTGGCCGTTTATAGTTAAGTAGGCGATATAAGGTGGTTTGTTTCGGGTTGTTTTTTTCCCGGTCCATAGTTCCTCCATATCATGTACAAGCTCTGTTTCCTCGCCACCTTCCGCTATCAGGCTAAACCACGTAGGTGTGGTTTCCTGCTTGTTTCCCCACATAAAAACATAACTGCCCAGGCAGTTGCCAGTATCCGCCTCAATGGTACGCTCGTAACGCTCACGGCTAAACGCGGCTTTTTCAGAGCTTGTTTGCTCTATCGGAGCCAGCCATTCGGTGTAAAAAGCTTCCCAGTAACCTCGTGCTCCAAACTCCGATACAATAAATGGTCCCTTCCAGGCACTTTTTTCCAACTCATCGCGCAGGTTATGCATCGCCCCGAAAGAATTGATAGATAACACATCCAGGGCCGGGCAGCGCTTCGCAATCAAGTTGATGTCCTTCAGCGGCACGTTCATCACTGTGGTGGTAGTCGGGTGGTTAGGGTCGATTTCGTGAATCATCTCCGCAATTTCGTTTACAGCATCCCAAACTTTTACGTTAGCGCTTTCGGCGTATAGTTCGTTACCAATACCCCACATAAGTAATGCCGGATGGTCCTTGTATTTCATTACCACTTTGCGTAGCTCTTCTTTCTGCTGTGCTACCAGATCTTTATCGTAGTAATTAAACCCTTCGCGCTCCCTGCCCAGCCATAAACCCAATGTTACGGTTAAACCATGTTTATGTGCCTCATCTAGTATTTGGTCTGCATCTTCGGTATGCCATACCCTGATCGAGTTTCCGCCATAAGCTTTTACCCGATCAAAATACTCGTAGCCGGCTGCACCTTTAATAAAATAAGGTTCGCCGTTTCGGTACAATTTATAGTTTCCGGGAGAACCTACTATTTCAACGGTCCGGCCTTTTGCTTCAAACACTTTGCCTTTTGTACCGGTATTTTGGCAGGAAGCAACTAATAATACAAAAACAAGCCAAAATAAAACAATAATTCCGTTATAGAATTTCATTCTCACAGGATTCATATGCCAGGGTGTAGAAAAAGTAGGGTTTACAGCAAACTTACAAGCCGCAATACGAGTATAGCTACCGGAAGTTCCTTTGATCTTTTATGGTATCTGTTTACCCGATATAGCGATAACAGTGCAATTCACCCAGTACTGCATCTTATGCCTACCACAGCCTCTGCACATATTACCCCACCTGTTTTAAAACGCCCGAAACCTGGCGATGTTCGAATTGTACGGTTTATGATAGTGCTTGGGCTGCTTTGTATGGTTTCGTTTCTGTACTGGTTTATAGATGAAGATCATATTGGCTATGCTCCACTATATTGGTTACTAACAACGGCTTTAGGGTTTAAAATCCTGCGAACACTGCATGAGTGGTATCATTACTTCTCCGTAAGTGTACCTAATCGGCCAGTACTGAAAACATCTTTTACAGTGGATGTTTTTACTACAGCCTGTCCGGGCGAGCCGCATCAAATGATTATTGGTACCCTGGAAGCTATTCAGCGCATTAAATACCCCCACAACACTTACCTGTGCGACGAAGGCAACGACCCAGTGCTGAAAGCAGCATGCGAGCGTTTAGGGGTAACATATGTTACACGAACTTTAAAAGTAGATGCCAAAGCAGGTAACATCAACAATGCACTGAAGCAGGCCAGCGGCGACATCTGCCTGATCCTGGACCCGGACCATGTGCCTGAGCCTGAGTTTTTAGATGAAGTTCTGCCTTTTTTCGAGGATCCAAAGATTGGTTTTGTGCAGGTAGTACAGGCTTATAGTAACCGCAAAGAGAGTCTGGTGGCTTATGGCGCTGCCGAACAAACTTATAGTTTCTACGGCCCTTTAATGATGGGCATGAACAGCTACGGTACCGTGCAGGCAATTGGCGCCAACTGCACTTTCCGCCGCACTGCCCTGGATAGCATTGGCGGACATGCAGCTGGCCTGTCAGAAGACATGCACACGGCCATGCAACTGCACGCCAAAGGCTGGAAATCAGTTTATGTTCCTAAAATCCTGACCCGTGGGCTGGTTCCGGCTACCATGTCTGCATACTATAAGCAGCAAATAAAATGGGCACGCGGCACCTTTGAGCTACTTTTTACTACATATCCTAAGCTGTTTCGGCATTTTACCTGGCGCCAGAAGATACACTACTTCACATTACCACTTTATTATCTGTTCGGGGTATTTAACCTGGTCGATTTTGCCATACCTATACTGGCTTTGATGCTGGCAGAATTTCCGTGGTATGTGCCGCTTGGGGATTTTGTACTGATGTTTGCTCCTTTCTTCTGCATATCGATCTGTATCAGGCACTTTACGCAGCGCTGGTTTCATGAGCAAAACGAGAACGGCTTTCACATGTTTGGTGGCATTCTAAGAACGGGTACCTGGTGGGTTTTCTGCCTTGGCCTGATCTACTCGATTCTGCGCATAAAAGTACCTTACATCCCGACGCCTAAAGATGATAAACCGCAGAACAACTACCTGCTTAACCTGCCAAACCTGGCTATCTGCGGTATCAGCATTGGGGCAATATACTATAGCCAGTTGGAGTACGGGCATTTGTATAGCAACCCTTATGTGCAAATGATGGCCTTATTTGCGCTGGTGAATGTGACAATACTGGGCAGCATTGTACTGATAGGCCAGGAAAAATGGGTGCATTGGTTCAGAGTAAACTTTATACAGGCTCGTGTGCTGCAACCTGTGCTAATGCCACTGCGCATGTTTATCTGGCGTACACGACATGGCTTTTACAGCAGCATCCGCTTCTTTGCCTTAACTATAACTATGCTGGCAACTGTTATCAGCATCAGCGTGCTGTTCGGGCAATACAACGCCAATCCCTATTTCGATCTGAAAACCGAACTTACGCCAGGCCAGAACAAATCCCTGCTCAACGCCATCATCCGGAAATTCTCAAATTAAGAGGTAGCTATAGTTCAGGCTCCTCTTACAGCTCATCAAACACTTCATCCACGAGGTAGTTCTTCTTCATATCTGGATTGGCTGCCTGTGTTGCTGTGTATTGCCGGATGGTATCCGTATCGAGGTTGATGTGCCACAGGGTTGGGTAATACTCCTGTTCCGTTTCCTGTACCAGGCCAACTACAATTACTTCGCTGCCGGAGCGCCACCAGGCATCATCGAACTGGCAGGGCGTACCACAAAACATCAGGCGGGTCTTCTCCTCTTTTGCAGGGTCAACTATAGCTACTTCACTGTCCGGCGAGTCGGCTGCTACCGCTAACTTACCTCTGCGCTTTTTATCGAAAACCCGCTCGTAAGTATAGATATCAAGTACGGTAGCTTTGTCCGGAGATGGTTTAAAAAGCTTTGGATGCTCCTGATACAATTCGTGCCAGTTATCATTTACCGGAAAAGTAAGCAAACTGACTTCCCACACTTCGCGGAGTTTGAAGAGAGTATCGGCATGCGCATCCAGTTTATAGAAACGGAACCACTTTTTCAGTTCATCCCGCGTTTCCGACAACAGCCTGTTTCTAATCCGCGCTTCTTCTGATAAGGTTGTTTCGGGTGTGGTATTGGTTGCAGGCTCATCTGATGTACATGCTACCAAAGCGCCTGCCAGTAAACCTGCCATGAATAGATTTCTGAACAATTGTAAAGCTGCCCCCATATAAGACTAGTTTCCTGTAGCTAGTACGCATCATACGGGGGCAGGTATAAGTTACACATCTATAGTTACTTTTTGCTGGCTCTGGCATCCATCAGCTGCACTGTTTTTACAAGTTTCACAAATTCGCCACGGTTGCCGTCTTCGTCTTTCCCACGTGCCTGTTGCGCCAGTTCTACCACCTGGCTATAGTTGGCTGAGCCTTTGAACTTCGAATCTCTTAACAGCATTCCGTAAGCTGCCACTGCCGCAGAAAACTTATAGTTGTCGGATAGTTTTTCTGGATCTATAGTTTGCGTGGTAACTATAGTTTGCAGCAGTTTGCTAGTGTCGCCGGCTGGTTCTTTGTAGCGCAGTTTCAGGGTCAGTAGTTCGTTGGTGTTGGCTGCTTTGTTGTTGAGCTGCGTTTGCTGGTATTTCAGGTCATCAATCGTTTGCAATTCGGTTTTGTTGTTTTTAGATGTAGCCGGTACGATCTCGTAAAGCGCAGTTACAGTGTGGCCGCTGCCCATATCGCCGGCATCTTTCTGATCGTTGTTAAAGTCTTCGTTCTTCAGCGCGCGGTTCTCGTAACCGATCAGACGATAAGCCTTTACGTGTGCCGGGTTAAACTCAAGTTGCAGTTTTACGTCTTTGGCAATGGTAAACAGCGTACCGCCAAACTCGTTTACAAACACTTTCTTGGCTTCCAGAATATTATCGATGTAAGCATAATTGCCATTACCTTTATTGGCCAATTGCTCCATACGCGAGTCTTTCAGGTTACCGGTACCAAAACCCAGCACAGTTAAGAAAACACCTGTTTCGCGCTTCTTCTCTATCAGCCTTTCCAGTTCGCCTGAGCTTGATACACCCACGTTAAAATCACCGTCTGTTGCCAGTATTACCCGGTTGTTGCCGTCTTTTATAAAGTTCTTTTCAGCTTCTTTGTAGGCCAGGTTAATGCCCGCTGCACCTGCCGTGCTTCCGCCAGCTTCCAGGGCTTCAATGGCAGCCAGCATTTCGGCCTTTTTGTTGGTCGATGGCAATACTAAACCGGCCGCCCCGGCATACACAACTATAGCAACTTTATCCTGCGGGCGCAGCTGCTCCACCAGCATCTTAAACCCGGACTTTACCAATGGCAGCTTATCCTGGCTCATCATCGAACCCGACACATCGATCAGGAAAACTATGTTAGATGCAGGCAGGTTGTCGGTAGGAATTTCTTTGCCCTGCAGACCGATGTGCAGCAGCAGATTGTCTTTATTCCAGGGACTTACACCCAGCTCTGTAGTTACCGAAAACGGGTGTTCACCGGTTGGTTGCGGGTAGTCGTAATCAAAATAGTTGATCATTTCTTCAATGCGAACGGCATCGGCAGGTGGCAACTGGCCATCGTTGATAAAGCGACGCACGTTGCTGTACGAGGCATTGTCTACGTCGATAGAAAAGGTTGAAAGCGGGTTCTTTTTAGCTTCCAGGAAAATACTTTCGGGCAGGTGCTGGTATTCTTCGGTGTTGTGTACTATCGGTGGCAGGTAACCAAATGAGCTCTGATTCGACATCACGCCTACTGTTTTACCAGCCAAAGCCCTACTGAGACTTTTGCGGCTTGATCCTGTTACCACCACTTCAGTCAACTGAGCATTGTCAACTTCCAGGGCAACGTTAATAACAGAATCCTTGCCTATAGTTACGTCCTTGCTTTTGTAGCCGATATACCGGAAGGTAAGCACTTTATCTTTGGGTGAAACTATCATGCTATAGTTTCCGGCTGCATCTGTAGCTACACCTTTGCTCGTTCCTTTAATAACGATCGCTACACCGGGCAACCCCTGGGCAGTGCTGGCATCGGTTACCTTACCAGTTATCGTTCTGGTCTGTGCTATAGTTGCAGTAGAGATCATCAGGAAAACGATCAGGAGAAAGTAGATGGGCTTTTTCATGGCTTTTAGTGTTTGGTTTGTTACAGGATGCAGCCACTACCCCGATTCCATAAAAAAATATTTAAAATTTTTAATTGATCGTTTTTGTGTTTCTTTAAATCAGGATTACAACTATAGTTTTCAAAGGATAGGATACCCAATTGTAAAGCTGGGATTCACAAAAAACTATGTACTAACAAGTCTTTTGTCCTTTGTCTAAATTTCTTTTGTCCGGTAAAACATGTTTCTCAAATTCTTTAAAAAGGCCAACCCACCCGACGACCTGCAGCTGGTGCAACAGTACCGCGTTACAGGCGATATGGATTGCCTTGGCGAGCTTTTTGAGCGACATACCGAAATGGTGTATCTGGTCTGCCTGAAGTACCTGCACGATGAAGATAACAGCAAAGATGCAACGATGCAGGTTTTCGAGAGCCTGACCGAATTGCTGCTGAAACACGAGATCTCGAATTTTAAAAGCTGGCTACACGTAATTACCAAAAACCATTGCCTGATGCAGCTGCGGGCAAAAAAAGGACAAGAGCAGGTAAGGTTGGAAGATGCTTCACCGCCGTTTATGGAAAATGCAGACCTTTTTCATCTTAGTGATGCAGAACTGCAGGAACAAAGCGAACAGCAACTACGGCAAGGGCTGGAGACATTACCGCCAGAGCAACGCACATGTGTAGAGTTGTTTTACCTGCAGCAAAAGAGTTATAAAGAGATTGCAGAACAAACGAATTTCGACCTGAACAAAGTAAAAAGCTACATCCAGAACGGGAAACGCAACCTGAAACTATACCTGGAGAAACACCATGAACCACGCTAACCGCCATATACTTTTCGGTACAGACGGACACCCAACCCTGAAATTGCTGCGGCAGTACCAGGAAGGAGCGCTGTCGCCTGCCCTGAGCCACCAGCTGGAGCGACACCTGCTGGACTGTGAGCTATGCGCGGATATTGTGGAAGGCATGGCTTTATCAGATACAAACCAAACTTTAGCTGCTGTTACCGATATAAAAGAGCGCATGGCGAGCAAAAAAGAGAAAAACCGTGCCGCCGTCTGGTATGCTGACTGGCGCGCAGCAGCTGCCATAGTTGTGCTCATCTGCTCGGCTGTGATGGTGTTTTATTATCAATACTCTAACCTGCAAGCTCCATCTGAAACTATAGCTGTAGAGCAAGCCGAAGCAAAGCAACCGGAAACGATAGCTAAGTTCTCGCCTCCTTCGCCTATAGTTAACCAGGAAACAATAGAAGAACCTCAGCCTAACCAAAAACCTATCCTAACGCCAAGGCCGAACTCTTCTAAAACTATAGTTGCCGCAGACCTTCTCGATAAAGTTATTGCTGCTGAAGAAGTGATTCTGGATGAAGAAACGATAGCTGAAAACTCAGTAGCTAAAGTTACAGAATCGGTAGTTTTAGGGGACGTTACTTTTGATCTGAAACAGGATAGCACTGCAACTATAGCCGCCGCGAGACCAAAAGCCAGAACCATGGCTACAGCTCCCCAGATGAATCTTCAGCGTGCGTTGGAAGGACAAGTGGCGGGGGTTTCTGTTCAGCGAAATACCGATGGTTCACATGTAGTTCGGGGTAAAGTTACTGATGCTGCTGGCAATCCGTTGCCGGGTGTTGCCGTGCAGGTAAAGGGCACTATAGTGGGCGTTGCCACAGACAAAGATGGCAATTTCTCGCTACAGGTACCTGCAGGTAAAAAAGTACTGAGCTTCCGTTACGTGGGCTTCGAAACCAAAGAGCAACAGGTAGACAGTGCAAACAATTTATTGGCTGTAAACCTGCAGCCCGATGAAAAACAGTTATCTGAAGTAGTGGTGACCGGTTACAGCAAACGTGCCGTAGTGCCTGTCATCGAAAAGCCAAAACCAACTATAGGCCAGCGCGCTTACAAACTCTACCTGAAAAACGAGCAGCGCCCGCTAACTACAAAAGTTAAAGGCAACGTTATAGTTGGGTTTACTGTTTCTGAAAAAGGAGAGCTGCAGAATGTGCGTGCCATACGTAGCCTGAACCCCGAAGCAGACGCAGAAGCTGTAAGATTAATTCAGCAAGGGCCAGCATGGGAGCCGGCCAAGCAAAATGGTAATCCGGTGGCGCGGCAAGTGAAGGTTGTGGTTAGGTTTAGGTAGCTTAACCATTTGTCTAACCAATTGCTAGTCTCGTTTGCTGGCACATATCTGTGATCCGTGACTTCGTTATATAGTTGAGTCTGAAATCCAACTGTGCGGGACGCCCAACTATAATTTGTCACGAGCGAGGACGCTCGCACCAAGTACGAAGTGTTTCAGCAATCAACAACTAACCATCAACAATCTCCTCCCGCCGTATAGTTACAGACACAAACAAACTTAACCTTATGGAACATGAAGTAAAGCATGATCAGGACGACATGCGTTTTTATATCGTTATCGGCGACGAAGAAGCGGAACTGACCTATAGTTACACCGAAGAAGAAGATATGGACTTTGACCATACCTTTGTGCCGGAAAGTGCCCGCGGACAAGGAATAGCGCATAAACTAGCGCGTTGCGGCCTCAATTATGCCCGTGAGAACAACTGCAAAGCCATTGCCTCCTGCCCTGCCGTAGAAGCTTTCGTAAAGCGCCACCCCGAGTACAACGACATCATGCTGTGGCCATAGTTTGCCAACTGTAACTATCTCCAATAAAAGCAGTTTCTCTGTTCAAAATTTCGGATATTTGCTTATCATTAATGCAAACCTGCGCTGCACTTTTACAGGTGTATGCCGCTAAAATCATACTATGAACGAAGAAATAAGAGAACTCGAGCCGAAAGCGCTCTGGAACTACTTTACCGACCTGAATGCTGTGCCGCGTCCGTCTAAAAAAGAAGAGCGCGTCATACAGTTTATGAAAGACTTTGGCAACAGCCTTGGCCTGGAAACTATAGTGGATGAGATCGGAAACGTGATCATTAAAAAGCCAGCTACAGCCGGCATGGAAAACCGCCAGACCGTATTGCTGCAAAGCCACCTGGACATGGTGCACCAGAAAAACGCCGACACTACCTTCGATTTCGACAAGCAAGGCATAGAAATGTATGTGGATGGCGACTGGGTAAAAGCAAAAGGCACTACACTAGGCGCTGACAACGGTATTGGAGTGGCAACCATCATGGCCCTGCTAGCAGCAAACGACATTCCACACCCGCCACTGGAGGCCCTGTTTACCATTGACGAAGAAACCGGCATGACTGGTGCATTAGGTCTTAAAGGTGGAATGCTGGATGCCTCTATCATGCTGAACCTGGACACGGAAGACGATACGGAATTAACCATAGGCTGCGCTGGTGGCGTAGACGTAACGGCAACCGGAACCTATAGCTCTGAGAATGCTGCTGCCAATGCAACCGGCTATCGTTTAAGCATCAAAGGCTTAACAGGCGGCCACTCCGGCATGGATATCCACCTGGGCCGTGGCAATGCCAATAAATTGATGAACCGTGTGCTGGCGCAGGCTGCTGAACAATTTAATGTGCAGGTTGCTGAGATTGATGGTGGTAGTTTACGCAATGCAATTCCGCGTGAGTCGTTTGCTATAGTTGTGGTGGCGCAGGACAAGGCGAAAGCTTTTGAAGCGTTTGTAGCTGCACAAAAAGACATCCTGAAAAAGGAATACAACACCACCGACCCGAACCTAGAAGTAACGATAGAAACTATAGCTGCACCAACGCAGGTGTTTGCTGCAGATTTCCAGTATAAGTTACTACGCAGCATTTATGCCTGCCCGAACGGCATTTACCGCCTCAGCCCGGACATCGAGAACCTGGTGCAGACCTCAAACAACATTGCTCGCGTGCTGGTGAAGAACGGCGAATACAGCATTCAATGCTTAACCCGCAGCTCTGTTGATTCGGAGAAAATGGACCTGGCGAATGCGATCAAATCTGCATTTGAGCTAACAGGTGCTGATGTTACATTTAAAGGCCAATATCCAGGCTGGACACCGCTTCCGGGCGCTGCAATCGTTCAGGTAATGAGCGACCTGTACCGCGAACTGTTTGACGGTGAGCCACATGTAAACGCCTGCCACGCCGGTTTAGAGTGCGGTATAGTGGGTGGCAATTATCCGGGCATGGAAATGATCTCTTTCGGACCAAACATCCGAGGCGCCCACTCTCCTGACGAGAAAGTGCAGATCAGCTCGGTACAGAAATACTGGGGCTTTTTGCTGGAGACACTGGAGCGCATCCCAGTAAAGGTATAAACCTTTAAGCTGAAGATTTAGTTATGAAAGCGCCTGCAACAACAGGCGCTTTCTTTTTATCTTTGCCACCATGAAAAACTGGATCATCCGTTATAGTTTCTTTTTTGCCGGGTTGCTGCTGTTTGGTTTAGGAAATGCGATGGCCGTGAAAGTAAAATACCTGGGCCTGCACCCCTGGGAAGTGCTGAATGTGGCACTTTTTCAAAAATTTGGCTTCACGATTGGCACCTGGAGTGTGCTGGTAGGCCTTTTGGTGCTCTGCGTTGCCTGGTTTGTAAACCGCAAATACATCAACATCGGCACTTTCCTGAACACGCTGCTCATTGGCCCGTTCATGGACTTTTTCCTGTGGCTTGATTTTATTCCAGAAGCATCGCATGCCTGGCAGGACTACGCGCAGCTTTCTGCCGCGATTCTGATTACCAGCATTGCAGGTGGTTTGTACGTGGCGGGTGGTGTTGGTGCCGGGCCCCGAGATGGGTTTATGCTTTCGCTGTCGGAGCGTACCAAGTTGTCAGTTAGCCAGGCCAGGATTTTAGTGGAATGTATCGTGCTGGGTATTGGCTTTTTACTGAGCGGCCCGATTGGCGTGGTCACGTTCCTGTATACTTTCATCCAGAGCCCGATATTCCAGGTTACGCTGCGCTGGTTCCAGAAACTGCGCATGCTCCTGACCGGTGAGTTAGCAACTCAACCAGCCCCAAAACAATAAACCAGATAACTACAGTTACAAACTATAAAACAGCAGCGCCGGTGCAAAATGTACCGGCGCTGCTGTTTTATTTATTACTGATCATGTGATCTAAATCTCATAATCGCCATCATAGGTATTACGTCTGGAATTGCGTGAGCCTGAATTACGGGAGTAGCCGCTGCTATCGCCATAGTTGCCTCTGCCCATAGAACCTGAGCCGCTATAGTTTCCCGATGAGCTGCCATAGTTGCTATTGCCAAAAGATCCGCCTCTCTGACCACCTGAGTAACCGGTGCCACCGCCATAGTTGGTGCTGCCATAGGTGCTGCCTAAAGATGTGCCATAGTCATCGGCAAAACTACTGGTTCCATAGGTTGTATCAGGCACGCCGCGGTTAGAGCCTGGGAAAGATTCACCACTATTGCCGGTATAAGTGGAACCGCCATAGCTGGAGCGCTGGCCCGAACTATAGTTACGGTCATCGTCAGACCTATTTCGGTTCTGGTTTCGGCTCAGCGTGTTAAAGCGATCGGATGTACCTTCGTGGTCCGATATGCCATAGCCACGGCGTATATCGCCCTGGTTCATGTTGTTGCGGCTATAGTCCTGACTGCGGCTTCTGTCGCTGCCCTGGTAGCTTCTGTAATCGTCCTGGTAATTGCTGAAGCGGTCGCGTTCGTGGTCGAGGTTGCCAGAGAATCTTCTGAACTCGCCTGTGTCGTTTTCCGGGTTAGAATATCTTCTGGAATGACCTTCCTCCTGCATGCGGCGCTCGTACATATCGCCCAGGCTGTTGCCTTCGTGGTAACTTCTGCGTGGTCTTCTATCGTCCCGATCTCTTCCTCGATTATGCTCTCCTCTGTAATCCCGCTCAAATTCGTTGGTCAGGTTGCGGGCGCTGTGGTAATGTTCATCGTCCGGGTTATAATCTGTATTTCTGTTGCTGCTGTACCGATAGTTGTCGCTGTCGTTGTTGTACCTGTAATCGTCGCGTTCATAGTGATCTCTGTCACGTCTGTCCATAGCTTTTTGTTTAAGTTTAGTTTTAAATACATCCCTTTTAAACGACAGCGCGGCGTTGCGGTTTAAACAAGAGCGTCAATAACTATAAAGTGTCAAGTGTTTTAGGTTGCTTCTGATAAGGCTATAGTTTACTGATTTACTCCAGCTTACAGCCTTGCCAGACAGAGCTTTTCAGATATCCGAAACAAATCATTTCCACTGCTCCCAACTATAGTTTCACGGATAAAATAACATCCTTTAACGGATAAGTTTAAATTTTACAATAACTGCAGGCAACCAGCCCCCTGTCTTTTACATCTTTCGATCAGTTCCGGAACAGCACCAAGTTTACATCAATCACTAACCCAAAGGCCTTAACCTGTCTTTGGCTATAACCACTTAACCGCAAAATAAAACTATGAAGCATTTTTTTACATTACTGCTGTTAATGGCAGTTGTCAGCAGTGCATCGGCACAATCAGAAAAACCTGGAAAAATAAGCGGCACTCTAACTGACTCTCTTACAACTGAACCGGTAGCTTATGCAAACGCCGTTCTGAAAGATGGGGACAAACTGGTAGCCGGTACCGCTGCCGACGGTTCAGGAGCATTCCTGCTCAGCAACCTGCCCCTTGGCAACTATACCCTGGAGCTTACCTTTATTGGCTATAAGGCCCGAAAAATTCCGGTTAGCCTTACAACTGCCAAACCTGAATTGGCCCTGGGCACCCTGCACCTGAGCACCGACAGCAAAATGCTGGCAGCCGTAGAGGTTACCGCCATGAAGGCGCTTGTAGAAGATAAGGGTGACAAACTGGTTTACAATGCCGAAAATGATGCCTCCAACGCAGGCGGCACTGCTGCTGACGTGCTGCGCAAAGTGCCCACCTTAACCGTAGACCTGGATGGCAATGTGCAGATGCGCGGAAATGGCAACATAAAAGTGCTGGTAAACGGCAAACCATCCGGAATGATGGCGCGCAACCTTGCCGATGCCCTGCGCCAGATGCCTGCCGATGTGATCAAGTCTGTGGAAGTGATTACCAGCCCGGGCGCCCGCTACGATGCAGAAGGCTCTGCCGGAGTAATTAACATCATCACAAAAAAAGGACTGAAGGGTTTTAACGGATCTGTAAATGCAACTGCCGGCAACCTGAACAGAGCGCTTGGCACCAAGCTCAGCTACCGTAAAGATAAACTGGGTATTTCATTGGCCGCAAACGGTTACCAGTACCGCAATAAGTGGAGAAACGAGATCAGCCGCATTGCCCTGGAAGACGGGCAGATCACCTCTATACTTACGCAGCAGGGCGCCGGCAACAACCTGAGTACAGGCGGATATGGAGAGCTGAGTATTGACTACGATCCCGATTCAACAAGCCGCATTAACCTTTCCGGCAACGTATGGGGTGGCGATTACCCGAATGATGTAACGACCCATATACAGCTGCGTGATGCTAGCGGCGCACCACTTACTACTTACCGCACCGAAAGGCGCTACAAAAACCCGTATGGTAACGGGCAGTTGGACCTGGGCTACACTAAAACCTTTAAGCCGGACCAGGAATTTGCCCTGCTCACCCAGTACAGCCGCATGCCCGACAATTATTTCTATGACCTCGATACCTATACCGAAGGCAACGAACTGACTATGCGCCAGCACAGCACCAACTATAGCCGCAACCAGGAATACACGCTGCAAACCGACTATACACACCCTTTTAAACTATACGGCGCCCGCGACACAACCAGTCTTAAAATTGAAGTAGGCGCTAAAGCCATCCGCCGCGACATTGGCAGCGAGTTCAGGGTAAAACAAGCTGAGGGCAGCACCGACCCACTCGCCCCGGACCCTGATCAGTCCGACGACTTCGATTATTTTCAACGGGTTTATTCCGGCTACACCTCGTTGCACCTGAGCACAAAAAATAAGTGGAACATAACAGCCGGCCTGCGCCTGGAGCACACCGATATTGAGGGCGAATTTTTATCTACTGCCACTCCCCTGAAAAACGACTATACCAACCTGATCCCCAGCTTAACTATAGCCAAGGGCATTGGCAGCCAAACTATAAAAATGAGCTATACGCAGCGCATCCAGCGCCCTATGATCTGGTACCTGAACCCTTGGGTAGATGCCAGTGATACTATGAACCTGCGTACCGGCAACCCCTACCTGAAGCCCGAACTGAGCCACGGGCTGGAGCTTGCTCACAGCATAAACACGGAAAAAGGCATCTCACTGAACTCAGCCTTGTTCTGGCGCTATACCGATAACGCGATCGAGTATATTTCTTTTCTGGAGGATGACGGGGTTTCGCTTACGCTGCCGAAGAACATAGCAAGCCGCATGACCTATGGCCTGAACATGAACGTGTCGGGACAGCTGACCAAGATCTGGCAACTAAATGGAGGTGCAGAAGCACGCATGGTAAACATGGAAAGTAAGGCGCTGGGCTTAGAGCGGAATGCCCTGAACTGGTATTTTTATGTAAACAGTACCGTTAAATTACCTAAGGATTTCTCTGTTCAGGTAAACGGCAACTATAACAATGGCTGGATTGGCCTGCAACAGCGTAATTCTGCCTGGTACTGGCATGGCATTTCGGCTAAAAAGGAGTTTATGGATAAGAAAGCGAGCCTGACCCTGGGCATCAACAATCCATTCACAAGCCGTTTCAAGCAGGTTGCCACCCGTGCCGACAATAACTTTACCGCCGATATAGTTGACTACCGCTACAACCGCTCCGCCCGCCTAACATTTGAGTGGCGCTTCGGGCAAATGATCGCCGACAACGGCAAGCGCACCAAAAAGATCAGCAATGACAACAAAGCCGGCAGATAGGTTATTCAGTAAACAGTTATCAGTGAACAGTAAACAGTTAGATCTCAAAAGTAATCAGTAAGTAGAACTATAGTTGTCTGTTACTGATTACTGCTTATTGATTACTGTTTACTGTTTACTGATAACTGTATTGTATCTTGCAGTCTTAAGTTAACCATGATTGCATGAACCGTATTCTGCCTTATGAGAGTGCACTTCGCCTGCTTCGCTACCTGCAGGAGCACAACATAGCGCACGAATATGATCATGAAAAACACAGGTTGCTTTTGCCCGGCAATGATGCGGAAGGGCAACTATACCTGCGTCTGCCCATTACACTGGCCCCGCCAGTACATGGCAAGTTCAGAGAAGATACGCCGGTAAATTATGTGATTCTGCTGATACAATCAGGTAGTTGTGCGGTGGGGTATTTCGAGAATGGCCGCAACTATAACCACAAGGTTTTCCGCTCTTACATGGTGAGAAAAAAGCAGGGCACCAGCCAGATCAAATACCTGAAAACCAAAGGTAAATCAAGAGCCGGTTCACGTGTTCGTTTAGGCGAAACAATAGAGTTTTTTGAGAATATAAACGAGCGGTTGCAGGAGTATTTTGAAGAGTATGAAGTTCACCGTGTGGCCATCAGCTGCTCTAAAACCCTGCTGCCTTACCTGTATAGTTCTAAAGTAGAAACACCTTTTGATAAGCACGATCCGCGCCTGCTCAAAATCCCGAAGCATGTGCACACCCCCATTTACGAAGTACTACTGGACACCAACCGTTACCTGATGAGCGGCGAACTGGTATTTGATGAGACCCGACAGCAACAGGCAGATGAGCTGATTACAGCCACGGGCATTTCCGCTCAGACCTATATCCCCGGTGAAGAAGATACCTGGGAAACAGAGCCTGACGAGTGGGAACCGGAAGAAGACGAAGATGACGAGATGGAATGGTAGCCGTTCTGTGCTAATCAGACTGCCTCTCCAACAACTATAGTTTTGCTGTTTCTACAGGGTACAAAGCTTCGTTCCGGAACCTGACCAATGCCAGCACAACGGCCTGCTCGTATAGTTGCATGCGGTCTACAGCGTTATGGGTCAGCAAACCAATAGCTCCGGTCTTCTGCTTCGAATTACTTTTCTGAAAAACGAGATCGTCTGCATGGCCCAGTTCCAAGCCCTGCGCTACAAGCTCGGCTACAGCAGGCGGCAGAAAAAAGGCGCCGGAGCGGGCTTTCCCAATGGCATCTTTAGAGCGCACTACCACCCAGGCAAAAGAGGTCAGTTCGTTATCATGCACTTCCACACCACCTTCAATCCCGATCCAGTAATCAGCTTCCGGAACCTCGGCAAAGGCATTTTTTACACGATTCAGGGCTCCGGCAAGTGTCTCGGCATCACTCATCGGCTGGTCTGCAACTCCGGATGGTACCTTTACCTGTACGGTATTAAACCCTATCTCCGGAAACATCTTCTGGAAGCCTTGTAAAGCGGCCTGTGTTTTAACCGGATTAAGTGACGCAACTGCTATAGTTAAGTTTGGCTGGCTCATAAGCTGAAATTATGTTCTGGTAAGCAGAGCCTGAACTATAGTTTGGGCGGCCCGGCTCGGGCACAAAGATAAAGATTGTGCAGCCTTCAGAACAGTAAATCCTGCTTTTGATTTTTCAGGTTGATAGTAAGGAGGACCAGGTTTATAGTTCCAACTCCAGCTATAGTTGTAAGTGCATTAACTTTGGAGTGGCGCAGGGAGTTGGCAAACTATAAAAAACTCCCTTCTACCCACCTTAAAGAAAAGGAAAGATAGAAGGGAGAAATTAGTTTAATCTTCGTCGTCGTTGGAGTTGTTGCGGGTAAGCAGTACCACAGCTGTTGCCGTAACGGCGGCTAAAATGGCGAACTTACCGAAAAGGCCGAGCTTGTCGTGCTTCCATTCTGCTTTGTAGCCTTTTTCTACAAATAGGTTCGGGTAATTGCCCTTCACAAAATCATCTATAATGCCTTCTACCACATTTACGCGGTCAGCAATGATCAGTGGCAACCAGTGGCTGTACTCGTTTTCACTTCGCTTAAATGCAAGCCTTCTGATCATGCCGCTCAAACCGCTTGGCGGCACTGAAGTACCAAACACGGCTGTAACATTCGGGCGCTCGATGGAGTGCAGTATTTCCATGTTTACAGGTTGTTGCGTAGGCCGCTCCCAGGCATACCCTTTATGCTCTTCGTTTGAGCGGTTCTTCATGGGGTAAGTAGGGTCATTCTTCGGATCTGCATCTATGCCCCACCCTATAATATTCCGGTTATTTTCGGTACCCCTGTTATTTTCGAAAGGTCTGTTATCTTCCATAGTTCTGTTATTTAAATTCTGGCTGATGGTGGAATAAGAACCGGCTTAATGCAGTTATCCAGTTTGGCAGAGAAAAGACGGTAGCCATCGGCAACTTCTTCCAGTGGCAAGCGGTGAGTGATAAGCGCTTTCGGATCCAAAATACCATTCTGCACGTGCTCGATGAGTCTTGGCAGCAAGCGTTTTACAGATGCCTGGTTCGCACGGATGGTTAAGCCCTTGTTGAGCACGTTGCCAATTGGTACCAGGTTATCAGTAGGTCCGTATACCCCCACAATTGAAACAATGCCTCCTTTTTTAACACAGTTAATAGCCCAGTGCAAAGCAGTGGCCGAGCCAGCCTGCAGCAGTAGTTTACGGCCTGTTATAGTTTGCATGGCATTCCCTGTTGCTTCGGCACCTACCGCATCTATACACACATCCACGCCCAGCGAGTCGGTTTGCTTTTTAGCGAAAACGGCCAGATCGCCAATTTCCTCATAGTTGTAGGCTTCGCACTTGGCATAGTTACGGGCAAACTCCAGGCGGTAATCAATCTTATCAATGATAATAACACGGCCAGCACCAAACAACCAGGCACAGCGCGCCGCCATAATTCCTACCGGGCCTGCGCCAAACACCATCACAGTATCGCCGGTTTGTATACCAGCCATTTCTGCAGCCTGGTATCCGGTTGGCACCACGTCGGTTAGCATCACGGCATCATCCGGGTCCATGCCCTGCGGAATAACCATTGGCCCGGTGTTGGCATAAGGCACACGCACATATTCTGCCTGGCCACCATCGTAGCCGCCAGCGGTGTGCGAGTAACCGTAGATTGCACCTACCGCTGTTGCCTGCGGGTTAGATTCGTGGCAGTTGCCAAACAACCCCTGCTTACAGAAAACGCAACGCCCGCAGGCAATGTTAAACGGCACCAGCACATGGTCTCCCACTTTAACATTGGTTACTTCGGCACCTACTTCTTCTACAACACCTGTAAATTCATGTCCGAAAGTCGTGCCTACGCGTGTATCGGGTACGTTGCCGTTATAGAGGTGGAGATCAGAACCGCAGATGCAGGCGCGTGTTACACGAATAATTGCATCTTCGGGGTGCTGTATCTCAGGCATGGGTTTGTGATCGATCCGGACCCGCTTGGGTCCACGGTAGTTCATTGCCAGCATAAGTTTGTTTTTAGAGTTAGTTGATACATCAGTGAACATACAGCAGTACTGCCACGGAAAGGCACAAGGCAACTACCGGTACGGCCTGCGTATGGTTATTTAATTACTCATATTAGCTATTAGAGTTGCATAAATTGTACTAATACAATACAGTTCTATATCTATATAAAGCTATAAAAACTGGAGTTATATTTTAAGAAGACATACCGAATTGATGCAGAACCGCAGGCCTTAAGGTTCCGGCCCAACTTGGAAAACATGCCCGAGATGGCTGTCGCAACTGTTACAACAAACTTCTATACGCTGCATGTGGTGGCTGTCATCAAAACTATACTTTATGCCCCTTTACTTGCAGGTTGCTTGAAGCTGGGCCAGCCTGAGATAGCTTGATACTTAGCCGCAGCATTAAAGAGCAGACTGCCACAGCCGGCACACATGTAAGTACCGGGATCATATACTTTGCAATAAGCATTACGATAGGGAGATTCTGTTCCGCCCTTCCGCATTACCCTGTACTGCTCCGGGTTAAGGAACAGTTTCCACTCCTGCACAGTATGTTCTACTCTACGGTAAGGTTCCGGATTGCCGTATTTGGCATAATAGATCACGTCTTTCCAGCGAAGCATAGTTACTGAATTAAATCTTGGATTTACAAATTACACCTTATAGTATACTTATAGTCTGTATGATACAAACAACTGGCTGAAGCTAAACTATACAGCCACAGCACCTGCCTTTTGGACAGATGCTGTGGCTGTAGTATTAAACAACTATAGGAGTAGCTTAATAGCGCGTATCGGCAGTAACAACCCGATCCCTGTGCCGTGCCCCATCTATGCTCCAGATACCGGCCCCGCGTGCCGCGATGTAGAGGAATAGGAAGCAGTATAAAGCTGCTAGTTCGCCCTGGTTTTGTAGCGGCCACATAGCCTGGGGAGCGTGCGCCATAAAATAGGCTACAGCCATTTCGCCACTGGCAATAAAAGCAGCCCAGCTTGCAAATACCCCAAACGCGATCATCAGCCCGCCGACCAGCTCTATAATGCCGGCAAGCCCCATCAGCGATGCAAGCTCAACGGTATCACCATCGCCGGGCCACCCGAATAATTTCTGGGTACCATGCATGGCAAAAAGCAAGCCTGCCACTATGCGTAGCAACGCATAAAAATGGGGCGCGTAATTTCCTAAGAATCTGTCCATACCTGTTTTTATAGTTTATAAAAGGTGAATAAGTCTAAGCCATATTAACATAACGCTATAAACGTATATATACTATAAAAAGTTAGAATGATACCAGAATTGGCAACTTGGAAATATTCGGCACTTCAGATAAACTATTGTTTGTACCCGTAAACTATAGGTGCGCTACAGTTTGGGTTTCCGGGTGAAGCGGCCAACCTAAGTGCTGCTTTTGTTCGTACAACCTGTATCGCAGGCAGGCCTGCACATATGTAATTGATCTTAAAACCAAACGAAAACAAACGATGAGCAGCAATAACAGAAACGTATCAGAAGATCCGAATTCAAGAAAAGGCCAGGGCGTAAGCGGCTTAGGCAAAGGTACCCAAACCCAGGGTGTAGCAGGTGGCGCAGATAATACCCGCGGCGAAAATAAACCAAGCCGCGAAGGAAACAGCGGTGGCGCCAAGGCCGGTAAAAATACACCGAACAATAATAGTCCGCAGGGCTCTAACCAAAACCCAACTACAACCAGTCGTGGCGCCGACAGTACAGACAAGGAATTTCGTAATAACCAGCCAAATGCCAGCACACTGAAAGGCCACAAGAGCAACGAGAATTTAGGAAATGAAAAGGAATAGTGCCAGCATTGGTACAACCAGAGGACCCGGCCATTTGTCGGGTCTTTTGCTTTAAAGGCGTTTATAATGCTGATGCCGGAAAGTGTTTGGTTTATAGTTCTTATCTTCGCGGGCAACTATAGCAATTTTTAGTTCAGCTCCCACACAGCCATGAAACTTATAGGTAACATACAGGATATAAAACCAAAGCGCGATAACGCAAACAGCCATATTGAGCTGCATATCAGCCGCATCGAGTACATCACCCACAAAAAGGACGGAAAGTATTTTCAGCCATTTGAACTGATTGTAGAGCCCGAAAAACCGGTTGTAATTACCGGCGACTGCCTGTCACGCATCCAGAACAAACAACTGGAAGAAGGCGAGTATGAGTTTGAGGTTTATGACAAGGAAGGCGATGATTATGTGCTGAACCCCGATAAAGAACTTGCCCTGACGGTGGCTTACGATTATGATGCAGACCTGAACATCCTGACCGAACTATACTATACGGTAGTGGTAAGCAACGAAGAATTTAAGGAACTGAAAACTGCGCAGCACAAAGCCAGAAAAGGAAAAGGCCGGAAATAAAAAAGGTATGAGTCAGAGCTCATACCTTTAAAAGTGTTGCATTAGCTGCCCTGGCGCCCCAGGTAAATTGCATAACCGATAAGTCCGGCTGCGGCAGCAAATAATATATACTGTTTTTCTTTTACCGAAAGACCATTATAGAAATCCAGGCCGGTTTTGGCCGGATCCTTCATGATATCAGCAAGATGAGACGGGTTCTCCATCAGGCTTCTAAGCGATGTATTTGACAGGTTATTTTCCATTTTTCGTAGTGTTTTTATTTCATTTCATACTAGATACGTCTGCAAACGCACATTGGATATAAGCTGAACCGGCATCAACTATAGCTAACTGATACACAACTATAAACAGTAAAAAAAATCAACTAAACCAGGCTGATATTTGTTACTATGTGCTGCCGGTATATTAAACCTGATCCGGCTTACCTAATTATGAAGAAAACCACAGAGAGCCTTCGCTCTAAAAACTATAAAAAAGAATTTGTAAGCACTTTTCCCGGTGACGATAGTGGCAACCTAACGCCTCGACAGACCCCGGGTGTACTCTATAGTAAAGCCATTCCTACGCCTGTTGAGAAAGTAACCCTGCTTGCCTGGTCTGATGAACTGGCAAATGAACTGGGCATTCAGAAGCCAACAGACCAGCAGGAGATTGATATACTGGGAGGCAACCACGTAACCGACACCATGTACCCTTACGCTGCCTGTTACGCCGGGCATCAGTTTGGCAGCTGGGCCGGACAGCTAGGCGATGGTCGTGCTATCACCTTAGGAGAATGGGAAACTATAGATGGCAAAACATTCGAACTACAACTAAAAGGAGGCGGTCCAACTGCTTATTCGCGCAGGGCTGATGGGCGTGCGGTATTGCGCTCCTCGGTGCGGGAGTACCTGATGAGCGAAGCCATGCACTACCTGGGCGTGCCAACTACACGTGCGCTAAGCCTGGTAAGCACCGGCGAGCCTGTGCTGCGCGACATGTTCTACAACGGCAATGCGGCTTACGAGCCGGGAGCTATAGTTATGCGCGTGGCACCTAGCTTTTTAAGGTTTGGCAATTTCGAAATGCTGAACGCCCGCAAAGAAACCGAAAACCTGACAAACCTGTTAAACTGGACGATTGACCGCTATTATCCGCACCTGCAGGGTGAAAACAAAGTGCTTGACTGGTTTAAGGAAGTGGTTGAACGCACCGCTAGTCTGATGGTGGATTGGCAGCGTGTAGGCTTTGTGCATGGCGTAATGAACACTGATAATATGTCGGTGCTGGGGCTAACGATTGACTATGGACCTTACTCTTTTGTAGATGACTATGATCCGGACTTTACTCCGAACACCACCGACCTTCCGGGCCGACGGTACGCCTTTGGTAAACAGCCTGGTATAGCTTACTGGAACTTAGGTTGCCTTGCAGCAGCGCTGTTACCATTAATCGGGAAAGATCAGCTGATGCCTGCACTGGAGCACTATAAGGAAATTTACTGGCAGAAGTATTACCAGATGATGGGCAAAAAGCTAGGTCTTGATAAGATAACCAATGCCGACACGGAGCTGGTGACACAATTTGAGCAAACGCTTACCGCTATCAAACCCGACATGACGATCTTCTACCAGCTGCTGATTGATCTGCCACTGTACATGGCAAGTGCTGAAGAAGTGACTGAGCACTTTAAAGACAGCCTGTATAACGACCTGACACCGGAGCAAAGCGAGCAACTCTATAGTTTGATTTCCGCTTACCTGGAGCGACTTAACCGCAACACCTTTACGCGAAAGGCATCGCAGGAGCTGATGCGGAAAACCAACCCACGGTTTATACTCCGCAACTACCTGCTTCACCAGGCCATAGAAGAACTGGAACAAGGTGATAACACGCTTTTCCTGAAACTACAGGATGCCATGAAAGATCCTTACAGTAACCGGTTCGATGAATTCTTCCAGACGCGCCCGGAATGGGCCACCCAGAAAGCCGGTTGCTCTATGCTTTCGTGCAGTTCGTAAACTATAGTTTCAGTTAAAAATATAAAGTCGCTCCTGCAACCCGGGAGCGGCTTTTTTTATAGTTCATACTTTACAACCTGAGGCAACTTTAGTTAAAGTTTTGTTAAAGTATTTCAGGTGGTGCAACCTCTCTCCCATCTTTCACTCTTTTTCAGCAGGCAACAATAAGAGGTCCAACTATAAACCGGGCAGCATTGTCCATTTTCAGACGAATTGCTGTTCGTTTTCAGACACCAGGAACTTGAAACAGATGAAAGCACCAAACTATCATTAACATAAAATACTGGTAATCAAACTTCTACAAACATGGCACGAGAGTTGGAATGGCCGGATTTAAACTTTCTGAATGACCACAATACCAAGACGAAACAACTATAACCACACTTATCTAAAACTATGAAGAATTTATTACTCCCACTTTTACTGCTTGTGTTCAGCAGCCTTAGTGCGCAACAGGCAACTATAAAAGGTACCGTGCAGGACGGAGACAAGAAAGCCGTAGGCTATGCCAATGTGTTGCTGCTTCGTGCCGCAGATTCGTCGCTGGTAAAAGGTGCCTTGTCTGAAGAATCCGGTGCTTTTTTGTTTGACGGAATAGAAGCCGGAAAGTATAAGATTGCAGCCAGCATGGTAGGCTATGCCCGCATCATGAGTCCGGAGATAAACATTACCACCGCATCCGGACCAGTGCAGGTGGCACCTCTTATTTTAATGCAGAACAGCACTGCCCTGAATGAGGTGGTAGTTGAAGGCCAGCGCCCCCTTATTGAACAACACCTGGACAAGACTGTTCTGAACGTAGAAAACAGCATTGCCGCTGCCGGAAACACTGCACTGGAAGTACTGGAGAAAGCACCGGGCGTTACCATTGATCAGAATGATAACATCTCGATGCGCGGCCGTGGTGGCGTAATTGTGATGATAGACGGCAAGCAGGTACCTATGACCGGCTCAGAGCTTGCCAATGTGCTGCGCGGCTTATCAGCAAACTCTGTAGAAAAGATCGAGCTCATTACAAACCCGTCCGCTAAGTACGACGCAGCCGGTAATTCCGGTATCATCGATATCAAACTGAAACGCGACAAGAGCCTGGGCACCAACGGAAACATTTCCACTTCATTCGGGCATGGCGATAAGTTTAAAACTAACCAGGGACTGCAGCTAAACCATCGTACAAAAAAACTGAACCTGTTCGGCAACTATAACTATGTATTCCGCGACGATTATACCCAACTGGATATTTACCGCAATTTTCTGGCTGAAGATAAAAGCATTACCGGCACTTACGACCAACGTAACCGCTTCGACTTTCAATTTGAAACCCATAACGCGCGTGTCGGCGCCGATTACTTAATCACCCCGAAAACTATAGTTGGCGTAGTGGGCAGTGGCTACCTGACCGATATAAACAGGAAGAACCGCAATTATGCCGATGGCCGCGATAACATGGGCGCAATCGACTCTACATTTATTACGAACGCCACTGCCGGCCACGACCGCCGCAACTATGGCATTAACTTAAACCTTAAACATACAATTGATACTACAGGAAAAGAGTTGACTGCTGACGTAGACTACATTTCTTACGGCAACACCGATTTCCAGAACTTTGATACCAGAACCTACACGCCGGAAGGATCCTTGAAACGCAGCCCGGCACTCCTGTACGGCACCCTGGATGGCGAACTTACGATCCAATCTGCTAAAGTAGATTACGCTCAGCCACTTACAAAAATTAACGGTAGACTGGAAGCCGGGATTAAGAGCAGCCTGGTAAGTGCCGACAATAACCTGGAATTTTATAACCGCAGCAATGGTGGCAACGTGTTCGATACGGATAAGAGCAACCACTTTCTGTATGACGAGAACATTAATGCAGCTTACCTGAACGCATCGCGCACCGGCGAAAAAGTAAGCGTGCAACTGGGCCTGCGCCTGGAAAACACGATAGCCAAAGGCGAGCAACTAGCCGAAATAGTGGATGAAGACGAGCGTTCCTTTGATAACAACTATACGCAGCTTTTCCCGAGCGCCTTTGTAGGCTATACCATGAGCAAAAAGCACAACCTGGGCCTATCGCTGAGCCGCCGCATTAACAGGCCATCTTATAACCAGCTGAACCCATTCAAAAACTACCTGGACCCTAGCACTTATTCATCCGGCAACCCATATTTGAACCCAGAGACTTCTTACGCCTTTGAGTTTACCCACACGTTTGACCAGCGCATTGTTACCAAGCTGAGCTATAGTTACACTGCTGATGTAATTGTGCAAGTGCTACAGCCTGAAGTTCCTGGCAGCAAAATCGTGAAGCAGTCATTTGAGAACCTGCCGAGATTCGATTACTATGCCATGTCTGTAACGGTGCCTTTTTCAATTGGCAACTGGTTTAACAGCACGAACAATGGAACGCTGTTCTATAGTTTGTATCGTGGTAACCTGGCCAATACAGACCTGCGCAACGGACAACCGAGCTTTAACATCAACTCCAACAACACCATTCAGTTTGGTAAGGGATGGTCAGCTGAAGTGGTTGGGGTTTACCGTGCTGCCGAAGCTTATGGTTTTATGGATGTGGAGCAGATCTGGTTTGCCTCTACTGGCGTGCAGAAACAACTATGGGACAAGAAAGCCAGCCTGAAACTGAATGTAAGCGATGTTTTCTATACCAACAAAACCACTGGCACCACCTTTACCAACACCTACACCGAAACCTTTAACCAGAGCCGCGATTCGCGTGTAGCAACGCTGAGCTTTAACTATAGATTTGGTAAGCAGCAGGTAGCGCCGGCGCGCCGCAGAACCGGTGGCGCCGAAGAAGAAAAGAACCGTGCCGGAAGCTAAGAGATAGTTGTTTGTTTTAGTTTGTAATGCAGAAAAGCCGCCCCATAGTCAGGAGCGGCTTTTTTGTTGCAGGTAACAACTATAGCTCAGAGCACTAGTTGCTGAAAAAGTTTATGCAGCGTTTCATTGGCATCCACGCACAACCCTGGATGCACCGCCGATGTCTGAACAATGGTGCTTCGTGCGGCAGTCAGCCACCGGAAACGCTCGGCAATGCCTAATTCTCCTATACGTCCGCCCTGCTTACGGCCACAGCAAATGCGCTCAAAAGCCTGAAGTCGTGCAAGCAACTCATCCAGATCCAGGTCCGGCGCAAAAGCCAGCAGGCGGTTTTCGTTTAAGGTATACAATGTGTGCAGAAAGCCCTGATCGCGGCAATACAGAATAACGCCCACATTCAGGAACTCCTCGCGCTCTACCCGGGGCACCACCCGGATAACAGCATACTCAAATAAGTGTTTTCCTTGCATGTTGGGCTTCGTTGGTAAAGATTTCGGAATGAGCAATACGGGTGTTTAGGAAATGTGCATAGGCTTGTCGGTGTTCGGCTGCTGTCTCAAACGGCGACTCAACCTGCTCCAGCCACTCGTCTGGCACAAGGTCAACTATAGTCTGGATCTGTTGCGGGGTAAGTATTGCTTTGACGGCGGCATCAGCAGTTTCCAGTTCGGTAGCCTGAGGCAACAGCACGTGGTCTTTTATATTGGAAAACGGTCGTTTGGCCTGCTCTTCCCAGTTCTGCCAGGCATGGTGGAAGAACAGCGATGCACCATGGTCGATCAACCATAGTTCTTTACGCCACATCAGCATGTTGGTATTGCGCGGCGTCCGGTCCACGTTCGTGATGAGGCTATCCAGCCACACAATTTTAGATGCCTGTTCCTCATCTATCGTTGTAACCAGGGCATCGTAAGTAATGGCGCCGGAAAGGTAATGCAGGCCCAGGTTAAGGCCTTCGCTGGCGCGTAGCAGGTCCTGTATTTCTTCGTCTGGTTCGGTGCGCCCAAAGGCTTCATCCAGTTGTATAAAAACGATTTCGGGCACCCTGAAGCCAAGTAAACGGGCAATTTCCCCGGAAATAAGCTCTGCTATAAGTGCTTTAATCCCCTGCCCTGCTCCCCTGAACTTGAGCACATACATAAAGTCGTCGTCAGCTTCCACGATGGCAGGCAGCGAGCCGCCTTCTCGCAAAGGCGTAACGTAGCGCGTTACCTGCACCGTTCTGATCTGTGGTTCCATAGTTCGTTCTGTAAAATATACCTGAGCAACCTATACGCAGGTTGCCGGCAAGCGCCCGAAGTTAACCTGATTTTCTGAAATTTGCAGGTATAGTTGCGCTGCGCGATGCTAAGTTGGTTTAACTGGTAGATATCAAATATTGCAAACTATAGTTAGGAATCGGGATCAGAAAGGAGCAAAAACCAAAAGGGCTGCATCTATAGTTTAGATGCAGCCCTTTTGTATATAGAATTGATCAGCTTCTATTCCTGTAGTTCAAAGTCGCAGGTAACGGTAGGGTTAAATGGTGCGTGCATTCCTGATGGATTGTTTTGCCATACCCACGCATGCAATTGATAATTTGGAAATCCTGGGCCACCATAGTTTGTCTCCGGATCATTCCGGTGATCATCATAAACCTGCGTTCCAAGCACAGGTGGCTCATCGTTCACTGCATCCCAGGCTTCAGCAACCACCAGAAACTCAACTGCTACAAGCTTCATTTTACCGTTTTTTTGCGGTTCATAAACCAGGGCTTCCGGCTGCGATGGATCAACTAAACCATCAACTAAATTACCGTTCACATAGTGGTGCCCCATACCACCTGCCGGACTTGAGATACAAGGGCTTGACAGCACGTAGCCAGCGGCTTCGGCCACTTCTACTCTGTGGAAGCGTGCGGTGGCCCTACGTACTTCCGCTAATGTTTTATTATGCAAAGCTGAATTATTACCCTTTGCCTCGCCTATAGTTGATGCAGCAAGTGGTGAAGGTTCTTCGCCTTTATCAGCCTCGCAGCCAACTACAAACGCGGCAGCAGCCATTAGTGCAATTCCCAGTAACTGATTAAAATGTTTTCTCATAGCTTTTTGTTTTAAACACGAAATGATAACCTGACAGTCAATTCCTGCGCAATTAGCCAGATTTAAGTCATAGCTATAGCGCCCAATGGTAGCCAAAATTTACTGTGCCTCTGATGGCAGATGCATAGCTTTAGTTCAGGGTGATGAGAGGAGTAGGAGTAATTGAACTTAGTAGAGAGAGTATCTGCTTCTACGGCACTATATAAATAAAGTATAAAAATACACTGCAAGAGTCTTAATAATTATGATTAATAGTGCTCAAAAGAACAGATTATACCCTTTATTATATTTGGCACGTACAAAAACTATGATTTGTGTAAAGTATAGTTCAATTGAAGTATACTTTGCTGAGTGTAATTAAAGAATAAAAACCATGAAAAAGATAATAGCAGCAGGTGCTGTAGTCCTGGGATCATTAGGAATGATGGCCTGCGATAGAACAAACAACACAGATACCAGCCTGGAGGCAGATGACAATAAGGTGGTAGTAGACCGCGACTCAGTGCCTACCGAATATGAAGTGACTGAAACAGTAGTTGAATACGATACTACAACCCGAACCAAGAAAGTCGACACCAATATCGATAAAGATAAGGACAGGGATCGGGATAGAGATTAAGCTTTATCAACTATAAAAAAAGAGCAGCTTTAAACGGGCTGCTCTTTTTTTGGAGGCTGTAAAATAAACTGTGTCAAAGGATTAGGAGTATTACCTTTAACACAGTCAACATGGAAGACAACAACTCACTGGATCTAGAGAAGATCAAGCGCCAGTTTCTGGAAGAGTTCCGGAGTGGCAAACCCACCTTTGGCAAAGACGGCGCCCTAGGTCCCTTGTTAAAACATTTTTTAGAAGCGGCTCTTGACGCGGAAATGGAGGTGCACCTGTCAGATGAGCAACGGCAGCAAGGCAACCGGCGCAATGGTAAAGTGAGCAAGCAGGTGCGCACCTCAGACGGGGTGATCGAGGTGGAGAGCTCCCGGGACCGTTCTTCAAACTTTGAGCCCCAGATTATCCGCAAGCGGGAAACGGTGCTGGCTGAAAACCTCGAGCCACGCATTTTGAGCATGTACGGTCTGGGCATGAGCCTTCGGGACATCTCTTCACACCTAAAGCAGATGTATGACATGGACATCTCCCATGACACGCTCGCTGCCCTGACAGAGAAGATCGTGCCCCAGGTCAAGGAGTGGCAGGCAAGGCCTCTGGATCCGCTCTACTGCATCGTCTGGTTAGATGCCATGCATTATAAAGTGCGCCAGGAAGGACGCACCATTTCTAAAGCCATATACAACATCCTGGGCATTGACCGCCACGGCCACAAAGAGCTGCTGGGCGTGTATATGTCGGAAAGCGAAGGGGCTGCCTTCTGGCTCTCTGTACTGACTGATCTGCAGCAGCGGGGCCTAGCTGACATCCTTATTGCCTGCATCGATAATCTGAAAGGCTTTGCCGAAGCCATCACCAGTGTCTTTCCGCAGACCGAAGTGCAAAGCTGCATTGTCCACCAGATCCGCAATAGCATCAAGTATGTAGGCTCTAAAGACCAGAAAGAGTTTATTCGGGATCTCAAGCCCGTGTACCGGGCCGAGACGAAGGAACTGGCTGAGTTGAGGCTATTGGAGTTGGAGGAAAAGTGGGGCAAGAAGTACCCCAAGGTCATCGAGAGCTGGCAGCGCAACTGGGACAAACTGAGCACGTACTTTAGGTATACCGAGCCGATCCGGAAGCTGATCTATACCACCAACACCATTGAGGGCTTTCACCGTCAGGTCAGGAAGGTGACCAAAACGAAGGGGGCTTTTCCTACAGACATGGCACTGTTGAAGCTCATCTACCTGTCTCACCAGAACATCAGCAAAAAATGGGTCATGCCGCTAAGTAACTGGAGCCAGACGGCACAGCAGCTCTCGATCTGGTTTGGGGACAGGATGCAGCTGGATTTGAAGTGAGACACACTTCAAAAGGTTGGCCCTGTTGCTGTAAGGGTTCACACCACTACACCAACAGGGCCAGTAAATTGAAATATTGAAGTGACACAGTTTAAATTACACTCCCTTTTTTTATAGTTGATACAGGCAGATTTATTTCGCTGCCGTTCTCTCAATCTCGCGCAGGTTTTCCATTTTCTTGTTACGCAGGAAGCCGTTAATATCCTCGAAGTGCTCACGAATACGCTTGTTGCCAAATTCAAACACTTTGGTTGCCAACCCATCCAGGAAATCTCGGTCATGAGACACCAGGATTAAAGTACCGTCAAAAGCTTTCAGGGCATCTTTCAGAATATCTTTGGTTTTGATATCAAGGTGGTTGGTCGGTTCGTCCAGGATCAGCAGGTTTACAGGCTGCAACAAAAGCTTTATCATTGCAAGCCTGGTTTTCTCGCCACCCGACAATACTTTTACTTTCTTCTCAATCGTGTCACCGCTGAACATAAAAGCACCAAGTAAGTCTTTTACACGCGTGCGGGCATCTCCTACAGCAATCTCATCTATAGTTTGAAAAACAGTGAGGCTCTCATCCAACAACGAAGCCTGGTTCTGGGCAAAGTAGCCAATCATACTGTTATGCCCAAGCTGCAAATTGCCTTCAAAATCGATCTCGCCCATTATAGCTTTTACCAGCGTTGACTTCCCTTCGCCGTTCTTGCCAACAAAAGCTACTTTCTCGCCACGGTTTATAGTTAGAGATGCTTCTTTAAATACAACATGATCGCCGTACTTTTTGGTAAGACCATCAGCAATAACCGGGTAGTTACCAGAGCGCGGCGCCGGCGGAAATTTTACGTTCAGCGCCGATGTATCCACTTCATCCACTTCCACGATCTCCATCTTCTCCAGCATCTTCACGCGCGACTGCACCTGTAACGTTTTAGAATAAGTGCCTTTAAAACGTTCGATAAATGTCGTAATATCGGCAATCTCCTTCTGCTGGTCTTCGAACTGCTTTTGCTGTTGCTCCCGACGCTCTTTGCGCAACTGCAGGTAATGGCTATAGTTTACTTTGTAGTCGTAAATGCGGCCCATTGTTACCTCAATGGTACGGTTGGTAATATTGTCTACAAAGGTTTTGTCGTGCGATATCACGATCACTGCCTTCGCATTGTTCACCAGGAAATCCTCCAGCCACTGAATCGACTCGATGTCGAGGTGGTTGGTGGGTTCATCCAGCAGGATCAGATCGGGTTTCTGCAACAGAATTTTAGCCAGCTCGATACGCATGCGCCAGCCACCACTAAACTCGTTTGTCGGGCGGATAAAATCTTCACGGCTGAACCCAAGACCTTTCAGTGTCTTCTCAACTTCAGCATCGTAGTTAATCTCTTCAATCGAGTAATACTTCTCCCCTAACTCTGATACCTGCTCAATCAGCTTATAGTAGTCGTCGGAATCATAATCAGTTCGGGTTTCCAGTTGGCGGTTCAACTCATCCATCTGCGCTTTCATGTCCAGTACTTTGCCAAACGCTTTGGATGCTTCTTCAAAAACAGTACAATTGTCTTCGGTGAGCAGGTGCTGCGGCAGGTAGGCAATTACGGCATCCTTCGGAGCAGAAATTTTACCACGTGTAGGCTTGCCAACGCCTGCAATAATTTTAAGCAGCGTTGATTTTCCTGCACCGTTCTTCCCCATCAGGGCGATCCGGTCGTTTTCGTTGATGTTAAAAGATACGTTACTGAAAAGTGTAGAGCCATTAAACTCCACTGCTACCGCGTCAACTGAAATCATAAGTATAAATTTATGGCCGCAAAGATAGGTGTTATCTTTCTTTTTTTGAGGTGGAAAATATAGTTAGCACCCTTGCTTCGGAGAATAAGGAAAATGCAGCTCAAAAGGTTTCGTAAGTCAGTTCATTGGCAAAATATTAGATTGTCTGAATTAGGGTTTATGAGATTTAGTGGATTGATAGATTTAAGTTAACTTTTGGTGTAAGACAGGCACTTTAAAACTTCTGACAATATAACTCATCAACTTTCTCTCACTCCTAGCGCTCAATTTCAAAAACAGATGTAGAGATGTACTATTTTACCTCAAAGGGGTTGCATCTATATTTTCTCTTATGTCATTTCGAGTGTAGCGAGAAATCTATTACAGCCTATAGTTTACATCTATAGATTATATTTCTATAGTTGGCTATAGTTGCCACTTGCCACAAGCAGTTTATGCTATAGTTACCCCTTACCCTGGGAGCTTTACTAACCTATCGTTTCAATCCAGCTTTGGTGCGCTCACGGCCGCGGGGCCCCGTCTTCGGGCATCGCGCGGTGTACATTTCCTTTGTTCGTTCCTCACAATACCTACGGCACCAGAAATCTACAAGGCGCTCAACCCAAAGACTGAGATCTTTCGATAGCTATAGTTCTTAGTTCGATTAGCTATAGTTGCATTGCCTTTTCTTGGTAGTAGGCCCGTAGGGACAGGTCGCGACCTGTCCTTTCTTGAACTGCAACTATAGTACTATAGCTACAACTATAGTCGTAGCAGAAAAGTCCCCCTTCGAAGGAGGCAGGGGGATGACAAACCACAACTATAAAATCGTAGCTTCAACTATAGCAAATGCAGAGACTGTCCCCTTGAGGACAAGTGAGAACGGGAGTTCGAGACTTGCGAGTGTAGCTTATAGGGGTGTGTAAGCGCTAACTATAGAACTATAACTCAAACTATAGCACTAGCAGCATAGCTCCCCGCCTTAGACTACCGCAAAGTGAGTTCGAAGGTAGTGAGCCTAGCGCTGAAGGGTTAAAGGTGGACCAACCGCAACTATAGAACTAGAACCAGCACTGCTGCAATAACCCTATATGTAGGGAATTGAACAGGATTATAAAAAAATAAAAAAGGCACGAGTACGAACTCGTGCCATCTATATTAATTACCTAATAACATTTAACGAAATCAGTTCACTGCATCAAGCTCCTCGAATCTTGAATTCTTGCTGAGGAACTCCGGCACAATAGCCTTCATTTTCCTAACTGCTAACAGCTCATCACCATTCTTGCAAAGCGAAAGCAGTTCAGTAACATCGTTTACTACCTTACCATATTTGTACTCCCGCACTTTCGAGATCTTTATCTTATGGTGGTGTGTTGGTATCGTGGTCTCCTCCTCATTCAGCAATTCTTCGTAAAGCTTCTCGCCAGGACGCAGGCCTGAATACACTATATCTATGTCTACACCCGGTGTTAAACCTGCAAGCTTGATCATCTTCTTCGCCAGGTTCACGATCTTCACAGGTTCGCCCATATCAAAAATAAAGATCTCTCCGCCCTGCCCCATCGTACCGGCTTCCAGCACCAACTGTACCGCTTCGGGTATGGTCATAAAATAGCGGGTAATATCCGGATGGGTAACTGTGATCGGACCGCCTTTCTGTATCTGAGAACGGAAACGCGGAATAACCGAGCCATTAGAACCCAACACGTTTCCAAATCGGGTTGTAATAAAGCGTGTCTGCTTTTCTCCCACAACGCCATCTTTACCTGTTCCCTGGCTCACTTTATTCAGCGACTGAATATAAATTTCAGCAATACGTTTCGAGGCACCCATCACGTTAGTAGGGTTCACGGCCTTATCTGTAGAGATCATCACAAATTTCTCCACATCAAAAGTAATCGAAAGATCTGCCAGGTTTTTAGTGCCTAATACGTTGGTAAGAAGCGCCTCCGAAGGATTATTCTCCATCATCGGCACATGTTTATATGCAGCCGCATGGTACACATACTGTGGATTATACTCTTTGAACAGCGCATACATCCTATTAAAATTCTGAATGTCGGCTATGCATAGTTTCAGATCCGCCTCAGGATGTGCTTCTTCTATCTCTAATTGCAGCTCGTGAAGTGGAGATTCTGCTTGGTCGCAGATGATCACCATCTCTGGCTTATAGTTGAGTACCTGCCTCACGATCTCCGACCCAATAGAACCGGCACCTCCTGTTACCAGTACACGTTTGCCTTTAAGGTCACGGAACATCTGCTTATTTTCGATCACAATCGGCGGACGCTGCAATAAGTCTTCTATTTTCAGATCCTGGATCTGGTTCATGCGCAGCTGGCCTGACATCCATTCTGCTGTAGGTGGCACTGTGAGTACTTTTATGCCGAGCTCTACTGCTTTTTCGACCAGCTTTTTGTTAGAAGGAGCTTTCAGGTCTTCGCTCAGGATCAGTAACTTTTCTACTCCTAATGTATGGTGTAATCTACGGATATCTTTGCTACGATAAACGCGGATCTGCTGGATAGATTTATCTACTTTGCTTGGGTTATCGTCAATAAAACCTGCAATGTTAAAACGCCCCATGCCGCTCGTTTCAAGTGCCTGTTTTACCAGTAACGAGAAACCGTTCGCACCATAAATCAAAACGGTTTCTTTTACTCCGCCGGTGCTACGCTTGATATAATAGAACAGCGCCTTCGCTCCTATCCGCAGCATAATCAGCAGCGAAGAAGAGATGAAAAAGTTAACCAGCAGTACGACATAAATATTAACCGATCGCAAATGGAACATCGGACCAACAAAAATACCTACAGCCACTCCATAAATAACACTGGAAAGAAATACCGCAGAAAAGATACGGTAAATATCATCTGTGCCAGAATAGCGGATCAGGCCGGTATGAATGCGCATAGCATACGATACACCTAAATAAACCAGACAATACAATCCGACATAGATCGTAAAATGTCCGCGCAGCAGATCTGTAAATTCGAACTGACGAATGAGCAAAAAAGAAAAGACGAATGCCCAGCTGGTAATTACCTGGTCGATCAGCAGTATGATCCATTTAGGTAAAGACTTATTAAGTAAAAATGTTTTCATGTAAGGGTGAATAATGGCTTCTGCCATCAGTAATCAGATGACATGTTACGCAAGTTCTGTGCAATTGGTTAACACTAAATCAGTAAATTTAATGCAATTTCAAAAAGCGCTATCGATTCTGTCTAATCTTGTTTCTATAAGCTCCAAACACAAAATCTTGCTGCAAAAATACTAAACATCTGTAACACAAGCACTACCTTTCGTCACAATATCTTTAAATTAACGCCCTACGATCACGTATTATTATAAAAGTAAAAAAGGGCTGCAATTACTTACAGCCCTTTTACAACTCATATCACAGTTAATTAAGCTGTAACGTTTTCCAGATAGCGCTTCATGATAGTGGTTACACGCGCCAGGTCATCGGTAGTTAGATTGGAGCCAGAAGGCAGGCAGAGGCCATTGTTAAACAATTTTTCGCTGGTACCATCACCATAAAAAGGAGCACCCTCGAAAATTGGCTGTAGGTGCATTGGTTTCCATAATGGCCTGCTTTCTATGTTCTCTTTTCCCAGGGCCAACCGTATTTCTTCGCGATCTGTGCCTGAAGCTGGATCTACTAAGATTGTTGTTAGCCAGCGGTTTGAATAAAAATCGGATGAAGGCTCGTCCGGTAATATGATAGCGTTGTTACTGGCAAAAGTATCTGCATAGTAACTATAGTTCTGGCGGCGCTGCGCTACCCTCTCTTGCAGCACCTCCATTTGCCCACGGCCAATACCAGCGCAGATGTTACTCATGCGATAGTTGTAGCCAATGTGGGAGTGCTGATAGTGCGGAGCGTTATCGCGGGCCTGCGTAGCCAGGAAACGTGCTTTTCTGATCCACTCTTCGTTCGTTGAAACTAAAGCTCCACCACCAGAAGTAGTGATAATTTTATTACCATTGAACGAGAGTATGCTCATGGCACCGAAAGTACCCAACTTTCTTCCCTTATAACTGGAACCTAAGGCCTCAGCAGCATCTTCAACAACAGGAATTTCATACTTGTCAGCTATCTCCATAATACGGTCCATCTCAGCTGGCATGCCGTATAGGTGCACCACTATAATAGCCTTTGGCTTTTTACCTTTACTAACCCTATCCTGAATAGCTTGCTCCAGGTACTCTGGCGACATGTTCCAGGTGCGTTCTTCGCTATCTACGAAAACAGGCATTGCTCCCTGGTAGGCAATCGGGTTAGCAGAAGCAGAGAAGGTCATCGACTGGCAGATCACTTCATCTCCAGCCTTTACACCAAGTATGATCAGGGCCAGATGCAAGGCTGCGGTGCCTGAACTTAGCGCCGCTACATGTACCTCGTTACCTAAATAGTTTTCCAGGTCTTTCTCGAAGCCATCTACGTTAGGCCCCAGCGGGGCTATCCAGTTTGTATCGAAAGCCTCTTTTACATACTTCTCTTCCGTACCTCCCATGTGCGGGGAAGAGAGCCATATTTTGTTATTCATTTTGATTGCATTTTATGATTCTTGCCGGGTTGCCCACAGCTGTTGAAAAATCCGGAATATCCTTGGTAACGACAGAACCAGCGCCTATCTTACACCACTTTCCTATTGTCAGGTTCGGTATAACTATAGCCCCGGCACCAATGTGCGTTCCCTCACCAACTTGTACATTGCCACACAAAACTGCTCCCGGCGAAATATGAGCAAAATCACCAACGCGGCAGTCGTGGTCTACACTTGCACGTGTGTTAATGATGGCATGTTTTCCTACTAATGTACTAGCTTGTATAATTGCCCCCTGCATCACAACTGTACCCTCTTCAATTTCTGAGGTGTTTGAAACAGTAGCACTTTTAGCAATGGCTCTCCCAAACTGCACCTGCAATTTGTTAGCAACTCTCGCACGAATACCGTTATCGCCTATACTTATAATAAGTTCTGCATCTAGTTCCTGCCCCATGTATTTTCCTAACACCGAAGCACCATTTAATTCTTTAATAGCAGGATTATCATCAAACAGACCTGTAACAGGCATAGCCATACTTTGTAGTATGTCCATGATCACCTTAGCATGCCCACTTGCTCCAAATAAATACATATTAGTTGCTCCCCTGGAATTTAGGCATGGTCACGTTACCATCTGCACTAATGCCTTCTGATTTGAAGACTTTTTGAATTGTTAGAAAAATGATCTTTAAGTCGAGCAGGAATGACATATTGTCCACATACCACACATCATACTTAAATTTATCCTCCCAACTGATGGCATTTCTACCATTCACCTGTGCCCATCCTGTAATACCAGGCCTTACTTCGTGCCTTCTGCTCTGTACTTTATTGTAAAGGGGGAGGTATTCTACCAGCAATGGCCTTGGCCCTATCAGACTCATTTCACCTTTGATTACGTTCAGCAATTGAGGTATTTCGTCAAGAGAGGTCTTTCTAACAAACTTACCGATAGCTGTAAGTCTTTTCTCATCCGGAAGTAGATTTCCCCGCGCATCTTTCTGATCGTTCATTGTCTTGAACTTAGTAACACGGAAAATTTTACCATTTTTACCAGGGCGAGGCTGCAGAAAGAATGGTTTGCCTTGGTTAGCAACTGTAAGACACAAGGTAACTATTGCGAAAATAGGTAGCGCAATAATAAATGCAATTGTAGCTAATATGAAATCAATAAACCGCTTTAACTGGTTCCTGTACATAATCTTTGTCAAATCCTTTCAAATAGGCAACATACTTATCAGCTAAAGCTTTTCGATCAAAGTTCTGCTTCGCATATAGATAACCATTTACTCCTTCAGAAGCTACCCGTTCCGGATTAGTTAGATATAACCTGATCTTTGAAGCAAAATCTACTGAATCCTCCGGCTCTACATATATCCCCGCTTCTGCTTCTTCCACTAACTTTCTGGAAACACCGTCAATAGCCATTAGAATTGGTTTCTTACAGGCCATGTAATCAAATGTTTTATTTGAGTAAACAGTCTTAAAAGTATCTACTTTTTTAAGTACAGAAGTACCCATATCCGAAGCTAAAATATATTTAAATACATCCGCCTTCGATACTGGGTCTAAAAACTGAACATTATTCAACTTCATGTTTGATGCCTTTGTAACCAGCTTTGCTTTCTGCATGCCAGATCCAATTAACACAAACAATACATTTGTATCTCTGAGCAGATCTGCTGTTTCCAGAATTTGCTCCAGATGGTTAGCAACGCCATGAGCCCCAACATAGGTTATCACAAAACGGTCACTCCAACCTTTTTCATCTCTGAAATCCTCTGCATCGAAGCTTTCCAGTATATTATCTGATAAGCTGAAATCCGCAGCATTAGGGATAAAAATAATCTTCCCCGGTGCTACGCCTTTTTTCTCAATCAGGGAATCTCTAAACGCAGGAGTCAAAACATTAATAAGTTTGGCCTTTTCATAGATGAAAGCTTCAAACCAATAGGCTAACCTTATTATAGCATTATTTGTAACAACACCAGTGTCAATAGCAGATTCTGGCCAAAGATCCCTTATTTCGAATACAAAAGGGACTCTCTTAAACTTAGACAGTAAGTATGCTGTAATGCCTACAAACAGAGGCGGCGAGGTTACCAGAATAATATCGTAATTCCCTTTCACTTTGAACAAACCCGCCCACAGAGAGGAAAACACAAAAGAAAAGTACCCCCAAAGGCGACCTAGGAAACCAGAATTATAGCTTTCGGATACATGGGTTCGCCAGACATCTACCTGTCCCTGTTGCTTTCTTTTAAACCATCTCCCTTTGTATTCCTCTCGCTTCTGACTACCATTATAGTGCATCATGCCTGCTATAACAGTTATCTCATGGCCCTGATCAGACCATTGCTTCGTCATCTCGTTAAAGCGCGACCCTCCAGGATCATCTTCTTCTAAGAAGTACTGGTGTAATAGAAGTATTCTCATTATAAAATTGTGATCCTTGTTGAAATAGTATCCGCTTTGGTTGTAAAAACTATTTCCGAACAAAGTTCTTTTTTGCCATAATAATCAGAGTAATAACCCTCTCTTATAAGCGGGGCAATCTGCTCTTTATTTTGTAACTGAGCTACAAAGTTAAGCTTACTCAAGTGTTTTGTATGCCATAACTGATGCATTTCCAAAGCATCAGGTTTGTTCAGAATTCTATCCTCGATCAACCACTCTGGCTTTTTCTTACTTACAGTTATTCTCCTGTAATGCCTGATGTTCTTAGATACATGTTGGAAAGCTTTAATCGTTCCCTCAAAGATAAAGTAATCTTCATTATCTGTAGTTTGAACGCTCTCGCACTGAGACCAATGATACCAAATAAATCTTGCACCTTTCTCCATCTGGTCATAATCGCCAAGCATAATTGTATTATGGGATTGTGTGCCCATAAAATACTTTAACTGTGCATTATCAGTATTGTATTTATAACTCCCAGCGTCGTGCAGATAGTTTATTCCGTTACGCCAGATATCGAGATGCAAGTTATCTGCCTGATGTGGCCGATCCTTATGATTGCCACACCTTACAAAAGTTAGTATACCGTCTTGCCTATGGATGTAATAACCACCATCCTTAAACTGACTTAAACCTATTTTGGTCTCTACTGTACCGCCTTCAGTATTTCTATCTGTAATACCATACCAAATAGAGTCTTCGCACTTATCATACTTCCACTCAAAGCCTAAAGCCCTGCTGAGTGCTTCTAATTGTGGTCTGTAATCCCGGTAATCAGCATCATTTAGTTTAAAAAATAAGGCGCCATCGTTATTACCATAATTTGGAAGCCAGCCATCTTTCAGATTCATGCATGATAACAGGAACTCTAAACTTTTCTGAGCCCTCTCATATACAACTGCATTGAAGGATTCCTTATTTACTTCAGCAAGTCGTATGGCCCATGTTAAGAGTTGAATAACAACTCTATGGTAGTTCATTGAAAACTGAAGGAATGTTCCGTCAGCATATACCTGGTAGGCTATTTCCTCTTCAAACCATTTCTTTCCTTTTTCTTTCCAAAGGGCTGATTTCGGAAAGAAAGGATAAAGCAAGCCACCTAAGTATAAGGTTAGCGTTTCCGTAATAGCGTGGTTGTTCCGAACAGCAATTCTGGAGAAATCAATATTCTTATATACATGGTCCAGTTGCCAGTATATCGAGAATATAATTCTCTGGAAAATATCTTCTGTGAGCGAAGTGGTATCTTTATAGAAATTTAAAGCAAAAGTCCAGTTAAGTACCCTTAATGAAATCTCCTGGCTGCACTTATAGTTAGGTCCGCTATTGATAGGGTTAGCATCTATCCACGACAGGATCTCCTTCCAAACCCATTCAGAGTGATCTTCACCCGTATAAGCATCATTTCTGATTATAGTATACAGGAACGAGAACCTGGACTTCTCCCAAACAAATTTAATATCACCGGCCTCCTGGCTATAGTCGTTTATCTGCGTCCAGTGTTTCTGCGCGCCATATTTAAAGCCAGTGTCAGGATTGGTAATCCAGTCATAGTTACTGCCTAAATTATATGATAGAGATGAGAAAAAGCGAAACCACCCCTCCTTCAACTCTTCAAAACTTTTAGCCAGTTCAGCAGGTAATGCTTTTCCAGTTAGATCAACTCCATCCCGACCATTCATGAAAAAAGCAACATCCAGCTTTTTCCACTCAGCAAGCGAAATAAATTGCTGAAAGGCAGGATCTTGCGGGAAGGCTTTTTTAAATATGCCCGTCCGTACTTTTGCCTCATGCATAGCACGGAAACTGACATATCGCCAGCCCATGTTGTTTATAAGCTGTAATGCTTTACTGAGCGACGGCATTACCTTTGCTGTAATCCAACTTCAACAGAACGTCAACCATACGTTCTGCCGTTTTACCATCCCAAAGCTCCGGAATCGATCCCTTTTTCCAGTTACCACTAAACAGTACATGCAAAGCATCTTCCAATGCCTTTGGGTCTGTTCCCAGCAATTCGTTGGTGCCAATGGTACAGGTTTCAGGGCGTTCGGTTGTAGTTCTTAATGTCATGCACGGCACCCCCATTACAGTAGTCTCTTCAGTTATACCGCCAGAGTCTGTAACCACGCCTTTTGCATGCTGCACCAGGTAATTAAATTCTAAGTATCCGAGTGGATCTACCACCTTTACATTATTCAGGCTAATGCCAAATTTTTCAATGTTATTGCGGGTGCGCGGGTGCATTGGGAAAATAATCGGCAATTGCTCCGTTCCTTTTTCCAGCACGTTCAATAGTTTTCTCAACTGCTCCGGATCATCTACATTAGATGGGCGGTGTAGTGTCATTACAAGGTACTTCTGCTTTTCTAACCCGAAATCATTCCAAAAAGATGGCTGGGCAAACTTCGGCATTTGCTTCAGAAGCGTATCAATCATGGTATTACCAACGAAGAAAATATGCTCCGGCTTTACTCCTGATTTTACCAGGTTATTATTCGCAATTTCAGTTGTAGTAAAGAAGTAATTGCTGATACTGTCTGTAACCAGGCGGTTTATCTCTTCAGGCATTGTCCAGTCACCGGAGCGTATACCCGCCTCCACGTGTGCAACCGGAACATGAAGCTTTTGTGCTGCAATGGCGCAGGCCATCGTAGAGGTAACATCCCCAACAACCAAAACTAGTTCAGGTCTGTTTTCAAGCAACTCTTTCTCAAAGCGTACCATAATAGCTGCAGTTTGTTCGGCCTGCGTGCCACCTCCAGCTTCCAGGTTCGCATCCGGTTCCGGAATTCCTAACTGCTCGAAAAAGTCGCCAGACATCTTTTTGTCGTAATGCTGGCCGGTATGGATTAATCTGTAAGAAATGTAATGACCTTTGTCCTTTGCTTTCTGAATAGCATCTATAATTGGTGCTATTTTCATAAAGTTTGGACGGGCTCCTGCGATAATTGATATAAGCATGATTATACTTTCAGATTCGGATAAAATTAAGCTAAGGCTTTTTCTGTTAAACCAGAATTATGTGATTCCTGAACATAGCCCTCAAGCGCGTTAACATCCACCCACGCTCCTATTTTTAGACTCTCAATTGCGGCAAAGCTAGCTAACGTAACATTAACCAACTCATTCATTGGAATAAGTGGTTGGCCACCTTGCTTGAGTGAATCTATTAGCTTTTTAAACTGAGCAGCATGGCCCTTATCCTGGCCTGTTTTTAGTTTGCTGAAGCCTTTAAAACCGTAGCCTTCTGTTTTCCTAAAGTTATCCATTACAAGGGTCCGTCCCTGAGAATACAACTCTACTCTCTCTTTTGAGTAGCTTTTATGGCCGTTCGCAAAATAGTTAACTACACCATTGGAGCCGTTCTCAAATTTTACCAGGATACTTGCGTTATCTGTATTTTCTTCCGGATTTTTCCCAAGGGCATTCATGCAGATCGATTTAATCGGGCTACCTGTTAAGTATACCATCAGGTCCAGGTAATGACATGCCTCACCAATAATGCGGCCACCGCCTGTTTGCATATCATGCACCCATACTTTATTTGGTATAAAGCCAGCGTTCATGGTTGCTACAATATTTACAGGGTCAGGAGATGTTCCGATCAACTCCTTCATTTTCTGAATGTGCGGCGAGAACCTCCTGTTAAAACCTACTGATAATGTAAGGCCATTAGGAACAGCATGCGTATTATAGGCATTTAACACTTCGGCTAACTGAGCTGCATTAAGTGCTAACGGTTTTTCAACAAAAACATGCTTTTTGGCTCGAAGGCTTTCCTGCACCATTGCTGCGTGAAGATCATGACGTGTAGTGATCATCACCAGATCTACATCCTCATCCTGCAGTATTTCCTTATAATCTGTAGTGCTATGGGTAAAACCATACTTTTTAGCAAGCGCAGTTCCAGTAACCCCGCCGGCGCTGGCCATATATTTAAAACCTGCACCTGTACCTTTTAAGGCAGGCAGCATGGTCATTTTGGTAAAGTTACCTGCACCAACAATGCCTATAACACCTCTGGAACCTTTAAAGCTTCCTCCAGCTAATGTTACTGTTGCTTTAGTATCTACAGCCTCGCCTTCAGGATAAACAAGTATTGCTGCAATAGACTTGCTGGCACCTATATTCCCATAAATCTTTGTGTACTCGTCTAAAGGTACTCTTTCTGTAATCAGAGATTTAACATCTAAGCTGCCAGTAGAAATTGCCTGTAAAATTGTTTCAAAGTTTCGCTTTTCAGTCCAGCGTACAAAGGGCAAGGGATAATCCTGACCTCTTTGCTCGTAAAGCTCATCGTACCTTCCCGGACCGTAAGAACAGGATACCTGGAATGTTAGCTCCTTTTCATAGAACTCTGCACGGCTTAAATTCAAGCCAATAACACCAACTAACACAATTCTGCCCCGCTTGCGGCTCATCTGTGCAGCTTGTGATATTATATCATTTGTCTTGGCCGAAGCAGTAATAATTACACCATCGGCACCAATACCGTTCGTTTCGCCTTCTAAAAATTTAACAACATCGGTAGTAATAGGATTGATAGGTATAATGCCTTTGTTCTTCGCAATAGCCAGCTTCTGCTCATCCAGATCTACTCCTACTACTTTACAGCCATTAGCTTTTAATAGCTCTGCTGTAATTAAGCCAATTAAGCCTAAGCCAATAACGACGATAGTTTCTCCCAATGTTGGGTTAAGCAGGCGTATTCCCTGTAAGCCAATAGATCCAATTACAGTAAAAGCAGCTTCTTCATCTGAAATATTATCCGGGATAGCAGCAACAAGATTTTTTGGAACACTTACAATTTCTGCGTGTGGACCGTTAGAAGCTACTCGGTCACCAACCTTAAATTCACTAACTCCTTCACCTACTGCTATTACTTTACCAACATTACAGTACCCAAGCGGTAGTGGCTGCTCGAGTTTACTAAACACCGCTTCCACAGTCGGCATAAGTCCATCAGACTTTACCTTGTCAAATACTTGCTTTACTTTATCAGGCTGCTGACGCGCTTTGTCAAGTAGATTTGCTTTGCCAAATTCGACTAACATGCGCTCGGTGCCTAGGGATACCAAAGAGCGTGTAGTTTGTATTAAAACCTGCCCTCTTTTAACTTGAGGAGCAGGAATATTTTCAAGTATGGTTTCGCCAGTTTTAAATGACTGGATGAGTTGTTTCATTTCTAAATTCTTTCTTTTAAAATTTTTGCCGGATTGCCTCCAACAATTGTAAATGGCGCTACATCTTTCGTTACAACGCTACCACCTGCCACTACTGCTCCTTCGCCTATGGTTACTCCAGGCAAAATTATACAACCAGCACCTATCCAAACATCTTTACCTATCTTAACCTTCTTCTTTTCATGCCCAGAAGTGAATATCTGTTGTGGACGCGGTGGAATAACATGATTAGCAGAGAATATTTGTGTATTATAACCAATTAACGAACGGTCACCAATTTCGACACCTCCACCTGTAGTGATTAGAACACCCCAAGCTAAGTCTACATGATTTCCCAGTACAAGATTTGTTCCAGGGCTTACTTTTATTCTTGGGTAGTAAGTAATTCCTGTTCCAACTTTTGAACCCATACTCCTTAAAAAACCAGACTTAATAAAATTAAATATCTTGTGCCTAGGTAGTGCAAATATAATGGAAGCGAAAAGTTCAAATGTACAGACAATAAAGTTCTTCATCCCTTTTTGGATATCTCATAAATATGCTCTAAAAATTTCACTTGCTTTTCTACCTTTTCTTCAGGAGTATTAAAATGCAACAAACGAGTTTCTCCCAAAGAGACCAATTCATGTCTTAATGCCTTATCGCTTACTAAGTCCTTTATCTTTGAAAAGATATCATTAGGATTTTCTCTATCTACAAATAAGGCTGCTCTTTCACAAGCTGCTCTTGCCCAAGGCTCATCAGCAATGATTAAAGGTTTCTTGAAAAAGTACGACTCTACGACATTACTTGAAAAGCACTCTAATTTACTTAATAGAATCATGGCATCTGACAGTTTAACTACCTGATGAACATGTATAGCTTTTACTTTACCAATCAATTCAAAATAGTCCATCACTTGCAGTTTATGTATTACATTTAGCAAATTAGACTCCACTTCTTTGTTTGTTGGTTCTAAAGTAAGAATAAACCTAACATTTATATTTGCCTCTTTTAATAGAGAAGCTACATAGGGTAATACAGAAATATTTTTATTTAAATGCCAGGAAGACAAGTATAAGATTTTAAATCCTTCTAAGCTTTTTAATTTATTGTATTCAGCATTAATGTTCCTAACATCAAATGAACTTACACTCGGCTCTATATATTTCATCCGATTTTGTGGGTAGTTATATAAGCTACTAGCCCTATCCAACATACTATTATTTTCAAATACTAATCCGTCAGCTTTTAACGTACCCCTCAATCTAAAATAATCAATTGTTTTCTTTTTAAGCTGTGTTATGAAAGGGTATGAACTCCAAAAAGGAATTTCAGGGAAGTATAAATTGCTGTATACTGATCTTACCACTTGTGGTATTTTAGGAATCTGAAGAGTAGGAGCGTAGTTATAAATTAAGTCAATGTTGTGTGCCGTTGTAAGTTCTTTAAGTTTTTTAGATATTGTAATCCTAGCTAAATAAGAATAAGGAAATGAAAATATCTGATACTCACTTAATTCCTTCTTCGCAGAGATATGTAATTCTGAACCTTCACCAACTAATACAAACCAATTATGATTAAAATGTTCTTTAGCAATAATTTGAATAAAATTATTTGCTACTTGCTGTCCCCCCCCTGCTCTTACAGGAAAAAAATTAAGTAATATGTTCAAAGCTTATTTCAATTTTATTTTGGTTATTGCCAAAATGATAAAGTAAATCATTAAACCTCTTATTATATATATATCACCATACCAATACCACCTCAAAATAAATACAGTTACTACACCATATAATAAAGCTGAATTAAAGCTTTTTGTCATTAAGTACTTCTCCTCGGTGTTTCTCACAAAAATAGCAAAGGAGTATGGTATAAGAATCAAGCCTACTACACCAAAATTCATAAAAGCAGGTACAATAATACTTACTCCACCTTGAGTGTACTCACCTTCAAACCATCTGGCTGGATTACCTTCTCGAGTATCAATAGCCCTTTCAATTCCTAAATTTTTGCTAAAAATTTCGGGTAACATGGAGGGAATATATGATATATATGTTTCTCCATATTTTAAGCTAAAGTTCTCTTTATTATCATGATAAGAGTCTGCTAAACCTATTGTACTATATAAAGCTCCCGTCCATGTTCCTACTTTATAGAAATTGAAGTTATTTTCTTCAATATTAGCATAATCTATTTGTTGAGATGATGCATTTTCTCTTATATATGAAAGAGTAAATGCACCAAATATTACAGCAATTAATGGTAAGCTAATCTTTTTAAATCTAAGATTAAACTGATTAGGCCCCTTGAAAGAAATATATAGAAATGCTAAAGCGAAAACAAGTCCAATTGATGTCCTCTCGCCTTTAAAGAATTCTAGAAGGAATACAACTACCATAATTAAAATTAAAAGCCAAATTGACTTTTCTATCCTTTTGCTCTTATTGATTTCTGAAAAACAATCAATTGCAAGCACTAATATTAAACAGCTTATAAAAAAATCAAGTGTTGCTAAACCAGAACTATTAGCTGCTAAGCTTGTCGTTCTAATTTCTGAATATGATGCATTAAGTATACTCCCTTTAGGTGCTATTAAATATTTAACTATCATAATAAGTAGACACAGGGCTCTAAATATTAAAATATTAATATTTTTAATATTGGGCGCACCTTTTCTTACTTTTATTCTAAGAAGATATCCTTTATTTAATATACCTAATATATAACTCGAAACACTTATAACAAAAGCTAAAGATATAAAGCCAATTATATTATTACTTTGGATTGAAAATTGAAGAGCTTCTCTCTGATTTACAAGCTTAATTACTTTCAAAAACGGAAATTCGAGGAGTACAGAATAAATTATTGCAAATATAATTAGTGAAAATGAACTGAGCACATACATACTGTTATGTTTGTAAAAATATAGCAGCGTGTATACTACCTGTATAAAAGATGTTAATATTAATAAAGCAATAATTCCTTCATCATATTCTTCAAAAAAGAAAAAAATACAACTAACAAGAATATTAATTATACAAATGAACTGTATTAATCTTTTTGCCGTATTTTTCATGTTATGTTTTAAGCTCCTAATTTATACATCTTGTACTCTTATGAAAATATTATGTATTGTATTAACTCTTTTCATAAGAATATAAAACGATAAGAATGACAAAAACAAGAAGCTTATAATACTAGAATAAATTGCACCTGCAATTGAATACTGACTGATAAAATAGTAACTGAGAAATGTGTTTATCGCAATAGTACACACATATACTTTTAAATACATTACGTGTAAATCTTTAGCTGTTATTTGTAAGAAACCTAAGAAAGAAGCTATATACATGATTAACCCGTTTACCATAACAAGTATGAATAAATCTTTATACTGTGCGAAATCCTCGCTATATGCAATTCTTAATATGTCTTCACCAGCAATATAACTTATTGCTATTCCAACTAGGCCAATTGTAAAAACTACAAATGTTAACTTGTATAATAAATATTTATATTTTAAAGATTCATTCTTTTTCAAGAGGTTTGAAAACTTACCTATTGATGCTTGGCCTAAAGCACTTATAATTGTATTTCCAGCTACTGTGAAATATATTATACCTGAATAGATACCTAACTCATATAACCCTAACTTTGCCTCTAAAATATATCTAGGTATATTAATATTTAATGTACCTAATAACGATACAGATGCAATTGGGACTGCAGCTTTTATCAATGAAATATTATTATAAGTTAAGTTAGGGATTAAAGTTTTAGACTCATTCTCACTCAAATAATGTTTCACTTCTATCAATAAAAAAACAACTATATCAGAAAAGACCTGTAAAAGAAGTGCTATAATAATATTATGTGTAATAAATAATGTTAAAGCAAATAATAGTACTCCTATAATCGATCTATAAATTAAACATTTAGCTATTATATTGAATTCGCCTTTCTTCTGTTGATATCCATTGAAAATATCTATAAGAGACTCTATAATTTTACTACTTGACATAACAAGTATTATTGTAAAATACTCTCCATCTCTAATATAATAACCTATACTAACACTACTTATAAATCCAATCAAGCTGAATAAAACCCTTAATGTAAAATAATCAGAAAAGTTGTAGTTTTCATAAACATCAGCCACAAGCAAATTCCTTAATGCAAGGTTAGTTAGCATGAATATAGGTGAAACAACAGCTAAACTGAATGTATAAATACCAACTAGATTTGCACCAACTGTTTTTGCTAAAACTACTACTATTATCCACTTACTAAGTGCAACAACTATATTAGATATTAGAACTAATGAAAAATTTTTTTTCAAGTTAGGCATTAGTAAATGAGAAATATTTAATTTTAGAATGATTAAAACAAATTCTTACTATACCATTCTAAAGTAGCTACTAATCCCATATGAAGTGAGAATGCAGGTTCGTATTTTAAAAGGTGACCAGCTTTTCTAACATCAGCTAAACTATGCTTCACATCCCCCTTCCTCTCTTCGCGGTATCGAGGTGAAATATATACACCGGTTATCCCAATAACCCCACTCCACAATTGATTTAAAGTAGTACGCTCTCCAAAAGCGATATTTACTACCTCATGCTGTGTTATATTAGTAGCTAACAGAGCTTTTATATTAGCTTGTACTGCATTCTCTACAAAAGTGAAATCACGACTTGTTTCACCATCTCCATTTATGAATGGTGCTTCACCTTTAAGAGCTGCTTCAATAAATAAAGGAATTACCGCAGCATAAGGCCCTTTAGGATTTTGCTTCGGACCAAATACATTGAAGTAGCGGAGGCCAACTGTATGAAAGTCGTAAGTTTTCGAAAATACATCACCATACAGCTCATTCACATACTTGGTGATAGCATAGGGAGAAAGCGGTTTCCCAATTTTATCTTCCACTTTAGGTAAACCAGGATGATCGCCGTAGGTGCTGGAGCTGGCAGCATACACCATTCGCTTTACACTTGCATCACGTGCAGCAACCAGCATATTCAAAAAGCCGCTTACGTTTACATCGTTACTGGTAATGGGATCGTTGATAGAGCGAGGTACTGAACCGAGTGCTGCCTGGTGGCTAACATAATCAATTCCTTCTAGGGCTTTTCTGCACGTCGCGAGATCACGTATATCTCCTTCTATAAGCTCAAAAGCGGGATTAGATTTGAACTCTTCGATATTAGCATGCGAGCCAGTTGCAAAGTTGTCTAGCACTCTTACTTTGCCTGCGTTGTATTTTAATAAGTACTCTACAATATTAGAACCTATGAAGCCGGCACCACCGGTTACTAAAAAGCTGTATTGACTGAGATCTTCGGTATGGTATGGGGTTTGGTACACTTCTGAGGAGAGATATGAATGTTGAATTAGTAATTATGAATGGGGTTGTAAAAACAAACCACCCCTGCCCCTCCTTAACCAAGGAGGGGAGTTTGGGCGATGTCATCTCAAACAGTATGAGTAATATAACTTGAATTCTAGTTAGATCTCTCACGCTGTTCGAGATGACAGCTTGGTGTTATAGTCTTGCGTCCACCGATTCTTTTGGCAACACGCCTTTTACGTCGTATATCACGGCGTTCTCTTTGCAAAGTTTACCTAGATCTAAAGTCTTAAATTCGTTGTGGGAAACGGCAAGTATAACAGCATCCCAGTTGGTGGTGCCGTTCAGTTCTTTTACAGAATCCCATCCGTACTCATGTTTCACCTCTGCCGGCTCTGCCCATGGGTCATAGATCGTAATGTTGGTATCGTAATCTTTTAGTGTTTGCAGGATGTCCACTACTTTGGTATTGCGCACATCCGGACAGTTTTCTTTAAAGGTAACACCCAGCACTAAGATATTGGCACCTTTTACCGGTATATCCTTTTTCACCATCAGTTTGATAACCTCATGCGCTACATATTCGCCCATGCCATCATTTAATCTGCGACCAGCCAGGATAATCTCCGGGTGGTAGCCAACTTCCTGAGCCTTCTGTGCCAGGTAGTAAGGGTCTACACCTATACAGTGACCTCCCACCAGGCCAGGCTTAAACTTCAGGAAATTCCATTTTGTACCGGCTGCTTGTAATACCTCATCCGTGTCAATTTCCAGTCGGTTAAAGATCTTTGCCAGTTCATTTACGAAAGCAATGTTTATATCCCGCTGGGCATTCTCAATTACCTTGGCAGCCTCCGCTACTTTAATTGAAGTAGCTTTGTGGGTTCCGGCAACGATAATAGCTTTGTATAGCTGATCAACTTTCTCGGCAGCCTCAGGTGTTGAACCAGATGTGATCTTCAAAATCTTGGCAACGGTATGTTCTTTGTCACCCGGGTTAATACGCTCCGGGGAATAGCCAGCAAAGAAATCAATGTTAAATTTTAAACCCGAAATGCGCTCCAGAACCGGCACGCATTCATCTTCTGTTACACCCGGGTAAACAGTAGACTCATATACAACGATGTCGCCCGGCTTAAGCACCTTCCCTACCGTTTCACTTGCTTTATACAGCGGAGTTAGATCCGGGCGGTTGTGTTTATCTACCGGCGTAGGGACAGTAATGATATAGTAATTACAACCCTTGATCTTATCAAGATCATTTGTACAATACAAGCCTGTCGGAGATGAGCAGTCGTTTATTAAAACACCTTTCAGCTTTTCCTCTTCTACTTCCAGTGTATGATCATGGCCCTTACTGAGTCCGTTTATGCGTGCCTCATTAATATCGAAACCAAAAGTCTTAAATTTTTTAGCAAACTCTACTGCTAATGGTAAGCCAACATAACCTAACCCAATCACAGCAATTTTAGCATCTTTTACTAAACCTATTCCTGACATTTTATCTTAAGTTTATTTTATTCCAACATTTTATGTTTTAAGCCTCAACCCGCATGTTTTTTTTCAGGAGCCTTCTCATAGAGGATTTACCAAATTCGTTATAGCCATACCCGTAACCATAACCATAAGCTTCTTTCATATCTGCATCATTTAGTACGATCATTGGATGCTTCAGCTTCCTGTTCTGGTAAATATCATCCACAATAGCTACCTGAGATTTAAAGGTATAATTGTACCGCACAATGTACACACAGGCATCAATGAAAGGAGCAAGCGTAAAAGCATCTGCCACCTGCCCTGCCGGTGAAGTATCCAGCAGAATATAATCAAAGCTTTCACGCAACTCAGCCAGCAAATGGCCTACCTTTGGGCTCATCATCAGTTCAGCAGGATTTGGCGGTATAGGCCCGGAACCAATTGCATACAAACCATGCACATCAGACGCAGGTATTATTATATCCTCGACACCCAGCCTTTCATCAATTATATAATTTGAGATACCAGTCTCGTTTGATAGTCCCATGTCCTGGAGTAGGCGCGGTTTACGTAAGTCAAAATTTACCAGCACAACCCGCTTTCCTGTTAAGGCAAGGCTAGCTCCCAGGTTGATACTGAAAAAGGTTTTGCCTTCTCCGCTCATGCTGGAAGTAACCATGATCACTTTGTTATCCTTTCCTAAAGTGGCAAATTGAAGGTTTGTACGGATCAGGCGGAAGAGCTCTGCCACCGTGCTACGGCTATTTTCTGTAACTACCAGCTTCTCAAAGGTATCATTGTGGGCAATTTCGCCTAAAACGGGTGTGCTTGTAGCTCTCTTTACATCCTGCTGGTTTTGTACGCGGTCGTTAAGCAATTCTTTAATATAGATACCTGCAAATGGAATTCCTAAGCCCATTAGAAATGCCAGCAAATAGATCAGCTGTTTTTTAGGCTCTACCGGTCTATCTCCAGCTATAGCAGGATCGATGATGCGGGAATTGGCAACCGTAGCAGCTAACGAGAGAGCAGACTCTTCGCGCTTCTGAAGCAGGTATAGATACAGTCCTTCCTTAATACTTTGCTGGCGCTTGATCTCGATCAGGTCCTTTTCTATACTAGGTACTTCCTTAATCCGGGACTCAAACTGTGCGGAACTAGCTTGCAGGTTATTGCGTGTTATGATCAGGCCATTTTTTATGTTACGCAGGTTTTCCAGGATGTTCCCACGTAAGTTTGCCAATTGCTCGTTTATGTTTTGCACCAAGGGATTACCTGGCTGCGAAACACGTAACAAGCGCTTGCGCTCCAGTTGCAGTTCATTGAACTTACCGATTAAGCCAAGCAACGTGGCATCCTGAATCGTCAGGGTGCTTGGTACCAGTTCATGCTGGCTATCTTGCTTCAGCAAATACTTCTCAATCGACTCCAGCACATCGATCTGGATCGCCCATTCCGATAGCTGGCGATTATACTCACTTGCCTTTTCCAGATACAACTTCGCTTCTGAGCTAACGTCTGTTACGCGGTTATCCCGTTTATAGCTTTCCACATCCTGCTCTACCACCGATAGTTCAGATGTCAGGTATTTTAGGCGCTCGTCAATAAACTGAATGGTGCTGCCAGCGATCAGGTTCTTGTCTTCTACTGCCTCATTGTTATATACCTCAACCAGTTTATTCAGAATTGCTACTCCTTTGGCAGGTACGGGATCTACAAGGCTCAAGCTAAGTACACTGGCATTTTTGTTAACCGGCGCTACTGTCAGTTTACGATTATAACTTTCTGCAACTTTACGGATATCATGGAATTTAACAGTGATATTTTTACCGACAGCAATAACACCATTTCCGGCAACTACAGTAAAGGATGCGTAAGGTTTTTTAATTTCCTGTCCGAACTTGTGCTGGCTCACAATTCCTTCATCTTCCAGCTGAAAATTAATATTATCTACCGTTCGAATAGTAAAAACCTTATTAAAGGCAGCAGAGTCCAACCTGCTCACAATTAGATTTATAGGCATGGAGTTGCCATATATCTCAGTGCTTTTTACACGTCCATCAACATAATAGGTAGTATGGAGGGCAAGTTCCTTGAGAACCCGATTCATGAGGCTCTTCGACTTGAGAATTTCTATCTCATTATCGATGTTTTTACCCGACTGGAAAAGATCAAGGTCATTCAGCACCGCATTCTCTGTAAGGGAAGGCCCCTTTTTATCATCTTTAATAAGTAAAGTACTACTAACACGATATTGCGGGGTGGTGTAGCGTAGATATACGAAAGCAGCTATACCAGCAATTAGTACCCCAAATACAAACAGATACCAGTATCGCAGGTATTTCTGCAATACTTCCTTTATATTAATATCCTCAGTTTCAAACTGATATACTTCCTTTTCCGACATAAAACGGACTATAAATAATTAGAGTAATCTGGAAATGATGATAGTAGCCAGCGAAACAGAAGCTGTGATAATAGCTAAAAATTTAGTATTTGTACTGGCTTGTACCTGCTTCATTTTATCAGGTTCTACATAGACCACATCGTTCTGCTGTAAATAAAAATAAGGCGAATTTAACACATCCTTCTTATTTAAATTTAAACGCACCATCGTCCGGGTTCCGGCTTCCTCCCGCATTACAATCACATTTTCACGTTTCCCGAAAGGTGTCATATCACCTGCCATACCTAAGGCCTCCAGTATTGAGATTTTCTCAGCAGGAACAGTAAATGTAGATGGTCGGTTCACTTCCCCTATAACGGTTACCCTGAAATTCATATTGCGGATGCTCACCACTGGAGCTTTCAGGTACTGCTGTAAAGCAGCTGTCAGCTTTTCCTTTGCCTCTTGCTTTGTAAGCCCCGCCAACTTTATACTTCCGAGCACCGGAAAGTCAATATAGCCTGCTTCATTCACCAGGTAACCTTCCAATTTACTATCATTTGCAGCCAACATGCCCCTGTTAAACTGAGCATCAGACTCAGGGCTTTCGCTGCTTACTGTAATACTCAACAGGTCGTTTGATTGAATTTTGGAGACAGTAAGATTCTTGATTTCTTCAGAATAGGATGTCTGTTCTTCCAGATCGCTGAAGTAGGCCAGGTTACGGGTAGGGCCACAGGATGAAATGAATAATAAAAAAATGATAAAGCAGGTATTAAGTTTCATTCGGGTATAAGGGTGATAAAAACCGAAAATAAAACGTCTGTCCACACTTTCCGATTTTATGTTAGAACACAAGTACAAATGTAGAGCTTTCAGCCCGTAAAGTATATCAAATTCTGAAAAACTTATCTTATTGGCACTTCTAAAGTTGAAGAACTTGCTACCTGCCCTGGTTTGACAGGCATGTTGTAAAGCACAGAAGCCTGCCAGTTTCTATTCTGACAGGCTTCTACTATGATTGCTCTGGTTTACCTTCTAAAGCGGAATGGACTTCTTCTGTGTGCTGTGAGGTTATACATTACTTTTACCGTAGCACTCAGGTAAGCATCATTTTTGCCTGTCAATGGACTCTTGTATCCATAGCTGGTGTTGTCCAGGTAATCTGAATTTGTAAAATAAACATTCAGCTCTGGCGCTATGGATAACTGTTTGGAGTATTGTATCTTAAGACCGCCTCCTATCGGAGCAACTAACGCTATATCAGGATAACTCGTGGCATCAGGAATATCTACACCCTTATTAGATGAAGAAGCTTTGTAAGCAAATACACCAACTCCTACTTTCACAAAAGGCACGATCAGGCGAAGATTTCTGGACGTATAAAATCCTCGGCCAACATAGTCACTTGTCAAATTATAGATGATTGAACCTGATGCTTCGACACCGTTAGATGTAAAGGTAACATCAGTAATGCGCTTATCAACGGCATCTTCTTTTCCGTTAAAGTTTAGGTAAGCTAACTTTCCTTCAACAGCGAAGCGGGGTGCAAACTGGTAAATAGCCCCAACATTTAATGTTGGTCCCATTCCGTTGTTCTTTAGTATTCCATACTGATCAATATCGCTTCCGTCTCCCTCATTCTCGCTATTCATCACTACCAAGCCCGGTGATGCGAAAACGGTCAGGGACGGTCTAAACTTCCGTTTATGAGGACTTCTGAATTTCGCACTACTACTGCCTCGTTGTGCGAACACGTCGGACGCTCCTACTGATAGAATTAAAGCAAATGCTGCTAATATAAATTTGTAGTTCATGGGCTTATTTAAAGCGCTACTTATATAAGTGTAATACTTTAAGGCGCAATTATACATATATTTAGACAAATATATAATATTCCAAATTAATTTTCTGCTTTTTCCGATAAATAAATTCGAAAATACGGTGCAATTCAGGAACGGCTAGTATACGCTGAACATTATAAACGGCTGTAAGTTTATCTCTTTTATTTCCCTATCAACTTATACCAATTTTGAATACGGCTTATGAGTCCTCTTATTTATTAGTTAATTGCTGTATAACCTAATCACTAATATAAGCCCTGCACTGCATTCTCATAAAATTGATAAATTAAAGTAAACTATCCAGCCTTTTTAGAGCTTTATAGTCTTAAAATGAGCTTCGCTACTACTTTTCCAGAAATCTAAGGTACAAACTTTAAGTTCCTAATGCACTTTTAAGCGCTGCCTACGAAGCTTTTGAATGACAAAACAAGAAAAGTCGAAGAAGGAGATTGACTATTAACAACTGATCCATGGGCACAGGTTTGGAGAACTAATACCTTTCCAAAGACCTTCGACCAGCTTATTCTAACAGATTTGCACGCACTGAGGTACAGTACCATAGTTGCATCGGTTAACATGGATGCTTTGTACAAAGCCTACAAAGTGAAGGCTGGTGATAAGCTTTATAGAAAATCAGAATCTGGTAACTATAGCCAGGTTAGTTTATGCTTTAAAAGCAGCTTTAGATATAGTTGGTGCAGCTTTTTGCCTAAAAATGGATCAGCAGAGTTGGTATTTTGCCTGGGCTTCCAGTATTATTATAATTATCGATCTATAGTTGTCGTTAGTCCAACCGCCCCTTTATCCTTTCAGAGCTGCGCTCGCTACCTTCGAACTCACTTCTCGGTAGACTATAGGAGCTCTACCTCACCTCAGTCCTCTCCTAAAAACAGGAGAGGGAGCTTCTATCTAATTCTATAGTTTAATCTGTAGTTCTATAGTTATGATTTAACCCACCCCTGCCCCTCCCAAGAGGGGAATATAGTCATTACGATAGTTACGGGGACAGAACTATAGTTACAGCCCACGAGCAGGCAGGCGCAGCCTGGCCTACGGAATTACAGCCACGGAAAGGCGATGCAACTATAGCTCTTCAACAAACTATAGTTTAGCTATCGAAGGATCACAGTCTTTGGGTTGAGCGCCTTTGACTTGTTGCGGTGCCGCCAGGCAACACGAGGTACGAGGGTAGCAAGAAGGCAGCAGCGCGATGCCCGAAGACGGGGCCCCGCGGCCGTGAGCGCACCAAAGTAACTATAAAACTGTAGGCTGGTAAAGCTCCCAGGATAGGTCGTAACTATAGAAGAAAATGCCTGTGTCAATTCAGCAACTATAGTAAACAATAGAACGATAATTTCAACTATAGTATGCGATAGATTTCTCGTTACACTCGAAATGACATAAGAAGTGAGCAACTATAGAACATATAAGATGCCTCGGCTAGCGCTCGACATGATAGAGAAATAACTATATTCTAATATAGATTTCTCACTACACTCAAAATAAAAACTATAACTATAGAATACTCCTAGCTTATAATCTAAAACATTCTGTCCAGGAGGGAGTTTTAATCAACTGTAACTACAAACCCAATATTAAGATGGCTAATTTATTCTCGCCCTTAACTATAAAAAATATTACCCTTAAAAATCGGATTGCGGTATCGCCGATGTGCCAGTATTCAAGCGTGGATGGCTTTGCTAATGACTGGCATCTGGTACACTTGGGTAGTCGTGCAGTAGGCGGTGCAGGGCTTATCATAGCTGAGGCAACAGCTGTTTCGCCGGAAGGAAGAATTACACCTGATGACATTGGTTTGTGGAAAGCGGAACATATTCCGATGTGGCAACGAATCAATACTTTTCTGGAAGAACATGGTGCTGTTCCAGGTGTGCAGTTGGCACACGCTGGTAGAAAAGCTAGCCATAAAAGTCCGTGGAAAGGTGGCAAAGCGTTGACTCCTGAAGAAGGCGCATGGCAAACAGTAGCCCCAAGTGCCATTCCTTTTACAGACGTTGAACCTGCCCCGCTGGAATTAGATAAAGCGGGCATACAAAAAGTGATCAACGACTTCAAAGCTGCTGCAAAGAGATCATTAGAAGCTGGTTTTAAAGTGATTGAGATACATGCCGCTCATGGGTACCTGTTACACGAATTTTACTCCCCACTCAGCAACAAGCGCACTGACGAATACGGTGGTTCGTTCGAGAATCGCATCCGGTTGCTGCTGGAAGTTACCGAAACGGTGAAAGAAGTATGGCCTTCGGATTATCCACTTATAGTGCGCATATCTGCAACTGACTGGACTAAGGGCGGCTGGACAGGAGAAGACTCAGTTAAACTGGCAAAGATTCTGAAAGAACATGGAGTTGATATGATCGATTGCTCTACTGGCGGTAATGTGCCTGCGGCTAACATTCCGGTGGGGCCTTTGTACCAGGTGCAATTTGCAGAAACAATAAAACGGGAAACCGGCATCATGACAGGTGCAGTTGGTATGATCACAACGGCGCAGGAAGCCGAATCTATAGTTGCAACCGGACAGGCAGACCTTGTGCTGCTGGCGAGAGAGTTGTTACGCGACCCATACTTCCCGATGCATGCTGCGCTGGAACTTGGCTATGAGCACACTTGGCCTTCTCAGTACGAACGTGCGAAGCCACGCAAAGTGTAACTGTTATACTTATGCTGTTTTATGAAAGGACCGTCTAAATCCGGTTCTTCTTTGTAAAGTCATTTTATATTTTGCTAGCTTAATTTCTCCAGACACTTCTTTAGATCTATCCCTTTGCCCAGCACCCCTTTAAATAGATCACCTTTCTCTTTTAATCGAGTTGGTATATTTCTAATTGTAAAAGCTTCCGGAGACAAGCCCGGTTTTACTTCGTCCCAGCTGAGCGGTGTGGAAACAGTGGCACCTGGTTTAGGGCGAACCGTATAGGCTGAAGCTATAGTTTGCCCGATCGAGTTCTGCAAAAAATCTAAGTAGACCTGCGTTCTCCGTTCCTTTGGGCTGCGCTCAAGACTGGTGAGTTTCGGTAACTTTCTGTGCACTTGTTGTGCCACCAAATGTGCAAACTCGCGTGCCTGATCGAAACTATAGTTTGCACCCAGAGGCACAAAAATATGCATGCCCGTTGCTCCGGATGTTTTACAAAAAGCTGTTGCGCCTGCTTTGTCTAACACTTCCTTCGTAGCCAAAGCTACTTCCACCACATCATCATACGTGTTCTCCCCCGGATCTAAATCTATTACCATGTAATCCGGTCTTTCCAGGTTGGTGATGCGGGAGTTCCAGGGATTGAGCTGGATGCAGCCCAGGTTGTTCATATAGCCAAGCGTGGCTTTGTTGTCGCATACGAGGTACTCCACATCTTCGCCGGTGCTTTCAGCTTTCAGTTTTATAGTTCTCACCCAATCAGGCGCGTGTGTAACGTCTTTCTGGAAAAAGCCAGGTTTTACCACACCTTCCGGGTTGCGGAAAAGCGACTGTGGCCGGTCCTGAAGGTAAGGCAAAATGACCTCAGCTATAGTTTGATAGTAATCGATCAGGTCGCCTTTCGTAATGTGTTCGTCCGGCCAGTATAGTTTATTAAGACTGCTGAACTGTACTTCCTGTCCTTCTATAGTTTGCGTCGTCCGGTTTTTGTCTTTTGAAGCTGCCACTTTTTTTGTATCCGTCTTTTTCGCTTTAGGTTGATGTTCTGCTTCTTCTACCGCTTCGGTTGTATGGATAGCATTTTCGCGCACTACATCGGTTGCTTTTTTGTCTTCTCGCAACCCTTCGTAAATGGCCTGCCGCATAATGCCTTCTTTGGTCCATTCTGCAAATGTGATCTCGGCAACCAGTTCAGGCTTCACCCAGGTAGCAGGTGCATTTGGTTTAACTTTACCTACAAATGGCGATTCAGGCTGCACCAGTTTATCCAGCTTTGCTTTCAGGGCTTCCAACGATTTGGAGTTAAAGCCGCTGCCGCTCTGCCCCACATAAGTAAACTTGCCATCTTCGTACACGCCCAGCAGCAAAGCCCCGATGTGCTTGCGTTTGCCTTTTGGCTCTGTAAAGCCACCGATCACAGCTTCCTGGCGCATGTGTGTTTTGATCTTGAGCCACTCCGAACTGCGCTTGCCTGTGCGGTAAGGGCTATCGGCTTTTTTGGCCATGATGCCTTCTACATTATTTTTCTGGGCATGCTTAAAGAACTCTACTCCGTTACCCACCACATGGTCCGAATAACGGACCGCCGGTAATTCTTCTGCTAACAATTCTTCCAGGCGCTTTTTGCGTTCCAGCAAAGGCAGGTCGCGCAGGTCTTCGCCGTTCAGGTACAACAGATCGAACACATAAAAGTAGAGATGCTCAGATGGCGTATTCTGGTAATTCTGCAGTTGCTGAAACGTGGCATAGCCTTCATCGTTCAACACTACAATCTCGCCATCCAGGACCGCGTCCTGCCCCAGATCTTTCAAACTATCTAAAATAGGTTTGTAGGTTTCGCCGTATGACTTTCCGTTGCGCGAGTATAGTTCCACCTTGCCATCCTGCACTTCAGCCACCGCCCTGAAACCATCCCACTTTATCTCATAAATCCAGTCGTCACCGTCAAAAGGACCGTCAGTCAGTTTCGCCATCATGGGCACAATGTTGTGGGGCATCCTACCCTTTTTAGCAGCAGGTTTGACTTTAGCAGATTTTGCAACTGTACTTTTTGCAGCAGACTTTTTTGCTGTTGTTTTAGCGATCTTTCCTAAATGCTCTTCACTGTTATAAGCATCTGCAACGGCGTATTCATCTTTCTTCTTTACCAGCAGCCAGGCTCCCTCCTGGCGGCCTTTCATTTTTATGAGTGAGAAAGCTCCCTGTAGTTTATTTCCATCCAGCACAAAACTAATGCTTCCGTTCTCCAGTCCCTGCAACAACAGCTTCTCCCCTTCTTCCGGGTCGTCGGTTTCTATTGAACTATAGTAACCTTCGTCCCAGATATCGACGTGGCCCGCGCCATAGTTGCCTTCCGGAATATCGCCTTCAAAAGTGCGGTACGAATATGGGTGATCCTCAACGTGCATGGCAAGACGCTTATCTGTGGGGTTCATGGACGGGCCTTTCGGCACTGCCCAGCTCTTCAGCACGCCTTCCATCTCCAGCCTGAAATCATAATGTAAAGTGGATGCCTGGTGACGTTGCACCACAAAACGTAAAGCTCCTTTGTGTTTCTCCTGCTTCCCTTCCGGCTCAGGCGTGTCGCTGAAGTTACGTTTCTGATTATATTGCTGTAAAGCCATGGGTTTATCTCGTGTTTGGTGTGTCGTGTTTCGTGTGTCGAATTATAAGCTCGAAACACGAAACACAAAAAACGATTTACGACTTTAAGATGCCCGCATACGTGGCTGACCTGAGCTTAAACTTGCCTTCAGTTGAGCCATCAGATCTTTTGTTTTTGTCGGGATGGTTTCTACCTTTTTAGCTGCTGGTTTCTTTTTACCTTTCGCCTTCGCTTCAATGGTTTTCATCAGCTTTTCAGTGTAGGTATCGCGGTAATCGCGTATGTCGAAGTCGGTGGTAAACTGGTTGATGAGCTCTACGGCCATATCAAGTTGTGCGCCGCCAATGTCTACCTTATGAGGCAGGTCCAGGTCTTCGGTTTTGTTCACTTCTTCTACAAAGCGTAATTTCTGCAGCACCAGCGCATCGCCCAGCGGACGAATCACAGCCAGGTCTTCTTTGCCTCGCATTACCACCGTAGCGATACCAACTTTTCCGGTTTTACGGAGGGCATCGCGCAGCAAACCATAACCGGTTTTGTTTCCTTTTTCAGGTGTCAGGTAATATGGCTTTTTGAAATACATTTCGTCTATATCCTCTTCTTCTACAAAGGAGTCGAGTTGTATGATGGTGTTCTTTTCAGCTTCGGCGCGCTCCATTTCTTCATCGGTCAGCTCCACATACTTACCTTCGAATTTGTAGGCTTTCACGATCTCCTTATAAGGTACTTCTTCACCGGTTTTCTCGTTCACGCGCTTGTTGCGCACACGGGCATGGTTCCGGCGGTCGATCAGGTCAAAGTCAAGGCGGCGGTCTTTTGTGGCGCTGTACATTTTTACCGGGATGTTCACCAGGCCAAAACCCAGCGACCCCTTCCAGATTGTTCTCATAGTTTTCTTTTTGTAGTTAATGCTTAGCTGCGGGTATCAATGTCTTTGCCCAGGTCGTGCACCTGTTTCATAAATGCTTCCACTACGGTGTCTGAATACGTGCCGTACGAGTTGGAGATGGTTCCTTTGGCGCCGTTACTGGTTTCAAGCACATACAGAATAGCCATATCATCTGGGTTACTTTCACCCTCGAAACGGTAAAAATTTACGATCTGCACCTGGTCCGGGGTAAAGCTCATTTTGCCATCCATCGAGTGCATTCTTCTGTCATCGCCGACTACAAAATCTGTTTTATAGCCTGCTTTGCGTACATCAGCCAGTATTTTTATAAGCGTTGTAAGTTCTACTTTGTCCTGCATGGCTTTTACTGTTTATAGTTTTATAGACTTTAACGCTAGAAGCCGATATGAGTATAGCTTTTGCCTCATAATTGCTGCGCCACATCAAACATGATCTTTAGTTTAAAAAAGTAGTTTTGCTTACTTTCGCAGCTTTCCCGTATGCGGATTTATAATTGCCAAAACCTACGCCACCAATGCAGACCTATTTCGAGTTCAAAAAACATAACACCAGCTACCAGACCGAAGTATTTGCCGGCATTGCATCTTTCCTGGCTACGTCTTATGTAATCATAGTTAATCCGAGCATACTCAGCGAAGCGGGGCTTCCTTTTTCGGGGGTACTGACGGCTACCGTACTGGTAAGTTTTTTTAGCAGTGTTTTGATGGGAATTTACGCCCGAAACCCTGTACTGATCGCGCCGGGGATGGGGTTGAATGCCTTCTTCACATATTCAGCTGTTATCGGGATGAACATACCGTGGCAGGTGGCATTGGGCGCTGTGTTCTGGTCGGGTATTGTGTTTCTGTTGCTTTCGGTTTTTAACATCCGCACTTACATTATAAAAGCCATTCCCAAACCTTTGCGGTACGCTATTGCAGGTGGTATCGGCCTGTTTATTACACTGCTAGGCCTCTCAAACGCAAAATTCATTATACAATCGCCGGGAACGATACTGGCAGTAAACGAGCTTAGCCCGACGGTACTTACGTTTATAGTTGGGCTGTTGCTAACGGCTATACTGCTTGTAAAAAATGTGAAAGGCGGTATCCTGATTGGGATTATAGTTACTACGCTGCTAGCTTACCCGCTGGGCCGCTGGTGGGGCACTGAAACTATAGTTAACTGGCAGGGAATTTTTGCAGCTCCGGATTTCAGCCTGCTCATGCAACTGGACCTGGTTAACTCGCTGCAGTTTGCAGTGTGGCCTGTAATTTTCGCCTTTCTGTTCACCGACCTGTTCGATAGCCTTTCCACGTTTGTAGGCCTGGCTGAAGCAGCAAATATGGTTGATGAACACGGCGAGCCGCTGAATATCAATAAGTCGTTGTTTGTAGATGCGGTGGCCACTACTATTTCGGGTTTAGTGGGTACGAGTTCGGCTACAGTTTATGTTGAGTCGGCGGTTGGGATTGAGGCAGGCGGCAGAACCGGCTTAACGGCTATAGTTGGCGGCTTACTGTTTTTGCCATTTCTATTCCTGGCACCACTTCTTTCGATGGTTCCGGCCATTGCAACGGCGCCTGCTCTGGTACTGGTTGGCGCCTTCATGATCCGGCCGATTATTCGTATTAACTGGCTGCACCTGAGCGATGCTATTCCCGCTTTTCTGGCGCTGGTGCTCATTCCGTTCACCTTCTCCATTACGCAAGGAATTATCTGGGGCTTTTTGAGCTATACCTTACTTAAAGTGGTAGGTGGCGAATACCGTAAGATACCGCTCACGCTCTGGATCATCGACGTGTTCTGTATTCTGGCCTTGCTGGTGCACTAAAGCTTTTGGATAAATTCCTGCATGCGCTCATAATGCGAACCTTTCCAGTACACTCGCTGGCAGTTCTGGCATTGGTAAAACTCGTGAAAGTATAGTTTGGTTTTAGGCGGAAGCTGCTCCTTTAATTGTTCTTTCGTCACCTGAGCTATAGCTCCATTGCACACCATGCAGCGGGTAAAAATACTGAACTCCGCTGCCAGGTTATAGTAGCGGATCACTTCCTGCAACTGCTCATCAGGTTGTTGCGAGCGCAGCCAATAGCCGTAAACTATAGTTTTATGTTTCAGAATGCCCGTGCCACGGCTCAGCAGAATTCGGTTTTCGCTTACAGCTATAGCTACCAGTTCTTTTTCTGTTAGTTCAGGATCAAAGATTGTATCGAAGCCCAGCAACCGGAGCATCCGCGCCAGCTTGCCTAAGTGCACATCCAGCACAAACTTAAAAGGTGGGTTATAGTTTGGGAATAGGTTTATAGTTACAGGAGAGCCTTTCGGGTAAACTTCCACTTTATCATCCGGATGTAGTTTATAAGTAAAATCCACTGATCTGCCATTTACAACTATAGCATTCACTTCGGGATGCGGTACACCTATCGCTTCAATGGCATCTTTTATGGCCGGCACATCCCGGAAACTATAGTTGATCCAGCTTTCCTGCTCTTGTTTTTGCAGAAAATCATTCAGTGTTGTGTGGAATTTAAAACGTGCCGTGTGTCCCATCGTCAGGTTATAGTTGCCTTATAGATACGTACCACATCAACAGAATTTAAAGTTTAATTGCACAATTTTGCCGGCATTTACGTTACTAACCGGGCCCGGATATGGCGCAGTATTTGTGTGATACCTGCCGACTGCCAGAATTAAAACTATAGTTGCTGGCAGTGAATTTAACAGACTAAATGAAGCGAGCGCTTTTAAAATTAATCAGACTTATCGTTATCGGCATCCTGGAGCCACTTGCCAGATTTATGAAGGTGGAGTGGTCGGCCTTTTTCAGGAGCCAGAAACCCAAACTAACTATAGCTTACTGGAAGCAGAAATGGGCAAGACTCAGCACGTTTAACTGGCGCCGCGACCGCAGATCGATGCTTCGTATTGCATACCGGACCGGCCTGTACCTTGTGCTGCTTTTCACGTTTTTTTACCTGCTGGTATACATGGGCGCGATGGGTGCCATGCCCTCACGCAACGAACTGAAATCGGTACAGAACAACACGGCTTCGGAAGTATACTCTGCTGACGGAGTGCTGCTGGGCCGCTATTACATACAGGACCGCACTAACGTAAAATACACCGACATTGCCCCTGCTGCAATTCATGCCTTAATCGCTACAGAAGATGCCCGTTTTTATGAGCATGCCGGGGTTGATGTGCGCAGCCTGGGCCGTGTTATAGTTAAATCTATTTTAATGCAGGACCAGAGCGCCGGCGGTGGCTCAACGCTTAGTCAGCAGCTGGCTAAGAATCTGTACCCGCGTAAAAATTACTGGTTCTGGGATATGCCGGTAAACAAGCTGCGCGAGATAATTATTGCCCGCAAACTGGAAGGTATTTATAGTAAAGAAGAGCTGCTGGAACTATACCTGAATACGGTGCCAATGGGTGGAAACCTGTATGGCATTGAGCGGGCTTCGAGTCGTTTTTTCAATAAATCAGCAGCAGACCTGAAGACCGAAGAAGCAGCCGTCCTGATAGGTATGCTGAAAGCTACTACCACTTACAACCCGCGCCTGAACCCGGAAAAATCGAAAATCCGCCGCAATGTCGTGCTGAGCCAGATGGTGAAGTATGGTTACCTGGAAGCCGACAAAGCCGAAGAACTGAAGAAGAAACCGCTGAAACTAGACTATAAGGTAACGAACCATAACGACGGCATGGCACCCTATTTCCGGGAGCAGCTCCGCCTGGAATTGGTTGATTGGGCAGCATCTAAAAAGAAGAAAAACGGCGAGCCCTACAACCTGTACACCGATGGGCTAAAGATCTATACAACGATAGATGCCGGCATGCAGGCACACGCCGAAAAAGCCGTTCGCAATAAAATGGCTGCATTGCAACGCACGTTCGATGCCCACTGGAAAGGCCGCAACCCATGGGGCCGCGATGCAAACTTTCTGCAGGAAGCCATGCGCCGCACCGACCGCTACAAAAAGGCAAAAGCCAATGGCAAAACCGATGCTGAGATCATAGAAGCTTTCCGGGAGGAACGCCCAATGAGCGTATTCAGCTGGCAGGGTACCAGCCAACGCAATATGTCGCCGATGGACTCGCTGGCCTATTACCAGAAATTCCTGAATGCCGGTTTGCTCTCGATGGACCCGTACACTGGCGAGATAAAAGCCTGGGTAGGCGGCATAAACCATCATGTGTTCAAGTACGATCACGTCCGCTCGAAACGCCAGGTGGGCTCTACGTTTAAACCCATCGTTTACGCCGCTGCACTGGAACGTGGCGTAGCGCCATGCACCTGGTTCCCGAACGAGCGCATTACTTACCCAGAATACGATGACTGGTCGCCGCGAAATGCGAGTGAGCAATATGGCGGCGAGTATACGATGCGTGGCGGATTGGCCCATTCTGTAAACACGGTCTCAGCGCAGGTAATGATGAAAACTGGTGTGAACAAAGTAGTGGATTTGGCGGAGCGCATGGGTATTCAAAGTGAAATCCCGCAAGTACCTGCGCTGGCCCTTGGTGTAGCAGATCTGTCATTACTGGAGATGGTGAATGCCTATGCAACTATAGCCAACCAGGGGTACAGAGTAGAACCAGTTTACATAAGCAAAATTACCGACCGCAGCGGCAAAGTACTACGCGAGCATCGCAACGACAGCCACCTGAAACGCGCTATCTCCAAATCGAATGCGGCTATTATGCTGCACCTGATGCAGGGTGTGGTGGAAGAAGGAAGTGCTGCCAAGCTACGCACGCAGTTTGGTTTACAAATGGATATAGCCGGCAAAACCGGCACGACGCAAGACCACGCCGACGGCTGGTTTATCGGCATCACGCCTAACCTGGTGACCGGTGTTTGGGTGGGTGCAGAGAGTCCGAAAGTCAGGTTCCGTACCTTAGCATTAGGTCAGGGTTCTAATACAGCGCTGCCAATCTGGGGTGATTTCACAAAGCGTGTAGCTGTGGACCCGGCTTATGTCGGCTACTATAAAAGTCAGTTCCCGGAGTTATCGCCTTACCTGCAAACTTTGGTAGACTGTGCCTCTTTCCGGGAAGAGCCACCACACAAAGGCTTTTTCGACAGGCTGTTCGATAATGTGGGTGAAAAGGTGAAAGACACTTTTAAAGACTGGAAAGAAGAACGAAAAAAACGCCGCGAAGAACGCAAACGTGAACGGAAGGAACGACGTGGGGAGTAAGGTTTGTCTGAACCGGGATTTGCAGGATTAGAGTTTGCTATAGTTGAAGCTTCCATTCTATATTTGGCGTTGGTCCAACCACCCCTAACCCCTCCTTGTCTAAGGCGGGGAATTTTCGGCTTTTACTATAGTTTGAGCTACAGTTTTATAGTTACAGGCTACGAGCAGGCAGGCGCAGCCTGCCCCTAGGAACTACTACCACGAGAAGGCTACGAGCTATAGTTTATCAAACTATAGAAACTATAGCTATCGAAAGATTTCAGTCTTTGGGTTGAGCGCCTTGTAGATTTCTGGTGCCGTCAGGCATTGCGACGCAGGAGCAAAAGAAATGTACACCGCGCGATGCCCAAAGACGGGGTCCCGCGGCCGTGAGCGCACCAAAGCAAACTATAGCACTATAGGCCGATAGAGCTCCCAGGATAAGTAGTAACTATAGCACAAACTGCTTGTTTGCAGTTATAGTTAGCTATAGAATGATGACTTTAATTATAATTTGAGATAGATTTCTCACTGTGTTCGAAATGACAATGCAGAAAAGGACACATAAGATGTCTCGACTACACTCGACATGACAAAAATGCTCTTACTTCAACGCATCAAAACTATACTTCGCATCACTCCAGAACTCATCCAATGCAATGATCCTTGGTTTGAAGAAAGAAATCAGTTCAGACCAGTCTTCCTTGTTAAAAACGTTTACCGGAGAAATCTCTTTGTAGATGCGACTTATCGTTCTGCCTTCATCATCCATGCCATGCAACTCCCACTCCCATTCCTCGCTAAGCGTTTCGTGGAGTAGGGTTTTCAACTCCAGGAACTGCTCAAAGTAGAGCTCCTGAATTTCCGGGTCCGGGTGGGTGAGTTCGATGCTTATTGTTGCGGTTTTCTTTTCGGCGCGCATCCGGAAGTACACGTGCTTAAAACCGGTCTTATAGTTAGACCAGTTGGTGCGGTAACCTTCTGCTGACAGTTGTGGAGAAATGTATTGCCCAAAGGTAGTCCAGAAAGCCTGCCGTAGCTGAGATGCCTGTTCGCGTGTATACATAAAGCAAAATTGGCAATTACTCCTTTAAAACCGAAGCAATTGCCAATTTACCGATTACATTTTTACTCCTTCCTTGTGTGCCCGGGCTGCTACTTTGGGCTTCTTTTCTGTTTTAGAATGCAGCAATACCACCGATCTGCCTCCAACTTCCAGTGTTTTACCTGCGGCATACACCTTTCCTTCTTCGCCTACCTGCCCCGTTGTTGTATCAATCAGTTTCACCCACTTAGAGCCATACTTTTCGGGCGGAAGCTTGAATTTCAAGGGCTCATGGTACGCATTAAAGATCACGTAAAAATCATCATCCAGAATTACTTCCCCTTTGGGGCCTACACTGCGCAACCCATGTCCGTTCATGTAAACTGCCAGCGATTTTGCGAAATCGTGGTTCCAGTGCTCATCTGTCATTTCGGTTCCTTCGGGTAAAAACCAGGCAATATCCTCTACGCCCAGCCCTTTTATAGGTACTCCCTGAAACCAGCGACGACGGCAGAAAACCGGATGCTCCTTGCGGAGCTGGATCAGCTTCCGTGTAAATTCCAGCATTTCTTTGTCAGCCTTTTCCCAGTTAACCCACGAGATTTCATTGTCTTGGCAATAAGCGTTATTGTTGCCTTGCTGCGTGCGGCTAATTTCGTCGCCGGCTACCAGCATCGGCACCCCCTGCGACAAAAACAGGGTGGTCAGGAAGTTGCGTTTCTGGAGCTGGCGCAGTTCAACTATAGTTTTATCCTCAGTTGGGCCTTCTGCGCCACAGTTCCACGAACGATTGTGACTTTCGCCATCCTGGTTGTTCTCACCGTTGGCCTCGTTGTGTTTCTCGTTATAAGATACCAGGTCGTGCAGCGTAAACCCGTCGTGAGCGGTTATAAAATTAATACTAGCAGTTGGGCGTCTGTAGTCATCCTGATACAGGTCCGAGCTACCCGTAAAGCGTTCTGCAAACTCAGCCAGCATACTTTCGGCACCACGCCAGTAATCCCGCATGCAGTCGCGGTACTTGCCGTTCCACTCGGTCCAGCCGGGCGGAAAGTTACCAACCTGGTAGCCACCTTCCCCTACATCCCAGGGTTCAGCAATTAATTTAACCTGGGATATAACCGGGTCCTGGTGTATGATGTCGAAAAATGATCCCAGCCTATCTACTTCGTGCAGTTCGCGGGCAAGTGTGGAAGCCAGGTCAAAACGGAAACCGTCCACATGCATATCCAGAATCCAGTAACGCAGGCTGTCCATGATGAGTCGCAGTACACTTGGCAAACTGGAGTTCAAGGTGTTACCTGTTCCGGTATAGTCCATATAAAAGCGCTTATCTTCCTCTGTTAAGCGATAATAAGATGCATTGTCGACTCCTTTAAAGGATAGCGTTGGCCCCATATGGTTTCCTTCAGCCGTATGGTTATATACTACATCCAGTATCACCTCTATGCCTGCTTTATGGAATGCTTTTACCATGTTCTTAAACTCCACTACCTGCTCACCCAGGGTGCCACTGCTGCTATAGCGAACATCCGGCGCAAAAAAACCGATCGAATTATAGCCCCAGTAGTTGGTGAGGCCTTTTTCGGCAAGGTGGCGGTCTTTTATGAAATGGTGTACCGGCATCAGTTCTATAGCGGTAATGCCTAAGTCCTGCAGATATTTTATAGTTACAGGATGTGCCAGGCCGGCATAGGTTCCCCGTATTTCCTCGGGTATATCGGGGTGCAGGTAAGTAAAGCCCTTTACATGGGTTTCGTATATAACTGACTTAAAATAAGGTGTTTTGGGTGGTTTATCTCCCTCCCAGTCGAAATTAGGATCGATTACAACAGCTTTTGGCAGAAAGGGAGCACTGTCTGTTTCGCTAAAGCTCAGGTCTTCTTTCGGGTCACCAACTTTGTACCCAAACAGGGAGTCGTGCCACTCTACTGGCCCGGAAATAGCTTTTGCATAAGGGTCCAGGAGTAGTTTGTTGGCGTTAAACCGATGCCCGTTGGATGGGTCGTACGGTCCTTGTACCCGGTAACCATATAGTTGTCCAGGCCCCAGGTCCGGCACATAAGTATGCCAGATCTGGTGCGTACGCTCTACCATTTTTATCTTAACATATTCCTGTTCGCTTGTTATGTCATCAAACAGACAAAGCTCTACGCCGGTGGCATTATCGGCATACAGTGCAAAGTTCACACCTGCACCATCCCAGGTTGCGCCCAGCGGATAAGGTTGCCCCGGATATATAGGTAGACTCATAAATTAACTATAAGCTTTAGAAATGAAGAGAGACGCTCTCCAATTAATACAAAACACCCTTCATATACTTTATTGCTTTCAAATAGTTAGCACACTATAGTTGGCCGCTACAACAGTGTTTTATAAATCAGACAGTTACCTCTATAAATGACTTTACAAAGTGATGTTATAATAAGCGTGCAACAAAAAGTATTTAGCTTATAATTTTTTGACCTTTTTTTATTATAACCGTATACAACCCTACATATCCAAATCAATTTATTAATAGAAGGGGGAAGTATGGGAACCGTTCGATGCATTTTACAGAAGAAACAAGGCGATGTTCTTTCTGTAAGTCCGGAAACCACCGTTTACAGTGCGCTTGAAAACATGGAAGAAAACCATGTGGGTTCGCTGGTAGTGTTGGATAATGGCCGGTTTTGCGGCATTATTACCGAACGTGATTATGCCCGGAAAGTAATCCTGAAAGGCAAATCATCGAAAGAAACCCTTGTGAAGGAGATCATGAGTGAGCACCCCGTTACTGTTACCCCCGACACGACCATGGAGCAATGCATGGCTCTCATGACAAGCAAATACATCCGGCACCTGCCGGTTTTTGATAATAACAACCTGGTTGGCATCGTCTCTATCGGTGATATTGTAAAATACATGATAGAAGAGCAGAAATTCATTATAGGAGAGCTGGAACATTACATTACCGGCCACCAGGAATAAGTACCCGATTCTATAGTTGCGTGTAGTATGAAACCAGAAACGCTATGGACGCTTCAGAAGTAAATAACGTGCCGCTGTGGCCCCTGCTGGTATACGGCGCTATAGTGTTAAGCCTGGTAGGAGTTATACTTGGCCTGTCGTATGTGCTGGGTCAGCGTGGCAAAGGCCGCGCCATGACAGAGCCTTACGAAGGCGGTATAGTTAGCGAAGGCTCCGCCCGTATCCGTTTCTCCTCTCAGTTTTATATGGTGGCTATGCTCTTTGTGATATTTGACGTGGAAACCGTTTTCATACTTTCATGGGCTATCGCTTTCCGTGAGCTGGGCTGGTATGGCTATGCCGGCGTGGCCATATTTATGGTGATGCTGGTGGTAGTACTGGTTTACGAATGGCGCATGGGCGCACTGGATTTCGGCCCGGATGGAAAGAAAATACTGGCAGCTTACAAACGCATGCAGAAGCCTGCTTTTTGATTGCCTGACAAAGGACTACTTGACAAAAGACATAAAATCTATAGTTCGATTAACGAACAACGCGCAACGAATAACAACACAAACACCTCACCCTGATGCACTAACGAAACGATAAACACCAAACCTCTACGCCTATGAAATGGTGGCTTAGTAAACCGGAAGAACCTGCCAATACCGTGAAGGGCAACAGCTCTTACGAAGAAACCGTGCAGCAAAGTATCATGCTTACCACTGTGCAGGATCTGATAGCCTGGGGTCGCAAAAACTCCATGTGGCCGTTCCATTTTGGTTTGAGTTGTTGTTTTGTAGAGATGGCTACTTCCATGACGCCCAAGTATGATGTGGCCCGCTTTGGTGCAGAAGTTATCCGTGGTACTCCCCGCGAAGCAGATATCATGATCATTGCCGGTACGGTCTTCATTAAAATGGCCCCGATCATCAAGCGCTTGCATGAGCAGATGATGGAACCGAAATGGGTGATATCGATGGGCTCCTGCGCTAACTCCGGCGGTATGTACGATATCTATAGTGTGGTGCAGGGCGTGGATAAATTTTTACCTGTAGATGTGTACGTACCCGGCTGTCCTCCCCGCCCCGATGCTTTTATGGAAGGGCTGATGCTGCTGGCTGAAAGCGTAGGCAAAGAGCGTAGGCCACTTAGCTGGACCATCGGAGACCAAGGTGTAATAAAACCAGAAAAAAAAGATGTGAAAGCACGCAAACGCGAACGTTGGGACGAGATGACAGAGTTCAGGTCTCCGGATGAACTATAGGTAGTTTGAGCGTTTAGGAGTTAAAGAGTTGGGAATGTAGAGATGCACTACGCTGCGTCTCCGCTTTGAAACTATAGTTGTTTAAAGCGAATACCGACCACACAGTGTCTGTAAAACTATAAAAATATAAACCTATGCCTAAGTATGTAATTGAGCGCGCTATTCCGGGAGCAGGTAATTTATCTGCCGAAGAATTAAAAAAGATTTCTCAGACCTCGAACGGTGTGCTGCAGGACATGGGGCCGCAGATACAGTGGGTGCAAAGCTATGTAACAGGCGACAAGATTTACTGCATATATAATGCGCCCAATGAAGAAATGGTACGTGAACATGCGCGCAAAGGCGGTTTCCCGGCAGACTCAGTAAGCGAAGTGAAGACTATCATCGATCCGGTTACGGCAGAATAAGCAGGTATAACAACGAACATATTTACCATAATAAAGCAACTATAGATTTAGCATGAGTTAACAACTTACTGGTCCCCTCAATTAAAGAACCTGGCCATGGAAAACAACAGCAGCACATTATTACAGCTACAGGCGCGCTTCGGCGAAGATACCTTCACGCAGCAGACAACCAGAGATGAGATGCTCACGCTTTGGATGCCGATGGATAAAATTGTGGATGTGCTGACCTTCCTGAAAAATGAAGTGGCCGAGCCGTTTAAGCTGCTGTTTGACCTGACGGCTATTGATGAGCGGACCAAAAACCGTGGTGCTAATCATGTTCCAAAATCCAGCTTCACGCTGGTTTACCACCTGTTTTCTTTCCCTCGCAACGAGTTTATTCGCTTAAAAGTAGCCTTGGTAGGTGATTTCCCGACGGCGCCAAGTATAAGCGGCCTGTGGGCTAATGCCAACTGGTACGAGCGCGAAGTATACGACATGTTCGGCATTCGTTTTTCCGGTCATCCACACCTGTCGCGCATATTGATGCCCCGCACCTGGGTGGGCCATCCACTCCGCAAAGAGCACCCGGCCCGCGCTACTGAAATGGGTCCTTTCCAGCTGTATGACGACAAAGTAGACCTGGAGCAGGCAGCACTTAAATTCCATCCGGAAGAATGGGGACTGCAGCGCCACTCCGATGACAGTGACTTCATGTTCCTGAACATTGGTCCGCAGCACCCCGGCACGCACGGCGTCCTCCGGATTATACTTCAGTTAGATGGTGAAGATATAGTAGATGCCATTCCGGACATTGGTTTCCACCACCGTGGGGCAGAGAAAATGGGCGAACGCCAGTCATGGCACACTTATATTCCTTACACTGATAGAGTGGATTATCTGGGTGGTGTGATGAACAACCTGGCCTACCTGCAGGGAGTGGAGAAACTGGCAGGTATAGAAGTGCCGGAACGAGTAAAGTATATCCGCGTCATGCTTTGCGAACTCTTCCGGATTGCCAGCCACCTGGTGTGGTACGGTACTTTTGCACAGGACATAGGCCAACTCTCCCCTGTTTTCTACATGTTCTCAGACCGTGAAAAGATCTTTGATATCATCGAAGGTATCTGTGGCGGACGCATGCACCCTAACTGGTTCAGAATCGGCGGTGTAGCCCAAGACCTGCCAATAGGCTGGGAGAAGCTGGTACAAAGCTTTATAGATTACTTCCCGAAGCGGCTGAAAGAATACGATGCCATGGTAATGAAGAACAGCATCTTCAAAGCCCGCACAGTAGGCATAGGCATTTTTACCGCCGAAGAAGCCATAGAATGGGGTGTAACCGGACCAAACCTGCGAGCCTGCGGCATGGACTGGGACTTCCGTAAAAAGCGGCCTTACTCTGGCTACGAACTGTTTGATTTTGATATACCAGTTGGCAACAACGGCGACTGTTACGACCGCGCTGTGGTTCGTGTAGCCGAAATGCGTCAGAGCCTTCGGATAGTGGAGCAATGCCTGAAAAATATGCCGGCTGGTCCATTCAAATCAGATCATCCGCTTACCACGCCACCAGTCAAGAAAAACACCATGCATGATATTGAAACGCTCATTACGCATTTTTTAGGAGTGAGTTGGGGCCCGGTTATACCTTCCGGCGAAGCGATGAGCTGCATAGAAGCAACCAAAGGAGCCAACGGCTATTACCTGACCAGCGACGGCAACACATCGCCGTACCGGGTACGCATCCGGACTCCATCGTTCCCGCACATGCAAATGCTCCCTTACATCAGCAAAGGGTACACTGTAGCCGACCTGCTGTCTATACTCGGAGCCATGGATTACGTGCTGGCAGACATTGATCGCTGAAGCGATGATTAGAAATTAAAAATTAGGAATTAGAAATGGAAAGGAACACAAGTTAACTATAGCTAATTGCCCAGTTGCTCTTTCGGATTTGCAATCCGAAAGTATAATAACCGCGGATTTGTAATCCGCAAAAGCAAAGGCTTTAACAACTGGAAACAGGCGGATTGTAAATCCGCAGGTAACAGGTTCTGGATTACAAATCCGGAACAGCAACAAGGCTTGAATCATACCTTCATTTCTAATTTTTAATTTCTAATTCATAATTAAAAAGCCCATGCTTACCGCTGAAGAGAAACATCAGATAGACCATGAAATAAGCCTGGTGCCGGCGCCTAAAAATGCCTGCATCGAAGCGCTGAAGATCGTGCAGCAAAACCATGGCTGGGTGTCGGATGAGAGCCTGAAAGATGTGGCCGATTATGTAGGGATGTCTCCGGCGGAACTGGACAGCGTGGCTACGTTTTATAACCTGATCTTCCGCAGACCGGTTGGCCGGCACGTGATCCTGCTCTGCGACAGCATCAGCTGTTACGTGATGGGCTACGAAGGTATAAAAGAAGCCTTGCACAACAAACTGAACATACAATATGGCCAGACCACAGCAGATGGCCGCTTTACTTTACTACCAAACTGCTGCCTTGGCACCTGCGACTGTGCCCCCGCCCTGATGATTGACAACGACCTGTACCGTAACCTGACGGTGGAACAACTGGATGAGATCCTGAACAAGTATACCTAAACCCAAACAAGCGGGCCTATGGAAAAGCCGCTTACCCAACACATTGTACCCAGTCGCGCACCGCTCAGCTTAAAGGAGTATGAGAAGGTGGGCGGTTACCAGTCTGTGCGCAAAATTCTGAAGGAAATGACTCCCCAGGAAGTACAGGCACTGGTCAAGGAATCGGACCTGAAAGGCCGTGGCGGAGCTGGTTTTAACACCGGCTTAAAGTGGAGCTTCGTGCCCATGGGGCCTGATGCTGCCACTCCAAAGTACCTGGTAGCCAACGCCGACGAGATGGAGCCCGGTACCTTTAAAGACCGCGTGCTTTTAGAAGGAAATCCGCACCAGTTGATAGAAGGCATGATAGTGGCGGCCTATGCCATACAGGCAAGTATAAGTTATGTGTTTTTGAGATGGGCTTATAAAGTAGCTGCCGGAGAAATCACCAAAGCCATTCAGGAAGCTTACGATGCAGGCTATTTAGGTCAGAATATACTTGGCTCGGGCTTTAACCTAGACATGCACCTGCACACCGGTGTTGGACGCTACATGTGCGGCGAAGAAACAGCTTTACTAAACGCCCTGGAAGGTAAGCGAGCCAACCCGAGAGCCAAGCCACCTTTCCCGCAGGTAAGTGGTTTGTTTGGCAAGCCAACTATAGTTAACAACGTGGAGACACTTTGCTGCCTGCCACATATCATAAACAACGGAGCAGAGTGGTTCAAAGGTTTAGGCCTGACTGCAGATGCCGGGACCAAACTTTTTGGGGTGAGTGGCCGCGTAAAAACACCAGGCTGCTGGGAACTGCCGATGGGTACCACCATACGTGAGATTTTGGAAGACTATGCCGGCGGCATGCAGGACGGTTACCTGTTCCGGGGACTATTACCAGGCGGCGCATCCACAGACTTTTTAGTAGAAGAACACCTGGATTTGCCAATGGATTATCCTTCGATACAGGCAGCCGGAAGTCGTATGGGAACAGGCACGATGATCATTATGGACGACCAGACCTGCCCGGTTGGCTTTACGCTGAACCTGCAGCATTTCTTTGCACAGGAATCATGCGGATTCTGTACGCCTTGCCGCGAAGGATTGCCTTGGGTGGAACGAATACTACTTGCCATTGACAAAGGCGAAGGCAAACCCGAACACCTGCTGACGCTTGATTTCCATACGAAATACCTTGGCCCCGGCAACACGTTTTGCGCATTAGCACCCGGCGCTATGGAACCCCTGCAGAGCGCTCTGAAATATTTCAGAGAAGATTTTGAACGGCACATTCACGAACACCACTGTCCCTGGAGCAAAGCAAAAGCATGGCAACCATCTATATAGATAACACCCCTTTTGAAGTACCGACCGGAAAGAACCTATTGGAGACTTGCCTGACGCTGGGCCAGGACCTGCCCTATTTCTGCTGGCATCCGGCCATGGGCTCTATCGGCGCCTGCCGTCAGTGCGCTGTAAAGGTGTATAAAGATGAGAACGATACCAAGGGCAAGCTCTTTATGTCGTGTATGGAGCAGGTGCGGGATGGTATGCGCATTTCTATAGTTGACCCCGAAGCCAAAGAATTCAGGGCACACGTAATTGGTTGGCTGATGACGAACCACCCGCACGATTGCGCAGTTTGCGACGAAGGCGGCGCCTGCCACCTGCAGGACATGACCGTGATGACCGGCCACAACTATAGAAACTATACCTTCGATAAGCGCACGTACATTAACCAGTACCTGGGCCCGTTTCTGAACCACGAAATGAACCGCTGCATACAGTGCTACCGTTGTGTGCGCTATTATAAAGATTATGCCGGCGGAAAGGACCTGGACGTATTTGCAGCCCACAACCATTTATACTTTGGCCGTGCCGAAGACGGTGTACTGGAAAGTGAGTTCAGCGGAAACCTGGCAGAAGTCTGCCCGACTGGTGTATTCACCGACAAAACTTTAAAACAACACTATACCCGCAAATGGGACCTCACAATGGCGGCATCGGTGTGTCATCATTGTAGTTTGGGTTGCAACATTACAGCCGGCGAACGCTACGGTACCTTGCGTAACATTACCAACCGCTACAACGGAGAAGTAAACGGTTATTTCCTCTGCGACCGCGGTCGTTTTGGCTACGAGCATGTGAATAGCGTCAGCCGAATTCGCAAATCATTAGTCCGCAGTAACCTACCAGAAGCTACTGATAAGTATACCGCTTTGCAGGCAGCAGTACAGCTGATGCGCCAAGGCAGGGTAATTGGCATCGGCTCGCCACGGGCATCTTTAGAATCTAACTTTATGCTGAAAACCCTGGTAGGCGAAGACAATTTCCATCATGGGGTATCAGATGCAGAACATGACTTGACAGAACTCTCCCTGAAAATACTACGGGAAAGCGACGCCCGTACCCCGAGCCTGCGCGAAGTGGAGAAAGCCGATGCCGTATTTATACTTGGCGAAGATCTGACCAACACAGCTCCTATGCTGGCGCTGGCCGTAAGGCAGGCTGTGCGCCAGGAACCATTGTTAGAACAGGTTTCCGAGGCAAAGATCCCGGTTTGGCAGGATGCGGCTGTACGCGAACTGGTACAATCAGAAAAAGGCCCACTTTTCATAGCAGTCCCTACCGCAACTAAACTGGACGAACTGGCAACGCAAACCTACTTTGCCGCCCCGGATGCTATTGCGCGTTTAGGCTTTGCTGTCGCCAACATCATTTATCCGGAATCGCCCGGCGTAAGAGGTCTGAAAAATAATGACTTGCACCTGGCACAGCAAATTGCAGATGCCCTGATGAAAGCGAAAAACCCGGTTATCATTTCCGGCACATCTTCCGGCCACGAAGCTATAGTAAAGGCAGCAGCTAACATTACCAATGCCCTGGTGGCAAAAGAGAAATCCGCAGGTATAGTGTTGACCTTACCGACCAGCAACAGCATGGGATTAGCTATGTTAGGCGGCCACCGGTTACAGTCTGCTTTTGAAGCAGTAGAGAACGGCTATGCTGATACAGTTATTATAGTTGAGAATGATCTGTACCGACACGCCAGTGAAGGTGCCGTTACCAACTTCCTGAAGTCCTGCAAAAAAGTGATCGTGCTGGATTACCTGCACAGCCAGACTACTGAACATGCCGATGTGCTGCTAGCTGCCGGAGCTTTTTCTGAAGCCGATGGCACACTTATCAATAACGAAGGGCGGGCACAGCGCTTTTACCAGGTATATCCAACTATAGAAGATATACAGGAAAGCTGGCGCTGGCTGGGTGAGCTCGGAACTATAGTTGCCCACGACCAGATCAGTTGGTGGCACGGCTACGATGATATACTGAGCGCTATAGTTAAAGAACATCCTGAAATGAAAGGCATTGAAATGGTAACACCTCCATCTGATTTCAGGATTGCCGGGCAGAAGATACCACGTGAACCGCACCGTTTCAGCGGCAGAACTGCCATGCGGGCCAACATCAATGTAAGCGAACAAAAACCTGCCGAAGACCCGGATTCACCACTGTCTTATACTATGGAAGGTTACCGCGGTCAACCACCTTCTTCCATGATCCCCTTCTTCTGGGCTCCGGGCTGGAACTCAAACCAGTCTGTTAACAAATACCAGCAGGAAGTAGGAGGACATCTGAAAGGCGGCGATCCGGGAATAAGATTACTAGAACCCGACACGTCGTATGAAGTCTCCTTCTCAGCAGCAGTGCCTGAAAAGTTCATGCCGATGGACGGACACCTGTTTATTCTTCCGCTGCATCATATTTTCGGATCTGAAGAACTGAGTGCGCAATCTGCTTCTATACAGGAGCGCATACCTGAACCATACATTGCCATTAACACCGACGATGCATTGCGCATGAAGCTGTACGAAGGACAGTTGATGCCATTTGCCATTGACGGACAGCTCTATCAGTTGCCAGTAAAGTTAAGCCCAACTATAGCCAGCGGGACTGCCGGCTTACCTGTGGGCTTGCCTGGAGTTAAATTTGCCGAACTACCTGCCTGGGCCATCCTAAACCGAGAACTACAATGGAAACCGCAGCACCAAACTACTTTCTGATCATCGGCGGCGTACTCTTCGTGATGCTGAATGTGGCAGCCGCACTCATTTGGGTGGAACGCCGCATGCTCGCACTCTGGCAGGATCGTTACGGCCCTAATCGCGCTGGTCCGTTTGGCCTGCTTATAGTTGCTGCCGACTCTATTAAACTTTTCTTTAAGCAGGATTGGGTTCCGCCATTTGCTGATAAGCCCGTCTTTGTGCTGGCACCGGCTATAGTTGTGATCAGCGTATTACTCAGCTTTGTAGTGATACCGTTTGCTCCCGGAATTATAGTTGCCGACCTAAACATTGGCTTGCTGTTTTTCCTCGCGATGTCTTCGATGGGTGCTTATAGTATCATTCTCGGTGGCTGGTCATCGAACAACAAGTATAGTTTGCTGGGTGCCATGCGCGGCGCGGCGCAGATGATCTCATATGAAGTTTTTATGGGTCTGGCGCTGATGGGTGTGGTGCTGATGGCCGGCTCTTTCAACCTCCGCGAGATCGTGGAAGCACAACAGGGCCTATGGTTTTTCATTCCACAGATCCTGGGCTTTGTTATCTTCTTTATAGCTGGTATCGCCGAAACCCACCGCCTGCCTTTTGATATTCCTGAAGCGGAAAGTGAGCTGATCGCGGGCTTCCACTCGGAGTACTCAGGCATGAAGTTCGGGATGTTCTTTATCGGGGAATACATGGGCATCACGCTTATTTCCTGTATGTTGGTAACGCTATACTTCGGCGGCTGGCTAGGCCCTGATTTCCTGCCGCCCATCGTCTGGTTCATCATCAAAGTAGTCGCTTTCCTGATGATCTTCATCCTCCTACGCGCCTCTATGCCAAGACCGCGATATGACCAGTTGATGGAGTACGGCTGGAAGATATTGCTACCATTGACTTTAGTGAATTTGATGGTAACTGCTGCTGTGGTGCTGTGGCTGGAAGGGTAATAATGTTTAATGACGAATGATTAATGAATAATCTTTTAATGTCATTTCGAACAAAGTGAGAAATCTAATACAGCTTATAGTTGAGATAGATCTCTCCTATCGTCGAGATGACAAAAAGAAGTAATAGCAGAAACTGTCCCCTTGAGGGGACCATAGGGGTGTAAAAGGGACAGTTGAAACCCCAATAGCTTAAACTATAAAATAATTCAGCAGGAGTAAACACCCCTGTAGTCCCCTCAAGGGGAAAGTAAAATATAAAAGAAAGGAGCAGCTATGTTTAGTTTGTTGCGCAGTATGTGGCTTACATTTCTGCATGCATTCCATAAGCGGGACACCATACAGTACCCCGAGCAGAAGGCTATACTTCCGACACGTTGGCGCGGCCGCATCGTGCTCTCCCGCGACCCCGACGGCGGTGAACGCTGCGTAGCCTGCAATTTGTGTGCTGCTGCCTGCCCCGTAGACTGCATCTCGCTACAAGCCACCGAAGACGAGCATGGCCGACGTTACCCGGAGTTTTTCAGAATAAACTTTTCGCGTTGCATTTTCTGTGGTTACTGCGAAGATGCCTGCCCTACTTACGCCATACAGCTTGTCCCTGATTTTGAGATGGGAGAATATAACCGCCAGAACCTGGTGTATGAGAAAAAAGACCTGCTGATAAACGGTCAGGGCAAATATCACGGCTACAACTACTATAAAGTAGCGGGCATGGCTATCGGCGGAAAAGATAAAGGCGAAGCTGAAAATGAGCGTCCGCCGGTAGATGTTAAAAGCTTAATCCCTTAAGGCCATGGAACTGACATTTTACATCGCGGCAGCAGTTGCCACAATCGCTACCATCCTAACGATAACACGCTACAACATCATCCATGCGCTGCTCTACCTAGTAGTTTCTTTCCTGGCAGTGGCTGTCGTGTTTTTCACACTGGGTGCGCCGTTCATGGCTGCGCTGGAAATCATCATTTATGCTGGAGCTATAGTTGTACTCATCATTTTCGTAATCATGATGCTGAACCTGACGCATGAAGACGTTGATAAGGAAAAGGCCTGGCTTACTCCCCGGGTTTGGGTTGGTCCGGCGATACTTTCGTTGGTGTTGCTGGCAGAACTTGCTTACATCATTTTAGCCCCTGATACACAACCGACCGAAGCACTTGTGGCTGTTGATGCCAGAGTGGTGGGCATGTCGTTATACGGACCTTATATGCTGGGTGTGCAGTTGTGCGGCATACTGCTGATGGCCGGTATAGTAGGTGCATATCACCTGGGCCGCCAAAAGAAAAAAGTAGTACACCGGTTTTTACAACCAAAAGAAGGAAGGAGCGCCGCCATATGACACCCGCACACATGGAAGCCGCTTTACTGCTGGCTGGCGTACTTTTTATGCTGGGCCTGATCAGCGTGCTTATTCGCCGCAACATCATCTTCATGCTCATTTCTGTCGAGATCATGCTCAATGCAGCCGGGCTGGCTTTTATAGTTGCCGGCTCTAAATGGGTGCAACCCGACGGGCAGGTGATGTTCATTTTTATACTGACTATGGCTGCTGCCGAAGTGTCGGTAGGGCTCGCACTTATACTTCAGATCTATCACCAGCTCAAAACCCTGGACAGTGATGCCGCTAACTTAATGAAAGGATAACCAACTATGGAAAATCTACTCTGGCTTATACCTGCGCTGCCGTTTCTGGGAGCACTGTTGCTGATCCTTTTTGGCACCCGTTTGTCGCGCTCGTTAGTAGCTATACTTGGCGTGGGCAGCGTGGCGGTTTCAGCAATCATTACTATTTTGTTGGGTATAGAATTTCTGCAGAACCGGCCGGAGTTTTACCACCAGGAAGTATGGCAATGGTTTAACGTGGCGGGCTTCACTCCTTCCATTGCATTCCATATTGATGCACTGTCTATAGTTTTCGTTTTCGTGATCACGTTTGTAGGTGCGCTCATACATTTCTACGCCACCGCCTACATGGCCGACGACCAGGATTATTCCCGCTTTTTTGCGTGCATGAACCTCTTTGTAGGCTCCATGCTGATGCTGGTAATGGCTGATAACCTGCTGCTTTTATACTTAGGCTGGGAAGGTGTGGGGTTGTGCTCGTACCTGCTCATCGGGTTCTGGTACAAAGAGCCGGAAAACGGTTATGCTGCCCGAAAAGCTTTCCTAATCACCCGTGTCGGCGATACCGCCATGGCAATCGGGTTATTCATGCTGTTCCAGGCGTTTGGTACGCTGCATATCCAGACAATACTTACTGAAGCGCCGCAAGCCTGGAGTGTTGGCTCCCAAATGGCGATTATAGTTGCTTTACTGCTCTTAGGTGGTGCGGTGGGTAAATCCGGACAATTGCCGCTGCAAACCTGGCTACCCGATGCGATGGCTGGTCCTACGCCGGTTTCTGCGCTTATACACGCGGCCACTATGGTAACGGCTGGTGTTTACCTGATCGCGCGTATGTATGTGATCTTTGAGCTAGCTCCGCTGGCACAAACGATTGTGGCTATAGTTGGCGCTGTTACCTTGCTGCTGGCTGGCTTCTCAGCTCTTACCCAATACGACCTGAAACGGGTACTCGCCTACTCCACCATCAGCCAGATCGGCTACATGTTCTTAGCACTTGGTGTTGGTGCCTGGTCGGCAGGTATCTTTCATTTTATGATCCACGGCTTCTTTAAGGCGCTGCTCTTCCTGTGCGCCGGGGCAATCATCATGGCATTACACCACGAGCAGGACATGCGCAAAATGGGTGGCCTTCGCCATAAAATGCCCATCGTATACTGGACCTTCCTGATCGGAGCAGCATCACTGGCAGCCTTGCCACTTATCACCGCAGGTTTCTATAGTAAAGATCAGATTTTGTGGTATGCACTGGCTGGCGAGAATGGTAGCATCTGGTTTTACTTAGCGGGATTATTCGGCGCTTTTATCACATCCATTTATACGTTCCGGATGGTGTTCATTACCTTCTTTGGGGAGAGCAAAACGCACTTGGAGCACCCACCGGGCAAAGTCATTACCATTCCGCTTATCATCCTGGCTATACTTTCGCTGGTTGGTGGTTTTATTGAACTGCCACACAACTTCGCACATATTATTTTATTCTCTAACCTGATGGCGCCGGTGCTGCCGGGTATAGTAGCCAATGAAGTACTGGCTGCTAACGAATGGATGTTCCAGTTAATCGCAGCTATAGTTTCATTGGGTGGTGTTTTCGTAGCGTACCTGTTCTACATTAAAAGTCCAGCTTTACTGGCAAGTATAGAGCGCTCTGATTTTGCGATGACGCTGCACCGTTTCTGGCATTCGGGCTGGGGTTTCGATGCGCTGTATGATGCCCTGATCGTGCGGCCGTATGTGTTTATCTCCAGACTCAACAAACGCGACTTTATCGACAGCTTCTACACCGGACTTGCCCGTATGGCCGAAGGCTTCCATGTGATGTTCTCGGAAACGCAGAACGGGGTGCTTCGCAACTATGTAGCCGGCATTGTGGTTGGCGCGATCATGATTCTAACTATAAGCCTGTTCCTATGATACTCGTCTGGCTGATTGTGATACTGATGGCTGGCGGACTGCTGGCCTGGCTCTCTAAAAAAGTTAGCCCGGAATTGCCTCGCTGGGTGGCGTTGGGTGCCATTTTGCTCGACCTTATACTTATAGTTTATCTTTGGATCAGCACGGAAGCAACAACTGGTTCTGCATGGCTGATCCGCTACGATATACCATGGATTCCGCAATGGGGAGTGAGCTTTAGTTTGGCGCTGGATGGATTAAGTCTGCTGATGTTATTACTGACCTTCTTTCTCGGTTTGCTGTCCGTACTTATCTCCTGGAAAGAGATCAAAACCAAAGTCGGCTTCTTCCATTTTAATTTGCTCTGGGTCTTGGCTGGTATTGCAGGTGTATTCCTGACCATGGATTTGTTCCTGTTCTACTTTTTCTGGGAAGTAATGCTGATACCGATGTATTTCCTGATCGGGGTTTGGGGGCATGAGAACCGTACCTACGCAGCTTTCAAATTCTTCCTGTTTACGCAGGCAAGCGGCTTGCTCATGTTGCTGGCGATCCTTGGTCTCTACTTTATCCACGGCTCCGAAGCAGGCAACTATACTTTTAACTACTTTGAGCTCCTTAATACACCGCTTACCACTGATGCTGCACGCCTGCTGATGTTTGGTTTCCTGGCTGCTTTCCTGGTAAAGTTACCGGTGGTTCCCTTCCATTCATGGCTGCCCGATGCACACTCACAGGCTCCAACCGCGGGTAGCGTTATTTTAGCCGGGCTGTTGCTTAAAACCGGGGCTTATGGCTTGCTTAGATTCGTCGTGCCACTCTTCCCGACTGCTGCTGTGGAATTTGCGCCCTGGGCCATGCTGTTAGGTGTTATCGGCATACTATACGGAGCTATAGTTGCTTACTCGCAAACCGACCTGAAACGCCTGGTAGCTTATACTTCTGTGAGCCACATGGGCTTTGTGATTCTGGGTGTTTTTGCCTTTAACGAATGGGCACTACAAGGCGTGGTGATGCAGATGATCGCGCACGGGCTAAGTACCGGTGCGCTATTTATATTGGCCGGCTTCCTGTACGAGCGCCTGCATACCCGCGATCTGGCGCAGATGGGCGGCTTCTGGTCAAAAGCTCCGAGGATGGGCGTTGTGGCGTTAGTGTTTGTAATGGCAACACTGGGCCTTCCCGGCCTTGGCAATTTTATCGCTGAATTTCTGACTTTAGTCGGTTCCTGGCAGGCTAACAACTGGCTGACTGTTTTTGCTACGATCGGTATCGTGATGGCAACGGCTTACTCGTTACGCATTATGCAGAAAGTATTTTACGAGCCCGGCCCGCAACAGGAAACATTCCGCGACCTGAACTTCCGTGAAATGCTGATCGCTGTACCGATGGTGCTTGGCTTACTCTGGCTGGGGCTGTATCCGCAACCCATCATCGACATGGCCAGACCTTCCATTACAGAACAACTACAGGCTTACAATATGAAGGAGCCAACTATAGCTGAACCCAAAACTGCGGTTTTACAGCCGGAACCTGAAGCAACTATAAACACGAACCAACTAGCTATAAATCAGCGTGCATTTTCAAATCTCCAGATCATTCAATCTCCAAACTAAAAGACATGAGCCAGACTGATTTTTTATACCTGATGCCGCTGTTGATCCTTACATTTGCAGTACTTATCTCGATGCTGGTCATTGCCGCATGGCGCAACCATAAGATCATCTATGTCATTACGGCGCTGTCGTTTATTGCAGCTTTTGGGTCGCTGTTTGAGTTGCGCACCACCACAGCTTATGTCATTGAGCCGATGTTTGTGATTGATGGCTTCGGCGTGTTCTATATCGGAATGATCCTCCTGACGTCGTTGCTCGTGAGTATGCTCTCTTATGCCTATTTTGAGCAGCGCGAAGAACGGAAAGAAGAATACTACTTGCTACTGGTTCTGGCTACCTTAGGTGCCTGTGTGCTGGTGATCAGTACTCACTTTGCATCGCTGTTCCTGGGCCTGGAAATCCTCAGTATCTCGCTTTATGCACTTATACCTTACCTGCGCACCCGTCCCCGCTCCGACGAAGCTGGGATCAAATACCTGATTCTCGCAGCTTTCTCTTCTGCCTTCATGCTGTTCGGGATGGCGCTGGTGTACTTTAGTACGGGCACGATGGTTTTCTCAGGCCTGGCTCAAAGTATAGCCGGTATGCAGGAGTTGCCGCTGTTGCTACTCACAGGTATCGGCATGATACTGATCGGGGTTGGTTTTAAGTTGGGCATTGTACCGTTCCATATGTGGACGCCGGACGTGTATGAAGGTGCGCCTGCTCCAGTTACGGCTTTTATTGCTACCGTTTCCAAGGGAGGAGTATTAGGCTTGCTGATCCGTTTTTTCATGGAAATAGATGGTTTCCGTTACCCGGTGCTGGTTACGATTTTAACTATAGTTGCCATTGCGTCCATGTTTGCCGGAAACCTGCTGGCCCTGATGCAGAAGAACGTAAAACGTATCCTGGCTTATTCATCAATCTCGCATTTAGGTTATATTTTGGTAGCCTTTATGGCAGGTAATCAGATGGGAGTAGAAGCAATAACTTTTTACCTGGTAGCGTACTTTATTACCAGTGTTGGTGCGTTTGGTGTGGTAGCCATGCTCTCGGATAAAAACAGCGATGCCGAACTTTTGGAAGATTACAAAGGCCTGCTTTGGCGGCGTCCCTGGACGGCTGCTGTGTTCTCGGCTATGTTGCTATCGCTGGCGGGTATTCCACTCACTGCTGGTTTTGTTGGTAAATTCTACATTATCGCCGCTGGTATAAACGACCAACTATGGCTTCTGGTGGTCATGCTGGTACTCAACAGTGTGATTGGCTTATACTACTACATCAAGATCATCGCCGTCATGTTCCAGCAACCGGAAACAGAGCGCGAGCCAACTATACGGTTACGCCCTTCTATTTATGTTGCCAGTGCAGGTACGCTGGCTGTATTGGCATTACTTCTGGTGTATGTCGGTGTGTACCCAACTGGGTTGGTACAGCTGATTCAGAATGTGCTGGTGAGTGTGCCGGAGATAGTGGCTAAGTAAGATTTACCCCTTCCCAACCTTCCCCTAAAAACAGGGGAAGGAGCTTGGCTATAATTTTATAGTTGCTGTATTAACCCACCCCTGCCCCTCCCGAGAGGGGATTTTTTGCTATAGTTGTAGTTGAGATTATAGTTCTATAGTTTCTGTTTGTCATCCCCCTGCCCCCTTCAAAGGGGACTTTTCTGCTACTGCTTTTCGAACTGTCATTTCGACGAAAGGAGAAATCTGAATTAGCTATAGTTATTTAACACGAGAAGGACAGGTTTACCTGTCCCCTTGAGACTATCATCCCGATAAATCTCGAAGCTTACCGGATCAAACTATAGTTAGTGGTAGCTATTCGAAACTTCTCAGTCTTTGGGTTGAGCGCCTTTGATTTGTTGTGGTGCCTTTAGGCAATCCGAGGAACGAGGATAGCAAGAAAGCAGCAGCGCGATGCCCAAAGACGGGGCCTCCCGGCCGTGAGGGCACCAAAGCTAATTGGAAACTGTAGGCAAGTAGAGCTCCCAGGATTGAAGGAAGTTTGAAAGGAAGGCTTAGTTCAAAGAGTAATTAACTTCAACTATAAGCTGCGATAGATTTCTCACAGCTGCGCTGGCTCTTTTCGACTCGCGTCTCAAGAATGTTCGAAATGACAAAAGTCAGCAACAAAAAAGGCTCTTGAAACAAGAGCCTTTTTATCTATTCACCTATACTAAAACTTCTAAACTTTATCTTTCTCTAAACTAAACAAAGCAGCTAACCCTTCTACCAACGCTTCAGACTCACCCCGCATACAGGCGGCTTTCAGTTCCAGGGCGGGTAGCTTTACGATCTTATTGAGAATGTTCTGTGTTAATTTTTCCACTACTTCACGTTCCGCTTCGCCTAAGTTCTTCATATACCGGTTCAACTCCTGCTGACGGATTTCTTCGAGCTTGCTTTTGAACTGCTGCAGGGCCGGCGACATCGCCATTTCGCGGGTCCAGGTGCTAAACTCAACCATAGCTGCTGAGATAATCTGCTGCACCTGCGGAATGGCGGCCATGCGCATTTCCAGGGCTTCTGAAGCGCGGTTTTTAATGGTATCTACATTGTATACTTTTACACCTGCAATTTCCTCCAGTGTGCTATCGATGCTGCGTGGCATAGACAGGTCCAGGAAGAACTTCGGAGTAGTTACACCCTGCTGCGCTATCACTTCTTTACTGATGAAAAAGCAGTCGCCGGGGACAGACGAAATGACAACATCTGCCTGGGCAATCTCTTCCCACACATTCTCCCAGTACACAGCTGTAGCGTTGGTTTTCTCGGCCAGGGCCTGTGCTTTGTGATGTGTGCGGTTAGCAATAACTACATTATTAATAGTTGACTTCTGAAAGTTATCACACACATTCGCCCCAATCTCTCCTACCCCGATCATCAGCACACGCGGATTTACCAGGTCAGCTATTAGCTCTTCCACTAACTCAACAGTGGCATACGATACCGAAGCAGCGCCATCGAAAAAGGAAGTCTCGTTGAAAACCTGTTTGTTGGTAGCGAAGATTGTGTGCAGCAAACGGTGCAGGAACGGGCCGGCCATATTTGCTTCTGCAGACCATTGGTAAGCTTTCTTTACCTGGTTCAGTATCTGCATATCGCCCACCACCTGCGACTCCAGACCAAGGCCTACATAAAATAAATGCTGAACAGCCAGCTCAGGATCGGTAATGTGCTTAAAGTAGGGCGTGATCTTTTTTGTAGAAATAAAGCCACGTTCCATCGCAATCAGTTTTATAATCGCCTGGTCCAGCTCTTTTTCAGAAATATAGTATACTTCCGTACGGTTACAGGTAGAAAGTACCAGCACATCCTGGGCATCTGTAAACTCCCTGATCTTATCCAGCAAATTGCGGCAACCTATCTCGTTCAGGGCTACTGCTTCGCGCACATTTATCGGTGCATGTTTGTAAGATAAGGTAAGGGCTTTAAAGTTGTTCTGCATGGTGGTGTTTCAGATTTCAATGCAAATGTCTGAAAAGCAATTCAACAGAAACATGACTTATGTCAACTATATCCATTGATTGATGTCAACTTTATAAAAAAACGATAGCCCGGACTCCATTTCTGAAGTTCGGGCTATAGTTTAAATTTTGCACTTTAGAACTTGCCAGCTTTATGTATTACATATAAATCTTATCGCTTTGGGGCAGGTCTTTTACTTTATCTTTGCTTTGAAGAATCTCCCACAATGTATTAGTGATTAAGTTAAATCTCTCTTCTATAGTTTTATCTTTTACATCACAATATATTAAGTCATAAACTCTTTTTTCCCTAGATCCAATTTTAACTTTCACCTCCTTTGTAAATGCTGGTAACATGCATGTGTCACCACTTCTCTCAATAGTGTCAGGTAAGCTTAAAAAATCCGCCTCCTTTACTACTTCAAAAATTCTCTGTTTTTCTTCAGTAGTTAGTACTACTTTAACTTTTCTTGTTTCATCAACATAATCCCGAGTATAAATTGAATCAATTGAAGAAAAATAGTTATCTCCCCTATTCACGTCATATTCAATATCAAAGTCTGAGAATCCTTCAGGTTCAGACAAAATATATTGATTCTGTTCCCTTAAATCAGCTGGATTATTACAGGAAACAAGTGACGCCAGAAAGCAAAATATGATGTACTTCATTATGCGATCATAAATCCATGTTTACATAGAATACCTTAATTCCGCATTTTGGCCAGCTTGGCAGAATCAAGTATAAAAATGCGGCTTCCCTGGCTGTCAATCAGTTTTTCGTCTTTAAAATCGGCTAAGGTTCTGATTACAGTTTCTTTGGAAGCGCCAACTATACTAGCTAGGTCTTCGCGGGTTATGCTGATCTGGGTTTTATCGCCGGCCTGTTGCTGGTATTGTTTTTCTACTAACAGCAAGGCTTCAGCTACGCGCTTGCGCACCGAATTATAAGCCAGTTTCAACAGGCGTTCTTCGCGGTCGGCCAGGTTATCAGAAAGCAGTTTTATGAACTTGTTGGCAATGTCGCGGTTGTGGTTGAGAAGCGTAAAAAAGTCTTCTTTGGGGATGATATACACTTCAGAATCTTCCAGCGCTACAGCCGATTCGCGGTAAGGTGTTTCTTCCAGCAAGTCGAGGTAACCGATAAAGTCACCGTCTTTGTAGAGGTTGGTAATGTACTCACGGCCTTCTTCGTTCGCCTTAAAAGTCTTGATCTTGCCTTTGTTCAGGAAATATAACGCCGTGGTGCGGTAGCCTTCCATAAACAGGTGCTGCTTTTTCTTAAACACCGTCACCTTGCGCTTATCCGAAAGCAGTTTGTTCAGGTCCTCGAAGCCGCGCGCTTCCTGTATAAAGTTGTCTATGCCTTCAACACTCTTGTTAAATTCAGCCTTCAGGATCTCGTTCTTTTTCAACCGCATTTCCACGGCATCCAGCAACTCTAAGTCATCGAATGGTTTGGTCAGATAGTCATCGGCGCCTAGGTTCATGCCTTTTCGGAAGTCTTCTTTCTCCGATTTTGCAGTCAGGAAGATGAATGGAATACTTGATGTTGCCGGGTTTTTGCTGAGCATGTGCAGCACCCCGTAACCGTCCAGCTGGGGCATCATAATGTCGCAGATGATCAGGTCAGGCTGCTCATTCTTAGCCAGCTCAACGCCTACTTTCCCATTCTCGGCCTCTATAACGTTATAGTTTGCCAAAGAAAGTATCTCGGCTGTGTTTTCTCTGATCTCCTGATTATCTTCTATCAGCAATATTTTTTTCATGGTTATGCTGTTATGGGGTGAATTGGGAATGTTATACGGAAAGTAGTGCCTTCGTTCAGTTCACTTTCGTAGGTTAAAGATCCGTCCATTATATCTACGTAGCGGTTCACAATGTTTAGTCCGAGACCGGTGCCCTGTATATTGGTCACGTTTTGCGCCCGGAAAAAAGGCGTAAACAAATGTACCTTGTCAGCATCCGGAATCCCGATACCTTCATCTTTTACAGACAGGTTTATAGTACTGTTTACAGCTGTGTCAATGTAGATCTGCTTGCCTTCACCGGAATACTTGCTGGCGTTGGAAAGCAGGTTTAATATAATATTTTTTAGTAACTGTTTATCTAAGGTAACTATAGTTTCTGGCCCGCTGTGCTGGTAGTGTATCTTCTGCCCGATCTTCACAAGCCCCTGCATTTCGTCTACAATCTCGGCTGTAAAGTCTTTCAGGTCGAACGTAGTTGGTACGTTATAGATCTTGCCTTCCTCTATCCTGCTTATCGACAGGAAATCGTTTAGGATAGTTGTAAGATTGCTTACCGCCGATTTGATGCGCTCCACATGCTTCTGTCTCTTCTCATCGTCTTCAGTGGCTTTGTATTTGCCAATTAAGGATGCTGATGAAAGTACAGTGCTAAGCGGCGTACGAAACTCATGCGAGGCTATTGTTACAAACCTCGATTTTAGTTCATGCAGCTCCTTCTCTTTCTGCAGTGCCTTGCGTATCTCAACCTGTGCTTCGTAGAGGCTGCGATTTGTTTCTTCCAGCTTTTTAACGGCCTCTCCCAGCTCACGGGTACGCTCATCCACGCGTTGTTCAAGTTCAGAGTTCAGCTTATGTATTTCAGCCATGCTTTTGGCATGCTCCACACTATAGCGGATCGATCGCTCTAAACTAAACGGATCAAAAGTGCCTTTTACGAGATAATCCGAAGCCCCTACGCGCATGGCCTTTTCATCGGTTTCGCGGTCGCTCTGGCCTGTTAAAAGTATAAACGGCGCCAGACTTCCGCCTTCCACTGCCTGCGAGATCAACTCCAGCCCGTCGTGTGCTCCCAGCCTGAAATCTACCAGGTATACATCGTGTTTCTCCTGCTTTATAAGCTCCAGTGCCTCACCGAAAGATGCTGTCCATTCAAGCACATAGTTGCGCCCCGGAATTTCATCAATTGTATCCCGGGTAATGATGAAATCATCTTCATCATCATCAATCAGCAGTACACGTATCTTGTTGCTATGAGGCATGTTTTAAGGGATAAGTTTGTAAGTTAAAAAGTTAGAAAGTGTTACTCAATCTCGACATTCACTTTTCTAACTTCCAAACTTTTTAACTTTCTAACTAACTTTTGGGCAGTTCTACAATTTCGAACCAGTATTTGCTCAGGGTTTTCATTACATCAACCAAGGAGCTGAATGTTACAGGCTTTGTAATAAAAGAGCTTACGCCCAGGTCGTAGGTGCGCAGGATGTCTTCTTCGGCTTTGGAAGTGGTCAGCACCACAACCGGAATCATGCGCAGATGTTCCTGCTGCTTTATCTCTTTCAGCGCTTCACGACCATCCTTTTTAGGCATGTTCAGGTCCAGCAGAATCAGGCCCGGTGTCGGGTACTGTTCCTTGTCTGCAAACCTGCCTTTGTTGTTCAGGTAATCCAGCAGTTCTTCGCCGTTCTCCACAAACTGTATATGGTTGTTCAGGCGGCTTTCCTCCAATGCTTCTTTAACCAGCATCCGGTCTTCGGCATCGTCGTCGGCAATCAGTATGATAATTGATCTTGGATTTGGACTCATGCAACTATAGTTTATTCCTGTAAGTGTTTTTTTGCTAATGTAATAATAAATCGGGTGCCTTCGCCGGGCGTGCTTTTGGCCGTTATGTCGCCGCCGTGGCGCACTGCAATTTTACGGCAGACAGCCAGGCCAATACCAGAGCCTTCATACTTCTGCCCTTCCAGACGCTGAAAGATATTAAAAATACGATCCAGGTATTTCTCATCGAAACCAATGCCGTTATCTTCTATCGTTATTTCCACCATTTCGTCGCCGGGCGTTGAAGTGAGATGCGCGTGTAGCTGCACATTTCTGGACGAGATCCTGACAACAGGGGTAACACCCTCTTTCCGGAACTTAATAGCATTGCTGATCAGGTTCTGGAATAACTGACGCATCTGGGTTGGTTCGCCTTCTATAGTTGGCAGCGGCGATCTTTCTATTACAGCGCCGGTCTGTTCTATAGTTACTTCCAGGTCAGAGAGCACTTCCGACAGTATCTTATCGAGCTTTACTTTAACAAATGCCTTTGATTTGCTTGTCACTCTGGAGAAGTCGAGCAGGTCGTTTATCAGGTTCTGCATACGCGAGGCTGCATTCAGCATCCTGTCTACATAATCCTTGCCCTGGTCGCTGAGTTTATCGTATTCCTTGGTCTTTAAGCGGTCGCCAAAAGCTTGGATTTTGCGCAGTGGCTCCTGCAGGTCATGCGACGAAACATAGGCAAAATCCTGTAGTTCGCGGTTACTGCGTTCCAGCTCAGCAGCATAACGTCTCAGGCGCTCTTCGCTTACTTTCTGGTGTGTAATGTCGTGCACAAAACCAGTGTATACTTTTCTGTCAGCCAGCTGTACTTCACTTATACTCAGAAAGAAAGGGAAAACGGTTCCGTCTTTTCGTAGCCCGGATACTTCACGGCCAATGCCAATAATGCGTGGTTCGCGGGTGCGGTGGTAGCGTTCCATGTAAGCATCGTGCTGGCTACTATCCGGTTCCGGCATCAGCATGCTTATGTTGCGGCCAATCAGTTCATGTTCTTCGTAGCCAAAAAGCTTCTGTGCCGACGGGTTCACCATTTCGATCAGACCGCGCGTGTCTATCGTGATAATACCGTCTACAGCCGTTTGTATGATGGAGTTAAACTTGTTCTCGCTTTCTCGCAGCGCAGCTTCGGTTTTCTTTAGCTCCGTAATGTCGTGCACTATGCCGGTAAAAATCTGCTTTTCGTGCAGGCGAACTTCACTGATACTCAGCAGAAACGGAAATATAGTACCATCCTTTTTCTTGCCCAACACTTCGCGCCCAATGCCGATGATCTGCCCGATACCCGTGCGGTGGTAGTTGTCGATATATACATCGTGAAGGCTTTTATCCGGCTCAGGCATCAGAACCTTAATGTTCTGCCCGATGATCTCTTCCGGATCATATCCAAAAATGCGCGCCGCAGCCGGGTTCATAGTTTCCACTACGCCACGGTTATCAATGGTTATAATTCCGTCAATAGCCGTATCGATAATAGCCTGCAACCTGGACTCTGAATCAGTGCTATAGTTATTTTGCTTTTCTTCCACCTCTAAAGTATTTTACTCAATATAAGCGTTCTGCTTTAAACGACAAAGCTTGGGCTAACAGCCAAATTTAGCGGATTTAGCAGAAGTACACCATTCCGTTTGTCATCATAAAGCATAAACCAAACTATAATACCCTTCTCCCCGGAGAGGTGATGATCAGAAAAAAGTATCACAAACTATAGATTACATTCAGCTGCATTCAGTAACTATAGTGCTATAAAAAGCAGCGTAGAAGCTGCTATATAGTGCAGTTGCAACTTATACATGGCATAATCGTTGCAATTAAAATATAGGTTTTTAAAGATTCTGGAAGACGGAAACTATAGCCTGCATTAATATTTAAGACTATGAAAAGAATTCAGATAACTGCTTTATTAACCGGTGTGCTGCTGCTGTTCAACTCCTGCTCCACCAACCCGGTTACAGGCAAGAAAGACGTGATTTTAATGTCGGAGGGCCAGGAGCTGGCACTTGGACAGGAAGCAGACCCGCAGATTGTAGCCCAGTTCGGGCTTTATGACAACCCGGCCATGCAGCGCTTTATAAGTGAGAAAGGCCAGCAAATGGCAGCCATATCGCACCGTAGCAACATTAAGTATAATTTCAAAATACTTGACTCGCCGGTAATAAATGCTTTTGCTGTGCCCGGTGGTTATGTATACTTTACGCGGGGCATTATGGCCCACTTTAACAACGAGGCTCAGTTTGCCGGCGTGCTTGGCCACGAGATCGGGCATATTGCAGCACGCCACTCGGCACAACAGCAAAGTAAGCAGGTACTGAGCCAGGTAGGTCTGATAGCCGGTATGATCCTGGTACCAGAGCTCGCCCAATTTGGAAACGAGGCCATGCAGGGACTAGGCCTCCTGTTCCTGAAATTCGGTCGCGATGATGAGCGCCAGTCTGATGAGCTGGGTGTAGAATACTCGACCAAGATCGGGTACGATGCCAATCAAATGGCCGACTTTTTCCTGACCCTGCAGCGCGAACAGCAAAAGGCAGGCGGGCAGGCCATACCAGAGTTTATGAGCACACACCCCGACCCTGGTAACCGCTATACTACCGTGCACGAACTGGCCGCACAGTGGCAACAGAAATTGAATGCCACAAACCTGAAAGTAGGCCGTGACTCTTACCTGCGCCTGATCGACGGCATAATTTATGGCGAAGACCCGAAACAGGGCTTTGTTGAAAATTTTGTGTTTTACCACCCTGAGCTGAAATTCCAGTTCCCGATACCGAATGGCTGGAAATATCTGAACTCGCCACAAGCGTTCCAGATGGCGCACCCCGAAGGCAAAGCCATTATTAACCTGACACTGGCACCCGGCACCTCGCTGGAAGATGCCGCCCGCCAGACCCTTGAAGGTTATAAATTAACATTGGTTGAGTCGAAAAACACTACTGTAAATGGCAACAATGCCCTGGCTATAGTTGCAGACCAGAAGCAGGAACAAGGAACTATCCGCACGCTCACTTATTTTATACAATACGGTGGCAACATTTACAGCATTATGGGTATTACATCAGGCAATGATTTTAATAATTACTTCAACACCTTTTCCGGTACCATGACCAATTTCCGTCAACTAACAGACCAGAGCAAGCTGAACAAGCAGCCAGAGCGCGTGCGTATCAAAACTGTAGGCCAAAACACCACGTTGGCGCAGGCACTGCAGTCTAATGGCACTCCATCCGCCCGCCTGGAAGAGCTGGCGATTTTGAATGGTATGCAGCTGACGGATCGTGTTGAAAAAGGGATGCTGATAAAGGTTGTAACACAGTAACACTGGCTAGCACTCTATAGTATAAGGCCAGGAAATTCGTTTTCCTGGCCTTATACTTTTATGCCTGCCGCAACTTAAAGGGCATAGCAACTATAAATTGAGTACATTCGCAATCCGGAGAGAGAAGCAGAAGAGATGGAACTACAAGTACCCGAACAACAACAGATAAGCACCCACCTACGGGATAAACTCGATTATTGTCAGCAGTGCCATCTGCACAAAGCTGAATGCAGGTGCGAAGAAACGCTACTGGTTAAAGCAAACGAAGAAGTACCAGAGCAAAGTAAAGGCCTGGACATTATGCTTAGCACCTGGACCATCTCCATTAAGGGCGTTAAGAAAACTGTTGAAGGAATTGTAGTAGTAAACAAAGGCCTGGATAAGATTGCCAAAGACGAAACTTTCCGCAGACGTGTAAAGCGGGAACTACGCCTGAGCAACGACGAATTTGATGTGGTAGAAATTGCTTTCACCCTGAAACTCGGCGAAACTTTTGCCATTTAAAAACTATAGTTAAGTCGTTTAAAAACAGCAGCGCCAGGTACAAACTATACCTGGCGCTGCTGTTTTATTCATTCTATAGTTACCGGTATTAAGCCTGGCTCAGTTTACCTTCCAGTTCTTCTACTTCCAGCATCTGTTCTTCCCACTCGTTGTTAGCTTTCTGCAGCTCTTTCTGGGCTGTTTCAAACTTCTGAGAGGTTTCCTGCAGCAGGGCTACGTTGCCATACACTTTCGGGTCGGCCAGTTCAGTTTCATATTTTGCCAATTCCTGCTCCAGTTGCTGTACTTTCTTTTCCAGCTCTGACAACTTTTTGTTGGCCTGCTTCAGCTGGTTGTTCAATTGGTTAAATTCAGAATTATTGCGGGCTGGTTTTGGTTCTTCTTTTTTAGGAGCCGGAGCAGCCGCAGCCTGTAGTTTGGCCTCTTTCTCACGCTTCTCCTGAAAAGCTTCGTATTCGTGGTAAGTACCCGGATACTCCTTCAGCTGATAATCCTCGATGTACCAGATCTTGGTTGCCACATTCTCCACAAAATAGCGGTCGTGCGAGATGATCACAAAGGTACCTTCATACTGCTCCAGGGCCTGAATCAGGATATTAACCGACTGCATATCCAGGTGGTTGGTAGGCTCATCCAGCATCAGGAAGTTGGCTTCAGAAATAAGCGTTTTAGCCAAGGCTACACGGCTTTTCTCCCCTCCCGACAATACCTTGATCTTTTTGAAAACATCATCGCCGGTAAACAGGAAAGCACCAAGCAGGGTACGCAGTTCTACATCGGTCTTGCCAGAGCCTGACTGCTGTAGTTCCTGCAAAATCTCATTGTCCACGTTAAGAGACTCCAATTGATGCTGCGCGTAAAACGACATGATCACATTATGTCCGAGCTCGCGTTTGCCCTTGATAGGTTCTGTGCCTGCAATAATGCGCAACAGCGTAGATTTACCTTTACCGTTGGCACCGATCAACGCAATTTTATCGCCGCGCTCAATGTGCACATTGGTATCCCGGAAGATCACTTTCTCTCCGAAGGCTTTGCTCATGTGCTCGAGGCGCAGAATGTGGCGGCCAGGCTGAACATTGAAACGGAAACTGAAATTTACTTTAGCCGCATCAGGTGCTACTTCTTCGATGCGCTCCATTCTTTCGAGCTGCTTCATGCGGCTCTGCGCCTGCTTGGCTTTGGTAGCTTTGGCTTTGAAACGCTCAATAAAACGCTCCGCCTGCCTGATCTGGGCCTGCTGGTTTTCGTAAGCGCCTTTCTGTATCTCGTTCCGCAAGGCCTTTTCTTCTACATAAAAACTATAGTTGCCCGGGTAGTAGTTCAGCTTGGAGCCCGATACCTCTACGGTTACATTGGTTGTACGATCCAAGAACTCGCGGTCGTGTGAAACGATCACTACAGCACCTTCAAAGCGCTCCAGGTAACTTTCCAGCCACTTGATGGATGGTAAGTCCAGGTGGTTGGTAGGCTCATCGAGCAAGAGCAACGAAGGTTTCTGAAGTAGAATTTTAGCCAGCATAACACGCATGCGCCATCCACCCGAAAAAGATGCCAGTGGCTGCTGCAGTTCTTCGGTGGTAAAGCCCAGGCCTTCCAATATCGCCTCAGATTCTGCCTGCATGGTATAGCCACCAAGCGCCTCAAAACGTTCCTGCAGATTGGCCAGTTTGCCCACCAGGTCATCATGGAAGTTATTTTCAAACTCCACCAGCACCTTGTCTATCTCTGCCTGCATGTTCAGGGCTTCTCCAAAAGCCTGCATGGCCACAGAAAGAATGCTTTCGTGGGTCTGGTAGCTCAGCAGGTCCTGGTTCAGGAAACCTATAGTTGTCTCCTTGCTCATGTGTATGCTTCCGCTGTCGGGTTTGTACTCTCCAACTATAAGGCGCAACAAGGTAGATTTACCGGTACCGTTCAGCCCGATCAGACCAATTTTATCTTTTGGACGGATATGCAGGTTGGCATCGTCATACATCGGGCGACTACCGAAATGGAAGCTAAGGTTGTTTATGGAAATCATGCAGTTGTATCAAACTATAAGGTGCAAAGTTACTGAATTTAACCTAAATGATGCAGCAGTAATCGCTTCTCTGCCCCTTTGTCATTCACCAGTTTTTCGGTTTTTATGCTAAACAAATACTAATCCCAGCCGTTTCATATTCGAAAGCTGTGCATAAATGCATACATTTGCTTTGTGGCAATACGTTATTAAGCAGGCAATTATGATCGCGATCACTTCGCTGTTAGACAAAACCCATTCCGACAAGGTAACCGAACTTACTGAGAACTTGGAAGAAAAATTTGGGCTAACTGCTGTAAAAGCAACACCTTATCCGCACCTTACGCTCCTGACAGCCGAGGTGCCGGACATGGAAGAGTTGAAGCAATACCTGGAACTTACCTGCTTCGAGGCACCGGACTTTACCATCCGTACCACAGGTCTGGGCATTTTCCCGGGGCCACAACCCGTAGTGTATATACCCGTACTGCGCACACCGCCACTAAACCAACTGCACGCCAAACTCCACGCCGACATCTCTGAAATGAGCAGCGAAATGGGCCTGTACTATAACCCGAATATGTGGCTGCCGCATATTACCCTGGCCCTTGGCGACACCACTCCCGAAATGCTGGGTCCGCTGTTGTCATATCTCTGTAACTATAACTTTAACTGGGAAATTACCCTGGATAACATTACCATTCTACAGAAGAGCGGTGATTATTTTCTGAAAGAAGAAGAATTCAGATTTGGCCGGCGCGAGCTCATCAGCTAAACTATAGGTTCGCTTTTTCCTGCGCTTAACTATCTATGGTTGCTATCTATAGTTGCCCGAAGCACTTATATTTTTATTTTTCAGAACAGCTGTAGAACAGTGCAATTTTTACTGCAGAAATCAAGTCCGGACTATACTAACTATAGCTGCTTTTTTCTCACGCCCTATCAGTCTAAAAAACTGGCCAGTCGCTCATAACAGCGCATTTCAGACCAGTTCTCTCCTATAGCACTACAAACTATAGTTATTACTACAGATCAAGTACTTCCAAATCCATTTCTGCCCGATTTTGATCTAATCAGCAGGCATTAAAACGGCATCATCCCGAACTATGCTTTTCAGGCTACCGTACCTAATCGGAGCGCTTAAGCCTATCGGTTTTGCATCTTCCCCGGGCAACTTATCAAATTTCGATCCCTGATAAACCGGCTTGTATCTGAAAGCTACATAGAACTATGAACAACGAAAACAAACCAAACAAACCCACTGGCAGCAGCTCAGTGAACGAAAACAGTAAAAACGAGCAACTCGAGCAGTTCCGTAACGACAACACGGATCAGTACATGACCACCGACCAGGGCGTTCGGATAAATCATACCGACGACTCCCTGAAATCCGGCTCACGAGGGCCAACCCTGATCGAAGACTTCCACTTCCGGGAGAAAATGACGCACCTCGACCACGAGTCGATCCCGGAACGCGTGGTACATGCCCGCGGCTCTGCGGCACACGGTTATTTCCAGCCCTACAACGATTCGCTGAAGCAATATACCAAAGCCAGATTCCTGACAGACCCGGAAGAACGTACCCCGGTATTTGTTCGTTTCTCTACAGTGGTAGGTTCAAGAGGCTCTGCCGATACGGTGCGCGACGTTCGTGGTTTTGCCACAAAATTTTATACCTCGGAAGGAAACTACGACCTGGTAGGCAACAACATTCCGGTCTTCTTTATCCAGGATGCCATCAAATTTCCGGATCTGGTACACGCCATTAAACCCCATCCTGACAGTGAAATGCCACAGGCAACCGCCGCCCACGATAACTTCTGGGATTTTGCCTCCCTGATGCCGGAGACCACACATATGCTGCTCTGGGTCTTATCAGACAGGGCCATACCACGCAGTTTCAGGATGATGGATGGCTTTGGCGTGCATACGTTCCGGTTCGTAAATGAGGCAGGCCAGGGCACTTTTGTAAAACTACACTGGCGCCCTTTGTTAGGGGCACACTCGCTTGTTTGGGACGAAGCACAAAAACTGGGCGGCAAAGACACCGACTGGCTGCGCAGGGACCTTTGGGAAGCTATCGAGAAGGGCGATTACCCTGAATTTGAACTGAGTGTGCAGCTGGTACCAGAAGAAGATGAATTCAAATATGATTTCGACCTGCTGGATGCTACCAAATTAATACCTGAAGAAATTGTGCCGCGCGTTCCGGTTGGTAAAATGGTACTGAACCGCAACCCAGATAACTTCTTTGCTGAAACAGAGCAAGTGGCGTTTCACCCGGGTAACCTGGTGCCGGGCATTGATGTAACCAACGATCCGCTGTTGCAGGGGCGCCTGTTCTCTTACTTAGATACACAGCTAAATCGTTTTAACAGCTCCAACTTTACAGAGGTGCCGATTAACCGCCCGGTTGCACCGGTTCATAACCACCATGGAGCCGGCTTTATGAAGATGACCATTGGCAAAGGCAAAGCCAACTACTGGCCAAACTCAACCGGCGATGGCAATCCTAAAATGGCACCTGAAGATGAGGGCGGCTATGTACATTACACCGAGAAGGTGGAAGGCCATAAAATACGCGCCCGCAGCGCCAGTTTCCGGGATCACTATAGCCAGGCGACCTTGTTCTGGAACTCGATGACTGAAGTGGAGAAAAAGCATATTGTGGAAGCCGCACATTTTGAACTGGGTAAAGTGGAGCGCGAGGATATCCGCAGACGCATGGTTGGCAACTTCGCCAAGGTATCAAAAGAATTAGCAGAGCGCGTAGCAGCCGGAATTGGTGTAGACGTGCCTACAGACTCGGATATTGAATCGACAGGGAATTTTGAAGATAATGCTGCCTCAGAAAAAATGCGTAAAGGCAATTCGGTGAAAGAATCACCAGCCTTGAGTATGGAGCGCAACAAGGTAGAGACCTTAGCATCAAGAAGAGTTGCGGTGTTGATTGAAGATGGATTTGACTGCAACGAACTGGCCCAACTGAAACAGGCCCTGACAGAGGCCGGAGCGCATGTAACTATCGTTTCGAAACTACTGGGCATGCGCACTGCCAGCAATGGTGAGCAGGTAAAAGTTGATAAAAGCCATATCACGACCGGCTCTATCTTGTTTGATGCCATCTACATACCTGACGGCGAGAAAAGCATAAGAACCCAGATGAATGAAGGGAAAGCGCTGCATTTTGTAAGCGAGGCCTTTAAGCATTGCAAGGCTATAGCCACTTCCGGCCACGGCATAGAGTTGCTCCGGAAGGCTGGAATAACCGGTGTATCTTACGCTGAACCTGCATCAGATAAAATAACAGATAGCAAAGGCGTCATAACAGCTGGCTCGGAGGCAGAAGCTGCCAGTTTTGCCGAAATGTTTATGGCTGCCATTAAGAAACATCGCCACTGGAACCGCGAAGAAAAAGACAGTATTCCGGCTTAATAACTATAGTTTATAAACAAAATGGCTGCAGTATATAACTGCAGCCGTTTTGCACATCTGCCTACTTATGAGCCTGGTTAAAGCTATAGCCTAACAGCAGGTTTATAGTTTTGCGGGATGTGCCTGTTGTCTTATATGGGCTCATACCTGTTCCATTCTCATAACGCACCTCTCCTACAAAGCCTTTCACATTTACGCCAACGCCCACCAGGAAAGCCTGCTCATATTTCCGTACAGATTCCAGCATTGGCACTGTGGTATGCTCCTCTATGGAGAATCTCCGGGTATGTAGTTTCACTTCATTGGAGCTACCAAGCATGTAGTTGTTGGCAATTCCTACATTCACAAATGGTAGTATCGTTTTAAAAGGAAAGTTGTAACGTATCATCGTGTTCAGCCCGATGTAGCGCATCTCAAATTTAATTTCCTCGTGGCGGTATTCGTTTGGCTGGTTGATAACCTCATAGGCACCCTCCACCTGATAGGTTTTAAAGGCAGCTTCGTTGTAAATTTCCCACCGGCCTTTTGCCCTTGGTAGCACGATGCCAAAACCAATTCCAGCGGTATAGTTTGAAGCCAGGCTCCCTGGTTTCAGGTTATAGTTGAAATCGGACTTTGTAATGTTAAGGGTAGTTGGCATCAGGCCTGCTCCAACGCTTAGCTTCAGTTTTACTTTATCAGTTTTGGCCACATACTGCATAGGGCCTTCTTCTGGGAAACAGGCATTGTACTTTGTGATCAGTTTTGTAAGATTTGTTGCTTTCAGTTCCGCAGTATAGGCCCCTTCCGCAACATCCGGGCAATCGTGCAGGTGCCGGGCAAGTGTTTCTTTGTACTCCTCAATGTTTGAAACGTATTGCGTCGCATTGGCATTTATCAGCTTTTTAATTAACCGCAATTCTTCCGGAGCGGTGTTTTGTTGCTGAATGTAAAAGTGTTGTTTGGCGCTTTCGTCTTCCATGTACAGCAGGTTCAGCTTTCCATTTACCAGCACGCGTAAAAAAACAGTATCGGTAACTATAATGGGTGCTGCTCCTACAATCATCTGGTTCACATCTACCGGCGATTTATCAATCTGCACAATTTCACTGACAAACCTATCTCCGTTTGCCAGGCCAAATCCCTTGATATCAGCAGCAGAAAATGTAGTGACTGTATTACTTTCGGGTGAGGATGCTACCCTTATGCGGTCTGGTGCTTTTACCCAGTTCTTATCATCAATGTAACTTTGAACCGTATCGCCGGCCGTGGTAATGTAATAGCCTTTTACAAAATTTTTCTGGGCATAAGAGGAAACTGCCAACAGGCAGAAAAGTGTGGTAAAGATTGTTTTCATATTAGTAATTGAGGGTAAATATATTTCACAAAGATAATATAGAAATAAATTATTATTGTGATAAAGGAAAGGGGCTGCTGGTTTATAACCAGCAGCCCCTTTATAGAAATCTAGTCCTGGATCTAATTGAAACTATAGCCCAGCAAAATATTAAACGTGCTACGTATTGTCCTTACAGTTGAAAAAGACGACATACCGTTTCCATACTCCAGTCTTAAACCGGCGTTAAACTTACCAGTTTCTACACCAGCACCAATTAAAAGTGCCTGTTCATATTTTCGGGTTGGTGTCATAAATGGTCCGTTCGTGGTCTTTTCGATCGTGAAACTGCGGCTAAAAGTCTCGACAGTGCTTTCGTCAATTAAATTGAAATTATTAGCGATTCCCACAGTTACATACGGACGTATTGTAGCTAAAGGTAACTGATAGCGCAGCATGGTATTCAGCCCGATGTAGCCCATTTTAACATCAAATGTTTCGTGCTTGTATTGTCCTATGCCACTTCTGCTCTCATGCTCTCCTGTCATCTGGAAATATTTCCAGGCAACTTCGTTATAAACAGACCATCTTCTGCTGGCACGTGGCAGCACTGCATTCAAGGACAAACCAATGGTATAGCTATTAGCTAGCCCGTTGTTATTTAAGCTATACTTCTCTTCGAGTTCTTGTACAATTAGGCTGCTAGGGGATAAACCCGCCACTGCCCCTAACTTATAAATTATCTTCTCAGATTTGGCTACATATTGTTTTTCATCAGCACTTGCGAAGCATGCGTTATAGTTTGTAAACAGCTTGGTTAACATACCGGTTTGCAACTGCGTGGTGCTGATACGTCTTGCTGCTTCGGGGCAATCCTGAAGATGACGGTTAAGCAGATCTTTATATGCTGGTGTACTCGAGATCACCTTTTTGCCATTCACCATCATTACCTTTTTGTGGATGACAAGCTCTTCGGGCTGGGCGTTCTCCTTTTGCAGGTAAAAATGTTTTTTTGAGTTCTCATCTTCCACAAACAACAGGTTGAGTTTGCCTTTTACCAGTACGCGCAGAAAAACTGTGTCTGTAACAACTATAGGAGCGTCCCCAATGTTCATCTGGTTCAGGTTTTCTTTGGATTTGTCGATCTGTACAACTTCGCTGACGAAAACATCGCCTGTGCTAAGGCCAAATCCCTTAATGTCTGATGCGGATAAAGTAGTAAAAGTACTACTTCCGGGAGAGTCTGCGATCCGGATCTGGTCTGGGTTCTTTATCCAGTTCCGGTCATCAATGTAACTTTGTACTGTATCGCCGGTGGCTGTAATGTAATACCCCCGGACAAAGTTTTTCTGGGCTGCGGCTGCAAAAGTGAGCAGGCAGCAAATTGCGGTAAAAAATACTTTCATTAAAATTGGTTGGAAATAAAACCCAAAGATACACTGAAGTATCTGAAAATAAAGGGGCTGCAGGTAATTAAACCTGCAGCCCCTTTATTTATAGTTCAACCTTACAGGCTGTGTTACATATCCAGTACAATGGCAAAAATAAGTGGCGCAACTATAGTTGCATCCGACTCAATCACGAACTTAGGAGTTTCTTTGCCCAGTTTACCCCAGGTAATTTTCTCATTCGGCACAGCACCGGAGTAAGAACCGTAGCTGGTAGTAGAATCGGAGATTTGTGCAAAATAGCCCCAAAGCGGAACGCCTGTGCGCTGCAGATCCTGGTGTAGCATTGGCACCACACAAATAGGGAAGTCACCGGCAATACCTCCACCAATCTGGAAGAAACCTATAGTTGAATCATCCTTTGCATTTTCAGTATACCAGTCGGCCAGGTACATCATGTACTGGATACCAGTTTTTACAGTGTGCACGTTTTTAATATCGCCGTTAATTACGTGGCTGGAGAAGATGTTCCCCAGTGTTGAATCTTCCCAACCCGGGCAAATGATTGGCAGGTTTTTCTTGGCAGCTTCCAGCATCCAGCTGTTTTTTGGGTCGATCTGGTAATACTGCTCCAGTTCACCTGATAACAGAATCTGGTAGAAGAACTCATGCGGGAAGTAAGATTTGCCTTCCTGGTCTGCTTTCTCCCAGAACTTCAGAACTGTATGCTCAATGCGGCGCATCGCTTCTTCTTCCGGAATACAAGTGTCGGTTACGCGGTTCATGTGGCGTTCCAACAAAGCCTCTTCGTCAGCTGCAGAGAGCTCGCGGTAGTGTGGCACGCGCTCATAAAAATCATGAGCCACCAGGTTAAAGATATCTTCTTCCAGGTTAGCACCCGTACATGAAATAGCCTGTACCTTGTCCTGACGGATCATCTCGGCCAGGATAATACCCAGCTCAGCAGTTGACATGGCACCCGCCAGTGTGATCATCATTTTACCACCGTTGTTCAGGTGTGTTTTGTATCCTTCGGCAGCGTCTATCACAGAGGCCGCATTAAAATGCTTGTAATGCTTCTTTAAAAAGTTGGTTACGTTCATCTTTCTGTTATTCAGTTCTTTATTTTGCTATTCGTGTTTATACTCTAATTGATCCCGGGGAGTTCAGTTAGTTGTATTGCAGGTAAAGATAAGTCTTATAAATGTAATTTGCCCATTCCGGAGCTACCATAAGCTCCTACCTGACTTTTTCCTTATTTCGACACCAGTTTAAGTCCGATAATGGAACCGATAAGCAGGAATATGAAGAAAAGTCTCCAGAAATCGGCTGGCTCTTTGTACAGGATCATGCCAACTATAACCGTACCTACTGCCCCTATTCCGGTCCAGACGGCATAAGCAGTACCCATCGGGATAGTGGCGATCGCCTTATTAAGCAGGAAAAAGCTGGCAGTGATGCACACAAAGAATCCCACTGACCATTTCAGCTGTGTAAAGTTATCAGACAGTTTCAGACAGGTTGTAAACCCGATCTCGAACAATCCGGCTACGATAAGGTATATCCAGGCCATTGCTTTAATTTTGTTTATGCAAAGGTCCGGACTATAGGGCAAAAGAAATTTAACAAATGTTAAAAAGTTACCTTACTTCGGCCCGGATGCGGCTCAGGGTAACCTGCGTTACGCCAAGGTAAGAGGCTATTTTGCTGAGCTGCACGCGCTGTACCAGTTGCGGATTGTGCTCCAGCAGGCTTTTATAACGCTCGGTTGCCGACTGAAACTGAAAAGCCATAAACCGCTCTTCCGTTTTGATCAGCTCGTACTCTGCCAGCTTACGCCCCCAGTTTGCCAATTCTATGTTGGTCAGGTAGAGTTCCTGCAGCCGGCTCAGGTCCATTACGTATACTTCTGACTTTTCCAGCAGCTCTATCGTTTCGTAACCGGGTTTGTTGGACACGTAACTATAGTACGAAAAGATAAGATCGCCTTCGGCACCAAACCAGAAAGTAACTTCCTGGTCGTTGCGGTAACAGAAAGCCCGTGCAATGCCCTGCTCAATAAAGAACACTTTTCTGCTTATCTCTCCTTCCCTGAACAGGATATGCCCTTTGGGTAGCTCCAGCCTTTCCATTAAAGCTGCGAGCTGCCCAAAAGTATTGTCAGAGATCGGGTACAGCTGCCTGATGGCCCGGGCGATGGTTTGCACGCGTTTATAGTTTACTTGGCCGGTTTCTCGATGATCAGGTTGTGGTTGGTATAGATGCAGATATCGGCGGCAATGTTCAGAGCTTCGCGCACCATTTCTTCTGCTGATAAATGCGGGGCATGCTTTTTAAGCGCCAGCGCAGCTGAATGGGCAAACATACTTCCCGAACCAATAGCCGCAATCTGATGATCCGGCTCCAGCACGTCGCCGGTACCCGAAATAATTAGCAGCTCGTCTTTGTTGGCCACTACCATCATGGCTTCGAGTTTGCGCAGGTACTGGTCTTTTCGCCAGTCTTTGGCCAGCTCAATGGCAGCGCGTTTCATGTTGTGCTGGTAGGCGTTCAGCTTTTCTTCAAAGCGCTCCAGCAAGGTAAATGCATCGGCAGTAGAGCCTGCAAATCCGGTCACTACTTTGCCATCCAGCAGTTTGCGGATCTTTTTCACGTTGCTTTTGGCAATATGCTTGTCCATGGTTGCCTGTCCGTCGGCGCCCAAGGCTACTTCGCCGTTATGGTAAATGCCTAAGACGGTAGTTGATCTTATCTTGGTCATGTGTTGCTAGTTTAATTTATGTGCCGCAACTATAGTTTATAGTTGGCTGCGGTTATCTGTAAAACTACGGCATCTTCAAACAAAAAGCCAAATCTATAGTTTGCGCCAAATTGTCGGTAAAGCCTATAGTTAGTTTGCGAGGTAAACGATTGAGAAGCATAAACTATAGTTGCTATAGTTTCTTTTTGTTCTCGTGGCCTTCCAGAATGTCATTTATGGTCAGGGCGGCGCTTATCAGGCCCAGGTGCGTAAAGGCCTGCGGAAAATTACCGAGGTGGTTGCCTTTCAGGCCCAGCATTTCGGCGTACAGGCCCAGGTGGTTGGCGTAGCCCAGCATTTTATCGAAATAAAGCCGCGCCTTGTCTATCTGCCCTGCTTTGGCCAGGCACTCCACATACCAGAATGTGCACATCGAGAAAGTACCTTCATTTCCTTTCAGGCCATCAAACCCTTCGCTGTTGCGGTAACGGAAAACCAGCGCATCCGAAACCAGCCTGTCTTCAATAAGCTTCAGTGTAGATAGCCAGCGCGGGTCTTTGGGGCTGATGAAGCGAATGAGTGGCATCAGCAGTGTGGCTGCATCCACGGTATCGGCACCCTTATATTGCACAAAGCTTTGCAGCTCCTCGCTCCAGAACTCGTGGTGTATCGAAAAAAATATCTTATCGCGCTCCACGCGCCAGCGGGCCGGGAGCGGATACGAATGGTTTTCGGCAATTTTCATAGCCCGGTCTATGGCAACCCAGCACATCATACGCGAGTACAGAAACTGCCTTTTGCCGCCGCGCACTTCCCAGATGCCTTCATCCTCGCGGTGCCAGTTGTCGCAAACCCACTCCACCTGTTGCCGCAGGTCGTTCCAGAACTCAAACGCAATGGGTGCGCCATACTTATCATAGAGGTAAACCGCATCCAGCAGTTCGCCATAAATATCCAGCTGCACCTGGTCGTAAGCCGCATTGCCGATGCGTACCGGCCTCGATCCTTTGTAGCCTTCCAGGTGGTTCAGTTCGATCTCGTCCAGTTCCAGTTCACCGCTCAGGGTATACATCAGCCTGAGCCTGCCTGCACTGTGCAAGGCATCGCACTGGCGGTCTACCCAATCCACAAAGTTTTTGGCTTCCTGCTTGTAGCCCAGCCGCAGCAAGGTGTACACGGTAAACGAGGCGTCCCGAATCCAGGTGTAGCGATAGTCCCAGTTGCGCTCGCCGCCTAATTCTTCAGGCAAACCAAAAGTGGGTGCTGCCACCAGCGAGCCATATTTGTTCGACACCATCAGTTTAAGCACCAGCGCCGAGCGGTTCACCATTTCCATCCAGCGGCCTTTATAATGGCACCGAGCAACCCAGTTCTTCCAGTAAGCTATAGTTTCGTACAGACTTTTGGTCACAAAGTTTTCCAGCACTTTGGCAGGTGGTTGCTCGTCTGAGGCACGTTCCAAGAGCAGATCCACTTTCTCGCCGGTCTTCAGGGTAAAGGTGGCCGTGGCATCCGTGTTGGTAATCTGCAGTGGTGTTGTGCTTTTTAACCTGACAGCCAAACCATTGGTATCTGTACAGGTAAATACGATTTCGTACTCGTTTACCTGGGTGACAGTGTGAGGCGAGCGGGCATAGTTAAAGCGCGGGCTGCACTGCATCCGGAATGTCATGTCGCCATGCACGCACGCGACCCGCCTAATGAGCCGGCTGCCCTTGGTCTGCTCTTCTACCGGCATAAAATCAGTCACTTCGCCTATACCTTCATCCGACAGGTATCGGGTAAGCAGCACATTGGTATCCGGGAGATACATTTGCCGGTGCTTCATGTCGTTGTGCGTAGGCTCAATTATAAAGCTTCCCCCTTTCTCATCATCCAGCAGCGACGCAAAAATGGAGGGAGAATCGAAATCAGGAAAGCACATAAAATCGATGGAGCCGTTGAGCCCAACTAAGGCCACTGTGTTCAGGTCGCCGATAACGCCATGATCTTCGATGGGTAGGTATGCCATAGTGCTGTGTAGCAGGTTATTAAAACTGGTACGGCTGCTATAGTTGCGGGTTTGTATTGTTTTGCAGGTGCAGAGCGGCGACAGATGTTGCTTTGGCGGAGACTAACAGTCTGGCTGAGCATAAACTATAAATCAACAGGTCAAATTAAATCTGATCCACCCAAACACCAACTTCACAGTTGGCCCGTTTTATGCTTTATGGAGGATGTACAACGATAAAACTATAGATGAAAAGAGCATTTCTGATTCTGTTTGCCGTGCTGTTAAGCCTGAGCGGTTTTGCCCAGGACTATAATACACTTGCTTACGAACCAGGCAAAAAATTAACGTGGAAGGACTTTCAGGGGAAGCCCAAGCATTCCGATGCGCACAAAGGCGCTGAGATTACAGTTAGTATTTTTCTGAAGATAAAGGACACCAGTTTCTGGTCGGGCAGAATTACTTACGATGCGTATGCCGTGGCTTTTAAAGACGAATCGTGGGTAAGGCCAGCTTATAAGGAAGCCTATACACTGGGCCATGAGCAGCTGCACTTTGATATTGCGCACCTGTATGCCGAGATGCTGGAGGTAAAACTCAACAGTCTGGATGCAAAAACCACCAAAGACAAAGCCGAAGTAGAACGTATCCTGAAAGAGCACCTTGCTGATATGCAGAAGTTTCAGGACAAATACGACCGAGAAACCAATGGTGGCAACAACTATAAACAGCAGAAGCGCTGGGAAAATAAGATCGCCAGAGCCCTCGGCATTATCAGCACACCGGTAGAAGTGTAACTATAGTTAAGCAAGCGATAAGTCTGAACCGGGATTAGTAATGATTTAAATGATTTGTGGTACACATGCCGCAAGTTTAGCGGTAGCGCAACTTGTGGCTGGTATGGCAGCCAGTTTGTAACTGGCTTTGCGTTGTAAAAGCAACAATGGCGATGACTGCAACTACTGATCTATAGTTTGGTGCTGAGTTATAGTTCCTGCAAACTATAGTTCTAATCTGGCGCGGATCTGCGATCCGTGACATAATTATAAAGTTGGATTTGCAATCCAACTGGGCCGGAGGCCCAACTATAGCCGACACGAGCGAGGACGCTCGCGCCATAATAATCATCACAATTAGTAATTATCTCAACTATAGGCTTCAATAAATCTATCGTTTTCTGCTCCGGCAGAAAGCCAGTTACAAACTGGCACCATCATTAACCACAAGTTACGTCTCCGCTAAACTTGCGCTATGTCAACAAAAAAGCCTTTCCGTTTCCGGAAAGGCTATCTCTATAGTTAAGCTTATCGTTACACCAGTATTCTTACCGGGTTCTCCAGCAGGTTCTTGAATGTCTGCAGGAACGCTGAGCCCACAGCACCATCCACTACGCGGTGGTCGCAGCTAAGCGTTACCTTCATCACGTTACCGATCTGGATGTTACCATTTTTCACGACCGGCGTTTGCTTGATAGCGCCAACGGCCATGATGCACGCATCTGGTGGGTTGATGATAGCGGTAAACTCTTCGATACCGAACATACCCAGGTTAGAGATGGTAAACGTGTTACCTTCCCAATCAGACGGCTGCAGTTTCTTGGATTTTGCTTTGCCACCAAGGTCTTTCACTTCAGCAGCTATAGTTGATAATGACTTGTAGTCAGCGTTGCGCACAACCGGAACCAGCAGGCCTTCTTCTACCGCTACAGCTACACCAATGTTGATTTGCTTGTTGTAACGGATCTTATCGCCTAACCACGACGAGTTAACCGCAGGGTGCTGACGCAATGCCGCAGCAGCCGCTTTGATCACTAAGTCGTTGAACGATACCTTAACCGGAGACACTTCGTTAATGCTTGTACGGGCTTCCATTGCCTTGTCCATGTCAATTTCCATGGTCAGGTAGAAGTGTGGTGCAGAGAACTTGCTTTCTGCCAGACGACGTGCAATTACCTTGCGCATCTGTGATACAGCCACTTCTTCGTATTCCTCGCCCGTAGCACCTGGTATAGTGACCGGCGCAGCGGCAGGCTTGGCAGCCGGAGCAGCAGCCTGTGGTGCAGGGGCAGCACCTGGTTTATAGTTCTCGATGTCGCGCAATACAATGCGGCCACCTTCGCCGGAACCTTTAACCTGTGTTAAGTTAATCCCTTTCTCTTTAGCCAGTTTCTTAGCCAGCGGAGATGCTTTAATTCTACCACCTTCGGCAGTTGCGCCTTCCGTTTCAGAGCCTTGGGCTGGCACAGCAGTAGCTTCTACCTTATCAGAAGTAACGGCATCTACACCAGCTTCAATAGCTTCGTCGGTTTGTGCGTTTTCCTGGCGTTCCTGCTTGTCTGCAGTGCCTTTGTTATCCGAAGCTCCACCTTCCAGCAGGGCCTTATAGTCTGCGCCATCTTCGCCAATAATGGCAATTATCGCATCAATAGCAACAGCATCGCCGGCATTTACGCCAGTGTACAGCAACGTGCCATCTTCGTAAGACTCCAGCTCCATAGTTGCCTTGTCGGTCTCTACTTCGGCCAGCACATCACCGGATTTTACTTTATCGCCTACTTTTTTCAGCCAGCTTACCAGCACGCCTTCTGTCATGGTATCGCTCATTTTCGGCATTCTGATAACAGATGCTTTAATGTTGCTCGTATCTACAGACGTTTTAGCGGCAGGGGCTTCCTGTTTGGCTGCAGCAGGTTTTGCTTCTTCTTTCTTCTCTTCTTTCGGAGCTTCGGTTTTGGCAGGAGCAGCGGGCTGAGCGCTTCCGCCTGCTTCGTTCAGCAAACCAGATATGTCTTCGCCTTCTTTACCGATAATCGCTATAACAGCATCAATCGGAACAGCTTCACCTTTTTTAGGACCAATGTAAAGCAGCGTACCGTCGTTGTACGATTCCAGCTCCATGGTCGCCTTATCGGTTTCCACTTCGGCCAGCACATCGCCGGAACTTACTTTATCACCAACCTTTACAAGCCAAGATGCGATTACCCCTTCGGTCATCGTGTCACTCATCTTTGGCATTCTTATCACTTCAGCCATAATTGTCGTATCGTTTAATCGCCCTGTCCCGGGCATCTCATAATCCGCCCAAAATTAGATTTAAAAATATTTTATTCAAACTATACTACCTAAATTGTTCGTGAGCACCCTGCGCGGCTATGTCGGGCAATTTGGTAACGTGCAGATGCTCTGTGTCGCAGTAACGTTTTACGGTGAACATACTGCCCGTGTAGTCAAGCTGGTACAGGCACAGGTTCCGGTGCTCGAACTGGTCCATGCAGCGGAGCGGGTACTTCAGCAGCTGGCAAAGTAAAATGCGCATAGCGCGGCCGTGCATGCAGATCAGGATCGTTTCTTCTTCGGGGCGGCTAAGTATCGTTTCAATTACCGATACCTGTCGGGCCGCTACCAGGTCGGGGCTTTCGCCACCTTCAATGCAAACCCCGGTTTCGCCATCGCACCAGGTCTGCAGCAGGCTATGGTAGTAGGCATCTTCTTCGGGCGTAATGCGTGTGCCTTCGCGGGTTCCCCAGTTTATCTCGTTCAGGCCGGCGTGTGTTTCGTGTGGAATGCCCAGTTCCAGAAACCCCTGCACCGACTGAATGCTGCGCTGCAACGTGGAGGTGTAAACTTTATTAAACGGAACATGTTTGTAATGTTGGAAAAACAGGTTTGCCTGCCTGCGGCCTTCCTCGTTCAGATGCGCATCTACACCGCTGCCCTGCACAATGCCTTGCACGTTGTAATCGGTTTGCCCGTGGCGGATCAGGTATACTTTCTTAATACTCAAAATTCTTCTACTTTTGCTTTTTAGGACCTTAGAGGCTATTTTGATTTTATTGTTGGAAGCGAAAAGAGTAAGTTTCGGGTTCTGGCAAGGCTCCTTGTGAGTGGCATAGCAGCGCTATGGCACGAGAAAGAGCCGAAGCCAGATTCTGATAATTTCTCTTTGCAGCCCAATGATATAAAATCAAAATGGCCTCTTATTAACCGCGAAAATAGCCATCGCAGCCCATGGATAAAAATATAAGTACGTTAGAGCGCGTAAAGGAGTGGAGTAAAAATACCTTGGTTGAGCACCTTGGTATCGAAATCACAGAAGTTGGTGAAGGATATCTGGTAGGTAAGATGCCCGTTGATTTCCGTACGCACCAGCCAATGGGCCTGCTGCACGGGGGCGCATCCGTGGTATTATCCGAAACGCTGGCAAGTATTGGCGCTGCCCTGCAGGTGGATTTAACAAAAAAAGCCTGCGTTGGTTTAGAGATTAACGCAAACCATATACGTGGAGTGAAAGAAGGCTGGGTTTACGGCAAAGCAACTGTTTTGCACAACGGCCGCAGCACGCAGGTATGGGAAACTAAAATTACAAACGAAGCTGGCGACCTGGTATGCATTAGCCGCATGACAGTTGCCGTTATCGATAAAAAATAACATCATGGCAGATCTTGCCTCAGACCACACAACTACGGGTGCTGATACTAGAGTTTATAGTTTAAAACAAGTTGTAAATGCTGCTCTGGCATCAGGACTGCCTGTCGCTGTCTGGCGCTTACCCTTAGGTGCCGCCACACATGCCTGTATTTCTTTTGACAAGGCTTTTCAGGTGGAGCATCCTGAACTTGAGAACAGCCCTTTTGGGTTTCTTTTCAGCCCGTTTGTTGTAGGTGAGCAGCCTTCCGTTTTCATAAAAGCCGACATAACCTATAGTTCCGGAACAGGTCTACTGCAGTTTTCAGACGCCGTAACGCAGACTCAGAAACAGGAATTTATAGTTGCTTTGGAGAGTGCCGAAACTACAAACTATAGCTGGCACCTAAACAGCTCCGAAGCCATACATCAGCAGACTGAGGCTGGTTTTAAAAATGCCGTAACAGAAGCTGTTAAAACCATAGAAGGTGGCCAAATGGAGAAAGTTGTGCTTTCGCGCACAGCTGCAAAACCGTTGCCGGCTGATTTTAACCTGGTGGATGCCTATAGTTTGATGCTGGAGGCTTACCCGCGCGCTTTTGCTACGCTGGTTTCAGTTCCCGGTACCGGAACGTGGATGGGCGCATCGCCGGAGATACTGGTAACGATAGATCCGGAGAAGATTTTCAGGACAGTAGCGCTGGCTGGCACGCAACCAGCCATAAACGGCGAACCGGTAGGCAACGCGATCTGGCGACAGAAAGAGATTGAAGAACAGGGCATGGTAGAGCGCTACGTGCTGAGCTGCTTTAAAAAGCTTCGCCTGCGCGAATACACCGAAGTAGGGCCAAGAACTATAGTTGCCGGCAACCTGATGCACCTGCGCACCGATTTCAGCGTGGACCTGAAAGAAGTGGATTTCCCGACGCTGGGAACCGATATGCTGCACCTGCTCCACCCTACTTCTGCTGTTTGCGGCCTGCCAAAAGAGCCTGCCCTAAACTTTATACTTGCCCACGAAGGCTACGGCCGAAGCTACTACAGCGGCTACTTAGGCCCGGTAAACTCCCCTGATGGAACGCATTTATACGTAAACCTGCGCTGCATGCAGTTGCAAAAGGACCAAGCCATTCTATACGCCGGTGCCGGCATCACAGCCGAATCTAACGCCGCCAAAGAATGGCAGGAAACCCAGCACAAAATGCAAACCATGCTTAAAATTCTTACTAAATTTTAAGCAAATTTGAAGATGTAAAAATTGTTAAATTGTTGGATGGCTTAATTGCTAAACATTTGTCATTACGAGCAAGAGCGAGAAATTTAGTTAGAATCTTTGATAGATTTCTCCTATCGTCGAGATGACAACCGAAACCAATCAACAATTTAGCAATCAACAATTTAACAATTAAACCTGTGATCCTTCAGCCAGTTGTTAATATAGCCGAAATCTGTGCCCGCAAGGGAGTGGAAAATGTGGTGTTATCGCCGGGCTCTCGCTGCGCGCCACTAACTATAGCTTTTGCCCGCCACCCGAAACTGAAAGTGCGAACTATAAGCGATGAGCGTGCCGCTGCTTTCATTGCACTGGGCATGGCACTTACAACCGGCAAACCAACCGTACTGGTCTGCACATCGGGCACAGCTGCTTTAAACTATGCGCCTGCCGTAGCCGAAGCATTTTTTCAGCAGGTTCCGCTATTAATTCTTACTGCCGATCGTCCGCCCGAGTGGATTGACCAGCTGGATGGGCAAACTATAAGGCAACAAAATGTATATGGCCAGCACATTAAGCAGAGCTATAGTTTCCCGGTAGATTTCTCGCATCAGGATAGTGTGTGGCACAGCGAACGCATAGTGTCTGAAGCGCTGAATGAAACGATGAGCTACCCTGCCGGTCCGGTGCACATCAACATTCCGTTGCGCGAACCCTTCTACCCTGCTCCCGGCGAAGAACTGGTGTTTAATGCGGCTATAAAGATCATTGAAGAAGAACACCCAAACTATAGTTTGAGCGCAGCACAGGCACAGCAACTGCAGCAGGAGATCCGCAATTATAAACGCGTGCTGGTTGTAGCCGGTCAGCAGAATCACACAGCAGAATTACAGCCTCTTTTACAACAATTTGCATTGCAAACGGGCTCCGTAATAGTTGGTGATCTGATCTCTAATATACACCAGTTACCGGAGATCATCCGCCATCAGGATGCCATGCTTGCATGCCCTGATCCGAAAAAATTAGCCGTTTTACAACCTGATCTGTTAATCACGTTCGGAAAATCAATTATCTCCAAAGCTCTGAAACTATATCTGCGTAAATACAAACCCAAAGCCCACTGGCATATCCAGCCAGCTGGCCAGGTAGCAGATACGTATCAGTCACTGACTAAAATTGTGCGCTGCACGCCGGAGGCTTTTTTCTCGACTATAAACGCTGATTCCGATCAAAACTATAGTTCCGCCTGGTCTGCCTTAGAAACAAAAGCTGCTGGTTTTCTGAAGAGTCATACTTCTGAAGCCACATTTAGTGAACTGACCGCTGTAGCACGTATTTTTGAAAACTTACCTGCTCAAAGCAACCTGCATTTAGCCAATAGCATGGCCGTTCGCTACGCCAATATTGTAGGTCTGGGTGCCGGAAAAAACATAGAAGTGTACGCCAACCGTGGCACCAGCGGCATAGATGGCAGCAACAGCACCACTGTCGGCTGCGCCCTTGCAAGTGATAAGATTACCACGCTACTCACCGGAGATATGGCCTTTTTCTACGACCGCAACGGACTATGGCATAATTACCTGCCCCAGAATCTGCGCATCGTCATTCTGAACAATCATGCCGGCGGTATTTTCAGGTTGATAGATGGCCCGAAACAACAACCAGAACTGGAAGAGTACTTCGAAACCCGACAGAACCTGGATGCTGCCAACACTGCCCGGGATTTTGGAATGAACTATAGTTCGTGTAGTTCTTTGGAAGAATTGGATACCATACTTCCCTCCTTTTTCGCCGCCGATGCCGGAGCTGGTATTCTGGAGATCTTCACAAATAGTAAAACCAATGCCATCGCCTTTGCAAACTATAAGCAGGAACTGCTGAAGGCGCTATAGTTTTTCTAAATCAGGATTAAGGGGGATTTTTAGGATTTAGGATTTTGGCTATAGTTGTATAGTTGGCAATTAACCCACCCCTACCCCTCCCGAGAGGGGAATTTCTGCTGTTGCTATAGTTGCAGCTCGCATTCTATAGTTACACATCACGAGCAGGCTGGCGCAGCCTGCCCTAAGGAACTACTCCCACGGAAAGGCGATGGAACTATAGCCAATTGAAAAACTATAGTTGCAGCTATCGAAATGATTTCAGTCTTTGGGTTGAGCGCCTTGTAGATTTCTGGTGGCGTAGCCATTGCGAGGCACGAGCAAAAGAAATGTACACCGCGCGATGCCCAAAGACAGGGCCTCGCGGCCGTGAGCGCACCAAAGTCAACTATAATACAATAGGTTAATTGAGCTCCCAGGATATGTGGTAACTATAGAATAAACTGCTTGTGTCAATTCAGTAATTATAGTTAGCTATAGAACGATGACCTCAACTATAATCTGAGATAGATTTCTCGCTTAGGCTCGAAATGACAAAGTAAAACTATAGGACAAGTAAGAAGCCTCGGCTAATGCTCGACATGACATTTGTAGTAACTATAAAACTATAGCTAAACTATAACCCTCCCCTAACCCATCCAAAATCTTGCAATAAACGTTTAAATAATTGTATATCAATTGTTTCATTAAACACTTTAGCCATGAACTTAACACACGACATGCATCGCGTTGAGCATTGGGCAGATACACACCATCCGACCTGGCTTGATTTCCTAAGAATCGGGCTGGGCATTTTCCTGATGGTGAAAGGGTTTATGTTTGTGCAAAATACCGACGCTTTATTCAGTATCATGCATAAAAGCCAGTTCCCGTGGGTGTCTATTGGGTTGGCGCATTATGTAGCTTTTGCGCATTTAGTGGGCGGCTTCCTGATCGCCATCGGGCTAATCACCAGAATTGCAATTCTCTTTCAGATTCCGATTCTGCTGGGAGCTGTTTTCTTTATAAATCCGAACCATGGATTTTACTCTGAAAATACGGAACTGTGGTCTTCAATTATTGTGCTGCTGCTCCTGATTGCTTTCCTGGTTTTTGGCTCGGGCCGGTTATCCGTAGACCGCCTGATACGCAAACCAAAACGCGATTGGCTGTACTAAGTTAGAGAGTTTAGGAGTTGAAAAGACGCATAGATTGCATCTTATAAGTTAGTCTAAACACCAATAATAGCAGCACTTTGGCTGAATGAGTAATGACCAATCTGGAAGAAAATAATTATTCATTCCTCATTATTAATTAGTCATTATAACCCGCTTTTTTCCCATTTTTGCAGATGCGCGTACCGTAGTAAGTAGTGGCCTGGTAAGGTGCTGTAACAGAAATTAAAATTTCCTGTTTACTACTTACTGTTAAATGATAACTGTAAAGATGGCTGAGAAATACCTGCTGCTGAACGGCAAAAAATTTTATTACGACGAAATTGCGGAATATTCCTTCCGGAACAGCATTCCGCTGGATGGCTACGAATCGAAGACACTGGAGTTTTGCCGCAGTTGGCTGACCGGTGTGCAGGAATTCCCGATTCAAACATCAGGCTCTACAGGTACGCCCAAAACTATAAACCTTACCCGGCAGCAGCTCGAAGCCAGCGCCCGCAAAACTATAAAAATACTAAACCTGCAGCCCGGCGACACAGCCCTGGTTTGCCTGAACACCGAATATATTGCCGGTATGATGATGCTGGCACGTGGTTTTATGGCTGAAATGCAGCTGATTGTGGTTGATCCGATCTCGAACCCGATGAAGCTGGTTCCGGAAAATACGCTTCTCGATTTTGCTTCTTTTGTGCCAATGCAGCTTCACAAAATTCTGCAGGATGCACCGGAATTTATACCTCAGCTCAACCACATGAAAGGCATTTTACTGGGCGGCGCTCCGGTTAACTTTACCCTGCAGCGCGAACTGCAACAGCTTAAAGTGCCGGTTTACCATACCTATGGCATGACCGAAACAGCATCTCATGTGGCCTTGCGCCTGCTTAATGGTGCCAACGCAGCCGAGTATTATGATGCCTTGGATAACATTTCGCTGGGTTTTGATACACGGGGTTGCCTGACCATACAAGGCGACGTGACCAATAACGAGCTTATAGTTACCAACGACCTGGTAGAGCTGCTCACGCCTTCCCGTTTCCGCTGGATTGGCCGCGTAGACAATACAATCAACTCCGGCGGTGTAAAAGTGCAGAGCGAGATGGTGGAAGTTGCCGTTGCCGAAGCTCTGTCGGACCTGGACCCGATGCCGCGCTTCTTTGTAACATCGCAACCCGATGAGGTGCTGGGAGAGCGGGTAGTGCTGATTCTGGAAACAGAACAGCTTCCTGAAGATCAGGAAAAAGAACTGAAAGCAAGGTTAAAACAGCTGCTTAAGAAGTTTGAGCGCCCAAAAAAATATTACTACTGCCCGGCCTTCTCCGAAACGCCTACCGGAAAAGTTTCGAAGCAGCGCACCATGCGTAAACTGGGCCTGGAAGTAACATAACCCAACAGTTGCCCCGCCAAAGCGTAGGTAAGAAGTATAAACCAACAGATAAGATCATGCGGCTTATACTTCGCTATACTTTTGTGGGGCTTTTACTTGCTACGCTGCATAGTTGCAGCTCCATTTTCATGTCCAAAGGCCCCGTAGAGCTCAAACAGGTCTGGGCCTCCGACAACACACTCCGCACACCGGAATCAGTGGTTTACGATCCGGACCGAGATGTGCTGTATGTCTCCAACATCAACCAGAGCAACGACCGCAGAGATGGCGACGGATTTATTTCGAAGCTGAAACCAGACGGCGAAATAGAAGAACTACACTGGGTTACCGGCCTCAACAACCCGAAAGGCATGGCACTGCACAACAACGTGCTGTATGTAGCCGATGTGGAAGAAGTGGTAGCTATCTCTGTACAAACCGGTGCCATATTAGGCAAATACGAAGCCCCGAAAGCACGCGAACTGAACGACGTAACCGTTGATGATGCCGGCACAGTTTACATCTCTGATATGGAGAGAAGAGCTATTTACCAGATGCGCAACGGGCGTATTACAGAGTGGTTCGATAAAACCAAGCGTCAACGCCCAAATGGCCTATTAGCAGATGATAACCAACTGGTTGTGGCTTTTATGAGCAGCGGCGAAGTGCGTTTACTTAACTCCGAAACCAAAGAATTTACAGACCTTACAGATAAGATCAAAAATGCTGATGGCATTACCAAAGCCGGCACAGACGGCTATTTTGTTTCGAACTGGGAAGGCGAAGTATATTATGTGAATTTGGAAGGCAAAAAGTGGAAAGTGCTCGACACCAAAGGTAAAAACATGAATGCTGCCGACATTTATTACTCCGGTAAAACACAGCTGCTTTATATTCCGACTTTTAAAGACAATAGAATCGTAGCTTATTCCGTTACTTTCTAGAGAGTCTATTTTCATGATGAAGGGCAGTTGACGTATGGCGGCTGCCCTTTATTTTTACCCGTCTTCCAACCTGCCTCAAAAAAAATTTATCTCAGACAGAACTCAAAGCAGATTCTGGCCTTAAAAATGCAGTAGCCCTTGCTGAACGGTACTTTTAACTGCGAGAAGTTTATGAAGACAAAACAAACCTATGCCTGGCTGATAGCTGCAACAGTGCTGATTGTAATGCAGGCAGCCCCTGCAAAAGCCCAGAATCATGAGAACGAAGAGCACGAACTACATACCGCCTGCACCAATTATTCCGAAACTTTATCCGGCATCTACCTGAATCCAGACAAAAAAGGCACTTTTAAGCTTGATTTTGAGCAGGCGCTGAAAGAAGATGCGGTACTGGAGATAACCAATACCGCCGGACAGAAAGTGTTTCAGAAACCTGTTAACAATACCAAAACCCAGCATGCCTGGAGCTATAACGTAGGCAAACTGAAGCCAGATACCTACCTGGTAGAGGTAAAAACATCAGATACCACTTACTGGACCAGATTCAAGGTTGGGAAGTAAAATAAAAAGAGCTGTGCAATTGTCCTGCGCAGCTCTTTTTTTACATTTATAGCAGGTAAACTACACCTGGCTCCATTGCTGCACTACGTGGTATAGTAAGGATGCTCCCAGTTTTGCAGTGCGGTTATCAATGTCGAGTTGCGGGTTGAGTTCAACTACATCAAGTGAAAGTAATTTGCCGCTTGCGATGATTTCCTGCAACAGAATGAGCACAATTTCAGGGTGGATGCCTAATGCTGCCGGGGCGCTTACACCGGGTGCATAAGCGGCTGCAAATACGTCCATGTCTATACTTACATACAACACATCTACCAATTCTGTAAACTGCTGTAGTTTTTCACGCAGCTGCTCATAGTTATACACCTGCATGGCGGGGGCAAATACATAGTTTGCGCCGTAGCTTTCGGCCGTATTAAACAGTTTCTGCGTATTTCCGGATTGCTGAATGCCCAAGCACAGGTAGTTAAAATCTTTTCCATCAGCTATCAACTCATCGGCAATCTGCAGGAAAGGCGTGCCCGAACTGGATTGCTTCTCATAACTACGTAAGTCGAAATGCGCATCGAAATTGATGATGCCCAGTTGCTGCCCTTCCGGTAAGGCCTGTTTTATACCTAAGAAATGCCCGTAAGCTGTTTCGTGCCCGCCGCCAAGAACTATAGTTTTGTAGGTGTTTGAAAGCAGGGTATTTACTTTTTTGCCGAGCTGCTTTTGGGCTTCTTCCAGGTTCTGGTTGGTGCAGTACACATCGCCGGCATCAAATAAGTCTACAGCATCTTCCAGGTGCCAGGCAAACGAGCCCATTGCCTGTCGTAGCGCAGCGGGACCTTCCACTGCTCCTTCCCTTCCCTGGTTACGGCGCACACCTTCGTCACAACAGAAGCCCAGCAAAGCGATTGACTGGCTTGTAATTGCCGGTTCGGTTTCTTCGGTCAGGTTCAGCAGTTTTATGCCCTGGTGCCAGCGTTTGCCTTCTTCGCCGTCGTGAGCGTCTACTCTGCCTCTCCAGGTGCCGGTTGCTGTGGGTTTATACATGGTTAAATTGTTGAATGGCTGAATTATTAAACTGTTGTTTATAGAATAACGTCACAAAACCTTTACTGCCGCGGATCTGAAATCCATAGTTTACTTATAACGTTGGATTTGTAATCTAGCTGGGCCAGAGGCCCAACTATAGTTTGACACGAGCGTGGACGCTCGCGCCATGATTACATATTTCACAAGTATAGCAAAGGTTTTCCTTCACCTACACTCTTCTCCCCTGCTTCCAGACTATAGTTGGCTTCAGCTTACCCTGGAAGTATAGTATCTCTTTATAGTTTGATGATTCAAAAGCGATCATGTCGGCCTGGGTACCTTTCGTCAGACAACCGCGGTCGGTCAGGTTAAGAGCTTTGGCGGCGCGGGTGGTTATAGCAGCAAGTGTCTCGGCTATAGTTAATTTCTCCGCCGCTCCTATTAACGCTGCCTGCATAATCAGGTCGCCCATGGGTGCCGAGCCAGGGTTCCAATCAGTAGCTATAGCCACACACAAGCCGCCATCCAGCATTTTACGGGCCGGCGCATAATGCATGCCCAAACCCAACGATGCACCAGGCAAAACGGTAGCAACCACACCAGCCTCTTTCAGTAAAACAATTTCTTCGTCGCCGCTGGCTTCCAGGTGGTCAGCACTCACGGCTCCTACTTCGGCCGCTACTCTGCTTCCATCGGTACTAAACTGATCGGCGTGGACGGTAATATCAAACCCTAATTCCTTTGCAGCTGTCAGGTATTCCAATGATTCCAGCTCGGTAAAGGCTGTGTCTTCAATAAAAATATCAACACGGTCAGCCAGTCCCTGTTCTTTTACCTGGGGCAACAGTTCATCCAAGATGTGCTGTAAGTAAACTTTGGAATCTGTGTGCTCCGGCGGGCGCATGTGGGCAGCCAGGCAAGTCGGAACCAGGTCCAGTTCGTGATGCTTATTTACCAACTTAATTGCTTCCAGCATCTTCAACTCTTCTTCTACCGTCAGACCATAGCCGCTTTTAACTTCACAGGTAGTTACGCCTTCATTCAGGTGTCTGTCGCAGCGTTTTTTCAGCAGGTCCACCAGTTCCACAACGGTTGCTTCGCGGGTTTTGCGTACGCTGTCCAGTATGCCGCCACCGCTGCGGGCAATCTCCAGGTAAGATTTTCCAGCTACACGCATGGCGTAATCGTTGGCGCGTGAGCCGGCAAAGCATATATGCGTATGCGAATCGATCAGGCCGGGTATCAGCACCATCGGCTCGCTTATTTTCTCGAGTCTGTAATGTTCTTCCTGCGCTACTTTCAGCAGCACATTATACTTCCCGATCAGTTTTATCTTTCCATCACTAACCACAACCCCGCCATCTTCCAGTACTTCCAGTTCATCATCGGTAATCGGCCCGGCTTCCGGCAAGTTCGCCATGGTCAGGATCTGGGTAAAGGGTCCGATTAAGGTGTAATTTTCGTGTTGGTTCATAGTTAATCGTTGTGATTTATCTGCTTTTCTTGCTTTCAATAAATTTAAATAACTGCTTAAAATTCTTTTTAGTGTTCGCGTCTAAACTTACAAAATTGTAGAACTGAATTTCCTTTGATATTGGATCCTTGTACATTTTAACGGAAACCATACCATAATCTGTAGTGAAAGGCTTTATAACATTACCATTTACTGCGGTATCTAGATTTACTAAGCGGTGTTCGTTTAGCAACTTACTTGAGTAGATAAATAATGAATCAAGCTCAGCAGAATCCAGTTGCACCGCAACACTGTCTTTCATTCCCTTTATTTCATTTGTTTTTACATAGATGAGTTTACCTATAATGGAATCTGGCACAATTCTTTTAGGCTCTAAATAGCCTTTTATGTTATAGAGTTTAATTGTTTCTCTATTACCCGACATTGGGACAATGTTAAGTATCTCTAAATTGTATTCTAGGTCTTTGATTAACTTATACTTTCGCTCCTCAGGCTTGTCACATGAATGTAATAGGAATACTGAGAGAAGAGGAAGCAGCAGTTTCTTCATTACTAAAAAGGGTATTACAGATCAGAATGATGCTTGGTAACTTTGCGTAAAAAAAGCCCTCTCCTGTTGTCAGAAGAGGGCTGGGGTGAGGTTAAATCTTCAACCCAAACTTTTCTGCGTTAGCCTGGGCAGTTTCATATCCTGCGTCGGCGTGGCGGAAAATGCCCATGGCCGGGTCGTTGTGCAATACGCGGCTCAGGCAGCGGTCGGCACGCTCGGTACCGTCTGCCAGAATTACCATACCGGCATGTTGTGAGTAACCAATACCAACACCACCGCCGTGGTGGAACGATACCCAGGTAGCGCCACCCGCAGTGTTCGACATCAGGTTCAACAATGGCCAGTCTGATACTGCATCAGAGCCATCCAGCATACCTTCCGTTTCGCGGTACGGCGATGCCACAGAACCGCAGTCCAGGTGGTCGCGGCCAATTACGATCGGCGCTTTTACTTTGCCGTCACGCACCAGTTGGTTGAACATCAGACCAGCTTTCTCACGCTCGCCCATACCCAGCCAGCAAATACGGCACGGCAGTCCCTGGAACGCTACTTTTTCTTCCGCCTCATCCAGCCAGTTGATCATGTGGGTATTTTCCGGGAACAACTCTTTCAGAGCAGCATCTGTTACTTTTATGTCTTCGGGATCGCCGGATAGGGCAGCCCAACGGAATGGTCCTTTGCCTTCGCAGAACAGCGGACGCATGTATTCCGGTACAAAGCCCGGTATGTTAAAGGCATTTTTCTCCCCTCCCTGCTGCGCAAACTCGCGCAGGTTATTCCCATAATCAAAGGTGCGGCTACCGCGCTTCTGCAACTCCAGCATAAAGCCAACGTGGCGGGCCATGCTCTTCAGGGAGCGTGCTTTGTATTCCTGCGGATCGCTTTCGCGTAGTGCTTTGGCTTCTTCCAGTGTCAGGCCGTTTGGCACATAGCCGTTTATCGGGTCGTGCGCCGAGGTCTGGTCGGTTAATATTTCAGGGGTAATGTTATCCTGAATCAGTTTTTCCAGCACATCGCCAATATCACCAACCAGACCAATTGAGATCGCCTCACCTTTTTCTTTGGCCTCCAGTGCCCAGCGTTTGGCTTCCTCGTAGTCGTATGTCATCTTGTCGATGTAGCGGGTCTCCAGGCGCTTTTTGATACGCTCCGGATCAATGTCGACGCCCAGGAAAGTAGCGCCGGCTATAGTTGCCGCCAGTGGCTGCGCGCCGCCCATTCCGCCTAAACCACCCGTTACCAGCAGTTTATTGCGCAGATCACCGTTAAAATGGATTCTTCCGCAGGCAGCAAAAGTTTCGTAAGTGCCCTGCAGAATTCCTTGTGTACCAATGTAAATCCAGCTACCGGCCGTCATCTGCCCATACATCATCAGGCCACGCTCACGCAGTTCGTTAAAGTGCTCCCAGGTAGCCCAATGCGGCACCAGGTTAGAGTTGGCGATTAAAACACGGGGCGCTTCGGCATGGGTTCTTACCTTTCCTACCGGCTTCCCCGACTGCACCAGCAAACTCTCGTCTTCTTCCAGGTTCAGCAGCACTTCAATTATTTTCTGCGCGTCCTGCACCGTGCGTGCAGCCTGGCCGATACCACCATATACAACCAGCCTCGAAGGATCTTCAGCCACTTCGTCGGTCAGGTTGTTCAGGAACATGCGCAGGGCTGCTTCCGATTGCCAGTTTTTGGCGTTCAGTTCCGGGCCGGTTGGCGGAATGTAAGTCGGATGATTGGCGTATTTCTGTATAAACTCGCTCACCGATAAGCCGGAGCGTTGAATCGTTTCTGTTACTGGTGCAGTATTCATAGTTTGTCTTAAAATATATGCTACTTCAATATTCTTAAAAATAAAGCAAAAAGGATAGCAAAATCGTCTTAATTTAGGGTAAATGCTTCCTCGCTGAGTCTAGCTGTAACTATAAACGTCATGTTCCATCTGCCCATTACTTCTTTAAAAGCACAATTCGGCGATATCGATATTTACCTGTTCGACCAGCTGCTGAAAGGCCGGATACAAAAAGGCATGAAACTATTGGATGCCGGCTGCGGCAACGGACGTAACGTGTATTACCTGATGCAGGCCGGTGTAAAAGTGTACGGAGCCGATGTTTCAGAAAAAGCGATACAGGAAATAAACCAACTGGCAAAAGAACTGGCCCCGACCCTGCCTGCCCGTAATTTTATAGTTGCTGATCTTGAAAACCTAACATTTGAGAACGCTGCGTTTGATGTGGTGATCTGCAGTGCCGTGCTCCATTTTGCCAGAAGCGAAGAACACTTCAGAACTATAGTTACTGAACTATGGCGTGTGCTTAAGCCGGGGGGCATGCTGTTCTGCAGGTTCAGTACAACAATAGGCCTGGAGGGCAAATTACAGCAAATAGAAGGGAGATTTCACAAAATGGCACACGGGCCGGTGTGGTTCCTGGCGGATGAAGGAATACTGGTAGAACTGGAAAAGCAACTTGGCGCAGAGCGCCTTGATCCGCTGAAAACAACTATAGTTGAACAGGATAGAAGCATGACGACCTGGGTATTGCGGAAACTATAGGTACTTAGCGTACTTTGCGCAAAACCCCTTACGTACTTAGCTTTAACCGCAAAGGGCACGAAGATTTAACGCAAAGTACGCTAAGCTAAGATTTATGCTATCTCCTCAAAATCAGCGCTGCGTTTGATTTGCATAAAGTGCTCTGCCAGTTCATCTGGTAAAGCAGTGAGTTTGCGTTTTAGTACGTCCATCCAGGCGCCGTCTACTACTATAACGGCCGCTTTTATACCATCTTTTTTAAAGATCTCGTGGCGGATTGACCAGCGGGAGCCGTCTTTTCTGGCTTTGCTCAGCTCTGTTGTTACGGTTATAGTTTCGTTTGCGCCAATCTCGCGCAGGTAAGTGGTTTCTTCCCTGAAAAGGATCGGCCCGATGTGCAACTTTTGGAACACTTTCATGTCTAAGCCCATTTCTTCTAAAATTTCTAAACGGGCCTGGGCAGCAAAATCGGCGTAGGCAGAGTGGCGCATGTGCATGTTGGCATCCAGGTGCGACCACATTACTTTGCCTGTGTAGGTATGGTTCATGGTTTGGTTTATAGTTGGAAAATGATCAAATAAAACGGCTTCCACTATAGTAGCAGAAGCCGCTTTCAATATAGTTTATAGTTCTTACAAAGTTGCCATATCAATCACGAACCTGTACTTCACATCACTGCGGAGCATACGTTCGTAGGCGGTGTTTATCTCTGCTATCGGGATCAGTTCGATGTCGGACATGATGTTGTGTTCGGCACAAAAGTCGAGCATTTCCTGCGTTTCCGGAATGCCCCCGATCATAGAACCCACCAGGCGCTTACGGCGCGCAATCAGGCTGAAACCAGCCACAGGAGACGGCTCTGGCGGTGCACCCAGCAGGATCATCGTTCCATCGCGCTTCAGCATCGACAGGTACAGGTTATAGTCGTGCGGTGCCGAAACGGTATCGATGATAAAGTCGAAGGAATTGCGCAGGCTCTTCAGCGTTTCCGGATCTTTGGTAAAGGCAAAGTTATGTGCTCCCAAGTCGCGGGCATCCTGTTCTTTGTTTGGGGATGTGCTAAGCACCGTTACGTCGGCACCTTTGGCAGCAGCAATTTTAACCGCCATGTGGCCCAGTCCGCCCAAACCAACTATACCAACGCGGTGGCCTTTACCGATCTGCCATTGCATGATAGGCGAATAGGTCGTGATGCCGGCGCAAAGCAGTGGCGCTGTACGAGCCAGGTCCAGGTTTTTCGGTACTTTCAGTGTATAGTTCTCATCCACCACAATATGCGATGAATAGCCACCGTAGGTAATAGTTTTGCCATCGCGTTCGTAGCTGCTGTAAGTGCCCACATTCTGCACTTCACAGTACTGCTCCAGGCCTTCTTTGCAACTATGGCACTCTCGGCAAGAATCCACGAAACAGCCTACGCCAGCCAGATCTCCTTCCTTAAATTTCTTTACTTTGCTTCCTACTTTGGTTACCACACCCACAATCTCGTGACCGGGCACCAGTGGGTACATGGCACCGCCCCACTCGTTGCGCACCTGGTGCAGGTCGGAGTGGCACACACCACAGTATTTTATTTCGATCTGCACATCGTGCTCCCCTACTTCACGGCGCTCAAAATCCCAAGGGCCCAGCGGGCTCGACGGGTCGAACGCAGCGTATGCTTTAGCTTTACTCATAGTTTATAGTTTGTTTTAATGGTTTCTGATGAACAGGATGAAAGTTGATTTGTTTAGGCTGCCACACTATAGTTTGATCTTACAGAAATTAGCCGGAACACCTTTCACACCTGGTTTTACGGCAAATATACCACCGCTCGCCGGATACTTTTTTAAGTCTTCTTCTGAAAGGCCTTCTGTTCCGGTTGTAATGTAGAGCGTATCCAGGTTTTTGCCGCCAAAGGCACAGGCTGTGGTTTGTGGAGCAGGCACCGTTATTTTCTGCAGCAGCTCTCCCGTTTTAGGATTATAGTTTACAACCGCCCCGCCTTTATGCAAGGCTATCCAGAGGTTATCATTTTCATCTATTGCCATCCCGTCAGGCGAGCCATCCGATTCATCTATCTCCACCACTACCCTATCATTGCTGATGTTGCCACTTTCCAGGTCAAAATCAAATGCCTTTACCTGCTGAGTTCGAGTGTCGATGAAATACATGGTTTTGTTATCCGAAGCCCACACAATGCCATTGGAAATGGTGAGGTTATCGAGCATCTGGTGTATGGTTTTATCAGTATCCATGCGGAAAAGTACGGCAGCACCTTTGCGTTTATCCAGCGCCATCGTTCCTACCCAGAACCTGCCAGCTGCGTCGCTTTTGCCATCATTAAACCGAATGTCATTTTCCTGGATTGGATGTGCTATAAAGGTAAGTTCCCCGGTTTCGGTGCCGATGTGATGGATGCCGTTTTGCAAGGCCACCAGCGCCCCGCCCTGCTCCAACAGAACTATAGTTCCGATCCGCTCCTTCACATCAAAGGTTTTGTTTTTGCCGGTTTCAGGATCAAAAATGTGGACATTCCGGCCTTCAACATCTACCCAATAGAGCACATTTTCTGACGGGTGCCAGATCGGACCTTCGCCAACTATAGCGTTGGCATCCAGTACTAGCTCTGCTTTTTTAGTCTGTATTCCTGCATTGAAGTTCATACCCAACAAAAACGGAAATACAAAAGAAAAGGCTGAAAACTGCCCAACCTGGTACAATCTTCAGCCTTAAAACTATAGTTTACTGCTTTTACTGCTTATTCAGCGACAAGATGTAACGGGCAATATTCTGCGCGTCTTCTTTTTTCAGATCCGGGTGCGGAGGCATCGGAATCTGACCCCATACGCCGGAACCACCCGCAATAATTTTATTGGTCAGGTAATCAACATTCTTGTCATTGAACTCATACTTGGCAGAAACTTCGGCATAAGACGGCCCCACAATTTTCTGTTCTACCTTATGGCAGGCCAGGCAGTCCGATTTTGCCATCAGGGCGGTTGCTACCTCTTCGTACTCATTCTTTGGTTTAGCTGGAGCAGCGGCAGAATCTGTCATTTCGTTGGTAGCAGTTGTTGCGCCGGTCTTAGTTTGCGGTGGTGCATTTTCCATAGCAGTAGCTACAGAGTCGCGGTAGCCCTGCTCATAGTAACGATCGTATTCAGACTTATCGTTACCACAAGCTGCAAGCAGCGCACAGCAGGTTACAGTATAAAATAATTTTTTCATGCGTTGTTTAGTTTATGTTCTGCGGATCTTCAATGGTTTGCATTGCACACAAAAATATACTTTAAAAGTAGCCCTGCAAGTTATATAAGTAAAACCATATGCTTTGCTCCGTACATGCTACAGGCCACTCTATCCGATACCGTTTTTGCACCTGTTTTGTTGTGTAAAAGGGTAACAGGCAAAACTATCTTTCCAGCCCAGACACATTTACCGCATCCAGGTAAGGCTCGAAAATGGCAACTTTATTTGCCGAGTTCTTAAACGTACTATACACCTGCACCTGCTCACCGCTCCATAGTTCTACAAAGGTGTTATGAAGTTCATAGAGCGTAACCTGCCATTTGTTGTGCTGGCGCCTGGCAAGTATGTTCCCATATTTTGCTATTGCTTCGGTTTGGCTACGGAAGGGCAGCCGCTCAAACATCGCGTATTCCAGCATGTACTTCTCCTCAGGGTTATTCATTGTTACTTATACGAACGGTATTACAGTTTCACTTAATTACAGCAACTATAGTTTTGCTGCAGTACAATTTATCGTTTCCCTGCGCCCTAATACTTCTATATTTTAGAGGTTAGACCAGCGATGTATCTGCAAAACAACAGTGTCATAAATATTCAGGTTTATAAATTAAACCTTTATTCTTAATTTAGCTCTAACATTAAACTATTCAAATACCTTAATTACTAATCACCCTTATCTAACCTCTATGAAGAGAAGAATACAATCCTTCGTGGTACTACTCCTCTTGTCGGGTAGCCTGGCACACGCACAGGGACCGAAAGACCCGGTAGTAGAAAAAATCGTGAAAGAAGCCACCGAAAACTCGCAGCTAGAAGTGCTGGCGCACGAGTTGATGGATGGCATTGGTCCACGTCTGGTAGGTACACCAGAAATGCAGAAAGCGCACGACTGGGCAGTTGCCAAATATAAGACCTGGGGCATCGAAGCCCGCAACGAGAAATGGGGCGAGTGGCGCGGCTGGCAACGCGGCGTTACCAACGTATCTATGATACACCCACGTGTGCAGTCTTTGGACGCTACCCAACTGGCCTGGAGCCCGGGCACAAAAGGCAAAGGCGTTACTGCTGAGCTGATCATTCTTGCAGATGTGCAGGATTCAATCGCATTCCAGCGCTGGTTGCCTGCAGTAAAAGGCAAACTGGTAATGATCTCGATGAACCAGCCAACTGGCCGCCCTGAGTACAACTGGGAAGAGTTTGCTACAAAAGAGTCTCTTGAGAAAATGAAGGAGACCCGCAAAGCTGCAACCGATTCCTGGAACGAGCGCATCAGAAAAACCGGTTACAACGCACGTACTTTACCTGCCGCACTAGAGAAAGCTGGCGCAGCTGGTATTGTTACTTCTAACTGGTCTGGTGGTTTTGGTGTGAACAAGATTTTTGGTGCTTACACTAAAAAAGTGCCTTCAATTGACATGGAACTGGAAGACTATGGCATGCTGTACCGCCTGGTAGAGTCTGGCCAGAAGCCACAGATCAACATTCAGGCAGAATCTAAAAACCTGAAGAACGCACCTGCTTTCAACACTATCGCTGAAATTAAAGGTACTGAGAAGCCAAATGAATACGTAATTCTTTCTGCTCACTTCGACTCGTGGGATGGTGGTACAGGTGCAACTGATAACGGTACAGGTACTATAGTTATGATGGAAGCCATGCGCATCCTGAAGAAAATGTATCCTAACCCGAAGCGTACAATTCTGGCTGGCCACTGGGGTAGCGAAGAGCAGGGTCTGAACGGCTCACGCGCTTTTGTTGCTGATAACCCACAGATCGTGAAAAACACACAGGCTGTATTTAACCAGGATAACGGTACCGGCCGTGTTGCCAACATTTCTGGCCAGGGCTTCCTGCACGCTTACGACTTTATGGGCCGCTGGTTAAGCGCTGCTCCAAGAGAGATCACCAGCTCAATCCAGACGCAATACCCTGGCTTCCCGGGTGGTGGTGGCTCTGACCATGCTTCTTTCGTAGCTGCCGGTATTCCAGCGTTTATGCTGAGCTCTTTGAGCTGGTCTTACGGTAACTATACATGGCACACCAACCGCGACACGTACGACAAAATCGTGTTTGACGATGTGCGCAGCAACGCTATTCTGGTAGCGATACTTGCTTACAGAGCCAGCGAAGAACCAGAACTGGCAAACCGTGAGCGTATTAACTTACCACTTAACCCAAGAACAGGCGAGCCAACTGCTTGGCCTGCGCTTAGAGAGCCAACCCGCAAAGGCGGACTGGACTAAGCACCACAACAATACAAATAAACAAAACGGGCTGCCTGCAAAGGTGGCCCGTTTTGTTTAAGCTGATTTATCTCATCTTTCATGCTGACCAAAGGCATCGTTTACCGCTAAAGCAAGCTGTATTTTTGTATCAAGGTTGAATACGCAGTTACAACCATCCAACTACACTTAGCATGACAGAGATGAAAAAGATATTAGTAGCAGTAGATTATTCTGAAAATGCCCAAAACGCCCTGAACTATGCTTTTGAGATAGCCCGCATAGCCGGTGCAGAACTATACCTTATACATGCCTTTTACCCGATTATGTCGCCGCCGGCTGCCCATAGCGCAGCAGATGTGACTCAGGCGCTGGAAGAAGGAAAAGGAAGATCGCTGCTGGAGTTTGCCGAACAAACCCGTCAAAACCTGACGATAGAAAGTGGTGAGGCTGGCCGGTTTAGCGGTGTAACTATAAAAGCTTTTGCCAAAATGGGTGGCTCTTATGAGAAGATTCTGGAAGCGATAGACCGCTATACTATAGACCTGGTTGTAATGGGTATGCAGGGCGGCGAAGCTGTGAGCCAGGCGTTGCTTGGCAGTACCACTATTTCGGTGATGCAAAAGAGCCGGGTACCGGTGCTGGCTGTGCCTAGTGGTTTAACTTTTAACCAGTTTGCAACGATAGTTTTTGCCATTAATCTGAGTAAGATACAAGCCAGGGCAGATCTGCGTTTTGTGAGCGATTTTGTTAAGACCTTTAAGGCAAACCTGCAGGTGCTACACCTCTACCGGAACGAAACACAACAACAGACCTTTGACGCCACTTACCCGCTCCAGCTTCTTACAGAGCAGTTTAAAGAGATACCTTACACTTTCAATTTTGATGTAAAGGAAAATGTGGCCCAGGGGATACAGGATTTTATACGCACCGAAAAAGCAGACCTGCTGGTGCTGATCCCGCAGAAACATACAATGCTGGAAAGACTGCTGGATAAAAGCGTAACCGGCAGGATCACAGCCCATCCGCAGGTACCGCTGCTGGCACTTCCGCCAGCCACCCTGCATCCTCAGGTTACGAACCCTGAAAGCATGGTAACACAGGGACAACTATAGTTATTTCTGCCGGTACAAATTTACAGGTGCCGGCAGGGATACTTACTTATTTCCTATTTTCATAATTCACATTTTCAGCGCATTACCACGAACAAAATTCATTGTACCTACACTAAAATGTCTTCTTTTTGTAGGATTTTGAAGTTTTGAGTGTTTAATTGCAGGTAGAATGTAAGTTAATACCAACCCTATAATTTTGAAAAATTCTAATTTCTCCCCCAAAGACACGCTTGTTATTGGTTTAATGCTATTTGCTGTTTTTTTTGGCGCTGGCAACCTGATTTTTCCTTTATCGCTTGGCCAGGCTTCCGGCACCAATCTGTTTGAGGCCATTACCGGATTTCTGCTTACCGGCGTAGGGCTGCCCTTGTTGGGCGTTGTTGCGATTGGTGTATCAAAAAACGAAGATATTCAGGCTATTTCATCCAGGGTGCATCCGGCTTTTGGGTTGATATTCCCGATCATCATTTACTTAACTATAGGCCCTCTGTTTGCAGTGCCACGTACCGGTACAGTTTCTTATGAAATAGGCATCACGCCTTTCCTGTCAGAAGGATTGCGTAACTCGCCATGGGGCATGATTTTATATTCGGTTATATTCTTCGCCATTACCTATTGGCTGGCTCTGAACCCGGGCAAAGTAGTGGACCGTATCGGAAAAATACTGACGCCTGTGCTGCTGTTTATTTTGCTGGGTTTACTGGCAGTTACAGTAACAAATCCGTTGGGCAATATACAAACGCCGCTGGCATCTTACGAGGCAGCTCCTTTCTTTAAAGGTTTCCAGGAAGGCTATTTAACCATGGATACCATCTGCGCGGTTGTGTTTGGTTTGATCATTATCGAATCGATCAGGGCAAAAGGTGTTGAAAATACAGGCACTATTGCCAAGATATGTACCTATGCCGGGTTGATTGCTGCTGCTGGTCTGGCTATAGTTTATGTGGGCCTATCTTATGCCGGTGCTACAAGCGTGGATGCGCTGGGTTACCTGGACAATGGCGGTAAGATTCTGACAGGTGTTACGCAAATGCAGTTTGGCATTTATGGCAATGTGGTGTTAGGTTTTGCTGTGCTGTTTGCCTGCTTGACTACAAGTATCGGGTTGGTAGTTGCCTGTTCTGCTTACTTTAACAGAATCCGCCCTTCTATCTCTTATAAATCGTATGTGTTGATCTTAACTATAGTTAGCGCACTGATCTCAAATGTCGGGCTTACCCAGATCATCTCATTCTCGGTACCGGTTTTGGTAGCCATCTACCCTATCGTGATCGTGCTGATCGGACTTACTTTGCTAGGCGCGGTGTTTGGAAAACGTAACAGCGTTTATACCTGGTCGGTGCTGTTTACAGCTATCGTTAGTTTAGTAGAAGGCATCAGCGCTGGCGGAATAGAAACATCTATCAGCAACTTCTTTGCAGACTATCTTCCGCTTTATAGCCTGGGCCTGGGCTGGCTTCTTCCGGCTATAGTTGGTGGCTTTATTGGGTACTTGGTCTCATTGCGTAGCACTACTGTTGCAGTAGCAAATGAGTAGGAAACTATAGCTCAAAATTTACAAGGCAGTAAAACGGCGGTACAGAAGCTGTTTTACTGCCTTCTTTATTTTTACGACCTCAATCTATCGTAACAGAGGCGGTTTAAACTACCTTTTCAGTAACTTTGATTTTTAAACAGCGCATACATACAACGCTGTACAATTAAAGCCTACCCTATGGAAGCCACCAGATTAAATAAATTTATAAGCGATTCCGGTATCTGCTCGCGCCGCGAGGCCGACAAACTGATTGAGCAAGGCCGTGTAACCGTAAATGGGAAGCAGCCAGAGGTTGGGGCTAAAGTTACCGCTAGGGATAAAGTGCGTGTTGATGGCAATTTAATTGAAGCAGACACCATAGAGCCAGTTTACCTGCTGCTCAACAAACCGCCCGGCATCGAAACCACTACCGACCGTTCGCAGCGCGACAACATCATCAGCTTTGTAAACTATCCAGAGCGTATTTTCCCGGTAGGTCGCCTCGATAAGGATTCTGAAGGACTTATTATCCTGACCAACAACGGCGACATCGTAAACAAGATTCTGCGGGCTGGTAACAACCACGAGAAAGAATACATAGTTACGGTTGATAAACCTATTAACCAGAGTTTTGTAGAGCGCATGAGCAATGGCGTTTCGATTCTCGGTGTGAACACCCGAAAGTGCTTTGTAGAGCAGCTGGGACCAAACAAGTTCCGGATTATCCTGACACAAGGTATGAACCGCCAGATACGCCGCATGACCGAAACGCTGGGCTACGAGGTACAAACCTTACAGCGCATTCGTATCATGCACCTGTCTATCAATAAGATCCCGCTGGGCCAGTGGCGCGAAATGACAGAAACCGAAATCGCTGAAATGATGCGGTTAGTAGAAAGCTCTGCTAAAACAGAAACGGGTGCTACTGCCAAAAAAGCAGCAGGCTCGCGGGAAGGCAGTGCGCCAGTTAAAAGCAACAAGCCCAAACCGCGCGGTGGTACATCGTTCAGCGGAAAACCGTCACGCCCGGGCAGTACTCCAAAAAGTGGTGGCAAACCGGCCAGCAGCAAGCGTGACATACCCAAGTCATCATCAAGCAACAGGGGTTCGCGTGGCGCTTCAAAAGGCAACACAGGCGGCAGGTCCGGCGGCAGAAGTGGCGGCAGTAAACGCAGGTAATACATTTCACTGGCGTGGGTTTGCAACCCGTAGCTTTTACCTCACCCCAGCCCTCTCCTTTTATCGAGGGGCCCTACCCCAAAACAAGAGAGGGAGCCTTTCTGCTATTGCTATAGTTTGAGCTATGGTTCTATAGTTGCGAGATAACCCACCCCTACCCCTCCCAAGAGGGGAATTTCTGCTATAGCTATAGTTGAGCTTTCGTTCTATAGTTACAGACTACGAGCAGGCAGGCGCAGCCTGGCCCTAGGAATTACCACCCCAGAAAGGCCATGCAACTATAGCTACTCCAACAAACTATAGGTTAGCTATCGAAAGATCTCAGTCTTTGGGTTGAGCGCCTCGAGAGGTTCCGGTGCCGTCAGGCATGGCGACGAAGGAGCCAAGGAAGCGAAAGCCGCGCGATGCCCGAAGACGGGGCCCCGCGGCCGTGAGCGCACCAAAGCAACTATAAAACGGTAGGTGAGTAAAGCTCCCAGGATGAAAAGCAACTATAGCACAAACTGCTTGTGGCAAATGCCAGCTATAGTTAGCTATAGGACACGTAAGATCCTTCGACTTCGCTCAGGATGACAAAGAAGAAGAACTATTATAGACTCAACAAGTTTGCTTGGAATAACAAACGATATTACTGATAAACCTCTCTTGCCAAAACATGCAAACTTGATAATTCATAGTTCAAAGAAAGGTAAACCCATCCTTTTCTTGTAATTTTGCAACCTGCTAAAACTGGCGTAGGCTTAAACTAGTACCAATACCATACGCCACCTACATTATGGAACCTAAAAGATTAAATAAATTCATCAGCGATAGTGGTTTTTGCTCCCGCCGCGAAGCCGACAGACTGATAGAAGAAGAGCGTGTAACGGTTAATGGTAAATTGCCTGCACCTGGTGTGCTGGTTACGGCTAAAGATAAAGTTCGTATTGATGACCAGATACTGCGTGTACGTGAAGAGTTGCCTGCTTTCCTGGTAGTGAACAAGCCAGTGGGTATGTCGGCCAAGTCGGACCCTGCCATACGCGACAATGTGGTGCGTGCGATTAACTACCCTGCCTCGCTGGAGCCTGCCGGTTACATGGAGCGCGATCACGAAGGGCTTGTAATCCTGAGCAACGACACAGAACTGGTGCGCAAAATTACCCGCCTCGACAACCGCTTTGAGAAAGAATACATTGTAACCGTAGACAAGATCATCTCGCCGGAGTTTATAGCCAAGCTGATTGGCGGCGGCGAAGACGAGAAAGGTGAAAAACTACAGAAGACCTTTATCTCGAAAGAAGCCTCTACCCGATTCAGGATTGTACTTACTCCTGGCACCAACCATAACCTGAAAATGCTGTGCGAGAACCTGGGCTATAAGGTAGTACACCTGCAGCGCATCCGCATCGAGAACATTACGCTGGCAAAACTGGCAAGCGGGCACTGGCGCACGCTAAACGGCACCGAGGTCCAACATCTGCGTAACATAGTCGATAGCAAAGTTGCAAGAACAGAAAGCAGCAGAGAACGCGGCTCCAACTATAGTTCTGACCGTGCCGGCAAGAAAGATGGTGCAAAACAAAGCACTGGTATTAAAGTAGCCAAAGTTGGCAGTACGCCACGCATCGGCAAGAGCAAACCAAAAGAAAGCGGACCTAAAAAAGGTGGTGCATCCAGCGCCAAAGGTACCCGCGGCAGCAGCCGGACAACCAAACCAACTGGCAACAGAAGCAGTGCTGCAACACGCAAAAGCACATCAGGTCCGAAACGAGGCAGATAATAAAAAAGGTGTGGTTTAAGCCACACCTTTTTAGTTTAAGAGTTTTGGAGTTAGAGGGTTTAAGAGTTAGGAAGTTATAAGGTCTGAATTTTATAACATGCTATATGAACTATAGTTGATCAAGAAAATGAATTCATAATTCATAATTCTATTCCCACACTCCCATTTTGCCTTGTTGGTAATCCCGGAACGCCTGGTGGATTTCCTCTTCGGTGTTCATCACAAATGGCCCGTGTGATACTACCGGCTCGTTAAATGGCTGTGCATGTCCGAGCAGGATATAGCTGTCTTCCAAGGCTTCAACCGTCAGTTCTTCTCCTTCGTTGGCAAACTCAACCAGGTTTAGCTTTTCTGCTCTTTCGCCGTTTACGTTTACAAAACCGCGCACCACATAAAAGAAAATATTGCGGTCAGCAGCTATAGTTGTCGTAAAACGGCCACCGGCTTTGAGTTCTATGCTTGCCATGTGTATATCGCTGACAGAGGGAATTGGCCCCTTGGTTTCGCGCCAGTTTCCTGAAATCACATTCACTTTTACTTTGCCATTATTCTCTTCCACAGATGGTATGGCATCTTGCTGCAAACCGATATAGTTTGGCTTTGCCATTTTATGTTTGGCGGGCAGGTTAAACCATAGTTGCAGAATCTCCAGCGGGCCTCCTTCTTTCTTAAATTTATCTGATGACACTTCGGCATGGATCAGGCCTGAGCCGGCGGTCATCCATTGTACACCACCAGCCTCAATCACATCTTTTCCTCCGCCTGTATCCTGGTGCATAATGTCGCCATCCAGTATAAAAGTTAAGGTTTCGAAACCACGGTGCGGGTGCGGCCCGAAAGGCAGTCCATAGTTGTTTGGCTTGTAAACCTGCGGTCCATGGTGATTCAGGAACAGGAACGGATCTATGTAGTCAACAGAATTTGTAGGCAGCGCCCGATAGGTAACCAGGTCACCCATCGGGGCATGCACTGCTTTATGCTTTTTCTTGATTTTTCTTGTCATGTAGCGATAGCTGATGCTCTTTGTAAGGACATAAAACTACACATTTTGTTTAGATGGGCGCTTACAATGCTATCATTCTGTAAAAACCAGCCTGTCGCCCAGTTGCATTATAAATCTATAGTTTGAGCATTTAATTTCAAGCATTGCTCTTTTGTTTCTGCAGCAGCTTTAACAGGGCCTCGGCAGCGGGCTCCGAAGAAGCAGGGTTCTGGCCTGTAATCAGTAATCCATCGGTAACAACGTGTGGTTGCCAGTCACCAACTTTGCTATAGTTTCCTCCCAGTTCTTTCAGTCTGTCTTCTACCAGAAAAGGCACTACATTGGTAAGCTGCACGGCCTCCTCTTCGGTATTAGTAAAGCCTGCTACTTTCTTGCCTTGTACCAGTGGCCTGCCATCTTCAGATCTGGCCTGGGCCAACACGGCAGGACCATGACAAACAGCTGCGACAGGCTTTTTAGCATTGTAAAACGCTTCAATCAGCCTGATGGAATCCTGGTCATTTGCCAGATCCCAAAGCGGTCCATGGCCACCGGGATAAAACACGGCATCGTAATCCTGGGCTTTAATCTCGCTCAGTTTTTTGGTTTTGGAGAGTTTATGCTGCAGGTCTTCGTCTTCGTAAAAACGTTTGGTTGCCTCGGTTTGTGCATCGGGCTCTGTACTTTTTGGGTCGATGGGTGGTTGTCCGCCTTTCGGGGATGCCAGGTCAATTTCAACGCCTTCGTCGGCAAGCGTATAGTATGGTGCGGCGAACTCTTCAATCCAGAATCCGGTCTTCTTGCCTGTATCGCCAAGTTTATCGTGTGAGGTTAAAACAAATAATACTTTCATAGCTTAAGGTTTTATAGTTTCGCCCCGAAGAAGTTGGCCTCCATCACCTCCCTGAAGTCGGCCATAGTTGCTTCTTCTACGGAGCCGAGCAGGCCAAAACCCGCATTGTTTACCAGCACATCTATCCGGCCCAGGTGTTTTATGGCCGCATCTATAGTTGCCTTTACGCCATCGGCATTGGTCACATCCATTAGGTAAGCAAACGTGCTGCCTGGCCTGATGGCGTTAAACTCTTCGAGCTGCCGGTGCTGCCGCACAGTGCCAATCACTTTGTCGCCGCGTTTGGCTGCCTGCTCGGCCAGCGCACGCCCAAAACCACCGGACACACCCGTTATAAACCATACTTTTTCGCTCATAGCATCTGCCTTTTAACTGCATCCAAAGTAAACCTATACGTAACCACGGCCTTTGCGTGTACAACTATAGTTTACCACAGCACTACCCTTCTGGAGTACATCCCATCTTTGGTTGTGAGCTGCAGTATGTATAAGCCCTTGGCCATTTCGCCGAGTTTCAGGGTTTCTGTAAAGGCTCCTGCTTTACCGGTATAGTCCTGTTTCAGAATCACGCGGCCACGGGCATCTACAAGGCGAATACTTACATCGGTGCGCTGCGGCAGGTCAACTTCTAGGTACAGGTTGTCTTTCGCCGGGTTCGGGAACATGACAAATTTGTGTGGTGGCTCTTCGTCTTCCACGCCGGTTACACATTCTTCCACAACTATAGTTTGTGTGGCTGATACTGAACAGTTGCCGCCCTCAGCGTAAGTATAGGTAATGGTGTGTGTGCCGGGGCCAGCTGTTGCCGGGTTAAAGATGCCATTCTCAACGCCCGGACCACTGTAGGTACCGCCCGTTGGCTGGCCATTGGTCAGGGTAAGTGCTTCGTCCTGGGTACAGACTTTACTGAACGTACCCAACGTTACCACTGGCACCGGATTAACTGTAACTCTGACGGCTTCGCTTGTGTTGCTGCAACCACCCGCTGAAACAACTCTTCTGAACCAGGCAGAGGCACTCAGGTTACCCGGGCTATAGTTCTTCGAAGTGGCACCCTGTATGTTTGTATAGTTGCCGCCGCTGGCACTTTGTTGCCACTGGTAAGTGTAGGTTCCGCTTCCGCCTGAAGGCACAGTGCCGCGCAGTTCAGCGGCTGCCGCTCCTGCACACATGGTCTGGTTGCCGGATGCAATGGTGTTGTTGCTGATGTTGCTGGTAACGTTAACAGCTAGCGGTGTGGCCGTAGCCGCGCAGTTTCCGTTGCTGATGATTACACTATAGTTTCCGTTGGTGGTGGCGTTGTAAGTCGCTGCCGTAGCTCCCGCTATAGTTGCGCCGTTACGCTGCCACTGGTAGCTATAGTTTGCGCCGGTAGTTGCCGACAAGGTTACAGAGCCGCCTTCGCAGAAGCTGGTAGCGCCACTGGCAGTTATAGTTGCGGAAGGTGCCTGGTTAACGGTAACAGTAACCTGATCTGTAGCTATACAGCCGTTAGCACTTATAACGGTTACCGTGTAAGTTGTAGTCTGGGTTGGGGATGCCGTTGGATTGGATACATTGGCAGCCGATAAGCCTGTAGCCGGCGACCAGGTGTACGTTGTTCCTCCAGTCGCCTGCAGCTGCACACTGCCTCCCGCACAAATGGATTTATCTTCTCCGGCCGATGCGGATACGCCTGCAGCCATAGTTACCCTCACGGCAGTAGATGTAGCCGAACAGCCTCCTGCATTGCGCACCACTATGGCATAATCGCCGGCGGAATTGACTGTATAGGTATTGCCCGTTGCATTGCTGATGGCGCTGCCATTGCGCAGCCACTGGTAACTATAGCCTGTGCCCGCATTGGCTGTGAGCGTAACCGAACCGCCGGTGCAAAGCGAGGTGCTGCCACCAGTCGTGATGCTGGCTGTCGGAATAGCCGAAACATTTACAGCTATAGTTGACGGATCGGAGCTACCGCACCCGTTTTGTGCTCTTACTGAAATGCTGCCACTTGTATTACCTGCCGTCACGGTTATAGTTCCTGTCCCTTGTCCGCTGGTTATAGTAAAGCCGTTTGGTACCGTCCAGGTATAGTTGGTAGCGCCGCTTACGGCTGGTATACTATAGGTTAGGTTAGTTGCACCTGCACAAACCGCAGCATCCCCCGAAATGCTGCCCGCCGAACTTGCCACGCCAGGCGTTACAGTTATGACTTTGGTTGCGCTTACAGTACAGCTGTTCTGGTTTACAGTGTAAGTTAAGGTATGTGATCCTACTCCCGCTGTTGTCGGGTTAAACAAACCGTTGGCGCTCACACCAGGCCCCGACCAGGTACCTCCTGCCGGGCTAAAGCCGGTTAAAGTTAAGGCCGTAGCATTTACACAAACACTCTGGTCCTGACCGGCAATTACAGTTGGTGGCGTAGTTACCGTTACTTTGGTTACTGCTGAACTAGTCGTACATCCGCTACTATTTGTAACGCGAACAGAAAAGTCTCCTGCTGCCGCTGTTGTAAAGGTTCTTGCAGTAGCGTTGTTGATCGGGTTGCCATCCTTCAGCCATTGATAACTATAGCCAGAGCCGGCATTGGCAGTTAATGTAACGGAACCACCATCGCAGAAAGTAGTAGCGCCGCTAGCTGTTATCGTTGCCGTTGGTGCAGCGTTAATGGTTACAGTTACCTGGTCGGTTGCGGTACAGCCGCTTCCATTGCTTACTGTTACCGTGTAGGTGGTGGTTTGTGCTGGCGATGCCATCGGGGTTGCCACATTAGTTGCTGATAAGCCAGTAGCCGGAGACCAGGAATACGTTGTTCCGCCTGATGCCTGCAACTGCACACTGCCTCCTGCACAGATCGTCTGATCTTCCCCGGCAGATGCCGTTACGCCAGTTGTTACATTTACTGCTACACTTGCTGAGGTAGCACTACAGTTGCCAGCATTAACCACTACACTATAGTTGCCGGCCGTTGTAGCAGTGTAGTTAACTGCTGTTGCGCCATTAATAGCACTGCCGTTGCGTAGCCACTGGTAACTATAGCCAGTACCAGTATCGGCAGTTAAAACCACCGAGCCACCGGTACAGAAAGTAGTAGCGCCACCAGCTGTAATTTTAGCTGTTGGAGTTGGGTTAACGGTTACCACCACCTGGTCTGTAGCAGTGCAGCCATCAGCATTGGTTACTGTAACCGTGTAAGTTGTAGTCTGCGCTGGAGATGCTACTGGATTAGCCACATTTGTAGCAGAGAGCCCTGTCGCCGGTGCCCAACTATAGGTCGTACCACCCGAAGCTTGCAGCTGTACATTTCCACCTGCGCAAATCTGTTTGTCTGTGCCGGCACTGGCTGTAAAGCCGGAACAGTCTGCGAATTTCATGGCCACCAGGTTTACCGGAGTATAAAAGTCTGGCATGTTACTGATGGCTCCTGTAACATAGAAGCTCTTGTCGTTTAGGTAGCTCACCCCTGCAATACCATCCCGCCTGGTATGGTGTTCCATCACCTGTCGCCAGGTTTCCACACCGTCTTTATTAAAAGTAGCCACGATCAATTTTGGATATTCTGTGAAAGACTCGGGCGCAGAGAAAGGCACGATTCTGAGATAAGAATAACTACCCGCAATGGCTATACTTCCATCTGATTTAACTGAGAATCCTTCTGCTGCCGGCGAGAAATACCTGACCATGTTATCAGCTTCGTATACATTAAAGGTGTGGTACCAAATATGATCTGCATTCGGCGTAATACGCGTCATAAAGTGGTCCCAGGTGGTGCGGTATTTCAGCAGGCGGCCTAATACAATAATGTCTTCGTTAGCAGCAAATACGGCATCCAAGAGCGTAGCTTCTTCGGTTTTTCCTAACCCTTTCTTATAGATCAGCGTCCCGTTTACAGTGGCTTTATAGAGGAAAAGCTGTCTTGCTTCATTATTCCCCCGTACCATATCTACAAAAGCATAAATTTCACCAGCCTTTGAGATAAGAAGTTTTCTGGGAGTTTCGTAATATGATGGGAACCGTGGCGTATTGTAGAATTGCTGCATTTCTTCAGCGCCCGTGGTAGAATTAAATTTAAACAGGATAATACTCTCATTGCCAGGAACCAGATTAGTTGCGGAAGTAAGCACATACACCCCTCCCTTATCGTCAACCTCAATTACCTGCCCGACATCTAACCCCGTTACTTTACTTGTCCAGAGCACTGCCCCTGCAGGTGATAATTTTTGAGCACCCAACACAGCCGTACCGCCATTATCCACTCTGCCGGTCACGTAGATATTACCTTCCGCATCCATCGTCATCGCAGAAACACTTTCCACGCCGCCTTGTGAGCTATCAAATGTTTTGGTCCAGATCAGATTTCCGGTTGGTCCATACTTTACGAGCACGTTTCCCCATAGCACATAGCTGTTATCTGCCTTATCCAGCCATAAGCCGGCATTCGTGGGCGTATTTCCTAGTACCTCATACTTATTTACCCACAGCTGCCTGCCGGTAGCATCGTACTTATAGAGGGTTAAGCCAGAACCGAGAATGATCAGGTTACCTGCCCCATCCACTTCCTGTTCTACAAATGAGTTGCCTGAACCAGAACTATGTTTAAACGGCGGTGTTTCCCAGACCTTGGTAAGCTGCGCACTTGCCGGAGCAGCAGCCAGAAAGAACATAAAAAAAGCCGGCAACACACAGTACAGGAAACTATAGTTGCAGGGTATTGGCTTAGCTTTAGTTGATTTTGGTAAGAAGTACTTACAGGGTAAAAGTTGTTTCATAGCAATGATTAAGAGGGTTAAAAGATAATGGTGCTATCGTATCTGCCGGGCAAAACAGAGACATACAACCGGAAATGGCTGTAACGGTAGAGGAAGATTATTGCCCTATATAGTACTTCATTTTATATATTTTGTTATAAACTGATTCCAATTCATCATAAGTAGGTATTTAAGCGCATGTTGTTGGCTTAAAGTAGCTTGCCGCCTGACATTTTATAGTTCAGTAATGCTTAAATTTGCAGTTCCACACCAGGTAAAGTCTATAATTTGAGCCAGCCCATCCGTAAGATCATCCACATCGATATGGACGCTTTTTTTGCGTCGGTGGAGCAGCGTGACAACCCGGAGCTGCGCGGTAAGCCTGTAGCGGTAGGTGGCTCCAGGGCGCGTGGTGTGGTAGCGGCAGCCAGCTACGAAGCCCGCAAATATGGTGTACATTCTGCTCTGTCGTCCAAGATTGCGGCACAGCGGTGCCCGCACCTTATTTTTGTAAAAGCCCGCTTTGATGTATACAGTGCTGTTTCCAGGCAAATCAGGGAGATATTCTATAGTTATACCGACCTGGTGGAGCCTCTTTCTCTAGACGAAGCATACCTAGATGTGACCGAAAACAAGATCGGGATGCCATCTGCCACTATCATCGCCAACCAGATCAGACAGCGTATTTTTGAAGAAACTGGCCTAACTGCTTCGGCAGGTGTTTCTTTCAGTAAGTTTCTGGCCAAGATTGCGTCGGACATGAACAAACCAAACGGGTACACGCTCATTACCCCTGACAAGGCCGAAGAAGTGGTGGCAGCACTTGAGATCGGCAAGTTTTATGGCATTGGCAAAGTAACTGCCACCAAAATGCAGAGCATGGGCATACTGACCGGGGCCGACCTGCGCGAGCGCTCCGAAGAAGAACTTGTACGCCACTTCGGAAAGGTGGGCCGCTATTATTACCGCATTGCCCGGGCCCAGGACGACCGTGAGGTGCAACCCCATCGCATCCGCAAATCTATAGGTTCTGAGCGCACCTTCGAAACTGACCTGGCCGAAGAAGAAGCTATGCTGGTGCAGCTGGAATACCTGGCAAAAGAAGTAGCCCATGACATGGAGCGCCTGAAAGCAACCGCCCGCACCATTACCCTGAAAATAAAATATTTCGATTTTACCCTGAACACCCGCAGCAAAACCTTTGTAAGTGAAATCAGCTCTGCCGATGCCATTTTCACAGTCGCCCGCGACCTGCTGCGCACCCCACAACTCCCACAATACCCGGTACGCCTGCTCGGCATTTCTGCCAGCTCCCTCCTCTACCAGCACGACCGCCTTCAGGAAGGCTACCAGTTTACACTGGAGTTTTGAGTTGATTTGTCTGAACCGCGGATTAAGTGGGATTTGATGGATTGAAGCTGTTCGCTAATGTTGAGTCTACAGTTTTATAGTTGCCTTGGTCCAACCACCTCTTTATCCCCTTGTCTGAGGCGGAGAATTTCTTTAGCTACTGCTATAGTTAGAGTTAGAGCTATAGTTTTATAGTTAGCATTTTAACCCACCCCTACCCCTCCCAAGAGGGGAATTCTGCTGTTGCGATCATTCTAGGTTATAGTTCTATAGTTGCTGGTCATCCCCCTACCCCCTTCAAAGGGGGACTTTCTGCCTTCGCCAAAGTTTTATAACTCTATAGTTAAAGACCACGAGCAGGCAGGCGCAGCCTGACCCTAAGGAACTACAACCACAAGGAACTACAACCACGAAAAGGCGATGCAACTATAGCCATTCATTAAACTATAGCATAAACTATCGAGCGATTTCAGTCTTTGGGTTGAGCGCCTTTGACTTATTGTGGTGCCGCAGGCAACACGAGCACAGCGAGGGTAGCAAAAAGGCAGCAGCGCGATACCCAAAGACGGGGCCTCGCGGCCGTGAGCGCACCAAAGCAACTATAACACTATAGGCTAATAGAGCTCCCAGGATAAGAGGTAACTATAGAAGAAACGGCTTGATTCCAGCAGCAGGCAAAGGCAACTATAGGACAAATAAGATCCTTCACAGCTGCGCTGGCTCTTTTCGACTCTCGTCTCAAGAATGCTCAGGATGACAATACTAACTAAGCACTATAGTAAACTATAACTATAGCATCAACCATACTTCACCTCATCAAACTTCATCAATTTAAACCCAAATCAAACTATAAAAATCCAGCGCTATTAAACCATTGCGCCAGACATTAGTCTTAACAAGAGCCACAGGTACTATTGCCCTTCTTTTAGAAATTCCTATCTTTAAGAAAACAGAGCTCCTGAGCTACTAACCTATTCTAACCAACCTAATTACAACACATGAGTAAAAATCTACGATTTGCTCCGGTGGTGGCTTTATTGTTAGCGGGTGCAACTATAGCGCCGCCAGCCTTCGCCCAAAAGAGCAAAAAGAAAAAGAACGCCAAACAGGAGGTAGTTGCCCCACAGGCACAGGCTCCTAAAAGGGACGACAACCAGCCTAAACCTTACAACCAGGTAATCACCGACAAAGCTGTTTCTGATGATGGTCTGTTTAAAGTACATCGTATTGATGAGAAGTACTTTTACGAGATACCAGACTCACTTTTAGGCCGCGACATGCTGATGGTAAGCCGTATTGCCAAAACTGCAACCAACATTGGTTACGGCGGTGAGGAACTTAACCGTCAGGTACTACGCTGGGAGAAAAAAGGCAATCGTATTTTACTGCGCGTAGTTTCTTACGAAAACGTAGCAGCCGATTCGCTGGAAATTTACCACTCGGTACAAAACTCCAACCTGGCTCCTGTTATTCAGGCTTTCGACATTAAGGCATTTAACAATGGGGCATCTGTAGTTGAAGTAACTGATTTCTTCTCGAAAGATGTGCCTGCTCTTGGCCTGACGCAGCGTAGCAGAGACCAGTACAAAGTAAGACGCCTTGATGACAAGCGTTCCCTTATAGAGAGCATCCGCAGCTACCCGACCAACGTCGAGGCCCGCTCGCTTATGACCTACGAAGCGACAAGCGCGCCATCAAAAGCAAACACAGGAACAATTTCCCTGGAGCTGAACCACTCTATGCTGTTGCTTCCTAAGGTTCCGATGCCGGCACGTGTTTTTGATCAACGTGTAGGTTACTTCACTATTTCGCAGACAGACTATGGTACAGACGAGCAACGTGCTGCCAAGCGCCGCTACATTGTACGCTGGAAACTGGAGCCTAAAGATAAGGAAGCTTATGCCCGCGGCGAACTGGTAGAGCCGGTAAAACCTATAGTTTATTACATTGACCCTGCCACCCCTATGAAGTGGCGCAAATACCTGAAGCAAGGTGTGGAAGACTGGCAGAAAGCATTTGAAGCCGCCGGTTTCAAAAATGCCATCATTGCCAAAGATCCGCCTAGCTTTGAGGAAGATCCGGAGTTCAGCACAGAAGATGCGCGTTATTCTGTTATCCGCTACTTCTCTTCAGAAACGCAGAACGCTTACGGTCCAAACGTACACGACCCACGTTCAGGCGAGATCCTGGAAAGCCACATTGGCTGGTACCATAACGTAATGAGCCTGCTGCGCAACTGGTACTTTATCCAGACAGCTGCTGTTAACCCGGATGCCCGCAGCGTACAGTTCTCTGATGAGGTAATGGGTGAGCTGATCCGTTTCGTATCGGCACACGAAGTTGGCCATACCCTTGGTTTACCGCACAACATGGGTTCGAGCGCTGCTTACCCGGTAGAAAAACTGCGTGACCCGGAGTTTACCAAGAAAATGGGTACAGCTCCGTCTATCATGGACTACGCTCGTTTTAACTACATAGCCCAGCCTGAAGATAAAGGAGTGTCTTTGATGCCGGCCATCGGTGTGTACGACAAGTATTCTGTTAAGTGGGGTTATACTTACTTCCCTGAGAAGAATGGCTACGACAACAAAGAAAAGCTGAACGCCTGGATTAAAGAGAAGGAAAATGATCCGATGTACCGCTTTGGTCGTCAGCAGTTTGGCACAATTGACCCGTCTTCGCAGACAGAAGACCTGGGCGACGATGCCATGCTGGCCAGCACTTATGGTATTGCCAACCTGAAGCGCGTGATGCCGAACCTGATTAAGTGGACGGCTGAAGACAACAAGAACTACGACGACCTGCAGGAAATGTACTTACAGGTGCTGGGCCAGTGGAACCGCTACATGGGCCACGTGACAGCTAACGTAGGTGGTGTTTACGAAAACTATAAGACCTACGACCAGGCAGGTAACGTGTACGAGCCAGTTGCCAAAGAAAAGCAGCAGCGTGCCATGAAGTTCTTAAACGACCAGGGTCTGGCTACTCCTACCTGGATGCTGAACGACGACATCCTGCGTAAGATCGAATCGGCGGGTGCTGTTGAGCGTGTGCGTACAGCACAGGTTGGCATCGTGAACAGCCTGCTTGACCCAGGTAGAATGGCCCGTCTGATTGAAGCACAGGCATCGCTTGGCAACAAGACTTATACGCTTACAGATATGATGTCTGACCTGCGCAAAGGTGTTTGGTCTGAGATCGCAACTGGTAAATCGATTGATACATACCGCAGAAACCTGCAGCGAGGCTACCTTGAGCGCATGGAATACCTGATGAAAGATGAGGAGCAAAGTGCAGCATCTGCAGCAGGCCGTTTCAGAATGGGTACGCAGGTAAATGTGGGGCAGTCTGATATTCGTCCGGTTGTACGTGGCGAGTTGAATACACTGCGTAACCAGATTAAAGCGTCGATTGCCAAAACCAACGACACGCTGACGAAATATCACCTGCAGGACGCATTAGTCCGCATTGATAACATCCTGAATCCAAAAGGATGATTCGTTAAATAGATAGAAAGATTAGTTTTAAAGCACCGGTTCTCATGAGCCGGTGCTTTTTGTTTGAACTATAGTTTTCTGCTTAATAAAGAAACTATAGTTTATCAGATTTCATAAAAAAACAGAATACAAACAGCTAATATATTTAGCATTTCTAATTATATTAGCAAAATGAAAGCTGATGATTTTCTGAAAGGGCGCGGCGCACAGTTTAACCCTGCCAACAAATACCTGAAACAGGAGTATGTAACAGAGCATGTAGAAGGCCTGGATGAGCAAATGCTGTCCGACCTGAAGACTGACTTTATACAGGCGCATCCTAAAACTATAGTTAATAAAATCCAGAGTCCGGATCTGGGCAATGGTTACTCGCTGAACCCGTATCAGGGTTGTGAACATGGCTGTGTGTATTGTTATGCCCGCAATTCGCACCAATACTGGGGCTACGGTGCCGGCCTGGACTTTGAACGCAAGATCATCGTAAAAGAGAATGCACCGGAACTGCTGGTGCAGCAACTCGAAAGCAGAAACTGGCAGGTCATGCCCATTATGCTTTCCGGCAACACGGACTGCTACCAACCCATTGAAGCAAAAAAGAAACTTACCAGACGCCTGCTCGAAATTCTGCTGAGATACAAACACCCGGTCAGCATCATCACCAAAAATGCCCTCATCCTCCGGGATCTGGATTTGCTTACAGAACTTAACGAACTGGCCCTGGTTCACGTGAACATCAGCATCACCACGCTGGACGAAAAACTGCGTCAGAAACTGGAACCACGAACTGCAACCGGAGCCAGGCGCCTGGAAGTAGTGAGGCAGTTAAACGCAGCCGGCTTACCCGTAAATGTAATGGTAGCCCCTATTATACCCGGCCTGAACGATTCTGAAATTCCTCAGATTATTAAGAAAGCTGCTGAAGCCGGTGCACAAAATGCGGCTTATACGATCGTTCGGTTAAACGGCGAAATCGGCCCGATTTTCGAAGACTGGATAACACAAGCCTTCCCTGACAGGGCACAAAAAGTACTTAACCAGATTGCGCAGTGCCATGGCGGCCAGCTAAACGACAGTCGGTTTGGCACACGCATGAGCGGAGAAGGTGTTTTTGCCGAAACTATAGCCAAGCTTTTCCGGGTGAGTAAGCAGAAATACATGGCCGGGAGAAGTATTAAACCATACAATTACAGCCACTTCTGCACCAGCAAAGGTAAGCAACTCGGGCTGTTTTAAGCTAGTGGGCCGGTGATTAATGGGGATTTTATGGATTTTGGGATTGGGTTGTATGAAATAATTTGTTGTCATGATTCTATAGTTGATGTTTGTCCAACCACCCCTGCCCCTCCTTAGCTAAGGAGGGGAGCTTTTCTGCTTTTATTAGTTAAGGTTATAGTTTTATAGTTGCCGTCTTTACACCCCTGTAGTCCCCTCGAGGGGACAATTGCTGCTGTAGCTATAGTTTGAGACATTGTACTTTAGTTACTGTTAGTCATCCCCCTACCCCCTTCAAAGGGGGACTTACTGCCTACTGCTATAGTCACGGTTATAGTTCTATGGTTTGTTTTAACCCACCCCTGCCTCTCCGGAGAGGGGAATTCTACTGTTGCAATAGTGTGAGCTATAGTTCTATAGGTACAGATCACGAACAGGCAGGCGCAGCCTGTCCCTAAGGAACTACCACCACGGAAAAACCTATGCAACTATAGCCACCTAACAAACTATAGATTAGCTATCGAAGGATCACAGTCTTTGGGTTGAGCGCCTCGAGAGGTTCCGGTGCCGTCAGGCAACACGAGCGCAGCGAGGGTAGCAAGAAGGCAGCAGCGCGATGCCCAAAGACGGGGCCCCGCGGCCGTGAGCGCACCAAAGCAACTATAGCACTGTAGGTGAGTAAAGCTCCTAGGATGAAAAGCAACTATAGTACGAGCTGCTTGTGTAGAGTAGTAGCTATGGTTAGCTATAGAACAAATAAGTTGTCTCGACTACGCTCGACATGACAAAGAGGCAACTATAGTTTGTACTAGACTTCTCCCGATGCTCGAAATGACAAATGATAAACTATAAGCTTATACTTTTGAGGTAACCTATACCCCAAAACTGCGACTCCGAAAACAGCCAGCTCTAAAATTAAGCACATACTTCAATCAGTATAGTACAATAACTAACTCTACTTACAACTACGCTTTATCTGCTTCTCTATACACAGGGGCTAATTAATTTTCGCGTTAGAGGATACTTAACTCTCCGGTTCGGTGCCGGATAATCAAATAAAAGATGTAACTTTGCAGCCCATACAGTTAAACCTAACTTATGGCTACTAAATATATTTTTGTTACCGGTGGTGTAACATCCTCCCTTGGTAAAGGCATCATTTCCGCTTCACTCGCTAAGTTGCTGCAGGCAAGAGGGTTCTCTGTAACCATCCAGAAATTTGATCCCTACATTAATATAGATCCGGGCACCCTGAACCCTTATGAGCATGGCGAATGCTATGTAACAGAAGACGGCGCCGAAACCGACCTGGACCTGGGCCACTACGAACGCTTCCTGAACGTGGCTACCTCTCAGGCTAACAATGTAACTACAGGCCGCATTTATTATAACGTGATTATGCAGGAGCGCGAAGGCGCATACCTGGGCAAAACAGTACAGGTAATTCCGCATATCACCGACGAAATTAAGCGCCGCATGCTGTTGCTGGGCCAGACCGGCGAATATGATATCGTAATTACCGAGATCGGTGGCTGTGTTGGCGATATTGAGTCGTTGCCGTTTATTGAGGCGGTTCGCCAACTGCGCTGGGAACTGGGCGTGAACGAAACCTGCGTGATACACCTGACGCTGGTACCTTACCTGAAAGCTGCCGGCGAGCTTAAGACAAAACCAACCCAGCACTCTGTTCGCGACCTTTCCGAAGCCGGTGTGCAGCCTGATATTCTGGTTTGCCGCTCCGAGCACCATGTTCCCATGGACCTGCGAAAGAAAATCGCCCTTTTCTGTAACGTAAAGCAGAACTCTGTAATTGAGTCTTTGGATGCGGAAACGATCTACGATGTGCCGTTGATGATGCGCAAAGAGAAACTGGATGAGCGTGTGATCAGCAAACTGAAGCTGCCGCACCGCGCCGATCCGGAACTGGATCGCTGGAAAGAATTCCTGGGTCGCCTGAAAAACCCTACATCTGAAGTAAATATTGGCCTGGTAGGCAAGTACGTAGAGCTGCACGATGCTTACAAATCTATAGTTGAGGCCTTTGTACATGCTGGCGCTGCCAACGAGTGCAAGGTAAACCTGAAGTGGTTCCAGTCGGAGAACCTGAGCGATGAGAACGTGGCGGCAACACTGGCAGGCCTGGATGGCATACTGGTAGCACCTGGCTTTGGCGAGCGTGGTTTTAAAGGCAAGATGGAAGCCATCCGTTATGCCCGCGAAAACAACATCCCATTCTTTGGCATTTGCCTGGGAATGCAATGCGCTGCCGTAGAGTTTGCCCGTAACGTGCTGGGGCTGGAAGGTGCCAACTCAACAGAAATGGATGCCGATACGCCACACCCGATCATCGACCTGATGGAAGGGCAGAAAGAAATTACGCAAAAAGGCGGTACAATGCGTTTAGGCGCTTACGCCTGTGAACTTAAAAAAGGCTCAAAAGCTTATTCTATTTACGGGAAGTCTAAAATTTCGGAACGTCACCGTCACCGCTACGAATTTAATAATACGTATATTGCCGCTTTTGAGGAAGCTGGTATGCTGGCAACCGGTATAAACCCCGAAACAGGGCTTGTAGAGATCATTGAGTTACAGAACCATCCGTGGTTTGTGGCTGCTCAGTATCACCCGGAACTTAAGAGCACGGTGCTTAACCCGCACCCGCTTTTCACTAAATTTGTGAAGGCAGCTATGAACTATACACGAAACAAATAACACCAATAACAATTTACACTTTATTAAATGGATAGAAATCAAGCTATTGGCTTCGGACTGATTGCCATCCTGCTGCTGGCTTACTCGTTCTTTTTTGCAGGAACGGGTGAGCAGACCCCTACCAGGCAGGCAACAGAGCAGGTAGCCAATGTACAACAGACACCTACACCTGCTGATGCAGCCAACGACTCGCTTGCTCAGGTACAGCGTGCCGCCACCCTTGGTTCGTTTGCCAATGCTGCAACCGGAACGGCCAGCAACAGCACCCTGGAGAACCAGAACATCCGTGTTACGATCAACTCTAAAGGCGGGCAGGTAGAAGAGGTATTACTGAAGAACTATAAAACCCACCAGGGCGAACCACTTATTCTTTTCGATAAGGAAAGCAATAAAACAGATATAGCCTTTACCACCAACGATGGTAAAACTATAAAACTGTCGGATCTGTATTTCACTGCTTCTGATATCATAAAAGGTACAGATAAAGATGTAAGCACACAGGTAATTACGTTCCGTGCCGAGGTTGGCAATGGCCAGTACATTGAACAGGAATATACACTGTACGACGAATCGTTTCAGGTAGGATATGCGCTTAACTTCCATGGTTTACAGAACCAGGTTAACAGCCAGAATCTGATCTTTACCTGGACCGACCATATTAAGCAGCTGGAGCGCGATTTAAAGCAGAACCGTGCCAAAACAACTATAAACTTTGCTACTGTTGAAGATGGTTATGACCACCTGTCTGTTTCGGAAAGCAAAGAGCAGATGGAGCTGAACGAACCGGTTAAATGGATCTCGAACAAGCAGAACTTCTTTACTGCTGGTATTATTGCCGAAGATAGTTTTGCCGGCGCCAAATTAGAGTCGTCTGTAGATCCTGCTGATACAACTATAGTTAAAACGCTGGTATCGCAGGCGCTTATTCCTGCAAAAGATGTACTAAACGGAAGAGCTGAATTTTCTTACTACTTCGGCCCGAACGACTATAAGATTCTGAAGCACATTGGCGATGATTTTGAAAAGAACGTAGACCTGGGCTGGGGCATTTTCTCGTGGGTAAACAAGTGGCTCATCATCCCGGCTTTCGACTTCCTGGAGAACTACATCGGCAACTATGGTATCATCATCATCCTGCTGGTGCTTTACATCAAAACCATCCTGTTGCCGCTTACTTACAAGTCGTACCTGAGCATGGCGAAAATGAAGGTGCTGAAGCCTGAGATTGATACCATTAAAGAACGCAACGACGGCGACATGCAGAAAACGCAGATGGAGACCATGAAGCTCTACAACGAAATGGGGGTGAACCCTTTGAGCGGCTGTATCCCGATGCTACTGCAGTTGCCTATCCTGTTTGCGATGTTCAACTTCTTCCCGAACTCGATTGAGCTGCGTCAGGAGCCATTCCTGTGGGCAAACGACCTTTCTACGTACGATGTATTTGCAAAACTGCCATTCACAATTCCGTTCTATGGCGACCACGTAAGTATGTTTACCTTGCTGATGACGGCTTCTACTATTCTTTATACCTGGTCTAACAACCAGATGAACGCGCAGATGCAGGGTGCCATGAAGTTCTATAGTTACCTGATGCCGGTTATCTTCATGTTTGTACTGAACTCGTTCCCGGCTGGTCTTAGCTTCTACTACTTTGTTTCCAACATGGTAACATTCGGTCAGCAGGCCATTATCCGCCGTTTTGTTGACGAAGGTAAAGTGCGAGCCAAACTGGAAGAGAACAAAGAGAAGCGCAAAGAGAAAAAGAAAACAGGCGGCCCATCATTTACAGAGCGTATGCAGGAAGCTATGCGTGTTGCCGCTGAAAAAGAACAGCAGAAAAAGAACAAAGGCGCTAAAAAATAAGCAGCATAAAATTCTGAAATTATACATAAAAGCCCGCCTGCACTTGCAGACGGGCTTTTTGTTTGACTATACTTGCAGCAGTATCGTATGTAGGACTACAAATAATAAAACTATGTACCAGAACCTGAAATACCCGCTCCTGCTGTTACTGGCAACAGCAACTATAGCCTGCAATTCCGGCTCCGACGAAGATAAAGGTATAGCCAGCACCCATCCTAAACTGGAGAAACAGCTCAGCAGAGATTCTGTCAACGCATTGATGCGCAACGGAGAACATGCCGAACTATACGATCATTACCGCATTACAACCGACGAATACATGAACAGCGGCAACTATAACGTGCCCACCATGTTCCGGGGCAAGCTGGCGCCTATAGATGAACGAAGCCACCGCAATGCCCGGGATTATGTTATTGCCTTACGCGAGGGCATGAAACAGGGCATTAACTTTGCCGGCAAGTATACTGTGGTTACGGTAGGCTGTGGTACAACCTGCCAGCGCCATTTTATAGTTGACCGCGAGTCCGGAAAGGTAGTTGATATGGTGCAGAGCAGCACAGGCGCCAAGTTCAGCGAGAACAGCCGTATTTTTATAGTTAACCCTCCCGACTCTACTTTAAACTATAACGAGTGCCGATACTGTACCCCGGAGGTTTACGAACTGGCAGATGGCAAGCTCAAAAAAGTGGAAGACAAGTAGCGCCAGGAAACAGGGTCCTCCAGAGCAGACCAGTAAATTAAGTGGCCTGCTTCGGATTATCTGGAAGGTGTAACTATAGTTGAGGAATCAGAAACTGGTTGTAATGCGCAGCAAGACATTTAACATAATAAAAGCACTCACAACTATAGTTATAGCTGTAGCGGGTGTCAGCTTGCTGGCCTGTAAAAGTACAGCAGCTGTTACAACACCTGCCCCTGTTACCGAAGAGCCCCTCCTGCTTTACCGAAAGTCGCCGTGCTATGGCCCCTGCCCTACCTACGAAGCCCTGATCTACAGCAATGGCACTGTGCAGTTTATTCCCATTAAGTATACACCTGTTACCGACACTATAACTTTTACACTATCCGCTATGGAACTGTCGAAATTAAAAAAGTCCTTAGCTGAACTGAACTATAAGAACCTCCAGAACTACTATAAAACCGAATGGACTGACATGCCTGCCACACACTTATACTTTTACGAAGCCGGCAAAGAGGTAAAACACATCAAACACCAGGAAGGTGGCCCCGAAAGCCTGATTCGGTTTATTGAGGAAGTTCACGAAATGCTGTGGAAGTATGTGGAGGCTGCTAAGGAGAAATAAGCACACACCTTATAGCTGACAGAAATTATTATATATTTTTCTCTATATTGTTACTAAAGCAAACTGATTTGCTACTACAGCTATAGTGCAGATAAGCGTATGTTGTGGTTTATATAATAGTTAATCCGTCATAGGGATTATTTTCAAATTTAAAAATGGCGAAGCTTTCAGGCTTTACTGGCAGGAAGGGATCACAGGCTCATGAAAAGGAAAGTACCTGTAAAAGAGCCAAAGGCATAAATGG